>AAXX01000001.1 GCA_000169355.1 Flavobacteria bacterium BAL38 | reverse complement strand
TGTTACTTTAGTACATTATTTGTTTTATTTATGTTACAAAAAATTGCAATTTTCCTTTTCTTTCTATCATCATTTTCGGTTTCGGCACAAAATGAGGAATTGGCTTTGCAATATTTTGATGAAGGTGAATTTGAAAAAGCATTAACTATTTTTGAAGAAAATGCGCAAAAACAACCTTCTAATTTTTTCTTTTTTCAGAAAATATTAGAATGTCGTCAGCAGCTGCAACAATACGATAAAGTTGAAGAAGCTATTTTAAAAAGAAAAGAAAAATACAACCAACCCATACTTTTAGTAGAACTTGGATATAATTATCAACTTCAAAAAAAAGAAAACGAGACTAAAAAACAATATAATTTAGCGCTTTTAGAAGTTGAAAAACAACCAAATCACGCCTATCAAGTAGCCAATTCTTTTGAAAAGAAAGTTCTTTTAGATTGGGCTATTAAAACCTATGAAATTGCTCAAAAAGTAAATCCAAATTTAAATTTCGATTATCAAACAGGCTTGTTACAGGGGCAATTAGGCAATTTAGATAGTATGCTGGAAAAATTACTTGATTACAGTTACAAGAATCAAGAAAACACGGCATTAGTACAAAATCAACTAAGTCGCTTTTTAATGGATGATGCTGATGGTTCTTTTGCGGCTACTATTCGAAAAAACTTATTACTGAGAACGCAAAAATCGCAAGATGACTATTGGAATCAGTCTTTAAGTTGGTTTTTTGTACAACAAAAAGAATATGGCAAAGCTTTTATTCAAGAAAAAGCAATTTATAAAAGAAATCCTGATAATTTTTACAACATTGTAACACTTGCTAAGTTGGCAATAGAAGAAAAACAAAATGATGATGCAATTACCATATTAAATTTTGTTTTAGAAAACACTCAAGATGCAGATTTACAAATGCAAGCACATTATTTCTTACTATCAATGGAAATTGAATTGGCTTCAGAAAAAGAATATCCTACAATCGATTTAAAACTTCAAGAATTACTCAAAAAATATGGAATAAGTCCTTATTCATTAGAATTGCAGTTGCTAACAGCACATTTTGAGACTTTCTATTTAAACCAGTCCAAACAAGGAATTTCAATTTTACAAAATGCTTTAAAGTTGCCATTAAACAATAGAGACCAATCAAAAATTAAAATGGAATTGGCCGATATTATGGTGTATGATGAAAAATTCAACCAAGCCATTTTATATTATGCACAAGTAGAAGAAAATTTAAAAAATGATGTTTTAGCACACGAAGCTAGCCTTAAATTAGCCAAAGCCAATTTCTATAAAAAAGATTTCGATTGGACACTACAACAAGTAAAAATCTTAAAACAATCGCCAAGTTTATTAATTGCAAATGATGCGATAGAATTGTTTTTACTAATTCAGGATAATTCGGCTGAAGACAGTTTACGAGTGGCACTTCAAGCATATGCAAAAGCCGATTTACAATTATATCAAAAGAAAAATGAAGATGCACTTCAATCTTTTTTAACTATTTTAGAAAAACACAAAGGTGAAAGTATTGAGGATGAAACCTTATTAAAAATAGCCGACATCTATTTCCGAAAAAAAGAATATCAAAAAGCCCTGAATTACTATCAAAATATTTTAGACAATCACAAAGACGGAATTTACATAGACGAAGCCTTATTCTTTTCAGCAGAAATTTATCGCAAATATCTATTAGACAACGAAAAAGCAAAACCTTTGTATGAAAAAATGGTTTTAGAACATCCGGATAGTTTGTATTATACCGAAAGCAGAAAACAATACCGAACGTTGAGAGGTGATTCGACAATTTAGGATTTAACCACAAAGCACACAAAGAAAGCACAAGGCACAAAGATTTTTTTAATTTTTAAAACTTATTAAAACTGTGCTCCAAATTGATTTTCGAAATTGTACTTGAATTTGAAATTTATTAAAAATGATTATATACAACGTAACAGTAAACGTAGACGAAAGCATTCATAACGACTGGTTAAATTGGATGCAAAACAAACACATTAACGATGTTTTAGCAACAGGTTTGTTTACCAATGCTAAAATGGTTAAAGTGGTTGTAGAAGAAGAAATGGGTGGCACAACTTATGCTGTACAATATTTTACAGATTCTAGAGCAAAATTAGAAGACTATTACCAAAACCATGCATCAAGATTACGCCAAGAAGGATTACAACTTTTTGCAGATAAAATGTTAGCATTTAGAACTGAACTTGAGGTAATAAGTGAATTCTACGGAAAAACAAATTAAAATGGAAAAAGTAACTGCAAAAAAACACTTAGGACAACATTTCCTAAAAGACGAAAGTATTGCAAAAGATATTGCCGATACCCTTTCGTTAGAAGGCTATGATAAAATTTTGGAAATTGGTCCAGGAATGGGTGTTTTAACCAAATATTTATTAGACAAACCTACTGAAACCTTTGTAATTGAAATCGACAAAGAATCAGTCGAATATTTGGGTGTTCATTATCCAAAATTAGAAAATCATATCATTTCTAAAGATTTTTTAAAATACGATTTAAACGAGGTGTTCAACAAAGAACCTTTTGCGATTATTGGAAATTTTCCATACAATATTTCAACTCAAATTGTGTTTAAAACCTTAGAAATGCGCGACCAAATTCCTGAATTTGCTGGCATGTTTCAAAAGGAAGTTGCCCAACGTATTTGCGAGAAAAAAGGAAGCAAAGTCTACGGAATTTTATCGGTATTAACACAAGCTTTTTACGAAGCCGAATATTTATTTACCGTTCCACCTGAAGTTTTTAATCCGCCACCAAAAGTAGATTCGGGAGTGTTGCGTTTAAGAAGAAAAGAAAATTATTCGTTGCCATGCGATGAAAAAATGTTCTTTAGAGTGGTAAAAACTGCCTTTCAACAAAGAAGAAAAACATTACGAAATAGTTTAAAATCGTTCAATTTTTCTGATAATTTAAAATTAGACACTATCTTTGACCTCCGTCCGGAACAACTAACGGTGGAACAATTTATAGATATTACCCAAAAAATAACAGCCGATGGAGTTTAAAATCAGCAGAGAGTTTCTATCTGAAATAGAACAACTTATAAGTGAAAACAAATCTCAAGAATTACTTTTACTTCTTGAGGATATTCACTTTGCTGATATTGCCGAAATCATGGAAGAACTTGATGATTACGGCGCTGGTTATATTTTTAACACCTTAGATTCTGAAAAAACAGCCGAGATTCTGTTAGAATTAGACGAAGAAGTTCGTGAAAAAATCTTAAAAAACCTTTCTCCAAAAGAAATTGCAGAAGAGCTTGACGAATTAAGTACCGATGATGCTGCCGATATTATTGCCGAATTACCTCAGCATAAAAAAGAGCAAGTAATTTCGGAATTAGAAGATGTAGAACACGCGAAAGACATTGTAGATTTATTACGCTACGATGAAGATTCTGCCGGTGGTTTAATGGGAAAAGAGTTAGTAAAAGTGAACGAAAACTGGAATGTTTTAACTTGTGTAAAAGAAATGAGAGCACAAGCAGAAAATGTTTCTAAAGTACATTCTATTTATGTCGTAGATGATGAAGACCGTTTAAAAGGCCGTTTGTCATTAAAAGATTTACTAACTACCTCAACCAAAACACATATTAGCGAAGTTTACATCAAAAAAGTAGATTATGTAAAAGTAGATACGAAAGATGTAGAAGTAGCGCGAATTATGCAAAAATATGACTTGGAAGCCATTCCAGTTGTAGATGAATTAGGGCGTTTAGTAGGTAGAATTACCATTGATGATATTATTGACGTCATCAAAGAAGAAGCCGATAAAGATTACCAGTTAGCAGCGGGTATTTCGCAAGACGTTGAAGCCGATGATAGTATTTTAGAACTAACAAAAGCACGTTTGCCTTGGTTGGTTTTAGCATTATTTGGAGGTTTTATTTCGGTACACGTTTTAGGAATTTTTGAACCTGTAATGGACTTACATCCCGAATTGTTTTTCTTTACACCGCTAATTGCCGCAATGGCAGGAAATGTAGGTGTTCAATCTTCAGCGATTATTGTACAAGGTTTGGCAAACAACACCATTATTGGTCCTGTTGTTGAACGTTTATTAAAAGAACTTTCGTTAAGTTTATTGAATGGAGTGATTCTTTCAGTTATCTTATTAGCGGGCAGTTATTTTTTATTAGGCTACGAAATTCATGTAGGCTACACTGTTGCCATCGCGTTACTTTCAGTAATTATTATGGCTTCGTTAATTGGAACTTTTATCCCAATAATATTAAATAAATACGGAGTTGACCCCGCTTTAGCAACCGGTCCGTTTATTACTACAAGCAACGATATCTTAGGGATTTTGACCTATTTTACAATTGCTAAGATTATTTTGGGAATTTAGTGTAATCGCACTCTTCTGGGATTGTAATATTCCTATTGATTTTTACCAGCTTAATTAATTCCTGTTTGAAAGTTATTTTACCTTCAATACTAACTAAATATTTCATTTTTATTATTCCATAAGGTAATTTTGATGTTTCAATCCATTTATTATACTCGGTAGCACGATATAAAGAAGGCATAAATTTTTCACTATTTTTATCTACAATGTAATGTATAGCTTCTATTTTTTTCTTTTTTTGATATGCTAAACTTTTGTTGCTTTTAATAGAATAGTGAAAGTAAATAGTATCATTAATTGTTGTATCCTGATGCTTTGTAAAATCGTATTCTTTTATCTTATAAATGTATTTATTTGAAAATCTATAAACAGAATTACACTCATTAGACAAAGTTTCCGCCTTGTAAAACACTTCCTTTTTTATTTTAGAATTTACAACTAAACCTTTAAAATCAATTAACCTTAATGATGTTTCAATTGAATCTTTATCAAAAGAAACAAAAGTATGATAACTATTGTCATTTGAATTTATTAATAATAAATCAGATTTAGTCTCTTTATCGACAGAAATAGGATTGTCATAAATCAATCCATAATCGAAATGATACTGCTTTTGTGAAAATCCAAAACTTCCAATAAAACCAAGAAATAGTAAAAATAAGCGCATCATAATTCTATATTTTCTTACAATTTTACAAAATTTACTAATTGCTTCCCAACCTTTTTATTTTTATTTCACTCTATATAAGAAACACTAAAGTTTATAGAGATGAAAAAAATACTTGTATTTACATTATGCTATTTTTCGGCAATCACATTTGCTCAAAAACCAATTTTTACTTCGGCTAAAATTAAAAGCGCAACAATTTATAGTAATTCAGCTGAATTAAACCACACGGCTCCGGTTACACTTCCTTCAGGAACTAGTGAAATTGTAATTAAAAACGTGGCCGATTACATCAACGAAAACACCATTCAAATTGGTGCACCTGCAAATGTTACCGTTTTATCTGTTCAGTTTACTCGAAATTTTATTTCGGAATATGAAATAGATGAAAGCAATCCTGTGATTAAAAAAGTGCGCGACAGTATTGTACTTATCGAAAAAGAAATGGGAAAAATTGCCAACGAAAAAGTTTCTTATTCGAAAACAATTGATTTATTAGATAAAAATCAAAATGTTGCCGGACAAAACTCGGGTTTAAATGTAACCGAATTAATCAAACTAGTAGATTATTACAGAACAAAGCGAAACGAACTGAGTAATTTAGTAGATGTACTTTATGAAAAAGAAAACAAGTTAAAAGATAAGTTAACAAAACTGAATTCTAAATTAGAATTGAATACGAAAAAACAAGAAAAAACATCGCAAGGAAAATTAGTTTTACAAGTAATGTCAAATGTGGCAAGTTCTGTAAATTTTGATATTAATTACATTACTGCAAATGCTTCTTGGTCGCCTTTTTATGATTTGCGTGCCGACAATATCAATTCACCAATCAACTTAATGTACAAAGCAAAAGTGATACAAAACACGGGGATCGATTGGAAAAAAGTCAAATTAACACTTTCTAGCGGTAACCCAAATCAAAACAATACAGCTCCTATTTTACAAGCTTGGTTTTTGAGATATGGTTATCCAAGAACATATGGTTATGATAATAGCAATACAAAATTAAATACGGTTGTGGTGTCTGGTTATATGAAAAAAGATAAAGCAGAATTGGAGGAATCCTCTATTTCAAATTATACAACCATCAATGAAAACCAATTGAATGTTTCATTTGATATAGATATTCCATATGACATTTTATCGAATGGAAAAGCACATAGTGTGGCTTTGAAAGATTTGAAATTACCAGCAACATATAAATATTACGCTGTTCCAAAAGTGGAAAAAGAAGCCTTTTTGTTAGCTGAGATTAGCGAATATTCTAAATTCAATTTATTACCTGGTGAAGCAAATATTATCTTCGAAGACATGTATGTTGGCAAAACGATGATTAACCCAAATCAAACATCTGATACGTTGAATTTGAGTATGGGAAGAGATAAAAAAATCGCTATTAAACGTGAGAAAATCGCGGATAAATCGGGAACTAAATTCTTATCAGGTTATAAAGAACAAACGTTTACCTACGATATTACCGTAAAAAATAACAAAAAAGAAGCGATTGAATTATTGTTAAAAGATCAATATCCAATCAGTACCGATAAAGAAATTACCATCGAATTATTAGACAACGGAAAAGCAAAAGTAAATACAGAAACTGGAATTTTAACTTGGGATGTTAAACTAGGCGCTGGAGAAACCAAGAAATTCAGAATCAGTTATAAAATCAAATATCCGAAGGATAAGTTTATAGATAACTTGTAATCACTATAACTGGTGGATAAAAGCGTAGAGAGTATAAAAAATTCTTTACGCTTTTTATTTAACAGTTATAAATAACTGAAAATAAGACAAATTGATTTTTTTTATTAAATTTACGAAAACAAAATAACTGAAAATGAAAACACTCTTGTCATTAGGTTTGTTAATCGTGTCATTTTTTGGACAGGCTCAAACCATCGCTTTACAGTCTTTTGCAACAGGTTTTTCAGAGCCGCTTGAGATAGCTCATGCAGGAGATTCGCGCTTATTTGTGGTTCAAAAAGGTGGATTAATTAGAATAGTAAATGCTAATGGGAGTGTAAATACAACTCCATTTTTAAACATTTCATCTCTTGTAAGCACCGTTAGTGAAAGAGGATTATTAGGTTTGGCATTTCACCCAAATTATGCTACTAATGGTTATTTTTTTATAAATTATTCCAATACTTCAGGCGATACAGTTATTGCTAGATATAGTGTAAATTCTGGAAATCCAGGTGTTGCCAACACAACAGGAACTATATTAATGACCATAACACAGCCCTATTCAAACCATAATGGAGGAAGTATAAAATTTGGTCCAGATGGTTATTTATATATTGGAATGGGGGATGGCGGCAGTGGTGGCGATCCTGGAAACAGAGCGCAAAATATCAATGAAAATTTAGGAAAAATGCTTAGAATTGATGTAAATTCTACCATTGCACCTTATTATACAAATCCAGCGACAAATCCGTATGTGGGCGTAGCTGGAAATGATGAAATTTGGGCAATTGGCTTAAGAAACCCTTGGAAATTTTCGTTCAACAGATTAAATGGCGATTTATGGATTGCCGATGTGGGTCAAGGTTCTGTGGAAGAAATTGATAAAGTTGTAAACCCTTTGACAGCTGGATTAAATTTTGGTTGGAGATGTTATGAAGGAAATTCAACTTATAATTCAACAGGTTGTGCACCTGCAAGCACAATGACTTTTCCCTTTACTCAATATGCACGTTCTGGTGGTGCATGCTCTGTAACAGGAGGCTATTTTTATACAGGTTCAATGTATCCAAATTTTCAAAACAAATACTTTTTTACAGATTATTGTGATGATAAAATTAGAATGGTCAACAGTGCTGGAGTTATTACAACTTCAACTTCTTTTTCAAATAATAACTTTGCTACTTTTGGAGAAGACATAAATGGTGAATTGTATGTTGCAGGAATTTCTTCTGGAACAATTTATAAAGTAATTGATTCGTCTTTAAGCAGTTCTGATTTTGAAAATAATGGTTTTACGATATTTCCAAATCCAGCTAAAGAAATGTTTACTATAAAAAGTTCAACAGCTAATTTGGCAACAAAAGCTGCTATTTTTGACATAACTGGAAAATTGCTTTTTACTAAAGAATTAAGCAATAATTCTGAACACACAATTGAAACAACATCTTTGGCTAAAGGAATTTATTTAGTATCTGTTGAAACCTCTAATGGAACCAATTACTCAACAAAATTAATTGTGGAATAACTAAAGTTACACCTTATTAAGGCGCTGGATTAGGAATTAATTCCTGAATACTCTCTATTTCAGCTACCATTTCGGCTGATAAAAAAACATCAAAAGCCGCAATGTTTTCTTGTAATTGTTCCATGTTTGTAGCGCCAATAATTGTTGACGTTACAAATTGTTGACGATGTACAAAAGCAATTGCCATTTGGGTTAACGTTAGACCATTAGCTTCGGCTAATTCTTTATATAATTTAGTAGCTTTAAAACAATTATCATTGGTATATCGAGTGAAATTTCTAAACAAATCCAATCTCGAATTTTTTTCGATTCCATTCAAATGTTTCCCAGTTAAAAACCCAAAACCTAACGGAGAATAAGCTAACAAACCTACATTTTCACGCATTCCAATTTCTGACAATCCCACTTCATACAATCGATTCAACAACGAAAACGGATTTTGAATGGTTGCTATTCTAGGCAAACCGTGTTTTTCGCTTTCCATTAAAAAACGCATTACACCCCACGGATTTTCATTTGAAAGGCCAATATGTTTTATTTTACCTTCTTTAATTAAACCATCGTAAACCGTTAATACATCAAAAATATTGTCTTGCCATTTTGGATCTAACTCCTGAACTCCACGTTTTTGAAACATATTCATCACACGTTCTGGCCAGTGCATTTGATATAAATCGATATAGTCTGTTTGAAGATTTTTTAAGCTCAATTCTACCGCTTCGTGAATACTTTTCTTAGAAAAATCTAAAGGTTGACGTATGTATTCCATTCCGCGATTTGGTCCAGCAATTTTAGTTGCAATAACTAATTTTTCTCTTTCAGAAGCTCCAATTTTATTAATCCAAGTACCAATATGTCTTTCGGTACTTCCAAAAATTTGTGCATTTCCACCAATGGGATACATTTCGGCAGTATCGATAAAATTAACACCTTTTTCTAGAGCAAAATCTAATTGACTGTGTGCTTCACTTTCGGTATTTTGATTCCCAAAAGTCATGGTGCCTAAACAGATTTTGCTGACTTTTAGTTCGGTATTTGGTAATGTTATATAGTTCATATATTTAATATAAAGCGATTTATGACACAAAGTTGTTTTATGCTAAAGCACAAAGATACAAACAACCAAAGTTTTAAAAAAGTAAAAGGTTCAAAGTAAAACTCTGAACCTTTTAAAATGTAACGCATTGAAACTAATTTTTACAGTTCATTCATCAATTTTGAAATTTCATCTAACTTAGGTGTTAAGATAATTTCGATTCTTCTGTTTTTTGCTTTTCCTTCAGCTGAATCATTTGTCATTAATGGAGCAAATTCTCCACGACCAGCTGCTGTTAAGTTTTTCTTGTCAATTGCTTTGTTTTCGCCAAGAATATTAACAATGGCTGTTGCACGTTTTGTTGATAAATCCCAGTTGTTTTCTACTCCACCGCCAATTGTTCCTGTAATTTTATCATTATCAGTATGTCCTTCAATTAATACAGAAATTTCTGGGTTTTGACCTAATACTTCGCCTAGTGCTTTTACTGCTTTTTTTCCTTCAGCACCAACAGTCCAACTTCCCGATTCGAAAAGCAATTTGTTTTCCATAGAAACATATACTTTTCCGTCTTTTTCAGTTACGGTTAGCCCTTTGCCTTCAAACGCTTTTAGTGATTTAGATAAAGTTTCTTTCAGTTTCTTCATAGCGGCTTCTTTGTCGGCCATCATTTTTTCTAATTCCGCTAAACGAGTAGAAGATGCTTCTAAATCTTTTTTCAATTTGTTCAAACGATCTTGTTCAGCCGTTAATGCTTTTTGTTTGGCTTCAAGCTCAGCAAGCAATTGTCTGTTTTTGTTGATGTTTGCCTCTAAAGCATCGTTACTGTCTTTTTCAAGCGCGGCATAAGATGCTTTTAAATTGTCTAAATTCTTTTTAGTAGCAGCATAATCAGCAGCTAATTTATCTCGCTCAGATTTTACTTTATCTAACTCTGTTTGTAGACTATTTTTATCTAATTCTAACTGATTTTTATCTGTTTTCAGTGTAGTATTTTCGTCCGATAAAGCATTGTGTTCTTTCTTTAAATCGGCATATTTGTTTTCTAAATCTTGATAGATTTTTTTAGAAACACACGAAGTAGTTAAACTTAAAACTACACAGGCTAGGGCAATTTTTCTTATCATTTTGTTTTTGTTTTTATATTTTAGTTTTACACAGAGATTCACTGAGATTTTTATTATTTAGACTCTGTTGAAAAGAGCTACACAGAGTCCGAAGCTTCGGACGTTTTACTTTTTAACTTTATTAAATTTGTTTTTTATTTAATTTCCACTAAAACCGGACAATGGTCAGAATGTTTGGCTTCGGGCAAAATTAAAGCTCTTTGAATTTTCTCTTTAAGAGATTCCGTTGCTAAGCAATAATCTATTCTCCAACCTTTGTTATTATTACGCGCATTGGCTCTGTAACTCCACCAACTATAATTATTTGGCTCTTTATTTAAATGACGAAATGTATCTACAAATCCGTTTTTAAGAAAACCATCTAACCAAGCACGCTCTTCTGGTAAAAACCCAGAAACTTTGGCATTTCTAATTGGATCATGAATATCTATCGCTTCATGACAAATATTATAATCGCCACAAATAACTAAATTTGGGATTTCTTTTTTTAATTCATCAACATACAATTGAAATTCTGCCATATATTGAAATTTATAATCTAATCTATCAATATTCGTACCAGAAGGCAAATATAAACTCATTACAGAAAGTTTATCAAAATCGACACGTAAATTTCTTCCTTCAAAATCCATGTGTTTAATTCCGGTTCCAAATACAATGGTTTTAGGTTCAATTTTTGACAAAACGGCAACACCGCTATATCCTTTTTTTTCTGCTGAAAAGTAATATTGATAAGGATAACCCGCTGCTTCGATTTCTAATTTAGGTATTTGCTCTTCGGTTGCTTTAATTTCTTGTAAGCAAATTACATCGGGATTGGCTTGTTGTAACCATTCTAAAAAACCTTTTGAAATAGCCGCACGAATTCCGTTAACGTTGTAAGATATGATTTTCATTTATAGTTTTAGCTTTTGACCAAATATAAGGAAAAGCTTTTTAATATTAAAGTTCAAAAACATCTCAATTTATAATTTATTAATTATCAGATTAATAAAAAAAATAACAAAATTGTATTTTTAATTATATTTTCTAATAGCAATCAATTCAACATAATTGTTATCTTTGTTTCTTGCTCAAAAACAAAAAATAAATGGGTTTAGTTACTGCTAAAGAAGTTGCAAAAGCGATTAACGTTGATAAATTCGGAGTTTTCGGTACTTTTTCTGGCTGGCTATTAATGAAAGTGCTTAAAATTTCAGCATTAAACAAGCTTTATGACAGACATAAGCATTTAAATGATGTGGAATTTTTAAAAGCTATATTAGATGATCTGCAGATTAAGTTTGAAATTCCGGAAGAGGACTTAAAACGATTGCCAAAAGATGGCGCTTATATAACCATTTCAAATCATCCGCTTGGAGGAATTGATGGCATTTTATTATTGAAATTAATGCTTGAGAAAGAGCCAAATTTCAAAATTATTGCTAACTTTTTATTGCATCGTATAGCGCCTTTAAAGCCTTTTATTATGCCTGTTAATCCTTTTGAAAACCATAAAGACGTTAAGTCGAGTGTAATTGGGATTAAAGAAACTTTTCGTCATTTAAGTGATGGCAAACCACTTGGAATTTTTCCTGCAGGAGAAGTTTCAACTTATAAAGACGGGAAATTAGTTGTAGATAAACCATGGGAAGAAGGAGCCATTAAGGTAATTAGAAAAGCGCAAGTTCCTGTTGTTCCTATTTATTTTCATGCTAAAAACAGTAAATTGTTTTACTTTTTATCAAAAATAAACGACACATTAAGAACTGCTAAATTGCCAAGTGAATTACACACGCAAAAAGATCGTGTAATTAAAGTACGTATTGGTAAGCCAATTTCTGTAGCAGAACAAAATGAATATCAAGACATTGAAGCTTATGGTGAGTTCTTAAGAAAGAAAACCTATATGCTTTCAAATGCTTTTGAGGACGAAAGTAAAATTAATTTACCCAAATTAAGTATTCCGAAACCTCCTAAACAAATTGCAAAACCTGCTAATCATGACCAAATTTTAGAAGAAATGGCTTTTCTAAGAAAAGGTGATTATCGTTTATTGCAAAGTAAAAATTATGAAGTTTTCTTTGTAACGGCTGATAAAATTCCGAATATATTACATGAAATTGGTCGTTTAAGAGAAATTACTTTTAGAGAAGTAGGAGAAGGAACTAATGAATCTTTAGATTTAGATTCTTATGACAAATATTATCATCATATGTTCTTGTGGGATGATAATGCTCAGTGCATTGCTGGAGCTTACCGAATGGGATTAGGCGCTCATATTTATCCAAAGCACGGAATTAACGGATTTTATTTACATGAATTATTCCGTTTTGAACCTGAATTGTATGATATGATGAGTAAATCTATCGAAATGGGTAGAGCATTTATCATTAAGGAATACCAAATGAAACCAATGCCATTATTCTTATTATGGAAAGGAATTGTTCATACAACTCTTCATTTTCCGGAGCATAAATATTTAATTGGTGGCGTAAGTATCAGTAATCAGTTTTCTGATTTTTCTAAATCGTTAATGATTGAATTTATGAAGTCGCATTATTATGACCCATATATTGCGCAATACGTTCATCCTAAAAAAGAATACAAAGTAAAACTAAAAGACGCGGATAAGGATTTTGTATTTAATGAAACAGAAGCCGATTTAAATAAGTTTGATAAAATAATTGATGAAGTAGAGCCAGGAAATTTACGTTTGCCTGTTTTAATTAAAAAATACATCAAACAAAACGCAAGAGTGGTGGCATTTAATGTAGATCCATTATTTAACAACTCGGTAGATGGTTTAATGTACATCAAAATTGCCGACTTACCAGAAAGCACCGTTAAACCCGTTATGGAAGAATTTCAAGCGGAATTAGAAAGAAAAGAGAAAGGCTAATCAATTGATTAGCCTTTATTTTTTCTTTTATTTATTGTTTTGGATTATCTCCATAACTGTTAATCCCTGGGGTTCCTTCAGTACAAAATAGAACTAATAACCAAATTCCTCCTATTAAAGGAACAAAAGCTATTAGCATAAACCAACCGCTTTTATTAACATCATGCAGTCTTCTTACTCCGACAGCTAATCCTGGAATAAAAACAGCTAGCACATATAAAAGATATAACCATCCATATGGTAATGGATCAAAGTTTAATCCTATAACGCTATCTAAAATCATTGCTGTAATTGCAAAAACCATATTGAATAAAACAAAATACCAATACTCTGATCTTCTTGCTCTTCCATCAAAGTTTGCATAGTTTTCCAAAACTACTTTTTTGTACCATTGTAACATAATTATTATTTTTATTGGTTAGTATTTAACAATATTATTAAAAATTATTGAAATAAAAAAGTAATCTATTACGTAATTAATCTATACTATTCTTAAAATCTTCCCAAGCTTCATTAGTTAAAATCGGTTTCGATTTTATTTTTTTAGTTTTTAAATAATTCAGAATGGTTTTGGCTCTCGCTTCAGATTCGGGATGAGTAGAAACCCAATATGTGTATTTATGTAATTCGTTATCTAAAGATAATTCATAAAGAAAATCAGCAAATGGTCTTGGATCAATATTAGCATTAAGCATGTATTTTACACTTTCCATATCTGCTTCGGTTTCTAAGCTTCTATCATACGCAGAAGATGAAAGCGTTTTTACAATTTGGCTAATTACGGTGCTATTAGCTCCTGTTGTAATAGATAATAAAACAGAAAGTCCAATTTCTTTAGACAATTTCTTCATCACATGATTGCCTTCAATATGGGCTATTTCGTGACCTAAAACTCCTAATAACGCTTGTTCGTTTTTACACGCTTTTATCAAACCGGTATACACTACCAAATGATTGTCGGGCATAGCAAAAGCATTTACCTCATCTTTATCAATAATATGAACTTTTAAACTGTCTCTTACTATGTTGTTCTCTTTACAAATTGGCAATAATAACGAATCTAAAGTGTTTACTATAGAATCATCAAAAATGATGGTTTCAGTAGCTTCTATTTCGTTCCAAATAATATCGCCAAGTGTTTTTTCAGTTCCTGTTTTGGCTTCTTTTACTTTAAAATGTTTTACAAAATTTATTTGCGATAACAACATCCAAACACCAAAAAATAGTGCAATAACTACTAATCCTTTACTTATTGTCTTCATTTGTTTTGCAAATTAAATTAGTAATATCTCCAAAAAAGAAGAATTCTGTATGAAAGCCTTTTCTAACTTTAGTTGCTATAAATAAAGTGGAAAAAAATTCAATTAAATTAAAAAGTACTAGGGTAATAATATAAGCAAAATAGTAATTTGTAGCCTCTACGTCATCGAATAAAATTCCCATAGTCCACCAAAAGCCAGCGCTATTAAAGAAAAACAAACCCAATTGAGAAACCAAAGCTTGCGTACAATGCCATTTTACAAATGAAGTGCTTTTTCGGTTTCCTAAATAAAATAAAATACTTGCCAATAAATTTAAAATAGGTAATGGCAAACCTCCAATAACCGCCACTAGCGACATCAAATAGCTATTTGATGCTCTTTCTAGCTCAGAATCATGAGGTTGATAGTTAAATTTTGCTGTTGTAATCATAGATTTTTTTTAATATTCCAAATCCAATTAGCAATTACTAAAACGATAAGTACAAATGCAACTTTTCGTTTTCTAAGTATGGATTCTGTTTTTAAATAAATGGTATAAAAAGTTTCTTTTTTTTGAACTAAATCGTAGCTAATCCAAAACGGAGCAACTAACATAATTAGCGCTACTAATATCCCAAAAGGATTTAGTAAAATTGCGGAAAGTAAATTTCCATGTGAAAGTTGTAAAACAGAACGTGTAGTTCCGCACGATGGGCAAGGAAAAGTGGTTACTTTTTTAAACAAACAAACAGTAAATTCTTGATTTTGAATTTGGTGTTCGTGTTGAAAAGAAAAAAGCAACCAACCATACCCTATAAAACAAGCGAATAATATAAACGAATATAGCTTGTTTTTATTCATATATGTAAAATTAGATTTTTAGCGGACATATATGCAATCGCCCTTTTTTTTATTGGTTTTTGCAAAAGCAAAGTTTTTATTGGCGATTCATTTTTTAGAACATAAATGCTCTATTAAACATTTCCATGTTTTTCTCTTTTGTTGCCCCTTGAATTAAGAACCAATCTACAATTGTCCAAACGTAAATACCTCCACATGTTAACAATTTACCAACTCCCATTCCAGTATCACCAATATAAAAACGATCTACTCCTAAGTTTCCTGCAAAAATAGACAAAATTAATGCTGTAGTTGGATCTTTAAATTGAACTGTTTGTAACATAGGCCATTTGTCATCATCCATTTGAACTAAACGTTCTCTAATTGCATTTAACTGGTGACCTTCGAAAAATTTGGCATTAGCCATCATGAACATGTCTACTTTTTGTGCTTCCATTGTAAAATTATTGTTTTAGTTGTCTCCTACTCGTAAGGCTTTTCGGATGCGCCATAAAATGCTAATATAAAAATATTTTTTGTATTAGTCGACAACTGCGTTAAATGTTACAAACTTATTGATAAATCTTACAAATTTTATCTACAATAACTTGGGCTAATTTCTCGTGACTTTCAAAAGTCCAACCCGCAATATGTGGCGTTAACAATACGTTTTCAGCTTGTAAAAGATATTCAAAAGCGGCAGGAAGTTCTCTCGTCTCCGCTCGAGATGACGTAAAAAGTGTTTCAAAAGATAATTTTTCGTATTCTAAAACATCTAAACCAGCACCTAAAATTTTACCCGACTTCAACCCTTCCGCCAAATCAGCTGTTACTACAGAATTTCCTCTAGCGGTATTGATTAACCAAAATGGTTTTTTAAACTGATTAATAAAATCAGTATTAATCATTTTATCGGTTTTAGGTGTCCAAGGTGTGTGTAAACTTAAAACATCGGCTCTTTCTTGAAGTTCCGCTAACGAAACTTGAGTTGCATTGGCATCACTCATATTTGGTAAAATATCGTGACATAAAACGGTTACATCAAATCCTCGAAGTTTCTTGGCGAATGATTTTCCCATGTTGCCATAGCCAATAATTCCGACTGTTTTTCCTTCTAATTCATGTCCACGATTCGCTTCGCGTTTCCAATGCCCAGATTTTACTTCGTTATTGGCTTTGTTCAAGTTGTTAAAAAGCGAAAGCAACATGCCTAATGCCTGTTCCCCAACCGCATTGGCGTTTCCTTCTGGAGCAGCAATTAAATGAATTCCTTTCGCAGTAGCGTAATCACAATCGATACTTTCTAAACCAGCACCAACTCGGGCAATGAATTGCAAATTTGTGGCTTTATCTAAAAAGGTTTTATCTATTTTAAAACGACTTCTAATTACAATTCCGTGGTAATTTTCAATTTTAGCTTCTATTTCTTGTTTGGAAGACGTAAAATCAGCTTCGTTATAAAAACCAGCTTGTTCTAATTGTTCCCAAAGCAAAGGATGATTACTATCGATATGAAGAATTTTGATGTCTGATAAATTCATTTTATAAAATTAAAATATAATAGTACATGAAACTATAATTCAAAAAAATGAGGTCAAATGACCTCATCTATTAATTTAACCAAAGTTCTGGATTTAAATACGTCGTATTTTGTAAAACTGCAAATTTCATGGTTGTACTTCCAGAAGTATCGGTGTGAATAGTTCCTAACTTTTGCTTAATACTTACTTTTTGTCCTTTTACCACATTTACCGAAGATAAATTCATATAAATAGTAATAAAATCTCCATGTCTCACATAAACAGCTTTCCAATTTCGGTTATTTTCATTTACCTGAATTTGGAAAACTTCACCTGCAAACACGGCTCTTGCAGACGAGCCCTTCTCTGTTGAAATCTCAATACTACTATTGTGAACCGTTAGATTTTTATAAATTGGGTGAGGTTGATCGCCATATTTTTGAAAAATATTTCCTTTTTCTACTGGCCAAGGTAATTTTCCTTTATTTGCTTTAAAGTTATTTGATTCTATTTTACCTTCAGGTGTTAAATTAAATTTTGCATCGCTTGCTGTTCCTCCTTTAGGTGCAGTTTTACCAGATTTTGCAGCATTTCGTTTATTTGCAGCAGCAATTTCAGCGGCAATAATTTTCTTAATTTTTGCATCAATTGCTTTAGATTCTTTTTGCTGTTTTTTGATTTCGGCAGCAATTAATTTTTTATCTTTTTGTATTGATTTAACTAAACGTTCTTGCTCTTGCTTTTCTTTTTCAAGTTCTTGTTTTTCTTTTTCGGTTTGAGCTAAAACAATTTCTTTTTCCTTTTTACTTTCAGACAGTCGCATTTCGGCAACAATTAACTTTTCTTGCTTATCTTTTATTTCTTCTCCTTGCATTTTTCTAAATCCAGCGTATTGTTTCATGTACTGAATTCTTTTATAGGCTTGAAGAAAGTTTTGAGAAGAAAGCACAAACATAATTCTGCTTTGTTCATTTCGGCTTTTGTATGATTTTATAATCATTTTTTCATAGTCTTCCTTCAATACTTTTAGCTCTCTATTTAACTTATTCATTTCTAACTGAGTTAAATAGATTTCATCACTAAGTAATCGGGTTTGTTTTGCCGTAGTATTTAATAATTTTATTCTTAATTGAATTAATTCTTTTTGCTGATCAATTTGTTTTAAAACCGATTTTTCTTTCTTTTTTTCTGATTCTAATCTTGATTTATTTTCGGAAATTTCTTTTAGAATTTCCGCTTTACGAGCTTCTAGCTTTTGCTGTTCAGACGGCTGTGCAAAACACAATGTTGTGATGAAAAAGAAAAACAGGATTTTAATGAATTGATTCATGCAATACGGATTTTTACAAAGTTAGTTTTTTTCTTAAATAAAAAATTAATTGATTTCAATAGCAGTATAACCACTTGGTATAGAAAAAGGATAACTCAGTTTTTCATTAAACGTTGTGTTTTTATACTCAATATCTATTGTTACTTTGTCTTTTTGTTCTGCTTTTATATTAATTTCATTTGGTAAATACATTTTAGTTTCTTCTTTATAAGAAGGATAAATAATTTCGAGATTTCGAGATTTACTTTCTTGAATAATTGTCTCTTTCTTTAATAAATAATTTGCTCCTTCAAAGTAAAACTCCTTTTTTACATCTGATTTAGATGGTAAAGACAACTTAAACATTTTATCAACGACTTCAGAAATCCATTGGTCTTTAGTTAAATCATCAATCGCTTTTCCAAGAAATAAATTCTGAACTTTTTGAAAATCTAAATCAGTTCCTAACCAATTACTTAACAAACTAAAATTGCCTTCAAAAAATGTATTATTTATTTTTTCATAATAACTCACTTTTGTAGGTGTTATCAATGCCTTTGCCATCGGAATTCCAAAGAATTTAATGTTTATCCATATGATTTCGTCTTTTTTAATACGAATATCTGCATTCATCGAATGCGATTGTTTTTCATCTTCGTATTTAGCATTTGCTCTGATATTTAAAGTAGAAAAATCGTGTTTGTTTTGATAATGACCATTTATAATCTTTTTAACCGCTGTGTTTTCATTAGCAGCAGCAGTTGCAACCGTTTGCTTAGGTTTACATCCTATTAATAAGATTACTATAAAAGCCGATATAATTTGTTTCATTATTTGGTTTGATTTAATTTATTTGAATACAATTGCTTTTTTTCTTTGTCATTCAAATTTTCGCAGCTTATAATTAATTCTTTATAAAAATTAGCTTCTAGTGCCTTATTTTCTATTACAAAATCTAAGCCATTTTCTAATATATTTTTAGCCTTTTTAAATTCTTTTATTTGGTTATATCCTAAACCTGCATAAAAATAAAATCCGGCTTGAGTAGGAAACACTTCTAAATAATCTTCTGCTTTTTTAGTAACTAATTGAAAATCTATTTTTTGAACTAATACCTCTAAATATAATTCCATAGCATCTACATCTTCTGTATCTTTTTTAATTGCTTTATCAAAATATTTAGCTGCATTTTCTAAATCATTTTTTTTCCAAAAGAATTTAGCCACTTCTTTACTTACATTAATTTCTCTATCGATATCAAAATACGGAATTGCATTATCGATATCTTTTAAATATGTTGGATTTTTAACCGCAAAAATTAAAAATTCATTAAAAACACGATGTTTAATTTTTAGATCCATATTATTGGTTTCTAAAATTTTAAACATCGATTTTGAAGCATTAGTGCCATCATTATTATTTAAATGAAATTTAACTAAACTTACATGTGCCCAATCTGAATTTGGAATTTCAATTTCCAATCTTTTTGCTACTTCAAATGCTTTATCTTCCTGATTAAAACTTGTGTACAAAACAATTAAATCGATGTAATTTTGTTCTGCTTTTGGGTTTTTTCGAATAGCTTCTTCTAACTGTTCTTTTTGCGGTTTAGCATATGTATTAGACTGTTGAAGTTTCAATTTATAAAATTCCATTGTTCTGGTAAGCTTCGATGTTGTTTCCATTTCTTTTAACAACTCCAATGCTTTTCCGTGCTGGTTTGTATTCATGTAAAGCGAAACCAAATCTTCTTTCATATTTGAGTCGAACTCCATTAGTTTTTCAACAATTGGAATCGATTTTTGATAATCTTTAGTTTGATAATACACATCGTACAATCCGTTCCAATACCAACGTTCTTTATTGTCTAACTCGACCGCTTTTTTGAAAGCACTTTCAGCATCAACATAATTTCTGAGACTTAAGTAATTCTTACCCAATTCATATTGAAAAGCCGCATTTTTGGGTTCTTTTTCAATACATTTTTGAATCGACACAATAGCTTTATCGTAATTTTCGATGCCGCGTTGTTTTACAGCTTCGTAAAAACTATTTTCCAATTGGTCGTCCACCAAAGCAATCGCATCGGGATTTTCTTGTGCCAACAAGTGATTCCCAAAACTGAAAAGCAGGAACGTAAATAAAACTATGAGTTTTTTATTTATCATCTATTCTAAAACCGAATAATCACCAATACTAATGCTTGTAAAATTACCATCAAAAGAAGCATGATTTCCAATCATAGCATTATCTAAATTGGCATTTTTGATATGCGAATGTGTTTGAATCAAACTATTTTTTATGATAGAATCAATCACGTGACATCCTTTTCCTAATGAAACATTTGGTCCCACAGTTGCATTCATTAAAATAACATCTTCATCTATAAAACATGGAGGAATAATAGTAGCATTTTCTAATTTAACATTCTTAGCAACTAAATTTTCTCCATCGTTATGTAAAAACCCTAACATTCTTGTGTTCGTTTCAACAGTAACGTCTTTGTTTCCACAATCCATCCATTCATCTACTTTTCCAGGTACAAATTTCATGCCTTTTGCCATCATTTGTTTAATACCATCGTTAATTTGGTATTCGCCACCATGAATAATGTTGTTGTCTAAAACCGATTGTAGTTCATTTTTAAGAACGGCAACATCTTTAAAAAAGTATATACCAATAACCGCTAAATCCGAAACGAATTCTTTTGGTTTCTCCACTAATTCGATGATTTCTCCATTCGCATTTAAGTTTACCACACCAAAAGCTTCTGGCTGGTCGACTTGTTTTACCCAAATAACACTATCAGCTGAAGTATCCAAATCAAAATTCGCACGAATTAACGTATCCGCATACGCAATAACCGCGGGGCCAGATAAAGAATCTTTGGCGCACATAATGGCATGACCTGTTCCTAAAGCCTCGTTTTGATAATAAATGGTTCCTTTTGCACCTAACTTTTGAGCAATGGCAATTAAATCATCTTCTACTTTTTTTCCAAAACTTTCATGAATAATAAAAGCCACTTCATCTATTGGCTGATTTAAAACGCCTGCAATATCTTCCACTAATCGGTGAACGATTGGTTTTCCAGCAACTGGAATTAATGGTTTTGGAATGGTTAAGGTATGTGGGCGAAGGCGTGAACCACGACCTGCCATAGGTACAATTATTTTCATGTTAGCCCCCTAATCCGCCACGGCGGGAAATTCCTATTAGGGGTCAATAGGATTTTATTAATTAATTCAATTTATATTTAACTATTTACACAATTTTGTCAATTCCCCCTTTGGGGGTTAGGGGGCTTTACTTCACTCCTGTACTTCCAAAACCGCCTTCTCCTCTTGAGGTTTCTGATAATTCAGACACTTCAATCCATTCTGCGCGTTCGTGTTTAGCAATGATTAATTGGGCGATACGTTCTCCATTTTCTATAATGAAGGGTTCATTGGATAAATTTACTAAAATCACACCGATTTCTCCACGATAATCCGCATCTACTGTTCCTGGTGAATTTAAAACGGTGATTCCTTTTTTAGCTGCTAAACCGCTTCTTGGTCTAACTTGCGCTTCATAACCAATTGGTAATTCAATGAAAAGTCCGGTTTTTACAATGGTTCTTTCTAATGATTTTAAAGTGATGGGTTCTGAAATATTCGCACGTAAATCCATTCCAGCTGAGGCAATGGTTTCATAGTTTGGTAACTCGAGATTTGATTTATTGATGATTTTAATTTGCATATTATTTTCTTCTGATAATCGTTAAAATAATTTCTTTTTCGTTTCGGTATACAAAGTAAGCAAAAAACAAGATAGCTGCAATTCCGAATATATAGGTTTCTCTAAATATTTCAATATAAAAAGACAATCCTGATAAAACTATTGCCAAACCTAAATAAGTAAAAATAGATTTCTTATCGTATGGAATTGGATATTTTTTTTGTCCCATGTAGTACGAAATGAACATCATGGTTCCGTAAGCCAAAATAGTAGCAATTGCAGAACCCATGTAACTTATGATTGGAATTAAAAGCAAGTTTAAAACTAAAGTTACTATTGCTCCTACTATTGAAATATAAGCGCCAATTCGAGTTTTGTCTATTAATTTGTACCAAACGGATAAATTGGTGTAAATGCCTAAAAAGAAATTTGCCAAAACTATAAGTGGCACCACATTCATCGCTGTCCAATAAGTTTCTTTTGGTACTAAAATTAATTTTAAAACATCCGCAAAAACAATCACTCCCAAACAAATAAACGAACCGAAAATGACAAAATATTTGGTAATTGTAGCATAGGTTTGTGGTGCATTTTCATTCTTCGCATGACTAAAGAAAAACGGTTCAATTCCTAGAGAATACGCTGTGCGAAATAACACCATAAACATTCCGATTTTATAACAAGCGGAATAAGCTCCAATATCGGCCATATCTACATCCATCCAATCTAATAAAATCTTATCAAAATGTTCATTAATTGCAAAAGCAATTCCAGCCACTAAAATAGGCAAACCGTATTGCATCATTTTCTTCCACAAATCAGCATCAAATTGCCATTTTATTTTAAAATAATCAGGTAAAACAAAAATTAAAGTGACCAAACTAGCAATTAAATTGGATACAAAAATATAGCCAATTTGAAAATCATCATGATAAATAGTTTGAATGAAAGAATTTGAAGATTCAGTAGCAATATCGGGGAGCAGAATCAAAAAGAAAACATTCAAGACCAAATTAATCAACACATTTGAAATCTTAATTACGGCATATTTTATAGGTCGGTTTTCAGCTCTAATTTTTGAAAACGGAATAATTGCTAAGGCATCTAAAGCTAAAATCCATATAGTAAAAACAATATAATCTACTTTAATTTCTGACCATTCAGCTAAGTTTTTACGAAACAAAAGAAACAAGGCTAAAAAAACTATTGTTGACCAAAAAAGAGAAATGGTTGATGTAGAAACCACTTTTCTTTTGTCACTTTCCGAATTATAAAATCGGAAAAAAGCCGTTTCCATTCCGTAAGATAAAATGACGTTGAAGAACACCAAATAGGAAAAAATCACAGAAACCTCTCCCATTTTTTCCTTATCGGTAAGATAATAGACAAAAATAGGATTCAGAATAAAACTAATTATTCTAGGCAAAACTGTTGCTATGCCATAAATCGCGGTTTGTTTAAAAAGACTTTTATAAAGACTCATTTATAATTTTTAGAATAACAAATGTAATTAATTCTTTGGTTTTGCCGAAGGATAAAGTAACATTGGTTTTTCTTTTACTTCTTTAATAGTTTGACGAATTTCTTTGCCGCTTTTTAAAAAAATTAAGATTGCTTCATTTTCAGCTAATGTTAAGGCATTTTTAGGACTAGTAATCATTTGGGAATCATCACCTTCAAATTTTTGTTGATTGCCAGACGTTTTAATCATTGCCTGAAAATGCAAATTATCTTGTTTTTCAAAAGACACTTCGTATCCTCTAAAAATTACTTTTTTTAATTCTATAGTTGATGGTAATTCTGATTTTAATTCAAGGTAAAAATTAATTCCACTTCCTCCACCTCGCACTCCAGCAACCCAAGTTTCATATGAAGCCACAATCGCTGATTCTTTGATTATTTTATCCTGACTAGAACAACTAGTGACTAAAATCAAGAATAGTAACGATACATAGTTTTTCATAATCTCTATTTTAAATATTTCACAAAATGAAACCCTTTGGGCACAAAACCGTGATTCATGTAGAATTTTTGGGCGCCAAAATTGGTCGTATACGCATCTAAAGCAATCATGTTACAATCTTCATCGATGGCTTTTTGATTGAGATATTCGGTCATGATGCTGCCAATTCCTTTGGAACGAAAATCTTCATGTACGACCACATTGTCTAATTCCAAATATTTACCGCACCACAATTTAGTTCCAATCCAAAATCCTGCTAAACCCATTGTGATTCCGTTTTCCACTACAATTAATTGTTTGTAATTGTGTGGAATCATTTTGTCTAACAAATCGCCATAAATTTCAAGCGTATAATCGGGATATAATTGTTGGATTATAGGCAATTGCTCCAACATTTCTGCTTTTGTTCCTAATTCGATTAACTGTGGCATTTTATTTTTGTAATAGATTTTCGTTGAATAAGTCTAAAATTCTTCGGTATTCGTCAACCCAAGAATACGTTCTTGTAAAACCGTGGGCTTCTACTGGAAATACGGCTAAATCCCAGTCTTTCTTGCCTAATTCGATAAATCGTTGTGTTAATCGAACAATGTCTTGGAATTGCACGTTATCGTCTACCATTCCGTGTAACATCAACAACTTGTCTTGCAAATTATTCGCAAAATAAATCGGAGAACTTTTCTTGTAAGCTTCAGGATCGGTTTCTGGGAAATTCAAAATGTTTGAGGTGTAACCGTGATTATAATGCGCCCAATCGGTTACCGAACGTAACGCGGCTCCTGCTTTGAATTCGCCTGGTTCTGTTAACAAAGCCATCAATGTAATGAATCCACCATACGAACCACCGTAAATTCCAACACGATTCGCATCAATTCCTGCTTTTTCTACTAAATATTTTTTTCCATCCAATTGGTCTGATAAATCTTTTCCACCCATGTGACGATAGATTCCCGTTCTAAAATCGCGACCATAACCATCACTGGCTCTGTAATCGATATCTAAAACCGTGTAACCTAAATCGGTAAGTAAATTGTGAAACATGAATTCTCTGTGATACGTGCTCCAATAATTATGTGCGTTTTGCAAATAACCGGCACCGTGTACAAAAATGACTGCCGCTTTGTTCTTGTTTTCTACTTTTGGTTGGTACAAACGTGCGTAGACTGTCGTTCCGTCTTCTGCTTTAAATGTGATAACTTCTGGAGTTTTCCAGTTGTATTTTTTGAATTCAGGCGTAGTTGAAAACGTAATTTGCTTCAAATCGGCATTCGGTTTGTTAGCACCCACATACAATTCCCAAGGTTTGTTTTTATACGAATAACGCACCAAAAGTGTTTGCTCGTCTGGAGATAATTCTACTTCGTAGCTGCCATCATTCGTTAAAATTCCAGTCATTTTTTTGGAAGCGATGTCCAATTTGTAAAAACTTCTGTTGCCTGGATGTGTTGTCGTAGTGGTGATGTAAAATGATTTTTTATCGTTGGATAGTTTTACTTCACGAACTTCCCAATTACCTTTTGTTAGTGCTTCTTTTTTCTTGGTTTTCAAATTATACGTATACAAATGCGAAAAAGCAGTAGCTTCCGATTGAAAATAAAAAGTATAATTATCGATAAAACCTAATGTTCCGCCACCGAAACTATAGCCTGGAATTCCTGGTCCGCCAATCCATGCTTCGTCGTGTTGGTGATCTAATTCGGTTATTTTTCCTGAAACCAAATCCAATTGTACCATCCAACGGTGTTTGTTGTCTTGACTTCTGATTTCTATAACGGCATTTTTTCCGTCTTTGCTATACACTGGACTTTGCATTACTATTGCCGTTTCGTAATCCGATTTATCTTTTAGATTTTCGTAGTCTTGGTAATATTTTGGCGCTTCTTTGATTCCGGTTAAATTGGAAAACAAAACGTAATACGTAGTATCTTTTTCTACATTGAAAATTCCGAATTTATGCTTACTGAAATTATCAACCGAAACTTTGGCACGTGCTTTTTTACTTTCGGTATATCCATCAGCAGTGATGAAATGCTCAACACTTGTTGTGGCCTGACTTGGATAATCGGAAAGTCGGAAGGTTACAAATTTTCCATCTGGTGAGGGTTTAATTTGCTCTAAAGACGATTTATCGTAATAGATTTCTTTTGGGAATTTCTCTTTATTGTTTATAGATTTTTCTTCGTACCACTTGGAATACGATTCTTCATCGCGCACAAATTGAAACAACTCTTCTTGTTGGTTTTTTAAGAATGAATCTTCTTCTTTTGACCCTTTATTTTCTCTACCCGATTTAAAATTAGTTAATTGAACAATCGAAAAATCTTTGGTATTGAATTGATATACATTGCGATTTTGCTGAAAAAAGATGATATTAGGATCACTACTTCTTTGAATAGAAGCAATTCTGTCTGCTAATTGAATTACTTTTTTTGTCTTTTTTGTGGATTTGGTATACGCATACAAAACGCCTTGATTGGTATAATACACAACATCATACTCTTTCTGTGTTGCCATAAAATCCAAATCGTAAATAGGATTTGAAGTCGTTACTTTTTGAGGCGATTTACTCGTTTTATTCCAAAAATAAGTGCTGTTATCGATTTCGTTGTTCGGATTCCAATCAAATAAAACGGTTTGCCCATCAATTGACCAACGGTGATTATCAGGTTGGTGCCCGATGAATTCGTCGCCTTTCATGATGTCTTCTAAACGAAGATTTTGAGCATTACCAAAAAATGTGAAAAGTAGTAGAACGAAAGAGGTATATTTTTTCATTGGAAATAGTTTGTATACTTACAAATATACCAATAAAAGTAAATGAGGGAAAAAAGGTTTTGTTAAATGAAGTTGTGTTTTTGAGAGTTTTTTTTGTGGGCACGGAATACAATTCCGAACTATCGAGTTTTAATAATTACCTTTTAAGCTTATTTCTACCAATCTGGAAAGCACGAGAAACCTTTTTTTCTATTGAAAGTTGTTGTACTAAAATTAACTTTTAATTTGTCTTCGATTTTATTATCCAATAAACTTGTTAAAACTATATTATTACCATCTTTTAAAACAATTCTAGAATAATAATAATTTTCAAAAGTTAAGAGTGGTATTCCCCAAGAATCCATATTTGCAGATTTGTAAATTATGATTTTTTCAATATCATTAGGGAAATAAACATATTTCATATTTTTATTAAAAACTTCTAATTTATATTCATTTAGGGTACACTTTATCGATTTATTTATAACATAATATTTATAGTGTAAATAAACGGTTGGTAACATCTGAAGTAACAAAAAAATGATTAAAATAAACAACCCTTCTGAGCCAAAAGTCAAATAAAAATAAACCAACAATAACAAAGTTAAAATTATATAAAACAATAACCACTTCAATGAAATAAAATGATTAGCTATATTAACTTGAATTTTATTTTCCATTTTAAAAATTAATTATTTTAATTTAATCAAGGTGAAAAAATCTAAAATTTGAAATTCAAAGTAAGACTTTATTTTTAGAAATATAAAACAAAAAATGTCTGAGTTACAAAAAACAACGTTACGTTGTGGGCACGGAATGCAATTCCGCGCTATCGTGTAATTATTTTTTAATATCTTTTATTTTTTTGGAATATTTATAAAATCTAAAAATTATAAGAACAAGTAGTATTAATAGTAAAAAATCTAATATACCTAATTCTGAAAAGTTTTTATTTGATATTTTTAAAAAAACATCAATTAACGAACTTACAAAATTACCTATAATAAAACTTATAAAATATCCTGCAATAATAAATATTGCCACTAAAATAAAAATTCGTGTTAGTATATAAATAATGTCCCTCATAATACTCTTCTTAACTTACAAATTTACCAATAAAAGTAAATGAGAGAAAAAAGGTTTTGTTAAATGAATATTGGTTTTTAGAGAATTTCTTTGTGGGCAGGTAATGCAATTCCGCGCTAACGGATTTAATCTGAGGTAACTAATTAAAACTATATCCTAAACCCACTTGAAAATTTCTGTTTTTCACTTTTACCCCTTCTAAATCGTCTGCTTCAGATAAGCCTAAATGATAACGAACATTTGCTGTTAATTTTGGTGTAATAGCGTAACCCGCACCAATATTAAAGCCAAATACTACCGATTTTAAACTATCTTTTATATCTACATTATTTTGTGTTTGAGTTTCATCAAACATAGGGTCATAATATTTACCATCTGCTTTGCCCGAAAGTAGAAAATCTACTTGTGGACCTGCTTCTACTTTAAATTTTGAAGCAACAGTATATTGAAAACTAACCGGTAAATTAATGTAGGTTAGTTTAATTTTATCATCATAAATATAGCCACCATCATTATCGTATTCTTTAAATCCTTGTGTAGAGAATAAAAGCTCTGGTTGTACTGCAAATTTTTCATCTAATTTAAAATTAGCAAAACCTCCTATATGAACACCTACTAATGAAGAAATATCAGTATCATACCCTCTATCTACAGAGGCACTTGAAATATTAAGACCTGCTTTTGCACCAAAAGTTGTTTTTGAATTGTTTTCTTGGGCATTACTTGTTAAAAATGCAGCTAAAAAGGCTACGGCTAAAATTATTTTTTTCATTTTGGTATAATATTTATTTTTTTACTTTGTGGGCACGGAATGTAATTCCGCGCTATCGGGATTTTTTCATTGGTGAGTTGTTATTCTTACAAATATACCAATAAAAGTAAATGAGGGGAAAAAGGTTTTGTTAAATGAAGTTGTGTTTTTGAGAATTTATTTGTGGCACAGAATACAATTCCGCGTTATCGGAAGTCGTATATTTTTTCATTGGTGAGTTGTTATTCTTACAAATATACGAATAAAAGTAAATGAGAAAAAAAGGTTTTGTTAAATGAATTATTGCAATGAAAATAGCTTTTTGTTGTGGGCAGCTTAGTAAATCCGTATAATCTGGAAATTATATAAATTTTAATTCACTTAATTTAAACAGTTAGGATAATATGATTCTTCATTAAAAGACTTATCTAATGCTCTTAATCTATTTTCCTCCACTCCTAAAAAATTTAAATCATACGCAAAATAATTATTATAATTATTCTTACAAAAAATAAATTTAATAAAATCAGGTCGCATTAAGGTATTTCTATTATCCTTTGTTATGTATCCTTTACGTAGCAATTCTTGAGCTTTAGAATTTAATTTAATATCTTCAATTCGTACTGTATCATTATGATCTTTGAATAGAATATCTATACCCTGAATATTTTCAATCCAATATTTTTTATCAACTTTTAATGCAGGAAACTGTTTGGATTTAGTTTGTAAAAGTACAAATGATAATAATTCATGTTTTTCTGTCGAAGATATATAACAACAAATGAATTTCACTTCTAAACTATCTCTAAATTTAATCAAAGAATCATTAATAGCTTTAGTTTGACTTATTAATGAAACAGCCGCTTTAAAACGATCATAATTTTCTTTTTCACGATTACATGAAATAGTACTAAATGATAGAATTATAGTAAAAATTATAATTTCTAAAATATAAACGTTTTTAACCATTTTAAATCATTGATATTATAGGGCTTACTTAATTTTCTTTTTAAACTAAATAACTATTAAAGAACGAATCGTCTCAAATAGTTCAAATTTTATAAAATTATCATTCACACAAATATAAAACAAAAAAGTCCCGAAAAAATCGAGACTTCTTATAAATATGTAAATTAAAACTAGCTTTTCAAAGCTTCTGCTCCACCAACGATCTCAAGGATTTCGTTTGTAATAGCTGCTTGACGCGCTTTGTTGTATGTTAATTTTAATTGGTCTCTTAATTCTGTAGCGTTATCGGTTGCTTTATGCATTGCTGTCATACGTGCTCCGTGTTCTGCTGCAAATGAATCTCTAATCGATTTGTATAATTGTGTTTTTAATGATTTTGGAATCAATGTCAACACAATTTCTTCTTTAGATGGTTCAAAAATATAATCAGAAGCTACTACTTCGCCTCCCACAATTGGAGCTAAAGGTAAAAACTGTTGTGTTCTTACAATTTGAGTTGCAGCATTTTTAAATTCGTTATAAACGATTTCGATTTTATCGTAATCACCTGCCACAAATTTATCCATTAATTGTTGTGCAATGTCAGAAACATTTTCAAAAGTTAATTTATCAAAAATAACATTGTTAACTTCAATTACGTTGTTTGTTTTACGCAAAACATCGTTTCCTTTTTTACCAATAGCAAAAATATCTACTTGTTTTCCTGCATACGTATCAGCAACTGCTTTTGCTTGTTTAATTACATTCGTATTAAACGCACCACACAAACCTCTGTTTGAAGTAATTGCAACAATAAGTACTTTATTTACTTCTCTTTGAGCTGTAAAAGTACCACCAACTTCTCCTTCAAGAGTTGCACTTAAGTTTTGTAATAGCTCAGTAAGTTTTTCTGCATACGGACGCATAGCTGTAATAGCATCTTGCGCTTTTTTTAATTTTGCAGCAGAAACCATTTTCATCGCCGATGTAATTTGCATCGTAGATGAAACAGAAGTAATCCTATTACGTATTTCCTTTAAGTTTGCCATGTTTTTATAGTAATTAGTAATTAGTGAATAGTAATTAGCTTTTTACTAATCACTATTCACTTTTCACTGAAAATTAATTATATTTTGCTGAAATTTCTTTCGCTACTTTTTCTAAAACGTCAGTGATAGCGTCATCAAACTTACCTGCTTTAAGTGCGTCTAATGTATCTCTATGTTTAGCATTTAAGTATTCTAAGAAATCTTTTTCAAATTCTTTTACTTTTACAACTGGTACATTTCTTAACAAGTTTTTAGAACCTGCATAAATGATAGCCACCTGATCTTCTACTGTAAAAGGAGAGTTTAAACCTTGTTTTAAGATTTCAACGTTTCTTTTTCCTTTTTCAATAACGTTTAAAGTAACCGCATCTAAGTCAGAACCAAACTTCGCGAAAGCTTCTAATTCACGGAATTGTGCTTGGTCTAATTTTAAAGTACCTGATACTTTTTTCATTGATTTAATCTGTGCATTACCTCCAACACGAGATACCGAAATACCTACGTTAATTGCAGGACGAACTCCAGAGTTGAATAAATCACCATCTAAGAAAATCTGTCCGTCTGTAATCGAAATTACGTTTGTTGGGATATAAGCAGAAACGTCACCCGCTTGTGTTTCAATAATTGGTAAAGCCGTTAACGATCCACCACCTTTAACGATTCCTTTAATAGAATCTGGTAGGTCATTCATGTTTTTAGCGATTTCGTCGTTGTTAATTACTTTACAAGCTCTTTCTAATAAACGAGAGTGTAAGTAGAAAACATCTCCAGGATAAGCCTCACGTCCTGGTGGTCTTCTTAATAATAAAGATACCTCACGGTAAGCTACAGCTTGTTTAGATAAATCATCATAAACAATTAAAGCTGGACGACCAGAATCTCTGAAATACTCACCAATTGCAGCACCTGCCATAGGAGCATATACTTGCATTGGAGCTGGATCAGAAGCATTTGCAGCAACAATAACGGTATAAGCCATTGCACCTTTTTCTTCTAACATTTTTGCGATTCCTGCTACAGTTGAAGCTTTTTGCCCAATTGCAACATATATACAGAATACAGGTTTTCCTGCATCGTAAAATTCTTTTTGATTTAAGATGGTATCAATACAAACTGTTGATTTACCAGTTTGACGGTCACCAATAACCAACTCACGTTGACCTCTACCTACTGGAATCATCGCATCAACTGCTTTTACTCCTGTTTGTAATGGTTCAGTTACTGGTTGACGGAAGATAACTCCAGGAGCTTTTCTTTCTAATGGCATCTCGTATAACTCACCACCGATTGGACCTTTACCATCAATTGGGTTACCTAAAGTATCAACAACACGACCTACCATTTGTTCTCCTACTTTAAGAGAAGCAATACGTTGTGTTCTTTTTACTGTAGAACCTTCTTTGATTCCTGTTGATGGTCCTAAAAGTACCACCCCAACATTGTCTTCTTCTAAGTTCAATACGATCGCCTCTAATCCGTTTTCGAATTGTACTAACTCTCCGTATTGAGCGTTTGATAATCCGTAAACACGAGCGATACCGTCTCCAACTTGAAGTACTGTTCCAACTTCTTCTAACGATGCACCAGATTCAAAACCTGATAATTGTTGTTTTAATATTGCTGAAATTTCAGCAGGTTTAATTTCCGCCATTTTGATATATCTTTAATGGTATATTAATTACTAAACTCTCTTTTTAAATTTTGCAATCTGCTTGCAACAGATGCATTGTATTGTTTGTCGCCCATTCTTAAAATAAATCCACCAATGATAGCTGGATCTACAATATTTTGAATGGTAATATTTTTATTTGAAAACGATGCAATTTTTGCCAATACTTTAGCTTCTAACTCAGGTGTAATTGGGAAAGCGGTAGTTACTTTTGCAATCTCAATTCCGTTAAGTTCATCGTATAAAGCATTGAACTGTAAAGCAACATCGTTTAATAATTCAAATCTTTTGTTTACTAAAAGCAATTGAAATAATCCTTTTGTCTCTTTTTGAGCAGAAGCAAAAATTTCGTTTAAAGAAGAAAATTTAATTTCACCTTTAACAATTGGACTTTGCAAGAAATCTTTTAATTCAGCGCTGTCTTTAATTGCGTTTACAATTGAAGTCATATCAGAATTTACAGCTTGTGTGCTGTTGTTCACTTGGGCAATGTCCAAAATGGCTTTAGCGTATCGAATTGCTGCTCTAGTTCCTGCCATGATATTAGTTTAATTTAGCGTCACCTAACATTTTCTCAACCAATTTAGTTTGAGCTTCTTTGTTAGATAATTCTCCTTTTAATAATGTCTCAGCAATTTCTAATGACAAAGAAGAAACTTGATTTTTCAATTCTGCCATAGCTGCATTTTTCTCACTTTCGATTGAAGCTTTTGCCGATTCAATCATTTTTTCACCTTGTGCTTGCGCTTCAGATTTAGCATCAGCAATCATTTTTTCTTTGATTTCTCTTGCTTCTTTCATCATTAAGTCTCTTTCAGCTCTTGCTTCAGCTAATAATTTTTCATTATCAGACTTCAAGTTTAACATATCTTTTTTAGCATTTTCAGCTGCTAATAAAGCATTTTTTATTCCTTCTTCTCTATCGTTAACCGCATCAAGAATAGGTTTCCAAGCGAATTTTCTTAATAATAGAATCAATCCAACAAATATAAGTACTTGCCAAAAGAATAATCCAAATTCAAACTGATTTATTAATTTATCCATTATATGTGATTTTAAACTTTTTTGAAATGTTAAAACAATAGTTACAACCAACCGTTGCAACTATTGTTTTAGTTTTTAATTACGCAGCGAATAAAGCAGCGAAACCAATACCTTCAATTAACGCAGCAGCAATAAGCATAGCTGTTTGGATTTTTCCTGAAGCTTCTGGTTGGCGAGCGATAGCGTCCATTGCTGAACCACCAATTTTACCAATACCTAAACCTGCTCCGATTACAATTAATCCTGCTCCTACAATAGTTGGAATTTGCATAATATATATATTAAAAATTAAACATTCTTATTAATGATGTGCTTCTTCATGGTGATGCTCTTCGTTTGCTGAACCAAAATATAAGGCCGACAACATGGTGAAGATATACGCTTGTAAAAAAGCAACTAATATTTCAAGAATTGAAAGAACAAATGATAGTCCAAATGACAATGTACTTCCAATCCAACTTTTAAAAATAAACATTAAACCTATGATGCTCATTAATACGATGTGACCAGCAAAAATGTTGGCATACAAACGAATCATTAATGAAAAAGGTTTGATTATAACCCCTAATAATTCAATAGGCGCTAATACTAAACGCATTAATTTTGGTACTCCTGGCATCCAAAAAATGTGTCCCCAATAGTTTTTATTTGCGGTTAGATTCGTAATTAAAAACGTTAAAATGGCTAATGAAAAAGTAATGGTTAAGTTTCCGGTTACGTTAACTCCTAGTGGTGTTAAACCAAAAATATTTAAGAACAATATGAAGAAAAAGATGGTTAATAAATAACTCATGTATTTCTTATAATTTTTTTCTCCAATGTTTGGGATCGCAATCTCATCGCGAATATAAATTACTAATGGTTCAAAAATACGTGCTGCACCAGTTGCAATTCCACCATTCTTAGCATATGATTTAGCCAAACGAATGAAAACAAACAACATTAAAATTGCAGTAATGAATATGAAAAGCACATTTTTAGTAATTGAAAAATCAATAGGTCTTACATTAGAAGGGTGACCTGTTTTCTCATCTTCATGAATGGTTCCTTTTTCATCTGTTTTATATATTTTGCCATCATGATGGTTTAATACATAAAAGTTTCCGTTTGATTCGGCTACACTTTCACCGTGATGAAATTTTAAAGAAGAAAAAACCTGAAAACCATTATCCCATAAAATAATAGGTAATGGAAAACTTCCATAGTGCTTTCCTTCTTTATTATCCGAAAATAAATAAAAATCGTGAGCGTCTAAAACGTGATGTTTTGTAAAGGCTTTTACCTGGGATTTAATATCTGATAGTGCTGCATGACCATGTTCTTCTTCGTGAGCAACTTCTACTGTTTTTGTAGCTGCATGAGCCTCAACTTTAGTTGAATCATTTGTAGGATTTGCAGTAGTAAAAAACGGCATTAAAGCCATTGCTATTGCAAGCATAAACTGGAGTGGATTTTTTGAAATCACCATATCTTTTGTAAACTTAAACTTTAAGGTTTCTAAAATTTGATGCAAAGGTACATTTTTTCTTTATATTCCAAATTATATTATTGCGTTTTTTTGACTATTTTTTATTCAAAATTTTTGCAACTAAAATTGTTTCTATCAGAAGAAATAGAATAAAAATGATAAAAAAGTTAATTTTCTCAATTTTATTATCTTCAAGAGGAAGAATTGGCCTTACTAAAAAGAACGCAACCACCATTTTTATACTCGTTGCAATCATAAAAACCATACCTGTATTGTCGAAGTTTTTTTCAGAAATTTTGGTAACTATTATTAATATTACTGCCGAAAGCAAAAAAAATAACCCATAAAGTAGAGGAATTGAATAATAGAAATCTGCTTCTTTTCCGGTTATTACATTGGTATTGAAAAGCAATACATGAATAATAAAAATAAGTAAAGCCACAAAAATTAGCTTTTTTAGGATTCCAATGCTATTTATCATTTTTATTCATTTGTTTTACTTGTCTAATTACATTATAAAGCCCAATGAAAACACCAATAATCGTTAGTACTTTTGTGTAACTATTGGTTGCATTTTTATAGGTTTCATCTAACCACTTACCAAAATAGGAGAACACAAAAATCACAATTCCCATTTGGATAGGAATATTAATTAAGGCTAGCCATTTATTGAATTGGTTTTTGTTGTTCGCCATTGCTTTTTATTGCTTTATAAATTTCGCATCTCACAGCTGGCTTCAAATCGTGCGCCAGGCTCAACGGCTAATTTTCCTACGATTACTTCTCCTGTTATGTGTGCTTTTGACTTTATATTTAGCATGCCTTCTGTAACTAATTTTCCTGAAAATTTACCTTCAACATCAATACTCTTACAAACAATATCTCCTATAACTTCACCTGAAGGGCCAATTACAATTTTTCCTTCCGATGAGAAATTTCCGGTTAGTTTTCCATCTAATCTAAAATCGGCTAAAGTTGTAATATTTCCTATAATGGAAGTTCCTTCTACAATTCTATTAGTTTTTCCTAATAAATGATCTTGGTTTTTCACTTTGTCAAACATATTAATAGGCTTTTTTGGGGTTTTTATTTATTTAACAAAATCCATTCTTCCAACTTTTTCTTCATCTGAACAATTTTATAATCTTCTGTTGAAATAATATAAACTTTATCTGTTATTTTATAATTTTTATGCAATTGCAATACTGATAATACTGATATCGCAGCATCTTTATCATCAAAACCATGAATTACAATAAAATTATTAGTTAAATCGTAAATATCTTCAGACGATTTTAAGGCAACTGCATTTGTATCTTTAATATATTTTGCAATTTTATCCGTTAGATTTTTTACTTCTTTTTCGTATGGATATTTTTTAGGAAAAATAATTTTATAACCCGAAGTTGGTTCTAGCCCAAAATCTAAAGCTTCAATTAATGGAACTTCCATTTGAACCATTTTTTCAGCTTGTTTTCCTTCGTCTACATTTGGATACGTTAATGCCACAAAATTTAAAGCCTTTTTGTATTCATCAACTCCTTTTAAACGAGCCACTACTTTTGCTTTTAACATTTCAAATTTTGGAAGTGATTCTTCTCCGGCAAATTTAAAAATTGCTTCATCAACTTCTACTAAAACCTCTCTGACTTGATTACTTTCAAGTTTTTTATACAAGGCATTAAAAACCAGTTCCGGATTTTCATTATCGGTTATTTCAACTTCTGGATTATTTAAAATTTGAGCATAACGGCTATTTGGATATTGTGCTAAAATTCTTTGTTTCATTTCTTCAGCTTTTGAAGCCGAAATTTGCTGATAAATTTTATACAAATTATACATCGATGGAAGCACTAAACGCTCTTCTGGATTGTTCTTTAAAAGTTGCTCTAAACGAGAAGCTGCTAATGCATATTCTTTAAATTTTTCCTTGTAGATTAATCCTAATTGGTAGTAAGCAAAATTTCTGTCTTTAGCCAAACTATCTAAAAGTTTTTGGTCTGTTGGGATTTGAGATAAGTAAAATTCAGTATTGTATTTTGGATTCAGTTCATTTTTAATTTCCTCCTCTTTCTGATCTGAACCAATACTATCATTTTTTATGTTATTAGAATCGATTGTAACAACCGATGATATTCTCCAATTGTCTTTTAAAGCTCGTTTTCCCCATCTCGATTGAAATTCTTTTCTTCCAAATTCTACCGCAACTGGATTGTAAAAGTAAAAATTACTTGAACCATTATCTATACCCATTCCTGGAGGCAACATTGAAGCTCCACCCATATCAATAGCTTGCCCATCTTTTTTCCCTACCGGATTTAATTTTCCTGATGGACTATTATTCGAAACACTTGCCTGAATATTTGCTTCTTTTATAGCTTTTTCTTCAGCTAATTTGGCTTTTTTCTCATCTTCAATCTTTAATTTAGAAATATAATTTTCATAATAGGTTACTCTTTCTAAATCATTCATTGCAACAACATTTAAAATACTATCATTTTGTTGCGCTATAGCTTCATATTTAATAACATCTTCTAAATTATCTCTTTTCTTTTTTATTTTTCGATATTCTCTAGTTCTATCATCTAATTGCACCAAAGTACTATCGTAATATTGTCCTGCAGTTTTATAATCTGCTTCTTTAAAAAAGATTTCTCCTAAATTTCTATAATTTGAAGAAACCAAATATTTATCTCTTGAAAGTGCTTTAATCGATTTGTTATAAAAGGTTTTTGCTTTAGTATTTAGATCTTGTTTATCATAAAAAATTCCCATTTGATGATTTAAAATATCTAAAAACGGTCGGTTTTCTCTGTCTTCTAAAAGTTTATTAAATTTTTCAACAAATACTAAAGTATCTCCATTTTTGTAATCAAATTGAAGCGCTTGTTTGGCATGAGATTGAATAACATATCTTCGAGGAGATTTTCTATTCATATCGATTACTTCTTGAAAAGCCGAATAGGCACTATCATTGTATTGAAGGGTTTCATACAATTGTCCTAAGATAAAAGTGTAACGTGCTTTTTCTTCGTTGTTATTAGTGGCTTCTTTTGCAACTTTTAGTGCTGCAATTGCAGTATCTTTAACCTGAATATTCATGTAAGCCTGAGCCAACATAGCATTTGCATCAGCTAAATCTTGTCCTTTTATTTTTTGGTCTTTAAAAAGTCTCTTTAGATTTTTAATAGCTACATCTTCATTATCAAGACGAATATTTACTTTTTCTCGCCATACTTTAGCATGATAAATTCGATCACTAAGTGGATATTTATAAAGAATGTAATTTAGAGCTTCAAGAGCAGGAATAAAACGATTTTCATAGTATCTCGCTTTTGCTAATAACAAATAAGCCTCGTCCATTTGAGGATTTTTTTCTGTTCCAGCAATATTCATTGAATGCTTTTGAATCGCTTTTACCGCTTTTTCTTCGGCACGTTCAAAATTTTGGTTTTTTGTTTGCCCAGGCAAAATGGCTTCCTCTTTATCAGAAGTTCTTTCAATAGGTAAAACTTCCCAAAAATTATCTTGATAAGTAATTTTTAAATCTTCTAAACCTTTGTCTAGTGCTAAATTACCATTATATAAAACATTATATTCTGTAGTAACTGCATGAAAATTACGGTTAATGAATTTATCTTTTTTGACAGAACATGCTATCAAAAAAAAGATAAAACCAATCGCAAAAGAGTATTTTATTATAGTGCTTTTCAATGTAAAAACGTATTTGTACTTAAACTACTAAAAACAATTTTTAGTATGTATAGAGTGGTAAAAATACGTTTCTTTTTTTGATGTGAAAAAAAATAGTTGCTTTTTTGTTAATCAAATACATTTTTTAAGTCTTTTATAACCTTAAATGCCACATCTATTTGATCATCACTTACTATAATTGTAAACTCATTTGTGGTTGAAATTACTTCATGAATAATAATTCCTTCCCAAGCTAACCTTTGAAAAATATAATAATAAACACCAGGAGTAGAAATATTTTCTTGTGGTAATTTTACAGTAATAGAAGAAAGATTTTCTATTTTATGCGTTAGTTTTTCGTTTTTAAAAACTGTTTCAATTAATTGCTCTACAGAAGCACTTATTACAATATTAGTTTCATTAACACCTCTTGAAGAAGTATAAAAAATATCTTGTTGTTTGTTAATTTCAGAAATTAATTTAGCCTGATTATCTAAAAGTGTATCAGAAATTATGTAAGTAAAATCGGTAAGTGAAGATCGAACTGTTATTTCTCCAATATTTTTTAAAACCTTTGAAATTTTATAATTGATTTTGAAGTCTAATTCTTCAGAAAGTCTTTTTAAAGACATCACTACAGCTCCTTGTTTCACATCTTTACCTAAATGTGATTCTAATTCGGGCATCATTATTCTTGCTAAAGAAGTTAAATTGATAATACCTTGCGAAAGGGAACTTAATAAAAAAGGCTTAGATTTAATGTATTGTTCTACTACTGAAGAAATAGTTTTCATTTTTAATAGTTGTTTGTGTTGTTGCAAAGGTAAAAAACAAAAAACAATTTGTTACAAATTTAACATTAAAAATAATAAAATGCTTCTTCAATATGTTCTATAACAAAATTTGAATTTTCTTTGTGAATGGCTACAATATCAAATCGAACTTCCAAGTCCAAATCATTTTGATTAACATATTCATTTATAGCTTTTACCAATAGTTGTATTTTTTTTGGCTTCACGAATTCCTGAGGCAAACCAAAATCTAAGCTTGAACGTGTTTTGACTTCTACTACAGCTAAAATAGTTTCTTTTTTGGCAATAATATCAATTTCTGCTTTGTCATAAGTCCAGTTGGTGTCTAAAATTTCGTAGCCGTTTTTTTCTAAGAAATCAACTGCTAATTCTTCTCCTAGTTTTCCTAAATCGTTGTGTTCAGCCATTTGCTCAATGTGTCAATTTTCAATGTGTCGATGTGCTAATTTTAATGGAATTGAAGTTTTACTTCTGTATCATTCACTTCAAAATCTACTTGTTTTCCTAGAATTAATGTTCGGTTGTCTTTTTGATGTCCCGCTGGGAATTCGAAAGCAATTGGAATGTTGTATTCTTTAGCGATTGCTGTAATTATTTGCACTTCATTTTGTCCGAACGGAATTTCGTTATCGTGCATATCGGCCATGCTCCCTACAATAATTCCTTTTACATTTTCGAAATATCCGTTGCGTTTTAAATTATACATCATTCTGTCGATATGATACAAATATTCGTCCAAATCTTCAATAAACAGAATTTTTCCATTGGTATCAATGGATGATTTTGAACCTAATAAACTATATAAAATTGAAATGTTTCCTCCTGCAATTTCGCCCGAAGCTTTTCCTTTTACATCATATGATTTTGATGGAATGGTATACGAAATTGCTTCTCCAAAAAGCGCTTTTCGCAATGTTTCTTTCACTTCTTCAGGTGCTTTTGGCACTGTAAATGGCATAATGGAATGCAATGTTGCCACACGTTCTACATTTAGTTGACTGTGTAAAACGGTAACATCAGAAAAACCCATAATCCATTTGGGATGCTTTTTGAATTTGGTAAAATCTAAAGCATCTATAATTCGAACTGTTCCATATCCGCCACGCGCGCACCAAATGGCTTTGACATTGTCGTCATCCATCATTTCTTGAAAATCGGCAATTCGTTCAGCATCAGTTCCGCCAAGTTGGCAACTATCTAAACCTATGGTTTTTCCTAATTTGGCTTTTAATCCCCAAGATTCTAATAATTCAATAGCAGGTTTGGCGTCTTCTGAAAAAAATTTACGTGCTGTACAAACAATAGCAACTGTGTCGCCTTTTTTAAGATAAGGTGGAATTTTCATTTTCTTTTGTGAATGAGAAAAGTTTGAAATTAAAATAAGTACTAAAACAAATCTATACATCGTCAGATTTTATTAACTCAAAAGTAAACAAAATCCAATTAAAATTAGGGAATCAATATTGAAATGAATTATTTTTGTTTAAAATCCTATCAAATAAAAATATAAAAATATTTTGTTTTCTTAAGCACTTAACTCTATCACAACATTAGTTAGGAGTCAATTAGAAAAAAATAGAAATATATAAAATTTCAACTGTAAATGATTTTTTTTAAAACCAATTGGCTGTATTTTTTTTCAACGATTATTTTATTTTGCTTTTTTAAAAGTAATGTAAAAGAAGGGATTCCTTATGACTACGTTTCTGAATCTCTTATGGTTGGTAGGTTGATGGAAAGTGAAAGATCTGGCATATTATCTTATTCTGGCTTACCTGGATTACTTAAATCAAGCGCAACTGATGAGGAATTTAAACAAAATTCAATAAATCAATTTAAGTTATTGAAGAACAAATCTGACAGAGAAAACTACAAAGCATTTTACGCTTATAATTCACAAACTGGCGGTCAGGGAATGTTCTATTCCTTATTTAACAAAATTTCTCCTTTTGATTTAGTTACCAATATTGAAATTCTTAAAAATTTTACTTTATTGCTAAATGCTTTCATTTTTAGCATCTTTATAGGTTGGTGTAAAAGAAATTTTGGTTTTATTCCTGCATTAACTGTGCTTTTTTTTGTTGCATTTTCCAGCTGGATTTGGCTTTTTTCTTCTAGTTTATATTGGTGTCTTTGGGCTTTCTACATCCCTTTTTTAACTATGTTGTTAGGAGTAGAGTTTTTAAAATCAAATCCAAATAAAATATTGGCATTAACATTTATAAGTGTTTTTTTAAAATGTTTTTTTAACGGATTTGAATACATCACAACAACCTTAATTGCTGTTTATGTACCTGTTATTTACTACTACATAATAGAGAATAAAAAAATAAAAGATTTTATCATTTTTAGCTTTAAAACAGGTGTTGTTCTAATTGCAGGAATTATAGCAGAAATGTTTATTTTATTGCTACAACTAAAATATCTGAAAGGAAGTTTATCAGAAGGAATTCAACATATTTTATATTCCTATAACACAAGAACGGCTAGTGTGATAATTGAAGGAAAAACGGCCGAAATTTCAAATAACATGTATGTTCAAATCTTGATTAAATACCTATCAGGAGATATTTTTTCTTGGATAAAACCAAACGTTCCTTTTGTACTTCTTTTAATTTTAATTTTTTGTTCTTGTTTACTTTTATTAAAAATAGATTTTAAAAAATATAAAGCCATTGTTTTTTCAACTTGGTTTTCTATAATTGCTCCTATATCTTGGTTCATATTGTTTATTCAACACTCAAACATCCACTATCATCTTAATTTTATTGTTTGGTATATCCCATTTCTTCCTCTAGGTGTTTTATGTTTGGGTATTTTGGCAAACATTTTTATCGAAAGATTTACTAAAAGTATTCGCATTTAAGAATTAAGATAAAATTGTTCACTATTTTTGCATCAAATTTTATGATGATATGTTAGAAAATCCAACTCGAGGCAATGCCGAACTGAGCGAAGCTAAAAGATATACAATTACAGCAGCTTTACCTTATACAAATGGACCCATTCACATTGGGCATTTAGCAGGTGTTTATGTTCCTTCCGATATTTATGCAAGATATTTGCGTTTACAAGGAAAAGATGTAGCATTTGTTTGTGGAAGTGATGAACATGGTGTGGCTATTTCAATGAAAGCTAGAAAAGAAGGCATCACACCGCAACAAGTAATTGATAAATATGACGGAATCATTCGTCAATCGTTTTTAGATTTCGGAATTTCTTTTGACAATTATTCGAGAACTTCTTCGGAGATTCATCATAAAACAGCTTCGGAATTTTTTAAAAAATTATACGATAACGGTGATTTCATTGAAGAAACTACCGAACAATTATACGATGCAAAAGCGGATCAATTTTTAGCCGATCGTTTCGTAACAGGAACTTGTCCAAAGTGCGACAATCCTGAAGCATACGGCGATCAATGTGAAAAATGTGGTTCGACTTTAAATGCAACTGATTTAATTAATCCGAAATCAACCATTACTGGTGAAACTCCGATTCTAAAATCAACAAAACACTGGTTTTTACCTTTAAATCGTTACGAATCGTTCTTAAGGGAATGGATTTTAGAAGGTCATAAAAACGACTGGAAACCTAATGTTTACGGACAAGTAAAATCATGGGTAGATGGCGGTTTAGAGCCAAGAGCAGTAACACGTGATTTGGATTGGGGAATAGATGTTCCTGTGGAAGGTGCCGAAGGAAAAAAACTATACGTTTGGTTTGATGCGCCAATTGGTTACATTTCATCTACTAAAGAATGGGCAGCTCGCGAAGGAAAAGATTGGGAACCGTATTGGAAAGATGCCGATACAAAATTAGTTCACTTCATCGGAAAAGATAATATTGTTTTCCATTGTATCATTTTTCCAGCGATGCTAAAAGCAGAAGGAAGTTACATTTTACCTGATAATGTTCCAGCCAATGAATTTTTAAATTTAGAAGGAAACAAATTATCGACTTCTAAAAACTGGGCCGTTTGGTTGCATGAATATTTATTAGATTTTCCAGAAAAACAAGATTCGTTGCGTTATGCGTTAACTGCAAATGCTCCAGAAACTAAAGATAACGACTTCACTTGGAAGGATTTTCAAGCAAGAAATAATAATGAATTAGCGGCGATTTTTGGAAATTTCATCAATCGTGTCGTGGTGTTGACTAATAAATATTATAACGGAATTGTTCCTGCTCCAAACGAATTTTCTGAAGTTGACGAACAAACTTTAGCCGAATTAAAAGCATATCCAGCCGTAATTTCAAGTTCAATTGAACGTTACAGATTCAGAGAAGCGTTAGGAGAATTGATGAACGTTGCTCGTTTAGGAAACAAATATTTAGCCGATGAAGAACCATGGAAAATGGTAAAAGAAAATCCTGCTAGAGTGCAAACTCAAATGTATGTGGCATTACAAATTGCTTCAGCATTAGCAGTTTTATCGGAACCATTTTTACCGTTTACAGCTAAAAAATTATCAAATATTTTAAAAATCGATGCTTTAGGTTGGAACGATGTAACTACAAAAACTGATTTGTTAACAGCAGGGCATCAAATTGGTCAAGCCGAAATTTTGTTTGCCCAAATTGAAGATGCCGAAATCCAAAAACAATTAGATAAATTAGAAGCAACTAAAACTGCTAATAAAGTGGAAAACGCAAAAGCTGAACCGCAAAAAGAAACAGCTTCGTTTGAAGATTTTGCTAAAATAGATTTACGAATTGGTACCATTATCGAAGCAGAAAAAATGCCAAAAGCTAACAAATTGTTGGTTTTAAAAGTAGATACTGGAATTGACGTAAGAACCATCGTTTCTGGAATTGCAGAACATTTTACACCTGAAGAAGTTATTGGAAAACGCGTTACGGTTTTAGTCAACTTAGCACCAAGAGCTTTACGAGGTGTAGAAAGCGAAGGAATGTTATTGTTAACGAATAACGCTGAAGGTAAATTGGTTTTCGTAAACCCAGATGCGGAAGGTGTTATTAATGGTGCGATGATATCTTAAAAAAACAACCACAGATTCGCAGATTATATTTTGAAAATCTGTGAATCTGCGGTAAAAAAACAACAACTATGACCCCAAAAACAATAGCATTCGACGCCGACGATACTTTATGGCACAACGAACCTTATTTCGATGAAGCACAAGAGCGTTTTTGTGCCTTGTTTCAAGATTATGCTTCGAGTCAGGAAATTTTGGGATTGATATTAAATCATCAAGTTAAAAATTTGCCTTTGTATGGTTTCGGAATAAAAGCCTTTACGTTGTCGATGATTGAAACTGCTTTGCAATTAACAAACCATACGATTTCAGGTAAAGGAATTGAACAAATTATTTCTATTGGAAAAGATTTATTGCAAAAACCTGTTGAATTATTACCAAATGTTGAAGAGGTGTTAAAAGCACTTCAGGGAAAATATAAATTGGTTGTTGCTACAAAAGGTGATTTAAAAGACCAACATCGTAAATTACACGATTCAGGAATTGGTCATTATTTTCATCACATAGAAGTATTAAGCGATAAAACCGAATTGGATTACACCAAAATGTTAAGTCGATTAGAAATAAAAGCAGCCGATTTTTTAATGATTGGAAATTCATTAAAATCAGATGTTTTACCAATATTAAACATTGGTGGTTATGGCATACATGTTCCGTATCATACCACTTGGGAATATGAAAAAATAGATTTTGAAATTGAGCATGAAAATTTCTTAGCCATTACAGATATTAAAGAAGTTTTAAACGTTTTATAAGTGAAGCAACAAATTGATATATTAAATTGGAATCGTAAAGAACACTTTGAATTTTTCTCAAATTTTGAAGAACCTTTTTTTGGCATTACTACTCCTATTGATTGTACAATTGCTTATGAAAAAGCAAAGGAAATGAAGATCCCTTTTTTCATTTACTACTTACACAAAACAATTGCAGCTGTAAATTTAGTTGAGAATTTTAGATATCGAATTGAAGGAAAAAATGTTGTATTGTATGATGTAATTGATGCTTCTGCAACGATTATGCGAGCCGATAAAACATTTGGATTTTCTTTTATGAAATTTCATGCAGACATTGAAGAATTTAATAAAATAGCTCAGGCCGAAATTGAAAGAATTCAAAACACTTCTGGTCTTTTTACAAGAGAATTTCCAGAAAATTTAATTCATTTTTCAGCCATTCCTTGGATAAATTTTACTGGATTAACTCATTCAAGAAATTTTACATTTCCAGATAGTTGTCCGAAAATTTCGTTTGGAAAATTAATGTCAGAAAACGGAAAAAAGTCAATGTCTTTAGCAGTTTTAGCACATCATGGTTTGGTCGATGGGTATCACATGGGATTGTTTGTAGAAACGTTACAAAATTTAATGAATTCCTAATTCATATAGGTCCAGTTTACACCATCGCTAATTACGATAACTGTTCTTAAATTTCCTTCATACATATACAAATTTGAACTTCCAACTGTAGAATTTTTTGGAAACAACAAACCTGTAGGAGTTGTTAACTGTGCAGTAACCGAATTTTGAATGTTTCTAATAATATAAACTCTTCCAGGAAATAAAGTTGGATTTGGTAATTGAAATTTATCATCTGTAGCCAAAGGCCTAACAGATATATAAACGCCATCATCTATTAGTACTGCAGATCCTCCTCCGCCAGTGTTTGTGCCATCTAGAGTAACTGTTTTTACTGATAAATTTCCATTAATATCTAAAGTACTTAGTGGAGCTGTTGTATTAATTCCAACTTGAGCATTTACTATAGTAGATTGAATAATAAATATGAAAAAAATAATAATTTGATAATTTTTTATTCCCATGATTATTAATTTAATAATTTAAAATTAATTCATTATCAATAAATTAAAAAATACATTTTGTTACGAAAACGTTTTAGTGTTGATAAAAAACAAAAAAAGTGGCCAATAGACCACTTTAAATGCTGTTCAATAGAATTTTATTTACCTAAAAGCAAAACTTCGTTGGCAACTACTTCTGTAACATAACGTTTGTTTCCATCTTTGTCATCGTAACTTCTGTGCGTTAGTTTGCCTTCTATGGCAATTTCTTTACCTTTAGTTACAAATCGCTCAATAATATCGGCAGTTTTGCCCCATGCAGAAACTCTGTGCCATTGGGTTTGTTCTACTTTGTCACCGTTTTCTTTGTAATACACTTCGTTAGTAGCGATTGAAATGTTTGCTAATTTTTTTCCTCCTTCAAGGTTTTTGATTTCTGGTTCTTGACCAACGTGTCCGATTAATTGTACTGAATTTTTCATAAGGCTTATATATTTGTTTTTAACTGTTTTATGTAATTCGCATTTCTCTAAGTTTTTGCCTAAGGAAAATGCTCATTTCATGGCGTATAAATATTTAATATTTGTGTTAATTGAATTTTTTTTGGAAACACAGATTTAAGAAATTGGAATAATTTAAAAAATCTATATTTTGAAATTTGAAATTGATTTTTGAATTTGTCCCGAAGCTTCGGGATTGAACTTGTTACTTGCTTAATAATACCAATTCGTTCGCAACAACTTCTGTAATATAACGTTTGTTACCGTCTTTATCATCGTAGTTTCTGTGGGTTAATTTACCTTCAATGGCAACATAACTTCCTTTAGTTATTAATTTTTCGATGATGTCAACGGTTTTTCCCCAAGCAGAAACTCGATGCCATTCGGTTTGTTCTACTTTTTCACCTTTGGCGTTGGTGTAATTTTCATTCGTAGCGATGGTAAAGTTAGCTACTCTTCCAGATTCTAAGTTTTTGATTTCTGGTTCTTGACCTACATGTCCGATTAATTGTACTCTGTTCTTCATGGCGTTTAAATATTTAATATTAATAATTATGTTACTTTTTAGTCGCAGTCGCAGTGTTCAGTCACAGGTGTTTAATTTTATAATTTACAACCAAATCTTGTTGGATTTAAAATCATATAATTAATTAATTTACCAATTTCTTCGGATTTTACAACCATATCAATATGCTGTTCCTTTGATAAATAATTACATTCTAAAGCAAAATCTAACCAAACGGAAGTTTCAGAATTTTCACCATCAGAATCAGTAAGCTTACTTATAAAATGATTTATATATCTTCTTTTTCTGTAAGCTTCCGCAATATTGGCACATACACTTCTTGATGATCTTCTAACTTGATCTGTTAATGCGTATTTTTCTTCTTTTGGAAATGAATCAGATACTTTTTTAATTTCCATAGCTAATGAAAAAGCTTTTTGATAGGCTAATAATTCTTTGAAATCCATTCTGTTAATTTTTCTGAAAACTGTGACTGAAAACTGCGACTCATCACTCGTTTCATTTCGACAGTGCAAAGATGTGGCAAGAAAAAAACGTTATTCGGTATTTAGCTATTTAATTTCGGTTGTAAATATTTGTAAGCGTTTGTAAATGGAAAATAAATTGGTTATATTTGTTGAAAATCAATTATATATGCCCACAAATATTAAATCTATCGAATTGCGTAATCTTAAGATAGAAGATTACAAAGAATTGAAAAAATCCATGATTGAATCTTATCCAGACATGATGGATGCATTCTGGAAAGAAGGTCAAATCGAACTTTTACTTTCTAAATTCCCTGAAGGACAATTGGTAATTGTAGTTGATGGAGTAGTTGTAGGTTCGGCTTTATCATTATTAGTAACCGAAGAATTTGCGTTTAAAACAAGAACTTATAAAGCAATTACGTCAAACTACACTTTTAATTCTCACAATCCGGACGGAGAAGTTTTATACGGAATTGATGTTTTTATAAATCCACAATATCGCGGACTTAGATTAGGAAGACGTTTATACGATGTTCGTAAAGAATTATGCGAACAATTAAATTTAAAATCCATCATTTTTGCAGGAAGAATTCCAAATTACGGAAAATATAAAAACGAAATTAATCCTAAAGTCTATATAGAAAAGGTAAAGAAAAAAGAAATCTACGATCCTGTTTTATCGTTTCAATTGAGTAATGATTTTCATGAGGTTCGTGTGCTTAAAAATTATTTAGAAGGTGATGTTGAATCGCAAGAATATGCGGTTTTATTAGAATGGAATAACATTTATTATGACGATAGTCCTAAATTAATTAATACTGAAAAAAGCGTTGTTCGTTTAGGATTAATTCAATGGCAAATGCGTTCCCTAGGAAATTTAGAAGCTTTATTTGAGCAAGCTGAATTTTTCATTGATGCCGTTTCTGGTTATGGTAGTGATTTTGCTCTATTTCCGGAATTTTTTACCGCTCCATTAATGGCCGATTATAATCATTTGTCAGAAGCAGAAGCAATTCGAGAACTGGCACGCCATACAGATGCGGTGCGCTTAAAATTTCAAGAATTTGCTATTTCTTACAATATTAATATCATTACTGGAAGCATGCCTATTATAGAAAACGGACATGTTTATAATGTTGGGTTTTTGTGCAAACGAGATGGAACTAACGAAATGTATCGTAAAATTCATATAACACCAAACGAAATATTTCATTGGGGAATTACTGGTGGTGACGCCATTAAAACTTTTGATACCGATTGTGGGAAAATTGGAATTGTAATTTGTTATGACATTGAATTTCCAGAATTATCAAGACTAATGGCCGATGAAGGCATGAATATTTTATTTGTACCTTTTTTAACCGATACACAAAACGGCTATACTCGAGTGAAACATTGTGCACAAGCACGTGCCATTGAAAATGAATGTTATGTTGCCATCGCAGGTTGTGTTGGAAATTTACCAAAAGTAAACAACATGGACATTCAGTATGCGCAAGCGGCTGTTTTTACACCATCTGATTTTGCCTTTCCAAGTAATGGAATTAAAGCCGAAGCCACTCCAAATACTGAAATGACATTAATTGTTGATGTTGACATCGATTTATTAAAAGAACTCCACGAACACGGAAGCGTGAGAACTATGAAAGATCGCCGACATGATTTGTACCAACTTAAAAAAATAAAATAGATGAAAACCTTTCTTTTTTTACTACTATTTATTTTAGGAAGCACTTTTATTCATGCCCAAAACACCTTAAATTATAACGATGAAAAAGGTTCTCCAAAAGCTACTTTACAAGATGTAAAATGGATTGTAGGGAATTGGACAGGTGAAGCATTAGGTGGTATTTGTCAGGAAACTTGGAGCGAACCGATTGGAAATTCGATGATGTTTAGTTTTAAATTAGTAGTAGATGGAAAAGTCGCTTTTTATGAATTGGGACACATTATTGAAAAAGAAAAAACACTTTTATTACAACTCAAACACTTTGATGGCGAATTAAAAGGTTGGGAAAAAGCAGAAGTGAGCGAAAATTTCAGATTGGTAAAAGTCACGCTAACACATGTGTATTTCGACAAATTTACGTTTGAGAAAATTTCGGATAACGAAATTAATATTTACGTGGTTTTTGAAGAAAGCGGAAAAGAAATGAAGTTTAATTTTAAGAAGTAATTCATTTAGACCTGACAGGTTTTTGAAACCTGTCAGGTCTGATAATACAATATAATTATGAGTAAAACCTGTTTAGAATGTGGCGATAAAATCATTGGTCGCGAAGACAAAAAGTTTTGTTCGGATGGCTGCCGCAATGCGTACAACAACAAAATGAACAAAGATCAGAACAATCTGATGCGCAACATTAATAACAAATTGCGTAAAAATTACCGCATTTTGTGTGAACTCAATCCAGAAGACAAAGGGAAAACCACGAAAACAAAATTACTTAGTAAAGGTTTCGATTTTGAGTTTTTTACAAGTATATTACAAACCAAAACCGGCAACACCTATTTCTTTTTATACGACCAAGGCTATCGCGCTTTGGAAGATGATTTTTATATGTTGGTAAAGAAAGATAGTTAGCTCTTGTTTGTCATACTGAACTTGTTTCAGTATCTCATTTTTATTAATTAATAGTAAACCAGATGCTGAAACAAGTTCAGCATGACAGAAATATAATGAATAAAAAAATCTCCATACTCGGCTGTGGTTGGCTTGGTTTACCATTAGCCAAATCATTGCTTTCAAAAGGGTACAAAGTAAAAGGGTCTACGACTTCGGAAAGTAAATTAGACGTGTTAGAAAACTCTGGAATTCCGCCTTTCCAAATTCAGTTGGAAGCACATCAAATTATTGGAAATATTAAAGATTTTCTGAATGAAACGGATGTTTTAGTGATTGATATTCCGCCTGGATTGAGAAGAGACATCTCGACTTCGCTCGAAATGAAGTTCGTGAACAAAATTAAAAATCTAATCCCGTTTATTGAAAAATCGGGTGTTCAGAAAGTTATTTTTGTGAGTTCGACTTCGGTTTATGGTGATTCTAACAACTTCTCGACTTCGCACGAAGTGACAGAGGAAACAAAACCAAATCCAGATACCGAAAGTGGCAAACAATTAGTTATTGCCGAAACTCTTTTGCAATCGAATCCACATTTTAAAACTACGGTAATTCGTTTTGGTGGTTTGCTTGGTGATGATCGTCATCCTGTAAAATTTTTAGCAGGTAGAACCAATATAGAAAATCCAGATGCACCAGTGAATATGATTCAGAGAGAAGATTGTATTGGGATTATAGAAAAGGCTCTCTACTTCGCTCGAGATGACAATTGGGAATGGAATCAAACCTTCAACGCTGTTTCACCTCAGCATCCAACACGAAAAGCATATTATCACAAAAAAGCTGAAATTTTGAATTTGCCATTGCCTACCTTTGCGGAAAATTCAGAATCGAAAGGTAAAATAGTTTCTAGTAAAAAAGTGGAAACGATTTTGGGTTATTCGTTTCAAAAAGAAATTTAGTAATGGCGTATTTTAGCGTATTTCACAATTACATCAAGCAAAAGAAAAATGCGATTGGGTTGCCCATTTTAGCATTAATTTGGATAAGTTTTTTCTGGGGAACTACTTGGATTGCTTCGAAAGAAGGTGTTAAACACATGCCACCGATGCAATTGGTAGCGCTGCGTCAACTCTTTGGCGGAATGTTGTATTTGCTTTATTTCTTAATCAAAAAACATCCTTGGCCAAACAAACGTCAATGGCGAAACATTTTAATTTTAAGTGTATTGAATTTCATGCTGAGTAACGGCTTGAGTACTTGGGGCGTGAAATATATTTCGAGTGGTTTGGGTGCAATAATTGGTTCTATTTTCCCACTTTGGATTGTAATTATTAGTTTGTTTCGTGGACAAAAAACATCATGGAAAGCAGTTGTGGGTTTGATAGTAGCTTTTGGTGGTATTTGTGTGATTTTCTTCGATTACCTCAACGATTTCTTACGACCAGAATTTAGATTTGGGATTTTACTTTCGGTAATTGCTACGTTTACTTGGGCATTATCTTCAATTTATATTAGAGAAAATAAGACGAATTTCAATCCGTATTTTAGTTTGGGATTACAAATGTTAATTTCGAGTGTTGTAATCTCGAGTGTAATTGGATTTAATGGGACTTCGGTTCCGTTGAGTGAAATTCCAGCGATTTCTTGGTGGTCAATTGGTTATTTGGTCGTTTTTGGCTCCGTTTTTACGTTTATTGCCTTTATCTATGCTTTGGAAAATTTACCTACCGAAATTAGCAGTTTGTATGCTTACATTAATCCGATGGTAGCGCTATTCTTTGGTTATTTATTGTTTAATGAACCTTTAACTACTGCTATTATTATTGGAGGAACGATAACGATTATTGGACTTTATATCGTGAACAGAGCGATTAAGAAGAAATAAATTTTGCACAGATTAAAGGATTTTCACAGATTGAAATCATTTTATTCTTTTAATCCGTGGCGATTATCTTTACTATTTTATCAAACAAAAAAATCCCACCTAAAAGATGGGATTTAATTCTATGTGTGTCTTGTCCTGAAATAAGTTGACTAAATATTACATAATATGTCAACAAAAAAGAAAACTTCAAAAATTGAGAGTACTCCACAAATTTACAGTGAAGCATTTAAACGGCAAGTTGTAAGTGAATTTGAAAGGGGTTTATTTACAAAAGCAGAACTTCGAAGACGCTACAATATTTTAGGTAATAGTTGTATACCAAGATGGTTAAAAAAATATGGTAAATTTACCTATGAAGATAAAATAACATTTGGTCGTCCTATGAAAGATCCTCAACAACAACGTATAAAAGAGCTAGAAGCTCAATTAACTAAAAAAGAAGAAGAGTTAAAAGTATTCAAACGATTTATCGAAATAGCCGAACGCGAACTTAAAATTGATATTGTAAAAAAGTCTGGTTCCAAGCAGTCGAAGAAATAAACACAATTAGTTTGTTGACTACTTATGAGTTATGCGAACTGTTTGGATATACAAAACAGGCATTTTACAAGCGAAAATCAAAAATTAAAATATCTAAATACAATTCAGAATTATTAAGAAGTTTAGTTGTAAATATTCGTAAGCAATTACCCCGAACAGGTGGTAAAAAACTTTATTTAATGTTACAAGATGAATTTATAAAACATCATATATTAATTGGTCGAGATAATTTTTTAGATTTTTTAAAAGCGGAATATTTACAAGTTCCTAAAGCTCGAAGATATTACAAAACAACAAACTCAAGACATTGGATGAAACGCTATTCAAATTTAATAAGCAATTTAGAACTTAACAGACCTGAACAAGTTTGGGTTGCTGATATAACTTATTTACGAACAAAAGAGAAAACATATTATTTGCATTTACTCACTGATGCTTGTTCCAAGAAAATCGTTGGTTATCAACTATCAGATAATTTAATGAGTTCAAATACAGTAAAAGCTTTAGAAATGGCTTTGATTGACAGGAAAACAAAAAATAAACTCATTCACCATTCTGACAGAGGTTTACAATATTGTAGTAAAGAGTATACTGATTTGTTAAAGAAAAACAATATTTTAATTAGTATGACACAAGAATACGATCCATATGAAAATGCAATAGCTGAAAGAGTAAATGGAATTTTAAAAGAAGAATTTGGTTTACATGAAATCTTTGAAAATTATCAAAATTTAAAAAAACAAGTCACACAAGCCATTAGTTTATACAACAATTTTAGAATACATATGTCAATTAATATGATAACTCCAAACCAAGCACATCAACAAAAAACAATACATTTAAAACAATGGGGAAAAATAAATCGTAACAGAATTAATTCTGTTACGATTTAACTATATTTGAATTATTAACGAGTCAACCTTTTTTAGGACAACTCAGTGGTTAAATAATATTACCAAATTTTTACACGTTTCTCAAAAGGTAAATACATACTGTTATGTGGTAAAATATTGAACGCTTTATAGAAAGCTTCTACATTTTGCAATGGCACATAAGCACGATACATTCCTGGTGAATGCGGATCTGTTTTTACTTGGTTTTTAATCGCTTCGTCACGCATTTTACTTCTCCAAATAGTTGCCCAAGAAATAAAGAAACGTTGCTCTGGCGTAAATCCGTCGATTAATCCTGGATTTCCGTTTGCTTTCAAATAGATTTGTAAACCATCAAACGCAGCGTTAACTCCGCCTAAATCTCCAATGTTTTCTCCTAAAGTAAATTTACCATCTACAAAAATTCCAGGTAATGGTTCTAAAGCTGAATATTGGTCAGCCAAAGCACTTCCTAATGTAGTAAATTGACTTAAATCTTCATCACTCCACCAGTTTATTAAATTTCCATCTGCATTATATCTTGAACCTGAATCGTCAAATCCGTGAGAAATTTCATGCCCAATTACGGCTCCAATTCCTCCATAATTTACTGCTTCGTCTGCTTTGTAATCATAAAATGGTGGTTGAAGAATTGCAGCTGGAAAAACAATTTCGTTGTTAGTTGGACTAAAATACGCATTTACCGTTTGTGGCGACATGCCCCATTCTTCTTTGTCTACTGGTTTTCCTAATTTTTCAATGTTTTTAATATGACTCCATTTTGCATACAATCTTGAATTTTCAAAATACGTTCCGCCTTGTTCTGGAGATTTCACAATTAAAGCAGAATAATCTTTCCATTTATCAGGATATCCAATTTTAACTCTAAATTTATTCAATTTGATTTTCGCATTTTCCTTAGTTGCTTTTGTCATCCAAGGTAAATTGCTGATTCTATTATCAAAAGCTTGCATAACATTTGCAATCATAGCTTGTGCTTTTGCTTTTGCTTCTGGTGGAAACTTTTTAGCAACGTATAATTTTCCTAAAGCTTCTCCTAATCTTCCATTAACTGTTGCCAAAGCTCTTTCTTCTGCAGGACGTTGTTTTACGGCACCTGTTAAGGTTTTTCCATAAAATTCCCAGTTCGCATTTTCAATTTCAGTTGATAACAAGCCCGAAGTTCCTCTTAAAGCAGTCCAACGCATATACGCTTTCCAGTCTTCTACTTGATTTTCATTTAAAATTGTTTCAACTGCTTGTATGTATTTTGGTTGTGAAACTACTAAAGAATCTACTTTTCCTATTCCAACGTTTTGGAAATAAGCATCCCATTTTACACTTGGCGCTAATTTTTGTAAATCGGAAAAACTCATAGGATTATAGGTTTTTCTTCTGTCTCTACGCTCTACTCTATCAAAAGTAGCCGTTGACATTTTAGTTTCTAAAGCCAAAATGTTTTTTGCATTTGCATTTGCCGTTGCTTCAGATTCTCCAATGTATTGCAACATTCTTGTTACGTGAGCCACATATTTTTCACGTTTTTCTTTGTTGTCTGGCGCATCTGAAACGTAGTAATCTCTGTCTGGTAAACCAAGACTTCCGGTTCCTACATAAATTACGTTTTTGTTACTGTTTTTTGCATCAGCTCCAATGTAACTTCCAAAGAAACCTAATCCCATTTCTGGCTCCATTTCAGCTAACAAAGCAACTAATTGATCTGCGTTTTGAACGGCGTTAATTTTTGCTAGATAGGGTTTTAAAGGGTTAATTCCTGCTTTATTTCTACCTACCGTATCTAAAACCGTTTTGTATAAGCTAATTGCTTTCGCTTGGTCAGAATTTGGATCGATAGTTTTGTCGTTAATAGCTTCTTTTAAGATAGCCATTACATCGTCATCTGTGTTTTTTCGAAGTTCATCAAAACTTCCCCAACGCGTTCTGTCGGAAGGGATTTCTGTTTTATCTAACCACGCCCCATTAACATATCGATTAAAATCATCGGCAGGATTTACCGATTTATCCATGTAGCTAACGTTGATTCCTACTGTTTCCTTTTGCTTAGTTACCTCTTGAGTTGATTTACAAGAATATAACGCTACTGATAAGAGAAGGAAACCAAAGCTTCCTTTAATGATTGATTTATTCATAGTTATTCTTTAATGATTCTTTTTACTATTGATTGAGTATCTGCTGTAATTTTTACAAAATAAACTCCATTTGATACAGCAGATAAATTTAATTGTATTTCTGTATTTGAAACTTCAAAACCTTTCTTAGTCCATACTAACTTTCCAGATAAATCGTAAACTTCAATTTCAGAAATAGTATTTTCTCCTGTTACTAAATTAAAAATTCCGTTAGATGGGTTTGGATATAATACTATTTTTTGTAGTTCGAAATTTTGCCCAGAAAGCGTTCCGTCTATTAAAAAGTCATCTATATTAACTCCTAAACTATTTACCGATTGATCAGAATGAAAAACAATTCTAAAAATTACATTAACTTCTGAATTTAAAGCAGTTAATGGGTAAGTATAGGTTGTTAATGCTGTATTAACCCCTGTCCATTGAGCGCCAGGACAATTATTACAGTCTGTTCCTGAAGTTGCAGGTGTTCTGTCGCTATTGTACCAATTTGGCCCCATTTCTCCTAATATAGACCAAGAAGCACCAAAATTTGTTGAATATTCTACATAAACAATATCCCAGTTATTTTCTACATCATATTTCATTGCAAAACTAATCTGAGGATTAATTACATTCGATAGATTATAACATTGAGACACTAAATATGTCTTTATATTGTCTGGATAATTTCCTGTTAAATTAGTAGTATAGACTGAATTTCCTGAAGATGTTAGCCCTCCTGTTCTGGTTCCTCTTTGCCACTGTGCCCCACTGGTTCCTTCATTATACACAATAAGTTCATCTGAAGCATTTGTAAAAGGATTTACAATACCAACAGTTCCTGCATCGTTAATGTAAAAAGAGGTTGTGCCTTGATTATTATCCGAATAAGTGTCATTTAAAATCAAAGTAGTTACATTTAAAATGTGTGCCCCTCTAGATAAAACAGCTGAAGGTAAATTAATTTCTGTAACGGCAGAAGAAGCCAAAGATCCATTCCAAACAAAAGTTGCAGGCGTACTATCAATAGTATAATTAATAGTGATTTCTGAAATAGTATTTAAACCATTATTTTTAACCTCAACTTTAGGAGTTACAGTGCTTCCACAATTGATATCTGCTGTTGGATTCTTAATGCTTAAAAATTTAATATCGTCTGTTGCTAATTGAACCGGAATATCTGTTTGCCAAATTCCTCTTCCATAAGTGGCAGCAATTAATTTTGCATCCTCTAAATTAATCTCTAAATCTGTTACCGACACGTTTGGCAAATTCATATCAAATGGAGCCCATGCAGCCATAGAATCATCTCTATAATAAACCCCTAAGCTTGTTCCAAGATATAAAGGATTATCGGTATTTCTTCCTTGATGAATAATAATATTTTTACCAATATTTGGAACTCCGTTTGAAATATCTATAAATGAAGTTCCTCCATCATTAGATTGTAACACTTCTCCTGTTGATCCATCTGTTGTTAAATAAATAATATTACTATCTGTAGAATGTACTGCAATTGATTCGATATTGTTTGTTGTAAAATTAATAGGAGAAAAGTTAACTCCTCCATTTACACTTTTATATAAAACTGTTCCGTTTGCAACATATATAATATTGTTGTTAGATGGATCAATAGTAATTAAGTCTATATTTCCACCTCCTAAAGCATCTGTGTTTTGTTGTACCCAAGCACCACCAGTTAATTTATATAAATTATCAAATCCAGAAAATATTTCTCCTATAGAATTAGAAGTTAATGGAGTAACCCAATTTCCGTTGATTCCGCCTGGTGAAGATACAGATGAACTTAATCCATTTCCCGCAGAATTACTAATATACATACTACTTCCATTTTGTATAAATCCATAATATAAATTTGGATTTGTAGGATCTACTGCTGTATCCATACCATCGGCACCATAATAATTTTTCCAAAGTCCACCACTATATGCATGACCTCCATTATCTTGCAATCCACCCACCATATTGGCAGCTGATTGTTTGGAAACCGCTATTTTATAAAACTGACTAATTTGAGCACCTGCAGTTAAGTCTGTAAAATTAATTCCACTATTTTCAGACACATATATACCTCCATCACTTCCACAAAACAATTTAGTACCATGAAATCCTAAATAATGAATATCTGCATGTGTATATGAAATTCCAGAAGGATTACTCCAATTATTTATTCTAGTTGCGCTTGTTCCACCGTTAGTAGATTTCCAAACATTTAAACATCCCGTATAAATTTCTTCTGCATTTGTTGAAGATACAGCTAAAGCTAAATCAAACCAAGCTTGTGTTGATTCTAAAACATTTGTTGTTGTGTTTCTTGCCGAAAATGTTGTTCCTGAATCAGTAGATCTATAAATACCTTGAAATCCCCAACTTGAATTGGCACTTAAAATATAAATGTAACTAGAATTGGCTGGTGTAACATCCATTACTAATCTACCTGAAGAGGCTGGTAATCCTGTTGAAACTTGAGTAAATGTTGTTCCTGAATTTGTTGACCTAAAAAAACTTGTATCTGAAACAGCATAAACGGTTGTAGGATCTCCTGGTTTTAACCTAATATTTCCCTGAGAAAAATCTCCCGTTCTAACTCTTGACCAAGATGTCCCTCCATTTATAGTTCTGAAAATTCCAGAGCTTGTAGCACACCACAACATTAAACTATTTGTTGGATGAATCAAAATATCTCCAGCTCTAGAAGGATTTGAAACTCCCATTGATCCGGTAGGATTCCAAGTCAATCCACCATCTGTAGATTTATAAACCCCAACAGAATACGAATCTCCTGCATCTTTATCTCCTGTAGTAATATAAATTACATTAGAATCTGCATAATCAACCGCAATACCAGAAACACCAATTTGAGGCAATTCATCAGTTAATGGAGCCCAAGTTGAACCGTTATTTGTTGATTTCCAAATTCCTCCAGCAGGTGCTCCTAAATAAATTGTATTAGCATTTGAAGGATCAACATGCACAATATTTACACGCCCTTGCCCTGATGACCAAGAACCAGTATTTGTGTGAGTAAAAGGCCCTACCGGCTCCCAATTACTAACTGGCAATGACATTGTTGTGTTTCTATTTGTTTTTGATTGATTTTTTTGACGCCAAGCATCCCAGAATGCCTCTGATGACATTATATATCCTTGTTCTGTAGTATAGTTTTTCCAATGATATTCCCAACGCATAAATGGTTTGTAACCAGATCCTTTTACATTTTTGTCTCTAGTAGACCAATAGGCATTAAAAGCCGCTACCATTTCGTTTATAGTAACTTCACCTTTATTTGTAGTGTTTAATTCACTCATCCAAGGAGCAGATGGGTTAAATTGTGAAAATCCTAAAAAGGAGCACAATAAACTAATAATCAAGTAATTTTTAACCATTTATTCAGTAGTTTTAGGTATGTAATCACAAATATAATGAACAAAATCAACAAATTAGAATTTTAACAATTGTAAGCCAACTATTTTAACAAATCTCTTTTGAATTATGATTATTTTTGTAAAAAATTTATATGCTTAATTTTCTAGCCCCTTATAAAAAGTTTTTAATCATTTTTTCAATACTTTCCATTGTTATATACGTTGGGATTTATACTTTACTTTCTCCAGAAAAAATGCTTCCAATCTACTCTCCTAGAGATATTAATCCAGAATTAGTAGATTCTACGGTGCAGCATATAGGTAACGACCATAAAATTGCCGATTTTTCTTTTATCAATCAAAATGGAAAAGTAATCACTGAAAAAGACTATGAAAATAAGATTTATGTTGCCGATTTCTTTTTTACCACTTGTCCTACTATTTGTCCTAAGATGACAGACAACATGGTTTGGTTGCAAAATCAATTAAAAAATTATTCGGAAATTAAATTACTATCTTTCTCTGTTACGCCTGATATTGATACACATGAAGTATTAAAGAAATATGCCCTTGAAAAAGGAGTAGATGACGCGCGTTGGAATTTAGTAACGGGAGATAAATCTGCTATTTATTATTTGGCACGAAAATCATATTTAGCAGTAAAAACAGGTAAACCAGACGAATTATATGATATGGTGCATACCGAAAATTTTATTTTAATTGATAAAAACAAACGAATTCGTGGTTTTTATGATGGCACCAATTTAGACCAACCAACAAAAGATCAGAAAACCAAAAACATGAAACAACTTTTAGAAGACATTATTTGGTTAAATGAAAACCAAAAATAAATTCTATTTCTTTTTATTTTATTAATTCTGAGAATTATCAGGTTTTCTACAATTATAATTTTTACTTTTGTATTTTAATTCAATCTAAATAAGGAAATGGATTTTTTTGCATCATCTTTAAAAATAGGCGAAGAAGCCACCATTATAGATGTAAATCTAGACGAAATCCCTCTAAAACTTTTAGAAATGGGATGTTTGCCTGGAAATAAAATTACGCTTTTACAAATTGCGCCATTTGGCGATCCTTTATATTTCAATGTTAACGATTCTCATGTAGCTATTCGATTAGAAACAGCAAGAGAAATTAGCATTACAAAAGATATTTAATAATGAGTTTAAATCCTATAAAAGTTGCTTTAATTGGAAATCCAAATGTGGGTAAAACTTCAGTTTTTAATGAACTTACAGGGTTAAACCAACAAGTAGGGAATTACCCTGGAATTACTGTTGAAAAAAAACAAGGTATTGCAAAATTATCAGATGCTGTTAAAGCAAAAATTTTAGATTTACCCGGAACGTATAGCTTAAATGCAAGTTCTATTGATGAAAATGTTGTAATTGAATTATTATTAAATAAAAACGATGAAGATTTTCCGGATGTAGCGGTTGTGGTTACTGAAGTTGAAAATTTAAAACGAAATTTACTCCTTTTTACTCAAATTAAAGATTTAGAAATTCCAACCATTCTTGTTATTAATATGGCAGATAGAATGCAATTAAAAGGAATTGAACTTGATATTTCGATATTAGAAAAAGAACTAAAAACAAAAATTGCTTTAATAAGTTCTAGAAAAAAAACTGGGATAACGGAACTTAAGAATTTAATTCTTAACTATACTGAATTATCAACTGAACCTTGTTTAAATGCTTCAAGTATAGACCCAGACTACTTTGATAAATTAAGAAAAGCATTCCCAAACCAACTTTTATATAAACTTTGGTTAGTAATTACGCAAGATGTAAATTTTTTAAATCTTGAACGAAACGAAATTAAAAGTACGTTTACAAAATCGCATGCCGATTTAAAACGCTTACAACAAAAAGAAACTATTAAACGCTATCAATTTATAAATGACACTTTAAAAATGGGTCAAAAAATAGATAGTTCAAAAGCTTCTGATATTAGAGCAAAAATAGACCGCGTACTTACACACAAAATTTTTGGTTACTTAATTTTCTTCGGTATTTTAATGCTAATTTTTCAGTTTTTATTTGATTGGAGTAGTATACCGATGGAATTTATTGACGAAACATTTGCTAATTTTAGCTCCGTTGCCAAACAAAATCTTCCTGCGGGTGAATTTACAAACTTAATTAGCGAAGGTATAATCCCTGGTATTGGAGGGATTGTAATTTTTATTCCACAAATTGCCTTTTTATTCTTATTTATTTCTGTTTTAGAGGAAAGCGGTTATATGAGTCGTGTGGTTTTTTTGATGGATAAAATCATGCGAAAATTTGGACTTTCGGGTAAAAGTATTGTGCCTTTAATTTCAGGAACTGCTTGTGCTATTCCGGCAATTATGGGAGCTAGAAATATTGAAAACTGGAAAGAACGTTTAATTACTATTTTAGTAACTCCTTTTACAACTTGTTCTGCAAGGCTACCTGTTTATGCAATTTTAATCTCGTTAATTATTCCAGAAAAAAGATTGTTTGGGTTTTTAAGCTTACAAGGATTAACACTAATGGGTTTGTATTTATTAGGATTTGGAGCTGCTATTTTTTCTGCTTATTTACTAAATAAAATTTTAAAACTTAACTGCAAATCTTACTTTGTTGTAGAAATGCCAAGTTATAAAATTCCAATGATTAAAAATGTTGGAATAAATGTATTAGAAAAAACAAGAGCCTTTGTTTCTGGTGCCGGAAAAATTATTTTAGCCTTATCGGTTATTTTATGGTATTTAGGTTCGCACGGATTAAGTGATGATTTTAATAACGCTGAAGCTATTATTACACAACAAAATCAAAACAAAACCATTACTTCAGAATCATTTGAAGATCAAGTTAATTCCTTCAAGTTAGAAAATTCTTATATTGGTTACATGGGAAAAGCCATAGAACCGGCTATTCGTCCTTTAGGTTATGATTGGAAAATAGGAATTGCTGTGGTAAGTTCGTTTGCTGCTCGTGAAGTTTTTGTAGGAACTTTGGCAACCATATACAGTGTTGGTAGTCATAGTGATGAAGAAAGCACCATTAAAAATAAAATGGCAGCCGAAGTGTATCCGGAAACAGGTGAAAAAATATTCAATTTTGCTACTGGAATTTCATTATTGCTGTTTTATGCTTTCGCGATGCAATGTATATCTACTCTTGCAATTGTAAAAAAAGAAACCAATTCATGGAAATGGCCAATAATACAGTTGGTTTTCATGAGTGGATTTGCTTATTTAACAGCATTAATTGCGTATCAAGTTTTGAAATAAATATCTTCTATTTAATATCTTCTATTTAAAGCGTTGTTTTTTTAAATTATCATTAAAATAAAAATAGTTTAAGTAAATTATTTTGACTTTTTTTTCTTTAATAATTAAAAAAAATCAAATTAATTATTAAAAAATATTGTTTTATACAATTCGTAAGGTAATTCAAAAATAACTTATTTATAATTTGTCTAAATAAAAACTAGTGATTATTTTTGCTGCGTAGAATTAATCTAAATAAAAATGAAGTATATAGTTATAGCCTTGTTTTCAAGCCTAGTTGTCTCACAAAGTACAAGATCTCAAGAAATTAAACCTAATGATTCAATTGTAAAATTAAACACTGTAATAATCGCACCTGTACAACAAAGTCCAGAGAGAATGCCTGAAACAAAAGGAAATGTAATATTTTCTGGAAAGAAAAATGAAGTAATTAAAATAAGTCAAATTACTGCTAACTTAACAACAAATAATGCTCGTGAAGTTTTCTCAAGAATTCCAGGAGTTACTGTTTGGGAAAATGAAGGGTCAGGAATTCAAATAAACGTAGGAGTAAGAGGCTTAAGTCCAAATAGAAGTTGGGAATTAAATACAAGACAAAACGGATATGACATTTCATCTGACGTTTTTGGTTATCCAGAAGCCTATTATAATCCACCATTAGAAGCTGTGGAATCTCTTGAATTAATTAGAGGAGGTGCATCTTTACAATTTGGACCTCAATTTGGCGGTATGTTAAATTATGTTTTAAAAAGAGAAACAAAAAAGGAATTTTCATTTGAAACACAAAACACTACTGGAAGTTATAACTTAATGAGTTCCTATAATGCTATTGGAGGAAAAGTTGGAAAATTTTCTTACTACGCATACAATCACTCAAGAAGTGCTGATGGTTGGAGAGAAAACAGTCAATACAAAGTTAGAAACTCTCATGTCTTTTTAGAATATGCTTTTACAGAAAAAACAAAAATTTCTACTGAATACACCAACATGGATTACCAAATGCAACAAGCAGGTGGTTTAACCGACGAACAATTCAATAATAATCCAAGACAATCTTTCAGGGAAAGAAACTGGTTTGGAACACCTTGGAATGTATTTGCATTAAACTTTGACACAAAAATTAATGATAAGTTTAGCTCAAATACGAAATTATTTGGATTAATAGCCGAGAGAAATAGTGTTGGTTTTACTGCTACACCAAATAATCCAGATGCTATTAATCCAGCTACAAATGATTATGATAACAGAAGAGTAGACAGAGATTCTTATCAGAATTTTGGTTTAGAAAACAGAAATCTGTATAGATATAAATTAGGAAATATTGAAAATAATTTAGCATTTGGTATTCGCATTTACAAAGCAAATACAAACCGAAAACAAAATGGTTTAGGAACAACAGGATCAGATTTTAATCTAGATATAGATGGAAAATATCAAAGAGACTTGGATTTTAACACTAAAAACGTGGCTCTCTTTTTTGAAAATCAATTTAAATTAACTGAAAATTTTAGTGCTACACCAGGAATGCGCTATGAATATATAAATTCGACTGGAAGTGGTAGATTTGGAATTATTTCAGGAAACGATGTCCCATTTGAAGAAAAGGAAATCAGCAGAAGTAAACCATTATTTGGTTTAGGATTAGAATATAAATTAGGCACAACAAATATCTATGCAAACATTACGCAAGCATACAGACCTGTACTTTTCTCAGATATTACACCTCCAGCTGTTACAGATCAAATTGACCCTAACTTAAAAGATGCTTCTGGTTTTAATGCAGATTTAGGTTACAGAGGAACTTTTAAAAATTATTTAAACTTTGATTTTAGTTTGTTTTATCTTTCATATAACAACCGAATTGGTGGCGTTAGACAATTTGTAAACAACGATCCTACTGAAGGCACTTTCTTGTATAGAACTAACTTAGGCGAAACTATAAACAAAGGGATTGAAGGATTTGCAAACTTAAATGTTACTAGATTTTTTGAAGTTGAAAACAGATTAGGGAACATTGACCTTTTTGCAACTATTAGTTTTATTGATTCAAGATATACCGACTTTAAAATATATTCAGCAAGTGGAACTGCACCAAATGTAGTGATTACTGAAAATAATCTGAAAGGAAATAGAGTAGAAAACGCGCCACGTTACATTCATAATTTTGGGATAGGATGGAATAAAAACAACTTCTCTACTACTTTACAATATAAAATGTCGGGTAAAATTTATACAGACGCCAATAACACAGTAACTCCTTCTGCAAATGGTGTAACAGGATTACTAGATAAATACAATGTATTAGATTTATCAGCCGAATACAAATTCTTAAAAAATTACAATCTTAGAGGAGGAATTAACAACTTAACTGATGAAATGTATGCAACAAGAAGAGCTGGTGGTTATCCTGGTCCTGGTATTTTGCCTGGAGAAGGAAGAACATTCTTTTTATCAATTGGTGCTAAATTTTAATAATTTTTTTTGTGAATAAAAAAGCAATCTCATGATTATTGAGATTGCTTTTTTTACATTTGTACTATGGATATACAACAAATCTTAGTTTATCTTTCTTTAGCAATAGCTGTAGGTTTTTTGGTAAAGAAATTTTTTTGGAAAAAACGCAAAAAGAAATCTAAGCCTTGCGGAGATGATTGTGCTTGCCATTAACCTAAAGCCACGTCTAAAACCATCATTACAATAAACCCACCTATTAAACCTAATGTTGCAATATCGGTGTTTTTATCTTGCTGTGTTTCAGGAATTACCTCTTCAACAACAACAAAAATCATAGCTCCAGCTGCAAAAGCTAGTGCATAAGGCAATAATGGTGTAAAAAAAGTAACGGCAATTGCTCCTAAAACTCCTGCAATAGGCTCTACTAATGCAGAAGACTGCCCATACATAAAGCTTCTCATTCTACTCATTCCCATTCTTCGCAAAGGCATAGAAACGGCAATTCCTTCTGGAAAATTTTGAATTCCAATTCCAATAGCCAAAGTAACAGCTCCTGCAATAGATGCTTCTGGAATACCGGCAGCTACACCACCAAACAAAACACCTACCGCTAATCCTTCTGGAATATTATGTAAGGTTATAGCTAATACTAAAAGTGTCGTACGTTGCCAAGGCGATTTAATTCCTTCCGTTTCTTTAAAGTTAATGTGCATGTGAGGCAAAACTTTGTCTAAACCAAAAATAAAAAGAGCTCCTAAAGCAAACCCAACAGCTGCAGGAATTACTTTTTCAAAACCATCGCCTTTGCTCATTTCAATGGCTGGTGCTAGTAAACTCCAAAAACTTGCAGCTATCATAACACCACCTGTAAAGCCAAGCATTCCGTCTAGAACTACTCGATTCATATTCTTAAAAAAGAACACAAACGAAGCGCCAAAAGCAGTTAAACCCCAAGTAAAAGTAGTAGCTAATAAAGCGGCTAAAATAGGATCTATACTTTCAAAAAAATTAATTACTGATTGGAACATAATTATTGTACGTATAAATTAGTTGCTATTTTATTTGATAACATTATTTTTTTTCCATCAATTAAAATGGATAACGTTTTATCGTATTCTTCTTTTTCAATTATTTTTATAACCGATCCTAAAGCAATTTTTTGCTTATCTAGATATTGCAAAAATTCTGCCGAGGAATCTTTTACTCCAACACAATGATATTCTACATTACTTTCTGCTTCAGATAATAAATGTTTATCCATTTTTTTTATAATTCCATTTTCATCTGGTATTGGATCTCCATGAGGATCGAAAGAAGGAAAACCTAAAAAATCATCTAATCTATTAATTAACTTTTCCGACTTAATATGTTCTAATTCTTCTGCAATTTCATGCACTTCATCCCAAGAAAATTTTAATTTTTCAACTAAAAAAACTTCCCACAAACGATGCTTTCTAACAATCATTTTTGCTGCATAAAACCCATTTTCTGTTAAAGTAACTCCCTGGTATTTTTGATAAGTCACTAAATTTTTATCGGCAAGTTTTTTTAGCATGTCGGTTACAGAAGAAGCTTTTGTATCTAACATTCCTGCAATGGCATTCGTATTTACTCCTTTTGGAGAAACCAATGATAAATGATAAATAACTTTAATGTAATTTTCTTCGGAAATGGTCATTTTATAAATTTTAAACAAATATAAATATATTTTTTTAGTTTTGTCTAAATTTTTTTTAGTTTTGTCTAAATTTAATTTTATGATAAAGAAATATTTGTGCTTTGCAATTTTAATTTCAAACTTTATACAAGCTCAAGAATCCATTCAAACAGATAGACCTGATCAAACTGAAACACCTGCAATTGTTCCAAAAAACATGCTGCAAATTGAAACTGGATTTAATTATCAAAAAGAAAATAATGATGTTTCTAGTTCAAATCTGCCAACGATACTTATAAAATATGGTGTAAATGATATTCTAGAAATAAGGTTAATAACAGGATTTGATAATCAAAAAAACAAGAACATAATACAAGCAGGATTTCCTTCAACACTTATAGGATTTAAAACGAAACTAGCGGAGGAAAAAGGTTTACTGCCGAAAACTTCTTTTATAGCTCATATTGGCTTACCTAATGTTGCTTCAACTCATTTTAAATCAAATACAATTGCACCTCAATTTAGATTTACCATGCAACACACACTAACTAAAAAAGTGAGCATTGGATATAATTTAGGGGCTGAATGGGATGGAATGTTACCAAACCCAACTTTCTTATATACTATTTCATCGGGATTTGCTATTTCAGAAAAGATGGGATCATATATTGAACTATTTGGATTTGCTCCAGAAAATCAAAAAGCATATCACAGTGTAGATGGTGGATTTACTTATTTGATAAGCAATAATTTTATGTTAGATTTGTCTTCGGGTGTTGGAATTACAAAAAACGCCCCAAAATATTATTTATCTTTAGGTTTTTCATTTCGAATCTAACATGCAACACTATCATTACATTTTCACAGGTTCAGGATTATCGGCTTTAATGACCGTGTATGAAATGCTTGTATCTGGAAAATTTGATGATAAATCGATTTTGTTAATTGATGCGAATGCTAAAAAAGTTAACGATAGAACGTGGTGTTTTTGGGATGAAAATAATTTATTTGATGAAATCGTATCCAAAAAATGGAATCAAGCTGTTTTTGCAAATGAGAAATTCAATCGTGTTTTAGAATTAGCGCCTTATCAATACAATAAAATCAATGGATTAGATTTTTACGAATTAGTTTTCAAGAAAATTTCCGAACATAAAAACATTCATTTTTTAAATCAAAAAGTAGTTGATTTTACAGAATTAGGCAATCATTGTGTTGTAAAAACCAAAGAAGAATCCTTCACTTGCAACAAAATTTTAAATTCGATTTACACCCAAGACCAAAGGTCGAACTGTATGGAGCATAGCAGAATAAATCCAGAAGTTGTAATATCACAAACCAAATTCCCTTTAATTCAACAACACTTTATAGGTTGGTTTATCAAAAGCAAAGAAGCTGTTTTCAGTCCAAACTGTGCCACATTTATGGATTTTTCGGTGGAACAAAAAGGCAATACGCGTTTTATGTATGTTTTACCAACATCTTCAACTGAAGCTTTGTTAGAATATACCTTGTTTTCAAAAGACTTACTTTTAAAAGAGGAATATGAACTGGAAATTCAGAAATACATTCAAAATCTCGGAATAACAGAATACGAAATCATCGAAAAAGAACAAGGAAATATTCCGATGACGTGTTACCCTTTTTGGAAACACAATACGAAAAACATTATCAATATTGGTTCGGCTGGCGGTTGGACAAAAGCGAGTACAGGATATACTTTTAAAAATGCATCCAAAAAATCAAAAGCTTTAGTTCAATTTCTAAAATCAGAAACTGACTTCACGAAATTTCATAAGAAAGATAAATTTTGGTTCTATGATTTGTTATTATTGGATATTTTAAGCTCAAAAAACGAATTAGGTTCTAAGATATTTTCTTCGATGTTTAAAAAAGGAAGTTCAACTGTAATTTTTAAATTTTTAGATGAAGAAACTTCAATCTGGGAAGATTTACAAGTCATTTGGAAATGCCCAAAAATATTATTTATAAAGGCTTTATTTGGGAGAATTTTCTAATTTAAAATACTTGATGATTTTAGAAATAATCGCAACCAAAAATAAAAATGTTATTAAAACTAAATCACGAAAAGCTTCAGTAATTTCAACAAGAGTATCATTATTTTTTTGCAAATGATAAAGTAATTTTTTCTTGTTTTCTAGTTCTGAAACATCATTTGGAAATCCTGGAAAAATATGAGAAATGTTTAACGACAGAAGTAAAATTGCAATTCCATATGAATACAATACATACTGCAAAGTCAATTTCAAGTTGTTTATTTTCTGAATAATTAAATAACCAATAACAAAGATAATTAAAAATCCAATTTTAATATAAAACTCATCAGGTTCCGCTAAAAAATTCATATAATATATTTTAAAAATGTAAACATAACAAATCTTTATGAATTGGTTTTCTGTAACAAGCAAAAAACTTTGTAACTTTGCCACTCGTTAACTTATAATAAGACAAATTATGTATCCAGAAGAAATGGTAAAACCTATGCGCGCTGAATTAACAGAGGCTGGTTTTCAAGAATTATATAACGCAGAAGCAGTAGAAAATGCTTTAAAAAACGAAGGAACAACTTTAGTAGTTATTAACTCAGTTTGTGGTTGTGCTGCCAGAAATGCACGTCCGGGAGCAAAAATGAGTTTAGATGGCACTAAAAAACCTTCTCAATTAGTAACTGTTTTTGCTGGTGTTGATAAAGATGCTGTTGATGCAGCACGCCAACACATGTTTCCTTTTCCTCCATCATCGCCATGTATGGCTTTGTTTAAAAATGGTGAATTGGTTCACATGTTAGAACGTCATCACATTGAAGGTCGTCCGGCTGAATTAATTGCTGAAAATTTAAAAGACGCATATAACGAATTTTGCTAATTACTATGCTAGCATATAATAAAAACCACCAAAGTATTGGTGGTTTTTTATTTTATAGCTTACTTTTGTCAAAATTGGTTTTTTATATGGAAAAAATTCTTTCATATCCGCTTACTATTATTTATTACACATTTTTTTTACTTTGGTTGGTGCTATTTCATCCTATCCAATGGATATGCTTTAATCTTTTTGGATACAATGCACATCGTTTAAGTGTTGCTTATTTGAACTGGTTTTTAGTTAGAACTGCTCATCTTGTTGGCACTACATATCACATTGAAGGAATGGAAAATATTCCTGAAAACAAGCCATTAATTATTGTTGCCAATCACCAAAGTTTACACGACATCACCACTATTATATGGTTTTTACGAAAAGTACATCCAAAATTCATCAGTAAAATAGAATTAGGAAAAGGAATTCCGAGTGTTTCTTATAATTTACGTCACGGAGGTTCTGCATTAATCAATAGAAAAGATCCAAAACAAGCCTTGCCCGAAATTAAAAAAGTAGCCGAATTGGTAAACAATAACAATTATTCGGTAGTGATTTTCCCAGAAGGCACTAGAAGTAAAACCGGAGAACCAAAGCCTTTTGCTGTAAATGGTTTAAAAATGTTATACAAGTTTGCTCCAGACGCTTACTTCTTACCAATTACGATTAACAATTCATGGAAAATGACTAAATTTGGGCAATTCCCACTTGGTTTAGGCACGAGTTTACATTTTACAATTCATGAAGCTATGAAAATTTCAGATTATAAATTTGAAGAGATTTTCGAAAAAACCGAAAAAATTATTACACAAAATATTAAAATATAAACACATGTCTATACAAAATGTACGTTTAGAAGTGATGCAATTTTTAGAAAAAAAAGTAGATCATTTCATGGAAGAATTCTTAATTCCAGTTGAAAAAATTTGGCAACCAACTGATTTACTTCCAGATTCAACAAAAGACAACTTCATAGAAGAAGTTAAAGAACTTCGCGAAATTGCAAAAGATTTACCTTATGATTTTTGGGTTACTTTGGTTGGAGATACCATTACGGAAGAAGCATTACCAACTTACGAAACTTGGTTAATGGATGTAGAAGGTGTTGCCCAAAAAGGAGAAAACGGTGATAATGGTTGGGCAAAATGGTTACGCCAATGGACGGGAGAAGAAAACCGCCATGGTGATGCATTAAACAAATACTTATACCTTTCAGGAAGAGTGAATATGCGCGAAGTTGAAATCACAACACATCATTTAATTAATGATGGTTTTGATCCAGGAACAGGAAGAGATCCATACAAAAACTTTGTGTTTACAAGTTTTCAAGAATTAGCAACTTATGTTTCGCACAATCGTGTGGCATTACTTGCAAAAAAATATGGCGATAAAAAACTACACAAAATGTGTAATTTAATTGCAGGAGATGAAATGCGTCATCACTTAGCGTATAGCGAATTTGTGAAACGAATTTTTGAAGTAGATCCTAGTGAAATGATGTTGTCGTTTCAATACATGATGAAGAAAAAAATTACGATGCCAGCTCATTTAATTAGAGAGTCAGGTGAAAGTATTGGAACTGCATTTGAAAAATTCTCAGAATCGGCACAACGATTAGGCGTTTATACTGCCATGGATTATGTAGATATTCTTCAAAAGCTAAATGAAAAGTGGGAAATAGATAAAATTTGTAATCTTACAGATGAGGCAGAAAAAGCACGCGATTATCTAATGAAATTACCTGCTCGTATGGCTAGAATTTCGGAAAGAATGATTGTTCCTGCTGAAGGCCAACTTTTTAAATGGGTAGAACCTGCTTTAGTAAAATAAGATCTAAAAAATAAATTTAAGATTCCAAATTCTATTATGAGTTTGGAATTTTTTTTTGTAAATTAGAACCATGCAAATTATCAATAATACTATACTTTTTGTAAAGAATCAACTAACTCATGCTGAGGGAGGTCATGATTGGTTTCACATTGAACGTGTTTATAAAAATGCTTTATTAATTGCAGAAGAAGAAGATTGCGATTTAATTGTTGTCAAATTAGCGGCATTGCTTCACGATATTGCCGATTCTAAATTTCATGATGGCGATGAATTAATTGGACCTAAAACAGCCAGAACTTTTTTGGAATCTCAAAATGTTTCTGAAAGTAGTATTGACCATGTAGTTGCTATTATTGAAAATATTTCGTTTAAAGGAGGTAATTTTGAAAAGAAATTTCATTCTAAAGAATTAGAAATAGTTCAAGATGCTGACCGACTAGATGCAATGGGTGCAATAGGAATTGCAAGAACCTTCAATTATGGTGGTTTTAAAAACAGAGCTATTTATGATCCAAATATTCAGCCAAATTTAGGCATGAGTAAAGAAGAATATAAAAATAGTACAGCACCAACCTTAAATCATTTTTACGAAAAATTATTGCTTTTAAAAGACAAAATGAATACCAAATCAGGTAAAAAAATAGCTCAAAAACGCCATGATTTCATGGTTACTTTTTTAGCTCATTTTTATGCGGAATGGGATGGAGAAGAATAAAAAAAGCGGTTCTCTTAAAGAAAACCGCTTTAATTTTTAATCTTATTTTTTTATACTACTCCTTGTGCTAACATAGCATCTGCTACTTTAACAAAACCAGCAATATTAGCTCCTTTTACATAATCAACATATCCATCAGCATTTGTTCCATATTTTATACAAGATTCATGAATATCACTCATGATTTTGAATAATTTTTGATCTACTTCTTCTGTAGTCCAACTCAAACGTAATGAATTTTGAGACATTTCTAAACCAGATGTTGCAACTCCACCAGCATTAGATGCTTTTCCTGGAGCAAATAAAATTTTTGCATTGTGAAATTCAGTAATTGCCTCTGGTGTAGATGGCATATTAGCTCCTTCAGCAACACAAATACATCCGTTATTTACTAATATTTTTGCTTCTTCACCATTTAATTCGTTTTGCGTTGCACAAGGTAATGCAATATCACCTTTTACTTCCCAAGGACGTTTACCTGCAATAAATTTAGCACTTGGATATTTTACCACATAATCAGAAATTCTTCCGTAATTTACATTCTTAATTTCCATGATATACGCTAATTTTTCGGAATCAATTCCATCAGCATCATAAATATATCCTGAAGAATCTGAAGCAGTAACTACTTTTCCTCCTAATTGAGTTGCTTTTTCTATTGCATATTGTGCCACGTTTCCTGAACCAGAAACTAAAACTGTTTTACCTTGAAATGAAGATCCTTTTGTAGCTAACATGCTTTGTGCAAAATAAACGGTTCCGTAACCTGTAGCTTCAGGACGAATTAACGAGCCTCCAAAAGAAATTCCTTTTCCTGTTAGTACACCTGTAAATTCATTACGTAACTTTTTGTATTTTCCAAACATGTAACCTACTTCTCTACCTCCAACACCAATATCTCCAGCAGGAACATCGGTATCAGGACCAATATGTCTAAATAATTCATCCATAAAAGCTTGGCAAAAACGCATGATTTCTGTATCTGATTTTCCTTTTGGATCAAAATCAGAACCTCCTTTTCCTCCGCCCATTGGCAAAGTAGTTAAACTGTTTTTAAATACTTGTTCAAAAGCTAAAAACTTTAAAATACTTAAATTCACTGAAGGGTGAAAACGTAATCCTCCTTTATAAGGACCAATCGCCGAATTCATTTGAATACGATATCCTTTGTTTATTTTTGTTTTTCCAGCATCATCAATCCATGCAATTCGAAACATAACCACGCGTTCTGGCTCAACCATTCTTTCCAAAAGCATTTTATCGTGATACTTTTTGTTATTTTCAATAAAAGGAATAACCGTTTCGGCTACTTCATGAACCGCTTGAAGAAATTCTGGCTCGTTTGGGTTTTTTTTCGCTACTTCTGCTACGAAGTCATTAATTTTTAGGGTCATAATTGTTGTGTTGTTTTTGATGAATTATCAATAAAGTTAAAATTCTGTTCAAAATTAAACAATTTAACAATTAAAAATTATGAAATTAATAAAAATATTAATGAGTAGATGCAAAAAAATACCCCAAATAGTATCTGACTATTTGAGGCATGTTTAATATTGGGTTTCTATTTATTTACCAGGAAATATTGCTTTTCTTTTTTCTAAAAATGCTGTTGTCCCTTCTTTAAAATCTTCAGTACCAAAACTAGCTCCAAAGTTTTTAATTTCAACTTCGTAACCATTAACCCCATCAATATAATTTGCATTTATAGCTTGAATTGCTTTTGCAATAGCAACACTAGAATTTTTAGTGATTTTAGTAGCTATTCCTTTTGTAAAATCTAGTAATTCTTCTTGTGCTACAACATGATTCACTAAACCATAATTTTTAGCGGTTTCTGCATCTATCATGCCAGCTGTCATAATCATTTCCATAGCACGACCTTTTCCTACTAATTGGGCTAAACGTTGTGTTCCTCCATAACCTGGAATAACTCCTAAAGTTACTTCTGGCAATCCCATTTTTGCATTATCTGAAGCTACTCTAAAATGACAAGACATAGCCAATTCTAATCCGCCACCTAAAGCAAAACCATTAACTGCTGCAATAACTGGTGTTTGTAAATTTTGAACAAAATCAAACAATAACGTCTGACCTTCAGCTGCTAATTTTCCTCCTTCTTCTATTGAAAAATCGGCAAATTCAGAAATATCAGCACCTGCAACAAATGCTTTTTCTCCACTTCCTGTAATAATTATTGCTTTTACAGCAGCATCTTCATTTAAAATTTTAAATCCATCATGTAACTCCTGAATTGTAGCTTTGTTTAAAGCGTTCAATTTTGTAGGTCTATTAATGGTTATAACCGCAATTGCGTCTTGTTTTTCAATAAGAATATTTTCCATTTTTTAATTATTTATTATCATTTATTGGAAAAGAAACCAAAAACTCAGTTCCTTCATTAGATTGTGTATCAAAGGTAATTGTTCCGTTATAATTTTCTATTATATTTTTAATAATTGCCAAACCAAGTCCCATTCCGCTTGATTTTGTGGTGAATTTTGGTTCAAAAACACGCTCAATATTTTCTTCAGAAATTCCTTTACCATTATCTTTTACGGCTATTTTAACTTCGTTATCTTGTCTAAAGACAGTTACAAAAACCATTTTGTTTTCTTGCTCTTCCGGAATGGCTTGAACTGCATTTTTTACTAAATTAGTAATAACACGAATCAATTGAGTGCGATCTAATTTGGCAATAATTTCGTCTTCTAAAGCTGAAAATTGTATAAAATCTTCGTTAAAAATTTCCAATGCCATCTTAACAATATACACCACATTTAAAGTTTCGTTTTGTTGGGCTGGCATAGTAGCAAAATTTGAAAAAGCATTTGCTACTGAACTCATAGTGTCAATTTGTTGTAAAATTGTTTTAGTGTAATCGTCTAATTTTTTTGAAATATTAACGTCAGTTGAATCAAATTTTCGTTGAAAACTTTGCACTGTTAATCGCATTGGAGTAAGCGGATTTTTAATTTCGTGTGCTACTTGTTTTGCCATTTCTCTCCAGGCTTGCTCTCTTTCGCTTTGTGCTAAAATAGTGGCACTTTCTTCAAGTTTATCCACCATATTATTGTAAGATTTGATTAACAAATTAATTTCTTTACTACCGTCTTCAATTACAATTTTTTCATTGCGCTGATTTAATTGTGTTTCTTGCATTTTATCACTAATGATTTTTAATGATTTTGTGATATAACTAGACAAAAAGTAAGAAAGAACTATTGAAATTAAAAACATGAACACATAAACTTGTCCAAATCGAATTAAGAAATTTTGAACCTCATTGTCATAAAACTCAGTATTTTCTTCATATGGCAAATTTAAAATTCCCATAGGTTTAAACTTGGTATCTTTTAAATAAGTATAGGAAGAACGAAAAGATTGTCCTTCAATTTTTGAAAATTCAATATATCTTTTATCTAATGAAGATTGAATAATTCTTAATGTTGATGGATTTATTTTAGGCTTGTCTTTATCTAGTTTAAAAATGGCTTTTGATGAAATTAAAAGTTTCCCTTTTAAATCAAAAAAATTAATTTCCATGCTGTGAATATCAGCTAATTCGAAAATCTTTTCCTTAAATATAAGCGGAATATTTTCGGTACTTAACGGATAAGTAGTGGTTTGAAGCACGTAATTAATATGTTCTGCAATGGCAGTTTCTTTTCGTTCTAATCTGTCTTGATGATACTCTCGGGCTTCTTTTCTAAATTGATAAATAGAAACCGTTGCAATAAGTACAGAAGCTATCAATGTTAAGAATATCATGGATAGAAAGATTCTTACACGTAAAGAAAGATTTTTAAAATTGAATATTCTGTCCATTTTATTTAGCAACAATTAACTGTTGTTTTTTTCTCTAATTTTTTTATAAAATTTATATCCTATCATTAAAAGTAGCGAAAAAGCAATAATTCCCAGAACTCCAAAAATCCAGTTAACAGCATTCTTTAAAATTACTAAAAATACTACTGCAAAAAGAATTAGGGTAGCACCCTCGTTCCAAAGTCTAAAAAATCCAGAAGAATGTTTAACTTCATCCATTTGCAATTGCTTAAAAATTTGATGACATTTTAAATGATAAATGTATAACAACAAAACAAATGCCAACTTTACATGCATCCATGGCATTTGCAACCAAGATTGTCCTAATGATGTAAAAAACAACATCCAAAAAGCAAAAATACTTGCTAAAATTGCACTTGGCCAAGTAATTATATACCACAAACGGTATTGCATTAATTGGTATTGTTTAATTAAAATATCTTGTTCGGGTTGTGGTTTTTGTTTGGCTTCTGCATGATACACAAACAAACGAACAATATAAAACAACCCCGCAAACCAAGTGATTACAAAAATTAAATGAAGTGATTTTATGTAGTTGTAAAGTTCCATTTAGAAGTCTTTTTCTTTGTTCTTTTATCTTTATTATTTTTGGAAATCTTTGATCCAATTTGCCACCACACCACACCATTCATCGTCGTCGTTTAAACATGGAATTGCCATAAATTCTTCACCTCCATGATGTAAAAATTGTTCATTAGCTTCCATTGCAATTTCTTCTAATGTTTCTAAACAATCGGAAACGAATGCCGGAGTTACAACTGCTAATTTCTTAATTCCTTGCTCAGGCATTTTGTTGATTTCAACATCCGTGTAAGGTGTTAACCATTTATCTCCAGCTAAACGCGATTGAAAGGTTTGACTGTATTTTCCTTCTGGAATTCCTAATAATTTTACAACTTGTTTTGTGGTTTCGTAACATTGATGACGGTAGCAAAACTCATGTGCTGGTGAAGGCGTGTTACAACAAGATCCATCTATTTTACAATGTGATTTAGTGACATCTGTTTTACGAATATGACGTTTTGGAATTCCGTGATACGAAAATAATAAATGATCATATTCAAATCCATCTAAGTGTTTTTTAATAGAATTTGCTAATGCCTGAATAAAATCGGGTTTGTTATAAAATGCTGGAACATTAGTAAACGTCATTTCTGGAAAATGCTTCTGGCGCAATTCTTCTGCCAAAACTAAAATAGTAGTGGTTGAAGCCATAGCATGTTGCGGATATAAAGGCATCAACATTACTTCGGTAACACCTTTATCTTTTAGTTCTTGTAACCCTTTTTGAATAGTTATAGTTCCATATCGCATTGCCAAAGCAACAGGAACATCAACCAATTTTTGAACCTTTTGGTGCATTTTTTTTGAAATCACAATTAAAGGCGAACCTTCATCTGTCCAAATTCTTGCATAGGCTTCGGCAGATTTTTTAGGACGCGTTTGCAAAATAATTCCTCTAACTAATAAAGCACGTAATAAAAACGGAACGTCTATTACGTATTTATCCATTAAAAATTCATCTAAATAAGGCTTAACATCTTTTGCTGTTGGGCTTTCTGGCGATCCTAAATTTACTAATAATACTCCTTTCATTTGGCGGTTTTTTTTATAAAAGTAATTAATTTGATTATTTTACTTTTTAAATTATCATTTTTTTATTAATTGTTTGATATTCGAAATTGATATCAATTGGTTTTACACATTGGTATTCAAATTCATTAGATATTTTTTTGGTGTAGTACCAAATTTCTTTTTAAATGCTGCAATAAAATGGCTTCCTGTACTGTATCCTATTTTTAAACCAACTTCATTAACATTATACGAACCACTATCTAACAATTGTCGGGCATAATCCATTTTGTATTCAAATAAAAAGCCATAAACAGTATCGCCGTAAATTTGTTTGAAACCCATTTTTAATTTTTTCAAGCTTAGCCCCACTTGATCTGATAGCTCTTCTAATCCTGGTGGTTCTGCCATGCTTGAAATCATTATTTCTTTAGCCTTTTTAATTTTTAACACATTTTCTTCATCAATTAAAAACGGGCATTGCTCTGCGTTTGGATCTTCTGAACGGTTAAAATACAAACTTAACAATTCGTATCCTTTTCCTTTGTAATACAAGTTTTTAATAAACGAATTTAAATTGTAATGTAATAATTGACTCAATACAATAGCCATTGATGGGCTAATATCGTTTTCTTTATAATACTTTTTATCTTTATTATCTTCACTCAAAAACGGAATATGTTCTGCTTGTGATGAAAACAAACCGTGAAATTTCTTGATAGAAATAATAACCGAAACCACCCAAGTATGTGGAGCTAATTCTAGATTTAATGGCAATTCTTTTTGCGGATTATAAAACAAAAGGGACTTTTCTTCTTTTAAATCCAAAGCATAACTTCCTTGATTAAAGATAAATTTTCCTTTTCCTTTTAACCCAAAATGAAACTGAATAAAACCTTGATTTACAGGTTTTTGAATTCGATACATTTCGTCTCCATCATTTTGAAAAAGATATAAAATAAAATCATTTTCAATTTTAATTTCTTCTTGAGAACCCATAGCGATATTTTTTCGGATATAGTTACATACAAAAATCAAATTGTTATTTAGAATTATTCTACATAGTTAAATTCGAAACACTTGATTTTGCTACAAATTTAATAGAAATAACGCTAAAAAGATAAATAAGATGTAAAATATCTTTTATCGACACAAAAAGTACTTTGAGCGTTACTTTTATAAATGATAGTCTAATAATTTTGTTAAACTTTTAGGAAAGAGTAAAAACTATGGAAAACAACACATTTGCGAAACATCCTACATTCTATGCAATTGGTTTGAGTTATAAAAAAGCCGATGCTGAAATGAGAGGTAAATTCAGCTTAGATGATAAAGCTAAGCTAAATTTATTACTTCAGGCAAAAGAAGAAGGATTGGAAAGTTTAGTGGTTACATCAACATGTAATCGAACTGAAATTTATGGTTTTGCTCAACATCCATTTCAATTAATCAAATTACTTTGCGAAAACAGTCAAGGAACAGTTGAAGATTTTCAAAAAGTAGCTTTTGTATATAAAAATAACGAAGCCATTTCACAAATGTTTCGTGTAGGAACTGGTTTAGATAGTCAAATTCTTGGTGACTTTGAAATTATAAGTCAATTAAAAAATGCATTTGTACAAAGTAAAGAACTTAATCTTGCTAACAACTTTTTAGAACGACTAGTTAATGCGGTAATTCAGGCCAGTAAAAAAATAAAAACCGATACTGAAATTTCATCAGGAGCAACATCTGTTTCCTTTGCATCTGTGCAATATATTTTTAAAAATGTTGAAGATATTTCAAACAAAAATATATTACTTTTTGGAACCGGAAAAATTGGAAGAAATACGTGTGAAAACTTAGTAAAACATTCGAAACACGAACATATTACCTTAATTAATAGAACCAAAGACAAAGCTGAGAAAATTGCCAATAAACTAAACGTAATTGTAAAAGATTATGCCGATTTACAATTAGAAATTCAAAAAGCAGATGTTTTAGTTGTAGCAACTGGAGCCTTAAATCCTACCGTAGATAAAGCCATTTTAAATCTGAAAAAACCTTTATTAATTTTAGATTTATCGATACCTAAAAACGTAAATGAAAACGTTAAAGAATTAGATACTGTTACACTAGTTCATATGGATCAATTGGCAGAAATGACAGATGAAACATTAGAAAATAGAAAAAAACATATTCCTGCTGCCGAAGCAATTATTGAAGAAATTAAAGATGAATTTTTAGCTTGGACAAAACAACGCAAATTTGCGCCAACAATTCATGCTTTAAAAGCAAAATTGAATTCTATTAAAGATGGTGAATTGAATTTTCAACGTAAGAAAATTTCAAACTTTGATGAGGAACAAGCCGAATTAATCAGTGCAAGAATAATTCAAAAAATCACAAACCATTTTGCAAATCATTTAAAAGATGATGAAACAATGGTAGACGAAAGTATTGAATGGATTGAAAAGATTTTTCAAATAGAAACGGCTGTAAAGTAATGAGTAAAATTATTAGAATTGGCACAAGAGACAGTGAATTAGCACTTTGGCAAGCACATACTGTTCAAAAAAAATTAAACGATTTAGGTTATAAAACTGAAATTATTGCCGTAAAATCTCAAGGAGATATTATATTAGACAAGCCTTTATACGAATTAGGAATTACCGGAATTTTTACTAAAACTTTAGATATTGGCATGTTAAATGGTCAAGTAGATATTGCCGTTCATTCTATGAAAGATGTTCCTACCGCTTTACCAATTGGGATTGTGCAAGCGGCTGTTTTAGAACGTGCCAACACCCTTGATATTTTAGTTCACAAAGGCAATTTAGATTTTTTAACTTCATCAGGAACTATTGCTACAGGAAGTTTGCGCAGACAAGCACAATGGTTAAATAAATATCCAAATCATAAGGTGGTTGATTTACGTGGGAATGTAAATACGCGCATGCAAAAATTAAATGAAAGCGAATGGAATGGTGCTGTATTTGCTGCTGCTGGCTTGGAGCGAATTAACATTAAACCCGAAAATTATATCGATTTAGACTGGATGACTCCTGCTCCTGCTCAAGGCGCAATGGTTGTGGTTGCAATGGAAAAAGATACTTATTGCACTGAAGCTTTAGCAAAATTAAATGATAGAGAAACCGAAATTTGTACTTTTATAGAAAGACAATTTTTAAAAACATTAGAAGGTGGCTGTTCTGCTCCTATTGGTGCATTGGCTAAATTTACTACAGAAAATATTGAATTTGAGGGTGTTTTGTTTTCTTTAAACGGAAAAGAAAAACACATAATCAAAAAAAGTTGTAATTTTGATTCTTATAAGAACTTTGGCGCTGATTGTGCTAAAGAAATTTTAAACAATGGCGGTGCTGCTTTAATGGAAAGTATTCGTCTTGATTTAAAAAAATAACACATTCTAAATGGAGAAAGAATCATTACTTAATTATTTATATCGGTTTTTTGATATTATTGTATTGCTCTTTATAGTTTTTGATTTTGGATACGATTTTGAAGAAAACTATAATTCTCCTCATGTAATTGGCTTAATAATTTTAAGTCTTGGTTTACTTGCTTTTAATGCCTTTAAATTTTTTACTTATAAATATAAAAGCAATAAAAAAGTTGCTTTGGCTAATTTCATATTATTAACGGGAATCTTATCTTTTTCTGGTATTATTGCTATTCTAAATATCGAATTTCCAATACAATATGTTTTACAAAAAATTAAACCCATTTTAGAAGGCGGACTTATCTTTTATTTCTTAATTCGATTATTGGTTTTGGTTCGTCACATATATGATATTTACTTTAATCCGGCAATTGTATTTGTTGGGAGTTTTGTGATTTTAGCTTTAACAGGAGCTTTTTTATTAATGTTGCCAAGTGCAACCACAAACGGAATATCGTTTACTAATGCAATTTTTACTTCCACAAGTGCTGTATGTGTTACGGGTTTAGCTGTTGTAGATACGGCAAACGATTTTACATTTGTTGGTCAATCTATAATTTTGGTTTTAATTCAACTTGGCGGAATTGGTATTTTAACTTTTACTTCATTTTTTGCCTTTTTCTTTAGAGGAAGTTCGTCATTTAAAGAAGGTTTAAACACGAAAGACTTTATCGCTCAAGAAGGTTTAAAAGATGTTTTTAGAGCCGCTCTTAACGTGGTTATTTTTACTGTTTCGGTAGAAATAATCGGATCCATTTTTATTTACACCACCATAATAGACAATAATACTATTTCTAATAAATTCTTCTTTTCATTATTTCATTCTATATCGGCATTTTGTAATGCTGGTTTTTCTATTTTTTCAAGCGGATTATATGATGAAAGTATTCGTTTTCATTATGGCTTTCAATGGATTATAATGGTTTTAATTATTTTTGGAGGACTTGGTCATAACATTATATTTAACTTCTATCAATATATCAAAACACATGTTTTAGAATTTTTTGATAAAAAAAGAATTCACAAACAAGTCCGAATTATTACTCTAAACACAAGAATAGTAATTTATACAACAATTATTTTGTTACTTATGGGTTGGATTTTCCTATTTATTTCTGAATACAACAATACGTTATTAGTTCATAAAACACTATTTGGGAAAATTACCAATGCAGCATTTAATGCTGTTACACCTAGAACAGCCGGATTTAATGTTATCGATTTTACAGAAATGACTGTACCCTCTTTATTATTTATAATCTTTTTAATGTGGATTGGAGCATCGCCTGCTTCAACAGGTGGTGGTATTAAAACCAGTACATTTGCATTAGCAACTTTAAATATTTTTGCTGTAGCAAGAGGTAAAAGTAGAATCCAATTTTTAGGAAGAAGAATTACAAGTGAATCAACTTCTCGTGCTTTTGCTATACTATGTATTTCGTTAATAGTTATAGGAATTGCTATTATGGGTTTATTAATTTTTGAACCAAAAGACACACCGCTTTTAACGGTTGTTTTTGAATGTTTTTCGGCATATAGTACTGTTGGTTTGAGTTTAAACTTTACCCCAACATTATCAGAACCTAGCAAATATATAATTATTATTGTCATGTTTGTTGGAAGAATAGGAATGCTCAATTTAATGATTGGTTTATTACGTCAGTTAAATCATCAATTTTATGAGTATCCAAAAGAAAATATTTTAATTAACTAATATTATTTTTATGAAAATAATAGTTTTTGGCCTTGGAAACTTCGGAATGTCGTTAGCATTATCACTAACAGAAACTGGAAACGAAGTAATAGGAATAGACAAACAAATGGACAAAGTAAATCTTGTAAAAGATAAAATTTCTCATGCCATTTGTATGGATTCTACTAATGAATTAGCTTATGAAGCAGTTCCTTTAAAAGATGCTGATAAGGTTGTTGTTGCCATTGGAGAAAATGAAGGTGCTGCCATTATTACAACTGCCATTATTAAAAAATTAAGTGACGTGAAAATTATTAGTAGAGCTTTATCTCCTATTCACGACACCGTATTAGAAGCAATGGGAATTCACAGCATTATTCATCCTGAGCAAGAATCTGCAGACAGATTAACCAAGCAAATTAATTTTAAATCTACTTTAGAAAACTATCAATTAGATGATAATTATACGATTTCAGAAGTTAAAGCCAAACCAGAATTTTACGGAAAAACTTTAGGTGAATTAGATTCTATAGATACGTATCATTTAACTCTTATTACTATTATTCGCAAAAGAGAAAAACGTAATTTAATTGGAAAAAAATCAATTGTAAAAGAATCAATTGGTCGTCCAAATCCTGAAACAGTTGTTTTAGAATGTGATATTTTAGTAGTTTATGGATATAATAAAGATATTGAAACCTATTGTCAGGATCAGGAAGAACATCAAATTAGAAGTTAATAATGGTTAATATTCTCGCTACAAAAAAACTACCAAAAGCATTAAAAAAGAAATTTGCTGATGCTAAAATTGTACTTGTAGAAAAGAATTTTATTCAAACTAAATCCATTTCATTTGAAACACCTCAACCAAAGGATTACTTCATTTTTACAAGTAAACAAGCAGTAAAAAGTGTTTTAAAATCGGATGTAAAAAACGTTCATTCCATTTCTTGTTTGTGTGTAGGAAGTAAGACCAAAAGGTTTCTCGAAAAGAAAGGTTTCTCCGTTATTGAAAGTGCTGATTATGCCGAAGATTTGATTCAAATAATCGATTCAAAATACAAAAGCAATTCGTTTATCTTCTTCTGTGGAAATATTAGAAAAAATACAATTCCAAATTATTTTCTACAAAATAAGATTACATACAACGAAGTTATCGTTTATGAAACCAAACCGAAACCACATCAAGTAAAAGAAAAATTTGATGGCGTTTTGTTTTTCAGTCCATCAGGTGTAAATAGCTTTTTAGAAAACAATACATTAGAAAATAAAACGTGTTTTTGTATCGGCACAACCACCGCAAAAACATTAGAAAATATTCCCGAAGTTTCGGGATATAAAAATATAATAATTGCATCGCAACCCACCGTTGAAAATGTGATTAATGAAGTCATAAAATATTATAAATAAACAAGACCAGATAGTTTTTAAAACCTGTCGAGTCGGAAAAACAAAAATCATGTTAAAGAACGATTTATTTTTAAGAGCATTAAAAGGAGAAACTGTTGAACGTCCACCTGTATGGATGATGCGTCAAGCAGGAAGATATTTGCCAGAATTTAGAGCATTACGCGATAAATATGATTTTTTTACACGTTGCGAAACTCCAGAATTAGCGGCTGAAATCACAGTACAACCGATTCGAATTGTAAAACCAGATGCTGCCATTTTATTTTCTGATATTTTAGTGGTGCCCCGCGCAATGGGAATTCACGTAGAATTAAAAGATAATTTAGGTCCGATAATTCCAAATCCAATTCGTACAGCCGAACAAGTAAATCAGGTTTTTGTGCCGAATATTCACGAAACTTTAGGTTACGTGATGGATGCGGTAAAACTAACCAAAGAAATGCTGAACGACGAAGTGCCATTAATTGGTTTTGCTGGTTCGCCATGGACAATTTTTTGTTATGCAGTAGAAGGAAAAGGTTCTAAAAGTTTTGATACGGCTAAAGGATTTTGTTTTTCAAATCCGGTTGCAGCACATTTATTATTGCAAAAAATTACCGATACGACGATTTTATACTTAAAAGAAAAAGTAAAAGCAGGTTGTAATGCGATTCAAATTTTTGATTCATGGGGAGGAATGTTGTCTCCAGTAGATTATCAAGAATTTTCATGGCAATACATTAATCAAATTGTAGAAGCTTTAGCCGAAGAAACGGAAGTAATTGTTTTTGGAAAAGGATGTTGGTTTGCCTTGAACGACATGGCAAAATCAAAAGCATCAGCACTTGGAGTAGATTGGACATGTTCACCAAGAAATGCGCGTTATTTAACTGGTGGTGATATCACTTTACAAGGAAATTTTGACCCAAGTCGTTTACTTTCTCCAATTCCAACCATCAAAAAAATGGTTCACGAAATGATTGACGAATTCGGAAAAGATAAATACATCGTCAACTTAGGTCATGGAATTTTACCAAATATTCCTGTTGATCATGCGAAGGCTTTTGTTGAAGCAGTGAAGGAGTATAAGAAGTAAACAGTCACAGTTTTCAGTAATCAATTTTCCTGCAAGGTTTTCAAAATTTTATTGTTATTAAAAATACCCATAAATGAATACAATCATTGAACTTGAAAATTGGATGACAAATAATAACATCAAAAACTTTTATCTATCTAATAACAAAAGAAATAAATATGTTACTGATATTGGTGAAGGATTAGAAGATGTTCATGGTTTATATATATTTTATTCAATAGATGACAAAGGAAATCGTCATGATATAAATTATTTCAAATCCGAAAAAGATGCTGTTGAGTTTGTATTTGAATTTTTAGTAAAAAATGAAAAATAAATTCTTCACCCATATAATCTATAAAATCTAATCACTCAGAAATAACTAATGATAACAACCGATTCATTTCATATAATCACTTTAGAAGCAGATGACGCAAAAAGTTTATCTGAAATGATGGTCTTGAATTTTGATAACTTTAAACGGTACTTTCCAATTACGTTGTCAAAAAATCAATCCTATACTGATAGTTTAAGTTATATTGAAGAAAAAAGAAAAGAAAACGCTTCAAAATCTGAATTTACATTTGGAATTAAAGATATTTCAAATTCAAAAATAGCAGGTTTGATTATCATCAAAGAAATAAATTGGGATACCAAACAAGGTGAATTTGCTTATTGTATAAGTACAGAATATGAAAACAAAGGTTGGATGTCAAAAGCTATTGCGCTAACCTCAAAATATGGATTTGAAGTTTTAGGATTCAATAAATTTCAAATTATTGCTCATAAAACAAATATTGGAAGTTGTAAAGTTGCAGAAAAATGTGGTTTCGAATGGAAAACAACACTTTTAAATGAATACACACCTCCAAATGAAACTCCATTGGATATGGAATTATATGAATTAGAACATGAAAAATAAATTCTACACCTACATACTAAACCGTCATATTATTTTATCTTGTTAAACTAAAATGCCCTTTTTTCTCAAAGGTATTATTGTTAAAATCTTTAAAAACTATTTTATACCAATAATCTGTGGCAGGTAGTTTTTTATTATTAAAAGTTCCATCCCATCCTGTGTTGTTTTCTATAAAATTCATGGTATGAAGTAAATTACCATACCTATCATAAACAACAAGTTCTGCTGAAGAGTAATAATCATTAATTGGACCGTAAAGTTTCCAATAATCATTAATACCATCTCCATTAGGAGTAAAATATCTTGGAAACTTAACTAATAATACATTTTCTTGAATTGCATACAAACATCCATCAACATCACGTACATAAATCGTATAAATTCCTGCTTCTAAATCAGTAAAAGTGTGAGATTTTGAAGAACCAGAGTATGTTATGTTATCTAATAAAAATTCATAGTTCCCAGGCCCTCTCACGGAAATAAAAATCTGATCATTATCTACTCTGATTTCTTGTAAAGTGGGAGCAACCGATGTGTAAACATCAAAATAAATTGTTTCTGTACACACTAATCCATTTTCTTCTTTAACTAAAACCACAGAAAACTTACCATCATCAACTAAAGAAAAAAACCTGTCCGTTGACAATACTTGAAGGCTAATATTTCGCCAAGTCCATGAGGTATTGCTAATTCCACCGTCTAAAACAATTGGAGATTGAACATTAGAATCGCATATAGTATATTTTTCTTCTATATTAATTTCTATTTCTTCATTTACAACAATAGTAAAAGAAAAAACTCCATTACAACTATTGTTTTCGTCTTCAATTCGAATCCAAATTTCTCTTGTTGTTGAAGTGTACAAACCACCTATTTCATTTAATTTAGTTTGAGCATCCAAATAAGTTGGATAAAATTTAATTTCATAATTTGGTGGTGTATTTAAAATTGAAATTATCTCTAATTTAATAAAATCTAAATCAAAAATTCCTTCAGAATTATTTAAAACCGTATCAGAATTTTCACAAGTGTAAAAATTTGGCAACTGAGTTGAAGGTGTTGTTGTAACATTTTCAATTATAAAACTAGTAATAAAAGGACAACCTTTTTCTGTAATAATTTTTACAAAAATTTCTTCTGAATTAAATCTATTTGTATAATTTATTGGGTTTTGAATTCGATTTTCATCATTTTGAGCATCTTCTAAACTAGTATAAAAATAATATTCAAATTCTGAATTTGCATTACTAATGAAATCACTTATGTTTTCTAAATTAAATACCGAAAAACCATCATTATCATTATCGCACTGGGTTAAAACTTGATTAGGCGCAATGAAAGCTGGCGGAAATACTTCTATCGTTTTATATAAAGTAAAAATTCTGTTTGATGTTGTAATTGTAGCTTTTACTTTATGAAAACCATAAGTTGTAAATATGTGTGAAGGATTTAATAGGTTTGAAAAAGCTCCGTCTCCAAAATCCCATTCAACTGAAATTATAGGAGCATACAAATCTAATTCAAAATCAAAAGGAGTATTTACACAAGCATCATCTGAGACAATAATTCTGTTTCTTAAACTTGATGCTACAAAAATAGGCAATCCTTTAGTTGAAGCATTTGGAGAAAAATTTATTGCATCTCTCTGAAAAGCGCATTCAATTCCAAATTTCTCAGGTTTGTTAATTACACTAATTCTACTGTAAGGGGAATTTATATCTCCTTTAGAAACATATATTTTACCGTTTCTAGCTAACTGTAAAGATTGTGCCCTAGGCTCATTAAAAAAATATCCGTCTGGAGGATTCATATCGTTCAAATGTGAAAACTGAATTTGAACAATATACCTATCTGAACCACTAGACCCAGAATAGTATAACATGTTAGAGTCTTGAGAAAACTCTAATCCGTAAGGTATTAAAAACAACCCAAATGCTGGTACTGTAGGTAATGTTTTATATAACTGAAAATTATCTAATACTATATTATACTCATAAGCGAAAATCTTCATGCTTACTGAGTTTATTATTGCAATATATTCACCGTTTGGAGAAATTTTAAGTGTTCCAATAGTTCCAATGTTTTCATTTATTGTAACTACAGTAGAATTTAAATCAATACCTAAAGCAGAAATAGTAAAAATTCTAAAAACAAACAATTCTTCACCGTTTGGATCAATTATAGGTGAATCTGGTTTTGTTACCGTTATCAATTTATAACTATTTGTATCATTATGATAGATAGCGGCAAGTCTTGAAGTTGCAGAATTTGCAATTCTTTGATTTTTAATTACTACACTACCTAGTGGGTTTTGAGGTGTGAATTTTATTTCAGAATAATAAATGCCTGCAGCAATAAATGTAGGAGAATTTATTGCATTTTCTCTTGTGTAAAAAATATAATATGTTGAAACATCATTTGGTTTTGGAATAATAATAGCCGTTTGAACACCTGTAACATCTCCAAATAAATTGTCGCCATTATCCATTATTTCATGATTTCTGTTCCAAATGTTTTCTCCATTAGAATAAAACATAAGATTACCATCAAAATCAGAAATGCTTGTACAACCTTCAGGAGTAAACATACCGCTACCTAATACGATATTTGTATCTCCAACGTCAAAATTTAAACCTGCATTTCTGCCAAAAAACCAATTATTGGTTTCATTTTGAGCAAAAACAAATACATTACTTAAACTTAAAAGAGTTAGAATAAAATAACAAAAATTATTTTTTTTACACACAATTAGTCTTTCCTTTTTCAATCCATAAAGATATGTATAAAATTTTTCTTAGAAATGAGCCAAATGTTAAACTATAAAAATCATAATTCAAGCTCTTCATTAAGGATGTTTTATTAAAAACTATAACTTGATTAATTTGTAAAATATCTTAGTTTTAACTAGTTTTGAGCCTTTAGCTTACTTCTTAAAAAATTCATGAAAAATAAATTCTACACCTACATTCAAACCTTACAAAATCAAATCTGTGAAGGATTAGAAACTATTGATGGTAGCGCCAAATTCAGAGAAGATGTTTGGGAGCGACCAGAAGGTGGTGGTGGACGAACACGTGTAATTGAAAACGGACAAGTTTTTGAAAAGGGTGGTGTAAATATTTCAGCCGTTCATGGCAAATTACCCAATACTATGCAAAAGATGTTCGGTGTAGGAGAAGCGGACTTTTTCGCTTGCGGATTGAGTTTGGTGATTCATCCTAAAAATCCAATGGTGCCAACGGTTCATTCCAATTGGCGCTATTTTGAAATGTATGATGAAAACGGCAACATCATCAACCAATGGTTTGGTGGAGGACAAGATTTAACACCCTATTATTTGTTTGAAGAAGATGCCAAACATTTTCATCAAACTTGTAAAAATGCTTGCGACAAACATAACCCTGAATTTTATCCGAATTATAAAAAGAAGTGCGACGAATACTTTTGGAATGCTCACCGATTTGAAGCCAGAGGAATTGGCGGTTTGTTTTTCGATTATTTAAAAGCAACCGAGCAAATGTCGATGGAAGATTGGTTCAATTTCGTATCTGAAGTTGGGAATTCTTTCTTACAAGCGTATGTTCCCATTGTAGAAAAAAGAAAAGATTTGTCATTTACCGAAGTACAACGAACTTGGCAAGAAATTCGCCGCGGTCGTTATGTTGAATTCAATTTGGTTCACGATAAAGGCACTCTTTTCGGACTAAAAACAAACGGAAGAATTGAAAGTATTTTGATGAGTTTACCACCACATGTGCAATGGGTATATGACCATCATCCGGAACCAGGAAGCGAGGAAGAAAAATTACTAAAAGTATTAGCAAAACCTGTTGAATGGGTTTAAATGTAAACTATAATTAATTCCAAATTACAGCTTTTTTGGTAGTTTCTTTAAAACTGTTACTAATATGAAACATTCGTGCTTTTAACAATAATTTTCGGCCTTCCAGAAATCTTGTGTATACAATTTTTGAATTTCCAACATGTCTTTGCCAATGTTCTTCGAAAACTATAATATTAGCTTTCTTGTCGCCGAAAATATCAGGTACTGAATAATAATTTTCAATCTCAAAATTTTTCCTAAACCAATTAGTCTTAACAATCAAATATCTAGGGTTTTGAATGGGTTGAATAATTTGTTCAATTGCGTTTATAAATAAAGCGCTTTCAAATTCAGAAACTCCTTTTATCGAAATAATAGCGTCACCATTCAGATTTAAATAAGATTGTAATGTTATTTGATTTTTTGGAGTTGCAAAAAAGTTGTTTTGAATCATAGAATCAACAAGAGCTTGTCCAATTTTTTCTAAATCTTTGTGCAAATATCCAAACTGAATATATGCCTTTATTGCTTTGTATGACCTAACACCAAAAGTAATTCCCAATCCTGTGATTAACGCATAAATAAAGGCTAACATTCCTTTAGTTAATAAAACATTCAAATTTTTGATTAAAAACTGTGGTAAAAATAATGATAAACCAATAGTGATTTCTGTAAATGAAGTTTTAACTACATCTTTAAATTTTTGTTGTTTTTCAACCTGATATTCATTTTCACCTTGGTAATATTGCTTGATTTCTCTTGTTAATGATGCTCCTTTAGTAACAGCTTCGCTCCAAGCTTTAATTAAAAAACCTCTATTTTCAGATGCTTTTAAAGTTTCTTCATTAAAAATTTCAAATTGGAAATTATCAAAGTACGTTGGTAAATTTAAACGATCTATTCCACTTTCAATAATTATGGGTTCTTTACTTGAAATACCTACATAAGAATCGAATCTTCTTTTTAAAGTAGCAATATCACTTCCTCCATGTTTATCGGATGCGTCTAAACAAACTAAATGCCAAATATTACCTGTTTTATTTTTATTGCCTTTCAGCGAACGAATTGCTCTACCTCGCATTTGATTTGAAGAGACAAATGAACCAACAAATGAAGCTAAAATTAAAGTGTTTATAGATGGTGCATCCCAACCTTCTCCTAAAAGTGATTTTGTGCCAATTACTATATTGATTTTACCTTGCTCAAATAAATTGGTAATCGTTTTAACTATTTGATTGGAAGAACCATTAATTTTAATAACATAAAATTCACTATCAACTTCTAAAGATTCAAAAGAACATTCAATCTGCTCTAATATTTCATTTTTTAAATCGTTATGAACAATTACAATAGAACCTGTTAAGACAGCTATTTCATTTTTAGGTAAAATCTTTCTTAATCTATGAAAAATCGGAAGAACTCCTAACCTATCAATTTCTTCATCATTGGAAACGGTTAAAAATTCCTTTTTTATATAATCTGTTAATATTACAGCTCTTAAGTTCTCATCTAAATTTCTTCTTTCATTTTCAATGATCGAAACAATACTTGAAAGTTTACTACTACTGTTAGATAGTGAACGATATAATTTTTTTGTTCCAACAAAATCAACAAATCCTTCTTCAATAGCATGAATTTTTCTAACATTATTTTCAAGCTTTTCTAGAAAAACTTCTTTATCAATTAAATTTTTTCTATCACTAAATAATAAATTTTGAAGCAATACTTGAGCCCATTGCAAATCAAACTTTGGAATTTCAATTTTATCTTTTTTATCAAATCCTAAGATGTAAAAATTTTCTATGGCTATCTCTTTTTTACAATGGTTTAGATATATCAATAAAGACGAAAAATACTCAGGATTATTATATATTTCGGAAGTAAATAACGGTGCCTTTTTAACAAATCTATGATTTTCAATAACACTAATTAATTCAGAATTAAATTCAAGCGAATCAAAAAATGAAGCCACCTTTAATCTAAAATCAGTTATAAGATTTATTTCTAAATCTGTTGGTTTAGAAAAATAAACATAGTCTTGATGCGGACATAAATCGCCTTCTTTAATTAAATCAGGAATTGCAATTTCATCATCTATATCACCACAAAGTTTGAAATATTTAGTTACTTCTAATGCATCACTATCGTATGGAGGAGTTGCCGTTAGAGCTACAACCGTTTGTTTTTGATGTTCTTTTAATTCATACAAACATTTCCACCATTCATTTTTAAGATGGTGCGCTTCATCTAAAATTAAAACTTCGATTTTGTTTTTCTCGAAATATTCAAAATAATCTTCTTTGGATTTACATTTTTTAAAAAAAGAATGCAAAGATTGATAGGTCGAAAAAATTACATCTTTAGGCTCGTTGATATCAAAAGAATAATTCTCAAAATTAGAATTGTTTGAAAAAAAACTTTGAAGTCTTTCATTCCATTGATTTCTGATGGTCAAAGTTGGACTCAAAATTAAAGTTTTCTTATTCATTCGGCGCATTATTTCCAAGCCTAAAATGGTTTTTCCAGAACCCGGAGGTGCAATCACATGAAGATGATTATCATGAATATGAGACTCAAATTGAGAAAGAAATTTTTCTTGATAAGTTCTCCAATTATAACAAAACTTTAATTCTTTAAAAGGCATATAACCTATATATTTTTTAACTTTGCTTCAAATATAATAAATTATGTTCCCATTACACAGAGGTCGTCGTTTAAGAGTAAACGAATCTATAAGAAGTTTAGTACGCGAAACCACATTGAGTCCTAGTGATTTTATGTTTCCAATGTTTATTGCAGAAGGTGAAAAAGTAAAAGTTGAAATTCCATCCATGCCCGGCATTTTTCGTCGCTCGATTGATTTAACTGTAGAAGAAGTTAAAGAACTTTTTACTTTAGGAATTCGAGCGGTGAACATTTATGTAAAAGTTAGTGATGATTTAAAAGACAATACTGGAAAAGAAGCTTGGAACGATAATGGTTTGATGCAAAGAGCCATTCGTGCTATTAAAACGGCTTGTCCTGATATGATTGTAATGCCCGATGTAGCTTTAGACCCTTATTCGATTTATGGTCACGATGGAATTATTGAAAAAGGCGATGTTGCAAATGATGCTACCAATGATGCTTTGGTAAAAATGGCAGTTTCTCATGCAAAAGCTGGCGCCGATTTTGTAGCGCCAAGCGATATGATGGATGGTCGTGTTTTACGTTTACGCCAAGGTTTAGATGCAGCTGGATTTCATAATGTGGGGATTATGAGTTATTCGGCTAAATATGCTTCTGCTTTTTATGGTCCGTTTCGTGATGCTTTAGATTCGGCTCCAAAAGAGGCCGATGTAGATGCTGAGCCTATAGAAGTACCGAAAGACAAAAAAACCTATCAAATGGATTATGCCAATCGAATTGAAGCGGTTAAAGAAGCATTGTGGGATGTGGAAGAAGGAGCCGATATGGTTATGGTAAAACCCGGAATTGCCTATTTAGATATCGTTCGTGAAGTAAAAAATGCTGTTGATGTTCCAGTAACGGTTTTTCATGTTTCTGGAGAATATGCCATGATAAAAGCGGCTGCTGAAAGAGGTTGGTTAGACCATGATAAAATTATGATGGAACAATTAATGTGTATTAAAAGAGCTGGTGCTAGTTTGATATCAACCTATTTTGCTAAAGAAGCGGCCATTTTATTAAATAAATAATTTTAAAATGAAACTTATATTAAAATCGTTTGTCTTTTTTATAATAGTCTTTTCCATAACGAGTTGTGGCGAAAAAAAAGAAACGGATGCTTACGGAAATCCTGTTGAAGAAAAAACTGAGACATCCACTAAAACTTCGGTTGATCCATTATTAGCAAAAGGGCAAGAACTTTTTGAAGGAAAAGGAACTTGTATTGCTTGCCATAAAACTGATGTTAAGGTAATTGGACCATCTATAAAAGAGATTGCTAAAATTTACAAAGAAAAAAATGCGAGTATAGCCTCTTTTATTAATGAGGAAACAGGACCAATTGTTGACCCAATACAATATGAAACAATGAAAACCAACTTTGCTATTACGAAAGCCATGACGGCCGAAGAACGCAAAGCATTAGAAATGTATATGATGAGTTTCGAGTAATTATAATTTACTCAACTACCAATTTAAAGCCCACGCGCGGAATGTTTTCAATTCTCACGTGGGTTTCTTCTTTTATGATTTTTCGTAATCGGGAAATAAAAACATCTAAACTTCTACCAAGGAAATAATCATCGCTTCCCCATAATTCCATCAATATTTTTTCACGTTTTAAAACCGTGTTTGGATTGTCTAAAAACAATTTAAGTAATGATGCTTCTCTTTCAGTTAACGTGATTTTTTGGCTGTCATTTTTCAACAAATAATTCTCGGGTTCAAAATGAAAACTTCCAAAATTATATTCTTTTTGAGTAGTTTTATTATCGGCAGACTTTTGACTTCGGTTTAAGAAAATTTCTATTTTTAAAATTAATTCTTCTATAGAATAGGGTTTTACCAAATAATCATCGGCTCCTAATTTTAAGCCTTTAATTCGGTCTTCTTTCATGGTTTTTGCCGAAAGAAAAATAATTGGAATTTCCTGATTTCGTTTTCTAATTTCAGTTGCTATTTCAAATCCGTCCATATCAGGCAACATAATATCTAAAACACACAAATCAAACGTTTCTTTACAAAACAGTTGAAATGCTTCTTTTCCGTTATTGCAATGCGTTACATCAAAGTGTTGTTCTAAATTATCGGCAGTTAAAAACGCTAAAGTTTCATCGTCTTCTACATACAAAATTCGCTTCTTACTCATAATCGTTTTTATTTAATTGAATTGTTACTGTAATTCCTTTATCTTCATTATTTGTAACAAAAACTTTCCACTTATGCCATTCACAAACGCGCTTTACATATGAAAGTCCAATTCCAAATCCTTCAATATCTTTACTATTTTCTCGTGCTACTCTAAAAAATTTATCAAACACAAAAGGTAAATCATTTTCAGGAATTCCAACACCATTATCTTTAAATTTTAATAGCAACCCTTTTGGGTTTTCTTTAATTAAAACATCAATCACAGCATCAGACTTAGAATATTTTACAGCATTATCTAAAATATTATAAACCATATTGTAAAAATGAAACTCATCTGCCAAAATTTGAAATTTGTTTTCCGATTCAAAATTAATTTGGATATTATTATGATACTTTAAAAGGATATTATCTTTAACTAATTCAAAGGCTGAAATTACATCTATTGCCTTTTTTTGAATTGAAATTTGTTTTGTTTCTGTTTTTGCTACGGTTAATATCTTTTCGATATGTTGATTTAATTTGTTACTCTGACTTATAATGATTTGAATATATTTTGCCAATTTTGGGTTTTCTTTTATTTCATTTTGAGCACTTGCATAATTAGATGCAATTAAAATAGAAGCCAAAGGCGTTTTAAATTCATGTGTCATATTATTAATGAAATCTTTTTGCAAATCTGTATATCTTTTTTGTTGTAACATTAAAAAAACAGAATACACATAAATAATTAATACTAAAAACAAAACGCCTGTAAAGATCCAATATTGAGATATGCTTTTAAAATAAGTTTGCTTTAAATTAGGGAATCGAACAGCAAAATAATAGGTTAAATTACTATTCTTTGAAAAACAATCTGCACAAAAATTTTCCGATTTCCCGTCTATAGAAATATAATTACCATAAACCATTTCATCAGAACCGCAATCATAAATTGCATATTCAAAGTCCAATTCTAATTTTACTTTTTCAAACTCAAGTTTTAAATATTGCTCTAAAATTCGGTTTTCAAAAACATCATTTACGTTTACAATAAAGTAATTTTCAGAAACTTTTTTTACTGGATTTGTAATTGGTAATTCAGACTTATTATCAAAGTAGATTTTTTCCACAACATCTTGTAAAGCGAAATGGATTTTATCTTCCATATCCTTTTTCTCAAAAATATAGGCCTGATTAAGCAAAAACAATTGCATAATAATTACACCTACAATGGCTAAGAATCCTATAAATATTACAGTATTAAATCTATTAAATTTCATAATGAGTTCGATATTACAAAAAAAGCGGTTTTAAAAATTACTATTAACATGTCGTTAACAATCATTAAAATTTAATTAACAAGACCAATATAAAAGTTTTTTAGTTTTGTATAACAAATTTAAAATAACTAAAAAAATTATACCTTATGAAATCAATTAAATTATCAATTGCAGCATTATTTATCGTTAGTGCTTCATTTGCACAGGTAAAAGACGCAAAAATTGCTCCTTTAAAAGAAGTTAAAACAGAAACAGCTAAAGCTATGCAAGTAGCTCCTGCTGATGTTAAAGCTCCAGTTACTCCAGCTCAATCTGTAATTAAATGGGATCAAGAAATGCATGACTTTGGTGATCTTGAAAAAGGAAAACCTGCAACTTATGAGTTTTCTTTTACTAACAATACAAAAGAAACTATTTTAATTACTAATGTTAGACCAGCTTGTGGTTGTACTGCTGCAAATTACACGAAAACTCCAATTAAACCAGGAGAAAAAGGAATGGTTGCTGCTACTTTTAATGCTGCAAATGTTGGTGCTTTCCAAAAATCAGTAACGATTACAACTAATGAAAACGGAACTGAAGCTGTTAAAACCTTATCTTTTAAAGGAAAAGTGCTAGAACCAGCTACTGATAAAAAAGAAGAGATTAAATCTTAAAAATATTATTAATTCAGCTTTTACATCTTATTTAACCACCTATTTATTTAGGTGGTTTTTTATTTTTATTATGAAAACAATTGTAATTAAAACACCTTTAGGAAATGCCATAATTACTGGTGATACAAATGGAATTTCAAAAATTCAAATTCTAGATGATGTAATTGAAGTATCTACAGATATTCCGAAAGAATTTCAACTCGCAGTTGAAGAACTAAATGGCTATTTTAATGGTACAATAAAAGAATTTTCGTTTTCTATTAATCCGAAAGGAACAGATTTTCAGAAAAAAGTTTGGGAAGAGTTATTACATATACCTTATGGAAAAACTTATTCTTATTTAGAATTATCCAAAAAATTAGGAGATGTTAAAGCAATTCGAGCGGTTGCTTCTGCAAATGGAAAAAACCCACTATGGATTATAATTCCTTGCCATCGCGTAATTGGAAAAGATGGATCTCTAACTGGCTATGCTGGTGGATTATGGCGTAAAAAATGGTTACTTGAGCACGAAAATGCATCTAAACAAGAAAGTTTATTTTAGATTTTTATAAAATCAAATCGCTTTTTGCTACTTTTATAACACAATTTTATAAAAATAGCTCATGAAATTTCTTCTAAAATTCTTTAAATGGTTTGCTATAGTTTTGGCAAGTATTATTCTATTAATGTACATTTTTAATGTTGATTATCTTTTACGAGCAGTAAAAACAATATATTTTAAAGGATATACTACCGCATTTTTAGAAGATTATAAAGAATTTCCAAATAGAAAAATCAAAAAGGGAATAGCACAACCTTGGGCAATAGCTCGTGATTACAATACTGTTCCAGCAACAGAAACACTTCAAAAAACACATAAAGAACTACAAACTATTGCATTTCTTATTATTAAAAACGATAGTATATGGCATGAAAGTTATTTTGATGGATTTAATAAAAACTCAAAAACCAATTCCTTTTCTATGGCAAAAAGTGTTGTTACTATGGCAATGGGAAAAGCCATTATGGAAGGGAAAATCAAAAGTTTAGACCAAAAAGTAACCGATTTTTTTCCAGAATTAAAAGGTAATTATGCAAAAGACGTAACCTTAGGTGATTTATCTTCTATGGCATCTGGATTGAGTTGGGATGAAAAATATTACAGTCCGTTTTCAATTGTAACTCGTGCTTATTTTGATGATGATTTAAAAAATGTGATTATAGGTTTAGAAATAAATGAAAAACCCGGACAATCTTTTAAGTATTTAAGTGGGGCTACTCAATTACTTGCAATGTGTATTGAAAAAGCAACCGGAGAATTTTTATCTGATTATGTTTCAAAACACTTTTGGAAACCTATGGGTGCTGAAAACGAAGCACTTTGGCAACTTGATGAAGCTCCAAACGGAATCGAAAAAGCATACTGCTGCATAGGAAGTAATGCTAGAGATTTTGCTCGTTTTGGAAAATTATATTTGAATAATGGAAAATGGAACGGAACACAATTACTAGATAGCGCTTTTGTAAAAAAATGCGTAACACCTCGATTTGAAAATAGCCCTGAATATGGCTATGGATGGTGGATGCATAACTTTTTAGGAAAAGATTTATATTATATGCGTGGCCATTTAGGTCAATTTGTAATTGTTATTCCCGAAGACGAGTTAATTATTGTAAGATTAGGCCATTTAAAAGGTGTTCAAACTTCATACGATCCACATAGCGAGGATTTATATTTATATATTGAAGAAACGTACGAAATGTTGAAAATGAAAAAATAAAAAAAGATGAGTGGCCATTTTTTTGCTTTTAAGAATAGAGAAAAAATTAGTAAATCAAAAAAGATTGCTTTAAGAGAATCCATAAGCAATAAAAAATCTAGTTTAATTGGAGATAATTCAACGCAAAATGATAAGAATCTCAAGCATTCTCAAATATTTAAAACTGAACTAAAAAAAATTAAACAACATATAAGACAAACTATTAAGAATAGAAAAAGAAAACAAGACTTACTTTTTGGAATAAGTTTTTTATTGCTTACAATACTTTTACTCTTCTTAAGTAAGAAATATAATGTATTTTAAAATTAACTATTTACCATATAAAAATGATTGAAAAAATTAACTTAAACAACATTCTATTTTTAGATATCGAAACTGTTCCAGAGCACCAAAACTATGGAATTTTAGATGAAGAAACTCGATATTTATGGGAACACAAAACACAATACCAACGAAAAGACGAAGTGTCTGCTGAAGATTTTTATGAAAGAGCTGGCATTTGGGCAGAATTTGGGAAAATTATTACAATTTCTGTCGGTTACTTTGTAAATAAAGCAGATATTAGAAACTTTCGTGTTACCAGTTTTTGGGGAGAAGAAAAGAAAATATTACAAGATTTTTCTAACTTACTAAACACCCATTTCAACGGAGCCCAACATGTTTTATGCGGTCATAATGCTAAAGAGTTTGACATTCCATTTATTGCACGACGCATGATTATTAATGGAATTGCGCTTCCTGATAAATTAAATTTATTTGGTAAAAAACCATGGGAAGTTGCACATCTTGATACTTTAGAGTTATGGAAATTTGGTGATTACAAGCACTTTACTTCGTTAAAATTACTCACAAAAGTCTTAGGAATTCCATCTCCAAAAGACGACATAGACGGAAGTGAAGTCGCACATGTTTTTTATGTAGAAAACAACATTGACCGAATCATAACATACTGCGAAAAAGACGTAATTGCAGTAGCACAAATTTTTCTAAGATTAAGACGAGAAGATTTATTAATTGAAGAAGAGATAATACATGTATAAAAAAAGGGAGCTAATTAGCTCCCTTTTTATTATATACTAAACATGATTAATTATTAATAACCACTTTTTTAGTTGTTTTAGTACTTCCATTTTGAATGCTTAACATATAAATTCCGTCAGATAAATTTTCAACGTTTAATGTTTCAAAATTATTTGAAGAAACTTTAGTAACCACTTTTCTTCCTTGAACATCAAATAATTCATAAGTAGTATCTCCCGTAACAGCTCCTGCTAAATCAATATTAACAGTTCCTTTTGCTGGGTTAGGGAAAACACTTAACGAATTAAACACATTATCATTTGAACTTAATGATGCAGTTACAGCACATATTTCAATTGTGAAATTAGAAATAGTTCCACCATCACCATTAAATGGATCATCTACTAATAATGTCCATGTCCCATCTGCAATTAAACCATTTAAATTAGTAAAAGGATCTACTGGAGCAATATCACCAGAAATTGCAGGAACTCCTGTACAAGCCGGTGTAGTACCTGAGTCAACAAATCGACAACTAATATCATCATTATCTCCACATGGTTGTTGTAATAAAATTACAACTGGACTTCCAATTGAAGCCGGACCTTGTAAAGTTATTGTCATATCTTGAACATAAGTATGTGTCATATCAAATGAAACTCTCATTTCACCAATTGTTAAACCACCTGTAACAGTTACAGGAACACTTGCTGATGAATTAGCAACATCTGCCAATACAGCATCTGAAAAATCAGTAGCAGAAAAAGTATTTCCACAAGATAATATTCCTGTTCTAAATGAATTTACAACTGCAGAATTTTCATTTTCAGCACCACATCTATTAGAAGGCACAATTCTCCAATAATACATTGTATCTTGATTTAAACCAGAAACTATATAATTTGTATTTGGCGTAGACTGATTTACAACAAAAGTTGAAAATGTTGGACTAGTAGATAATTGTACTAATTGATTTTCAACATTAGAATTTGCTTGCCAACGAAGATTAACTGTAGTTGCCGCACCATTAAATCCATTAGTAGGAGATGTTATCACAACTGGTTGAAAAGTTGAACTATAAATTTTTAAAACTTTAGTTCTTGTTTCTGATTCAATTCCATTATTACCAACAATTCCAACATTATATTCTCCAGGAATAACAGCTGGTAAGTTTGATACTGTTAGTGTTACCGTTCCATTTGTATTTAAACTAGTTGGTGAAATAGTTGCATTTGCTCCAGCAGGAATACCTACAGTAGAAAAATTAGTAGTTGCTCCACCTGTTTGATTGTAACTAAAAGTATAAGTTGCTGTTTGGTTACTACATAATTCAGCATTTTCTGATGTAGGAACAAGAGCAAAATTTGAAGCAATTCCTGTAACTACTAATGAGTAATTTTGACTACCAGATACTAAATTTCCTTTGTGAGTAATTGTAATAACATAGTTACCTGCAGCAGGAGCATCTATTTTTATTACCTCAACATTATCCACATCATTATCTCCATTTCTTAATGCTGGAGAAGTAGGAGCATTTACATCTAATCTCCATGGGTAATAAGTAGTACCGTCTTTTGTGATTCTAATATCTAAATCATTAACTAATGATTTAAATGGATCATTTGGCGTTAATCTTTGACCATTATTAGCTTCACCAGGAACATCCGTCCAGGTTATTGATGCAATTAATGGATTGTTTACTCCACCATTTGAAGAAACACTCATTGTAAAAGTTTGACCTTGATTTAATTTTTCTTCAGAAACCCAAGAAGAAAGACCGTTATTTGAAATAGTTTCGGCAGCTTTTTTAGCATTTAACAATCCCCAACCAAAAACTGGATCAGGACCTACAGCGCCAGCATCATCAGCGGTATGGCAAGCTAAACCTTTTAAAGTTGCTGCTCTCATAAAACTATTGGTAAGATTCTTATAATGTTGTTGCAATAATAATAATGTTCCTGTAACATTAGGAGCCGCCATTGATGTCCCTGACATATTAGTAGTAGCCGTGTCAGATGTATCGCTTAAAGAGTTTACAGATGTTCCATTACCTGCAATATCTGGTTTTATTCTTCTATCATCACTTGGTCCTTGGCTACTAGATGAATTAATCAAAACACTTGAAAGAGAACCATCAGCATTAATTACAGCATCCTGAGCATTTGCAACTGTTAAAACATTTTTAGCCACTTTATTCCCCACTAACTTATCATAACCTGCAGCAATTGGGTTAGCATTATTATTATTTGTACCATCGTTACCTGCAGAATAAATAGGCAAATAATAAGGAGATAAATATGCAATTTCATCCCATGCTCGTGAATCATCTACATACGAACCAATATACCAAGAAGGAAGTGTTCCTCCTGTTCCTGTAACTGGCACACCATATGAATGATTTGAAACTAGCATCCCTAATGCCACTTCTGAAAGTGCTTCAGACTCATCATCTGTCCAGTTAAAAGTTCTAGCAGTAGCTTGAAAAGCCATTCCTTTTATACTATTCGAACCCGCACTCCATCTGTTTGCAATAATTGTCCCTGTTACGTGGGTAGGGTGAGTATCATAAGTTGTTCCTGATGGATCATCAACTGTTGTAAGTCTACCCGTCTCAAATCCTCTGTGTGTTCTTCTAACAGTTCCACCGTCCCAAACCCTAGCAACCATATTTTGTCCGTCCAAAGTTAGTCCTAAACCACCACCGGTGTTCAAATAATTAGTACGTGTAGATCTAGCAGCATTTATATTATGCGTTGAATAATAAACTGGAAATCCATCAGGAGTTAATTTCATTAATTCTTGAAATGCACCATCTTCTGTTTTAATAGTAATAGGCCATCCGTTTATTTTTGCTGCTTTGTAAGCCGCATCTTTTTCAGCTGCTTCTTTTATTCTTAAAGAAGTTTCTAATGCTTTAATTTTTTCTAAATCATAATTTTTGGTTATTTTTTCAGCATCTTCTTTAGTTTGTGAAAAAATGAATCCAGAAAAAATCATAGAAAAAACAAGTAGTAATGTTCTGATTTTCATGTTAATTAGTAGGTTTGGTTAATGATTAATTTACAAATATAAAATTATTTATCTAAATTTCTAAACATTTAATTTTATTTAATATTTGTTCATTTAATATTACATTTACGAAAAATATTGATTTATGGTTTTAAGTAGATTTTGGTTAGTAATATTTATTAGTTCCATTTTATTTGTTGTCATTAGCTTGTTTTCGGGTAGTAATTACACTATTGACTATGTGTTAAATGGCGAAAAAGGCGATCCTATTTTAATTTCTGAAAAGTATATTGATCAAGTTCCTGCTTTCATTAGAGACAGTATCGAATTGAAAGAAGATAAAACAATGATTGTCAATCGTGATTTATCTAATAACGATACAACGTATGTTTACAAAAATAAAGCGGTTCAAATTTATAGCGGTGTTCAAAAATCTGATGGTTTATTAGCAACATGCAAAAGTAGTTTGGTTGATATTATTATTCCGCTTATTGCCTATTTAGCCTTCTTTTGCGGATTGATGGAATTGTTAATTATTTCTGGAGTTTCTGGAAAATTAGCAAAAGTATTGAGTCCTGTTTTTGTAAAAGTATTTCCAAGTATTCCCGAAAATCATCCTTCCATTTCCTATATGACGCTAAATTTTGCGGCAAACTTTTTAGGATTAGACTCGGCAGCAACTCCTTTTGGTTTAAAAGCCATGCAAAGTTTACAAGAAATAAATCCGGATAAAGACAAGGCAAGCGATGCCCAAATTATGTTTATGTGTTTGCATGCATCTGGATTAACATTAATCGCAACTTCTATTATTGGTTACCGCGCAGCAGCTGGTTCTAGTAATCCTGCAGACGTAATGCTGCCATGTATAATTACATCGTTTATTGGCACAATCGCTGCTTTTATTATTGTTGGTATTAAACAAAAAATCAATTTTAAAAGTGCTTCTTTAGCAATTGGCTTAATGACATTGATTGGGGCAATTATTGGTTTATTGATGTATGTAAATCATTTGGATTTAATTGGAAAAAACTATTTCACTTCTAACCTTTCAGGATTAATATTATTAGCCATTATTGGTTTTACTTTAATTTATGCCTTTCGAAAAGAGAAATTATTTGCCGAAGCGAAAACTACTGTTTTTGAAGCCTTTGTTGAAGGAGCAAATAATGGCATAAAAACTGGAGTTACTATTTTTCCATATGTTTTAGCAATGTTAGCAGCAATTTCATTATTTAGAAATAGTGGTTTGTTTGATATTATAAGTAATGGTTTAGCCTTTGTGTTTTCTAATTTTGGAATAAATAAACAAATTGTTGATGCTATACCTGTTGCTTTATTACGACCTTTCAGTTCTGCAGGGTCAAGAGGATTTTTAATTGATTCGATGAATACTTTTGGAGCCGATTCTTTAACAGGAAGATTAAGTAGTATTTTTCAGTGTAGTGCCGAAAGTACTTTTTATGTAATTGCAGTTTACTTTGGCTCTGTAAACATTAAAAATACACGTTACGCACTTACAACTATGCTTTTAGTAGATTTAATTTGTGTAATTACGGCGATTTTTGTGGCACTTTGGTTTTTTTAATATTCTAAATAATGAATCTATTTAGTAAGTTAATTTCACATATTCTTGGCAATATTGCGATGTGGATTTATTATTGCGGTAAAAAATCTATTGATGAAGTTTCAAAAAATGACAATTCTAATTTAGGATTTGTAATCTTTATAATTTTAGTAGTAATTCTCTATTTAACACTTAAATAAATTAATTAACATTCCGTAACTTTACCTTTCAAAACATACACACAATGGACTTTTTATATCAAGACCCGTATCCTATTTTAAAAGACGATACTCAATACAAAAAATTAACTTCAGATTACGTAAAAGTAGAGCAACTTGGCGACAGAGAAATCTTAGTGGTTGACCCAAAAGGTTTAGAATTATTAGCACAAGAAGCTATGGACGATGTTTCGTTTATGCTGCGTTCGGCACATTTACAAAAACTGCGACACATTATTGAAGACCCAGAAGCAACAGACAACGATCGTTTTGTGGCTTATAATTTGTTGCAAAACGCATCAATTGCTGTTGAAGGACAATTGCCTTCTTGCCAAGATACAGGAACTGCTATTGTTGTTGCTAAAAAAGGTGAAAATGTATACACCGGAGTTGATGATGGCGAATGGTTGTCTAAAGGGATTTTTAACACCTACCAAAATAAAAATCTTCGTTACTCGCAAATTGTTCCGATTTCAATGTTTGAAGAAAAAAACTCAGGTTCCAATCTTCCGGCACAAATTGATATTTATGCTAAAAAAGGAAATTCGTATGAATTTTTATTTTTAACAAAAGGTGGTGGTTCGGCAAACAAAACATTCTTATATCAAAAAACAAAATCGTTGTTGAACGACAAATCAATGGAAGAATTTGTTCGTGAGCGTATTTTAGATTTAGGAACAGCGGCTTGTCCGCCTTATCACTTAGCATTAGTAATTGGTGGAACTTCGGCAGAAGCTAATTTAGCAGCAGTTAAAAAAGCATCGGCAGGATATTATGATAATTTACCTACTTCTGGAAACATGGCTGGTCAGGCGTTTCGTGATTTAGAGTGGGAAAAAAGAGTACAAATCATTTGTCAAGAAAGTCAAATTGGAGCTCAATTTGGTGGAAAATATTTAACACATGATGTTCGCGTCATTCGTTTACCGCGACATGCTGCCTCTTGCCCAGTGGGAATGGGAGTTTCTTGTTCGGCAGATAGAAATATTAAAGGTAAAATTACCAAAGACGGTATTTTCTTAGAGCAATTAGAAACCAATCCGGCACAATTTTTACCAGCAACAGCTCCTCATTTAGCACCAGCAGTTGATGTGGATTTGAACCGACCAATGGCTGAAATCTTAGCCGATTTATCTAAATACCCTATTAAAACACGTTTAAAATTAAACGGAACATTAATTGTGGCTCGTGATATAGCACATGCAAAAATTAAAGAATTATTAGACGCTGGAAAACCAATGCCCAAGTATTTCAAAAATCACCCAGTATATTACGCAGGTCCGGCTAAAACACCAGACGGAATGCCTTCAGGAAGTTTTGGACCTACAACTGCAGGAAGAATGGACGTTTATGTAAACGAGTTTCAGGCAGCAGGTGGAAGTATGATTATGTTAGCAAAAGGAAATAGAACGCAAGCGGTTACTGATGCTTGTGCTACTTATGGTGGTTTCTATTTAGGATCAATTGGTGGTCCTGCTGCAATCTTAGCAAAAGAAAACATCTTAAGTGTTGAAGTGGTTGATTTCCCAGAATTAGGAATGGAAGCTGTTCGTAAAATTGAAGTAAAAGATTTCCCTGCGTTTATTATTACAGATGATAAAGGAAATGATTTTTTTATGAATCTTTAAAGTATTAAGATAGAAGAATTAAGTATTAAGATAGCCTGTGAGTTGAAAGACTTGCAGGTTTTTTTAATAACCATTTACAACAACATCAAAACATTCTTTTGTAGTTAAATTAATTTTTAATCTAAAAAAACAATGTCCTCCATCATAAACAGCCCCTATGAAATATTTGAATGACTCTTTAGCTATTCCTGAGCATGCGCAATTAATCCAAACTTCTATTTCATCATTCCTGTTTTTTGTTGCAACACATTGTTTTGAATAGTTGTCTGTTTTCTTCACTCCTTTGAAATAACTTGTTTTATTCATGCAAATTGGTAAAATGGAATCTATTTTAATTAAATCATTTTCTGTTAATTCGTAAGGAATTGCGGTACTTTCAAAATGATTATATCCTTTTGACTTACTAAATGTAAAAGTTGTATAAGTTGGAAACTTATTGAAATCAATTTTTGAATATGAATTTATTTTTGAATTTAAGATTTCATATTTTTCATATTCATCGTTAGATTCAATAAAATTATTTTTTAAATAACCCTTGAATTTAAAATCTCCAAAACAAACAAGTGTATCATTTAGTAATTTATAATTTCCTTTAAGAGTTTCATTTTTTATAGAATCAAATTCATAAATGCTTTTCACAATGTAAGTGCTATCACTATAAAGTTTAAAGTCTACTTTCATGTTAAACAACTTTAATTCAGCATGTAATAGTTCCGTTTTCTGCTTACAACTAAACAAAAAAAGAGTAAAAAAAAAGAAGCTAAAAACTCTAATCATAATTTAATAAATAAATTTATGAGATTCCTTCGGAATGACAAACTATGCGCAAAATACTGAACACTAAAACTGAACACTGACCACTTAAAACTACTCCACAAACAACACCAACCCTTTCAAATAATGACCTTCTGGATGGTAAATATTCGTTGGATGATCTGGTCCTTGTTCTAGTTTGTGTAAAACTCGGATGTTTCTTCCGGTTTCTATAGCTGCGGCGGCAACCGTGTTGTAAAACAAAACATCGTCAATTACTTGTGAGCACGAAAACGTGAATAAAATCCCGTTAGGTGCTAAGGCTTTTAATCCTGCTATGTTTAAACGTTTGTAGGCTTGAGTTGCGGTGTGTTTGCTTTTGATGCTTTTCGCGAAAGCGGGTGGATCTAAAATAATAACATCGTATTGTTGCGTGTGTTCTTTCATGAAATTGAACACATCGTCAGCTACAGCTTTATGATTAGCATTTGGAAAATTCAATTCCATATTACTCGCTGCCAAATCTACTGCTTTTTGAGAAATATCCACCGAGGTAACCAATTCTGCTCCTGAGCTCATCGCGTAAATGGAAAATCCGCCTGTGTAACAAAACGTATTTAGTACTTTTTTGCCTTTTGAGAATTCGCCTAGCAATTTTCGGTTTTCGCGTTGGTCTAAGAAGAAACCTGTTTTTTGTCCTTCTACCCAATTTACTGAAAACAAAATGTTGTTCTCTTTTGCAACTGCTTCTGCTCTATTACCAAATAAAAAATAATCGGTACCTATGTTAGGTAATGTTCCTGAACTTTTACAATAAATGGTTTCGCAATACGTTGAAAAATTGGATTTTATGGCTTCAGCTATTTGCTCCATTTGAAGAAAAATACCTGTAGAATGCGCCTGAATTACCCAATTTTTATCGTAATAATCGATGATTAAACCCGGAATTCCATCTCCTTCACCATGAATAACACGAAAAGCATTGGTAACTTCCAAATCCAATAATTTCCAACGTAATTCCCAAGCCGATTGTAATTTGGATGCCCAAAAGTTCTCAGAAAATGATTCATCTCCGAAAGCCAAAATTCGAACTACAATACTTCCTTTATCGCTGAAATAACCTGTTCCTAAATGTTGGTTTTTCGAATCGACTACATCGACCATTTCGCCATCGTTTATTTCACGACTCACGCCATAAACCGCACCACTGAAAATCCAAGGGTGACGACGTTGAATAGATTTTTCTTTACCTGATTTTAGAATTACTTTTGGTAAGCTCATTTTTCTTGAAAATATTACCGCGGATTCGCAGATTATTATTTGTTTTTTATTGGATTAAATAGAAGTAAAAAGCAGATCCACAGATGTTAAAAATTGTAATCTGCGAATCTGCGGTAAACAAAAAATTCATTATTAATCGATTTTCATTTCAGGAATATCTCCTTCAATAATTAAATCGGCTTCGGTTGCTTTGATGATATCTTCAACTGAAACACCTGGTGCGCGTTCTAATAATTTGAATCCTTTTGGAGTTACTTCTAAAACGGCTAATTCAGTAACTACTTTTTTAACACATCCTACACCGGTTAATGGAAGGGTACATTTTTTTAAGATTTTCGATTCCCCAGCTTTGTTTACGTGCATCATAGCTACGATAATATTTTCTGCTGAAGCTACTAAATCCATAGCGCCACCCATTCCTTTTACCATTTTTCCTGGAATTTTCCAGTTGGCAATGTCTCCATTTTCAGAAACTTCCATTGCACCTAAAATAGTTAAATCTACTTTTTGCGCACGAATCATTCCAAAACTAAATGCCGAATCAAAGAAACTTGCTCCTGGTAAAGTTGTAATCGTTTGTTTTCCTGCGTTGATGATATCGGCATCTTCTTCTCCTTCAAATGGAAATGGACCCATACCTAACACGCCATTTTCAGACTGAAATTCCACCGAAATATCCGTACGAACATAATTCGCAACAAGCGTTGGTATTCCAATTCCTAAATTTACATAATACCCGTCTTTAACTTCTTGTGCTATTCTTTTTGCTATATCTTCTTTTGTTAACATATAATTTTTGTTATTAATAAGCGGTTTTCATCTTTACTTTTTATAAATATAATTTATTTTTTCTTCCTAACTTTAAAATAAAACTATTCTAAAATTTTAATTTCATTATCTGTATTTAAAACAAATTGTATGTGTTTTTTATTTAAAATAACAGAGTTTAATACGTTTGTAAATTGATAGCTACATTGTTCAACACTTTTACTATTAGAATAATCGATACTATTGTTTTTTATTTGATAAAGCTTATGTTTTTCTACTTTAACATATATGACTGATGGAATGTTTAACTTACCAGAAACAGGATTTGTGTAAGAACCATTAGAAGCATAAATTTCAATAACATTTGCTTCTCCATACATTGGTTTTAAATTAATTAATTTCGAAATCTGATAAATAAATACTGCAATAAAAATAGATATTGGTATAAGAAAAACAAATGCTTTTTCATTATAAAAACTCCAAATAATAGGTGTTAACATAATAATAAAAATTAGAACAATGTAAAGAATAATAGCTTTTTTATTGTTTTGCTTTATCTTTATAATACTATTTTCAATTTTTTGTGGCAGCGTTTGTTCTACAAATTGTTCTCTATCCTTGTTTTGTTTTAATTTTTTAATTTTTATCTGTTCATCAGATTTTAAAGTAATGATATATTCATCAGAATGAAAATAGTTTACTGCTTGAATTATTTCTTCAATTAATTCATTTGAAAAATTATTGCTGTATAGATTATCTATAACTGTACTGTTGTTTTCTATTACTTTTTCTAAATTTTCTTCAATACTTATGTTGTCATAATGTCGATCTGTTCCTTTATTAAAGGAAATCGTTAAATTCGAAGTGTTAATAAAAACAACACAATCGTCTGTTATTTTCCAATATGAATTAGGTTGTTTCACTTTGATGCTGATAAGTTGAATTAATATAATCCCATTCAGAAATTAATTCCTCTAAAAGTTTAATTTTTAAAGAAATATCTTTAATGTGCATTTGATTAACAATATTTCTCCAATTTCTATTAAAGGTTGAAATAGAATTTTCATTTATTTCAGATGACTTAAATTTACCTTTTCCAATTTCAAAATTAAAATCAATATATCCTTTAATATTTGTAAAGTTATCAATTAATATTTGTTGAACTTTAATGTCATTAAAAAATAAGTGTGAGCTACTATTAGATTCAATATATATACCAAAAAGATCATTAAATTTAGTATTGTTAGATATAAAAGGAATTAAATTTTCCATACTGTTTTCAATTTCTAAATTATGAGAAGTTGATATAAAAAATCTATGAGGATACTTTTCATTGATTTGAAAAGTAAATCTTTTATAATAGCCATAATAATGAAATCTTGGGTCAGCATTACTATTCAATTTCATTACTGGATAATCACAAGAACTTAACAAATTAAAATTGTATATCCCATTTAATTTTCCACGATAAAAGATTTTAAATAAATCTAATCTATTATGTTTTAGATTTTCATCAATACCAACAACCTCCAATTTTGTTTGTTTGGCAATTTCTTGAGCGTCTTTGATTTTAAGTTTTATTAAATTAGTATTTAAATATGTTATATCTCTAACAATTAAAAAAAGAAAAGGGGTGAAAAGAAATGCAATGGCAAGAAAATTGGTTTCATCTACAAAAGCTACCCTACCATTATTATTAAAAATTGGAAGATATTGATATAAAATAGAACCTCCAATTATAACTAATAAAAAAATTAAACCCCATTTAGATAGTAATGATTTGGTGTATTTGATTACAAAATAGGTATAGATACACGAAAAAAGAATTCCACCAATCCCATATCCTAAACTTAATAAAATAAAAATATCATCTTTATTCATATAACGGTTATTTTCATCTTTTTAGTAAAAACTAATACGTTTGCTATTGCTTTTTTAAGTTATATTAAAAAACTGACTTCTTGTATTAACTTTTTACATTCTCTTCTTTTTCTAATCACAAAACTGAACACTGATTACTTTTTACGAACTGTTCTTTGCTCAATTCTTTTTTCAAACTTCTCTCCTTGGAAAATACGGTTGACCATAATTCCAGGAATGTGAATTTCGTTTGGATTTAAAGTTCCAGCTGGGACTAATTCTTCTACCTCAGCAATTGTGATTTTTGCAGCACCTGCCATACAAGCGTTGAAATTACGAGCCGTTCCTTTGAAAATAAGGTTTCCTGCTTCGTCGCCTTTCCATGCTTTTACGATAGAAAAATCAGCTTTGTATGCCAATTCCATTACGTGCATTTTTCCGTTGAATTCACGAGTTTCTTTTCCTTCTGCGACTTCAGTTCCGTAACCTGCTGGTGTAAAAAAAGCAGGAATTCCAGCTTGAGCAGCACGGCATTTTTCAGCTAAAGTTCCTTGTGGTGTTAGTTCTACATCTAATTCACCTGAAAGCATTTGACGTTCAAATTCTGCATTTTCTCCTACATAAGAAGAAATCATTTTTGTAATTTGACGTTTTTGTAATAGTAATCCCAATCCGAAATCATCTACACCTGCATTGTTTGAAATACAAGTTAAATTGGTTACGTTTTTATTTACTAATTCAGCAATACTATTTTCTGGAATTCCACATAATCCAAACCCACCTAACATAATGGTTTGTCCGTCTTGAATTCCTTCCAACGCTTCTTTAACGTTATTAACTTTTCTAGAAATCATATTTTAGTTTGTTGTTGTTTATAATCCGAATTCGTCTAGGTTAGGCTCATCAGTAGGAATCTCTGTTGAATCTACCACTTTTTTTGGTGTCCAACAATCTACTTTAATAGATAAATTTTCAGGTCTTTCAAAAGGTTCTTTTGACACATCTAAATCGCTATCGCCGTAACATTTTTTCATAAAAATTCCCCAAATAGGTAATGCCATGGTTGCTCCTTGACCTCTTCTAGTGTCTCTAAAGTGAGCTGATCGGTCTTCATTTCCTACCCAAATTCCTGTTGCTAAGTTAGGCACCATTCCAATAAACCATCCGTCTGAATTGTTTTGCGAAGTTCCTGTTTTACCAGCAATAGGATTACCAAAACTATAATCGTAATTTTTAAATCCTGCTCCTCCCCATTTTAATCGAGAACCTGTTCCTGATTGTGTAACACCTTCCATTAATTTAATAACAGCATACGCCACATCTTTATTTACAACATCTTTTTGATAAGAAACAGTTTGGTCTAGTACTACACCATTTTTATTTTCGATTTTAATAATAAATGTTGGCTTAACATAAACTCCTTGATTTGCAAAGGTACTGATGGCGCCAACCATTTGCTCTACTGTAATATCTACAGCTCCTAATGCAATTGATGGTTGCACAGGAATATTAGAAGTTACTCCTAATTCTTTTGCCATATCAACAACAGCTTGTGGACCTACTCTATCTATTAACTTTGCAGAAACTGTATTTACAGAATTAGCCAATGCTTTTTGCAAAGTAATGGTCCCTCTATAATTACCGTCTGAATTTTTTGGAGACCAATCGGCATCAATACCCCATTTACCTTTTGGCATAGTAAAATAACTATCTATAATAGAATCACATGGAGACATTCCTAATTGTTCTATAGCCGTTGCGTAAAGAAATGGCTTGAAAGTAGAACCTACTTGTCTTGCTCCTTGACCAACGTGATCGTATTGAAAATATTTGTAATTAACCCCACCAACCCATGCTTTGATATGACCATTTCTTGGCTCCATAGCCATCATACCCGTTTGCAACATGTGTTTGTAATAAATAATAGAATCTTTAGGTTTCATGATGGTGTCTTTCTCCCCTTCATAAGTAAAGATTTTCATTTTTGCAGGCACTTCAAAAGATTTTAAAATTTCATCTTTAGTTTTTCCATTCAAATCCATTTTTCTCCAACGTTCAGAATTTTTCATGGCTTGCAACATGATTTTATCTGTTTGCTCTGGAGTAATATCTACGAAAGGAGCATTCTTTTTATCTTTAGCTGCACTAAAAAATTCTTTTTGCAAGTTTTTTAAATGTTCGGCCACCGCTTCTTCTGCATATTGTTGCATTTTAGAATCGATAGTTGTATAAATTTTTAAGCCATCGCGATATAAATCATATTCTGTTCCGTCGTCTTTTAAATGTGTTTTAATCCATTTTTTCATGTACTCTCTTAGATATTCTCTAAAATACGTTGCGCTTCCTTCAGAATGGCTTTCTGGTTTAAAATCTAATTTTATAGGTAATTGTGCTAATTGTTTTTCTTTTGTTTGAGAAAGAAAGCCGCTTCTTACCATTTGACCCAAAACTGTGTTTCTTCGGTCAAAAACCATTTTGGCTCTTTTTTTTCTGTTTGGATTATATAATGAAGGGTTTTTTAACATTCCTACAAACAAAGCGCTTTCTTCAACAGTTAAGTCTTTAGGCTCTTTGTTCATATAAATTTTTGCTGCAGAACGAATTCCAACTGCTCCATTTACAAAATCAACTTGATTTAAGTACAAAGCGATAATTTCTTGTTTAGTATATTGACGTTCCAAACGTATAGCAATAATCCATTCTTTTACTTTTTGAATAACTCTAAAAAGAATAAACTTTGAACCATCACTTCCGTGGAATAAATTTTTTGCCAACTGTTGTGTTAGTGTACTGGCACCTCCGTCTCTTCCTAATTTAACAACTGCTCTAAAAGTTCCTCTTGCATCGATACCTGAGTGTTCGTAAAAACGTTCATCTTCAGTTGAAACTAGAGCTTCAACTAAATGTTTTGGCAAATCTTCGTATTTAACGGGTGTTCTGTTTTCTTTATAAAATTTACCAATAACAACTCCGTCAGAGGAAATTATTTCGGTTGCTACATTTGAATCTGGATTTTCTAAATCGTCAAACGAAGGCATTTTTCCAAAAAATCCCCACGAGGCAAAAAGGAATAAAAAAATAATTCCTAAAAATCCGTAGGCAAATAATTGCCAAAATTTTCTTTTATACTCTGAAAAATCGTTTGTATTTGCTTTTTTGGTAGCCATACTATTTTATTTTTTCTATTCGTAACCCTAATTCTGTAACCCCTTTTAAATCTGCTACTCCATCAACTTTACCAGTTTCTCGAACAGCTTGAACAATCTCTACATTATATTTTCCTACTCTATTGAATTTGTAGTTTTCTAAATACCACAATTTACTTTCTTTAATATCTGAAAAACCTTCTCCCATAAGTGTTCCATCAGGATTTGCCATTTGGTACTCTAAAGTATCTACTTTTATAGTAGGTTTTATTCCTGGCTCTTTTAAAGAAACAATTAGGTACATATTATTAAACGGATAATCGTTATTGTTTCTGACATTCAAAAATAAATGATACGGATTAATTGTATCGTTTTGTTCAAATGTAAAACGCAGGGTATCTGACTTTTTCCAAGTACCATCTAATTCTTTATACTCGCTAAAAAATTGTTTTTTATCACAAGAGATAAAAAGCAACGCAATTAGCATTAACCCAATAAAATTAGTCTTTTTTAGGTGCATTTTTATAATTTGTAGGTTTCTTTTTTTTGTTTCTATTATTTGATTTTTTCTTAGGTTGATCAAAACGAGTTAAACTATCCTGACCTACAACATTTTCAAATTTTTTCTCTACTTCCTGAACTGTTTCAACTACATAATCTTCTAAAGCAGCTACACGTTCTTTTTTCTTGTTTATTGCTAAAATTTCTTTCACTTTTGCAACAGGTAAAACCATCCATTGCGCTGGTGCATTAGCATAAGAAAACCACATGATTTCTTTAAAAATATCGATTTTCTGACAGTACGCATCTCCTTTTTCTGTGTAAAGTTTTGTTTCCATGTCAGGCATATCTTTCAATGCATCTAAATAAGTATCTAATTCATAATTTAAGCAACACTTCAATTTTCCACATTGACCCGCTAATTTTTGAGGGTTTAAAGACAACTGTTGGTATCGTGCAGCAGAAGTATTAACGCTTCTAAAATCGGTTAACCATGTAGAACAACACAATTCTCTTCCACAGGAACCAATTCCTCCTAAACGAGCGGCTTCTTGACGAAAACCAACTTGTTTCATTTCGATTCTTACTTTAAACTCCTGAGCAAATTCTTTAATTAATTGACGAAAATCGACTCTATCATTTGCAGTATAATAAAAAGTGGATTTAGAGCCATCACCTTGAAATTCAACATCAGAAATTTTCATTTCTAATTTTAAATTAATAGCTATTTCTCTAGCTTTCATTCGAACTGCTTCTTCTTTATTTCGTGCTTCTGTCCAAATATCAATATCTCTTTGGGAAGCTTTTCTGTATACTTTTGCTAAGTCTTTATCCGGATTTTCATTCTTCTTCTTCATTTGAACTTTAACTAATTCTCCTGTTAAAGTTACAATTCCAATATCATGCCCTGGCGAAGCTTCGGTTGCCACGATATCCCCTATAGACAAGGTTAATTTTTCGGTATTTCTAAAAAATTCTTTTCTTCCGTTTTTAAATCTAATTTCAACCGCATCAAAAGGAGCTTGACCTCCTGGTAATGTCATATTTGATAACCAATCGAAAACCGAAAGTTTGTTGCAGCTATCGGTGCCGCAAGTCCCATTATTTTTACACCCCTTTGGCGCTCCGCCATCAGAAGTTGAACAGTTTGTACATGCCATAATTTAAATATATATAGTGATTGTCCTTAAAGGACTACGTTTCAAAACGCTTTTGTGTGTAAAGATATTGATTTTTTGTTGAAACTTTCAAACTTCATTTTATTGAAACATACTAAAAATAAAAAACCTATTCCGTATTAAAACGAAATAGGCAAGTTTATAGTATTGTAAAACAGAAAATTATGTTTCTTTTATCGTAATTATATGAACTGGGCAAGCTTTTTCTGCTAACTCACAATTTTCAACAATAGTATGATCTGCCGATTTTAAAGTATAAAAACCTTTAGAATTTACCGATTTTATTAAAACTGATTTACCGTCTTTTTAAGACATTTGAAATTGTGCTGGTGCCATTTCTACACAGTAATTGCAACCAATACATTTGTCTCTTTGTAATGTAACAACAACCATTAGTTCTCTACGATTTTATACATTTTATCTGATAAACGAATTCTAAATGGCACTTTTAATGTACAACTATCTCCTTTAGTTGCTTTTTCAGAAGTTGCATCGTTAACAAAAAAATCTTCTAAAATTAATTCTTGAGCTCCAGTTGACGGACCTGTAATTAAAATTTTATCGCCTTTCTTAATGTCATAGGCTTCAATTTTAAATTCAGCTATACTTGATTTTGGAAAATAATGCATTCCTTTCCCAACATATACTTTCTTTTTAGTGGCGCTTGAACCTGGGTTATCTGACCATTCTCCTAATTTTTGTCCAAGGTAATAACCACTCCAAAATCCGCGATTGTAAACGGTTGCCAAAGCTTCCATCCAAGTATTTATTTTTTCTTTAGTAAAAGTTCCTTCGTAATGCGAGTCGATAGCTTCACGATACGTTTTGATAACCGTTGCCACATAATCGGCAGCACGTCCGCGTCCTTCAATTTTTAAAACTTTAATTCCAGAATTGATAACTTGGTCTAGAAAATCTAATGTACATAAATCTTTTGGCGACATTAAATATTCGTTATCCACTTCTATTTCGAAACCGCTTTCTTGGTCAATAACGGTATATTTTTTACGACAATTTTGCTTGCAAGCACCTCGATTTGCTGACGAATTATGTGAATGTAAACTCAAATAACATTTTCCCGAAACTGCCATGCATAAAGCGCCGTGACCAAAAATTTCAATTTCAACTAAATTGCCACTTGGACCTTTAACTTGTTCTTTTTCGATATCATCAGTAATCTTTTTCACTTGACGTAAACTCAACTCGCGAGACAATACAATGGTATCGGCAAACATAGCATAGAATTTTACTGTTTCGATATTAGTCACATTCAATTGAGTGGAAATATGCACTTCCATTCCTATCGTTCTGGCCGTCATAATAACCGCTTGGTCAGATGCAATTACAGCCGTAATTCCAGCTTCTTTAGCTTTAGTTAAAAGTGTTTTTACAATTGATAAATCATGATCGTAAATAATGGTATTTAAAGTTAGATACGTTCTAACATTTTTTTCGTTGCAACGACGCGCAATTTCTGGCAAATCGTCTAAAACGAAATTCACTGTAGCACGAGCACGCATATTTAGTTGTTCGACGCCAAAATAAATGGAATCGCAACCATTATCTAAAGCCGCTTGCATGGATTCGAAATTTCCTGCAGGCGCCATCAATTCAATTTTTCCTGAAGCAGTCATTAGCCAATAATTTTAAATAATTTATCGGATAATCTTACTCGGAAAGGCACTTCAAAAGTTATTTTATCACCAATTTTTGCAACAGAATTCTCAATTCCGTTCACCAACATTTTTTCTAAAACCAATTCTTCATTTCCAGTTGTTGGACCCGAAATTAGAATTTTATCGCCAACATTTAGTTCTTGGTTTTCTATAACGAAAAGTCCCACTTGCGCTTTTACATAATAATGTTCCGCTTTACCAAGCAATACTTTTTTTACTTTTATTTTCTGGCGAATGTCATTGGTTTTATTGGCAACTGCTAATGGTTTATCCGAAAGTTCACCAGAATGTTTGAATTTTAAATTTTCTGATTTTCCTTTTCGGAAGACTTTGTTGCCCACTTGTTTTCCGCGACGTAATTTTACTTGTTCGGCTAAAGGCAAATGCGTGATTTCTAAACATTCGTTTGAACAACAATTTTCCATAGCTGCTTTACAATCATCACATTGTATGAATAATAAATGGCAACCATCGTTTAAACAATTGGTATGATTGTCGCAAGGTTTTCCACATTGGTGACATTGCGAAACTATATCATCGGTAATTCTTTCACCTAATCTATGGTCGAAAACAAAGTTCTTTCCAATGAATTTACTTTCGATGTTTTCTTCCTTTATTTGTTTGGCATAATTGATAATTCCGCCTTCTAATTGGAAAACATTTTTAAAACCTTGGTGTTTAAAATAGGCTGAAGCTTTTTCACAACGAATACCTCCAGTACAATACATCACTAGGTTTTTATCTTCTTTAAAGTCTTTTAATTGTTCGTTGATAATTGGTAACGATTCTCTAAAAGTTTCCACATCTGGAGTAATTGCCCCTTTAAAATGACCGATTTCGCTTTCGTAATGATTTCTAAAATCGACCACAATAGTATTAGGATCTTCTAATATTTGATTGAATTCATTCGCTTTCAAATGCACACCAATATTGGTAACATCAAAAGTATCATCGTTTAAACCATCGGCTACAATTTTATCACGAACTTTTACGGTTAGTTTTAAAAATGAATGGTCGTCGTGTTCTACAGCTACATTTAAACGAATGCCACGCATAAATTCATAAGCTTCTAAAGTTTCTCTAAAAGCTTCAAAGTTTTCGGCTGGAACACTCATTTGAGCATTAATTCCTTCTTTAGCTACATAAGTTCTACCTAGAGCATCGAGTTGGTTCCATTGAATAAATAAATCGTCGCGAAATTTTTTGGGATCTTCAATTTTGGCATACGCATAGAAAGATAATGTAAGACGTTGTTTTCCGGCTTCATCAATTAATTGAGCTCTTTCTTCTGCGCTTAAGGTGTTATACAGTTGCATGCTATAAACGTTTTAAGATTAAAGACGCGATTAATGGCGTCTGTACAGAATATGTTATGAGTTCTAAATGGAAGAACTCGGCGTCAAAGGTAATAAAATTGATTAAAAATCAAACTATTGATACTGAATGAAAACATATTAACAATTTTTGGAACAAATAAAAAAAGCTGTATTTTTACGAAAAATATCATATTATGAGTGCAGATAAAGAAGCCAAATTAAAAGCCTTACAATTAACATTAGACAAACTTGACAAAACGTACGGAAAAGGAACCGTAATGAAACTAGGCGATAGCGCTGTTGAAGAAATAGAAGCTATTCCTTCGGGTTCATTAGGAATCGACTTAGCCCTTGGTGTAAATGGTTACCCAAGAGGAAGAGTTATTGAGATTTACGGACCAGAATCGTCAGGTAAAACTACGTTAACATTACATGCCATTGCTGAAGCACAAAAAGCTGGAGGAATTGCTGCGTTTATTGATGCAGAACACGCATTTGACCGTTTTTATGCGGAAAAATTAGGAATTGACATCGATAATTTAATTATTTCTCAACCTGATAACGGTGAACAAGCCTTAGAAATTGCAGAAAGTTTAATTCGATCGGGTGCAGTTGATATTGTAGTAATTGACTCGGTTGCTGCTTTAACACCAAAAAGTGAAATTGAAGGCGATATGGGTGATTCTAAAATGGGATTACACGCACGTTTGATGTCGCAAGCATTGAGAAAATTAACGGGAACGATTCACAAAACAAACTGTACTGTATTTTTTATCAATCAGTTACGTGATAAAATTGGGGTTATGTTTGGAAGTCCAGAAACAACTACCGGTGGAAATGCATTAAAATTTTATGCTTCGGTTCGTATTGATATTCGTAAATCGACTCAAATTAAAGATGGTGATAACGTATTAGGAAACAGAACCAAAGTTAAAATCGTTAAAAACAAAGTCGCACCACCTTTTAGAACTGCAGAATTTGACATTATGTATGGCGAAGGGATTTCAAAAGTGGGAGAAGTTTTAGACTTAGCTGTAGAATTTGAAGTAATTAAGAAAAGTGGTTCTTGGTTTAGTTATGGAGAAACTAAATTAGGACAAGGGAGAGATGCTGTAAAAGCTTTAATTAAAGATAACCCAGAATTAATGGACGAATTAGAGCAAAAAATTAAAGATCTAATTAAAGAAAATAACGCTTAGAAATTAAATCACGCCTAGAGCGTGATTTTTTTTGTAAATTAACGCAACCTTTTTAAAAAAATTTAATCTAATAAGTATAATAACCATACAAATGAAAAAATTAGTTTTATTAGTAAGTCTTTTGTTTTTATTCAATTCTTGTCAGTTAGATGAGAATAATTTTACTGTTGAAATTTTACCAGTTCATACTGTAGAAATCCCATCAGAATTTGTACTTGGCGAAGTATATCAAATTACTATGGAATATTACAGACCATCAAACTGTCATTCTCCATATGGAGTTTACTATGAAAAAGATTTAAACACAAGAACTTGTGCTGTACAAAATTTAGTTGAAGAAAGAGGCAATTGTGCTCCTGTAGAAAATATATTGGTTCAAGAAACATTTAATTTTCATGTTACCAATACCGGAAATTATATTTTTAAATTTTGGACAGGAACTGACGATCAAGGAAATGATACCTTTATAATTCATGATATTCCTGTTAATTAACAAATATCAAATTGGTCATAGAGCAACTTATATATGAGTGTGGTAAAAACAATACAAAAGCACAAGAACATGTTTATCGCCTATTAGCGCCTAAATTATTTTCTGTGTGTTTAAAGTATTCGCGAAACTATGAAGAGGCTCAAGATAATTTACAAGAAAGTTTTTTAATCATTTTTGAAAAAATAAATCAATATAAAAATTCGGGTTCTTTTGAAGGCTGGGCAAAACGAATCGTTATAAATTATGTTTTACAACAATATAGAAAACAAACTGTTTTTGAAATTGTTTCAGAAAAAATTCCGGCAGAAGAGGAACTAGAAATTGATGATGATGCCATTAGTCTTGAGTTTTTAACTAAAATAATACAAGAGTTACCAGACAGATATCGATTGGTATTTAATTTATATGTTTTAGACGGATATTCTCATAAAGAAATTTCAGAAATGCTTGAAATTAATATTGGAACATCTAAATCAAATTTAGCTAGAGCAAAAGCTATTTTAAAAACTAAAATAGAATTGAACAACAGTTTTGATGTAAAAAAAAGTAAATGAAAGAAAATAAAAATATAGAACGATTATTTCAAGAAAAATTCAAAAATTTTGAAGCTTTACCGCCTGAAGATTCTTGGGATTTTATTGCTGGTCGGTTAAAAGAAAAAAAGAAGAAAAGAATTGTTCCTATTTGGTTTCAATACTCAGGAATTGCAGCTTCTTTATTATTAGTTGGAACGTTAATTTGGAGTTTTTTAGGCAACAATGAAACTAAAGAATTGCCAAGTTTTGAAAATTCTATTGTAAATACTAATGATGTAAAAAACAACGAAAAGAATTTAAAAAATAATAATTCTAACGAAGAATCTTTAGTATATGAATTAAAATCGAACGAAAAAGATTCTGAAAAAAATCCATTTGATACAGACAATCAAAACAATAAGAAGTCTAATATTTATAAAGAAAAACTTTCGAATAAAAACTTTAAAAATAATTCTGGAAAATCTAACGCAGTTGTAACAAACAATAAAATAGAAAAAAACACAGATTTAAATTCAAAGTACCAACCGAAAAATAAAATTAAAAACAGTAACAAAAAACAAAGGCTTTCTAAAGAAAATTCTGAAACAGTAGTTGTTGCTAATACAAAAAAATCTAAGTCTAAAAGAAATTCAAAAGATAAGTTAAATAAAAATAATTCCGATTTTGAAAACCTATTTGACAATAATAACGTAGTTAATAATAAAGAAGATAAAGCTTTGTTTAACAAAGAAACGATTGATGCTTTTTTTGAAGACAAAACATCAAACACAAAAGTAATTACAAACAATGATTCCATTAGCAATACAACAACGATTTCAAATGTTGTTGCTTCTAATGAAATTATTGTTCAAGATAGTATTCTAGTTGCTGAAGTTGTAAAAGAAACTAATCCACTAGAAGAATTGCTTAAAGAAAAAGAGGCTGGGAAAAATGAAGATGAAAAAGAAGAAAAAAGAAGTAAATGGGCGATTAGCACTACCGCGTCGCCTGTTTATTTTAATTCTTTAGCAGAAGGATCTTCTATTGATGAGCAATTTAATTCGAACAGTAAAAACTATTCAACAACTTTAAGTGTTGGGGTTGCAGGAAGTTATGCAATAAATGATAAATTAAGCTTAAAAGCAGGTGTAAACAACATTAATCTTAGTTATAACACAAATGATGTTGTTTTTGAGTCTAGAATGAGAGAAGTTGATAATAATATTCCTTCTATATCAAGAAATGCAAATGCTACTAATATGGCGTTTAGTTCAAAAAATGGAAATATCGATGAAATATCTGGCGATGTAGAAAATGTAATTATAGATAACAATATAGGTGCTTTAAAACAAAACATCTCATACATTGAAGTTCCTTTAGAGTTTAGTTACAAACTAATTGATAAAAAATTTGGAATAGAATTAGTTGGAGGAATGAGTACTTTATTCCTAAATCAAAATAATATTTCTTTAGTAGCAAATGGTTTAGAAATGGAAGTTGGTAGAGCAAATAATTTAAACAATATACATTTTAGTAGCAATGTCGGTTTGGGTTTTAAATACTCGTTCTGGAAAAGCTTTAATGCAAATTTCCAACCTATGTTTAAATACCAGATCAATACTTTTAATGAAAATTCTAGCAATTTCAGACCTTATTTTATTGGTTTGTATTCTGGAATTAGTTTTAGTTTTTAAACTTAAGTTGGTTAAGTTTAAAATTTTTAGTTAAGTTGTTTCGTTTCTAGTTAAAACGAAGCTGAAAAAGTCCAAATGCGTTTGGACTTTTTTATTTCATGTCGTTTTCTAAAGGTGCTAAAATAATTTGACGTACTTGCTTTTTTAACTCATGTCTGTCTTCTAATGTTTTTCCTTTAGTTTCAATTATAGGAAAAATTTTAGCTCGCATTTTACCCGGACTTCCGGTGAAGAAAGTATATGAAAGTCTTTTCTTATTATCAAAAAATACCATAGGAACTATTGGTAAACCATGTTCAATTGCAATTCTAAAAGCACCATCTTTAAATTCATCTAAAATAATATGTTCTTCTGGAACACCGCCTTCAGGAAAAATACAAATACTCAATCCTTGTTCGATTCTCTTTTGTGCTCGTTCAAAAACCTGATAACGACTTTTACTGTTTGCTCTATCTACTAATATACAAACACGTTTATAAATAAATCCAAATAGTGGAATCTTAGCCAATTCTTTTTTTCCTACAAATACAAAAGGATGATTTTTAACCGCAATTAGCATTAGCATAATATCGGTCATTGAAGTATGATTGGCCACCAACATGTAACTTTTTCCTTCTTCAAAAACTTCGCTTCCTTCAATCTTGTAATTAAAACCCATGCCTATTAAAATAATCTTAGACCAAATTCGTGCAATTTTAAAAAATAACGAATAGGTTTTCTCACTTAAAATAGTGACAAAAATAAACGGAAACAATACTATTATTGGAACTAAAACCAAAATATAAAACCAAATTCGATATAATAATGTAAGTGGATATTTTAAAAATTTCATCGATTTTCTACTATTAGAATTTCAAAAGTAATGATTTTAATAAAACTTAGCGGTTTTACTTTTCCCTTTTTACATTATGGTTTACATTTGCAAAAATTAGTTTAATAATGGCAAAAATTTTAACCGGAGTTCAAAGTACAGGAACGCCACACTTAGGAAATCTATTAGGAGCAATATTACCTGCTATTCAAATGGCAGAAAATCCTGATAATCAATCGTTTCTTTTTATTGCCGATTTGCATTCGATTACGCAAATTAAAAATGGCGATGAATTAAGACAAAACACCTATAGTACGGCGGCAACTTGGCTTGCTTGCGGATTAAATACTGATAAAGTAATTTTTTATCGTCAATCAGATGTGCCACAAACGGCAGAATTGTCTTGGTATTTAAGTTGTTTCTTTCCGTTTCAACGATTAACATTAGCGCATTCTTTTAAAGATAAAGCGGATAGATTAGAAGATGTAAATGCCGGATTATTTACGTATCCTATGCTAATGGCGGCCGATATTTTATTGTACGATGCCAATATTGTTCCGGTTGGAAAAGATCAAATGCAACATCTTGAAATTACTCGTGATGTAGCTTCGCGTTTTAACCATCAAATGGGTGAAACTTTTGTGTTACCTGAAGGAAAAACAAGCGAAGAAACTATGTATGTTCCGGGAACTGACGGACAAAAAATGAGTAAATCGAGAAACAATTTCATTAATATTTTTGTTGACGATAAAGCCCTTCGCAAACAAATAATGGGAATTCAAACCGATAGTACACCTCTTGAAGAACCAAAAAATCCAGACACTTGCAATTGTTTTGCATTGTATAAATTGTTAGCAACTCCTGAAGAAACAGAAGCAATGAAAACTAATTATTTAGCTGGAAATTACGGCTACGGTCACGCGAAACAAGCTTTATTTGAATTGATTGTTGAGAAATTCAAAACCGAAAGAGAAAAGTACAATTACTACATTAACAACTTGGAAGAAGTAGACCAGTTATTGCTTGAAGGTGCTGCAAAAGCGGGTGAAGTAGCAAATGGCGTTTTAAAAAGAGTGAGAGAGAAGTTGGGGTATTAAAAACCAATTCCTATAAATTTAAAAACCTCAAAGTTTAGACTTCTAAACTTTGAGGTTTTTTATTCTTTAAAAAATTCTGTTAAGCCGAATTTCTACTCGCATTAATATTTCCAAACAACGAACGCGTTACTATTTTTTCATAAATAGCAATTTGCTTTTCATTTGGAGTTTCGCTCTCTTTTAATTCTTTAATTTTTAATAACGCATATTGCTGAATAGTTAAAAGTGGCAAAACAATTTTCTCACGAAGTTCAACGGATGCTTTTCCGTCAGGATAGTTTTCCATTAATGCTGAGTAGCCCGAAAGCTTCAATAACAAACGTTTGGTTTCTAAAAATTCGGTGTAAATCAATTGCCAAAATTCGCCAAATTCTTTATCATTTTTCATGTAAGCAGTTAATGGAAAGAACGATTTGCTCAATGCCATCATACTGTTTTCGATAAGCGTTTTAAAGAATAACGAGTTGTGGTATAAATCGGAAACTTTTTGCCATTCGTTGTTGTCTTCGTAATTTTTCAATGCGGTTCCCACTCCAAAAAACCCAGGAACATTTTGTTTCAATTGACTCCACGAACCCACAAAAGGTATCGCTCTTAAATCTGCAAAATTCAATTTGTCAGAAGCATTTCTTTTAGATGGGCGACTTCCAATATTGGTTTTTGCGTAATAATTCAACGTACTCATTCGTTCCAAATAAGGCACAAACATTTCGTGATTTTTAAAATCAACATATTTTTGATAACTAATTTCCGAAAGGTTTTGCAACACTTCTTTTTCTTCAGAAGTTAATTCGTTTTCGTTTTTAGTAAACACCTGATTCTTTGCTCCTGCACTTAATAAATTTTCTAAATTGTAACGACAAGAATCTATTGTGCCAAAATTAGAACTAATGGTTTGCCCTTGCACGGTTAATTGAATTTGCTGGTTTTCGATTGTTGGTCCTAATGAAGCATAAAATTTATTGGTTTTTCCTCCGCCACGAGCTGGTGGTCCGCCACGACCATCAAAAAATACCACTTTAATATCGTATTTTCTTGAAATAGCGGTTAGCGCTTCTTTTGCTTTGTAAATTCCCCAATTCGCCATTAAATAACCACCATCTTTTGTCCCGTCAGAAAAACCAAGCATAATAGTTTGCTCATTTCCACGCATCTTTAAATGATTTGCGTAAGTTTCATTCGTGTATAATTGCTCCATAACACGATCTGCTTTTTCCAAATCTTCTACCGATTCAAAAAGCGGTACAATATCAACCGTAGGATTTTTCCATCCACATAAATGAAACATACTTAAGGTTTCAAAAACATGTAAAGCACTTTCATTATTGCTTATTATATATCTGTTGGAAGCTTTTTCACCATTATTTTGCTGAATTGTTTTCATGGCTTTAATAGATCCAATTGTTGATTTTACGATTTCATCTTCAAAATCAGTAACGTCTAAATCAGAAAAAACATTTGATAAAAAATGAAATTTATCGTCTTCAGAAAGTGTTTTATAATTCTCCGGGAAGTTGGTTTTTTTATTTGCTATAATTGCATCAAAAACACGAGCATGAATTTTACTGTTTTGGCGAATATCTAGTGTTGCAAAATGGAATCCAAATAAATTTAGTTTATTCAATAACAAATCAATTTCATCTATATAAAGTGATTGGTGTTTGGTTGTAACCAACATTTTAACCTGCAATAATTTATCTTTTAAATCTTCTAAAGTGATGAAAATTTCTCCTTGAGAATAAAAAACAGAACGATATAACTTACTTTCAATATCGGCAATTATGATATCAACTCCTGCAAAAGTTAGTTTTCTTTTTAATTTTCGAATGTCATTGTAGTAACTTTTTAAAATAGACGTTCTTAATCTATCTGCCACTTTTAAAGTGATTTCGGTGGTTACGTACGGATTTCCATCTCTATCGCCACCGGGCCAAAAACCTAAATTTAAAATGTCATTTTTCGGCATTTCGCCCTTTAAAATATTTTTTTGAATGTATTGCATCATCGCTCCAGCGGTTTCATAAAACACGTTTTCCAAATACCATATAAGACTAACTGCTTCGTCATATGGTGTTGGTTTTTCGTGTTTTATAAAAGGTGTTTTGCCTAATTGTGCTAATAATTCTTTTATAGAATTTAAATTGTTTTCTCTTATTGCTTCGGTTAAATCAGTTATAATTCCTAAAACCGAACCTGGGTAAAATTGTGTAGGATGTGCAGTTAAAACAGTTCTTATTTTAAAATTTTCCAAAAACTCTTTTAGTTCTTCTTGTTTGTTTTTTTGTTCGGCATTTTCTTTCATGTCACGTAACGAACCTCTGCCTTCCAAATTATTAACAACTGAAAAAGCGGCATCTTCTATGGCATCAAAAAGCACCACTTGACGTTCAATATATTGAATAAATCGAAACATTAACGATTCTTTTTCTTGTTGCGTTGGATTGTCTAAATATTTAGAAACAAAAGTGTCAAATATTTCTTCTGGACTTTGGTTATTTTTAAATCCGTTTTCACAAACTTCTGAAAATAGTGGTAGTAAAACACCTGTATTGTTTATTTCGTCGAATGGTAAAGTGATAAAAACACTGTTGTAAATATTATATTTTGAAGCAACATTTTGATTAAAACGCTCGATTTTTGGAAGTGTGTACATGGTATTTAAATTTGTACTAATTTACGAGATTTAAATTAAACCACCTCAAACATTTTTCCAGGTAAAGGTCTAACTACTCCTTTTAATTCCATATTCAACAAAATAGAAGAAATCCGATAAATAGGAAAATTACATTCTAAAGCAATAATATCCATCATTTCTTTACCCGTTTTTTGAAGATAATCATAGATTAATTGTTCTTCTTCTGTTAAGGAAATAAAAAGTTGTTTTTGAATTGCATTATTGTCTTTTCGTGCTTTTGAATTAATTTCCCAATTCAAAATATAAACCAAATCTGCTGCCGAAGAAAGTAAATTTGCACGCTGCGTCTTAATTAAATTATTACAACCTTGGCTGTATTTATCAGTTATTCTACCAGGAACTGCAAACACATCTCTATTGTAGTCGTTAGCTAAATTAGCCGTAACTAACGAACCTCCTTTTTCAGCACTTTCAACAACAATAGTAGCTTCACTTATTCCAGCTACAATACGATTTCGTTTGATAAAGTTTTCTTTATCAGGATTGCTCGAACTCCAAAATTCGGTAAAAAAACCACCATTTAGCTCCATTTTTGCCATGTATTTTTTGTGTGTTTTAGGATAAATTTGATTTAATCCGTGAGCTAAAACACCTATAGTTTGCAAACCGCAATCCATTGCAATTTGATGTGCATAAATATCAACACCATAAGCAAAACCACTAACAATTATAGGATTTAATGGTGCAATCTCTTCAATTAATTTTTTGGTAAATTCCATTCCATAAGACGTAATTTGCCTAGTGCCTACAATGCTTATAATTCTTCTATTTTGTATGTCGATATTTCCTGCTTGGAACATAAGAACCGGACTATCGTAGCAGTGTTTTAATCGTTCTGGGTAGTTTTCTTCTTGAAAATAAGTGGTGGAAATATTTTCTTTAGCAATAAATTGAAGTTCAGTTTCAACTTTTGTAAAAACAGATTTATCTTGAAGGTTTTTAATTAAAACCGAACCAATGCCGTCTATTTTTTGAAGTTGTGATTTATTTGAAGCGAAAACTTCCTCGGCATTGCCGAAATGTTGAATGAGTTTTTTAGCGATTACATCTCCTACTCCTTCTACTTGCATCAACGCAAGCGTGTGGTATAATTCTGACTGTGTCATGGCGTATAAAAATTTATTTGGCGTATAATTGAAGAACAAAAATAGTTCTTTTTAAGAATAATGCAAAGGTTTTTACCACATAGAAACATAGAAAATTATCTTAACCGCAGAAGATATTCCATTTTTACATAGAAAACAAAGACCAAGAAAGAAAATAAAATGCTATCTATCCTGAAGTTTCGGGACTGATGGGAGCGGCACCGTGTAGAGCGGACAGCAGCCCTTCGACAAGCTCAGGATGACGAATAAAATCACAATCAACTTAATTCCAATTATTTACTTAAAAAATTGCGATTGTTAATAATTTTTGTTGATAAAATTTTGATATTGCTATTGATTATTTAACTTTGTTGTTATGCTTTTAGAAAAACACATTTCCGACTTATTATATCGTTATCAGTGCGTTACTGTTCCTGGTTTTGGTGCATTTTTAACCGAAACTGTTTCTGCTCATGTAACTGGTAGCGCAAGTTCGTTTTTTCCGCCAAAAAAAGTGATATCATTTAATGCGAATGTAAAAAACAACGATGGCTTGTTAGCGAATCATGTGGCATTACAAGAAAAAATGTCGTACGAATTAGCAGTTGTTAAAATTAGTGAAATCGTAAATGAATGGATGTATTTGTTACAAAACCGCAATAGAGTTGTTGTTAAAAATGTAGGTGAAATTTCTGTTAATAACGAAATGAATTGGGTTTTTGAACCCGCTAATACTGTTAATTACTTAACAGATTCTTTTGGATTATCTTCATTTATTTCTCCAGAAATTACTAGAGAAGTTTTAAAGAAAGAAGTGGAAGCTTTAGAAGAAAAAGCGCCTATTATTTTTACGCCTGAAAGAAAAAAAGATTATTCTTATTTAAAATATGCTGCAGTTTTTGTTGTAATGTTTGGCGCAATTGGTGGTGGTGGATTTGGATACAAAATGTATAATGATCAACAAATTGAGACTAAAACTTTAGCGGTTCAAAAAAACGTTCAAGAAAAAGTACAACAACAAATCCAAGAAGCTACTTTTTTAATTAGCACTCCTGTTAACGCTGTTGAATTAACTGTTGCAACTTCGGTTGAAGAAAAAATGCCTTATCATTTAATAGCAGGCGCATATAGAAGTGAAGAAAATGCTATCAAAGCAATTGCTGAATTAAAGTCAGAAGGTTTTGAAAGTGCTAAAATGCTGCCATTAAATAAGCACAATTTATTTCCTGTTGTGTATGCTAGTTATAAAACATTAGAAGAAGCGCAACTAGAAAGAAAAAATATACAAAAAACACACAATGCAGAAGCTTGGTTAATGATAGAATAACTTTTTAACACTTTGCATAATAATTATTGAAATCCCTGTTTAGGGATTTTTTTTTGCATTTAATTATCAAATTACGCATTATCTTTGCAAAAAAAACAATGCAACCAAAATTTCCTTCAGAATCGGTAACTACATTAACCGACTTAGTTTTACCAGGTGAAACGAATCCTTTAAACAATTTATTTGGTGGTGAATTGCTAGCTCGTATGGATAGAGCAGCGAGTATTACTGCTAGAAGACATTCACGTAGAATTTGCGTAACGGCATCGGTGAACCATGTAGCGTTTAACAGAGCTATTCCTTTAGGAAGTGTTGTAACTGTTGAATCTAAAGTATCAAGAACTTTTAATTCTTCAATGGAAATTTATATTGATGTTTGGATTGAAGATAGAGAATCTGGTATTAAAAATAAAGCAAACGAAGCCATTTATACTTTTGTAGCGGTTGACGAAACGGGAAGACCCATTCCAGTTCCTCCAATTGAACCTGAAACCGAATTAGAAAAACAACGATACGAAGCCGCTTTAAGAAGAAAACAACTAAGTTTAGTCTTAGCTGGAAAAATGAAACCAAGTGAAGCAACTGAATTAAAAGCGTTGTTTATGGAATAATAATTTTAGACGTTGTCAAACTGAACTTGTTTCAGTTTCTATCTCTTAAAACCAAGATTTTGAAACAAGTTCAAAATAACAAAATTGATTTTAATTAGCATTTTCTAATGCATATTCAGGATATGTTTCTTTTATGAGTTTCTATGTTTTTTATTGGAATAAAAATTGATTTTTCTGTCTAAAAGATTTCATTTCTAAATAATAAAATCGAAGAAAAGCAAAAAATACAAATAACAAGATAGTATTGAATATAACATAAGAAGTAAATCCTTCATTTGCTATTCGATGTAAGGGATTGGCTATTTGATATAACAAAAAAATGATGGAGAAGTTTTTGTCTATGTAATAAAACTTCTTTTTTCGAGTCAATATGAAATGAATTAATCCAAAGATTAAATAAGTAATTATTAATGTTATGTAAATGTATTTTGTAAAATCATTTATTCCGAAATACTGCGTAAAAAAGTAGACGGTTAGGTACGTGATAAATGCCAAAAACAATTGAAATGGCTGAATTACAAATAACCCAAATTTTTTCAAAGGCTCTTTAAAATGTAAACCCTCCTCTTTATTCCCTTTCAAAATTTCTTTTTTATTTACCACCATATAACTTTTGAAAGCATCGTAAAAATCTAAATTCTCAGCCTCCATTTTTTGTTCCACTGCTGTTGCTACGTGGTCGAGCATTTCCATACGAATGTCGTAATAAATGACTTCGCTATTCTTTAGGTAATTGTCTATGAATTGGAGATTTTGTGGAGTCAACTTCATCTTAATAACTCAATTTAGGATTTACAATCGTTTGCATGTTTTTGATGAATTCTTCCAATTCAGCTAAACGGGTTACAGTTTCTGTGGTTCCTTTTTCAGTAAGTTTGTAGTATTTTCTTAAACGATTATCTACTTTTTCTACCTCAACATCTAATAAACCATCGGCTTCTAATTTGTGTAAAGCAGGATACAAAGCGCCTTCCGTAATATGTAATTCGCCTTTGGTGATTTCTTTTACTCTCTGCGTAATTTCGTAGCCATACATTCTGCCTTGCTCTTCTAAAAGCCTCATAATAATGGTGTTCAAACTGCCTTTGTATAATTGTGAATTTTTCATAAGCTTAAAACTTCAAAGCAAATATATACATAATTTTCTTATGCATAACATTCTTAAGTATATTTTTTAAAGTCTTTTTTCTGTTCACTTACTTCTATTTTCTTGATAAATAGTATTTTTGTAAAAAATAAATCACATGTCATCATTTTATAAATTAAGCATTAAAGAAATTATTAAAGAAACGGCTGATGCGGTTTCCATTCTTTTTAATGTACCAGACGAATTAAAATCATATTACACTTTTGTTGCCGGACAATATGTAAACTTAAAAGTTACCCTTGACGGACAAGAAATTAGAAGAGCCTATTCGATTTGTTCTTCTCCAAAAAGTGGCGAATTACGAATTGCCGTAAAAGCAATAAAAACTGGATTCTTCTCTAAATTTGCCAATGAAAAATTAGCAGTTGGAAACGTAATCGAAGTAGGAACTCCCGAAGGAAAATTCACTTTTGAACCAAAAGCTGAACGTCAAAAAAACTACGCGGCATTTGTGGCAGGTAGCGGAATTACTCCTGTTTACTCCATTTTAAAATCGGTTTTAGAAGAAGAACCAAACAGTACTTTTGTATTGGTTTACGGAAACAAATCGGAAAATGACACCATTTTTCACAACCAATTACACGATTTGCAATTACAATATGTTGGCCGTTTGTTTGTGCAATATGTTTATAGTCAATCTACTGCTGATAATGCCTTGTTTGGTAGAATTGATAAACCAAGCGTGAATTTTGTATTGAAGAACAAACACTCAGAAATGACGTTTTCAAAATTCTATTTATGTGGACCAGAAGAAATGATAAACCTAGTTTCAGAAACACTAAAAGAAAATAATGTTTCTGAATCAGATATTAAGTTCGAATTGTTCTCAACTTCTTCTAACGAGAATGAAACTGTAGGTGGAGCTGAAGGACATACAAAAATTTCGATCTTAGTTGATGATGAAGAAACTAGTTTTGAAATGAGTCAGAAACAAACTTTATTAGAAGCGGCTTTAAAACAAGGATTAGATGTTCCATACTCATGTCAGGGTGGAATTTGTAGTAGTTGTATTTGTAAAATTACAGAAGGTGCAGCCGAAATGAAAAAAAATCAAATATTAACTGATGCTGAAGTAGCTGATGGATTAACATTAGCTTGTCAGGCTTACCCAACAACAGCTACGATTAAGATTGATTTTGATGATGTTTAAAAATTTTTAAACTCAGAAGGCGTTTTGCCCGTTGCTTTCTTAAAAGCAGTATTGAAAGAAGATTTAGAATGAAATCCCGCCATATTTGCTATTGTTTCGATAGTGAAATTAGCGGTTTCTTTTTGTACTAAAAGCTGTTTTGCTTCTTCAATTCGATATGAATTGATGTAGGTTGCAAAATTCATTTCGTACTTAGAGTTTAAGAAAAGTGATAAATATTTTTCATTACTTCCAATTTTCTTAGCCAACTGATTCAAAGTAAGTTTAGCATCTAAAAAAGGTTTTTCTTCTTTCATTATGGTACCTAACTTTTCTTCTAATCCTTCAAAAAATGGTGCAAAAGTTTCTGATTCTTTAGCTTCTTTTTGTTCTTGCACAACTTCGAAATCTAATTTTTCTTGTTTCCAACTGATGTAACCTACATAAATAAAATAAGCTGCAGAATACAATTCGAAAGACAATTTTAAGAATTTAGGCAAAATCCCTGTTAGGCTTATTAGCAACAAGATCATAAAAATGACGTAACCTAAAATAAAATGAAGCAATTTATCAGGATGAATTCCAGGTGAAGTGGCATCCAATAGTTTTTCTCTTTTATAGTTTTTAAATACTGAAACCGACAAAAACAAATAATAAATACTCAATAATGGAAACACAAAAAGCAGTGCCAAATAATTGGAATACGTCAATATTTTTTCGCTCATTTCTTTCATAAAAAGATTCTTTTTCGAATCCATATACAAAAAGGAAAACGCATTAATAAAGAAAAGTAAGAACAAAATATAATAATGTTTTACATTTCTATTTTGACGAATTCCGGCCAAAAAAGCACTATAAAGATAAATCGTAGGTGGAATTGCAAGTAGGAAAACAAAGAAAAGTAACATAATTACCTCCGAAATCTTCTCAGAAAGCCAAGTTAGCTTTTCTGTCGCTAAAAAGAAGCATAAAATAGCCAAAGCCCAAAGTAAAAAATACAATCCTAAAAACTGCGAAGTCTTATTTTGCTTGCCTTTTCCTCTAAATAAAAAGAGAAATGCCAACACAAAAGCAGTTAAAATGGGAAGTAGTAATGACATTAAATTAGGCTGTATTTTATGTTAATTAATTGTATAAATATACAGAATTTGTACAAATACACGGAATACAAACATATAGTATTTTATTATCATAATCAACCAAAGTAGTTTTGTTCTGCATCAAAATACAAATGATTATGAAAAAAATATTATTAGCTATTGTGGCATTTAGAACAATACATTCGTTTTCTCAAGTTGGAATTGGAACTACAAACCCTCACGAAAGTTCTATATTAGATATTTCTAGTTCTACACAAGGATTATTAGTTCCTAGACTAACCACTATTCAAAGAAATGCGATTATGTTACCTGCAAATGGATTAATGATTTACAATACTACTATTGAATGTTTTGAGTTTTACAATGGCGCTACTTGGCAATCTTTATGTCAAACTATTAATACTACGCCTTCAATAGCTTCATTACCTTGCGCGGCTCCTTTTACTGTTTCTCCAAGTGGAAATGGAGTTGCTGGCCTACCCCTATAATAAAACAATAACCGTGCCTTACACTGGAGGAAATGGCGTTGCATATCCTTCAGGAACATCAATTGCTTCAATAGGTGTTACAGGATTATCGGCTACTTTAAACGCTGGTACATTAGCAAATGGCCCTGGAAATTTTACATTTACTATCACTGGAACACCCGATCCTTTTGTGTCTGTATCAAACACTGCAACTGCAACTTTTCCATTTACTTTTGATGGTAAAAACTGTAGTTTTACTGTTACGATTGATAAAGCAAGAATTGGATCAACAATTTCTTGTTCAACCGCTGTTGTTGAAAATCCTGCTACAGGAATTAATGGTTCTCCTTATAATGGAACTATTACAGTAACATATTCTAATAGTATCCTTACAAATGGTGGTGCATATGCTGCACAAAGCATAACATCAACTGGTGTTACAGGTTTAACGGCTACAATTTCTTCAGGATTTGTAAACCCAGCAGGAGGTACTTTAGTTTTTAATGTAACTGGAACTCCAAATTCAACAGGAAATGCACAATTTAACCTAAGTAATTTTATAAATGGGCTTACCTGTTCTGGTTCTAATGTTCAAATTGTTATTAGTGGAACGCCATTGGTTTCCGGTTTAAATTGTAGTGCAGCAAGTCATTCTCCTGCAACTGCTACACAATTTGATTTATATTCTGGAACTACTATTTTACCATACACTGGTGGAAATGGACGAGCATATACAACACAAAGTATTAATTCAACAGGGGTATCTGGTTTAACGGCAACTTTAACACCCGGGACATTAGCTTCCGGAAGTGGAAACTTAAGTTTTACCGTTACAGGGATTCCAAACTCATCAGGTTTAGCTAGTTTTGAAGTTAATTTTGGAGGGCAAACCTGTGTGTTTTCAATTCGAGTTAATGGAAAGGTAATTTCAATTTCATATATAGATGGAAGTTCATATTACTCCACTTCAGAATTTGGACAACAAACTGTTCCACAAAACTATGGCCCAACTGGCATATTTAATACTATTGGAGGTCTTTTGCATGATGATTATACATCAACTTTACGGCTCCATTTCTCCTTTAACAATGAAGAATACAAGAGAAATTATTGCCTGTGGACCAAATAAAACTGGCGGAGCAAGATCTGTAACAGATTGCCAAAGAATAAGAGATTATGTTGCCTTAGGTGGAATTGCTATAATTACACTAGATGCAAATGCTATAACTACTTCAACAAATTATCATACAACATTTGGTGGAACAGGGACTTTTATTGCAGGAGCGAATCCAACAACTGTGAATTCTACAATAGCATTAAGTAGTAGTTATTGGGGGACTGCAAACGCAGGTATAAGCATAGAAGGTGTTGGTGTAAGTGCAGAATTTAGCGGAACATCTTACACTCTTCCAATTGGAGCTCAGGTTTTAGCACGATTCATTAATGGAAAGCCTGCTATTTGGACATGTGGAGAAGGAAATAGAGCTATATTTATTTGTGACAATGGCTTTTTAAGAAATTCAACCTATTTTACAACCATTACTGTAAATACAGATCAAGAAAGGTTTTTTCATAATTTACTTAAAAATTATGTTTTAGTTCACTTAGGATTTTGATGCAGAAGCCCTATAACTAAATTGTAAAGGAGCTAAACAGCTCCTTTACGTAATTTAAAATCTGTAGGCGTAAATCCAGATATTTTTTTAAAAGTCAGATTAAAACTAGACTTAGATTTAAAACCAGACATTGAACCAATCGTTTGAAGAGTGTAATTTTCATATTCAACATCTAATAATAATTTTTTAGCATAATTTACTCTGAATTCATTTATAAAATTAGAATAACTTGTTTTGTATTTTTTATTTATTAGTTGAGAAAGATATTTTTCGTTTGTTCCTATATCTCTTGCAAGTTGCTTTATGTTTAAATCTGGATTTAAAAAAACAAGATTATCATTTAAGGCTTTTACAAGATTATCATCAATAATTAATAAAGAAGTAGAAAATTCATAACTTGATTGTAAAATATTATTTTTATTAATTGTCTTGAATAAAGTAAATGCAGATACCGGAAGGTAAATAAATATAAAAATTTTAAAAACAAAAGAAGGAAAAATGTAATTTAAAAAACAAGATAAAATAAATAAAAAGTAAAGGGTTATAAATAAAAAAATAGGTTGTTTAACTAAACTAATTATTGATTTAGATTTATTTACCACTATAACCATTGCCGAAGCTTTGTAAACATAAAAAAAAGTGGAAATTGGAAATATAAAAAAAATGACAAGAAAGTTAGAATATGTCATTATATTTTGAATAAACTCATATGAAAATGATTTCGAATCTTTAGAAAAGGAAAAAAACAATAGAGAAAGAAAATTTACTAAAAAAAGGCAAATAGGGATATAAAAATGATTGAAAGAAAGTTGCTTTTGTTTTATAACATAAAAAACAATTGCATACATAATTGTTGGTAATAAGGTCAACCAAACAAAAAACATTAATGCAAATGCACTAATTATATTTTCATTAAAAAATGTTTTTTTATCAGTTGCAATATAAATACTAATAAAAACTAAAAACCAAACCAGATAAAAAAACATATTTATTTTGATGCTCTTCTTTTTGATGTTTAGAATAAAAAAGAACCCAAATAATAAAAAAGAAATTAAAATTAAGCCTAAAATTAGATCCGTCATGTGTTTTTATATTGTAATATGGTGGAAATTTGTCCTAATTCCGTAATATTAGACGTATAAAATTAAGGAAAAAATACATTAAATAATACATTTGCGCAAAATAAATGTAATTATTATGAAAAAATATTACCTGCTAATTTCTTTAATATCAACTTTTACGATTTTTAGCCAAGTAGGAATAAACACTACAAATCCAACAGCTACATTACACGTTTTTGGTTCAACTACACCAGGTAGTAGCGGTGGTACGGTAAACTTAATCAATGAAAATTTTAGTAGTTATACAGTAACTCAAAATCACACAATAGACAGTGATTGTACAGGAAATGCTACTCAAGGATGGGTAACTGGTACTGGAAACGCAAATGTAAATTGTACTTCATGTACTGGAACTTGGTTATATATCAGTTCAGATGCATTAAGCTGTGGGTTAAATTCAACTGCAATAATGAATTTCTCAACTGCACCTACAACTACAAGCATCTCAATTAGTTTTGCTTACCGATATAACAACTTTGGAGCTGCACCTGATTCATTTAGAGCTTATTTATATAACGATACAACTTCTTCACAAGTTGGAGCAAACTTTTTTAATTTAACAACAGATGCAAATACTACTTATTCAGGAACTGCAACTGTTGTTCCAGGTAATAGTTATTCTTTAAGATTTGAATATCAAGGAAATTACGATTATGGAGCTTCTGTAGATAATGTACTAGTAACTGAAACTGCTATAGCTTCACCTGGTTCATATAGTTTTAGACTTGAAGATGGAACGCAAGGTGATGGGAAAGTATTAACTTCTGATGCTGATGGAAATGGTTATTGGCAAACTCCAACAGGCGGTGGATCTGGTACAGATAGCCAAACGTTAAGTTTAGTTGGTAGCACACTCTCCATTTCAAATGGTAACTCTGTAACTTTACCTTCTGGAAGCGGATCAAATACTTACACTAACGGTTTAACATTAACTGGATCTACTGTTAGACTAGGAGGCACTTTAACTCAAGGCACTACCTTAAATTTAGACACAAACGACTTAACTTTTAGAAGTAGTACATCAGCAGCTTTTCCTGGCGAAATGATTATTCAAGGAACCGATAGAAAAATAATGGATACTAGATTTGACGATAACTATATTCATTTTGGAGATGAAGCATTTTTAGATTCTGATGATGGAACTACATTTAATGACACAGGTAGTACAACATTTACAAAAGATTTTGTTGCAGGATTTAGTAATTCAAATTCGGGAGGTTCTGCAGTAGCTATAGGATCTATTGAATATTTTATTGATGGAACCAATGAACTATTTTTTGAAGGTTCTGGTTTTAATCCAATGTCAGATGAAACAAGTTCATTTGGTAACACATTAGGAAAAACTAATAGAAGATGGGGAGCAGTTTATGCTACAAATGGAGTTATAACAACATCTGACATGAATCTAAAAACAAATGTTCAACCTTTGAATTATGGATTAAAAGAATTATTAAAATTAAACACAATAACATATAATTGGAAAAACTATAAATTAGGAAAAACAACAATCCCCCTAGAGAAACAAGAAAAGAAAATTGGATTTTCAGCTCAACAATTATTGGAAATCTTACCAGAAGTAGTGCAAACCCATAGTTGGGTGCCTGTTAACGAAAATGGAGATTACAAAGAGGTTAAAAACGAACATTTAGGTGTTAATTACAGTGATATTATTCCGGTTACTGTAAAAGCAATTCAAGAACAACAGGCACAAATTGAAGAGTTGAAAAAAGAAATTGAGGAATTAAAACTATTAATTAAAGAGTATAAGAAATAGTTATAGTTTGATTTTTGTTAAAAGTCGTACCATTTTATATGTTACGACTTTTTTATTTTTTCAACTATTGTTTCTGGAGAAATCGTTCGCATTACATCTTCATATCCTTCCACTTTTTTATTGCCATAAATTGAGGTTGGTAATAATGGAAACTTGTTTCTATCTGAAGTAATGCAAAAATCGTCTGGTTGATTAAACGGCTTAAAACCTGCAAATGGATGTGTTGCTCCCCAAAGTGTAATCACTTTTACACCTAACATCGCAGCAATATGTGAATTTCCTGAATCCATAGAAAGCATAACGTCTAAATTAGAAATCACTTCTAATTCTTGTTTGAATTGTAATTTTCCAGCCAAAACAATTACATTATCGTGTTGGTTTTGCAATTGATTTAACAATTGGATTTCGTTGTCACCTCCACCAAATAAGAAGATTTTATAACTTTTATTTTCGGCTAATTCATCAATTACTTCTTGCATTAAATCTAAAGGATACACCTTACTTTCATATTGCGCAAAAGGCGCAATTCCTATCCAATTTTGATTTTTATTTTCTGTAATTGAGATGATTTCTTCCGATAGATTAACTTTTTCAGGAAATTTTGGATTCATTAAGTCTACAGAAAAACCAAGTTGCTTGAAAGTGTCTAAGTGTCTATCGACCATTGGTTTAACTGGAGTAAAAACTTTGTTTGTTAAACTTACTAAAGCTTTCTTTTCGGTTCTTCCTTTATCGGTTGCGGCGACTTTTTTTCCGCTTAAGGTAAATAAAGTGCGAATCACTTTTGAACGAAGTACATTATGCAAATCGGCAACAAAATGAATATCTAATTTTCGCAAATCAGAAAATAATCGCAATAAACCTAAGAATCCTTTGTGACGCTTATTCAAATCCACGCCAAAGAAATTCACATTTGGAATACCATCAAAAAAAGGTTGAAAAAACGGTCGAGAAACTACGGTAATTTTTACGTCAGGATATTGTAAAACTAAGGCTCTCAACACAGGAACTGTCATTGCGACATCACCCATGGCTGAGAGCCTTATTACCAATATGTGTTTTGGTTTAGATAGCAATAGATTACTATTTTTTATTTTGATACAACACCGGATTTAACTCCTCGTCGTTGTACATTTTCATTTGTTTGTATACTTTCATGTATTTGTCGCCCGCTTCAATATCTTGAATTAATTGACTGATTGAAGTAAACATGTCGTTTTTTTGGTCTAATAAAACGTCTAATTTAACTTGACATTTTGCTCTATGATCGGCTGAAGCTTCTTCTCTTGTGGCTTCTTCGTTCATGTGGTAAATTTTTAAAGCTAAAATTGACAAACGGTCAATTGCCCAAGCTGGACTTTCCGTGTTAATTTTTGCATTTGGTTTTACTTGAACATCTTTGTATTTGTCTAAGAAATAACTGTCAATGTATTCCACCATATCCGTACGAACTTGGTTAGAAGCATCAATTTTACGTTTTAAATCTAAAGCCGCAACCGGGTCAATATTTGGATCACGAACGATATCTTCATAATGCCATTGCACTGTATCTACCCAATTTTTCGCAAACAACAAATATTCAATAGTTCCTTTTTCGAAAGGATTTACAACTGGTTGATACACATCATCAATAATGTGGTATGTTTTGATACTTTGTTCAAAAATGGGAAATGCAAATTCAGCAAACATAATTATAGCTTTTAAATTGATACAAAAATAGCGATTTTTTGTACTTTTATCCTCAATTACAAAAAATAAAATCGATGCACATTCATTATATCTCAGAACAAAATAGTATTCTTAATCATTTTTTAGCGCAAATTCGCGATGTAAACATCCAAAAAGACAGCATGCGTTTTAGAAAAAATATTGAGCGTATTGGAGAAATAATGGCATACGAATTAAGCAAAACACTTGAATATAAAAGTATTGATGTACAAACACCTCTTGGCATAAAACATACTACAACTATTGCAGAACCTGTAGTTTTATGTTCTATTTTACGCGCTGGTTTAGCTTTACATCAAGGTTTTATGAGCTTTTTTGACAATGCAGAAAACGGATTTGTTTCGGCTTATCGTCATCATTATAACAACGACGATCAATTTGAGATTTTGGTGGAATATCAAGCTGCACCGTCTTTTGAAGGGAAAAATTTAATTTTAATTGATCCGATGTTAGCTACTGGGCAATCATTAGTAGCAGTTTTAAATAAATTACATTTAGAACAAAAACCTAAAGAAATTCACATTGCCGTTGTAATTGCAACTCCAGAAGGTATAGCATACTTAGAGAAAAATGTTCCTTCAACTTGTCATTTGTGGGTAGCTGCTTTAGATGAAAAACTAAACGAACACAACTATATTGTTCCTGGCTTGGGAGATGCTGGTGATTTAGCTTATGGTATTAAATTATAATTGCATGGTAAAGAAAAATATACCAAGTGCTAATAAAGCATAAAGCACCATTTCTTTAACCCTATTATTTTCTATTTTTTCTATAAAATTAGCGCCTATTACCGCTAAAGGTCCAAAACAAAAAGCCAAACTTCCATTATTTTTATTTGCTGAAAGCACATAAATTCCAACACCTAATATAAAAGAAAACAAAATGGTTTTGTGCGAAGATTGCATATTCAATGCTTTATTTTGAATGTCAAAAAGATGAGACACAAAAAAGAAAAGACTTATAGAAGTAAAAAGAGCTAAAGCAATTCGTTGATAAATATTATCAAAATAATAAAAATCAAAACTTATATATGTCTTACTCAAAAGCGTACTCATTAAACTATTGTCTAAAATACTATTGGCAAGAAAAAACAAAACTGTAACGGCAAATAGTGCTATAAAAGGAATTATCCAATTTCTGTAATCTTTTGATACGTGAAGAATAATAGCAATAAAAACCAAGATTATATAAAAAATACTCCAAAAATGAAATAAGGCCGCGAGAAAAATCCAAAAAGAAGCGTCAAATATTTTTTCTTTAGTTGATAATAAAGATTTTAATGAAATTAATCTTCTTAAGGCCAAAAGCAATAAGAAATTAGAAATGATTATATTTTTATTCTGAAAAATAGAAGAGAAAAATAATAGAAAAACCAAAAACAAAAATAATGCATAATTGTTGTTTTTAGTTAAACCATTTTTAAGTGTAATAAAATTTAATATAAACAACGAAGCAAAAAGTAAGACATATAAGCCAAGCTGTTCCAAATAATAAACCCAATCAGCAGAAGGTTTAGCTAAAGCATAAATCTTCACAGAAAAGAAAATAAGCGATAGAATTCCTATTACTAAATAATTAAATGGTCTTGTTTTACTAAAAACGCTTGCTAACATTAGAATATTATTATATTTTTGTGGTGTAAATATAATACTTTATCAAAATGAAATCATTTTTTGAAGGAATACAATCGCTTTTTGTAGATTTTTTATTCTTACCAATGGATTGGTTAAGAGAACTAGAATTAACCAATTGGTGGTCTGCAAATGCAATAAACTGGATTTTTATTCTTATTTGTTGTGCAGCAATGACCTATTGGATTAAGCAATTAAACATTTTTAAAGCTAATAATGAAGACGAGCAAGACACTACTGCTCACTCATTTTTAAAATAAAAATTATTAGATATTGGTAAAGATTATAAATCCTTACCAATATCTGTTCTAAAATACATCTTATCAAATTGTAGCTTTGCTATACTTTGATAAGATTTTTTTATGGCTTCCTCAAAGTCTGTTCCGTATGAAGTAACCGCAATAACACGACCTCCATTAGAAACAACTTTCCCGTTTTCAATTTTTGTTCCCGCATGAAAAGGAATAGAATCGGTAATGTTTTCCAATCCGAAAATCTCTTTTCCTTTTTCGTAGTCTTCAGGATAACCGCCTGAAACTACCATGATAGTTGTAGCTGCTCTTTCATCAATTTCTAAAGTAATTTTCTCTAATTCCTGATTTCCAATCGCTTCAAAAATTTCGACTAAATCACTTTTTAATCTTGGCATCACTACTTCCGTTTCTGGATCGCCCATACGAACGTTGTATTCGATAACCATTGGTTCGCCTTTGACGTTGATTAATCCAATAAAAACAAATCCTTTATATTCGATTCCGTCTTTTTGTAAACCTTCAATGGTTGGTTTTACAATTCGAGTTTCAATTTTTTCTAATAAAACAGCATCTGCAAATGGAACCGGAGACACTGCTCCCATTCCACCTGTATTTAATCCTGTATCGCCTTCTCCAATTCGTTTGTAATCTTTTGCTGTTGGTAGTACTTTATATGATTTTCCGTCGGTTAAAACGAAACAACTTAATTCAATTCCATCTAAAAATTCTTCGATAACTACTTTTGAACTCGCCTCTCCAAATTTAGCTCCCACTAACATATTTCGTAACTCCGTTTTAGCTTCTTCTAAATCAGATAAGATTAAAACGCCTTTTCCAGCAGCTAATCCATCTGCTTTTAAAACGTATGGTGCTTCTAAAGTTTCTAAAAACAAACAGCCTTTTTCAACTGTTTCTTTTGTGAAACTTTCGTAACGAGCGGTTGGAATATTGTGTTTTACTAAAAATTCTTTGGCAAATTCTTTACTTCCTTCTAATTGTGCCCCAACTTTTGATGGTCCAATTACTGGAATGTGATTGATTTGTGAGTCGTTTTTAAAGAAATCATAAATTCCCAACACCAATGGATCTTCTGGTCCAACCACAACCATTTCTACTTTTTCTTGTAAAACAAAAGCTTTAACGGCATCAAAATCATTCGGATTTAACTCTATGTTTTTTGCGATGGAAGCTGTTCCTGCATTTCCAGGTGCAACAAAAAGAGAAGTGCATTTTGAAGATTGAAGCATTTTCCATGCCAATGCGTGTTCGCGACCGCCAGAACCAAGTAGTAAAATAGTCATTTTGTGTGTTGTTATGTTGTTTGGCAAAAGTACTATTTCTTAGGAAGAAAGAAAAAAGAAAAAAGAAGAAAGATTATTTTCAGATTTATTACTTTTGGATAAATTCCAACGAATGTTCAACTTGTTTCATCTTTCTTTAAAATTAAGCGGTTTTCCTATTGCGAAAGCTCAAGCTGATTTTGAGAAAATTCTACAAATTTCAGAAGCAGATTATCCCGATTATCTCGAAACTAAAAAGCGAGAAATTGTAGAATTTCATTTGAAAAACAATACTTTTTATCAAAATTTGGTTGGAAAAGAAACTTTTGATCCCGAAGTTTCGGGATGGAATGATTTACCAGTTCTGACTAAAAAAGATTTACAAAAGCCACTAAAAGACCGACTTTCAAAATGCTATTCCGAGAAAACTGTTTTCGTAAATAAAACTTCAGGTTCAAGTGGTGATCCGTTTGTTTTTGCTAAGGATAAAGAAGCGCATGCCATAACTTGGGCTTCGATTATTTATCGTTTTGGTTGGTATGGTGTTGATTTTAATTCGTCGTATCAAGCGCGATTTTACGGTATTCCGTTGGATTTTATTGGATACAAAAAAGAACGTTTAAAGGACTTTTTGAGTAAACGATATCGTTTCCCAATTTTTGATCTATCAGATAAAATTTTAGATGGTGTTTTCGAACATTTTAAAACCAAAAAGTTTGATTACATAAATGGTTACACGAGTTCTATAGTCCTTTTTGGAAAATATTTACAAGCTCGAAATATCATTCTAACCGATGTTTGCCCAACGTTGAAAGTTTGCATGGTAACTTCGGAAATGTTATTTGAAGAAGACAAAATTTTGCTGGAAAAACATTTGGGAATTCCGGTTGTGAATGAATATGGTGCTTCGGAATTGGATTTAATTGCTTTTCAAAATCCGAAAGACGAATGGCAAGTAAATTCGGAAACCTTGTTTGTGGAGATTTTGGATGAAAATAATCAACCAGTTCCGTATGGAAAGGAAGGGAAGGTAGTTATTACTTCGCTGTACAATAAAGCGCATCCGTTTATTCGTTATGAGATTGGTGATGTTGGGATTTTAGATGAAAAAAGCACGTTGAAAAAACCCATTCTGAAAAAATTAATTGGAAGAACCAGTGATGTGGCACTTTTACCAAGCGGAAAAAAATCGCCTGGATTAACCTTTTACTACGTAACCAAAAGTATCATTGAAGATGATGGAAACGTGAAAGAATTCATTGTGCGCCAAACCAAACTAGATAGTTTTGAAATTGATTATGTGAGTTCGATTGAATTGACATCAAAACAAATTCAAGAAATTGAGAAAGCAATTGCTAACTATTTAGAACCTGGATTACATTTCACCTACAACCGAAAAGAAGTTTTAGAAAGAACAAAAAGAGGAAAATTGAAGCAATTTCAATCAAATTTATAATTAAATTGATTTTGCAAAAATAGGCTTGACTAATAATTGGTGAACTAAAAACAACCCTGTATTAAAAACTGCTTTCAATAAATTATTGCCATGGAAATCTTTATAAATAAAGTAATTGTATTTAATTAATTTTACTTTAGAAGATGAAATAGAATCTTTTCTCACACGATAAAAAGCTAAACTTTCAGCGACGGGCTTAACTTTTTCAATTTTCTTAACCAAAGTAAGCCACAAAATCCAATCTTGACGTTTTTTTATATTTGATATTGGAATTTTTCCAAAGAAATCAACAGAATAAATCCCTGTTAGGTTCCCAATCCAATTGCAATAAAATAATTTTGAATAAGAAACTTCTAAAGGTGATGTAATTTGTTTGTGTAAACTATTTCCATTTTCATCAATTTGTTCGTAAAATGAAAAAGTCATCGGAAGATTTTCTCCTTCCATAAATAAAAGTTGTTTTTCTAATTTTTGAGGTTTCCACAGATCATCTGAATCTAAAAAAGCTATATAATTCCCCTTCGCTTTCTCAATTCCGGTGTTTCGAGCTACTGCTGGACCTGAATTTTGATTTAATTTATGAAATTGAATACGATTGTCATTTTGGATTATAGATAAAACCACATGTTCCGTTTCATCAGATGAACCATCATCTACAATAATCATTTCCCAGTTTTGATAGGTTTGATTTTGCACCGATTGAATGGTTTCGGCAATAAATTTTGCAGAGTTATAAGACGGCGTAATTATGGAAACTAAAGGATTCATTAGTACGCTTTTTCTTCCCCTTTAAAGATATTAACCACCGTTTGAATTATTATTTTAAGATCCATCAATAAAGACCAATTTTCAATATAATAAACATCATATTTAATTCTGTTTACCATATCGATCTCCGTTTCTATTTCTCCTCTACAGCCTTTAACTTGTGCTAAACCCGTAATTCCTGGTTTTACATAATGACGAACCATATATTTTTTAATCTTATTACCATACGTTTTGTTTTGTGACCATAAATGGGGTCTTGGTCCTACAACAGACATATCGCCAAGTAAAACATTAAAAAACTGTGGTAATTCATCTATGCTTGTTTTTCTAATAAATCGACCTATACGTGTAACTCTAGGGTCATTCCTTGAAGCTTCTTTTTCAGTAGTTATATTAAGTTTCATAGATCTAAACTTATAACATAAAAACTCTTGTTCATCTATACCTGGTCGGCTCTGTTTAAAAAAAACAGGCCCTCTAGATTCAATTTTTATTAAAAGTGCCATCAAAGGTGTTAACCAAGAAAGAACTAAGATAACCACTAATAATGAAAAAATAAAATCAAATATTCTTTTGAAATTCTTAATCAAAGGGTCGTGAAGTGCTGTTTTTTGTAAAGATAAAACAGGAAAAAGTTCGTAATAATCGATTTTTAAGTTTTTTGAAAAAATAGCTTTAGAATCTGGAATAAATTTTACACTAATGTTGTTTTCGTCTCCAAATTCGACTAGATCTTTTAGTTTTTCGTTTGAAAGTTCATTTAAAGAACAATAAATTTCATCTATATTATTTTCTAATGAAAATGATTTTATTGCATCAACTTTCCCTAAGATATTCTCATTACTTTTTTTATCTGAAAAATAACCTTTAAAACGATATCCATAATCGGGTCTTTCTTCAAATATTCTCTTTAAGTCTATTGCTTCTTCACTATAACCAATAATAATAGCATTTCTAAAATTATTACCTGTTACTATTCTGTATTTTTTTAAATAATAAAAAAGTAAGCTTTTAATAACAATTATAATTGAGAATAAAGACACCGAATATAATGCTATTGCCTTTCCACTAAAAATAACATCTTTATTAAATGGGAAAAAAGCAATTATAAGTAATACAAAAAATACGCTTTGTTTTGCAATTTTAGTTAAGATCTCTACAGGTGTTGTAAATCTATAAACGTTATAAAAAGCTGAAAAGAAAGATACCACAATCCAAGTAAAAGTAAGATAAACTCCAAAAATATTGAAATTAATATCTAAGCCCTTAAAAAATAAAGGCAATAACCCAAGAATTAAAAATAAATCTATGAGGATACTTATAGGACGAATGTATTTGGAATATCTTCCTTTTTGCATAAATTAATATATAAACTTAGAAAAATCTTTGTGTTCTTCTTTTAAAAGTTCTTCTGATGAAAGTGTCTTAAAGTAATCATACGTAATTTTCATCCCTTCGGATCTTGAAACTTTAGCTTCCCAGCCCAAAATCTCTCTTGCTTTAGTGGTATCAGGTTGTCTTTGCATAGGATCATTAACTGGTAACGGATGATAAACCACTTTTTGATTGGTTCCTGTTAACTTGATAATTTCTTCTGCAAAATCTTTAATTGTTATTTCATCAGGATTTCCAATGTTTACAGGTAAATGATAATCGGAATGTAATAATCTATAAATTCCTTCAACTTGATCATCTACATAACAAAACGAACGAGTTTGACTGCCGTCTCCAAAAATAGTTAAATCTTCTCCTCTAAGTGCTTGTCCAATAAAAGCCGGAATTACACGACCGTCGTTTAATCGCATTCTTGGTCCATAAGTATTAAAAATACGTACAATTCTAGTTTCTACACCATGAAAAGTATGATATGCCATTGTTATAGATTCTTGAAAACGTTTTGCCTCATCATAAACTCCACGAGGCCCAATGGTATTTACGTTTCCATAATATTCTTCTGTTTGTGGATGAACCAAAGGATCTCCGTATACCTCAGATGTTGAAGCAATTAAAATTCTAGCTCCTTTAACACGAGCTAAACCTAATAAGTTATGTGTTCCTAACGATCCTACTTTTAAAGTTTGGATCGGAATTTTTAAATAATCAATTGGACTTGCGGGTGAAGCAAAATGTAAGATATAATCTAATTCGCCAGGTACATGAACAAATTTTGTAATATCATGATGATAAAACTCGAAATTTTTATCTTTAAAAAGATGTTCTATGTTTTTTAAATCTCCTGTTATTAAGTTATCCATTCCTATAACAAAGTAACCTTCTTTAATGAATCTATCGCAAAGATGAGAACCCAAAAAACCTGCAGCACCTGTAATTAATATTCTTTTCATTTTAATTTTTTTCTAATTTAGGTTGATTCATAGTGTTAAATAGACAATAAAAAATCATAAAAAACAATACGCCTCGTTGTCTCCATAAAAAAGACTCGGTCAAAAATAAGCTTATCATTAGAATTGCAAAAGCAATATGAACAAAATCTTTGCTTTTTAATGCATTTTTTAAATTAATAAACACCATTATTATCAATAGTACAAAACCAATAACTCCTAGTTCAGCAAAATTTTGAATATATTGATTGTGAAAATTCTTTTTTTGATATCCTTCAGTGTTTTCATCTCCAAGGAAAACGTTATATTTTTCACCTTTTTCTTCTAATTTATTTACTGAGGCGTTTAAACCAAAACCTTTTAATAAAATTGGTTCTTCATTTAAAAACTCAAAAAATAATCTGGCTTGATATACACGAAAAGCAGTTCCTGGAAAAAATGCATTTGGATAAAATTTTTCATTATTCCAGGCTTCATAAATACTTACATTATGAACATTTTGTACACTTTTTCGAATTACATTATTTGATAAACTTTTAGCTGTGTTTTGTTGAAATTCTGACTGAAATCTTTCTTTAATTTTTCCGAATGAAAACGATAAACCTAAAATTATTAACATAACAATTAAGTTTCTTAGTCTCATTTTATTGGCAATTTTAGAATAAAAAAGGAGATAAACGCAGATTAATATTATTACAACTAAAATTATATTTTTTGAAGACAATAAAGCAATAAAACCAAACAACAAAAATGTTAGAAAAATAGTTAATTTTGATTTTACTTCTTGTGTAAAAAAATAAAAAAAAGCAATTGAAACAAATACAGAAAGATGGATTGCATTTAACAATTTTGGCACTAAACCATAATCGTCATCATTTTCTCCATGGTAAAAGAAAACCCTAGTGTCTTGGGTAATTGCATATCTTATGAATGCTCTAAACAAGAAATATAATACAAAAAACACCATAGCAAAACTGTAGATTCTTATAGAATCTTGTTTTTGTTTTTTTGTAATTGATACAATCAAAAAAGCTAAAGGCAATACTAATAATGCTATTTCTTTTGGAATCGAATGAAGAGTTCTTGTAGCATCAATTGACCAAAAATAGGACAAAATCATCCATAAAAAAAGGAATATAGGTAATAGTAAAACTAACGAGAAATGGAATTTAGATTTGTACTTATTTAATAAAACCGATATAATAAACAACCCTAAAAAAACATTACTAATTCCTAATTGTAAAGGAATTGATACCATTAGCAAAACCAAAGGTAAAAAAGATATATTTGATTTACTTTCGTATAGAAGATTCTGCCATAGCTTTTTCAAAAAGTTGTAAATAATCGCCATTTATTTTTTCCCAATTAAAGTCGTTTGCAATTGCTTGATAATTGTTTGATATAAACTGCAAGTTATCATTTTTTTTGATAGTATTTAAGATTTTTTTAACCTCTATTGGATTAGAAAAATAATACGCATTTTCTTTAAGCACCCCTTTATTAAAATTATTATTATGTGCAATAACTAATGCTTTAGAAGCCATAGCCTCTAATAAAGAAGGGTTTGTTCCTCCTACACTATGACCATGAAAATACAGATTACTAAAATACCTTAAATTATTAAGGTGTTCTAAATTGTAAACACCGCCAATAAAACGAATGTTTGAAAAATCTTTGAACTTGTTTTTTAAATAAGCTCCATATTTTGTTTCATGCTTTCCAATAACCAAAATAGGTGTTTTGTCTTCTTTATTTAAAGCTACCCCTTCTAAAACCATATCTAAATTGTTTTCAGGTTCAAAACGAGCCATAACCATGTTATAATTGCCTTCTTCTACTTGGTATTGTTGCAAAATACTTTCATTTGGAGAATCAAATAAATGAGCTCCATAAGCAATATAAGTTGATTCTTTTTTATATTTTTCTTTTAAAAATGTTTGAATTCCTAATGAATCTGCCACTAAGTAATCTCCTGATCTTGCGGCTAACCATTCGGCTACTTTTAAAAACTGTTGAATTGGCCATGAATATTTAGAACGTTTCCACTCTAAACCATCCATGTTGATGATATTGATTGCTTTTTTTGGCATTAAAAAAAACCAAATAGAATTGCTTGTATAACCTAATTGTAAAATAACATCAAAATCTCTTTTACGAGCATCCATAATACAATTGTAATCATAAATGAACTGTCCAAAAGTTCCATATTTATATTCTGGATCATGTTGGTGTAAAATATGCACACCATGAAATGTTTTTTCTTGATAGGGATGGTTATGTGAGTTATAACAATAAACTTCGTGACCTCTTTCGGCTAGATAAACAGAAAAAAATTCAGCAAATTGTTCAAAACCTCCGTAATAATTGGGTACTCCGCGTGTTCCTAATATAGCAATCTTCATTAAAAATGTAATATTTTTTCAAATGTAACTATTTTAGAACTATTTTTAAAAGAAAGTTAACGAAAGACTACTAGTGGTTTATTAACAATAGTTATGGAAGAATTTTTCAAATGAATCGACATAATGTGCAACTGAAAATTCATTTATAACCCTTGTATAACCCTTTTCGCCCATTTGTTTTCTTATTAGTTCACTATGAATTAGTTTCTCTAATGCAATTACTAGTTCTTGTTCGTTATTTGGTGTTATTAAGAATCCTGTTTCGTTATTTACAACTATTTCGGTTAAACCTCCATGGTTTGAAGCTACAACAGGCTTTTGAGCCAACATTGCCTCAATTGCAACCATTCCAAAAGGTTCTGGCTCTGTAGAAGGCACAACAGCTATATCGATTGCCTGCCATATTTTATGAATTTCATTTTGAAAAGGAATTATCAAAACTTTATCTTCTAAATGATATAAAGCTATCTTTTCTTCTAAATCTTCTTGAAAATTTTCTTGATTTGGTGGAGGGGCACCAACAAATATTAATTTTATATTTTCTGTTTTTGAAACCATTTTATTAAAGGCTTCTAATAAAATCATTTGGCCTTTCCATCTGCTAATTCTTCCAACTAATGCAATTACTATTTGATTTGAATTTGCTAAAAACTTGTTGGTTCTAATTTCAGAAACTTCTGCAGCGCTAATTTGAGGTAAATTTGTTTCTATTCCATTCCAAATTACTGTCCCTTTTTTTGAAATCTTTTTATTAGTTTCCCAAAAAAGTTGTGTTGATTTAGAATTGTAAACAATAAAACTATTACACTTTAAAGCCAATAATTTAATAAACCCATTTTTAAATACTTTTGGTTTTTCAATTATTTCATGCACATGCCATAAATGTTTTATATTGTGCTTTCGGGCAAACATTATTCCAAGTAAAACAGCTAATGTATTAGAATAAATTAAACTAAATTGATATTTTTTGTTTAATTCGTTTACGATTTTAAAAGCTAATTCTATTTCTTTAAAAAAATTTAAAATATTTTTTGGAGTAAATAGTTTTCTATACAATTTTAGAACTGGTGCAATTATTACTTCTATATTTTCTTTTTCTAAAGCTTCTTTTAAAGGTCCGTCAAAAGGTAATATTACAACAGGATTAAACTCTTTTTTATCTAAATTTTTTAATAATAACAACAACGTTTTATCGGAGCCATATAATTCGGCAGACTGATGTATGAAAAGAATATTTTTCATTAAAAAGATTTTTTTATAAGCTGATTTTTATAAGCAAATAAAAATCCTATGAGTAATGTTTTAGAATCTAACAAATTATAATAACCCATAAAAACCCAATAGGAAACTATAAGAAACAAACCTGTTCCTAAAAAAAGTAAATTTATATTATTATCTAATTCATTAATATAAGGGCGTTTTTTAAAGAAATAAAATATGGAGCCAAAGAGTAATAAAAGTCCTGGAATTCCTGCTTTAAGGAAAATTGTCATATATCCATTATGTAAAATTGAAATATGTCTTAAATCCATGTCTCCCAAACGAACTTTTTGTTTTAAATCTACTTGAGAACCAATACCCTCTCCAAATAAGTACGAATTATTGTAATACAATTGTTCAATGGTTCTTACATTTTCATAAGAACGATAATGATCATGAAAATCTTTCCAATCTCCTCTATTTATTTTTGTGGCAAATGCTTCTAGTGGGATTAATTTTATTTTGTACAAGAATTCATTAACACTATCGCCATTTCTTTTGGGATTGTATATATATATTGCAGAATACGACAATACTGATACTAAAAAAAGCGATCCCAAAATGATAAAAGATTTTTTATTTAAAATTAACCAACCCTTCATTGCCATAAATAAAATAACAAATTGTATAAAATTAGTTCTGGCTAAATAGAAAAAAGTAGAAAAACCCATAATAACTAAGAAAAGTTTATAGTTTTTTGGTAATATTTCTATTTGAAATTTTTTATGAAACAATAAAATAATAAAAGCATATATTTCATAATCATTGAAATAACCTCCGTATTCTCTAATACTAGCAACACTTTTAGCGCCTTGAAATAAAATTCCGTAACTAACTAAGCAAAGATGGATAATTGCCATAGCTAATCCTGAATACAATAAAAACTTAAATGGGTTTTTAATTTGACTACTAAAAAATTGATAGCCTATAATAAGACCCAAAATTGGTTTTAATAAATATGTAATATCTCTAATTACAAAATAAAGCCTATACTGATAAAAAAAACCAACTATTAATGCTGCAATGAAAATAAAAATGAAATAAGAAACATAACGAATAAAAGGAACAGAATAAGATTTCTTAATTGTTAATCCTAAAGCTATTAACCAAGTAATAAACGAAATTTCGTAATTATTAAAAAAGGGAATAATAACACAAAAAGTGAAGAATATTTGATAATAAAAAGCTTTATTAAGAGTTAACTTCATTATGCAATAGTTTTAATTATTTTTGCTGGAACACCACCAATAACAACATTATCTGGAAAAACTCCATTTACAACTGCTCCTGCTGCTACTACACAATTATCACCGATTTCTGATCCATCTAAAAAAGTAACTTTTGCTCCAATCCAAACATTATTTCCTACTTTAATACCTTTTGAAGTTACTCCTTGTTCTCTAATCAACTTAGATAAATCTCCAAAATTATGGTTTTCCGAATGAAAACTTATATAAGATCCTGCAATTACATCATTTCCTATTTGAATTCCTCCAGCAGCACCAAATTCTGTATATCTTCCAAAAGCTGAATTATTTCCTATAGAAATTCCTTCACCATATTTTGACATATGACTTGTACAAGAAATCCAAGAGTAGGCTCCAATTTTAACATTATTACCAAAAATTAATTTGTTTTTCGCAAAACCATCAATATTTACATAGTTTTCAATAGTAATGTTATTCCCAAAAGCAATATTTCTTTTATTACTTATATGACTTCCTTTTCCTAAAAAAATTTTTCTATACAACCAAAAATAACCTCTGCTCATCATAATTAAACGTTGTAGCAAGTTAGAAACAAGTAAATTGGAAGGAATTAAAGGGTCTATTGTATAATTTTTTCCGGCTTTGTTAAGTAATTTTTGAAATAATAACTTAATCATGAAAGTTTTCGTTTTTCTTTAGTTGGTAAATATAAAAAATAATAACTATTAAATCCGTTGCAATTAAAGAATAAAATACGCCGTAAACTTTAAATTTTGGCAATAAAAAAACAATAGCTAATAAATTAATAATTACCATAACCGATGTTAATCTAACATAAAATATTTTATAATTAAAGGCTAAAATTAACTGTTTTAAAGGAATAGATAGGGCTAAAATTAAAGGAATAAAAACTGCCACTTCGAGCAAATTACTTAAAACATAACGATTGGTTGGATTAAAATAAGAAACTATTTCATAAGAATAAAGATGGAAAAAAAGCATTCCAACTAAGACAAAAACAAAATTTGTGCTATTATAAATAATCCAATTTTTAATTCCTCTTTTGTAATCTATTTCAATTAGGTAACAAATTTTTGGGAAAACAAAGTTGAAAAACAAAAAGATATAAGTTTTAAAAACTACAATAATTTGTTCTACAATTCTATATTGCCCTGCCATTAAATTACTCCCAAAATAACTAATTAATACTACTGGAGCATAAAGTTGTAATGAAAGGAAAATTTGGGAAGAGAACATTGAAAAATCATTAATAATATGTTTGTAAACTTCTTCTTTATTAATTCCTATAAAAGAAAATTGATGTTTTTTTATTATCCAAAGAAATACAAATGCATTAGAAATTATCATTCCTAATCCCCACCATAAATTTACATAAATATAATCTGACTCATTTTTTATGGTTAAAAAGATTCCGAGTAAATAAATAATTTTTGAAATTACATTTAATATAGTTATCCACTTTACATTTTCAATTCCTTGTAAAAACCATGTTGGATTTATAAATTGACCTATTAAAACTGATAACCCAAGAAAAAACATGGTTTTCTCTGTTTTAAAAAAGGGAAAAGAAACAAAAACTATGCTAATAATAAGTAAAACAAAAAACAAAATAATAGCTTTTACAACATATGTTGTAGTGAAAATTTTGTTTAAAATTACTGGATTATCTCTATTTATAGCTACTTCTCTTACGCCAATTATATCTGAGCCAAAGTCGACAAATACTATTAAAAAAAAGGCAATTGCCATTCCAACGGCAGTCTTTCCAAAATTTTCTTCACCACAAACCGATACAATATAAGGAACCACCAATAATGGTGTAACCAAATTGAATAGTTGCCCAAAACCATATACACTTAGTTTATGGAATTGCTGATGAAGTAGTATTTTTTTAAGTAATTTTAGCATTTACTTTTCAGAATACAATTGATTTAATTGTTTATTGAGTTTATCGCCTTTAGGGTATAAAGAGGGACCAACTAATTGATTTTCGTCTTTTCTTTTTAAACTACCAATTAACTTATCTATTAAAGTATTTGATTCATCTACTCTGAATAAATGATAAATTTCTTCTCCTTTTGCAGAAAAACTTTTCTTTTTATAGGAGAAAATAATTTCATTTAAGATAATTTCTGATTGCTTTATATTTCGGCCAAAATCGATTCTAAGTTGTTTGGGATGAATAGAGTCTGGAAATACTATTGAAATTGTTTGATTTTTTTTACTTCCTGAAACTTTTTTCCAAAAAGATTGCTTTTCTTTAAATTGAACCGAAGTATTTTGTGTGTAATAGATTTGTATTGAATCTGTTTCTCTAATAACAACATCTAAATCCATTTTTAATGAATTTGTATTCTCGTTTTTTTCACAACTTAGTAAAACAACAAGTGAAAATAACGTTATAAACATTTTAAAAAGCATCATAGACTTAGTAATTTATATAAAAATAAAAAAATCCGATTGAATAATCGGATTTTTTTATTTTTAATTTTTTGAATAATTACTTAATAGTAATTTCATTTGGATATTCAATAGCTGACTGAAAAGCAGTTGGCTTATCTGCTAACATAATATGAATGTAATTATCCTGAGTTTCGTATCCAATATAAGGTACTTTTTCACCGCTAGGTAAATTTAATTCTGTTCCTTTAGAAATTAGTTCAAATTTTTCTTTTGAGTAATCTACCAATAACATATTAAACGTTAATCCAACACCGTTTTTCCAATTATCATCTGAATAATTAGCTAATTGAATTGAAGTTAACTCAGGTGAAGCAACTTCACTATTTTCGGTTTTTGTCGCATTTTCTTCTACTTCGCTTTTTTGCTTACAAGAAAAAACTAGTGACAGAGCAAATAACCCAATTAAAACTTTTGTTTTCATTATATTTTCATTTTTTTACCATGCAAAACTATAAAAAAAAAGTAAACAAATTATATTTTTTCAATATTTTCTTGGATATATGATTTTTTCTTAAATACTAACTCTAATATTAATGATAAATACTTGATAATAAAGGCTATTAACAAGAAAAGGCCTGAGAAACTTCCTGATACTAAAAGCATAATTGTTGTCCATCCTTCAATAGGTTTGTCTTCTCCAAAATAGATAAAAACTGTATAGATAATAATACTTAAAGTACTTAATAATAAAAGTAACGAAATTGAAACTGAAAGTCTAAAAGCTAAATTGGTATAAATTATTAAAGCATCTATAGCTGTTTTGTTTCTTAAGTATTGTTTTTCACCAAATAATTTTGTGGATTTTATTTTTTCAAATTCTATATTAAAAATTTTCAACCCACTATTAATGTACATTGCCTTGCGGTATGGTATTGTAGCGCTAATCGAAAAAGCTCTGTTTATTGCTCTCCTAGACAAAATTCTAAACCTATCGGTTCTTAGTTTATGATTTGATTTTGAAAAAAAGTTATAGGTTTTATAAAATAGTTTTGACGATATTTTATCGTTTTCTTTTGGAGAAACAGTAACAATGTCGTAACCTTCTAGTATTTTTCGATAGGAACTTTCAATTAAATTAATATCAAAATCAACTACTACACTGTCAAATTCATACACAAAATCACCGGTTGACAAATCTAATCCGGCATTCATAGAAAGTTCAACACCTTGGTGAAAACTCATTTGAATGATAGAAACTTGAAAAGATTTTAAAAATTCTGCCGATTTTATTTTTTTAACAGAATCATCGGTAGAACAATCGTTTACAATTATTACCTCAAATTGTTCAAACAGCAAATCTGCCTGCTTTGTAATTTGAGATAAAAAATCGAGAATGCTGTTTTCATTATTATATAAATAAAGGATTACAGAGATTAATTTTTTTTCTTTCATTTTATTCTTTATTAGATAAAATAAGGTCTAAATCATAAACCGTATTAATTTTTCCTGACAAAACTGATACTAATTTAGGATTTTTTGAGAACTCTTTTATAACCGTTGGTCTTGAATCGTCTATTTCAGATTCTTGCAAAATAGGTTTAATTGAATATAAAGATTCAACATATTCTATTTTTATATCATCATTTAAGTATTTTTTTGCCAGAGCTAACATATATGGCCAAGATGTTTTTGGTTTTGCTACACAAGTATTACAATTTCCTAATTTATTACTACTACAATTGTTGTTACTTTTCTTTTGACAATCAAATTCAGGAAAAACAGAATAACATGTTTTATGTGGTGTGTAATTTACTGCAGTTAACGAATGATATCCTGTTTGTCCAAAAGGCATTAATGAAAAAAACGGACCATCCATCATTGTAACTCCTACGTTTTTTAAATTATCGCTAACCTTACAAAGAATTACTTCGCAAAGTTCATATTTAATTTTTAAAGGCTCTTCTTTAAATAATTTTAGTATTTGATTTACTGAAGCATACGTTGTGTTTAGAATAAAATTTGATTGATATTCCGAATTTTGATTCGTTTTTAAGCTATATAAATCAGAACTTTTTTCTACTTGTGTTATATATGTATTGTATTGTATTTCAACATTTTGAAACTTGCTAATTTCATCTAAAAAGTACTTTTTTAAAACCAAAGCATCGTAAGTACATTCCTTTGACAAATAAGCGCCTTCACAAAATTCTTCTTTAAAAAATTCATCAATATTGATAGGTTTACATAGAATGTCTGTATCTGCACAAAATTTTTTAAATTGAACTGCATTTGTCCAAGAAAAATTCTTAGAAATAGCATAAATTTTATCAAAACTGTTGTGAATGCAAAAATTATAGTCTTCAATAAATCTATCGTAATAATCGGCAGATTTTTTTGCTGTTGTGTAGGATCTAGGGTAATGGTATCCCATATGAACACGAGCTTGATTGATATAAGTTGCTCTAGAGAATGCTTCTGGATCATGTTCTAAAACAAGTACATTCTCTCCTCTTTTTGCACAAAAAAGAGCCGCATAAAGTCCGTACAAACCAGCACCAATTATTATTTTATCAAACTGTTGCATATCTTATTTAATGAATTCTATATGATTTGGATATCCAATTAATGAAACAAAGTCTGAAACCTTTTCGCTAATTGTTACATTAATATAGTTACCAGAAACATAAAAACCTGTAATGTTTAAAACACTACCATTAAAAAGTTTTATTTTTTTAAACTCTTTTAATATTTTTTCTTTTTTAGGCGAATAATCAAACAATATCATATTGTATTGCAAGCTACAACCATTAATCCAGTTTTCATCATTTAAATTTGTTAAAGTAATTCCGTTTCCTTTAAACATTTCTTGTTGAGAGCCATCAGATAAAATAAGTGAGTATTTAGAAATTTTCATTACTTTTTCTGCTCTAAAATTAATTTTTAAAGTAGAACTATTCCACCAATAATAACTATTACTTATTCGTATTGCGTAGCTGTGTTTTCCTGGAACTATACTAAATGCATAACTTGCTTTAACATTGTCATTTGAAATTATTTCTATTGTTCCATTTGAATCGCTTTCCGAATCTAATTCTAAATATGCATAACAACCTTGAGAATATGAATTTAATTTATTTACACTAATACTTGCTGTTGTTTCTTCGGCAATTTCTTTTAATGAATTTACCTTTTCAAAAGCAATTTCTTCTGATTCTTCTGCCCACAATTTAGGTACAAAACCTATAAAATAATCAATTTTTTCAGGCGATTTAATTTCGGATTGTGAGCCATTTGTAATGCTAAATTGCTTTAAAACAATGCCAGAAGTGTTAACTGCTACCATAATTTCTATTGGTGTTTTTGGTAGCTCTAAATTAATTTCTGTGTTTTCTAAACTTGTTATAGGAAACTCTTTTACGAAATTCTCAGAAAACGATTCTTCAGGAGTTAATTTGTAATAGATTTTTATATTTCCTTGAGAAAATGATTGTAAAGAAAACCCAAGTTTACAAGGTAAATTAGATTCCTTAATTTGATTCTGTTTTTTTAAATAATCTAATAATCCTATAAAATTAGGACTTGCTCCAACACTATTAATTGTTATACTCTTATCAGGATTTGAAACAACTTGAATGTTGTTTTTTGAAATTGCATTGGTATTGAAAAAAGTGAAATCTGTAAAATTTATTTTGTTTTCTAAAAACCCAGCTGCTTTAATTTTAGATAAATATTCTTTTTCTTTTCCTTTAAGAACATAAACATCAAAAGTTGGTAATCTATATAATGGAGTATAGTTATTATAGATATACTCGCTCATTTTATAGTATTTAAAATCGGTATATACCTCATCAATAGCGTGCCAAATTATGCCTTTTATTGGCATTAAAATAATTGGAATATTCGCCTCTTTTATTTTATTAATTTCAATTTCTTGTGCTTTATCTCCGTTTATCATTAAAGGTGTCTGATTAACATAAGAAGGGTTTTTTCTGCCTGTTAATGCATGATAAAAGTTTTTGGAAGAAAAGTCGTAATAGGTTTCTTCAGGTAGTAAAACTACATCTAATAACTTTTTAAACATTTTAATTTCACTTTGATCAAAAGCTTCCCTAACTCTTGTGTTGTCAAAACGTTGAGCTTCTAAAAATTTCTCATGAAATGAATATGAATTAATTGCTTCTCTAAACAATGTGGTGTGTTTGTTTTTAAAGTCTGGCTTTGAAGCGTTTAAGATTAAAAAAGAAAACAATAAAATTGTTAATGCACTTATCAATTGATTTTTTTTATTGATGACAAACATCAACATCATCAATGCAAAGGGAACTGTGCTAATAATTTTTTTAATATTGTCATATTCGAAATTATGTCTGACAATTCCTCTCTGAGCATTAAAAAAGAAGAAAAGGACGAAAAATATAAAAAAAGCAAAAGCACTCAAATGTTGCTTGTTTTTAAAAAACTCTAGCTGCTTATCTTTATTAAAAACATATTTTATAATTACTGAAATAAAAGTAATAATAGTTATTACAGGAACAATATAATACGCAATTCTAAACAGAAAATGGTTCATATTTCCCATTCTAGTAACACCCCAGTTTTGATCAGATTTTGCTGCAAGTAAAAACTCTTGCAATCTAAAAATGGGATTTATACCTTTTAATAAACAAATCGAACAAAAGATAAATAAAAATACTCCACCTACAATAGCACCTGATTTAACTAAAGGTTTAATTGTAATTTTATTATAAATCACATATTCTAGAACTACGTAAGTTAGTAATCCAGCTAAAATTGCTGCATATCCGATGTCTAATTTGTATAAACATAAAAAGACTGCGACAATCCAGAAATAATAAAAATTCTTTGTGGACTTGTTATTAATCAATTTCAAAAGCATTAAAATGAACAATCCTGAAAACGTAAATTCATTTAAAACTACGGTTAAAATTGGTAAACAAAGTACTAGAAGAAAACTATTTAATTTTCCAAAAACCTTTCTGAAAACAAAAAACAAAACTAAAACTTCAATTACATAAAAATAATTAGCATACAACATCGTTGCAGCTGGCTCATAACCATTAACAAAACCATAAATGAAAGCGAAAAACTGATAATGCAACATGTGAGCATCAAAATTTTCAATTATTGGAATGCTACCATATCTAAAAAAATGATCAATAGATAAACCGTGATTTGCCGTTTCAAAAAACTCATTTTCAGGGCTAATCATTCGCCATGGTTGAGCTAAAATTACTAGTAATCCAATTAATAAAATGGATAAAAAATAAGATTCAAAATATGCTTTTGTAAAAGTTGTGTTTTTATACTTCTTAAGTAAAAAATAAAAAATAACAAAAGAGGCTAAAAGTAAAAATGTAAAAAGCAAAAGGGGTGAATTAAAAATATATCCAAACCTTAAATTAACAACATTACTAAGTTCTAGTAAAAGAGATAATACAATTGGAACGCTTACTAATACAATTGAAGCTTTAAATAACGCATTAGGATTGGCTTTATTTCTAAAAGCAACAAAATAAAAAAGAAAAAGAAAAGGAATTAAAAAGAATAAGAAAGCCAATAAAAAAGGCTCAATTGTTAATACGTGAGTTTTTATAGAAACTTCCGGTTTTATCCATTCAAAGAAATTATTTTTTTTAAAATACGTAAAAAATAAAAGTGCCGATGGAATAGCAACTAAAAGTGGCCAAACCGTTAGATTTACATTTTGATTTAATTTTTTAAATTTAATTTCTGTTATTAATAAAATAGCTAATAGCAATAAAAAATAGCTCGAGAAATCAATATTAATAACTAAAAAACCCGATAATACGGAGAAAATTCCAATAATTGAAATGGAATAAATTGCCTTTAAAATATCTTCATTAGCCTCAGAAGCCTTATTTGTTAATTTATTTACAAATGCAAAAAAAGTAAATGTTGATATTATTATTATCATTAATGCTCTGTAAAATAAAGAAACTCTTTTAGAAACATCCAATCCATACAATGAAGCATTTGAAATAATATGATCAGAAAAATCTTTAACTCCTGGCTTAAATTCAAATAAAATATTAAATAGAGGAGCTGCAATTGCAATTGCAAAAAAGATACTCAATGCCCAATATGATTTTGTTGCTTTTTCATTGGTTTGAAAAAGGTTTTTAATAAAAGGAATTAACTTGTTCTTTAACATATTTGAATTGCTTTACGGGTTATATTTCCCAAATAAATTATTAACTAATATTTTTATTAAGTTGAAATTTCCTTTAAAAAAACTTATTTTAGTAGGAACTTTTCCACTTTCAGGATATTTACGTTCAACCGGAACTTCGCCAACTTTTAATCCTAATTGCGATGCTCTAACAGATAAAAAAGCAAGTAATTCATAGGTTGTAAAAATAGGTCTAAAAAGTTGCACTTTTGGATGCGTTAAATACTTTTTAGAATAACATCGGTAGGCATTTGTTGAATCTGTAAAACGATGTCTTGCTGTTAAAGAAATTAATGGCGAATGAATAAATTTTACCGCAAAATGTCTAATTTTTGGCGTATTTATCGCTTTACCGCCTTTTACATATCTGGAACCTTGAACGAAATCAAAATCTTGTTCTAGTTTTTCAATAAATAACGGAACTGATTCAATACTGTCTTTATTATTTCCATCAATGGTTATAATTCCTTCGTAACCTCTTTCTAAAGCCAACCAAAAACCCATTCGCAATTGAGCTCCTTGTTTTCCAGAATCTTTTTTTGTCAAGAGTGTGTTAACCCCAAATGTTTTTAATTGGTTAATTTCTGTGGAACCATCGGTAGAATCGCCATCACAAATAATAATATCAACTAATTTGTCAATGCCATTTTGTTGTGCTCTTTGCAATTGTTTATGAATGCGTTCTCCTTCATTTATAATGGGAATACACAAACAATACTTGGTTTTTCTTTCTTCGATTTCAGTAGAAAGAAACTTGGGCACGCCATAAATTGCTTCGTTAGTTTTTGAAAACATCTTGAGTATATTGAATGATATCTTTAATTTTTTCTAGTTCACTTCCACCTTTCATTTCTATTGAAATGTATTTTGCATATTTTTCTTTTCTTAAAATAGAAGCCAATTCTTTATGAAGTGAACGTTGTTGAATTACTTCTAAATAAGGTTCGCTGATATGTATATGATTGATCCATTTTAAATTATTTTCTAAAATAGTTAAATTTTCTTCGTTATAAATTACCGTTCCTAAATCAAAATTTACCTTTAAACCTTCCACATTACAAGCTTTAACAAAATCTAATGCTTGAATTGTGGTATTTATAAAATTTGTTCCATAAATAACCGGATTGGGTTCGAAAGCAAAAACAGTGTTTTTATCCGAGGCATAATTTCCTATTTCTGAAAAATATTCAATTGCAATTTCTTCTTGATTTGGATTAATATTTCTATTCTTTGGGGAACCAAAAACTAAATTATTACAACCTAATTCTGATGCAAAATCGATAGATTGTTTGATATATGATAATAAAGAATTTCGTTCTTCTTCTGATGAAAATATAGCTTCGTTTCTACCAAAACAAATCGACTGCATAGAAACTACATGCAATCCATAATTCGATTTAATTTCCTCTCTAAAATTTGCCACTTTCTCCAAATCTGAATATGGTTTTTCTGGGAAAATTCGGGTTGGAGCAATTTCAATTCCGGTACACTTTTTTTCTTTCAAAAAAGCATACATTTCAGCATCATATTCAGGTTGCCAAGCAATATTTGAAATAGTTACTTTCATTATTGTTGACTTTTGATGAAGTTAACAATATCTTGTAAAACCTCTTGTTTGTTTGTAATATAATTTCCTTTATTTTGAAATAATTGTCCATGAATGGTATAAAAATCGTAATTCGGAACTGGATTATTTAATTCGTTAACGAAATCTTTTTCATAAACCGCTTTGTAAATCTCATTTATCACTATAGGTTCTGTAGCTAAGTTAAGCTTTTTCACACCGCTTTTTTGTGCAATTTGAATATCGTTCCAAAGATTTTTTAAGTTATAAAATTGGAAACTTCCTCTACTATCTGTAAAATTTAGAGCCGAAAAACCTACATTTAAAAACTGTTGTTTTAAAATTTTTCTGTCCGAATCATCAACATTATTCAATTTATAAAAACCGTTTTCTTGTAAAGTGTAGTTGTTTACAATCCAATTGTTCGAAGCCAATTCTTGATATTTAACTTCATTTAACATAGAAGGAATAACCGAAATTAAATCGAAAATAAAATTCTTTTTAATGTTTTTTCCAAATAAACCAGGAAGTCTGACAATCAAATAATCATCAAAATTTGAAGCTACCCAATTTTCTAAATACAATCTATTTTTTCCATAAGGTTGCACAACATCTAAATCTATTTCCGAATTTTCATCAACCGCAATAGGATTTGGATATACATCTACTGTAGAAATTAATATAATTTGCTTTGGATTTATCCTTTTTATATTTTCAATAGCATCTTGAATGATTTCAAAATCTTTTTCTGGTTCCTTATTGGCAAGAAATTTTTCGGCTCTAACTCCAGAATAAACTAATATATCTGGACTGAGTCCAAAGGATTCATTGATGTTTTTAGAGTTAAAACAAAAATCAAAAGAAGTGCTTTCTAATAAATTAGAACCTACAAAACCGGTATGACCAACTAATACTTTCATTTATTTTTTTATGTAATGTCTTGCAATTGCACCTAAACCATCATATGTTTCTTGTAATCTAAAATGTGTGTCTAAAAACTGCTGATCTTCATCTGATAATTTAACAACATCTTGATAGCCATCTACAATCCAAAATGATTTAAGTAATGCTGGATTCGATTGCATTTCTTTTACTAAAACAGTTAAATTTGGCATATCTACTACTTCAACCTTTTGACCATGTTTATTAAAAAAATAACTATACCAATATTTTAAACTTGTATATACCTTGTCTTTATTTGGATTATAGAACTTAACCATATCTGAAGCTTCTCTAAATTGAGCTTTCAAAGGTGTATTGTAATATTTTTTAACCACAATTAAATCAAAAGCCATAAAAAACACAAAAAGTAACACATAAGAATAGCGTACATATAAGTTTTTAATTTGTACTAAAGCTATAGAAATTGCTAGTATAATAGCTGGAAAAATACTTATAAAATATCTTGAAACATACAATGACGAGCTTAAGTAAGATTTTAATAGAATAACAACAACAACAACTGAAATCCAAGTAAAAATTAATAAGTAATTAAAAACTAATTTATTAGAAATTAATTCTTTTACATTTTTAGTTTGTTTCTGACTAAATACTTTTATAATGAAAAATGTAAATAGTATACCATAAACAAAAACTAAGATTTCTGAAACACTAATAAATTCTTTTAAAATATTAGTTAACCCGTCATTAGAGGGTGCTGGAATCCAAGATGATTTAAATTGACTTAATAAATAAAACTTATAAGCATTAGGAATAAAAAATAATAAAATAATTCCAGCAATAATAAGTAATCTTTTAAAATAAGCAACCCGCTCTGATTTTTCTAAACTGAATAAAACAAATAGTAAGATGAAGCCTTGGGTAATTACATTTAGTACACTAAAAAAGTTTACATTAACTAATAAACCAGCACTAATTGCAAACCAAATCATGTTTTTTTGTGTATTATTCTTCAAGAAAATTACAAATCTGTAAAATGAGAAGAGTAAACAAAGTAAATATAAAGAATACGCTCTAGCATCTTGAGAGTGAAAAATTGCATATTCGTTGAAGGTAAATAAAAGTGCTGCTATTAAACCTACTTTTTTAGAATAAGTTTCTTTTCCAAATTTATACATCATCCAAACGGCAGTAATTCCAAATAGTGCCGATGGAATTCGGGCTACAACTGAAGTATCGCCAAATAAAGTAAACATTGTGTTCATAACAAAGAAATACAAATACGGGAAACTTTCGCGCAAATTTACTTCAGAAATAATTTGAGAAAACGAGTGTTTTGGACTAGCTACATTTAAAGTGTAAATTTCGTCCATCCATAAACTTTGATAATCAATATTATATAATCTTAAAATTGTAGCTATGATCAATATTAAAATTAACCATTTATTATTTTGGATTGAACTGATAAATTGACTCATAATTAAAAAGATAAAATTTTAGAAGTTACAAACGAGGAATCTAACTCATAAAACAAAGGTAATCGTACCAAAGTATCTGTAAAATTATCTGTTTCTGGCAATACTCTACCATCATGTTTTTTTTCATAAAATGGACTTTTATGCAAACTTATATAATGAAAAACAGCTAAAATATCATTTTGTTTTAAATGATTAATTAATGTTGTTCTTTGTTCTAAATTTTTACATACCAAATAATACATGTGGGCATTATTTGTTGCATAACTAGGCAATTGAGGTAATCTGATTTCGTGTTTTTTTGCCCAATCATCTAATTTTAAATTATAGCTTTCCCAATGTGATTTTCTGGTATTTTGAATGCTCTCTAGATTTTCTAATTGTGCCCATAAAAATGCCGCAACAATTTCTGATGGTAAAAATGAACTCCCAATATCTACCCAACCATATTTATCTACTTCGCCTCTAAAAAAAGAAGATCGGTTGGTTCCTTTTTCCCAAATAATTTCGGCTCTGTTTATAAATTGATCATCGTTGATAGCTAACATTCCTCCTTCGCCAGAAATAATATTTTTTGTTTCATGAAATGAAAAGGCAGCTAAATGCCCTATAGACCCTAATGCTTTTTTTATACCATCTTTTCCTGTGTAATAACTATCAATGGCTTGAGCAGCGTCTTCTATTACAAATAAATTATATTTATTTGCTAACTCCATAATCAAATCCATATCACAAGCTACTCCGGCATAATGAACAGGAACAATTGCTTTTGTTTTAGAAGTAATTAAAGATTCGATTTTAGAAGCATCCATATTTGGATGATTTTGCATACTATCTGCAAATACTATTTTTGCTCCTCTAAGCACAAAAGCGTTAGCAGTTGATACAAATGTATAAGAAGGCATAATTACCTCGTCTCCTTCTTTAATATTAATTAAAATAGCTGCCATTTCAAGCGCGTCTGTGCATGAAGTGGTTAATAATGATTTTTTAAAACCATAATTCGACTCGAAAAACTGTTGGCATTTTTGTGTAAAAATACCATTTCCAGATATTTTTCCAGACTTAACAGCTTCTTCTATATACTGTGTTTCTTTACCTGTTAAATAAGGTTTGTTAAACGGTATTTTCATTTTAATCTAGTTCTAAATTTTTTAAAATTTACTTCTTCTCCATTTTCTAAATAATGTGCTTTTTCTATTTTAATTAACCCATTACCGCATACTATTGTAGGTTGATTATTGTCTAAAAATAATATTTTTCCTGATGTTCTATTTTCAATTTTAACATCGTTTAACGCTTTAACTTCATCTAAAATAATAATTTTATCATCCATTTTAGATCTGGCACCTCCATATGGAAATCCTAAAGCATTAATAGTTCTCTCTAAAACTAGAGCATCTAAACTCCAATCTATATAATAATCTTCTTCATCTCTCCATAAACTAAAAGTGGCTTGATTTTCATCTTGTGGTGTTGCAACTAAAGTATTGTTTGCTATTTCTTTACCAATTTTCATTACTAAATCTTGATAACAAACACTAATAATATCAATCGCTTCGCTAATTTTTATTGGATATGAAATAGGTGTTTTTTCTGTGCCTAAAATAGCGCCATTATCAAATTCTTTATTCGCAAAAATAGCGGTAACTCCAATTTCTTCATCTCCATTAATTAATGCGGTTACTAATGGATTAAACCCTCTATATTTAGGTAAAATTGAATCATGAAATACTATTAGTTTTTCTAAATCTGATTTAATTAACCACCTCCAAGAAATAGCAATATAGTAGGAAACTGAATTTAATAATGTTTCGTCGAAAGAATTTCTGTTGTAACACAAAACATTGTGCTTATTACATAATGCGATAATTTCATCAGCATAATCTTTTTCAACATTTTTATCAGTAGCGTAAATAACAAATTTTAATTCAACAGAAATGCAATTTAACATTGTTTCTAAACAAGCTAAACCTTTTTTACCCATTATAAATAAAGCAATACTATTCATTTGTTGATTTTTCAATAATATAACTTGGTCTATTTTTTACGCCTTCAAAAATTTTACCTATGTATAAGCCTACAACACCAAGCGTTGTTAACAAACAGCCACTCAGGAACCAAATGCTAATTATTAAACTTGCATAGCCACTTACAGATACTTTTCCTGTAAACTTTTCAAACAACACATAAATTACCATTAAAAAAGAAATTAATGCAATTGATAATCCAAATTTAATAATCAATCGCAATGGCTTATCTGAATAAGCTAATATAATATCTAAAGCTAGGTTGAGTAGTTTTTTTAAATTATAATTAGATTTTCCTTCGGATCTAGATGCGTGCTCTACATTTACATAAGTAGTTGAAAATCCTACCCATTTTACCATGGTAGGAAAATATTTAATTTTCTCTTCTAACTTTACAACTTCATTAATTACTTTCCTAGAATATATTCCAAAATTTGCTACAGTAGCATCTTGTTTTGTTCCTGTTAAATAGGATAATGTTTTGTAAAATAACTTTGAAACGGTCTTTTTGTATAATGAGTCTTTGCGTTCGTATCTTCTGGCTAATACAATATCAAATCCATTTTGGGATGCGTTGAATAGTTTTTCTATTTCTTCGGGTTGATCTTGCAAATCGCAATCTAAAACCACAATATAATCTCCTGTTGTTTGATTTAATCCGGCTGTTATTGCATAATGTTGGCCAAAATTTCTACTTAACTTAAAACCTCTTACATTAGAATTATTATTAGAAATTTCAACTATTTTATCCCATGATTTATCGGGACTAAAATCATCTACCAAAATAATTTCAAAAGAACTAAATGCAGAAGGAATATTGTTTGATATTCTTTCTACTAATTCGTCTAAAACCAATTCCGCTCTATAAACTGGGGAAACTATAGATAATTTCATATATTTTAATAAATTATTCTTCCTGTGTAAACTTCTTCTACATTAACAATTGGTGGCACATTTTTTAAAATTACATTTCCTGTGGCATAAATTGTTCCTTCAATTTTTTGAATGGGAAAAACCATCATATCGTTAGAACCACGATGAAATAGTTTAATATTTTCTGCTAATAATTCGTCGCCATAAAAACGGCCGTTCCCAAAATAAAAATTTAATAACATTTCATTACAATGACCGTTGATATAAAAATTTGAAACCGTATTACTTTCAACTACAAATTGATTATTATCAATATGTATATAAAAATCGCTTGTTCCTGCTTCATCACCATCGTCTCCTAATGAAAATAAACGAACAATTGGCGAGTGTAATATCCCTTCTGATTGTATTTTTTGTTCTGTTTTACTATGTAATTCTAGTTCTTGAATTAATGGAAATGTTGATATTGTACCATCTGGAATAGTAATATAAACTGTTGTTTGTCCATAATCTCGAGCAATATTACAAGTTGAGTTGTCTTTTACGACTAACATCTCTCCGTTTTCTCCAGTTAAACCAATATCTATTTTGTCTAAAATATTATCCGATGTGGTTACATTAACTTCATAGTTTGGTCCTTCTTTTACAACTAATCCAATTCCGTTATAGACTTTTATTTTAGTAAATCCACTTATAGGAAAAGATTGTGTTACTTGATTACCATTCCCTTTAAAACAATCTTCAGAAATACCGCAGCTTCCTAAAAGAAGTAATAGTAGAAAATATAATGCGTATTTTTTCATAATTAGATTTCTCGACTTTACTCGAATTGATAAATTTATAATCTTATTCCTACTGTAGCTTCAATTGCTTCAGCTCTTCCACCATGTGTTTTTAAACCCACCCCTGTGAAAATGTTTTTGTAAATATAATATTTTGCTCCAACTCTTTGATAAATGTCTGTTTCATAATCAAATGGTTTGTAAACATAATAACCTAATTGTGTTTCTATAGATAATTTATTAATAAATAATTCATGTCCAATAAAAACACCTACACGTTTATAATCTGTATTTGAATCTGCGTAATTTTTATGTCCTTCTGGATAGGCAACAGAAACAAATTTAATATAATCTTGTAAATAGCGGGAGAAAAAAACATCAGTTCCTACTTGTAATGCGCTTTTTCTGCCAATTCTTTTATCTGCATAGAACCCAATATGGTAAAACTGACGTTGTCCTAAATGCGGAATTGGTCCTTCTGAAATTCCAGTTCTTAATGCAATATTATATTTAATTTTTTCTTTATACGTTTCTTTAGATGGTAATGAATCTACTATAAATTCTTGTTTGTCTGAAAAATTATAATTTAATCCTACGTTAAAAGCAATCGTATTTATACCACTATTGGGTGCTTTAAATCTGCCATTTGAAAAATGAGTTAACATAAAACCTGCTTGAAATCCAATTTTATCAAAAATATTTTCCTTCTTATATTGCAATAAAAAGTAGTTATTGTCCATAAATTTAGTCCCGAAAGCATTGTTTTTGTTGTTGGTTTCTTTATCATATGGATGCGAAGTCATTCCAATTCCTTGTGAAATTCTTAACATTAAATTTCTATTGAAAAAATAAAAATTGTAGTGTAATCCTAAAGCAACATTATATCCTAAATAATTATTTTTAAAGTCTAAATAATGAAAAGAAATACCATAATCTGGATAATTATAAACCTGTTGCCACTCTTTTTTTCCAAAGGTTTTCCAGTTATAACTTAACATAAAACCATCTGGATGGCCTGTTATTAGATGGCCAATATAATCTGTATGTTTGTAAATATTTCCTCTAAAAAGCTGAACATCTAAATAGGTAGCTGCCTTTTCTTGAGAAAAAGTATAGAAGAAGGAAAAACAAAATATAAAGATTGCTTTCTTCATGGTTTTACATTTGATTTAAACAAGATGATAAACTTTCTTCCCATGTTTTAATTTCTATTCCAAAAATGTTTTTAATCTTACTTTTATCTAAAACACTAAATGCTGGTCTTTTTGCTGGTGTAGGATAAGCAGTAGTTGGAATAGGATTTAAAGTTATAGAAATTTTATTTTGATTGAATATTTCCTTAGCAAAATCATACCAAGAACATACACCTTCGTTTGAGAAATTGTAGATTCCGTAATTAGATGCTGAAACAAGTTCAGCATGACAGGATTCTATTATTTTTATCAAAACCTCAGCTAAATCAACGGCGTTTGTAGGGGTTCCTATTTGATCATTTACAACTGAAATAGTATCTCTTTCTTTAGCCAAACGCAACATGGTTTTAAGAAAATTATTTCTAAATTGCGAGTATACCCAAGAAGTTCTAATGATGAAATGTTTTTCCCAAGTAGCTTGAATAGCTTGTTCTCCTTGTAATTTGGTTAGTCCATAAATTCCTGAAGGAAAAGGCACATCTGTTTCTAACAACCCTAAATTACTTTTTAAAGGTAAACGAAATTCCCTGTCATAATAAGCAATTCCGTCTAAAAAATAAGCATCAAAAACAAAATCAGTAGAAATATGAATTAGTATCGTATTGTGCTTTTTTGATGTAATTGCTAAGTTTTCTGCTCCATTTGCATTGATGTTAAAAGCATTTGCTGGTTCGCTTTCGGCTTTATCAACAGCAGTGTATGCTGCTGCATTAATACAAAAATGGGGTTGATAGGTTGAAAAAACAGTTTGACAATTTTCTAAATTAGTAATGTCTAATTCAGATGAAGAACAAAACACAAAATCTATTTGCTGCGCCTGTTCGCTGTATTGGCTCGAGTCAGGATATTTTCCAGAAATAGATTGAATCGCTTGTCCTAATTGTCCGTTTGCTCCTGTTACAAGTACTACCATACTTTTTTTGCGTTTTGTAAATTAGGTAATACTTTGTCTTTATCTGAAATGATTAATTCTTGAAGAGGAAAATTCCAATCGATATTTATAGTTTCGTCGTTATATATAATTCCTCCTTCACTTTCTTTATTGTAAAAATTATCACATTTATAAAAGAAAGTTGCCGAGTCGCTTAACACTAAAAATCCGTGAGCAAAACCTCTTGGTACAAAAAATTGCATTTGATTTTCTGCTGATAATAAAATAGCTTCGTATTGACCGTATGTTTCAGAATCTGGGCGTAAATCAACCGCTACATCTAATACTTCTCCTTGTAAAACGCGAACTAATTTAGCTTGTGCATGTTCATCACACTGATAATGTAAACCTCTTAAAACTCCTTTTGAGGAAAATGACTGATTATCTTGAACAAAATTTACGTTTTGACCCACACCCTTTTGAAAAGTATTGTGGTTAAAACTTTCCATAAAATAGCCGCGTTCATCCTGAATTATTTTTGGCTCAATTATAAAACAGCCTTTAAGTTTGGTTTCTTTAAAATTCATATTAGCTTACTAAACTCATTAAGTGTTTTCCATAACCACTTTTTAATAATGGTTCGGCTAATTTTTTCAATTGGTCGGCATTTATGAATCCCATTTTGTAAGCTGCTTCTTCAATAGCGCCAATTTTTAATCCTTGACGTTCTTCTATAACCTGAACAAACTGTCCGGCTTGCATTAAAGATTGAAATGTTCCAGTATCTAACCAAGCTGTTCCTCTATCTAAAATAGAAACTTTTAAATTTCCTTGTTCTAAATAGGCTTTGTTAATATCTGTAATTTCTAATTCTCCGCGCGGACTTGGTTTAATGTTTGCTGCAATTTCAACTACTTGATTGTCGTAAAAATAAATGCCTGGAACCGCAAAATTAGATTTAGGATGTGTTGGTTTTTCTTCAATAGAAAGTACATTTCCTTCTTTGTCAAAATCAACTACACCATAGCGCTCAGGATCGTGAACATGGTAGGCATAAACAACACCTCCAACAGGGTTACTGTTTTCTTGTAATAATTCGGCTAAACCTGTTCCGTAGAAAATGTTATCACCTAGAATTAATGCTACTTTATCGTTTCCAATGAATTCTTTTCCAATAATAAATGCTTCTGCTAAACCATTTGGATTTTCTTGAACTGCATATTCAAATTTACATCCTAATGATGTTCCATCGCCTAATAATTGACGAAATAAAGGCAAATCGTGCGGTGTTGAAATAATTAAAATTTCGCTAATTCCTGCCCACATCAATGTTGATAATGGATAATAAATCATAGGTTTATCATAAATAGGCATCAATTGCTTACTAACCGCTAATGTTAACGGATGTAAACGAGTTCCGGAGCCTCCTGCTAATATAATTCCTTTCATAAATTCAATGTGTCAATTAGACAATATTCAATGAGCCAATCTTATTTGATTAATTGGCATATTTTTTTAAATACCATTCGATTGTTTTTTTAATGCCTGATTCGAAATTTTCATCGGCTTTCCAACCTAATTCATTTTCAATTTTGGTGGCATCAATGGCATAACGCAAATCATGACCTGGTCTGTCTTTTACAAATGTAATTTGGTCTTGATATTTACCTTCTGTTTTAGGTTGTAATTCGTTCAAAATAGAACAAACAACATCTACAATATATAAATTATTTCGCTCATTTCTTCCGCCAATATTGTAGGTTTCTCCTGATTTTCCTTTTTTAAAGGCTAATTCTATTCCTTTACAATGATCTAAAACGTATAACCAATCGCGTACATTTTTACCATCGCCATAAATAGGAATGTTTTCTCCTGAAATTGCCTTACGAATGATGGTTGGAATCAACTTTTCATTATGTTGTTTTGGTCCATAATTATTAGAACAATTTGATGTAACCACATTCATTCCATAGGTATGAAAATAACTTCTCACAATCATATCGGAACCTGCTTTTGATGCCGAATATGGACTATTTGGTGCGTAAGGTGTGGTTTCTTCAAACAAACCGGTTTCTCCTAATGTTCCATAAACCTCATCGGTAGAAACATGATGAAAACGTGAATTTTCAAATCCAATATTATATTGATTAGGAGCCGACATCCAAAGTTTTCTTGCCGAATCTAACAAATTAAATGTTCCTAAAACATTTGTTTTTATGAAGGCTTCCGGACCTGAAATAGAATTATCAACATGGCTTTCTGCTGCAAAATGAATTACATCGTGAAATTGAAATTTTTGAAATAAATCTTCCACAAAACTTCTATCGCAAATATCACCTTTAACAAAAGTATATCTAGGATGATTTTCAACGTCTGAAACATTTTCTAAATTTCCAGCGTAGGTAAGCAAATCTAGATTAACTAAATGATAATCTTGGTTTTTTTCTATGAAATAAGGAACAAAATTGGCTCCAATAAAACCAGCTCCACCGGTTACTAATATTGTTTTCATTAACTATTAATTCTTGCTAATTGTTTTTTGTAAAGTGTATAAAATTTATAAAATCCTAAATAAAGTAATACAAATAAGATTGGTAAAATGAATTTCATTTTGTTTTTTAAACCCGAAGAATTTATTTGATTAGAAACAATACTCTGGTCTTTTACAATTTTGTCATACTCTACATTATGTAAAAGTTTGTATTGATTTTCTTTTATCAATTCGTCTTTTTTATTAATAATCCCATTTAGTCCACTATTTTCAGAAATTGTAACACTACCTGATGGCTTGCTCTGAGAAAACGAAACAATTAATTCATCTATTTGCTTAATTAATTCATTATTTATAGCAATTTTAGCGGTAATATTTTCTTGATAAATAGTTTTTAATTTATTAAAATGATCTGAATCTTGAAGAAATTTTAAAATAGGATCTATAAGTTCGTTTCTTTTAAAAGCTTTTGAGGTATTTATTACCAATTCGTGTTGGTAATAATTTTTACTTGTTACATCTTCTTTAATAATTTTTTCAATGTTTCCGTCTTCAGCCATTAATTTAATGAACTCAAAATTTAAGGCATTATCTTTAGAATTAATAAAACTGTAAATTCCGTTAATAGGTTTAATTTCTATTTTTCCAATTTCTTCTATATTAGTAATACCTATTGATTTGAAAAAAGCAGAATCTTGCTCTTTTAATTTTGATTCTAATAGACTTATTTTATTATATAAATACTCATTACTTCCAAAATTAGGAATCAGAATCATCTTTTGAATGTAACTGTGCTTTTTATCTATAACAACTCCTAAAACAATTCCTGCAATAAATAGAATTCCAATTAGTATTATTTTCTTTTTTACAAAAAATATAAAATCAAAAAAGGTGTTTAAGCAGTTATTAAAAAAGTTTTTAATTCCACTTCCGATTTGTCCTAAATCAATTTCTTGGTCTTGAGAATTTGTACTCATTTATTTTTATTTTACGTTAAAGATTTGCTCTAATATTTTAATCGTAATTAAATACGTTGGTTTAACTCCAGTAGTTCCTAATCCTCCAGATGCTAATGTACTTCCTGTTTCCAATGGATTATCTGAAGCATAATAAGCATAACGTACTTTTACATTTGGATTAATACTTTTTCTAATTTTTGATGCTGATTGAATTGCTTTTTGATAATAAGCGCCTTCCATTTCAAGCCCAATTGCTTCCCAAGTAGATTCGTGGAAAAATTTCAATAAATCTCTATTTTGAAGCGATGTTCCTAAAACCGTAATCATTGGTCCTTCAAAAACTGGAATATCATTTCCTTTCAACATTTCTGCTTTTAATTCATTTTCAAAGAAATAATTATCTGCCGTTCCTTCATTCACATGTGCCGTTGGAATCATAATATCGCCTTTTCCACCTTCTAAAATTCCGGCTTTCCCCATAATAGAAACCGATTCTACATTTAAAAACAGTTTGTTTTTAGCAATTTTATAAGGCTTCAATAATTCATCAATAGTTTCGTAAGCTTGCTCTCCAAAAGCATAATCCATAACAATTAATACCGGTTTGTTTTCGCCTAAATTAGCTTTTGCAAATGCCGACTTTTTAATGTCAATTTTAGCGGTATCAAAAATTTGCACATCGATATTTGTTCCAGAGGTATCTGGCAATGAAATCATTCCTTGTTGTAACGCTAAATCTTCAACTTTCTTGCGTAATTCTTTATTATTTGAACTACTTAAATCTTCAAATATTTGAAAATCAGCTGCGTCTTTATATTTTTTTCCTAAAACAGGTTCTGCAAATATAGAATTCATAACACTGTGCATGTTAGCACTAATAATATGAATGGGTCTTTCAATTAAATAGTTTTTAACTAAAACTTCTTTAATGTTGTTTGCCCAAATTTCGCCATAAATATGATGTCCTAATCGTTCTCTTAAAATAGGACTAAACGTTATGGTTCTTTTATTGTTATCTAATACTTCTTCAATAGCTAATTTTCCTAACCAATACACTATATGTAAAAAACGTTCTGGTGTTTCTGATGTTCCAAAATCGTCATAAATATCTTTTACTTCGGCAAAGGTTCTTCCTAAAATATTTGAAGCATGAGAAATTGCTTTTTCTCTATCAACTAATGTAAGCTTTTTGTTTTGTAAAACTACTTGTTCTAACTTTTCCCAATCGCGAGTAAATCTTCCATCTTCATCTATTAATACTCTATCTTTAATTTTATGTGATTCGATAAAAATAAAAGTCAAATGTGTTAAAATATCATAGATGTCTGAACGTCCACGAGTAATTTCAATGTTCATTTGCTCATCATCGATTCGGTAGCAATTTCTTCTTCTTTTTGGTGGAACAATTGCTTTAAAATGTGAATTAGAATAGCCTTCATCTGAAGTTAAATTGATATATCTACATTGCTCAATTCCTACTGGTAATCGCTCAATTACATACAATAATCCGTTTAATTCTACTTTTTCTTCGGCAATACTTCCATAAATTTCTGGTCGAAGCGCTAATAAAGCTTCTCTTAAGGTTTCTCCTGAAACACCCATTGGTTTATAAAAACCTCTGTTGAATAAATGTCTCATGGTAATGTACAGTCGTTCAATAGCTGCTGACGACTCTTGCGCTCTAGAACGCGAAATGTTTTTAATGTCTTTCATTATATATGTTTATCTAACCTACAAATGTACAATTTTTATTTTTAGTTCGTTAAAATTAGGTTTATTGCTGGTTCATTTAATTGTAATTTATTTGGTAATTCAGCGGTTAATTTTGTCCATTTTCCATAAGCATACGTGTAAAAAAAGTCTCTTTCTACATAATTATACAGCACATAGGGTTGGTATTTTGTTCCTGTTTTATTGCTTTCAATTAATAATTTTTCATAAGCTACAAACATTCCTTTTTCAGGAAAAACCAAATCAAATTGCGAGATGTTAAATCGGTGCTTTATAACTCCTTTGTTCAAAGTAACGATATAATCTTTTGTTAACAATTCTTCGCCAGGATATCCGTTTTCATCTACACTATAAAAGTGAATTTTAATGGTGGCGCTGTCTATTCTACTATCGGTAAAAATGGTAACTTCTTTTATAAATTTCGTTTTACTATATGAAGATTGATACGGAAAAAACTTGGCTTCTATTTTAGGACCATTATCAAAAGATTGAAAAATAGCATTTTTAATGTCGCCTATTTCTATTTTTTTGGATTGTTTTTTATTTAAAATAACTACTTCTCTTAAATCGTAAGCCATTGGTTTTAAATAAACAATTGCAATTTCTTTTCCTTTTAGTGTTTTTCGTTCATAACCCAAAACCGAAATCACAATATTCTTTTCATTTGACGCTTCTAAGAAAAAAGATCCGTCTATTTCTGACGTAGTTCCTATCGTTTCATTTTCTACCCAGATGTTTACAAAAGGAATAGGTTCGCCCGAAATGCTGTCTTTTACAACGCCACGAATTTGGGCATTTAATGAAAACGTGAAAAATAAAAATAAAATAATTTTCATTAGTTGGTAAGGATTAAATTGATAGCTGGGGTCATTATTTTTCCGTCCCATTCTCTTCCGGAATTTGAAATGGCGCGACTTCTTTTTCTCCATTTTCCTCCAGAAAAATGAAACGAATTTTCTTCTTCCGTATAATTGATTACCAAAGAAGGTGCATAAGTTACAAAGCTGTTTGTTTTTTTAGACTTGGTGTCTTTGTATTCAAAAAGATATTTGTTTTCTTCAATTATCATCCATTCTAAACCAATTACAACTCCTTCTTTAGGAAATAAAATTGCATGTTTTGATAAATCAACTGTGTTTTTTTGCATTCCTTTTTTTACAGAAACAATAACTTCTTCATAAAGAATATCTTCATTTGGAATACTATCTTTAAAATTATAGATTCTTATTTTTAATTTGGCGTTTTTAATTTTACTATTGGAATAAAATATAATTTTTTTTAGAAAAGGCGTTTCGTTATACTTCTCCTCAAATTTAAAAAGTTTACCATAAATCCATGGTTTATCACCTGATAATTGGGAATGTTGTATTTTCTTGGAATCGCCAATTTCTAATTCTTTCGTTTTTTTAGGAATTGAAATCACCACTTCATTCAGCTCAAAAACTTTGGGTTTCAATAAAATGACCTCACTTTTTGAAGATGCTTTTTTAATTTCATAACCCAATGCTGAAAAAACCAATAGTTTCTCTTCTTTTATATCTAATGAAAAACTGCCATTGGTTTCCGAAGTAATACCAATAGTTTCATTTTCTACCCAAATATTCACGTACGGAATCGGTTCGCCCGAAATGCTGTCTTTTACAACGCCACGAATTTGGGCGGTGAGGGAAAAAGAAATGAAAAAGAATAAAAATTTATACATGTTAATTAGATATAAAACACCCCTAAATTCCGAATATTCGGAACCCTTAAGGGGACAATCCTACAATTGACTATTTGTGAAAAAATCCGCAATCTTCCTGTCGTTAGAAAGTCTAGGTAATTTATTTTGACCGCCCAGTTTGCCTATTGATTTCATGTATTCCTGGAAACCGTTTTTTGGAACAACTGTAACTACTAACGTTCGCAATACATTGCCTACTATTAAATCGTCGTAATACATGTTTTGTTTTCGCATTGCGGCATCAATTTTTAACGCAAAAACTTCTAAATTATTTGGTTGTTCCGAAACTTCGGAATCAAATTCAATAAACCATTCATGATAAGGTAATCCTTCTTTTGGTGTAATTTGTGGCGCAACCGTAAATTCGTTTACTCGAACATTAGTTCCTTCCATCGCTTCTTTAAGTGCCGATTCTACTTCTTTTCCGATAACATGTTCACCAAAAGCAGAAATATAATGCTTAATTCTACCTGAAACAATCACACGATACGGTTTTAAACTTGTAAACTGAATGGTATCGCCAATATTATACGCCCAAAGTCCTGCATTAGTAGAAATGATTAAAACGTAATTTACTCCTAATTCCACTTCGCCAATCGTATAGCGTTTTGGTCCCGAACCTTCGGAATCGGTATAAAACTCATCTGCTTTAATAAATTCATAAAATATTCCTGAATTCAATAATAACAACATGCCTTCTTCATTCTTGATCCCGAAGTTTCGGGATTGATAAGCAAAAAAGCCTTCAGAAGCAGGAAATAACTCAATCGAATCGACTTTTCTTCCAATTAAATTTTCAAATTTAGATCGATAAGGTTCGTAATTCACGCCTCCGTAAATAAACAAATTAAAGTTTTTGAAGATTTCGCCAACAGGTTTATTTGCTTTTTCTTTTAACTTTTCAAAATACATTTGCACCCAAGACGGAATGCCTGAAATCACAGACATGTCTTCATTAATGGTTTCTTCAACAATCGCATTAACTTTCGTTTCCCAATCTTCAATGCAATTGGTTTCCCAACTTGGCATGCGGTTTTTTTGTAAATATTTCGGAACAAAATGTGCTACAATTCCGGATAATCTTCCGAGTTTGATGCCGTTTTTTTCTTCTAAAATAGGACTTCCTTGTAAGAAAATCATTTTACCTTTTACAAATTCTGCTTTTCCTGTTTCGTGAATGTAGCTTAAAATAGCGTTTCTAGCCGCCTGAATATGAAAAGGCATTGATTCCTTAGTAAGTGGAATATATTTAGCGCCAGAAGTAGTTCCAGATGTTTTAGCAAAATACAATGGTTTTCCTTTCCAAAGTACGTTTTCTTCGCCTTTTACTACCTTATCAACATAGTGTTTTAAACCTTCGTAATCTCTTATAGGCACTTTTTGAGCAAAATCTGAAAAGGTTTTTATAGCTGAAAAATTGTGGTCTTTTCCAAATTGGGTTTGAGATGCTTCTTTAATCAACTCTTCAAAAACTTTTTGTTGGGTTACTAAAGGATTATTCGCCCATTTTTGGGTTTTAGCGTGTATTCTTTTAGCAAATAATTTTGCTGCTAAGCCTTTTAACGACATGTTAATTGAAATTGATAAATTGTGTTGGATCTATAGGGAAACCATCTTTCCATAATTCAAAACGAAGTGTTGCGCCTGAATTTTGACCATTATTAGCGTTTCCGGCAAGGGCAATTACTTCACCCGATCTTACTATATTTCCTTGTGATTTTGTTACCGAAGCTGCGTTTTTATATACCGATAAAATATCATCTTTATGACGAACAATTATCACATAGCCCGAACTCGGTGTCCAATCGGAAAAAATGATGGTTCCAGCCGCAACGGCTTTTATAGGTGTATTATTTGTTAAAGCAATTTTAACTGCTAAATATTTATTTGCTACATTATATTTCTGTAAAATAGCACCTTGAGCCGGCGGAAATAAAACAAAACTTACTTTAGGTTTTGAAGTTTCAAATACATTGTATTTGTCTTCTTTAATTACTTTATCTCTTAATTCTTGCTCTTTTTCTGTTGGAGAAAGTTCAGAAACATCAATATCTGAAACCTCTAATGCTTTAATAGAATCTTTGTTAAGTTTTGCGTATTCTAAATCGCCTGTTAATACTTTTTTGATAGAAGCAATATAGGCATTGTTGATTTTTACCGATTTTTCAAGAGAATCTGATTTTATTGCCATTTCTAATGCTTCTTGTTTTAATTTTGAAGAAGCATACCCCGGAATATATTCGCGCAAAGGTGTAAATGCAATAATGTAAGTCGTAACAAAAATGATTAAAATAGCTCCAATTGTTCCCACAACAAAAACATTCATTAAGTTTAATTTTAATGAAAAGGTTTCTTCAAAAGTGTCTTCGTTAAGAATAACTAATCTTCTTTTATTATATAACTTTTTTAGAAGTAGTTGTCGTTTTAGCTTTTTGTTAGCCATTTTTTGAACTAATTTATATCACAAATATACTAAATACAACGTGTTTGTAAATTGAAAGCTGATAATAAATAGTTAAAAAATAATCATTTGTTAATTTCTTTATATCTTTGTACTTTAAATTTATGAAATCATGAACACATTAGCTATATTTTTAGGAGTTGTAGGAATGCCTCAAATAATTTTAGTAATTGTTATTGTCGTATTACTTTTTGGAGGTAAAAAAATTCCGGAATTAATGAAAGGAATTGGAAGCGGAATTAAAGAATTTAAAAACGCTGCCAAAGACGACCAACCAGCAAATTCTAAAAAAGAAGAAGAAAGTAAAGAAAAAGAATAGTTTTTCTTTTCAATATTTAAAATCCCAAATTCCTTTTATTGGCATTTGGGATTTTTTTATTTTCTATAAAATCATCGTCAACTGAATTCTCTTTCTCGCTTCGTCTACCTCAACAACTTTTACTTGCACATGTTGGTGCATTTTTACTACTTCGTTTACATCGGAAACAAAGCCCTCTTTTAGTTGGGATATATGTACCAAACCACTTTCTTTGATGCCTACATCTACAAAACAACCAAAAGCGGTAATGTTATTTACAATACCAGGTAAAATCATGCCAGTTTTTAAATCTTTAATAGAACGAACGTTGGGGTCGAATTCGAAAATTTTAGCTGCTTTTCTTGGATCTAATCCTGGTTTTTCTAGCTCTTTTAAAATATCTTTTAAGGTTAAAATTCCAATTTCAGCAGTGATGTAATTTTCAGGTTTTATCTGCGCTATTTTTTCTTTGTTAGCGATTAAATCCGTGGTTTTGATGCCTAAATCTTTTGCCATTTTTTCTACAATTGGATACGCTTCAGGATGAACAGCCGAATTATCTAACGGATTTTTTCCTTCTTTTATTCTAATAAATGCCGCAGCTTGTTGATACGCTTTTTCACCCAAACGCGGTACTTTTTTCAATTGTTTTCTATCTTCAAAAGGGCCATTTTCTGAACGATAGGCAACAATATTTTCCGCCATTTTTTCACCAATTCCAGAAACATAACTCAACAATGATTTACTTGCGGTATTGATGTTAATCCCAACGGAATTCACACAACTCATCACAGTACTATCTAATGCTAATTGTAATTTAGTTTGGTCTACATCGTGTTGATATTGTCCAACACCAATCGATTTTGGATCAATTTTTACCAATTCAGCCAACGGGTCACTTAGTCGTCTTCCAATCGAAACCGAACCACGAACGGTTACATCATAATTTGAGAATTCTTCTCTAGCAATTTTACTTGCAGAATATACTGATGCTCCTGCCTCGGAAACCACAAAAACTTGAACTGGCTTATCAAAAGCGATTTTTTTAATGAAAAATTCCGTTTCGCGAGAAGCGGTTCCGTTACCAATAGAAATCGCTTCAATATTATAGGCATTCACCATCGAACGGATTTTTTTCATCGCCATAGCGGTATCGTTTTGTGGCGCATGTGGATAAATAGTTTCGTTGTTTAATAAATCACCTTTTTCATCCAAGCAAACCACTTTACAACCTGTTCTATACCCAGGGTCGATGGCTAGGATTCGTTTTTCGCCTAATGGTGGCGCCAATAATAACTGACGTAAATTTTCCGAAAACACATCAATCGCTTTTATATCGGCTTTTGCTTTTGCTTCTTGTAACGTTTCATTTGAAATAGCGGGTTCTAACAAGCGTTTGTAACTGTCTTTAATAGCTAATTCCAAATGTTCGGTAGCATCTGGATTTTTATTTTTGATGATATTTTCTTCAATAAAATCTAAAGCTTCTTCTTTTTCAACCGTTACATTTAACTTCACAAAACCTTCGGCTTCAGCACGCAACATAGCTAATAAACGATGCGATGGCGCTTTAGAAATTGGTTCTGCCCAATCGAAATACTGATTGAATTTTTGAGCTGCTTCGTCGTCTTTTTTAGTCTTAACAACTTTGGTTGTGATTTCTGCTTTTCGTTGGAACAAGCGACGTAAATTTTTACGAATAAAAAGGTTTTCGTTAATCCATTCGGCAATGATATCGCGAGCGCCTTGTATTGCTTCGTCTTCATTTTTAACGTTTGCATTCAAATATTTCGATGCTAAAAATTCAATATCATCAGTCACGACACTTCGGGATTGACTCATTATGATTTTTGCCAATGGTTCTAAACCATTTTCTCGCGCAGTATCGGCTTTTGTTTTTCTTGTTTTTTTATACGGTAAATAAAAATCTTCCAATTCTTGTAAATCGAAACTGTTTTCAATTTTAGACTTCAATTCAGGTGAAAGCGCTTTTTGTTCTTCAATCGATTTTAAAATACTTTCTTTTCTTTTTATTATTTCGTCATAATGCTTTTTAGCTTTAGCAATATCTTCAATTTGCACTTCATCTAAATTCCCAGTTTGGTCTTTTCTATAACGCGAAATAAACGGAATTGTACAATCTTCAGAAAGTAATTTTATAGTAGCTTCAATACTTTTTGGAGCAATGTTGGTTTGGTTTTGAATGAATTGAATGTTGGTCATTGTAAATAAAAAATTGAACTGCTAAAATACTATCTTTGGATAAAATTATTAGCTTTTGGAAGTACTTTTTATTTATTTAATTTTGATTAACAGCCTTTGTTTTTTAACTTATAGCTACGATAAATAGCAAGCTAAAAACAATAAAAGACGCGTTTCGGAATTCAATTTAATTTTATTAGTAGGTTTTGGTGGAACTATTGGAGGATTAATAGGAATGAATTTTTTCAAACACAAAACCAATAAATTTTCTTTTATTTTGAGTTTCTACGCTATTGTGATTCTTCAGATTGTTTTATTGTATTTCGGAATTCAAACGTTTAAAAGCGAATCCAATATTTTTAATAACATCGGTTATTAACATGCTTTCTTCACTTTGCGTTTGAAGTGTGATATCAGCCGCCAATCCGTGAAGGTAAACTCCTAAAATAGCCGCTTCTAAAGTAGTATAACCTTGCGCTAAAAATGAAGTAATCATTCCGGTTAACGCGTCGCCAGAACCTCCTTTTGCTAAACCTGAATTTCCGGTAGTGTTTTCAAAAGTGTGAATCCCGTCAGTAACAAACGTTTTGTGTCCTTTTAAAACAATGACGCAATTTAATTCATTAGCTTTTTGAATCGCAGTATTTCTTCTTTCAGGTTCAGAATCATGTTCGCCAAATAATCGGTCAAATTCTTTTGGATGTGGCGTTAGCACAAATGGAAAATTAAAGTTTTTCCAATCGATTTTGTATTTCGCTATTAAATTCAAAGCATCGGCATCAAAAACAACAGGAAGTTTATTTTCGTACAATTCGTAAATATATTGCAGACTTATTTCATCTACTCCTATTCCAGGTCCAATTCCAATAGCACTATAAAGTGATAAATCATTCATCACACATGTATTTTCATACATGGCTTCGGGAATGAAATTAAAGAGAACATTTTTGTTTTCTGGAGAAAATGCAACAGTTAACAAACCAACACCCGAACGCAGACAAGCTTTAGAAGCAATTATAACTGCTCCCATTTTATTTTCGCTACCAGCAATTAATAAAGCATGACCATGTGTTCCTTTATGAGAATCACATGGTCTATTTTTATATATACTTTTAATACAATTCAAATCTATTTTTAGGAGTTCCATTTGAATTGATTTTAAGATTATTGATTATTTACAAGCGATTTTTTTAACACGATTAGCGTGTCTTCCACCTTCAAAAGAAGTGTTTAAAAAAGTATCTACCATTTCAATTGCTTGTTGAATAGAAGTATAACGAGCAGGAATACTTAAAATATTCGCATCGTTATGTTGGCGTGCTAAAGCAGCAATTTCTTTTGTCCAACATAAAGCAGCACGAATATCTTGATGTTTATTAACTGTCATGGCTATTCCGTTTCCAGAACCACAAATAACAATTCCAAAATCCGCTTTTTTACTTTCTACATCATAAGCTACTGGATGACCAAAATCAGGATAATCTACACTATCAAAAGTATCGGTTCCGTGGTTATAAATAGTATGTCCTTTTTCTTCAAGAAATTGAACAATTGCTTTTTTGTAGTCAGGACCTGCGTGGTCGTTTCCAATTGAAATTTTCATAAGTTGTTGTGTGTTTTATCTATGCAAAAATACTAAAGATAAAGGAGTAAAAATAATATGATTAAGGTTTTGAGTACTTTTTAATCAATTTGTTTAAAATCAGAAGATTATGTAATAAAATAAAGTAAAAAATACACATTGTTAATTTCTTAACGTAATTCGTTGATAATCAGTTAACCTTAATTTAACATGAATTGTTAACAACTTTAGATAGAAAATAAGAAGTTTTTTTTGGATGTTGATTAAAAAATTGTAATCCAAAACCACAATCAAAAAACCTAATTTAGTTTCATGATTTTTTAGAAAAGTTATTAAAAGAAAAAATATACTTTTTAACAGAAATCAATAATTGAAGTTATTTACAAAACGAATATAAAATCAATTTTTAACAACTGTTAATAACTAAAAATTAAAGGATTTAGAAGGTCTTATTTTCAGCTCTTTACTATTTTTATATATTGTTAATTACGTTGTATAAGTAACGATAACTTTTAAAAACTACTTCTGTAAAAAAACTTATTCTACATATTAACACGCTATAATAACCATCATAAATTTAAATTTAATTAAAAATATTTTTTGTTGTATTTAATAAATGTTGAAAACTTTTGATTTTTTAAAAAAATAAAAATATTTCTTATTCAGATTTTGATACTTATTACACTTATACTTTTTAGTAATTTAAAATTTTAATAAAATAAAAAAAGGACTTACAGTAATGTAAGTCCTACTATTTTTTTAATCAATTATAAATTTTTCTTTTTTCTTTTTGATTAAAATATTTTTAACTACTTCAATATTTTCCTCTCCAACTTTTAAACTAATATTTCCTAAACTCATACTTGATAATGGATCAACAGAAACTACCGTTTCATCTTGAATTATATATGGAATTTTTTTTCGTTCCAAAATACTTCTTAAACTCATTGTTTCTTGTTGGTTGTTAAAAATAGCTACTACTACAAAATCATTCATATCTTTTACATTTTTCGTTAGATAACAAATATACGAAAAGTTATTTTTTCATTAAAACTAAGGTTTCAATAGTGTTAAATTATAACTATTTCGTAACTTTCAACTTTAATAAGAAAAGATACAATGAGTAAGAAACCAAAAAAATTAAATAAAAAAGTAAAAGATTTCACTGCACAAATATTTAAAATACTTTCTAAAGAACCTTCTAAATCATTTAATTACAAACAAATAGCTGCTGTTTTAGAATTAAATGACACTAAAAGTAGAAATGAAATTATAAGAGATTTAAAAATTTTAAAAGCGCAAGATAAAATACATGAAACTGAGATTGGAAAATATCAAATAATTTCAAAATCAGAATATTATGAAGGAGTTATTGATATGACTTCTCGTAAAAATGGTTATTTTGTTTGTGACGAATTAGAAGACGATGTTTTTGTTCCTTTTATTAATTTAAATCACGCTTTAGATGGCGACAAAGTAAAAGCGTACATCTACAACAGAAGAAGTTCTAGAAAACCAGAAGCTGAAGTTTTAGAAGTTTTAGAAAGAAAAAAATCAGAATTTGTAGGTGTAATAGATATTCAAAAAAACTTTGCATTTGTAACTACTACTAATGCAAAAATGTATACTGATATTTTTATTCCGAAAAATAAAATTAATGATGCAGAACACGGAGATGTTGTTTTAGTAACGCTAGAAGACTGGCCTAAAAAAGCCGATTCTCCTTTTGGTTCGGTAATAAAAGTGTTAGGAAAGCCAGGTGAACATAATACAGAAATTCATGCGATTTTAGCCGAATATGGTTTACCTTATGATTTTCCAATTGAAGTAGAAGCGTATGCAAATAAAATAGATACTTCAATAACAGAAGAAGAAATAAAAAAACGTCGCGATATGCGTGATGTTTTAACCTTTACGATTGATCCAAAAGATGCTAAAGATTTTGATGATGCGTTATCATTTCAAATTTTAGAAAATGGAAATTACGAAATCGGAGTTCATATTGCTGATGTTTCTCATTATTTACAAGAAGGAACTATATTAGATGAAGAAGCATATAACCGTGCAACTTCGGTGTATTTGGTTGATAGAGTAGTTCCAATGTTACCAGAAGTGTTATCTAATTTTGCTTGTTCACTTCGTCCACACGAAGAAAAATATACGTTTTCAGCTGTTTTTCAATTAAATAATAAAGCAGAAGTGTTAGATGCATGGTTTGGAAGAACTGTAACGTATTCTGATCAACGTTTTGCGTATGAAGAAGCTCAGAATATTATTGAAACGAAATCAGACGTTATTCCTGCCGAAATTTCATTAACTAGAAAAGAATATATTGTTCCAAAACCAATTGTTGATGCCACTTTAAAAATGGATGAATTAGCTAAAATTCTTCGTAGAAAAAGAATGGCAGCTGGCGCAATTTCGTTTGATAAAGTAGAAGTAAAATTCAATTTAAATGAAGAGGCGGAACCAATAGGAGTATACTTCAAACAAAGTAAAGATGCGAATCATTTGATTGAAGAATTCATGTTGTTAGCGAATAGAAAAGTAGCTGAATTCATTGGAAAACAAAAGAAAACCTTTATTTATAGAATTCACGATGAACCTAATGAAGATAAATTAATCAATCTTCAAACCGTGATTGCTAAGTTTGGTTATTCGATAAATTTCCGATCTAAAATAGACATCTCAAGTTCGTTGAATAATTTATTAGAAGAAGTTCAAGGTAAAAAAGAGCAAAATTTAGTAGATACACTTACGATTAGAAGTATGAGTAAAGCAGCTTATTCAACTGAAAATATTGGTCACTACGGATTAGCATTTGATTATTACAGTCATTTTACATCGCCAATTCGTCGTTATCCGGATGTTATGGCACACCGTTTGTTACAATTTTACATAGATGGTGGAAAAAGTGTTGATGAAGAAGTATATGAAGAAAAATGTGTGCATTCATCTCAAATGGAAAGTTTAGCGGCTCAAGCCGAACGTGATTCTGTGAAATACATGCAAGTAAAATACATGCAAGATCATAAAGATGAAGAGTTTTTAGGTGTAATTTCTGGAGTAACTGAATGGGGAATTTATGTAGAAATCATCGAAAACAAATGCGAAGGAATGGTTAGAATTCGTGAAATTAGAGATGATTATTACACGTTTGATGATAAACAATATGCTTTAGTAGGTGAAGTTTCTAAAAATATTTTACAATTAGGAGACGAAATTTACGTTAAAGTAAAAAATGCCGATTTAGTGAAAAAACAATTGGATTTTCATTATTTAAGAAAGAGAGAGTAATTTTAGTGATAAGTGAAGAGTAATTAGTGATTAGTTTTCCTGCAGGGTTTTAAAACCTTGTATGAATTTATATAATATGAAAGTAATCAAATTTATAAAGAAGAATATTTCAGTTTTTAATTTTATATCTATTATGATATTTTTCTATTTAGTTAAGTTTATTTTTATAAATAAATCTAATGAAGAAAATAATCATCTAATTTTTTTCTTAATTGCTTTTGTTATTTTAATTATTTTAATTTTCTTTTTACTATTTGATTTTATATTAAAAAAAATTATCACACAACGATTAAAATTAAATTTTGTAGAATTATTAATTACAACTACATTATTTTCAATTTTATACCTTATATTTTTTACGTCATGAAAAAAACATTTTTAACCTTTATAACCTGTTCCATCTTTTCATTTGGAATAGCTCAAACCGAAAAAAACGTAGGTGATTTTACTAAAGTAACCGCTTTTGATAAAATTGATGTCAACTTAGTAGCATCGACTGAAAATAAAATTGTTTTAACCGGAGCTAATTCGCAAGAAGTTGAAGTTGTAAATAAAAACGGAGAATTAAAATTAAGAATGCCTTTTACAAAAATGTTAAGTGGCGACGATGTTTCTGCAACGGTATATTATAAAAAAATTGACGCTGTAGAAGCAAACGAAGGCAGTAGAATTGCATCAAAAGATGAAATTATTGCTATTAATTTTGACATCATTTGTAAAGAAGGTTCTGAAGTTAAATTACTTAATTTACAAGCCGATAGACTACAAGTTCGTGTTTCGCAAGGAAGTATTGTAACTACAAAAGGAACGGTTAAAAACCAAGATATTTTATCTAATTCAGGCGGAAAATACGACGGTCAAGATTGTGTTACAGAACAAACTGTAGTTACGGTAAACGCTGGAGGAATAGCACATGTTTATGCTACAAATTTTGTAGACGCTAAAACAAGAGCTGGTGGTGAAATAAAAATCTATGGAAAACCAAAACAAATCAACGAAAAGAAAATCGCTGGAGGAACTATCGAACAAGCGAAGTAAAGTTAGTCACAGTTTTCAGTCACAGTTTTCAGTTTTTTTTGTATTTTCGTACTATTAACAATTTTTAGTTTGCAATACTGCGACTGAGAACCGAGACTGAGACTAAAACTTGCATTTACACGATATACTTACTGCTATTCCTTGGGGACTTTTGTTAGCTTTTTCAATTGGTCCTGGATTCTTTGTATTATTAGAAACCAGTATTACCAAAGGTTTTCGAGCAGCTTTTACTTTTGATTTAGGAATTGTTTTTAGTGATGTTATTTTTATTTTAATTGCGTATTTAAGTACCAATCAATTATTAGAACAATTAAAAGATAATCCTACACTTTTTGTTATAGGTGGAATTATCATGACAACTTACGGATTAATTTCGTTTATTCAATTGAAAAGAAATTTTAAGAAACAAACAGAAATAGAACAAGACGAAGATAATATTCCTAAAAAAAATTATTTTGCTTTATTCTTCAAAGGGTTTTTATTGAATTTCATCAATATTGGTGTTTTAGGTTTTTGGATGATGATTATCATTACATACGGACCTCAGATGGAAATGAATACTTCACGAATTTCTGTTTTCTTCGCTGCAATTTTAGTGTTTTATTTGGCTTTCGATGTAGCTAAAATATTATTAGCAAAGCAATTGAAACACAAATTAATTCCAGCAAATATTTACAAAATCAAACGAGTAATTAGTATGGTAATATTAATATTTGGTTTGTTTTTTATACTACAAGGTTTCTTTCCAAAAGAAAAAGAAATGATTACTAATAAGTTATTACCTGATACTGCAGTTACGGAGTAATTTAAAATTTCATACTATGAAAAAGCTTCTTTTATTCTTACTAATTTTTAGTTTTCATAGTTACGCTCAAGACACTATTCCAGCTGCAAAAAGCATTATTGCTTTAGATAAAATGAACGTCGTTTATCGTGGTGTTCCAAATCCTATTTCAATTGCTGTAAATGGAGAAAAATCATATCTTGTTTATGGAAAAGGTGTATCAAAAAAAGAGGACGGAAGTTATGTTCTTCGTCCCGGTTCTGGAAATGAAACCAAAGTATTTGTTGAAATAGAAAATTTTGATGGTTCTAAAGTTGTTGAAGAACATATTTTTAGAATTAAAGGATTGCCTGCACCAATTGGAACTTTAAATGGTGAGTATAGTACTAATGGTTATTTAGTATTTACAAAAGAACAATTTAGAAATGCAAAAGTTGGTTTTATTTTTCTTCATTTTCTTATTGATGTTGATTTTCCAATACTTTCTTTTACTATTGTAAATAACAAAAAAGAGATTCAAATTAACGGAGATACAATAAATGAAGAAGTATTTAATTTTATTAAAAATCTAAAAAAGAACTCAATAATCACTATAAAAGATATTCGTTATCCAACATCTCCAGAAGCTATTCCAAGAAGAATAGAAATGAAAGTTTTGTTGATTGAGTAATCAGTAATTATATATTTTTAAACTAATGAAATACATCTTTTTCCTTTTAATTTCTCTATCAATTTACGCTCAAGATACTATTCCAGCTACAAAAAGTGTTATTGCTTTAGATAAAATGAATGTGGTTTATCGCGGTGTTCCTAACCCTATTTCAATAGCGGTTAACAATGCTAAATCGTATGTTATTTACGGAAATGGTGTTTCAAAAAAGGATGATGGAAAATTTGTTATTCGTCCTGGTTATGGTAATGAAACCAAAGTATTTGTTGAAATAGAAAATTTTGATGGTTCAAAAGTTGTTGAAGAACATGTTTTTAGGGTTTTACCATTTGGACCACATTATTTTACTATTAATGGTATTAAAGACGAAGGAAATTTGATTTTCTTTATTGAAGATTTAAAAAACGCAAAAATTGAAGCTAAGATTAAAGATTTTTTATTTCCCATAAATCTTGAAGTAAAAGGTTATGATATTAAATTTCCAAGAAATAAAACAATTACGATTGAAGGTTATTTATTTACAGATGAAGTATATCAATTATTAAAAAAAACAAGAAAACAAGATATAATTATAATATCAAATATACGTTGGAAACGCGATGGCTTAAACGGAACTTTTAGAACTTCGCCATTAGCTTTTAAAGTAATTAAAAGTAATAAAAACGACTATTTCAAGTAACTTTTTGAAATATAATTTGTTTTATCTTTTAATTAATTTTCCTAGAAATTGTCCCATAAAAAACCTCAAATTTTCCTTGAAGGTTTTAAAGGCATCTCTCGGATTCGATATATCTTTAATTAATTTTTTTAGATTCTTTCAGAATGACAAACAAAAAAACCTCCTAATTACTTAGAAGGTTTTAGAGGCATCTCCCGGATTCGAACCGGGGTAGACGGTTTTGCAGACCGCTGCCTAGCCGCTCGGCCAAGACGCCATTGTTTGAACGGACTGCAAATTTACATTTTATTTCTTCTTTTCCAAAAATATTAAGCAATTATTAAGTAGAAATAATAAGTTTTTAAGTTTAATTTTGTGCAAAACAAATAGTTAATTAATTATGAAGAATTTACGTTATTTAAAACCCGTTATTAATTTTTTATTAATAGGAATATGTATTTCTACAATTAGTAGAATTATTCTTTTTTTTATTTTTAAAGAACGTGTTGAAGAAGCTCAAAATTACTTGCAAATTTTCCCAATTGGTCTTCGTTTCGATTTAATTCTATTATGTTATATAGCTTTTTTACCCACCGTTTTAATTACTTTATTACCAGATAGTTTCCTTCAAAAAATTAAGAAATTTTTTAATTTCTATTTTATATTATTTCTGTTTCTTTTATTAGTTATGGAGTTGTCTACATTAGATTTTATTAATCAATATGACACAAGACCTAATCGTTTGTTTTTAGATTATTTAATTTACCCAAAAGAAGTCGTTGGTACACTTTTAAAAAGTTATTTATTCTCTTTAATACTAACAGCAATTGTATTAGTAATTGCTTTATATTTTGCTTTTAAATATGGTAAAAAATTATTTTATCCGGTTGCAGGAAGTTATAAAATCAAATTACTTTTATTTCCTTTAGTAGCTTTTCTATTATTTTTTGGCGCTAGAAGTAGTTTAACATCTAAAAGACCAATAAACGCAAGTAACGCCATTTTTTGTTCGGATCAAATGACAAATTCATTAGGTTTAAATTCACTTTATACCGTTGCCTTTGCCGCCTATTCTTTAAAAAATGAAGGTGATGTAAAGAAATACGGAAGAATGGATGAATTAGAAGCGTATTCTCGTGTTAAAAAGTATATGGATGTGACCGAATTTATCAATAACGAAATTCCTTTTTTACATAAAGTGCAACCCGATTCGGTGCAACCTAAATACAATATTGTGGTATTTCTTCAAGAAAGTTTAGGAGCCGAATATGTAGGTTGTTTAAATGGTTTACCATTAACTCCCGAGTTAGATAAATTATCTAAAGAAGGTTTGTTGTTCACTAATTTATATTGTACAGGAACAAGAAGTGTTAGAGGTATTGAGCAAGTGGTTTCTGGGTTTTTACCAAATCCATCTGAAAGTGCCGTTAAACTAGGTGGCGCGCAACAAGGATTTTTTACCTTAGCCCAGGTTTTTGGTAAACAAAATTACGACACGAGTTTTATATACGGTGGTTTGTCTAATTTTGATAATATGGCTTCTTTTTTTAACGGAAACGGATTTAAAAACATTATTGATGAATCTGATTTTGATTCTGACGGAAAAAAATATGCTTTTAAGGGAACTTGGGGATATTCTGATGAAGATTTAGCAACAAAAGCAAATGAATATTATAAATCTTTAGGTGATAAATCATTCTTTTCTTTAATGTTTTCTACTTCAAATCACGAGCCTTTTGAATTTCCAGATGGAAGAATTCAACTTTATGATAAAAAGAAAAATACGGTAAATAATGCAATGAAATATGCCGATTTTTCTATTGGTAAATTCTTTGAATTAGCAAAGAAAGAAGCTTATTTTAAAAACACCATTTTTGTTGTTATTGCAGATCATAATACAAGAACTTATGGTAAAAACTTAGTTCCTGTAAACAAATTCCATATTCCCGCTTTAATTATTGCACCTAACGTTACAAAAGGAAGCACTTATGATAACCTAGCAAGTCAAATGGATATTCCTTCTACTGTTCTTGCTTTGTCTGGAATTACAACTAATTCTACTATGCCAGGAAGAAACCTAATGAAGTTACCTAAAGAAACTAAAGGTAGAACAATTATGTTGTTTCATGAAACCTATGCTTTCCGTGTAGGAGACGACATTGTAATTATCAATCCTAATGCAAAACCATTACAGTTTAAAGTAAAGAGCGACACCGAATTAATCCCAGTTGCTTTAAATGAAGAATTAGCAAAAGATGCTTTAGCTCATATTGTAGCTTCAAGTAATTTATATAAAAATAGATCTTATAAATTAGAATAAAATATGAAAATGTTTGTTTTTACATTGTTTTTTTTCAATGTAACCTTAGGACAGGTGGCTTCTGATTCTATAAAGAAAACCACTTTTCAAAAAGTCAAACCTTTTATAATTCCTTCAGCTTTAATAACATTTGGAGTATTAGGAATAGAAAGTGATGGTATAAAATCTTTAAACGCTGAAATAAGTGCAGAAGTTAAAGAACATATTGATCAAAAATTAACGATAGATGATTTTTCACAATATCTTCCAGCGGCTTCTGTTTATGGTTTAAATGTTTTAGGAATAAAAGGAAAACATAACTTTAAAGACAGAACTATCATTTTAGGAACATCTTATTTACTACTTACATCAACTGTAATGCCACTTAAATCTATTACAAAAGTTGATAGACCAGATGGTTCTTCAAATAATTCATTTCCATCCGGACATACAGCAACAGCTTTTGCTGGAGCCGAATTTTTATGGCAAGAATATAAAGATGTATCGGTTTGGTATGGAATTTCTGGTTATTTAGTTGCTTCTGGTACAGGTTTCTTTAGAATGTATAATAACAGGCATTGGTTAACAGATGTAGCTGCAGGAGCTGGTATAGGAATTGTTAGTACAAAACTTGCCTATTTATTGCATCCTTATATTTCAAAGCTATTTTATAAAAATGAAAATCATAAATCATCCACTATGCTTTTGCCTTTTTATAACGGAAAACAAGGAGGATTTGGCTTTGCCATGCAATTTTAATTTCTAAACTCTTCCATTTCTATAGTAACCGCTTCAACATCTCCTCCAATAGGTGGATTTAGTTTCGAAACCGCTAATTTTATTCGAGAAATAGATGGAATTTCAGCAAAACATCTTGTAATAATTCGTTGGGCAACATGTTCTAATAACTTAGATCTAATAGCCATTTCTTCCACTACAATTTTATTCAATAAAACATAATCAACGGTATCGGCTAAATCATCAGTTTGAGAAGATTTGCGTAAATCGGTTTTTATTTCTAGATCAACTCGGTAGTCAGAACCTATTTTTCCTTCTTCAACTAAACAACCATGATAAGAAAATGTTCTGATATTTTGTAATTTAATAGTTCCCATAATTAATATGTTAATTGTTTTTAGTTAATTGTTTATTGTTATGAAAACTTGGTTCAACCATAAACCATAAACCATAAACTTTTTTTATCTTTGTCAAAAGTAAAAAAAACAATGTCAACAGAAGAAAAATCATTGAATTTTATAGAGCAAATCATTGAAGAAGATTTAAAAAATGGTTTGTCATCAGATAAATTACGTTTTCGTTTTCCACCAGAACCAAATGGCTATTTGCATGTAGGTCATGCTAGTGCAATTTGTTTAAATTTTGGTTTAGGAAAAGACTACAAAGCCCTTGTAAATTTACGTTTCGACGATACAAATCCATCAAAAGAAGAACAAGAATACGTTGATGCTATTAAGCGCGATGTAGAATGGCTTGGTTTTAAATGGGATAAAGAATGTTATGCTTCTGATTATTTCCAACAATTGTATGATTGGGCAGTAGAATTAATCAAAAAAGATAAAGCGTATGTGGATAGCCAAACTTCGGAAGAAATGGCGCAACAAAAAGGAACTCCAACGCAACCAGGAACCGATTCTCCTTTTAGAAATCGTTCTATTGAAGAGAATTTAGACTTATTTACACGCATGAAAAACGGAGAATTCGAAAAAGGAACTCACGTTTTACGTGCTAAAATTAGTATGGGCGCTAACAATATGTTGATGCGTGATCCTATTATTTACCGCATTATGCACGCACATCATCACAGAACAGGAAATGATTGGTGTATTTATCCAATGTACGACTGGGCACATGGTGAAAGTGATTATTTAGAGCAAGTTTCTCATTCATTTTGTACATTAGAATTTTTGCCTCATCGCGAATTATATGATTGGTTTTTAAATCAAATTTATGATGAATCAAAGGTGCGTCCTAAACAAAGAGAATTTGCACGTAGAAATTTATCTCATACAGTTGTTTCTAAACGTAAATTATTGCAATTAGTTGAAGAAAAGCACGTTACAGGTTGGGATGATCCAAGAATGTCAACCATTTCTGGAATGAGAAGACGCGGTTATACACCTAATTCTATTGTAAATTTTGCAAATACTATAGGAATTGCTAAACGTGATAATTTGATTGATGTTTCGCTTTTAGAATTTTGTGTGCGTGAAGATTTAAACAAAATTGCACCACGTGTAATGGCAGTTTTAGATCCTGTGAAATTAGTAATCACAAATTATCCTGAAGGAAATGAAGAGTGGTTAGAAGCAGAAAATAATCCAGAAGAAGAAGTAATGACATACAGAAAAGTGCCATTTTCTAAAGAGTTATACATTGAAAGAGAAGATTTTCAAGAAGAAGCACACAAGAAATTTTTCCGATTAACTTTAGGAACAGAAGTACGTTTAAAAAATGCGTATATCATTAAAGGTGAATCAGTTATTAAAGATGAAAACGGAAAAATTACTGAAATTCACGCTACTTATGATGTAGATTCTAAATCAGGAAGTGGAACAGAAGCAAGCCAAAGAAAAGTAAAAGGAACCATTCATTGGGTTTCTATTCCTCATGCAAAAGAAGCTGAAGTTCGAGTATACGACAGATTATTCACAAACGAAAGTCCAGATAAAGACAAAGAAGTTGATTTTAAAGAATTCATCAATCCAAATTCATTAAAAGTAATTACAGGTTATGTAGAACCAAGTTTAGTTTCTGCTAAAGAATTAGATCATTTTCAATTTCAACGTTTAGGATATTTTTGTGTTGATAGAGATTCAACCGCTGAAAAATTAGTTTTTAATAAAACTGTTGGACTAAGAGATACTTGGGCAAAAATTTCAGAACAATAAAAATTTCAAAATTTTGTCAAATCGAGCGAAGTCGAGATTTTCTTAATAATTTAAAACCTGCAAGTTTTCCTTGTAGGTTTTTTATTTAGTATAAGTAATATTAATTACTATTTTTTGTTCTATAATATTTTATTATTATTACTAAAATCTATTAAAATTAAATTTTTAATAATTAAAAACTTAAAAAAGTGACTTTCATAAATGAATTGTAAGAAAAAAACTTTTTTTATTAAGGTGATTTTACATCTTTAGTAATGAAATGGTCTAAAATCGCTTAATTTTAATTTTAGCTAAAAAAAAGCCTATTTTTAATCCTGACAGTTTTCAAAAACCTGTCAGGATTCTATTTTTAACAATTAGACACAAAAAAACCACCAATTTTAAATTGATGGTTTTAATTTTGTCATACTGTCCCGAAGTTTCGGGATTATTTGAGCATCAATTTATACTTCTTCAGACTCTTCTGTTCCAAATTCGTCTTTTTGATGTTTCTTTGAAACTTTCTTGATATTTCCTTTTTTCATCATTTCACCCACTTGGTTCGATGCGCTAAATGAAGCGACCATGTTGTTTAACATATCACTTCCAGCTTGTGGCGAATTAGGTAATAAAATTAAATTAGAATTTGCATCCGCACCAATCGCTTGTAAAGTATCATAATGTTGTGTTACCACAATTAAAGCCGAAGCTTCTTGAGAATTAATTCCCACTTTGTTTAACACGTCAACACTTTCTACTAAACCACGAGCAATTTCTCTTCTTTGGTCAGCAATACCTTGACCTTGAAGTCTTTTACTTTCTGCTTCTGCTTTTGCTTTAGCCACAATTCTAATTCTTCCAGCTTCAGCTTCATATTCTGCAGCTGTTTTCTCACGATCGGCCGCGTTAATACGGTTCATCGCATTTTTAACTTGAATATCTGGATCAATATCCGTAATTAACGTGTTGATGATGTCATAACCATAAGTTGTCATCGCTTCGTTTAACTCACGTTTTACCGCAACTGCAATATCATCTTTACGCTCAAAAACGTCGTCTAATTTTAATTTTGGAACTTCGGCACGTACAACGTCAAACACATAAGATGTAATTTGGTCGTGCGGATATTCTAATTTATAAAATGCCTCGTACGCTTTTTCTTGTAATACTTTAAACTGAACTGATACTTTCATCTTAACAAAAACGTTATCTTTAGTTTTAGTTTCGATGATTACATCTAATTGTTGAATTCTTAAATTTACTTTTCCGGCAATTCTATCCACTACAGGTATTTTTAAATGTAATCCCGAATTACGAATGCTGTGGAATTTTCCAAAACGCTCAACAATAGCTACAATTTGCTGTTTTACAGTGAAGAATGATGAAAAAAGAACAATTAATCCAATGAAAATAATTGGGTACATGATAAACTCCATAATTTTTATAGTTTTAGTTATATTCTAGTTATACGCTTTTTAAAGTAAAAAGTTACAAAAATCATTTTTTAAGTTTACTTTTGGCACTTCTTTTACTTAAAAAAAAAGAAATTTAAACACATAGAAATATAGATTTTTTAAATAAAATTTAAAGTATTTTATTTAAGATAGTCAACATAGCTATGTAAAATGCAATCTATGGTAAACTTTAACTAGCGTAAAACCTATGTTTCAATCTGGTTTATTATTAAAAAAAATAGTATATGAGAAAATTAACTTTTATTATTTTATTGATTTCTACAGTTGCAATTGCGCAACGTGGTTATAGAGATAGTAACAGAATAGGTATTGGAGCCGGAATAACTAAATTAAATATTTATACGAGTAACTTTACTATAACGCCAGAATTAGGTTGGATTGGCGGATTTAGTGTTAGAGGTAACTATTATAACAACTGGCAAATGAGTTTTGGTATGTTTTTTACCGATAGTAATTTTTCTATTCCAACATTAAAAGGATTGCAACAAACACAAACTAACTTTAAAATGTCGGCAGTTCAAATTTATATTGTACCCAGTTATGTAGCTATTGAAGACCATTTGAATTTAGAATTTGGTCCTGTGTTACAAGTCAATGGAAAATTATCTATTAACAAAGAGGATGAAACCAATGTATTAGTAGACCAACCGAGTTTAATAGCAAAAGATATTGTAGATGTAACAAAAATAAACGCTAATTTCTATATTGGGGTTAATGGAGGATTTAAAAATATTAGAGCTAGAATTGGTTATCAATATGGCTTAACTAATTTCTTTGGTAGCTTAAAAAACAATGAAAATGTTAAACTTTCAGGCGAAAAATTCAAAGGGAATATTGGTTTGATGAGCGCTCAGATCACCTTTTATCTTTAAAAACCAAAAACCCTCTGAATTTCAGAGGGTTTCTTTTTATAAACTAGCTATTGCTTTTTCTATTCTCTTCACCGTTTCGGCTTTCCCTATCATTTCGATGATGTCGAATAAATGAGGTCCTTTTAGTGCTCCTACTAAACTCAATCGTAACGGTTGCATTACTTTGCCCATTCCAATTTCGTTTGCTGTCATCCATTCTTTTAATAAGGTTTCGATGTTAACTGAAGTAAAATATTCAATCTTTTCTAATTCAGAAATCACTTGTTGCATTAATACTGGTGTTTCCTCTTTCCAGTTTTTAGCTGCTTTTTCATCGTAAGTTGTTGGCGCTTCAAAGAAATAATCGGCTAAATCCCAAAACTCATTCACAAAATGCGCTCTTTCTTTAATCATTCCCACAATCTTTGTCAAATCGAGCGAAGTCGAGATTCCTTTTTTATCTAAAATAGTTTTAAAGCTTTCCGCTAAACTTGCATCACTTTGCTTTTGTAAATACTGATGATTGAACCATTTGTTTTTCTCAGGGTCAAACTTCGCTCCTGCTTTGTGAATTCGGTTTAAATCAAATTTTTCTACCAATTCTTCTAATGAGAAAATCTCTTGTTCGGTTCTGTCATTCCAACCTAATAAAGCTAAAAAGTTAATCACTGCTTCTGGGAAAAATCCGTTTTCTCTATAACCAGCCGATTTTGTCATGCTGGAAGCATCATTCCACTCTAAAGGAAACACTGGGAATCCCATTTTATCGCCATCACGTTTTGATAATTTTCCGTTTCCAATTGGTTTTAAAATCAATGGTAAATGCGCAAATTCGGGTGCGTTCCAACCAAAAGCTTTGTATAATAAAACGTGTAATGGCATCGATGGTAACCATTCTTCACCACGAATTACATGCGAAGTTTCCATCAAATGGTCATCCACAATATTCGCTAAATGATAAGTTGGCATTCCATCCGATTTGAATAATACTTTATCGTCTAATAAATTCGTATCAAATTTAATATCGCCACGAATAATGTCTTTTAATTCTAAAATTTCATTCACAGGTGTTTTAAAACGGATAACATAATGTTCACCATTTGCAATTCGTTCCGCAACTTTTTCACGTGAAACCGTCAACGAGTTATCCAATTGATCTCTTACCGAATGATTATAAATAAACGTGTTTCCGTTTGCTTCTGCTTCTTTTCGCATCGCATCCAAACTTTCAGCGGTATCAAAAGCATAATACGCCCAACCTGAATTAATCAATTGATCCGCATATTGTTGATACATCGCTTTGCGTTCGCTTTGACGATAAGGTCCAAATTTTTCATTTTTTCCAACGGTTTCTTCTGGTGCAATTCCCAACCATTCTAAAGCTTCAAAAATATAAGCTTCTGCCCCTGGAACAAAACGCGTTTGATCGGTATCTTCAATACGTAAATAGAAAACACCACCATGTTTTTTGGCAAATAAATAATTGAATAAAGCGGTTCTAACACCACCAATATGCAAAGGTCCTGTTGGACTAGGTGCAAATCTTACTCTAACTTGTTTTGACATTTTATTTTTATTTTTCTTTATTGTCACACTGAGCTTGTCGAAGTGTTGTGCAAAGATAATTAGAAGTTAGAAGTTGGAAGTCAGAAGTTTGAAAAAGTTATATTTTTTAATCTATTTCATAGTGTTTTTACCACATAGAAACATAGTTTTGTTTGAGTTCTCTATAATCCTTATCGTATTCACATAGCAATACTATGATTTCTATTGCTAGTGTAACGCCTTTTTATATTTTATTCACCATGTTTCTATGTGGTTTTAATTTTCTCATTTTTGAAAGTGTTAAGTTTCACTAAAAACCTATTGACTAATATCACAAGATGTTGTATTTTTATCGGTTATAAACAGTATATCAACAATCTTGGAGGCAAAAAGCATTATTTTCGATAAGCTCGAAGGGTTTATCAAGAAGTTTTACACCAATGAACTGATAAAAGGAGTTATTCTTTTCATCGGATTGGGTTTGTTGTATTTCATTTTTACCTTATTAATCGAATACTTTTTGTGGTTATCCACATCCGGAAGAACTATTTTGTTTTGGTTGTTCGTTGGAGTAGAATCTTTTTTATTGATTCGATTCATAGCTTTCCCTTTGTTTAAATTATTTAAATTACAAAAAGGAATCAATTACGAGCAAGCTTCAGCTATCATTGGAAATCACTTTTCAGAAGTACAAGACAAGTTATTGAACTTTTTACAATTGGCAAACCAAAGTCAAACTTCTGAATTATTAGCAGCTTCTATCGAACAAAAAGCTTCTTCGTTACAACCGATTCCGTTTTCCAATGCAGTAAATTTTTCTAAGAACAAAAGGTTTTTGCCTTATGCGATTATCCCAATTTTATTATTGATTTTGTTTTTCGTTACCGGAAATTCTTCTATAATATCTAATAGTTTTGATCGTGTAGTTCATTTTCAAACGAAATATGCTCCGCCTGCTCCATTTGAATTTGTGGTGTTGAATAAATCGTTAACTGCGCAACAGAATTCGGATTTTGTTTTACAAGTAAAAACGCAAGGAAAAGTGATGCCTGAAAACATTGCCATTCAAATAGGTGCTGTAGAATATTTTTTACAAAGTACTAAGCATGGAGTTTTCGAATATACGTTTTCAAAATTATCTAAAGATGTTACTTTTTCACTTCTAGCCAATGGATTAAATTCCAAAGAGTACCAAATTAATGTGGTGGATGTTCCTACGATTGCCAATTTTGAAATGGTGTTGCAATATCCTTCTTATTTAGGTAAGAAATCGGAAGTTATTCAAGGAACCGGAAATGCCGTTGTTCCTGAAGGAACAGTTGTGAATTGGAAAATTAACGCATTGGCAACCGATAAAGTTAGTTTCAAGTCGAATAATCAAATGAGTGTTTTTGCATTTAATGAAAATAACTTTTCGTTTTCAAGAAGAATTTTAGATAATTTAAGTTACGAAGTAATAACATCGAATAAAAACATCAACGAGTTTGAGAAATTATCATATCAGATTGTGACGATTAAAGATCAATATCCAACTATTTCGGTTCAATTTGCTCCCGATTCATTAAAGTTGAAATCAAAAATGATGATTGGACAAGTGGCAGATGATCATGGTTTATCAAAATTGCAAGTTGTTTATAATCCAAAAGGTAATCCAAATTCACTTCGAAAAGCAAATTTAATTATCAAAAATCAAGCTGTTGATCAATTCATCTATTCGTTTCCTAATGGATTGTCAATTGAGGAAGGTGTAAACTACGAATATTATTTTGAAGTCTTTGATAATGACGTAGTTAATAACTTCAAAAGTACAAAATCATCCGTTTTTCTTCATTATGAATTGACTGAAGAACAAAAAGAAGATTTGCAGTTAAAAGAGCAGAATGAAAACATTAATAGTTTAGAAAAATCGCTTCAAAATCAAGAGAAGCAATTATCCGAATTGGATAAACTCCAAAAGATGAACAAAGAGAAGTCTAGTTTAGATTTCAAAGATCAAAAGAAAGTGGAAGATTTTATCAATCGTCAAAAACAACAAGACGAAATGATGAAAGAATTCACAAAAAAATTAACTGATAATTTGGAAGAGTTCAATCCAAATTCTCAAGACAAAGAAAAAGAAGAGTTGCTTAGAAGACTTGAGGAAGTAGAAAAGCAATCAGATACAAACGAGAAACTCTTAAAAGAATTAGAGGAACTATCAAAAAAACTTGAAAAGGATGATCTTTTTGAAAAAGCTGATAAATTAAAACAACAAGCAAAAAATCAGAAACAAAATTTAGAACAATTAGTTGAACTTACTAAGCGATTTTATGTAGAAAAGAAAGCGGAACAAATTGCAGATAAATTAGATAAGTTAGCGGATAAAGAAGACGCTTTATCCAATGATGAAAAAAACAATAATAAAGCTAATCAAGATTCGATTACAAAAGATTTTGAAAAAATTCAGGAAGAGCTTAAAGACTTAGACAAAGAGAATAAAGATTTAAAAGCTCCAATGGATATTCCTAACGATAAGAATGAACAAGAAGATGTTAAGGAAGATATGAAAAAGGCTGCTGAAGATTTACAAAACCAAAACCAGAAGAAAGCTAAACCTAAGCAAAAATCAGCTTCTAAAAAGATGAAAGAAATGAGTCAAAAAATGTCTCAATCTATGCAATCTGGTGAAATGGAACAAATGGAAGAGGATGTTAAATTGTTACGTCAAATATTAGATAACTTATTAGCTTTTTCTTTTGAAGAAGAAACACTAAGTAAAACAACAAATAGTATTCAATTGCGCTCTTTAGAATTAAATAAAGTTTTAAAAAAGCAACAAGACTTAAAAATTCAATTCAAACATGTAGATGATAGTTTGTTTTCAGTAGCAATGAGAAATCCACAAATTACTGAAGTCATTCTTAAAGAAGTTGGCGAAATTCATTACAATTTAGATAAAAGTTTAGAAACTCTAGCAGATAACAATTTACCAAAAGGCGCTTCACATCAACAATATGCCTTAACATCTGCCAATCGTTTAGCAGATCTTTTAAGTAATGTGCAAAGCGAAATGAATATGGAGATGAATGGCCAAGGTCAAGGTAAGCCTAAACCCGGAAAAGGTTCTGGTTCTGGAATGCAATTACCAGATATCATTAAAAAACAAGATGTTTTGGGTGAAAAAATGAAAGAAGGAATGAAACCTGGAGAAAAACCTGGCAATCAGCCTGGTGAAAAACCAGGTGATGGTAAACAAAAAGGCAAAGAAGGTAAAGGTCAAACGGGAGATGAAGGTCAGGATGGTGAAAATGGTTCTGAAGGCAATGCTGGAAAAGTTTTAGAAATTTTAAAAGAACAACAACAACTTCGTGATGCTCTACAAAAAGCACTTGAAAATGAGGGAATGACTAACCAAGGTATGAATGCTTTGAATCAAATGAAAGAAATTGAAAAGCAATTGATAAATAAGGGATTTAAGAATGAAACTTTACAAAAGATGTTAAATCTAAAACATGAACTTTTAAAGTTAGAAACTGCTATCCAACAACAAGGTGAAGACACAAAGCGTCAGTCTAAATCTAACACTAAAAACTTCAACGGTGCTTCTACTCCACTTTCAAAGGAGTTAAAAGATTATCTAAATAGTGTTGAAATATTAAATAGACAAAGCTTACCTTTGCAACCCAATTTTAATCAAAAGGTTCAAACCTATTTTAAATATAATGATTAGTTTTAATTACGAGACCGATTTTTTACTAGAGAATGAAGAACAATATGAAGTATGGATTTCGCGCATTATTGAATCTGAAGGTTTTGATGAAGGTGAAATAAATTATATTTTTTGTAATGATGAGTATTTGCATAAAATTAATGTTGAATATTTAGATCACGACACTTTAACCGATATTATTAGCTTCGATTACACGGTAGGAAATTTAGTACAAGGCGATATTTTTATTTCTATTGAAAGAGTACAAGATAATGCAAACGATTTTAATGTTTCTTTTGATGAAGAATTAAAACGTGTTTTATCACATGGTGTTTTACATTATTGTGGTTATAAAGATAAGACGCCAAAAGACGAAGCCTTGATGCGATCGAAAGAAGAAGAAAAAATGCAAATGTTTCACGTGGAACATTAAGCTTATAAACTAGAATTTTTTAAAATGTTTCACGTGGAACATAATATTTATAAAAGATGTTTTTAAATCAATACGATGTAATTGTTGTTGGTGCTGGGCATGCTGGTTGTGAAGCTGCTGCTGCTGCTGCTAATATGGGTTGTTCTACTCTATTGGTAACAATGAATCTTCAAAACATTGCGCAAATGTCTTGTAATCCTGCTATGGGTGGAATTGCTAAAGGTCAAATTGTGCGTGAGATTGATGCCTTGGGTGGATATTCTGGAATTGTTTCAGACAAAACCGCAATTCAATTCAAGATGTTGAATAAATCAAAAGGGCCTGCAATGTGGTCGCCAAGAGTTCAATCGGACAGGATGCGTTTTTCTGACGAATGGAGAACCATGTTGGAAAATACACCGAATCTAGATTTCTACCAAGAAATGGTGGCCGGACTTTTATCTGATAACGGAAAGATTGTGGGTGTTAAAACTTCTCTCGGAGTTGAAATTAAATCTACATCTGTTGTATTGACAAACGGTACTTTCTTGAATGGTCTAATTCATATTGGCGACAAACAATTTGGTGGTGGACGCGCAGGTGAAAGTGCTTCTTTTGGAATTACTGAAGATTTGGTAAAATTAGGTTTTGAATCAGGTCGAATGAAAACCGGAACACCTCCTAGAGTTGATGGTCGTTCTTTAGATTTTTCTAAAATGTCTGAGCAACCTGGAGATGAAGTTCCTGAAAAATTCTCGTATTCTAACTTGACAGCTCCTTTAAAAACACAACGCTCTTGTTGGATGTCGTATACTTCTTTAGAGGTACATGATATCTTAAGAGAAGGTTTTGATAGAAGTCCAATGTTCAACGGAAGAATAAAAAGTTTAGGTCCAAGATACTGTCCGTCTATTGAAGATAAGATTAATCGTTTTGCTGATAAAGAAAGACATCAGTTGTTTGTAGAACCAGAAGGTTGGACAACGTGTGAATATTATATTAATGGTTTCTCGACTTCGTTGCCAGAAGATGTTCAGTTTAAAGCATTGCGTTCAGTTGCTGGTTTCGAAAATGTGAAATTTTTCAGACCTGGTTATGCTATCGAATACGATTACTTCCCTCCTACGCAATTGCAACACACCTTAGAAACTAAATTAGTCGAAGGTTTGTATTTCGCAGGACAAATTAATGGAACAACTGGTTACGAAGAAGCAGCATCTCAAGGTTTAATGGCTGGAATAAATGCAGCTTTAAAAGTTCAGAACAGAGAACCTTTTATCTTGAAAAGAGATGAAGCATATATTGGAGTTTTAATTGACGATTTAATTACGAAAGGTACAGAAGAGCCCTATCGTATGTTTACTTCGCGTGCCGAATACAGAACATTACTGCGTCAAGATAATGCCGATTTTAGATTAACACCTAAAGCGTTTGAAATTGGTTTAGCTAAAGAAGAACGTTTAATCCGAATGGAACAAAAATTCTCTCAATCTGATGCAATGGTAAATTTCTTTAGAGAAACAAGTTTAAAACCTGAAGAAGCGAATCCAATATTAGAAGCTAAAGGTTCTGCTCCAATGAGTCAGCCCGATAAAATGTTTAAAGTTTTCTCTCGTCCGCAATTGGATTTGGAAGATTTTAGAAAATTTAAAAAAGTAGCGGCTTATATCGAAGAACATGATTTAGATCAAGAAGTAGTTGAGCAAGCTGAAATTCAAGTGAAGTATTCTGGTTATATTGAAAAGGAAAAAAACAATGCGGATAAATTGACTCGTTTAGAAGACATGGTTATTCCAGATAATTTCAATTTCGATAAAATCCAATCCATTTCAATTGAAGCCAAACAAAAATTAAATAAAATTCGACCAAGAACTATTGCGCAAGCATCTCGCATTAGCGGAGTTTCACCAAGTGATATTTCAGTGTTGTTAATATACATGGGTAGATAGTCTTAGTTTTCGGTCTCAGTTTCCAATTTTTTTATTTAATTGCGACTGAACACTGCGACTGCCAACTGAATATGTTTCACGTGAAACAACGCTGTCATCCCTATTAAAATAAGCCTTTCGCATAAAAATTAAATAAATGAATTTTTTAGAAGATAAAAGTTTTATTACTGTTAAAGATTTTTCAGTTTCTGGAGAATCTTTTTCATTGTTGTTAAATGAAGAATATCAAATCTTAAAAACACATCCGCAACCAACTTTAGATAAGTTAGGTTCGTATTACGAGTTTGATGATTATATTTCCCATACCGATGGAAAAAGAACTGCTTTTGAAAAAATGTATCATTTCATCAAAAGAAAAGCAATTCGAGATAAAGTAAGTCTGATAAATTCGTATCAACCTTTAAAAGGAAGAATTTTAGATATTGGTGCCGGAACGGGAGATTTTCTTTTAGAATGTAAAAATCAAAATTGGGAAATCTTAGGAATAGAACCAAACGATAAAGCAAAAGGAATTGCTGTTGGAAAAGGAATTAAATTTGGCGACACGATTGAAAAGTTAGAAAGTAATTCATTTGATGTGATTACCATGTGGCATGTTTTAGAACACGTTCCAGATGTTGAACATCAAGTTGCCGAATTAAAACGATTATTAAAACCTTCAGGAACCATTATTATTGCAGTTCCTAATTTCAAATCTTACGATGCAAATCATTATGGAGCGTTCTGGGCAGCATATGATGTGCCAAGACATTTATGGCATTTTTCAAAAACCGCCATCGAAAAATTATTCGATAATCAAAACATGAATTTAGAAGATGTTAAACCCATGTGGTTTGATAGTTTTTATGTCTCGCTTTTATCTGAAAAATACAAAACAGGAAAAATGAATTTTATCTCCGGATTTTTTATTGGTTTTATATCCAATTTATCAGGATTGTTCAAAAAAGAATATTCATCTCATATTTATGTGCTAAAAAACAAGTAAAAATCATTTTAAAGCGATTTTAAGCGTTTTTTTATTCATTTTGATATGTTTTGTTGTCTTTTTTTAAAAGATTTATCTAAAACAATTTATAGAAGTTGTTTTTTATAGCAATAGCTTATCAAGAAATATGTTTTCTATAAGAATTTCTTATAGTTTTTAAATAAATAAAAAAGGAACAAATTTGCTACTTTACAACTTATTATTACTTTTACGAAAAATTATTAATTACCAATATACAACAATGAAAAAAATAGTATTGATTTTAGGAGTTGCATTAAGCATTTTAGCTTGTAACAAAACAGAGACAGATTCAAAAGAATTTAAAACCGCATATATCAACACAGCTGAGATAATTGATAAATACGAAAAATTCAAAGATGAAGACGACAAGTTTAAAGTAAAATCAGAAGAATTAGGTCGTCCATTAGAAGCAAAAGTTCGTGCTTTTCAAAATGAAGCACAAAATTTTCAACAAAGCGCTCGTGTAAAAGGACCGCAATGGGCACAACAAAAAGGAGCTGAATTACAACAACGTGAGCAAGAATTAGGAATGGAGCAAAATGCTTTAATTCAACAATTACAACAAGAAGGGGCTGTTTTAAAAGATACTTTAATTAGTGAAGTTAAAAAGTTCATCAAAGATTACGGAAAGAAAAAAGGCTATGATTATGTGTATGGAACAGGTGATGCTGCTACCATTTTGTATGCTAAAGACAATTACGATATTACTAAAGAAGTTTTAAAAGAATTGAACGAAACATATAAAGCTACAAAAAAAGATGATAAAGTAGCCACTAAAGAAGAAGAGAAAAAATAACTATTTTATTCTAATTCTGAACTCGTTTAACTTCATTGAATCTTCGATTTCAGAATCTATAAAAAATATAAACTGAACATGTTTCAGTTGATAAGAGGTTCTATTTTTAAGAGCCTCTTTTTTTTATTTCTAATTCTTTCTATATATTTGTAGTTCAAATTTATACGCCCAATGGAATCATTATCAGCCGCAGCTATTTACACACTCCGATTTATCAATCAAACGAATAAATCCGTATTTCTTACCGGTAAAGCAGGAACCGGAAAAACCACACTTTTAAAGGAAATTATCGCTACAACACATAAAAACACGGTTGTTGTTGCGCCCACTGGAATTGCCGCATTAAACGCAAATGGAGTTACTATCCACTCCATGTTTCAATTGCCTTTTGCCGCTTTTATTCCTAATAATAAGCAACTTCCACACTTTTCAGATACCGTAAAATTCGAAAATCGCGATTCGCTAGGTCGACATTTTAAGATGAATAACGTGAAACGTGCCGTAATTCGAAACATGGAATTATTGGTAATTGATGAAGTTTCCATGCTTCGTGCCGATGTGCTAGATGCGATGGATTTTATGATGCGAAAAGTAAGACGAAACGAACGGCCATTTGGAGGTGTTCAAGTTCTTTTTATAGGAGATTTACTACAATTGCCGCCAGTGGTTAAAAATGAAGAATGGGAAATGCTGAAGCATTATTATCGCGGAATGTTCTTTTTTCATTCGCACATCATTCAACAATATCCGCCTTTATATATTGAATTAGATAAAATTTTTCGTCAAACAGATGCCGAATTTATTGATGTTTTGAACAATTTACGACATAATAAAATTACTTCAGAAGATGTGAAACTTTTAAATCAATTCGTACAACCCAATTTTGATCTGAAGAAAAATAAAGGATATATAACGTTAACAACACATAATTCTAAAGCCGATGCCATTAACGCAAAGTCTTTACAAGATTTAGAAGGAAAACAATTCACCTATTTACCAGAAATCACCGCTGATTTTCCTGAAAAAATTTATCCTTTAGAAGAAAAATTACAGTTAAAAGTCGGTGCGCAAGTCATGTTTATTAAAAACGATTTAAATTTTGACAAGCAATTCTACAATGGAAAAATGGGCGTGATAAAGTCGTTAACCGAAAAAGAGATTTTTGTTCATTTTCCAGAAGAAAATAAAACCATTGAAGTGGAACGTTACGAATGGCAAAATATTCGATATAAAGTCAACGAAAACACTAAAGAAATTGAAGAAGAAGTTGTAGGAACGTTTGTCCACTACCCTATTAAGTTAGCTTGGGCTATTACGGTTCATAAAAGTCAAGGCTTAACATTTGACAAAGCAGCGCTTGATGTATCGCAAGTTTTTGCACCCGGACAAGCGTATGTGGCTTTATCGCGTTTACGTTCGTTAAAAGGGCTTATTTTGCTTTCTCCGTTGCGAATGAATGGTATTTCGAGTGATGAAGAAGTGCTTAATTATTCAGAAAACAAAGCTTCCGAAGAAATACTACAACATGCATTAGCAAAAGAAACACAAGCTTTTTGGTTAAATTCTCTTCTTAATTCATTTGATTTCAAAGAATTAGGTCAAGAATGGCGCAATCATTTGTTTAGTTATAATTCGAATCCCGAAACTTCGGGACCGAAATCGCCAAAAACAAAGCATAATGATTGGGCAAAAAACCAGGAAGCAAAAATAGCAGCCATTTTAGACCCTTCTAGCAAATTTATGTCGCAATTGCATAAGATTTTTTCCGATGAAAATTTAGATGTTAATTTTGTTAAAGAACGATGTGATGCGGCTTATCAGTATTTTTTTAAAATATTAGATACCGTTGCAGAAGAATTATTGTTGAAAATTGAAGAAGTAAAACGTATCAAAAAAGTGAAAGCTTTTTATGATGATTTGATGGTTTTAGAAGAACTTCAAATAAAAGCGATTATGAAGCTTAAAAAAGCGCAACTACTTACAAATACTATTGTTGAAGGAAAAGAAATTTCGAAAGCAAATTTAATTTCAGAAGATAGTAGCACTTACAAAATTAATAAGTTAGTAGTTGTTGCTGAACGCTTTAGAACTTCGCATGCTGCTCTGGTTGAGGACGACGAAGACGTTTCCTATTACACCGATTCGAAAAAGAAAAAAACGAAAGAACCTAAAAAATCTACAATCGAAGAAACTTTAGAATTGTGGAAACAAAATGTATCTATTTACGAAATTGCAAAACAGCGAAAACTAACACCACAAACCATTTACAACCATTTTACTAAGTTAATTCAAATGGAAATTGTGCAACTTTCCGACATTTTACCTGAAGACAAAATTTCCGATTTAAAAGCTGCTTTTAAAGAATTTAAAGGCGAAAGTTTAGGCGAATTAAAAGAAATTCATGGCGATAAATTCTCTTGGGATGAGTTACGTTTGTACAAAGCGAGTTTGAGTTAATTTTTTATTTTGTCATGCTGTAAAGCATCCCAGCAAAGTTAAACCCTTTACTTTCAAGTCCAGTTTGTCACGCTGTCAAGCGTCTCACACATAGCATTTCATTACACAAAACACTTTACAAGCCAAAATCATGATTGAATTTACAGAAGGAATCTACAACTTTTATGTTTACATTCTAACAAACAAAGCCAAAACAGTTCTTTACACAGGCGTAACAAACAATTTAAGAAGAAGATTAGAAGAGCACAACGAAAAATTAAACCCCAATAGTTTTACTTCAAAATATAATGTTGTGTTTTTAATTTATTATGAAAAATTCAGTTGGATTCAACAAGCAATTGCCAGAGAAAAAGAAATTAAACTTTTGAGAAGAGATTTAAAATTGGAGTTAATAAAAGAATTCAATCCCAAAATAGAATTTTTGAATAATCGGTTTTCATAAGAAACAAAAAGAGATGCTTTACAGCATGACAAACGTTGTGTTGATGTTTTTGCGTTTAGTTTTAACGTAAAGTTTAAACTTGATTTATTTCACGTGTAGTTTGTCATGCTGTCAAGCATCACAGCAAAGTTTATCCTCTAATAACGATGTAATTTTTAACAGAATCTTTTTCAAATTCTATAATTAAAGTCCCTGTATCAATTCCAAAATGTGCATAACCTAAAGAATACCTATATTGAGCAAAAGTTTCAGTTTTATTGTTAGGTTCTCCAAGTAAATCAACTATTTCGTTTTTTGACATGCCAATTAGTTGATAATCATTTCTTAAACTATTCATCATGTCCCATCGTAAAGACCAATTTTCATCTGAATTCATTTTAGCTGTTTTCCACTTTTGTGGTTCAAATTTATCACCAGAAATTCTACCACGTAAAAAAAATATGGAGGCAAAAACAACACACCAAAAAGCGAAAACTAATAAATATGGTTTTTTTAAAAGCTTTTTCATGCTAATGTTTTAGGTTAAATAATAAAAAACTAGCTCAACCAAAAAACCGCTAAAACTGCAGGAATGAAGTAAATTACAATGGTTCTTGCACCATCATAATCTTTAGCCAAACGTTGGCCAAAAAGTAACATTAACAAAGTAATACAAGATAAAATGGCTCCATAAAACCCTAATCCTCTAATTACTACATCTTGAATTACATGCTGAATAATTCCAGAAACACATAAAACACCTGCTACAATTTCTAACAAAAGAATAATTCCTAAAGCTAACGGAACTTGTTTTGCTAAAATACTGTTCTCAAAATGTCCGGTTAACCAGGCTACATTTCCTTTCCAATCTTTAATTTTATCATATCCAGATTGTAGAAAAGTTATAGCTAATAAAGCTAAAATTAAAAGTGGCGCTACTTGTATCATAATTATATTTTTTTATGTATTAATCGAGTTAATTTTATAGACAAATCAGTTAAAATAATTTTTGCATTTCCATTTCGTTCAATATGGTAAATGGCATCTTCTAATTCTTTGTAAATATCTAAAATATTAGCTCCATTTACAAACGGAGCAAATTTTTCTAATTCAAATTTTGGCACTTTAGTTTCTAAAAAAACCAAATCGTTAGCCTGATAATTCAATAATAATGCTTGTCTAAAAAAATGAATGCAATAGTGTAAAAATTGTTTTTGTGTTTCTCTACCTGTCGAAGCAATTTTTTCACTCCAAGCAATTAAATCGTTTATAGCGGCAGCATTTCCTTTTGCTCTAAAAGCACTTCGTACCCATTCTACAAACCATTCATCAAACGGAAATTCGTCTTCTTCTTTTCGTAAAAGGTGCAATGCTTTGTTATAATTTCCTTCACTCTGATGCGCAATTTTTTTAGCAATAGTTGGCTCACAATTTTCATTTGTAACTAAAGCTTCAGCAATTACACTTTCGCTTAAACCAATAAAATCAATTACTTGACAGCGCGATAAAATGGTTTGCAACATATCACCTGTGTTTTCTGTAATTAAAATGAATACTGTTTTGGCAGGTGGTTCTTCTAATAATTTTAATAATTTATTTGCAGAGGATCCGTTCATTTTATCAGCCATCCAAATAATCATTACTTTGTAACCTCCTTCGTAGGCTTTTAAAGATAATTTTTTATTGATTTCAGTAGCTTCATCAACTCCAATTAAACCTTGTTTGTTTTGAATTCCAAGATTTTTTAACCAATCAAACAAACTTCCATAAGGTGATTCAGTTAAAAATTGGCGCCATTCTACCATAAAATTATCACTAACAGGATGACTTTTTACAGCATCTGTAGAGGCAACTGGAAAAACAAAATGCAAATCGGGATGCGAAAAATGTTCAAATTTTAAGTTACAAGTTGTGTTTTCTCCTACATTTTCTCCTCTTATATTGCCACACAAAATATATTGTGCATAAGCAATTGCCATAGAAAGTGTTCCACATCCTTCAGGTCCAACAAACAATTGTGCATGCGGAATTCTTCCGGCTTCGGCACTTTTTGTAAGGTGATTTTTAATATGATCTTGTCCTAAAATTTCTTTAAAAAGCATACAACAAACCTAATCAAAATTTACTAAAATTGATAAAAAACAAAGCAAAAATTCGAAACCATTATTTTTTAAAAATTTATTAAATATGACATTTAATATAAAGATTTAAAATACAATAAATTATATTTGCAATCATTCGAATTAAAAACATAAAAAATGAAAACACTTAACGACTTCAATTTCAATAACAAAAAAGCAATTATTAGAGTAGATTTTAATGTGCCTTTAGATGAAAATTTTAAAGTAACAGATGCCACTCGTATTGAGGCAGCAAAGCCTACTATTGATAAAATTTTGAAAGACGGAGGAAGTGTAATTTTAATGAGTCACTTAGGAAGACCAAAAGGAGTTGAAGCAAAATATTCATTACAACATATTGTTGAAAAAACAGCTGAAATATTAGGTCAAAAAGTGCATTTTGCTTCTGATTGTATTGGAGAAGTAGCTGAAACTGCAGCTAAAAATTTACAACCAGGCGAAATATTATTATTAGAAAATTTACGTTTTTACGCAGAAGAAGAAAAAGGCGATGTTGATTTTGCAAAAAAATTAGCTTCATTAGGCGATATTTATGTAAATGATGCATTTGGAACTGCACATAGAGCACATGCTTCAACCACTATTATTGCTCAATTTTTTAAAGATGCTAAATGTTTTGGTTATTTATTAGCTAAAGAAATTGAAAGCATTGAAAAAGTATTAAAAAACTCAGAAAAACCAGTAGTAGCAATTTTAGGAGGTAGTAAAGTATCTTCAAAAATTACGGTTATCGAAAATATTTTAGACAAAGTAAACCACATGATTATTGGTGGTGGAATGACATTTACTTTTGTAAAGGCGTTAGGAGGAAGTATTGGAGATTCTATTTGTGAAGATGATAAATTAGAGTTAGCCATTGAAATTTTAAAACAAGCAAAAGAAAAAGGAGTTCAAATTCATATTCCAGTTGATGTAATTGCTGCTGATGCTTTTTCAAATGATGCAAATACACAAGTAGTAGATGTAAATCAAATTCCAGATGGATGGCAAGGTTTAGATGCAGGTCCTAAATCATTAGAAATTTTTAAACGCATTATTTTAGATTCGAAAACCATATTATGGAACGGTCCGTTAGGTGTTTTTGAAATGGAATCTTTTGCAAAAGGAACTATTGCTCTAGGAGATTTTATTGCAGAATCTACTGCAAACGGTGCCTTTTCTTTAGTTGGCGGTGGCGATAGTGTTGCTGCGGTGAAACAATTTGGCTTCGAAGATAAAATGAGTTATGTATCTACTGGTGGTGGCGCTATGTTAGAAATGTTAGAAGGAAGAACATTACCTGGAATTGCTGCTATTTTAGAATAGTAAGGCAATAAAAACCAGATAATTAAGTTGTTATTATTTAATGTGCCCCATAAAACAAAACAATATTGAAAAAATTAATTTTTATATCACTTTTAGTAGCTTCATCTAGCTTTGCTCAAGAAAGCATGGATCAACCTACTTTGCCATTACCCAAAATATCTTATTTAGACTCGCTAAAAAACACCTTTGTTAATCATTCAACAAGTAATTGTATTGATGAAAGATGGATGGCTGAATTAGCAAATGTAGAGTTGTCTGAAGATATGTTTTCAGATATTTCAAGTCTTAATATTGATTCAGAGGTTAGTTATGATTTATCTTCAGAATTATTAAAAAAGAGATTAAAAAAACTGGATGCAAAATCTCCATTTAATATTGAGTATAATCCAGCATTAGAAAACACAATAAAATCGTTTTTAAAAAACAGAACGAAAGCATTTGAGCGTTTAATGGCGCTATCAGAATATTATTTTCCAATGTTTGAAGAGCATTTAGCAAAATACAATATTCCAATGGAATTGAAATATTTAGCTATAGTTGAATCTGCATTAAATCCTAAAGCAAAATCTAGAGTTGGAGCATCTGGATTGTGGCAATTTATGTATCCTACAGGAAAACAGTATAATTTAGAAGTAAATTCATACGTAGATGAACGTCATGATCCATTAAAAGCAACTGAAGCAGCGTGCCAATATTTATCTAATTTGTATGAAATTTTTGGAGATTGGAGTATGGTTTTAGCTTCGTACAATGCTGGTCCTGGAAATGTGTCTAAAGCAATTAGACGTTCTGGAGGAAGTCAAAATTATTGGAATATTCGTAAAAATTTGCCACGCGAAACGGCTAATTATGTTCCCGCTTTTTTAGCCACATTGTATATTTACGAATATAAAAAAGAGCACGGTATTCTTCCCAAAAAAGCTACAATGACTTATTTTGAAACCGATACAATTATGGTTAAAAAACAAATGTCGTTTAAACACATTTCGGAATTATTAGACATTTCAGAAGAACAAATAGAATTTTTAAACCCAATTTATAAATTAAAAGTAATTCCTTTTGAAGAAGATAAACCTCATTTTCTTCGTTTACCTAAAAATAAAATGGGCTTATTTGTATCAAATGAAGAAAAAGTATATGCTTACTTAGATCATCTGGAAACATTTAAAGAAAAACCAATTTTTGTAGCAAAAGCAGAAAGCGAATCTTACAATGATCATTCAAGCTCACAAAAAAAGCTACAGTATCACACAATCAAGAGTGGTGAAAGCCTTGGGAAAATTGCACAGAAATATAATATTTCGGTTTCAAATTTAAAATCTTGGAATAATATTAAAGGGAATAATATTATTGCAGGTAAAAAGTTAAAAATTTATTCTGACAAAAAAGTTATTGCAAAAACTGAGTCGAAATCCAATAACGACGGGACGTATACCGTTAAAAGTGGTGATTCGTTATACTCAATTGCAAAACAATTTCCAGGGATTTCTGCAGAAGACATTAAAAAATGGAACGATATTAGCAGTGATAATATACAACCCGGAATGAAATTAAAAATTAACGGATAAAAATTTCTACATGAAACAATTTGCCTTTTTATTTATTATTGCCTTATCATTTATTTCTTGTAAAGAATCGGCAGAAGAAGCAAAAGCAGTGCTATCAGAATCTAATGGTAAAATAAACAATGTTTCTATAATTATTGACGACAATTTATGGAATGGTGAAATTGGAGATAGCATTCGTAAAAAATTTGCAGCGCCTGTAGATGGCTTGCCTCAAGAAGAGCCATTGTTTACGCTAAATCAATATCCTACAAAAGTGTTTGAAGGTTTTGTACGTAAAAGCAGAAACATTATCATTGTTAAAAAAGGAAAAGAAGCAGGATTTGCATCGAACACAAATAAATATGCAAAACCACAAAATGTGTTTTTCATATCAGGTACGGATACTGAAGATGTTTTAACCATTTTGGAACAAAAATCGGCCGAAATAATTAAAACGATTAAAGCTTCGGAAATTATTGAAAACCAAGTTCGAATGAAAAAATCTTTGATTTCTGACGCTCAAATTCAAAAAATGTTTGGCGTTAGTTTAAAAATCGGTTTTGGTTATAAATACGACATGGTAAAAGATAAATTTATCTGGTTAAGAAAAGAATTTACGTCAGGTTATAATAGTGTTTTAATTTACGAAGTGCCAATTAGTACTGTAGAAAAAGACACCAATATAATTGCTAACATTACGGCAATGCGTGATGAAATTGGCAAAGCAAATATTCAAGGAACATTACCAAACACCTGGATGATTACTGAAGCTGCATACGCTCCGTATTTATTTGATGTTACTATAGCGGGTAAAAAAACGTATTTAACTAAGGGAACTTGGGAATTAAAAAACGATTTTATGGCCGGACCTTTTGTTAATTACGCTATTAAAGACACAAAAAATAACCGTTATTTAATTTTAGAAGGATTTACTTACAATCCATCAAAATCGAAACGTGATTGGGTTTTTGAATTAGAAGCCATCATACAATCGGTTAAATTTTTAAAATAATTTTTAGGTAATGGGTTAAAGGTAAATGGTAATAGGTTTTAAAACAATCTTTATCCATCACCCATCACCCATCGCCCATCACCGAATCATGATAACATTCAAAATAAAGCGATTTAACGAACTTTCTACAACTGAACTATATTCTTTGCTACAACTTCGTTCAGAAGTGTTTGTAGTGGAGCAAAATTGCGTTTATCAAGACGTTGACGGCAAAGACGAGAAGGCACTTCATGTTTTAGGTTATTACAATAGCGATTTAGCAGCCTATTCTCGTTTGTTCAACAAAGGGTATTATTTTGACGAAACATCAATAGGAAGAGTTGTGGTAAGTCCAAAATACCGCGATAAAAAATTCGGACACGATTTAATGCGCGTTTCCATTGAAGCCATAAAAGAAAATTTCAACGAGACCTCTATTACCATTTCCGCTCAAGAATATCTAAAAAAATTCTACGAATCACACGGATTTATCCAAACCAGCGAAATGTATTTAGAAGATGATATTCCGCATATTCAGATGAAAAGGAGTTAGTGTTTTTACACAGAGATTCTCCGAGTTTTTTTGATATTGAATGTGTTGAAATGAGTTACACAGAGCAATTTTCATCTTAATTTTGTCACGTTGTTAAGCGTCTCTTATTTTACATTATGGCTCTTTTACTCTTTTCTCGATTTTAATAATTATTTCTTAGCTTCCACAGGAACCACATCATTTTTTGTAATCAAAAGTTCAACCCTACGGTCTAAAGTACTGCCTTTTTTTAACGATTGGGTGTTGCCATAACCTTTAAATGTCATGCGGGTTTTACTGATGCGTTTCATTAAGAAATAATTATATACTCGTTTTGCACGATTGATTGATAATTCTCGCTTTTTAGTATCGCGATCAATAGCTTCTTTTTGAAAAGTTGGCGTACAACAAACATGCCCTTGAATTTCAAAATGAATGTTTTTGTATTTATGTAATTCTAAGGCAATTCGGTCTAATTCCTTTTTTGCTTTATAGGTTAATTGGCTACTTCCTCTTTCAAAAAGTACGTGATCTAAGTAAATTCTATCGTCAATAATTCGGTCTTTTTTTATAGTGCTATAAACGCCAGGTATTTTTAAATCTTCAACCACAATAGGTTTAAAGTTAACAACAACGTCTACTCTACGATTTTTAGATCGTGCTTCAGGAATGTTTGTTTGCATGTCTTCGTCAAGCATGATTCGGCCTTTTCCTTCCAGCGTAATGATGATTTTACTTTTAATCCCTTTTTCTATTAGTTTATCTTTTACGGTATTGGCTCTGTTTGTAGATAAAGTATAGTTGTATGCGTCTTTTCCGCGGTCGTCGCAATAACCAAATATTTGTACCGATTCTATTCGAGATGTGTCTATTTTACTAACAAATGCCACAACAGCATCTGCTTGTTCTTCTTTTAAGTTGAATTTGTTAAATTCGAAAAAGATAGAGTGTACTTCTTCATCTTCTTGAGCAATTGAAATGGCCGAAAAAAGGAAAAAAAGTAAAGAAAGGTAACGTGTCATGACTATTTTTTTAATATCGATTTGTATTGCGTTTCGTTATTTAAAAGCAAAATAGCTTTTTCAATTTCTACATTTTCTTGTGTATAAAATAAATATAAACCTTCGCGATATTGGTAACGTGTTATTAAATCTTCTTGAATTAGTTTTTTAATTTGAGCTTTGTTTTTATCTAGTTCAGCATCGATGTTTTTCTCAATAGCCAATTCTAACTGCTTGTATTCAGCAGCAATTTGTTTGTCTATTTTTTCTTTTTTAGCACTTTCTAAGACCGCTTTCAATGCTTTGTTGGTTTCGGTGTCTAAACTAACATTCTCTTGTTTTAAATACGCTTTAAACGCATTAAAATCAGTGTCCGAAATAGATGGACTGCCACTAACATTAAGATTGTTATAATACCATTTTGTGGCAAAGTTAAAAATAGCATCTGTTTTATTTAGTGCTTCTGTAATATTTGCTATTTTAGTTTCTTCAATTTCTACATCAGGCAAAACACCACCACCATCATAAACGGTTCTTCCGGCTTTGGTTTTAAAAGCGTTAAATTCGTTTTGCGATTTTTTTATTGCTTTTCCGTTTTCGTCTTTTTTTGAATAATCTAAAGCCTGAATACATCTGCCAGAAGGCGTGTAATATCTAGAAATAGTAACTTTAACTTGCGTCCCGTATGATAAATCTAATGGGCGTTGTACCAATCCTTTTCCAAAACTTCTTGTTCCTAAAATTACACCTCTATCTAAATCTTGAATAGCGCCTGCTACAATTTCAGAAGCCGAAGCACTTTTTCCATCTACAATTACCGCAATTGGAATTTCTAAATCGATAGGTTCGTTTTTAGTACGATATTCTGAATTGTGTTTCGTATTTTTAGATTTTGTAGTAACAATTAATTCGTTTTTAGGCACAAAAAGATTGCAAATATTTACCGCTTCATGCAATAATCCACCTGGATTTCCTCTTAAATCTAAAATAATTTTTGTTGCGCCTTGTTTTTTTAATTCTAATAATGCCGCTTTAGTCTCAAAGCTCGATTTTTCAGTAAATTTATTCAAAACGATATATCCAATATTGTTTTGTAATAATGAAAAATAAGGAACTGCTTTTATTTCTACATCGTCTAAAATTATAGCTCCATTTTGTGTTTTTCCTTGGCGAATGTATTGAATTTCAATTTTTGTGTTTTTAGCTCCTCTAAATAATTGAGAAGCATCTTCTTTGTATTCTTTTAAGCTAATATCGCCTATTTGAATAACCTCATCGCCCGCTTTTAATCCGGCTTTATCAGCAGGAAATCCTTTGTAAATTTCTTTTAATAAAACTTTCCCTTCAATACGTTGAACCATAGCGCCAATACCAGTGTATTCGCCTGTATTATTGATTTTGAATTTTAACACATCTTGCTCGTTAAAAAAAACAGTGTAAGGATCTAATTCCTTTAACATGTTTTTTATAGCAATATCCATCATTTCACCCGGATTGGTTTCGTCTACATAATTTTGGTTAACGGTTTTAAATAACCCAGTAAAAATTTCGATTTGCTTAGCAATTTCAAAAAAATCGTTCTTAAAACTTACACCTACAAAAAGGAAAGTTGTGGCAACTATTGTTACTATTATTTTTCTACTGAAAAAACGTTTCATGTGTTGAGTTTTTGATTGATTCTAGTTTACGAAAGTAAAGAATATTGAACAAAAATTAAACCAAAAGATAGATTTACTTCTGTCTTTCATTGAATTTTTGAAAAAGTTGAATGGTTTTTTCCTCAATTTCTGGATAAGATAGACGCTCTTTTGTTTGATAGAAAAACATAAAAGCATACGATTTTTCTAAATTATCAATTAAAATATGCTTGTTTAATCGGTATGTTTCGCGTAAAACACGTTTGAAATAATTGCGATCAACGGCTTTTTTGAAATACTTTTTAGAAACCGAAACCCCCATTTTAATTGGCTCTGCATTTGGTTCTTTATTTTCTACATATACCAAACGCAGTGGAAATTTCGAAACCGAATTTCCTTCAGAAAAAAGCAAATCTATTGTGGTTTTGCTTTTTAATTTTTCTTTTTTTGGATAGGTGAACTGCATGTGGCAAAGGTATAAAAAAACCCGACTATCAAAAGCCGGCTAAAATTTCATTCTATTTTTTCACAAAAATATTGTCTTCTTTGTTTATATCAGCCATTACATTTTCTGGGTCAATGGTGATGGATTTGATTAAAGCTTTTGGTTTCGCAATTTCAAAAGTAAAAGTAGGATAAGCCCAATCCCAACCTTTTAGTACCTTTCCTTTAATTTCAGGATACGGATTAGGTTTTTCCCAACGCATTAACGTGTTTGGAATGTAGAAAAATTCTTTTGTTCCATCTGAATATTCTACAATAACATCTAAAGGCATTGGCATTCTACCTTTTCTTTCAAAAACAACTTTTGTATTGGCTGCATTGGCCTCAGAAACTTCTTTAATGCTATAATCTATAGTGTTTGTAGTCAATGTCCAATCTAATAAATACCAGTCTAAATTTGCGCCTGAAACTTTTTCTGCTACACGTTTTATATCGTTTGGTGTAGGATGCGTAAATTTATACTCGTTATAGTAACGTTTGATGGTTTTGTTGAGGTTTTCTTGGCCAATTAAATATCCTAGTTGCACTAAAAACACTTCGCCTTTGCTATAGGCAGAAATGCCATATGCCATATTTACATCATAACGATCTGCATGAGTAGATAAAGGTTGTTCTTTTCCTGATTTTGCTAAATAAATATAATTTTTATAAGCACTTTCAAATGGAGTTTCTGGTTTTTTAGGAGGTAAAATTTTATTCATAGCTAAGTTAGAAATGTAAGAAGTAAATCCTTCATCCATCCATTCATGTTTGGTTTCGTTAGTAGCTAGTACAAACTGAAACCATGAGTGTGCCATTTCGTGTGCTGTAACGCCTACTAAACTTCCAAAAGCTCTATTTCCGGTGATTAACGTACACATGCCATATTCCATTCCACCATCGCCACCTTGAATTACAGAGTATTGTTTGTAAGGATAAGGACCAACATTTTCATTAAAAAATGCTAATAATTCTGCGGTTTTAGGTTGCATTTTTTTCCAATTTTCTAAATTTTCTTTCTTGTTTTTGTACAAGAAATGCAATTCCACATTATTTGGACCTAAAATCATGTCATGAATGAATTCATTATCGGCACCCCAAGCAAAATCGTGCACATTTGGTGCATAAAAATGCCATGTTAAGTTTTTAGTTTTCTTAGGATGTACGACTTTTATTCCGGCATCTTGATAACCATGTCCAATTTCGTTTTTGTTTTGTAAATAACCTGTTCCACCAATGGTGTAGTTTTTGTCAATCGTAATTTTTACATCAAAATTTCCCCAAACACCATGAAATTCTCTTGCAATGTATGGGTTTGAATGCCAACCTTCAAAATCATATTCACATAATTTTGGATACCATTGTGTCATCGATAAAGCAACTCCTTCTTCTGAAATTCTTCCCGAACGACGAATTTGCAATGGTACTTGCCCATCAAAATCTAAAGAAAGTGTTGTTTTTTGTTTTGGTAAAATAGCTTTTGCTAACGTAACTTCTAAAATAGTTCCTACTACTTTTGTGGTTGCTGTAACGCCATCTTGTTTAAAATTTGCAATATTTAAATAGCCAATTTCATTTGGTTTTAAAGTGCTAATTCTACTTTCTTTTATGTCTTTTCCTTCTTTTTTAAAGGTTCTTACCATTCGTTTATCTGGATCGGAAATAGCCTGAAGCCTTGCATCCATTTCGCTACCGGGTTGAAACGCATTATTATACAAATGATAGAATACTTTATGTAAAGTATCATTTGAATTGTTGGTATAAATTATTTCTTGCTTACCTGTATATTGGAATTTTTTCACATCCATTTTCACATCCATTTTGTAATCAACATGTTGTTGCCAATACCCTGGATTTGGATTGTTTTGACCAAATGTTAAAAAGGGAAATAAACCTAAAAACAATAATTTTTTCATATTCGTTTTTTAAAAGAAAACCCACAAGACAAATTATGCCTTGTAGGATTTAAGATAATTTAATTTTTATTATTTAGACATTTTAGCCGCTAAAACTAAAGCATTATAAGCATTTACAATTCTACCTGATTTAGAAGCATCGGCAAAATTAGCTTTGTGTTTGTCTTCTCCAATTACAACTGTGTTTTTTAATGGCGTTCCACTTTCCATAATAATTTGTTTTACTTGCACAGCAGTTAATTTTGGATAGTAAGAACGAATTAAAGTTGCAACTCCAGCTACATTTGGTGAAGCCATTGAAGTTCCTTGTAAATATTCGTAAGTATTTAATGGAGTTGTAGCATATATTTCATCTCCAGGAGCATAAATATCTACATTGTTTTTTCCGTAATTTGAAAAACCAGCTACCATTTTAGAACCATAATTTGGAGAAAGTGCTCCAATTATTAATACGTTTTTAGCAAATTCTGGACTACCATCGTAGGTGTCATTTGGATATTTGTTAGTAACATCTAAATCATACGATTCGTTTCCGGCAGCAATAACAATTAAAACATCTTTAGATTCTGCATATTTAATGGCATCCATAACCCATTCTTTATGTTGCGAATAGTATTTTCCGAATGAACCGTTAATTACTTTTGCACCATTATCTACAGCATAACGAATTCCTAATGCAATATCTTTATCATATTCATCGCCATTAGGAACGGCTCTAATTGCCATAATTTGCGCATTGTTAGTAACTCCGTCGCCGCCTTTATTGTTTCCTCTAACTTGAGCAACAATTCCTGAAACGTGAGTTCCGTGTTTTGCTTCTTTTGGCTCTGGACCAACTACGTTATTGTTACCGTATTTGGTGTCTTTTAAATCATCTGGGTTATCACCAACGATAGAACGACCATCAAACTCTACATTTAAATTATAGTTCATTTGACCATAAATATAGTCTTTAAATTCTTCAATTTGAGCATCAAATTCTGCTTTTGTAGATTTGGTTAAAATTTGCGAAAACATTGTTTTTGCTTGTTTAACCCCAGTTTCATCAGATTGAATTGCTTTTACTTCTTCTAAAGTAAAATCGCTTTTTTTAAGGTAACCTGCTATTGTTTTTTCAGCATTTAAGATAAAGTCTAATTGTTGTTTTTGGGGCTGAATTCCTTTTAACTCTTCCTCCAGTTCTGCTTTCGCTTTGTCATAATCTGGAGTTCCAGGACCTTTTTTAACGATACGTGTCATTTCTAATTGTTCGTGAATAGCATCTCCTAAGAAATTCCATCCATGAATATCATCAATGTAACCATTTTTATCATCGTCAATTCCGTTACCAGCAATTTCATTTGGATTGGTCCAAATAACCGCTTTTAAATCTTCGTGATTGATATCTACACCAGAATCTACGATTCCAACAATTACTTTTTTACCTTTTTTACCTTTGATTAACTCTTTATACGCTTTGTCAACACTCATTCCAGGAATTGTGTCATTTACTAAATCTAAGTGACTCCAACGTTTTAAGTCATTTTCAGCTATAGGAGTTGTTTTTAAAGGTAAATTATCTATGTTTTCAACCGGAGTTGATACCATTTTTTGTGATCCACAACTTGCTAAAGCAAAAGCGATAGTCAAACTTAAATAAAGTGGTTTAAATATTCTTTTCATTTTTTCAATAATTATATTTCGGTTATTGGACTGAAATCTTTTGTGATTGTTACAGTTAGTGTTTTTTTTAATTTTATTTTAAAATATCGTTACAGGTAAAAACTTCTTTTAAACGAACTCCTTTTTCTGTTTTTTCTACCGTAATAATTTCATTGTGTGCATCGTGCTCTAAAAACAAATAATAATTATTTTCTGCAGAAGCATTCATGAATTTTGCTTTTTCGTCTAATGTTAATAAAGGTCTTGTGTCGTAACCCATAACATATGGAATAGGAATATGACCAGCAGTTGCTAATAAATCGGCACAAAAAACTATTGTTTTTCCGTTGTAATTGATGTGAGGCAACATTTGTTTTTCGGTATGTCCGTCAGCAAAGAAAATTCCAAAACCTAATTCTGAAGTAGCTAAAAAATCGCCTTCAGCTCTTTTAATGAAATTTAATTGTCCGCTTTCTTGCATTGGAATAATGTTTTCATGTAAAAAAGATGCTTTTTCTCTTGAATTGGGTTTTGTTGCCCATTCCCAATGGTTTTCGTTTGTCCAGAATTTAGCATTTTTAAAAGCTACTTCGTAACCTGTTTTATCTTTATTCCAGTTGACACTTCCACCACAATGGTCAAAATGCAAATGGGTCATAAAAACATCTGTAATATCATCACGATGAAAACCTGCATTTTTTAGCGACTTATCTAAAGAATGATCACCCCAAAGAGAGTAATATCCAAAAAATTTATCTGATTGTTTGTTACCCATTCCGGTATCAATAAGCGTTAATTGGTTTCCGTCTTCAATTAAAAGACATCTTGCAGCAATGTCAATTAAGTTATTTTCGTCAGCCGGATTAGTTTTATTCCAAATGGTTTTTGGCACAACGCCAAACATAGCACCACCATCTAATTTAAAATTTCCTGCTTCTATTGGATGTAATTTCATACTTCGTGAAATATTATTAATGAGTTTATTGTGTTATCGCCTTTTGTTTTTTGAGGTTTGATTTTACTAACTATTTTACTTGCGATTTCGTATATCAAACATTTTTCAGCCAAATTACAAAAAATACTATAAACAGAAACTATTAATCCATAAGTTATAAAAATGTTAGCAACTCTTGTTAAAAGTAAATTATGCCTTATATTTGCCGTTAATTTAGACAAAATCAAAATAAGCTATGATCAAAGTTTCAGACACAGCAAGTAAAAAAATCGTTGCAATGATGCAAGAAGACGGTTTTGATGCAGCAATTGATTACGTTAGAGTTGGCGTAAAGAGTGGCGGTTGCTCGGGTTTGTCTTACGAATTAAAGTTTGACAAAGAAATAGGAGAAAACGACAAGGTTTTTGAAGATAATAATATAAAAATTGCTGTTGAAAAAAAATCCTTTTTATACTTAGCCGGTACAATTTTAGAATTTTCGGGCGGTTTAAACGGAAAGGGATTTGTTTTTAACAACCCAAATGCACAAAGAACGTGCGGTTGTGGAGAAAGCTTTTCTTTATAAATCAAAAAAATATGAGTAAATATACTGAAGACGACTTAAAAGTCGAATTAGAAAATAAAGAATACGAATACGGATTTTACACCGAATTGGACTCGGAAACGTTTCCTATTGGTTTAAATGAAGATATCGTTCGTGCCATTTCAAAGAAAAAAGAAGAGCCAGAATGGATGACCGAATGGCGTTTGGAAGCTTTTAAGGCTTGGCAAGAAATGATTGAACCAGAATGGGCTAATATACATTATGAAAAACCAGATTTTCAAGCGATTTCGTATTATTCTGCACCTAAAAAAGCCGATCCTAACAAAAAATTAGAAGACGTTGACCCTGAACTTTTGGCGATGTACAAAAAATTAGGAATTTCGGTTGACGAACAAAAGAAAATGAACAATGTGGCGATTGATATCGTGGTTGATTCGGTTTCTGTAGCAACGACTTTCAAGAAAACATTAAACGAAAAAGGAATTATTTTTTGTTCCATTTCAGAAGCCATTAAAGAGCATCCAGAATTAGTTCGTAAATATTTAGGAACCATTGTTCCGCAGAAAGATAATTTCTATGCTGCTTTAAATTCTGCTGTTTTTTCTGACGGAAGTTTCTGTTACATTCCAAAAGGCGTTCGTTGTCCAATGGAATTATCAACGTATTTCCGAATCAATCAAGGAGGAACTGGGCAATTTGAAAGAACGTTGTTGGTGGCTGATGAAGGAAGTTACGTTTCGTATTTGGAAGGTTGTACCGCTCCAAGTCGTGATGAAAACCAATTGCACGCAGCTGTTGTAGAATTAATTGCAATGGAAGACGCCGAAATCAAATATTCAACGGTTCAAAACTGGTATCCAGGAAACAAAGAAGGAAAAGGTGGCGTTTATAATTTTGTAACCAAAAGAGGCTTGTGTGAGAAAAACGCAAAAATTTCTTGGACACAAGTAGAAACAGGTTCGGCAGTAACATGGAAATATCCTTCGGTTGTTTTAAAAGGAGATAATTCAATTGGCGAATTTTATTCAATTGCAGTAACTAATAATTTTCAGCAAGCCGATACCGGAACTAAGATGATTCATTTGGGAAAAAACACCAAATCAACTATTATTTCTAAAGGAATTTCAGCTGGTAAATCACAAAATAGCTATAGAGGATTAGTGCAAATAGGAGCAAGGGCAGAAAATGCTCGTAACTTCTCTCAATGTGATTCTTTATTAATGGGCAACGATTGTGGAGCACATACTTTTCCGTATATCGAAAGTAAAAATGCATCGGCAAAAATTGAACACGAAGCAACGACTTCAAAAATTGGAGAAGACCAAGTATTCTATTGCAACCAACGTGGAATCCCAACAGAAAAAGCTATTGCGCTTATCGTAAACGGATTCAGTAAAGAAGTTTTGAATAAATTACCAATGGAATTTGCGGTAGAAGCGCAGAAGTTGTTGGAAATTAGTTTAGAGGGTTCTGTTGGATAATCAATCATAAATTCGAATAAATAACACATTTACAAAATGTTACAGATAAAAAACTTACACGCGTCTGTTGAAGACAAAGAAATATTAAAAGGAATTAACCTTGAAATTAAAGCAGGAGAAGTACATGCGATAATGGGACCAAATGGTGCCGGAAAATCAACCTTATCTTCTATCATTGCTGGAAACGAAAATTACGAAGTTTCTCAAGGAGAAATCTTTTTAGACGGAGAAGAAATTTCAGAATTTGCACCAGAAGAAAGAGCGCACAAAGGTGTATTCTTATCATTCCAGTATCCAGTTGAAATTCCAGGAGTTTCGGTTACGAATTTTATTAAAACAGCAATCAACGAAAGTAGAAAAGCTAACGGTAAAGAAGAAATGCCTGCAAACGAAATGTTGAAATTAATTCGTGAAAAAGCAGAATTATTAGAAATGGATAGAAAATTCTTATCGCGTTCTTTAAACGAAGGTTTTTCGGGAGGTGAAAAGAAACGTAATGAAATTTTCCAAATGGCAATGTTAGAGCCTAAAATCGCAATTTTGGACGAAACTGATTCAGGTTTGGATATCGATGCTTTACGTATTGTGGCAAACGGAGTTAACAAATTAAAAAACGAGAATAATGCTGTTTTAGTAATTACGCATTACCAACGTTTATTAGATTATATCGTTCCAGATTTCGTTCACGTATTAATGGACGGAAAAATTGTTAAATCAGGAACAGCTGCTTTAGCATTAGAATTAGAAGAAAAAGGTTACGATTGGATTAAAAACGAATTAAATTAGTTTACAGTCTCAGTCACAGTTATCAGATGACTGCGACTGAACACTGCGACTGAACACTAAATACAATGGAATTAAAAGAAAAAATGTTAGCTTCTTTCATGGCTTTTGAAGAAAAGATTGATACAAACTCTGAACTTCACGAGCTTAGAAGCAACGCTATAAAAAACTTTGAAAACAAAGGTTTTCCTACTAAAAAAGAGGAAGCTTGGAAATACACTTCTTTAAACTCAATTTTAAAGAACGATTTTTCGGTTTTCCCAAAGAAAGAAAATACAATCGAATTTAAAGATGTAAAAAAGTTTTTTTTACACGAAGTTGATACTTACAAAGTAGTTTTTATTGATGGTATTTTCAGCTCCTTTTTATCGTCAACTACACATGATGGTTTAGATGTTTGTTTGATGTCTTCGGCATTAACAAAACCTAAATACAAAATGATTATTGACACTTATTTTAATCAAATTGCAAATAAAGAAGACAGTTTAACGTCTTTAAACACTGCTTTTTCATTAGAAGGTGCTTATGTAAATATACCAAAAAGCAAAGTTGTTGAAAAACCTATTGAGATCATTTATTTCTCTACTGGTAATGAAGCGGCTTTAATGACACAACCTCGTAATTTAATTATTGTAGGTGAAAATGCTCACGTTCAAATTGTAGAACGTCATCAGAGTTTAAATTCTAATCCGGTTTTAACGAATTCGGTTACAGAAGTTTATGCTCAAAAACGTGCCATTGTAGATTATTATAAAGTACAAAACGATGTGCAAACAGCAAATCTTGTAGACAACACTTATATTGCTCAAAAGCAAGAAAGTAGAGTTTCGGTGCATACGTTTTCGTTTGGCGGAAACATCACAAGAAACAATTTGAATTTCTATCACCAAGGCGAAAGAATCGATTCAACTTTAAAAGGCATTACCATAATTGGCGATAAACAACACGTAGATCATTATACTTTAGTGCAACATGCAACACCAAATTGCGAAAGTCACCAAAATTATAAAACCATTTTAAACGATAGTTCAACTGGAGTTTTTAACGGAAAAATCTTCGTAGAAAAAGAAGCACAAAAAACCGATGCTTTTCAACAAAATAATAACATTTTAATTGGCGATAAAGCTACTATCAACGCAAAACCACAATTGGAAATTTTTGCCGATGATGTAAAATGTTCGCACGGTTGTACGATTGGACAATTAGACGAAAGTGCAATGTTCTACATGCAACAACGTGGAATTCCAAAAAAAGAAGCAAAAGCTTTGTTGATGTACGCTTTTACAAGCGAAGTAACAAATAGCATTAAAATACCTGAATTAAAAGCAAAAATTGCCAGACTTATTGCAAACAAATTAGGTGTAAATATGGGATTTGATTTGTAAATTTTAAACCGCTTAATTGCGGTTTTATTCTATAATATAAAATACAGTAATATGTTTGATGTTCAAAAAATAAGAGCTGATTTCCCCATTTTATCGCAAAAAGTAAATGGCAAACCCTTGGTGTATTTTGATAATGGAGCTACTTCGCAAAAGCCACAAGTGGTTATTGATGCTATTTCGAAATATTACAGCGAAATCAATGCAAATATTCATCGTGGTGTACATACGTTGAGTCAATTGGCTACAGATGCTTATGAAGTGTCTCGAAATACGATTCAAAATCACTTAAACGCGAAACATAATCACGAAATCATTTTTACTTCAGGAACGACTTTCGGAATTAACTTGGTAGCGAATGGTTTTGCAAGTTTGCTAAAAGCAGGCGATGAGGTCATGGTTTCTGCCTTGGAACACCATAGCAATATTGTGCCTTGGCAATTTTTATGTGAAAAAACAGGAGCGAAGTTGGTGGTTATTCCAATGAATGAAAAAGGAGAATTGATTATTTCAGAATTCGACAAATTACTTTCAGGAAAAACGAAAATCGTAACGGTGAATCATATTTCAAATGCATTAGGAACGGTTAACCCAATTGAATACATCATCAAAAAAGCACATGGAGTAGGAGCAGCCGTTTTAATCGACGGTGCACAAGCAACACCGCATTTACGTCCAGATGTGCAAGCTTTGGATTGCGATTTTTACGTGTTTTCGGGACATAAAGTATGCGGTCCAACTGGCGTTGGCATTTTATACGGAAAAGAAGAATGGTTACGAAAATTGCCACCTTATCAAGGCGGAGGCGAAATGATTGCCGAAGTAACGTTCGAAAAAACTACGTACGCCGATTTACCACATAAATTTGAAGCAGGAACTCCAAACATCGAAGGCGGAATAGTTTTAGGAACTGCCATTGATTACATGAATGCTGTTGGTTTTGACAACATTGCAGCATACGAACAAGAATTAGTAGATTACGGAACTAAAAGATTGCAAGAAATCGAAGGTTTGAAAATCTTTGGGACTAGTGAAAACAAGACTTCAGTGATTTCGTTTAACATTGATGGCATTCATCCGTATGACATTGGCACAATTATAGATAAGTTAGGAATAGCGGTTAGAACCGGTCATCATTGCGCACAACCTATTATGAATTATTTCAATATTCCAGGAACAATAAGAGCAAGTTTTGCTTTTTATAATACTAAAGAAGAAATAGATATCTTTGTAGAAGCGGTTAAAAAAGCACAAATGATGTTGTCTTAAAAAATTAAAATTATGAAATCATTATTCTCTATTTTTTTAGTGTTTTTTTTATCTAAAGGGTGCTCACAAGAACAAGATTTATCTAGTGTTAAAATTATCTATGGAGCAAATAGTAGAGGTTTTCATAGAACCATTCAAATAGAAAAAAACGTTTTTACGGTTATAGATACAAGAGATTCTCAGTCTGTTTTACTAAATTTAACGGATGAGCAATGGAAAGAAATTGCAAATTTATATAGCAAGATTGATCTAACTACTTTTAACGAATTAGAAGGTCCAACTATGGAACGAGCTTATGATGGGAAAGCGCATGCAAACTTGACAATTTTAAATAAAGATAAAACATATACTACTAAAGGATTTGATCATACCATTCCGCCTGTAAAAATTAAGGAATTAGTCGATTTTATTAATAAATTAGTAGACGATTCTACTATAAAAAGTCCTATTATTGGAAGCTACTCTGTTGAAACATTATTATCAAAGGATGTAAGTAATAAAGAATATTTTATAAGTTTTGATGCTGAAAGCGTTTCTGGTTTTATGGGTTGTAATATGTACTCTGGAACTTACAAATTAGAAGAAGAAGTTATTTCTCTTTCTCCTTTTATGGCTACCAGAAAATACTGTGATAATGCAATGGAAAACGAAACTCTGTGGTTTAACATAGCTAAAAATGTAACTGTTTTTAAAATGGAAAATAAAACCATTTTATTATATGATAACGAAGGTAAATTACTTTTAAAAGCAACAAAAAAATAATTTTAAATGACAATTAAAGACATTCAAAACGAGATTGTTGATGAATTTTCCATGTTTGACGATTGGATGCAACGTTACGAATACATCATCGAATTAGGAAAAACACTTCCCTTAATTGACGAACAATACAAAGTTGATGAGAATATTATAAAAGGGTGTCAATCAAAAGTTTGGGTTCATGGAGAAGAACAAAAAGGCAATATTGTTTTTACAGCCGATAGTGATGCCATTTTAACAAAAGGAATTATCGCAATTTTAATTCGTTCTTTTTCTAATCAATCTCCAAAGGATATTTTGGATGCCAATACTGATTTTATCGATGAAATAGGATTAAAGGAACATTTATCTCCAACGCGTGCAAACGGTTTAGTTTCGATGATAAAACAAATAAAAATGTATGCTTTGGCATTTCAAGCAAAACAATAACTAGTTTAGTTTTCAGTCTCAGTTTGCAGTTTTCTATATGCTCTGAGACTGAAAACTGAGACTGAAAACTTAATAAAATGGAAGAATTTAACGACACAATCAACTTAGGCGAAGACGTAGTTAAGGTTTTAAAAGGAATTTACGATCCTGAAATACCGGTAGATATTTACGAATTAGGATTAATTTACGATGTTATGATTAATGAAGATAACGATGTAAAAATCTTAATGACATTAACCTCTCCAAATTGTCCTGTTGCTGAAACATTGCCAATGGAAGTAGAAGAAAAAGTAAAATCTATCGACACTGTAAAGTCATGCGAAGTAGAAATAACTTTTGATCCGCCTTGGAGCAAAGATTTAATGAGCGAAGAAGCAAAATTAGAATTAGGAATGCTTTAAAATAGTAAGCAGTCGCAGTCACAGTTAGCAGTGTTTTTATACTTACATCTGAAAACTGCGACTGAAAACTGTGACTAAATATGGACGAAATAGTAAATAAAGTAGCGCAAAGTTCTTTGATGGTTTTCGATTTAGAAGATTACTATCCAGATTCTCATGTAGAACATTTAGATATTTCACAATGGTTAATTGAAGGTTTTATCTTGAAAGAATCTGATTTTAGATCTCAATTAAAAAGTACCGATTTCTCATCTTTTCAAGATAAATATGTGGCTATCTATTGTTCAACAGATGCTATTTTACCTGCTTGGACTTTTGCTTTAGTTGCTGTGAATTTAGCCCCCTATGCTTTAAAAGTTATTCATGGGACTAAAGAATTGGCTGTTGTTGAGTGGTATCAAGATATTTTAAACAAACTCGATTATACAGATTATTTTCAAAAACCTGTTATTTTAAAAGGGTGTTCTAAAAAATCAGTTCCCAATCAGGTGTATACTTTGGCTATTCAAAAACTAATGAAAGTTGCTAAAAGCGTTATGTTTGGAGAAGCTTGTTCGGCTGTTCCACTTTATAAAAAATAAGTTATATCGTTTAAATCATGTATTTGGTCTTTAAAATTTGGTCGTTTTAAGTAAATAAGTACTTTTGCTTCTTTAATTTTAAAAAAATACAAATGAAAAAAATTTTCCTTGTACTATTATTTGTTTCTTCTTGCGTTTTTGCACAAGAGACTGTAACAGATTCTACTAAACATTGGACAAGAAAAGGTGTTTTTACCTTTTTGGCAAATCAATCTTCTTTTAGTAATTGGCAAGCAGGTGGTCAAAATAACTTTGCTGGTAACATTGGCTTTAATTATGATTTTAATTATAAAAATGGCGATTGGAACTGGGACAATAAATGGATTGTTTCTTACGGTTTAACCAAAATTAAAGGAGCAGATACTCAAAAAACAGATGATAGAATTGAGTTAAACTCGTTATTAGGAAAAAAAGCGTCTGGTGAATGGTTCTATTCTGCTTTTTTTAACTTTAAAACACAAATGGATACAGGTTTAGATCCTGCTACTCAAACGGTTAAAATCTCACATTTCTTTTCTCCGGCTTATTTTCAACTTGGACCGGGTATGTTATGGAAAAAAAGTGATAATTTAAAAGTGAATTTTGCGCCAGCAACTTCAAAATTAATTATTGTTCATGATCATTTTACTGAGTTCGGTTCTTCTTTTGGAGTTGAGCAAGGTAAAACTTCAAGATATGAATTAGGAGCTGCAATTAATGGTTATTATAAGTTCAATATTATGGAAAATGTTTCTGTTGAAAATATTTTAAATTTTTATTCTAACTATTTAGAAGATCCTCAAAATGTAGACATAGATTATCAATTAAACGTTGTAATGAAAATTAATAAATATTTATCTACTAATTTTGCTTTTCAAACGATTTATGATGATAACGCTTTTAGAGGTTTTCAAACAAAACAAATCATCGGTTTAGGTGTAAATGCTACGTTTTAATCAAAGACCGCTTAAATACAAAAAAAGACCTCAAATTGAGGTCTTTTTTTATTCGTTTTCAATTGCATCTTTATAATCTGGGTATAAAAACTTGTTGTAAGGAAATCTTGTAATATGAATTTCTCTAACAGCTTCATATACTTTTTCTCTAAACTCTTCAAAATTAGCTTTTTCAGTGGCCGAAATAAATAAGGTGTTGTTTTCGCCTAATTTACTCATCCATGTGTTTTGCCATTCTTCTAAAGTATAATGTTTGGTTGTTTTTTCAATGCTTAAATCGTTTTCGTCAAAATACACCGGATGATATGCATCTATTTTATTAAACACCATAATGGTAGGTTTATCGGCGCTTTTAATATCTAACAAAATTTTATTTACAGAAGCAATATGTTCTTCAAATTCAGGATGTGAAATATCAACTACATGAAGCAATAAATCAGCCTCTCTAACTTCATCTAGCGTACTTTTAAACGATTCAACCAATTGTGTTGGAAGTTTTCTAATAAATCCAACCGTGTCGCTTAAAAGAAAAGGTAAATTCTTAATTACGGTTTTACGAACTGTTGTGTCTAGTGTTGCAAACAATTTATTTTCTACAAACACATCACTTTTACCTACAGCATTCATTAAAGTAGATTTTCCAACATTAGTATAACCTACTAAAGCTACACGAACCATAGCACCACGATTGCTTCGTTGCGTAGCCATTTGTTTATCGATTACCTTAATTTTTTCTTTTAGTAAAGAGATTCTATCACGTACAATACGACGGTCGGTTTCAATTTCGGTTTCCCCAGGACCACGCATACCAATTCCTCCTTTTTGACGCTCTAAGTGCGTCCACATTCCGGTTAAACGAGGTAATAAATACTGGCATTGTGCTAGTTCTACTTGCGTTCTTGCATAAGAAGTTTCGGCACGTTGCGCAAAAATATCTAAGATAAGATTGGTTCTGTCTAAGACTTTACAATCTAATTCTTTGGTAATATTTTTGGATTGTGAAGGCGTTAATTCGTCATCAAATATTACGGTCTTAATGTCGTTATCTTTGATATAATATTTAATTTCTTCTAGCTTTCCTGTTCCTACAAAAGTCTTTGGATTAGGTTTATCCATTTTTTGTGAAAAACGTTTTACAACAGTTCCACCAGCAGTAAAGGTCAAAAATTCCAATTCGTCAAGATATTCATTTAGTTTCTCTTCGCTTTGGTTTTGCGTTACAATTCCTACTATAATTGATTTTTCAAAGTCAATAACTTCTTTCTCTAACATAATCTTTCTTTAGTGTTACAAAGGTACGAAATAGCGGGTATAAAAAAAGCACCTCATTTGAAGTGCTTTTAATTTATTTATCTAAAAGTAATTAGTTAATTACAATATCATCTATTTGCATAGTAGTTGTTGGTCCACCAGAACCATTTCCTACATATTCAAAAATGAAAAAACCATTTCCGGTAATTCCAGCAGGAATATTATACACACCACTAGAAGTAAAACTTGAAGCATAAGCACTTGAAGGTCCAGAAGGAATTGTAAAACTAGATGTTATATTTACTAAAGTAGCAGTACTAATTTGACTACCTGGAACATAATCTGTTGAGTAATAAACTTTTAATACAGAACCATTATCATAACCAGATAAAGTTTTAAATGAAAAAGTACTAGCTGCTGTCATGTTAACAGGAACAATAAATAAAGTACGATTAGCTTCTGGAGTTCCACCAAAAGAAGACATTTGAATGTAAGTATTACCTCCAAAAGTTTTTCTTTGCCAATATCTACTACCTACTGCTGCATCATTAATGTATTTAGGAAATATTTGTTGGTTAGTAGTTGTATAAGATGTAAAAGGCTCGTTTAAAGTTGCATCGTAAACAATTGCAGAACCACCAATTGGTGGATTTAAATCGATATCTAATCTAGTGTTAGTTAAGTTTACATCATTTATAGTTCTAATCATAAATTGGTAATCACTATTGTATTTCGTCATTACACCTCTAACTTTTCCATTAAATGATGGAACTGAATTTGAAGCAAAATTTGCAAATTCACTAACCCTAACAATAACTTTGTTACCAAATTCATCAGTGATTTCATGATTTGTTGCACCACCAATACTATTTAAAGAAACATCATAATATTTTTTACCTAATGAAGCATCAGTAAACTGAACTGCATCAAATTCGATTAGCATATTTAAATATTGATCGTTTTTTGCAGCTGCTATAGTTAAGTCTTTTACAATATCGTTTTCATTTACATTTTCACAAGATCTTAAAATAACATCTTTATATTCAACGCCAGAAACTCTACCAACACCACCATTGTAAGATGAACCTATAATTGTTGAACCATGTTGTTTATTATAAAATCTGTTTTTATCTAGTTTGATTGTAACTTTTCTTCCTGGTTCAAACTCAGTGTATAAGTTATAATTATCAACTGGCATACTAAATCCTTTCAATCCATCTAATGACATCATTGAAATTGATTTATAAAAGTTTCCGCCTTCATCACTTGAAGTTACATAAGCTTCAATATAATCAGTTAAATTCTCGTCTGTTGTATATTGAACTGTTGCTGAAGTTGAAATATTAGTTATATCTGAAACTTCTTTTGTTTTTGCAATGGTTACACAATCATTTGATAAATTTGGTGTACCATAATCATCGCCATTAACACAACTCAATAAGGTTGCAAAAACAGCTGTTGTTAATACTAATTTTAAATTTTTCATAGCTATTTAGTTTTTAGTGATCTTAACATTGTCTAATTGTAAAGTAGTTGTAACACCCGCTTTACTTCCAGTATATTTGAATGCAATTCTTACATTATCGCTTTCATAAGAACTAAGGTCAATATTTCCACTACTTACAAAAACATCATTTACTGTTGGTGCAGTAAACACTAGAGGAGCCCATGTTGCAGTTGCAATTCCACCAGTTGTTCCATCATAATCAGTTGAAATTAAAACCGTTAAAGGATATCCATTTGCAAATCTTGTTTTTGTTGTAAAAGATAAAACTTCACCTGTTGTAGCTGTTAAATCTAGTTCTGGAGTAATTAACCAAGCTACATCATTTGTACCTGTTACAGAATAAAACGAAGAAAATTCCGCGTAAATGTTGTTGCTAAATGTTCTAGCATGCCATAAGCGAACTGATGCTGGAGTTGATGTTGATCCATTATAGTTTACCCATCCTTCCAAAGTAATTGGCACTTCAACTGAACCACTTCCAGTTGTAGAAGTTTCAAATCCTTCGTTAAAAGCATAAGTATATACAGTAGGAATTACATAATCATCATCTCCTACACAACTTGTTAAAACACTTGATGAAAGTGCTAACAAGAACATTGTTTTTAAAAATTTTATTTTCATAGTATTTTTTTTAGAAGTTTATGTAGAAGTTAACAAAGAATGTTCTTCCGTACCCGTAAAAATATTTAGATCCAAAAGAAGGTGTTCCATTAGCTTGATCGGCTTGTAAATCTGGGAAAGTTGCTTTTCTAGATTGTTCAAAACCACCTGTTTTGTATGTAATATCAAAAACATTGTTTACAGAAGCAAAGAAACCAACTGTATTACGATTTGCTTTACTAATTCTCCAAGATTTCCCTCCCGTTAAGTTAACTAATGTAAAGCTATCAAATTTTTCTTGTTTTAAAATATCTCTTACTGTTTCAGGAGTAGCGCCAGAGTAATTGTCTCCAGTTGCTCCATCAATACTAAAATTGTCAGTTCTTAAGATGCTAGCAACATCAATGTAACTATTAGCTAAATAATTCACATTAGCACCAATCCACCAAAAATGAGGGTCACGATACTCTAAACCAAATGATGCTGCCGTTTGTGGCATACCTGGTTGGTGATAGTTTTTAATATATACTGTTCCAAAATCAGTTAAAGAGTTATTTCCAGTAGCTGCTAATGCGTCATCATTTGTTTTTAATTTTGCATTATCAGAATAAATATACTGACCATAAGAAGCAGCAACAGTTGCTTTAATAGTTGAAGTAATTTGATATTCTAAACCAAGTTCTGCACCCATATTTTGTTTTTGAATTCCAGTAACTATTTCACTTACAAAAGTGTCTTCGTCTCCACCAGTATCACTTCCAATTCCTTCTCCATAGAAGAAAGATATTTCGGTTGCATTTTGTACTTTAGAGTAAAAACCTGTTAAACGTGCTTTAAATTTAGGCGCTCTTAAGATATAACTTGCATCAGCACTTGTGATGCTTTCGCTTTCCAAATCTGGAGTAATAGCATTATTTAATCTTGCATTTGAAAAAGTACTTCTTAAACTAGGAGCTTTTGTTTGGTATAAACCGTTGAAATCTAAATAATTTCTTCCGTTTAATTTATAAGTTAATCCTCCTTTAAAACCAAAGTTTTCGAAAGTAACGCTTTCTCCTTTTCCAAAAGAATTATCTGCATATATTCCGTTTCTATACAAACCTTCTCTTTGATATTCTGTTCTAGAGAACGATTGTGCTAAATAAAAATCAGCTTTATCATAGGTGAATTTAAACTGCGTAAACCCATCAAAAGTTAATGCGTGTAATAAATAATTATACCCATAAGTTTCATTTTCTCCTATTTGTCTGTTCGGGTTATTTAAATCTGATTGACTAGCATTTCCTGAATAAAAAGGATCGATGTCAAGAAAATATTGACCACCCATTAAATCTAATAGGTTTTGATGATTGTGAGAACGAAGCTTTCTGAAATTTGCTCCAGCAGTTAAACTAATGTTTTCAGAAATACTTGAATTTAAAATACTGTTAGCACTTAATTGGTTATCATCTGTTCTGTCTTCGTATAATACATAAACACTTCTACCAGGAAAAGCACTATTTTGATTAGCTATATACATAGCATTCCAATTGATCTGACTGTTATTTAAGAAATACGTTTCAGCAGATGCAGCACCAGCAGCATCTCCTAAGTTATTGTAGTAACTTGGTAAATTTTTGTAATATGTTGGATCTGGATTGTTACCTAATTGGAAATCTAATCTAGAGTTTCCAATTGAACCTGTTTGAAAAGCAACATTTGTATTTAATGTAGTTCTTTCAGTAATTTTCCAATAGTGAGATAACATTGCAATTGGTTCTTCAACGTCTTTATCTCTTGAATTACGTTTTTTCCCATTTTGCCATCCCCAATATGAATTGTATTTGATTCCCATTAAATCATTTACTTCTTGCGTATTTGGAGACGATTTTCCTCTACTATTTTGAGCGTAAACAGCAGTTAAATTTAAACTGTGTTTGTCATTAATTTTTTTCTCAACACTAGCAAATAATGAGTTAGCAGCATAATCAGTACCTTCAAAGTAACCTTCTTGTGCCCATCTTCTTGAAGCAGAAACCACAAATGCCCATCCGTCTTTATTCATTCCAGAAGCATGAGTTCCCATTGTTCTCCAGCTGTAATTTGTGTTCGTTCCAGACATCGAAATTCTAGATCCTGGACGATAAAAAGAAGCTCTTGTGTTTATTTCTTGAGTTCCTAATGCACTACCAAATGTATAATCTGATGGTCCAGAACCCATTGTAAATTCTTGATTTCTTGTTGCATCATTTAAACCACCCCAGTTACTCCATTGTGGTCTACCATCATACAATTTATTCATAGAAATACCATTAATCATGGTAACTCCATATTCATTATCTAAACCTCTAATTCTAAAACGAGCTAAACCCCAATTAAAGGCAGCAGCTTGTTGATAAACATCTCTAGTTGCCTGTAACAGTCCAGAAGTACTTTCTGAACCACTGTTGTCGTCACCTAAATCATTTTCAGTAATGGTTACTAAACTTAATTGTTGTTCTGAAGTAATATCTTCCTCTAAAACAACAACACCTAAATCTAAAGCTTCCCCTAAAGTTGGCTCTAAAACAAATGTTTGTTGAAGATAACCTCCTGTTTTAATCACTAAAACTTGTTCTCCCTCAGGTAGTGTTTCAAATTTGAAATTTCCATCAAAATCAGTTAAAGCAGATTGGTTGGTGCTTTGAATTGTTGCCACAACATTTTGTAAAGGTTTTTGACTTTTAGAATCGATAACCTTACCTTTTAAGGCTGGACTCTGCTGTGCAAAAACAAAAACGGCTTGCAGTACTAGTAAAGTACTTAATACAAGTTTTTTCATAAAGAATATTATTATTAATACTTATTTAACGTTAAGTGGTTAAAAACTTAACAGCCTGCAAATGTATAACTTTTAATAATATTATTTACCTTTGGCACCCAATTTGTAATAAACTTGATATTAATATAACATTTAATTTATGAAAATTAAACACCTTTTGGCTGGATTTATAGTGATTTTGTCAGTAAATAGTGCTTTTTCACAGGATAAAAAATTTAAAGTGCATACTGTAGCATTTTATAACTTTGAAAATTTATTTGACACAATTAACGATCCAGATACGTATGATGAAGAATATACTCCTGTTAAAGGGTGGACATCTAAAAATTACAAAAAGAAATTAGATAACTTAAGTAGGGTACTAGTTGAATTAGGAACTAGCGAAAATCAAAAAAATTCTCCAGTAATAATTGGAGCTTGTGAGATTGAAAACCGAAGAGTTCTTGAAGATTTAGTAAAACAGCCTAGACTTATTGATAAAGGGTATAAAATTGTTCACTTCGATTCTCCCGATAAAAGAGGAATTGATGTTGGGTTTTTATATCAAGAAAAACATTTTCAGCCTACAAGTTATATTAATGTTCCTTTGTATATTTATGATAACGAAACTTCAGCAGACAAAAAAGATAAAAAATCTGACGATGAAACTGATGATAAAGGAAGTGTTGATGCAAAAACTAAACGAATTTATACTCGTGACCAGCTTTTAGTAACAGGTTTGTTAGATGGAGAAGAAATTAATATCATTGTAAATCACTGGCCTTCTCGTTCAGGAGGAGAGAAAAAAAGTAGCCCATTTAGAGAAGCCGCTGGAAGATTAAATAGAAAAATAATGGATTCTCTTATTAAGATAAACCCTAATGCGAAGTTTATTACCATGGGAGATTTAAATGATGGTGCCTATAACAAAAGTGTAAAGCAAGGTATTGGTGCAAAATTAAATAAATCAGAATTAAAAGAACCAAGAGATGTTTACAACCCTTTTGAGCAAATGGCGAAAGACGGACATTCTTCTTTATTTTATAGAGACTCAGGTGATATTTTTGATCAAATTATGGTAAGTCAACAATTCATACCAGCAGATAAAAACGATTATAGCACTTTTAAATATTGGAAAGCAGGTATTTATAACAAGCCTTTCCTGATTCAAAAAACAGGTCAGTATAAAGGATATCCATTACGAAATCAAAATGGAGTTCCAGGATTTTCCGATCACTTTCCTGTATATATTTATTTGTTAAAAGAAGTAAAGTAGTTTTTTCTTAAAAATTTAATAAGGTTAGTTTGTAATAAAAAGTACAGCTAACCTTTTTTCTTTTTAGTAACTTTACATTTTAAATGCAAAAAAGATGGCAATAGGCAAACCTTTTAATTTACAAAAGTGGATTCAGGAAAACAGAGAATTATTGAAACCGCCCGTTAGTAATAAGAATTTATATGTGGAATCGGAAGATTACATTGTAATGATTGTGGGTGGACCCAATGCTCGAAAAGATTATCACTACAACGAAACCGAAGAATTGTTTTACCAATTAGAAGGTGAAATCACAGTTTACATCCAAGAAGAAGGTAAAAAGAAAGCCATGAAACTTTCGGCAGGCGACATGTATTTACATCCTGCTAAAGTGCCACATTCTCCTTCTAGAACTGCCGGATCTATAGGATTAGTTATAGAAAGAAAAAGAGAAGGTAAAGGTTTTAATGATGGATTACTTTGGTTTTGCGACAATTGCAATCATAAATTGCACGAAGTGTATTTCGAGTTACACGACATAGAAAAAGACTTTCTTCCTCATTTTAATACGTTCTATAGTTCAGAAGAAAAAAGAACCTGTAAACAATGTGGTACAGTAATGGAGAGTAATGCAAAATTTACATCCAAAAAGTAAATAAACCTTCTAAACACATAAAAGTATAGTTTTAGCAAAAGAGAACAATCAACTTACATAATTTTAGCCCTTATAAGTTTAGATTTCTAAAAATTATGTAAATTTGTAAAAATTTAACAAAAATCGATAAAAAAGTTATATAATGTCAACAACAACACAATCATCTGTTGCTCAACAATTTGGAATGCAAGAGGCTTTAGAAATTTTAGGTGTAAAAGCAATAAATGAAGGAACTTCTACAGGAAATGAGTGGTTTTCTAATGGTGAATTAATTGAAAGTTATTCTCCGGTTGATGGTCAATTAATTGGAAAAGTAAAAGCAACTACAGCTGCAGATTACGAAAAAGTAATGCAATCTGCTACAGCAGCATTTAAAACGTTTAGAGCAATGCCAGCTCCACAAAGAGGAGAAATTGTTCGTCAGTTTGGAAATAAATTAAGAGAATTAAAAGAACCGCTTGGTAAATTAGTTTCTTATGAGATGGGTAAATCGTTGCAAGAAGGTTACGGAGAAGTTCAGGAAATGATCGATATCTGTGATTTTGCAGTAGGATTATCACGTCAGTTAAACGGACAAACTATTCCGTCTGAGCGCCCAGGACACGTAATGCGTGAACAATGGCATCCAATTGGAGTTGTTGGAATTATTTCTGCTTTCAATTTTCCAGTAGCCGTTTGGTCTTGGAACACAGCATTAGCTTGGATTTGTGGCGATGTGTGTGTTTGGAAAGCGTCAGAAAAAGCACCTTTATGTTCTATTGCATGTCAAAATATTATTGCAGACATTTTAAAAGCTAATAATTTACCAGAAGGAATTTCTTGTATTATTAATGGTGATTACAGAGTAGGAGAAATGATGACAAATGATACACGTATTCCATTAGTATCGGCAACAGGTTCTACAAGAATGGGACGAATTGTTGGTGCTAAAGTGGCAGAACGTTTTGGAAAATCGTTATTAGAATTAGGCGGAAACAATGCCATTATTATTACTCCAACTGCCGATTTAAAAGTTGTGGTTCCAGGGGCTGTTTTTGGCGCTGTAGGAACTGCCGGACAACGTTGTACTTCTACAAGACGTTTAATTATTCATGAAAGTGTGTATGATAAAGTAAGAGATGCTATTGTAGGCGCTTATGGTCAATTAACGATTGGAAATCCGTTAGATCAAAAAAATCATATCGGACCACTTATTGATAAAGATGCTGTAAACACGTATTTAGCTGCAATTGAAAAAGCAAAAGCAGAAGGTGGTAAAGTATTAGTTGATGGTGGTGTTCTTTCGGGAGAAGGATTTGAAAGCGGTTGTTATGTAAAACCAGCCATTATTGAAGCAGAAAATCATTTCGAAATTGTACAACACGAAACATTTGCTCCTGTTTTATACTTAATGAAATATAGTGGCGAAGTTGAAAACGCTATCGAGTTACAAAATGGAGTAGCACAAGGATTATCTTCTGCAATTATGACGAATAGCATGAAAGAAGCAGAAAAATTCTTATCGTTCTCTGGTTCAGATTGTGGAATTGCTAACGTAAACATTGGAACTTCTGGAGCAGAAATTGGTGGTGCTTTTGGTGGTGAAAAAGAAACGGGTGGCGGACGTGAATCAGGTTCTGATGCATGGAAAGTATACATGAGAAGACAAACCAATACGGTAAACTATTCAGATCAATTGCCTTTAGCACAAGGTATTAAGTTTGATTTGTAATATTAAGTGATTAGTGAAAAGTAATTAGTGATTAGTTACTTTTTGGATATAGAGAAACCCTGCAAAATTTAATTTTTGCAGGGTTTTGTTTTATTTTGATGGCACGGAATGCAATTCCGCGCTATCGGGATTAGTGAAAAGTAATAAGGGATTAGTTACTTTTTGGATATAGAGAAACCTTGTAAAATTTAATTTTTGCAGGGTTTTTTGTTTGTAATTTAGTATTTTTGATTCTGTAAACAATAAGAATAGATTCGCATGCGAACTTTTATAAATATTATTTTTTACAATATATAGTACTAGTTATAAAATCCAGCAAGTTAAATATTAATATGATAATTAAGTTTAGTAATAATAAGATGGCAGTTTTTTTATTATTATCATTTATTTTTATAAAGTGCAATACTTATAAAAAGGAAATGCTTGTAAAAGGAGGAGAATCACAAGCCATTGAAAATTGTATTATAGACTATTATCATACTAATAAAAAATACATAAAAGAGTATGATAATTTTTATATTCGATTTATTGATGATGAAAAGTCTAATTATTATCATATAAATGTCTTACCACAAAGAAATAAGATTTCAATAAGAATGAGACACGTTATCGATTCTATTGTTACAGATGAATTTTTTCCTACTAATTATAAGTTATATAATAAAAAACTCTTCATGTGGTATGATAAAGATAAAACTCTACAAAAGGATATTCTAGATGAATTAGATAAAAATAAATTGTTAGATTCTATTTGGTTACGTTATGATTTAGGTATTTATAAGGATGATTGGGATAATCCAAGTAAATATCCTTCTCCTCCAACAATCACTATTGATGAAACTATTGAAGGAGTAGATTATATTGTGTGTAAAGAAAAAATACAAATTTTTACAAGAGTTAAATCGAATAGATATATATCTTATAAAGTTTTACCAAAACCGAAATGTAATTAATTCAGTAAATATTAAACTTAATGTAAACTTATATTAGAAAAAGAAAAGTTGTCAAAAACCAAAAACTCCACAAATCAAATTTGCAAGGTTGGTTACGAAATGAAATTTAGTGCTAATAGGTTTATTTAGGTTAAATAGTTCTTGTAAATATCTTAATCGTTATCTTTCTCAAATGTCCCAGTTTTTTTGTTGAAATAATATTTTTCGATAAGTTTTTGAGGTTTAATACTTAAACTATAACTTTTTGGTTTATTAGTAAATTTACCTTTGTATATTTTAATTGTATCTGTGCATTTATTTTCCTTATTGTAAAGAATATCAATATAGAATACAAAATCCAATTTTTCTTCATCTTTTACCCAACTAAATGATGATATTTCATGCTCAAAAATTGAACTTATCTTTTGGGTTTTAGTATTATATCGCATTATATCCATATAATGATAATTTCCCATTGTACCGCCTCCAGCTGATTCTACGATAAATTCTTTTTGATTGTCATTACAATTAATATCAATAAATTTTAAGTTGCCGCTTCCAGCTAGTTTTGGACCACTTGGGTTAATATATTCTATTTCCTTTTTAGTTTTCCCATCAAAAAAAATATAAAAACCCATTTCAGAAAATATGTATTCAGGAATATTATCAGTATTTAAATTTATCCTTTGTAGGTTGTTTGATTTGATGTAATCTTTAAATAATTTTTGCTTATTTTCTGTAATTTCATTTTTCTTTTCTGTTAACTTTTCTTGGTTTATTTCTTTTTTGCAACCAATGAGAAAGATTATAGATAAGATTAAAGTCGTTTTTTTTAGTTTTTTCATAAAAATGTACGCTAATATTAACCTCTGCTATCGTTCAAATTCTTTTGCTTGAATTTTAATTCTAACAAATATTCCGACCGCGCGAATTTCTCACCGCATAGATAGTGCGGAATTGCATTCCGTGCCCACAACCCACTTCAAAACAAAGCTACTGAAATAATTTTATCTATTTAAATACTTAATTATTTATACCTACAAGGTTAAAAGAATCCGATATCCGAAAATGCTTTCTGTGCTCACAAAGTAAATAAAATAGGATTAGTTAACAGTTTGCAAAAAAATTAAACGGCATTGCTATATAATTCAGAAATGCCGTTTCTTTAGTAGTATAAACAAGAAAACTTAACCTTTACAAGTTTGGATTCTTTTTACGTGAAAAGGTTTTTATATTTTAAGTTATAATTTCTCTATTTTATCAGGGTTTTGATGGCTATTAAAAACTGCATTTAAGAAAACGGTTTTTGAAGATTCATCTACTAAAAAGAAAGCAATAAAAGGAAATTTTTTAAAAGGCAAATACCTGTAATTGTTATCATGAAAAGGATAAAATGGATTTTTTTGTAAGTCTTTATAGGTTTTCTTATAATCATTTAAAAAGTCAAAAGCTACTTTTTTATTAACTTCTTCAGTATAATAAGCCACAGCATTATCAATATTTTGGATTGCTATGGGCGAAATAATAATCTTATAAGCCATATTTGTTTTTTAAATTGGCATATACAGTATCAGCATCAGTGTAGTCTTTTTTATCTAACCCTATTTGACTATCTAATACTTTTTGTTGTTCACTAGATAAAACAAATGTTTTCTCTTTAGAAATTTCAAACTTAATCTTCAAGGCTTTCATAAAGGCTTTAACGGCTTCAACTTGAGCATCGTCATTAGGATGAAGAGTGATATTAATTGTTGACATAATCATTTGTTGTTGAAAGGTTCTTTTTTTGTGAAAGATATTTTCTAGCTGTAGAATAACAATGTAAAAATACTAAAAAATTACCTTTGAATTTTTTTGAAGAGTAAAAAATAACAAAATTTACCTTCGTAAATAAAGATGAGAGTCGTTTTACGCATTGTTTATCTTAGTTCACTTTTAATAAATATAATTTTCTACTGCTTTTTAATTATTAAAGTAATCTTGATTAAAAGACAAAAACCCCACAAATCAAATTTGTAGGGTTTTGTATTGTTGCATTGCCGCATCGGCACATTGAAAACTACTTCGTTTTCTTCACGTATTGCGTTAAAATATAAATGTTTTGGTTTTCCACTCTACCTTCAATCAAGTTAGCGTCGTCCCAAACTAATTTAATGTTGTGAACAGCAGCTCCTCGTTTTGCAGTAAAAGTAGCGCCTTTTACATCTAAATCTTTAATTAAAACAACTGAGTCGCCATCTAATAAAGTTACACCGTTGCTATCTTTATGTACAATTTTGTTTTCGTCTTCTTCTTCGCCTTCACCTGTTGCTTTTGCCCATTCTAACGATTCTTCGTCTAGATACATCATCTCTAACAAATCGGTATTTTTTAAACGAGCTAACATTCTCCAAGATAGTATTTGAACCGGCAAATGCTCGTTCCACATGCTATCAGATAACCCTCTCCAATCGTTTTCATTCATGGTTTCTGAGTTTTCAATTTGGTCTTTTAAATGTTTTGCAATTAAAACACTATTTTCAACAGTTCTTTCGTTTGTTGGAGGCAATACATAAACAACTAAGTCATGTTCGGTACCACTAATTTCGCAAACTGAACCACTACGGTCTTTCAGTTTTCTTTCTATTACACTCATTTTGAATGGATTTTACGTAAATAATAATTTATGACAAAGGTATAAATTGTAACAGAACAGCATAAAAAAAACCCACTTTTTTAAGAAATGGGTTTAAAATTTAATTTCTTCCTTTTTCTTCAGGATATAAATCGGGAAGAAGATCACTTTGCCAGAATTCCTTAGTAGTAACATCCATTATGGTTAATTTGCCTTTAAAAGCGGCACCTGTATCTACATTCCAAACACATGCTTTATTTATAGGAATGGTTTCGTCAATTTTAGTAACAGGTGTATGACCAATGTAAATTTCTTTATATAATTTTAATCGGTTAGGATAGGAAATGGCGTCTTTCGAAAGTTCATTATCCATAGCCAAAACCATTTCCCATAAAGTTCTATCCCAATAAAATAAAGGTGTAAAAAACTCATGTGTAACACCTCTTAAGTTGGTAAATCCGGCATGAATAAAAAGTCGATTTTCATCATCTAAATAATAATTTTGCAACGATTTTAAGTATTGAATGTGCTTTTTTTTTGTAGCTTCATCTTTATTTTGATAGGATAAAGCTGTTGCTTCACCGCCATGTAAAAACCACATTTTTTCATCAAAACCTTCATGATCTCCGCACAACCATTTTAGTAATAAATCATCGTGATTTCCTCTAATAAAAATGCAATTTTGTTGTTGTTTTAGGTGTATCAAAAAATCTAAAACCGCTGGCGATTCGCTCCAACCATCAACAAAATCTCCTAAAAAAATTAAGGTATCTTTTTCGGAAACTTTAGCTCTTTCTAGTACTTGAACTAATGCTTTTAATCCTCCATGAATATCGCCAATTACTAATTTTCTATTCATTCTTTTTATTATATTTCATTTTTCTTAAAATTCGCATTACTTCTTTGAACGACAAATATACTAACGGATTATCAAATGCTTTCATATTTGCTTTTGCATCAATTAATTTTTGTTTGGCTTCGTCAAACCCATTCAAATAACAAATCATTAGAGTATGAGATACATTTACCAAATCTTTTTTTTCTATGTCTTGTAGTGGTGTTCCTTTATTAAGTTTATTAAGCAAGGTAATGTTTGAATTGTAAATGTGATGCAACATTTTTTTATTGTATTGCGGAGGTTCAAATAACATTTGAGAGTCCATTTTATAATATCCATTATCAAAAAAAGTTAAAATTACCTTTTCAAGAGGATAGAAGCTCGTTTTATCATTTAGTCCTAAACAAACGTATTCTGTAATAGAAAATGATTCATTATCATATTCAATACTTACTTCATCTAACGCAGAATAAAACAGTTTTACTTGTTCATTTACCAATTCAATATCCACTCTTGAAAAATAGGTTTTATCACGCACTTTTTTCTTGTTTCCGGCCCAGCAAACCACAAAAAGTTCTTTAAAAACCTTGTAATTTGATTCTAAATCTTTGTGCCGGTTATTAATAAAATCCAAAACACTTTCTAGCGTATACGAAATACTATTTCGCGAATTGTTTTCTAAACTTATAACTGTTTCAATATTTTGTTTGGAATACGGAATTTTGTCTTTTGTAGGCGTTGTATTACTTCCTTTTCTAATAAAGGCACTTTTGGCTTCAATAGTGTGAATTCCTTTTTTAAAATAAGAAGTTTTAGATTTTGGTTTTATGGTAACCAGCCCCACTACTTTTTCTTTTGGTAAATTAGGAAAAGGCACGTTTTCATATTGAATTTTTGGCGGATTTTCTAAATAGGCATTTACCAAATTTTGAATTTGACTATCATCAAAAAAATCGTCACCCACAATTTCATTGGTTTCATCTTCCACACCAACAACAATATAGGAATTGTTACTCGGATTTGAATTAGAAAGCGCGCAAATGTGTTTTAAAAATTTTGCTTTTCCTTCTTTCGTATGTAAATTTAACTGGCGTTTTTTATCATAAAAACTGTTCTCATCATTGTGAGCTAATAAATTTTTGATAAGAAGACGTTTATTGATCATGTTTTTAGTGATGAGTAAATAGTAACTAGTGAATAGCAAAAACTAATTACTAATCACTAGTTACTAATTACTATTTTAAGGCACTTTATTCCCCATACTCTCTGTCCAAATAGCAAACCAATCTTGTTTATCTAAAACCAATGATTTTGCTTTCATTAATTGTTGAATGCGACTTACATTAATGGTTCCGGCTACTGGTAAAATATTGGCAGGATGTTGTAAAATCCAAGCTAATAAAATTAAGTCAGCACCCACATGATATTTATCGACTAATTTAGAAAAGAGTAATTTTAAAGGTTGTGTTTGTTCGGTATTTTCTCTAAAAACAACTCCTAACGGATTCCATGCCATTGGTGTAATTTTATGCAATTGCATATAATCTAAACTTCCATCTAACATGGCTTCATGGTTGGTTGCAGAAAACTGAATTTGGTTAAACGAGACTTCTGTTTTTTGACGTAATAATTCGGTTTGTGAAGATGTAAAGTTAGAAACCCCAAAAGAAAGAATTTTTCCTGCTTCTTTTAATTTTTCAACCGCCTCAGCAACTTCATCCGCTTGCATTAATGGGCTTGGTCTGTGCAGTAAAAAAACATCTAAATAATCGGTTTGTAAATTTTTTAGTGAATTTTCTGCCGACCAAATGATGTATTCCTTAGAATAATCATAATGTTTAATTACATTTTCAGGTCTATTTTCAGAAACATATTGAATACCGCATTTGGTTATCAGTTGGATGTTTTCTCGATCCATTTTACTTGAAGCTAAAGCTTTTCCAAAAGCTGCTTCAGTGGTATAACCACCATATAAATCGGCATGATCAAAAGTAGTTATTCCGTTTTCTAAAAAGAGATGAATTAAATGATTCATTTCGTTTGTATTCAGGTTTTTATCCCAAACACCCCAATTCATAACTCCTGCAATAATAGGTGATAATTTTACTGACATATTGTATCTAATTTCTAATTTTTTCTTAAAATTATAAAATTGAATCATAAAACACTCACAAAACCTACTTTTTTTATTGTTTTTTAACGCAATGTTAACAACTAAAATCTAAAAAAAATTACAATTTGCAGCGTTAAAAAATGTTGTTAATTTCACAGCGCCAAATTAAAACCAAAATGGAAGAAAATACATCGACTTTAGACATTAGAGCTATTAATGAAAAGATAGAAAGAGAAAGTGCTTTTATTGATCTACTTACCATGGAAATGAACAAGGTAATTGTAGGACAAAAGCAAATGGTAGAACGATTACTGATTGGATTATTAGGACAAGGACATATTTTATTAGAAGGTGTTCCTGGATTAGCAAAAACCTTAGCAATTAACACGCTATCACAAGCAGTTCATGGTTCTTTTAGTAGAATTCAGTTTACGCCAGATTTATTACCTGCAGATGTTGTAGGTACAATGATTTATAACATCAAACAAAACGATTTTACCATTCGTAAAGGACCTATTTTTGCCAACTTCGTATTAGCGGATGAAATTAACCGTGCTCCTGCAAAAGTGCAATCGGCCTTGTTAGAAGCCATGCAGGAAAAGCAAGTTACAATTGGAGACGAAACGTTTAAATTAGATAAACCATTTTTAGTAATGGCAACTCAAAACCCGGTTGATCAAGAAGGAACCTATCCGTTACCGGAAGCTCAGGTTGACCGTTTTATGTTAAAAGTGGTTATTGATTATCCAAAAATGGAAGATGAACGCTTGGTTATTCGTCAAAATTTAAAAGGCGCTTACGAAAAAGTGAATGAGGTGGTTTCGTTAGAGCAAATTTTAAGAGCTCAAGAAGCCGTTCGTGAAGTGTACATGGACGAAAAAATCGAAAAATACATTTTAGATATTATTTTCGCAACACGTTATCCTGAAAAATACAAATTAGAAAGTTTAAAGGGTTTAATTAGTTTTGGGGCGTCGCCACGTGGAAGTATCAACTTAGCAACTGCTGCTAAATGTTACGCTTTCATCAAACGTAGAGGTTACGTAATTCCAGAAGACGTTCGTGCAGTGGTTTACGATGTATTACGTCACAGAATAGGAATTACCTATGAAGCAGAAGCTGAAAATGTAACTACAGAAGACATTATTAGCAAAATCGTTAACGAAATTGAAGTGCCTTAATTTAGTTATCAGTGTTCAGTCTCAGTTTTCAGATACTACTGATTTAATACTGCGACTGTCAACTGCGACTGCCAACTAAAAAAAATGGATACCAAAGAAATTCTAAAAAAAGTTCGAAAAATTGAAATTAAAACCCGAAGATTGAGTGATCATATCTTTTCGGGAGAATATCATACGTCTTTTAAAGGTCGCGGAATGACGTTTTCAGAAGTGCGTCAATACCAATATGGAGATGATGTAAGAGCTATTGATTGGAATGTAACCGCAAGATATAACGAACCTTTTGTAAAAGTTTTTGAAGAAGAGCGTGAATTAACGATGATGTTGGTTGTTGATATTTCGGGTTCGGAAAGCTTTGGAACTAAAAACCAACAAAAACGCGATATGGTTACTGAAATTGCTGCAACATTAGCTTTTTCGGCAACACAAAATAATGACAAAATAGGATTATTATTGTTTTCAGACCAAATTGAATTATTTATTCCGCCTAAGAAAGGGAAATCTCATGTGTTGCGAATTATTCGCGAGTTAATTGAATTTCAACCTAAAAGTAATAAAACCGATTTAGCTCAGGCGTTAAAATATTTGTCAGGAGTTTTAAAAAAGAAAGCCATTGTGTTTATGATTTCCGATTTTATGGTGAAAGATTATCAACAAACCTTAAAAATTGCAGCTAAAAAACACGATGTTACAGGAATTAGAGTTTATGATCAAAGAGAAGAAAGTCTTCCAAATATTGGGATTGTAAACATGATGGATGCTGAAACAGGAGAAACTTTATTAGTAGATACTAATTCTAAACAAGTTAGAACTAATTATGAAAAGTATTATCAAGAAAATGTAACTTATTTTAAAGATATATTTTCTAAATGTGGCGCCGGAACCATAAGTTCAAGAGTAGATGAAAGCTATGTAACCAAATTATTAGGTTATTTTAAAGCGAGAAATTAAGAAGAAGGAAAAAATGAAAAAGATTTTTTACGTTTATATTTTATTGTGTTTTGGTTTCTTGGGTACTGCTCAAAAAATCACAACTTCTATCGATTCTACACAAATTAAAATTGGTTCACAATTTAATTTAACCATTAAGGCAAAAGTAAACGCTAAAGACAAAGTGGTTTTTCCAAATGCTAAAAATTTTGGAGCCTTAGAAGTGTTAGAATCGTATCCAATAGACACGATTAAAAACAATACCGAATTCGAATTAATTAAGAAATATGGTTTAACACAATTTGATTCAGGAAGATACGTTATTCCAAAACTTTTAGTAAAAATCAATAAAGCAGAATTTAAAACAGATTCTCTATCAATCATTGTTAATGATGTTAAAGTAGATACTACAAAACAACAAATGTATGATATTAGAGATATTATTGCTACAGAAGAAAAACCAAGTAACGAATGGTGGAAGTTGTTGATTTTGCTTGCATTAATTGTTGCTTCAGGCTTTGGATCTTATTTTATTATTAAAAAATTTCAAAAAGGGAAAGTTCAAAAAGAAGAATTTTTTGCTTCACCTATTGAAAAAGCCATCGCATACCTTCAAAATTTAGATAAAAAGCAATTGGCTCAAAAAGGAGAAGTAAAAGAGTACTATTCCGAAATGACAGATATTGCAAGAACTTATATCGAAGAATCAGTACATATTCCTGCAATGGAAAGCACATCGAGTGAGTTGTTAGACTCATTAAAGAAGGCAATTTCTGAAAAGAAAATGTTTGTAAATCGTGAAGAATTAGAAAGGTTTAAAAGTGTTTTAGAGAATTCAGATTTGGTAAAATTTGCAAAATCACAACCACTTCTTTTTGAAATTGAAAAAGACAAAAACACAATTGATAAATTTTTATTAATATTAGATAAAGCGTTACCAAGAACAGAAGAAGAATCAGTAGCTCTTTTTGCAGAAGAAGTGCGTAAAAAAGAATTAAAAAAACAAAAATTCTTTAGAACAATGGCGGCTGTTGGTTTATCATTAGGATTGTTTCTAATATCGGTAATTATATTTATGTATACCATTGGGTTTGATTATTTAAAAGAAAATTATATTGGATTTACAACAGAAGAATTACTTGAAAAAGAATGGATAACTTCTGAATACGGAGAACCAGCTATAATTATTTCAACGCCAAAAGTGTTAAAACGATATAATGACGAAAAAATTCAGAACAATCTTCCAGAAAATGTAAAATCTAATAATCGATTTATTAACGGAAGTATTGTAGATGATTTTTCAACTATATTAATTACAACTGCTTTTAAAGACACTACTCGTTTAGATTTAGACGTAGCTTTAGAAACAAATTTAAAAGAGTTAGAGCGTTTAGGTGCAAAAAACATAGTGGTTAAAACAGCTGATTTTGAAAACGCTAAAGGACTTTCGGGCAAAAAAGCATACGGATCATTTACCGCTTTTAATGAAGTAGAGAAAGAAGATCAAAAAATGGCTTATGAAATCATGGTGTTATCACAAGCAGGTGGTGCTCAAGAATTTTTCTTAATTTATAGAGAAGAAGATGATTATGCTAAAAAAATTATCGAAAAAATTCAGAATTCAATAGAACTAAGAAAAGCTAAGAAATAATGGGAAAAGTAACTTTTTTAAATCCAGAATTTTTGTGGCTATTTGTATTGTTGCCATTTGCAATTGCATGGCTATTTATTAAAAGAAATCAGCTTTCGGCAACACTTAAAATGAGTTCGATTACTCCTTTTAAAGGAAATCGCACTTTTTTAGCTAAAGCAAAACCATTTTTATATGTTTTAAGATTGCTTGCATTAAGCGCAATTATAATTGCAATGGCTCGTCCTAGAAGCGTAGATGTAACTTCAAAATCTAAAACCACTAGAGGAATTGATATTGTAATGGCAATTGACGTTTCTAGTAGTATGTTAGCCAATGATTTAAAACCAAATCGTTTAGAAGCTTTAAAAAAAGTAGCAGCTACATTTGTACAAGATAGAATAAACGACCGAATAGGTTTAGTAGTTTATGCTGGAGAAAGTTATACGCGCACCCCTGTAACTTCTGATAAAACAATTATTTTACAATCGCTTAAATCAGTAGAATTTGACGATTCTATAATTGCAGATGGAACAGGAATTGGAGTTGGTTTAGCAACAGCTATTAATCGAATAAAAGATAGTAAAGCTAAAAGCCGAATTATTATTTTATTAACCGATGGTGTAAATAATTCAGGAACAATTGACCCAAGAACAGCAGCTAGTATAGCAAAAGAATACGGTATTAAAGTGTACACTATTGGAATTGGAACTAACGGAAAAGCTATGTTTCCTGTTGCAAAAGACGCAAACGGAAAATTAGTTTTTAAAATGATGCCGGTGGAAATAGATGAAAAATTAATGCAAGAAATTGCAAAAAACACTGATGCTAAATATTTCAGAGCTACGTCAAATAAAAAATTACAAGCCATTTACGACGAAATAAACAAATTAGAAACCACTGAAATAGATGAGAAAAAATTCTACAACTATGATGAAAAATATAAGCCATTTGTGTTAATTGCTTTTGTTTTATTAGGTGTTGAAATGTTATTGAGAAATTCAGTTTTTAGAGGAATCGTTTAGAAAGAGAGAAAATGTTTGAGTTAGAAAATCCAAAATACTTTTATTTATTACTACTAATACCGGTTATAGTAGCACTTTTTGTATTCAATTTAATTTGGAAAAAACAAAAGCAAGCTGCGTTTTCAGACTTAGAATTATTTCAAAAATTAAGCCCAGAAAAATCGACTTTTAAACCTGTTTTAAAAATCATTATTCTATTATTAGCATTAGTTTGTGTTATAATTGCTATTGTAAACCCAAAAATGGGAACAAAGATGGAAACGGTTAAACGACAAGGTATCGACATTGTTTTTGCAGTTGATATTTCAAAAAGTATGTTGGCAGAAGACATTAAACCAAACCGTTTAGAAAAAACAAAACAACTCGTATCGCAAATTATTAATCAATTAGGGAATGATAGAGTTGGAATTGTAGGCTATGCCGGAAGTGCTTATCCTATTTTACCTATGACAACCGATTATAGTATTGCTAAAATGTATTTGCAAAGCATGAATACGAATATGGTTTCTTCTCAAGGAACGGCTTTTAATGATGCTATAAAATTAGCTGTAGATTACTTTGATGTAAAAGACACAAGCAAGCTAATTATATTGGTTTCAGATGGAGAAGATCATGGCGAAGGAGCTTCTGAAGCTATAGATTTAGCCAAAGAAAAAGGAGTTCGCATTTTAACTATTGGTGTAGGAACAGAAAAAGGTGCATTGATTCCTTTAAAAGATAACAAAGGAACTATTTCATCCTACAAAAAAGATCAAAATGGTGAAAATGTTATAACAAAATTATATCCCGACGTTTTAAAAAATATCGCAACCAAAACAAAGTCAAAATACATTTTTGGTTCTTCTACAAAAGAGGTAGTTGAAGAAGTAAAAAAACAATTAGATAAAATTGAAAAAACAGAATTCGAATCGCAACAAATAGCCGATTATGAATCGCAATATCAATGGTTTTTAGGTTTAGGATTTTTATTACTTCTTGTAGATGTTTTTCTATTAGAGAAAAAAACAAATTGGGTACAAAAGTTAAACTTATTTAATGAAAAAAAACATGCATAAGATAGTTTATTTAGTAGTTTTATTAGTTAGCGGAATGCTTTTTAGTCAAGAAAGCGATAAAAATTTGTATAATGGAAATCAATCATTTGAACAAAAAAAGTATACAGATGCAGAAGCTGATTATCGAGTAACTGAATCTAAAAAATCTCCCAAAAAAGCAACTGCAGGATATAATTTAGGAAATAGTATTTACAGACAAAATCAGCAAGGCGAAGCGCAAATTAAATACATTCAAGCACTAGAAACGGCAAAAACAAAAACAGAAAAGCACCGAATATATCATAATTTAGGCAATACATTTATGTTAGATAAAAATTATGATGCTGCGGTTGATGCCTACAAAAATGCTTTGCGAAATAATCCATTTGACGAAGAAACGCGTTATAATTATGCTTTAGCTAAAAGAAAGAAAAAAGAAAATCCGCCACCAAAAGGAGGTGATAATGATAAAAACAAAGGTGGTAACGACAAAAAACCACAACCAGAAAACAATAAAAACGACAAAGGAAATTCTGATAAAGACAATAAAAAAGATCAGAATAAAGATAAAGACAAGGGCGACGGAGAGAAAAAAGAAGATGAAAAAGAAAATCCAAAACCTAGTGGTGCCGACAAACAACGTATCGATAATATTTTAGATGCAGTTAACAATGCAGAAAAGAAAGTGCAGGACAAAGTAAATGCTAAAAAAGTAAAAGCGCGTCCGGTTTCAAATGAAAAAGATTGGTAATTCATGAAAAAAACAATTTTAATTTTATTATTCTCATTATTATATAATGCTGTTTCCGCACAAGTAAAATTTGAAGCGCAAACAGAAAGATCTTCTTATGGTTTAAATGAACGAATTCAGTTGGTTTTTTCTATAAATAATGAAGGAGATAATTTTGAACCACCAAAAATTTCAGGTTTCAAAACCGAAGGTCCTTTTATTAACCGAGGAAACCAAACATCTATAACCGTAGTAAACGGAAAAGTGTCTCAAAAAAGAGAAATTTCTACACAAGTAATCTATTATTTAACTCCAATAAAAAAAGGCGTTTTTACAATTGGTGCAGCATCAATTCAATATAACGAAACTACATATAAATCGGCACCCATTAAGATTACCATTACTGATCCTATTCAAATGCCAAATTATCCTGGCCAGCAAAACAATGCAAATTTTGGAGAAGGAATTCATTTAGTAGCCGAGATGTCTACTAAGAATCCGTTTGTAAACGAGCCTGTAACCGTAATTTATAAATTGTATTTTGAGCCAAGATCTACTGTTGGTAATTTTAGAAATTTTATTGCGCCAAAATATGAAGATTTTTGGAGTCAGTATATCGATATGAAACAACTTACGGCTGAACGCGGAAAATTCAACGGGAAAGACTTTAGTATGGTGGTCTTGAGAAAAGTTATACTGTATCCTTTAGAAGCGGGAGCCAAAAAAATAGAGCCTTTTAAAATTGATATTGATGCCGAAGTACCAACAGGTAGAAGAGATTTTTTCGGACAATATGAAATGAGTGTGGTTCAAAAATCACTTTCAACAGGAGTACAAACTATCAATGTAAAACCACTTCCCGAAAACGGAAAACCAGAAGGATTTACCGGTGCAGTTGGAAAATTTGATTTTGTTGTTAAACCATCAAAAACTACTTTAAAAGCAGGAGAATCTTTAGATTTGGAAATCAGTGTTTCTGGAAAAGGAAATTTAAAATTATTCACATTGCCTAAACCGGTTGTGCCAAGTGCTATTGAAATGTACGAACCTGCACATACTGAAAATGTGGAAACACCTGTTACCGGAATGGCAGGAAAAATTTCAGATAAGTATACCATAATACCACAATTTAAAGGAAAATACACGATTAAACCTATTGTTTTTTCGTATTATGACTTAACAACCAAGTCTTATAAAACGATTACATCAAATGAAATAACAATTGATGTTTTAGAAGGTGACGGAACAATCGTTTCCAATCAAAAAGCAACTAATAAGCAAGAAGTTATCAAAAAAGATGTATTTCAATACAATAAATTAAAATCTGAGTTTGCTTCGGTTCATAAAAAAGATTTCTTAGGTTCGGGCTTATTTTATTCATTGTTGTTAGCGCCTTTGTTTTTGATTCCAATTGTAATGATTGCTAGAAAACAAAAAGAAGCTAAAGATGCCGATGCTTTTGGAAACAGAGTTCGAAGAAACAACAAATTAGTTAAGAAATATTTATCAGAAGCTAAAAAACAAATGGGCGATAAAGTACCATTTTATATGGCAATGGAAAAAGCATTACACAATTTCTTAAAAGCCAAATTACATATTGAAACGGTTGAAATGAGCAAAGAAAATATTATTGAAATATTACAAAATAAAAATGCGTCTGAAACTAGTATCAATCAGTTTATAGAATTAATGAACGATTGCGAATTTGCAAGATATGCACCTGCAACCGACACTGCCATGAACAATGATTTTGATAGAGCTATCGAAATAATTACGGAACTTGAAAAACAAATTTAACCACAAAATAGGAACTTGTCCTGCTGAACTCGTTTCAGCATCTCAAAAAGGATTAATTAAGATACAAGATTGGTTTAACAAATAAATTATGAAAAATTACATTCTCCTTTTCATACTAACATTTCAATTCGCTTTAGCAAACGAATCAATCGACGCTACTTTTAAAAAAGCAAATGATTTGTACAACAAAGGCAAATATCAAAATGCCTTAGAAACATTTGAAACTATTGTAAATCAAGGCAACGAATCGGCCGATTTGTATTTTAACATGGCCAATTGCTATTACAAATTAGGAAAAGTAGCGCCATCAATTTATAATTACGAAAAAGCATTGCTTTTAAACCCAGATGACGAAGCCATTCAAACCAATCTGTCTTTTGCACAAAAAATGGCTATTGATGACATCAAAATTGTTCCAGAAGTAGGTTTTAAGAAAATGGTAAAAGAATTTGTCTCTAAATTACATTATGATACTTGGGCTTGGACAGCTGTTTTTATTGCGTTTTTGAGTTTACTATCCTTTTTAGGCTATTATTTCGGAAATACCGTGTTTTTAAAACGTATTTTTTTTACTTTATTTCTGTTGTTTTTAATCGGAATTGGTGTAACCGTTTTTTCTGCTTTTTTACAAAAGAAATACGATTCCAATTACAACCCGGCAATCATTTTTGCAGAAGTTACTACTTTAAAAGCCGAACCAAAAAACAGTTCCGAAGACGTAGTTACACTTCATGAAGGCACAAAAGTCTTCGTTTTAGAAACGTTAGGTAACTGGAAACAAGTAGAACTTACTGACAAAACCAAAGCGTGGATTGACAAAGATGCAATTAAGGAAGTAAAGAAGTAGTATTCAGTGTTCAGTTGTTAGTGTTCAGAATTTAGGTTTGTCAGGATGAACTTAAAGAAGCTTTTACTCCTCACTTACAACTTCCGACTTCAAACTATCATACCAACCTTCAATCGTAGGATAAATCGCTTTTGAAATATTCTGAATTGGATTATAAAAAATCGAATTGTCTTGTGTTTCTTTGGAAAGCAGCATGTTGTCAATATTAATTTTCTCAAAAATGAAAAGGACAACACTTAATGCTAAAATCGTTTTTAACAAACTAAAAATCACACCAGCCAATTTATTTATCCAACCTAAAAAAGCAAAATCTGCTAATTTGGTTAAAATTTTAGCACTCAAATGAATGCCAATTACCACCAATAAAAACGTAATGATAAATGCTGTTATTTCTATGTATTTCGGATTCCAGCTTGGCACATAATCACTAAATACACTGCCAATTAAGCTCGAAAATTTAATTGCGCCATAAATTCCTAAAATCAAAGCTATAAACGAAGCCACTTCAACAAAAAGCCCGTTTTTTAATCCTTTATAAACCGAAAAACCTAATAAAACCGCAAATACAATATCAATAAAACTCATATAAAAAGAAAATAGAATAAAGAACAAAGATAAAAGAATTGTTGAAACTCGTTTTCTGTTGTTATCTTTGCATGAAATTTGGTAATTGGTTATCAGTAATTGGTCAAAGAAACCCATTGCCCATCACCCTTTACCCAAAACCATAGAAAATGTCAAGAGACGAACAATTAAAACAACGCTGGGAAAGCGTTATCAACATATTATCTACTCGATTTTCGAGCGGAGAAGACCTTGATTTAGAAGGAATTATTTATCTAATAGGTGTTCAAGAATTAGGGAAAATTAATGTAGCCTTTAAAAAAGACGAGAAAGTAAACCTGATGCATATTGCTATTTGTAGGTTACTAGAACCTTACGGATATTATGAATTTGATTATTTTGATAATGATGGTTGGCCACATTACAAAGTAAAAGAAGAATTACCACCGTTAAAAGCTGGTGAGCAATCCGTTTTAATGAAGGAAGCCATCGTAAGTTACTTTTTAGAAAAAGAATTAATCGATTAATTAATTTATGGTACTGACAAGTCAATGACTTGTCTCTCAAAAAAAATAACTAAATTTGCACCTTTATAACAAAACCAATGTTAGATAAGATAAAAGCTCATATTGAAGAAGCAAAAGCTTTTCATACAGATAACAAAGAGAAATTAGAAGAATTCCGTATCAAATATTTAGGAAGCAAAGGCTTACTTAAAGAATTTTTTGCTGACTTCAAGAATGTGCCAAACGAAATGAAAAAAGAGTTTGGACAAGTCATCAATCAGTTAAAAAATACGGCGGAAGAAAAAGTAGCTGCAATTCAAGAATCTTTAGAAAGTAAAGAGGAATCAAAAGGAATTTACGGCGATACAACACGACCAGGAGAAATATTAAATATTGGTTCGCGTCATCCTATTTCTATTGTAAAAAACCAAATGATTGATATTTTTTCAACCATTGGTTTCAATGTGTCTGAAGGTCCGGAAATCGAAGACGATTGGCACAACTTTACCGCATTAAATTTACCAGAATATCATCCAGCAAGAGATATGCAGGATACGTTTTTCATTCAAACTAATCCTGATGTTTTATTGCGTACGCACACTTCATCAGTACAAGTGCGTTATATGGAAAATAACAAACCGCCAATTCGTACGATTTCTCCAGGAAGAGTATTTCGTAACGAGGCCGTTTCTTCGCGTTCGCACTGTATTTTCCACCAAGTAGAAGGATTGTATATTGATAAAGACGTTTCGTTTGCCGATTTAAAACAGACGTTGTTGTATTTCACGAAAGAAATGTTCGGAAAATCGAAAATTCGTTTACGTCCTTCGTATTTCCCATTTACAGAACCAAGTGCTGAAATCGATATCTATTGGGGATTAAAAACCGAAACTGATTACAGAATCACTAAAGGAACCGGTTGGTTAGAAATTGGTGGTTGCGGAATGGTTGATCCAAACGTATTGAAAAACTGCGGCATCAATCCAGACGAACATACTGGTTTCGCTTTCGGAATGGGAGTAGAGCGTATTGCGATGTTGTTGTACCAAATTGGCGATATCCGTATGTTTTATGAAAACGATGTGCGTTTCTTAGAGCAATTCAAATCGAGTATATAATTTTTTAACCACAAAGAGCACTAAGTTTTTTCACAAAGCTCACAAAGTTTTGTGTTCCTTGTGCATTCTTTGTGTACCTTGTGGTTACATTTAATTTAAAAATGAAAAAAGATATTATCATCCCAGAAGTAGCAAACGTTCACATAGTAGCTTTTCAAGAATGGAACGACGATTTTATGGAGAATTCTTGGTACGCTTATTTAATAAACGATACAGATAATTTGCTAGAAATGGCTATGGTAGTTTCACGTGCTTATGGTTTAATCAATGGAGAAGAACGCAAAACAGGAACTTTTCGTCATGCGTTTGCCAAAGTAGAACCAAGAACTGCCGTTAAAGTGGAATTGTTAGAAAATAATGTGTTGCAATTGAATAACGAATTCATGTTGTCGTATTTCTCAAACGGACAATTATTTGATAAAACCTTTGTATTCAGAACTAATTCTATTGATGTTAAAAACGCATCTATATTACCAATTATCAATAAAGAAGGAGTTTTTGCGAATTAGATTTTAAAAATTTACCGCAGATTCGCAGATTAAATACTAAATCTGCGAATCTGCGGTTTTTAATTTTCTCTTTTAGATAATCCATAAAATCTGAGTGATCTCTCTCTAAAAAAGAAAATATTTTTACCTTTAAGAAATTTTTCATCCCATCAACATGAAACCATTTCTTATAGCTTTAGCCTTTTTAACGACTACTATTTCCCAAGCACAAGATTTCGCCAAACACGTCAATCCATTTATTGGAACTGGCGGCCATGGGCATACATTTCCAGGCGCTACTTTGCCTTACGGAATGGTGCAATTATCTCCTGATACACGAATTGATGGCAGTTGGGATGGCTGTGGCGGTTATCATTATTCCGATAATGTGATTTACGGATTTTCCCACACGCATTTAAATGGTACTGGTGTTTCGGATTATGGAGATATCATGCTGATGCCAACTATGGGTGAGCCTTCGTTTGATAACAAAGTGTATTCTTCTATTTTTTCGCATGCAAATGAAAAAGCTTCCGCTGGATTTTACTCCGTTAAATTAGACAAACACAATATCGATGTGCGATTAACCACTTCAACACGTGTTGGTTTTCATGAATATACGTTTAATAAAGCAGGTCAAGCGAATGTTATTTTAGATTTAAATCATCGTGATAAGTTATTAGAAGGTGAAATAAGAATCATTGATCAAAAAAGAGTTTGGGTAAAAAGAAGAAGTGAAGCTTGGGCTAGAGATCAATATGTTTTTGCGCTAATTGAGTTTGAAAAGCCAATTGATATTTCTAAGGTCAAATGTAATGGTGAAAAAGGAAGAAAATTTACTGGAACTGAATTAGCGTTATCTTTTTCAAGAAATGTAAAAAAAGGAGAAAAGCTCAGATTAAAAGTTACTCTGTCAAACACTGGTTTTGATGGAACAGAAATAAATTCTACAGAAATACAACAATGGGATTTTGAAAAAGTCCATAAAGACGCCATTACAGCTTGGAACAAAGAATTATCAAAAATTGAGGTCACTTCTAATGATAAAAATAAGCTAGCAATTTTTTACACGGCTTTATATCACACGATGATGCAACCAAATATCGCACAAGATTTAGACGGAAAATATCGCGGTAGAGACAATAAAATTCATGTTGCCGAAGGATTTGATTATTACACGGTGTTCTCGTTGTGGGACACGTTTAGAGGCGCGCATCCGTTGTACACTTTAATCGATAAAAAACGAACTGCTGATTATATCAATACGTTCATTAAACAATACGAACAAGGCGGCAGATTACCAGTTTGGGAATTGGCGTCTAATGAAACCGATTGTATGATTGGCTATCATTCGGTTTCTGTAATTGCCGATGCGATGGTAAAAGGGATAAAAGGTTTTGATTACGAAAAAGCCTTTGAAGCGAGTAAAGCCTCAGCGATGCGTGATGTTTTAGGTTTGGATGCCTACAAGAAAAACGGTTTTATTTCGATAGATGACGAACACGAAAGCGTTTCCAAAACCTTAGAATATGCGTATGACGATTGGTGTATTGCTCAAATGGCGCAAATTTTAAACAAGCAAGAAGATTACCAATATTTCATGAAACGTTCTCAAAACTGGAAAAATATTTTCGATTGGGAAACCGGTTTTATGCGTCCAAAGAAAAATGGGGGTTGGGACAAACCTTTCGATCCAAGAGAAGTCAACAATAATTTTACTGAAGGGAATTCATGGCAATACTCGTTTTTCGTTCCACATGATGTTTACGGCATGATTCAAGCGCATGGTGGCCCTGAAAATTTTGAAGCCAAGTTAGACGAAATGTTCAACAGCGAAAGCAAAACGACAGGAAGAGAACAAGTCGATGTTACAGGTTTAATTGGGCAATATGCACACGGAAACGAACCAAGTCATCACATGGCGTATTTGTACAATTATGTTGGGAAACCAGAAAAAACGAATGCAAAAGTCAAGTACATTTTAGATAATTTTTACACCAATACGCCAGATGGTTTAATTGGAAACGAAGACTGCGGACAGATGAGCGCTTGGTATGTGATGAGTGTTTTAGGAGAATATCCAGTTTGTCCTGGAAGTATTATTCATAATTATGAAAACGATTTATATTTTGATAAAATAGTAGTAAATCTTGAAAGTGGTGAGAAAGTTGAAATTTCTGAAAAACAAAGAAAAATCAACAAACAAAAAGCGATTCAACAAGAGAAAGAAATTGAATCTTCTGAAGATATTGATTGGAATCAAATTCTCACATATGAGAGTATTATCCAAGTTCCAGTTGTTGAAGCAGAAAGCAAAGCTTTTAAGGAAAATATGAAAATTGAAATCAAAGCCAATAACAATAATTTAGGGTTTTCTGAGAATATTTATTTTAGAATTTTAGATGAAAATAACACACAAGATAAAACTCCATTTGTTAACTATAAAGAGTATTTTGAAATCAATAAATCATCTAAAGTTGAAGCATATATTGAAAGAGTTGCTGGTGGAAAGCCTCCAAGAAGCAACACTATTTCCGCTACCTTCTTTAAAAAACCAAACAACTACAGCATCAACATCAAATCAGTTTATAATCCGCAATATCATGCGGGTGGTCCAGAAGGGTTATTAGATGGTATTTTAGGAACAGAAAACTGGAGAAAAGGCGATTGGCAAGGCTACCAAAGTCAGGATTTTGAAGCGGTTGTCGATTTGCAAGAAGTGAAAAATATTACTGAAATTTCAGCGCGCTTTTTACAAGACCAACGTTCATGGATTTTAATGCCAACGAAAGTTGATTATTATATTTCGGAAGACAATGTGAATTTTACATTTTTCGGTTCGGTAAACAATACATTAGATCCAAAATTAGAGGAAAACACGATTTTAAATTTCACTTCAAACGAAACCAAAGGTAGAAAAGCTCGATACGTAAAAGTAATCGCTAAAAACTTCGGAAAACTACCTGATTGGCATCAAGGTGCTGGTGGTGATGCGTTTATTTTTGTCGATGAGATTACTATCAAGTAAAAGCCAAAAACTGACCGCAGATTCGCAGATTTATTAAACTATTTCTGCGAATCTGCGGTTTAATATTGAGTTCAAATATTTAATCCTTGTCAGGAAACACCAAAGAAGCGATTACAGACAATAAAAGCGCACAACCTACCACCATTAAAGAAAATGAAGTTTCAATATGATAAAAAGGCGCTATAATCATTTTTATTCCTATAAAAGCCAATATAAAAGCCAATCCATATTTCAATTTACTGAACATATACATAAAGTTCGCCAACAAAAAATACAACGAACGCAATCCTAAAATCGCAAAAATATTAGAGGTGTATAAAATAAATGGATCATCTGGTGCGATTGCAAAAATGGCAGGAATACTGTCTACCGCAAATAATAAATCGGTAAGTTCTACAATTGCTACAACAACAAACAAAGGCGTTGCCATTTTAATTCCGTTTTGAATGGTGAAAAATTTATCACCATCAAAATTCGGACTTACTTTAAAAAAGCGGTGTACTAATTTGGAACCCGCACTTTTGCTAAAATCTGTATTTCCGTCATCTTCTTCACTGCTAAAACCCGATTTTATTCCGGCAACAATTAGAATAATTCCGAAAATAAATAACAAATAGTTGATTTTAACGACTTGTCCAAAAAGCTCCATTTCAGGTAAATAGGTGTAATTTAGCAACCAAACACCTGTAAAAATAAAAATGGCTCTAAAAACCAAAGCACCAATTACACCCCAAAACAATACTTTGTGTTGGGCTTCTTTAGCCACATTGAAATAGCCAAAAACCAATATAAAAACAAATAAATTATCAACAGAAAGCGCCTTTTCAATCCAATAAGCGCCTTGAAATTGCATGAATTTCTCGGCTCCCATGTAGTGGTAGATAATTCCACTGAATCCCATGGAAAGTGAAATCCATATTAGGGACCAAATAGTCGCCTCACGATTAGAAACCACATGGCTTTTTTTATTTAAAACCCCTAAATCAAGAATTAGCATTGCTAAAATTACGATAGTAAAAGCAGCAATAATTCCAGGGTGATTTATTAAGTTGTCCATTGTTTTATCCTAATATTCTAATAATGTGCCGAGTAAAATGAATTAGTCACAAAAAAAATGTAAACAAATAAAAAGCAATTGTTTACATTTTTAAGCAACCTAAAAAAGTAATTTAATTTAATTTATCTGTTAAGCCTTTAAAAACAGTTTTAGCGTCTTTATTTTCGTATAATATTTTATAAACAGCATCAATAATTGGTGTATCGGCACCATATTCTTGGTTTAATTTATAAGCACTTTTTACCGCATAATATCCTTCTGCAATCATACTCATTTCCATTTGAGCCGATTTTACGGTATAGCCTTTTCCAATCATGTTTCCAAACATTCTATTTCTAGAAAAAACCGAATATCCAGTTACTAATAAATCCCCTAAATAAGCCGAATTATTAATATTTCGCTTCATTTTGTGCACTTTACGAATGAATTTTTTCATTTCGCGAATGCCGTTACTCATCAAAACGGCTTGAAAATTATCACCATAGCCTAAGCCATGTGCCATTCCGGCTGCAATAGCATAAATATTTTTTAAAACCGCTGCATATTCAGTTCCAATAATATCATCGGTTGTTTTTGCCTTAATGTAATGTGAACTCAAATTTTGAGCAACATATTTTGCTTTTTTTCTATCACCACAAGCAATAGTTAAGTACGATAAACGCTCCATTGCTACTTCTTCAGCATGACATGGACCGGTAATTACACCAATATTTTCAAACGGAATATTATATTTAGTATGAAAATGTTCTCCAACAATTAAACTCGATTCTGGAACAATTCCTTTAATCGCAGAGAAAATGATTTTTCCGTCTAAGCTTTCGGTTAAACTTTCTAATTCTTTGCTTAAAAAAGCAGAAGGAACCACAAAAATCACATAATCAGCATAAGCAACTGCTTCGTTGATGTCGTTTGTAAGTTTTAATTTATTAGTATCAAACGCAACCGAACTTAAATAATTTGGGTTGTGTTTTTGATGTTTTAAATGTTCAATAGCATACGTGCTTCGCATGTACCAAGCAATTTCGTCTTGATTTTCACAAAGCATTTTAGCAATTGCAGTAGCCCAACTTCCTCCTCCAATGACTGCAAATTTTGGCTTTTTTTCCATTATGTGTTTCGATTTAGAAAATCAAAAATAATCATTTTAAAAGGATTTACAAAAAACGTTTGCGTGAAGCGATTTTAATAACTCATTTCTAAGATTTCTTTTACCTTCTCGATGGTGATATTTTGTTTTTCGCCCAATACTTTCCAGCCTCTTTCTTCAAATCGATTGGCAATGAAATCAGCGGTATTTTCGTAATTTTCTGCGTTTTCCGATAATTTGGTTTTCATGCCCATTTTGTGGAAGAACTCAACGGTTTTTTCAATCGCTTTTTCGGCAATTTCTTCGGTTGAATTACCTTGAATGTTCCAAACGCGTTGGCCGTATTGTGCTAATTTGTCTTTTTTCGTGTCAAACATCACGCGGTATAAATTGGGTCCAATGATTGCCAATGTTCTCGCATGGTCAATTTCATATAATGCCGTTAATTCATGACCAATCATGTGCGTTGCCCAATCGGAAGGAACACCTTTTTGAATTAAGCCATTCAATGCCATTGTTGCGCTCCAAACAAAGTTAGAAGCTAATTTATAATCGCTCGGATTTTCAACTACATCGGGACCAATTTCAATTAACGTTTGTAAAATACTTTCTGAAATTCGGTCTTGTAATAAAGCATCATGCGTATACGTTAAATATTGCTCCATCACGTGCGTGAACGCATCCACAACTCCGTTTTGTAATTGTCTTTTTGGTAAGGAAGTAATCACCGTTGGATCCACAATTGAGAATACTGGGAATAAAGCACTTCCGCCAAGCGTTAATTTTTCTTGTGTAGCTTCAATCGTAACTACTGCGCCCGAATTCATTTCCGAACCTGTTGCTGGCAAGGTTAAAACCGTCCCAAAAGGAATTACTTTAGAAACATCTTTGAATAAAATACGTTTTTTCAAAATATCCGCTGCATCGCCTTCAAAATTAACGGCTGCTGAAATAAATTTCACACCATCAATTACACTTCCGCCACCAACAGCTAAGATAAAACCAATTTTTTCAGCACGAATAATTTCTACTGCTTTCATCAAAGTTTCAAAACGCGGATTCGGTTCGATACCACCAAATTCCACAATATCATGGTTGGGTAAAGCCGCTTTTACTTGGTCGTAAACACCATTTTTAAAGATACTTCCACCACCATAAGCGATAAGAATTTTAGTGTTTGTTGGAACTAAATCAGTTAGTTTTTCAATCTGTCCTTTTCCAAAGACATAATTTACAGGATTGTATAATTCGAAGTTTAGCATAATAATTGTCTTTTGTCCCGAAGCTTCGGGATTAGTTTAGCATATTGACAAAGATACGCAATGGGATTGGGAACGAATGGTAAAGGAATGTTAAGTCTTTAAAAATTTAGCAACTTCAGAGTGATTATTTGTAATGTAAGTTATCAAATATTGATGCTCTTCATTTTCAAAAAAGACATACCAAGTCGTTCTTGAATTACTATTATAGAATATGTATTTTGAACCTAATGAATAAAGAGGTAAAGGTGTATTCTTGTATGGAAAATTTGCGATATTTTCTTCAACAAAATCAATGATTTTATCTTTGTAATCAATAGCATTTTCCAAATAAGAAAAGTAATTTTCTTTGTAAAGAATATAAATTAATTCGTTTAAAAAATGTTCTACTTCGGGTTTGTAGAAAACTTCTATTTCTTCCATTCTAAAGATTTAAGAAAAGAAGTGGTTCTTTTTTTTAATTCTTCAGCGGTAATCGCAGTTTCTAATTCCTTTTGGAAATTAAATGTTTTGTGTTGTTTTCTAAAATTATCCAATTGGTTAATAGTGGTTTCATCCTCTACAGAAGATAACCATTTTAATAATTCTGATTTTTTAGTTGCAACACTCATGTTTTCAATTGTTTATTCAAAAATACAAAAAAATTCAAAACTTTTTACTTCTTATAAAACAAATTATGTTCCACGTATTCCCAAACTTTATTCGGTAACATTGGAATCACATTTTTACCTTTTTTAATGCTTTCGCGAATGAAAGTAGAAGACAATTCAATCACAGGTGCGCCAACTCTATGAATTTTTGCATGATTTACAAATTGGTCGTCAATTTCACCTGAATTTAGTCGCGGATAGACATAAATATCATGGTTTTGCAAAATGACTTCGTAGTTTTTCCATTTGTGAAGCGAGTTCAAATTGTCTTCACCCATGATTAAGGAAAATGCGTGTTTTGGAAATTTTTCTTGTAAATGCGCTAAGGTATTTACGGTATAATTCGGCTGCGGTAATTTGAATTCAATATCCGAAGGTTGGATTTTTGGGTAATCTTCGGTGGCTAAATGCACCATGTGCAAACGATGATAATCATCTAACAAGGAACTCTTTTGTTTATGTGGATTGTGAGGAGTTACTACCATCCAAATTTGATCCAAATCAGAATGCTCTGCCATGTGATTGGCAATAATTAAATGCCCAATGTGAATGGGATTAAACGTTCCGAAATACAATCCGATTTTCATTTTTTACTATTTACTAATAAAATCTTTCACAAGATTATATGCGTCTTCTTTTGCCACATCTAAATCATAATTTTTGATGATGGTGTCAAATTGTGGCGCGGTTGCTAATTCTACTGATGCTTTTGCGATACGCATGTTGATTTTATCTTCGCTTTCTGTAGAACGTTGTTTTAAGCGACGTTTTAATTCGTCAACACTTGGTGGTTTTACAAAAACAGCTAAGGTTTCGTTTGGAAACTTACTTTTAATACGCAATCCGCCTGCTACGTCAATATCAAAAATTACGTGTTTTCCTAAAGCCCAAATGCGTTCTACTTCGGTTTTTAAAGTGCCGTAGAAATTATCGGTATATACTTCTTCCCATTCCACAAAATCTTCCGCTTTAATGTGCTTTTTGAATTCGTCCCAAGAAATGAAATAATAATCTTTCCCATCAACTTCTTCGCCACGAGGCACACGAGTAGTACACGAAATCGAAAACTCTAAATTCAAATCGGGTTGGGCTAATAAATGTCTTACTATAGTGGTTTTTCCTGAACCTGATGGTGCAGAGAATACTAATAATTTTCCTTTTTGCATTATTCTTTGGAATTGCGATTAATTTTAAAATTATAAATTATTAAAAACAAAAAAATGAGAGTTAAAGAAGATATTCCAACAATATTTGTCATTGCCCAAACATCTACATTTTGAGATTCCTGAAATATTAAAGCAACTATTTCTTCTGAAAAAATAAAAAATATTGAGACAGAAATACTCCAAATCAAAAAATATTTAATAAAATATCGAGTCATAATTACAAAACATTCAAAACTTGTTCCTTAATCTTTTCCAATTCATCTTTCATCATCACCACCAATTTTTGCATTTCGGTATGGTTGGATTTTGAACCCATGGTGTTAATTTCTCTTCCCATTTCTTGGGTGATGAAACCTAATTTTCTTCCGTTGGCTTCTGTTCCGTTAAGCGTTTCTAGGAAATAGTTCAAATGGTTGCCCAAACGCACTTTTTCTTCGGTAATGTCGTATTTCTCTAAATAAAAAATCAACTCTTGTTCGAAACGATTTTCATCAACATTTACTTTTAATTCGTCTAAAGCAGTACGTAAACGAGTTTTTACCGTTTCAACGCGTTCAGCATCGTAAGAAACCGCTTCGTTCATTAAATTATTGATATTTCCTATTCGCAATTGGAACTCTTTTTCTAAAGAAGCACCTTCATCTTTTCTAAAATTAGCGATGTTTTCCAAGGCTTCATCAATCACGGTTTGGATTTGTTTCCATTCGTTTTCATCGATTTCGTCGCGCTCGGTTTTTAATGCATCGGGCATACGAACTGCCATTTTCATTAATTCCGTTTCATCTGCATTTGGAATTACGGCTTTCATTTGGTTAATATACCCTTTTACAATTGGGACATTGATTTTTGAAGTCGTTTCTTCACCTGTTACTTCCACATAAAGCGAAAAATCTACTTTTCCACGCTCTAAACGTTGCGAAATTTGATTGCGTAAACCCAATTCCATTTCACGAAAAACCGATGGCATACGTGTATTTAAGTCTAAACCTTTACTGTTTAGCGATTTGATTTCTACGGTAATTTTTTTGGTTGGTAATTGCAAAGAAGCTTTCCCAAAACCCGTCATGGATTGTATCATATTGTTATAAAAATGTCTTCAAAGATATGAAAAAGTTTTCAGTCACAGTCGCAGTTTTCAGTCCTATACTGTGACTGTCAACCGAGACTGCCTACTTTTTCTGCGTTACTAAATAAACTCCGACAAATATCAACACCGCCGAAATCAATTTCACCAAACTCAAATCGTCTTTCCCTAAACTTACGGCAAAAATAGTAGCAAAAAGCGGTTGTAAATAAATGAAAACTGCTACGGTTGTTGGCTTAAGTTCGCGCATGGAAACTAAATTTAGTAAATAAGTTAAAAAGGTTGAAAAAACGACTACAAAGCCAATTTTCCAGAAAATATCCATTGGTAAATTAGCAAAATCTATGGCTTGAAATTCGCCCCAACCAAATGGTAACACCATCAAAAAACCAAAAGTATAAATCCATTTTACGAAGGTAAAAGCGTTGTATTTATCCATTAATTTTTTTACGATGATGAGGTAAAATGCATAGGAAACAGCGTTAACAAAAACCAATAAATTTCCTAAAGAAGCATTTGTAGCATTTACCATCGATTTTCCATACAAAATTAACGTTATGGTGCCAGCTAAGCCTAAAATAATGCCCAACACTTTTCGGTTTTCCATGCGTTCTTTCATAATGAAAGCAGATAAAACCAACACAATCATAGGTGTTGTAACCATTAATACGGCTCCCATAATGGGCGAAGTGTAACTCAATCCTTTAAAAAAAGTCAGCATATTAAAAGCTACTCCAAAAAATGCGGCAGCAACAATTCGAGGAAAATCTTCTTTGGCGATTTTTTCCTTTGGTCCAAAAAAGGAAATCAACCAAAATAAAATCACCGAACCACCAACACGCATGACAATAAATCCGAAAGCATCAACGTATTTAGGCATAACATCTTTAGCAATCGTAAAGGTTACGCCGTAAATAATGGAAACTAAGGTAGCGGCAAATAATGCCCAACTTCTTTTAGACACTTTGAAGGGCTTTTGTTAATTTAAGGACATTGGGTTGCGTGTTCCCGATAAAAATTTCATCATTAAAAAGAACAACAGGACGACTCAAAAAAGTATAATGTTCTAAAAGATATTTTTTATAATCGGTTTCTGTTAGGTTTTTATCTTTTAATCCTAATGATTTATACAATTGAGCTTTTTTACTGAATAGCGCTTCGTAACTTCCTGAAAGTTGGTACATTTCTTCCAGATCGCTTTCCGAAATTGGATTTTGACGAATGTCAATAAATGTTAACTGATTAGAATTCGGTAATGATTTGATGATTTTTCGGCATGTATCACACGAAGCCAAATAGTATATTTTGTTCATTTTATTAGTTTTTCATTTTCTGGCACAAAAATACAGCCTTTTGAATTCTAAAAATCAGTAATTTTATAAAAAAATCAGAAATGGAAGCAACTTTTAGAATTTGGGAAACCAGTCGCAACTTATACAAGAATTTTTTAGACAATTATTCGTTAGAACAGTTGAATACAATTCCACCTGGAATGAGCAATAATTTGATTTGGAACATTGGTCATATTATTGTTTCCCAACAGAAATTGGTTTATGCTTTATCAGGTTTGCCAATGCATATTTCGGATTCACTTTTTGAGAAATATCAAAATGGTTCTCGACCAGATGGAAAAACTACGCAAGCCGAAGTAGTTGAAATTAAAAAATTGCTTTTAGAATTGGTTGAAAAAACTAAGTCTGATTTTGAATCAGGTGTTTTCAAAGAATTTCATCCGTATCAAACCAAAACCGGATTTTATTTAGGCACTTTTACAGAAGCCATCGCTTTTAATAATTATCATGAAGGTATTCATTTGGGAATTATGATGTCGATTAAGAAATATATTTAGCGAATTGTTAACGATTCAAAAAGCAGCATCAAACAACTTTTATTTACCTTTGTAAAAATTTTTTAAAAGATGAAATTCAATACAAAAACGATACATGGTGGGCAACATCATGAAAAAGTAACGGGAGCCGTAATGCCTCCTGTGTTTCAAACTTCGACTTACGTTCAATCAAGTCCAGGTAAACCAGTGGGCGATTACGAATATAGTAGAGCAGCTAACCCAACAAGAACGGCTTTAGAAGATGCTTTGGCAAGTATCGAAAACGGAGCAAGAGGTTTAGCTTTTTCTTCTGGATTAGCAGCCACCGATTGTTTGTTACGCATGTTTAAAGCGGGTGACGAAATCATTGCAATGGACGATTTATATGGTGGAACTTACCGATTATTTACACGATTATATAAAGATAGCGGCATCAAATTTCATTTTGTAGATATGAATGATTTGGAGAAATTCCAATCGTTAATCAATGAAAATACGAAATTGGTTTGGGTAGAAACACCAACGAATCCATTAATGAAATTAGCGGATATTGCTGCAATTGCGCAAATCACAAAAAAGCACAATATTTTATTTGCTGTTGATAATACTTTCGCAACACCTTATCTACAAAAACCATTAGATTTAGGTGCTGATATTGTAATGCATTCGGCAACCAAATATTTAGGAGGTCACTCTGATGTTATTGCAGGCGCTTTAATTATTAAAGACAAAGCATTAGGCGAAGAATTACATTTTAAACAATTCGCAACCGGAGCAACTTTAGGGCCAATGGATTCTTTCTTGGTTTTAAGAGGAATCAAAACATTGCACTTACGTGTACAACGTCATTGTGAAAACGGTGAAAAAGTAGCCGAATATTTAGATAATCATTCTTTAGTGGAAAGAGTCTATTATCCTGGTTTAGCTTCTCATCCGTTTCATGAAATTGCTAAAAAGCAAATGAGTGGTTTTGGTGGGATGGTAACATTTACTTTTAAATCGGGTAAAAAAGAAGATGCAATTGAATTCTTAGAAAATTTAAAAGTATTTACTTTGGCAGAATCATTAGGCGGAGTAGAATCGTTAGCAAATCATCCTGCTTTAATGACACATGCTTCTATTCCAGAAGATAAGAGAAAGGAAGTTGGGATTTCAGATGATTTAGTTCGTTTGAGCGTAGGAATTGAAGATATTGAAGATTTGCTAGCCGATTTAGAACAAGCGTTTAAATTATAGTAAATCTATAAAGCAAAAAATCCCGATTCTTATGAATCGGGATTTTTTTATAATGGTTTGATTTTTATTAATTTAAATAATAAATGTAACCAAAGTGGAACCATAAGTTCCAGTCGTTCGCTTTATTTTCTGTATAAATTTTAGGATCAGGATTTAAACCATCTACCCAGTCAGAAAAATAGTATTGCCATCTTAATTCTACAAATAAATCAGAAAGCTCAGTTAATTTATATCGTGTACCAACACTAGACACTACAGACCAAGTGCTTCCGCCTTCTTTAGACCATGCGCCATAGTATTTTATAGGAGTTGATAAAGGAGTATCCATTGGACCAAGTTCTGAATAAGTTCCGTTTTGAAAGAAAGAGTAGTGAGCACCTAATCCAATAAATGGAGCCCAAGCACCATCAGTAGCTGTAAATTCTCTAATACTTAATGGAAAAAATTCTAATTGCATACCAATATCAGTAACTTTAGCTTCTCCTTTCATAGCTCTTAATTGAGCTGCAGTTAAAGAATTTCTATCTACCCATTTACCAAAGTGTTGCAATTGAGTGCTATTATATGAAAGTTCAGAACGTACTTTAAAGTGATCGTTAAAATATGTTTCGGGAGTGTAACAGTTACATTCTGCACGATAAGCAAAATTCATGTAGTGAACTAACCCAACACCAAAACCGGTATTTCCTGCATTAGTTTCAAAATCATGCCTAACACCAAAATCAGATTGCATTGCCACTCCTCCTACAAAAGCACCAACTTCGTGAGAGAAGCCAAATTGCGCCATCATGGAGAAATTTACTCCTAAAAGCATTATAAGTAGGGTTTTAATTTTTTTAGTCATTTGTAAAAAATTTCCATTATCGGACAAATATATAAAAACTAAACACACTTCAAAAAAAAAAGACTATTTTTCTTGAATTATAAAATTTTAAACACAAGAAATGACAAATATTTTATCACATAAATTATAATTTTTTATTAAAAATATAACAACTAACTTTTATAATGTATATTTGTCGACTTAAATTTTAGGAAAAATAGAATTTAAGTAAAAAAACATAATTATTGAATTAGTTTATTTACAAGTTTTATAGAATAATGGAACAAAAAATCAATGATTTTATGGCTCTTATTGAAGCCAAAAATCCAAATGAGCCTGAATTTTTACAAGCAGTAAGAGAATTTGCTGAAACAGTTATGCCTTTTATTGCAAATGAAAAAAAGTATGACGGGAAGAATGTGTTATTAAGAATGGCTGAGCCAGAGCGTTCAGTTATTTTTAGAGTGCCATGGGTAGATGATAAAGGAGAAATCCAGGTTAACAGAGGATTTCGTATTCAAATGAATTCTGCTATTGGTCCTTATAAAGGAGGAATTCGATTTCACCAGACTGTAAATTTATCAGTTCTTAAGTTTTTAGCTTTTGAGCAAGTATTTAAAAACAGTTTAACAACACTTCCTATGGGTGGTGGTAAAGGTGGTTCTGACTTTGATCCTCAAGGTAAATCAGATGCTGAAGTTATGCGTTTTTGTCAATCATTCATGACGGAATTATGTCGTCATATTGGTCCAGATATCGACGTTCCTGCAGGAGATATTGGTGTTGGAGCAAGAGAAATTGGCTTTATGTTTGGTCAATACAAAAGAATAAGAAACGAATTTACTGGTGTGTTAACTGGAAAAGGTTTGGCATACGGAGGTTCTTTAATTCGTCCTGAAGCTACTGGTTATGGAGTGGTTTATTTTACGCAACAAATGTTAAAGACTATTGGGCAATCAATAGAAGGAAAAACAGTTGCGATTTCTGGATTTGGAAATGTAGCTTGGGGAGTTGCTTTAAAAGTAAATGAATTAGGAGGTAAATTGGTTACTATTTCTGGTCCTGATGGATATATATATGATGCTGATGGAATTTCTGGAGAAAAAATCGAGTTCATGCTAGAAATGAGAGCAAGCGGAAATAATAGAGCAGAAAGTTTTGCTGAAAAATTCCCAAGTGCGGTTTTTCATAAAGGAAAAAGCCCATGGGAAGCTAAAGTTGATGTTGCTATTCCATGTGCTACACAGAATGAACTAAATGAAAAAGATGCATTGCAATTAATTGCAAATGGTGTTTTGTGTGTAACTGAAGCAGCAAATATGCCATGTACATTAGATGCTATCAAACAATTTTTAGATGCAAAAGTATTATTTGCTCCAGGTAAAGCAGCTAATGCTGGTGGAGTAGCAGCTTCTGGTTTAGAAATGACTCAAAACTCAATTCGTTTAAATTGGACAAGTGAAGAAGTTGATGCTCGTTTAAAAGATATCATGACAGGTATTCACAGTCAATGTAAAAAATATGGTACTGAAGAAGATGGATATGTAAATTATGTTAAAGGAGCCAATATTGCTGGTTTCGTTAAAGTTGCAGACGCCATGTTAGCACAAGGTGTGGTTTAATAACTATACTTTTAAATTTATTAAGCTCTTTTAGGAAACTAAAAGAGCTTTTTTTTATCATAAATATATCAAAATTAAAATTAAAACGTTTATAGTATATTTGTATCAAACACTTGCAATGAAAAAAGCGATTTTAATTTATATTTTTTATATTTCTCAATTCTGTTTTGCTCAACAAAGCAATCAGATGTGGAAAGGTTATTTTTCTTATAATGAAATTGTTGATGTAGAATCAGCTTCTCAAACTGTTTTTGCAGCAACACAAAATGCACTTTTCTCTAAAGAGACCTCGTTAAGCGATTTAAATATTTACAATTCTATTTCAGGATTAAAATCTGATGTTATTACTTCAATTCATCATTCTAACGATTATAATAAAACTTTTGTTGGCAACAGTAATGGATTAATATTAATACAAAATGCAGATGGTTCAGTTACTACTAAAGTTGATGTAATTGAAGAAGTTCCGGTAGCTCCAAATAAAAAGAAAATAAATGATTTTTATGAATTTAATGGTCGCTTGTATGTAGCAACAGATTACGGAATTTCAGTAATTGATTTAGCAACTTCAGAATTTATAATAACGTATTTTATTGGTCCATCAGGAGAAGAAACAGAAGTATTACAAACTACAGTTTTGAATAACGAAATATATGCGGTAACCCGAAATTATGGAATTAGAAAAGGTAATTTAAACAATCCAAATTTATTCGATTTTAGTCAGTGGCAAACTTTTGATGTAAATTATTGGAGCGGAATAGTAACATTTAACAATCAATTGGTTGCTACTAATACCAATGCAAGAACCTATCGATATAATGGTGCTGTTTTTCAGGAAATTCTAAACCACAATCAAACAGGTTTAAAATTAAAGACAAATGGAACTGAGCTTATTGTAACAACTCAAAACAATGTGTATGTTTTAAATCAATCATTTTCTGTTTTAGCTCACACAACACAAATCCCAGATTTTAATGTGCAATTTACAGCCGCATCTGTTGTAGATGGAATAATATACTTAGGTACTCAAAAAAATGGTTTGTTTTCAACAACTTTAACAAACCCAACAGTTTTTACCGAAATGTCTCCAAACGGCCCGCTTCAAAATTATACTTTTAGAGTAAAGAAAGCACCAAATAAACTTTGGATGGTTCATGGCGATTACACACAACAATTTAATCCGTATCCATTAGATGAATTAGGAATAAGTACTTATAATTCAGAAACAGGCTGGGTAATAAAGCCATACGAAGATTTATTAGGTGCTAAATCATTATCAGATATTGCAATAAATCCATCTCGACCTAATGAAGTTTTTATTACTTCTTATTTCTCAGGAATGTTAAAATTTCAAGGAGACGCAATAGAATTGTTAAACAATACAAATACAGGACCTAACGGACTGGAGTCTTTATTTTTGCCAGGGAATCCATCTTATGTAGATATCCGAATTAATAGTCCGGCGTTTGATAAAGATGGAAATTTATGGGTAACAAACGGATTAGTTAATAAAGGAATAAAAGTATTAAGAGCAAACGGACAATGGCAATCGTATGATTTAACAGGAATAACAGCAAATCTCGATTCGGGGCGCTACGGAGCAATGGCTATTGATAAAAACAGTACCAAATGGATTGCTGCATACAATGATGGTGTGTTAGCTTTTAATGAAAACTATAATAATAAGTTTATTGTTATTACTCAAGATAATGCAGATCTTCCTACATCAGTTGTTAATTGCGTAGCAATAGACAATCGTAATCAATTATGGATTGGAACTGTAGCTGGATTAAGAATTTTATCAAGCGTTGATCGTTTTATTACTGAAACAGAATTAAATGTTTCTTCAATAATTATTCAAGAAGGAGATTTAGCTCAAGAATTATTTTATCAGCAGCCTATTTTAGATATCGCAGTTGATGGAGCAAATAGAAAATGGGTTTCTATTGCCGATGGAGGTGTTTTTTTAGTTTCTCCTAACGGACAACAAACTATTTATAGATTTGATAAAAGTAATTCGCCTTTGCCAAGTAATAATGTTGTAGATATTGAAATTGATGGAGTTTCAGGAGAAGTGTTTTTTGCTACAGATAAAGGAATGGTATCGTTTTTAGGCACTTCTACAAAACCAAGCGATAGTTTAAGCGATGTTTATGTGTATCCAAATCCTGTTCGACCAAATTTTGTAGGAACAGTTAAAATAAGTGGATTAACAGATAAAGCCAATATAAAAATTACCGATATAGAAGGAAATTTGGTTTATGAAACTACGTCTTCTGGAGGAACAATTGAATGGGATGTTACTGCTTTTGGAAAATATAAAGTTGCTTCTGGAGTTTATATGATTTTTGTAGCTTCTGAAGATGGTTTAGACACTACAGTAAAAAAAGTAATGGTAATTAGATAATGCTAGTAAAAACTAAAGCCATCGTTCTTTCTTCATTAAAATTTCAAGAAAAAAGCTTAATTGTCAAATGCTTTACAGAAAGCGACGGGTTAAAAAGTTATTTTGTTCAAAGTGCTTATTCTAACAAAAAAGCCAATCAAAAAATCGCTTATTTTCAGCCGTTAACCATTATTGAAATTGAGGCGAACCACAAAAACAAAGGCACGCTCGAACACTTTAAAGAAATCCGATTAGCGCACAGCTATTATACCATAAATACCGATATTGTTAAAAGCACAATAGTAATTTTTCTCTCCGAAATTTTGCATCACGCCATCAAAGAAGAAGAAAAAAACCAAAACTTATTCTCTTTTTTAGAAACAGCGTTACTTTGGTTAGACACACACGATGAAATGGCAAATTTTCATCTAATTTTACTATTAGAAGTAACTAAATATTTAGGTTTTTATCCTGATGTTTCTGAAATGGATTTTAATTTTTTTGACACTAAGGAAGCTTCTTTCTCGCCTTTTCAATCTGTAAATACTCTTTCAGCACATGAAACACAATTATTCAAACGACTTATCGATTTAAAATTCGACTCAAATCAAAAAGTTTTTGCCGGAATTGAGCGTCAAATTTTATTAAAAATCTTATTAGATTTTTACACACTTCATTTGGAGGGCTTTAAAAAACCAAAATCGTTAGACATTTTAAAAGAAGTTTTTTCCTAACGCTTAACTTTTGCCTTTTACCTTTTGCCTTTTACCTTTAAATCATTACTTTCGCAACTTGATATAAGAAAGCGACAAAATGAGTACAAAATTTACTGAATACAAAGGACTTGACTTGCCAACTGTAGCGTCTGAAGTTCTTGATTTTTGGAAAAAAAACAACATCTTCGAACAATCGGTAACTTCTCGCGAAGGAGCTACACCTTACGTGTTTTTTGAAGGGCCACCATCTGCAAATGGTTTGCCTGGAATTCACCACGTGATGGCGCGTGCAATTAAAGATATTTTTTGTCGTTATAAAACTCAAAAAGGTTACCAAGTTAAGCGTAAAGCAGGTTGGGATACACACGGTTTACCTGTAGAATTAGGTACAGAAAAAGAATTAGGAATCACAAAAGAAGATATTGGAAAAACTATTTCGGTTACCGAATACAACGAAGCTTGTAAAAGAACCGTAATGCGTTACACTGATGTTTGGAACGACCTTACCGAAAAAATGGGATATTGGGTTGATATGGAAGATCCATATGTGACGTACAAATCCAAATACATGGAATCGGTTTGGTGGTTGTTAAAACAGATTTATAACAAAGATTTACTATACAAAGGATACACAATCCAACCATATTCTCCAAAAGCGGGAACTGGTTTGTCTTCACACGAAGTAAATCAGCCTGGAAGTTATAGAGATGTTACCGATACAACGGTAGTAGCTCAATTTAAAAGCCCCCTAACCCCCGAAGGGGGAACAGCAAACGATATTGCTAAAGCATTTCGTTTGAGCTCCCCTCTTTTGGAGGGGCTGGGGGAGGCCTATTTCTTAGCTTGGACGACTACTCCTTGGACGTTGCCATCAAATACAGCGTTGACAGTTGGTCCAAAAATTGATTATGTTTTAGTAAAAACGTTCAATCAATATACTTTTGAGCCTATAAATGTGGTTTTAGCAAAAAATTTAGTTGGAAAACAATTCGGTGGAAAATTTTTCGTTGCCGAAAGTGATGCCGACTTTTCTAATTATAAATCAGATGATAAAAAGATTCCGTACCAAATTTTAGCAGAAGCAAAAGGAGCTGATTTAGTAGGAATTCGCTATGAACAATTAATGCCTTTAGCGTTGCCAAACGACAATCCAGAAAATGCTTTTAGAGTAATTTCAGGTGATTTCGTTACTACAGAAGATGGAACTGGAATTGTGCATACAGCGCCTACTTTTGGTGCTGATGATGCTAAAGTTGCCAAAGAAGCAACACCTGAAGTTCCTCCAATGTTAGTTAAAGATGCGAATGATAATTTAGTGCCATTAGTAGATTTGCAAGGGAAATTTATTCAAGGTTTAGGCGATTATTCAGGGAAATATGTTAAAAACGAGTATTACAACGAAGGTGAAGCTCCAGAACGCTCAGCTGATGTAGAAATCGCTATCCAATTAAAAGAAGAAAATAAAGCCTTTAAGGTTGAAAAATACGTGCACAGTTACCCACATTGTTGGAGAACCGACAAGCCAATTTTATATTATCCATTAGATTCTTGGTTCATTAAAGTTACGGAAGTAAAAGAACGTATGTTCGATCTTAATGAAACCATCAACTGGAAACCAAAAGCAACTGGTGAAGGCCGTTTTGGAAATTGGTTAAAAAATGCCAACGACTGGAATTTATCACGTTCAAGATATTGGGGAATTCCATTGCCAATTTGGAGAAACGAAGAAGGAACAGAAGAAATATTAATAGGCTCGGTAGAAGAATTATACAACGAAATAGAAAAAGCTATTGCGGCTGGTTTTCAAAAAGAAAATCCTTTTAAAGGGTTCGAAATTGGAAACATGACGGAAGAAAACTACGATTTAGTTGATTTACATAAAAATGTAGTAGATGATATCGTTTTAGTTTCGCCATCAGGAAAACCAATGAAACGCGAAAGTGATTTAATTGATGTTTGGTTCGATTCAGGTTCAATGCCTTACGCACAATGGCATTATCCTTTTGAAAACAAAGAAAAAATAGACGGAAATCAAGATTTTCCAGCCGATTTTATTGCAGAAGGAGTGGATCAAACACGTGGTTGGTTTTATACGTTACACGCTATTGGAACATTAGTTTTTGATAAAATTGCCTACAAAAACGTGGTTTCAAACGGATTAGTTTTAGACAAGAACGGGCAAAAAATGTCAAAACGTTTAGGCAATGCAGTAGATCCATTTACTACTTTGGCTGAATATGGTCCAGATGCTACACGTTGGTACATGATTTCCAATGCGAATCCTTGGGATAACTTAAAATTTGATATTGAAGGTGTTGCAGAGGTTAGAAGAAAATTCTTTGGAACTTTATATAATACGTATTCGTTCTTTTCTTTATACGCTAATATAGATGGATTTAAATACAATGAAGCGGAAGTTCCATTGCAAGAAAGACCCGAAATTGACCGTTGGATTTTATCCGAATTAAATACTTTAATTCAAGTAGTAGACGAAGCATATGCAGAATACGAACCAACAAAAGCGGCTCGTGCTATTTCTGATTTTGTTCAAGAAAACTTGAGTAACTGGTACGTTCGTTTGTGTAGAAGAAGATTCTGGAAAGGCGAATATGCGCAAGATAAAATTGCTGCTTACCAAACACTTTATACGTGTTTGTTAACTGTTGCGAAGCTTTCCGCTCCAATTGCTCCATTCTTTATGGATAAACTTTACAGAGATTTAACACAAGCTACAGGTTCTGAGTCGTTTGAAAGTGTACATTTGGCGGAGTTTCCAAAAATGGTTGAAAACTTTGTTGATAAATCATTAGAAAGCAAAATGATGAAGGCACAAACGGTTTCTTCATTAGTTTTATCACTAAGAAAGAAAGAGATGATTAAAGTGCGCCAACCATTGCAAAAGGTAATGATTCCAGTACTTGACGATAATCAACGTGCAGAAATTGAAGCGGTATCAGACTTAATTAAGGCTGAGGTAAATGTAAAAGAAATTGAATTATTAGACGATGCTTCGGGTATTTTAGTAAAGCAAATTAAGCCAAATTTCAAGACTCTTGGACCGCGTTTTGGTAAAGATATGGGGTTGATTTCCAAAGAGATACAAGGTTTTAATCAAGAACAAATTGCAGAATTAGAACGAAAAGGGGAGTTGGTTATTGATTTATCAGGAAAAAGTATAACTTTATCACTAGAAGATGTTGAAATTTCTTCTCAAGATATTGAAGGCTGGTTAGTAGCAAATTCTAACGGAATAACGGTGGCATTAGACATTACCATTTCAGATGAATTAAGAAAAGAAGGTATTGCGAGAGAATTAATAAACAGAATTCAAAATATTAGAAAAGATTCTGGTTTTGAAGTTACAGACAAAATCGTAGTTAAAATGGAAAATAATCCTCAAGTAGAGGAAGCTGTTTTAGCTAATGAAACCTATATCAAGTCAGAAACACTAACGGAAACGTTAATTTTTGTTCCAGTACTTGAAAATGGTACGGAAATTGAGTTTGATGATATTAAAACAAGTATATTAATTTCAAAATAAGAATCGCAAGATTTATAATCGACGTTTAACTAAAAAAATATTGAAATTATGGTAGAGGAGCAAATTAGATATTCAGACGCTGATTTGGCAGAATTTAAAGCATTAATTAATGCTAAATTAGAAAAGGCTAAAGGTGATTTAGAGCTTATAAAAAGCGCTTATATGAATGATTTAAATAACGGAACAGATGATACATCTCCAACATTTAAAGCTTTTGAAGAAGGTAGTGAAACTATGAGTAAAGAAGCCAATTCGCAATTAGCTATTCGTCAAGAAAAGTTTATTAGAGATTTAAAAAATGCCTTAGTTCGTATCGAAAACAAAACCTATGGTTTGTGTAAAGTTTCAGGCAAATTAATAAGTAAAGAGCGTTTAAAAATCGTTCCTCATGCAACTATGAGTATCGAAGCAAAAAACATGCAACGTTAATCTTTTTACAAAATTTTACTAACGCTCCGTTTGGAGCGTTTTTTATTTAATAAATTCCACTATTTTTGCAAAAAAATTGAACATGTCGTTAAAGAAAGCCTATATTTTAATCCTAGCTATTTTATTAATCGATCAGATTTCTAAAATCTACATTAAAACGCATTTTTTTATTGGAGAATCCATAAAAGTAATGGGTTTAGAATGGTTTCAAATTCACTTTATAGAGAATGAAGGTATGGCTTGGGGTGCTGAAATTCCTGGCGAATATGGGAAATTAATCTTAACCTTATTCAGAATTTTAGCTGTTGGCGGAATCGCTTGGTGGTTGTGGGATTCAGTAAAAAAGAAAGCGTCTAATTACTTAATCGTAGCCATTGCTTTGATTTTTACAGGCGCTTTAGGAAACATTATCGATTCTGTTTTCTATGGTGTTATTTTTAACGATAGTTATCATCAAGTAGCAACCGCTTTTGCTGACCAACCTTACGGTACTTGGTTTCATGGAGAAGTGGTAGATATGTTTTATTTTCCAATGTGGGAAGGCAATTTACCTTCTTGGTTGCCAATTTGGGGTGGCAAACACTTTACCTTCTTTAACGCCATTTTCAACGTAGCCGATGTAGCGATTTCAACAGGTGTTGGGATTTTAATTGTATTTAATAAAAGAGCTTTTGCTAATGCGGATAAAGAAGAAGCATTAGCTGATAAATAATCTCTACATGAAAAACTCAATTTTTTTATTGTTTTCAATAACATTTCTTTTTTATGGATGTAAAAAGGAGAATGAAAATTACATTGAGAAAATTGAAGTTATCAGAGAACACGAAGCACCTAGTCCAGACAACATTGTATTCAGTTTAAAAGCATCAAAAGAAGTTTATGAAATAATAGTTGATGAAAACATTAAACGATATATTCTAGAAGCTGAAGATAGTATATACATAAATTACACTAATCCAGCTTTTGGGATTGATAAATTATCTGATAATAAAATAGAATTTCATTTTATAACACCCTACTTTTTGACAAATAGAAAAAGAATTAATTATTTTTCAGAAGAAAAAGTTTTAGAAAACAAACTCAATAGCTCTAAAGATTTAAAGCTAAAACTCTTTGTTGGAGATAAGGTTTTCGAATTCAAAAACAAATAACTCCATCAGGCGTCACACAAAAATCCAAATTCACATCACTCTCCGAAACATCTTCAATTTTTTCTTCAGGAGGAAAGAACGACAACCCAATTTTAATAGTTTCGGGCTTGCATTTACTTAGAAAGTTATCGTAAAAACCTTTTCCGTAGCCAACACGATTTCCTTGCTTGTCGTAAGCTAAAAGTGGCACAAAAACTACATCAATTTTCGCATCTGGTACTTCTAAACCATCAACGGGTTCCGGAACGTTGTAACTGTTCTTTTTGATTTTGGTATTATCCGTTAATAAAAAATGCGTCATTCCTAAAGTGGTAAAGTCGCACTTAGAAATGACGATTTCTTTATCTTTTCCCGCTAAAATTTGCAGTATATATTCGGTATTGATTTCTTTTTGCTCCTCAATCGTTAAAAACAAATGGTAATACAATTTGTCCCAAACCTGTCTGTCGCTAAATATGGTATCCATTCGCAACAATTGGTTAGCAATCGCCAAACTTTTGTCTTCGATTTCTTCTTCAGTTAATGATTGTCTTAATACTTTGTACTTACTTCTTAATGCCTTTTTATCCATTTACAGACGCTTTCAATTCGTCTATAAAAGTAGTTAAATGTTCTATTTCTACGTGATCCATCACCACAATTTTATACCATTTGTTGTTTTCATTGTGTTGTTGAGGAACCAAATCATACTTTTCAGCAATTTTTTCTGGAATGGATTCCGAATGAATCGTTACGATATTCATAAATGGTTCACGGAAATATTGGATGTTTAAACTATCTAGTTCATTACATAAAAATTGGGTACGCATTTGTAAAACACTTACTTTTTCAAACCAACCATAGGCGCCATAAGTAAATAATATCATCCAAACACCAACGGCATTTGCCCCTGAACGACTTCCGCAAAGGGTTAAATCCATTCCTTCTACATATTCGGCTTCTTTTGTTAATACGTTTTCGATTAATCCTTTTCGGCAAACAAAAATTCCGGTTCCATAAGGAGCTTGCAACATTTTGTGTGCATCAATCGTAATGGAACTAATTTTAGGATTACTAAAGTTTATGTTTGAATTTTGATTACTAAACGGATACACAAATCCGCCATAAGCACCATCTATATGTAAACGATACGTTACTTGATGTTTTTCTAATGCAGAAGTGTAAACATCTGGATTATCAACTGAACCAAACATAGTAGTTCCCATATTAGACACAGCAATAAAGTATTTTTTACCTTTATTTTTAGCATCTGAAAGAATCGTATCTAAAGCTTCTTCATCAATTTCACGGCTTTCAAAACCAACCGGAATTTTTAACCAATCGATTTGTAATAAATTCGAAGCTTTTGGAATAGAATAATGCGTGTCTTCTGATGCTAAAATGGCAATTTCATCTAACTTGGCATCAAAATTATGCAGGAATTCATTTCTAAAAACCCATATCGCCTGAATATTAGCCTCGGTTCCGCCTGGAGCAATATAACCATCAAATTCGTTTTCTTTTATTTTAAAAATGTCTACTGCGATTACGTTTAAAACTTCGCGTTCTATTTCTTGAGTTCCATAAAACGCTTTTTCAGAAGTACCAAAAGTATGGCATCCAATATTGTTTGGATTGGCAACATACGTTTGTAATGTAGGTGCATCTTTTAAAAATGGTGCATCATCATAAAATACACGACCATCTAATTTAGATGCCGGATATCCTAATGATGCGTCTTTAGAAAAATTTACATTTTCATGTAACGCTTTTTCTATTCTAGTATTTCGTTCTTCGTGTGAAAGTTTTTTCCAAAATTGCATATCTGATAATTTTAGCAAAAATACTTTCAGCTAATAGAACAAAATATGACAATTGTTAGGTTTTAAGATAAATGTGTAGAAATATGAAAAATAGCATCACCTTGATAAATAATGGGCGCATCATTTACATTAATTACATAACCTTCATGTGGCGCTTTCATTTTGTGTTCTACTTTTCCATACGGGTCAGAAATTGTAGCTAATAATTCGCCTTTTTTAACAAAACTACCAATCGTAGTTAGACCATGAAACATTCCTGAATATTTGGCTCTAACCCAACTCGATTTTTCAATGTAAATCGTATTTTTTTTCGGAATACTTGTTTTTTTTCTTGGATTTAGCATTTCTAAATGGTCTAAAAATCGCTTAGTTCCTTCTACTGCTTCATTTGTAACGTTGTCATTTAAGTCTAACGATTTTCCACCTTCAAAAAGCAACATTTTGATATTTAATTTATCGCAAGAATTTCGAAACGAACCCGAGATATTTTTTGAAAACAAAGTAAAAGGCGCATTAAAAACATCAGAAAGCTTTTTTAATTCCGGGTTTTCAGGAACAATTCTAATTTGTGGAGCGTTAAAACGGCTTGCGCCACCGGCATGAAAATCGATGGCATAATCCACATGAGGCATAATTTCTTTTAAGACATAGTAGGCAAAACGACTCGCTAAAGAACCGGTTTTGCTTCCTGGAAAAACCCTATTTAAGTCACGTCCATCTGGAAATTCACGTGTTTTATTAATGAATCCGAAAATATTAATGATAGGAATACAAATAATGGTGCCTCGTTTAGGTTTGTTAATTTTTTGAACAATTAACTGCCGCACGATTTCAGTTCCATTGATTTCATCGCCATGCAAGCAAGCGGTAAATAAAACCGTTGGACCATCTAATTTTGAACGTTCCACAATTATTGGAATTTTCAATTTATTCATGGTATGCAACTTGGCAATTTCCATGTTAATGGTTTTGCTTTCGCCAGCTAAAATGGTTTCTTTAAGTATTACAAGTGGTTTTGAGGCTGTCATTTTTAAAATCTAAAGTGTTAAAAATACGAAAAGTTCAAGAACAAGGGCAAGAACAACTTCAAAAATCAATTTTTTATTGGAATACAAATTGAAGAAATGAAAAGTTTAAAAGTAAAACGTACGAAGTTTTAGACTCTGTGTAACTCTATTCAACAGCATCAAAATCAAAAAAAGCTCGTTGAATCTCTGAGTAAAAAACAACGCTTCAATCAGTGCTGCAAAGCATCCGTTTTGTCCGCGTGCCAATTAAAACAATTCTCTTATCTTTGTTCTTTACTCTTTTCTTAAAAAATGCAAACACTATTAGAACTTCAAATCCAAACGTTACCTGATAATCCGGGCGTGTATCAGTATTATGATAAGGAAGGAAAAATTCTGTATGTTGGAAAAGCGAAAAACTTAAAAAAACGCGTTCAATCGTATTTTACTAAAAATCACGATAATTATAAAACTTCGGTTTTAGTTAAGAAAATTGTTACGATTAAGCACATTGTCGTTCCTACGGAAACCGATGCGTTGTTGTTGGAAAATAATCTGATTAAAAAGCTACAACCACGTTATAATGTGTTGCTTCGCGATGACAAAACGTATCCTTGGATTTGTATTAAAAACGAACGATTTCCTAGAATATTTTCTACCCGAAAAATGATTAAAGATGGTTCAGAATATTTTGGACCGTATACCAGTTTTAAAACCGTTCACACTATTTTAGATTTGATTAAAGAGTTGTATCCGTTGCGAACTTGTAATTATGATTTATCAAAACCCAATATCGATTTTGGGAAGTTTAAAGTGTGTTTAGAATATCATATTGGGAATTGTAAAGGACCATGTGAAGATTATGAATCGGCTGAAAATTATCAGAATCAGGTAGAAAAAATCCGTCAAATTTTAAAAGGAAATTTCAAAGAGAGTTTGAAAGATTTTAAGCGATTGATGACCGATTTAGCAATGGAAATGAAGTTTGAAGAAGCGCAAAAAATCAAAGAAAAAATAGAGGTTTTAGAAAATTATCAATCGCGTTCCACAATATTAAATCCGAAAATTTCGAATTTGGATGTTTTTTCTATTATTTCCGATGAAACTATGGCGTATGTGAACTTTTTACAAATTTCGCATGGTGCTATTGTACGTTCACATACATTGGAATTAAAGAAAAAATTAGATGAAACGAACGAAGAATTATTAGAATTAGCTGTAGTTGAATTGCGCGAACGGTTTCATTTAAATGCAAGAGAAATTGTAGTTCCTTTTCCAATAGATTTAGGCGATCCCGAAGTGTCGGGAATTAAAGTCACAGTTCCTCAATTAGGGGATAAAAAGCAAATTTTAGAATTATCAGAACGCAATGCCAAATATTACCGATTAGATCAATTAAAGCAAATCCAAATCGTAGATCCAGAACGTCATACGAATCGAATTATGGCACAAATGCAAAAAGATTTGCGCTTATCGGTTGAGCCTCGTCATATTGAATGTTTTGACAACTCAAACATTCAAGGAACGAATCCAGTTGCAGCTTGTGTAGTTTTTAAAGACGGAAAGCCAAGCAAGAAAGATTATCGACATTTTAATATTAAAACCGTTGAAGGGCCAAATGATTTTGCATCCATGGAAGAAGTCGTTTACCGAAGATACAAACGCATGTTAGACGAAAATCAACCGTTACCGCAATTGATTATTATAGATGGCGGAAAAGGACAATTGTCTTCGGCTTTAAAAAGCATTGATGATTTAGGCTTGCGAGGAAAAATTGCGATTATTGGAATTGCTAAACGTTTAGAAGAATTGTTTTATCCGGGCGATTCGGCACCTTTGTATTTGGATAAAAAATCGGAAACTTTAAAAGTAATTCAGTTTTTACGAAACGAAGCGCACCGATTTGGAATTACGCATCATCGCGATAAGCGAAGTAAATCGGCTTTAACCAATAGTTTGGAAAGTATTCCCGGAATTGGCGAAAAAACCATGATTACATTAATGAAACATTTCAAAAGTGTTAAAAGATTGCAAATCGCTGACGAAAAAGCAATTTCTGAGGTTGTGGGTCTTTCAAAAGCCAAAAAAATTTCCGACTTTTACAAGACAATTCAATCAGAAAAAAAGTAATGAAAAAACTATTCTTGTTTATAAGCCTACTAATTTGCATCCAAATCAGCTTAGGACAAGAAAATTCACGACCAAAAGTAGGACTTGTACTTAGTGGTGGTGGAGCTAAAGGTTTGGCTCATATTGGTGTGCTAAAAGTAATCGATTCGTTAGGAATTAAAGTAGATTATATTGCAGGAACTAGTATGGGTGCAGTTGTTGGTGGTTTGTATGCATCAGGATATAGTGCTAAACAGCTAGACTCTATTTTTTCAAATATTGATATAGATGCTTTATTACAAGACTACACTCCAAGAGAATCTAAAACGTTTTACGAAAAGCGAAATGATGAAATTTATGCTTTAACACTGCCTTTTAATAAATTTAAATTAGGATTGCCATCAGGATTATCAAAAGGGCTTTATAATTTTAATTTAATTTCTTTATTAACGCAACATGTAAGTAATATTCGTGATTTTAATCAATTGCCAATTCCTTTTTTATGTATTGCTACAGATGCTGAAACAGGAGAGAAAATTGTTTTAGATAAAGGTGTTTTGGCTCAAAGCATTATTGCCAGTGGTGCTCTCCCTACATTATATAGTCCAGTTGAAATTGATGACAGATTGTTAATTGATGGCGGTGTTGTAGATAATTATCCTGTAGAAGAATTAAGGGCAAGAGGTGTTCAAGTTATAATTGGTGTTGATGTTCAGGACGGATTAAAAACAAGAGATGAATTAAAAGAAGTAACGTCGGTTTTAGCACAAATTAATAATTTTTCCATGATTGAAAAAATGGAAGGAAAGCAAAAAGAAACGGATATTTACATAAAACCAGATATCAAAGGATATTCTGTTGTAGATTTTGCAAAAGGAAAAGAAATTATTTACAAAGGGAATCAAAAAGCAAATGAGTTTATTAGAGAACTTGCACCTTACGGAAATCCAAAAATAAAAAAAATTCAAGAAACGGTTGTTCAAGATTCTATTTACATTAAAGAAGTTAGTTTTAATAAGCTAGATAATTATACTAGAGCCTATATTTTAGGGAAGTTAAAATTTAAAAGAAATATAAAAATTTCTAACAAACAATTACAAAAGGGAATTTCAAATTTAAATGCTACTCAAAATTTTAGTGCCATAAATTATTCTTTTGAAAAAATGCAAGATGGAGATAATCTTATTTTAGAACTAAAAGAAAACGAAAACAATACATTTTTGAAATTTGGATTGCATTATGATGATTTATTTAAAAGTGGAATTTTGTTGAATTATACCAAAAAAAAATTATTAGTAAAGAATGATGTTGCTTCTTTAGATTTAATTTTAGGAGATAATATTCGTTATAATTTTGATTATTATTTGGATAATGGTTTCTATTGGAGTTTTGGTTTAAATTCTAAACTAACAACATTTAATAAAAACATAACAAGTGCTATTACCAGAGATTTAGCAATTGGATCCAATATAAATAATTTAAATATCGATTTTTTAGATCTAAGTAATCAAGCTTATTTACAAACAATATTTGCTCAAAAGTTTTCTATAGGAGGAGGTTTGGAATTTAAATATTTAAGATTAAGGTCTGAAACCCTACAAAACACAAATTCGGTTTTTGAAAGCAGTAATTATTTATCACTTTTTGGATTTGTAAAATACGATTCATTTGATAAAAAATACTTCCCAAAAACAGGGTGGAATTTTAACTCTGAAATACGTTCGTATGTTTACTCATCTGATTATATGAATAATTTTGAACGATTTTCAATCGCTAAAGCAGATTTTGGATTTGCGCAACCTGTTTTCAAACACATGACTTTTAAACTTCAATCTGAAGGCGGATTTGCTATTGGAGAACGAAGTATATCTTATTTTGATTTTATTTTAGGAGGATATGGTTTTCAGCAAGTAAACAATATAAAGCCATTTTTTGGTTATGATTTTTTAAGTATTGCAGGAGAAAGTTACTTAAAATTATCATTAACAGCAGATTATGAGTTTATTAAGAAGCATCATTTTAATTTTATTGCTAATTTTGCAAACATAGGAAATAATATTTTTGACACATTAGATACTTGGTTTGCAAATCCTAAATATTCGGGTTATTCCTTAGGATACGGGATGGAAACAGTAATAGGGCCATTGGAAATTAAACACTCATGGTCGCCAGAAACTAGAAATCATTATACATGGTTTTCAGTTGGTTTTTGGTTTTAATTATTTTTTTACGATATTTGTAATGATGAAAAATTGGACAGACTTACTTTCGCATTTAAAGTTCCTCATCAAGAGAAATCCTGAGTGAGCAAAACTTCTTTTGATTTATAGCAAGATTTTTAATCTTGTTTAAAATTTTAATTAAGAACTTTTAAAAAAAGAAAAAATGCCAATATATCATAAATTAGGGGCAATTCCTCCCAAACGTCATACACAATTCCGTAAACCAAACGGAGATTTGTATTATGAGCAATTGTTTGGAACAGTGGGTTTTGACGGTATGTCAACAAATTCCTATCACGAACAAAGACCTACACAGGTTAAAGAAATCAGAAAACAATATAGCGCTGCACCTAAAATTGCAAAAGCAAACAACATTCAATCTTATAAATTAAGAGGATTTGATGTTGCACCGCAAGACGATTTTTTAGAAAGTAGAAAAATTGTATTAACTAATTCGGATTGTCATATCGTTTTGGCGGCGCCAAGAAAATCAACGACCGATTATTTTTACAAGAATACAGATTCTGATGAAGTAATTTTTATTCATCAAGGAACAGGAAAACTAAGAACCATGTTAGGAAATTTAGATTTCAAATATGGAGATTACTTAGTAATTCCTAGAGGAATGATTTATAAAATGGATTTTGATACCGAAGATAACCGTTTGTTTATCGTAGAATCACATTCGCCAGTTTATACACCAAAACAATATAGAAATTGGTTCGGACAATTATTAGAACATTCACCATTTTGTGAAAGAGATATTCGTCGTCCTGAAGAATTAGAAACCTATAATGAAAACGGAGATTTCGTAATTAAAGTTAAGAAAAAAGACGAAATTTTTGAAATGGTGTATGCCTCGCATCCGTTTGATGTTATTGGATACGACGGATATAATTATCCATATGCGTTTTCAATTCACGATTTCGAACCAATTACAGGTAGAATTCATTTACCACCACCCATTCACCAAACTTTTGAAACAAATGCATTTGTAATTTGTTCATTTGTTCCAAGATTATACGATTATCACCCATTGTCAATTCCAGCTCCATATAATCACAGTAATATTGATGCCGATGAGGTGTTGTATTATGTTGATGGTGATTTTATGAGTAGAAACGATGTAAAACCAGGAAATATTTCGTTACATCCTGCGGGAATTCCTCACGGACCACACCCAGGAGCAGCAGAAAGAAGTATTGGTAAAAAAGAAACGTTAGAGTTAGCCGTAATGGTAGATACTTTTAAACCTTTAATGGTTACAGAAGAAGCTATGAATATTGCTGATGACACCTATTATCAATCTTGGTTAGACTAAATGAATTATAATAAATTATCAGCCGACCCAACAGCGTTAATACTTGGAGTAATTGCTTTAGTACTTATGTTTTTAGGATTTTGTTGTGGATTAATAGTTTTTATTTCGTTAATTTTAGGAATTGTAGGGCTAGTTCTCTCAGTAAAAAGTCTTAAAGAATACGATGTAGATCCAAGTATATATTCGCCACAAAGTAGACAAAATGTATATATCGCAAAGATTATTTGTTTAATTACAACAATTTTATCTTCATTATATTTTATCGTAATTGTGTTTGCGGTTTTTATTTATCAAGTTAGTTTTTCAGACCTGGTTAATAATAAAATAGAAGAAATAAAAAATCAAAAGTTTAACGATTCCATTTATTTGGAAGAACAAACAGAACAAAATTATAGTAACGATTCTCTTTATATAGATTCTACTTTTGTAGATTCTATCAAATAGAAAAAAAATAAAAACAAAATGGCACAAGAAATAAAATCAGTAGAATACGGATTAGAAAAAATCTTTGAAGGAGCACAAGACTTTTTACCTTTAATGGGAACAGATTATGTAGAGTTTTACGTAGGTAATGCAAAACAAGCGGCTCATTTTTACAAAACAGCTTTCGGGTTTCAATCATTAGCGTATGCGGGATTAGAAACTGGAGTTAAAGACAGAGCTTCTTATGTATTAAAGCAAGATAAAATACGTTTGGTATTAACTACCGCTTTAAACAGTGATTCTTTAATTGGCGAACACGTAAAAAAACACGGAGATGGTGTTAAAGTTATTGCCCTTTGGGTAGAGGATGCACGTCTTTCTTTTCAAGAAACTACTAAACGTGGTGCAAAACCATATTTTGAACCAGTGGTTGAAAAAGACGAAAATGGAGAAGTGGTTCGAGCAGGTATTTATGGCGCATACGGAGAAACAGTATTTATTTTTGTTGAACGTAAAAATTATAACGGAATCTTTTTACCAGGATATAGTGAATGGAAATCAGATTACAATCCAGAACCAGTTGGTTTAAAATTTATCGACCATATGGTGGGTAATACAGGATGGAATAGAATGAATGAAGCCGTAAAATGGTTTGAAGACGTTATGGGATTCGTGAACTTCCTTTCATTTGACGACAAACAAATTACTACTGAATATTCCGCTTTAATGTCTAAAGTAATGAGTAATGGTAACGGAAGAATTAAATTTCCTATCAATGAACCAGCGGAAGGAAAAAAACGTTCTCAAATTGAAGAATATTTAGATTTTTATGAAGGAGAAGGTGTGCAACACATTGCTGTAGCAACCGATGATATTTTAACAACCGTTGCTCAAATGCGTGCAAGAGGTATCGAGTTTTTAAGTACTCCGCCTCAAGCGTATTACGATGCAATTCCTGATAGATTAAAAGATCACATGGATAAATTTAAGGAAGACATCCATGAACTTCAAAAATTAGGTATCATGATTGATGCGGATGAAGAAGGTTATTTATTGCAAATTTTTACAAAGCCTGTGGAAGATCGTCCAACACTTTTCTTCGAAATTATTCAAAGAATGGGTGCAAGAGGTTTTGGTGCTGGAAACTTTAAAGCCCTTTTTGAGTCGATTGAACGTGAGCAAGAATTGCGAGGTACGTTATAAAAATCAAAATTTATTATCAATTCATTTAACAAAAGTGTTTTCAAGGCAGTTTTTTTGATAAAAATATGTTAAAGTTTAAATTTAACTAAGAATATCATAAAACATTAATACCTTTGCACTCGCAAAACAGGGAGGTAGTTTGCCTTGTTTTGTAATAAATTTTCATAATTTATAGTTTTTTGGTTGGTTAATAGCATAAAAACTCAGTCATATTTTTGACTGGGTTTTTTTGTTTTACTATTTTTGGAACAGAATTTGCTTTTTCATTAAAAAATGAACTAAATATGAAATCGCAAAAAACAAAAAGTTTGCTTAATCAAACGCAAATTATTAATAGCGATATCATATGTTACCGCTAAAAATAAAACTTAAACATATGAAAAAAATTATCTTGCTTCTAGTTCTTTTTGTGTTTACAAATTCATTTGTACAAAAAGAAAACGCCTTTACAACAGGAGAATGGGTAAAGCTAAGAATTCACTACGGCATGGTCAATGCTGGCTATGCAACTCTAGAAATCAAAGACGCTGTTAAAAACAACAAAAAAGTGCATCACGTTGTTGGTAAAGGATGGACAACAGGTATGGCAAAATTCTTTTTTGAAGTGGAAGATAACTATGAAAGTTATTTTGATAAAGAAACCGGAAAACCGTATCAATTTGTTAGAAAAATTGATGAAGGTGGTTATACTAAAAATCAAGAAGGCTTTTTTAATCAAGAAAAAAATACCGTTTTAGTAAAAGATTATAAAAAGAAAACTGAAAAAACGTTCTCTACACCAGAGCAAGTTCAAGATATTGTTTCTTCATTTTATTATTTAAGAAATCACCCTTCAATTGATAAATTAAAAGTGGGCGAATCTATAGCAATAGATATGTTTTTTGATGATGAAACCACGAAGTTTAAGTTAAAATTTTTAGGCCGAGAAGATATTAGTACTAAATTTGGAAAAATTTCTTGTATGATATTCAGACCCTATGTTCAGGCTGGTAGAGTTTTTAAAGAAGAAGAAAGTCTAACGGTTTGGATATCAGATGACGATAATAAAATTCCAATACGTATAAAGGCTAGTTTAGCCATAGGTTCTATAAAAGCTGATTTAGAAGCTTTTAAAGGTTTAAAAAATTCATTCAAAGTTAAAGTAGAAAAATAATGGAAGTAACTCCTAAAATTCAGAATCAATTAAATCAACTTCACGATAAATTTGAAGCCATCAATCAAAATACCGCTACTCATTTAGAAGGTTTACTTTGGGCTAAACCCATTACATATTGGGACTACATTCAAACAGATGCGCTTTTAAGCCTTCAAACACAAAGAACCACTTTGCCAGACGAAATGGTATTTGTAATGTACCATCAAGTAAATGAGTTATTGTTTAAAATGATTCTGTGGGAAATGAATCAATTGTGCCATAATGAAAAGCCAACAACTGCTTATTTTACTGAAAAATTAGGCAGAATTAGTCGCTATTTTGACATGTTAACGACTTCTTTCGATATCATGAAAGACGGTATGGAGCCAGAACAATATCTAAAATTCAGAAATACTCTTACTCCAGCTAGTGGTTTTCAATCGGCTCAATATCGTTTAATTGAATTCAGTTCAACAGATTTAATTAATTTAATCGATAATCGTTTTAGAGCTACAATTGATAGAAATACACCATATGATCATGCTTTCGAACATTTATATTGGCAAGCAGCAGGAAAAGATTATCATACGGGAGAAAAATCGTATTTAATCTTAGAATTCGAAAGAAAATACAAAAAAGTGTTCTTAGATTGGATGGAAGAATACAACACAATTAACTTGTGGAGAAAATTCAAACAATTGCCAGAAGTTGATCAAAAAAATCCGGAATTAGTTGCAGCCATGCGTCATTATGATGTAACGGTTAATATTACTTGGGTTATGGGACATTTTAATGCAGCTAAAAAATACATTGAAAGTGTGCCAGGAAATCATGAAGCAACAGGTGGAAGTGATTGGAAAAAATACATGCTACCAAAATACCAAAAAAGAATTTTCTTCCCAGAATTATGGACAAAAGAAGAAATAGATAACTGGGGAGAATAACTGCAATTTGCATAAAACAACATACATTGAGATATTTCGTATTAGCCATTATATTTGTCACATTTTTTACAGCCTGTAATTCAAAAGATGAAACAGAAAAAACTAAAAAAACAGTAGTTAAAAAGGAACCCATTATTAAAGAATATGGATTTACTTTTAATGATTACAAAGTGGTACGAGATACAATTCGTTCTGGTGATACTTTTGGAAAAATATTAGAAAAATTCCCGCTCAAAGACAGTTTAAGAATTTATGATGTAACTAAAAAAGTAAAAGATTCTTTTAATGTTAGAAGAATTAAAGCAGGTAAACCTTATATTTTATTTCTAGATAAAAAGAAACCGAACACCTTAAAGGCATTAATTTATATAGAAGATAAAATTAATTATACGGTTATTGATTTTAGAGATTCAATAGTTGTGTCTAATAAACAAAAACCTACAACTTTAAAAAGAAGAATTGTTGCTGCTGAGATTGAAGGTTCTTTGTCTGAAACATTAAGTAATGCTGGAGTTAGTGCTGGTTTAGCTAATAAATTAGCCAATATTTATGCCTATACAGTAGATTTCTTTAAAATACAAAAAGGAGATAAATTTGCAGTTACAATAAACGAGCGTTTTATAGATGATACTATTTATGTTGGTGTAGAAAGCATAGAAGCTTCTTATTTTGAACATAAAGGCAAAAAGATTTTCGCATTTCCATATAAAATTTCTGATAATCAGAAATATGCAGATTTTTATGATGAAAATGGAAAAGGATTAAAAAGCATGTTTTTAAAAGCGCCATTAGATTATTTTAGAATCTCCTCCCGTTTTTCTGGAAAACGTTTTCATCCTGTTCAAATGCGTTTTAAAGCACATAACGGAACAGATTATGCGGCTCCTCATGGAACGCCTATTAAAACAACTGCTTCTGGTGTTGTAGAGCGAACAGGTTACACTTCTGGAAACGGAAATTTTGTAAAAGTAAGACACAGTTCTACTTATGCAACACAATATTTACACATGTCTAAAATTTTAGTAAAAAATGGGCAACGTGTTACACAAGGACAAGTAATTGGAAAAGTAGGAAGTACCGGATTAGCAACAGGACCTCATGTTTGTTATCGATTTTGGAAAAACGGAGTTCAAGTTGATCCTTTAAGACAACAATTGCCAAATGCAGAACCAATGAATGAATCTCACAAGAAAAAATATTTATCACATATTGCCCCCCTAAAGAAAGAATTAGACAGTATAACAGCATTAAAATTTAAAGAATAATGACACTATCAAAAGTAAATCCTTCTCAAACGGAAGCATGGCAAAAATTACAATCACATTTCGAAAAAATGCAGCAAATTTCAATGAAAGAATTGTTTGCATCGGATACAAATAGAGCAGAAAATTTTCACATTCAATGGAATGATTTTTTAATAGATTATTCTAAAAACATTGTTGATGAACAAACACTAGATTTATTATTAAATTTAGCAAATGAAGTCCATTTAAAAGAGGCAATCTCTAGCTATTTCGAAGGAGATTTAATAAATCAAACAGAAGATAGAGCAGTTTTACATACTGCATTACGAGCAAAAGAATCAGATATGGTTTTGGTTGATGGTATTAACGTTATTCCAGAAGTATATTCGGTAAAAAATAAAATCAAAAACTTTTCTAACGAAGTTATTTCAGGAAATAGAAAAGGATTTACAGGAAAACCATTTACTGATGTTGTTAATATTGGAATTGGAGGATCTGATTTAGGTCCGGCTATGATTGTTGAAGCTTTACAGTTCTACAAAAATCATTTAAACGTTCATTTTGTTTCTAATGTAGATGGAGATCATGTAAATGAAGTAATTAAAAAATTAAATCCAGAAACCACATTGTTTGTAATAGTTTCTAAAACCTTTACAACACAAGAAACATTGTCAAATGCAGAAACCATAAGAAGTTGGTTTTTACAATCGGCAACTCAAGAAGATGTAGCTAAGCATTTTGTGGCGGTTTCAACTAATATTCAAAAAGTAACTGAATTCGGAATTAATCCAGACAACGTTTTTCCAATGTGGGATTGGGTTGGAGGTCGTTTTTCATTATGGAGTGCTGTAGGTTTGTCTGTAAGTTTAGCGGTAGGTTTTGATAACTTTGATAATTTATTGAAAGGCGCTAACGAAATGGACGAACATTTTAAAAATGAATCCTTCGATAAAAATATCCCAGTAATTTTAGCTTTATTGAGTATTTGGTACAATAACTTTTTTGGAGCTGAAAGCGAAGCTTTAATTCCTTATACACAATACTTACAAAAATTAGCGCCTTATTTACAACAAGGTATTATGGAGAGTAATGGAAAAAGTGTAGGTAGAGATGGAAAGCCAGTAAATTATCAAACCGGAACCATTATTTGGGGAGAACCAGGGACCAACTCCCAACATGCTTTTTTTCAATTAATTCACCAAGGAACTAAATTAATCCCAACGGATTTCATTGGATATAAACATTCGCTTTACGGAAACAAAGATCATCATGACAAATTAATGTCGAATTTCTTTGCTCAAACCGAAGCCTTATTAATGGGTAAAACGGAAGCACAAGTAAAAGCAGAATTTGAAAAGCAAGGTGTTTCAAATGAAAAAGCCGATTTTCTTTTGCCTTTTAAAGTGTTTACAGGAAATAAACCAACTAATACCATACTTATTAATAAACTAACTCCAGAATCCTTAGGAGCATTAGTTGCTATGTATGAACACAAAATATTTGTACAAGGTATTATTTGGAATATTTTTAGTTATGATCAATGGGGTGTTGAGTTAGGAAAACAATTAGCTAATTCTATATTAGATGAAATTGTGTCAGAAAAAGTAAATCAACACGATAGTTCTACAACATTTTTATTAAAATCGTATTTAAAATAAACAAAAACACATAATTTTATTTAAAAATTTCACATCTTTTTGTGAAATTTTTTTTTATTCTAATTTTTTTACCGGTAAAATGTATAAAAAAATCGCCAAAAGTTATAGTTTAGATATTTAATCAAACAAGCTGTTTTTGTTAATATTAACTTAACATATAAAACAAAATCTTATGTCAAATTTGCAAAAAATTTTAACAAAAATCAACAAAATGAAAGTTTTTAAAAATGTATTGTTTATTGGGTTTATGTTTTTATCAAGCCTAACGGTGTTCTCACAATCAAAAGTAACAGGTACTATTATTGATGGCGAATTCAACCAACCATTAGTTGGAGCAAGTGTAGTTGTAAAAGGAACTAAAACAGGAACTGCAACAGATTTTGATGGAAAGTTTGAAATTACTACTTCAGAAAAATCTGGACAAATAGTAATTTCTTATTTAGGATTTGAAACAAAAACTGTTTCTTTTACTGTAAGTGGTAATTCTGTTAATGTCGGAAATATCCTATTAACTGCTGATGCTAGTCAGTTGGAAGAAATTATTGTAGTTGGAAAAGGAATTATTGACGTTGCTAAAGAAAGAAAAACACCTATTGCAGTTTCTACAATAAAAGCAGTAGAAATTCAAGAAAAAGTAGGTACTTCAGATGTAACCCAAGCAATGGTTAACACACCATCTGTTTATGTTGCTGGACAATCTGGTGGTTATGGAGATTCTAGAATTACTGTTAGAGGTTTTCAACAAGACAACACAGCATTTTTATTAAACGGACAGCCAATTAATGGTATGGAAGATGGTAAAATGTATTGGTCTAACTGGTCAGGTATGTCAGATATTGCTAATTTTATTCAAATACAAAGAGGTTTAGGTTCTTCTAAGTTAGCTATATCTTCTGTAGGAGGAACTGTTAACTTTGTAACTAAAGCAACTGATAAAAAAGAGGGTGGTTTTGTGTCAATGGGTGTTGCAAATAGTGATTATTTTAAATCAACGGCAGCATACAACACAGGTATGAATGCAAAAGGTTTTGGTATGAGTATCATGTTGTCTCACTGGCAAGGTGATGGTTACAACCAAGGAACAAGAGGGGAAGGACAAAACTATTTTATATCTTTTGGGTATAAACCAAATGATAAGCATAATTTTAATTTCTTGATTACTGGTGCACCACAAGCACATGATCAAAACTTTACAAAAAGAATTTCTGATTACTTAGGTTTTGGAAGAAAATATAATAATAATTTTGGTTACTTAAACGGTCAATATATTTCTGAGAGAACTAACTTCTATCACAAGCCAGTGGCTAACTTAAACTGGGATTTCAATATCAATAGCACTACGTCATTATCAACTGTTTTATATGCATCTTGGGGAAGAGGTGGAGGAACTGGTAATTATGGTGGAGGAAAAAGAAGTATTTCTGAGTTAAATCCATATACTGGAGCAAACCAAAGCACCTATATCAATTATGATCAAATTTATGCAAATAACTTAGCTGATTCAGACGGGATTGGAACGGGTTCAAACTATGCAATAAGAGCCTCTATGAACAATCATGCATGGTATGGAATTGTATCTAATTTGAAAAAAGAATTAAATAAAAATTTGAATTTAAATTTTGGTTTAGATTTAAGAACGTATAATGGAGATCACTATCGTCAAATTTCAAATTTTATGGGATTAAACGGATGGAGTGAAAGTAGATTTTTAAGAGATAATAATCATGTTATCCCAAATCCAAATACTTTACCAAGTGCTACAAATACTGTAAACCAATCCTATAACATCAACCCTTGGTATGCATTTTTTCACACTGCAGATGATAATCAAAAAATAGATTACGATTATAGTGAAACCATTTCATACGGAGGAGTTTTTGGTCAGTTAGAATATTCTAACGATAAATTATCAGCATTTTTCCAAGGAGCGGTTTCTAATCAATCTCACCAAAGATTTGATTATTATGACTACCAAGCTGACTATCAAGATTCAGAAAAAGTTAATAATGTTGGGTATAATGTAAAAGCAGGTGGTAGTTATATAATTTCAGAAAATCATTCTGTATATGCTAATACAGGTTACTATTCTCGTCAACCATACCACGATAATATATATTTAAATTTTACAAATCAAGTCAATCCATTAACTAATAATGAAAAAGTTTTAGGTTTAGAGGCTGGATATAGCTACAAATCTAAAATATTTTCTGGTAGCTTAAATGCTTATAGAACAACATGGGAAGATAGAGTTGTTACCACATCTACAGTGCAAGCTGCAGATGCAGTAATAGGTTCAACGCCAGTATTAGCTGGAGATGTAATTTTTACATCAAATCAAGGGGTAAAACAAGTTCATACTGGTTTAGAATTAGATTTTGTTTTAAAACCTATAGACAAATTAGACATTAAAGGTTTTGCTTCATTTGGAAACTGGGAATATGACGGAAAAGCAACAAGCAGAAAATTTGATGAAAACCTTAACCTTTTAGTTGAAACTGAAACAGATCTTAAAGGAGGAAAAGTAGGTGATGCTGCTCAAACCACATGGGGATTAGGCGCTAAATATGAAATTTTTGAACGTTTTACAATTGATGTAGATTGGAGAAATTATGATAATTTGTATGCAAATGTAGTTGCAAAAGATAATTTAGAATTACCTAGCTATGATTTAGTAGATGCCGGAATTTCATATAAATTGTTGGTGGGTAAAAACAAACAAAATTCTGTTAATTTTAGATTTAACATGAATAACGTTTTTAATGAGATATATTTATCTGAATTAACTTCAAACATCAAAACAACAGATAATATTAGTTCTTCAAATCCAGCTTTAGGTACATATCAATCTAACAATAGAGTGTATAATGGAATCGCAGATGGAAACTTTGGATTCTTTGGTTTAGGTAGAACTTGGAACTTTACTATGCGTTATAACTTCTAAGAAAAATTAAAGTTAATTATTAAAACCTCTCCTTCATTTTTTTGAAGAAGAGGTTTTTTTATTTATTATATTTGTGTTTCACTATAAAAAATTAGGTATGTACGAAACTATTAAAAATGTTCACTCTATTTTAGCTTATGCAGCTTTAGGATTATTGTTGCTAGCTTCATTAAATGCCATTTTTGGTTTAAGATCAAAAAAAATATTTAAAGATAAAGATTTACGTCTTTCTTTATTTACCTTGATTATTTGCCACATTCAATTATTAATTGGGTTAATTCTGTATTTTCTTTCTCCAATTGGCGCAGGACAATTAGGAAACATGAAAGATGCTGCAATCCGATTAACTTCGTTAGAACATCCATTAATTAATATTATTGCTTTAGCATTAATTACAATTGGATGGTCTAAACATAAAAAAGAAGAAAGTAATAATGGTAAATTCAAAAAAATTGCTGTTTTTTATACTTTTGGATTGATCTTAATTTTGTCAAGACTTCCTTGGACAAATTGGTTTAATTAATCGTTTTCTTTATAGTAATAAGTGAACTAAAACTGTAAATTATGAAAAAAAATATCAAGATAGTTTCTTTTTTGATGCTTATTACAATATTATTAAGCTTTTCTAATGCACCTAAATCGGGTTCTGTTAGAAAAGCTTTTTTGTTAGATAGTATAAAGAAAAAGGATTCCATACGTGCCTTAGATTCTATTAATTCAGAAGATTCTTTGGCTAATTTTAAATCTAAATTATACAAGAAAAACGTTGAAGCTTCTTATTATTCTGACAAACTAAACGGAAGAAAAACGGCTAGTGGACAAGTTTTTAGCAATAAAAAATATACTGCTGCACATAAAAAGTTGAAATTTGGTACTAAAGTAAAGGTTACTAATTTAGCTAATAATAAAAGTGTTATCGTAACTATTAACGATAGAGGACCTCATACTCGAAAAAGAGAAATTGATATGGCTAAAAGACCTTTTTTAGATATTTCACATAATAAAGGTCGCTCACCATTACGCGTAAGTTTAGAAATTGTAGAATAACTTATTTCCAACTAGTATAAGGGTAATTACTTAAATAAGCATTGTAGTATTTTTCTTCAGATGTAACTTCTTTTCCTAACCAACTTGGTTTAGAGAAGTTTTCATTTTCAGATTGCAATTCTATTTCTGCCACAATTAAGCCTTCGTTTTCGCCCGTAAACACATCTATTTCAAAAAGATGATTGTCAAACCTTACGTTGTATCGTGTTTTGTCAATTACTCCATTTTCGCATAGTTGCAATAAAGCTTCTGCTTCTGAAATAGCAATTTCTTTTTCCCATTCAAAACGTGTCAAGCCCGATTCGTTACCTTTTCCTTTTATAGTAATGTATCCTTTTTCTCCTTTAATTCTAACTCGTACTGTTCTCTCTGGATTAGAATTTAAATAGCCTTGAACTATTCTAAATCTTTCTGAACTCTCTGCAATAAAATTAGTGTTTACTACTAAAAATTTGCGTTCTATTTCTACCAAAATATTGAGTTTAATATTAGATGACTAAAATACGAAAAAATCCATTCTATTCGTATCTTTACTTCTGTTAGTTCAGTGATGTAAGAATTGGGAAATTGATACTAACTTTTGCTATTCTTATGATTTTTAAAAAACCCATGAGTTTCTTTTTTCCAATAGAATAATTTATGAGCGAACACTTCCGAAAAATAATTCATATCGATATGGATGCGTTTTATGCATCGGTAGAACAAATGGATAATCCTAATTTGAAAGGTAAGCCATTAGCAGTTGGAGGAAGCGAAGTAAGAGGAGTTGTTAGTGCAGCAAGTTATGAAGCTAGAAAATTTGGAGTACGAAGTGCGATTAGTGGAATTCAGGCAAAAAAATTATGTCCGGATTTAATTTTTGTTCCACCCCGTTTTGATCGTTACAAAGAAATTTCGAAACAAATTCGTAAAATTTTCCTCGATTATACCGATTTGGTTGAACCTTTATCTCTTGATGAAGCCTATTTAGATGTTACAGAAAATAAAAAAGGAAATCCAAGTGCCACTTTAATTGCACAAGAAATTAGAAAGCGCATTTTTGAAGAAGTTGGATTAACGGCTTCTGCAGGAATTTCTGCAAATAAATTTGTAGCAAAAATTGCTTCTGATTACAATAAACCAAACGGTCAAAAAACAGTAAATCCAGATGAAATAGAACCCTTTTTAGAAAAATTAGATGTAAAAAAGTTCTATGGTGTAGGCAAAGTTACAGCTGAAAAAATGTATCAGTTAGGCATTTTTACGGGTTATGATTTAAAACAAAAATCGGTAGAGTATCTCGAAAATCATTTTGGAAATAGCGGTTTACATTATTTCCAAATTGTAAGAGGCATTCACAATAGTGCCGTAAAACCCAATCGAAAAATTAAATCGGTAGGAGCAGAGAGAACGTTTGGTGAAAATTTATCCTCTGAAATTTTTATGGAAGAACGCTTGCAAAGTATTGCTAAAGAATTAGAAAAGCGCCTACAAAAAAGCAAGATTTCAGGGAAAACCATCACCTTAAAAATAAAATATTCCGATTTCACGTTACAAACCCGTAGCAAAACGCTTCCTTATTTTGTGAGTGATAAAAACATTATTGTAGATGTTGCAAAAGATTTACTTTATCAAGAGCGATTAAAAAACTCCGTACGATTACTAGGTATTTCTGTACATAATTTAAATAACGAAGAAAAAACTAGAATTCCTTTAACTCAAAAAAGTGTTTCGGTGCAATTAAAGTTTGAGTTTTAGTAACTTAAACAAGCGTTAAAGTTCGTTTTAAATACGTGTTGGTTTGTTTTTCTTTTTAGTTTTGACAAAAATAACATGGAATATGGAGTTCAAAGTTTACGATGCTGCGTTTGCAAAACAACATGAAAAATATGCGATTAAAGCAATGCCGTTGATTTCATGGGATATTTATTCTCAATATTTATATCAAACTAATGTGTTGCTTCATGATGTATCTTCTTTAAATCAAATTGCCAATAAAAATCTATGGGAAACAGTTTGGGATTTTAAAGAAAGTATTCAAGATGAAACAGTTATTGTAGTAACCGATGCTAATTTGAAAATTGTATTTGCTACTAATAATATTGAAAAAATGAATGGTTATAAAGTTGAAGAAGTAATAGGGAATTCGCCTAAAATGTTTCAAGGGCCATCAACTAATTTGCAGGTGAGTTCAGAAATAAGACAAGCTATTTTAAATAAAGTGCCTTTTGAGAAAAATGTAATCAATTATTGTAAAGATGGTTCGTTATACAAATGCAGCATCAAAGGATTTCCTGTGTTCAATTTAAAAGGAGATGTTGTAAACTTTATTGCTTTTGAAAAAATAGCCGCTTAAAACGAGGTAAAACACATAAATCACCACCTTTGTCAAGTTGAACTCGTTTCAGATTTTATCAAAACAAGAGATTCTGAAATCGAAGATTCAACGAAGTTAAACAAATTCAGTATGATAGCTGAGATAAAACAAAAAAGAGTACTAAATTATTTTAGTACTCTTTTTTTATGATTTAAAACAAAATTATTCTATTTCAGAAACGCGCATAGTGTTAACCATTCCTTTAGCTACAATTGGCATAGCCGCTAAGTTAACTACCATATCACCTTTTTTTACATATTTCTTTTCTTTACAAATAGTATTGATGTCATCAATAGTGTCATCTGTACTTACTAATTTGTCATAAAAGTAAGCTCTTACTCCCCATAAAAGATTTAACTGTGTTAAAATTCTGTGATTAGATGTAAACACTAAAATATGTGATTTTGGTCTCCAAGCTGATATTTGAAATGCAGTATAGCCTGAATTTGTTAATGTAGTAATTGCTTTTGCGTTAATAGAACCAGCCATTAATGAAGCATGATAACAAATAGACTTGGTTATAAATCGTTGATTTTTTAATTGAGGCTGCGAAATTGGCACTTTGATAAGTGGCGAATCTTCTACGCTTTCAATAATACGAGTCATAGTTTCAATTACTTCAACAGGATAGTTTCCTACCGAAGTTTCACCAGATAGCATAACCGCATCGGCACCATCCATTACAGAGTTTGCAACGTCGTTTACTTCTGCTCTTGTAGGAGTTAATGACGTAATCATGGTTTCCATCATTTGTGTTGCCACAATTACAGGAATACGAGCCGTTTTAGCTCTATGAATCAATTTTTTCTGAATCAACGGAACTTCTTCTGCTGGAACTTCCACACCTAAATCGCCACGAGCTACCATTAAACCATCACAGAAAGCTACAATTTTATCAATATTTGCAACTGCTTCTGGTTTTTCAATTTTAGCAATAATCGGAATTTTATGATCAGAATGTTCAGATATTAAATCTTGTAAGTCTTCTAAATCTTGAGAGGTTCTTACAAACGATAATGCAATCCAGTCTACTTGATTTTCAATTGCAAATTTAGCATCGCGAATATCTTTTTCTGTTAAAGCCGGTAACGATACTTTTGTATTTGGTAAGTTAACTCCTTTTTTAGATTTCAATGGTCCGCCTTGAACTACAACTGCTTCAACTTCTGTGTTTTTATCTGTTTTTGTAACTTCAAAAATCAATTTTCCGTCATCAAGTAATATTCTTTCGCCAGGATTTACATCTTTTGGAAATTCTTTATAATTCATGTAAACACGAGAAGCTGTTCCTAAAATATCTTCAGCTGTTGTGAAAGTTATTTTATCTCCTTTGCTTACTACTACATCTTCTTTCATAACGCCTACGCGTAATTTTGGACCTTGTAAATCTCCTAAGATTGAAGTAGTGTAACCATATTCATCATTTAATTCTCTAATGATTTTTATACGTTCAGAAACATCTGTATAGTCAGCGTGCGAAAAGTTAATTCTAAAAACATTAACTCCTGCATCTATCATGTTTTTAATTACTTCTTTTGTACTACAGGCAGGGCCTAGTGTAGCAACAATTTTAGTTTTTTTGTTTGTTGGCATCTTAATTAAAAAATTAAATTATTTTTAGATTTTAAGTTCGTTATATCAATTGTGTAAGCCATAGTTACATTTTTAATTTCCTGAATTTTTTCAATTATTGATTCTGACTCAAACCCGTAATCGATATTTTCAATTTTAATAAGGTAATCGGCTTTTTTAAATTCGGGTAGTAAAAAAACAGTAATGTCAACTTGCTCAAATAAAGAGGTTGTTTGTTTATTGGAATTGATAATCGTGGTTTTGTTTTCGATTAGCGTCCAAATTACATCGTTTTTTTCATCATCAAAAATGTAATTACTAAAAGCACTTTTTCCTTCAGGAATAGCAATTTCTACATAAGCAAGATTTTTGCTCAATTGAATGCCCAATGCCTTATTTAGCGTATAAGCTAATTTGTAATCATCTAAAGACGAATGAACGGCTATTAGTTCATAATCATCTGAAACAAAATCGTTTATTTGAATTTTATGAATGGCCATCACCAGAATTTAAGTTGTAAATATAAGACTAAAATCTATTAAAAAACATCCATTTGCTTGTTCTTAACGTTAATTTAGTAACGAAAACGTTTTAGTACTGCATTATTTTTTTGAAATTTTTTCTTGTAATGCAAAATAAGCTCGTTGAGATGCTTTTTCTTCTGCTTTTTTCTTAGAAGTAGCTCTTGCGCGAGCAATAATTTTTTGATCGATAAGTAATTTTACCCCAAAATATTTTTGCCCTTCAATTCCATTGTCCTCAACAAAATCAAAAAAGAAAGAAATTTTCTCTTTCTGACACCATTCAATTATTAAACTTTTGTAGCTAATAACTTTGCCTTCTAATTTTGCAATGTCAACATATTGTTTAATGATTTTATTGCGAATAAACATTTCACAATAGGTAAAGCCTCTGTCTAAATAAATGGCACCAATAAAAGCCTCAAATAAATTTCCGTGAATATTTTCGCCAAATTGATTTGAATTGACTTTGCTTTCAACAAAATGCACTAAATTAAAATCGCGACCTAATTCATTTAAATGCTCTCTACTTACTATTTTAGAACGCATTTTGGTTAAATATCCTTCATCTCCCGAAGGTACTTCATTGTATAAATGTGCAGCAATAACACTTCCAAGCATGGCGTCACCCAAGAATTCTAAACGCTCATAATTAAACGGATTTCCTTTTTCGTCTACCTTGTTTGTTGAACGATGCGTAAATGCTTTTTTGTAATATCTAAGCTCTTTAGGTTCAAAACCTAGTATTTTGGTAATTTTTTCAAAAAAAATCCCGTCTTCTGGAGAACGGGAATTTTTTCTTATTTTATTTAATAAACGACGCATGTATTTAATTCTCCAATTTTTTAAATAAAACACAAGCATTATGACCACCAAAACCAAATGTATTGCTCATAGCTACTTTAATTTCACGTTTTTGCGCTTTGTTTAAAGTTAAATTTAATTCTGGGTTAATATTTTCATCTACAACTGTGTGGTTAATCGTTGGAGGAACAAGGCTGTGTTGCATAGCTAAAATAGAAGCGATTGCTTCAATAGCACCAGCAGCACCAAGTAAGTGTCCTGTCATCGATTTTGTTGAGTTGATATTGATATTTTTAGCATGATCGCCAAAAACATGACTAATTGCTTTTAATTCGGCAACATCTCCAAGAGGAGTTGAAGTTCCGTGCGTATTAATGTGGTCTACTTGATCAGGAGTCATTCCAGCATCACGTAACGTGTTTTCCATAACAGCAATAACGCCAATTCCTTCTGGATGTGGAGCTGTTAAATGGTATGCGTCCGAAGACATTCCACCACCACCAACTTCACAATAAATCTTAGCACCACGCGCTTTAGCATGTTCGTATTCTTCTAAAACCAAAGCACCTGCACCTTCCCCTAAAACAAAACCATCACGAGTAGCATCAAAAGGTCTTGAAGCTGTTTCAGGACTATCGTTTCTAGTTGATAAAGCGTGCATAGAGTTAAATCCGCCCATTCCTGCAATAGTTACAGCAGCTTCAGATCCTCCTGAAATGATAACATCACACATTCCTAATCGGATGTAGTTAAAAGCATCAATTAAGGCATTAGCCGAAGAAGCACAAGCAGAAACAGTAGTATAATTTGGACCCATATAGCCATTTCTCATAGAAATATGAGCTGGAGCAATATCGGCAATCATTTTTGGTATGAAGAAAGGATTAAACTTTGGAGTTCCATCGCCTTTTGCATAATACATAACTTCGTCTTGGAAAGTTTCTAAACCACCAATACCAGCACCCCAAATAACACCTACTCTGTGCTTGTTTACGTTGTCTTTAGTTAATCCGGCATCTTTTATAGCCTCATCACTAGCAGCAATGGCGTATTGAGCAAATTTATCCAATCGGCGCGATTCTTTACGATCCATGTAATCTTCGATGTTGAAGTTTTTAACTTCACAAGCAAATTTTGTCTTATGTTTTTCAGTATCGTAATACGTTATGGGTGCAGCACCACTTTTCCCATTTATTAAACCATCCCAGTATTCTTGAATGGAATTTCCAATTGGGGTTAATGCTCCAAGGCCAGTTACAACAACACGCTTTAATTGCATATTCTTATTTTTAAATATCGTTTAAACAAATAATACCCGTGTTTTCTTTAATTTATTATAGTAAAGAGACAAGGGTATTTCAATATATTGTGATTGAAATTCAATCAAAAATAGTCTAATTTTTTTAAAATAATAAAAACCCGCATGCAAATAAATGCACACGGGCGTTTTATTTATTATTTTTTAGCTTCTTCGATGTAAGAAATAGCTTGACCTACAGTAGCAATGTTTTCCGCTTGGTCGTCTGGAATTTGAATATCAAATTCTTTTTCGAACTCCATAATAAGCTCAACAGTGTCTAATGAATCAGCTCCTAAATCGTTAGTGAAGCTAGCTTCTGTTACAACTTCGTTTTCGTCAACACCTAATTTGTCTACGATAATCGCTTTTACTCTTGATGCAATGTCTGACATAATCTTTAATTTTTAATTTAATTTGTTGGCAAAAATAAAAAACTTTATTTTAAAACAACATTTTTGTTACTAAATGTGACCACGAAAATAAAAAAAATAATTCATAAAGGCTTCTTTTTTTTATTTTTTACCAATTTTTATTCTTTTTTTTGTGGGAAGAAATCAATGCAAATGAAAAATATTGTCCTTTTTGCTTCCGGTAACGGTTCTAATGCAGAAGAAATTATTAAATATTTTAAAAATAACAACCAATCAACTGTAGTAGCTGTTTTTTCAAATAAGCAAGAGGCTAAAGTTTTGGATAGAGCTAAAAATCACAACTTGCCTGCTGTAGTTTTTAACAAAGAGCAATTAAATGATGGTTTTGTTTTGGAAAAATTACATCAGTTGCAACCTGATTTAATTGTTTTAGCCGGATTTTTACTAAAATTTCCCGAATCTATTCTTAAGGAATATCCAAAAGTGATTAACATTCATCCTGCTTTATTACCAAAATACGGAGGAAAAGGAATGTATGGCATGAATGTGCATCAAGCGGTTTTAGAAAATAAAGAAAAAGAAACAGGAATAACTATTCATTATGTAAATGAACATTATGATGAAGGTGAATTTATTTTTCAACAATCGGTAAATATCGAAGATTGCAAATCGGCAGAAGAAATTGCAAATAAAATCCACGAATTAGAACATCAATATTTTCCTGAAGTAATAGGAAAGCTAATCACTAATCACTAATTACTATTCACTTGAGTCACGAAGTTCACATATACACAGATGGCGCTGCCAAGGGAAATCCAGGTCCGGCTGGCTATGGCGTGGTGATGGAAATGGTAGGAACTCCGTATAAAAAAGAATTTTACGAAGGTTTTCGATTGTCTACTAATAATAGAATGGAATTGTTGGCGGTAATTGTAGGTTTAGAAAAATTAAAAAATCCAAAAACCAAAGTTTTAGTGGTTTCCGATTCAAAATATGTGGTGGATTCAGTAGAAAAGCGTTGGGTGTTTCAGTGGGAAAAAATAAACTTCAAAGCCAAGAAAAATCCCGATTTATGGATGCGTTTCTTGAAAATTTATCGCCAACACCAAGTTGATTTTCAATGGGTAAAAGGACACAACAGTCATCCTCAAAACGAACGTTGCGATGAGTTAGCCGTTATGGCATCGCAACAAGAGAAATTGTCTATTGACGAGTTTTACGAAAGAGAAGAAGAGAAGTTGTTGTAGAGTCATAAAAAAAGGAGCTTTTCAGCTCCCTTTATTTTTATTTTTGCTCTTTTGTTAAATCAAATCGATAAATAGCATCAAACCCTAGATATAAAGAAGAATCAAATTCCGAGTTAAGTCGGTTTCTCTTGTCTGAACTTAATGGAAACGTTAATACTTGCGCTCCTACTTTTTCATTGCTATTATATACTGCATAATCTGTAGTATCAAAACCAACTTTTCCTCTAAGAATAATTGAATTATCCATTAAACTAAGCGCTGCATATAAAGCAAATCGAATAGATTCTTCTTGAGTATAAAAATCAGAATTAAATTCCGATAAATTATAAGATTTAATTGAAGTAAGCAAGTCGGTACCTACACTGAATTTTTTAGATAAAGCATAATTTGCATCCATACGAATGGGTAAAGTTGCATTTATATAAAACTTATTGTCTTTTGAACGGTGCCAAAGACCAATCAAAGGTGTAATTGTTGAACCATGATTCTCAGAAGAAGCATATAACCCAAACTTTATTTTATACCCTTCGCTATATTGATAATCTAAAACGGCTAATCCACCAAATTGGAAATCGTTTGACCCAATATTGTCAAAATCAGACGCTATTTTAGGAAGAAAAACATAAGTTCCAGACCATTTTTCTGAATGTTGGTATTTCATACCTAGATTTAATCGAGTCATGGTCAAACTGCTCCTTTCTGCGCCTTCAGAAAAATTTAATCGTGTGTTTTCAACTGTAAAACCGGTTAACAAAACTGCTTTTTCAGATAGTTTTTTAGGAAAGTAAACTTCCATGTTAAGATTGTTTACACTTGTTTCGTAATCACTGTCTACATTTCCTAATGTGGCATTATTTATAGACAATTTAAAAATATCAACATAGTCTTGCGCATTTACACCAACTGTAAAAAGAGTAAAAAGCACTAATAATTTCATTTTTTTCATGAATTTTCTATTTTTTGTTTGTAATTTTTTTCAAAAATATTCTTTAGCTACTAAAAATGTTAAAAAAATAGAAAGTATTAAATTATGATAACCATAAAATTAATTTATGTATTTGGTTTTTAATCATAAAACGATACAAAACACTAGCATTCAAAACTTTTATCCTGAAGTTTCGGAATTTAAACTTTTAAACTTCTAAACAAAAACTTATCTTTGCACCTTTAATTTGAGATTGCTTCAAAATCTCGTAATGACAATTTAATGAACAAATTATTAATAGTAGGAACAGTAGCTTTTGATGCTATTGAAACACCTTTCGGAAAAACAGATAAAATTTTAGGTGGAGCAGCAACTTATATTGGGTTAGCCTCTAATTTTTTTAATGTAGATGCAGCTATAGTTTCTGTAGTAGGAGAAGATTTTCCAAAGGAATATTTAGATTTATTAGAAAATAAAGGAGTAAATATCGAAGGAATTGAAATTGTAAAAGGAGGAAAAACCTTCTTTTGGAGTGGAAAATACCACAACGACTTAAATTCTCGCGATACTTTAGTAACAGAATTAAACGTTTTGGCCGATTTTAATCCGGTTGTGCCACAAGGATATAAAAATTCAGATGTTGTATTGTTAGGAAACTTACATCCAATTGTACAATCTGGAGTTTTAAACCAAATGGATGAAAGACCAAAATTAGTGGTTTTAGACACCATGAATTTTTGGATGGATTGTGCCTTACCAGAATTATTAGATGTAATTAAACGTGTAGATGTAATCACAATAAATGATGAAGAAGCACGTCAGTTATCAGGAAAATACTCTTTGGTAAAAGCAGCGGCTAAAATTCACACAATGGGCCCAAAATATGTAGTAATCAAAAAAGGAGAACACGGAGCGTTATTGTTCCACAACAAAGAAGTATTCTTTGCTCCAGCTTTACCATTAGAAGAAGTTTTTGATCCAACAGGAGCTGGTGATACATTTGCAGGAGGTTTTGCAGGTTACATTGCACAATCTGAAAACATTTCGTTTAACAATCTGAAAAACGGAATTATTCATGGTTCAAACTTAGCGTCTTTCTGTGTGGAAAAATTTGGAACAGAAAGAATGGTTGACCTTGATAAAAAAGAGGTTAATGCGCGTTTAAAACAATTTAAAGCGTTAACACAATTTGAAATAGAATTAGAAGAATAAAAACGTGCCTCGAATTTTCGGGGCATTTTTTGTTTCAAAAATAAATATAAAAACACATAGGCACATATTTTAATTTTCTGTGAATCTATGTGTTAAAAAAAGAAAATACAACAACCTACAACAACACAACAACTTATGAGTGACGCTATACAACACGAATGTGGAATTGCATTACTACGATTAAAAAAACCGTTAGAATTCTATAAAGAAAAATACGGAACCGCTTTCTATGGTGTACAAAAAATGTACTTACTTATGGAAAAGCAACACAACCGCGGTCAAGACGGAGCCGGATTAGCAAGTATTAAATTAGATGTAGAACCAGGAGAACGTTACATAAGCCGTATTCGTTCAAATGACGCACAACCTATTAAGGATATTTTTGCTCAAATTAACGATAGAATTACTCGTGAGTTAGATGAGCATCCACAATATCAAAACAATGTGGCGCTTCAAAAACAAAATATTCCATACATTGGAGAATTGTTTTTAGGACATGTTCGTTATGGTACTTTTGGTAAAAATAGTATCGAAAGTGTGCATCCTTTTTTACGTCAAAATAACTGGAAACACCGTAATTTAATTGTTGCCGGAAACTTTAATATGACAAATGTTAAAGAGTTATTCCAAAACTTAATTGACTTAGGACAACATCCAAAACAAATGGCCGATACCGTTACCGTAATGGAAAAAATAGGACATTTTTTAGATGACGAAGTTACTGAGTTATACAAACAATGTAAATTAGAAGGGTTTTCTAAACAAGAAGCTTCGCCAATTATTGGGGAACGATTAAATGTACAACGCATTTTAGAACGCGCTTCTCGTAATTTTGATGGAGGTTATGCAATGGCTGGTCTTTTTGGACATGGCGATTCTTTTGTAATGCGTGATCCAGCGGGAATTCGTCCAGCATTTTTTTACGAAGATGATGAAATTGTAGTGGTTGCTTCAGAACGTCCGGTAATTCAAACAGTATTCAATGTTCCATTTGAAAAAGTACAAGAATTAACACCAGGTAGCGCCATCATTATCAAGAAAAACGGAAATGTTTCTGTTGAAGAAGTAAGAATGCCATTAGTAAAAAAAGCATGTTCGTTTGAACGTATTTATTTTTCTCGTGGTAGCGATGCCGAAATTTATAGAGAAAGAAAAGAATTAGGAAAACTAATTTTTCCAAGTGTTTTAAAAGCTATTGATAACGATACTGATAATACCGTTTTTTCTTTTATTCCAAATACGGCAGAAACTTCTTTTTACGGAATGTCTGAAGCGGCTCAAGATTTCTTAAATCAAAGAAAAGCAAAGGCAATTATAGAGCAAAAAGACACGTTAACAGAAGACAGTTTAAAAGAATTACTTTCAGTTAAAATTAGAACAGAAAAAATTGCAATTAAAGATGCTAAATTAAGAACTTTTATTACAGAAGATAGTAGTAGAGATGATTTGGTAGCACACGTATATGATGTAACGTATGGTGTAGTTAAACCAACCGATAATTTAGTAATTATTGATGATAGTATTGTAAGAGGAACTACCTTAAAACAGAGTATCATAAAAATGATGGATCGTTTACATCCAAAGAAAATTGTAGTAGTTTCATCTGCTCCTCAAATTCGTTACCCAGATTGTTACGGAATTGATATGGCTAAATTGGAAGGGTTAGTGGCTTTCAGAGCTGCTTTAGGGTTGTTAAAAGATCGAAACTTATATCATATAGTTGATGAGGTTTATAAAAAATCAAAAGCACAGGAAGATTTTAATGATTCAGATGTTGTAAATTATGTAAAAGAAATTTATGCGCCTTTTTCTGATCAGGAAATTTCTGATAAAATTGCCGAAATGCTTACTCCAGAAAACACAAAAGCAGAAGTTACTATTATTTATCAAACTGTAGCCGATTTACATATTGCTTGTCCTAAAAATTTAGGTGACTGGTATTTTACAGGAGATTATCCTACAGATGGAGGAAACAGAGTTGTTAACCGTGCATTTATGAATTTTTATGAAGGAAAAGACGCTAGAGCATACTAAAAAACGCATTTCATCGGTTTTTTATTCCGTATAACAATTATTTAATGAATTATAAATTTCTCGTTATACATTTGACTCACGAAATAAAATTAGTAGGTTAAGTTTTATGGTAGATTTGGGGCAAAAAGGGTGAAAGAAATTTCACCTTTTTTTTTGTTTAAAACGGAAATAGTTTTTCTTAAAAAGATATTTTCATCGGTTTTGTTTTGTAAAAACGCATTTCGTCGAGTATTTAGGTTTTTCAACAAGTTTTTTGTATTAATAAATAAGCTAGCTATACTTTAGCACTACCAGAAAATTAGTAGGTTAAGTTTTATGGTAGATTTGGGGCAAAAAGGGTGAAAGAAATTTCACCTTTTTTTCATTTAAGAAATTGGTAAAATACAAAAAAGCCGAAGAGTTGCAATACTCTTCGGCTTTTTTTGTTTATTAATTTTAGATTATTTTGACGCAGAAAAACGTTTTGCTACTTCAGTCCAATTTATTACATTGAAGAAAGCTTCCATATAGTCAGGACGACGGTTTTGATAATTTAAGTAATAAGCATGTTCCCAAACATCCATTCCTAAAATTGGTTGTCCGCCACAAGCAACACCTGGCATTAATGGATTGTCTTGATTTGGAGTAGAACAAACTTCTAATTTACCATCTTTTACACATAACCAAGCCCAACCAGACCCAAAACGAGTAGCTCCAGCTTTAGAAAATTCTGCTTTAAAAGCATCAAATGAACCAAAAGCAGCATCAATAGCAGTTGCTAATTCACCTGTTGGCAAACCACCACCGTTTGGCGACATAATTTCCCAAAATAAAGTGTGATTAAAATGTCCACCACCATTGTTACGAACTGCCATATTGTTCATATCAAGATTTTTCATGATATCTTCAATAGATTTTCCTTCTAATTCAGTTCCAGCAATAGCTGCGTTTAAGTTAGTAACATAAGCATTGTGATGTTTTGAATGGTGAATTTCCATTGTTTTTGCATCAATATGTGGTTCTAATGCGTCAAACGCATACGATAATTGTGGTAATTCAAAAGCCATAATATTTTATTTTTAGATTAGTAATATTTTCACCAAATTTACAAATTAAACTTCGGATTCAAAAATAGATAGTTTCTATATCACTATTATTAAGATAAATATAACATTTGAACACAACAGCTTTTACCATATATGACGCTTCGGCTGGCTCAGGAAAAACCTATACACTAACAAAAGAATATCTAAAAATTCTTTTCTTGGCCTCGAATGATGATGCCTATCGAAAAATTTTAGCCATTACTTTTACCAACAAAGCAGTGGAAGAAATGAAAAGCAGAATTGTATCGAGTTTGTACGAGTTTTCAATTGATTCTACTTCTGATAAAGCGATGGAATTGCTAAAAGATGTCTCGGCTGAAACCAAACTGAGTATAGCCACTTTAAAAGACAAATCGAAAGCCATCATCAAAAATATCATTCATAATTATGCGGCGTTTGATATTTCTACAATTGATAAATTCACGCACAAAGTCATACGAACGTTTGCGCAAGATTTAAATTTGCCTCCGAATTTTGAAGTTTCATTGGAAACCGATTCGCTTTTGCAAGAAGCGATTGATTTGGTAATTTCAAAAGCTGGAGACGATGTAAATTTGACTAAATTACTAATTGAATTTTCAAAAGAAAAAACCGACGACGATAAAAACTGGGACATTTCAGCTGAATTATTAAAGGTGGCCCAATTGATTACTAACGAAAACAATTCGGAAGAAATCAAAGAAATGTCCGATAAGAGTTTGGATGATTTTGGTGTCATCAAAAAGAAATTACAAGAAGAAGTTAAGCAATTAAAATCGGAATGTAAAGCTATTGCTAAAACTGTTTTGGATAAAATTGATACGAATGGCGTTTCTCGAAAATCGTTTTATTCGAGTTATGTTACTAATCATTTAGAAAAAGTTACCGCTGATAAAATTGCTATAAACGAAACGGTAATTAATTATTTAGACGGAACAAAATCGCCTTATTCAAAGTCGGTTTCGCAATTCGATAAGGATTTTATCGATGAAAATGCATCCGAAATTTTAGCTTCGGTTGTTGCAATCAATGAAAAAGCAGGAAAAATTTCAATGTACGAAGCTTTTCTGCAAAATCTAAATCCACTTTCGTTATTAAACACGATTTATCAAGAATTCAAACAAATTCAGGAAGAGCAAAATTTAGTTTCGATTTCCGATTTTAATAAAATTATTCACAACGAAATTCAAAACCAGCCAGCGCCTTTTATTTATGAGCGTTTGGGAGAAAAATACCGACATTATTTTATCGATGAATTTCAAGATACTTCGGTAATGCAATGGCAAAATTTAATTCCGTTAATCGATAACGCACTTTCTGGTCAAGACGATTTTGGTCAACAAGGAACGTTGATGTTGGTTGGTGATCCAAAACAAGCCATTTACCGTTGGCGCGGAGGAAAAGCCGAACAATTCATCGATTTAGCAAAAGAAGATAAAAAGCACAATCCGTTTTCCAATAAAGATAAAGAAACGCTTCGTTTAGGTACAAATTACCGCAGTTTTAGCGAAGTGATTCATTTTAATAATGCGTTTTTTTATCAATTATCAGATAAATTTCAGAACGAAGATTATAAAAACCTGTACGAAAATCTTTCGCATCAAGAAGTAAACTCGAAAAAAGGAGGTTATGTAAATTTATCGTTTATTGAAGTGCCAGAAGATGAAACCGAAGTCGAGGGTTTTGATTCAGATAACGATTCGATTACAATAAAAGATAAATATTACTTGAATCAAACGTTAAGAACCATTGAAAAATGTATTGCGAACGGATTTGAATACAAAGACATTGTTTTGCTTACGCGAACGAAAGCGCCCGGAATTAAATTAGCGAATTTCTTAACTGAAAACAGCGTTCCGATTTTATCTTCGGAAACTTTATTGATTCAAAATGCGACTGAAGTGAAGTTGTTGATTGCGTTGCTTCGCTATTTGAAAAATCCGAAAGACGACGAATCAAAAGTGTATTTCTTGTATTTCATTGCGAAATATTTACAGTCAGAATTAGAGATTCATGATTTCATCTTGGCTGCAAAAGATAAAAATTCGGAAGAATTAGAATCGTTTTTAAAAACTATCGGAATTGAAATTTCGTTTAAAAATTGCAAGAAAAAATCCTTGTATGAAGCGGTTGAAATTTTGATTGCGACTTTCTTAAATGATAAAGTGAATACTTCGTATTTGCAGTATTTTTTGGATTTGGTATTAGAAAAAGACGTAAAAGTGCAATCGAGTATTTCGGATTTCTTGGAATATTGGGATAAAATTGGGTATCAAAAAAGTATTCCGTCGCCAGAAGGAACCAACGCAGTTCGGATCATGACGATTCATAAATCGAAAGGATTAGAGTTTCCAGTGGTAATTTTTCCGTTTGCCGAAGAAGATTTTTCGAGAAAAATTAAAGATAAACTTTGGATTCCGTTAGAAGATTCGAATATCGATTTGCCAAAAGCATTAATTAATAATCGGAAAGAAGTAGAAACATACGGAAACGAAGCAAAAACCATTTTTCAAACCAAAAATCAAGAAGAAGTTTTAGATACAATTAATGTTTTGTACGTGGCTTTAACACGTGCTGAAGAACAATTGTATGTAATTTCAAATAAATTAGTAACCAAAAAAGGCGATTTGGTCACCAATAATTTATCCTATTATTTCTTAGAGTTTTTGCAGATTTGTGAGAAATATGAAGAGACAAAATTAGAATATGAATTCGGAACTCCAACCCGAATATCAGTCAACAAAGCGCACCAAGGGAAAAATAACCAAATTGGTATTGTAACGCATAAGTTAAACCCTAAAAACATCAAAATTGCACAACGCGAAGCCTTAATGTGGGGAACATTGCAACAAGATGCTATTAATTTTGGAAACATTCTTCACGAAATTATGGCATTTATTCATACCAAAGAAGATGTGGATTTAGCAATTCAAAAGGCTACAGAATTTGGTTTGATTACGTTTTCCCAAAATCCAATTTTTAAAGAAACGATTGGTAAAATTGTGAATCATGAAGAATTGAATTTGTTTTTTGATGTGGAAGCCAAAGTTTACAATGAGCAAAATATTATTAAAAAAGCCACAAAAAACAGCAAACCAGATAGAGTTGTGATTAAAGACAATTTGGCATATTTATTAGATTATAAAACGGGAGAAAAACACAATAAACACAAAGCGCAATTGGAAGAATATGAATTAGCTTTGCAAGAAATGAATTATACGGTTGTAAAAAAAGTACTTATATATATAGGAGAAAGTATAGAAATAGTAACTTTGTGACCATAAATTAATAACAACAAACAACAATAATATGTACGGAAAAATCCAACAACACCTACAAAATGAATTAAATACGATTCAAGAAAACGGATTATTTAAAAAAGAGCGCATTATTACTTCGCCTCAAGGAGCAGAAATTACGATCTCAACTGGAGAAACGGTTTTAAATTTTTGTGCCAATAATTATTTAGGATTGTCATCGCATCCAGAAGTAGTTCAAGCGGCAAAAGACGCTTTGGATTCTCACGGTTTCGGTATGTCATCAGTACGTTTTATTTGTGGAACACAAGATATTCACAAAGAATTAGAACAAAAAATCGCAAATTTCTACGGAACAGAAGATACTATTTTATATGCTGCAGCTTTTGATGCTAACGGCGGAGTTTTTGAACCTTTATTAGGAGAAGAGGATTGTATTATTTCTGATAGTTTAAATCATGCTTCTATTATTGATGGTGTTCGTTTGTGTAAAGCAGCACGTTATCGTTACGAAAATAACAACATGGAAGACTTAGAACAACAGTTAATTAAAGCTACCGAAGCAGGTCATCGTTTTAAATTAATCGTAACTGACGGAGTTTTCTCAATGGACGGATTAGTAGCGCCATTAGACAAAATTTGCGATTTAGCAGATAAATATGATGCTATGGTTATGGTAGATGAGTGTCACGCTGCAGGTTTTATTGGTGCTACAGGAAAAGGAACATTAGAAGCTAAAGGTGTAATGGGAAGAGTAGACATCATCACAGGAACATTAGGAAAAGCTTTGGGTGGAGCAATGGGAGGTTATACAACAGCTAAAAAAGAAATCATTGAAATATTACGCCAACGTTCGCGTCCATATTTGTTTTCAAATTCGTTAGCGCCTTCAATTGTAGGAGCTTCATTAAAAGTTTTTGAACTATTAGAAAAAGATACGACTTTAAGAGATAAATTAGAATGGAATACGAATTATTTCAAAGCAGGATTAAGAAAAGCGGGCATAGATTTTATCGATGGAGACTCTGCAATTGTGCCAGTTATGTTATATGATGCCAAATTATCACAAATTATGGCAGAGGAACTATTAAAGAAAGGAATTTATGTTATAGGTTTTTTCTTTCCAGTTGTACCAAAAGACAAAGCGCGTATTCGTGTACAATTATCCGCAGCACATACACAAGTACATTTGGATAAAGCCATAGAAGCTTTTACCGAAGTAGCTAAAAAATTAGGAATAATCAAGTAAAATTAGACAAACTAGTATTTTTTTTTAACAAAACTTTTGTATTTAAAAAAAACATATTACTTTTGCTCCAATTATAACGCATTGTAATTAAATAAATCACGTATGAAACATTTAAAAAAATTATTTGCTGCCGCTTTATTGTTTGCAGGTATGACATCTCAAGCACAAGACAGCAACAACCCGTGGGCAATCTCTTTTGGAGCTAACGGAGTAGACACTAAAGTAAGTGCTGTTGGAAACGATAGTCCAAAGTGGATTCAATTAGGTAATGCAAGAGATAACTGGAACTTTATTCCTTCAGTATCTTATTTAAACGTATCTAGATACGTTGGAGATGGTTTTTCATTTGGTGTAACAGGATCTGTTAACAAAATTGACAAAATGGTTTTCAGAGTTCCTGGAACTGGTTCAACAGATGTAGTAGTAAATCCTGGAGATTTATCTTACTATGCTTTTGATGCTACAATCAAATACAGCTTCATGGAAATGATTGGTACTAAATGGTTTGATCCATCTCTTAACATTGGAGGAGGTTATAATTTCTTTGGTGATGCATCTGCAGGAACAGTTAACGGAGGTTTAGGATTAACTTTTTGGTTTTCTGAGCAAGTTGGTTTACAATTACAATCTGTTTACAAACATTCATTTGATGATAACAGAGTTGCTGATTTAGACGTTCCAAGTCATATTCAACATTTTGTTGGTTTAACTTTCAAATTTGGAGGTAAAGATACAGATGGTGATGGAATTTACGATAAAGATGATGCATGTCCAGAAGTTGCTGGTTTACCAGAATTCAAAGGATGTCCAGATACAGATAAAGACGGAATCCAAGATTCAGAAGATGCTTGTCCAGAAGAAGCAGGTACTAAAGAATTAAACGGTTGTCCAGATAACGATGGAGACGGAATCATCAATTCAGAAGATGCTTGTCCAGAAGAAAAAGGAACCAAAATGATGAACGGCTGTCCAGATGCTGATGGTGATGGTGTTGCTGATAAAGATGACAATTGTCCTACTGTAGCTGGTGCAAAAGATAACGCTGGTTGTCCTTGGCCTGATACTGACGGAGACGGTGTTGCTGATAAAGATGACAAATGTCCTACTGTAGCTGGAACTGTTGCTAACAACGGATGTCCAGAAGTATCTGACGATACAATGAAAAAATTAAATGATTACGGTAAAACTATCTTGTTTAACTCTGGTAAAGCTTCTTTCCAAAAACAAACAATCCCAGTTTTACAAGCTATGACAGCTATCTTAAAAGAGTACCCAACAGCTAAATTCTCATTAGAGGGTCATACTGATAGTACTGGAGCTGATGCTTTAAATCAAAAATTATCTGAAGAAAGAGCTGCTGCTGTTAAGAACTTCTTAGTTGAAAACGGTATCGATGCTTCAAGATTATCTTCTAAAGGTTTTGGTGAGTCTATGCCAGTAGATTCTAACAAAACTGCTAAAGGTAAAGCTAACAACAGAAGAGTAGAAGTTAAATTAGTAAAATAATTTCTTTCTAAAATATATTAAGAAACGTCCCGATATATCGGGACGTTTTTTTATTTTTATAAAATGAATTCAACTACTTTTTTAGATAAATTAAGCCAAACCATTCTTTCACAATCGGATATTGAATTATCGAATTGCCTAATTGTTTTGCCAAACAAAAGAGCAAAGGTTTTTCTTTTAGAAAGCCTTAAAGAAAGAATTAATTCTACTTCTTTTGCTCCATCTATAATAAGTATTGAAGATTTCATTAAAGATATTTCAGGTCTTCGTACCATTGATCCAATTGAATTATTGTTTGAATTCTATGAAGTTTATCTTTCCGTTACAGAAAAAGCCAAGCAACAAACGTTTGAAGAATTTGCTACTTGGGCAAAAACAGCCATTCAAGATTTTAATGAAATAGACAGGTATTTGTTAGATCCAAATCATGTGTTTTCCTATCTAAAAGATATTGAAGCTTTGAAAAGATGGAATTTAGAACCATCAAATACTACCAAATTAATAGATACACATATAGAATTTTGGGCTAAATTACCTTTATACTACGAATCTTTTTATAATCATTTATTACAAAAAGGAATCGGTTACCAAGGATTATTGTATAGAGAAGCAGTTAAAAATTTAGCTGCCTTTACCGCAACAATTACCAATCAAATCTATTTTGCAGGTTTTAATGCCTTAAATCAAGCAGAGGAAAAAATATTCAAACATTTAGCCAACGAAAACAAAGCCAAAATATATTGGGATATAGATGAGGTGTTTCTTAACGATTCTTATCATGATGCAGGTTTGTTTATTAGAAAGTTTAAAAAAGAATGGAAACCTTTTGTAAATCAAGATTTCGAATGGGTCGTTAATCATTTTAGTGAAGAAAAGAATATCGAAATTATTGGCACTCCAAAAAGTATCGGTCAAGCAAAAATTGTAGGAACCATCGTTGAAAAAATCCAAGCAAAAAATCCACATTTAGAAAAAACAGCTATTGTTTTAGGAGACGAAAATTTGTTACTAACCGTTTTATATGGATTACCTGAAACGGTAGATGCTTTGAATATTACTATGGGTTATCCTAGTAAAAATAATCCTGCCCAATTGTTAATTAGTAAGTTGTTTAAAATGCATTCAAATGCCAAACAACGAAACGAAATGAGTTACACATTCTACTACAAAGAAGTTTTAGATGTCCTTAATCATCCTCTGGTGGAACCCTATTGCAAAGTTAACGATGTGGTTAATGTGATTCAGAATAACAATTTTACCTTTTTTTCGAACCAAAAATTATTTAGTTTATATGATGAGAAATATCCTAATTCAGAAAACAAATTTTTTCAATTGTTGTTTACGAGATGGGATGATGCTATATCGGATATTTTAGCAAATTTAAATGCAATTTTGCTTACCATAAAATCCTATTTAAGCAATGATGATGACGAAGAGAAAGTGACTAAAGCTTTTGTATATTCTGTTTTTAAAACGATAAATAAATTAACCAATTATCACGAAACGTATAATCAAATCGAAAGTTTGCCATCACTTCAGGCGATTTATAAGCAAATCATCGATTTAGCGGAGGTTTCTTTTGAAGGCGAACCATTGTCGGGTCTTCAGGTAATGGGTGTTTTAGAAAGCCGCGTATTGGATTTTGAAAACGTAATTATTACATCGGTAAACGAAGGAAAATTTCCTGCTGGAAAATCACAGAATTCATTCATTCCTTATGATGTAAAGAAAGAACTAGGCTTACCCACCTACAAAGAAAAAGATGCGATTTATTGTTATCACTTTTATCATTTGTTGTTGCGTGCGAAAAACGTTTGGTTGCTTTATAATACCGACAACGAAGGAATCGATGCTGGTGAAAAAAGTCGTTTTATTACTCAATTAGAAATCGAGAAACAACCAAAACACACAATTACTAGTACAATTTATAACGCTGTTTTACCTGAAAAAGCATACGAACCTGTAACGATTCCTAAAACAGATAAAATTCTAACGCGTTTACAAGAAATTGCTTCAGAAAAAGGATTTTCTCCTTCATCTTTGACCAATTATATTAGAAATCCGCTACAATTTTATATGCAACGTATTTTGCGTATTAACGAGGCAGAAGATGTTGAAGAAAATATTGCGGCTAATACCCTAGGCACAATTATTCACAATGCATTAGAGGAATTGTATACACCCTATTTGAATCAGTTTTTGGCTTTGCATCATATTGAAGCGATGGAGACAAAAATTGACGAGGTAATTTTAAAACATTTCAAAGAAATATACAAAGAAGGCGAAATTACCAAAGGGAAAAACCTATTGGCTTTTGAAGTTGCCAAACGAAATGTTTACAATTTTTTGCAAGTAGAAAAGAAAGATATCGAAGCAGGTCAAGCTATAAAAGTGCTATTGTTAGAAGCGAGTTTGTCATGTGAAATAGAAGTAAAATCGTTCCCTTTTCCAATAAAAATTGCTGGTAAAGTCGACCGAATTGAAGAACGAAACGGTGCTATTAGAATCATCGATTACAAAACCGGAAAAGTAGATGGAAATAGTTTAAAAGTTATTGATTTTACTGATTTGACTTCCGATATTAAAAATGAAAAGATAATTCAGTTGTTATGCTATGCTTTAATGTTTGAAAATCACGAATTAAAGAAAAACAAAGAAGTTTCAGCCGGAATAGTTTCTTTTAAAAACATGAAAAGTGGGTTTTTGCCTTTTGGCTTAGGAAAAGGAAAAGAGGCTGAAATTGTTGTTTCTACCAATACTTTAGAAGATTTTAAATCCGAATTAGAAACGTTGATTGTGGAAATTTTTAATGTTGAAATTCCATTTAAGGAAAAAGTATAGTTCGCCGATGATTAAATAATTTTTATTGATTTAAAATCCTTATAATCTGAGAAATCTGTGGCAATTTTAGTTTGTGTTCATTGTGTCTTCTTAGTGGTCCCGAAGTTACTGGATTAGTGGTTAAACCCTTTTTAAAAAACCATTCAAAACGGTTAACAATTCTTCCTTGTTTTCAATATGACTCATGTGCCCATCAGGAAAAGTGTGCAATTTCACATCGGTTCCTTCAATTTGGTCGACGTTTTCATCATAATTTAAAACAGGGTCTTCTTTCCCTAAAATTAGCAGCATTGGATAATTGGCAAAATGCAAAATAACTTCTCGATCTTTTCTGATTTTCATGCCTTCCTGACAAGCAACAATGCCTTGAAGAGGTGTTTTTAATGCTTCCATCTTTACATATTCAATTTCATCCAATAGAATTTCCCGATTTTTTTCACTGAATAAATTGGCAACACTCATTTTGATACAAACCACATAATTCTTTTTTACAGCAATAATTGCTCGGTCACGATTAGCTTTTCGTTCGTCACTATCAGCTCTTGATGTGGAGTTTAAAAGAACCAAACCTTTCATAGCGTCTGGATACAATTCGGCGAAAGCCAAAGCAATATATCCACCCATTGAATGACCAACTAAAACCGCTTTTCTAATTTTCAATTCGTTTAAAACATGATGTACCATATCGGCTTGATCTTCCATCGTGTGCACGTAACCCAAGCATTCTGTTTGTCCGTGACCTAGTAAATCAATAGTAATAACGCGATGTTTTTTTGAAAACTCTGGCACAAAAGCATTCCACATTTCTTTATTTTCATAAAAACCATGCAATAAAACCACAGCCGTTCCTTTTCCTTGGTCGGTGTATGCAATTTTAGTGTTTTTAAAGTGGGTGGTTTTCATGATGGCAAAAATATGTTTTTAGCTACGATTTCTCGAATTAATTTTAAGCTTTATTAAAAAAATTAGGAACACAGATTTAAGAAATTATATAAATTTTAAAAATTTCGCCAATCTGTGTTCCAAAAAAAAAACGGCTTACATTTCTGCAAGCCGTCTATACTGTAAACTGAGACTGAGACTGAAAACTAACTATTCATTATCGCTTCAATTTCTTCAATTTCAATTGGAATATTGCGCATTAAATTAAATGCGGCTCCTTTTTCTTGAATCACCATATCGTCTTCTAAACGAATACCAAAACCTTCTTTCGGAATGTAAATTCCTGGTTCAACGGTAAAGACCATGTTGGCTTGCATTGGTTCGTGTAATAATCCGTAATCATGTGTGTCTAATCCCATGTGGTGACTAGTTCCATGCATGAAATATTTTTTATACGCGGGCCAATCTGGATTTTCGTTTTGCACGTCGGCTTTGTCGATTAATCCTAATCCTAATAATTCCGAAGTCATAATTTTACCCACTTCTACATGATATTGTTTCCAAAAAGTTCCTGGAACCAACATTTTAGTCGCTTCGTTTTTCACATTTAAAACGGCATTGTAAACCGCTTTTTGTCGATCTGTAAAACGTCCAGATACCGGAACCATACGTGTCATATCACTTGAATAATTCGCATATTCTGCACCAACATCTAATAAAATTAAATCACCAGCTTTACATTGTTGGTTGTTTTCAATATAGTGCAATACATTTGCGTTGTTTCCAGAAGCAATAATTGGCGTATAAGCAAAACCTTTTGAACGATTTCTTAAGAATTCATGTGCAAATTCTGCTTCAATTTCATATTCCATTACGCCAGGTTTCACAAATTGTAAAATTCTGCGAAATCCTTTTTCTGTTATATTACATGCTTGTTGAATTAAATCTAATTCTTCACTTTCTTTTACCGAACGTAATCTTTGTAAAATAGGATTTGATTTTTCTACTTTATGTGCTGGATAATTTTCCTTCCACCATTTTACAAAACGGGCTTCACGCGTTTCGGTTTCAATTACCGCACGATAATGTTCATTTGTGTTAATGTACATTGTATCGGTATACGCCATAATTTCTTTTAAAGTTTTGTGGAAATCTTGCAACCAAATCACTGATTTAATTCCCGAAACTTCAAATGCGCGTTCTTTGGTTAGTTTTTCGCCTTCCCAAATTGCAATATGTTCGTTAGTTTCTTTTAAAAATAAAATTTCTTTCAAATGTTCGTAAGGAGCCTCTGGAAAAAGCAATAAAATACTTTCTTCTTGATCAACGCCCGATAAATACAAAATATCTCTGTGCTGAGCAAATGGTAAAGTACTATCTGCACTTACCGGATAAATATCGTTTGAATTAAAAATCGCAACACTGTTTGGTTTCATTTGAGCTGAAAATTTAGCTCTGTTTTTAATATACAAATCGCGATCTATTTGATGGTATTTCATGTTGTAAATATTTTTTAATGTTTAAATTTTAACCACATAGATTCTGTGTTGATTTACAACAAAAATCTATATTTTTTTATAATTTTGTTTTAAGTCAGTTTAAAACTAGACTCTATAGCGTGTTAAGCCATTTGTGTTTGCACGCTATTTTTATATTCTTTATCGTATATGGTTTGATTTTTATACAAAACATAACTCATTTCTAATAATTTTCTTTGTATCGATACTAATGCTTTCATTTTTATTCCATGTTTTGATACTAATCTTGCATATAATTCTTTGAAGTTTTCATCCCATTTTACAGCTACTAAAGAAGGAAAATGCATTGCTTTTCTAATACTTCTGTTTCCTTTTTTTGATATTTTAGGCTTTCCTTTTATTGATGTTCCTGATTGTTTCTCTTTTACATCAAGGCCAGCATAGCTAGTTAGTTGTTTTTTGTTACGTATCAATTCAAATCCATTTGTTTCTGCTAAAATTATTACCGCAGTCAATTCTCCTATCCCTGGAATAGTCATCATTCTATCTGTTTCTTTTTTCAACTCTGCATTGTTTTTCAGAATTTGAGAGATGTCATTTTTAATTTCATTTTCTTGTTTATTCAGTAATTTCATTCTTTCGCTTATTCTTTTTAAAGTCATTAAGTTGGGCTCAGCTTCTATTTTTTCTGCGTGTAACTGATTTTTTACAATTACTCTTTCCGCTACAATTTGATCTCGCTCTCTAGTTAATTGTTGTAATTTTTTGTAAACCGTCTTTGGTCTTTTCCATAAATCTAATTTTCTTTCTAGACCAAATCTTGCTATTACTTGAGAACATGTTTTGTCTGTAATAGTTTTTACTTCTAATGTTCTAAAATAATTACTTATTTTGTTTGGTAAAACGATACTAACTTTCAATTGATTGGTATCTAAAAAATAAGCAATCTTTTGGTGATAAACTCCCGTAGCTTCCATTACATAATGGACTTCTTTGGGATTTTCAACTAATTTAGCAACCCATTCAACCAAACTTAAAAATCCTTTGTCATTATTCTTGAAAACCTTATAAGAAAATAAATCAACGGATAAGTCCTCTAATAACCTTCCAATTGTTACCACCAATTCCTTTTGTGCAACATCAATTCCAACAACCTGTTTTAATTCCTTCATAACTTTAATTTTAAATAATAAAGTGATGAATCTTCCTTCGTCTTTTCTCCTTATTGGATATTCTGGATATTAAGCTAAACTTAATTCCTTACATTCTGTTCAGACTCTAAAAGATAAAAAAGAATGAGGATATTTCTATGTGAGAATATGTTTCTTTGAACTATTTAGACACATTTGTTCTCTCATTCTATTTCACTTTAAACTTGTAAAATTATTGACTTTAAATATTAAAATCTATAACTTAGCAAACATAGGAGATACATAGGTTTGCCTGTAAAGTTTTAGAAAAATATAGCATTTCATTTTCAGATAGTTTTAACTATGTTAACTTAAATGAATAACATGCCTTTTCTAAAGAATCAAAATTCTATGTTTCTATGTGGTAGATAAAAATGTTCTCAAAAATAAAAAGATAAAAATGAAAAGTTGTTAAATACTTTAGAAATTTTGTAGAAGTGCAATGTTTTGGCTAATTTTCAACAAAAATTCATACAATGAAGCAATTTACTATACTCTTTTTATTGATTTTGCAATCTTCGGTTGCTCAAGTTTCATTATTTAAAGCAGTCGAGGCTAAAAATATTGGCCCAACTATTATGAGTGGTCGCGTGGTTGATTTGGCGATTAATCCAGAAAACCCAACTGAATTTTATGTAGCGTATGCAACAGGCGGACTTTGGTATACCAATAATAACGGAACTTCTTTTTCTCCTGTAATGGATGCTGCTGAAACGGTTAATTGTGGTTCGGTTACCGTAGATTGGAATTCAGGAACTATTTGGGTAGGAACTGGTGAAGTAAATGCATCTCGTTCTTCGTATGCTGGTGTTGGTGTTTTAAAATCATCGGACAAAGGCAAAACATGGGAAAATTTAGGATTGAAAGATTCTCATCATATTAGCAGAATTTGGGTCAATCCAACTAATTTAAACGAGATTGTAGTCGCTGCTGTTGGACATCTTTATACCACGAACAAAGAACGCGGAATTTACAAATCAACTGATGGAGGAAAAACTTGGAAACAAACGCTATTTGTGGCGGATGATGCTGGAATTATAGATTTAGCGGTTTCAAAAAGTAATCCAAAAATTATGTTTGCTGCGTCTTGGCAAAAAGATAGAAAAGCGTGGAATTTTGATGGCGATGGTGAAAAATCGGGGATTTATAAAAGTGAAGATGGCGGAACATCTTGGAAATTAATTTCAACGAAAGAAAGTGGTTTCCCTGCAAATGAAGGCGTGGGAAGAATTGGTTTAGCGCTGTTTAATGAAAATATAATTTACGCGGTTGTAGATAATCAAAATAAAAGGCCAAACAGCAAAGCAGATAAGCCAAAAGATGCTAATGAAGCTTTATTTCAAAGCGAAGTAATAGGTTGTGAATTATACAAATCAGAAGATTCGGGAAAAACATGGAATCGCACACATGAAAAGTATATTGATGATATGTTTTATTCTTATGGATATTATTTTGCTAATATTTCAGTCGATGTAAAAAATCAGAATCGTATTTATATGGGCGGAGTTCCATTAATTTTTTCAGAAGATGGAGGGAAATCATTTTCGGCTATTAGCAAAGAAAATGTACATGCCGACCATCATGTGACTTGGATAAACCCAGAAAATCCAAATCATATTATAAATGGAAATGATGGTGGAGTTAATATTTCGTATGATAATGGTGAAAATTGGATTAAATGCAACAACGAAGCGCTTGGTCAATTATATGCTGTAAATGTTGATGACGAAGAAGAGTATAATGTGTACGGTGGTTTGCAAGATAATGGAGTTTGGGTAGGAAATCATAATTATGAAAAAAATGTTTCTTGGCATCAAGAAGGAAAATATCCTTACGAAGAATTAATGGGTGGCGATGGAATGCAAATTCAAATCGACAATAGAAATTCTAATATTGTATATACGGGCTTTCAATTTGGAAATTACTATAAAATAGATAGAAAAAACAATAGTTCAGAAGCAATAACTCCAAAAAGTCCAAAAGGAGAAAAACCATTTCGTTTTAATTGGCAAACACCTATTTTGTTGTCTTCACACAATCAAGATGTAATTTATTTAGGTTCTAATTTTTTACATCGTTCTATGAACCAAGGCAAAACATGGACAATTATTTCTGATGATTTAACTTTTGGCGAGAAAGAAGGAAACGTTGCATTTGGAACAATTACAACAATTTCTGAAAGTAAATTTCAGTTTGGTTTACTTTATGTAGGTTCAGACGATGGTAAAATTCATGTTTCAAAAGATGGAGGAAATTCTTGGCTATTGATTTCTGGTCCTGAAACTTCTAGATTACCACAAAATTTATGGATTTCTAGAGTGGTGGCTTCTGCTTATAAAAAAGAAAGAGTTTATGCTACTTTGAATGGTTATAGAAATGATAATTTTTCAAGTTATGTTTATGTTTCTGAAGATTTTGGAGCAACATGGACTTCTATTTCAAACGGATTAACTCAGGCTGTAAATGTAATTGTTGAAGATTCTGAAAACGAAAACGTGTTATATGTTGGAACAGATAATGGCTTATTTGTTTCTTTAGACAAAGGAAATACTTGGCAAGATTTTTCAAACGAAATTCCGAATGTAGCAATACACGATTTAAAAATTCAAGCAAAAGCAAAAGAACTAATTGTTGGAACGCATGGTCGATCTATTTATAAAATCGATATTTCAAAAGTTCAGCAACTTAAAAGTAGTGTTTTAGAAAAACCAATTTACCTATTCGATATAAATAACAGAACAAAATCTGAGCGTTGGGGAACTCAAAATTATGCTTGGGGAAAAGTTATGGAGCCTTCTCAACAAATTTGGTTCTATTCTGATTCCGACGACGAAGGAGTTGTATTAGTTTCTAGCGAAACAGGAATAGAAGTTTTTTCTAAAAAAATTTCAATTAAGAAAGGTTTAAATAGCTTTACTTATAATTATACCATGTCTAAAGGTGCGGCGGCTGAATGGAATAAAAAGCACAAAAAAAATACTATTTCTGTCTCGCAAAATAATAGCTACTATTTACCTGTTTCAAAATATAATTTCAAAATTGTAAAAGGGAAAACGTCTGCAACTACAACATTTGAATTAACAGCTCCAAAAAAATAAACAATGAAAAATTTTCTATTAACTCTAATGGTTTTTGGTACTTTTTTGAGTTTTTCTCAAGATAAAAAATCCTATCAAGTTTTTGATAAAAATGGCAAAAAGTCATCGTATGAAAAGATTTTAAAAGCAGGAGAAAAAACAGATGTTATATTGTTTGGAGAATATCATAATAATTCTGTGGTACATTGGCTACAGCTCGAATTATCCAAAGATTTAGCCGAAAAGAAAAATTTAGTTTTAGGTGCCGAAATGCTAGAAGCTGATAATCAAACTCAAGTAAATCAATATTTAAATGATGAAATCAATCAAAAAGGCTTAGATTCTTTAGCTAGATTATGGAATAATTATAAAACAGATTATAAACCTTTAGTAGATTTTGCCAAAGAGAAAAAATTTAATTTTATAGCAACAAATATTCCTAGAAGATACGCCAGTATGGTTTTTAGAAAAGATTTGATTGCATTAGATTCGCTTTCGTCTGAAGAAAAATCTTGGATTGCGCCATTGCCTATCGAATTTGATATTAATTTACCAGGTTATCAAAGCATGATGCAAATGCAAGGTGGCCATGCTGGAGATAAAATGCCAAAAGCACAAGCCATAAAAGATGCAACAATGGCTTATTTTATCCATAAAAATAGAAAAGAAAATAGTGTTTTTGTTCATTACAACGGAACCTATCATTCTGATAATTATGAAGGAATTAATTGGTATTTAAAAAAATGGGATAAAGAGATAAAAATTGTAACTATTGCAACGGTGGAACAAAAAGATATTCAAAAATTAGAAACGGAATATTACAATAAAGCCGACTTTATTCTCGTTATAGATGAAGATGTAACAAAAACGTATTAAGTTGTTTTACATCGTTATAATTTCAGTTTACAAAGGTTCTGTAGTAAAATTATAATGGAAATTGATAACAATTGCTTATTATTCTAAAGTTTCAAAATAATTATTTCGCAAAAAAGATATACATATTGCTTTTTTGTTGTTCTAACTTACTGGTATTCAACAACAGTTAAATTATTTTAAATTCATTATAAATTAGTGCTAAAAGGTTGTAGTTAATTTCAAATAGCTGTATTTTTGTTTTGATTTTTATAAAACTAGTACAATCAAATAAAATTATGGCAAAATCAGCACTATTAAAGTCATCTATAGTAAAAAAATACTGGATGGCTCTTACAGGTTTATTTTTATGCTTGTTTTTGGCGGGTCACTTGGCAGGAAATCTTCAATTGATTTTTGGAACAAGTAAGCAATTTAATGAATATGCATTATTCATGACCACCAATCCGGCAGTTAAGTTACTATCTTATCTTACTTATATTTCTATTTTATTCCATGCTATTGATGGAATTATGTTAACCATTCAAAACAAAAAAGCTAGACCAGTAGGTTATGCTAAAACTGACGGCTCTTCTAGTAGTTTTGCTTCAAGAAACATGGCGGTTTTAGGAACTATCATTTTAGTTTTTATTGCAACACACATGGTGAATTTTTGGGCTAAAATGCATTTTGATAAAAATATGCCTTTAGTTGCAAAAGAGATTCCTAACGGAGTGGGGCAAAAACAACTGCAGTTAGTTGGTACTAAAGAATCTCCAATGCCATTTTTAGCTGCCAAAGGAGCTAATGTTATTACTTCAGAATTTATTAAAGAAGTAAAAGATCAAACCCAAGGCAAATATGATTTGGAATTAAAAAACGGAACCACTTTAATTAACAAAGTAGATGGAGAAATTGTTTTCATTGGCTACAAAGACTTGTATAAATTAACAGCTGATTTCTTTAAAGATGCTAAATACGGATTGTTCTTTACGATTGGGTATGTATTAGCAATGTTGGCTTTAGCGTTCCATTTATGGCATGGTTTTCAAAGTGCTTTTCAATCACTTGGAGCAACTAGTTCTAAATTTACGCCTTCAATCAAGTTTTTCGGAAAAGCATTTGCAATAATAGTTCCTTTATTGTTTGCAATTATTCCAGTTTTCTTACATTTCAAAAAATAATCAACACATATATATTATGAAGTTAGATTCTAAAATACCAGGAGGTCCGTTAAAAGATAAATGGACCGATTATAAAGATCATTTAAAATTAGTTGCTCCAAATAATAGACCTAAAATCGATATTATTGTAGTAGGAACTGGTTTGGCAGGTGCTTCTGCAGCCGCTTCTCTTGGAGAAATGGGCTATAATGTAAAAGCATTCTGTTTTCAAGATTCGCCACGTCGTGCTCACTCTATTGCTGCGCAAGGAGGAATTAATGCTGCTAAAAATTATCAAAATGATGGTGATAGTATTTACCGTCTTTTTTATGATACTATTAAAGGTGGTGACTACCGTGCTCGTGAAGCAAACGTTCATCGTTTAGCAGAAGTTTCAGGTAATATTATTGACCAATGTGTAGCGCAAGGTGTTCCTTTTGCTCGTGAATATGGTGGAATGTTAGATAACCGTTCATTTGGTGGTACACAGGTACAACGTACTTTCTATGCTGCTGGACAAACAGGACAACAATTATTATTAGGAGCATATTCAGCTTTGTCTAGACAAATAGGATTAGGTAGAGTGCAAATGTTTAACCGTCACGAAATGCTAGATTTAGTAAAAGTAGATGGTAAAGCACGAGGAATTATTGCTCGTAACTTAATTACAGGAGAAATTGAAAGACATTCAGCTCATGCAGTAGTAATTGCTTCTGGAGGTTATGGTAATGTTTATTTCCTTTCTACAAATGCAATGGGAAGTAACGTAACTGCTGGATGGAAAATTCACAAACAAGGAGCTTTATTTGCTAATCCTTGTTATGTACAAATTCACCCAACATGTATTCCTGTTCACGGAACCAATCAGTCTAAATTAACGTTGATGTCTGAATCGTTACGTAACTCAGGTCGTATTTGGGTTCCTAAGAAAAAAGAAGATGCTGAAGCTATTCGTGCTGGTAAATTAAAACCAACACAAATTGCAGAAGAAGATAGAGATTATTATTTAGAGCGTAAATATCCAGCTTTTGGAAATTTAGTACCTCGTGATGTGGCTTCAAGAGCAGCTAAAGAAGTTTGTGACGCAGGTCATGGTATTGAAGCTAATGACACTAACGAAGGCGTTTATTTAGATTTCTCAACTGAAATTCAAACTAAAGGAAAACAATCAGCTTACGCAAAAGGAAATCATAATCCTACACCAGAAGAAATTACAGCTTTAGGAAAACAATGGTTAGAAGAAAAATATGGTAACTTGTTTACTATGTATCAAAAAATCACTGACGAAAATCCATACGAAACACCAATGAAAATTTATCCAGCGGTGCATTATACGATGGGTGGTGTTTGGGTAGATTATAACTTACAATCTACAATTCCAGGTTGTTTCGTTGCTGGTGAAGCCAACTTTTCTGACCACGGAGCTAACCGTTTAGGAGCTTCTGCATTAATGCAAGGTTTAGCAGATGGATATTTCGTATTGCCTTACACTATTTCTAATTATTTAGCTGATGAAATTAGAACTGGAAAAATCGCTACTGATTCTCCAGAATTCTTAGAAGCTGAAGCTAGAGTGAAAGATTCAATTAGCAATTTCTTAAACAATAACGGTACCAAATCGGTTGATTATTTCCATAAAAAATTAGGTTTAATTATGTGGAATAAAGTAGGTATGGGACGTAATGAACAAGGTTTAAAAGAAGCGATTGCAGAAATTTCTGAATTAAAAGAAGCTTTTTATAAAGATGTTTATGTACCAGGAAGCGCAGATGAATTAAATCCTGAACTAGAAAAAGCATTACGTGTTGCCGATTTCATCGATTTAGGTCAATTAATGGCAATGGATGCTTTACAACGTAATGAATCTTGTGGAGGTCATTTCCGTGAAGAATATCAAGATGCTGAAGGAGAAACATTACGTGATGATGTAAACTTTTCTTTCGTAGGAGCTTGGGAATACAAAGGAAATGATATTACTAAAGAAGACCTTCATAAAGAAGAGTTGAAATACGAAGAAATTAAAATTGCAGCTAGAAATTACAAATAAAATATTATGAGTGCATCAAAAAATATCAATATAAACCTTAAAATTTGGCGTCAAAAGAACGCTGGTTCTAAAGGAAGCATGGAAACTTATAAATTAGATAATGTTTCTACTGCAAGTTCGTTTTTGGAAATGTTAGACCAATTAAACGAGCAATTAATTAACGAAAGAAAAGAACCTGTAGCATTTGATCACGATTGTCGTGAAGGAATTTGTGGTTCTTGTTCATTATACATTAACGGACGTGCTCACGGACCAGATACTGGAATTACAACGTGTCAGTTACACATGAGAATGTTTAACGATGGAGATACAATTTTTATCGAACCATGGAGAAGTAAAGCTTTCCCTGTAATTAAAGATTTAGTTGTTGATAGAACAGCTTTTGATAGAATTCAACAAGCGGGAGGTTTCGTATCGGTAAATACTTCTGGTAACACAATTGACGCTAACTCAATTCCAGTTCCTAAAGATGATGCTGATAAAGCTTTTGAAGCAGCAGCATGTATTGGTTGTGGAGCGTGTGTAGCTACTTGTAAAAATGGTTCTGCTATGTTATTCGTAGGAGCAAAAGTATCGCAATATGCATTGTTACCTCAAGGTAAAGTAGAAGCTACACAACGTGTAATGAATATGGTTCGTCAAATGGACGAAGAAGGATTCGGAAATTGTACGAATACTGGAGCATGTGAAATTGAATGTCCAAAAGGTATTTCATTAGAAAACATCGCTCGTATGAACAGAGAATTTTTAAAAGCATCTGTGAAGTAATTCATAGAATCTTAAAAATAATAAAAACGCATTCATTTATTTGGATGCGTTTTTTGTTTTAATTATTTTTTCTAACATTCTTAAATGAATGAATAAAATGGTATTTTTAACCTCATAAATTAGTCAATATGAAACACCTATTTCTTTTGTTTTTCTTTCTTTTTTCAATTACTGTTTTATCACAAAATAATACGTTAGTAATTCAAAAGATAAACTCTAAATTTACTAAAGAAATTAAGGAAAATAAGCGTATTAAAGTGTGGACAAAAGAGGGGCAAAAACTATATGGAAGATTTACAATAAAAGATTCTAGCAGTATTATAATTGAAGAAAAAGTGGTGCTATTAGAAGACATTATTAAAATGAAGAAAAAATCACTTTTTGGAACCATTGCAAATCCAATTTTCATTGTTTATGGTTCTGTTATGATAATCGCAGGTGTGGCTATAGTAGGAACTGGAGCATGGGGAGCCATTATTGGAGGAAGTTTCATCATTGGTGGAATACCAATGGTTTTAATACCGTCAATTTCAAATAATCACCCAAAACAAGATTGGGAGTATTCAATAAAAATAAGATAAATGAAAATTGCACTTTTTCAAACCAAATTAGCTTGGGAACAACCTGAAGTAAATCTAAAATTCATAGAAGAATATTTTCTTAATGAAGATGAATCGTTTGATTTATTTGTCTTGCCCGAAATGTTTACTTCAGGTTTTACCATGAATCCAGCAGAAGTTGCCGAAACTATGGATGGCAAAACAATAAATTGGTTGAAAGAACTGGCCAAAAAGAAAACTTGTGCTATTACAGGTAGTTTAGTCATCAAAGAAAATGATGATTTTTATAACAGAATGGTTTTCGTTTATCCGTCTGGAGAAGTTGAGTTTTACAATAAAAGACATTTATTTACTTTAGCTGGAGAAGAAAAAGTATATACAAAAGGAACTGAAAAAGTAATCGTAAACTATAACAATTGGAACATATGCTTACAGGTGTGTTACGATTTACGTTTTCCGGTTTTTTCACGTAACACCGAAAATTACGATTTACTGCTTTATGTTGCTAATTGGCCAAAACCACGTATTAATGCTTGGGATGCTCTTTTAAAGGCACGTGCTATAGAAAACATGTGTTACACCATTGGTGTAAATAGAGTAGGAGAAGACGCTAACCAATTAGAATATCCTGGGCACTCTAAAGCAATGGATTATTTAGGAAATACTATCGTAGATTGCGAACAAGAACTAGGTGTTTTTATTTTAGAATTAGATAAAAATGCCCAGCAAGTAATGCGAGAAAAATTAAATTTTCTTAACGACAGGGATGATTTTACTATTATTAACTAGTCTAAAATAAAATCTTGTTCCACATCCCAGTTGGCTCTTACATCTATAAGTTTAGGAAAATAAATAATTTCTTCGGCTTGTTTTTTAGCCAAGTAATCTCCTGTATCCCATTCGTTGTTTGCATTATCGTCAAAAATGATTCGAAGCGTGTATAGTTTAGGCTCAATGGTTTCAAAATAAATACTCGTTTCTTTAGTTGAAGTGGCTTTGTATAACACTTCATTTTTATCTAATAATTCTATAATAAAAGGAAAGCGTTTTACATTGCTGAGATTAACTTTCAAATTACCATAATCGGAAAGCTGTTTGGTTGAAAAATTATACTTTAACGAATCATTTTCTGTATCATAAAAATCTTTTATGGCGCCAGGCAGCAATTCTATAGTGTATTTTTCTTCTTCATCTTTCTTAAAATCAAAAACAATTTCTTCATCAAATTCTATATGTTTTGAAGTAAATTTTATTGCTACAGAATCTTTATTTCGAAGTGTAATTTTCGATTCGTCTATAGAAACTATAGGCGTTTTTGACTTTATAACAAATGCATCTCTAAAAGGCAATATACTTCCCGATTTTTTCTCAATTTTTAATGTGTCTGATTCTTTTAGATCTTTAAGTTTCGAGGTAAATGTTTTAGAATATAAGCCATTTGTGATCGAAATTTGTAATGAATCCATTTTTATATTGGGATAAAAAATTTGGACAGAATCTTTATTTTTTTCAGGAAATTTAGTTATCCTTATTGGGACTTCCTTATTGTCATAAGAAGCTGTAATTTTCGAATTTTTAAAATCGCCCTCATATCCTAAAAAAAGTTTATTATTACTTTCTTGTGTAGGTTTATCTGCTTTAAATGGTTTTTTTTCTTCAAATAATTCCAATTCAAACATGTCAGATGTTGGCAATGTAATGGTGTAATCTAAAAAGCCTATTTTATCAATAGAAGGATTGTAAATATTGTTGCTAGATTTATCTTTCATGGCAACCATTTTATAAGTTCCTTCTTTAAGATTTTCAAGAGAAAATACTTTTAAACTATCTAATGTATTGGTAACATATAAAGGTGTTTCTTTATAAACGGTAGAATCTGTAAATGTTTTTGCATCATACAACATTATAGAAACAAAATTATCAGGTTTTTGATAGAATGCGTCTTTTACTTTTCCAACTACTGTTAATGAATCTACATAACTTCCCGTAGAAAAAACATATTTAAACTGAGAATAAGGGTTGCCTTCATTGTTATCTGTAATACTTTGTCCAAAATTAAAACTATACGTAGTGTTGTCTTGTAAAGTGTCTAAAATTTTAATTGAAATAAATTTACTAGCGCTTCCTTGAGGAATAATTACAGGTTGTTTCTTCATGGGTGGCGAAATAATCAACTGTTTATTAATGTTTTTAACCTTAATTAGTTCGTCAAAATTGATTTTAATTTCGTTTCCTTTAAAATTGGTTGAAAAATTCTCCGGATAACTACTAACTATTTTTGGCGCAATAGTGTCTTTATCGCCACCAGTAATTGTGCCTCTTTTGGCGCAATTTGTTAATAATAAAAGGCTTGCCAATAAAAAGGCTATGTTTTTTAATTTTATCATCTTATCAAATAATGGTGCTACAAAATAACAACTATAATCAGTGCAAACATACAATTTTTAATAATTTTTATGATACTGTATACGCTATGGTAACAATGCTAACCTTGCTATTTGGTATTTTTAACAATGCTTTTGCACAAGCTTCTAATGTGGCGCCAGATGTCATTACGTCGTCTACAAGTAAGAAATGTTTGTTATGGTCTGCTTCGCTAAAAGCAACATCAAATAAAGCATTAGAAACCTCTTTTCTTTTTTCTTTATCTTTTTTTGTTTGCGTTTTCGAATACCTACTTCTATACAATAAGGAAGTATTGTAGGGTAAGTCTAGTTCATTTGATAAGGCTTCGCAAAAAGTGGTAACTTGATTATAACCTCGTTCTTCAAGTCTTTTTTTGTGAAGTGGTACGGGAATAATTTCAGAAAACTTTTTTATTTTTGAAATATTTTTCAGATCTTTAGCATACCATTTCCCTAAAATCGTTCCTATTTCTTGATGATTTTTGTATTTTAAATTGTGAATTAAATTTTGAACAATTCCTTTTTGATGAAAATACAACATTGCAGCGCTAAATTCTATTGGAATTATTCCGTAAAATTTTTTTGTTGTATCATTGCTTTCTAAATGATGATGATTGGTAAAAGGTAAGTTGTGATTACATTCACTACAAATGTTTTTTTCATTTGTTAGTAAAAGCGCATTACAACCCAAACAAAGTTTCGGATAAAGTAAGTTAATCAGGTATTTTAGCATTTTATCGGTTAATTATACTTGCATTAAGATTTTTAAATAAATTTATAAAAATTTTTATAAAATGGCATACAGTAAAAACAAAATAGCAAAAATAAGTATCATAGTATTGATGCTTCTATCCTTGTTTTTTAGTATCAAATATTATAAAGTTACTGATGAATTTGAAAATTTTATCGAAATATCTGAATTAGAGAATAAAGTTTTAGATAGTCAGCTTACAGAAATTCTTCACAAATACGATTCTATTAGCATTAAAAATAAAATAGATAGTGTCCGATTTAATGAGCAAATTCAGTTGCTTCAATCGGGTAAATTAACATCAAATAATACAAAATTTAATTCTACTGAAGATTCAATTGTTTTTTATGCTAAAGAACAACAATCAAAGAAAACTAGTATAGTAAATAACGCTACAGCTGTAGTTAATTCAAATTCTAAAGTAGTTCCAAAAACAGACAGACTTTCTGCTTTAAACATTAATGCTAAAGGTGTAAAAATTTATTCAGACAACTATAATTTAAAAGATTCAAAAATTCAACAGTTACGAGTGTGTTTTACTCTTGAAGAAAATCAATTAGTAAAGTCGGGAGAAAAAACCATTTATGTTCAAATCGTAAATCCTAAAAATCAAATTATTTCTGCAGGTAACACTTCGGTTGAATCTGATTTAAATGTAAAATTGCAATATAGTGCTTCTATAGATACAAAATATAAGAAAGAAGATACTGATGTTTGTACTTATGTTAATTTAGAACAAAAGAAAACGATAAAAGGTAAATATAAAATCAATATTTATCACGATTTTGTTAAAATTGGCACAACAATTTTCGAATATTAATAATTCTTATTTTTATTCCTCAATTTCTTTTCTTTATTCCATTCCTATTTTTACTTTTGCATTATGGCAAAACAAGATGATATATTTAAGAATGTAGTTTCGCATGCAAAAGAATACGGATTTATATTTCCGTCAAGCGAAATTTACGATGGACTTAGTGCGGTTTATGATTACGCACAAAATGGTGTTGAACTTAAGAAAAACATTCGCGAATATTGGTGGAAATCAATGGTGCAAATGCATGAAAACATTGTAGGTTTAGATGCTGCAATTTTAATGCATCCAACTACATGGAAAGCTTCAGGTCACGTTGATGCATTTAATGATCCATTAATTGATAATAAAGATTCTAAAAAAAGATACCGTGCCGATGTTTTAATTGAGGATTATGCCGAAAAATTAAATCAAAAAGCGCAAAAAGAAATCGACAAAGCACGTGAGCGTTTTGGTGCTTCATTTGATGAAGAACAATACAAAACAACCAATCCTCGTGTAATGGAATATTTGTCTAAAAAGAAGGAAATTCTGGAAAGAATGGCGCGTTCTTTAGAGACCGAAAACCTTTCCGATGTAAAAGCTTTAATAGAAGAATTAGAAATTGCTTGTCCGGATAGTGGTTCAAAAAACTGGACAGATGTTAAGCAATTTAACTTAATGTTTGGGACAAAATTGGGCGCTTCGGCAGAAAACGCAATGGATTTATATCTTCGTCCAGAAACCGCTCAAGGAATTTTTGTTAATTTCTTAAACGTTCAAAAAACGGGGCGTATGAAAATTCCTTTCGGAATTGCTCAAACAGGGAAAGCGTTCAGAAATGAAATTGTGGCAAGACAATTTATTTTCCGTATGCGCGAGTTTGAACAAATGGAAATGCAATTTTTTGTAAAACCAGGCGAAGAAATGAAATGGTATGAATACTGGAAAACTACACGTTTGGCTTGGCATCAATCGCTAGGATTAGGAAAAGAAAATTACCGTTTTCACGACCATGAAAAATTAGCGCATTATGCAAATGCAGCAGCCGATATCGAATTCAATTTCCCATTCGGATTTAAAGAATTAGAAGGAATTCATTCTCGTACTGATTTCGATTTAAAAGCACACGAACAATTCTCGGGTAAAAAATTACAATATTTTGATAACGACACCAATTCAAACTACACGCCTTATGTGGTGGAAACTTCGGTTGGTTTAGACAGAATGTTTTTAGCGGTTTTCTCAAAATCATTACAAGAAGAAACATTAGAAGACGGTTCTACAAGAACGGTTTTGCGTTTACCTTCGGTTTTAGCGCCAACAAAAGCGGCTGTTTTACCTTTAGTTAAAAAAGATGGTTTGCCAGAAGTAGCTCAAAGTATTATTAATGAATTAAAATGGGATTTCAACGTAGCATATGATGAAAAAGATGCGGTAGGAAGACGTTACAGAAGACAAGATGCTTTAGGAACGCCATTCTGTATTACCGTGGATCATCAAACGTTAGAAGATGAAACGGTAACGATTCGTCACAGAGATTCTATGCAACAAGATAGAGTGAAGATTTCAGCATTACGCGATATTATCAATAATGAAGTTTCGGTTAGAAACTGGTTGATGAAAATGTAGTTTAAGTACTGAGATTTTAGTATTAAGAATTAAGACAAAACCCGAAATTTCAATTGAAATTTCGGGTTTTTATATTTTCTGAACTCTCGGTTTTCTACTTTCGTCATTTCGAGTGTTTGTCATAAAATTGCCTTAGCTATTTTATGAAAAATGTATCGAGAACAACTGAAAACAAATCGTTATTGTAGTTCTCGATACAATTTTACAAAGCAAAAATTAGCATTTTTCCTTCATAAAATCACTCGAATTGACGGTTGGGTTAATTTGTTGCTATTTTTTTACTGTAAACTACTCACTCAAAGCATTCCAGCCACGAGCTTTCAATTCAATTTTTGTATTGGCTCTTGTAACTAAATGCATACCCTCACTAGCTTGTGTCATATGACCAATTACAGTAAAATTAGGATTTCCTTTTAACTTATCGTAATCCTCCATTTTTACGGTAAATAGCAATTCATAATCTTCGCCACCACTTAAAGCAACAGTAGTAATATCCAAATTAAATTCTTCGCAAACATTAATCAACTGTGGATCCACTGGAATTTTCTCTTCGTATAAATTACAACCTACATTACTTTGTTTGCACAAATGCAAAATTTCAGACGATAATCCGTCAGAAACATCAATCATGGCCGTTGGTTTTATTTCTAATTTTTCTAACAATTCTTTTATATCAGCACGAGCTTCAGGCTTTAATTGACGCTCAATTAAATAGGTGTAAGGTTCTAAATCGGGTTGGTTGTTTGGATTCACCTGAAAAACCTGCTTTTCACGTTCTAATATTTGCAAGCCCATATAAGCCGCACCAATATCGCCAGAAACCACCAATAAATCAGTAGTTTGGGCGCCACTTCTATATGTTATGTCCTCTAAATTAGCTTCTCCAATGGCAGTAATACTAATAATTAATCCTTTTTGAGAAGAAGTAGTATCGCCACCTATAACATCTACATTATAATATTTAGATGCCATTGAAATTCCATCAAATAATTCTTCTAATGCCTCAAGCGGAAAACGGTTAGAAACAGCAATAGAAACTGTTATTTGAGTAGGGGTTGCATTCATGGCGCAGATATCAGAAATATTAGCAACTACAGCTTTATAGCCCAAATGTTTTAATGGCATATAACCCAAATCAAAATGAACGCCTTCTACTAATAAATCAGTAGAAATAACTGCTTTTTTTGAGCCAAAATCCAATACCGCAGCATCGTCTCCAATACTTTTTAAAGTCGATTCTTGATTAATAGTAAAACGCTTTGTTAAGTGCTCAATAAGCCCAAATTCTCCTAATTGCGCTAAACTGGTTCTAGATTGGTCTTTATTTTCTAACATGAATTATTTTTTTGCAAAGATAGGGTTAATGTGTCAATTTGACGATATGCGAATGAGTCAATTATTTTAATTGGCACATTGATAAATTGCTTCATTTCTTTATTGCCAAATCGACAAATTGCCAAATTGGCTCATTAATTATTATCCAATTCTCTCAATTTATCATAAATCAGTCCGGTTTCATATCCTTTACGAAGTAAGAAATTGACAAATTTTTTATTCTTTTTTTGACCTTTTGGAGCTGCGATAGCTTCCCAATTTTTCTCGGCTAATGCATGAAAATTATGCAAATAAGTGGCTTCTGGAATTTCTTTAAGTGCAGTTTGAATATTTCGAGAAGAGACATTTCGAAATTTCAGTTCGTTTACAATACGGTTTTTACCCCAAAATTTATAATTGTGCTTGCCTCGAACAAAACTTTGTGCAAACCGTTCTTCATTGATGAAATTATTTTCGATAAGATAGGTTAGAATTTCATCTTTTTCAGATGGATTAATAGAAAACGAATACAATTTCTCTTCCACTTCTTTATAACAACGCTCCTGATAAGCGCAGTAATATTCCATTTTAGTGTAGATTTCTTTTAAGGTAAAAGACGTTTTATTAGTTTTCAATTCGTTAACAATTTAATAATGCAGTAAATATTTTAAAATCAAAAAATTATACTTTACCTTTGTAGGCTTTTCTAATTTCTCAAAAAAATTATGCAAGCATATCATTTTAATTGTAAAAATATGAAATTAAAATTATTTATTGTTTTATTATTTTCCTCTGTTATGAGTTGGGGGCAAACGACTGTTTCTTATGATTTTTCATCAGGAGGAGCAGTTACAGGTTTAAATCAAGCAGCACCTGGAATTTCTTTAGATGCAAATATTGGTTTTGGTTCATTTAAAAATAGTGGAACTGCAAATCCTGTTATTAATAGTGGCCAATTGCGTCTATATCAAAACGCAACAAAAGGTGGATCTATAATGGTTTATGCTTCAAATGGAGTAACAATTACCGAAGTAAGAGTATTTGCTTCTGGAACAACTGGTCCTGCTGCTTTTTCAGTTGATGGAGGAGCAAGTTCATCTTTGACTATTAGTGCAGGTGTTTATACTATGAGTTCTCTTTCTTCAACAAATAATGTTGAGTTTTGGTGTACAGGAACATCATCTGGAACAAGAATTTATGTTGATTCTTTTGAGGTTACGTATACTTCTGGTGCATCAACTTATAATGTAACCTATGATGGTAATGGAAATGATTCAGGTTCAGTACCTGTAGATGCAACTGCATATAATTCGGGTGATTCGGTTACGGTTTTAAGTAATATAGGTGGTTTAGGTTTAACAGGTTATACGTTTAATGGCTGGAATACTGCATCTGACGGAAGCGGAACAGCATATGTTGCAGGAAATACTTTTTCTATCTCTGCAAATACTACTTTGTTTGCACAGTGGTTAAATACTTCGCCACCAGTAATTACAAGTTCACTTACCGCTTCAGGAAATGTTGGTTCGGCATTTACTTATGACATCGTGGCAACAAATTTACCTACAAGTTATAATGCAACAGGTTTGCCAGCTGGATTATCTATAAATACAACAACTGGTCAAATTACGGGTACACCAACAGGAGCAGGAATTTTTAATGTTACCATTTCGGCAACTAATGCATATGGAACTGATACTGAAACTTTGGTAATTACTTTAACGACTGGACCTTGTTTGTCTCAAGTGACATTTACATCGCTTCCATCAAGTTGGGCAGCAACAAATATTACTTATGCGGCAGGAGAGGCAAATTTTGCAAGTTTTACAGGTGAGTTAACGACATTAGCAATTTCAAATCCTTCAAGTTTGACATTTGATTTAAGAAGAACCTCGAATACCACTGCAAAAGATATGATAATTGAGGTGTCAACCACTACACAAGGAGGAACATATACGGTTGTTTCAACGTATAATCATGGCAATACTACATCTGGAGGAACAACAGCTTGTACGGTTGATTTATCTGCGTATACTTCTTTTTCAACTGTGTTTGTAAGATTTAGAAAAGCATCTTCTACAACATCTCCATGGTACTTAGATAATGTAAATGTTTATTGTGGTACACCAGTAAATCCAGAAATTGACGTTGAAGGAAATAGTGTTTCAATTGTTGATGGAGACACTACGCCGAGCGCAACAGATGATACGGATTTTGGTTCAACTTTAGTAGGAGTTGATGTTTCACATACCTTTACAATTACTAATGCAGGGCCAGATGATTTAGATATTTCAGGTGTAACTATTACAGGTGTTGATGCAGCAGACTTTTATGTTTCTATTGCTCCTGCAAGTACAGTTGCTGCAGGAGGTTCAACTACTTTTGAAATAACATTTAATCCTACTGTAATTGGGGTTAGCAATGCGACAATTAACATTGCAAATAACGATAGTGATGAAAATCCGTATACATTCGATATTACTGGTGAGGCAATAACATGTACACCAACAACTTCTGTGAGTTCAATAACGCCAACTTCCGGACCAATAGGAACAATTGTTACAATTAATGGCAGTGGTTTTGCAACCGCTACTTCAGTTCATTTTGGTATATATTCAGCTGCATTTACAGTTGTTTCTGGGTCTCTTATTCAGGCTACAGTACCTGCTAATGCAACTACTGGAAATATTGTAATTCAAGATGCTGGCGGATGTGATTTATCTTATTCATCTTTTACTGTAATTGAACAGGATAATTCAACATGTGATCCTACAGCAATTGGAATTGGAGATTTATTTATTTCTGAAGTTACTGATGCATCTACAGGTTCTTTAAGTTACATTCAAATTTTTAATGCAACAGGAGCAACAATTGATATGTCTGATTATGAAGTCCAGATTAGAAATAATGGAAGTGGAACTGGAGACGATATCCCATTAACTGGAATATTATTAAATGGAGGTACATTTGTTTTGGCTACAAGTGCCGGAACTGAATGTGCTGTTCCTGGTGGAGATGGAAGTTATGCAGATCAAAACGATGTTTCAAGTGGTGTAAATAATAACGATTGTATTCATTTAGCTAAACTTGGAGTGGTTATAGATACTTGGGGAGTTTGTAATGGAACAAACTGGATTAATGCTTTAGGTTTAGGTTCAGCAGGATACGATTTTAAAAGAAATCCAACAGCAACACCATTACCTTCAACTACATTTGTATCAACAGATTGGTCTATTTCCGATTTTAATGCATGTAATGATAATTATGACTTAATTAATTCTTATGAAGGAATTAGAGTACCTCCTACAGCTACTTCATTAGGAGCAACTTATGGTGCTGGTTGTAGTTCTGCTACAGTTAGTGTTACTGGGACAGAGGCTATTGTTGGTGGTGCACCTTTAACATATCAATGGTACTATAGTGCGCCTGGTGATATAGGTTGGACAATGGTGACAAATGGTGGAATATTTTCTGGTGCAACATCAGATACTTTATCTATTTCAGATATTACAGGATTAGTTGGTTATCAATATTATTGTCAGGTAATGGAAGATACTGCAACGTGTTTTATAGCTTCAGCTGCAGTGCAAATTGGAGGAGGAGCAACAACTACTTGGGACGGAACAGTATGGTCAAATGGTATTCCTAACTCAGGGATGTTAGCAATTATTGATGGAGATTATGATACTTTGACAGATGGAGATTTCTCATGTTGTAGTTTATTAGTAAATCCAACCTATACTTTAGATATCCAAGCAAACAATTATGTAGAAATTCAATATAACTTAACAGTCAACGGGGTTTTAAATGTTTGGAATAATGGTTCTTTGGTTCAAGTAGATGATTCTGGAGTTAATACTGGAAACATTTCATATAGACGAGCTACTACAGGTGTTGCTTTAGATTATGTATATTGGTCTTCTCCAGTTAATGGTGTAAATACGCCATCGGGATATATTTATACATGGTCTCCAGTAGTTACTAATCCTAATGGAGGTCAAGGAAACTGGGCGGCTGCAGCTAATACAGCAATGCAATCTGGAATTGGGTATATCATGCGTGGCATATTGTCTAGAAATTTTGTTGGAGTACCAAGAAATGGTGTTTATACACCTACAATAAGAAGAGGAAGCGATTTAGGTGCTGGTACAGCAGGACCAAACGGAGTAATGAGAGCAGTTACAGATGATAACTGGAATTTATTAGGAAATCCTTATCCATCGGCAATTAGTATCAATTCATTTTTAACTGCAAATACTGAATTAGACGGGTTTGTACGTTTATGGACACATGGAACATTACCTAGCTCATCAATAGCAGATCCATTTTATGACAATTTTGTTTCTAATTATACCGCATCAGATTATATTGCTATTAATGGTTCAGGAGCTACAAGTGGAGCAGGAACTTTAAGTGTAATTGGAGGTGGACAAGGTTTCTTTGTTCTTATGAATCCAGGAGCAGCAACTACAAGTACAGCTTTATTTAATAACTCAATGCGCGATAAAGGCTATTCTAATAGTCAATTTTATAGAAATTCTAATAGTATAGAAAACAATTCAGTAGGTGGAAATTTAGAACGTCATAGAATTTGGTTAGACTTTGTTACACCAAGTCAAACAACTCGTACTTTAGTTGCTTACGTTGAAGGTGCAACTACAGGTAAAGACAGAATGTTTGATGCTTTTACAGATTATAAATCGGCACAAAATTTTTATTCTTTAATAGATAATGATATCATGACAATTCAAGGAAGATCACTTCCGTTTGATGTAAATGATCAAATTCCAATGGGATTCAAAACAAGTGTTTCAGGAAATTTCTCAATTGCTATTGCTGAGGTTGATGGTTTGTTTACTGCCAATCAAAAAATTTATATAGAAGATAAAGAATTAGATATTATACATGATTTAAAAACCAATCCGTATAGTTTTACGGCAACTAGCGGAGTTAATAATACAAGATTTGTATTGAGATATACAAATGAAACATTAGGAAGCGAAGATTTTGAAAATGATGCTACTGTTTTAGTGTCTTCAACAGATGTAATTTCTATTTCTGCTCCTCATGAAAGAATTCAAAGTGTGCAAATTCATAACGTTTTAGGACAGTTATTAGTTAATGAAACAGCAATAAGCGCTTCTTCGTTCCAAGTTAATTCTTTACAAAAAAATACAGTGCCTTTAATTGTTCAAATAACACTTGAAAACGGAGTTAAAGTAACTAAAAAAATAGTTTTTTAAACTAAAAGAACATTTTTTTTAAAAGCCCAATCAAATAAAGATTGGGCTTTTTCTATTTTCATTTCAAATCAATTTTGTATTTTTGAACTTTATCAAATCAACACAATGGACAATATAAAACAATACGTTCAAGAAAATAAAGAACGTTTCTTAAATGAATTAATAGAACTTTTAAAGATTCCTTCGGTAAGTGCAGATAGTGCTTATGCGCATGATGTAGTTCTAACAGCCGAAGCGGTGAAAGTAAGTTTAGAAAAAGCAGGTTGCGATTTCGTAGAACTTTGTGAAACTCCTGGTTATCCTATCGTTTATGGTGAAAAAATCATCGATAAGAACTTGCCAACGGTTTTAGTTTACGGACATTACGATGTACAGCCGCCAGATCCAATCGAATTATGGACGTCGCCACCATTTGAACCTGTTATTAAAACAACAGAAATTCATCCAGAAGGAGCAATTTTTGCACGTGGTGCATGTGACGACAAAGGTCAAATGTACATGCATGTAAAAGCTTTTGAATACATGATTCAAAACAATTGCTTGCCTTGTAATGTAAAATTCATGATTGAAGGGGAAGAAGAAGTAGGTTCAAAAAGCTTAGGTTGGTTCGTAGAAAGAAATCAAGAGAAATTAGCTAATGATGTAATTTTAATTTCGGATACCGGAATGATTTCTAACCAACAACCTTCAATTACAACTGGGTTAAGAGGTTTGAGTTATGTTGAGGTTGAAGTTACAGGTCCAAATAGAGATTTACATTCGGGTTTATACGGAGGAGCAGTTGCAAATCCAATAAATGTTTTAACCAAAATGATTGCATCACTACATGATGAAAATAATCATATTACTATTCCTGGTTTTTATGATAATGTTGAAGAATTATCTTTAGAAGAACGTGCAGAAATGGCAAAAGCGCCATTTTCATTAGAAAAGTACAAGCAATCTATAGCTATTGGTGATATTTATGGAGAGAAAGGATATACGACTAATGAGCGTAATTCTATACGCCCAACTTTAGATGTAAACGGAATTTGGGGAGGTTATACGGGTGAAGGTGCTAAAACAGTAATTGCTAGTAAAGCGTATGCTAAAATTTCAATGCGTTTAGTGCCAAATCAAGATTGGGAACAAATTACCGAATTATTTAAAAATCACTTTGAAAGTATTGCCCCAGCTGCAGTAACAGTTAAAGTAACGCCTCATCACGGAGGACAAGGGTATGTTACGCCAATTGATAGCGTAGGATATAGAGCAGCTAACAAAGCCTATACTGAAACTTTTGGAGTTCCTGCCATTCCAGTTCGTTCAGGCGGAAGTATTCCTATTGTAGCTTTATTTGAAAAAGAATTAAAGTCTAAAACTATATTGATGGGATTTGGTTTAGATAGCGATGCCATTCACTCGCCAAATGAACATTTTGGTGTTTTCAATTATTTGAAAGGAATTGAAACCATTCCATTATTTTACAAGTATTTTGTAGAGATGAATAAATAAAAAAAAATTCCCGATTTGCGTCGGGAATTTTTTATAATTTTTTTTAAATTATCGTTTTAATAAAAGCTATTGATAAGGCTTTGTCGTTTTCAAGTTGGGATTTTAATTCATCAATAGAGTTAAATTTTTGTTCTTCTCTAATATGTTTTAAAATTGAAATTTGTAAATTATGGTTGTATATATCTTGGTTTAATTCAAAAAAATGGACTTCTATAGATTGTTCATTGTCTCCAATAGTAGGATTATTTCCTATGTTCATCATTCCGTAAAAAAGGGTGTCGTTTATTTTGCTAGAAACAATGTAAACACCATTCTTAGGTAGTAATTTATATGTTTCAGATAGTTCTATATTGGCCGTTGGGAAGCCAATGGTTCTGCCAATTTTTTTTCCTTCAACAACTTTTCCAGAAATAAAATAAGAATAGCCAAGATATTGATTGGTTAATTTGATGTCGCCTCCTAATAAAGCTTTTCTAATTTTAGTAGAACTAATAGCAATTTCGTCAATTTCTTTGGCACCAATTTGTGCTACTTCAAAACCATATTTTTCCCCAAATGCAATTAAATCATTAATATCGGCTGTTCTGTTTTTGCCAAAACGATGATCATAACCAATAATGATTTTCTGAATATTTAATTGATCAACCAAAATATCTTTAACAAAATCTTCTGCAGTTAAATTAGAAAAAGCAGCATCAAATGGATGAATAATTAAAGTGTCTATCCCAAAATTTTCTAATAAAATAGTCTTTTCATCAATCGTATTAAGAAGTTTAATGCTTGAATCTTGATTTAAAACCATTCTTGGGTGAGGAAAAAAAGTAAGAACAACAGATTCATAATGACCTTTTTCGGTTCCTTTTTTTAATTTATCTAAAATAGATTTGTGTCCTAGGTGAACTCCGTCGAAAGTTCCTAAAGTAAGTATGGTTTTCTTAGATGTTTTAAAATCAAATATCGAATGGTACGTTTTCAAAAGAAATTATTTTTGCAAAGATAAATTGACTTTATTAAAAATTTTAGTTTTAACCAATTAATATTATTTCAAATGTTAAAATCTTCTTTTATATATGTGAAATTTATTTTGTAAGGCATTGTTATTCAGTTTTTTTAATTAAATTTGAAATCCTAAATTTTATTTTAACTAAAATATTAACCAAAAATGAAAAAAACATTACTATTTTTATTTTCGTCTTTTTTTGCAGTTTGTTCAGTATCTGCTCAAAATGACAACTTTTGGAAAGAAGTTAGTCCAAATGCAAAAATGGTCAAACATCAATCTGTAACAAGAGATGATTTTCCTACAGAATTTAAATTGTTTCAACTAAATGTAGAAACAATTAAACAATCATTATTAAATGCTCCAGATAGAAAAGAAATTGGCGCAACAGGTGTTATTGTTACTATTCCAAATACAAATGGAAAATTTGAACGTTTTGAAATGTTCGAAGCGTCAAATTTTGATGAAGAATTGCAGGCTCAATATCCTAATATTAGAGCTTATGCAGGAAGAGGTTTAGATGATAAAACAGCTCAAGTACGTTTGAGTTTTGGAATCAATTCTTTACAAACAATGGTATTTAGAGCAAATAAACCAACCGAGTTTATGGAGCCTTATACACAAAATGCAACAATATTTGCACTTTACAGTAGAGATAAGGTAAATAAGAAATCACCTTTTACTTGTTTAACAGAAGATGAGCAACAAATTGCTAATCTAAGAAAAAATGCAAATGAAACATTTACGAGTAATGCAAATTTAAGAACATTTCGTTTAGCATTGTCTTGTGTGGCTGAATATTCTAATTATTTTGGAGCTACTAGTGCTGCGCAAAGCGGTCTTGTATTAACTGCTTTTAATAACACGATGACTCGTGTTAATGGTGTTAATAATAGAGATTTTGCTATACACATGAATATAGTTGCGGCTTCTACTAATGTAATATACTACAACCCAGCTACAGATCCTTATTCAGATGGAGCTACAGGTTCAGGTGGTGCGTGGAATGCAGAATTACAAAACAATTTAAGTGATAATTTAACTGGATTATCTACTTCTTTAGCTGCGAATAACGCAGCTTATGATATTGGTCATTTATTTGGCGCTTCTGGTGGTGGTGGAAATGCAGGCTGTATTGGTTGTGTTTGTACTAATGATACGGCTTCAATTATAGATAAAAATAAAGGTTCTGGATTTACTTCTCCTGGAAACAACATTCCTTCTGGAGATACTTTTGATATTGATTACGTAGCTCATGAAATGGGTCATCAATTAGGTGCTAATCACACATTTACACATTCAAATGAAGATAATGCTGTTAATTATGAACCAGGGAGTGGTTCTACAATTATGGCTTATGCAGGAATTACAACTAAAGATGTTCAAGGAAATTCAGATGATTATTTTCATGCAGGTAGTATTGATCAAGTTCAAACAAACATGACCGGTAAATCTTGTGATGTTGAAACCGCTTTAGGACATGGAGTGCCGGTTGTAAATGCTGGGGCAGATTTTACAATTCCTAAAAGTACTCCATTTACATTAACAGGATCTGCAACAGATTCTGGCGGAGGTGCTTTAACTTATTGTTGGGAACAATATGATGATGCTTCAGGAGCAAGTCAATTATGTAGTATAACTAATTTGTCAGCTGGAGATAATGATTGTGTACCAGTTGGAACAAAAACTACTGGTCCAGTTTTTAGATCGTATCAGCCAACAACTTCTCCATCAAGAACTTTTCCAATATTACAATCTGTTTTAAATGGTTCAGTTAGTACAACTGGATCTGAAATTGCAGTTGAATTTTTACCTTCTGTAGCTAGAACATTAAATTTTAGACTAACAGCAAGAGATAATTCAATTGTTGGAGGTGGCGGATTAACTAATTTTGATAATGCTGTTGTTACAGTAGCAAATAAAGATGCTTTAACAGTAACTTATCCATCTGTTGCAAATTCAAATGTTTATGCAATTGGATCTGCTCAAACTGTAACTTGGTCAGGAACTACTAGTGGAACTACAGGACACCAAACTATTGCGGGTGGATCAACGGTAGATATTTTATTTTCTAATGATGGTGGATTAACATTTCCATACACTTTAGTTGCAGGTACAACTAATGATGGTTCTCAATCGGTAACTTTACCTGCTGGAATTTCTGGAGCAGATTGTAGATTTAAAGTAAAAGCTAGTGGTAATATTTTCTTTAATATAAGTAAATCATTTGCTGTTGGAAACTATACCTACCAACCTCAAGATGTATGTACAGATTATGTTATAAATTTTGGAGGGCTTGCTATTCCTGAAAATTCAGCAAGTTTTGTTGGATACAGTGTAACTGTTCCAGATGCTTTTGTTTTAACGGATGCAAATATTAAAGTTGAGTTGACTCATGGTAATTTAGGTTCAATATATTTAGGAGTTAGACCGGGTCATCTTGCAACAGGAGTTACTCAATTTTTTAATGGTTCTTGTTCAGGTTCTGCAAATATGAATTTAAACTTTGATACATCTGGATCAGCTTTAAATTGTGCCGCATCTACAAGTGGTGCAAATACAATTCCTCCTGGCACGGGTTCAGCTGTTGCTATAGATGGTTTTAATGGTAATTCTGCCGCAGGTAGTTGGGTGATTTTCTTTACAGATGCTGTAGTTGGAGATGGTACTACAGGAACAATTGAAAAAGTAACATTTAATTTATGTAGATCTGAAAATGTAGCAGTACTTGCAAATGAATCATTTGGATTAGATAATTTCACTTTATATCCAAACCCTAACAACGGTAACTTTAACATTCAGTTCAATTCTAATTCTGGAAATGAAATTAAAATAAATGTTCATGATATAAGAGGAAGAGAAATTTATTCTAAATCTTATACGAACAACGCTTTGTTTAATGAAAACTTACAATTAAGCAATGTTCAATCTGGAGTTTATTTAGTAACTGTTCAAGATGGTTCTAAAAAAGAAGTTAAGAAAGTTGTAGTTCAATAATTATAATTTTTTTATAATAATTTTAAAGAGAAGGCTTTAGCCTTCTCTTTTTTTGTGATTTTGTTAAAAAAATAAAAAAAAAAATTATATTTGTTAATTAATTGTAAACTTAACCAGAAAATGAAGAAAAAATTATTTTTATTAACACTTATGCTTTATGGTTTTTTTGCTTTTGGGCAAAATAAGCAACCAAGTGTAAGTCAATCGACAGGAGATTTTAGTGCTTCTGTTTCAAGAGCTAGAACTTTTGCGCCAAATGGCATAGTAAGATGTGCTTCTACAGAGTATACGAAAAGCAAACAAGCAAGAAGAACAGTTCCAAGTGATGATGTTTTTGAAGCTTGGTTGGCTCCTAAAATTGCAGAGATTCAAAGATTAAGACAACTTGGGAGATTGCCTTCAGTTATTAAAATTCCGGTTGTTGTACACGTAATTCATAACGGAGATGCTGTGGGTTCTGGAGAAAATATTTTGGATGGACAAGTATTGTCGCAAATTACCGTTTTCAATCAAGATTATAGAAAATTGACGGGTACTCCTGGTTTTGGTGCTGGAGTAGATACCACTATCGAATTTTGTATGGCTCAGGTTGATCCTTCTGGAAATCCTACTAACGGTATTGATAGAAGAAATTTAGGAATTGCAAGTTTTAATAGTGCTGCGGTAGAAACTGCTAAAGCAAATACTATTTGGGATCCTACTAAATATTTAAATATGTGGACATTTCGTTTCACTGGAGATTTAAGTCTTGTATTAGGTTATGCTCAATTTCCAACCGGATCGGGTTTAGATGGGATGCCTACAGAAGATTGTATTACTGGTGAAGCTTCAACTGATGGAGTGGTTTGTAGTTTTAATACATGGGGTTCTCGAACTATTTTTCCAACAGGATCTTATGCAGGAACTCAGTATGACAAAGGGAGAACTATGACACATGAAGTGGGGCATATGTTTGGTTTACGTCATACTTGGGGTGACGGAGATTGTACAGTTGATGATTTTTGTGCTGATACCCCAAATTGTTCTGCAGATTATTATGCCGGAGCAGGAACTGGCGGATGTATTGCACCAACACAATGTGGTGTTACAAGACAAATTCAGAATTATATGGATTATTCTGATGATGGGTGTATGAATGTTTTTACACAGGATCAGAAAGATAGAATGCTTGCTGTATTAATGAATTCTCCTAGAAGAGATGATTTATTAGTTTCAACAGTTTGTGAAGCTTCACAACCTCCTTATATTCAATTTAAAAGAGTTGCCTGTGAAGTGAGATTACCAAGTTCTTACAGTGAAGGTACAGGCTGTAATTTTACTGATGTAACTATTCCTTTAAGTATTTCTAAAGCTCCTTCTGCAAATGCAGTTGTAACTTTTTCAGTAAGCGGAACTTCTACTGCAAGTATAAATGATATTGAATTTATTACTCCTTCTGTTACATTCAATTCAGGCTCAATTGCTGATCAAAATTTAGTTTTAAGAATCTATAATGATGGTTATATTGAAGGAGATGAAGAATTAATTGTAACTTTTTCAGTAAATAATAATGGTGGTAATGCTCTAAAGAATCCAAATCAAGATGATGTTTATAAAGTAACAATTGTAGATAACGATGTAACTATTACACCAATTATGAATCTTACTTTGTTTAGTGATGATTTTTCTGATGGTGATGCTTCTAACTGGGCAATTATAGATGCAAATGCAAATACAGCTGATGATTGGAATTTAGTACAAGAATCAAATTGGACGACTCCTTTTGGAATTTATTCAGATTATTTTATGGCTTCTTATTCATGGAATGGAGTGGATTACTCTCCAAACAACTTCTTAAGTACGCCCCTAATCTCAATTCCTGCAGGATCTAGTAATATTAATTTAAGTTATTTTGCAGGCTCGGGTAGTGATCCAGCTTTTTTTAGTGAAAATTATGAGGTTTGGATTTCTACAGCAACAGGAAGTCAAGCTAATATAACATCAGGAACAAGATTAGTTGATACTGTTATTCCAGCAATGGGTGGAGCAACTTATAATGTAACTATTCCAAATACTTTTGCAGGACAAAATGTTTATATTTCTTTTAGACATCATGATACAACTGGTGAATGGATTTTAGGAATTGATAATGTAGTGGTAACGGCACAACAAGCAGTTTCTATTCAAACAGTTACAAATGTTGCTACAGCTGGTCAAAATAGACTTAAAGGCAATGGAATGGCGTTTTATAGAGATGCTACCAATGGTAATGTTATGGCGGCTGTTTCGGTTAATGATAGTAATGATTATGCTTGTACTTCAACTGCAGTTACACGAGCAGGTACAAGCGCTTTACAATATGGTTCTTCTACAAATGTTGTTGATTTTGCAATGTCAAAACAATTTACAATAACACCAGGTAATAATGTAAGTGGTAATGCTACAATTACATTTTATTTTACAGAGGCTGAAATTGCAGGTTGGGAAACTACAACTGGAAATAATAGATCTTTATTGTATGTGGCTAGAGACGGTGTATCAAGAGAAGTTCAACCTTTAACTATTGGTTCTTTTGGTACGGGGGTTACTTTAACAGCTACATTTACAGGAGGAATTCAAGGAGTTTATTCTTTTGCTAGACAACAAAGTTTACCAACAGATAATTTTGAATTTAACGAAATCGGGTTGTTTCCTAATCCAAATAACGGAACTTTCAACATTCAATTTACACCTTCGTCAGAAAAAACTAACGTTGTGATATTTGATGTAAGAGGAAGAGTTATATTTGATCAACAATATCAAAATAATGGATTATTTAATGAATCAATTCAATTAGATAATATAGAATCTGGAATTTATCTAGTTAAAATTCAAGATGGTTCTAGAAAAATAACTAAGAAAATTATAGTAGAATAAGTATTTTACTTTAAAAGTACTAAAAAGAGAAGGCTACAGCCTTCTCTTTTTTTTTGTAATTTAACATAAAAAGCATAAATTTGTTTATTAACCCAAAAAATAACTATCAAAATGAAAAAAAAATTACAATTTTTTTTAGCAATTATTTTGTTTGTAAACTTAGGTTTTGGACAAGGTAATTTCTGGACTAAAACTTCTGAAGACAAACTGAAAAGTAATGAAAAGATGGATAGAGATGTTCATCCGTCAAGATCTCAATTATTTCATTTAGATTTTAGCGCATTTAAAGAATTACTGTTGAGCGCTCCAATGGAAAATGCAACATTATCATCAAATTTAATTGTTCAATTTCCTGATTTTGAAGGGAATTTAAAGAATTATAAAGTTTTTGAAGCTCCTGTAATGGAAAAAGAATTGTCTGATAAATTTCCTTCAATTAGATCCTATTCGGCTCAAGGAATTGATGATCCAACGTCAACATTAAGATTTAGTATAACTCACTTTGGATTACATGTAATGTCGCTTTCTGGTAAAATGGGTACCTATTACATAGATACATATACTAAAGATTTAAATAATTACATCATTTACAGTAGAAAAGATGTTCAAAAGGCAAGAACCTTTGGCTGTTTTGTTCAAGATAGCGATCCCGCTTTTGAAACAAATAAAGGATATGAAAATCAAATTTTAGTAAATGATGGAAATTTACGTCAATACAGATTAGCGATTTCAAATACCATTGAATATGCAGCATATCATTTAACCGCAGCAGGAACTCCTGTAGGAGCTTCCTTAGCTGTAAAAAAAGGAGTAGTATTATCTGCAATGGTTGTAAGTTTAACCAGGTTAAACGGGATTTATGAAAGAGATATGTCTTTACGAATGAATTTAGTTGCTAATAACGATTTGGTTATATTTATTGATTCAGACAGCTATACTAATTCGCCAACAATGATTAATGAAATACAACCTATAGTTGATGGACTAATTGGTTCTGCAAATTACGATATGGGGCATGGATATTGCACTACAGATTCTGGTATTGCTCAAGTTTCGTCGGTATGTGGATCCGGGAAAGCAAGAGGAATTACTGGAAATCCTGCTCCAGTAGGTGATCCATTTGATGTAGATTATGTTGCACATGAGATGGGACACCAGTTTGGAGCTAGTCATACTCAAAATAATAATTGTAACAGATCTGCAGCTTCAGCATATGAGCCAGGAAGTGCGAGCACAATATTAGGTTATGCTGGAATTTGCGCACCTAATGTTCAAACAAATTCAGATGCTCATTTTCATGCAAGAAGTATTTTACAAATGACTTCATTTGTAACAAGTGGAGCTGCATCTTGTAGAGCAATTAGTTCCAATGGAAATATAGCACCAGTTGTTAATGCTGGGGCAAATTTTACTATTCCTAAAGGCACTGCTTTTATTTTAAAAGGGTCTGCTACTGATGCTAATGGCGATGCTTTGACATATTGTTGGGAGCAATATAATAATGAAGTAACTACCCAGCCACCTTTACAAACAGCAACTTCAGGGCCCAATTTTAAATCAGTTCCGCCAAGCACTTCTCCAAATAGATATATGCCAGCATTTTCAGATGTATTAAATGGTAATTTAGCTCCCACTTGGGAGGTTGTCCCTAATGTGGCAAGATCTATGACTTTTGCTTTAACTGTAAGAGATAATAGAGCAGGTGGAGGAATGACGAATAGAGATGATATGGTTGTTACTACTGCTAATGTAGGCCCTTTTAGAGTTACTAGTCCTGTTGCATCTACTTCTTGGAACACAAGTAGTTCTCAAACAATTAGTTGGGATGTAGCAGGTACAACTGCTAACGGTATTAATACCGCTAACGTAAATATATTAATTTCAACAGATGGAGGAGCAACATTTTCTACATTAGTTGCAAATACTGCTAATGATGGTAGTCAGTTAGTTACTTTGCCTTCTACACCTGCTTTAAATTGTAGAATTCTTATTGAAGCAGTTGGAAATATTTTCTATGCAGTTTCACCTAATTTTTCTTTAGGGTATGTTGTTACAACAACATGTAACACTTATAGTGGTACATCTATGCCAATTGTTACATCTGCAGGATTTCCTGCAAATCAAATAGGCACCATTAATGTTCCAATGACAGGTCAAATAAGTAGTATTAGTGTGTTTAATAATATCACTCATAGTTATTTGTCTGATGTTGTAACAGATATTAGTAGTCCTGTTAATCCATCTACTTTTGTTAAAGTTTATAACAGATTTTGTGGAGCTACAAATGGTACGTTAAATTTAAATTTAGTTAACAGTGGAGTGGCTGTAAACTGTACAGCAGGTGGTGCAACATTACAAACAGTGGGTTCTGGAGAAAGTTTATCAGTATTTAATGGACAAAATCCACAAGGGAATTGGACATTAAGAGTTTATGATGTTTATACTGGTGATGATGGAAACTTAAATTCATGGGCGATTGAAGTTTGTACTCAATCCATTACTTTATCAAGTGATAACTTTGGATTAGAAAATTTCACTTTATTCCCTAATCCAAATAATGGTAATTTCAATATTCAGTTCAATTCTAATTCTGGAAATGAAATTAAAATAAATGTTCATGATATAAGAGGAAGAGAAATTTATTCTAAATCTTATACAAATAATGGGTTGTTTAATGAAAATTTACAATTGAGTAATGTTCAATCTGGAGTTTATCTTGTAACGGTTCAAGATGGTTCTAGAAAAGAAACTAAGAAAATTGTGATTCAGTAATCACAAAATAGTATAGATTTAATTAAAGAGAAGACGAAAGTCTTCTTTTTTTTTTGTTATTATATTGAAAAATTAACAAAAAAAATTATATTTGTTTATTAATCATAAACTTAACCCCAATGAAAAAACTATTACTACTTGTTGTTTTAGTGTTTTCTTCTTTTGTTTTAAAGGCGCAAAGCAAATCTTTGTGGCAGCAAGTAGATGAAAATTCTATTAAGAATCAACCAAAAGTTAAAAGAGCTTCATTTCCTCAAGAATTTCAATTATGGAAATTAGATCTTCAAAATTTAAAAAATCAATTAAGAAATACTCCAGTTAGAGGAGAATTTCAGGGTGTTTCAAATGTTATTATTCAATTGCCAAATGCGTCAGGACAATTAGAAAGTTTCCGAGTATTAGAAACCCCTATTATGGAGCCTGGATTGGCAGCAAAATTTCCAACTATAAAATCATATGTTGGTAAGGGAATTGATGATCTAACAGCTGTTGTAAGGTTTTCTGTAACAGAATTTGGACTACACAGTATGACATTATCTGCAGGGAAAAGCACTGCATACATAGATCCTTATACAGAAGATACTCAAAATTATATAGTTTATAATAGAGCAAGTTTAGTTGGAGACGGGCAAACTTTTGAATGTTTAACTTCAGATGGAGTTCATTTACCTTCTTTAGAAAACGATAGAAGAGCAAATGCTATGTTTAGAGCTGATACTGATGATAAAATTTTACGAACTTACAGATTAGCCCAATCTTGTAATGCAGAGTATGGTAATATCTTCAGAGGAAGCACAACGGATCCAATTGCTACTCAAAAAGGAAGAGTTCAAGCTCAGATGGCAATCACAATGACCCGTGTGAATGGCGTGTATGAAAATGATTTGGCTATTACAATGATATTTGTTGCAAATAATGATGCTCTTATTTATGTAGGCTCAACAACTACTGATCCATGGTCAAATGAATGGAATGTTAAAACAGGACAAACAATAGATGCTAATATTGGTTTTTCAAGTTATGATATTGGACATAATTTTAACACCACAGGAGGTGGAAATGCAGGTTGTATAGGTTGTGTATGTAGTACAAGCACAAATGCAAGTGGAGGTTTTCATAAAGGCACTGGTTATACCGGACGTTCTAATCCAACTGGAGATGCGTTTGATATTGACTATGTTGCACATGAAATGGGACATCAATTTGGAGGTTATCATACTCAAAGTAGTTCCAATTGTAGATCTGGTAGTGGAGCTACCGAAGTAGAGCCTGGGTCGGGTTCAACAATTATGGCTTATGCTGGTATTTGCGCTTCAAATGTTCAAGGTAATAGTGATGCTTACTTTACTTATGTAAATATTAGAGATATTATGGAAAATGTTAAATTTGGTGTAAGTCAACCAACTTTACCATTAACCAATTTTTCTAACAATCCACCTACAGCTAATGCAGGTAGAGATTATGTTATACCTAAATCAACTGCATTTATGTTAGTTGGGCAAGGATCTGACCCAGACAGTGATCCTATAACATATACATGGGAACAAAATGATCCTGGAAATCCTGCTTCAACAGCAGCGCCAACTGCAACTAGGACAGTTGGGCCGATGTTTAGATCTATTTGGGGTACAGCTTCAAATACTAGAATAATGCCAAATATGGCAACAGTCTTAACGGGAGCTACTTCAAATACTTGGGAGGTTTGTCCGTCTGTGGCCAGAGAATTGAATTTTTCATTAACGGTAAGAGATAATAATAGTGCTGGAATTGGACAAACGGCTACTGATTTAATGAAAGTTACTGTTGACGGAGTTGCTGGGCCATTTGTGGTAAATGTTCCAAATACTGCAGTTTCATGGCAAGCTGGTACTAATCAAAATGTTACTTGGAATGTTGCAGGAACAGACGTAAATGGAGTAAATGCTAAATACGTTGATATTTATTTATCTACTAATTCTGGCTCAACTTTTCCAATTTTATTAGCAAGTAAAGTTCCTAACGACGGTTCTGAAACAATTACGGTTCCTAATACTGTAGGGACTACAAACAGAATTATGGTAAAAGGTTGGGATAATATCTTTTTTGATGTGTCGAATGCTAACTTTACTATTACAGCACCTGCTAGCACAATGGCAATTGGTTTTAATGGAGTTGAAGGAGAACAAAATAAATCAATATGTCAAGGCTCTTCGGTTTCTTATACTATAAAATATGATGCTTTGGCTGGTTTTTCAGGACTTACTACTTTTAGTGCAACAGGTAATCCGGTGGGTACAACTGTTACTTTTTCTCCAACTTCTATTTCTGCAAGTGGAAATGTTACAATGACGATTTCTAACACAACTGGTACAACACCAGGGTTTTACGGAATTATTGTTACAGCTACTTCTGCTTCGGTTACTAAAACAGCTCCATTCTACTTAGAATTATTAAATTCTAATTTTACAGCCTCTTCGTTAACTTTTCCAGCCAATAATTCTATTGGTCAAGGAGTAAGTTTAAACTTGACTTGGTTGGCTGATAGTAATGCTTCAATGTATGATGTTCAGGTTGCTACAGATTTGACTTTTACAAATATTGTATCAAGCGGTACTGTAACAACTAATAGTTATTCTGTTTCTGGACTTGCAGAAGGGTCAACTTATTATTGGAGAGTTTTACCTAAGAATACTGCTTGTAGTGGTACATTTAGTTCAGAGTATAGATTTACAACAGGAGTTGTGAGTTGTCCTGGTACGGTGGCTTCTACAAACGTTCCAATTACAATTGGAACCACTGCAAATATTACTATTAATTCTACTTTAAATATTCCATCTGGAGGAACAATTAGTGATGTTAACATTACGATGAATGTTACTCATACTTGGATAAATGATTTAACAGCAACTTTGATTTCCCCTTCAGGAACACAAGTTCAATTATTTGCTCGACCATGTACAAGTGGTAGTATTTTAAATATTAATGCTACGTTTGATGATTCTGGCTCAAATGTTGTGTGTGGTACAAATCCTGGTATTTCTGGAACAGTTAAGTCTACTCAATTATTGTCAGCATTCAACGGTGAAAGTTCAACAGGAACGTGGACATTACGAATTTTAGATAGTTTTAATCAGGATGGAGGATCTTTAAATAGTTGGAATTTAAATATATGTACTATTCAGCCATTGAGTGCCGAAGATAACGAAATTAAGATTTCAGATTTAATTATTTATCCAAATCCTAACAACGGAAACTTTAATATTCAGTTCAATTCTAATTCAGGAAATGAAATTAAAATAAATGTTCATGATATAAGAGGAAGAGAGATTTATTCTAAATCTTATACAAATAATGGGTTGTTCAATGAAAATTTACAATTAAGTAATGTTCAATCTGGGGTTTATCTTGTAACGGTTCAAGATGGTTCTAGAAAAGAAGTTAAGAAAATTGTTATTCAATAATAACTTAATTTATAGTATACTAAAAAGGGAAGCTTTAGGCTTCCCTTTTTTATTTTCCATTATAGGTATTCATAGTGTTATTTAAGCCTGCTAAAGCAAACGATTTTACTATTTCTGAGCTTATTTCAAGACGTTCTTTTAGTTTTTCTTTTTCTTCTGCGTCCCATTCTCCTAAAACATAGTTAACTTGTTGTCCTTTTTTAAAAGCATCGCTTATTCCAAATCTAAAACGAGGATATTCAGTTGAGTTTAGTAAAAGTTGAATGTTTTTAAGACCGTTATGACCACCATCGCTACCTTTTGTTTTAATTCGAATAGTTCCAAAAGCTAAATTCAAATCATCGGTTATGACTAACATGTTTTCTTTTTCAATATTTTCTTTTTCTAACCAATATTTTACTGCTTTACCGCTTAAGTTCATATAGGTGTTTGGTTTTAATAGCAATAAGGTTCTTCCTTTTATTTTGAGTTCAGCAACTTCGCCTAGTTTTACCGTTTGAAACGAAATACCTTCTTGATTAGCAATGTAATCTAAAATTTTAAAACCGATATTGTGTCGCGTATTTGCGTATTCTGAGCCAATGTTTCCAAGCCCAACAATTAAGAATTTCTTCATTGGAATAGTGTCTTCTTGTTTGTTTTTCTTAAATAAAGTTAAAAACCAATTCATGTTGTAAAAGTAGTGCAAAGTTTAGAAAGTTGAAAGCATAAAAAAAGCACCAGTAAAAACTGATGCTTCTTTTGTATAGTTTGTAAAGAAATTATTTTTTCTTTTTTCCACCTTTTTCTGCTTTTGCAGCTTCTTGAGCAGCTTTCATTGCAGCACGAGAAATTCTTACTTGACAAACAACAGTGTTGTCTGGGTGCATTAATTTAAAATTGTTTGTTTCTAATTTAGTTACATACAATTTGTTACCCATTTGTAATTCAGAAATACTTGCTTCAACAAAGTCAGGTAAGTTTTTAGGTAAAGCTTTAACTTTTAAACGACGTTGGTTTAAACGTAAAACACCTCCTAATAAAACACCTGGAGAAGTTCCTGTAATTTTAACTGGTACTTCCATAACGATTTCTTTGTCGTCACTTAAATTGAAGAAGTCAATGTGTAAAATTTTGTCAGAAACTGGGTGAAACTGAATGTCTTGCATAATAACATTATGAGACGCTCCGTTTAACTCAATTACAACTGTGTGCGCGTTTGGAGTGTAAACTAAATCTTTAAATGCTCTTTCGTCTGCAACAAAATGAACTGGCTGATTTCCTCCGTATATAACGCAAGGAACCATTCCAGCATCACGTACGGCTTTAGTTGCCTTTTTACCTACGTTTTCTCTTTCTGATCCTTTAATCGTAATTGATTTCATTGTAAAATATATATAATTAATAAATTCTTATTAAGGTGGTTGTTCTTGATTACATCAAAAATTTACCACTAATTGAGGTGTTATTTTGTACCATATGCATTACTTCTGCAAATAATGGTGCACAACTTACCACTCTTATTTTATTTGATTCTTTTCTTAACGGAATTGAATCGGTAACAATTAATTCTAATAATTTAGAATTTTCTATTTTTTCATATGCTTCACCAGATAAAATTGGGTGAGTACATATTGCTCTAACACTTAATGCTCCTTTTTCCATCATAACATCAGCTGCTTTTGCTAATGTTCCTCCGGTGTCTATCATGTCGTCAACTAAGATAACATTTCTACCTTTTACGTCTCCAATCAACTCCATAGTGTCAATTACATTCGCTTTTTTTCTTTGTTTGTAACAAACCACTACATCAGATTCTAAAAATTTAGAATACGCATAGGCTCTTTTTGAACCTCCCATGTCTGGAGATGCGATGGTTAAATTTTCTAAATTTAAACTTCTCACATAAGGCAAAAAGATAGTTGATGCAAACAAGTGGTCTACTGGCTTTTCAAAAAATCCTTGAATTTGATCGGCGTGTAAATCCATTGTCATGATTCGAGTTGCTCCAGCAGTTTCTAAAAGTTTTGCAACTAATTTAGCTCCTATTGGCACTCTTGGCTTATCTTTTCTGTCTTGTCTTGCCCAACCAAAGTAAGGAATTACCGCTGTAATATGTCTGGCAGATGCTCTTTTAGCTGCATCTATCATTAATAATAATTCCATTAAATTGTCTGCACTTGGAAATGTAGAACAAACTAGGAATACGCGCAATCCTCTTATTGATTCTTCAAAAGAAGGCTGAAATTCGCCATCACTATATTTAGAGAACGTAACTTTACCCATTTGAACGCCATACTTTTCAGCAATTTGTTCAGCTAAGTACACACTCTGAGAACATGCAAAAATTTTTGCTTCCGGTTCTTGATACAGCATGTTAATTTATTGTTTAGTAGTTAGTTAGTGTTGTGTCGTGTTAACGAGGTGCAAATTTAGAAATAAAATCGAACTCTGAAAGGATATTTTTAACTATTTTTTTATGAATTGCAGAATTATTTTTTACATTTGCATCCTCTTAATGATAAAATTATCATTTTCCATTGCCCGGATGGCGGAATTGGTAGACGCGCACGACTCAAACTCGTGTACTTAGGTGTGTGGGTTCGATTCCCACTCCGGGTACTAAACCTCTCAGAAATGAGAGGTTTTTTTATTTATTTTCTTTTAAAGTATATTTAAATTTTTATATTTGAAAACTATAAAAAAGAAAAAGATGAAAAAGCAATTTGTTTTAGCAATTATAATAGGTGCAACGTTATTAGTTTCGTGTAAAAAAGACGAAGAAGTAAAGGTAGTTGAAGGAACACAACAACCTGCCCAACCTTTTTCGGGTGAAGCTTGGTTAAAACAAAGAGTTGGAAATCAAGGACAAACAAAACCAACACAAATACAATCTCAACCACAACAAACTACTCAAGGTTCAGTTCAAACTGCTCCCGGAATGAATCCTCCGCACGGACAGCCAGGACACCGATGTGAGATTGCAGTTGGAGCGCCTTTAAATTCAGTTCCTTCACAAAAACCTCAAACTACTCCTCAGGTGGTTACCCCTAAACCTGTTGAAAAACCTGTATTAAATGTTAATTCTAATAATGGTTCAGCAACTATAGTTGGAGCATCAACGGCTCCAGGTATGAATCCTCCTCACGGTCAAGAAGGTCATCGTTGTGATGTAGCTGTGGGAGCTCCATTACCAAAAGAATAATAAATTAGCTAAACAATTTTTTATTTACTGTTCCTGATGCAATCCAAGAGGAAATTAAGCCTAGAATTATAATAGTCATTACAACAATTCCTATGTTTTGCCATTCAAAAAGAACGGGATAGGGCATTGTGGGTGTAATCATTATAAAAGAAAAATGTTGTTGGAGTAAAATAATACCAATTGCTATTCCTAATCCAATTAGTAAGCCAAAAAGAGTAATAATAATTCCTTGGGTAAAAAAGATGGTTCGAATTGAAGCTTGTGTAACTCCAATATTGTATAATGTTTTTAAATTATCTCTCTTATCTATAATAATCATTACTATAGCTCCAGCTAAACAAAATAAAGTTAAAATAACTACTAATGTGCTAAATAAATAAATGAATAAATTTTCAGATTGTAGCATTTTATACAACGAGTCGTTAAGTTGTGCTCTGTTTTTAATTTTTATTGATTTTCCTAAAATAGAAATTAGCTCTTTGCGAACAATATTTTCGTCAGCAGAAGGTTTTAATTTGATTTCAAGATTAGTGATTTCGTTGTTTTTTAATCCAAGAAACTGTTGCGCTAGATTCATAGAGCAAAAAACATATTTGCCGTCTAATTCTTCGTTTATAGAATAAATTCCAGAAGGGAGAAGTGCAATTTTATTAAAAGCTTCGTTTGGGTTTTCAATATCTCCTTTTCCAGGTTTTGGAACGTATGCTTCTAATGCATTATTGTAGTCAAATAAACCTAACCCTAATTTTCTACTAATATCGGCTCCAATAACTACATTTTCAGAATCAGGTTCAAACCATTTTCCTGCATATAAATGTTTATTAAAGTCTGTAATTTTTATGTATTGATCGTCTACACCTTTTATGAATGCAAAAATTTCTTTGTTATCATACATAAAGTAAACTCGTTCTTCAATAATTTTACTAAATGAGACGATATATTCGCTTTTGTTAAGTAATTCTTCTTGTTTTTCCGTAACTAAAAATGTTTTACCTGTAACAGTTTCAATTCGTAAGTCTGGGTCAGATGCATTAGCGAAATTTAAACTAAACTCTCTTAAGCCACTAAAAACAGATAAAAAAACAAAAAGCGCCATAGTACTAGCTATAATTCCAACAGAAGCAATTCCGGTAATAATGTTTATTGCTTTGTTTTTGCTGAAACTTACAGCATAACGTTTGGCTATGTAAAAGGAAAGGTTCAAATTACGATTTCTTTCTTTTTTCTAATAAATCAGGATTTTCAATAGGATTTTCATCTCCAGTTAAAGCCTTGTCTATTTTTTCTATATAATCTAAACTATCATCAATATAAAAAATCAAATTAGGTACTTTACGTAATTGATTTTTTACACGTTGAGCTAAGTCATGCTTAATAAGAGGTGCGTTGCTTTTTACAGCTGCTAAAATTTCGGGAGCCTTATCTGTAGGAAATACACTTAAATGAACTTTTGCAATTGATAAATCTGAGGTTACATTTACCTTAGAAACCGAAATCACTAAATTATTGATATTATTTTTACGGATTTCTCCTTGTAAAATCGAAACTAAGTCGTTTTGCAAAAGAGCTCCTATTTTTTTTTGTCTATTTGTTTCCATGGTGCAAAAATACATAAAAATTTATCAAGACGTATTCTTTTATGGCTTTATGTAAAAGTGTCTTAAGTATCGTTTATTGTTTTTTGTTAACTTTGTTTCTTTAAATTAATTTTATAAAGGATGAGAAAGATTGAACATATTGGTATTGCTGTTAAGAACTTAGAAGAATCTAATACGGTTTTCGAAAAGTTATTCGGACAACCGCCATATAAACATGAAGAAGTTAAAAGTGAAGGTGTTAAAACTTCTTTTTTTATGAATGGTCCTAATAAGATTGAATTATTAGAAGCAACAAGCCCAGATAGTCCAATTGCTAAATTTTTAGAAAAAAAGGGTGAGGGAATTCATCATATTGCTTTTGATGTGGAGGATATTTGTGCTGAAATTTCTCGTCTAAAAGGTGAAGGTTTTGTTGTTTTAAATGAAATTCCAAAGAAAGGTGCTGATAATAAGTTAGTTGCATTCCTTCATCCAAAGGGTACAAACGGAGTATTGGTAGAGCTTTGCCAAGAAATTAGATAAAGTTTAAAAAAGATTTGCGTGCAATAAAAAATAGTCTTAATATTGCATCCTCAATACTGGTCCTATAGCTCAGTTGGTTAGAGCACCTGACTCATAATCAGGTGGTCCCTGGTTCGAGCCCAGGTGGGACCACATTATTGTTTTAGAATAAAATAAGAATGCTTACTAATTAAAAATTTAAGTTTTTTCTAAAAAAAAACTTGTAAAGTATAAAATTATTTATATTTTCGTATTTCTATAATAAGTTTGTGTTTCACAATATTAACATATTATTAAATAATTTCTTTTTTTAGTAAAAGAATGATATAAATTATACTTTTACCCCCTATAAGAATGATTATGAATAAAGTTATAACAATTTTAGTAGTACTTTTTAGTATTCAAGGTGTTTTTGCAGCAGATCCTGCTCCACCACCTCCTACGCCACCACCGCCACCTGGGTTACCTGTTGATGGAGGTTTGGTTGTGTTATTTGTTTTTGCATTAATTTCTGGTTATTATTTATCTAAGAAATATATATCTACAAAAAAAGGCTCTATATAAGAGCCTTTTTTTATTTTCTTAATTCGTTTAACCGACTCACATATTTCCCTATAACATCAAATTCTAGATTTACGATTGTTCCAATTTTAAAAGTATTAAAATTTGTATGGTCGTAAGTGTAAGGAATAATGGCAACACTAAATTCATTTAATTTAGAATTTACAACAGTTAAGCTTGTTCCGTTTATCGTAATCGAACCTTTTTCAATTGTAATATTGTTTAAAGAGGCATCATAATCAAAAGTAAAAACCCAACTTCCATTTGCTTCCTTAATATTAGTGCAAGTTCCAGTTTGATCAACATGTCCTTGAACAAGGTGTCCGTCTAATCTGTCTCCAAGTTTCATGGCGCGTTCAATATTTACAATGTCGCCTACATTCCAAGTTCCAATAGATGTTTTGTCAATTGTTTCTTTAATTGCTGTTACCGTATAGTTCTTGTTTTCAATTTTAATAACAGTTAAACAAATACCATTATGTGCTACACTTTGGTCTATTTTTAACTCATGAGTAATTTCAGATTCTACTGTTAAGTGCAGGTTTTCCTGATCTTTTTCGATTTCTTTTATAATTCCTAGCGTTTCTATAATTCCTGTAAACATAACTGATTTAATTTTACTAAATTTGCATTTCAAAAGTAAGCAATAAATCACATTTGTTATGGTTAAAAAAGCAGAAAATATAATTGTAGGAATTTCGATTGGAGATTTAAATGGTATTGGAAGCGAAGTCATTTTAAAAACCTTCGAAGATATTCGAATGTTAGAATTATGTACACCCGTAATTTTTGCTAATGTAAAAATCATATCTTTTTTAAAGAAGGAATTAAAATTAGATCTTGCCATTCATGGTATTGATAAAATAGAACAATTAGTTGTTGGTAAAATCAATGTCTTAAATGTTTGGAGAGAAGGAGTGAATTTGGAGTTTGGAAAAAATGATGATGTTGTTGGTAGTTATGCAATAAAATCTTTTGTAGCTGCAACAAAAGCATTGAAAGAAGGTTTGGTTGATGTTTTAGTTACCGCTCCCATTAATAAGTATAATATTCAGTCGGAAGAATTTAAATTTCCGGGACATACTGATTATTTAGATAAAGAGTTGGAAGGTGATGCTTTAATGTTAATGGTTCACGATGATTTGCGTGTTGGTTTACTAACGGATCATGTTCCAGTAAATGAAGTAGCGAAGCATTTGAATGAAAAATTAATTTCAAACAAAATCAAAACTATCATTCAAACGTTAAAACAAGATTTTGAAATTGAAAAACCAAAAGTGGCAGTTTTAGGATTAAATCCACATTCTGGAGATAATGGCGTTATTGGTCAAGAAGAAGAAAAAATTATAAAACCTGCTCTAAAAAAATTATTTGAAGCTGGTAATATGGTTTTTGGTCCTTTTCCAGCTGATGGATTTTTCGGTTCGGCACAATATGAGAAATACGATGCGGTAATTGCAACCTATCACGATCAAGGATTAATTCCTTTTAAAACGTTGTCGTTTGGTAATGGAGTAAATTACACAGCAGGATTAAATAAAATTAGGACTTCGCCAGATCATGGCACTGCATATGAAATTGCAGGTAAAGGAGTGGCTAATCACGAGTCATTTAAAGAGGCAGTTTATTTAGCAATTGATATTTATAAAAAAAGAAATGACTATCAAGAGCTAATTAAAAACCCTTTAAAAACAAAAGAAAAGCAGTTATAAACAAAAAAATGTTTACAACTAGTTTGAATTTATAAATATTTTATATCTTTGCACACCTTTTAAAAAGGTAAAACTGTTGTTATGAACAATTTAAAAGAATATTTAATTCCTTTTGTGGGATTAAAATTAGGGAAGCATCAGTTTGATTATCAAATAGATAATACGTTCTTTGAGAGCTTTGATTATGATGAATTTAATAATGTATCAGTCAAAGTAGATATTGTTTTGGAGAAGAAAAGCACAATGCTTGAGCTCGATTTTAAACATAAAGGGACAGTAAATGTACCTTGTGATGTTTCAGGAGAAGAGTTTGATTTGCCAATAAAAGGAAAATTAAAACTTTTAGTTAAGTTTGGAGATGCCTTTAATGATGATAATGAGGAGTTGCTCATTTTACCTCATGGTGAGTTTCAAGTAAATGTGGCGCAATATATATATGAGTCTATTATATTGTCTGTTCCTCTAAGAAGAGTACATCCAGGGATTAAAGACGGATCTTTAACCCATGTAATCGAAAAATTGGAATCGCTTTCTCCAGGAGAAAATAAAAAAGAAGAAGAACAAAATAATGATATTGACCCTAGATGGGAGAATTTAAAAAAACTATTAACGGATAAATAAAATAGAACAATGGCACATCCTAAGAGAAGACAGTCGTCTACAAGAAGAGATAAAAGAAGAACACATTACAAAGCGACAGTTGCTCAAATCGCAACATGTCCAATAACTGGTGAGGCACACTTATACCACAGAGCTTACTGGCATGAAGGTAAAATGTACTACAGAGGTCAAGTTGTAATTGATAAAAATGAAGCAGTAGCTTAATTACGTCAAAAAAATAGAGAAAACTCTCACTTTGTGAGAGTTTTTTTGTTAAGTAACCATTCGATTATAATTTATAAAATCGAATAGGATTCGTTTGAAATTTTTTTTGTAATTTCCACCACTTTTTGAATCCTAAAAGTTCAAGAGGAAAAATTAATCGAAGATGAATAAAATAACAGCAGCAATTACGGCAGTAGGTTCTTATGTTCCCGACTTTGTTCTGTCGAATCAAGTATTGGAAACACTAGTAGACACTAATGACGAATGGATTACCACTCGTACCGGAATTAAAGAAAGAAGATTGTTAAAAGAAGAAGGGCAAGGTACCTCTTTTATGGCAATTAAAGCCGCTCAAAACTTATTAGAAAAAGCTAATTTAGATCCTAAAGAGATTGATTTAGTGATTATGGCAACGGCAACACCAGATATGCCAGTGGCATCAACAGGAGTTTATGTGGCTACACAAATTGGAGCAACTAATGCATTTTCATATGACTTGCAAGCTGCTTGTTCTAGTTTCCTTTTCGGAATGTCTACAGCATCAGCATATATAGCATCTGGAAAATACAAAAAAGTTTTATTAATTGGTGCCGATAAAATGTCATCAATTATTGATTATACAGACAGAGCCACTTGTATCATCTTTGGTGATGGAGCTGGAGCTGTTTTATTTGAACCAAATACAGAAGGTTTAGGATTACAAGATGAAATCTTAAAAAGCGATGGAATTGGAAGAGAATTTTTAAAAATTGAAGCAGGTGGTTCTATTTTACCTCCTTCTGAAGAAACCGTTAAAAACAAAGAACATTTTGTTTTTCAAGATGGAAAAACGGTTTTCAAATACGCCGTTTCTGGAATGGCTGATGTGAGTGAAAAAATCATGCAACGAAACAATTTGTCTCACGACGATATCAATTGGTTAGTAGCACATCAGGCAAACAGAAGAATTATTGATGCAACTGCTAATCGTATGGCATTAGACGAATCTAAAGTCTTAATCAATATTCAAAAATACGGAAATACTACTTCGGCAACCCTACCTTTATTATTGTCAGATTTCGAAAACCAATTAAAAAAAGGAGATAATATTATCTTTGCAGCTTTTGGTGGCGGATTTACATGGGGCGCTATCTATTTAAAATGGGCTTACACAAAATAAAAACTAACTAAACTAAATCAAATAGTATGGATATTAGAGAGATTCAAAACCTAATCAAATTTGTAGCCAAATCAGGCGCTACAGAAGTAAAATTAGAAATGGACGATTTTAAAATCACCATAAAAACGACTGCTGAAGGAACTGAAAGCACTACAACTTACGTGCAACAAATGCCAATGCAAGCTGTTCCTCAAATGGCAGCTCCTCAAGTAGTAGCATCTCCAGCTGTTTCTGACGCGGTTGCTGCTCCAGCTTCTGATGATAATTCAAAATATATTACAGTAAAATCTCCAATTATTGGAACTTTCTATAGAAAACCAGCACCAGATAAACCAATGTTTGTTGAAGTAGGTACTACTATCGGAAAAGGAGATGTTCTTTGTGTAATTGAAGCAATGAAATTATTTAACGAAATCGAATCAGAAGTTTCTGGAAAAATCGTTAAAATTTTAGTTGACGATTCGTCACCTGTTGAATTTGATCAACCATTATTCTTAGTTGATCCATCTTAATAAAGTTAGAAGTTAGCCCTTCGACGTAGCTCAGGATGACAAGAAGGTAGAACGTCTATCTTTATAATTGTCTAATTGACACATTGTCTAATTATCTAATGAAAGAAACATGTTTAAAAAAATATTAATTGCCAATAGAGGGGAAATTGCACTTCGTGTAATTAGAACCTGTAGAGAAATGGGCATTAAAACCGTTGCGGTTTATTCTACAGCAGATGCTGAAAGTTTGCATGTAAAATTTGCTGATGAAGCGGTTTGTATTGGACCTCCTCCAAGTAATTTATCTTACTTAAAAATGTCTAATATTATAGCGGCAGCAGAAATAACAAATGCAGACGCTATTCATCCAGGATACGGATTCTTATCTGAAAATGCTAAGTTTTCAAAAATTTGTCAAGAGCACGGCATAAAATTTATTGGAGCTTCTCCTGAAATGATTGACCGTATGGGAGACAAAGCATCAGCAAAATCAACTATGATTGAAGCAGGTGTGCCATGTGTACCAGGATCTGTAGGTATTTTAGATTCGTATGAAGAAGCCGAAAAATTAGCCGATGAATTTGGTTATCCAGTTATGCTTAAAGCAACTGCTGGTGGTGGTGGTAAAGGTATGCGTGCTGTATGGAAAAAAGAAGATTTATTAAAAGCTTGGGAAGGTGCTCGTCAAGAGTCTGCAGCAGCATTTGGTAATGATGGCATGTACTTAGAAAAATTAATCGAAGAACCACGTCATATCGAAATTCAAGTAGTTGGAGATTCTTATGGAAAAGCGTGTCACCTTTCAGAAAGAGACTGTTCAGTTCAACGTCGTCACCAAAAATTAACAGAGGAAACTCCGTCACCATTTATGACTGACGAATTGCGTGAAGCAATGGGAACCGCAGCAGTTAAAGCAGCAGAATACATTAAATATGAAGGCGCTGGAACGGTAGAGTTCTTAGTAGATAAACATAGAAATTTCTACTTCATGGAAATGAATACTCGTATTCAAGTAGAACACCCTATTACAGAACAAGTTGTTGATTATGATTTAATTCGTGAGCAAATTATGGTAGCGGCAGGTGTGCCTATTTCGGGTAAAAACTACTTTCCACAATTACACTCAATAGAATGTCGTATAAATGCAGAAGATCCATATAACGACTTCCGCCCCTCACCAGGTAAAATTACGGTTTTACATGCGCCAGGAGGACACGGAGTACGTTTAGATACGCACGTTTATGCAGGATATACAATTCCGCCAAATTATGACTCGATGATTGCTAAGTTGATTACAACTGCTCAATCGAGAGAAGAGGCTATCAATAAAATGAAGCGTGCTTTAGATGAGTTCGTAATTGAAGGAATCAAAACCACTATTCCATTCCACAGACAATTAATGGACGAACCAGATTATGTGGCTGGAAATTACACTACAAAATTCATGGAATCTTTTGTGATGAAAGACCCTCAAGAATAAAAAACCAAAAAGCGATTTCAATTTGAAATCGCTTTTTTTATGTTTGTTACTTTTAATTTCTAAAGATTAGTTTTAAGTTTTTTTTCTTCAATAATTAATTTATTGAAAAACAAGAATAGCCAAAAGTGCAAAAAGTTAAATCCAAACATAAAATTATCATCAATATTAAATGAGTCTAAATCGAATATGATGTTATAAAATATTGCTGTAAATCTTGTTGATAAATCTCCATCGTCAATTATAAAGAAAGAAATATCTGGTCCAAGTAAAAACTTATATGAAAACCCCAAGAATACAAACGTAAATGCCTGAATTAAGTTTGTTAGTGCAAGAAAATACAAAGAAGGTTTTACCACTCGATTAAGATAAACAGATGAAATGGCTATAACATTTAATAAACTAAAAGTGAAGAAAAACAAGGTGTTAAATTTAAAATCAAATTCTAAAAACACACTTATAATACTGGGAATTAAACAGATTAGATTAACAATTATGTAATAGATTATTATGTATTTTTTCATTTTTGATTTTCATTTTTTTTAGTTGAATCTTCTCAAATTTGAATTCAGATTTTTATCCTAAACTTTTAATTAATTTCTTTTGGCTTTAATTAATTTTTTTGAACTTGTCCTTGAACTTTTAAAGTGTTTCTTTCAACCAACCAAAAAATTCTTTTTGCCAAACCAATGCATTTTGTGGTTTTAATACCCAATGGTTTTCATCTGGGAACAATAAGAATTTACTTTTAATTCCTTTTAATTGAGCTGCTTGAAAGGCTTCTTGTCCTTGTCCAATGGGTACACGGTAATCTTTTCCTCCTTGGATAATTAAAATCGGAGTATTCCAGTTGTTAATTAACTTAATTGGATTGAATTCGTTATACGTTTTTTGAGCAGTAGTATTATCTTTTTCCCAATAAGCGCCACCTGAATCCCAATTCGTAAAGAAAACTTCTTCTGTAGTTCCATACATACTTTCTGTATTGAAAATTCCAGCATGAGCAATAAATGTTTTGAAACGATTTTTGTGAATTCCTGCTAAATAAAAAACAGAATATCCACCATAACTCGCTCCAACTGCTCCCAAACGTGTTTTATCTACGTATGCTTCTTTTGCTACATCGTCAATTGCTGCTAAGTAATCATCCATAACTTGTCCGCCCCAATCACCTGAAATTTGTTCGTTCCAAGCTGTTCCGTGTCCTGGCATTCCTCTTCGGTTTGGTGCCACAATAATATAACCTTGCGAAGCCATTAATTGGAAATTCCAACGGAAAGAATACGATTGTGTTAGTGCACTTTGTGGTCCGCCTTGGCAGTATAATAGCGTTGGGTATTTTTTTGTTTTATCGAAATTTGGAGGTAAAATTACCCAAACCAACATCTTTTTACCATCGGTAGTTGTAACCCATCGTTTTTCTGTTTTACAAGCACTGATTTTAGCATAAGCTTCATCATTAATTTTGGTAATTTGTTTCCAAGTTTTCTTAACTAAATCATACGAATATACTTCTGGTGCATGATTCATGTCGTTTCTAGTTACTAAAACAGAATTTCCTGAGAAACCAACAATTCCATTCACATCAAAATCGCCATCGGTTAATTGCGTTACTCGAACCGCAATTTTTGTTAAACCAGGGAAATTGACTTCAAAAAGTTGTTTTGTTCCTTTAATTGCAGCAATGAAATATACCTTTTTTCCATCGTTACTCCATGTGAAACTATCCACAGTTCCGTCCCAACCTGCTGTTAAATTAATGTCTAATCCTCTATGACGCACGATAATATCGTTTTTATCCGCTTCATAGCCATCACGTTTCATTTGTAACCAAGTTAAATCGCCTTTAGGTGAAAATTGAGGAGCAATATCATAACCCAAATTACTTTCGGTAAGGTTTTTGGTGATTTTTGTGGCTAAGTCGTATTCGTATAAATCGGTATTCGTGCTTGTTGCATAAGCTGTTCCGGCTTTCTTTTTACAAACGTAGATGATTTTGGTTCCGTCTGGAGACCAAACATAATCTTCATCACCTCCAAAAGGTTTTTGAGGTGCATCAAACGGTTCGTTTGGCATGATATCAATTCCAACAGCATCTTTTTTGTTTTCCGAATAGAAAACATGGTTGTGAGTTCCGTCGTTCCAAGTGTCCCAATGACGGTAATCTAAACCCGTATAAACTTGAGCTGTAGTTTTTGATAATTCTGGATAAAGATCTTTTCCTAATAACTTTTCTACTTTTACTTCTTGAGAAGATAAAAAGTACTTTCCGTCAGGAGAAACGTTTTTATCAGCTAATAATGATTTATAATCTTCCACCAAAGTAGCATTTCCACCTTGAACTGGAATCGTGTAATATTTTGAATTGATTTTATTTTCTTCGATAGAAGCTGTTCCAACTTTATAGACCAATAGTTTTCCGTCTTTTGATATTCCTAGAGGCGATACTCTTCCTAATTGCCATAAGGTTTCGGGTGTAAAGTTTTGTTGTGCTAATGTACTCATACTTATCATACTGAAAATGAGAAAAATGTAATTTTTCATGTCTGTTATTTTTAAAACCATGCTAAATGTAGTAATTTTTTAAAAAAATATGCCTATTTTCACAATCTAAAAAATTAAGTAAATAATGAAAAAACTAGCATTACATTGGCAAATTTTACTCGGAATGGTATTTGGGGTTTTATTTGCTTTTTTATTGATTCAATTTGAATGGGGAAAAGATGTAATTGTAGATTGGGTAAAACCATTTGGAACCATTTTTATTAATTTATTAAAGTTAATTGCTGTTCCGTTGATTTTAGCATCATTAATTAAAGGAATTTCGGACTTAAAAGATATTTCAAAACTCTCAAAAATGGGAGGAAGAACGATTGGAATGTATGTTTTAACTACAGTTTTAGCTGTTTCTATCGGATTAGTAATTGTAAATCTTATCAAGCCAGGAAGTTATATTTCAGAACAAACAAGAACAGAATTAGTTGCTAATTATACTTCAGATGCAAATACAAAAATTGAAGCTGCTTCTAAACAAAAAGAGGTTGGGCCTTTACAATCTTTAATTGATATAGTTCCCGATAATATTATTAAAGCTTCTGGCGATAATGGAAACATGTTGCAAGTGATTTTCTTTGCGGTAATTTTTGGAATTGCTATGATTTTAATTCCGGAAGAAAAATCGAAACCAGTTAAAGATTTTTTTGATAGTTTTAATGAAGTGATTTTAAAAATGATTGATTTGATAATGCTCTTTTCTCCTTTTGGGGTTTTTGCATTATTAGCAGCAATTGTAGCCGAATCACCGAGTTTAGATTTATTCAAAGCACTAGGAATGTATGGTTTAACCGTCTTATTGGGGTTGGCTTTTATGATTTTAGTCTACTTATTTATCGTAAAAGTATTTGCAGGAAAAACGTCGAAATTTTTCTTTAACGGAATTGCACCAGCTCAATTATTGGCCTTTTCTACAAGTTCTTCTGCCGCAACATTACCGGTTACTATGGAGCGAGTTGTAGATAATTTAGGAGTGGATGACGAAGTAGCAAGTTTTGTATTGCCAATTGGCGCCACAATTAACATGGATGGCACAAGTTTATACCAAGCAGTTGCAGCAGTTTTTATTGCACAAGCTTTTGGTATGGATTTAACTTTAGGGGTGCAATTAGGAATTATTGTTACTGCTACTTTAGCGTCTATAGGAAGTGCTGCTGTTCCTGGAGCAGGAATGGTTATGTTAGTTATTGTGTTAGCTCAGGCTGGAATTCCTGAAGCTGGATTAGCATTAATATTTGCAATTGATAGACCTTTAGATATGTGTAGAACTACTGTAAATGTTACTGGAGATGCCGCCGTATCTATGGTTGTAGCAAAATCGGTAAATAAATTAGCATAGATATGAACGATTTCCATTGGACCCAATTATTTAATCCCGAATTTTATATTACAATGGAAATCGGTGGAATTCCTGTTGGAATTTACATGGTCTTATTTATTGTTTTTGCAGAAACAGGTTTGTTTGCAGGATTTTTTCTGCCCGGTGATAGTTTACTTTTTCTATCAGGAATTTACAGTCGGGAGTTAGTTGAAACGTTTTTCATGATTCCAAGTGATTTGTCAAACGTAACTATTTTAGCCTTATTAATTGCCACAGCAGCAACCTTGGGTAATGTTTTTGGCTATTGGTTTGGTTCAAGAAGCGGACAGTTTTTGTACAACAAAGAAGATAGTTTTTTCTTTAAGAAAAAATACTTGTACGAATCGCAAGCTTTTTTTGAAAAACATGGCGGTAAAGCCATAATTTTCGCTCGTTTTTTACCTATTGTAAGAACATTCGTCCCTATTATTGCAGGAATTGTACATATGCCAAAAAGTAAATTCATGTTTTACAATGTGTTGAGTTCTCTATTATGGTCGTTTTTATTAATTTTTGCCGGACATTATTTGTACGGTTTCTTTAATGAAGAATTTGGCATTGATTTAAAGAAACATATTGAAACTATAATTTTAATTTTAATTGGTATTACTTCATTTCCTTTAATTATGAAAGCAATTAAAGCGAGAAAAAAGCCTAACGATTAATTATATTAATTATTTACTTAGTAGTAAGGAATTAAACTCTTGCTTTATTTTTTCAGAATCAGGTGAAGCTGCTTTTGGATTTGATATTTCTCCATTGGAATTAATTAACACATATCTCGGAATAAAATCAATTGCCAGTTTTTTTAAGTATTCTGAAGTTTTAGGGTTGATGATGAAATAACTATTCTCTGTTAATTTCTCATATTGATTTGCTTTTTTCCATGCTTCAAAATTTGAATCTGTTGATAAATATAAAAATAGCACATTAGTATATTCAGCATGTAATTTTCTCGAACTTGGTAAAGCAGCTCTACAAGGTGCACACCAGCTGGCCCAAAAATCTATATAAATTATTTTGCCTTTATTAGCTTCAATAATGGCTGATAAGGTAGTTGCTTTTTTGTTTTCATCATATAAAATGACTTCAGAAGTATTTTGTTTTAAAGCTTCAATATCTACTAAAAATGCATTTTCAAAACCTTCTATTAATTTCGTATCATTTGAATATTTTTTAAAGATTGCAATGTAAGTAGATAGCTTTTGTGGTTTAGATTTTGCTATTCTATTTAAATAGGCATACAATAAATATTCTTTCGCTTTAGCAGAAAACAAGTCTGATTGCTCAATTTGAAGAAAGCTGTCTTCATGATCTTCATATTGCATGCTAATATCTTTGGTTTTTGTTTTGTTGTTAGCAGTTTTTAGTTCAAAATCTTTAAGTTTTTTTTCGTATTTCTTGATTTTAAATTCCTTTTTCACATAGGATTCTAAGAAATAGCGATACGATTTTATCCAAATTACCCCCTCGTTTTTAAGGGTGTTTTGGTAATCAGAGAAATTTGTTTTTGTGTCTGTGTTTAAGTAGTAAAATGTGATATAATTCAATTGAGAATCATACGTTTCTCTTGAAATTTTATCCGAATTTAAAAGTTCATCCAATGCTATTTTAGAATTCTGGATAAAATTTGTTAATTCCGTTTTATATTCCTTTTCTTCTTTTGAATTTCTACTTCTTTTGTTGTTTTGAAAAAAGACATAATTATCAATCGGAAAACTAAGATTTAGTTGCTTTTCTAAATTCAAATCATACGGTTTTACTTCACGGTTTACTATTTTGAAATTAGGAAAACCATTCTCATAATCAATTTCAACAATGTCATTGGTATATAAAATAACTCGTGAACTTTTGTTCAATTCTTTCCAATTGTGGATTAAAAAAATCTTGTCCGATTCAATTTTCAATTCTATTGTGTCATTTTTCTCTTTGTTATTTGGCGACAGATAAGTTTCCTTGTACGAATTGAATTCAGAATAATTAATTAACGCATTCATTCTTTTAAAACCGGATGTTTCTTCAAAATGATAATTACTTTTTTTAAAAATAAGCGTAATTTTTTTAGTCACATTTTGTGCTGAAAAAAGTTGTGTAACAAACAATGTTGTTAAAAGTAAATAAATTCTCATTTTTTCGGTTTTAAATATCATAACGCAAATAACGAGATTTAGTGTATAACTAAAAACAAATTATTACATTTACTTTTTTAATCAGGTATTCATGCAACTTAGTTATTGGGAATTAAAAAATTGGTTTTCAAACGTCGATTTTACTATCGTAGGTAGTGGAATAGTCGGTTTACATACTGCTTTGGCTTTGCGCGAAAGATTTCCTTCCTCAAAAATATTAATTCTCGAAAAAGGAATTCTACCACAAGGCGCTAGTACAAAAAACGCTGGTTTTGCTTGTTTTGGTAGTATTTCTGAAATTATAGACGATTTAAAAACACATACCGAAGAAGAAGTAATTCAACTCATTCAAAAACGATATGCGGGATTGCAATTGCTTCGAAGAAATCTTGGTGATTCAGCTATTGATTTGAAACCTTATGGCGGATACGAGCTATTTTTAAAAGAAGATGAATCGTTTTATAACGAATGTATTCAGAAAATCACATTCATCAATGATATCATTAAACCTCTTTTCAAAACAGATGTCTTTTCAAAAGAAGTAGACCGATTTAATTTTGGAGGTATTTTTGAAAACTTAATTTTTAATCCGTTTGAAGCGCAAATCGATACAGGAAACATGATGCAGGCTTTACTAAAAAAAGCACATCAAAACGATATTCTGATTTTAAATAGTCAAACCGTAACTAGTTTTCAGGAATTGAACGATAATGTTGAGGTGGTTGCAAACGGAGTTACTTTTAAAACCAATAAATTGTTATTTACAACAAACGGTTTTGCATCGCAATTAACTAATAATCAAGTGCAACCTGCTAGAGCGCAAGTTTTAATTACAAAACCAATTCCGAATTTAGATATTAAAGGCACTTTTCACTTAGACAAAGGTTATTTTTATTTCAGAAACATAAAAGATAGAATACTTTTTGGTGGTGGAAGAAACTTAGATTTTGAAGGCGAAACCACCACTTCGCACGATACTACAGAATTGATTCAAAATCGTTTAGAAGAGTTATTAAAAACAGTAATTTTACCCCATCAAGAGTTTGAAATTGATCATCGATGGAGCGGTACAATGGGTGTTGGTACTCATAAAAAACCTATAGTAGAACAACTTTCAAATAATGTCTACTGCGGAGTTCGCATGGGCGGAATGGGTGTTGCCATAGGTAGTTTAGTCGGACAAGAATTAGCAGATTTAGTATAGTATGGCAAAAAAAACTACTCCAAATAAAAAAATTTCAGCAAAAAAGCCTGCCAAAAAAAGAACCATAGGTCAAAAGATATTTCGCTTCTTTTGGTTGGTATTTTTATGGTTCAATATTATCAGTTTTTCAGTTGTTTTACTATATAAGTTTGTTCCTGTTCCGTTTACACCTTTAATGGGAATTAGAGCTTTAGAACATAATGAAGCAGGAAAAGACATGGTTTGTAGTCATGATTGGGTTCCAATAGAAGAAATTTCCTTAAATCTTCAAAAAGCGGTTATCGCTAGTGAAGACGGTCGTTTTTTAGAACATTCAGGTTTTGATTTTGAGGCCATGCAAAAAGCCTATAAAAACAATTCTAAAGGGAAAAAATTAAAAGGCGGAAGTACCATATCACAGCAAACAGCCAAAAATGTTTTTTTATGGCAAGGTAGAAGCTATTTACGTAAAGGTTTAGAAGCGTATTACACGGTTTTGATTGAACTAGTTTGGGGCAAAAAACGCATCATGGAAGTCTATTTGAATAGTATTGAAATGGGCGATGGCGTTTATGGAGTTGAAGCTGCTGCCAAACATTGGTTTCGTAAAGATGCTGCTAGTTTAACCCGATATGAAGCAGCTGGAATTGCGGCTATATTGCCCAATCCGAGAAAATATAAAGCCTCTAATTCATCTAGTTACATTAATAGAAGAAAGGCAAAAATAAGTAGAGAAATTAGTTTTGTTAAATTAGAATATTAATAAATATTGAAAAAAACAGTATTAATCACTGGTGCCGCTGGTGGAATAGGAAAACAAACAGCACTTTTTTTTGCAGATAAAGGCTGGAATGTAATTGCTACAATGTTATCACTTGAGGAAGCAGATGATTTAAAGTTTCATCCCAATATTCAATGTTATGAATTGGATGTTATTTCTACTATTAGTATTTCAAATGCAAAAGACGCTATTTTAAAAAATAATAAAAAAATAGATGTAATAATTAATAATGCAGGTGTTGGGTATAGAAGTTTTGTAGAACTATCCGAAGATTCAAAAATTAATGATATTGTGGCTATAAATTGGTTAGGAGTTGTAAAAATTTGTCGCGCATTTATTCCTTTATTTCGAGCTCAAAAATCGGGTCAGTTTATAAACATTACTTCTGTAGCAGGTTTGGTTAATTTGCCTTTAGGTAATTTTTATCACTCAACAAAGCAAGCTGTAGAAAGCTTTTCTGAATGTATGGCGTATGAATTATTCGATTTAAATATCAAGGTTTGTACTGTTCAATTTGGAAATGCACCAACATCGTTTCAAAAAAACGTAACAAAATGTCCAGAAACTTCAGTAAAATCATACAATGAATTAATGAAAAAAGTAAGTGATGTGCTTCAAAAGAAATCGAATAAAAACACTAATCTTACGCCATTAATAGTTCGAAAATTATACCATATTGCTGAAAATCCGAATAAAAAATTTAGACGATATACAATCGGATTTGATGCTAATTTTATGAAGTTATTGAAAAGAATATTAGGCTACAAATTATTTAATAGTGTAATTAGAAAGTCTGTTTTAGGTAAATTTTGATAAAAGTTATATTTTAAAATCATCATAAATTAAACGTATATGAAAATAATAGTTATATTGACGAGTGTGTTTTTTTTTAGTTCATTTGCTGAAATTGAAAAAGTTAATCAAATCAATCAAATTGAAATTAAAATAGAATCTAGTTTTTCTTTAATAAACGATTCTAAAGATAAAATTTCCATTCATACAGGAACAGGCTTTGTGTCTTTGAATAAAGGTTCTAAAACGAGTATTGGATGTAATGTTGGGAAAGAAGTACGCTGGGCAAATGAAGGTAAAAAAAGGCGAAGTTATTTTTAAAATTACAGCCGATATGTGCGGAAAAACATTGAAATTATCAGAAGTAATTAAATAATTTTCTGATTGTCCGTAAGCACTCATAATAGATAAAAATTTCATATATTTGATAAAAATTCAAGACATGAACTTATTTAATTTTACAGCAAATTTTGGAAGTGAAGAAGCTTGTAGACTCCATTTTAAAGAACAAAGAGATGAGATAGGAGTTGAATGTAAATGTGGTTCAAAAGAGCATTTTTGGATACAGAGTCGTTGGAGTTATGAATGTAAAAAGTGTAGAAGTAGAATTTCTTTACGAAGCGGAACTATAATGCAAAGTTCAAAGTTGTCATTTTTGACTTGGTACAAAACTATGTTTTTAATGAGTGCTACAAAAAAAGGATTTTCAAGTAAAGAAATCCAAAAGCAACTTGGACAAAAAAGATACGAACCAGTTTGGGCAATGGTTCATAAGTTAAGAAAGGCTATGGGTAACCGAGATGCTCGATATACCTTAGAAGGTATGATTGAATTTGATGAAGGCTATTTTACTGTTGAATCTTCTGAAATTGAACAAGAAAAAGGCATTCGAGGTAGAGGTGCAGTTGGTAAAGAAAATGTTGCAATTATGGCAGAATCAACAGTTTTGGAAGATTTGGAAAGCGGTAAAAAATCAACACAATGTCGTTATTTTAAAGCTAAAGTTTTAACCAACCATACTGCTGAGCAAATTAATCAAACAATACAAGAATCAATTAATGAAAAAAGTATTGTTTTTACAGATAAAAGTACATCATATGTAGATATTTCTAACTTTGTAGAATTGCACATAACTGAAAAATCTAACAAAGAAACCACAAAAGAAACTTTGAAATGGGTTCATATAACAATCAGTAACGCAAAAAGAAATTTGTTAGGAAATTACCATAAAATAAAAGGAAAATATCTTCAATTATATCTAAACGAGTTTGTGTACAAGTTAAATAGAAGATATTTTGAAGAAAAACTTTTCGATAGGCTTGTAATTGCTAATATTACAGGGTTATGACAGAAAACGGACAATCAGAATAATTTTGATGTAAAAATATAAAAACCGAAAGCAATATTGTTTTCGGTTTTTTTGTTTCCATTCGTAACATTTTTATTTGGTTCTCGACTAATTTGTAAAAATCGAATAATATGAAAGCACACGAAATAGATTACCATATTTATGGTGAAGAAATGCAATATGTTGAAGTTGAGTTAGATCCACAAGAAGTGGTTGTTGCAGAAGCAGGAAGTTTCATGATGATGGAAAACGGCATTAAAATGGAAACTATTTTTGGCGATGGAAGTCAAGAACAACAAGGCATTTTTGGAAAATTATTATCTGCTGGAAAACGTGTTTTAACAGGAGAAAGTTTATTCATGACAGCTTACCAAAATCAGGATATAGGAAAACGCAAAGTGTCGTTTGCTTCTCCTTATCCAGGAAAAATTGTTCCTATAGATTTGCAACAATTTGGCGGTAAGTTTATTTGTCAAAAAGATTCTTTTTTATGTGCAGCCAAAGGAGTAACTGTAGGAATTGAATTCACTAAAAAATTAGGAACTGGTTTGTTTGGAGGAGAGGGTTTTATTATGCAAAAGTTAGAAGGAGACGGAATGGCATTTGTGCATTCAGGAGGAACTTTAGCTAGAAAAGAATTACAATCTGGAGAATTACTTCGAGTAGATACAGGCTGTTTGGTTGGGTTTACCAAAGATGTAGATTACGATATTGAATTTGTAGGCGGAATTAAAAACACCATTTTTGGAGGAGAAGGAGTTTTCTTTGCAACACTTCGTGGACCTGGAATTGTCTACATTCAATCATTACCATTTACACGTTTGGCGGATAGAATTATTGCATCGGCACCAAAAGCAGGAGGAAGTAGTAGAGAAGAAGGAAGTTTGCTTGGTGGCTTAGGTAGAATGTTAGATGGTGACAATAGATTTTAAACAATAATAAAAACGTAAAAATCCCGCAAACTTTAAAAGCTTGCGGGATTTTTTTTGATTGTATTTAAACTATTTTAACTCCTTAATTCCCATATTATACAATGTAAATACTTGCATATCCACATTTTCTTGAATGGTAGCGGCAACAGATTTTCCTGCGCCATGACCCGCATTTACATCAATACGAATTAAAACCGGATTTTCTCCTGCTTGCTTATCTTGTAATTCTGCAGCAAATTTAAAACTATGTGCCGGAACAACACGATCATCATGATCTCCTGTGGTTACCATTGTTGCTGGATATTTTGTATTTGGTTTTACATTATGTACGGGTGAATATCCTTTTATATATTTAAACATTTCTCCAGATTGTTCAGATGTTCCGTAATCGTAAGCCCAACCTGCTCCTGCTGTAAATGTGTGATAACGTAACATATCTAAAACACCAACTGCTGGTAATGCTACTTTTACTAGATCTGGGCGTTGCGTCATAACAGCACCAACTAATAAACCTCCGTTTGAACCTCCTTTTATTGCTAAATAATCAGATGAGGTATACTTTTCTTTTATTAAAAATTCGGCAGCGGCAATAAAATCATCAAATACATTTTGTTTTTTCATTTGTGTTCCTGCATCATGCCATTTTTTACCATATTCTCCACCACCGCGTAAATTCGCAACAGCATAAACGCCTCCATTTTCTAACCAAACGGCATTTGAAATACTAAAAGCAGGTGTTAAGCTCACATTAAACCCACCATATCCATATAAAATAGTTGGGTTTTTACCATTTAACTCTGTTCCTTTTTTATACGTAATAATCATAGGAATTTTTGTCCCATCTTTTGAAGTATAAAACACTTGTTTTGATTCGTAATTTTCTGAATCAAAATCTACTTTTGGTTTTTGATATACTTCAGATTTTCCAGTTTTTGGATCATATTTGTATGTTGTTCCTGGCGTTACATAGTTAGTAAATGAAAAATATAATGTAGTTTCTTTTTCTTTCCCTCCAAAACCACCAGCACTTCCTACGCCTGGTAATTGAACGTCGCGAACCAATTTTCCGTTGTAATCATATTGTTTAATGAACGAAACAGCATCTTTCATATAACTTGCAAAAATATAACCACTACCTGTATTTGGCGATAATACATTTTCGTTTTCAGCAATGCAATCCTTCCAGTTTTCTTTCTTCGGATTTGATAAATCAAAAGTCACTACGCGTTTGTTTGGCGCATTGAAATTTGTAACCAAATAAATTTTAGAACCTTTGTTGTCTAAAACATCATTGTCATTTTCGTAATTATCAATTAAGGTTACAATTTTGCTATTTGGTTTAGATAAATCTAAATAATACAACTCGTTTCCAGAAGTTGAATTCGCAGCCGAAATGAATAAATAATTTTCATCTTCAGAAACGCCACCACCAACATATCGTCTTTTAATATCGCCTCCAAAAACCAATTTGTCTGTTTTTTGAGAAGTTTTTAATTTATGATAATACAATTTGTGTTGGTCTGTTTTAGCTGATAATTCGCTACCAACAGGTTTATCGTAGCTTGAATAATAAAACCCTTCGTTTTTGTACCAAGAAACACCACTAAACTTTACATCCACGATGGTATCACCGATGATTTTCTTAGTTTTAGCTTCCATTACTATTACTTTTCTCCAATCGCTTCCACCTTCTGAAATGGCATAAGCAACTAAACTTCCGTCTTTACTAAAATTTAATCCACCTAAAGAAGTAGTTCCGTCTTTTGAGAATGTATTCGGATCTAAAAAGATTTCCTCTTTTCCAGCATTATCTTTTCTATATAAAACCGATTGATTTTGAAGGCCATTATTTTTGTAGTAATACGTAAAATCACCTTCTTTAAAAGGAGCTCCGATTTTCTCGTAGTTCCATAGTTGCTCCATTCTATTTTTAAGCTGATTTCTATATGGAATTTGCTCTAAATAATTATATGTTACTTTGTTTTGAGCTTTAACCCAAGCTTCGGTTTCAGCACTTCGGTCGTCTTCTAACCAACGATACGGATCGTTAATTTTTTCATCGAAATAGGTGTCAAAATGGTCTATTTTCTTTGTTTCAGGATAATTAATTTTTGTTTGTGCGTTCATAACAAGTGTACAAACAATAGCGGATATTGTTATTGTTTTTTTCATAAATTGTTTATTGATGAATAACAAAGATATTCAAAAGGGTTTTAAAGATTTGTTAAAAAACAAAAACGACTGAAATTTCAGTCGTTTTTTATCTTAAAATAATATATTTAGTTTACAGTTAGTGGAAAGTAAACTTCTGCATCTGTATTTCCAGCAGCATTGGTAATACTTCCATCACTAACTCCAGGAGCTGTTTTATTTGGTAAATGTCTTAAAGTAACAGTTAGTGTTCCTGTTGTGCCAGAAGTTCCCGCTACTAAAGTAAAATTTAAACCAATTGGATTTCCTTCTGAATCTAAATCAGTAGGATCATACGTAACGGTTCCTAATGTTGCGTTTAAAAAGTAAAATACTTGGTGATCTAAGTTTTCTTCTAAAATTTCAGCCGTAATATCTTCTGCAGGATCTGCTAATTCGTTTGAAAATGTTGTTGTTCCCGTATAAGTGGTTCCGGATACTAAGTTTCCTGAAACAGTTACTATAGGTGCATTTGGACCATCGCCATCTAAATCTCTTGAAGTTAAGGTAATAACTTGCCCTCCACCGGTTAATGTTGTCGTTACAGTTGTAATAACTTCTTCTTCATTTACAACGGTATCTTCGTTAGAGCAAGAAGTTAAAATTAATGCAGGAATTACAAATAAGGCGATAAGTTTTAAATTTTTCATGATGTGATTTTTTAATAATTAAATTTTAATTGAATTTGAATATTTCTACCCATTTCGTCTACAAAAAAACGTTGACGATTTAGGTAATCTCGATACGTTGTGTTAGCAATATTTTGGATACTAAATGAAGTGGTTAAGCTATTTTTTTTATTGATATTAAAAGTCATTTCACTATACAAATGTAATAAATGATAGCCTTTTGGTGGCGAACTAATATCAACAGTAACAGGTGTTAATAAATTATTTACAATGATATTCGTTTCAAAATTATAATTTGGAAATTGATTTTGACTGAAAACCAATTCACTTTTTATCTCGGACACAAAATGGAACCAAGAGTCATTTTTATATTGAATTTTATTATTGATGACAAATGGCGGCATGTCTATTAAATACTCATCAGTACTAAGATTTTGCCCGTTTACATAAGCCATTCCTAATTCGTGTGAGAAATGATTCGAAATAGTCCATTTGGTGTTGACATCAAAACCAGTTAACAAAGCTTCTGTTTGTTTGTATTCCCAAACTGGAAAAGCGCCACGAATAGTAGTTTCAAAACCAGTAGGTTGCAAATACATAAAATTTGAAATTCGGTTAATAAACGGATTTAATTGAATGACAAACGATTTCCAATCTTTCTTAAAAGTGGTATTGAATTTAAAGGCTTGTTCCTTTTTTAAACGTAAATCACCTAATTCAATTTGACCGGTAGAATGATGTAATCCATCGCTAAATAATTCGGATGGATTTGGATTTCTTGAAGCCAAACTTACATTAACCAACCATTCCATTTCATGATGAAATTGCTTTTTCAATCCAACATTTGCCGAAACATTATGATAATCAAAAGTTGGTTTTGTAAGCCATTGATTGCCTTCGTCACCCACTATAAAATCAGAAAATTCAGCATCATAACCTCGTTCGGTCCATCTTGATTTTAAATAATATTTTGTCGCTTCAATAGTCGAAAAATCATAACGAATTCCCGATTCTAATGAAGTGGCGTTGTCAATTTTATAAACGGCAATTCCATATAAACCGGCATCCAATTTTTGATAACTCGGAATTAATGGTCGAACTCCTGTTTTTGGATTCGCAAAATTATTTTGGTAACCTAAATTTAGACCCGATTTTATTTTCCAGTTTCCAATAGAAGTTTTGTAATCGGTTAAAAAAGTATGCGTAGCCAATTGTAAATCTAAAGCCGCTTTGTCTGTGTTTGCACTTGTTCTTCTAATATCAAATTCCAAACGGTTGTTAAATTGAAATGCGTATTGAAAATCTAACGAACTATTATCATTTAGCCATCTTTGATAATTAATTTTTGCTAAATGATGTTGCACTTCTTGTTTTGGGGCGTTAATCGAGTAGCTAAAAGGCTCAATTACGCTTGGTTGTTGGTTGTTGATGGAATTGTATAAATCATTTACATTTCCAATATGAGATGCTTTGATGATTCCAATTTGTGCATTGTAAAAACTGTACATCGCATTGAAATTATATTTTTCTTGAGCATAACGAATGCCTCCTGAAAAATTTTGTTCTCGATTTCCAGAATTGGACAACACATAATCTGGTGTTTCGCGATCTCCTAAGTATTTGAAAGTGCCTAAAGCATTCCAACTCCAACCATAACGATTTCCTTTTTGAAGACTTGAACTCAAGCTTCCGCCCATTCCGTTAGAAGCTAAGTTGACAATTGTTTTTCCAACCAAAGTATCTTTTTTAATTACTTCGGGTTCGATTACAACAATTCCGCCAATCGCATCACCACCATATTGCAAGGCCGAAGCGCCTTTAATCACTGTGATTTTCCCAGCCGAATTAATGTCGAAATTTGGAGCGTGTTCTGTTCCCCATTGTTGGTCTTCTAATCTTACATTATTGTTTATTATGGGAACTCTGCTACTGTGTAAGCCGTTAATTACGGGTTTTACAATGGTACTTCCTGTTTTTAAAACAGAAACTCCTGACACTTCCTTTAAGGCATCGCCTAGCGTTTGATTACTAAATTTTTCAATGGTAGCGCTCTTCAAAACTTGTTCGTTACTACTTTCACTTTTACTATTTGTAGTTTGTTGAATAGTAACATCTTCTAATTTAGTAACATCTAATTTCAATTTACGATTTAGTGTTAAATCACTAGAAATGTCAATGGTTTCATCAATAGCAAAGTATCCTATAAACGAAATATAGAGTTTTTGCTTCCCTTTTGGAATGTCCGATAAAACATAACTTCCGTTTGCGTCTGTAGAAGTTGTTTTATTGGCAATATGTACGTGTGCATCTCTTAATGGCAAACCATTTTCGTCTGAAATTACTCCTTTAATAGTAACTTGAGCATATCCGAAAAAGCCAACCAAAAAGAAAAATAATATCGATAAGAATCGCATTTCTTTTAGTTTAAATGTAACAACAACGTATCATTATTTTTTGTAATGAAATCGTATTAAATAGTTAAACTAAAACAGGTGGACCTCGAAGGTAGAACGAATTTCCTTCAAACGTAATGCAAGTTTCATTACTGTTGAATTCATAGGGAATTTCGTAAAAAGAAGGAATAAAATTAAAATGTAAAACTTCTGGTGAAAGAAAAGCCACGAATTTGAAATCACAAACAGGGCAATTTTCACTTTCGGTAAACGTTTTTTCAGAAGATTTAAATGTTACATGATGCAAATCATCACAACATTCTGTTTTAACATGGTGTTCGTGAGAAAAAGCATGTATAGATTGATAACAAACAGTAAATAATACTGCCAGCATCAGTCCAATATTTATATAAAGTAGCTTCTTTTTCACAACCACAAATATACAGCTTTTAAGGATAAGCTAAAAAAGAAACCACGAATTAACGATTTTTTAAGTTTTGATGACTTATTCGCTAGTTCGTGGTTGTTTGTTTTTTTGCCACGGATTTATAGATTCAAAAGGATTCAATCCGTGTTAATCTGTGTAATCTGTGGCTAAAATTTATACTAGATGATTTGCAACCAAATATTCCGCAATTTGAATTGTGTTTGTAGCTGCTCCTTTTCTTAAGTTATCCGCTACAATCCACATGTTTAATGTGTTGGGTTGGCTTTCATCTCTTCTGATTCTTCCTACAAAAACATCGTCTTTTCCTTGCGCGTAAATTGGCATTGGATATGAATACGTGTCTAAATTATCTTGAACTGTTACACCTGGCGTGTTGTGTAAAATTTGACGCACTTCGTTTACATCAAAATCATTCTCAAACTGAACGTTAACCGCTTCACTGTGTCCGCCAACCACTGGAATACGAATGGCAGTTGCTGTTACGGCAATGGTGTTGTCGTTTAAGATTTTTTGCGTTTCGCGCACCAATTTCATTTCTTCTTTGGTGTAACCGTTTTCTTCAAAACTATCACATTGAGGAATCGCATTTCGGTGAATAGGGTATTTATACGCCATTTCATCTTGAATGCCTGCATATTCGTTTTCTAACTGACGCACTGCTTTTACTCCAGTTCCTGTAATAGATTGATATGTTGAAACTACAATACGTTTGATGTCATATTTAGCATGTAAAGGTGCTAGAACCATTACCATTTGAATCGTAGAACAGTTTGGATTCGCAATAATTTTGTCTTCTTTAGTTAAAATCGATGCATTGATTTCTGGAACTACTAATTTTTTAGTGGCATCCATACGCCAAGCTGAAGAATTGTCGATTACGGTTGTTCCTGCAGCAGCAAATTTCGGAGCCCACTCTAAAGAAGTTTCTCCACCTGCCGAAAACAAAGCAATCTCGGGTTTCATATCTACAGCGGTTTGTAAACCTACTACTTTGTATGTGTTCCCTTTCCATTCGATTTCTTTTCCAACTGATTTTTCAGAAGCAACTGGAATTAACTCTGTTACAGGAAAATTACGTTCTGCTAATACTTGAAGCATTATTTCGCCTACCATTCCGGTAGCGCCTACTACAGCTACTCTCATTTTGATGTGTGTTATTTAATGATGCAAAAATATAGAATAATCAAATGACTTCGCAAATATTGATGAAATTATAACAAAAGTTTCGATTTGGAACGGGAATGCAAAAAAAATACCCCGACTAATCGGGGTTTAGTTAGAATATATAATGTAGCGGTATCGACTATTTTTTTAATAAATCTCTAATTTCAGCTAACAATTGCTCTTGTGTAGGTCCTGATGGAGCCGCTGGAGCTGGTTCTTGTTTTTTCTTCATGCTGTTCATTGCTTTTACTAATAAAAAGATAACAAAGGCAATAACTAAGAAACTAATAACAGCTGCTAAAAATTTACCATATAAAATACCACCATCGGTTTTTAATCCGGCTAAATCTTCAACTTGAGCTGCTTTTAAGGCTGGGTTTAATAAGGCTGGTGTTATTACATCTGAAACCAAAGAGTTTACAATTGCTCCAAATGAAGCTCCAATAATTACTCCGACAGCCAAGTCCATTGCGTTACCTTTAGCAATAAAATCTTTAAATTCTGAAATCATTCCCATAGTTTTAATTTTTTAAGAGTTAGTTTTAATTTTAGTATTACGAATATACAAAATTTAAAACAAAATGTTAATTTTTGTAGAAAATTCGCTTTACACGTTGCGAAATCCCAGTCAGAATTTCATACGGAATCGTGCCAATAACACTCGCCATTTCGGTTACTTTTGGATTTTTTCCAAAAACAATCACTTCATCTCCGGTATTGCAGGAAATATTCGTAACATCCACCATCATCATGTCCATACAAATGGATCCTAAAATCGTAGCTTTTTCATTGTTTATAATAACATAGCCTTTTTCGTTTCCCCAAGCTCTTTTTATTCCGTCTGCATAACCAATAGGAATGGTAGCGACTTTCATTTTTTTAGTTACGCTGTATTTTCGGCTGTAACCAATACTTTCTCCCGGTAAAACTTCTCTTATTTGTGAAATGATTGTTTTTAAGGTGCTTACATTTTCTAGCGTTTGTAATTCTTGTTCCGAATTTCCAATTCCATACAAACCAATCCCTAATCGCGCCATTTCCATTTGTTTTTCGGGATAATTAAAAATACCAGACGTGTTTAAAATGTGACGAATTGGAATGTAGGAAAGCACAGCGGCAATAGCATTATACATTTCATCAAATCGTTGAAATTGTAATTGTGTAAATTCATTTAATTTTTTGTCGTCACTCGCAGCCAAGTGAGAAAAAACACTTTTTATTTTAATAAAGTTGTTGTTTTTTAACAAAGATACCAATTCATCCATTTGAGGCATTTCAAACCCTAAACGATGCATTCCGGTATCTAATTTTATATGAATCGGATAATTTGAAATATTTTGTTCTTGAGCAATTTTAAGAAAAGCTTGTAAACCGGTAATCGAATAAATTTCGGGTTCTAAATTGTAAGCAATCATGGCTCTAAAACTACTATTTTCCGGATTTAAAACCATAATTGGAGTCGTAATTCCGGCTTTTCGTAATTCGATCCCTTCATCGGCAAAAGCCACACCTAAGTAATCAACTTTATGATGTTCGAGTAATTTCGCAATTTCATACCCGCCATTTCCGTAACCAAACGCTTTCACCATGACCATAATTTTGGTGTCGTGTTTTAGTTTAGATTTGTAGAAATTCAGGTTGTGACTAATCGCATCTAAGTTGATTTCTAATATGGTTTCGTGATTTTTTTCTTCCAACAAAACCACAATTTCATGAAAGTTAAAACTACGAGATCCTTTTACTAATATGGTTTCGTTTTGAAACGATTGTGTGTTGAATTGCTGTAAAAATTCTTGTGTTGTGGCAAAAGAAATTACATTTGGCAAATCTTTTAAATGCTTGTTTATTATTTCGCCAATTGTAATTATACGACCGATTTTATTTTTGGAAAGTAAATTTTTAACCTGATTATATAAAGTTTCTGATGCAATTCCACTATTAAAAATATCAGAAAGTATAATTGTTTTTTTATCGTGTAATTTTTGTTGTTCTAAAAAATCTAATGCTATTTTTAGTGACGGATAATCTAAGGAGTAACTATCGTCTATAACCAAGCAATTGTTGATTCCTTTTTTTGCCTGAAGTCTTAATTCTACAGGATATAATTCACCAACTCTCTTTTGAATAAATGAAATGTCTTCGTTTAGAAAAAGCATAAAATTTACACAAGTAATTGCGTTTTCAATAGAATTAGCATCAGAAAAAGGAACAATAACACTAAAAGAAGTAGTACTGTTTTTAAAAGTTAATTGCGTTGTGTTGTTTTCTTTTTTTTGCGTAACCAAAAGATGTGCAGTTTCATCAGAAAAACTCCACGTGTGTTTTTGAATTTTGTTTGAAAGTAAAACCTCAATACTTTCGTTTTTTTCTAAAAAAATGTCGGTACAATTTTCAAAAAGTTTAATTTTTTCTTTGATTTTGGCTTCACGATTTGGAAAACCTTCATCGTGTGCTGCCCCAATATTGGTTAAAATGCCATATTTTGGAGCAATTATTTTTTCCAATTGGAACATTTCGTTGGGTAACGAAATTCCGGTTTCAAAAAGTCCAAAATCATATATTCCTTCTACGCCTAAAACCGATAAGGGAACTCCAACTTGCGAATTATAACTTTTCGGGTTTCGAACAATCAAATGATTCGGGCTCAACAGGAAATTCAACCATTCTTTCACGATGGTTTTTCCGTTGCTTCCGGTAATTCCCACAAATGGAAAATCGAATTTTTTTCGATACCCAATCGCAGTTTGTTGTAATGCTTTTAACGAATTTTCAACGATAATAAAATTCGCTTTTTCATACAAATGTTCTGGAATATATTCCACTACAAAATAACGAACGCCTTTTGAAATCAATTCTTCTATATACAAATGCGCATCGTGGTTTTGTCCTTTGATGGCAAAAAATAAAGTGTTATTTCCATTTTGCAACGAACGGCTGTCTATCGAAATGTGACTTGCGGTAAATTCAGTCGAATTTCCGTGAAAAACGCCTTTACAAAATGAAATGATATGGGTAATAGTGAGATTCAATTTATGTGTTATTGTCTTTTTGCTTGTTTAAAATTTCAACATCTTTCACTTCCATGTTTTCGCGTATTGCTTTAAAATAGGCTGCACGGCTTAATGGTTCGTATTCTTCAGTTTCACCAAGCATAACCAATCTTTTGTCATCAGATTTTCTAAAACTATAATGCGCTAAATTTCCAGTGCGTGTACAAACCGCGTGAACTTTGGTAACATATTCAGCTGTAGCCATAAGCGCTGGCATTGGTCCGAACGGATTTCCTTTAAAATCCATATCCAAACCAGCAACAATTACTCGAATTCCCGAATTGGCTAAATCATTACAAACGGCAACAATTTCTTCGTCAAAAAATTGCGCTTCATCTATGCCCACTACATCGCAACCTTGTGCTAAAATTCGAATATTTTCAGCAACAGGAACTGGTGTAGAACGAATTTCATTGGAATCGTGAGAAACTACCATTTCGTCATGGTATCTCGTGTCTACAGCCGGTTTAAAGATTTCGACTTTTTGTTTAGCAAATTGAGCGCGCTTTAATCGGCGAATCAATTCTTCAGTTTTACCAGAAAACATAGAGCCACAAATTACTTCTATCCAGCCAAATTGTTCTTGTTGATTTACGGTATTTTCGAGAAACATTTTGTATCTTTCGTACGTTAAAAAATTATTTTCTGCTACATTTGTAAGCAAAACAAAAATAGTAAAAAACCAACGATATATTTAACTACACGCACCAAAGTTATGAAGAAAAGAATATCAGCTGAATTAATCAGTATTGCGCACCGAATTTTAAAGCTTAAAAACCATTCTGAAACACTTCAATTGCAACAAGAAGCTAAAAACTTGTATGATCAATTGACTATTTTACGTTTCTATGAAGAAAATTTCGAATTGGTAAAAAATGAAATTTCGCAAGAGGTTTTAGAAGTAAAATTAGAAGGAAAACCAACAGAAGTTTTTAACGCTCCAATTGATGTTGTGGTAGAAAAAAACGAAGTTGAGAATGAGGTTGAGATTGATGCTCAAGTTTTTGAAGCGCCTATTGAAGTTGAGAAAGTAATTGTTGCCGAATTAGTAGTTGAGGATGATGAGGAAGAAATAACACCCGTTGTTGAAGAAAAAGTTGAAGAAATAAAATCTGAAATTCCATCTGAACCAGAATCTGGAGTTATTGGAACTCAGGCGAAGCAAATTTCTTTTGAAGACATGCTAGTTCATGATTATACGGAATTAGATTTTGTAAAAGTAGAAGACGTTCCAGTTGAAGTTGAAAAAGCATCTGAGACATTTTTTGAAGCTGTTGAACCTGTTACAGAAGAAATTAAAGTAGAAATTCAATCAGAACCAGTTGCGGCTGAAACCATAGCTCCTTTAGAAGTTGAAGTAAAAACTACTTTTGAAAAAGTACAAAAAGAAGATAAAATTTCATCGTTAAACGATAGATTAAATAAAACCATTTCTTTTGGTTTGAATGACCGAATTGGATTTGAGAAAAAACTATTTGCTGGAAGTTCGGATGATTTTAACCGAGTAATTTCGCAATTAAATACTTTTGATAGTTTTGACGAAGCTCGTTCTTTTGTGCAAGATTTTGTAAAACCCGATTATAACAATTGGGAAGGAAATGAAGAATTTGAAGCACGATTCATGGAAATTGTGGAGAAAAAATTTAGTTAAATTTTAGTCGCAGTCTCAGTTTTTAGTCGCAGATTCCTTATTGGTGAATTCGTGCTAATTCGTGAAATTCGTGTTTTTAATTTAACCACATAGAAACATAGGTTTTCTTATTGTTTGAGTTTTGTTTAGCACGTATAGCTAATGTGAAGAAAATTTATTTTCTATATTATTCTTTTCAAAATACAAATATTACTATGTGCCTATGTGTTTAAAAAATCCAGTTAAATTCAACCTGTTTTAAATGAGTAAATTATATATCGTTCCTACGCCAATTGGCAATTTAGAAGACATGACTTTTCGTGCTATTAAAGTACTAAAAGAAGTCGATTTAATTTTAGCAGAAGATACGCGTACCAGCGGAAAATTGCTAAAACACTTCGAAATTGCTACACACATGCACAGCCACCACATGCACAACGAACACAAAACCGTTGAAAATTTGGTCAAGCGATTACAAGCAGGTGAAACCATTGCTTTAATTAGCGATGCAGGAACACCAGCCATTTCAGATCCTGGATTTTTGCTTACGCGTGCTTGTGTAGAAAATGGAGTAGCAGTAGAATGTTTGCCTGGAGCAACTGCTTTTGTACCTGCTTTGGTAAATAGTGGTTTGCCCAATGATAAATTCGTGTTCGAAGGGTTTTTACCCGATAAAAAAGGAAGACAAACCCGATTTTTAGCTTTACAAGAAGAATATCGTACGATGATTTTCTATGTATCGCCACATAAATTAAATAAAACCTTAGCCGAATTTGCACAATATTTCGGAGGCGACAGACCCGTTTCTGTTTCCCGAGAATTATCCAAATTACACGAAGAAACCGTAAGAGGAACTGCCGAAGAAGTATTAAAACACTTTGAAGCAAAACCTGCTAAAGGTGAGATTGTTGTGGTTGTGGGTGGGAAGAGTTTAAAGTAAAAAACTTAATATATTATGGAATTTTTAATTAATAACGGTTCATTCGGATTACTTATTTGGCAAGTATTTTTAGTTTTAAATATAATCTTTTGGATATTTTGTATGGTTGATGTTTTAAGAAATTCATTTGCCGGTAATGATAAATTTATTTGGATTTTAGTATTGCTTTTTCTTCCAATTATAGGTTCTTTTTTATATTTTTTTATTGGAAGAAGGAAACGATTAATTTTAGATTAAACCATGGAAACACACAACATAACTACCACCTGGAAAGGTAACATGCAATTTGAGTCTACTAACCCAAGTGATGATGTCATTTCAATTGATGCCGGACCAGAAAACGGAGGTGAAGGAAAAGGCTTGCGTCCAAAAGCGTTGATGTTATCGGCTTTAGCAGGTTGTACCGGTTTAGACGTAGTTTCTTTAATCGAAAAAATGAAATTAGAAGTAACTGATTTCAAAATAGAAACTTCAGGTGAATTAACCGAGGAACATCCCAAAACCTATCACACAGTAAAAGTAGATTACCATTTTTACGGCAGCAATTTAGACGAGAAAAAGCTAGAAAAAGCGGTGAATTTATCGGTAGATAAATATTGTGGTGTAATGGAAATGTTCCGTCAATTTGCAAAAGTTGAGGTAGCGATTTTTTATCATAAGTTGTAGTTGTTTGTTCTTTCGATGCAAGTAGAAATCACATAATTTTCAATGAGATGTATTCAATCTTTTGTTCGAAATTAATAAATTATAAGGTGAAAGTTATTCCACATCTAAATCTACAAACGAGAAACTATTTCCGCTAAATAATCCTTTGTCAGAAAGTTTTAAATCAGGAATAACCAATAAAGCCATAAAAGAAAGCGTCATAAATGGTGCTTTTAATTTGCTTCCTAGTTCTTTTGCTGTTTTGTCAATTTCCTGATACAATTTTCCAGTTTCCCATCCGTCTTTTGCACTCATAATTCCTGCAACTGGTAACGATAAAACTTTTTCTTCAGAACCATTTACAGCACAAATGCCACCTTTGTTATCAATTAGTAAATTAACAGCTCTGCAAATTTCTTCGTCAGAAGTTCCTACTACTACAATATTATGACAATCGTGTGCCACTGAACTTGCAATAGCACCTTTTTTTAACCCAAAATTCTTTATAAAGGCAATTGCTGGTATTGCATTTTGGTATCTATTTACAACGGCCATTTTTAAAACATCATTATTTGTATCAGAAACAAGTTTCCCGTTTTTGATGAGTGATGCATGATGTAATTCATTCGTAATCAATTGACCTTCTAGCGCTTCAATTACTCTAATTTTTGAGGCTGTGCTTTCAATTTCAAAATCTGAAATGGTTTTTGTTGTGATATTGAAATTATTTGGCCTGTCAAATGGAACATGTTTAACATTTGAAATACCATTTTCAGCAACTAATTCACCATTTATAAATGTTTTACTAACTTTAAAATTAACTAAATCTTCAACTACTATAAAATCAGCATAATCGTTCTGTTGCAACAAACCAACATTCATTTTGTAATGATGTACCGGATTTATACATGCTGCTTGTAAAACTTTAAACAAATCGATTCCTTTTGCAACTGCTCTGGCGCAAAGAGTATTAATATGTCCAATTATTAAGTCATCTGGATGTTTATCGTCTGAACAAAACATCATATTTTCGTAATGTTCAGGAAGTAAATCAATTAAAGCTTCAAAGTTTTTTGCTGCACTTCCTTCACGAATAATGACTTTCATTCCAAGAGATAGTTTTTCAGCAGCTTCCTCATACGTAAAGCATTCATGATCTGTTGTAATTCCTGCTGAAATGTATTTTTTTATAGGTTCACCTCTTAAGCCTGGAGCGTGCCCATCAACAGGTTTATTAAAATGCTTTGCCCATTCTATTTTTTTTATCACTTCTGCATCATCAAATAAAACACCCGGATAATTCATCATTTCGGCTAAATAATAAATATCTGGAGAAGCTAGTAACTCCTTAATTCCTTCAGAATCTATTATAGCTCCAGCTGTTTCAAAGGAAGTTGCAGGAACACAAGATGGCGCGCCAAAATGAAATTTTAGTGGTACTTTTTTACCATTTTCTATCATGTAGTAAACACCTTCTTTTCCTAATACATTTGCAATTTCATGAGGGTCAGAAATTGTACCAACGGTTCCATGTAAAACTGCGATTTTTGCAAATTCAGAAGGTACAAGCATAGAACTTTCTATATGAATATGAGAATCGATAAAACCCGGAAGAATAAATACTTTTTCTGCATGTTCTTTTTCAATAATGGATTTTATTTTTCCGTTTTCAATAGTTACTTCACCCGAGTAGATTCTTTTATTTAGGATGTCGACAATTTGTCCTTGAATTTGCATCTTTATTTATTTAAAGTAATGTTTTTCAAAAATAGTTAAAAAATAATGGAACTTTTGACTCCCAATTTATTATTTCAGTTTTTCTATATACATTTGTAATTCATTTATGCCATTCAAAATAATTCAAAATTTTTAATTCATAATTAAACTATGCGTTGGAATCTAAAATCTAAGCCAAATCAAGAAAAAGTACAAGCCATTCAGAGCGCTCTTCAAGTTGACGAAATTATTGCCACTTTATTAGTTCAACGAGGTGTTGAAACCTTTGAACAAGCCAAAACATTTTTCCGTCCCACTTTAGCCGATTTGCACAATCCGTATCTGATGAAAGATATGGACAAAGCTGTGGTGCGAATTGAAAAAGCTATTTCAAATAACGAAAATATATTAGTTTTTGGCGATTATGATGTAGACGGAACAACTGCTGTTTCTTTAGTTTCGAGTTATTTACGTAGTTTTTATCCAAATGTTGCAACGTATATTCCAGATCGATATGCAGAAGGTTACGGTATTTCTTATATGGGAATTGATTATGCCGAAGACAACGATATTTCTTTAATTATTGCATTGGATTGCGGAATTAAGTCGATAGATCACGTAAATTATGCCAAAGCAAAAAATATTGATTTCATTATTTGCGACCACCATCGACCTGGACCAGTTCTCCCAGATGCTATTGCTGTTTTAGACCCAAAACGAGACGATTGTTCGTATCCGTATGACGAATTATGTGGTTGTGGAGTTGGTTTTAAGTTAGTTCAAGCATTAGCCGAAAACAGAAACCAAACGATTGCTGATTTGGTCTTATATTTAGATTTGGTTGCAACAGCCATTGCCGCTGATATTGTTCCGATTACTGGTGAAAATCGGGTGTTGGCGAAATTTGGTTTGGAAGTGATTAATTCGAATCCGCGTCCTGGAATTAAGGCTTTGGTTCAAAATGTAAAGACCCGAGCCAACGGCGAACGGAGCGAAGCTAAGAAAGTCTTAACGATTACTGATGTTGTTTTTATTGTCGCACCAAGAATTAATGCTGCAGGAAGAATAAAACACGGAAACGAAGCCGTTGCTTTATTAACCGAATATGATTTGGAACAAGCGGAACAATTTGCTTCTGAAATCGAACAGCATAATTCGGATAGAAAAGAATTAGACAAACAAATTACGAAAGAAGCTTTACTTCAAATAGAAGAAAATAATGAACAAAATCGATTTTCAACCGTTGTTTATCAAGAAAATTGGCACAAAGGCGTTATTGGTATTGTGGCTTCTCGATTGGTAGAAAATTATTATCGCCCAACGATTGTTTTTACAAAAAGCGGAGATAAATTGGCCGCTTCGGCTCGTTCTGTAAAAGATTTTGATGTGTATAATGCATTGGAAGCTTGTGCCGAACATTTGGAGCAATTCGGCGGTCACATGTATGCTGCCGGAATGACGCTAAAAGAAGAAAATTACGATAATTTCAAAAATGCCTTCGAAAAAGTAGTTCAAGAAACTATTCACCCCGATTTGTTAATGCCTGAAATTGCTTACGATGCAGAAATCGATTTATCGGAAATTCATCCAAAATTAATGCGAGTATTGAAACAGTTTGAACCTTTTGGTCCTGAAAACATGACGCCTTTATTTTTAGCGAAAGGATTAACCGATTCTGGTTATGCGAAAACTTTAGGTGCCGATAACGAACATTTGAAAGCATTTGTAAAACAAGGCAATTCGGAAAATTTTGGTGCTATTGGTTTTGGATTGGGCAACAAATTAGATATTGTTACAAACAAAAATAAATTCGATGCAATTTTCTCCTTGGAAGAAAATGAATGGAAAGATATAATAACTTTGCAGTTGCAATTACGTGATATTCGTTCCTCAAATGGCTAAAAAAGATCCTTACGCAGCGCTTCGTTTTAAAGAATTTCGAATTTTTCTTGGAATGCGTTTTGCATTAGTTTTCGCATGGTCGATGCAATTTGTTATTATTGAATGGGAAGTGTATAGTTTAACTAAAAATCCACTTTCTTTAGGGATTATTGGCTTAATGGAAATTATTCCTGCTATTTCAATGGCACTATTTGCGGGTCATATTGTAGATCAAAATGAAAAGAAAAGTCTTTTGGTTAAATGCTTAATTGGGTTTTCTGTTATTAGTTTAGGTCTTTTTTTAGTTACTGTTCCAAGTGTTGTTTCCTCGCTAACGAAGTCAACTATTTTATGGATTATTTATGCATTAGTTTTTTTAGGAGGATTTGTACGGGCTTTTATTGGGCCAACTGTTTTTTCATTACTTTCTTTAATTGTACCAAAGAAAAATTATCCAAATGCTGCTACTTGGAGTAGTTCAACGTGGCAATTGGCTTCTATGTTTGGTCCCGCACTTGCTGGTTTTTCAATAGGAATTATGGGGGTACATTGGTCTATGTGTTTGGTTTTTGCTTGCACATTAGTTGCTCTAATGTTGTTAACTCAAATTACAAGAAAACCTATTTTAAATCCAAAAATTGGAGAGCCAATCTTTCAAAGTTTAATAGAAGGGGTGAAGTTTGTTTTTAATAATAAAACCATTTTAGGAGCTATTTCATTAGATATGTTTGCCGTTTTGTTTGGTGGAGCTGTGGCTTTATTGCCCATTTTTGCACAGGACATTTTAAAAGTAGGTTCTGAAGGTTTTGGAGTATTACGCGCTGCTCCGGCAGTTGGTTCAATCATTACAATGTTAGCAGCTGCTTACTTTTCATTAAATAAAAATGCGGGAGTTAAATTGTTAACTGCTATTTTTATATTTGGACTATGTATTATTGTTTTTGGTTTATCTGAAATATTTTGGATTTCTGTACTTGCTTTGTTTTTAAGTGGAGTAGCTGATGGAGTTTCGGTTGTTATTCGTAACACAATTTTACAATTGCATACACCAGACAATATGCGTGGAAGAGTTTCTTCCGTAAATTCAATTTTTGTGGGTTCTTCAAACGAATTAGGAGCTTTTGAGAGTGGTGTTACGGCAAAATTAATGGGAGTTGTTCGTGCTGTGGTTTTTGGTGGTTGTATGACAATTGGAACTGTGGTTGTAACAGCATTTATTTCGCCCTCTTTTAGAAAGTTAGATTTAGAAAAAGAAGTAGAAGCTTTAGAAAAAGAAGATTAATTTTTATATTCTTTTAATTCAAAAGTTAAGCCATCAAAAACGCCATAGGTAAAATAACCGATCCAATCGCCTAAATTAATGTATTTTGATTTCTCAGAAACATCTATTATCATTGGTAAATGGCGGTGTCCAAAAACAAAAAAGTCATAAGATTTGGTTTCTAATTTACGTTTAGCATATTGTACTAACCATTCATTTTCTTCTCCAAGAAATTTAACGTCTTCAGCTCCAGAAATTAATTTATTCTTAACCGATAAATATTGTGCTAATTTCACACCAATATCTGGATGTAACCAACGAAATAACCACTTTGAAAAAGGATTAGTAAACACTTTTTTCATTCTTTTATAGCCTAAATCACCAGGTCCTTTCCCATCTCCATGGCCAATTAAGAATGTTTTGTTATTAAAAGTGAATTCTTGGTTATCATGATATACAGGAATATTGAGTTCTTTTTGAAAATAATCACCCATCCATAAATCATGATTGCCAACAAAAAAATAAATTGGAATTCCAGCATCTTTTATTTCTGCTAGTTTTCCTAAAACTCTTACAAAACCTTTTGGTACTACGGTTTTATATTCAAACCAAAAATCAAATAAATCACCGAGTAAGAAAATGGCATCTGCATCATGTTTTACTTCGTCTAACCAATTGATGAACTTTTGCTCCCTTGGGAAACTCAATTCAGGAGTAGGTGCTCCAAAATGTTGGTCTGAAGCAAAATAGATTTTTGAGTTTATATTCAAAGTTGATTTTATTTTTTTACAAATATACACAAAATCTACAATCTTAATAAACGCATTTTATCGATAAAAAATGTATTTTATCGATATTAAGTTTGTAGGTTAATTTATTGTGTAACTTTGAAAAATTAATCAAACCATAACTATATTTTAACAATGAAAAAATTATTACTTTTTTTCATGTCGTTCTTTACTTTTTTTGCCTTCGGACAATTGTCTGAAGACTTTGAAAATGCGACTTTTCCACCTCCTGGGTGGGTTGTAACAGACAACGGCATCGGAACTGCTCAATCTTGGGGAAGAAATACCATTTTGCCAAATACTTGGACTATTGGTGTTGCTTCTGCTATGTCAAATCGTGAAGGAAGTATTCCAGGACTTGCACAAGACTGGTTAATTACGCCTCAAGTTACTGTCCCTACAAATGGACAAGTAAGGTTTTTTGCTCGATCTTTTTCTCCTGGAGAGCAAGGAAGTATATACAAAGTATTATTATCAACTACTGGTCAAAACATAGCTGATTTTACTACAACATTAGCAACTTATACAGAATTAGAAATAAACGCAACAGGATTTCAACAATTTTTCGTGTTGTTAGATGCATATGCAGGTCAAAATGTTCATATTGCTTTTGTTCATGAAGTTACTGGTGGTCTTGGAGATCGCTGGATTTTAGATAAAGTTAATGTGGATAGACAATGTTTACAATTAACAAATTTAACTGTTTCTGCCATTGGAGACGTTTCTGTTAACTTAGGATGGACTAATCCAACAGGTGCAACAGAATGGGAAGTTGAATATGGACCAGTTGGTTTTGTTCAAGGTTCAGGAACATTAGTTACAGGAATTACTTCAAATCCATATACACTAACAGGTTTAACAGCTGCTACTACTTATGATTTTTATGTAAGAGCTGTTTGTGGATTAGACAATGTTAGTCCTTGGTCTGATTCTGGAACTTTTACCACTGCATTATGTGCAGCCTCTCAACAATGTGATTTCATTTTTAGAATGACAGATTCATGGGGGGACGGTTGGAATGGAAACACCATGTCTATTAGGCAATTTGGTCAAACAGTAGCTACTATTGGTGGAACTTTTACAAATGGTAATGGTCCTGTCAACGTAACAGTATCTTTATGTAGTAATCAACCTTTTGAATTGTTTTGGAATACAGGTGGAGGTTTTGCTAACGAAGTTGGAGTTGCAATTATTGATCCATTAGGTGTTCAAATATATAATAAGCCATTTAACACGGGAACGCAAGGGTCTCTTTTATATTCAGGACCTGCTATGTGTACACCGCCAACTTGTCCTGCGCCAACAAATATTGTTGTTAGTGCTTTAACAATTGATTCAGGTACTATAACTTGGACTGATAATGCAGGAGCTTCTCAATGGGAAGTTATCATTCAGCCAGTAGGTTCGGGATATCCACCAAATGGAACTACTCCAACAGCAGTTGTAAGTTCACCAACTTATAGTTTTTCTGGATTCCCATCTGCAACTTCATTTGAAGTATATGTTAGAGCTATTTGTGATCCTACCGACTCAAGTGTTTGGGGAGGACCAACAAATTTTGCGACTTTAATTTCCAATGATGAATGTGCAGCAGCAATAAATGTTCCTGTTAATACTGGGACTGCTTGTATAAATTCTGTTAATGGAACTGTATTAGGTGCTACTGCTTCAGCAGATCCTAATGGATGTGCTGGAACAGATGATGATGACGTTTGGTTTCAATTTACCGCAACGGAAGGGACTCATACAATTTCACTTGTAAACGTAGCAGGTAGTACTACAGACATGTATCATGTGGTTTATTCTGGAACTTGTGGAGCATTAACTCAATTATATTGTAGTGATAACAATAGTAGTGTTGCTGCTAATTTAGTTCCTGGTCAAACTTATTATATTAGAGTTTATACATTTACGGCAACTCCTAACCAAAACACTACTTTTACATTGTGTGTTGGTACACCAGTTGATTGTTCTGATGCTTCTGCATTTTGTGGTGAAACAGGATTGGTTTATACAAACTCAGTAGGAGTTCCTAGTTATGGAGGTATAGGTTGTTTATTTACCACACCTAACCCATCATGGTATTTTATGCAGGTAAGTCAGACAGGAAATTTAACTTTTCAAATTTCTCAAACAAATAATACAACAGGAGGTGGAATTGATGTTGACTACATTATATGGGGACCATTTACACCAGCAGAGTTTGCAACTTCGTGTAATGATTTATATGATTTCCCTGACGGCAATACAACGATTCCAAATAATGTTGCGTCATGTAGTTATTCAGCGGCTGCGATTGAAAATTTCACAATTAATAATGCGCAACTTAATGATATTTACATTGTATTGATTACTAACTTTAGTAACCAACCTGGGACTGTAACATTTACACAAACCAATATAAATGGTACTGGGGCTGGAGCAACAAATTGTGATATTGTTTGTAGTACTAATTTAGGACCAGATCAGGTACTTTGTGCTGATTCATATCAATTAGTTTCTTCTAATACAACTGCCGATGCTTATGAATGGTTCTTTAATGGTGTATTAATACCAGGTGAAACAACAAGCACATTAACGGTTTATCAATCGGGAACATATAAAGTGAGAATAACTTGTGGAATTAATAATATTGAAGACGAAATCGTGGTAACGTTAAATGAAACTATCGTTCCTACATTTGCAACTCCAGGATCTATTTGTTCTGGAAGTCCAAATATTCCTTTAAGTAACACTTCTATTAACGGTGTAACAGGTCAATGGTCTTTAGCGGGTAACCCAGTTACAGAAATAGATACAGCAACGCCTGGTACTTTCTTATATATATTCACTCCTGATATAGCAAGTTTCCCTTGTTCTCCAACTTTTGAAATGAATGTTGAAGTATTAGGAACTTGTACTTTTAATTCTTTCGCAACAGCTGTTTGGATTCAAGATTGTACAAATACAGCTACAGATGGTGAATTTTATAATGTAACAGGTTTCGGAACTGATTTAATTGGTCCATCTACTAATGTATTCCCAAGCTCAGATTTAGGAGTATATATACAAAATTCAGGAAATCTTATTTTAAGAGGAGGTGAATTAAAATCTTTTAAAACAGCTACAGCTAATGTTTGTAGTGCTAGATTAAATTATAGAATTTATGAAGCGACATCTACACCAGGAGCTTTTACAGTTTTAAATTTACCATTCTTTGATGATTGTGTTGCTGGAAATTTTGCTTCTGGAGGTGCTTGTAATGTTGGAGATCAAAAATGGCAAGAAGTATTAAATAATGCCGAATCTCCTATAGATTTAACAAATTATCCTGCTGGTAATTATGTTGTTGAGGTTTATTTTGATTTAACAGGGGATAATAACAGTACTGTAGATTGTGATGACACTATATTTGTGAATAATAATGGTTCTAATTACAAAGCTAACTTTACTATTCAGGCTTCACCTATCTTTACATTTACGAATGAGCAATGTGGTAGTTCTAATGCTACAATCACTGCTTCAGGATTTATTGCTGGTGAAACTTATACAGTTACTTATACAGATGATATGGTAACAGTTGGTCCTACTAACTTTATAGCAAATTCAAGTGGACAAATAATTTTATCTGGATTAAATGCAGGTACTTATGCAGACTTTAATTTCCAAATTAATGGATGTGATATTTTTAATGCCACACCAATAGTAATTACAAATTTCTCACCAAGTATCACTCAGGTTACTTCTAATACTGAAATTTGTATAGGTGATAATGCTGTATTCACAATTGAAGGTTCACCTGGTTTTAATGTAAATTATACAATAAACGGAGGAACAAATCAAACAATTGCTTTAGATGCTACTACTGGTTTGGCTACTATTACAATTAATAGTCCAGTGGTTGGTACAGTTAATCTACAATTAGTAAGTATTTTCAATCCTTCTTGTTCTATACTTGTAAATAACACATCATCAGTAGTTGTTAATGCTTTACCAACAGCTACATTAGCAGTTGTTGATAGTAATATTTGTTTAGGTGTTGGAAATGCTGATTTTGTAATTACGGGTACTCCTAATGCAACAGTTTCTTATACTATTAATGGAGGTATAACTCAAACAGTTGATATCGAAGCATCTGGTTCTGTTACAGTTTCGGTTGCTTTGCCAGTTTCAGATGTAATGCTTGAATTAACAGGTGTAACTTTTGGAATTTGTAGTAATGTTACAACGGGTCAAATAGGTACTATAGTGGTTACATCAATTCCGGTTCCAGTTATTAATATAACTCAAACCCCAGTTTGTGCAGACCAAACGGCTTCATTTACAGTAGCATCTCCTGTAAATTCAGTTTTAAATACACCTTCTGATTTATTTATTTCTGAGATAACAGATCACACTTCAGGTGCTTTAACTTATGTGGAGATTTATAATGGAACTGGTAGTGCAAAAGATTTATCTAATTACAAATTAAAAGTATATACTAATGCAACAGGAAATCCAACATGTAATTTAGCATTAAGTGGTATTCTTGCAAATGACGATGTTGTTGTTGTAAAGTTAAGTAGTAGTGCAAATCAAGGTGGAGTAGTGCCAGATTTAACTTTTACTACATGTGCTGGGGTTAATAATAATGATAATATTGTTTTAACTACAAGTACTGATGTAGACTTAGATAATTGGGGTGTAAATCAAGTAGTATTTACTCCAGCAGGTGGTGTTGGTTACAACTACAGAAGAATTACAACAGCGGTTTTACCTACAATGACTTGGGATCCTGCTGATTGGGATGTTATTGATTGGACTAATACTGCACCAAACCTTCCTGATTATTCAGATGTAGGTTTCTATAGTCTTTATGTAACTAATTTTGAGTATACTTTAAGTGATGGAGTAACTTCTACAACACAAACTAGTACTAATTTTACAGGTGTTGTACCTGGTACGTATACTTTAGTTGCAACCGATTTAGTTACAGGATGTAATTCTAATCCGTTAACATTTACAATAGATCCTGTAGTATATGCAGATCCAGTAACAACAATTTCTTATACAACTCCAGTTTGTATTTCAGATGCGACGAATCCATCGCCAAATACATCTGCTGCAGGATTTACCGTAGGAGGAGTTTATAGTTCTACTGCTGGTCTTTCAATTGATGCTTCTACTGGTGTTATAGATTTATCACTTAGTACAGCAGGTACTTATGTTGTTACGTATACTGTTGCTATAGATGTTACAAATTGTTTAAATGCGGGTAGTAGTCAAACTACTATTGTAATTACACCAAATAACCCATCAACTTTTACTAATATTATAGATGTTTGTGAAGGAACTACAGCTACTTTACCTGCTGCTTCAATTGAAGGTTATACTGGTACATGGTCGCCTGCAACAATTGATACTTCAATTATTGGTACAACTACTTATACATTTACTCCAAATGCTGGTCAATGTGCTGCTATTGGAACAATAGATGTTACTATTGATGATAGATCTCTTCCAACATTTACTCAATTAGATGATTTATGTCTTGGAGCTTTTGTTGAATTACCATTGACTTCAATAGAAGGGGTTACAGGAACTTGGAATCCAGCAACAGTTAATACTTCACAGGTAGGAATTATTACATATACTTTTACTCCAGACGTAAGTTTCTGTGCAGATATTACAACTATGGATCTAAACGTAATTGGTTGTGAAATTCCAAAAGGTATTTCTCCAAATAATGATGGAGATAATGATTCTTGGGATTTATCTGGTTATGATGTTAGTAAAGTAGAGATTTTTAACAGATACGGAACTAAAGTTTATAGTAAATCCAATTATTCTAATGAATGGTCTGGACAATCTGATGGTGGAAATGAATTACCTGATGGTACTTACTATTATGTAATTGAATTTAACGATTTACCTGCTAAAACAGGTTGGGTGTATATTAATAGACAGCAATAATTAAAAAGGCTGCTACTTTGGTAGCAGCCATAAAAAATAAGAATAATGAAGAAACTATATTTAGTAGCTTTAGTTGTATTTTCTACAATTGTAGATTTACACGCACAACAAGATCCCCATTACACACAATACATGTATAATATGAGTGTAATGAATCCGGCCTATGCGGGTAGTAAAGATAATTTATCTATGGGATTATTATACAGAAAGCAATGGGTTGAGATTGAAGATGCGCCTACTACAGGTACCTTTTTTGGTCACGCTCCAGTTGGCAAGAATGTAGGATTAGGTTTGAGTTTTATCTCAGACAAGATTGGTCCTGTTGAGGAGAACAATGTTTATGGTGATTTTTCGTATACATTAAATTTAGGAGGCGAACATAAGTTGGCCTTTGGATTAAAAATGGGATTAACTTTTCATAATGTAGGATTGTATAGTGATATTAATTACACATTACCACAACCTACCGATCCTGCTTTTAGTGAAGATATTAGCAATACCTATTTTAATTTAGGATCTGGATTTTTCTATTATACTAACAAGTATTATTTAGGATTATCAGTTCCAAATATGATGCGATCTAAGCATTTGGATATTCAACGTACCGGAGATCAGTTAGAATTTGGTTCAGAGGTATCGCATTATTTTTTAACAGGAGGGTATGTTTTTGATATTAATGATACGGTTAAGTTCAAGCCTTTTTTCATGATGAAATCGGCTTTTGGAGCCCCAACCTCTATAGATTTATCAGCGAATTTCATGTTTAATCAAAAATTTGAGGTTGGTGGTACTTATCGTTTACAAGATAGTTTTGGAGCTATGATAAATTATGCAGTAACGCCATCTTTACGAATAGGTTATGCATACGATCATATTGTTTCGGATTTGAAAGTAACGACGCCTTCATCACACGAGCTTATCTTGTTGTTTGATTTGAACTTCCCGAAGAAAGTATCGAGTTCACCAAGATTCTTCTAACCTAAAGCGACCAAAGTACAATGAGAAAATTATATATAACATTAAGTTTTGTGATGGTAAGTGGAATACTTAGTGCACAAAATCAATACACAAAAGCAGCAGATAAGTTGTTCGATAGATACGAATACGTTGATGCAGCCAAAGAATATTTAAAATTAGCAGAAGGTAATAAAGCCGATAGCTACGTTTATAAACAATTAGCAGAAAGCTACTATAATGTTTTTAATACCAAAGAAGCAGTAAAATGGTATGCTAAAGTAGTAGAGCAGAAGCAAGATGCGGAAACGTATTATAAATATGCTCAAATGCTAAAAGCCGAAGGAAACTTCAACGAATCAGACAAACAAATGCAACAATTTGCTCAATTGGCACCCAATGACCAAAGAGCTAAAGCATTTGTAAGTAAGCCAAATTACCTTCCAGAATTAAAAGGACAAACTAAATTATATGATATTGCCAAATCAGATGTAAGTAGTGATAAAACAGACTTTGGAGCTGTACTTACCAATGATAACAATGTATATTTTTCTAGTTCAAGAAATACTTCAAGAAAAACTAACGGATGGAACGAAGAGCCATACTTAGATATTTATAAAGCAACGTATAATGCTAATGGCACCATTAGCGATGCAGTAGCAGTTGAGAATATAAATACGAAATGGCACGATGGTCCAGCAAGTATATCAAGTGATGGAACTACAATGTATTATGGTAGCGAGAGTTTTAATGAAAAAGAGTTTACAAAAGACAAACCAAAGAATGCAAAATTTGGTAAAATTTATCTTTATAAAGCTACTAAAGAAGGTGATAAATGGGTAAACGCAAAACCACTTCCATTTAACAATAAAGAGTATGATGTAAGGAATCCAAGTATTAGTAAAGATGGAAAAACATTGTACTTCTCATCGAACATGCCAGGTGGTTTTGGAGGAGAAGACATTTGGAAAGTATCAGTAAACGGAGATGAGTATGGAACACCAGAAAACTTAGGTGCAAAAGTAAATACGGAAGCCAATGAGAGTTTTCCATTCATTACTGATGATAATGTGTTGTTTTTCTCCTCAAATGGAAAAACAGGTTTTGGTGGATTGGACGTGTTTAAGATGGACTTAAACAAAGGTACAGAAGCAATCAATGTAGGAGAACCAGTAAACACATCAAAAGATGATTTTGCATTCACTTACAATACATCAAAGAAAGTAGGTTTCTTCTCTAGTAACAGAGACGGAGTTGATAACATCTACAAAGCAGATCCAGTTTGTAATGTACAAGCATTAGTTAGAGTAAAAGATGCAAAAACAGGAAAAGAAATTGAAGGGGCTATGGTAATGTTGGTAGATGAGAAACAAAAAACGATTTCAAATCAAACAACAGCAACAAACGGAGAAACAATAACAGGAGTAATGTGTAACACTTCTTATAGCGCTCAAGTATCAAAATCAGGTTATGAGAGTGGCGTATTTGATGTGAAGAAAGCAGAAAATGAGCAAGTTGTTGTAGAGGCTTTATTAAACCCAATTATACCAATCATCACAGAGAAAGAAGTTATTCTACAACCAATATTCTTTGAGTTCAATAAAAGTAATATTACAGCAGATGGCGCTGCAGAGTTAGATAAGTTGGTAGCGGTAATGAATGAGTATCCAGAAATGGTAATATTCGCTAAATCGCATACTGATAGTAGAGGTAGCGATAGTTACAACATAAAATTATCAGACCGAAGAGCAAAATCTACGGTTCAATACTTAATCAGTAAAGGTGTTGCAAAAGAAAGAATATCAGGACAAGGATTTGGGGAAAGCGAACCAAAAGTAGCTTGCAAATCATGTACAGAAGAAGAACATGCGCAAAACAGAAGAAGTGAATTCTTAATTGTTAAGAAATAAAGATAATATAATACTTTGAGTTGTCCTAAAAAAGGTTGACTCGTTAATAATTCAAATATAGTTAAATCGTAACAGAATTAATTCTGTTACGATTTATTTTTTTCCATTGTTTTAAATGTATTATTTTTTGTTGATGTGCTTGGTTTGGAGTTATCATATTAACTGACATATGTATTCTAAAATTGTTGTATAAAGTAATGGCTTGTGTGACTTGTTTGTTTAAGTTTTGGTAGTTTTCAAAGATTTCATGTAAACCAAATTCTTCTTTTAAGATTCCATTTACTCTTTCTGCTATTGCATTTTCATATGGATCGTATTCTTGCGTCATACTAATTAAAATATTGTTTTTCTTTAACAAATCAGTATACTCTTTACTACAATATTGTAAACCTCTGTCAGAATGGTGAAGGAGTTGATTTTTTGTTTTCCTGTCAATCAAAGCCATTTCTAAAGCTTTTACTGTAGTTGAACTCATTAAATTATCTGATAATTGATAACCAACGATTTTCTTGGAACAAGCATCAGTGAGTAAATGCAAATAATATGTTTTCTCTTTTGTTCGTAAATAAGTTATATCAGCAACCCAAACTTGCTCAGGTCTGTTAAGCACTAAATTGCTAATTAAATTTGGATAGCGTTTCATCCAATGTCTTGAGTTTGTTGTTTTGTAATATCTTCGAGCTTTAGGAACTTGTAAATATTCCGCTTTTAAAAAATCTAAAAAATTATCCCGACCAATTGATATATGATGTTTTATAAATTCATCTTGTAACATTACATGAAGTTTTTTACCCCCTGTTCGGGGTAATTGCTTACGAATATTAACTACTAAACTTCGTAATAATTCTGAGTTGTATTTAGGTGTTTTTACCTTTGACTTTCGCTTGTAAAATGCTTGTTTTGTGTATCCAAACAGTTCGCATAACTCATAAATAGTCAATGAACTATTTACATTTATTTCTTCGACTGCTTGGAACCAGACTTTTTTACAATATCAATTTTAAGTTCGCGTTCGGCTATTTCAATAAATCGTTTGAATACTTTTAATTCTTCTTCTTTTTGTACTAATTGAGCTTCTAGCTCTTTTATACGCTGTTGTTGAGGATCTTTCATAGGACGACCAATAGTTAATTTATCTTCATAGGTAAATTTACCATATTTTTTTAACCATCTTGGTATACAACTATTACCTAAAATATTGTAGCGTCTTCGAAGTTCTGCTTTTGTAAATAAACCCCTTTCAAATTCACTTACAACTTGACGTTTAAACGCTTCGCTATAATTTTTTGGGGCACTTGGGATTTTTGAAATTTTCTTTTTTGTTGACATATTAAGTAATATTTAGTCAACTTTTTTCAGGACAAGACACTTTAACAAAAAAGTCCTCATTTATTGAGGACTTTTTTGTTTATTAATTATCACAAGCAAACCATTCTGCAAACGAAGTTTCTGTTTCTTGTAATCTAAGTGAATGTAATTTAATATTTTCAGGTAAAAGATTTTTAATTTTATTGGAAAAATCAACAACCATATTTTCACTTGTAGGCTGATAGTCTACTAAAATAACATCATGACCCCTTGATTTCAATTCGTGTGCTAGTTCTATATGAGGAGTATTTTTATTAAAAACAGTTGCATGATCAAAAACATCAACAATTTGTTCTTTTACAATTTTCTTTAAGTCGCCAAAATCTATAACCATACCAAACTTAACATTCGTTTTGTCTGTTATTGGTTTTCCAATCACGGTTACCGAAAGTTTGTAACTATGGCCGTGTACATTTTTACATTTTCCATCATAACCATATAAAGCATGACCAGTTTCAAAGTTAAATTGTTTTGTAATTCTTATGTTTGACATGATTTGTTATTTTAAATTTTGCTCTTTCTTTTTTGCTCTGTAATAAAGTGCATAAGCAATTCCGATTAAAACTATAAAGGGAACAAATGAACCAATTAATACTCCTATTTGATATTCATTATCTGGAGCTTCTTTTAATTTTTGCTCAACATTTACTTGTTGAAGAAAAAGGATTAAACTTCTCATTTTTTAAATTTTTCTAGTGCTTTTTTTGTAAAATCAGATAAAACCAATTTACCTGAAATAGAGGCTCTCTCATAAAGTAAATTTTCCCAATGGTCTGTTCCTTCCCAAAGTACCTTTTTCATTTCAAATAGAGCCTCTTCGTTATATGATGAAAGTTCTTTCGTATATTCTTCAAGCCTAAAATCTAATTCTTCAATAGTCTCAAATAATTCGGAATAAAGCCCTTTTTCAAAAGCCCATTTAGAGGATTTCCAAGCAGTTGGATTTAGTGTCATTTCAGACATGGCTGTTTTGCCAATTTTTCTAGACACTGCTGGTTCGATTACAAACGGACCAATTCCAATAGCTATTTCAGAAAGTTTAATTTCACTTTTTGTACACGCAAATGAATAATCACATGCTGCTGCTAATCCAACGCCACCGCCAACTGCTTTTCCGTGAATTCTTCCAATAATTAATTTTGGACATTTACGTATAGCATTGATAACATTTGCAAATCCAGAAAAAAATTGACTTCCTTCTTCAAAATTACTTACTGAAAGCAACTCGTCAAAAGAAGCACCTGCGCAAAAAGCACCTGTTCCTGAGCTTTTAAGTACAATTACCGATATCGATTTGTTGTTTCCTAAAGCATTGATTTCTTCGGTTAATTGTTGCAGTAAAGTGCTTGGAAATGAATTGCTTGATAGATGAAAAAAAAGTAAAGTTGCAACTTTTCCATTAATTATAGTTTCTATTGTTCCCATTGCAAATTATCTTTTTAAACTAAAATGAGATTTAAATTCTTTTCTTATGTTGTCTTCTATATAATCAACTTTAAACCAATAGTCGGTTGATGGTAATAATCCTCCATTATAGGTTCCGTCCCAACCAGAACTTTCTGGGCTAATTTGCTTAATTAATTTGCCATAACGGTCATAAATGGTAATTAAACCTTCGTATTCTATAGGTAAATTAATATTCCATCTGTCATTATAACCATCTCCATTTGGAGTAAAATAATTAGGAAATGTTATGGTTTGAATCGTATTAGTCAATAACAAACCACATCCCTGAATATCTCTAACGTAAATAGTGTAAGATCCATTAGGTAAGTCGCTAAATAATGGGCTTAACTGCCAATCTAAAGCGTTTAAACTATATTCGTAAATTCCAAAACCTCCAACTGCTGTAGCTTCAATTGATGCTAATCCAGAAGAAAATGCAGGTGTTAATAAAGCGGCACTTACACTTTGAGGTTCAGAAGAAAATGTTGCAATTACCGAATCTGAAAAGCTACATGATGTAACTGTATTCGTAACAATAACGCTATAGGTACCTGGAGAGGTTATGTTATATGTTGCAATATTCCCTGCCGGATTTGCAGGTGTCCAATTATAGGTGTAATTGCCTGGTGTAGCTGGCGTAGCATTTATTTCTTGAGAACCTATGCCTGTTGTAGGATCGATACAAATAACAAAATCATCACCCAAATTTGTATCAGGTAAAGGATTTACAATTAACTCTAAAAATGGTCCTAGGCCCGCACATTCATATAAATTACTTTCAATTCTAACCCAAATTATTTGATTGTTAGCAACGGTATTTCTGAAATTATTGATGTCTGTTATTGCATTTTGCTCTGTTTCGGCATCTATTTGATTTTGGTAATAGCTAAATGTATAAGATTGTCCTGGTGGAAATTGATTAACTAATACGGTTTCAATTTCTGTTAAATTAAAATATCCAATTCCGTCTCCATCTGGGTCAGTAGCACTTAAATAATCGTCGCAAACATCATCAATATAATATCTAAAAGTTTGAGGTATTGTTGTTGCAGAAACTATTAGGTTTACTCTTGAAGTTCTGTAACAGCCATTACTGTTTGAAATTCTAGCCCAAACAAAACTTCCGTTTGATGCCGTAAAAGAAATTTCATTAGAAACAAAATCGTTATTATTTTCTGCTCCCGCCAAACTATTGTGGTACGAAAATATTAAAGTATTGTCGGTTGAAATTAAAATATTAGCTTGAGTTAAGTTGAAAGTTGTACTTGCATCTGTATCAGTGTCACATTGTTTTAAAGTGACTAATGCATTTACAACTGGTTTAGGATTTACAACTAAATTAAACGATGCAGTAAAATAACATCCGTTTGTTGAATTAGTCAATCGTACATGAACGGTTCTATTTGTATCATAAATAGAAGTAATGTTGTTACTCCCAGCAATTGCTTCTGTTATATCGGTATGATACGTAATATTATATCCTGGAACTAAATTTGAAATTTCTGAATTTTTTTGAGTTAAATCAAAAGTTACGAATCCATTTGTATCATCTCCGTCAAGATTATTATCACATAAATTAAAGTCGGGAATTACAGGAGCCGAAGGAATAGGATTATTAATCACCGTAACGCTTGCAGAAACTGATTCACATGCGCCACTTGCTAAGATTCTATATGTATAAACTCCTGACACGTCTATAGCTGGATTATACATGCTAGTTCCAGAAGAAAGTGCTGGCGACCAAGTACCTCCTGTAGTTACATTATTTCCTAATAAAGTAAATAAATCAAAAGCATTTGCATTTACACAAGTTGAGTAGTTTAGGCTATTTCCAGCATTAGGTGCTTGTTGTACGATTACATTAATTTTTACCGGAATAGTTGTAGGGGTTGAATTACAATCTTTTGTAAATTCATAAATATATTCTCCAGCAATATTTACCGCAGGATCAAAAATATTGTTGATTAATAGTGCGCCTCCCGCAGGTGTAGTCCATGTGCCATTATCACCCGGATTTCCGGTTATCGCATCAAATAAATCTACAGTTTCATTAGAACAAATAGTAATATCAGTGTCTTCAGGGTTACTTCCAAAACCTGAATAATAACCTGCAAAACCAGAAGCACTTCCAAGGTATCCAAAAACGCCTACAGCTAAAGGACCAGTTGATTCGATCGTTACATTATTACTAACATTTGAAATTCTGTACGTAACCCAATCAGTGTTACCTAACACTGCTTGAGCTTGTGTATTTGGAATAGTGGCTCCGTTTAAAGTTAGGGTTGCAGAAGCATAAGTTAAAACCATTAAATCTGCGGTATAAGATGTTCCTCCAATTCTATTTACACTAGGAATATTAACTGAATTTTGAAAGAAACAACTTAAAGGTGGAATAAAATTTAAACCCGCAGTGGCAGTATCATTTCCTCCTCCTAATAATTGATAGGCATAAACATTTTTTGAAGTTTTTACATAAATATTTCTATTATTAGTTCCTTGATAAAAACTGTTGTCTACTAAAAAATAGTCACCTGCATTAATTGTTGCTGCAGGTGTTGCAGAACCATTAATAAATATTTCAGTATTATCTTCATTTGCAACTATCAATGGTAACTCCATATTAGAAAGCCCATTTCCTTCAATAAAAATATATTCGTCGCCAATTTGTGAAGCAGAAACTATTTGATCTAGCGCAAAATCAGCTCTTCCACCTTCAATACCTCCTAAAGCATTGCCACTGTTTACAGCAACTGGTTTGTCTGAGGTTATTAAAGCACCAATTGCTCCGTCTAAATTATTAAATACATCGCTATATCCTGTAATAATGACACTTTGTCCCTCATTTAATAGGAAATTTTGCGAAGCAACAATAAGTGTGCCTGTACTTGTTGTAAAAACAACATTTGGGTCATAATCAGTGAAACTTACATTAGTATTGTCTTCTGTTGCCATTATACTGGTAACAAATGATTTTCTATTGTCAAAAGATTCGTTAATAATATGTCCTAATCTAAAACTGGTTCCAATACCTGGTTTCCCTTTAGAAACTAACATTTCGGCATGGTTTTGAGATCTAACTCTAAAACTCACATAAAAATCTTTAGTCCCTTCAAGTATAACACCACGATCATTTAAAACAATATTTACATTTTCCTGACCTACAAACATTTTAGTATTTTGGCCAAAGCCTAGATCTATTGTTAAAGGAGTTGTTGCAGAAATAGTGTAAGGGTTTGTTCCAATAGGATTTCCCGCTCCGTCTGTAATGTTAATTTCAAATGGAGTTGTTTCTTGAGTTGATAAATATAAATAATGATCTGCTACAGATCCAGCATCTCTACAATGCAAAGGGGGTAACCAATGTTTGTTACTTAATTGAGAATAACAAATGGTTGTAAATAGAAATAATGTAATAGAAATAGTTTTAAACATAGCATTTTTAAACATAGTTTGTAAAATTAAGCAGAAATGTAGAATTAATCTAAATATTAACTAAAAAAAGGCTCTTAATTGCACATTTCCTGTGTGAATGGTTTTACTAGTTTCGCTATTTCTGCCTTGATAGTTAATATTGATGTCTAAATATTGCGTTAGATTTTTCTGCAAAAGCAAACGCCATGTTTGATTTTTACCAGGTTGTAGACCTTCTAACATTTGAAAACCAACTGCCGATAATACATTTCCTTCAAAAGAATTGTTATACATTGAAAACTCTCCATTCATACTAAATCCTTTTTCACTATTAAAGGTAAATGAAGTTCCTAATCGGTTTTGTGTTAAGGTTTCAAAAGCACCAATTTGATTTTCTTTTTGTTGAAATTCGTAAAAAATATCCCAACTCGTATTTTTGGAAAACAAATAGCCAATTTTAGGCTCTATTTGATAACTTACTATTTCAAAATTTCTATTTGGATAATTTTCAGAATCAGACTTACTTGTTGAAGTGCTTCCCAAAAGGTTAAATAACCAACTTTTCTTTACCAAATGCTGATATTGTATTTGATGTGAATTATTTTTAGCTGCAATACTTCCCACTGAAAGTAAGTTTTGACTTTCGTTTAACAAGTATGAATAAGTGGTAGAATGATGCTGCTTACCCCGATTAAAAAACAAACTGTTTCTAAAATTCGTATTCAAACCTATCAATTCATCTTCGCCTTTTGAAAACGGATTCAAATCGAAATTATCACCGTTTCTTTTTATTTTTCTGTCGATTAAAAATGATGTTTGATTATAAAAGTGCGAGGCAAATTTCTTAAATCCATTTTCGTTTTGCCATTGATTAAAATTGAAATTCAGTGCTTGAGAAAATTTGTTTTGATGTGTTCTTACAAAAACCTGATTGGGTAAAAACACGCGAACATAAATCGCTAAATCTAGATAAGGAGCAATTTCAAACTCTTGCAATTCCTGAATTCCGTTCCCGTTATAATCGTTCCACATGTAAACGCCTTGTCCGGGTTCTACTTGTAAATAGGTGAATTCTTGTTGGGCAATCGTACCAGAACTGGTTTCATAAGCTGTTGTAGTTTGAAGTATTTGTCCGAAAAACCGATCCGAATATAAAATTCGTGAATTCAATGATGGTTCGTCTTTTAAGCTTGCATTTTCATATTTCAAAGTACGATAATTCAAAAACACACTCAAATTGCTTTTTTCGGTTTTAATTAATTGCGATTTTAAGTAATACGAATTAGAATGATTCACTCGTTCAATGCGATTATTTTGCAAACTATCATTCTGACGTTGTAAAAATCCCAATTCCACATAAACTTTAGTCGAATCACCTCTTCCCACAAAAGCGCCATATTCTATAAAGCGCTGGCTCAAGCCCGAAAAAGTATTCGTTGCTTTTAGTTTTTCCGAATTATCTTCCAAATTTACAGTGGCTCCAACCCAATTTTTCCCCAATTTATAAGACGAACGATTTTCACTTCTAGAAAAAGCCGAATTGGAAAGTTCAGAATCGCTTTTCATTACGCTTGAATTACTCCAAATCATCCAGTTTTTTATGGCATATCTTCCTGATAAAGTATGTTTATTTCCCGAAAAATCATTCCCAAAAGTTAAGTTTTCAAATTGATACAACGCTTTTCCTTTGTTATTGAAATTAAAATCTAATCCTGAAGTTAAAATGCTTTGATTGCCTAATAAAGTGGATGTGATGTTCCAATCTCTGTTAAATTCGATGTTAAATAATCGTTCAATAGGTTTGAAGTTTTCCTGAATTAATTGGTAATTCGCAAAGGCATCAATTTTTGTTTTTCCATCAAAAAGGCGTTGTTTTCCATTGAATTTTCCAGCAAATCCTTTGTTATTAGTATCGTCTAAATTCGAATACAAATTTTGGTCGTTATTGCTCAATGCCATTTCAAAATCTAAATTTGTTTTTTCACTCGGATTGTATTTTCCTAAAATGGTTGCTATTTGAATTTTCGTAGGAGCAATCAAACGAACAATAGGTTCATAATTTCCTTGGGGAATGCCGGCAATTGGCGCTACATATTCGTATATTTTACCAACCGCTTGATTGTTGACTAAAATATAATTTCCTACGTTATTTCCCACCAATGAAAATCGAACATTATACAATTCGTCAGTTGGGTTATTGGAATATTCAAACACTTCAACGCCGCCAACAATCACTTTTTTGTATAGAATTTTATTATCGGAATAGGAATCTAAATAGGCTGAAGGTCCGTTCATTGCCGAAATATCATCGCCTGCGTTTTGCAAAATAGCAATTTGCTCCGAAGATAAATTTTGTTGTAAAGGCTGATTTTTTACATCACTTTCCGAATAGACATAACCGCCAATTTGCCAATTTTCTCGCTCATGCGAAATTCCGCCATAAGTAATAAATCGAGTAAAATTTCTATCGGTATATTGATATTCAACATTGATTCGCATTTCGGAAGTAATCGGAAATAAGGAAGTAAAAATGATTTCTCCAGCATTGTAATCGATGATGTAATCGTTGTTTTCTCCACGAGTTTTCAAAATTCCATTCACATAAACACGCTCCGAACCTGAAATAACTAAAACATACAATTCGTTATTATTTCCTCGCAATTTATACGGACCTTGATTCCCTTCTTGACCGGTAAAAGTACTTCTTGCATATTGTCCGCGTACTAATGCGCCAGAAGCAATGACTTCGGTTTTTTTATCAGGTATTCCAAAGGTAAAACGTGTAGATAATCCTTGTACTTTTTTGTTGAAATTCAAGAAAGCTGATTTTCGATTTTCTAAGAATAAATCTCCCGCTCGAATATTCCATTTATCCGAAAATAATTCGATGAAAATTTGGTCAAACTCATCTAATTTTTGCGAATAACCGCCTTCTTGCAACGGAATATTACTGTCTTGAATGGATGCGCGCAAACTGACTTTCTCCGAAATTTTTCCTGTGATTTGTAAATCTAAATTCGAATTTACCACCGTGTTTTGATTGTTTCCAACCGTAATGCCACGCGTAATACTTCCCGAAGTGTTTAAACCGTCGAAAGGTTTGAATTTGGTGTTTTTGTCTTTTTTGAAAACGACTAATTTTCCAGCTTCGTTGGAAACCACTTTGTCGTCATCATAAATAGAATACGTTTTAGTCAAAAAGTCTGGAAATTTAGAATAGCGAACAATTAAAGAATCAGAAGTGTTGATTTCTTTGGTAAAAACTACCGTTCCTTTTTGAAAATTTACTTTGTAAAAGCTAGTATCAATAACTTTTCCGCTTTTGTCTTTAATTTCAAAAAAGGAATTGTTTAAACTGAATTTTTCAATTGAAATCGTGTCTTTTGAAAAGGCAATTTTTTTAGTTGGATACGATTGTAAGGTTTCCTGAGCAAAACCACTCAAAAAACACAACAGCAATCCCGCTAAAAAAACAATTTTTTGCATAAATACTATAACTCCGAATCTTCAAAAGTAGTATTTATTGTTGGAAAAAAGGAGGTATTTTATTTGAACCGCAGATTCGCAGATTACTATTTAAAAAAATCTGCGAATCTGTGGTAATTTATTTTAAGACTACTCCTTCGTAATCACCTGTATTGTTTCTCTCGAAATTTGGCGTAGTAATATCGTTTTATTTGTTTCTACCACTTTTGCAGCATTCTCATCAAAGTGTCTGATCGTGTAAAGCGATACGTTTTCGTTATACGAAACTTTGAATTTCTTTGCTAAAACTTTTCGTAACTCTTCAAAGTTATTGTACTTATCTTCAATACAAACTGAGAAACTAATTGCCGTATTTTGAATTAAATTCACTTTGATTTTGTGTTTCGAGAACAAACCGAAAATCTCACTGATATGATTTTCCATGATGAAATCGAAATCAATTGACGATAACGATAACAATAATTGGTTTTTCTTAACAATAAAACATGAAGTTTGCGGAATTAAATCGGCTCCTCTTGAAACACTTGTTCCTGCTAATGTTGGGTTTACAAACGATTTTACAAACAACGGAATTTCCTTTTTCTGTAAAGGCTGTAAGGTTTTTGGATGAATTACGGATGCTCCGTAAAATGCTAACTCAATCGCTTCTCTATAGGAAATCTGGTTCAGCAACACCGCATTTTCAAAATATCTTGGATCGGCATTTAAAACTCCTGGAACGTCTTTCCAAATCGTAACGCTTTCGGCACCTAAACAATAGGCAAAAATTGCTGCGGTATAATCAGAACCTTCACGTCCTAAAGTCGTGGTAAAATTATTCTCATCTGAGCCTAAAAATCCTTGTGTAATGTTTAACGTTTTTTTCTTTATACCTTTTGTAATCAATTTTTGAGTAGTTTCCCAATCTACTTGCGCATCGCGGTAATTGTTGTCGGTTTTAATTAAAGGTCGAACATCAATCCAATTGTTTTTTAAACCGCTATAATTGAAATAATGACTTACAATTGTGGTTGAAACTATTTCGCCAATACTTACCACTTGGTCGTAAACAAAACTGTAATTTGGTGATTTATTACTGCGAATAAAATATTCTAAATCGTCAAAATGCGCGTTTACATCAAAAAACACTTCATGATCTTCGTCTTCAAATAAGTCTAATAAAATTTGATTGTGGTATTTTCTAACTTCCTGAAGCGAGGCATTCAATTCATTAGATTTATCAAAATAATTTTTGATAACCAATTCTAAAGCGTTGGTAGTTTTTCCCATTGCAGAAATTACAATAAGAACATCTTCGTATCCAACCGTTTTTAATACTTCTAATACGTTTTTTACGCCTTCGGCATCTTTAACTGATGCACCTCCAAATTTGAATATTTTCATTTTGAGAATTAGTTGTGTTTATATTTAGGAACACAGATTGTAGAAATTTCTAAAATTTTTAAAATCGGTGTTCCAAAAATAATTTATTCGTTTAAAAAATTAGTAATTCCGTTTTCATCCATGTGCACTACACGCCAATCGCCTAAAACTTTAGCGCCCGATTTTTCATAGAAATCAATGGCAGGTGTGTTCCAGTCTAAAACGTTCCATTCAATTCTGCGAACATTTTCGGCTTTTCCTTGTTTCATGATTTCTTTATATAAAGCAAAACCAGCTCCTGTTCCTCTATTTTCTGCTTTTACAATTAAATCTTCTAAATGAATCGTTTTTCCTTTCCAAGTAGAATAGCGATAATAATAAAGAGCCATTCCAATAATAGTATTTTCTTCTTCAGCAACAAAACATTGAAAAAGCGGATTTTCTGAAAAGCCATCACGAATTAAATCATCTACCGTTACTACAACTGCAGTAGGTTCTTTTTCAAAAATAGCTAATTCCTGAATTAATTCAAGTACAAATGGCATGTCTTTTTTTGTGGCTTTTCTAATAATCATTTTTAGTAATTTTTTACAAAAGTAAAATTAACTTAAACATCTTTTCAAATTAATATACTCTTTTAACAAAATTCACGATATTTGTGCCTTAAACACAACTACATCTTTTTCGTAATGGAAGAAAGAAACACCACATTAGGCGAATTTATCATTGAACATCAAAATTCGTTTCAGTATTCAACAGGAGAATTATCACGTATTATAAACTCAATACGATTAGCCGCTAAAGTAGTAAATTACAAAGTGAATAAGGCTGGTTTGGTAGATATTGTAGGCGCTGCAGGAGAACAAAACATTCAAGGGGAAGACCAACAAAAATTAGATGTTTACGCTAATGAGGTTTTTATTCAAACTTTAATTAATCGTGAAATCGTTTGTGGAATTGGTTCAGAAGAAAATGATGATTTTATTACCGTTGCTGGTTCGGATAATTCACATAATAACAAATATGTAGTTTTAATGGATCCTTTAGATGGTTCATCTAATATTGATGTAAATGTTTCGGTAGGAACTATTTTTTCGGTTTTCAGAAGAATTACACCAGTAGGAACTCCCGTAACTATTGAAGATTTCTTGCAACCTGGTGTAAATCAAGTAGCGGCAGGCTATGTAATTTATGGAACTTCGACAATGTTAGTATATACTACTGGCGATGGCGTAAACGGATTTACATTAAATCCGGCAATTGGAACGTTCTATTTGTCGCATCCAAACATGAAATATTCAGAAGACGGAAAAATTTACTCAATTAATGAAGGAAATTATGTTCATTTTCCACAAGGAGTAAAAAATTATTTAAAATACTGTCAGTTAGAAGAAGGAGATAGACCTTATACTTCTCGTTATATCGGAAGTTTGGTTTCTGATTTTCATAGAAACATGATTAAAGGAGGAATTTATTTATATCCAACTACTTCTAAAACTCCAAATGGTAAATTACGTTTGTTATACGAATGTAATCCTATGGCTTTTATTGCCGAACAAGCAGGAGGAAAAGCTTCAGATGGTTTTACAAGAATTATGGAAATTCAACCAACCGAATTACACCAACGCGTTCCGTTCTTTTGCGGAAGTAAAAACATGGTAGAAAAAGCGGAAGAGTTTATGGAGAAAGCGAAGTAAATTCTTCAAATAATAAAAACAAAAAAGCACAAACTCATTAGAATTTGTGCTTTTGTATTTTAAAACAGTTTTGATTATCTGTTCATGTGTTGCATTTCGTAAGTGAATGTGTCTAAATCTACATTCATATCTACTAATTTTAACGCTTTATCTACGATATAACCTACGTTTCCAGCAGTAAATCCTAAAGCTAAAGAAAAACGCGTTAATAAATCTTGTTGTTTGTCTCCTAAAACATCGTCGGCATACACCATTCTTGCTAAATCATACAAACGCTCTAAACGGTGCGAATGCATTAAAGGAGGATTAACTGGATATTTTAGAGGGTTTTCTAAAATTTCTTCATATTCTGCATGAGAAATTTCTAATTTGATGGATAATTTCTCTAGGAATTGTTTCTCATTAGGAGTAATTGTTCCGTCTGATAACGCAACTCTAACAATTGCTGAAAAGTGTCCTTTGTTTCTATTTCTAAAACCGCTATCGAATAAATCTGAAATTGACATGTTGTTTGTTTTTTTATTGCGGCAAAATTACACAAAAAATCTATTTTTTATAACAATTTCACACGCTTTTATGACTAATTATTGGTTTACATATAAAAATAAATCGTAAGTTTGAATTCCCCCTAATAAATAATAAAACTATGTCAGAATTTTGGATGTATTTTAATATTGGTCTAAAACATGTGCTAGATAGCAGTGCTTATGATCATGTGTTGTTTTTAATAGCTTTGGTAATTCCGTATGCTTTTAAAGATTGGAAAAAGGTATTTGTATTAGTGTCACTTTTTACACTGGGGCATACTTTAGCCTTACTTTTATCTGTTTTTGGTGTGGTTCAAATTCAAGCCAGTTTGGTAGAGTTTTTAATTCCCATTACCATTTTAATAACTGCTGTTTTTCAGCTTTTTACTGCTGGTAAAACAGCTAAAAATGAAAGCATCACTTTTGTAGCAATCGTAACATTATTCTTTGGAATTATTCACGGATTAGGGTTTTCTAATTATTTTAAAACTATATTACCCGGAAGCGCTTCTGATAAATTGTTGCCACTTTTAGAGTTTGCATTAGGTATAGAAGCTGCTCAAGTAATTGTTGTTTTGGTTGTTTTAATTATTTCCTATGTGGTGCAAACTTTTTTCCGTTTTTCGAAAAGAGATTGGACTTTGGTTATGTCGGCATTTATAATTGGTGTAGTTTTGCCAATGATTATAGAAAGTGAAATTTGGAACCGATAATGAAAAAGGAAAAAAAAGAGAAATACGATAAAGCGTATTTGCGAATTGCGAAAGAATGGGGTAATTTATCCTATTGCCAGCGAAAAAAAGTGGGAGCAATTATTGTTAAAAATAAAATGATTATTTCTGATGGTTACAACGGAACTCCATCGGGATTTGAAAATTGTTGCGAAGATGATGCTAATATAACAAAGTGGTATGTGCTTCATGCTGAAGCAAATGCTATTTTAAAAGTGGCACGTTCTACACAATCTTGCGAAGATGCAACATTGTATATTACACTTTCACCTTGTAAAGATTGTAGTAAATTAATTCATCAATCGGGTATTAAACGAGTGGTGTATCATCAAGAATATAAAGATACTTCGGGAGTTGATTTTTTAAGGAAAGCCGGAGTTGAAGTAGAATTAATTGAAGATTTGAGCTAGAAAAATGAAGATGAATAAAGTATATTTTCCATTAGTAATCGCTGCTGCAGTTGCAGTGGGTTTGTTGCTAGGAAGTAAACTCAATCCTTCTACTGAAAACGCGTTTTTAACTAAAAATGCAAACAAAAACAAACTCAACAAACTTATCGATTTTATTGAAAAAGAATATGTTGATAGTCTCAATACCGATTCTATTGTTGATTTAACCGTTAACGGAATTCTTGAAAAACTCGATCCGCATTCGGTTTACATTCCAAAGAGCGAATTACTCGCTGTTGAGCAAAGTATGCGTGGCGATTTTGTAGGAATTGGAGTAAATTTCTACATGTATAACGATTCGGTTACGATTATAAAACCAATTCCAAACGGACCTTCGGAAAAGGCAGGTTTAAAAGCAGGAGACCGAATTCTTTTTGCTGATAAATTTCAACTCTACAATAAAAAATTAGAAACTGATAGCTTGTTTTCTGTCTTAAAAGGAGAACAAGGTTCAAATGTAAAATTAACAGTTTATCGAAAATCTGAAAAGAAGAGATTTGCTGTAAATGTTACCCGTGATGTTATACCGATTAAGAGTGTCGATGTGGCTCAAATGGTAAATAAAACAACAGGGTATATCAAAATCAATCGTTTTGCAGAAAAAACCTACGATGAATTTTTATCGGGTTTAACCCAATTAAAAAAAGAAGGTGCCAAGCATATTATAATCGATTTACGAGATAATGGCGGAGGCTATTTAGATTCAGCAGAAAAAATAGCCGATGAATTATTAAAAAACAAAGAATTAATTGTTAAAACAAAAAATAAAAAAGGAAAAATTGATACCACTCTTGCTACTGAAAAAGGAATTTTTGAAACAGGAAAAGTTAGTATTTTAATTAATGAAAATAGCGCTTCGGCAAGCGAAATTTTAGCAGGAGCTATTCAGGATAACGATAGAGGTTTAATCTACGGAAGACGTTCTTTTGGAAAAGGATTAGTTCAGCGCGAAATGCCTCTGGGCGATGGGTCGGCTGTACGATTAACCGTGGCTCGATATTATACACCTTCGGGACGTTCTATTCAAAAACCTTATGAAGACAAAGGGGAGAATTACTTTAATGAATTTGATAAGCGTTTTCAAAGTGGAGAGTTATACGATAAAGATAAAGTTAAAATTGCCGATAGTTTGAAATTCAAAACCAAAAAAGGAAGAATTGTTTATGGTGGTGGTGGAATTTTGCCTGATGTTTTTGTGCCTTTAGAAGATGCACATGGCTCAGAAGGATTAACGATGTTAATGCAATCGGGCTTGGTGAATTATTTTGTTTTTGAGCAATTGGATCAAAATCGCATTAAGTTCGAAAAAATTTCAACAGCAGCATTAGAAAAAGAAATTCAAATAGGTAATTATTTCAACGACTTTAAAACTTACATGGCAAAAGGCGGCTTGCTTTTTAACTTAGACAATCAAAAAGACAAAGTACTATTTTACCTTCATGCCGAATTTGTGCGTCAATTGTTTAACGAAAAAACCTATTACCAATTGATTCTAAAGAAAGACGATATGGTGAATAAGGTGTTGAGTGAGTAAAATATCTATGAGATGAGTAAAAGAGATAAATTATTTGATTTACCAATTTACAAAAAAGCTGAATTAATTTTAGATTTGGTTAATAGTCTTTTAAACACGATTAGCGAGGAAGATGAATATTTGAGTGCTACTAAATACATGATGCGAGATGATGCGTCTATAATTTGTGCGAAAATTGCAGGTGCTGAAGGAGGTGATATGTATAGTATTCGTATGCAAAATGCCGCTATAATTAGAGACCATGCTATGCATTTATATTTGCAAGTTGGAAGTTTGAGATTTCACGATTCTTTTAAAGATACTGATTATGTTGATTTAATTCGAAAGGAGATTGATGAATTCAGAGATTTATTCATCAATTGGGTAGCAAACTTTGATAAGAGCAATTATTATTGGGATGAATGGGAGATGTTTAATCCACAGGGAGCTATTCCACCTGATCCAAATGCTTATCAAGATCCTATTAATTGGGATGATTTTCTAGAAGGAATGAATTTCGATGAAGAGGAAGATGATTCAGAAGAATAAAAGCTTACTTCCCTAAAGCATCATGCACCATTGTATGGTTTCCTTCATTCCACAATGTTAAAATATCGGTTGCAACTGCAGCGCCACTTCCGGCGGCGATACTTAACTGACTTCGATGTCCGGCTAAAACACCAGCTACATAAATGCCTTCAGTAACTAAATGGTCGGTGTTTTTTAATTGAATTCTGTTTTTAATTGCTGGAATTTTTTGATGAGGTTCAATAAAACGCTCCAAACCTTCAATTGTAAACGGATTTCCAGCGCCAATTGTTACAACTACAATTTTTGCTTGATAAATAGATTTGTTTGTAGTAATTGTAAAATTTCCGGCTTCACCCAAAACAGAGATAACTTTCTCTCCTTGAATTTGTTGTACGTGTGGATAAGAGTGGGCCAAATGTTCTAAACTTTCGTCTAATAATTCACTGCCTAATTTCCCAGCGGAAATTCCGTATGCATTATTAAAAACAGCATTTTGTAACGAAGAGGCTTTTTGATGTGCAATAATAGCAATCTTTTTATCTGTAGCAAATGGTTTGTTTTGAGCAGAACCTAAAATTAAAGCACACGAAACGCCAGAAACACCTGCGCCAATTACTAAAACATCAAGCATAATTTTTTATTTTGTTTTATCTACAATGATTTTTGAATAACGCAATAGTACTAGTAATAAAACGGCACAAATACCAGCAACTACTCCAATTAACGCTACAGTACTTTGACCTTCAAACGGATTAGAATAATCAATTTGAATTAAATTAAAAACTATTAATCCTAAAGCAATGGCAATCGCCACATAAGTAAATATTTTCATTTTTGTAATTTTCTATATAAATAAATCTTTAACGTTGGCAGCAAATAGTTTTACCGCTATAGCGAGTAAAATTACGCCAAATATTTTACGAATTACACCTAATCCGTTATTTCCTAAAAAACGTTCAATTTTTCCAGACGATTTTAAAACAGCATAAACAACCACTACATTTAATACTATTGCAATTATAATATTTATTTTGTCATAAGCTGCACGAAGTGAAAGAATGGTTGTCATTGTTCCTGCGCCAGCAATTAATGGAAAAGCAATGGGAACAATTGAAGCTGTAATTGGGTTGTCTTCTTTGTATAATCTAATTCCTAAAATCATTTCTAATGCTAAAAAGAACAAAACAAACGAACCAGCTACGGCAAACGAATTAGCGTCAATTCCAATTAATTTAAGGATTTCTTCTCCAACAAATAAAAAGGCTATCATTATTACAGCTGCCACAATTGTTGCCTTTTCCGACTGAATGTGTCCCATTTTACTTCGTAAATCCACAATAATCGGAATACTTCCTACAATATCAATAACTGCAAAAAGAATCATCCCAATTGTAAATACGTCTTTCCAATTAATTCCTAATTCCATACAAACTGAATATTTCTGCAAATATAAGGATATTGAACAAAGTACGATTTTAATTTAACGATACATTATTAATTACAAGGGCAAAATCAAGGGCAAGAGTAAATTCAAAACAATGTGAAAAATTTAATCGCAAAGAGCGTCAAGTTTTTTTACAAATAATTACAAAAGAACTCTGAGAAACTTCGTTTTAAAAAAATCCGTCATCATTCCCGCTTCGTAGAATCTGTGTTATCCGAGTGCTAATATCAAGTTTTATTTAAAATCCGAAAATCTGAATTCAAAATCGTATCTTTGCACTTTAATATACACCTATATGTTTCAGCTAAATAAAACCATCGTCTCGGAAGAAATCTTTGAAAAAGAATTTGTTTGTAACCTATCAGCTTGTAAAGGAGCTTGTTGTGTTGACGGAGATGCTGGGGCGCCTTTAGATGAAGCAGAAACTAAAATTTTAGCCGAAATTTATCCAAAAGTAAAACCGTTTCTTCGCCCTGAAGGAATAAAAGCTATTGAAGAACAAGGAACACATGTTACATCTGATTTTGGTGAATTAGAAACACCACTTATTGAAGGGAGAGATTGTGCGTATGTAATTTTTGATGGAAAAACGGCGCTTTGCGGAATTGAGCAAGCCTATAATCAAGGAATTGTAGATTGGAAAAAACCAGTTTCTTGTCATTTATATCCTATCCGTGTTAAAGAATATTCTGATTTTGCTGCCGTTAATTATCATAAATGGCATATTTGTTCAGATGCTTGTGCTTTAGGAGAAGAATTAGGTGTTCCGGTATATCAATTCGTAAAAGAAGCACTGGTTAGAAAATTCGGACAAGAATGGTTTGACGAGTTAGATAAAGTAGCTCAGGATTTAAAAAAATAACCTCTTTTTTTTATCTAAAAATCTTATGTGAATAGCTGATTTTTCAGTTACTCACAAGGTTTTAACTTTTGTTTCAACTGTTTTTAAGTAATTGACAATCAGGTAATTAAAAACCTATATTAATTTACTGACAATTTTCAACTTTGTTAAAAACTTCGCATAATTGTGAATAAGTTTGGCTTTCATTTCTCGTTTCAAATGACAAACTTTGTAATCCCCAAATAAGTCATTTAACCAATCATTAACATTATAAAAATCAAATAGCTATGTCTATAGTAGAGCCTATTTTGCAAGAAAACAAAGATCGATTCGTAATTTTTCCAATCAAACACCAAGATATTTGGGAATGGTATAAAAAACAAGAAGCGTGTATTTGGACTGCAGAAGAAATCGATTTACATACCGATTTGAACGATTGGAATAATAAATTAAATGATGATGAAAAATATTTCATTAAACACATTTTAGCATTTTTTGCTGCTTCTGATGGAATCGTAAACGAAAATTTGGCTGAAAATTTTGTAAATGAAGTACAATATCCAGAAGCTAAATTTTTCTACGGATTTCAAATCATGATGGAAAACATTCACAGCGAAACCTATTCGTTGTTGATTGATACCTATGTAAAAGATGAAGTAGAAAAAAATAAATTATTTCATGCGATTGAAACATTTCCTGCGATTAAGGAAAAAGCACAATGGGCATTAAAATGGATTGAATCAGATTCTTTTGCAGAACGTTTAATTGCATTTGCTGCTGTTGAAGGAATTTTCTTCTCAGGTTCGTTTTGTTCTATTTATTGGTTAAAAAAACGTGGATTAATGCCGGGATTAACGTTTTCAAACGAATTAATCTCTCGTGACGAAGGAATGCATTGCGATTTTGCAGTTCATTTACATTCACATCATATTGTGAATAAAGTACCAAAAGAAAGAATTACTGAAATTATAGTTGATGCTTTAAATATCGAGCGTCAGTTTATTACAGAGTCACTTCCGGTAAGTTTAATAGGAATGAATGCGACTTTAATGACACAATATTTAGAGTTTGTTACTGATAGATTGTTAGTAGAATTAGGTTGCGATAGAGTGTATAATTCTTCAAATCCGTTTGATTTTATGGACATGATTTCATTACAAGGAAAAACAAATTTCTTTGAAAAACGTGTAGCTGAATATCAAAAAGCAGGTGTAATGAATTCTGATTCTGAGTCTGGCAAAATTAGCTTCGACGCTGATTTCTAAAAATATTTAAACACATAGGCACATAGTTTTTTCTTAGAGTTTAAGACATTATACTTTTTAAAAGTTGACAAAGTACTATGTGTATTCAGAATGAACTATCTAAATCTGTTTTTTTAAAAGTTTTATCTATGTTTCTATGTGTTTAAAAAAATACAAAGCGCTATAAAATGTCGGGAGACTTGCGCTTCAATTCAATTAATATTAATCGAAAATAGAGAAGGGATTGTCTGTTTTCAAAAAACTAAAAAGCTTATGTATGTAGTAAAAAGAGATGGCCATAAGGAGCCAGTAATGTTCGACAAAATCACTGATAGAATTAAAAAACTATGTTATGGATTAAATGACATGGTAGATGCTGTAAAAGTGGCAATGCGTGTAATTGAAGGTTTATACGACGGAGTAACCACTTCTGAATTAGATAATTTAGCAGCAGAAACCGCAGCATCTATGACTGTTTCTCATCCAGATTATGCGCAACTTGCAGCTCGTATAGCAATTTCTAACTTACATAAGAATACAAATAAATCATTCTCGGAAACGATGAATGAAATGTATCATTACGTAAATCCTAGAACGAATCAAGAAGCACCTTTAATTTCTGATGAGGTGTATGAAGTAATTAAAGCCAATGCTGAATTTTTAGATTCTCATATTATATATACTCGCGATTTTAACTATGATTATTTTGGTTTTAAAACCTTAGAACGTTCTTATTTATTACGAATTAATGGTAAAATCGTAGAGCGTCCACAACACATGTTAATGCGTGTTTCTGTTGGAATTCACATGAATGATTTAGAAGCAGTAATTGAAACTTACGACTTAATGTCTAAAAAATTCTTTACTCACGCAACGCCAACTTTATTCAATGCCGGAACTCCAAAACCTCAAATGTCTTCATGTTTCTTGTTAACCATGAAAGATGATAGTATTGATGGTATTTACGATACTTTAAAACAAACGGCTAAAATTTCACAATCTGCCGGAGGAATTGGTTTGGCTATTCACAATGTTAGAGCTACTGGTTCTTACATCCGCGGAACAAATGGAACCTCAAACGGAATTGTTCCAATGTTGCGTGTTTTTAATGACACCGCTCGTTATGTAGATCAAGGTGGAGGAAAACGTAAAGGAAGTTTTGCTATTTATTTAGAAACTTGGCATGCCGATATTTTTGAATTTTTAGATTTAAAAAAGAATACTGGTAAAGAAGAAATGCGTGCAAGAGACTTGTTTTTTGCTATGTGGACTTCTGACTTATTCATGAAACGTGTAGAAGAAGATGCAAATTGGACCTTAATGTGTCCAAACGAATGTCCTGATTTAGATAATGTGTACGGAGACGAGTTTGAAGCATTATACACTTCTTATGAAGCAAAAGGAAAAGGAAGAAAAACAATTAGAGCACGTGAATTATGGGAAAAAATTCTTGAATCTCAAATAGAGACAGGAACGCCATACATGTTATACAAAGATGCCGCAAACAGAAAATCAAATCAAAAGAATTTAGGAACCATTCGTTCTTCTAATTTATGTACTGAAATTATGGAGTATACGTCTCCAGATGAAATTGCAGTATGTAACTTAGCTTCTATTTCGTTACCAATGTTTGTTGAAAACGGAAAATTTAATCATGAATTGTTGTTTACTGTTACTAAACGCGTAACACGCAACTTAAATAAAGTAATTGATAGAAATTATTATCCAGTAAAAGAAGCAGAAAATTCAAACATGCGTCATCGTCCGGTAGGATTAGGTGTGCAAGGTTTAGCAGATGCTTTTATTATGATGCGTTTGCCTTTTACAAGTGACGAAGCTAAAAAAGTAAACCAAGAAATTTTCGAAACATTATATTTTGCAGCTGTTACGGCTTCAATGGAAATGGCAAAAGAAGAAGGACCATATTCAACATTTGAAGGTTCTCCAATTTCTAAAGGAGAATTCCAACACAACCTTTGGAATATTAAAGACGAAGAACTTTCTGGTCGTTGGGATTGGGCAAGTTTAAGAAAAGAGGTAATGGCAAATGGAGTAAGAAACTCATTATTGGTTGCGCCAATGCCAACAGCTTCAACATCTCAAATCTTAGGAAATAACGAAGCTTTTGAACCTTACACTTCTAATATTTATACAAGAAGAGTATTATCAGGAGAATTTATCGTAGTAAACAAACATTTATTACACGACTTAGTAGATAGAGGATTGTGGAACGAAACATTAAAGCAAGAAATTATGCGTCATAATGGATCGGTACAACATATCGATAGAATTCCAGCCGATTTAAAAGAATTATACAAAACCGTTTGGGAAATGTCAATGAAAGACATTATCGACATGTCGCGTCAAAGAGGTTATTTCATTGATCAATCACAATCGTTAAACTTGTTTATGCAAGATGCGAATTATGCAAAATTAACTTCGATGCATTTTTACGCTTGGAAATCAGGTTTAAAAACCGGAATGTATTACTTAAGAACAAAAGCGGCAGTAGATGCGATTAAGTTTACTTTAAATAACGATAAAGTAGCCGCTCCAATTGAAGTAAAACCACAAACAGAGGTAAAAAAAGTGGAAGCTATTGCGGTTTTAGAAGAACCATCGGAAATGACTGCTGAAGAATACAGAGCAATGGTAGAAATGGCAAGAAATGCCGGACCAGAAGATTGTGAAATGTGTGGTTCTTAATTATAGAATAGAATATATAAAATAGAATTTAGAAAACAGCCATCACCACGATGGCTGTTTTTGTTTTAAAAAATTGCGTTTCAATTCGTACATTTGAAAAAAATAAACAGATTATGTCAAAAGATAAAAAAGGAGTTCATACCGGATTCATAGAAAAAGACGCAGACGGAAATTATTTCTGTGGCGAATATTTATTGGATTACCAATACACAGAAAAAAGTTTTAAAGTAGGAGATGAAATCAATATCAAATCAGTAATTGTAAATCCGAGTGATAAAAGCTACAATCAGTATCCAAAAAAATCGAGAAATTTCTTTTTGGCAAACGAAAAAGAATAGTTCTAAAATCATAAATCCGCAATCTTCAATCTAGAATCACATGATGCAATGGGAACAATTGTTGTCCTTAAAAAGACAAGGCGATACCAGTAAACGTTTACGAAAAGAGCAAGACGACACGCGTTTAGGTTTTGAAGTCGATTATGATCGAATTATTTTTTCTGCCGCTTTTAGAAGTTTGCAAGACAAAACGCAAGTCATTCCGCTTTCTAAAACCGATTTTGTACACAATCGATTAACGCATAGTTTGGAAGTTTCGGTTGTGGGTCGTTCATTAGGACGTTTAGTTGGAAAGCAAATTATTGCAAATTATCCGCATTTACAAGAAGTCCATGGTTATCAAGCTAATGATTTTGGCGCTATTGTAGCCGCTGCAGCCTTGTCGCACGATATTGGAAATCCACCATTTGGACATTCAGGAGAAAAAGCTATTGGCGAATATTTCAAAACTGGAAACGGATTGCAATACAAAGATCAATTGACTGAAAAAGAATGGCAAGATTTGATAGATTTTGAAGGAAATGCTAACGGATTTTCGGTTTTAGCAGCTTCCCGTGAAGGAATTGAAGGTGGTTTGCGTATTTCGTATGCAACTTTAGGTGCTTTTATGAAATATCCAAAAGAAAGTTTGCCAAAAAAACCAACTTCAAAAATTTGTGATAAAAAATACGGTTTCTTTCAATCCGATAAATCTTTTTTTAACGAAGTGGCTGCTGAATTAGGATTAATTTCAAACAAATCAGGAAATGATATTGGATTTGAGCGTCATCCGTTAGCGTATTTAGTAGAAGCAGCTGATGATATTTGTTATACGATTATCGATTTTGAAGATGGGATTAATTTAGGCTTAATTCAAGAAGAATTTGCTTTAGAATACTTAATTAAATTAGTAAAAAACGGTATCGATACTAAAAAATATAACGAACTTATTACGAAGGAAGACAGAATTAGTTATTTGCGAGCATTGGCTATTGGAAGCTTAATCAATGATGCAGTGGCAGTTTTTATGAAAAATGAAAAAGCTATTTTAGCCGGAGAATTTCCATTTGCTTTGATGGATAAAAGTCAGTATAAAGCCCAAATGAACGACATTATTCAGATTAGCGTAAAAAACGTGTATCAAAGTAAGGAAGTTATTCAAAAGGAAGTCATGGGTTATAAAATTATTAATAATTTGTTAGATGGTTTTTGCACTGCTTACAATAAAAAAGTAAACGGAACTGCTTCAAACTATGATGAATTACTTTTAAAATTATTACCAGAACGTTTTCAGTTTCAAAAAGAAAATTTATACGATAGATTATTACATATTTGCCATTTCGTTTCTTTATTAACAGATGGTAAAGCATTAGAATTATATAAGACTATTCAGGCAAACAAAAGTTAAAATGTAAAATTGGAGTAAAAAAATTTTGATTTTATTTGTAAAATGCTAATTTTGTTAGAATTAAATCAATTTTAACCCCAATTTAATCATGAAAAAACAATTACTATTTTTATTTAGTGCTTTGTTTGTTTTTTCTTTAAGTTTTGGTCAGTCTAATACTGATAAGAACAAGGAAAAGTCTAGCAAATCTGCTAATGTAGCATCTGTTAATAAGCAATTAACAAAGAAGCAAGCAAAGGCAGTAAGAAAAAAACATGCTAAAAATTTAGCAAAATCTCCTTTCAAAAAAACATTATTGCTTTCTAAACAGGAAAGAAAGGCTGCGGCAATTCCTCCAAACAAGTACTATGAAACCGAATGGGAATTAACAATGGATCCAGAAACAGGAAAGCCTACTCCTGAAAAACTGATACAAGTAAGAGAACAATTAAAAAGAGAAAGACAAAATGCTTTAGCTTCAGGTAGAACACCAGGAGATGCTTCAGATAACAATTGGGTTGAAAGAGGTCCTAATAATGTTGGGGGTAGAGTTAGAGCCATTATGTTTGATCCTAATGACGCTACTTTTAAGAAAGTTTTTGCAGGTGGAGTAAGTGGTGGTTTGTGGGTTAATAATGATATTACTACAAACACGGCTTGGACTAGAGTAGGTATTCCTGAAAACTTATCAGTTTCAGCAATAACTTATGATCCAAATAATACGAATACTTTTTATTTAGGAACAGGTGAATCGTATGTTGGTGGTGATGTAAATGGAGATGGTGTATGGAAATCAACAGATGCAGGTGTTACTTGGACAAAAGTTTTTGGAGGGATTACAGGTCCAACTTCTTTTCAATCAGCAGCAGATTTAACTATTGATAGCCCTGCAGGAATAGCTGGTAATTACGCTTGTTATCCAACAACTGCTTTTGGAATAAACCCTGTTGCGCCAATAACAGCTAACGTTGTTTTAGTAAGTGATAATGTAGCACCATCTTCTGATGGATGTGAAACAATAACAAATGCAGCAGCGTTAAATGGTAAAATTGCACTTATAAGAAGAGGTAGTTGTACTTTTGTTTTAAAAGTAAAAGCAGCTCAAAATGCAGGTGCAATTGGGGTCATTATGATGAATAATGTAGCAGGAACTCCAGTTGCAATGGGTGGTGATGATCCAACCATTACGATACCATCAATAATGATATCACAAGAAAATGGAGATTTAATAGAGGCTGCTCTTTTATCTGGTGCAGTTACAGCTACTTTAAATCCTGTTGTAGCAGGTGCGTTTACTGGTAATTTAGTACCAGGACAACAACATATCAATGATATTAAAGTTAGAAACAATGGTGGCGTTTCTGAAATATTTGTAGCAGTAGGTGATACTTTCTATAGTGCTGCCAACCAAGCAACATATTTAGGAGGACCAGCTTTTGGTTTATATAAGTCGACAAACGGTGGGGCAAGCTGGACTTTATTAACTTTGCCTTTAACAGTAGATAGAAATAGAACATGTCCAAATGATATTGAAATTGGACCTGATAATACAATATGGCTAACAACTACAAATAGTTTGGTTTATGGTGATGGCGGAGGAAGAATTATGTCTTCTACAAATGGTACAACTTTTACAAATAGACATACAGTTACTTCGGGAAAAAGAACTCAAATTGCAGTGTCTGCTACAAATGCTAATAAAATTTATGTGTTGTCTGAAGATTCTACAAATGGTGAAGCGAATATTTACTTAACAACTAATGGGTTTTCTACCGTTACTACTTTAGCTGAACCTGCTGCAATTCATGGGACAACAGCTACAGATTTTTGTAGAGGACAAGCTTTTTATGATTTAACAATTACTGTTGATCCTACAAATGATGCTATAGTTTATATAGGTGGAATTGATATTCATAGGTCGTCAAATAGTGGTGGATCTTGGCAAACAATTTCAAAATGGTCTTCTGGATATGGTACCGGAGTTTCTGTTGCGCATGCAGATCAGCACGCAATGGCTTTTAGACCCGGAAATTCTAATCAGGCCATATTTGGTCATGATGGAGGTGTAAGTTACGCGTCGAGTTTATCTACAGCAGCTTCTTCTACGACAGCAATAGCAACAAGAGTAAATGGTTTAAATATTACTCAGTTTTATAGTGTAGGTGTTGCTCCAACACAGGTAGTAAGTGGGTTAACAGGAGAATATTTTGCTGCAGGAGCACAAGATAATGGTACGCAATATTTTGCAAATGCCTCTGCTGGTTTAAATTCAACAACGCAATCACAAGGTGGAGACGGGGCGTATACGATGTTTGATCAAGGTGCAGATAAATATTATATTTCAAATTACGTATATAATGAAAGTATAAATTTAAGACCTTTACCAGGTTCGTCTGTTGCAGCAAAAGTTATAGATGCCGACAATAATGCTAATAATGGAGCTTTTATTGCGCCAATGGTATTAGATTCTAGTCTTGATATTTTATATGCAGATTATACAACTTCTGCTGGTGTATATCAAATAAGAAGATATGGTAACTTAAAAGGTCCGGGTCTAGTTTCTAGAACTGATTTAACAAATGCTTTATTAACAGCATCACCTTCAGCGTTTGCAGTTTCTCCTTATACAACTACATCAACTACTTTGTTAGTTGGAACTCGTTTAGGAAAGTTATTAAGACTAACAAATGCAAATGCAACTGCAACATGGACCGATATCACAGGGCCATCTTTTGTAGGAAGTATTTCTGATGTAGAATACGGAGCATCAAACAATGAAATTTTTGTTACGATGCATAATTATAATGTTGTTAGTATATGGTATACTAAAGACGGAGGAGCTACTTGGTTAAATAAAGAAGGAAATTTCCCTGATATACCAGTTAAAGCAATCATGAGAAATCCTTTAAAAGTTGATGGAATTGGTTTTGCTACCGAAGTAATTATTGGAACTGAATTAGGGGTGTGGTATTGTAATAATTTTGATTCGGCAACTCCGGTTTGGAATCAATCATATAATGGAATGAGCAATGTAAAGGTTGTTGATTTAGATATGAGAAATGATTATACAGTTTATGCAGCTACTTATGGAAGAGGTGTTTTTTCGGGTATGTTTACAAATACTACACTTTCATCTTCTGATTTTTCTCAATCAAATAATATAAAAATATATCCTAATCCTGCTAAAGAATTAATTAATATAGCTATTTCAAATTATTTAGGGGATTTAAAAGTAGAAATGTTTGATATAAACGGTAGATTAGTAAATACTAAATCGGTAGATTTTTCTGGTAATTATTCAATCGAGTTAAACGCATTAACTGCTGGAGTATATATCGTTAAATTAACGGGAACAAACTTAAATTATTCAGAGAAAATAGTTGTAAACTAGTTCTGAACTAAAGATTTTAAAAAGCCGGTGAATTTTATTCACTGGCTTTTTTGTTTTATATCATTAGGTTTCTTTTAAAGGATTATTCTAAAGTTTTGTATGCTTTCCAATGCAAATAAGAATTTTGTTTTGTAATGGAATAAAACGAGTAAAATATATAGCTTTTCTTTTTCTAAAGAAGTTAGAAGATTGTATAAAATAAAAAACCTCTCCATTGGAGAGGTTTTAATATGTTGCTAATAAAGATTATTAAGCTTCAAACGGAACTACAGATACATATGATTTGTTTTCCGCTTTCTTTTGGAATTTTACAACTCCATCAACTTTAGCATGTAAAGTATGATCTTTTCCCATGTAAACATTTTCACCTGGGTTGTGCTTAGAACCTCTTTGTCTAACAATGATGTTTCCAGCAATAGCAGCTTGACCACCATAAATCTTAACGCCTAAACGTTTCGATTCTGATTCTCTACCATTCTTCGAACTACCGACACCTTTCTTGTGAGCCATGATGTTATATTTTAAATGTTATTCTTCAGTTTTTGGTTTTTTAGTCGCTTTAGCTTTTGGCTTAACTTCTTCAGTAGTTGTAGCTGTTTCAACTTCAACTTCTTTTTTAGCAGCTTTTTTCTTAGCTCCAGCAGCAACAATTCCTTCAATTAAAATTTGAGTGAATGATTGTCTGTGACCGTTTTTCTTTTTGTAACCTTTTCTTCTTTTCTTTTTGAAGACAATTACTTTATCACCTTTTAAGTGTTGTAACACTTTGGCTTCTACAGAAGCTCCTTCTACAGCTGGGGCGCCTAAAGTTACTGTTCCGTTTTCATCTAATAAAAGAACTTTGTCAAAAGAAACTTTAGTTCCTTCTTCTGAAGCTAAACGGTGAACATAAACCTTTTGGTCTTTGCTTACTTTGAATTGTTGCCCTGCTATCTCTACGATTGCGTACATAACAATGATTTTAGTTAAAAAATTTAAGGTTGCAAATATACAATAATTTATAAACCAAACAACTATTCTTTATATTAAAATAACGAAAAATATATTTTAGTCATTTTTTTTAAATTTAAATTGCATTTTATTGTAACATTATTTCGAAATTGCGTCTTATTAAAATTATATCAACAAATTAATAACGTATGAAAAAATCTTTAATGGCTTTAGGAACTGCACTTATGCTTGGCGGAACTGCTTCAGCTCAAAAAGTAACATTCGAAGAGTTTGATTTAGACAACGGACTACACGTTGTGTTACATCAAGACAATTCGGCTCCAGTAGTAATTACTTCGGTTATGTACCACGTAGGAGCAAAAGACGAACAGCCAAATCGAACAGGATTTGCACACTTTTTTGAACACCTTTTATTTGAAGGTACAAAAAATATCGGTCGTGGTGATTGGTTTAAACTAGTTACAGCAAATGGTGGAAACAACAATGCAAATACTACAGACGACAGAACGTATTATTATGAAGTTTTTCCTTCAAATAATTTAGAATTGGCAATTTGGATGGAGTCTGAAAGACTAATGCATCCTGTAATCAACCAAATAGGTGTTGATACACAAAACGAAGTTGTTAAAGAAGAAAAAAGATTACGTGTTGACAATCAGCCTTACGGGAATTTAATTAAAGCTGTAAAGCAAAACATGTTTAAAGTGCATCCATATAAATGGACTACCATTGGAGAAATGGAACATTTAGATGCTGCAACTTTAGAAGAATTCTTAGCTTTTAATAAAAAATTCTATGTACCTAATAATGCTGTTTTAGTAATTGCAGGACAGTTTGATAAAGCGCAAGCTAAAGAATGGGTAAATAAATATTTTAGCTCAATTCCTAAAGGTGCTCCTGTTGCTCGTCAAAAAGTTGAAGAAGCTCCTATTACACAAGAATTTAAAGCTTCTTGGGAAGATCCAAACATTCAAATTCCAATGTTAGTTGCTTCTTACAGAACTCCTTCAATGAAATCACGCGATGCAAGAATTTTAGATATGATTTCTACTTATTTATCAGATGGTAAAAGTTCTAAGTTGTACAAAAAAATTGTTGACGATAAAAAAATGGCTTTACAAATTGGAGCTTTCAATTATAGTCAAGAAGATTATGGTATGTATTTAATTTATGGTTTACCAATGGGAACTAATACAACAGAATCTATCTTAAAAGAAATTGACGAAGAAATTGTTAAAATGCAAACAGAATTAATTTCTGAAAACGATTTTCAAAAACTTCAAAACAAATTTGAAAGTAACTATGTAAGTAATAATGCTTCTGTGGAAGGAATAGCTGATAACTTAGCAACTTACTACATGTTATATGGTGATATCAACTTAATTAATACTGAAATTGATATTTATCGTTCTATTACAAGAGAAGAAATCAGAGAAACAGCAAAAAAATACCTAAACTCAAACCAAAGAATGATTTTAGATTATGTTCCTGCTAAAGACAAAGCTCAAAACTAAGATCGAAAGAATATGAAAAAATTTATATACATCGCAGCCAGTTTATTTTTAACAATAACTATGCAAGCTCAAGATAGACCACAACCAAAAGCAGGTCCTGCTCCAACTATTAACATTAACAAGCCGCAAAGTTTTGTGCTTAAAAATGGTTTAAAAGTGTTAGTCGTTGAAAATCATAAATTACCAAGAGTATCTTTTAACTTAACATTAGACAATCCTCCCTATGCAGAAGGTGCTAAAAAAGGAGTTTCAGATATTTTAAGTTCAATGATTGGGAATGGAACAGAAACAGTTTCAAAAAATGCTTTCAATGAAGAAATTGATTTCTTAGGAGCTAATATTGGCTTTTATTCATCTGGAGCATACGCTAGTGGATTGTCTAGATATTCGAAAAGAATATTAGAATTAATGGCAGACGGAGCTTTGAATCCTTTATTTGTTCAAGAAGAATTTGAAAAAGAAAAAGAAAAAATTATCGAAGGATTAAAATCTAACGAAAAAAGCGTAAGTGCTATTGCTGGTAGAGTTGAAAATGTTTTAACTTACGGTAAAGAACACTATAAAGGTGAATATACTAGTGAAGAAACATTAAATAATGTAACATTAAACGATGTAATTTTAAACTATAACACGTATTTTGTTCCTGCAAATGCTTATTTAGTAATTGTTGGTGATGTTAATTTTAAAGAAGTTAAAAAAGAAGTTGAAAAACTTTTTGGAAAATGGAAAAAAGCTACAGCTCCTCAATTGTCTTACTCTAATCCTAAAGATGTTCAATATAGCCAAATTAACTTTATCGATATGCCAAACGCAGTTCAATCTGAAATTGCTTTGGTAAACTTGTCAAATTTAAAAATGACAGATAAAGAATACTTTGCAGCTTTATTGGCTAATCAAATTTTAGGTGGCGGTGGAGAAGGAAGATTATTCTTAAACTTACGTGAAAAACACGGTTGGACATACGGAGCTTATTCTTCAATTGGTTCAGGTAAATACATTAATAAATTTCGTTCAGGTTCGTCTGTTAGAAATGTAGTAACAGATAGTGCTGTTGTAGAAGTTTTTAATGAATTAAAAAGAATTAGAACAGAATTAGTTTCTGAAGAAGATTTAAAAAATGCTAAAGCAAAATACATTGGAAACTTTGTAATGCAAATTGAAAAACCATCAACAATTGCGGGTTATGCATTAAATAAAGAAACTCAAGGTTTGTCAGATGATTTTTACGAAAACTACATTAAAAATATTAATGCAGTTACTGCAGAAGATATTAAAAATGCAGCAAATAAATATTTCTTAGCAGATAAAACAAGAGTTGTAATTGTAGGAAAAGCAGCCGATGTTTTACCTGGTTTAGAAGCAATGAGTAAAGCTGAAAAATTACCAATTTTCTATTTTGACAAATATGGTAATCCTACAGAAAAACCAGAGGTTAAAAAACCAGTTCCAGCAGGTGTAACAGCTCAATCGGTTTTAAATAATTACATCAATGCAATTGGTGGTGAAAAAGCAGTTAAAAACGTAAAAACGTTAGCTGTTTACTCATCAGGAACAGTTCAAGGAACAGCTTTAGAATTAGTTGTTAAAACGACATCTAAAAAACTAGGTGTTGAAATGAAGGCTATGGGAATGACAATGATGAAACAAGTAGTTAATGAAAAAGAAGCTTACATGGTACAACAAGGTCAAAGACAGGATTTCAAAGACCAAGAGTTAAAAGACATGCAGGCTGATGCTACTACTTTTAAAGAATTAGCTTTATTAACAGATAAAGATGTTACTTTAACTGGTATAGAAAACATCAATGGAACAGATGCTTATGCTATTAAAAGCGGAAAATCTACTTATTTCTATGACGTAAAAACTGGATTTAAAGTAGCAGAAGCTAAAGAATTAGAGCAAGCGGGTCAAAAAATGACACAAACTACTTACTACCAAGATTATAAAGATGTAAAAGGATTAAAATTCCCTTACAAAACAATCATGAATGTAGGTATTGAAATCGAATTAACTACTACTGAAGTTAAAATTAACGAAGGTGTAACGGATGCCGATTTTAAATAAATAAAGCATAAATTACTAAGAGCGCTCAAGAAATTGAGCGCTTTTTTTATTTTCTACTAGAAAAATATACACCAATTAAAACAATTAATGCACCCAATAACTGAATTAACGAAAGGGTTTCATTCATAAATAAAGAGCCTAATGTAAAAGCAACTACAGGAATTATATAAGTTACTGAAGAAGCAAATACAGGTGATGAAAGCTGAATTAACTTAAAGAATAATATGTTTGAAAATCCGGTTCCAACAATTCCTAAAACAGCAATAAAACCTAATGATGTTTGTACTTTAGCTTCGTGAATTATATCAAAAAATCCTGTAAAATACAACACTATTAATGCAGGAATAAACATAATTACAAAATTTCCGGTACTAATTGTTAGTGGTTTTAAATCAGATAAATATTTCTTAATTAAGTTAACATTAATGCCATAAAATATAGAAGCAATTATGATTAATATGGCATAATAATAATTTTCGGTTGTGTTTTCTCCACCTCCAAATAATACTAATAACACACAGCCAAAAAAACCAATAATTACACCAAATATTTGTCTTCGTTGTACGCCTAATCCAAAAAAGAAAAGGCCAACTAATAATGTGTTTAATGGTGTTAGTGAATTTAAAATGGAACTTACTGAACCATCAATTTTTGATAGTGCTATTGCAAACAAATAAGCAGGAACAAATGTTCCAAAAAGAGAGGTTAATGCAATATATTTCCATTTATATAATGGAATTTTTGAAATATGTTTGTATCCTACAATCATTAAAAAAATGGCAGCAAATAAAATACGTAAACTTCCTAGTTGAATAGAATTTACGCCTTTTAAGCCAAACTGCATTAAAATAAAAGAACTTCCCCAAACGCAACCTAAAAAGCCTAATAAATACCATTTTGTCGAATTGTTTTCCATAGCATAATTTTATCTGTCAAAATTCAGTCTTTATTTTTAAAATCACACTATGAATTTTTGTAATTTTGCAAAGTCTTTATTTCGAGACAAATAATTTAATTTAAACGCGTATGAATAATTTAAAAAATATCAGTTTTGCCCTTGTAATTGCGCTAACTTTTGCAAGTTGTAAACAAGAAAGTAAAGAAGTAGCTTCAGAAGTTGCTAAAAAAGAGGTGACTTCAGAAGCTGATTTAGCTAAAATGCAAACTGCTAGCTTTACAATTGATGGTATGACTTGTGCTATGGGTTGTGCTAAAACAATTGAAAATAAATTAGCTAATCAAGATGGAGTAGGAGAAGCTGTTGTGGATTTTGAAACAAAAATAGCAACTGTTAAATTCGACGCTGAAAAACAATCTTTAGAATCGTTAACTAAAACCATTGAAGCTGTTGCTGGTGGTGATTCTTACAAAGTAACAGAATCGAAAAAAATGTAGTTTATTTTGTTATTCTGAACTCGTTTCAGCTTCTATTATTTTGAAGTGAAACAGATTCTGAAACGAGTTTAGCTTGACAATATGAATTTACTTCCACTCCAAAGTTTCCATAATTCTTTTCATATCTTCTTTTAGATATTGTGCGGCTGGGTAAATAGAATCGAAATTAGGTTTTGCATAAAAATATACACTTCCTACAATAAAGTTTTTTGTGCTATCAGTTGCGTAAAACTGAGCGTTTGTTGCTGCATTTCCGCCTACTTCATAAAACATTCCGTAGACTTTTTTGTTGTCATTTATAAAAGGTTGCTCTATAATATCATCTGCTTTTACTACGTGATTGTATGTTAGTGTTTGAGCATCTCGCAATAATTTATCGATATCATTATTTACCGATTTATGTGTAATGTAAATCGTAGCTTTCATTTTTGGATAATTAATCTCAAATGAACAAGATTTGTTTTTTATTGAAGTTAAATCGTTTTTTTCAAAAGTAAACAAACAATCAGAATCTAGTTTGGAGTATTTAGAGCGTGGATATTCTAAACTCAAATGACTTTTTGGTTTTGGTACTGCGTCATCTCCGCAAGAAATAAACAGTAAGAACAAACTTAAAAAACTAATTTTCAATATTTTTTGTATCATGATTACTATAACGTAACTTTTATTTGTTTTATTCTTCTCTTATCTACATTTTCGATTGTAAAAATAAGATTATGAAATGTTATTTTCTGACTTTTTTTAGGGAAATTACCCGAAATTTCGAGTAAAAATCCGGCTAAAGTTTCGGCTTCTCCTTTTTTTCTTTCAAATTCTTCTTCGTTAACGTCAATTATTCGATAAAAATCTTTTAAACTAATTTTTCCTTCAAATAAAAAGTTGTTATCATCAATTTGAGAATAAATCAAATCTTCATCGTCAAATTCATCACTTATATCGCCTACAATTTCTTCTAAAACATCTTCTAAAGAAATAATTCCCGATGTTCCACCATATTCATCAACAACAACTGCTAAGTGACTTTTCATGCTTTGAAAATCTTTCAATAAATCGTCTAGTTTCTTGTTTTCAGGAACAAAAAAGGGTTCGCGTAAAAGTTCTACCCAATTGAAATTATCGTTGTCAATATGTGGAATCAAGTCCTTAATAAACAAAATACCTTCAATTTGGTCGATATTTTCTTTATAAACAGGAATTCGCGAATATCCTTTTTCAATAATCTTAGGCATTATTTCCTTAAAAGTTTCTTCAATATTTAAGGAAAACACATCAATTCTCGGACTCATTACTTGTCGAACTTCGGTGTTTCCAAAAGTTACAATGCCTTCTAATATTTTCTGTTCTCCATCTGTAGTGTCTGACTGCGAAGTTAATTCTAGCGCTTGAGAAAGTTGGTTTACTGAAAAATTTCCTTTTTGAACATTTAACTTCTTTTCAATAAAATGAATACTATTGCGCATAGGAACACTAATTGGCGATAATATTTTGTTTAATAATGAAATTGAAACAGCTACTTTTTGAGCAAAAACAATATTATTACGATTAGCGTAAATTTTAGGCAAAACTTCGCCAAATAATAACAAGAAGAAAGTAACAAGTACAACTTCTAGAGTAAATCGTAATGCAGAAGAAGCTATGCCGTTGAACATTTTTCCGCTAAAAGACGAGAAAAGAATTACGACAGCTATGTTTACAAAATTATTGGCTACTAAAATGGTAGCTAATAGTTTTTTTGGTTTTTCTAATAGTTCAGAAATTAGATTTCCTTTGTTGAAATCGTTTTCCATTATTTCGTCTATATCCTTTTGAGATAAAGAAAACAGAGCGACCTCTGAACCTGAAATAAATGCAGAGCAAATAAGCAATATTACAATTGCTGTAATTCCAATTAGAAACTCAAAATCTATCGAATAAAATAAACTGGCGGGATCAGGATCCAAATTTTAATAAATTAAATTAAACATTAAAATCTTCTGGTGCACTACCTGTTGGTAAAGAAGATTTACTTAAATCGGTGTCTTTTTTAGTAGTTAAAAAAGTAAATTCAGTTACCTGAATTTCTGTAGTGTATTTTGTTGCGCCATCTTCAGCTTGCCATTGTCTAGATTTTATGCGACCTTCAATGTAAATTTTATCTCCTTTAGAAAGGTATTTTTCGCATATTTCGGCTGCTTTATTACGAACAACAATGTTGTGCCATTCTGTAGATGTGATTTTTTCTCCGGTAGTTTTATTAATATATACTTCGTTTGTTGCTAATGGAAAACGGCCTATGCAATTGCCTCCTTCGAAATAATGCATTTTCACTTCGTCACCTAGATGACCTATCAATATTACTTTATTTAATGTTCCATTCATGGCTTATAAATTATTAGGGTTAATCAAAAATAGTAATTTAATACGAATTAAAATAATTTGAAACCATAAAATTATGAATTACAATTGGGAAAGGTAATTTTACTATTTCTGTAAATGATTTTGCGTCAGGTAATTTAGAATTGAAATGAAGTGCGAAAAACCGAATATTCAAGTGTTGATGCGATAATTTATGAAGAATTACATCGTTGTGTAAAATTAAAATCTCGGAAGGCTTTTTGTTGTAAAATCGCATTCCTTTAATTTGATTAATTGCTTCTTTTTCAGTGAGTAAATTTTCGGTTTCAAGAACTGGAAATTCATATAAATTTTCCCAAATTCCTTTTCCTTCTCTTTTTTGGACTATAAAATTAGAATCAGAATCTTTTAATATAAGATAATTGAGATATCGGTTAGTAACTTTTGTTTTTTTTGTTTTTACCGGTAATTCTGCTACTTTTTTGTATTGAAGCGCAGCGCAACTCGTATTTAAATCACAAGAAGTGCAGTTTGGATTTTTTGGCACACATTGCAACGCTCCAAATTCCATAATTGCTTGATTAAACAATGCCGGATTATTTTTGTTGAGTACTTCTTGTGCTAGTTGTTGAAATTCTGTTTTAGTTTTAGGCAATGAAATATCGCTATCTAGATTAAAATAACGGCTCAATACTCTAAAAACATTTCCGTCTAAAACAGCTACAGGTTCATTATAGGAAAAGGAGGCAATAGCTGCTGCTGTATATTCTCCAACACCTTTTAATTTTAGCAATTCTTTATAATTTGATGGAAATTTGCCATTTAATTCAAAAGCAATATATTTTGCTGTTGCGTGTAAGTTTCTCGCTCTAGAATAATACCCTAAACCTTGCCATAATTTTAAAACTTGCTCTTCTTTTGCGTTTGCAAGATCAAAAACTGTTGGAAAAGTTGTTGTAAAAGTTAAAAAATAAGGCAATCCTTGAGCAACACGCGTTTGTTGTAGCATAATTTCAGACAGCCAAATTAAGTACGGATTATCGGTGTTACGCCAAGGTAAATCGCGCTTGTTCTGTAAATACCAATTAATTAAAGAGTTAGAAAATTCCATGATTTTTTATATGGCAACAAAAATAAATCTTTAGTAATTAAAATTTAATCAATTAACGTTGAATTATTGTTTTTTTAATTCTTATATTTGCAAACTCAAAAAAATACACAAAATATAAATACGAAAGAAAATGACGAAAGCAGATATCGTAGCGAAAATCTCAGAGAAATTAGGACTTGAAAAAGGAGATGTTCAAGCAACAGTTGAGACTTTTATGGAAGAAGTGAAAAACTCGTTAGAAACTGGTGATAATGTTTATTTAAGAGGTTTTGGAAGTTTTATTATTAAAACTAGAGCTGAAAAAACAGGAAGAAACATTTCTAAAAACACTACAATTAAAATTCCTGCACACAACATTCCAGCTTTTAAGCCTGCTAAAGTGTTTGTAGAAAGCGTTAAAGAAAAAACAGAAGTTACAGTATAAAAACTATTTATTAATCTAAACACCAACATGTTATGCCAAGTGGTAAAAAAAGAAAAAGACATAAGGTAGCAACTCACAAACGTAAGAAAAGAGCGAGAGCAAACCGTCATAAAAAGAAAAAGTAGTTTAAAACTACTTTTTCTTTTTTAGAAAAAAGTTCATTGAAATTAATCAATTCAAAATTGATTATCGGGAAAAATCCTGTAAAATTATTTTTAATCCATCTGTGAAAATGTTAGATGATGGATGTTAGATGATGGATGAATTTAAAAACATCAATCAACAAAACATCAAGAACCGAGCACAAACAGATAAAAATGTACTGCATGAACAAAGAATTAATTATTCGATCAGGTTCAGACGCTGTAGATTTTGCCTTATTAAAAGATGGAAAACTAATTGAATTACACAAAGAAGAAGAAAAGCAAAGCAATTTTGCGGTAGGCGATATTTTTATAGCCAAAATCCGTAAGCCAGTTGCTGGTTTAAATGCAGCTTTTGTGAATTTAGGTCATGAAAAAGATGCTTTTTTGCATTATCATGATTTAGGTCCTAACTTACCTTCTTTGACAAAATTCATTAAACTTGTAAGCGCAGGTAAAATAAAAGATTATTCACTCAAAAATTTTCCTTTTGAAGCTGAAATAGATAAAGATGGTTCTATAAATGATATTCTTAGTGCCAATCAATCTGTTTTAGTTCAAGTAGTTAAAGAGCCTATTTCTACAAAAGGTCCCAGAATTAGTTCTGAGATTTCTTTAGCAGGAAGATACGTGGTTTTAGTACCTTTTTCAGATCGAGTTTCTGTTTCTCAAAAAATAGAATCGAGAGAAGAAAAAGATCGATTAAAACGACTGGTTCAATCTATTAAACCAAAAGGATTTGGGGTTATTGTACGAACAGTAGCCGAAGGCAAAAAAGTAGCCGAACTTGATAAAGACCTGCAAACACTGCTCGACCGTTGGTCGGCAATGAGCAGAAGGTTACAAACTGCTCATCATCCATCAAAAGTATTAGGAGAACTTAACAAAGCTTCTTCTATCTTAAGAGATGTATTTAATGATACCTTTACTGGTATTTATGTAGATGATGAAGATTTGTACCTAGAAACGAAGGAGTATTTGCAAGAAATAGCTCCCGATAAAGTGTCTATCGTAAAACACTATCAGTCTAAAGACTTACCTCTTTTTGAGAAGTATAATATTGAACGACAAATAAAAACGTCTTTTGGAAAAACAGTTTCCATGAGCAAAGGTGCTTATTTAATTATTGAACATACAGAAGCTTTACATGTTATAGACGTGAATAGTGGAAATCGTTCAAGCAAAGCAACTAGCCAAGAAGGTACTGCACTTGAAGTTAATATGATTGCCGCAGCAGAAATTGCTCGTCAATTGAGACTGAGAGACATGGGCGGAATTATTGTGGTGGATTTCATTGATATGCAAAATCCAGAAAACCGCAAAGTTTTATATGATTTCTTAAGAGAAGAAATGAGTGACGATAAGGCCAAGCATAAAATCTTGCCTCCTAGCAAATTTGGATTAATTCAAATTACTAGACAAAGAGTCAGACCTGAAGTTAATATTAAAACAAGAGAAGAAGACCCAAACAATGAACATAGGGAAATTGAAGCTCCAATTTTAATCGTTGACAAGATTGCAACTGACCTTGAACGCATTATAAAAGACCATAAAAAAGTTGTACTTAACGTACATCCGTTTGTGGCAGCATACCTTTCTAAAGGTTTTCCATCCTTACGTTCGAAATGGTTTTTCGAATATAAGAAATGGGTGAAAATTATACCTCGTGACGCTTACACGTATCTAGAATATCACTTCTTCGATAAAGAAGGAAATGAAATTATAGTAAAATAATATGGGATGTATCCTGTAAAAACAAAAACCGCCTTTCGAAAGATTGGCGGTTTTTTTGTGTTTACTCACTTTCAAATTCTATTTTTCGCCTAATTTCATTGCCAAAATCATCTACTACAGTAATTACATGAACTCCAGATGTAGCAAAAATGGGTTTTTCATGAAAGGTTTTTGTGGTTCCTACATATTTATCATCTAAATACCAAAACAATTCAGCATCGGAATTAGAATGTGCTACTTTGATAATGGCAGGTTGTAGTTTGCTTTCAAAATCCTTAGTCAATATGATTTTAGTATTCGCTTTGGGATAAATAAAATCCATACGTTTGTCTTGTAAAGCGTCTACACAATCACTTCTATACGGTGGTAAATTTTGATAATTTACATTCTTACTCTTATAATACCATTCCATAACCGGTGGTAAAACAAACCAAGATTTAGTTGTCATTTCATCAACACTTTCGCAATTACTATTTACTCTAAATTGCTGATGTTTATCTAAATGAATAATTTTATGATACGGACAATTATCTGTTTTTTTTGCTGTTTTTGGAATCCATTGCTTTACTTTCGGGCAATGGTCTTGCGCTAAATATCCAGAAGTTTTACAAATTTCAACGTCTTCTAAATCGTTATAAGGTTTTTCAAACCATTTCGATTTTGGTAATAATCTAAAAACATCAAACAAAATAGGAGCAGCACTATCAACTCCTGTTAATAATGGTCTTCCTTCTCCTGTGGCATTTCCAACCCAAATTCCCACTACGTAATCTTTAGTAACACCAATTGCCCATGCATCTCTACTTCCAAAACTTGTTCCTGTTTTCCATGCAATTTCTAGTGACGAATCGTAAAATTTCCAAGCTTCATCACCTTCTGGTCGGTTGACTTCTTTCATTGCATTAAATGTTTGCCAAATAGCGCCTGCGCCAAAAATGTTTTTCTGACGCGAACTAGTCCCAAAATCATTTTGAAAATTACCATCGTAATTCAAATTTTGCATTTCATTTTTACGATATTTCGAATCGTTATGATTGAAATAAGTTAGCGTAGAAGACATATAAGCATACGCTTTGCACAAATCCCACAAATTAGACTCGGCACCACCTAAAATCAACGATAAACCGTAATTAGAAGGTTGCCGGTTGACATTTCGCAACTTCAATTGTTGTAATTTTTCATAAAACTGATTTACCGAATAATCTTGCAACATCAAAACCGACGGAATATTTAATGAACGCGCCAAAGCTCTACTCGCAGGAACCGCACCATCATGAGTTAAATTGAAATTCTGAGGTGAATATCCTGAAATTTGTGTTGGAACATCGGGAACCAATGTTTGTGGTAAAATATAGCCATCATTCAGCATAGCAGCATATAAATAGGGCTTTAAAATACTTCCAGTACTTCTTGGCGCTTCAATAATATCGACATCTTTTTGATGTTCTTTATCTGTTGGGCTGTTTCCAACATACGTAATCACATTTCTCGTTTTCACATCCACCACCAAAACAGAAATATTATAGACTTGATTTTGTTTGTAATAATTATAATATTGCTTTACGATTTCGTTGGTGCGTTCTTGCAAATCCAATTGAATGGTGGTTTTTATTTTTTCTGCCGGATTTTCTTTTGCTACTTTTTGAACCAAATGAGGTGCAATTTGTGGCACATCAAACGGTTTTTGAGGCAAATTCTCTTGCAATGATAATTCGTAAGTTGCTTTATCAATTACTTTATCATTGTACAATTTCTTTAGTAATCGATTACGTTTCGCTAATAATCGTTCTTGATTTTTTCCAGGATAAATTAAACTTGGCGCATTGGGTAAAACCGCTAAAGTAGCTGCTTCCGCCCATGATAATTGATGGGGTTGCAATCCGAAATATTTCCAAGATGCCATTTCTAAACCTACCACATTACTTCCAAAAGGCGCATGAGCACAATACAATTCTAATATTTTATCTTTTGAATGACGAAATTCTAAACGAGTTGCGAGAATCATTTCGATTCCTTTTTCAAAATAGGAACGCGATTTTCCATTACGGTGCAAACGAATCACTTGTTGGGTTAATGTGCTTCCGCCACGAACTACACGATTTGCTTTTCGATTTTGCTGAAAAGCATGACACATTGAAATGGGGTTAAACCCAAAATGTTTATAAAAATGTTGGTCTTCAAAAGCAACAATGCATTTCTGAAATTTATGTGGCACACTATCACTTTCTGGAAAACGCCATTGTCCATCGGAAGCGATTTTAGCTCCTAAAAGTTGCCCATCTTGACTTTCAATTACGGTGGAATACTTGTTTTCAAAAAGTTGTCTTGGGAGTGAGAAATAGTAAACCACCACAAGCAATACGCTCATGGCAGTTTTAATTTTATTATTTCTGATTTTAGTTTTTAATCGAGTAAACCAACTTACTCTTTCACTATTTGCACCCATTGTCCTTTGGTTCTTGCCAAGTAATTATTATCGTACATAGCTTCACATTGTATACCAGGTAAATAATATTTTCCTAAATAAGTTGCATTTAACAACATTGTAAATGTTTTGGTTTCGCCAGCTCTTATTCCAAAATAGAATTGTGTTCTATCATCACGAATATCTATGTAATCGGCTTTGTTTTCGGCATAACTTCCAAAATCGGTATAGCGTGAATTCATAATTTCAAATCCAGATGGAACTATTTGAGAAAGCGCTACATTTTCTAAAGTTTCATCCGATTGATTTCTAATAGTAACTTGCGCTACGATTTCAGTTCCTTGTTTTACCGAACTTAAATTCAGAACAGTTCCTTTTCTATCTTTATAAACTACCGAAGTTGAGAAATTTTTCTGAATTTCTTTTTCTTGTCCTACAGGTAAAATTCCGCTATTTAATACACGAACATAAAGTGTTCCGCTGTTTTTATTTTGAATCGTTACCGAATTCGAACCTTGTTTTACTACTAAATTTCTATCTACAAATGATTTTTTAGAACTAACCGTTTCCGATTTTCCAGCTATTGAATACGTCATATTCACACCTTTTCCACCATTTTTAAGCGCGAATTTTGACATAGCATACAATCCAAAAGCGGTGGTTTGCGTACTCATATAACGATTAGAAGATAAATCTTTAGCTAATTTGTTTGCCATTTCATACGCTTTCGTTTTGTTATCTACCAAAATGTAGGTTTCTAAAACCATAGCTCGATTTCTTTCTTCCGAACCATAGTAATAATCTGCATATCGCTTGTCTTCTTGAGTAGTTGTTGTTCCTATCAAAGATAACGCGGCTTTCTTTTGACCTGCTAAAGCATAAGCAGCGGCTAATCGCAATTTGGATTCGTTTGAGATTCCAGTAGTTTCTCTTAATCTGTTCATTGAACCCATATCGGCTGAACCTGCTAATGCTAAAGTATATAAACGATACGCTTGCGCAAAATCGTTACGATACTGTGCGTTGAATCGCCATTTTTTAGCTTCGGATTGTTGGAACGAAATCCATTTATTTTTAAATCCGATTGGTAAAACATAGCCTTTTTTCTCGGCTTCTAATAAGAAATGTCCCGCATAAGAAGTTGCCCAATCATCTACATAGTTATTTCCTTGCCAATAACTCAATCCACCATTTGATAGTTGGAAATTGCCTAATTTTTGAATTCCAGCATTTATGTTTCGTTGAATTTCTGCTTTCTTGTTCGCATCAACATCCATAATATCTGATAAGTATAATTGAGGAAAGGCAGCGGATGTGGTTTGTTCCACACAACCATGCGGGTATTGAATTAAATAACTCAATCGTCCATTAAAATTGATTGTTGGAAAAGATGAAACTTCAAGCCTTGCTTTGTTACTTCCGGGTATTCCAAATGTGTTCCAATTAATTGTTTTAGAACTGTTTGCCGGAATTACCATATCTACAAAATCGTTTGTTATTGGATTAGGGTTTGTAATATCTACTTCAACCACATAAGTAGATTTTTCTTTTCCAGAAGTTGCAATAACTTCAATTTTCCCTATTCCTGTTGCGGTTCCAACTTCCAAATTAAAGAAAACTACTTTTTCATCTGGTGAGCTAAAACTTACATTTTGAGTTGTGTTTCCGATAATTCTTACTCCGTTATTTGTTTTTAATTGCACATTAACATTTTTTACTTGGCTTTCCATTGCAAAAACGGTAACAGGTAATGTTATTTTTTCGTTTGGAGAAATTTTTCTAGGCACCGAAGCCAATACCATAACAGGTTTTCTTACAAAAGATGTTTTTTCTACACTTCCATATGCACTTGTTTTAGCATTACCTGCCACAACCATTGTTCGAACCGAACCTACGTAGTTTGGTAAAGTTATCGTATGTGATTTGGTTTGTCCTTTTTCTAATTTGAATGGGCCTAAATAAATGACTACGGGTTTAAATCTATTTGCTTTTTTTGCATTTCCACCAGCCAAATCTTGATCTCCTCCAATGCTAAAAATTTGGTTAATTTTGCCGCCATAAGCACCAATAACGTCATCATAAATATCCCATGTTTTTACACCAAGTGCTTGTCTTGAATAGAATTTATCCCATGCATTTGGAGTTTTAAATCGGGTTAAATCAAGCAAACCATCATCAACAATAGCTATGGTATAGGTCATTTCTTTACCTTGTTTTTCGCTAACTTTTAAGGTTGTTTTTTGTTCTGGTTTTAAAACAGATGGAATCGTTACTTCTGGTTCTAAAATGGTGTTTTTGTTTATTACTTCAACGGGTAAAATACCATACATTCTAATAGGTGTATCGTTAATAGTTGAAGCGTGTGGTTTTAATAATGAAATATGAAAATACACATTTGGCGCCATGTCACCAGTAATCGGAATTTCAACTTGAGTTTCCCCTTTTTTAGTGGTTGCCCATAGCGTTTTTATTACTTTGGAACCATTTTCAATAGAAATTAAAGCTCTTCCGCCTTCACTTGAAGGGAAAGAAACAACAGCGTTTTCACCTACATTGTATTTTTCTTTATTAGCTGTAAATACTAACATGTTAGCCGTTTCGCTATTTCCTTGTCTCGATTTTCCTGACCAATATGGCCAATCAATATACGAAGTTAGACTAGTTGCATGACCATCTGAATTGTCTGAAACTCTAATAAGGTATCTTCCCCAATCGGCTTCAGGAACCTTAAATTGAATGCTTCCTTTTCCAGATGCATCTGTTGTAACCACATAGTTTTTATAAGCAGTTGTAACTTCAGATGAATTGTATTTTGATAAATCATCTCCATTAGAATTCCACCACCAGCGCCATTCTACTTTATACACACGAACTTCTAAATTTTTAACCGATTTTGGTTTACCCAATTCGTCTAAAGTTACTATATCATAACGATTTAATTTTTCTGTTTCTAACAAGCCATATTTGTTTGGTTCAGGTGCTTTTATTCCAACGTAAGTTTTATAAGGTGAATAAGTAGCAGTAGCCACATCTGTGCTAAAATCGCCTCCATTTTCAAAAGCTTTTGTTTGAAATACTAATTTTAATTTTCCTGGCGCTTGGCTCGTTATTTTAGGTTGGATTGTTATATTTGTTTTTCCTAATTCGTTAACTTTTCCAGAAAAAACATTTACTTCTTCTGTATGAAATTTCCGTACTTCGTCATCAAAATCATACTTCTCGTATTTTTTAAAAGTAGTTTTTTGTTCTAAAAATTTGGCTTGCATTTCAATCTTTAAATTTTTAGCTATTGCACCATGTAACCAAGCTACTTCTATTTCTCCTCCGTTTAATTTATTACCAGACAATTGTTTGTCTGCAAAGCTATTTTTGATTTTTAATCGGTTTGGTTTTATAGTTTCAATTTTTATACTTTTATAAAAATGTACGCCACCAATAGAAATTTTAGCTTCCCAATTTCCAGTTGGATCATTATCTTTTGTTGTTATTTTAAATTTATAATGATTCAAATCGTTATATTTTTGCACTGTTTGATAGCGCATTTTTCCTTGTGGATCGCTTAATTTAAAAGTAATTGGGTGCGATTTTCCTAGTTTACTTTCCACATCATTCAACATAAAAGCTACATGAAGGGTATCGCCTGGACGCCAAACACCTCTTTCGCCATAAATAAAGCCTTTTAAGCCTTTTTGTAATTCTTCTCCACCTACATTAAAATTACTTACAGATAATGATTGACCTTCGTCTAACTTTACATATGTTGTGTTTTTGTCTTTTGATACAATAGCAAAAAAAGCATATTTATTTAGCTCTGTTTTGGCAATTCCATCATTATCGGTTGTAATAGTTCCAAGAAGTTGTTGTTGGAAATTATACAGTTCAATTTTTGCACTTGAAACAGGTTCTGTAGAAATAATATTATTAACGGCAAATGTGTATGACCCATTGCCTCCTCGTTTTGCAATTACACCTAAATCTGAAGCAATTACATTAGTAAAAATGGTATTGTTATAATAGTAGGAATCTGAACAAGGATCTTCTCTTTCATACCAATCGTATCCTTCATAATAGTAATCATCATAATAGTCTTGATTGCTTCTTACTTCTTCATCTTGTGTAATTTCTTCATTTTCATCAGCAACATAAGTAGAGCTACATTTGTATAGAGAATGTTTTCGTTTATAAGAGATTTCTACTCTATATATAGCGCCTGGATCTGGGTTGATTATTGTGGATAAATCTATTGCATAGGCATTCCATTTACTAGAATTCTGTAATTTGTTTTTATTTAATGCAATTGTTTTTTTTGCTATGGGTTGTGCTACTTTTCTTAGATTTCTGCTTCCGTTTAGTTCGTTGTCTTGAAGGAATTGAAGAATGTTATTTTTGTAAATTTGGTACACTTTAACATCAACTGCACTCAAATTCACCGATTCGAAATTAATTTTTAAGTTGTTAGAACTTGGCAAAATAGTTCCGCTTTTTATAAAACGAATTCCGGGTTTAGTTTGTTCAAAAGTTACTTTTTTAGAAAAATTTTGCTTCATTTTAAAACCATCTTCGCTTTCAATTCCTTGAAAAACTTCCACTAAAAGTTCTCCTTTTAAAGGTTGGTCTAAAAATACCTTCAATATGTTTCCGGCTGTTGCAAAACGTAAATTAGTAGCCGTTTCAACTTGAACCAAACCACTAAAATCTTGGTCTCTATTTAAAGGGTCTGAAAAATTAAGCGCTAAAATTTGATTATTCCCTTCTTCAACTTCTGCAGATACAATTTTAAAATTATTTTTACCTGGAATTTCATATTCCATTTCACCTTTCTGCTCTATTTTAAAGGGGTTTCCGTTCCAAGAAATTTTTATTTTACTATCTTCTACTAATCTTTTAATGCTGTCGATAACAAATTTATATTCTTTTTTTGTGCTTAATTCTTTACTAAATTTAATTTTTAAATTATTGTTTTCTTGTGTAGCTGTAATTAATTTTTTTGCAGTTTCAAAATCTAAATCATCGCTTGATGTTATTATCCCATTTAGGTATTGAAATTCTTTACTATACGATTGTAAATCGTTTGTTGTAACCAAAAAATCTTGTTTAATGGTTTTTATAGTGAAATGAAAGTCTTTCAATTCGCTAGGAACATTTGTTAATTTAGACAAATGCAATGAAATTTGATATTCTTTATTTTGGTCTAATTTTTTTTCTGGAATAAAAGCAATTGTGTTATTTGAAAGTGCAATTACTTTTCCGTCAACACTTGGGTTGATACTAAATAAATTTTTGTCTAACTCTTCGTTGGGTGACCACTCTTTTTTGTCAAAAGCTAAAACCACTCTTATGTCGCTATTAGCAGAAACCAAGCCAGAACTAAAGTTTAAGATATATGCTTTAAAAAGAGAAAAATCAGAATTAAAATTTTTGGTGCTTTTAGAACAAGAAGCGGCTACAATTACTATAAAAAGTAACTGGATGAAACGTATTTTTTTCATATGGAACAAAAATTAGAGCGTTATTTTATTTTTTATGCAACATCAAAAGATATACCAATTTACAAAATTTAAGTTACTTGGTTAATTATCTTTTGTTTTTAAAAAAAGACTTCATTAAGTCGGCACATTCTTTTTCTAAAACGCCTGAAATTACTTGGGTTTTTGGGTGCAATTGTGTTCCCATTTTTTGAAATCCACGATTTTCATCGGATGCACCAAAAACAATTTTAGAAATTTGTGACCAATACAAAGCACCGGCACACATTTGGCAAGGTTCTAAGGTAACATATAAAGTGCAGTCTTTTAAATATTTTCCGCCTAAGAAATTGGCAGCACTGGTTATGGCTTGCATTTCGGCATGAGCGGTAACATCATGCAATAATTCGGTTAAATTATGCGTGCGAGCAATTACTTTATTATCAATAACGATAACAGCTCCAACAGGAATTTCGCCTTTCTCAAAAGCAGTTTCTGCTTCCTGTAAGGCTTTCTTCATAAAATAGTCGTCTGTATACAAAGTAATCATAAAACAAAATTACATTATTTTGGAACAATATTTGTATTGCTTTTGCAAACTATTAAGCGATGAAGAAAATAAACGTTACAATTCCAACTCCTTGTAATGAAAATTGGGACACCATGTTATCGGAAGAAAAAGGAAGATTTTGTCAATCATGTGCTAAAACCGTAATCGATTTTACTACTAATTCAACTGATGAAATAAACGATTATTTTTTAAAAAATAAGGGAACGAAAACTTGTGGACGATTCAAAAAGGAACAATTAAAAGAGATTCAAATTGAAATTCCTAAAAATATAATTTACCAACAAACTTCTTTTAGAAATGTCTTTATGTTGGCTTTATTTATTTCTATGGGCACAACCCTTTTTAGCTGTAAAGATCACAATAATAAAACACAACCAGTTAGTAAAATAGTGTTGATTGATGATAGTTTATCTCTTTCTAACGACAGTTTAATTTCTCCAACTAATAATTTAGATACGACAAAGCATATTGAAGGACTTAAAGGGACGAATAAAATTCAAAAACCTTTTCCCATATTAGTTGGTATTGTTGAAGTGGAGCCTACTATAATTGAAGAGGAAATAATGATGGGTGATGTAATTCAGGAACCAGTTGAAATAGATACAGAAAAAATATATAATGCACTTCAGGTAGATAAAAAACCCGAATTTCCTGGTGGTGAAACTAAATTAAATCAATATATTCTTGAAAATTTATCGCTTAAAGAACCAGTTGAGCCTGAACTGATGCTTTTTCAATTTGTTATTAATACAGAAGGAAAATTAGAAGATATTAAAGTTGTTAGAGGAAAAGACAAGGTGTTAAAAGATAAAATTATCAATCTGTTTCAAAATGCACCTTTATGGAAACCGGCAGAACTTCAAGGAGAAAAAGTAAAAGTAAAGATGACATATCCTATTCGTATAAAATCGCAATAATCTAAAACAAAAGCTTAAATTTGCTTTTTATTATTTATGAACTGCAATTTACTAGCAAATATTAATAACCCCATAGATTTAAGGAAATTGCCTGAAAATCAACTACCTCAATTAGCCAAAGAATTGAGAGACTTTATTATTGATATTGTTTCGAAAAAAGAAGGGCATTTAGGCGCGAGCTTAGGTGTTATTGAATTAACGATTGCACTTCATTACGTTTTTAATACACCTGAAGATTTGTTGGTTTGGGATGTAGGTCACCAAGCTTACGGACATAAAATTCTAACCGAAAGACAAGCTATTTTTCATACCAATAGAGAGTTGAATGGTATTTCGGGTTTTCCTAAACGAAGCGAAAGTCCTTATGATGCATTTGGAGTTGGACATTCTTCCACTTCTATTTCAGCTGCTTTAGGAATGGCGTTAGCTTCGCAATTAAAAGGAGAAATAAATAAGCAACATATTGCAGTTATTGGTGATGCTTCTATAGCAAGTGGGATGGCTTTTGAAGGCTTAAATCATGCGGGTGTTACCGATGCGAATTTATTAGTAATATTAAATGATAACGCCATTGGAATTGATCCAAGTATTGGTGCTTTGAAGGATTATTTAACCGCTGTGAAAGAAGGTAAAAATCCAAAACAAAATAATATTATCAAATCCTTGAATTTTGATTATTCCGGTCCTATTGATGGTCACGATTTACCAAAATTAATCTCGGAACTAGAACGTTTAAAACTAGTTAAAGGTCCAAAGTTTTTGCATGTGATAACTACCAAAGGAAAAGGATTACAATTAGCAGAAGAAGAGCAAGTTAAATATCACGCTCCAGGGAAATTTGATGCCGAGACAGGCAAAATTCATCCGAAAGATGAATCGCATTTGCCTCCAAAGTTTCAAGATGTTTTTGGACATACTTTGGTTGAATTAGCTCAAAAAAACGAAAAAATCATTGGAATAACTCCGGCTATGCCTACCGGAAGTTCTATGAAATATATGATGGAGGCTTTTCCTAAAAGAGCTTTTGATGTTGGAATTGCCGAGCAACATGCCGTAACCTTAGCAGCCGGAATGGCAACGCAAGGAATGGTTGTGTTTTGCAATATTTATTCTACTTTCTTACAACGTGCTTACGATCAGGTAATTCATGATGTGGCATTACAAAATTTGCCGGTTATTTTTTGTTTAGACAGAGCAGGCTTAGTAGGAGAAGACGGTGCCACACACCATGGCGTTTTTGATATTGCTTATTTGAATTGCATTCCAAATTTAATTATTGCGTCACCAAAAGATGAAAAAGAGTTGCGAAATATTATGTATACAGCATCTGAAGGATTAAATTATCCAATTGCTATTCGTTATCCTAGAGGAAGAGGAGAGGTTGTAAATTGGCAATTGCCTTTTGAGAAAATAGAGATTGGAAAGCTAAAAACTCTTCAAAAAGGGACTCAAGTTGCAATTTTATCTACAGGAACAATTGGAAATAATGTAACGAAAGCTTTAAATGAGGTTGAAAACCCAAGTTTCTTTTCGCATTTTCATTTTCCATTTATAAAACCATTAGATGTCAATTCTATTTGGGAAATTATAGCTGCTCACGACCAATTAATTACTATTGAAGATGGTGTTATTACTGGTGGATTTGGAGAGCAAATCAATACAATTATTGCTACAAATAATTTAAAGAAGCCTATTGTAAATTTAGGAATTCCTGACGCATTTATAGAGCATGGAACAGTTTTAGAGTTGCAACAACTTTGTAAAATTGACGTTACAAGTATTATACAATTATTAAACACATTTTAAAATGTTAAAAAAAGTCTATTTATTCGGATTGTTATTTTTTGTTTATCAGTCTAATTTCAGTCAAACAATTAATACTGAATTGCCAGATACAATCTCGTATTGGTCAAAAGAAAATAAAGTAGGTTTAGATATTTCACAAATTACTTTTGTGAATTGGAATGCGGGTGGTAATAATTCCATTTCAGGCCTAATAAAAGGTCAGTTTATTCGAACATATACAAAAGAAAATATCAATTGGAAAAACGAATTGATTATGCGTTACGGAATTAACAAACAAGAAAGTCAAGAGGTTAGAAAAACAGACGACCAATTTTCTTTTAACTCAACATTTGGCTACAAAAGAGATACTATTACTAATTGGTATTATGCCGGAAAATTTAATTTTAACACGCAATTTGCTAATGGATATGCGTATCCAAACGTTGATTTAGCTATTTCAAGACCTTTTGCTCCAGCTTATGCCTTTTTAGGTATTGGAGCTGAATATTCTAGAAAAGATTTAAATTTAAACTTTTATCTTTCTCCGTTAACGCAAAAAACAACCATGGTTTTCGATCAAAGATTAGCAGATCAGGGTGCTTTTGGAGTGGAAAAAGCGGTTTATGATGAATTTGGAACGTTACTAAAACACGGTAAAAATATTAGAAATGAAACAGGTATTTTAGTTACAAATCAATGGAAAAAAGAGATTTATACCAATATTAACCTTGAGAATAGAATTGCATTATATACTGATTATATTAATAATTTTGGAAATATTGATGTAGATTGGCAAATTCAGTTAGATTTAACGGTAAACCAATATGTAAAAGCGAATATAGGAACGCATCTTGTTTATGATGATGATATAAAATCGAAAGAAGAGGAGGGTGGAGTTCAGGTTGTCAAAGGACCAAAGATTCAATTGAAACAATTATTAGGAGTTGGTGTTGTATATCAATTTTAATAAAAATAATTTGTTTTTTGTTTGATATATATATACGAATATCTATATTTGCACTCCAATTGTCGCGGGTATGGTGAAATTGGTAGACACGCCAGACTTAGGATCTGGTGCCGCAAGGTGTGAAGGTTCGAGTCCTTTTACCCGCACAAAAAGCTTTAACGTAAGTTGGAGCTTTTTTTTATGGGTTAAGATTACTGAAAAAACCTCAGTACCAGCTTGTTTTTTATGCTTTCGCGAGCATCTTGCTCGTGACCACTGTAAAATCAACATAAACTTTAAATGGTTTATTAATTTTATATTTTTGAAAAGTATGAGCAGAAATATAAATTTGAGAAAAAGAGGAGTAGGAGTTAAAAATTAATTTTCAATTAGTCAATAATTTTTATATATTTTTGCTCAAAGTCGGGAGACTTTGCGCAGCGGGTGCATATGTTGACCAACATATACATTTATGCAGAAATTTGGCAACTTAAATGATGCAGCTAATTCACTTTTATCTAAAATTAAATAATTATCATGTATATATTAGTTATATTATTGTTGTTTTTGATTATTTATCATTTAGTTAATGATGATTCACCCTATGTTTTTCAAAACATTTTAAGAGTTAAGGCTAAAATAAAACCTTACATCTCATTAAAAGAAATGAAAGAACAATTAATAAAAACAAATAATCCAAAGCATATTATAGAAATAAAAAGAGTTATAAAAAACAGAAAATTGTTTTGGATATATTTTGTGTTATTTTTTTTAAACTTTTTAATTATTATTTTTCGTTTAAATTAGTCCCCGCTAGCGCGAGCATCTTGCTCGTGACCACAAAGTAAAACAACCCCGCTCTGCGAAGTGTTCTAATTAAAACTAAACATGCTGCGCAAAGTCTCCCGACTTTGAGCTAAAATAAAAAAAGCAAAAATACACAAGCTCTGCAAAGTCTCCCGACTTTGAGCAATAATAAATAAAAAGATACAGTAGAAATATTGTAGCTTTTCCCAGTTTCCACACTAATCCTTTTGAATGGTAAGACAAAGTATTAAAAAAGCCACTTGAATATCAAGTGGCCTTTTCTTTTAACTAACTGTAAATTTACTCTTTTAACATTTTCTTTGTTTGGCTTATGCCGTTTATATCTGTTATCTTGATTAAATACAATCCTGTTTCTAGGTTTGTGATATCAAGTTGCTGATTTGAATTTATATCATTATATGCTTTAACTAATTGTCCTGCAATGTTATAAATTTCTACTTTAGACGCATCTCGCGAAATAGCAAAGCCATTTTTTGCAGGATTAGGGTATAAAGCAATAGTGTTTTGATTTGCTTCAAAATCGTTTGAAGAAAGTGTAGACGGTTGATTTCCAAAAACTCTAAATCTTCCCGAATTAACACTAATAACATCAGTTGGGTTGTTTATCACAACTGGAGCATTATTATCCATTAAATCATACCATGTCATAGGATAGGTGTAAGCATCTGTTGGAAAACTTGGATTAATAGTTAAGTTAGCCACAGAAAAATTAGCAATTACCACTACATTTCTCAATTGTGTTGTAGGAAATGAATTGTTATAAATATAAATACGTTGTCTAACATTGTTAGCATCAGGACTTATACTGTGGCCTCCCATGAAAACAGGTTCAGAAGTTTTAAGTTTAATCATTTTAGACCAGTCACTTAAAATTGAAGTTCTTCTTGCATCTGCCAACCAATTTTGTGTCCATTGTACCTGTTCTTTAGTATCTAGCTTACAATCGCCTGGAAAAAATGTACTTTCGTCATTTACTGTTCCGTTAGAGCAGGTAAAAATAGATTGGTTGTTTCCTAACTCTCCAAAATGCCAAATCATTTTTGGACCAGGCACTAAAATACTTGTAGCTCCAATTGCGCCCATTCTATTTAATGCATTGGTTAAATTTCCATTAACCGGAAAAGCACCTGCACCATTACCATAAGTTATGGCTTCATACATCATTCTGTCTTTATCATGACTTTCTGGGTAACCAATAAGTCTTTTACCTGTAAATCCTCTACTTGTATGCGACATTCTTGAAATATTTTGTGTAGAATATCCCATTGCCAATTCTTTGTATTGAGAATACATTTCACCCCACATCATAATTCCTTTTCCTTCGCCAATTCTGTAGTTTGCCCATTGTTGTTCTTCACCATCTGTTCCTAGATGCTCAAAAATCACATAATGATCGTTGTCTAATGTCCAGCAATAATCGGCATATTCTTTCAATACATCTACACGGTCTTGCTGATAAGTATTGGTACAAGCATCGTCTCCGCCACTACAGTTTTGTGTAAAGCCTTTTGTTAAATCCCATCTAAAACCATCTATTTTGTATTCTTCAATCCAGTGTTTTACGGCTTGCTTTACATAATTTCTGGTTAAAGTAGAGGAGTGGTTAAAATCGTCACCCACGCTATAACTATGTCTTGCAGTTGTATTAAAATAAGGATTGTCACTCGCAGGACCACCCCAACCATCACCATCTGGGTCATTCATCCACATTCTAATCATTGGATTTCTTCCGAAAGCATGATTAAAAGCAATGTCAAGTATTACCGCAATGCCATTTTGGTGACATAAATCAACTAATTCTTTAAACTTTTCTGGAGTTCCATAAAATTTATCTAAAGCCATATGAAAAGCGGTATTGTATCCCCAACTTTCATTTCCTTCAAATTCCATGATTGGCATTAATTGAATGGCGTTTATTCCTAAATCTTTAAAATACTGAATTCTATTAATTACATCTTGATAGTTTCTATTAGCATCAAAGTCACGAATTAATAATTCATAAACGACCAATTTATCTTTGTTTGGTTTTGTAAAATTAGTTACTTGCCAATTGTATGGTGTTGTTCCTGTTTTAAACCATGTTACTTCACGATCTTGACCTGCTGGATATGACGGTAAACTAGGAAAAGTAGTATTTGGTATCCATTGATCATCATATGGAGATAAAACCATTGTAGAACAAGGATCTGCAGCCTTTACTAATGAAGGTGAGTTTGCTATTGGTGTTTGATCTACTACCCAATATTGATAAGTGTTGTTTGCGCCAGGAGTTAATCCAGTAAGTTCTAACCAAAATTTATCTGAACTTGGATCTTTCTTCATGGCGTAATTAGAATCAGGATTGTAGTTGTTAAAACTACCAGCTACATAAACGAAATCTTTTCCTGGAGCTTCTAGAACAAGTGTTGCTTTAGTATTGTCAGTCAAGTTATAATTTATTCCGTTTACTAAGCCACTTGGTATTGCTTGAGTTGTACTCCCTGGATTTACAATGACTGAAAATCTTCTTGTTATTGTTGAAGCACCAATTGTAACCTCTAATTCGTAACTAGTATTTGATGTAATATTGGTGTGATTAAAAGCATAACTAGATGTTGAACTTGTATTAATGCTAGTTCCGTTAGCTTTTAGATTATAATTTGCATTTCCGCCAGTGTTAGTTGCGGTAATGTTAAGGTTTCCATTAGAATTGATAATGGTGTTACTGTTGTTAGCGGGTGCGGTTAAGTTAACTTGAAAAGTACCTACATTGAAGATAAAATCGCTACAAGTTGAAGGTAGTTTTAAAGTTTGACTTCCATTTGCGTTTCTGAAAACCATACCTAATTTAGTGGCATTTGCTTGTTGGGTTCCATTTAAACCAAAATAGGTGCTAGGTGTTAGAGTTATACTCCAAGTCCCATCTCCATTATTAGTCATTAATCCAACAGCATCATCTTGCCCCCAGTTTCCTATTACAGAGAAACCAAAAGCATTTGTATCATCTCCAATACCAGCATGCATGTATACTTTTGCAGGAGAAGTCCCCATTTGATTACACGACTGAGCCGCAGTTGACACGGTAATTGTTATTGGGTCAGTTACATTAAAGCTACTGGGAGTAATAGTTACTTGCGCTTGAATAAAAAGCCCGGTAAAAAGTGTTATAAAATATAGTATTTGTTTTTTCATAGCTTATTAAATTTAAAAAAAGGCTGTCAGTTTAAGGACAGCCTTTTTTAAATATTTTAAATATTTTAAAGAGCAATTAACTCATAAGTATATCTTCTTGGATTAGATAAATCTAAGATTACTTTATAGTTACCAGCAGCTCCAGAGAAAGTTAAATCTCCTCCATCAACTAAGTAACCATCAGCATTTACTGTACCTAAATCGAATCCATTACTCCAAGCATTGTTTCCTCTAAATTTGAATGCTCCAGGTACTAATGCAATACTTGCAATTTCAAGTTTTCCGGTTGCTGGGTTGTAAGTTAAATCTGTGTCAGAATCCCATCCAGTTGGAGTAGCTGCACCAATAATGCCCCAACTTACTGGATCTGCAGAGTAAGTTAATGTTTCAGGATTAGCTTTAACTCTGTAATAACCTGTAGTTGCAGTACAGTTTGTTGGTGAACCTTGAGATAATACTCCAGAAAAAGTTCCGTCATCACCCCAATCAGTATTACCCCAATTGTAGTTTCCTGTAGCATCAGGAGCAACAAATTTGAAGTCACCATCTAACCAAACATATCCTTCATAATCTGTTTGACCAAAAGCAGAAGCTGCAATTCTAGGAGCTGTTGGTGGATTCCAACCTTGGTGATTTCCAGGTACTGAAAGTTTAGGTAAATCTGTAGAATATGGAGTAACTAAGTAATTAATTACGTTTGAATATTGTACTTCGCTACTTTGAGCACCAACAGATGCTTTAATTCTAATGTCAATTGATCCTTGTGTAAAAGGAGTTAATCCAACAGCAACCACAGCACTATTTAATACATCAGATGTAGTTGTTACATATGTATTTGTAGTACTTGTAATTACTAATGGTGTGTCAAAATCATCACCTGTTTTGTCAATTTCCACTTCATAAGTAATTTCTGTTGGAGTTGATCCGTAATTTGCATCTTCCCAAGATAAAGTTAACCCTGGATTTAAAGGAGTAGTTGCATCTAAAACTACTTCATCTCCAGATGTTGGTGTAAGGATTTCAAAAGATCCTTCTGGAGTTAAGAACATTAAATTTTGTTCATCTTCGCAAGATACCAAACTTGCTACTAAAGCAATTGATAAAAATGATTTTACTATATTTTTCATATTTAATTTTTTTTGATTAATAACCTGTGTTTTGAGTTAAATTAGGGTTTGAAGCTAAAGTTGCAGGATGTAAAGGGAAAACTTTCATGTGTTGAGGTAAAGCAATACCATTAACTCCGTTTCCTTTCCAAGCCCAGTTGTAACTTCCACCTGTAAATTTATTAAATCTGATTAAGTCTTGTCTTCTATGGCCTTCCCAATGTAATTCTCTTGATCTTTCATCTAATATAAAGTCTAAAGTTAAGTTAGATTGAGAAATGTCTGCGCTAGTTGAACCACTATTAGCTCTTTGGCGAATTAAATTTATATATGTTGTTGCTTGAGATAAAGTAGCAGTTGACGCTCCTCTTACAGCACATTCTGCATACATTAAATAAACATCTGCAAATCTAAATAAAGGGAAATCAGTATCTGCAAATGTTGAGTTTGAGCCTGCAATTCCTGTTGAAGTTTTGTTAGAATATTTAAAAAGAATATATCCTTGGTCACGATCGGTTACATTAGTTATTTCTATATTTCTAGAACCTGAAATAATATTATTTCTTTGATCATTATTAAATTCAGAGCCATTAAACTTTTCAACAAATTGTTTTCTCAATCTCAAAGCTCCTCCCCAGCCTTGAATTCCCATATCAGCTCCATTTTGCTCAAGAGAGCCTACTTGTCCATTAATCATTACAGTTGTAGGACCATAGTTTTGAGTTCTAACACCGTCTGATTGAATTGCAAATATTAATTCTGGTGAAATATGATTATCTGCTGTAAAGTTGTTTTTATAATTTGAATTTAAAATATAACCTGCATTTATTAGTTCTGTACATTGTGTTGCACATTCGTCATATTTAGCAGTTCCAATATATACTTCAGCGTTAAGATATATTTTTGCCAATAACATTCTAGCAAAACCTTGATCTAATCTTCCATATTCATTAGTTCTAGCTGTTTTTAAATTTGGTAAAATGTCTAACAACTCACCTTCAATGAAATTAAATAATTGCGTTCTATTATATTCAGGACCTGCAACACCTACAGCATCATTTTCTGTGTTAAATGCCGCTTTTCCAAAGAAATCCATCAAATGATAGTAAGCCAAAGCACGTAATGCTCTTGCTTCTTCTCTATAGTATGCTATTTCCGCTTGTTCTGTTGCGCTAATCCCTCTTGAATTTAATTTGTCAGGTGTTGATTGTCTTAAAAACTCATTTGCTAATGCTACTTGAAGCATCGCACGGCTAAACATTCCTCTGAAAAACGGATTTGATGCATCCCAAATATTTCTTTGTAATTCACGAACTCCAATATCATTACCGCCTTCATATGACCAAATAGCCTCATCTGTAGTTAAGTTATTTAAATACCAAACAACACGTCCGTATTGACTAAATCCTGGGTCTATTCCTCCTAAGTTTGAAGAAGTGGCACCATTAGTGCTTGTAAGAGAAAGATTTCCATAAATACCTGCTATTGCATTAGTATATGCTCCAGGTTGAGAGTAAAACGCTTCCTCATCTAGTCTCAGAGGATCGTTTGGGTCAACTTCTAAATCACTCGTACATGAGTTAAAACTCAACGAAATGAATAAAAGAGTTAAGATTTGACTTATTTTTTTCATATTCACAATTTTTTTAAAATTTGACATTAGCTCCAAATAAAATTTGTCTTTGTCTTGGGTATATAGTTTGGTCATTTCCACCAGAGAATTCAGGATCTAAGCCAGAATATTTTGTTATAATAAAAGGATTTTGAACACCAGTAAATACTCTTAATGAAGCTTTGCCTTCTAACCATTTAGGAAATGTATATCCAAAGGTAGCATAATCCATTCTTAAGAAAGAGCCGTTTTCCACGAATAAATCAGATAATACTTGACCAACGCCTGGAGTTTGGAAATTATAATCAAGTACAGATGAAGGAAGGTTTTGTAATTCTCCATTCAAAATTTGGTTATAATAAGAAGAACGAGATTTAACAACATTTAATATTCTATTTCCAAAACTTGCTCTTAAGTTAAAACCTAAATCAAATTTTTTGTAATTAAAGGTTGTTGAAAATCCTAAAATTAAATCTGGATCAACATTTTTATAGATATATCTATCACTATTATTTACAATACCATCTCCATTTAAATCTGCAAATGCACCTTCAATTGGCATTCCATTTGAATTGTATAATTGTTTAAATACATAAAATGAATTAGGTGTATATCCTTCTTGCATAATTTGTGATTCTGTTCCTACGCCAATATTTCCTACGAAGATTGGCACACCTCCAGCAATTTCATCAATTCTTCTTTCAAATTTAGAAGCATTAAAGTTTACACTCCAATTTAAATTTTCTTGTTTTAAAACATCATAATTAATGTTTAATTCAAAACCTTTAACACTCATGCTTCCAATATTTTGAGGCCCTTCGTTAGTAAAATTACTACCATCTGCAAAAGGCGCAACTTGGAATAAATCATTTGATACTTTATAAAAGAAGTCTAAGCTACCATTTAAACGATTGTCTTTAATTCCAAAATCAATCCCTGCATTATAGGTTGTTGTCTCTTCCCACTTAAGATTTGGATTAAAACCTCCGGGTTGTGCAACGTTGTAATAATTACTATCAAATGCATATTGTGAGTTTTGATCTCCCAAGAAGTATTGTGGTAAATAAAATAATCCCGCACCAATATCTTGTTGCCCTGTAATACCCCATCCAGCTCTTAGTTTTAATTCGCTAATGGTTTTGTTATCTTTAAGAAAATCTTCGTTTACTTTCCATGCTAAAGATGCTGCAGGGAAATTTCCCCATCTGTTCGCGTCAGAAAATCTAGATGTTCCATCTCTTCTATAGCTTAAAGTTAACAAATATTTATTTTTAAAGCTGAAGTTTGTTCTTCCAAAGAAACCAACATATACAATATCGTCACTCACAAAATATTGAGGAACGTCATCAGCGTTGTTTTGATTTCTACTTGTATATCCATTTCCTTCAAAAATTTGGTAAGAATAACCACCAGTAATATCAAATGTTAAATCATTTATAGTTTTGTTATAAACTAAATAGGCGTCTAATAATTTATTTGTACTAACGCCATCAGAATAGCTATTATTTCCAATTAAGACATTTTGTCTCACAGGAGAAGTTCTTGCAGTTGCTGGAGTGAAATTTTTACTATATCCTTCATCTCTATCTAAACCTAAATTTGTAACTAAACGAAGTTCAGGTAAAAAATGAAATTTATAATCAACTTCAAAATTACCAAAAAGTTTTCTATTTACACTTCTATTATTAGTTTGTAATAATTGAGCTACAGGATTTGCCGTTGCAATTGTAGCAAAATCATTAATTGAAGGTCCGTTTCTAAATTCAAAGAAACCATCAAAAGGAGATGTAGGATCATAAACTGGTTGCGTTGGATCCATTGCAATTGCGCCACCTTCAACCCCTGGTGCATTTCTTCTTTGAGTATTGGTGTAATTTAAAGATAATTTTGCTTTTAAATGGTTGTTGAAGAATGAAGGATTTAAGTTTAACGATACATTATTACGATTCATATAGTCAGTTAATCTTAAACCTTCTTGGTAAGTATTTCCAATAGTCAACCTTGTTGGTAAAAATCCTAAGAAGTTTCCTCTAAGACTAAGGTTGTTATCAATATAATCAGTACGTCTGTAAATTTCTTCTTGCCAATCTGTGTTAGCATCACCCATTTTATTTCTGATGCCTTGATTAAAAGCAGAATCAGTTATTCCTGGGCCTACAGGATATAGATTATTTACAACTTGTCTAAATTGATCGGCAGAAAGTACGTCAATTTTGTTAACTTTTTGGCCAGTACCGTATTGAACATTATAATCAACTTGTAGTTCTTTTGATCCTTTTTTAGTAGTTATGATAATAACTCCATTAGACGCTCTTGTACCATAAATTGCGGTTGCAGAAGCATCTTTTAAAATAGTGAAACTTTCAACATCACTTGGATTTAAAGTAGCTAAAACTCTAGAATCCATTGGTAAACCATCTAGTACAACAAGAGGGTCATTGTTTGCTAAAAGAGAAGAACCTCCTCTAATTCTAATTGTCGGAACAGAACCCGGAGATCCGCCATTACTGTTAATAGTAACTCCGGCAACTTTACCTGTTAATAAATTGTCTACAGTAACATTTGCACCTTTGTTAAAGTCTTTTGAACTAATTGTACTAACAGAACCAGTAGCATCTTTCTTTTTAACGGTTCCATAACCAATAACTACAACATCTTTTAATTCTTTAGAATCTTCTTCTAAAGTAATTGTAATATTGTTTTGATTGTTAAATGTGATTTTTTGGTCTTTATAACCAATGTAAGAGATAGTAATTACATCTCCTTTTTTAATGTTAGAAATTGTAAATTTCCCATCAAAATCAGTAGTAGCGCCATTTTTAGTGCCTTCTACTATAATATTGGCTCCAGGTAAAGGACTTGAATTAGCCCCATCCAACACAGTTCCGTTTAAAGTACTTTGTGCAAGTATACCTAATGGCAATATTAATAAGAAAAATAACAGCTTTTTTTGCAGTGTTTTCATACAAATTGTTTAGATTAGATTGTTTTTAATAGCTTATATATTCACTTCTAATGTTAAATTTATGTAAAAATTACATATAAAAAAACTCAACATTACGAAAACCCTTGCGAAAACGTTTTCGTGTTGAAAACTTTATTGTTTTACTAGGGTTTTCCTCAAAAAATTACGATACTTAAAAAAAAAATGGTACTTTTAAAACATATTAATATTTTGCATTTTTCATAATGAGAAAAAAAGTAACACTAAAGCAAATTGCCAAAGAATTAGATGTCTCTATTTCAACAGTTTCTAAATCATTGAGAGATAGTCATGAAATTAGCGAAGACACTCGTTTAAAAGTGCAAGCATTTGCTAAACTCTACAATTATAAACCTAATAATATTGCCTTAAGTTTAAAGAATAAGAAAACTAAGACAATTGGAATCATTATTCCCGAAATAGTACATCATTTTTTTGCTACCGTAATTAGCGGAATAGAACAAGTAGCAAATGAAAATGGTTATAATGTAATCGTATGTCTTTCAGACGAATCATTTGATAAAGAAGTCATAAACATGGAACTTTTGGCAAATGGAAGTACAGACGGATTTATTATGTCGCTTTCTAAAGAAACACAGCAAAAAAAAGATTTTCATCATATTCAAGAAATTATAAGTCAAGGTATGCCAGTGGTCATGTTTGACAGGGTTACAAATGATGTTTTTTGCGACAAAGTTATAATTGACGATCAAGAAGCAGCCTTTAATGCAGTTCAGTTTTTTATAGATAGCGGATTTAAAAAAATTGGTTTAATAACAACCGTAGATTATGTAAGTGTTGGAAAATTAAGAACCGATGGTTACAAAAAAGCGTTACTTTCTAATGGTATTTCTGTTAATGAAGATTTAATAGTTAAAATTGAAGATATTGATAATTGTTCTGTCAAAATTGAAAACCTTATCAAAAATATAAAGTGCGATGCCATTTTTGCAGTTAACGAATTGTTTGCCGTAACAGCTATTAAAATTGCAACAAAAAATAATTTAAAAGTTCCTGATGATATTTCTGTAATTGGATTTACTGATGGAATTATTTCTCAATTTTCAACTCCTAGTATTTCAACGGTTAGTCAGAATGGTATAAAAATGGGAAGAAAATCGGCTCAAATGTTAATCGATAGATTAGAACTTGAAGACGAAGAAGACGAACATTATAAAACAGAATTAATTGAAACAAATCTCATTTTTAGAGAATCTACGATAACGAAATAGTAAGGTATAAATAACTGATTAATAGTTTTTTAAGTTTTTTATAGTTACACTAAAACGTTTGAAATTAAAAAAAATTACTTGTTTTATTAAAAAAAATATCTTTAAATTTACAACATCAAAGCTTATATGTTCACTTCTAAAAAAACATAAGTTTTGATAAGCATAGCGCTTATCGTTTAATTAATTAAATTACGATAATGGAAAAGCGTAAATTAAGTTTCTGGGAAATTTGGAACATGAGTTTCGGTTTCTTAGGAATACAATTTGGATTTGCCTTACAAGGTGGATTCATGTCTCGAATTTTTCAAACTCTTGGTGCCGAAGTAGATGATATTCCCGGTTTGTGGATTGCCGCACCTTTAACAGGACTTGTGGTTCAACCCATAATCGGATACTTATCTGATAATACTTGGAGTCCAAAATTTGGAAGAAGAAAACCTTATTTCCTTATCGGAGCAATTTTAGCTTCAATCACTTTATTTATTATGCCACATTCTCCAGCATTATGGATTGCTGCAGGATTATTATGGGTTTTGGATTCTTCTATTAACATTAGTATGGAACCTTTCCGTGCTTTGGTAGCAGATAAACTTCCAGAATCTCAACGTTCTAATGGCTTTGTGGTTCAAACATTAATTATTGGAATTGGAACATGGGTTGCTAGTAATTTACCTTGGTTAGTAAATAAATTAGGCGTTTCAAACGAAGCATCAGCTGGAGTTGTACCTTCTTCTGTTGTAGTTGCATTTTCAATTGGTGCTTTTGTATTTATTACAAGTATTGTTTACACCTTAATGACAACTAAAGAAGATCCGCCAGAAAATTTAGAAGAATTTCTATCTGAAAAAAAGAAGTCCAGATTTATTCCCGACTTATTTGAAAGCTTGAAAGAAATGCCTTCAACAATGAAAAAACTTGGCTTAATTCAATTTTTTAGTTGGTTTGCTTTTTTTACCATGTGGAGTTTATCTATGCCTGCTTTAACAGAACATGTTTTTCATGCAGCAAAACCAGATGTAAAAGAATATGCGCAATTAAATACTGAAGGCGAAGTTGTTAAAAACGACAAAAAAGAAGCTGTTTTTTTGAATGTTGAAAAAGAACAAGCTTATAAAAGTAAAGACAAAGTATACAACGATGCGGCTGACTTAGTGGGTTCGTCAACAGGTGTGTATGGGTTGTCATCAATGGCTTTTGCATTGTTGTTGTCTTTTTACACCATGAAAAATAAAATAAACAGAAAATACATTCACATGGCTTCTTTAATTTTAGGAGGCTTAGGTTTTATTTACATGTTTTATGCAACTCCGTCAACTTTAATGTATTCTTTTATATTAATAGGTTTTTCATGGGGTAGTATTCTTTCCATGCCTTATGCTATGTTATCAAGTTCTGTAAACCCTAAAAAAATGGGTATGATGATGGGTTTATTTAATATGTTTATCGTTATCCCTCAAATTATTGCAGCGCTTGGAGGAATTAATTTCTTGTATAAATTAATTGGTCATGAGCACATAAATGCTATGCTTTTGGCAGGAATTTCATTAATAATTGCAGGGTTATGTAATTTATTCATTACCGATAAAAACGCAATTTCAGGTTAAAACAAAAAAGATGAATAAAAAAACATTCATATTCGATCTTGATGGGGTAATTGTTGATACAGCAAAATATCATTTTTTGGCTTGGCAAAATTTGGCAAAACAAATTGGAGTAAACTTTACTCATGAAGATAACGAACAACTAAAAGGAGTTAGCAGAGTTCAATCTCTTGAATTAATTTTAGGTTGGGGTAATAAAACGGCAACTGAAGATGAAAAAGAGCGTTGGTTACATCAAAAAAATGAAGAATATTTAGCATTCATTGAAAAAATGGATGAATCTGAAATACTTCCCGATGTAGAAAGAGTTTTACAATTTCTGAAATTGAATAATCAAAATGTTGTTTTAGGTTCAGCCAGTAAAAATGCGAGACCAATTTTAGAAAAAGTAAATATTATGCATTATTTCGACGCTATAGTTGACGGAAATGATGTTTCAAAAGCTAAACCAGATCCAGAAGTTTTCTTGGTTGGTGCAGCAAAGGTAAATGCAATTAATAAGAATTGTATTGTGTTTGAAGATTCTGTTGCCGGAATTCAAGCAGCTAACAGTGCTAAAATGACCAGTATTGGCATTGGAGAGCAAAACGTTTTAAATGAAGCAGAATATTGTTTCATAGACTTTACAAAGATTTCTAATGAGTTTTTATTAGAACAGATTAAAAATTAAAAGAATGAATCAAGATTATATAGTACCAAATAATTGGTCGATTATTGAAGAAGGATTTGAAGCTGATAGAGTAAAATCGTCTGAAAGTTTATTTAGTATAGGAAATGGAGCCATGGGGCAACGTGCTAACTTTGAAGAGTCGTATTCCGGTAAAACTTTTCAAGGTTCCTACATTGCAGGGGTTTATTATCCAGATAAAACACGAGTAGGCTGGTGGAAAAACGGATATCCAGAATATTTTGCAAAAGTTTTAAATGCTCCAAATTGGATAGGAATTGATGTTGAAATCAACGGAGAAAATATCGATTTGGCAAATTGTAAAACAGTACAAAATTTCCGTAGAGAATTAAACATGAAAGAAGGTTGGTATAACCGTTCTTTTGAAATTACAATGCAAAACGGAATAGAAGTTGCTATTAACGTAATGCGTTTTCTTTCTTTGGATATTGATGAATTAGGTGCTATTCAATATGAAGTTACTCCTTTAAATTCAGATGCAAAAGTTACTTTTAAGCCTTATATAGATTCAGGAATTGAAAATGAAGACACCAATTGGGAAGAACAATTTTGGGAAACATTAGAAATAAAAAATCAAGATAATCAAGCGTATATAGTTTCTCGTACATTGAAAACTAAATTTACCGTTTCAACGTACATGCACAATGCTGTTTTAGTAAATTCTACCAATTCAAATATAAAACCTGTTGAGGTTAAAAAAGATTCTAAAAAAATAACTTTCACATACGAAATAGGAGTTACAAAAGGACAAAAGGTGGCGCTTCAAAAATTTGGAGGTTATGTTTCAAGTATGAATCATCCGTCAGACGAATTAATTTTGGCTTCTAGAAAAGTAATTGAAAAAGCCAATGAAATTGGATATAATCAACTATTAGAAAATCAAAAACAAGCTTGGGCGAAAATTTGGGAAATGAGCGATATTACTATTGATGGTGATGTAAAAGCCCAACAAGGTATTCGTTTTAATATTTTTCAGTTGAATCAGACCTATCTTGGCAAAGATTCTCGATTAAATATCGGACCAAAAGGATTTACTGGAGAAAAATATGGTGGTTCTACCTATTGGGACACAGAAGCCTATTGTATTCCTTTTTATATGGCAACTAAAGACCAAAACGTTGCCCGAAGTTTATTAGAATATCGTTATAATCATTTGGAAAAAGCCATCGAAAATGCTCAAAACAATTTGGGTTTCAAAAACGGAGCGGCTTTGTATCCAATGGTAACTATGAATGGTGAAGAATGTCATAACGAATGGGAAATTACTCACGAAGAAATTCATAGAAACGGAGCTATTGCTTTCGCAATTTTTAACTATTATCGTTACACAGGCGATTATTCTTATATTCCAGAAAAAGGTTTGGAAGTTTTAATAGGAATTGCTCGTTTTTGGCATCAGAGAGCAACATTTTCTACGGCTAAAAATCAATACGTAATTTTAGGAGTTACGGGTCCAAATGAGTACGAAAACAATGTAAATAATAATTTTTACACAAACTATATTGCAAAATGGTGTATATCATATACCATCGAACAAATTAATAAAATAGAAACTGAATATCCTTTAGATTATTCTCGAATAATAGAAAAAGTAAATTTATCTACTGCTGAAATTTCAGACATGAAAAAAGTAGCTGATAACATGTATTTTCCTTATTCAGAAGAACATGGCGTTTATTTACAACAAGATGGTTTCTTAGATAAAGAACTAATTACGGTTGCTAACTTAGATAAAAGTCAGCGTCCAATAAATCAAAAATGGTCTTGGGATAGAATTTTACGTTCTCCCTATATCAAACAAGCCGATACTTTGCAAGGTTTCTACTTTTTCGAGGATCATTTTACCAAAGAACAATTAGAAAAACATTTCGACTTTTATGAACCATTTACTGTGCATGAAAGTTCACTTTCTCCTTGCGTTCATTCTATTCAAGCAGCTGTTTTAGGCCGAATGGAACAAGCGTATACATTCTATTTACGAACATCTCGTTTAGACTTAGATGATTATAACAAAGAAGTGCATGAAGGATTACACATCACTTCAATGGCAGGAACATGGATGAGTATTGTAGAAGGTTTTGGAGGAATGCGTGTTAAAGATGGTAAATTGTCTTTTGAACCTAAAATTCCAAAAGAATGGAATGCTTATTCTTTCAAAGTTAATTTTAGAAATGCAATTGTTAAGGTAGAAGTTAATCACAATGAAACAAATGTAAGTGTAGAAGGCAATTCAGAAATTGAAATACTTGTAAACGGAATCGAACAAAATTGTCAGGCCGAACTTGTGTTGGCATCAAAAAAATAAACCATGAATAAAATAAAAGCACTAATTGTCATTTTTTTAGTTTCAGTTTGTACACTAAATGCACAAGAATTGAAATCGCCAAGTGGAAATTTTACCATGAAATTTTCCTTGTTACAAGATGGAACACCAACCTATCAACTTTTTTATCAAAATAAAGAAGTTATTAAAACAAGTAAACTAGGTTTAGAACTAAAAAATGATGCGAAATCACTTTTAAATGATTTCAAAGTAGTGAGCGCTTTTCCTGCTGCTTTTAATGAAATATGGAATACCGTATGGGGTGAAGAAACGCAAATTCAAAATCACTACAATGAATTAGCTGTTCGATTAAAACAAAACGGAACAGAAAGAGAAATGATAATCCGTTTTCGATTATTTAACGATGGTTTAGGATTCAGATACGAATTTCCACAACAAAAAAATCTAGTCTATTTTGTTATAAAAGAAGAGCGTACCGAATTTGCCATGACGGGAGATCACAAAGCTTTTTGGATTCCGGGCGATTACGATACGCAAGAATACGATTATACAGAAAGTAAATTATCTGAAATTAGAGGTTTATTCAAAAAAGCGGTTACAGATAATGCTTCACAACAACAATTTTCGGAAACGGGTGTGCAAACCTCTTTAATGATGAAAACTGCTGACGGAATATACATCAACATTCACGAAGCGGCTTTAATTAATTATTCTTGCATGAGTTTAGATTTGAACGACAAAACATTTGTATTTCAATCGCACTTAACACCAGATGCAAAAGGAGATAAAGGATATATGCAAGCGCCATGTGTTTCGCCATGGAGAACAATGGTTATTAGTAATGATGCTAGAGCTATTTTAGCTTCAAGAATGACATTGAACTTAAACGAACCTTGTAAAATTGAAGATACTTCTTGGATAAAACCAGTAAAATATGTTGGCGTTTGGTGGGAAATGATAACGGGAAAAAGTTCTTGGTCTTACACTAATGATTTCCCCGCTATTCAGTTAGGAGTTACAGATTATTCAAAAGCAAAACCAAACGGAACGCACGCAGCAAATAATAAACACGTAAAAGACTATATCGATTTTGCAGCGCTTCACGGATTTGATGATGTTTTAGTGGAAGGTTGGAATGAAGGTTGGGAAGACTGGTTTGGACAATCTAAAGATTATGTTTTCGATTTTGTAACACCTTATCCAGATTTTAATGTGCAGGAAATTCATGCCTATGCAAAATCTAAAGGAATTAAAATGATTATGCATCATGAAACTTCTGGCTCTGCTAGAAATTATGAACGCCATATGGATAAAGCGTATCAGTTCATGAAAGATAACGGATATGATGCTGTAAAAAGTGGTTATGTTGGAAATATGTTACCTAGAGGAGAACACCATTATAGCCAATGGATTTTAAATCATTATCAATATGCAATTGAAAAAGCAGCTGATTATAAAATTATGGTAAATGCACATGAAGCGGTTCGCCCAACTGGAATTTGCAGAACCTATCCTAATTTAATTGGAAACGAATCGGCTCGTGGAACAGAATTTCAAGCTTTTGGTGGTTCAAAACCTAATCATACTACCATTTTACCTTTTACAAGATTAATGGGTGGACCAATGGATTACACGCCTGGAATTTTTGAAATGGATATTGCAAAATTAAATCCAAATAATAATTCTCATGTAAATACCACATTAGCCAATCAATTAGGATTATATGTGGTAATGTATTCGCCACTTCAAATGGCTGCCGATTTACCTGAAAATTACAATCGTTTCTTAGATGCGTTTCAATTTATTAAAGATGTTCCTGTTGAATGGGCTAAATCAAAATATTTAGAAGCAGAACCAGGATATTATATTACAATTGCAAGAAAAGATAAAAATTCTAATAATTGGTTTGTTGGAAATTCAAATGGAACAACTCCTCGAACTTCAGCTATTACTTTAGATTTTCTTGAAAAAGGGAAAAAATACGAAGCCACCATATATGCGGATGCTGCCGATGCGGATTACAAAAATAATCCACAAGCATACAAAATTTCAAAACAAAAAGTGACTAACAAAACTATATTAAAGTTGAGAACGGCAGCAGGTGGTGGTTACGCTATTAGTATTGTTGAGGTAAAATAAAAATCGAATCTATTGTCAAGCGGAACTTGTTTCAGCTTCTCATAATATTAACTTAAATCCTAAAACAAGTTCAGGATGAAAAAAAGTAAGCTATGAAAAAATTAATTCTTTTATTGATTATTGCATTTTCAACAAGTGTTGTCGCTCAAATCGACAAAATGGAACCACCATTTTGGTATGAAGGGATGAATAAGAGCGAAGTTCAGGTCTTATTTTACGGAAAAAATATTGCCGAAAATACGGTTTCAATTTCTAACAATGTGGTAATTACAAATGTTATAAAAACAGAAAATCCAAATTATATTTTCATAACAATTGACTCTAAAAATGTATCGGCTCAAACATTGAAGTTTTCTTTTAAAAAGGGTAAAAAATCATTTACTAAAGATTTTGAAATAAAAAAACGCAGAGAAAACTCAGCTAACAGAAAAAGCTTTGACGCTTCGGATGTGATGTATTTACTAATGCCTGATCGTTTTGCAAACGGAAATGAATCGAATGATTCTTCACCAAAATTACAAGAAAAAGCAAATAGAAGTTTACCAGGCGGAAGACATGGTGGCGATGTGCAAGGAATTATTGATCATTTAGATTATATTCAAGAATTAGGAGCAACAGCCATTTGGAGTACACCAATGTGTGAAGATAACGACAAAGGATATTCATATCACACTTACGGTCAATCCGATGTGTATCAAATCGATGCGCGTTACGGAAGTAATGAAGATTACAAACGATTGGCTGCTGAAATGCACAAGCGCGACATGAAATTAATTAAAGATTACGTTACGAATCATTGGGGAGCCGAACATTGGATGTTTAAAGATATGCCAACATACGATTGGTTTCATCAATTTCCAGGTTACGCTCAAAGTAACTACAGAATGACGACTCAATACGATACAAATGCTTCTAAACGCGATGCTAAATATTGCATGGACGGTTGGTTTGTGCCAAGTATGCCCGACTTAAATCAATCCAATCCTTTAGTATTGAATTACTTAATTCAAAATGCAATTTGGTGGATTGAATATGCAGATTTAGATGGATATAGAGTAGATACATATTCCTATAACGATAAAGAAGGCATTGCAAAATGGACAAAAGCGATTACTGATGAATATCCTTATTTTAACATTGTAGGAGAAGTTTGGATGCACGATCAAGCGCAAATATCGTATTGGCAAAAAAACAGTCCTATAGCAAAAATTCAAAGTTATAATTCGTATTTACCAAGTGTAATGGATTTTACAATGCACGATGCTTTTGGCAATGTTTTTAATGAAGATAATGCGTCTTGGAGCGATGGAATGATTAAGTTTTATGACAATTTAGCTAACGATTTCTTGTACGACAATACAAATAATTTATTGATCTTCTTAGAAAATCACGATACAGGTCGTTTCAATGAAATTTATAAAAACGATTTCAAAAAGTACCAATTAGGAATGACGCTTCTTGCAACAATGCGAGGAATCCCACAATTGTATTATGGTTCAGAAATTGGAATGGCTGGCGACAAAGGAAAAGGCGATGCGGCTATTCGTCAAGATTTTCCTGGTGGTTGGAAAGGCGATACTAATAATGCTTTTACAAACGCCGGAAGAACTGCTGAGCAAGCAAAATATTTCGATTTTTCTAAAAAAGTATTAAACTGGAGAAAAAATAAAGAAGTTATTCATACTGGAAAACTAACGCATTACATTCCAGAAAACAATGTATATGTGTATTTCCGTCATAACGATTCTGAAACGGTTATGGTAATTATTAATAATTCAAAAGATAATCAGAAAGTAAATCTTTCCAGATTTGAAGAAAATGTGAAAAATTTTACTTCCGGAAAAGATATTTTATCCAATCAAAATTTCGATTTAAAACAAGAATTATCAATTGAAGGAAAAACAAGTTTAATTCTAGAATTGAAATAAATATGAAACAGTTGTTGTTTGTTTTTTTAATCGCTTCGTTTTCTTTTGCTCAAAGTAAAATAGAAAGCTATCCTTTATCGAATACTGAAAAGTTTGAAGGAAGTATTGAAAGAATAGAAAATTTTCCAACAAAGTTCATATCTCCTAGAACGGTTGATATTTGGTTGCCATCTAATTATTCTAAAGAAAAAAAATACAGTGTTTTGTACATGCACGATGGGCAAATGCTTTTTGACGCTTCTTCAACTTGGAACAAACAAGAATGGAAAGTAGATGAAGTAGCATCTCAATTAATGCAAGAAAATAAAGTGCACGATTTTATTGTGGTAGCAATCTGGAATATTCCAAATTTGCGCCATATGGATTTATATCCGAATAAGCCTTATCAGTTACTTTCTAAAGAAACACAAGAAAAAATTCAGGTGGAAGTAAAAAAATCGCAATTTCCATTTGATGATAAAAAAATTAATTCTGACAATTATCTAAAGTTTATTGTAGAAGAAGTAAAACCTTTTATTGATAAAAATTATTCTGTTTATACAGATGCTAATCATACGGCTGTTATGGGTTCTAGTATGGGTGGTTTAATTTCTATGTATGCTATTTGTGAGTATCCTAATGTATTTGGAAAAGCAGCATGTTTGTCTACACATTGGGTTGGTTTTAGAGATTTTGAAAACAATCCAATTCCGGAAAGCTTCTTTGCTTATATGATGGAAAATATACCAAATGCTGCAACACATAAAATCTATTTTGATTACGGAACAGAAACTTTAGATGCTAGTTATTTAAAATATGAATATCGAGTAGATGAAGTTTTACAATCAAAAGGATTTAATCAAAACAATTATAAAAATTTAAAATTTGAAGGTGAAAATCATTCGGAGGCTTCTTGGCAAAAACGAATTGATATTCCATTTCTATTTCTATTTGGAAAATAAAAAACACAATTAAAATGAAGAAAATCATTCTATCAACTTTTGCCTTTTTAGCATTTGTAAGTTGTAAAAACGAAACAGCAACTACTTCAGTAGATGCAAAAAATGAAATAGCTCAATTTTCTCCAGAACTAGAAGAAAATGCAGTAATTTATGAAGTAAACATTCGTCAATATTCGCCCGAAGGAACGTTTAATGAGTTTACTAAAGATATTCCAAAATTGAAAGAATTAGGGGTAAAAATTATTTGGGTAATGCCTGTTTTTCCAATTTCTGAAACCAAAAGAAAAGCAACTGGTGGCGATGATAGTAAATTTGCTTCTGAAATGCCTGAAGCAGAACAACATAAATATTTAGGAAGTTACTACGCAGTTTCCGATTTCAAAAAAGTAAATCCAGAATTTGGTACCATTGAAGATTTTAGAGCTATGGTAAAAACGGCTCATGAAAACGGTATGTATGTTATTTTAGATTGGGTTCCAAATCATACGGGTTGGGATCATGTTTGGATTAAAGAACATCCAGAATTTTATACAAAAAATGAAAAAGGTGAAATTATCGACCCAATAAATCCTGAAACCGGAAAATCTTGGGGCTGGACAGATGTTGCCTATTTAAATTATGATAATAAAGAACTTCGCGCTGCCATGACAAACGATATGTTACATTGGATAAAAAATGAAAACATTGATGGTTTCCGTTGCGATGTGGCAGGAAATGTTCCAACGGATTTTTGGCAACAAGCGATTCCAACTTTAAGAAAAGAGAAAAATATTTTTATGCTAGCAGAAGCTTGGGAGCCTGAATTGTTTAAAGATAATTTATTTGATATGGGTTATTCTTGGGAAGGTCATCATACCATGAATAAAATTGCCAAAGGCAAAGAAACTGTTGCAAATTGGGATGTTTTCATGGAGAAGAGAACAAAAAAATATGAAGTAAATGATATATTGATGAATTTTGTGGATAATCATGATGAGAATTCATGGAACGGAACCATTCAAAGTAGGTTAGGAAATGCCGAAGAAGCAATGACGGTTTTGTCTTATTTAACTCCAGGAATGCCTTTAGTATATAGTGGTAATGAATATGGATTAAACCATAGTTTGAAATTTTTTGAAAAAGATTCTATTCCTAAAACAAAAGGAGCAGCTTGGCAATTAAGAGCTAAGTTAGGAAAACTTAAAAATGAAAACATAGCTTTAAATGGAGGGAAAAATAAAGCTTCTTACACAAGAATTAAGACTACTAACGAAAATGTTTTGGTTTTTGAAAGAGAAAAAAACGGCAATAAAATAATTTATATGGCTAATTTATCTTCTAAACCAGTAGATGTAAAAATACCATTAAATGGAACTTATATAGATGTACTTTCGGGTGAAATGATTGGATTAAATGAAAAGCTAAACTATCCAATGAAACCCTGGCAATATTATGTATTAACCGAATAATTTTTTAAAGTCCTGTTGTTTTTCAACGGGACTTTTTATTTAAAAATTATAACCGATATTTGCAAAAAAATAATCTTTTGAACACAAAATACGATATCATTGTTGTTGGCGGAGGCGCTGCCGGATTTTTTACTGCTATTAATATTGTAGAGAAAAGGCCTAATCTTAAAGTAGCGATACTTGAAAGAGGAAAAAGTGTGTTAGAAAAAGTTCGTATTTCAGGTGGAGGACGATGTAATGTTACGCATGCCTGTTTTGTGCCAAATGATTTAGTGAAGTTTTATCCAAGAGGGGAACGCGAATTGAAAGGACCATTTAATCAATTCTGTTCTGGCGATACCATAGAGTGGTTTGAAAAACACGGAGTGGAACTTAAAATTGAAGACGACGGAAGAATGTTTCCTGTTTCTAATTCGTCTCAAACCATTATCGATTGCTTTCAAGAAGCGGTTAAGAAACTTAAAATAGATGTTTTAACAAATCATAGCGTTCAGGAATTATATAGAGCTGAAACTCATTGGAAAATTACTTCAACTCAAGAGGTTTTTACTTGTGAAAAGATAGTAATGGCATCTGGAAGTAATCCTAAAATTTGGGAATTATTACAAACCTTAGGGCATTCAATAATAGAACCCGTTCCGTCGTTATTTACTTTTAATATAAAGGATCCACGAATCAAAGATTTAATGGGACTTTCTGCTATTGCATCGGTAAAAGTAAAAAAGTCAAAGTTAGAAGCGTCTGGACCTTTGTTAATTACACATTGGGGTATGAGCGGACCCGGAATTTTGCGACTTTCTGCATGGGGAGCTAGAGAATTAGCAGATAAAAAATATCAGTTTGCCATTCAAGTCAATTGGTTAAATGAAATTGCTTTTGAAGAAGCTATAGATGTGCTAAAAGAAATTAAAGAAGAACAAGCAAAAAAGTTAGTTGCTAAATATGCACAATTTGAATTACCCAAACGCCTTTGGGAAAATTTAGTAAAAGCAGCTGATATTTCAGAAGAAACCAAGTGGGCCGATTTGAATAAAAAACAAATGAATGCTTTAGCAGAACAATTAACGAATGCCGAATTTCAGGTTAACGGAAAGAGCACATTTAAAGAAGAGTTTGTAACCGCGGGCGGAATCGATTTAAAAGAAGTTAATTTTAAAACCATGGAAAGTAAAGTGGCACCCAACATGTATTTTGCAGGTGAAATTTTAAATATTGATGCCATTACAGGTGGATTCAACTTTCAAAATGCTTGGACTGGCGGATTTATTGTGGCCGAGAATATTGTGAATTAACTTAACCACAAAGTATACTAAGAAAGCACAAGTTTTACTTATGTGAACTTATTTGGTTTAGAAAATTTATTATTTTATTGTAGGATTTTGCGAAAAAACTCAGCGTTACTTTGCGTTAAAAGAGAATTTATCGGTTTAACCAATAAATACTTCCATTTAAAATAGTGGCAAAGCCAACCCAAGCTAAATACGGAATCAATAAATACGAAGCTCTTTTGTCAATTTGTTTGAAAACATGATAGGTTTCATAAATAATTAACCAAAGCAAAATGATTTCGATTAATGCCAGCAAAATATTGTTCAATCCAAAGAATAAATACGACCACAAGGCATTTAAAAGCAATTGAATAGTAAAAAATAACAATCCTTTTTTTACTAATTCTTTGTTGGTTTCTAGTTTGTTCCAAATCATGCCTGCAGCAATTCCCATCATAATGAAAAGCATTGTCCAAACTGGTGCAAAAACCCAATTTGGCGGATTAAAACTAGGCTTTTTGATTTCTGGATACCAAGTGGTAATGCTCGATTGTGTTACGTTGCTCGATAAATAACCAACAGCTAAACAGATGGCAACGCAATATATTATTTTGAGATATTTGTTCATAATTTTAATTTTATAGGCAAATTAACGAAATATCAAGGGAACAAATCAATCAAAATCGGTATTTTTGTCAAAATTTTAAGCCATGCTTACCGAAAAAGATTTTATTTCAACAACATATAATTCCATTGAATCGGCTAATTTTGAATGGAGTGCGCCTAGTAATATTGCATTAGTGAAATATTGGGGAAAAAAGGAAAACCAAATTCCGGCAAATCCATCGATAAGTTTTACGTTAAACAATTGCAAAACAATTACGAAATTAGAAGTAGTAAAAAAATTGGATATCAATAGTTTTTCATTCGATTTGTTATTTGAAGGAAAGCCAAAAGAAGATTTTAAACCAAAAATTCAAAAGTTCTTTGAAAGAATCGAGCAATATTGTCCGTTTTTAAAAGAATATCATTTTAAAATTGACACTCAAAATACGTTTCCACATAGCTCGGGAATTGCTTCTTCGGCATCCGGAATGGCAGCTTTGGCAATGAATATCATGAGTTTGGAAAAAGCAATTAATCCAACTATTTCTGACGAATATTTCTATTCGAAAGCTTCGTTTTTAGCGCGTTTGGGAAGTGGAAGCGCATGTAGAAGTATCAAAGGCGAAGTTGTAGTTTGGGGCAATCATACAGAAATTAACGGAAGTTCGGATTTATTTGGAGTAGAATTTTCAGAAATTCATCAAGACTTCAAAAATTATCAAGACACCATTTTATTAGTGGATAAAGGAGAAAAGCAAGTTTCGAGTACCGTTGGGCACGATTTAATGCACAATCATCCTTATGCAGAACGAAGATTTACTCAAGCGCATGAAAATTTATCCAAAATAAAAGCAATTTTGACGACTGGAAATATTGAAGAATTTATCAAAATTGTAGAAAGCGAAGCCTTGACTTTGCATGCGATGATGATGACTTCGATGCCTTATTTTATCTTAATGAAACCGAATACCTTGGAAATTATTAATAAAATTTGGAAGTTTAGAAATGAAACGCAAATACCAGTTTGTTTTACGTTAGATGCAGGTGCAAATGTTCATGTTTTATATCCTGAAAATGTGAAACACAAAGTATTGCAATTTATTCAAGATGAATTAGTTGGCTATTGTCAAAAAGGGCAGTATATTTGCGATTATATTGGAAACGGAAGTCAATTGATAATGAATAATTAACAATTGATAATGGAGAAGAAAAAATGTTATAAAAGAAAAATCTTTTGAATTCGCTAAAGAAATAGTGTATCTTTATAAAGTTTTGGCAGATAAAAGAGAGTTTGTTTTATCAAAACAATTGCTACGTTCAGGAACTTCAATTGGAGCGAATATCAGAGAATCGGAACATGCACAAAGTAAAGCTGACTTTATTCATAAGTTGTCAATTTCGCTAAAAGAAGCAAATGAAACAGAATATTGGTTAGATTTGCTATACGAAACGAATTATTTAACAGATGAAGAGTTTCTTAATGTAAAAAATAAAAACATAGAAATATTGAAATTACTAACAAGTATAATCAATACTTCAAAAAACAAATAATTATCAATTATTCATTATTAATTGTCAATTAAATAATATGAAAGGACCACTTTTTTACTCAAAAATATTACTTTTCGGAGAATATGGAATTATCCAAGATTCGAAAGGACTTTCAATTCCTTATAACTTCTATAACGGTGCTTTAAAGAAAGATGAAAATCCTTCGGAAAGTGCAATTAAATCAAACGAAAGTTTAAAGAAATTTGTTGTTTATTTAGAACAATTGCAAGCAGAACAACCTGAATTGGTTACTTTCAATTTAGAGTTTTTACAACAAGACGTAAACAGCGGAATGTATTTTGACTCAAGTATTCCACAAGGATATGGTGTAGGAAGTAGCGGAGCATTAGTAGCTGCTATTTATGATAAATATGCCAATAACAAAATAACGGTTTTAGAGAATTTAACGCGTGAAAAATTATTGCAATTAAAAACGATTTTTTCTCAAATGGAATCTTTTTTTCATGGAAAAAGTTCAGGTTTAGATCCATTAAACAGTTATTTAAGTATTCCTATTTTAATTAACTCGAAAGATAATATTGAAGCAACCGGAATTCCAACACAAAGCACACAAGGAAAAGGTGCTGTTTTCTTAATAGACTCTGGTATTGTTGGCGAAACGGCTCCAATGGTTTCTATCTTTATGGAAAACTTAAAAGATAATGGTTTCCGTACAATGCTTAAATCACAATTTATAAAATATACAGATGCTTGTGTGGAAAATTTCTTGCATGGCGATGTAAAATCGTTGTTAGAAAACACCAAACAATTATCAAAAGTGGTTTTAAATAACTTTAAACCGATGATTCCTGAGCAATTCCATCAAATTTGGCAAAAAGGAATCGATACTAACGACTACTATTTGAAATTATGTGGTTCTGGCGGTGGCGGTTATATTTTAGGGTTTACTCAAGATTTAGACAAAGCAAAAGCGTCATTAAAAGATTATAAATTAGAAGTAGTTTATAATTTTTAGAATGGTAATAGGTCATCGGTAATTGGTAATAGGACTTTAAAGTCTTTTTCCATTACCTGTCTCCCATAACCCATAACCCAAAAAGAAATGCTAACGCGTAAATCCAAATTAGTCCTTATTAAAATTTTCAGCTTTTTCTCTGTGATTAGAGGATATAATATTTGGGTGATTGCATTGGCTCAATATCTTTCTGCTATATTTATTTTGGCTCCCGAGAAAAGAGCATTAGATATTATTCTAGATTGGCGCTTGTTTTTAATTGTAGTTGCTTCTACTTTAACTATAGCTTCGGGTTATATTATCAATAACTTTTACGATGCCAAAAAAGACTTAATTAATCGCCCTAAAAAAGCCATGATTGACCGTTTGGTACGCCAAGAAACCAAGCTAAAAGTTTATTTTACGATTAATTTCATTGTGGCTCTGTTGATGTTTTTCATTTCATGGCGAGCAGTTTTATTTTTCTCAGCTTATATTTTTCTCATTTGGTTTTATTCACACAAGTTAAAAAAAATGTTTTTGATAGGAAACTTTACTGCTTCAATATTAGCAGTTTTGCCATTTTTTGGAATTTTAATGTACTATAAAAACTTTTACGAAGTCATTTTTGCGCATGCAACGTTTTTGTTTTTATTAATATTAATTCGAGAATTAATTAAAGATTTAGAAAATGTAGAAGGCGATTTAATAACCGATTATAAAACAATTCCCGTTGTTTTTGGTGATAAAATGGCAAAATCAATCATTTCAATTTTAGCAATTTCAACTTTAATTCCTATTTATTTTCTTGTTGAAATCTACGATGTAGGCTATATGGATATTTATTTTTATTTAAGTCTAATTACCTTATTGTTTTTTGCATTGCAATTGTGGAAAGCAACCTCAAAATCAGAATATTTAAAGCTTCATTTTTTGCTGAAATTCATTATAGTTGCAGGCGTTTTCTGTATCGTTTTAATAGAGCCATCAGTATTAATTCATGGGAAAAAATTGATTTTAACGCCTTAATTTTAAATAATTACATCAGGCACAACTCCTTTTTGTTATTTAAAAACTAAAGTAGCCGTTTCAATTTATTAGTTATATCTTTGCAAAAATTTGTTTATAATTATGTCACGTCAAGGTAACGATAAAAGCCGTCCAGGTTCTGCAAGGCAGGGAGGATACAAAAAAGGTAGCAATTCAAGAGGTAATGCGCCAATTCGCAAGGCTCCTTCTAAATTCGCAACAAAACCTGAAGCTGCTCAAGAAGCTGCAAAGGTACCAAAATCTCCAAAGAAACCTTCTAATCCAGATGAAATTCGCTTAAATCGTTACATTTCTAATTCAGGAATGTGTAGCCGTAGAGATGCAGATATTTACATTCAGAGTGGAAATGTAAAAGTAAACGGTGAAGTTATTACCGAAATGGGTTATCGAGTTAAATTAACAGATTCGGTCCAGTTTGATGGTGTGAATATTACACCTGAAAAGAAAGAATATATTTTATTAAATAAGCCTAAAAACTTTTCAACTGCCGGAGACGATTCTGCCGGTTCTGCAAATGTGTTAGATTTAGTAAGAAATGCTACAAAAGCTAACTTAATGCCTGTTGGAAGAATGGATAAAACGACAACAGGATTGTTGTTGTTTACAAATGATACTGAAATTGTTCAGAAATTTACAGTTCCTAATCAACGTTCTTCAAAAGTGTATCAAGTAACTTTAGATAAGAATTTAAAATTTGAAGATTTAGAAAAAATCCAAAAAGGATTAACAATTGACGATCATAAAGTTTTTGTTGAAGAAGTAACGTATATACAAGACCAACCAAAAAGTGAAATTGGTATAAAAATGAAAACTTCAAACGTAAAAGTGGTTCGTAAAATTTTTGAACATTTTAAATATGACGTTTTAAAAGTAGACCGTGTTACTTTTGCAGGATTAACCAAGAAAAACTTACCTAGAGGTGATTGGAGATTCTTAACAGAACAAGAAATCATCAATATAAAAAACACAAAATAATTCATAAGCCGCAACCAAAATTTGCGGCTCTATTTTTACTATGCCTAATCAATTACAACAAATTGCCATTCGCTGGTTCGATGCTTTTAATTCAAAGAATTTAGAAAACTTATTGGCGTTGTATGATGACGATGCCCAACATTTTAGTCCGAAATTAAAAATTCGCCAACCCGAAACCAATGGTTTAATTATTGGAAAAGAAGCCATGCGTGTTTGGTGGCAAGATGCTTTTGATAGATTACCAACACTTCATTACAAAGTAACTTCGTTAACCGCTAATACAGATCGTGTTTTTATGGAATACACACGTCAAGTTGCAGGTGAAGCCGATATGTTAGTAGCCGAAGTTTTGGAACTTAAAGAAGGAAAGATTGTGTTTTCTAGGGTTTATCATGGTTAGAAAATAGATAGCTGTCATTCTGAACTTGTTTCAGAATCTCTTTGTTTTTTAAAGAAATAAGATGCTGAAACAATTCCGAAGTTTCGAAACAGCAAAACTATTCTATTGTTTATTTTCCTCAAAAACATAATCCGCATACACTTGCTCAATTTCGGTAAATACATCCAATAATTGATTGATGCCATCTGTAGTAACCAATTTTTGTTTGTATTCTTTAAAACCATGAATACCTTTGAAATAATTGGTGTAATGACGACGCATTTCGTTGATACCTAAACGTTCGCCTTTCCATTCGATACTCCAAATTAAGTGATTTCTTGCCGCTTCAATTCGGCCATTCATACTTGGTGGTGCTAATTTTTCTCCTGTGGCGAAATAATGTTTAATTTCATTAAAAATCCAAGGATATCCTATTGCAGCACGACCAATCATCATACCGTCTAAACCAAATTTATTTTTGTATTCCAACGCTTTTTCAGGAGAATCAATGTCGCCGTTTCCAAAAATAGGCATGGTAATTCTTGGGTTCTCTTTAATTCTTTGAATATGACTCCAATCCGAATGACCTTTGTACATTTGTGCACGTGTTCTTGCATGAACTGTTAGCGCTTGCACACCAATGTCTTGCAATCGTTCGGCAACTTCATCAATATTTATAGAGCTTTCATCCCAACCCAAACGTGTTTTTACGGTAACAGGCAAACTAGTTCCTTTAATAACTGCTTTAGTTAAGCGAACCATTAAATCTACATCTTTTAAAACTCCTGCACCAGCACCTTTACAAACCACTTTTTTTACAGGACAACCAAAATTAATGTCTACTAAATCAGGTTGCACAGCATCTACAATTCTTGACGACATTTCCATCGCTTCTTCATCACCACCAAAAATCTGAATTCCAACTGGGCGTTCGTAATCAAAAATATCTAGTTTTTGTTTGCTTTTCATGGCATCACGAATCAATCCTTCTGAAGAAATAAATTCAGAGTACATCAAATCGGCACCATGTAGTTTGCACAATCTGCGAAAAGGTGGGTCGCTCACATCTTCCATGGGAGCTAATAATAGAGGAAAATCTGGTAAAATGATATTGCCTATTTTGGGCATGATTTTAAAATATTTTTTGCAAAAATACTATTTTTTTTGATTTCCGCTTTCTGCAATCTATTTTAGTTCTTTTTAAGTCAAAACTTTGAATTATATTTGCAGATTAAATACACTTGTATTTTACAAAAATTGATAGCATTAGAAGATGAAGAAAATAAGAAATTTTTGCATTATTGCGCATATCGACCATGGTAAAAGTACTTTGGCTGATCGTTTATTAGGAGCTACACAAACCGTTACAGCTCGTGAAGAAAAAGCGCAATTATTAGATAATATGGATTTGGAACGTGAACGAGGTATTACCATTAAAAGTCACGCTATTCAAATGGAATATACCTACAAAGGAGAAGATTATATTTTAAACTTAATTGACACTCCAGGTCACGTAGATTTTTCTTACGAAGTTTCGCGTTCTATTGCAGCTTGTGAAGGGGCATTGTTAATTGTAGATGCTGCACAAAGTATTCAAGCTCAAACCATTTCAAATTTATATTTAGCTTTAGAGAATGACTTGGAAATTATTCCGGTTTTAAATAAAGTTGATTTACCAAGTGCTAATCCTGAAGAAGTTAGTGATGATATTATTGATTTATTAGGGTGTAAATTAGAAGATATTATTCACGCTTCTGGAAAAACAGGTTTTGGTGTTGAAAATATTTTAGCTGCAATTATTGAGAAAATTCCAGCTCCTAAAGGAGATAAAGATGAGCCATTACAAGCATTAATATTTGATTCACATTACAATCCATTTAGAGGAATTGAAGTAATTTTTCGTGTAATTAACGGAGAAATTAAAAAAGGGCAAAAAATTAAATTCATGGCCACTGGCAATGAGTATTTTGCGGATGAAGTAGGAACATTGAAATTAAATCAAGTTCCAAAAAGTGTTATTTCTACTGGTGATGTTGGTTATTTAGTTTCTGGAATAAAAGAAGCTAAAGAGGTAAAAGTAGGAGATACAATTACCGATGCAAAAACGCCAACTACCAATATGATTACAGGTTTTGAAGATGTAAAACCAATGGTTTTTGCTGGAATTTACCCTGTAGACACAGAAGATTACGAAGATTTGCGTGCTTCTATGGAAAAACTTCAGTTAAATGATGCTTCATTAGTATTTGCTGCAGAAAGTTCGGCTGCATTAGGATTTGGTTTCCGATGTGGATTCTTAGGAATGTTGCATATGGAAATTATTCAAGAGCGTTTGGAGCGTGAGTTTGATATGACGGTTATTACTACGGTTCCTAACGTTTCGTATCATGCCTATACCAAGAAAGAACCAGAGACTATTTTAATTGTAAACAATCCATCGGATTTACCAGAACCATCTAAATTAGACAGAGTAGAAGAGCCGTATATTAAAGCAACCATCATTACAAAATCTGATTTTGTTGGAAACGTAATGAGTTTATGTATTGAAAAACGTGGTCAAATTACTAATCAGACCTATTTAACAACTGAGCGTGTTGAGTTAAATTTTGATATGCCGTTAGCGGAAATTGTATTCGATTTTTACGACCGATTAAAAACGGTTTCCAAAGGATACGCTTCTTTTGATTATCATCCGATTGGAATGCGTGAATCAAAATTAGTTCGTTTAGATGTCTTATTAAATGCACAACCAGTAGATGCACTTTCTGCATTAATTCATGAAAGTAATGCTTACTATATAGGTAAAAAAATGTGTGAAAAACTAAAAGAGTTAATCCCAAGACAGCAGTTTGATATTCCTATTCAAGCAGCAATTGGTGCAAAAGTAATAGCACGTGAAACGATTAAAGCCTTACGAAAAGATGTTACCGCTAAATGTTATGGTGGAGATATTTCTCGTAAGCGTAAATTATTAGAAAAACAGAAAAAAGGTAAAAAACGAATGCGTCAAGTAGGAAATGTAGAAATTCCTCAAGAAGCGTTTATGGCGGTATTGAAATTAAATGATTAACAAAATAGATATATTGACGAAACCCAATAGCGAAAGTTGTTGGGTTTTTTTATTAACATTAACAATTGACTGATTTTCTTTTTATAAAAGTTAAAGTACCTTTACACAATGTATGCTTTAGTCGATTGCAATAATTTTTACGTTTCATGTGAGCGTGTTTTTCAACCCCAATATAACAACAAGCCTGTGGTGGTTTTGTCTAATAATGATGGTTGTGTTATATCGCGTAGTAATGAAGCTAAAGCACTTGGAATTCCAATGGGAGCGCCCGAATTTAAATTTCGTGATATAATAAAACAACACAATATTCATGTTTTTTCTTCTAACTATGCTTTGTATGGCGATTTGAGTAATCGGGTTATGAAAATTCTTGAAAATTATACACCTAATATCGAATTGTACAGTATTGATGAAGCTTTTTTAAATTTTGAAGGGCAGCACGTTGTAGATTTTCACAAACAGGGTTTAGAAATACAGCAGCGAATTTTAAGCTGGTTGAGTATTCCAACCGGAATTGGTTTTGCTCCTACAAAAGCACTGGCTAAGATAGCAAATCGTATTGCAAAAAAGTTTTATGAACGAACGCAAGGTGTTTATGTAATTGATACCGATGAAAAAAGAATTAAAGCCTTAAAATGGACTAAAATTGAAGATGTTTGGGGAATTGGTTTTCGGTTAACAAAGAAAATGCAAGCCAAAGGTATTTTAACGGCGTATGACTTTATTTTACCTCATAATGACTGGTTTATTAGAAAAGAAATGGGAGTGGTAGGAATGCGCTTACAATTAGAGTTACAAGGGAAGTCGGTATTAGTAATTGACGCACCTAAAACAAAAAAGAGTATTGCTGTAACCCGAAGCTTTGAAAGAGAGATAACCGATTTTAATGAACTTAAAGAACGTGTAGTAACTTTTGCAAGTGTATGTTCTGAAAAATTGCGCAAACAAAATTCGTGTTGCCAAGTTGTTATTTTATACCTGCAAAAAGATAAATATAAAAGCAATGGTGCTAAATATAGTTTTTATCAGCTAGAAACACTTCCATTTGCAAGCAATACCTTGTTTTCAATTAGTGATTTAGCCATTCAAATGTTAAAAAAATGCTATCAAAAAGGGGAGTTGTATAAAAAAGCAGGTGTAATTGTAACCGATATTATTCCTTCAAATCAAAGGCAATTTCATTTGTTTGAAGATGAAAATCCAAAATTTCAAAAATTAATGGAAGTCATAGATACATATCATGACAAAGTAGGTGAGCGTAAGATACGATTAGCTAGTCAAGATTTAAAACGTACTTGGAAAATGAAGCAAAAGTATTTGTCAAAAAGATACACAACTAATTTTAATGAATTAATAGAGGTGCAATGCAAGTAAATCCAAAAATAACTTTTTTTATACCCGATTTAGATAATCCTATCACAGCTTCTTTCATTTCAGAAGGAATTAAAGCGGGTTTTCCATCTCCCGCAGCCGATTTTGAAGAAATGAAGCTAAGTTTGGATCATTTGCTAATTAAAAATAGAGAAGCAACGTTCTATGCTAAAGCTAGTGGAAATTCAATGATAGGAGCCGGTATAGACGATGGAGATATATTAGTAATTGATAGAAGTTTAGAACCTAGAAACAACGCAATTGCTGTTTGTTTTATTGATGGTGAATTTACTGTAAAGCGAATTAAGAAAGAAAATGATGAAGTATATTTAATTCCCGAAAACGCACAATACAAAGCTATAAAAGTAGCCCCTGAAAATGAATTAATAATTTGGGGTATTGTTACTTATGCAATTAAACAAATGAAATAAAAAAAGAGGCTGATTTTTAAATCAGCCTCTTTTTTTATAAGGAATCAATAAGATTAGAAATTTGCTCTATTATCTTTAATTTCTGCTTTTTCTTTCAAAGCCATATAAGCCATTGAAGATGCATAAGATTGATTTTGTGATCTGTATTGAGTAATGTAAGTTGCATAACTAGGCACTTCTGGTGCTTTAGTTACAGCTTTAGCTCTTATCATAAACATACCCGAATTACCTTCAATAATTTCAGAAGTTTTACCTGCTGCTAAACCAAAGGCTTTACCAATAACTTTTGGCTCGTTACCAATGTTAGGAAGGTTTGGTGTTTTTAATGTAACTCCAGTTGCAGGCTGAACAGAAGCTCCAGATTTTTGAGCAACAGCTTCTAAAGAAGTACCATTCATTTTTTTCTTGATAATTTCTGCTTTTTTCTGGTTTTTGATTAAAACTTCAACAGATTGTCTTGCGATGTCAATTGGTAATAAACCACTTTCGTTTTTGTCTTTTAATTTTGCAATTACAAAACCTTGAGGTACTTCAAAACGTTTTACATCTCCAATTTCAGTATCTTTATTAAAAGACCATCTTACGATTTCTCTTTGAGAACCTACACCTTGAACATATTCGTCAGATCCTTTTAAGTTAGTTGCTGGAACTACTTCTAAACCTGCTTTTTTAGCGATAGCGGCAAAATCAGAATTTTCATTAGCATCTGCTTCTAATTGACTAGCTTTTGTATAAATAGCATCAATAGTTGCGTCAGATGGTTGGATTTTTTGAGCTACAGTTCCCATTAAAACAGAATTGTATTTATCCATTACTTTAATTACATGGAAACCATAGTCTGTTTCAACAACACCAATTGAACCAATTACATTGTTAAATACAAAATCGTTAAATTGAGGAACCATTTGGCCTGGAGTAATGTTATCGTACTCACCACCATTATTTTTAGATCCTGGGTCGTCAGAATTTGCCATAGCTAAAACTGCAAAATTTTCTGGATTTGCTTTTGCTTGTGCTAATAAATTGTTAGCTAAAGCTTGTGCTTCTTCTTTAGTTCTAGTTGCAGAAGATTGTGGCGCACCTTTGTAAGCTAATAAAATATGACTTGCTTTAGCACTTGCATTCGCTTTTTTACTAATCATTCTAGAAATACATTGGTGTCCGTTGAAAACATAAGGGCCATAAACACCACCAACAGGTAAATTGAATAATTGTTCTTGATAGTCAAGAGGTAAATCTTTTTTAGTTACATATGTTGAATCAAATTTAATGTCTGAGTTTGCATTAACAAATTCTCCTACATTTACAACTGAATCAAATTTAACTTTAACATCGCCAATAGATGATAACATAGCTTGCTCATCTTCTTTAGAAGGTTTGTTTTCTACTAAAACGAACTCAATGCTTGATGTGTTATCTGATTTGTATTTTTTAGGCGATTTTTTCATGAAGTCGATAATTTCTGAGTCAGAAACTTTTACCTCGTCATCATTTACAGTTGAAAAAGCAACTGTTACATAATCGAAATCAACTTTGTCATTTTCTAAAGTATATTGAAATTTTCCTTCGGCTTTAGTAGTATAAACACCAGATTTAATCATAGTGTTATACATTTGCTCTACTGCATATTTTTCAATATTTTTTTCAAATTCTTTCCATTGTAACCATTGCGTTTGGTCTGGAGCGTTTTTGATGCCTTTTAAAGATTCTTTGAATTTATTTTCGTCAAACTGACCAGCAGCATTTAAGAACTGAGGATTTTGAGCCAAATTAGGGTTTTGTTTGATAACGTTAATTAATTGCTCGCTACCAATTTTTAATCCTAATTTATCAAATTCTTCTGTAAGAATAATTTTTCTAACTTCTTGTTCCCAAGCACTATTCATTGCTTGTGTAGTACTAGTTCCTTGTCCTTGTTTTTCAATCATTGCAACATTTTGCATGAATTGTTGCGCTTCAATATCATTCCCGTTAACAGAACCTACATCGTTTGCTCCTGTTCCAAATGTTCCACTTTGAATAACATCTGCTAATACAAATGAAAACAAAGCTAAAGCAATGATGATAATTAGGAAGAATGAACGTTGTCTAATTTTAGATAAAACTGCCATTTTTATTTGTGTTTAATTTTTTTTCAGAGGGCGAAAATACAATTATCTATTTAATAATAAAATAGTAAAGTCATATTTTAATTCAAATTTTTAAAGATTTTTATCTTTTTTCTTCTTTTATTGATAAACGAACCAATTCAATTTTTTTATTACTTGCCGAATGTATGATAATTTCAAAATTTTCTACATTAATTTTTTCTTCATTTGACGGAATTTCTTTAGTGTGATTTACAATAAAACCGCCTAAAGTAGAATATGAATCCGATTCGGGAATTTGTAAATTGTATTTTTCGTTTAAAAATTCAACATCTAATCGTGCAGAAAATAAATAGGTATTTTCTTCTACAACTTCATCTATTAAAGTTTCATCTAAATCATGTTCGTCTTCAATTTCGCCAAAAAGTTGCTCAATAATGTCTTCCACAGTAATAATTCCAGAAGTTCCACCATATTCATCTAAAACTACAGCTATACTTTTTCTTTTTTTAGTCAGTAAATCAAGCGCATCTTTTATAAAAATAGTTTCCGGAATATATTCAACAGGAATCATGATGCTTTTTATTGTTTTAGGCTTGTTAAAAAGTTCAAATGAATGTACATAGCCTAAAATATCATCAATAGAGTTTTGATAAATCAATAATTTCGAATAACCGGTTTTTACAAATGTATTTTTTAAATCAACAACTGAATCTAAAATTTCTGCACCACTAATTTCTGTTCTTGGTGTCATGATATCCCGTGCTTTTAAATCAGAAAATTCAAGTGCATTTTGAAAAATTTGAATTTCTGAATCAATTTCGTTTTCATTAGACACATTATTCATTTGTTCTGTAATGTAGTTTCCTAATTCTACTTTACTAAAATAATCTTGTACTTGGTCTCCTGGAGTTTTAAAAAACTTTCTTAAAACAATATCAGAGATCCAAATTATAAATTTTGTAGGCCAAAAAAATAATTGATAAAAGAAATAACTAGGAACAGCAAAAAACTTAATAAATGAGTTGGCGTAAATTTGAAAAAAAACTTTAGGTAAAAATTCGGCCGTTAATAAGATGATAGCTGTAGAAATTAAGGTTTGCAAAAGTAACCCTACAAATGCTGTAAGATTGAAATATCCTTCGAGCCAATTGATAATTAAATCTCCTGAATAAATACCATATACTACTAGTACTACATTGTTTCCAACGAGCATTGCGGTGATAAATTGGGAAGGTTTTTCGGTAAGTTTGTTTAGAATTGACGCATTAAAGTTTTGTTGTCTTTTCTCAATAGATAGATATACTTTGTTTGAAGAAATATAGGCAATTTCCATTCCAGAAAAGAAAGCGGAAAGCAACAAACAAACTACAATAATGGTTATTTCCATTTTAAGTTATTGCTTTTTTTGGTATTTGTTGTGAAAATGTCTTCTAAAGAAAAACATTCCAATAGAAACAAAACCAACAATAATAGGAAGGACAAAATCTTCATTTGCTTTCCATTGAAAATAAGCAAAACCAAATGAAAAAATGGCGAATGCCAAATAAATATATTGAATGAATTTTAAATAAGCCATAGTGAAATAATTTTATCAAATGTAATAAAAAGAGAAATACAAAGCAATTATTTGTCAGTTGTGTTTACTTCGCCACTACTTTGTTGCATGTTAAATATTTTAAAGTCTTTACTAAAGTCTACTCCTGGACCTTCTAAGTAACCACCAGATTCATCTGAATATTTAAAATGTTTTTCGGTAAAAAACCATTCGTTTTTTTGATCAAAGTACAATTGTTCTGTTTCTAATTTTTTGCCGTTTTGTGAGCTTATAGTTACATTGCCTTGTAAGTCGATGATACTGGTTTTTTTATACGATATGGCATAATCGGAAACAATAGTTGTGGTGTTTCCGTTATTGTCAAATAGTGTAACGTGTATTCCTTTAGGAAATTCTGTAAAAGGATTTGTTATGCTACTGTAGTCTAGCATTTTTGGACTCTTTAAAATAGATTTTATTCGTCCAGAATCGGTGTATTTTAAATTTATTGTGTCAGCTTCCCCAGTAGGAATAAAAATAGTTTCGCTAAGATGCTGTACTTTTTTTATGTCGCTTTCACATGAAAAAAACATAGTCACGATTAAAATCGTGACCATGTTTAAAATATTATTTTTAATAAAGAGTTTCATCTTATAAACTTGGAACTACAATACTTTCTCCTACCCAGCAGTTAAAGGCAATTCTTTGACCTTGTTTTCCTGACTGAAAGATTTCTGTTTTAGAAGGTGCAGCAGCTCTGTATCTTGCAGCATCGCTACTTGCTTTTCCTTTTAAAGTTGAATCTGCAGCAGCAGCTTTTTCACAGTATTGAGCCGCTAACCAGTACATAGCTCTTTTTTCAAATTGGTCATTACCACATTCGTTTATGCTACTTCCGTAAAGAGATGCAATTAATAAGTATGCTTTTCCATAAGAAGGTTTTACTTGTATTGCTTTTCTTGCATACGCACGAGACTGCACTTTATTTGATTTACTATATAAACTTGCTATCTTGTAATAAATATTAGCTTTTTTAGTGTTATCTGTATGTAAATCAGCAGCTTGGTTAAAATACTCCATTGCTTTTGTTACATTTTTTCTTTGATATTCAACAACGCCTAATTTTTCAGCTGCTTCTGCACTTGGGTTTAATTTGTAAAGCGCTTCAGACATTTTAGAGAATAAAGGATCAGAATCACATTCTTTTGCTTCTAAACGATTAGTTGCTCTTTTTAACCATTCTTCATTAGTTTTGTTTTGCTCAAAACCTTTTTGATAGAAAGGAATTAACTTAGCACAAGTTGAAAGTTCTAGAATAATATTATCCATATCATTTCTTACGCTTTCAAATATCTCTAAATTATTTTCAAGTCTAGCTTTTCTTGTGTTTTCTTTGTCTGTTAAAGCTTGTCCAGCTTCTTCTTTACTTAATAAACCATCTTTTTCATTAGATAATTCATCTTCTTCTTCATCTAATTTTTTAGTTAAATCGTCATACTTATCAAATACTTGTTGTAATTCAACACCTTTGTTAGCTTTGTGGTTGCTTACTAAGATTTCAAAGTAAACGTAAATTGCTTTAGCGTATTTAAAATTAGCATAATCAGTTTTAAAGGCAACATCTAATAATTGAAATACTTCGTCAGATGTTCCAATTTTATTATCAAATAAAGCCAATCCTTTTTTCATTTTGTTTCCAGCGCCATTATCAGGAAAATATTGATCGTGTTCATCGTACAATTTTAATAAATCACGAACAAATTTCTCTTTATCTTGAGCTGTTGTAGCTTTTTCAATTTTAAGTTTAATAGCTACTTCGCCATACGAATAAATACTTTTATGAAAAGAAGGACAATCTTTTCTTAATGTTGTTAAATAGTCATAGGCTGACACATCTTTAGCTTTAGCTGAAGTTACCATTAAACTTAATGTTTCAGTGCAAGCCTCTGAGTTTTGTGCTTGAACAAAAAAACTAGCTGTAGCTATAAGTAGCAAAGTTAATTTCGTTTTCATTTTTCTGCTTATAAATAATTATTAATCAATTTTTCTTCTTTCAAACCATTTTGCACTAAGATTTAATCCAATGCTTAAGTTAAAATAGTTTTCTTCAATTAATCCGTTTGTTGTGGTTCCTCTTTTTCCAAATTCAAAACCTAAGTCAACTTTAGAAAAACCTAGTGGTACACCTAAACCAAAATTCATGCCATAGTCTTTTATACTTTCATTATTTATAACTAAACCTGTGTTTTCGTATTTGAAACCAGCTCTATAAACAATTCGTGCAAGGTAATTTGAAAAAGAATCATATTTTGGAATGTAATATCCGCCTAAAGCAAATCGTGTTGAATTTTCATACGATACATTAGTGTTTTCAGCAAATCTATTAACTAAGTTTTTGTTTTGAGTAAAAGTAAGCTCAGTTCCTATTAACCATTTTTTATTTTCGCCTAAACCTAAGCCTAAACTTAATCGGCTTGGCATGATTAATTCTTTATTTGGTAAAGTAATATCTTCACTATCACTAGATAATTCTGTTCCAGAAGTTGTGTAAATAACAGTTGCTATGTTTCTGGAATTATCAGTGTTTAATTTACCTTCAGTTGTATAAGTTAGACTCGATTGTAGTGTTAATTTAGAATCTATTTTGGTGTTGTAAAGTAATCCTAAGTTAAATGAAACACCACTTAACTGAGTTATGTTTCTTTCGCGTGTTGAGTATTGTGTGAAATCTGGAGATAAAACTCTTTCGGTAAATTCATTAGTAAAATCTCCAAAATGGTAAGCTATATCAGCACCAAAGCTAAAATTTTCATTAACGGTATAAGAACTTCCTACAAATACTTTGTTGATAAATCCATTCCCTTGAGATTTGTAGTATCTAGTATCTTCTGAGGTTTCAACAGTGTTTTCATTTCTATATCCAACGGCAGAATAAGGCATTAGCCCAAATGCTACTCCGAATTTACCTAAAGGCAATCCTATTGCAAGATAATCAAAACTTGTTCTTTGCGCTTTTTCTGAAGCAACATCTGTGTTGAATTTTGTTGAAGAATTAGTTCCTCCAACTGCAAATGTTGTTAATTTTAATTTTGAATAGGAAGCCGGATTCATTAAGCTTAGCTGAATACTATCTCCAGTTATTGCTAATCCACCCATTGATTTAGAATCTTGAGTTCCTTTAAATTTTACTTCACCTAATCCGTAAAAAGAATAAGGCGATGCGGTATTGTCCTGACTCCAAGAAGCTATTGATACAAAAATACTAGCAAATACTATAAGTTTTTTAATCATTTTCATTTATGTATAGTGATAATAAGTTCAAACTTTCTAATAAGAAATTTGAATTGGCAAATATGGTGCTTTTTAATCTTTTAGCCAAAAAATCTGCATCTCCTCCTGTTAAAATTATTGTTAAATCTTGATTTTTAAGAGAATATTGTGAAATAAACCCTTCAATTTCAAAACAAACGCCATTAATTACTCCGCTATTAATAGAATTTTCGGTCGAGTTTCCTGTTAAGTAATCAATTTCTTTTTTTTCTAAAAGAGGTAGTTTAGCGGTATAATCATTTAAACTTTTATACCTTGTTTTTATTCCTGGGGAAATAGCTCCTCCTAAATACTGGTTTTTATTATCTACAAAGTCATAGGTAATACAAGTGCCAGCATCAATTATTAATCTATTCTTGTTAGGATATAAAAGTGTTGCACCAGCGGCTAATACCATGCGATCAATTCCTAATGTTTGTGGAGTTGCATATAAATTGGTAAAAGGAAATTTTGTTTTATGACTAATTTCTTCCGTTGGAAATCGATTTTTTATAAAATTTAAAGTGTCTTCATCAAGTTTTCCTACCGAAGAAAGTATGATTTTTTTGATATTTGAATATTTTTCAAAAATATTTTCAAAGTTTTTTAAAGCATTTTTTGTTTCAAAAATACAAAGCTCAATTTTCTTATTGTATTCAAATACAGCAACTTTAATTCTTGAATTTCCAACATCTATTGTTAAAAGCATGGTTTTGTTTTTGGAATTGCAAATATACAAATTGATTTTTTTTATTATTTGTTTTGGAAAATATAAAAATCGTTATATATTTGCACCCGCAATCAACAAGCAGTAATGCTCTAAATTGTTAAGGTACCTTAGCTCAGATGGTAGAGCAATGGACTGAAAATCCATGTGTCCCTGGTTCGATCCCTGGAGGTACCACTTAAATCCCGACATTGTCGGGATTTTTTGTTTTTAATAGGTTTTAAAATTATAAAACCATTTCTTCATAAGAAAAGATAGTTGGGTAACCTTTGTTTATAAAATAATTCGTTGGATTTTCTTTTGAAATAACCATTACAAAATCACCTCCCCAAGCACCAAGACTTTTTACAACCCCTTTGAAATCTGGAAACAATTTTTCTTTAACTGTTTTGGTTTCTAATACATCGCTCATTATAATTTCATGTTGTTCCATTAGTTTAGCAAATTCTTTCCCTTCTGCAGAATCTATGGCTTGATACGTTATGGTGTTGATTTTTGAAATTATTTTAGTGGTTTTATGGCGTTGTGTTAAATAATTTGAAATAGCAGATTTACTACTTTGTTTTTGATTCAAATACACAAAATGAATGTTTTCTTTAAATTTAGGATCAAAGTGTACGGTTTTAAAATGGGGTATTTCGTTTTCTAATTGGTAAATTATTGGCAAATTAGTTTGTGCACAGGCGATGTCATAACCACTACCACCAAAACTTTTGGTAAGCAATTCAAATGCGTCAATTTGCAGCCATTGTCCTATGTTGTTTATCAAAGTGGAAGAAGTGCCCAAACCCCAAGCTCTAGGAAAACTTAAATGAGTTTCAACTTTATACCCTTCTTCATTTAAAAAGTTAGGATTTTGCAAATAAGCTTGGTGTAAAATTTCTATTAAGGTATTTTTTACGCCCTCGTTTTTGTCTGTTGTTTTTTCTTTTATAGAATCAAAAGGAATAGTGTCTTGAAACCAAATACTTTTATCAGCATCAAAACTAACCCATTCTATTTGCTTATTGGCTCCTTCTTTTACAATAAGATTTTGGCCAAAACGTGTTGGTATGGCTAATGCTTTTGCGCCATCAAGTACAACATATTCACCTGTAAGTAATAATTTTCCGTTACTATAAAACGTTTGATTTTGCATCATTTTGTAAGTGTCAATTACGCTCTTATTTTTTCTAAATAATCAATTACTAAGCTATGAGTTACGGTAGTATCTTTAAAATAAGCCACAACTTTTTGTTTTTCTTCTTTAGTAGCTTGATGTTGATTTAAGATATTCATCAAATGCATTTTCATATGTCCTTGTTGAATTCCAGTTGTGGTTAACGAACGCAATGCTGCAAAATTTTGGGCTAAGCCAGCTGCTGCAACTATTTGCATTAATTCTTCGGCAGAAGGATTTTGTAATAATTCCATTGAGAATTTCACTAACGGATGTAATGATGTTAAGCCACCTACAGTTCCAAGCGCTAAAGGAACATCCATCCAAAAAGTAAAAATGCCGTTTTCTATTTTAACGTGTGATAAACTTGAATATTGCCCTGATCTGCTTGCGTATGCATGAACACCCGCTTCTACTGCTCTAAAATCATTTCCAGTTGCTACAACTACAGCGTCAATGCCGTTCATAATACCTTTGTTGTGTGTAACCGCACGATAGGGTTCTATTTCTGCAATTTTAACTGCTGTTGCAAATTTTTGAGCAAATTCAGTTGAATCTATAGTTGTTGATTCTGAAAGCTGTTCAATTGGACAAGAAACTTCCGCTCGTACCAAACAATTGGGCACATAATTACTTAAAATACTCATGATAATTTGAACGTTTTTTTCTTCTGGTAAAAATCCGTCAAACTCATTTGCTTGCGATTCTAAAGTTTTAGCAAATTGTTCCAAACACGTATTAATAAAATTAGCTCCCATGCTGTCTTTTGTGTTAAAAGTAGCATGTAATTGGTAATAGTTTGGAACTTCAGCTGTTTTGTCGCGCAGTTCAATATTTAAAATACCACCACCACGTTTTTGCATGTTTTTGGTGATTTCTGCAGTATCTAAAAAGAATTGCGGTTTTATTTGATTAAAAAAACTGTTTAATTTTTCTGATGTACCTTGGAAGATAAAATGAACTTGACCAATTTTTTCGGTATTAATAATAGTGGTTTTAAAACCTCCACGTTCTCCCCAAAATTTTGCAGCTTTAGAAGCTGCGGCCACCACAGAACTTTCTTCAACAGCCATAGGTAGGGTGTAGTCTTTTCCGTTAATTATGAAATTTGGCGCTACACCATAAGGCAAATAGAAATTGGTAAGTGTGTTTTCGATGAATTCATCATGAAGTTTTTGCAAATTTTCATCAGAATTCCAATATTTGGTAAGGCTGTCTTTTGCTTCATTTGGATTTGAAAAATAAGTGCTTGTTATCCAATTTATTTTTTCTTCTTTAGAAAGTTTAGAAAATCCTTTTATATTTTGATTCATATTTTATCAATAAACAACAAAGATAATAAATTTGAGATTATATGGATTTGAATAAATACAGTTAAAATTATGGTTATTTCATATATTTTCACTAAAATTGGTGTTTTTTAGAACTTAATTCCCATGAAAAAATATGTAATTACGCTATTATTTATTGTAGCGAGCTCATTATCAGTTAACGCCCAACAAAAAATTACTTTAGAAGAAATTTGGGGCGGAGCCTTCCGAACTAAAGGAATGGACGAATTAAACGCAATGAAGAACACCAATCAATACACGGTGTTAAATTTTGATAGAGCAACTAAAAGTTATCAAATAGATTTGTATGATTTTGCTACTTTAGAAAAAGTAAGTACTTTGTTTGATACCAAAAACCACAAGGAAATTACGACTGTAGATAGTTATTCATTTGATCAAAATGAAAAGAAACTTCTTATTGCTTCTAACTCAAATCAAATTTTTCGTCATTCGTTTACTGCTGATTTTTTTGTGTATGATATCGCTTCAAAACAAGTAAGTAAATTTACAAGCAATCAAATTCAAGAACCTACTTTTTCTGCAGATGGTACTAAAATTTGTTATGCTTTTGAAAATAATTTATATGTGCATGATATTATTTCTAGCGCTACCATTCAAATAACGCAAGACGGAAAGAAAAATCACATTATTAATGGTATTACAGATTGGGTATATGAAGAAGAATTTGCTTTTGTAAAAGCTTACGATTGGAATGTTACTGGAACAAAAGTGGCCTATATCAAATTTGATGAAACCGAAGTTCCAGAATTTTCTATGGACATGTATAATGAAGGTTTGTATCCAACACAAACGGTTTTTAAATATCCAAAAGCAGGTGAAAAAAACGCAATTGTTTCTTTACATATATTCGATTTAAAATCAGGAACAACTAAAAAAATCAATTTAGGAGATTATAAAGATTTTTATATTCCACGAATTAAATGGACGAATGATGCTGCAGTATTGAGTGTTCAGGTAATGAATCGCCATCAAAATAATTTAGACTTACATTTTGTAGATGCCAATTCAGGTGTAACTAAAATTGTTTTAAACGAAAAAGACGGTGCTTATGTTGATGTAACAGATAACTTAACGTTTTTAAAAGACAACAGTTTTATTTGGACTTCTGAAAAAGACGGATTTAATCATATTTATCATTATGATAAATCAGGAAAACTAAAAAAACAAATTACCAATGGAAATTGGGAAGTAACTGCATATTATGGATTTGATGAAAAAGCAGGAACTGTTTATTATCAATCTGTAGAAAATGGTTCAATAAATAGAGATGTTTATGCTATTAAAATTGATGGAAAATCAAAAACAAGATTATCATCAAAAGCCGGAACAAACTCAGCTACATTTAGCCCGAACTTCCAATTTTTTATAAATACTTATTCAAGTGCAACTTCCGCACCAATGTATACTTTAAATGATTCAAAAGCAGGAGCGGTTGTTAAAACAATTGTTTCTAACGAAGCGGTTGAAACTAAATTGGCAAAATATGATGTTACTCCAAAAGAGTTCTTCGTATTAACTACCGAAAAAGGACACCAATTAAATGCATGGATGATTAAGCCAAAAGATTTTGATGCTTCAAAAAAATATCCAGTTTTCATGTTTCAATATTCAGGACCAGGATCACAGCAAGTAGTAAATCAATGGAATGGGATTAATGATTTTTGGTTTACGATGTTAGCGCAACAAGGATATATTGTAGCTTGTGTAGATGGAAGAGGTACAGGTTTTAAAGGTGCAGCTTTTAAAAAATGTACGCAAAAAGAATTAGGAAAATACGAAGTAGAAGATCAAATAGATGCTGCAAAAGTAATTGGGAAATACAATTATGTTGATGCATCAAGAATTGGAATCTTTGGTTGGAGTTATGGCGGATTTATGTCTTCTAACTGTTTATTTCAAGGAGCAGATGTGTTTAAAATGGCAATTGCAGTGGCGCCAGTTACTTCTTGGAGATATTATGATAGCATTTACACAGAACGTTATATGCAAACACCACAAGAAAATGCAAGTGGATATGATAATAACTCACCAATAAATCATGTAAGTAAATTAAAAGGTAACTTTTTATTAGTTCATGGAACTGCCGATGATAATGTTCATATACAAAACACTATGAAAATGGTGGAAGCCTTGGTTCAGGCGAACAAGCAGTTCGATTGGGCTATTTATCCTGATAAAAATCACGGAATTTACGGTGGAAAAACACGATTACAATTGTACACAAAAATGACAAATTTTATTAAAGAAAAATTATAATAAACCAAAACTAAAACTATTTTTTATGAACAAAACTGCAGTAAAAACAGGACATCCAAAAGGGTTGTACTTTTTATTCTTCACAGAAATGTGGGAACGATTCAGTTATTATGGAATGAGAGCAATTTTCATTCTGTTTATGACTAAAGTATTATTAATGAAAGACGCTGATGCTTCAGAAATCTATGGAAGTTATACAGGTTTAGTATATTTAACGCCACTTTTAGGAGGTTACTTGTGTGATAAATATTTAGGAAATAGAAGAAGTATCATCATTGGGGGTCTTTTAATGGCAATTGGTCAATTTTTTATGTTTTTTAGTGCTTCTGTTGGAGCAAATGGTGGAGTGTCTCTAATGTGGATGGGTTTAACAGCAATTATTATTGGAAATGGTTTCTTTAAACCAAATATCTCAACCATGGTAGGGCAATTATATCCAGCAAATGATAGAAGAATTGATAGTGCATTTACTATATTTTACATGGGAATCAATTTAGGAGCTTTCTTTTCTCCTTTAGTTTGTGGTTCTATGGATTTTAAATGGGGATTCTTAGCAGCAGGTATAGGAATGTTAATTGGTCTTGTAGCTTTTGTATTAGGTCAGAAAAAATATTTAATTTCTGAGGAAGGAAAAGAAATTGGATTGGTAGTTAAAAAATTAGATGTAAAAAGTATTGCAATGATTATTGGTTCAATAGGAATTATCTTCTTTATGTTGAACTTCAAACAAATGTTTAAAAGTGATGTAGATATTATTAGTTATTTTATTTACGGTGCTATGATTGCAATGCCAATATTAATTTTTAGCGATAAAAGCTTAACAAAAATTGAAACACAAAGAATAACGGTAATTTTCCTTTTAGCATTCTTTGTTATTTTCTTTTGGGGTGCATTTGAACAAGCTGGAGCTTCGTTAACTTTATTTGCAGACAGACAAACAGAAAGAACTATTTTTGGATGGGAAATGCCTGCTTCTTATTTTCAATCTGTAAATCCATTAGCAGTTATTTCTTTAGCGCCAATTATGACTATTATTTGGGGTTTCTTATATGCAAGAAAACTTGAACCATCATCGCCTAAAAAAATGGCAATAGGATTAGGATTAGTGGCTTTAGGATATGTTGTTATTGCTATCGCTGTAAAAGGTTTAGGCTTAGGTGAAAAAGTTTCAATGTGGTGGTTAATAGGATTATATGTAATTCATACAATTGGTGAGTTATGTTTATCACCTATTGGATTATCAATGGTTTCTAAATTAGCACCTTTACGTTTGTCTTCTTTAATGATGGGAACATGGTTTTTAGCAAATGCTGCTGCTAATAAATTTGCAGGAACTTTAAGTGCTTTGATTCCTGGTGGTGAAGATGGAACTGGAGGAGCAACCTCGTTTTTAGGATTCCAAATCACAAATCTTTATGAGTTTTTCATTTTGTTTATCATCATGTCAGGTACAGCAGCTGCAATTCTTTTTATACTGAGTTCTTGGTTAGAAAAAAGAATGCACAATGACCATATTGAAGGTCAAACAGAATAGATAATATATTTTAAAAATATTTTTTATATCTTTCAAACCTGTAACATAGTTACAGGTTTTTTTAATTAATGTCATATGAAGAATAAGCACCCAAGAGGATTATTGTTTTTGTTTTTTACCGAAATGTGGGAACGTTTTGGCTATTATTTAATTATTGGAATATTTGTTTTATACATGATAGACCCGTCTTCAACGGGAGGTCTTGCTTTTTCAGATAAATATGCTGATGATATTTTCGGAACTTACATAGCATTAACTTATTTAACTCCGTTTTTAGGGGGCTATTTAGCGGATCGATTTTTAGGGTATTTCAAAGCAATATATTTAGGTGGATTCTTAATGGCGTTGGGTTACATCGGATTAGGTTTTCAAGATGTAACTATTTTTTATATCTCAATGGCATTAATCATAATCGGAAATGGATTTTTTAAACCAAGTATATCAACACTAGTAGGTAATTTATATTCAACAGAAGAATATAAAGCAAATAAAGATGCCGGATATAATATTTTTTATATGGGGATCAACTTAGGAGCTTTTATATGTAATATTATTGCTGCTTTTATGCGAAATCAATATGGTTGGGGAGCCGCTTTCATTACTGCAGGAGTAGGAATGTTTCTTGGTTTAATCATTTTTTCACTAGGTAGAAAACATTTAGAATCTGCAAATGTGATGAAACCAGTTCAAGAAGGCGATATTAGTTTAAGTAAAATTTTAGGGGTTGTGTTTTTACCTGCCATAATTTGTGGCGCAATTGGATGGATGATTCCAGGTAATATTTTTAAAAGTGATTCAACCGATGCTTTTATATTTGCATGTATTCCGGTAATTATTTTTTATGTGCGTTTATATCTTAAAGCCAATTTTGAAGACAAACGACCATTAGGTGCTTTATTGGCAATTTTTGCAGTAGGAATGTTGTTTTGGGCCGTATTTAAACAGAATGGAACAGCCTTAACTCGATGGGCAAATAATTATACAGATAGACAAGTAACAGGTGCAACGGAAAGCGTATTGTCTTCTATGTATTTAGTAGAAGAAAAGGATTTTCAAACCAAAGAAGTCCAAAAATATGATGATCAATTTCGTGCTGAAAAAGATGAAAATAATAATGCTGTAAAAATGCAAGGCAAGGATGTTTATTTTACAAATGTTTCATCAGAACAAAGAGAAAGTTTAGAAGCCAAACCAGAACAAAAAGTTTCATTAATTAATACAGAACTTTTCCAATCTGTAAATCCGGGATGGATTATCTTATTAACACCTTTTGTGGTTGGTTTTTTTGCCTTACTTAGAAGAAAAGGAAAAGAGCCTTCAACACCTTCTAAAATTGTATTAGGGTTGTTTATTTCTTCGTTGTCTTGTTTGGTTATGGTAGCAGCTGTACATATAGGAAGTAATGGAGCTGTAAAAGTTTCGCCTTGGTGGTTAGTAGGTACTTATGGTGTAATTACGATTGGCGAACTGTGTTTGTCTCCTATGGGATTATCAATTGTTTCAAAATTAAGTCCACCTCGTTTAACTGCATTAATGATGGGAGGATTCTTTTTATCTATTTCAATCGGAAATAAATTATCAGGTGTATTGGCAAGTATGTGGTATGATTATGAAGATAAATCTAACTTTTTTATTGTAAATGCTTTATTGTTATTGTTTGCTACTGGTTTAGGATTATTGATATTAAAGAGATTAAATGCGGTAATGAAAGAAAAAGGATTAAATTAAGATGCAAACATTAGAACAAATTCAGAATTTCGAAGGCAAATATCCAAAACAACTTTGGTATTTATTCTTTAGCGAAATGTGGGAGCGTTTCTGTTTTTACGGAATGCGAGGAATGCTTACTTTTTTCATGGTACAAGAATTGTTTATGAAAGAAGATGTGGCTAATTTACAATATGGTGCAACACAAGCTTTTGTATATGCTTTTACATTTGTAGGAGGTTTGTTTGCCGATAAAATATTAGGATATAGAAAATCTCTTTTTTGGGGAGGAATCATGATGATAATTGGTAGTGCAATTTTAGCAATTGATCCCAAACAATTTTTCTTCTTAGGAATTGCTTTTACCGTTATAGGTACAGGTTTTTTTAAACCTAATATTTCTACCATGGTTGGGACTTTGTATAAAGCTAATGATGCCAGAAGAGATGCTGGTTTTTCATTGTTTTATTCAGGAATAAATATTGGAGCACTTTTAGGAGGTTACGCTTGTATTTATTTAGGTAAAAATTATTCATGGAATTTAGCTTTCGGTTTAGCCGGAATTGTAATGACAATTAGTTTGGTTACTTTTCTATTTACTCAAAAAAGTTTAGCAACTATTGGTCTTTCACCTTTATTACACTTGAAAGATTCTAAACGAAAATTATATGAATATGCTACATATATTGGAACAATTGTGGCAATTCCTTTAATTATGACAATGGTTTCAAATCCAGAATATACCGATTATTTTATGTATACTATTGGACCTATTACTTTGTTATATTTACTATATGAAATGCGAAATTTTTCTTTACAAGAAAATAAAAAATTGATTGCTGCTATGGTTTTCATTGTTTTTTCAATTTTCTTTTGGGCATTTTTTGAGCAAAGTGGAGGTTCATTGAGTTTATTTGCAGCGAATAATTTAGATAATGATTTTTTTGGCGTTAATTTAGATCCAAACGGAGTTAATAATGCGGCAAATTCTTTATTTGTAATTATTTTTGCACCTCTTTTAGGATTGGTTTGGGTTTGGTTAAATTCAAGAAAAGCAGAACCGAATACTGTTGTAAAATTTGGTTTAGGGTTTTTATTCTTAGCATTGGCATTTTATACATTTTATTTTACCAGATTTTTTGCAAATGTAAATGGCATGACATCTTTAGAAATGTTTACTTTAGCCTACTTTATTATTACATTTGGTGAGCTTTGCTTGTCTCCTATAGGGCTTTCAATTATGACGAAACTTTCACCCATAAAACTACAAGGTGTTATGATGGGTATGTGGTTTTTAGCCAGTGCTTATGGGCAATATGTTGCAGGAATTTTAGGAGCGGGAATGTCGAGTGCTAATGAAAACGCTTCAAAAGTAGAAAAACTAATAACTTACACAGACGGATACCAACAATTAGCTCTTTATGCATTAATTGCGGGAGTAGTTTTAATCGCAATTTCACCAATAGTTAGAAAATTAATGCAAGAAGTTAAGTAACTAACTTTTTTTGGCATTCATTTTGCTTAATTTTGCTTTATTAAATTTTAAAATATGAAAAAAATAATAATTTTTGCTTTTATAGTATTATCAAGCTTAACAATACAAGCGCAAGACGAATTAACTTGGCATACCGATATGTCTAAGGCATCTGAAATTTCAATGAAAGAAAACAAACCTATGTTTTTGTTTTTCACGGGTTCCGATTGGTGTGGATGGTGTATTCGTTTACAAAAAGAAGTTTTCAAAACTCCCGAGTTCATAAAGTGGGCTAAAGAAAATGTGGTTTTAGTTGAGTTAGATTTTCCTAGAAAAAACAATCAAACAGATGCTATAAAAGCTCAAAATGCACAATTACAACAGCAATTACAGGTTAGAGGATATCCAACAGTTTGGTTTGTTACAGCTACAAAAACTGCAGATGCTAAAGTAAATTTAAATGCTTTAGGCAGTTCAGGTTATGTTGCAGGCGGACCTAAAGTATGGCTTGAAGGTGCAAATCAAATCATTAAGAAAAAATAAATATTTTTATTTTAATTTATAAAATCCCTTTTCGGCTATGGCATGAAAAGGGATTTTTTCTTTTCTGCAAGTAGCTTCCCAAAGTTTAATAGTGTTTTTGTAGTTGCTTTTGTCTGCCACAATTAATTTGGGTTTTATTTCTTGAATTAATCGGATAAGATTAATCTTTGGATTTTGAGTTAATACTACAATTTCTGGATGTAATGATGTTTTGTAAATTCCAACACTATCTATAACTAAAATTCTTTTGTTGTTAAATGAAAGTGTATTTTGAATTGGAAAAATGCGTAACGAATCAGAAAAAGTTCCACTTACATAATGATTTAAAGTGGTGTTATGGTTTTCAGGAACATCGCTATATGCTATAACAGAATGGTTGTTCTTTATTCCGATAAGCGTTGTTTTTTCATTAAAAATCACCAATTCGCTATTGTTATTTTCACTCCATTTTACACTGATGTAGCTCAATTGAAAAAGTAAAATGGTTCCCAAAATATATTTTATGTTTTTGGCTTTTGTGTGATACATCCAATAAATAAAAGCAATAATCACCAAATAAAGCGAAAAAGTAAGCCAACCTGTAAAGGAAATATTCGTAATAATTCCACTTTTAAATTTAGCAATCCAATGAATGTAATCGTTCATTAAATGGATGATAATTGATAATAATTTTCCCAAAAGAATTGCAAAATCAGGAATTACAAAATTGAATAGCAAAATAATAATTCCGCCAACTAAAACAGCTGTTGATAGTGGAATAATTACCAAATTCGCTAATAAAAATAACAAAGGCAATTGATTGAAATAATACAAACTCAATGGCAAAACACCAATTTGTGCCGCTAATGAAACCAAAACAATGTCAGTTAAGTAAATTCCGATTTTGTTTTCGGTAAAATAAAACTTTTTATAAAAAGGTTGAAACAAAACAATGGATAAAACAGCCGCATAACTCAATTGAAAACCAATATCAAAAATAGCATTTGGTTTTACTAATAAAATTAAAAAAGCGGAAATTGCCAAAGCATTATAAATTGCTTTTGGTTGTTTAAAATAGGTTCCAATACTTATAAAACTGAATAATGTTACTGCTCTTGTTACCGAAGCTGGTAAACCTGTAAGTAAAGCAAACAACCATAAAATGGATAATACAAGTAGCAATTGAATTTCGGCTCCAAATTTTACTTTTTTTAATGGTTTTAATAAGAATACAATAAAGAAATAAATAATAGAGATATGTAATCCAGAAATGGCTAAAATATGTATAACTCCTGCGTTAGAATAATCGGCAATAGTTTCTTTGTCTAATTCCAATCGTTGTCCTAAAATTAGAGCATCAATAATCGCTTTGGTTTTGGGTTCAAAATGATGAATATCAAAACTCTTACTCAAATTATCCCTTAAATTTTCAATATAAAAACCAATTGTTTTATGCGTTTGAATGATTTTAATTTGATTTTCACGGGTATAAACCTGATGAAAAACATTTTGCTTTTCTAAATAGTTTGAATAATCAAATTGATACGGATTAAAAGCTTTTGGAATTGGATAAACAGAAGCATTTAGCCATATTTCATCGCCAGAATGTAATGTTTTACAATTCGTTTTAGGAGTATAAAGTAATATTTTTCCCGAAACAACGGAATCATTAAAATGCGAAAGCGAGATGAAATATTTATTGTATTTTTCATTTGGTTTCAATGTATTCGTAACGATGGCTCGAATAGAATTGGTTTCTTCAATTGATTTTTTGGAATAATGATTTTTTGAATTTACATCCGAATGGACATAACAAGTTAGCATTCCTAATGTGAAAGCGAGTAGATAAGTGATGATTCCAAAACTACTATTTTGAAGTAATATTTTTTTACTTTTCCAGAATAATAAAGAAAGAATTCCACTAGTAAAAACCAGAATTAAAATTAGGGCAAGAAACGACCATTGCATATAATATTCTGCAATAATTCCTATTGCAAAAATTATGGTAATCGTGAGTAAGGGAAACTTGAATGCTTTCAATTACCTTTTTTTTGAAGTAGTTTCAGTTTAAGTAAGTTGGAATTTCTTTATCTCAAAAATATAAAAAAATCATTCGATGTTGCTAAATCTAGACAATTATTTTTTTAAAGAATTCACAATTAATTCAGCTGTTTTTTTGCTCGCACCTTCGCCTCCTAAATTTTGTTTTAGTTGGGCATAATTTTCAAGTAAAACGGTACGACTTTCTGAATTCAAGATTTTTTCTAATTCGATTTTCAAGTTTTTCGTATTCAATTCTTCCTGAATTAATTCTTTAACCACCTCTTTGTCCATTATTAAATTAACTAATGAAATGTATTTTAACGTGATGATGCGTTTGGCAATTTGGTACGAAATATAACTTCCTTTATAGCAAACTACTTCAGGAACATTAAACAAAGCAGTTTCTAAAGTTGCAGTTCCAGAAGTAACCAAAGCGGCATGCGAATGACTTAATAAATCATATGTTTTATTCGAAATAAATTTCACATTTTCATTAGTTAAAAACGTTTGGTAAAATTCATATTCCTGACTTGGAGCGCCGGCAATAACAAATTGATAATCAGGAAAATATTTCACTACAGAAAGCATAATCGACAACATTTTTGATATTTCTTGTTTTCTGCTTCCCGGTAATAAAGCAATAATGGGTTTGTCTGATAATTGGTTTTCTTTTCTAAAAATTTCATCCGAAACTTCTGTTCTATTAGCAATAGCATCAATTAGCGGATGTCCTACAAAATGAACTGGGAAGCTGTGTTTTTTCTCGTAAAAATCTTTTTCAAACGGAAGAATGACATACATATAATCTACATCGCGTTTAATGGCTTTTATTCTATTTTCTTTCCAAGCCCAAATTTGAGGTGAAATATAATAATGTGTTGGAATATTTCGCTCTTTTGCCCATGTTGCAATTCGCATGTTAAAACCAGGATAATCTATAAAAATTATGGCATCTGGCTGAAAGGTTTCAATGTCTTTTTTACAAATTTTGATGTTGTTCAAAATCGTTTTTAAGTTCATAATAACTTCAATAAAACCCATAAACGCTAATTCACGATAGTGTTTTACTAAAGTTCCGCCTACGTTTTGCATTAAATCGCCACCCCAAAAACGAATTTCTGCTGATGGATCTTTTTCATACAAAGCTTTCATTAAATTTGAACCATGTAAATCGCCTGAAGCTTCTCCTGCTATGATGTAATATTTCATAAATTAGTCTTTATAAATCCCAAGAATTTAATTGTTGCATTGCATGATGAGCTGTTAAATCAAATTGCACGGGAACAATTGAAATATATCCATTTTCTAACGCCCATTCATCGGTGTCTGTTCCTTTGTCTAAATTAACAAATTTTCCAGTTAACCAATAGTAATCTTTTCCATGCGGATTGGTTCTTTTATCAAATTCTTCTTGCCACATAGCTTTCGCTTGTCGGCAAATTTTAGTTCCTTTTATGTCTTCTTTTGCTAATTTAGGAAAGTTTACATTTAAAATAACTCCTTCTGGTAATCCGTTTTTTAAAACTTCCGAGGCTATTTTTTTAATATGACTTTTAATAGGTTCAAAATTGGCATCCCAACTATAATCTAACAACGAAAATCCAATAGCGGGAATTCCTTCTATTCCGGCTTCAACTGCAGCACTCATAGTTCCAGAATAGATTACATTTATAGAAGAATTAGATCCGTGATTAACACCTGAAACACACAAATCTGGTTTTCTTTTCAGAATTTCATTTACTGCAATTTTAACACAATCTACCGGTGTTCCGCTACAGCTATATTCTTTTTCAACTTCATTGTCAATTTGTACTTTTGTAAGCTTCAGAGTGTCGTTTATGGTTATGGCATGTCCCATGGCACTTTGAGGACTGTCTGGAGCAACAACAACAACCTCGCCCAGTTCTTTCATTACGGATATTAAAGCTCTAATTCCCGGTGCTATTATGCCGTCGTCATTTGTTACAAGTATGAGTGGTCTTGCCATTTTTTGTACTTTTTTTGCTAAATTAAATAATTTAAACCGAAACCTTTTTTTTCAACACTGATTTTTGTTGGTTTAACAAAAATTTATAGTAATTTGCAGGCTTATGGCATGATTTTTTATGTAATTTAGTTGAAAATTTTTCAATGAAACGAATAGTTGAATTTATGAAAAGAAATTATAAGGTTATATTGTTGATAACTGCTTTATCAGCAATACTATGGAGTTTTGTACCGAGTGAAAAAAAAGAAGATCCAGAAAAAGATAAACTTTTATTGGAATTGCTGACTTTTGTTTTAGAAAAAGGTCATTATAGTCCTATTGAGTTAAATGATGATTTTTCTAAAAAAGTTTATAAAAAGTATTTAGAAAATATCGATCCTACAAAACGTTTTTTTATTCAAAGTGACATGGATGAGTTCAGTAAATATGAAACTTCTATTGATGATATGATTAAAAGTAAAGATATTACTTTCTTTAACTTAACAAACTCTAGATTGTTACAAAGAATGAAAGAATCAAGAGATATTTATGAAAATGTATTAAGTAAACCATTTGATTTTAATAGTAAAGAAACTATCAATGTTGATTATGATAAACTTCCCATAAGTAAAAATAAATCAGAGTTAGTAGAGAGATGGAGAAAGCAATTAAAACTATCGGCACTATCTTCAATAACGGATAAACAAAAATTAGAAGAAGATAAACATAAAGATGATGCTTCATATGAAATGAAATCTTTTGAAGTTATTGAAAAAGAAGTTCGAGAAAGTTCTCTAAAATCATTAAACGAGTATTTTGACTTTATTGAAAAAGAATTAGATAGAGATGACTGGTTTGCTATTTTTCTAAATTCAATTGTAGAACGTTTTGATCCACATACTTTTTATTTTTCTCCAGATGATAAAGAAAAATTTGATGTAAGTATGAGTGGAACTTTTCAGGGAATTGGTGCTCGTTTACAAAAGAAAGAAACAGGCGTTGAGATTTCTGAATTAATTTCGGGAGGACCAGCTTGGAGAGGAAAAGAATTAGAAGCAGGAGATTTAATTCTTAAAGTAGCGCAAGGAAAAGACGAACCTCTTGATATTGCTGGAATGCGCCTAGACGATGTTGTTAAAAAAATTAAAGGTCCTAAAGGAACTGAGGTTAGGTTAACCGTTAAAAAAGTTGATGGAACTATAAAAGTAATTTCAATTATAAGAGACGAAGTAGAAACGGAAGAAACGTTTGCTAAATCGAGTGTAGTGGAGAAAGAGGGTAAAAAATACGGAATTATTTATTTGCCAAAATTCTACATCAGTTTTGAAAATAAAGAAAATCGTGATGCTTTTAAAGACGTTGCTGCTGAGATTGAAAAATTAAAAGCTCAAAATATTGATGGTCTTATAATGGATCTAAGAGACAACGGTGGAGGTTCTTTAGAAACCGTTGTTAAAATGGTTGGTTTGTTTATTCCAGATGGTCCTATAGTCCAAGTGAAAGCTCCTGGTAGAAATCCGGAGATTTTACCAGATCCTGATAAAAAAGTGCAGTACGATGGTCCGCTTGTAGTCATGATTAATAATTTCTCTGCTTCTGCTTCTGAAATTTTTGCGGCTGCTATTCAAGATTATAAAAGAGGAATTGTAGTTGGAAGTAAGCATTCTTACGGAAAAGGAACGGTTCAAAATGTAATAGATTTAAATCAATTTATCAGAGGTAATTCTTTTGGTGATTTAGGTGCTTTGAAAACAACAATTCAAAAATTTTATAGAATTAATGGAGGTTCAACACAACGTGAAGGTGTAAAAAGTGATATTGTTTTTCCAGATCGCTTCGCTTATTTAGATATGGGAGAACGCGATGAAGAAAGCGCTTTACCTTGGGATAAAATTGCACCAGCAAAATATGAACCATTAAATATTAATTACGATAATGTAATTGCAAATAGTAAGAAAAGAATTGCTACAAATAATACGTTTAAACTAATTGATGAAAACGCTAAATGGATTTATGAGCGTAAAGATGAGAATGTTATTAGTCTGAACTTAATTGATTTTAACAAAGAAATCGCTATTGCAGATGCTAAGATTAAGAAATTCAAACAAATTTCTGAATATAATAATAAATTTCAATTTCAATCATTGCCTGATGAATTGGCTTTATTTGAAAACGATACTTTGTTGAAACAAAAAAGAGAACGTTGGCATGAAGAAATGCAGAAAGATGTTTATATAGAGGAAACTTTAAATGTTATTTCTGATATTAAATTGCTAACGAAAGGAAAAGGTTTAACTCAGAAATTGAGTATGAATTAAAATATAAAGTCCTGTTTTTACGGGACTTTTAAATTATTACCTGTTTGTCTAATTGCTATTTTAAATTTAATAAAATGAAGAAACCGTTCTTGTTTTTTTTATTTCTGACTTTTTCTGCTTGCATGGAAAATAATCAAATCAAAAACAACGATATTGATGAATCAAACAATGAAGCTTTACTTACTTCTGATTTTGATTATTTACCAACTTCTACAACTAATTCCGTTTATAACCACTCAGCTTATGTTTTTTCCTATTCAGAAATTCATGAACAAAGCGAATGGGTGGCATATTATTTAGATAATAACGATATAAATTCGGTTAATTTTAAAAGACCTTTTTTTGAGCAAGATCCTATTGTAGAAACTGAGTCGGCTGATTGGAGAAATTATAAAAACTCAGGTTACGACAAAGGACATTTGTGCCCAGCAGCAGATAGAAAAGGTTCTTTTGATGAGTATAACGAAACTTTTTTTACGTCTAATATTAGTCCACAAAATCATAAATTTAATTCGGGAATTTGGAATCGATTAGAAGAAAAAACTAGATATTGGGCAACTAAATGTAATGGTTTATATGTAGTAACAGGTGGTGTTTTAAGTGATGATTTAAAAACAATTGGAAAAGAAAATGTTGCTGTTCCTAATTACTTTTACAAAGTGCTTTTGTCTAAAGATGGTTCTAAAATGATTGGTTTTTTGGTTCCACATGAAGATTCAAACAAAGCTTTGTATGAGTTTGTTGTATCTGTAGATGAAATAGAAAAATTAACAGGAATAGACTTTTATCCTAATTTAGAAGATAGAATCGAAAATCAATTAGAATCAAAATCAGATTATAAAGGCTGGAGCTTTTAATTACCATTCATTTACTTTATTAGCATCTAATTTAATAAAGATAAAGAGTAATATAGTAAATGACCACAAACTCGATCCACCATAAGAGAAAAATGGTAGTGGAACTCCAATCGTAGGGAATAACTTAATAAGCATGGCAATATTTACAAAAAAATGGGTAAATAAATAGGTGGCAACGCAATACCCATAAACTCTACTGAATTTGGTTTTCTGATTTTCCGCCAAGTAAATAATTCTTAAAAATAAAGCTACAAATAGTAAAATTACGGTTAAGCTTCCTGCAAATCCCCATTCTTCACCTACAGTGGTAAAAATATAGTCGGTATGTTGTTCTGGAACGAAACCACCTTTAGTTTGTGTGCCTTCTAAATATCCTTTACCAATTAAACCTCCAGAGCCAATGGCTATCATAGATTGATTCAAGTTGTAGCCTTCTCGTTTCATGTCTACATCATCTCCAATTAAAACGTTGATACGGTCTTTTTGATGAGGTTCTAAAACCTTGTCATATACATAACTTACTGAGAATGCAAAACCCGCCATAACTAAGTATAATAATCCGTATATAATGGGATTTCTTGAAATTTTTCTATTGAATATATAATGTATTATCATTATGATAAATACAATCCCAATTAAATAAGTAGGTTCAATCACTAACGATAAAAAGAATAAAGCAACAGCAATTATTCCAGAGAAAAAATACCAACTTGGCAGACCTTCTCTGTTTAGAACAAAAATTAGTGAAAGAAAAATCATTGCACTACCTGCATCGGGTTGCATTAATATTAGTAGTATCGGAATTCCTATTATTGATAATCCGATAATCTGGTGTTTTGTAAATTTTAAATTTATTTGCGAATAACTTAAATATTTTGCCAACAATAATGCGGTTGCTGTTTTAACAAATTCAGAAGGTTGAAACCCAAATCCACCAAATTGATACCAGTTGGTTTGTCCTTTTTTGGTAACTCCAAATACAAATAATCCAAGTAATAATAATATGCCTATGCCATAAAAAACAAAGGATAGGCGTTCAAATATTTTAGCATCTGAAAATAATATTATTAAAATTAGAGGAATGGTTAAACCAATGAAAAGCATTTGTCTGCCATAAATTTGAGTAATATCAAATATGGAAGTTTCTTCTAATGGTAAAGAAGCAGAATATATAGTCATCCAGCCCATTATTACTAAAGTAAAGTAAAGTAATATGCTGATATAGTCGATTCTATTTCCTACGCTTTGATTTTTCATTTAGTTTTCTTCCTCTTCTTTTTTAGCGTCACTAATTTCTACGTTTACTTTATTTAAAGAATCTTGAACCCTTGTCGGATCTACTTTTCTTTGAAAGATGATGTTTTCAATTCTTTTATATTCTTCTAATAAACTTCCATTAAGCATAGTGGTTTCTAAATCTTTTCTGGTAATTTTTCCAGTTACATATTTTTCTGCCATTAAAGTAGCTATAGGTCCTGCCCATCTGTTTCCCCAATATCCATTTTCAACTACCACTGCAATAGCAATTGTAGGATTTTCTTTAGGAGCAAAAGCTACAAATATTGAGTGGTCTTTTAATTGATATGTTTTTCCACCAACTCTAATTTTGTTTTCTGCTGTTCCAGTTTTACCGCAAATTTCTAATCCTTCTACTTTTAAATTCCAAGCGGTACCTACTTTGTACACATCAGATAATCCTTGTATCATTGGATCAAAATATTGTTCATCTATTGTAGAATAATGCTTTGTGGTAAATTTTTTATCTAAAACCTGCCCTTTTATTTTCTTAACAATATGAGGTGTATAGTAATATCCTTTATTTGCTACAACCGCCATCATGTTGGCTAACTGAATAGTTGAAGTAGAAACTTCTCCTTGCCCTATTGAGTTAGAAATGATATAGGAACTTCTGATTTTAGCTCCATTATACATTTTTTTATACATTTTAGAATCGGGCACTAATCCTTTTGAACCAATTGGCATATCGGTTCCTAAAAATTGCCCTAGCCCAAAACTTCTTACATGGTTGGCCCAATTGTCTACACTGTAATAGGAATCATTATATTTTTCAATGGTTCTCTTGTACGTGTTTCCAAAGTAACTATTACACGATTTATAAACGCCATTGTTTAATTGCAATGTATGTAAACCACAGTGGCATTTCATAAAACGACCAAAATTAGCACCATGATTACAATAAAAGGTAGTTTGTTCATCAATTACTTCTTCTTGTAAACCAATTAATCCTGTGATGATTTTAAAAGGCGAACCTGGCGGATAAGTTGCTTGAAGACCTCTATCATATAAAGGTTTTGCAATGGAATCGTTATATAGTTCTGTGTAATTTTTAGAACGTTGACGGCCTACTAACATGGCCGGGTCAAAAGTTGGTGCCGAAACTAATGCTAAAATTTCACCTGTTTTTGGTTCAATTGCAACAATTCCGCCTCTTTTGTTAATCATTAATTCGGTTCCATATTTTTGGAGTTCGTGATCAATGGTAAGTGTTAAGTCTTTTCCTTGTTGTGCAATGGTATCAAATTGACCATTTTTGTAAGGACCAATAATCTTATTGTGTTTGTCACGAAGTAAATATTTAACGCCTTTTATCCCTCTCAATATATCTTCGTATTGTTGTTCTACGCCTTGTTTTCCAATTAAATCGCCACTGTTGTAGTATTTATTCTTGTTAAGAATAGCTTCGTTAACCTGAGTAATAAATCCGAAAATATTAGCACCTTCTTTAACTTGATAATCTCGTAAAGCTCGCTTTTGAGTATAAAATCCCTCAAACTTTCTTTCTTTTTCTTGAAAAGCTGCGTATTCTGCTTTGTTTAATTGAGCTAAAAATACAGAAGGTAACATTGGACTATACACCTTTGCTTTTTCAATTTTTTTTATAAAATAATCTTTTGTAATGCGAAGTAAACTACAAAATTCTGTGGTGTCAATGTTTTTAATTTCTCTAGGAACAACCATTATGTCATACGATGGTTGGTTAGCTACTAATAGCTTTCCGTTTCGGTCGTAGATATAGCCTCTTTCAGGAAAATCGAACACTTTTTTAATTGCGTTATTTTCTGATTTAAGTTTTAAAGTTTCATCAATTACCTGAAGATAGAATATTCGAGTAATTAAAATAATTGAAGTAATTATGATTACGGCAGGTAATATAGCTTTTCTCATCGTTTACTTGGCTTAATTAAATAGATGATTAGTAAACAAATTACAAACGTAAAAAGAGTGCTAAAAAGAGTTCGAGATAAAATGGTAATAATTAAATCAAATCTAAAATATTCAAAAAAGAATAAAATAAAATGATGAATAAAAATGGCTAATAATAACAATGTAATACGTTCCGGAGAAACTTTATCAGCAATTTTAACGGTTTGATATTCATAACTCAATCCAAAAGAAAATTTAAATAAAGTAGGGCGAACGTAGGCTAAAACAATTGATGACATAGTATGTATTCCACCAGAATTACAAAACATATCTAAAAGTACTCCCATAGCAAAACTAGTAATTAGCAAAACACTTTTGTTGCTGTTTACTGGATATAATAAAATAAATAAAACATAAGGATATGGATTTAGATACCCAAACAGATTAATATTGTTGAATATTAAAATCTGAAGAAGTAAAAAAACTACAAATCGAATGCTATTTGAAATGTTATTGTTCACTTATTTTTTTGGTGCTATGGTTTGTGATTCTAATAGTTGTTTCTCTTTTTTTCTTTTGTTTTCAATAACATATACATAACCAAGCGATGTCATGTCGTTAAACAAACGAATATTGATTGTATAATAATTTGTTTTCTTATCAATGAAAATTTTGTCAATTTTCCCAATTGGGATATTCTCAGGAAAGATATCAGAGTTTCCACCAGTAACAATAGAATCTCCGTGTTTTAACGAAGCTAGTCTTGGTACATCGATAAGTTGTGCAAACCCTACATTTTTACCATCCCAAATTAGAGATCCAAAATGATTTGAATTTTTAATTTTCGCATTAATTTTCGATTTGGTATTTAAAACACTTTGTATGGTTGCAAAATCATTTGATGTTTTTTCAATTAGCCCTACAATTCCTTTGTCGTTAACTACTCCCATATCTACTTCAATACCAACGTTTTTACCTGAATTGATGGTGATGTAGTTTTCGCGAGAGTTAAAAGAATTTTTTATCACTTTAGCCACCACAACATTATAATTGTTAAGATCGTTTCTAAAAAGTGTTTTCGAGGTTAAAATGGTGTCTTTTTTATTAAAAAGTAATTCTTTTAATAAGGCATTTTCAGAAGCTAAGTCTTTGTTTTTTTTCTTCAGACTAAAATATTCGTTTACTTCGTTTACTTTTTCGTAATAGGTTCCTGTAACTGCATTTGCCGAATTTACATATTCGCTACGGTGGTAAGAATGCGATTTTATAATCAAAGAAAATGAGATGCCCAAAAGCAGCAAAAACAGCAATCGATGGCTGTTTTTTATGATAAAATTAATTATTTGCTGCATGGATTATTTTTTATTTAATCAGAATTCCTTTGTATTTGTTGATGTTCTTTAATGTCATTCCTGTTCCTCTTACAACCGCTCTTAATGGATCTTCCGCAATGTAAACAGGTAAATCTGTTTTTAATGAAATTCGTTTATCTAAACCTCTTAGCATCGAACCTCCACCTGCTAAATATATACCCGTGTTATAAATATCGGCAGATAATTCTGGTGGTGTTTGCGATAAGGTTTCCATAACCGCATCTTCAATACGTTGAATTGATTTGTCTAATGCTTTAGCAATTTCACGATAAGAAACATCTACACGTTTTGGTTTCCCTGTAAGTAAGTCTCTTCCGTCAACAGCCATATCTTCTGGTGGACTATCTAAATCTTCTGTAGCAGCACCAATTTGAATTTTTACTCTTTCAGCAGTTGTTTCTCCAACAAATAAATTGTGTTGTGTTCTCATATAGTACACGATGTCGTTTGTGAAAACATCACCAGCAATTTTAACTGATTTATCACAAACAATTCCGCCTAATGCAATAACTGCAATTTCTGTTGTTCCCCCACCTATATCAACAATCATGTTTCCTTTTGGTTGCATGATATCTAAACCAATACCAATAGCCGCAGCCATAGGTTCATGAATTAAGTATACTTCTTTTCCGTTAACACGCTCAGCAGATTCTTTTACAGCACGCATTTCTACTTCTGTAATACCAGAAGGAATACAAATTACCATACGTAAAGCTGGAGTGAATAATTTCTTTTTTAAAGCAGGAATACTTTTAATAAACATTTTTATCATCTGCTCTGAAGCATCAAAGTCAGCAATAACTCCATCTTTTAAAGGACGAATGGTTTTAATGTTTTCATGAGTTTTACCCTGCATCATGTTTGCTTCTTTTCCTACAGCAATAATTTTTCCTGTAATACGGTCACGAGCAACAATAGAAGGGCTATCCACTACGACTTTGTCGTTATGAATAATTAGTGTATTTGCGGTACCAAGGTCGATTGCGATATCCTCGGTCATGAAATCAAAAAATCCCATAAGTAAGAGAAGGGTTTAGCGTTTTTTGTATAATTGTATTCAACTAGCAAAATTATGAAATTTATCTGATATAACTTCAAATAAAAACGCATTAAAAAATAATATTTTAATGCGTCTTAAATTTTTGTATTTATAAGCAAATATTAGTGCTTAAAGTGTCGTATTCCAGTGAATACCATTGCCATATTATTATCATTACAATAATTGATGCTTAATTCATCTTTTATTGAGCCTCCTGGCTGAATTACAGCTGTTATTCCGGCTTTGTTTGCAATTTCTACACAATCTGGGAAAGGGAAAAATGCATCACTTGCCATAACAGCCCCTGTTAAATCAAATTCAAATGAAGTTGCTTTTTCAATCGCATGACGCAAAGCATCTACTCTTGAAGTTTGTCCAGTTCCTGAAGCACACAACTGTTTGTTTTTAGCAAATACTATCGTGTTTGATTTTGTGTGTTTACAAATTTTCGAAGCAAATAATAAATCTTCAATTTCTTCTGTAGTTGGGGTAGCAGTTGTAACTGTTTTTAAATGCTCTTTTGTGTCTGTAACATTATCTTTATCTTGAACTAAAACACCGTTTAAACAAGTACGAACGGTTGTTTGGGGTAATTCCACTTCGTTTTGAATTAAGATAATTCTGTTTTTCTTTTCTTCTAAAATATCAATTGCTTCTTGGTCGTATGCTGGAGCAATTACCACTTCGCAGAATAATTTGTTTATTTCGTTTGCTGTGGCTACATCAATATTTCCATTAGCAATTAAAACACCTCCAAAAGCTGAAGTTGGGTCACCTGCTAAAGCATCTAAATACGCTTCAACCATAGTATTTCTTGTTGCTATACCACAAGCATTATTGTGTTTTAAGATGGCGAAAGTTGGATTGTCGTTTTTGAATTCGTTCATTAAATTCACAGCCGCATCTACATCTAATAGATTGTTGTACGATAATTCTTTTCCGTGAGTTTTAGTAAACATTTTATCAAAATCGCCAAAGAAAAATCCTTTTTGATGTGGATTTTCACCATAACGAAGTACAGTTCCGTTTTGTTCGCTGATTTTTAAAACAGCTTCTTCGTGCGTTTGATTGAAGTAGTTAAAAATGGCCGAATCATAATGAGAAGAAACATTAAAAGCTCTTGTTGCTAATAATCTTCTGTTTTCTATAGTTGTAGCACCATTGTTTTCGTTATAGAAATTTAAAAACGGAGCGTATTCGTTTACCGAAGCAACAATTACGGTGTCTTTGAAATTTTTTCCAGCTGCTCTAATTAAAGAAATTCCACCGATGTCGATTTTCTCAATAATATCAGCTTCGCTAGCACCAGAAGCCACCGTTTTTTCAAACGGATACAAATCCACAATCACTAAATCGATTTGCGGTATGTTGAATTCTTGCATTTGTTGCACATCACCTGCATGATCTTGACGGTTTAAAATTCCTCCAAAAATCTTTGGATGCAACGTTTTTACTCTTCCACCTAAAATTTCAGGGAAAGACGTAATATCTTCTACAGCAACAACTGGAATGCCTAAATCTTTAATGAAAGTTTCAGTTCCGCCAGTAGAATAAATAGTTACATTGTTTTGATGAAGGGCTTTAACAATAGGTTCTAAACCTGTTTTGTCAAATACAGAAATTAATGCCGAAGCAATTTTTTTTGTTGTGTTCATGGTGTTGTGTTGTTGTATCTGAATCGGTATCAGATAAATGTTGTTGTTTTATTCCGCTTCGCTCCATACAATTCGGTTCGCCTCGGGTTCGTGGTGCAAAAGTAGTTATACTTCTTAAAATAGTCAAACTTTATTGGGATGGATTTTTAAAATGTATTTTATGTTTTAAAATTATAAGTTTTACTCTGACGCTCGCGCTCGCGTGTGAAGCTTATTCTGGCATTCCGACATATTTAATCTTCAATTTCTTTCTAATTCTATAATTTTTTCACTTCCATCACTAAAGATTGTGTAATTAAACGTGAAGCAATTGTCTGAATCAGGAACACAAATATTAATAAAAAAATTACAACTTGAATTAGAGATTTCATTAATATTGAAAATAGCTAGCTGATAATTGTCCAAATTTTCATTAATAAAATTCTTGAATTTTTCTTTAGTGATAGTGTTATTAAGGATAATTTGTTTTTTATATTTAATCAAAAGATCTATTTGATTATCTTTTACATAACTAGTTTCTTTTTTTCCGTTATCTTCAAAAAATTGATAAGAAATACTGTCTTTTTTAGTTGTAATTTTATATAAAATTTCAAACGAACCTTTAGTTGAATCTTTTTTAAAAATTATGTTTTTTGAAATTATTTTAGATTTTTCATTTCCTATTGTTTTCTTTTGTTCTACAATGTGGTTTTCTGTCTTATTTTTACAAGAATAAGATACAAATATTAATACAAATAATAATAAAAGTAGTTTTTTTATTTGCTTGATTTTGGTTTTCAAATATAAATAAATTCCATTCGCTAGCGCGAGCGTCACGCTCGTGCCCACAATCTAATTCAAGTCAATTTCTATAACTGTTTGATCGTTATTTCCATAATTTCTGGCGCTACTGTATTTCCAATCAATTGGATCAGTAACAAATCCAGTTTCTACAGGATTGTTGTGAATATAATTTAATTTTTGTTCAAATACTTTTAAAGACCAAATTTCAATAGGTTGGTTGTTTTGTTGCCAAAATTGACTTTTTTCAATATTACTATTTTTCTTTCCAGCTTTTTCAAACATCCAAAGTAACCAATCTTTTCTGCTTTCTTGAGGATTTTCTGCAATTGCCTTTAACATTTTTCTGGATGTAAAACCTTTAAAATCTCTCATTAAACCTGATGGGTCGCTTAAGGATGAACGAAAAATTAAATGAATGTGACTTGGCATAATACAATAACCATAAATTTCCATTCCTTTATTTTTTCTACAATAATCTAAAGATTCAATTATGGTGTCAAAATAATCAATTCTTGTAAAAACATCTATCCAATATACAGTAGCAAATGAAACGAAATAAGCTCCGTCTTTTTCGACAAATTTGTATTTTCTGCTCATAGGGTTGTTTTTAATTTCTTTGTGGGCACGAGCGTGACGCTCGCGCTCGCGTTTGAAAGATTACTTATTATTGTTTTTTTTAACTTTTAGAATATTTGGTTTAGTAAAAAAATAAATTGAATTTAAATCAACAATTATACTATCATTTTTATTTGTAAATTCAAATTCATAGTCCCAGACTTTACTTTTGTCATTATTTACATTTTCATAATATTTAATAAAATCTTCAAATTGAATTTTATTTGAAGGATAGCCAAATTGTTTTGTATAAGAATCAAAATACAAATAAATGGTCATTTGTTCAGATTCAATTATATTGTAAATTTGATTTCTTTTATGTGTAAGAATCAAAATAACCATTATTGATAAAGAAATGATGTATACTAATTTTTTCATTTGCTTGATTTTGGTTTTTAAATTTAAATAAATTCCCTCCAATTGTAACATTTTTCTCTTTGTGGGCACGAGCGTGACGCTCGCGCTAGCGTTGCAAATTTAAATAAATCTGCTCCAATTGTAACATTTTCCATCATTAGTCTACTTATATACTATAGATTAGTATTATGCTTTTATATTTACGATTACTTTCAGAAAGTTTCAGTTTTGCCATTAATGCGTTGCGCAACAATAAATTGCGTACGCTTTTGTCGTTGTTAGGCGTTACCATTGGTATTTTTTCCATTATTGCGGTTTTGGCTGCGGTAGATTCTATGGACAAAAAAATCAAGGAAGATTTGAGCGATATGGACATGAATACCGTGTATTTAATGCGATTTTCGTTTGGTCCTTCTGAAGTGCCTCGTTGGAAAAGAGAACAATTTCCTAATGTTACGTTTGAAGAATACGAATACATTAAACGTAATGTAAACGGAATTGATAAAATTTCATTCAATTTATTTACCCGAAACGAAAACATTAAATACGAATCTAAAACGGTTAATTCAATTCGTGTAAAGCCTTCAACGGAAGATTTTTTTGATATAGAACCATTAAAAATTGATAAAGGGCGATTGTTTAATGCGGCCGAATCCAATTCGGGAAGTCCGGTTATTGTAATAGGAAGCGAAGTAGCCACAGGTTTGTTTGAAGGAAATGACCCTATTGGAAAAAAAGTGCGTTTATATGGTCAAAAATTCACCGTAATTGGAGTATTAAAAAAACAAGGACAAGGCATGTTTGGTGATAGTGGTGATGTTGCTGTTTTTTTTCCGGTTAATTTTTTAAGAAGATTGTATGGCGATAACAATAAATCCTTAACACCTGCTATTTTAATTAAACCTGAAAAAGGAATTGATGTAGAAGAATTTAAAGCCGAATTAGCTCAAAAATTAAGAACACATAGAGGTGTTAAAACAGGTGAAATTAATAACTTTTTCATGAATGTACTTTCTGGTTTTACTGATTTTATTGATAATATCATTGGTCAAATGAATATGATAGGTTGGATTATTAGTGCTTTTTCACTTTTAGTGGGTGGTTTTGGTATTGCTAATATTATGTTTGTTTCGGTAAAAGAACGTACCAACTTAATCGGAATTCAAAAAGCATTAGGTGCTAAAAATAAATTTATCTTGTTTCAGTTTTTATTTGAAGCCGTTATTTTGTCTTTAATTGGTGGAATAGTTGGAATGTTTTTAGTTTGGATTATTGCTTTAGTGCTTTCTAACGCATTAGATTTCGAGTTTGTTTTAAGCGCTTCTAATATGTTGTTAGGTTCAGGATTAGCTGCATTAATTGGATTAATTTCAGGTATTATTCCTGCAATTACTGCTTCTAAATTAGACCCTGTTGAGGCCATCCGAAGCGGTATGTAACTTCTTGTTTTTTTATTATATTTGGTGATTAATTTCCCAAATTGAAAAAACAAATCATTAGTATTTTTTTATTGCTATTGTTAATAGCCCCTGCCGTTGTAACCTACACATGGATACAACAACGCAAACGTGCTGTAAAAAAAGAAGTAAAATGGAAAATGATTGCAGGAATTGATAAAAGTGAATTGGTGCTTTTAAAATTTTCAAAAGAAGAAATAACCACTAAGTTAAATTGGAAACACGCAAAAGAATTCGAATTTAATCAACAAATGTATGATGTTGTAGAAAAACAGGTTTCTAAAGATTCTATTCATTATTGGTGTTGGTGGGATTTTAAAGAAACAAAATTAAGTAAGCAACTAGACGATTTGTTGGCTGGCGTTTTTCAAAAAGATTCGCAATCAAAAGAAAAACAAAACAAAATTTATTCATTTTATAAGTCAATTTATTTTCAATCGGTTTTTTCTTGGGAGCCTTTTTTATCTTTAACGAATAAAAAAAGAGGTAATTCACACCTTGTTTTTTATCAAATAAAGTATACTCAAACTAGTTCGCCACCTCCAAAATTTGTGCAGTTTTTTAAATACATTGCTTTGTAATTTGCTTTACAAGCATGATTTTTATTTTTAAAGGTTAAGCTAATGGATTAGCTATTAACAAAATTATACAAATGAAAAAATATATTTTTTACATCACGGTAGCATTGCCTTTTTTAGGATGGGCACAAACACCAAAAGATACTATAATTACCGAATTAAACGAGGTTGTAGTTTCTACAAAAGTTCCTAAAAATTATGAAAAATTACCAAATCAAGTTGAGGTAATTACAGCAAAACAAATTGATTTTCAGAATTTTCAAAGTACAGCCGAAGTGTTGTCAAACTCGGGTTCTTTGTTTGTTCAAAAATCACAACAAGGAGCTGGAAGTCCTGCGATTAGAGGATTTGAAGCAAGTAGGGTTTTATTGTTAGTTGATGGAGTTAGAATGAATAACTTGATTTTTAGAGCTGGACATTTACAAAATATTGTAACAGTTGATGAAAGTATTTTAGATAATGTTGGGATTTTTTACGGACCATCTTCTACTTTATTTGGAAGTGATGCCTTAGGCGGAACAGTAGCAATGACTACAAAAAGAGCCAAATTTTTATCTGAAGTTAAAAATAAATTTACAGGAGGAGTTGCAACACGCTATAGTTCTTCAAACGAAGAAAAATCGGTTTCTTTTAATTTAAATTATGCCACTTCTAATTTTGCTTCATTTACATCGTTAGCGTATAATGATTTTGGCGATTTGAAAATGGGAAAAAGAAAGAATCATAATGGAGATTTTTTTGGAGAACGTCCTTTTTATGTTGCTACTATTAGTGGAGTTGATCAATTAATGGTAAATGATGATAAATACGTTCAAAAAAATTCAGGTTATAAGCAATATAATTTCATGCAGAAATTAGCCTATAAGACAAACTCTGGTTTTGAACATGGATTAAATTTACAATTTTCTACCTCTTCAAATGTACCTCGTTACGATAGATTAACAGATCCATCATCTTCTACTGGTTTAAGAAATGCCGAATGGTATTATGGGCCACAACAACGTGTTTTAGCAATTTATTCCTTAACTAAAAATAATGCTTTTTTAGGTAGTAACATGAAAGCAAATTTTGCTTATCAAAACGCACAAGAAAGTCGTCATAATAGAAGATTTGGAAATTATAATTTGCAACATAGAGAAGAAAATGTAAACATGTATTCGGCTTCTTTAGATTTAACAAAAAAGTTCAGCAAAAGCGAATTGTTTTATGGTTTTGAATCGTATTTTGAAACTTTGAAATCTTCAGCTTACGCGAAAAATGTGAATACTGGAGTTCAGACAAATTTAGATACCAGATATCCAAATGGCGATAATAATATGATGCGTAACGATTTTTATGTTTCATACAATCATACTATTTCTAAAAATACTTTTTGGAATGCAGGAGGTAGAGTAGGATATACTACTCTAAAAAGTACAATTGCTGATGATACTTTTTTTTCATTGCCATTTAATAGTATTTCGCAAGGAAATTTAACGTATAGTGGTGCTTTAGGAATTGTTCATAACGCATCTAATAATGTAATGTTAAAAGCAAACTTATCTAGTGGTTTTAGAGCGCCAAATATTGATGATTTAGCAAAAGTATTTGAGTCGGTTCCAGGAACTTTAATTGTACCAAATGAAGATTTAAAGCCTGAAAAAACCGTTACTGCAGATTTAGGATTTGTAATAAAATCAGATTCTAAAAGATTCAAATTAGAGAATACTTATTTTTATACAAGATTGTATGATGCAATTGTTACCGCTCCATCTACATATAATGGTTTAAATACTATTATTTATGATGGTTCTCCAAGTGCTGTTTTTGCTAATCAGAATAAAGGAAAAGCATTTATTACAGGATTATCTACAAATGTTACCATTGCTGTTTTAGATAATCTTCATTTTAATGCGGGTTTTAATTACACCTTAGGAAGGGTTGTTGAAAATGGAAACCAAAGTCCATTAGATCATATTTCTCCATATTTTGGTAAAATCGGATTTTTATACAATCAAAAATCAGTTAATCTTGAAGCCTATATGTTGTATAACGGTAAAAAAGCACTAAGTGATTATTCTTCTAGTGGTGAAGATAACTTAGCGTATGCGCCAGCAACAGGAATGCCAGCTTGGGAAACCTATAATTTTAAAGCAGGATTTACTTTAATTGAAGGCGGAACTTTGTTTGCCGGTGTTGAAAACATATTAGATATGCAATACCGTACTTTTTCTTCGGGGATTAATGCTCCTGGGCGTAATATTTATGCCGGATTGAAATATACTTTTTAATAAAAATTAGGTTGAAATGAGTTGTCCTAAAAAAGGTTGACTCGTTAATAATTCAAATATAGTTAAATCGTAACAGAATTAATTCTGTTACGATTTATTTTTTTCCATTGTTTTAAATGTATTATTTTTTGTTGATGTGCTTGGTTTGGAGTTATCATATTAACTGACATATGTATTCTAAAATTGTTGTATAAAGTAATGGCTTGTGTGACTTGTTTGTTTAAGTTTTGGTAGTTTTCAAAGATTTCATGTAAACCAAATTCTTCTTTTAAGATTCCATTTACTCTTTCTGCTATTGCATTTTCATATGGATCGTATTCTTGCGTCATACTAATTAAAATATTGTTTTTCTTTAACAAATCAGTATACTCTTTACTACAATATTGTAAACCTCTGTCAGAATGGTGAAGGAGTTGATTTTTTGTTTTCCTGTCAATCAAAGCCATTTCTAAAGCTTTTACTGTAGTTGAACTCATTAAATTATCTGATAATTGATAACCAACGATTTTCTTGGAACAAGCATCAGTGAGTAAATGCAAATAATATGTTTTCTCTTTTGTTCGTAAATAAGTTATATCAGCAACCCAAACTTGCTCAGGTCTGTTAAGCACTAAATTGCTAATTAAATTTGGATAGCGTTTCATCCAATGTCTTGAGTTTGTTGTTTTGTAATATCTTCGAGCTTTAGGAACTTGTAAATATTCCGCTTTTAAAAAATCTAAAAAATTATCCCGACCAATTGATATATGATGTTTTATAAATTCATCTTGTAACATTACATGAAGTTTTTTACCCCCTGTTCGGGGTAATTGCTTACGAATATTAACTACTAAACTTCGTAATAATTCTGAGTTGTATTTAGGTGTTTTTACCTTTGACTTTCGCTTGTAAAATGCTTGTTTTGTGTATCCAAACAGTTCGCATAACTCATAAATAGTCAATGAACTATTTACATTTATTTCTTCGACTGCTTGGAACCAGACTTTTTTACAATATCAATTTTAAGTTCGCGTTCGGCTATTTCAATAAATCGTTTGAATACTTTTAATTCTTCTTCTTTTTGTACTAATTGAGCTTCTAGCTCTTTTATACGCTGTTGTTGAGGATCTTTCATAGGACGACCAATAGTTAATTTATCTTCATAGGTAAATTTACCATATTTTTTTAACCATCTTGGTATACAACTATTACCTAAAATATTGTAGCGTCTTCGAAGTTCTGCTTTTGTAAATAAACCCCTTTCAAATTCACTTACAACTTGACGTTTAAACGCTTCGCTATAATTTTTTGGGGCACTTGGGATTTTTGAAATTTTCTTTTTTGTTGACATATTAAGTAATATTTAGTCAACTTTTTTCAGGACAAGACAAAAGAAAAAAAATCCCGTTAGAATTTCTAACGGGATTTTTATTTATCTAACTTCTTGATTTTGTATCAAATCTAAATACAAGTTAATTTTATCTTTTAACTCTTTTCTAGGGGTAATAAAATCTAAGAATCCGTGTTCTAATAAAAATTCAGATGTTTGAAACCCTTCAGGCAAATCTTTACCAGTAGTGTCTCTAACAATTCTTGGACCAGCAAAGCCAATTAAAGCACCTGGTTCTCCAATGTTTATATCGCCAAGCATTGCGTAAGAAGCTGTAGTTCCTCCCGTTGTAGGGTCGGTACATAATGAAATGTAAGGAATTTGTTCTTCTGCTAATTGCGCTAATTTTGCTGAAGTTTTTGCTAACTGCATTAATGAGTAAGCAGCTTCCATCATACGAGCTCCTCCTGATTTTGAAATTAACAGAAAAGGAATTTTGTGTTTTATTGAATAATCAATTGCTCTCGAAATTTTTTCTCCAACAACTGCTCCCATAGAACCACCAATGAATGCAAAATCCATACAAGAAACAACTAAGTCTTTTCCTTTAGATTTTCCAACACCAGTTCTAATAGCATCTTTTAATTTCGTTTTGTCCATTACATCTTTTAAACGATCACTATATTTTTTAGTGTCTTCAAATTTTAAAGGATCTTTCGAAGTTAATTTTGCATCAAGCTCTGTAAATTCGTTATTATCAAATAATATTTCAAAATATTCTTTACTACCAATTCGTACATGATAATCGTCTTCTGGACTTACCCATAAGTTTCTTGCCAATTCATCTTGGTCGATGATTTTTCCAGTTGGTGATTTATACCATAACCCTTTTGGAACATCTTTTTTGTCCTCTGTTGCGGTTGTGATTCCTTTTTCTTTTCTTTTAAACCAAGCCATAATTTTGTTTCTTGTTTATTGTTAATGGTTTATAGTTTGTTGATAACAATAAACAACAAACTACAAACAACAAACTTATAAAGTGTTTACGTTATTTAAATCGGCAAAAGCTTGTTCTAATCTTGTGTTAAAAGTAACTTCTCCTTCGCGAATCCATTTTCTAGGATCGTAATGTTTTTTGTTTGGGCTATCAGCTCCGTCAGGACTACCAATTTGTGTTCTTAAGTAATCTACTTTGTTAACCATATAATCACGAATTCCTTCTGTGAAAGCAAATTGTAAGTCAGTGTCAATATTCATTTTAATAACTCCGTATCCAATAGCTTCTCTAATTTCTTCTAAAGTAGAACCAGAACCTCCGTGGAAAACAAAATCAACTGGATTATTACCTGTATTAAATTTGTTTTGAACGTATTCTTGAGAGTTTTTTAAGATTTTTGGAGTTAATTTTACATTTCCTGGTTTGTAAACACCATGAACATTTCCAAAAGAAGCTGCAATTGTAAATCTTGGGCTTACTTTCATTAATTCTTCATATGCGTAAGCAACTTCGTCTGGTTGAGTATATAATTTTGAACTGTCTACATCTGAGTTGTCTACTCCGTCTTCTTCACCACCTGTAATTCCTAATTCGATTTCTAAAGTCATTCCCATTTTACTCATTCTTTCTAAATATTTTTTAGAAATTTCTAAGTTTTCTTCAATAGGTTCTTCAGATAAATCAATCATATGAGAACTAAATAATGGTTTTCCAGTTTCTGCAAAATGTTTTTCAGAAGCATCTAATAAACCATCAATCCATGGTAACAGTTTTTTTGCACAATGGTCTGTGTGTAAAATTACGGTTGCTCCATAAGCTTCAGCTAATGTGTGAATATGTTTTGCACCTGCTACTGCTCCTAAAATTGCTGATTTTTCATTTTCATTAGATAGCCCTTTTCCTGCATTAAACTGTGCTCCTCCATTAGAAAATTGAATAATTACAGGCGCATTTAATTTAGCTGCTGTTTCAATTACACCATTAATTGTGCTTGATCCTACAACATTTACTGCAGGTAAAGCAAATCCTTTTTCTTTAGCGTAATTAAATATCTCTTGTACTTGATCTCCGGTAGCAACACCTGGTTTAATATTGTGACTCATAGTTGATTGTTTTTTAATATAGTTTTTGCAAAAATAATAATTTAAAAAATTAGAATGGATAATTAATGCCAAAATTTAGCACTGTTTTGCTAAAGTTGACTCCTTTTAGCCATCTGTCGCCCACTTCTCTTCCCGGATCATAGGTTTTATAGCCTAAATCGAATCGGAATACAAAAAAGCTAAAATCATATCGTAAACCAATTCCAGAACCTAGGGCTAAGTCTTCAAACGATCTAAAACCATTAAAGGTGTAATCTTCATCTGTAATATTGTCAAATATATTCCAAATATTTCCTATATCTGCAAAAAATGCACTGTGAAAATTTCCTCCTACTCTAAAACGGTATTCTAAACTATATGCTAGTTTTAAATTTGCTTCATTGAAGTCGTTAATTCCGCCACTTCTTCCTGGTCCTAAGCTATAAGCTTGCCAGCCTCTATTGTCATTAGAACCTCCAGAAAAATAACTTCTTGAAAAAGGAATTGATTGTCCGTTACCGTAAGGAACTGCTAATCCTGCAAAAGCGCGCATAGCAAGGGTGTTTTTCTTTCCAAAATCCCAGTGTTTTATAAAATCTATTTCTCCTTTTATGTATTGCGAATATTCTATTCCAAATAAAGTTTTATTTCCGTTTTCATTTAACGGTTCGTTCTTTGTGTTGGCTAATAAAGATAATACATTACCCGAGGATTCTACTTTAGCTTTTATCGAATAAAAATTATTATCGAATAAATTAGCTTTCGTATTTCTAAAAAATGTAATAGCAGATGAAAGAATTAAATTGTTTTCAATTAAACGTTCTCTCCTTTCTCCAATACTTCTTATAATCTTATACTCTTGATCTGAAGGTAATAATGATGTGCCACCACTTTGAACTTCTTCAATAAAATTCACAGCGCCTTGCGTGGTTAAATTTCCGTTTTCTAAATTAGTAGGGTCAACATTATATGTTTGAGCTAAATCATTTAAAGTATTGTACGAAGAAGTATATACATTGAAATAATTTTCTGGATTCAAGTTTTTAATAAATTGAATATTTAATAAATCAAATCTAATCGTATGTTTTTGCTTTGGAGTCCAATTGTAATTAAAAACTCCGGTTAAATTTTCTTTGTCTAATCCAATATTTCGTTGGCTTGTTAAACCCACATTTACATTAGTCGAAGGAAGCATTTCTTTTTTTATAATATTGCGAGTATTTACTGGAAATACAATTCTAGGAAAGCTTAGTTTTCCTTCAATACCATATTCTGAAATGTTAAAAAAGACATCATTAGGATTTGCTAAATCTTTTGAAGAACCAATATTTCCTTTTGCAGATAATTCAAATGTTTCTGCTCTTTTAAATAAGTTTCTCCAAGTAAAGGCCATTCTGGCGCTTATTCCAAACTCTTGAATATCTGAAGTAGTTACATCGAGTGATGGCTGCCAAATATACTTTGGCTTACTCATTAAATAAATGTTTGCAATAAGTGATGTTTTGGTACTGTCGTTTGGGTCTTCTATGTATTCAATGTTTGGATACGTAAATACTTTTAAATTGCTTAATGATTTGGTAGTTAGCGTTCTGTCGATATCACTAAATAGTTTGCCTTTTTCAATAAAAATAGCATTTGTAATAGCTTTTGGTTTGTATTTTAATTTACCGGCACTGTAAATTGTAAAGTTATTATAGGTTATACTATCATTAAACTGATTACTTTCTTTTCTTGATGTGTTATTGGTAAAAATATTAACATGGCTAATTTTATAAACCGAAAAAGGACGTTTTGTTAAGAGGTCGCCATCTTTTACATATCGATCTTCAATCTTTAAATCGATATTCATTTTTTGAGTAGAATCATCAAATATTGCATTGTATTTAATGTTGCTTTCTTGGAAATGATATACGCCATTATTTCTTAAATATTGAGTAATTCTCTTTCTTTCACTATCAAAATTTATAAAATTGTACTGATCTCCTTTTTTTATAAAAGTCTTTTTTTCTTGAAGTGTATATAAACTGTCTATAACAGGAGTTTCGATATATTTAAATATAGAATCAATAAAATAAGGTTTTCCTGTAGTTACTTTGTATACTACTTTTCCTCTTTTATTTCCAACAGAATCTATTGTCATAGTTACATTATTTCTTATGTAACCATTGTTGTAATAATAACCGCTAAGACGATCTTTAGATTTTAGCGTTTTTTTTTCATCTATTATTACAGGCGCTTCTCCTGTTTCCTTCATAAATTTGGGTAATCCACTAACAAAAAAAGATTCGCCTAAACGTTTTACTTGTTTAGCAGATAAAAACTTATTTAATCTTTTTATTCTGTTAGGTTTTCGATTTAGCCATGCTTGATAGGTGGAATCTGGATTTGGTTTTGCACTGTTGTATAATAATAAACCAAAAGGATAATTTAAGAATTTAGTATTGGGTTGTTGTACTACTAAATTATTAACACGATCTTCTTTTATAAGTTCTTCATTAACAAAAACTTCATTTTTGGTCAATAATTTTTCGCTTTCGGGTACTCGTTTAACTAACGAACACGAATAAATTATTGTACCGATTACAAATAATAATGTTATTTTTGATAAATTATTTCTCAAAGCACTTTTTAAAAGTTAGTCAAAAATACAATTTTTATGGTTAGTAAAAACCAAATTAAACTAATTACAAGTTTACAGCAAAAAAAATATAGAAAACAAGAACAACTTTTCTTTGCCGAAGGCGTAAAGGTAGTTCAAGAATTGTTAAATTCTAACTTTGAATTGCAAGATTTGTTTACTACAAAGGAAGATTTTCCATCTGTTTATAAAAACAAAGTTCATGCCGTTTCTGATTTAGAATTAAAAAAGATTAGTGCATTAACAACACCAAATACGTGTTTGGCAGTATTTAAAATGCCAAAAGCTAAAAATTTTGTTGAAAGCGGTTTAATTTTGGCTTTAGACGATGTTCGCGACCCAGGAAATTTAGGAACAATTATCCGTTTGTGCGATTGGTTTGGTATTGAAACATTGTTTTGTTCAGAAGAATCTGTAGATATATATAATCCAAAAGTAGTTCAGGCTACAATGGGTTCTATCAGTAGAGTGAATGTAGTGTATGGAAGTTTAGAAGCGTTTTTAACGAAAACTAAGTTGCCAATTTTTGGAACTTTTATGGATGGTTCAAACATTTATCAAGAAGCACTGCCAAAAGAAGGAGTTATAGTAATGGGTAACGAAGCCAATGGAATTTCGCCTTCAGTTGAAAAGTTAGTTTCGGAGCGAATTGCTATTCCACGTTTTGGAAATATACAACTTACTGAAAGTTTAAATGTAGCAACTGCAACTGCAATAATTTTGAGCGAGTTTAAAAGGAACTAAGTTTTTAGTGAAATGAAAAATTAATAAAAAATCCTCTAGTTTTCATTTCTTGAACATTTCCTGTCCACGGACTATTTGGATCATTATCTCTAATTAATTCATCATTCATGCTAAATACGCCTCTTATTGAAGGAGAAAATATAAAATATTCAAGATATAAATCAATTCCAAATCCTACTTCGTAGAAATTAGTCCATTTAGTAGTTCTAAATCGATTGTTTAAATTATCATCGGGCGAATTTGAATTACTGCCTAAATTTAAAGCAGTTGAAACTCCTCCAACTAAAAATGGTCTAACATTTCCTGTTCGTAAAGCCGAATATTTTAGTAATACTGGAAAGAAAATATAAGTAGATTTAACTTCTCTTAATCGGTCACCTGTGTCAATTAAATTTGGATAAGTTAAATTACGTTGTGTTATGTATAATCCTGGTTCAAAGCGCAAATCAAAATATTCTGTTAATCTAAGATTTCCAATTAATCCTACATTAAAACCAGTTGTAGTTCCTACTTCAATATCTTCTGTTACTGATAAATAATCAAATTTAAAATCTAGATTGTTAAAACCTAGATAATAACCCCAATGCACACGTTGTTTATTCCAATTTTCTTTATTGATAATTGGGTCTTTACTAAACATGCCTTCTTGTGCAAAAAGGATTGGAGAAAAAAGTAATAAAAATAAAAACTGCTTCATATTATTTTTTAGATGCATGGTAAATTGTTGCTACGCCAAAAGTTTGAGGTAGATGCTTTACATCTATAAACCCAGTTTTTCTTAAAATATTGTTTAAAACTTCTCCAAATGGAAATTCGTTTGCAGAATTTGATAAGTAAGTATAGGCTGTTTTGTCTTTAGAAAATAATTTACCGATTAATGGAAGAATTACTTTTGAATGAAAGGCATAACCTTGTTTAAACGGAAATTTAGTAGGAACTGAAGTTTCCAAAATAATAAATTGTCCGCCAGGTTTAAGAGTTCTTAAAATTTCAGACAATCCTTTTTCAAGATTTTCAAAATTACGAACTCCATAAGCCACAGTAATTACATCAAAATAATTATCAGCATAAGGAATGTTTTCGCCATCGCCTAAAACCATTTGAATTTTCGAATCTAAATGCTGAGCTTGAATTTTTTTCTTTCCAATATCTAACATGCCTTGCGAAATATCTAATCCAATAATTTCTTCAGCAGTTGTACTAGCAAATAAAATAGCCAAATCACCGGTGCCAGTTGCAATATCTAAAATTGATTTTGGTTGACTTGCAGTAACCATCTTCAAGATTTTTTGCTTCCATTTTGCGTCGGTGCCAAAAGAAATTACTTTATTAAGGCCATCATAGTTGCCAGAAATGTTATCAAACATTTGAGCAACTTGTTCTTTTTTGCCTAATTCAGAATCTTTGTATGGCGTTATATTTTTTGACATTATATTAATTTTGGACAACAAAAGTACTGATAAAAAATCAAATACAAGGGCAAAATACAATTTCAAGTTCAAAAATCAAATAGAAGAAATGTTTTTAGGAACACAGATTTAAGAAATTTAAAAAATCTGTGAGAATCCGATAAATCTGTGTCCTCTGCGTTCTGAAAAACTTGAAATTATTTTTTAACGTATGTCAAAAAAGTAAAATCGTAATCGTGTTTTTCGTCTTTAGAATGGAATTCCTCAAAGACCAATTCCCATTTATCAGTATCAATTTCAGGGAAAAAAGTATCGGCTTCAATGCTAGTGTGCACACGCGTCAAATCGATTTTATCTGCTATTTCGATAGATTGATTATAGATTTCGCCTCCACCAATGATGAAAACTTCTTCCTCTTTTGGACACAAAGTAATCGCTTTTTGTAAGCTACTCGCTACGAAACAACCTTCTGGAACTTCATAGTTTTTTTGTCTTGTGATGATAATGTGCGTACGATTAGGTAACGGTTTTGGAAAACTTTCAAAGGTTTTTCTTCCCATCACAATATAATGTCCTGAAGTCAAACTTTTAAAACGCTTGAAATCATCTGGCAAATGCCAAACCAATTGATTGTCTTTTCCTAAGGCATTGTTTTCAGATGCAGCTGCGATTATGGTGAGCATGTTTAACGCATTTTAAAAGTTAATGGTTGAGCGTATCTTATGGCTACATTTTTCCCATTCTTACTTCCTGGAATCATTTTAGGCATTAATTCTATTATTCGAACTCCTTCAAGTTGTAATAAAGGGTGTGCGTTACAAGCATAAATTTCATTTACTTCTCCTTCGTTTGATATGATGAATGTAACATTTGTCTTACCTTGAATATTATCATTCATTGCTTTTTCAGGATAATTAAAATTTGCTTTTATGTGTTCAGACATTGAAGCATTAAATGATTTTAATGCTTTTTCTTTGTTGTCTAAAAATTTAGATTTTTTAAAAGCAGGGTATGTGTTTAATTCTGAAATAGCTTGTGGATTGTTCTTTTCTTCTTGCATTAACTCGTTATAATAATTCTCTAAATCACTTATTTCGTTCAATTTGAATCGAAATGACGTATATTCGTTAAAGTATTTTGAGCAATTAGATGGAGGGATATTAGAAATCACGTTTGAGATAATATCATTATATTTTTTTGAATTATCGTCAATTATTATTACTCTAAATTTACCTTGGTTGTCAATAAAAAGCACACCTTTAATAAATTCTTTTTCTCCGACTTTAATTCCATTTTTAATAATTTCATAGTTAATTAATTTTTTAATTTTTCTCAAATGATCAACTGCTTGGCTTTTTTGAACACTATCAAGTGAATTAAATAATTTTGAATAATCTTGAGCATTTGCAAGACAAGTAAACAAAATAAAAAATATAAACTTTTTCATAATTTTTTAATTTTTACACCGCCACAATTCCTTTAATATGTGGATGCGGGTCATAACCTTCTAATGTAAAATCCTCAAACTTAAAATCGAAAATGTTTTTAATTTCTGGGTTCAATTTCATCGTTGGTAAAGGGCGACAATCTCTAGAAAGTTGCAATTCTACTTGCTCCATGTGATTGTTGTAAATATGCGCATCACCAAAAGTGTGAATAAAATCGCCAACTTGTAAATCGCAAACTTGCGCAATCATCATGGTAAACAATGCATAAGAAGCAATATTAAACGGAACGCCTAAGAAAATATCAGCACTACGTTGGTATAGCTGGCAGCTTAATTTTCCATCCGCCACATAAAACTGAAAAAAGGCATGACATGGAGGTAAAGCGGCTTTTCCATTGGCAACATTTTCTGCAAACGAAACCGAAGTATCCGGCAATACACTAGGATTCCAAGCGGAAACTAACATTCTTCTGCTGTTTGGGTTGGTTTTTAGCGTTTCGATTAATTCGGTAATTTGGTCAATTTCTTCGCTGTTCCAATTGCGCCATTGATGTCCATAAACCGGTCCTAAATTACCATTTTCATCTGCCCATTCATCCCAAATTTTCACTCCGTTTTCCTGAAGATATTTAATATTCGTATCGCCATTTAAAAACCACAATAATTCGTAAATAATCGATTTTAAGTGTAATTTTTTTGTGGTTACCATTGGGAAACCTTCGCTTAAATCAAAACGCATTTGGTAACCAAAAACACTTAAGGTTCCGGTTCCTGTACGGTCGCCTTTTTGGTTGCCGTTTTCTAATACGTGTTTTACTAAATCGTGATATTGTTTCATATTATTTTTGTTCAAACCTGACAGGTTTCTGAAACCTGTCAGGTTTTAATTTAATGATTAAAAGCTTCTACTTCTTTTGGATTGTGTTTGTGTTTGAATAAAATTGCAAATGCAATTGCTATTACTAATGCATAAGCTGCAAACGTTAACCAGATGTTGTGCCAATCTTTTTCTCCAGTTTTAATATCTGTAAAATATAAACTGATAATTTGTCCACTTACAACACTTCCTAAAACCGCACCGAAACCATTAGTCATCATCATAAATAAACCTTGCGCCGAAGAACGAATTTTAGAATCGGTTGAGGTTTCTACGAATAATGAACCTGAGATGTTGAAGAAATCAAAAGCCATTCCGTAAACCACACATGATAAAATAATCATCCATAATCCGTCGCCAGGATTTCCGTAAGCGAATAATCCAAAACGTAAAACCCAAGCAATCATACTAAACAACATTACTTGTTTGATTCCGAAACGTCTTAAGAAAAACGGAATCGCTAAGATGAATAAGGTTTCTGAAATTTGAGAAATCGACATAATTAAAGTCGAATATTTTACTACTAATGAATCAGCGTAAGTTGGATCGTGTTTAAAATCATCTAAAAATACATCTCCGTAAGCGTTGGTTAATTGTAAAGCAGCTCCAAGAAACATACTAAATACAAAGAATAAGGCTAATTTATAATCGGCAAATAATTTAAACGAACTCAATCCCATAAGTTCCATGAAAGACTTGTTTTCTGTAGTATTTCCTTCTGGTTCACATTTTGGTAATGTAAATGAGTACAATCCTAAGAAAATAGCAGCAATTGCAGCAATGTAAAATTGATTTTCTGAAGCTTTATTTCCGGTTAAGTTGGTAATCCACATGGCTACAATAAAACCAATTGTTCCCCAAACGCGAATAGGTGGAAAATCTTTTACCACATCTAAACCGCCTTTTTTCAAAGCGTTGTAAGCAACTGAATTAGAAAGAGCAATGGTTGGCATATAAAAAATCATCGCCACTAAAATCACCCAAAAGAAATCAGATGGATTGCTAACTTGTGGAACATATAAAAGTGTTAAACCTCCTAAAATATGAAGAGCTCCGTATAGTTTTTCAGCGTTTATCCATCGGTCGGCAATAATTCCGCAAAGGGTTGGCATAAAAATCGAAGCAATTCCCATAGTTGAAAAAATAGCTCCGAATTGTGCTCCATCCCAATTTTTAGTTCCAAACCAATAATTTGCTACTGTGATAAGCCAAGCTCCCCAAACGAAGAACTGGAAAAAGTTCATTATCGTTAATCTGAATTTTACATTCATACTGTTATAGTTAAAGTATTAAGATTCCTTTTTTGAGATTTCATCTCTAATTTTTGCTGCTTTTTCATAGTCTTCGTTTTGTACGGCTTCTTCTAACTTGTCATACAATTCTTTAAGTGAAAAACCAGAATAGCTATTGGCCGGAACTACAACATCATCTTCTGCTCCAAAAGTTTCTGGTGTAGAAAGAATGTCATCGTTTTCCTGATTTTCGTTTCCATCTTCAGAAGGATTAATGTTAAGGTAAATTCCTGCTTTGTCTAAAATGTTTTTGTAAGTAAAAATAGGTGCGTTAAATCGAAGCGCTAATGCAATGGCATCTGAAGTTCTAGCGTCAACTATTTCTTCAATTTTGTCTCTTTCGCAAATAATACTCGAATAGAAAACACCATCAACTAATTTATGAATGATAACTTGTTTAACTACAATATCAAATCGGTCGGCGAAGTTTTTAAATAAATCATGCGTAAGTGGGCGCGGTGGTTTTATTTCTTTTTCTAAAGCAATAGCAATTGATTGTGCTTCAAAAGCGCCAATAACAATTGGAAGTTTTCGATCACCATCTACTTCATTTAAAATTAAGGCATAGGCACCGTTTTGTGTTTGGCTGTATGAAATGCCTTTTATAGTTAATTTTACTAAACTCATTATAATTTGTTAATTAATTTTCCAATCAAAATATTACATTCTGTTAAATGATTTTAAAATGATTGAACCATTTCTTTGCTAATTTTACTTCGCTCGGGTCGCACCAAAAATAAAAAAAAGAGCTATCTAAACAAAGATAACTCTAATTTTAATTTAATATATTTTTAGAACAACTATTTTATTATGAGTTGCTCGCTTTAAATGCTTTTAATTTTTCAATTAATTGTGGTACAACTGTAAATGCATCTCCTACAACTCCATAATCTGCTACTTTAAAGAAAGGCGCTTCTGGGTCAGTATTGATAACTACTTTTACTTTTGAAGAGTTAATACCTGCAATATGTTGGATTGCTCCAGAAATACCAACGGCAATATATAAGTTAGAAGCTACTGGTTTTCCAGTTTGTCCTACGTGCTCACTGTGAGGTCTCCATCCAATATCTGAAACTGGTTTAGAACATGCAGTTGCAGCACCTAATACAGAAGCTAATTCTTCAATCATTCCCCAGTTTTCTGGACCTTTCATCCCACGTCCTGCAGAAACCACGATTTCAGCATCAGCAATCGTTACTTTTCCTGAAACTTTTTCTACGTTTTCTACTTTAATTCCGAAATCTGCATCGTTTAATGAAGGAGCAAAAGTTTCTTCTGTCATTGAAACAGCATCTTCTACTAATCCGAAAGAGTTTTTAGCAATTCCTAATACTTTTACTGGAGTAGAAACTTCAGTTATATTAAAAGCTTTGTTTGAAAAAGCAGTTCTTTTTACTTGGAACGGCGAAGTGCTTTCTGGTAATGCTACAACATTAGAAACATAACCAGCTTCAAGAGCAACCGCAACAAGAGGTGATAAATATAAACTATCTGTAGTTGATGAAACTAATACGATTTGAGCTCCTTCTTTTTTAGCCGCTTGAGAAATTACGTCAGCATATGCTTTTGCACTAAAGTTTGCTAATTTATCGTTAGTTATGTTTAATACTTTGTCTACTCCGTAAGCAGCTAAAGCTGTATTGTCTGAATTATTTATTGTTACAGCCGTAACTGTTGTTCCCATTGAAGTAGCTACTTTTTTTGCATATGAAGCTAATTCTAAAGCTACTTTCTTTATTTTTCCTTCTGCTGATTCAGCATATATTAATATTGACATGATTTTTTAAGTTTAAGAGTTTAAAATGTTTAATAGTTTAAGTGTTTAACTGAATACTAAAAACTGAACACTGATTACTAAATAACCTTAGCTTCGTTATGTAATAAGTTTATTAACTCATCTAAATTATCAGCACTTACTAATTTAACGGCTGATTTTGCAGCTGGTTTTTCAAATTTAATTGCTTTAGTGCTTGATGCATCTCCTGTTGGTTCAACTATAGTTAATGCTTTACTTCTTGCCATCATGATTCCTCTCATGTTTGGAATACGTAAATCTTTTTCTTCTACTAAACCTTTTTGTCCGCCAATAATTAATGGTAAACCTGCAGAAACGATTTCTTTTCCGCCGTCAATTTCTCTTGTTACTTTTGCTTCGTTTCCATTTACATCTATTCCAACGCAAGCGTTAACAAAGTTATAACCTAACAATCCTGCTACCATTCCTGGTACCATTCCACCGTTGTAGTCTAAAGATTCTTTACCAGCAATTACTAAATCATAGCTTCCGTTTTTAACAACTTCTGCTAATTGTTTGGCAACAAACATTCCGTCAGTTGGATTGGCATTAATACGAATAGCTTCATCTGCTCCAATAGCAAGTGCTTTTCTTAATGTTGCTTCTGCATCTGCACCACCAACATTTACTACAGTAACATTAGCGCCTTGTTGTTCTTTAAACCAAATAGCTCTAGTTAAACCAAATTCGTCATTAGGATTAATAACAAATTGAACGCCATTAGTGTCAAACTCGCTGTCGCCATTGATGAAATTAATCTTTGAAGTAGTATCAGGTACGTGACTGATGCAAACTAATATTTTCATTTTTATGTATTTTGTTAGTGAATATTTTCAGACCAAAAATACAAAATAATTTCTAAATAAAAACTATGCATGCATAATAAATATGTTTTTATTGTTTAAATAGGTGTTTTTTTATGAATACTTTAATAAAGATGTCTTTTTTAATAGTTTGATTGAATATTATTCGTTCTAAAACGTTTTAGTAGAATTTGAAGCCATTTTTTTTTTAATCGATATAGAATAATTTTATTTTTCTTACTTTTGTCAATTAAAATTCAAAGAAATTAATTTCATGAGAACGATACAATTTAGAGAAGCTATTTGTGAAGCGATGAGCGAAGAAATGCGTCGCGATGAATCAATATATTTAATGGGCGAAGAAGTAGCAGAATATAATGGAGCTTATAAGGCTTCAAAAGGGATGCTAGATGAGTTTGGTCCAAAACGTGTAATTGATACTCCAATTGCGGAGTTAGGATTTGCCGGAATTGCTGTAGGTTCAGCAATGAATGGAAATCGTCCTATTGTAGAATTCATGACATTCAACTTCTCATTAGTAGGTATTGACCAAATTATCAATAACGCAGCAAAAATGCGTCAAATGTCTGCAGGACAATTTCCAATGCCAATGGTATTTAGAGGTCCAACAGCTTCTGCAGGGCAATTAGGAGCAACTCACTCTCAAGCTTTTGAAAACTGGTTTGCTAATACTCCAGGTTTAAAAGTAGTAGTTCCTTCAACTGTATATGATGCTAAAGGTCTATTAAAATCAGCTATTCGTGATAATGATCCAGTTATTTTCATGGAATCAGAACAAATGTATGGAGATAAAGGTGAAGTGCCAGAAGGTGAATATACTATTCCATTAGGAGTTGCAGATATCAAAAGAGAAGGAACTGATGTAACTATTGTTTCTTTTGGTAAAATTATTAAAGAAGCTATTTTAGCAGCAGATGAATTAGCAAAAGAAAATATTTCATGTGAAATTATCGACTTAAGAACTGTGCGTCCTATGGATTATGATGCAATTTTAAATTCGGTTAAAAAAACAAACAGATTAGTAGTGTTAGAAGAAGCCTGGCCATTTGCTTCAGTAGCTTCAGAGATTACTTATATGGTACAAGAAAAGGCATTTGATTATTTAGATGCTCCTGTTCAAAGAATTACAACAGCAGATACACCTGCTCCATATTCGCCAACTTTATTGAAAGAATGGTTGCCAAATTCGCAAGATGTAATTAAGGCAGTTAAAAAAGTTTTGTATAAATAACAATTAACTTATTATATTTGAAACTTCATCAGTGTTTTTCTGATGAAGTTTTTTTTTCCCTATGAAGACAAAAATTGTAATATTCTTTTTATTTCTAAGTGCTTTTCTTTTTGGTCAAACCAAAGTAGGAGGTAAAGTAACAGATGAGTTTGGTGAACCCATTGCTTTTGCTAATGTTGTTTTTAAAAACTCAAAAGAAGGAGTTATTACTGATGAAAACGGAAATTTTTATTTTGAGTCTAAAGAAAACTACACTACTTTAATAGTTTCATACGTAGGATTTGAAAAAAAAGAAATTACTTTAAAATCGGGACTAAATACTGGGTTGAAAATAAAATTACAATCGGGTACTACATTAAAAGAGGTAGTTATTTATACTGGTAAAACTTCCAAAAAGAACAATCCTGCGATAGACATTCTCCGAAAAATTTGGGAAAGAAGACGTAAGAATGGTCTTAAAATGTTTAAGCAATACGAGTACGATAAATACGAAAAGGTTGAATTCGATTTAAATACTATTGATTCTGCTTTTATGAGTAGTAAGGTATTTAAAGGAATGGAATTTATTTTTGATCAAATTGATACTTCAAGCATTTCAGGAAAAACCTATTTACCAATTTTTATTAATGAAACCTTAAGTGAGGTTTACGGCGATAACAAACAAAAAAAATATAAAGAAATTACAAAAGCAAATAAAAATTCTGGATTTGGTTCAGGTGATGGAGTGAATACCTTCATTAAAGATTTATATGCAGAGTTTGATATTTATGATAATTATCTAAAATTTTTCGACAAAGATTTTGTGAGTCCACTTTCTAGAACCGGAATCAATGTTTATAATTATGTATTAAATGATAGTATGTTTATTGATAATAAATGGTGCTATAATATTGTATATTATCCTAGACGTAAAAATGAACTGACTTTTAAAGGAGATTTTTGGGTAAATGATACCACTTTTGCAATCAAAAAAATCAATTTAGAAGCTAGTAAAAGTGCCAACATTAACTGGGTAAAAGAAATTTATATTGAGCAAGAATACGAAGTAATGAACGATTCTGTTTTCTTGTTAAAGCGAGATTATATGATGTCCGATTTTAGTTTTTCCAAAAAAGAAGAATCAAAAGGAGTGTATGGTAAGAGAACTACCTTGGCAAAAAATCATAAATTCGATATTCAAAAAGAAGATAAATTCTATAAAGAAGAAGTCAATTTTTATGACAATGCTGTTTTCAATAAACCCGATGAATATTGGGAGGCTAATCGATTTGAGGCTTTAAATAAAAACGAGCAGGGTATTTATAAAATGCTCGATACTCTAAAAGAAGTGCCTAAATTTAAGCGAATTTATAGTCTAGCTTCAATTTTAGGAAGTGGTTATATCGAAATTCCAAAATGGAAAATGAATTATGGTCCAATATTTTCAACCTTTGGTTATAATGATGTTGAAGGGCAACGAATAAGAGCCGGTGGTAGAACTTATTTTGGTTCTAATGATACTTGGAGAATTCAAGGTTACACAGCATACGGATTTAGAGATAATCAATTCAAATACGGGATTTCAGGTCGATGGATGGTGAATCCAAACAAAAGGTTGATTTTATCTTTAGGAAATCGTCGCGATGTAGAACAAATGGGAGTAAGTTTAACCACTTCAAACGATGTTTTAGGAAGAAGTTTTGCTTCTTCGGCACTTTTTGCAAGTGGAGTAAATAATCAGTTAACTTCTGTTAATCTTACAACATTAGGTTTTGAAATAGAACCAGTTAAAAACTTTACTCTACAAACAAATTTTTCATATAGAACCCTTAAATCAGCGTCAAGCGAATTTAGTTTAGATTATTATACCGATTTAACTCAAACGGAAATTAAAAGCGAAGTAAAGCAATCGGAGATAAACTTAGTTGCCGAATATACTCCAAATCGAAAAACTGTAGGGTATGGTGTTGATCGTATGGATGTAGATTTTAATTATGCACGTTTGTTTGTAAGTTATAGTAACGGAATAAAAGGAGTGCTAAATAGCGATTTTAATTATCAAAAACTACAATTGTATTACCGCCAACCAGCATTAATAGGTGGATTTGGTCGATTGTTTACTACTTTTGAAACCGGAAAAATATTTGGCAATGTGCCACTTGGTTTAATGGGGATAATTCCAGGAAATCAATCTTGGTTTGTAATTGAAAACACATACAATTTATTAAATTACTATGATTTTGTGGCTGATGAATATGCTTCTCTACATTTTGAACATCATTTTAATGGAAGGTTGTTTTCGAGAATTCCGTATTTAAGAAAATTAAATTTAAGAGAAATTATTGGAATTAAAGGAGTTTACGGACGCGTTTCTGATGATAATAAGATGTTAAATGCTTCGGGTTTAACTTATACTGCGCCAGAGGATATCTACTGGGAATACCATGCAGGTGTAGGAAATATTTTTAAAGTCCTTCGTATTGATTTTGCGTGGAGAGGAAGTTATTTAGAAATGCCCGATGCAAGAAAATTTGCTATTAGAGCTTCTTTTGGATTCTATTTTTAAAACCTATACTTTTTTTGCAAAACTCTTTTGCTTCTCATGTTTTATAATGGTAACTTTGCACCCGTTTAAAAAACATAAGTAAATGACAGCAGATAAAATTACTACATTTGATGTATTGATTGAAATTCCTAGAGGAAGTAGAAACAAATACGAATACGATTTTGAATTAAAAAGAATGCGTTTTGACAGAATGTTATTTTCGTCAATGATGTATCCAGCAGATTACGGATTTATTCCAGAAACTTTAGCTTTAGATGGTGATCCATTAGATGTTTTAGTTTTAGTAAACGAACCAACTTTTCCTGGTTGTGTAATGGAAGTAAAACCAATAGGTGTTTTCCATATGGCAGATGATAAAGGGCCGGATGAAAAAGTAATTTGTGTACCCGTTTCTGATCCTATTTGGAATAAATTAAACGATTTAAGTGATGTAAATCCTCACTTAATTAAAGAAATCGAGCACTTCTTCCAAGTGTATAAAGATCTAGAAAATAAAAAAGTAGATGTTGAAGGTTGGGGAGATGTAAACGAAGCAAAAGAAATTTTGATGAAGTGTACCAATCGTTTTAACGAAATTGAAAATAAACCAGAAGGATTGTTTAGTATTAAATAGTTTTTTGGAAATTATAAATAAAAAGGCAGTATTTTACTAAAAATATTGCCTTTTTTGTTTTATTTTCTTAATATTACCATAAAATAAACTAACAAAATAACTAAATTATACTTTATGGAATCAATGATGATTTATGTGCCAATTGTAATGGCACTAATTGGTTTGGCTTTTATGGCAGCCAAACGCGCATGGGTGCTTAAACAAGACGCCGGAGATGGTAAAATGAAAGAAATTTCAGATTACATTTATGAAGGTGCATTAGCTTTCTTAAAAGCAGAATACAAATTATTAACTATTTTTGTTATTGGAGCAAGTGTTATTCTTGCAGGAATTTCATTTTTTGTACCTACAACTCATTGGTTGATTATTATAGCTTTCATTTTTGGAGCAATTTTTTCTGCATTAGCAGGAAATATGGGAATGAAAATCGCGACCAAAACAAATGTAAGAACTACGCAAGCGGCTCGTACTAGTTTACCACAAGCATTAAAAGTTTCTTTTGGTGGTGGAACCGTTATGGGATTAGGTGTTGCTGGTTTAGCAGTTTTAGGATTAACAGCTTTTTTTATATTCTTCTTCTATTATTTCATGGGAGGTGTTTGGGAATCTACAATGTTTGATGGACAAATGAAAAACCCTACTGAATTAATGACTATCGTTTTAGAAACTTTAGCAGGATTCTCATTAGGAGCTGAATCTATCGCATTGTTCGCACGTGTTGGTGGAGGTATTTACACTAAAGCTGCCGACGTTGGTGCTGATTTAGTCGGAAAAGTGGAAGCTGGAATTCCAGAAGATGATCCTCGTAATCCAGCAACTATTGCAGATAACGTTGGAGATAATGTTGGAGACGTTGCAGGGATGGGTGCCGATTTATTTGGTTCGTATGTAGCAACTGTTTTAGCTGCAATGGTATTAGGAAATTATGTAATTAAAGATATGGGTGGTAAAATCGATGACGCTTTTGGCGGAATTGGACCAATTTTATTACCAATGGCAATCGCTGGTTTCGGAATTTTATTTTCTATCATTGGAACAATGTTAGTTAAAATTTCAAGTGACGATGCTAAAGAAGCACAAGTACAAAAAGCTTTAAATATTGGAAACTGGGTTTCTATTGCTTTAACAGCTGTGGCTTGTTTTTTCTTGATAGATATGATGTTGCCAGAAACTATGAAAATGTCATTCTTTGGTGAAGGAATTCAAGATATTTCTTCAATGCGCGTTTTCTATGCTTCTTTAATCGGATTATTTGTTGGTGGAGCAATCTCATCAGTAACGGAATATTATACAGGATTAGGTACAAAACCAGTATTAGCAATTGTACAAAAATCTTCAACTGGAGCAGGAACCAATGTAATTGCTGGTTTAGCAACTGGTATGATTTCAACTTTCCCAACAGTAATTTTATTTGCTGCGGCTATTTGGTCAACTTATGCTTTAGCAGGTTTTTATGGTGTGGCTTTAGCTGCTTCTGCCATGATGGCTACAACAGCAATGCAATTAGCAATTGACGCTTTCGGACCAATTTCTGATAACGCTGGTGGTATTGCTGAAATGAGCGAATTACCAAAAGAAGTTCGTACAAGAACCGATATTTTAGACTCAGTTGGTAATACAACGGCTGCAACAGGAAAAGGTTTCGCAATCGCTTCTGCTGCTTTAACTTCGTTAGCATTATTTGCTGCGTATGTAACTTTTACAGGAATTGATGGTATTAATATTTTCAAAGCTCCAGTATTAGCCATGTTATTCATAGGAGGTATGATTCCTGTAGTGTTCTCTGCTTTAGCAATGAATTCTGTAGGAAAAGCAGCAATGGACATGGTGTACGAAGTACGTCGTCAGTTCAAAGAAATTCCAGGAATTATGGAAGGAACTGGAAAACCAGAATACGGAAAATGTGTTGAAATTTCTACTAAAGCCGCTTTACGCGAAATGATGTTGCCAGGCATTTTAACAATTGGTTTCCCAATTGCAATTGTATTATTAGGTAAATTAGTTTATGCAGATAACAACCAATTAATTGCTGAAATGTTAGGCGGATATATGGCTGGAGTTACCGTTTCAGGTGTACTTTGGGCAGTTTTCCAAAACAATGCTGGTGGTGCTTGGGATAACGCTAAAAAATCTTTTGAAGCTGGAGTTATGATTAATGGTGAAATGACATACAAAGGTTCTGATGCGCACAAAGCAGCTGTAACTGGAGATACTGTTGGAGATCCATTTAAAGATACTTCTGGACCATCAATGAACATCTTAATCAAATTGACATGTTTAATTGGATTAGTAATCGCTCCAATTTTAGGTGGTCACGGTGCTACAACTGAAAAAGGGGCATGTTGTGCAACAACTGAAATGACTTGTCATGAAGGAAAATGCGATATGTCTAAATGTGCTGATATGACAAAAGATGAATGTGCAAAAATGTGTGAAGCAAATGGATGTTCTAAAGAATGTATGGATAAATGCATGTCACAATACGATGAATACGGAAAATATATTGGTAACGCTGCTCACGTTCACGGACCAAGTTGCAACCATGACGATCATCAAGAAATCATCAATATGGATGTAAAAAAAGTAAAAGACGCTAACGGAAAAGTGAAAGCAACAGTTACTTTAACTAAAATGGTTGATGGTAAAGAAACAATTGAAGAAAAAGTTTTTGAAGGAGACGATTTAGAAGTAGAAGCAAAAATTGCTGAACTAGGAAAATAATCTTTTTCAATAGAAATAATCAAAACCGCACAGCAATGTGCGGTTTTTTTATTTAATTTTAGCCAAACAAACACAACTCCAATGAAATACAAAATACTGACTTTGTTGTTTTTATTTTCTATGCTTGGCATGGCGCAGCAAAATCTGAATATTATTCCGAAGCCGAATTCAGTAGAAATCAAAAAAGGACATTTTGTTTTAAATAAAGAAACGGTAATCGTAGCTGATGAAAATTCTTTTGAAGCAAAGTATCTTCAAAATGAAATTAATAATAGAACAGGATTAGAAATAAAAATCTCATCAAAATATCGTTCTAAAAATAGTATTCAATTTGGTGTTAAAATTCCGGATACTACAAATTTTGATAGAGAACAATACAATATTGAAGTTTGGAGCAATAAAATTCATATTTCTGCCTTTTCACATCAAGGAATTTTTTACGGAATCCAAACTCTAGTCCAAATGATTCCTTATGAAAAATCAAGAGAAATTAAATTAAAAGAAGTTTCTATTTCCGACCAACCCAAATTCCAATGGCGCGGTATGCATTTAGATGTTTCTCGTCATTTCTTTCCAAAAGATTTCATCAAAAAATATATTGATTATTTAGCAATGTATAAAATGAATACCTTTCATTGGCACTTGACTGATGACCAAGGTTGGCGCATCGAAATTAAAAAATATCCTAAATTAACCGAAGTCGGGGCTTGGCGAAACGGCTCCATGATTGGACATTATACTGACCAAACTTTCGACGACATTCGATATGGTGGATTTTATACGCAAGAAGAAATCAAAGAAATTGTAGCTTACGCGAAAGAACGCCACATCACTATTGTTCCCGAAATCGAAATGCCGGGTCACGCTTTGGCTGCTTTAGCTTCGTATCCTGAATTTTCTTGCACTGGCGAACCTTTTGAAGTGGGAAAAACTTGGGGTGTTTTAGAAGATGTTTTTTGCCCTAAAGATGAAACTTTTACGTTTTTAGAAAATGTTTTGTCAGAAGTTATGGAATTATTTCCTTCCGAATATATTCACATTGGAGGTGATGAATCTCCAAAAGTGCGATGGAAAACATGTCCGCATTGTCAAAAAAGAATCAAAGAGGAACATTTAAAAGACGAACACGAATTACAAAGTTACTTCATTCAAAGAATCGAAAAATTTGTCAACAATAAATGGCGAAAAATAATCGGTTGGGACGAAATTTTAGAAGGCGGATTAGCACCAAACGCAGCCGTTATGAGTTGGCGCGGTACAGAAGGCGGAATCGCAGCAGCCAAACAAAAACATTTTGTAGTGATGTCACCTGGTTCTCATTGTTATTTTGATCATTATCAAGGCGAACCCAAAAACGAACCGATTGCAATTGGAGGTTATACCAATGTTGAAAAAGTGTATTCTTTCAATCCAATTCCAAAGGAACTTTCAGCAGAAGAATCGAAATATATTCTAGGTGCTCAAGCCAATCTTTGGACAGAATATATCTCTACGCCTGATCATGCAGAGTATATGTTGATGCCAAGAATGGCAGCGCTTTCCGAAGTGCTATGGGGAACTTCAAATCCAACTAATTATAAAGAATTTGAAAATCGATTGATTTCACATTTTGAAATGTATGAGAAAAAAGGAATCAATTATAGCAAAGCCATTTTTGAAGTAACTTCAAAAGTAAATCCTGCTGAAAACGGAGTAGCATTCGAATTAAAATCTGTCAATCCAAATGGAATCAAATACACAACCGATAGTTCTGAACCGAATGCGAATTCGATTTCTTATGAAAAACCAATTTTAGTAACTTCTAATCAAACCATAAAAGCGGCTTATTTCGAAAATGGAAAAGCCAAAAGCGCCACCATCGAACAATCATTTTTCATCACAAAGTCAACGGGTAAAAAGATAGAATTGGTACATCAACCACATGAAAATTATGGTATTGGTGAAAGTTTTACTTTGGTTGATGGGATGAAAGGCAATCCTTCAAAATATGGAAAAGATTGGCTAGGTTTTTCAGGCAAAGATTTAAACGCAACCATCGATTTAGGAAAAATAGAGACGATTTCAAAAATCAGCATAAACACACTTTCATCAGAAGGAAGTTGGATTTATTATCCAAAAAACATCGGAATTTTAGTTTCAAAAGATGGTGAAAATTATATTCCGATCACAATTGTTTCTTCTAAAGAAATTTTTGAAAATAAAGGAAAAGTTGTAGTGGAATTCGATAAACAAAATGTTCAATTTATAAAAATCATTGCAGAAAACAACGGAATTATTGCCGATGGAAAACCAGGAGCAGGTTCGAACAGTTGGTTATTTGTAGACGAAATAAGTATAGAATAATGACAAATAGAAGAAATTTTTTAAAAACAACTGCTTTAGCAACTGCTGGAGTAGCATTTCAATCGTTTCAATCGAAATCTGATGAAACAGAAATGGATATCAATTCAGGAAAAGGAACAAAACCAATTGTACTTTCTACATGGAATTTCGGTTTGCAAGCCAACGAAGCTGCTTGGGAAGTACTTCAAAATAAAGGTCGCGCTTTAGATGCAGTAGAAGCTGGTGTAAAAATTCCAGAAGGTGATGTAAATGAAAGAAGTGTAGGTTACGGCGGTCGCCCAGATAGAGATGGGCGCGTAACATTAGATTCGTGCATTATGGATGAATTTTCGAACATTGGTTCGGTGGCTTGTTTGGAACACATCAAACATCCTATTTCTGTTGCAAGAGCTGTTATGGAAAAAACGCCGCATGTGATGTTGGTTGGCGAAGGTGCTTTGCAATTTGCCATTACTCAAGGATTCAAAAAAGAGAATTTGTTAGTTGAAGCCTCCGAAAAAGAATGGAAGGAATGGCTAAAAACTAGTGAATATTTACCAAAAGCTAACATTGAAAATCACGACACTATCGGAATGATTGCTTTAGATGCGCAAGGTAATTTATCAGGTGCGTGTACTACAAGTGGTATGGCGTTCAAAATGCATGGTAGAGTAGGCGATTCTCCTATTATCGGTGCAGGTTTATATGTGGATAACGAAATTGGTGCAGCAACAGCAACAGGTCACGGAGAGGAAGTTATTCGGATTACGGGTTGTCATTTGGTAGTAGAATTGATGCGTCAAGGGAAATCGCCACAAAAGGCTTGTGAAGAAGCGGTGATGCGAATTGTAAAACTGACCCAAAATCGAGGGAAAAATCTAAAAGATATCCAAGTAGGTTTCATTGCATTGAATAAAAAAGGAGAATATGGTTCGTATTGTGTGCAAGGTGGTTTCAATTATGCCGTTCATGACGCAACAGGAAATAAATTAATCGATGCAAATTACTTTTTGAAATAATTTTTCGCCACAGATTAAAGGATTTTAAGGATTATTTAATCCGTGAGAATTTGTGTAATCCGTGGCTAATATTCATGACTTATGTCCCAAAATAAAAAAATCGAAATAGCTTGTTTCAATCTTAAATCTGCTTTAATTGCTCAAAAAGCTGGAGCTGATAGAGTAGAATTGTGCGCTGATATGTCGGTTGGTGGTACAACTCCAACAATAGAAATAATACAACAAGCTCGCGAACATTTGACCATCGATTTGTATGTAATGATTCGCCCAAGAGGTGGAAATTTTGTGTATTCAGATTCTGAATTCGAGCAAATGAAATCGGAAATTGAAATCATCAAAAAGTTAGGAGTCAACGGATTTGTTTTCGGAATTTTAAATGAAGATAAAACAATTAATATCGAACAAAATAAAGTCTTAGTGGAATTATCAAAACCATTTCCTTGTACATTTCACAGAGCATTTGATGAAGTTTTAAATGTTGATAAAACATTAGAAGGTGTTATTTCTTGTGGATTTTCAACGATATTAACTTCTGGAACTTTTCCAAATGTGATAGAAGGAAAAGAAGTTTTGAAACAATTAGTCAATCAAGCCAAAAATCGCATCGAAATTATGCCCGGTGGCGGATTGCGTTCGACCAATATTTCAGCATTAGACGAAATGGTAAATGCCAATTGGTATCATTCATCTGCTATTACAGATGGAAGCGAAATTGCTAGTTCAGAGGAAATAATGCAACTAAAGAACAAACTCAATCTTAAATGAACTTCTTTAATTTAACACTTTCACTCTAAAAACTTATATGACTTATATGTTTAAAAAAATATTCTTGTTTTTGATTCTAATTTGCTGTTCGGTTTCAGCACAGACTTCTTATCGCAATTTGTCTACTGAAAAGTGGACATTCAACAAACAAAACGAAGCAAAAAAGCACAAGGCAACTATTCCAGGAACCGTTCACACCGATTTATTTCAAAACCAATTAATTCCCGATCCATTTTTTGGGGATAACGAAAAACAATTGCAGTGGATTGAAAATGAAAATTGGGAATATGAAACGCATTTTACTCTTTCGGAATCGGAACTAAAAAATCAAAATATCGATTTAGAATTTGAAGGGTTAGACACTTATGCTACCCTTTATTTGAACGGAAAAGTAGTTTTAGAAGCCGATAATATGTTCCGAAAATGGACCATTTCAGCCAAATCAAATTTAAAAATTGGAACCAATCATTTAAAAGTTGTTTTTCTTTCCGCAGTTCAAAAAGGAAAAGAAGAAGCGAAAAAATTATCTTATACCTTACCCGAAAAAGAACGTGTTTTTGTTCGAAAAGCGCAATATCAATTCGGTTGGGATTGGGGACCACGATTTGTTACGGCTGGAATTTGGAAGAAAGTACAATTGAAATTTTGGAATTCAGCTAAAATCGAAAACATAAAATTCAGTCAAGTCGAATTGAATGATAAAAAAGCGATTTTAGAATTCACAACCGAAATTTACGTTTCTAAAGTCAAAACAATTCAGCTAAAAATCAATGAAAAATCGGAAACATTCAATCTTAAAAAAGGAAAGAAAAAAATAATAATGCAATATGAAATTGCAAATCCAAAACTTTGGTGGTGTAATGGTTTAGGTGAAGCAAATTTGTATTCTTTTACTGTTGAAATCAGTCAGAAAAATCAGTTTTTAGATGCAAAAAAGCTAAATATTGGCTTGCGAACTATCGAATTAATTCAGGAAAAAGACCAAGCTGGAATAAGTTTTTATTTCAAACTAAACGGAAAATCGGTTTTCATGAAAGGTGCTAATGTGGTTCCGCCTGATAGTTTTTTACCTCGAGTTTCTGATTCAACCTATTTTTCTTTAGTTGAAAACGCTAAAAAAGCGAATATGAACATGCTTCGTGTTTGGGGTGGCGGCGTTTATTTTGATGATGCGTTTTATGAAGCTTGTGATGCCAACGGAATTTTAGTTTGGCAAGATTTTATGTTTGCGTGTTCGATGTATCCTGGCGATGAAAAATTTGTCCAAAACGTAAAACAAGAAGTAATTGATAACGTGAATCGTTTGCAAAATCATCCGAGTATTGCGCTTTGGTGTGGCAATAATGAAAATGATGAAGGTTGGCACAATTGGGGTTGGCAAAAGCAATTTAATTATTCAAAAGCGGATTCAACCCAAATTTGGAATGATTACAAAAAAGTATTTCATGAAATGATTCCGCAGACGTTAGATAGTTTGCTTCCGAAAGAAAAAAATATCTATTGGTCATCGTCACCTTCAATTGGTTGGGGAAGAAAGGAAAGTTTGTTGCAAGGTGATTCGCATTATTGGGGTGTTTGGTGGGGAAAAGAGCCGTTTGAAATTTATGAGAAAAAAGTAGGACGTTTCATGAGCGAATATGGTTTTCAAGGCATGCCCAATTTGGAAACCTTGCAAAAAGTGATGCAAAAAGAGGATTTGAATTTTACTTCTGAAGCTTTTAGAAATCATCAAAAACATCCAACAGGTTATGAAACCATAAACGAATACATGGAACGCGATTATGTGGTGCCAAAAGATTTTGAGGATTATCTTTATGTTTCCCAATTATTGCAAGCTCGTGGCATGAAAACAGCTATTGAAGCCCATCGAAGAGCAAAGTCGTATTGCATGGGAACGCTATATTGGCAATTCAATGATTGTTGGCCAGTTACTTCATGGAGTTCGTTAGATTATTACGGTAATTGGAAAGCCTTTCATTATCAAGCGAAGCGAAGTTTTGAGAACGTGCTTTTGTCAGTTGAGGAAACAGATAGTGGAATTTATAAGTTTTTTGTTATCAATGATGGAATGCAAAATTACGCTGGAGAATTAAAAGCTGAAATCAGAAATTTAAAAGGTCAACTTTTATGGCAGAGAAAATCGTATTGTAAATCAGATGCTAGTTCAAATGTGGCAGCTATATTATTACCTTTTCCTTCATTAAATGAAATTGACACGCAAAATTCATATTTAAAAATGGAATTTATTTCAGACGATAATCATTGGGAATCTAATTTCTTTTTCGAAAAACCAAAAAATTTGAAATTATCAAAACCCAACATTCAAATCAAAACTATTGATGAATTAACTATTGAGATTTCCACCGATGTTTTAGCGAAGGATGTTTTTCTGTCATCGGAAAACGATACTTTTTTTGAAGATAACTATTTTAATTTATTACCAAATGAAAAGCGAATCATCAAATTGTCCAAACCAGTTCAAAACATTAAAGTAAAATCGTTGTTTGATACTTTGGAATAAAATAAATCCTCAAATGAAATTTGAGGATTTATTTTATTTGTGTTTCCCGATTTCCCAGCCGGTTTTTCCTAAGTATTTTTCTCCACTTTCAATCGCACCATCTTCAACTACAGTTCCCATAGAATCATTCCAACGGTTTAGATAGCCAAATAATGAAATTACACCAAGCATTTCTACTATATCGCCTTCTGTCCAATACTTGTAAAGTTCTGTTTTAATTGCTTCGTCAACTGCATTAGGAATAACAGCTGCAGCTAGAGCAAAATGTAAAGCAGCTCTTTCCGCATCAGAAAAAGCAGGATGTGTTTTATATTCCCAAATATTATCTAATTTTTCTTGTTCTGCACCATATCGTTCAGCAGCTCTAATAGTGTGTGCTTGACAATATCTACATCCAGCAGCATTACTAGTTACCCAACCAATCATTCTTTTTAAGGCAGAAGTTACATTTCCTTTGTTTTCCATTACAGCCATATTTAATTGAATAAAGGCTTTAGAAATGGCAGGACGATGTTGCATCGTTAATACAGAATTGGGACAAAACCCTAGGGTTTCATTAAAAAACTCAGCTAATTTTTTTGTTTCTTCATCATGGTTTGATGGGAGTGGATTAACTAAAGGCATAAGATATTAAAATAATCCGTTTAATTCTGCGTCAATTCGATTGATAATGTTTCCTAAATCCTCTGGATTGTTTACAAAATCGATATTGTCTACATCTATAATTACTAATTTACCTTTATCGTAGGTTTGAATCCAAGCTTCATATCGTTCGTTCAAACGACTCAAGTATTCAATCGAAATAGAATTTTCATAATCGCGTCCTCTTTTATGAATCTGACTCACTAAATTCGGAATCGAACTTCTCAAGTAAATCAACAAATCAGGCGCACCTACTAAACTTTCCATTAATTCAAATAACGAGGTATAATTGGTATAATCTCGATTAGACATTAAGCCCATAGCATGAAGATTAGGAGCAAAAATGTGAGCATCCTCATATATTGTTCGGTCTTGAATAATGTTTTTTCCGCTTTCACGAATTTGTAATACTTGACGAAAGCGACTATTTAAGAAATAAATTTGAAGATTAAAACTCCAACGCTCCATTTGGTGGTAAAAATCATCTAAATACGGATTATCTACAACGTCTTCAAAGTGTGGTTCCCATTTAAAGTGTTTGGCTAATAATTTAGTTAAAGTGGTTTTTCCTGCTCCAATATTTCCTGCTACTGCTATGTGCATTATGGTAAAATTATTTTGTAATTAGTAATTTCATTTTGGGTAAAAATAGATAAAATTCCATCTCTAAAGAAAAAATTTGAAATGATTTTTTCATCAATTGCTATTTTGTTACTGATATTGGACTTTAGGTTGTAATAATACAATTGATTGTTTGTTTTGTAAATACAAGTATTGTTTTTTGTTAGTTGTATAGAATCAAAATTTGGAATAATTCCTAATTTTTCAATGGTTCCATAAATAGATATGCGGTATATAATATATTGGTTATCAATCCAATAAAAATGAGTGTAGTCGGATTCGTAATACACAATAGTGTTTTTTAACATTGTTGAAATCCATTTAATGCTGCCAGTGTTTACATTATGCAAGCCAATTTTTGATGAAATGCTATCGTAAATCCATATTTGATTTTGAGAAGATAAAGCTGTTGCTTCAATATTTATGGGATAAGAAAACAAATTATAGTCTATTTTTCTAATTTCGTTTAGTTGATTATCTAATAGCACAACGGTATTAAAATTTTTATAAAAAACAACTATTTCTAAAGGGTTCTGAAAGTCAACTTTAGTGATTATTCCCAAACTTAAATTATTGTATTGATAAGATTTTGTTTCACTTTTTTTGTTGAGAACATTGTTTTTTATACTGTAAGTGTTTTTCTGATTGTCAAAACCTAAGTACTTGTCGCAATTAGTATTTAGTGCTTCTATTTTTGTAGCAAGAATTTCTTCCTGACTAATTACAGAAAGGGAGAATAAATTAAAAATTGTAACTAAAAGTATTTTTTTTAATGGCATTCGTTAAACTATTTCATAAAATAATGGTCTAATGTACAACTTTAACATAAAAAATGCTGTTATATTGTGTAACAAAATACACTTTTAATAGTCTATATATACATCTAAAACATCTTAAAACAATGAAAAAAATTATTATTGCATCAATTTTAATGATTTCTGGGTTCATAAATGCTCAAGAATTTCAAGGAATGGCAGTCTATGAATCAAAAACGAGTACTGCTGACTTTATGAAAGGTATGGGTGGAAACCGAGATATTACTCCCGAAATGCAAAAACAAATAGAAGAGCGTATGAAAAAAATGTTTGAAAAAACATTTATTTTAAATTTTGACAAAACGGCTTCCATTTATAAGGAAGAAGAAAAATTAGATGCGCCAGGTCAACAAGGTGGAGGAAGAATGATGATGTCGATGATGGGAGGCGGCGGAACACATTATAAAAATGCAAAAAGCAAACAATATGTTGTAGATAAAGAGTTTTTTGGAAAAGAGTTTTTAATTAAAGATTCATTACCTAAATATGACTGGGTATTAGGAAGCGAATCTAAACAAATAGGTGATTATTTTTGTTTTAAAGCAACTGCAGTTGTTAAAGTAAGCGAGTCTGATTTTAGAAATTTCAGATTTAGAAACAGAAATAATGACAAAGAAGAAGGTAAAAAAACAGAAACGGTAAAAGATACTGCTGCTTCTAAAAAAACCAATTTTACTGATGATTGGGAAATGCCAAAAGAAAACACAATTACTGCATGGTATTGCCCAGAAATTCCTATAAATCAAGGTCCAGAAAATTATTGGGGTTTACCTGGTTTAATTTTAGAGGTAAACGATGGTAAAACCATAATATTATGTTCTAAGTTAGTAATAAATTCTAAAGATAAGGTTGAAATTAAACCAGCTTCTAAAGGTAAAGTGGTAACTCAAAAAGAATACGACGAAACCGTTAAAAAGAAAATGGAAGAAATGCGCGAAATGAATTCTGGACCAGGTGGACAACGTGGAGGAATGAGAATGGGTGGAGGAAGATAATTTATTTAAAATATGAAAAAAATAGTATTATTACTTATAATGACACTTTCAACAAGTGCCTTTTCTCAAAATATTCGTTTCGAAGGAACTGTTAAAGATACAACTGGAGTTGGTTTAGAAATGGCTAATATTATGGCTATTAATCAACAAACAAAAGCAATGGATGCTTATGCAATTACTAATGAAACGGGCAAATTTATTTTAAATTTAAAAGCCAATACTGCATATACATTAAAGGTAAGTTATATTGGATTTCAAACTTTTGAAAAAGCAGTTACTACACAAACTACAAACATTAATTATCCTGTTGTGTTAAAAGAAGGAACACAATTAAGAGAAGTAGAGGTTGTGCATGTAATGCCTGTAACTGTCTCTGGAGATACAATTATTTATAATTCCGATTCATTTACAAATGGAACAGAACGTAAACTAGAAGATGTTCTTAAAAAATTACCCGGTGTTGAGGTTAATAAAGATGGTGAAATTGAAGTAGAAGGTAAGAAGGTTCAAAAAGTAATGGTGGAAGGAAAAGATTTTTTTGATGGCGATACTAAATTAGCTACTAAAAATATTCCTGCGGATGCGTTAGATAAAATTCAGGTTTTACGAAATTATAACGAAGTTTCTAATTTAAAAGGATTAGAAAATAACGAAGAAAGTATTGCTATAAACATCAAACTTAAAGAAGGAAAAAAGAATTTTTGGTTTGGAGATATGTCGGCTGGTATTGGTGTAGGAATGGAAGATACTCGATTTATAGTTAACCCTAAGTTGTTTTTCTATAGTCCAAAATACAGTTTAAATGTAATTGCCAATGTAAATAATATTGGAGAATTACCACTAACAGCTCAAGATTATTTCAAATTTACGGGAGGTTTTAAAAACATGATGCGAAAAGGAGGTTCTTCTTTTAACGTAACCTCAAATGATTTAGGAATTATAGGACTAAGAAATAATCAAGCAGCAAATATTGAAACTACGTTTGGAGCAGCTAATTTTAGTTTCAATCCATCAAAAGCTTGGACATTAAGTGGTTTTGGAATTCTATTAGGAAATAAAACTGAAATTGAAAATAGAACTATTTCAAATCGTATTGATAATTTACCTGATGGTTCAACGGAAACTATTTCAGAAACAAGAGATGATTTTACAAAACAAGACAGTAAACAAGTTTTGTTTAAATTAAGTTCAAGTTATGTACCTTCAGTAAAAGCACATTTTGATTACGATGCTTTAGTTAAGTTCTCAGATCAGAAAGAGAATACAAGTGTGTTTTCAAGTTTATTATCTGACATTTATACTGGAAAAGGTCAAAATCCTTTTTCAATCAATCAGAATCTAAATTATTATTATACATTAAATGAAAAGCATGTTTTTGCTTTTGAAATGCAACATTTATATCAAAATGAAGATCCGTTTTATAATGCAAATTTAGAAACGTTACCTTTTGCTCCTTTGTTAACAGGTTATGTAAATGAAGGTGTAGGTGTTAGAGATGATATAACTCAAAATCGTTTTGTGCAAACAAATAAAGTGGATACAAAGTTTGATTATTATTATATGTTAACTCCAAAAAGCAATATCAATTTAACATTAGGAAATACGTATTCATATCAAAATTTTGATTCTTCTATTTTTCAGATATTAAATAATGGGACTCAGAATACTCTAACAGATGCTACTACATTTAATAATGTGAATTATGCTTTTAATGATGTGTTTTTAGGAGTTCATTACAAATTTTTATTAGGGAAATTTACTTTTAATCCAGGGTTTAGTGTGCATCAATACAATACCAGAGATGAGCAATTAGGAACGTCTCATAGATTAAATTTTAATCGTATACTTCCAGATGTATATGCGTTATGGCAAATTAAAAAATCAGAAACACTAACGTATAATTATTCGCTTTCTAATAATTTTACCGACATTAATAGATTAGCTCAGGGCTACGTATTTTCAAATTACAACAGTTTATTTAGCGGAAATAGATTTTTACAAAATTCAACATCTCAAGTGCATTCATTGCGTTATTTTAAATACAATATGTTCAATTTTGAGAATATTTTCGCAAATATTACCTACACAAGACAATTAGAAGCGGTAAAAAACAGAGCATTGTTATTAGGAGTAAATCAAATTTCTTCTTCTGTGAATATTAATTCTGATTTTCCAGACGAAACATTGTCGGCAAGTGGTAATTATGGTCGTTCGTTTGCAAGATATTATAAAGCGAATTTTAGAGCAGGATTTAATTGGTCAAAAAACAATAATATTCGTGTCTATCCAGATGGTGATACAGATCCAAATAATAATCCATCAGAAATCCAAACTATTGAATCATATTCTCAGAGTTATAGTTTAAGTTTTTCAACTAATTATAAAACGTTGCCAAACTTGAGTTTAGGATATAACTTTTCAATTAATGATAACTTTTCTGATATTATTTATGTAGATAGCCCAACATTAACGTTAGAATATTTTTTCCTTGATGCGTTTTCGTTTGTTTCAGAATATTCGTATTTCCATAATAGAAACAAAACAAAAACTATTGATAGCGAATATGATTTCTTAACCGCTAGTTTAATGTATCAAAAGAAAAACAGCAAATGGGAATGGAAACTTTCAGGAACCAACTTGTTAGATACAAAATCTTTAGATACAAATAGTTTCAGTCAATTAGGAGGAACAAGTAGTTTTTCTAGTTATAGAGTGCAGCCAAGATTTGTAATTTTAAGTTTAAAATATACTTTGTAGTTCTTTCGAGTATAGAGATAAAAAAAAACCATTCGTTAATGCGAATGGTTTTTTTGTTAAAGAAAGGATTTTTATATCTTAAAAGCAGCTTTTACTTGATCAACAAAATCTAATTTTTCCCAAGTAAATAATTCAACAGAAACAGTTTTTGTTAAACCACCTGGTGCTGAAAAAGTTTTAGTTACAGTTTCAGGAGTTCTTCCCATGTGTCCGTAAGCAGCAGTTTCGCTATAAATTGGATTTCTTAATTTCAAACGTTGTTCAATAAAGTACGGACGCATATCAAAAATGCTTTCTACTACTTTGCTGATTTCACCGTCTGTTAAGTTTACTTTAGCTGTTCCGTAAGTGTTTACGTTGATTGATGTTGGTTCAGCAACTCCAATTGCATAAGAAACTTGTACTAAAATTTCATCTGCAACACCAGCTGCAACTAAATTTTTAGCAATATGACGTGTAGCATAAGCGGCAGAACGGTCTACTTTTGATGGGTCTTTTCCAGAGAATGCACCACCACCGTGAGCTCCTTTTCCACCATACGTATCAACGATAATTTTTCTTCCTGTTAATCCAGTATCTCCATGAGGTCCTCCAATTACGAATTTTCCTGTTGGGTTAATGTGGTATTTAATAGCATCATTAAATAAATGAGCATATTGAGGATTTTTAGCAATCACTCTAGGAATCAAAATCTCAATAATATCTTTTTTGATTTTAGCTAACATCGTTGGTTCGTCAGCAAAATCATCGTGTTGAGTTGAAACTACAATAGCATCAATACGAACTGGTTTGTTATCATCAGAATATTCTAAAGTAACTTGAGATTTAGCATCCGGACGCAAGTAAGTGATTTCGTTGTTTTCTCTTCTTAAATCTGCTAAATCTTGTAATAATTGATGAGATAATTTCAATGCTAACGGCATGAACTCAGCAGTTTCATTTGTAGCGTAACCAAACATCATTCCTTGGTCACCAGCACCTTGCTCTTCTTTGCTTGCTCTATCAACACCTTGGTTAATGTCTGCAGATTGCTCATGAATGGCAGATAAAACACCACAAGAATTCGCTTCAAACATATATTCGCTTTTCGTGTAACCAATTTTTTTAATTACATCTCTTGCGATAGTTTGTACATCTAAATAAGTATTTGATTTTACTTCTCCAGCTAAAATTACTTGACCTGTTGTAACTAAGGTTTCACAAGCTACTTTTGACTCAGGGTCAAATGCTAAAAAGTTATCGATTAATGCGTCTGAAATTTGATCCGCAACTTTGTCAGGATGTCCTTCACTCACTGATTCTGACGTAAATAAATAAGCCATAGTTAAATTTATTATAAATTAAGCGAGAAAAAAAAGAAGATTGCAAATTGCGTAAAGGAGTAGGGAATACTGCTTTAGCATTTTTTTAATGAGGTTGCAATCAGTTCAAATTTTTCCTCTTTGTTTTCGTTTGCAAATGTATGAAATGAAATTGAATTCCAAATAGTTGTTTACTTTTTTTTATGATAAGTTTAGTGTGAAATTGTAAAACAATAGTTTTTGTAGATTATTTTTCTGTTTATTTTTAGTTTTAAATGTAAAATAATCTAAAATAATTATTTTAAATAACAAAATTTAGAAAAATAATCTATTTATTTTTTTATTGTAGAAAATAAATCTAATTTTGCCCTGTCAAACTAAAAGAAATAGAAAATGAACTTTACAATGTGCAATATGTGTATGATGATGTGGAAGAATCCGCAGAGGAAACCTATTGCATAATTTTAAAAGTAAATTAATTCAATATAACCTCTGTCGAAAGCAGAGGTTTTTTTATTTCTATAAATCAACAAAATAATGAAAATAGCCATTTACAATCCAAGACGATGTTGTCGAATGTGTAGCTGAAAAGCAAACTTCGAAACAAAAAAATCTTAATACTTAATACAAATATTTTAATACTTAAAATAGCATGAGCACAAATAAATTTGCAACAAACGCATTACACGCAGGACACGACACAACTAAAAACGCAGGAACAAGAGCTGTTCCAATTTACCAAACCACATCCTACGTTTTCAATAATTCTGACCACGCAGCCAATCTTTTTGGTTTAGCCGAAGCTGGGTTTATTTATACAAGATTAAATAATCCAACAAACGATATCTTAGAACAACGTTTAGCCAAATTAGAAGGCGGAATTGGAGCTGTTGTAACTGCTTCAGGAACAGCAGCTATTTCAACTGCTTTATTAACGTTGTTAAAAGCGGGTGACCACATCGTTGCTTCTAACAGTTTATACGGAGGAACGTACAATTTATTAAACGTGACTTTACCAAGATTAGGCATCACTACAACCTTCGTAGATCCATCAAATCCTGAGAATTTTTTAAATGCAGCACAAGAAAATACCCGAGTTTTCTTCGCAGAAAGTTTAGGAAATCCAAAATTAGATGTATTGGATTTAAAAGCCATTTCAAAAGCCGCACAAACCTACAAAGTGCCTTTTATTGTAGATAATACAGTGGCAACACCCTTTTTGCTTAACCCAATCGAACACGGAGCAAACATTGTAATTCATTCGTTAACGAAATATATTGGTGGAAACGGAACTTCGCTTGGAGGTGTTATTATCGATGCAGGAAATTTTGACTGGAGTAATGGAAAGTTTCCAGAATTCACAGAACCTTCAGCAGGTTATCACGGATTAAAATACTATGAAGTGTTAGGCGCAGCTTCGTTCATTGCAAAAGTTAGAATAGAAGGTTTACGCGATTTAGGCGCTTCTTTGAGTCCATTCAATGCATTTCAAATCATTCAAGGATTAGAAACATTGGCTATCCGAATCAAAAAGCATAGTGAAAATGCTTTGGAATTAGCCAAATGGTTGCAAAAACGTTCAGAAGTAGCTTGGGTAAATTATCCAGGATTAATTTCTTCAAAATATTATGATTTAGTACAACAATATTTACCAGAAGGACAAAGCGGTATCGTAACTTTTGGATTAAAAGGGGGTTATGAAGCTGCCAAAAAAGTAGCTGATGAAACCCAATTTTTCTCATTGTTAGCGAACATTGGCGATACAAAATCATTAATTATTCATCCTGCAAGTACAACACACCAACAATTGTCAGAAGAGCAACAAATCACAACTGGAGTAACGAAAGATTTAATTCGTTTATCCGTTGGATTAGAAGATATAGAAGACTTGAAATCCGATTTACAAAGTGTTTTCGAAAAATTGCCAGTTCAAAATTTAGTTTAGTTTTTTGTTTGTTTGAAGGCTGCCGATAGACCTACCTAAAGGCAGCCTTTTTTTAAAAAGAAAGATGAGTAAAATTCAAAAAATAGTGTTCCAAAATGTTTCGTTGCAAAATGGAGTGGTACAAGCAAAAGTGATTTTGTCCTATCAATTGTTCGGGCAACCAGTCGGTTCGGCGCCTTTGGTGGTGGTGAATCATGCTTTAACTGGAAATTCGCAAGTTATTGGTGAAAACGGTTGGTGGCAATCACTCATAGGTGATGATAAAATTATCGATTCCAAAAAATATGCAGTTTTAGCCTTCAATATTCCAGGAAACGGTTACCAAGATGCGGAAAATTTGATTGAAAATTATCAAGATTTTACTACTTATGATATTGCCAATTTATTTTGGAAAGGAATCGATTCGTTTAAAGTAAATCAAGTTTTTGCCGTTATTGGCGGAAGTTTAGGTGGTGCAATTGCTTGGGAAATGGCAGCAATTCGACCAAAAGCGATTGCGAATTTAATTCCGGTAGCGACAAATTGGAAAGTTTCTGATTGGTTGATTGGAAATGTGTTGATTCAAGATTTGATTCTGAATAATTCTAAAAATCCAATTCACGATGCCAGAATTCACGCCATGTTATTGTATCGAACACTAGAATCACTTCAAGAAAAATTCCATGCCAAATTCCAAAACTCAGAAGGATTATTTCAAGTAGAAAGTTGGTTGTTGCATCACGGAGAAAAATTGCAAAACCGATTTCAGCTTTCGGCCTACAAACTGATGAATCATTTATTGAAAACTACGGATATTTTTAAAAACAACAATAAATCAGATGTCATTAAAAGTATCTCGTCAAACATTCATCTAATCAGTGTGGATACCGATTACTTTTTTACGGCAAACGAAATCAAAACGGCTTTTCAAGAAGTCAAAAACTATAAAAACAACGCATTTTATAACGAAATCAAATCCATTCACGGGCACGATGCTTTCTTGATAGAGTTTGAACAATTAAACAACATACTAAAACCTATATTTAATTAAGATGAAATCGCTCACAAAACTTTTTGCGAAAGCAAAATCTAATTAAAAATGCGATACCATTTTTTACCACTGAAAAATAAAATCTAAAAAAATGAAAATACTAAAATTTGGAGGAAAATCATTAGCAAACGGAGAAGGATTGCAAAAAGTAGTACAAACGATTGCTCAAAAATATTTCAATAATGAACCCATTGCAGTAGTAGTTTCGGCAAGAGGAAACGCAACAGACGAATTGGTAATTCTACTAAAAAAAGCACAAGCCAACATCAATTTTCAAGCGGATTTTGAGCAATTCAAAAAATACCAATTGGAAGGCTTGAAAGAAAACATCTTCGAAGAAGAATTCTCGGTTTTGCAAAAATTATTAGAAGGTGTTTCGCTTTTAGGCGATTACAGTGAAAAAATCAAAGACCAAGTCATTGCATATGGCGAAATTTTATCTGCAAAATATGTAGCTTATGTCTTAAACGAAAACAGCATCAAAGCACAATTTACGGATTCGCGTCAGTTAATTAAAACCGATATAAATTTTGGAAATGCACAACCAATTGATGCTGTTTCAAAGCGAAATGTCTTGGATTATTTTGAAAAAAATACGGATAAAGTCAATATCGTAACAGGGTTTGTCGGTTCAACGTTACACAACGAAACCACTACTTTAGGTAGAAACGGAAGTAATTATACTGCTTCTTTATTGGCGAATTATCTAAATGCCGAAGAATTTCAAAATTACACTCACGTTGACGGAATTTTTACCGCTAATCCTGATTTAGTTGCTGATGCAAAAAAAATAGAACGATTATCTTTTAATGAAGCGAATGAGTTAGCGAATTTCGGAGCACAAATTTTACATGCCAAAACCATCATTCCTTTGGTGGAAAAAAACATTCCGTTACGTATTTTAAATACTTTCAATCCTGAAAATAACGGAACTTTAATCACTTCGGAACAAACTAATGAAGGCATCAAATCGCTTTCGGTTTTAACCAATGTGTCACTTATAAATTTAGAAGGAAGAGGTTTGTTGGGAAAAACAGGTGTTGATGCACGAATTTTCCGTGTAATGGCTGAAAACGATATTAGTGTTAGCATTATTTCGCAAGGTTCTTCAGAAAGAGGAATTGGTTTAGTGGTGAGTTCTGATAAGGCTTCCAAAGCTTTGGTTGGTTTGGAAAAAGAATTTGAAACCGATTTTTACACAAAAGATGTCAATAAAATTTCGATAAACGATAACATTGCGGTGATTTCGATTATTGGGCAAGATTTAACGAATTTTCACAAACCTTATACGGCTTTAATCCGAAATAAAATCACTCCAATTTTATTAAATAATACGGTTACGGGAAGAAATATCAGTTTGGTTATCAGTCAAGATGAATTCAAACGCGCTTTGAATGTAATTCACGGAGAAATTTTTGGAGTTGCGAAAAAAATCAACATCGCGATTTTCGGTCATGGAACGGTTGGCGGAACTTTGATTTCCCAAATTTTAGAATCAGCAAAAAATATCGAAAAGCGAAAAGGAATCAAGTTGAATGTATTCGCTATTGCAAATTCGAAAAAAGTGTTGTTGAATAAATTTGGAATTAGCGAAAATTGGAAAGCTACATTGGAAGATAAAGGGCAAGATTATAAATTGGAAGACATAATTGCGTATGCAAAAGAACATCATTTGGAAAATTTAATTGCAATTGACAACACTGCAAGTTCGACTTTTATTGAAAATTACATTTCGCTAGCCGAAAATAGTTTCGATTTAATTTCTTCCAATAAAGTTGCCAATACCGTAAGCATAGACTTTTATAAAAAATTACGAAAAGTACTAAAAGATAACCAAAAAGAATATTTGTACGAAACCAATGTGGGTGCAGGATTGCCGTTAATTGACACAATAAAATTACTGCATTTGTCAGGTGAAAATATTACCAAGATTAAAGGCGTTTTTTCAGGAACATTGAGTTATTTGTTCAATAATTTTTCGGTGGAAGAAAAGAAATTCAGCGAAGTATTACAAGAAGCCATCGACAAAGGTTTTACAGAACCTGATCCAAGAGAAGATTTAAACGGAAACGACGTTGGAAGAAAATTATTAATCTTAGCACGCGAATTAGATTTACAAAACGAATTCGAAGAAATCCAAATTCAAAACTTAATTCCAGAAGCTTTACGCGAAGGAAGTGCGTTAGATTTTCTAAAACGTTTATCCGAATTAGACGGAATTTACCAAAACATTAAAGACGCTCAAGGTCCAAATGAAGTATTGCGATACATCGGGGAATTATCTGGTGATTTACAACAAGATAAAGGAAAATTAGAAGTAAAATTAATTTCCGTTCCAGCAAACTCAGCTTTAGGTTCTTTAAAAGGTTCCGATTCTATTTTCGAAATTTATACCGAATCTTATGGAGAGCAACCTTTCGTAATTCAAGGCGCCGGAGCTGGAGCTTCGGTAACTGCAAGAGGCGTTTTTGGCGATATTTTACGCTTATCCGAAAAAAAATTATAACCACAACCTGCAAGGTTTTTTTGAACTTTGTAGGTTTTTAAACTTAAATGAACTTAAACTATTCTTTATAAGTCAAGTAAAACTTATATGACTTATATGTTTAAAAAAACAAAACCATGAGCAACCAAAATTTAGGATTAGAAACCCAAGCCATCAGAACGCAATTAGAACGCACACAATATTTAGAACATTCCGTACCCTTATATTTAACTTCCAGTTTTATTTTTGAAGATGCAGAAGATATGCGCGCTTCATTTGCGGAGGAGAAGGAGCGCAATATTTACAGTCGATTTTCCAATCCCAATACATCAGAATTTGTAGAAAAAATTTGTCAAATGGAAGGAGCAGAAGATGGCTACGCTTTCGCAACTGGAATGGCGGCGGTGTATTCTACTTTTGTGGCTTTATTGAATTCGGGTGATCATATTGTTTCGGCAAGTAGTGTTTTTGGTTCGACACATACGTTGTTTACAAAATATTTTCCAAAATGGAACATTACCACTTCGTATTTTGATGTCAACAAACCAGAAACTATTGAAAATTTCATTCAACCAAATACAAAAATTCTTTATGCCGAATCGCCAACAAATCCAGCAGTTGATGTTTTAGATTTAGAATTGTTAGGCATAATTGCCAAAAAACACAATTTGATTTTAATTATTGATAACTGTTTTGCAACGCCTTACATTCAAAATCCTATTCAATTTGGAGCGGATTTAGTGATTCATTCTGCTACCAAATTAATCGATGGTCAAGGTCGTGTTTTAGGCGGAGTAACCGTTGGGCGTTCTGATTTAATTCGTGAAATTTATTTATTTGCTCGTAATACCGGACCCGCTTTATCGCCTTTCAATGCTTGGGTATTGTCTAAAAGTTTAGAAACGTTGCCTGTTCGTATTGAAAAACATTGCGAAAATGCTTTAAAAGTGGCTGAGTTTTTAGAAAATCATCCCAATGTAGCTTCTGTAAAATATCCTTTTTTGAAATCGCATCCGCAATATGAAGTCGCTAAAAAGCAAATGAAACTAGGCGGAAATATTGTAGCTTTCGAAATAAAAGGTGGAATTGAATCGGGAAGAAAGTTTTTAGATAAAATCAAATTATGTTCGTTGTCTGCGAATTTAGGTGACACGCGTTCGATTGTTACACATCCTGCTTCTACAACGCATAGCAAATTATCAGAAGAAGAACGTTTGGCTGTGAGTATTACTGATGGCTTGGTGCGCGTTTCTGTTGGTTTGGAAACCGTTCAAGACGTAATTAACGACTTGAAACAAGCGTTAGAATAAAAGTTTTTAAATTATTTTATAGATTTATATTCTTAATTTAAGATTAAAATATGAATATAAATCTATAAACAATATTTTTTTAATGAAATTTCAGAAAATATTTCATTATTTCAATTTTGTCACTACATTTGCAGTGTTCATAATTTTAGTGTTTGTTATCACGAAAGCTGGAGGGAATAGACCCTATGAAAGCTTAGCAACCTCTCGCCCTTGCGGAAAGGTGCTACATTCTATTCCGATACTATCGGAAGCAGATAACGTTAGAATTGCTCTCCAACTTTCTACGGTAACAAATTAGTTAATCAAGAAAATTAGGCAATTAGCCTTTGCGAGAGAATAAAATGTCAAAAATTCAAGAAGAAATCAAAAAACGAATTCTCGTGCTCGATGGAGCCATGGGAACGATGTTACAACGTTATAAATTTGAAGAAGAAGATTTTAGAGGCGAACGCTTTAAAGATTTTCCGCATCCTTTAAAAGGAAACAACGATTTGCTTTCCATTACTCAACCAGAAGCTGTAAAATCAGTACATCGCGCTTATTTTGAAGCGGGAGCTGATATTGTAGAAACTAATACCTTTTCGGGAACGACTATCGGAATGGCCGATTATTATTTGGAAGATTTAGTTTACGAATTGAATTTTCAATCCGCTAAAATCGCCCGAGAAGTCGCAGATGAATTTACAGACAAGTCAAGATTTGTTGCAGGTTCAATAGGTCCAACCAACAGAACAGCATCTATGTCACCCGATGTAAACGACCCAGGATTTCGTGCGGTGAGTTTTGATGATTTAAAAATCGCTTACAAACAACAAGTCGAAGCTTTAATCGATGGCGGTTGCGATTTACTTTTGGTAGAAACAATTTTCGATACGTTAAACGCAAAAGCCGCTTTGTTTGCTATTGAAGAAGTAAAAGAAGAACGCAATATCGATATTCCAGTAATGGTTTCAGGTACAATTACCGATGCTTCTGGAAGGACGCTTTCTGGACAAACCGTGGAAGCTTTTTTAATTTCGATTTCACATATTCCTTTGTTGAGTGTTGGGTTTAATTGTGCTTTAGGAGCTGATCAACTGAAACCGTATTTAAAAGCATTGGGAAATAATACCTTGTTAAATATTTCAGCACATCCAAATGCTGGTTTACCCAATGCCTTTGGTCAATACGACCAAACTCCTGAAGAAATGCAACAATTAATTCGGGAGTATTTACAAGAAAATCTAGTAAATATCATCGGTGGATGTTGCGGAACTACTCCTGATCATATCCAATTAATTGCTGAGGTTGCAAAAGAATTCAAACCTAGGACGCAACAATTGAAATCTGTTTAATTGGTTAAAAATTATGTAAAATGTCAGAATCAAATATAAATAAAAATCTCTCAGTTTCAGTTCCCCCTTCGGGGGTTAGGGGGCTTAAATTATCAGGTTTGGAACCTTTGATTGTAACTCCAGAAACCAATTTTGTTAATGTTGGAGAACGAACAAACGTTACAGGTTCTAGAAAATTTCTTCGATTAATTAAAGAAGAAAAATACAATGAAGCGCTTTCGGTTGCGCGTGAACAAGTAGAAGGTGGTGCGCAAATCATCGATGTCAACATGGATGAAGGAATGTTGGACGGTGTTTATGCCATGACTAAGTTCCTAAATCTAATCGCAGCCGAACCCGATATTGCCCGAGTTCCTGTTATGATTGATTCTTCAAAATGGGAAATTATTGAAGCGGGTTTAAAAGTGATTCAAGGGAAAGGAGTTGTGAATTCAATTTCTCTAAAAGAAGGAGAAGCTACTTTTATTCATCATGCCAAATTAATCAAACGATATGGAGCTGCAGTAATCGTAATGGCTTTTGACGAAAATGGTCAAGCGGATACGTATGAAAGACGTATCGAAATCTGTAAAAGAAGTTACGATATTTTAGTTAACCAAGTTGGTTTTCCTGCTGAAGATATCATTTTCGACCCCAATATTTTCCCAGTGGCTACCGGAATGGAAGAGCATAAATTAAATGCGTTAGATTTCTTCCGAGCAACCAAATGGATTCGAGAAAATCTTCCGTATGCGAATATTTCTGGTGGCGTGAGTAACGTGTCTTTTTCTTTCCGTGGAAACGATAAAGTTAGGGAAGCCATGCATTCGGCGTTCTTGTACCATGCCATCCAAAACGGAATGACAATGGGAATTGTGAATCCTGAAATGTTGGAAATTTATGACGAAATTGATCCTGTTTTGTTGGAACATGTCGAAGATGTTTTGTTAAATAGAAGAGAAGATGCTACAGAACGTTTGCTAGATTTAGCCGAAAGCTTCAAAGGTGATGTAAAATCAAATGAAAAAGCGATTGCCGAATGGCGAAATGGTTCGGTTCAAGAGCGATTAACGCATTCGTTAGTAAAAGGAATCGACGAATTTATCGAAATTGATATTGAAGAAGCACGTCAGTTAGCTAAAAAACCAATCGAAGTTATCGAAATCAATTTGATGGCCGGAATGAATGTGGTGGGTGATTTGTTTGGTTCAGGAAAAATGTTCTTGCCACAAGTAGTAAAATCGGCGCGTGTAATGAAAAAAGCGGTGGCTTATCTCCTTCCTTATATTAGCCCCCCAACCCCCGAAGGGGGAGCTAAAAAGCAATCGTGGAATACCGCAAGTCCGATGCTTTATAAAGCTTTAAAAGAGAAAGCAAAAGAAATGAGAAATAAACCAACTGAGGCAGAAAAATTGCTTTGGAATGTTTTATCGAATAAAGGATTGGATGGTTATAAATTTAGGAGACAACATATTATTGGTGAATATATTGTGGACTTTGTTTGTTTGGAAAAAAAACTAGTTATTGAAGTTGATGGTTCAATTCATAATTTGAAAGAACAAATTGAACGCGATAAATTAAGAACAGAATGGTTAGAACAGAACGGTTTTATAGTTAAACGATATTCAAATAATCAAGTATTAAAGGATTTATTTAGCACAGTTGAATCTATAAGTAGGGAATTATCCGCAATTTCAGTAGCTACCCCTTCGGGGGCGGGGGGGGCTGGTAAGATTCTTATGGCGACTGTAAAAGGCGATGTGCATGATATTGGTAAAAATATTGTTTCAGTAGTTTTGGCCTGTAATAATTTCGAAATTATTGATTTAGGTGTGATGGTTCCACCAGAAAAAATTATTGAAACAGCTATTAAAGAAAACGTAGATATTATCGGTTTGAGTGGTTTGATTACGCCTTCGTTGGATGAAATGGTGTATTTGGCCAAAGAAATGGATAAATTGAATATCAAAATCCCCGTAATGATTGGCGGTGCTACAACTTCGCGTGCGCATACTGCTGTGAAAATTGCTCCAGAATATAAAGAAACGGTGGTTCATGTTAACGATGCTTCTCGTGCGGTAACTGTGGCGACCAATTTATTACAACCCGATACAAAAGTTACTTATGCAAAATTACTTCGTGAAGAATATGACACGCTTCGTGAAGGATATTTGAACAGAAGTCGAGAGAAAAATTTCTTATCGATTGATGAAGCGCGTAAAAATAAATTCAAAATCGATTGGAATAAGTTCGAACCAGTAAAACCCAATTTCATTGGAACTAAAACTGTTGAAGTAGAACTTTCAGAATTAGTAGATTTCATCGATTGGACACCATTTTTCCAATCGTGGGAACTGTATGGAAAATATCCAGCGATTTTGACCGATGAAATTGTAGGTGAACAAGCGACTCATTTATTTGAAGATGCTCAAAAAATGCTTTCTCAAATTGTTTCCGAAAAGTGGTTTTCTGCCAAAGGAATTTTAGGAATTTTTCCAGCGAATACAATTAATCATGATGATATAGAACTTGTCACTTCGAGCGGAGTCGAGAAGTTTCTGAGTTTAAGACAACAATCACAAAAAACGGCTGGAGCTCCAAATATCGCATTGGCAGATTTTATTGCTCCAAAAGAAATTGGTAAACAAGATTATATTGGATGTTTCTGTGTATCAACTGGTTTTGGAGTGGATGAAAAAGCTTCGGCATTCGAAAAACAATTGGACGATTATAATTCGATTTTGGTAAAAGCTTTGGGAGATAGATTAGCAGAAGCTTTTGCAGAATACTTGCATTTAAAAGTGCGAAAAGAAATTTGGGGCTACGCTTCTGAAGAGGTTTTGTCAAATGAGGATTTAATTAAAGAACAATATAAAGGTATTCGTCCCGCGCCGGGTTATCCCGCTTGTCCTGACCATTTGGAAAAACCAACAATTTGGAAATTATTAAATGTAGAACAAGAAATAGGCGTAAAACTAACGGAAAGTATGGCAATGTGGCCAGCATCATCGGTTTCAGGTTATTATTTTGCCAATCCAGAAAGTAAATATTTTGGTTTAGGAAAAATTAAGAAAGACCAATTAGAAGATTACGCCAAAAGAAGAAATAGTAGTGTTGAACAAGCCGAAAAATGGCTATCACCCAATTTAAGCCCCACCTAACCTCCCCAAAGGGGAGGAACCCAAAATCGTAAAATAAGAAAAATTAATTTTTAAAAAACTGATTACCCACTTCAGTCACCCCTCTTTTGGAGGGGCCGGGGGAGGCTCATGAAAGTAACTGAACATATACAAAACGCTAACGGAAAACCTTTGTTCTCCTTCGAAATTTTACCACCGTTAAAAGGACAAAATATTCAATCTATTTTTGATAGCATTGATCCGTTAATGGAATTCAACCCGCCCTTTATTGATGTAACCTATCATCGTGAGGAATATGAATTCAAAGAATTAGAAAACGGCTTACTTCAGAAAAAAGTAGTTAAAAAACGCCCGGGAACGGTTGGAATTTGTGCCGGAATTCAGAATAAATATCAAGTTGACGCCATTCCACATATTTTGTGTGGAGGATTTACCAAAGAAGATACAGAGAATTTATTAATTGATTTGGATTTCTTGGGAATTGATAATGTCGTAGCACTTCGTGGTGATGCAGTTAAAAGCGAAATATACTTCAAACCTGAAAAAGAAGGTCATGCTTATGCTTCGGAATTAGTAACACAAATCAGCAATTTGAACAAAGGGATTTATCTAGACGAAGATTTGCAGAATTCAACAAAAACCGATTTTTGCATCGGAGTTGCAGGTTATCCAGAAAAACACATGGAAGCACCAAGTTTAGATAGCGACATTCATTTTGTAAAACAAAAAATAAAAAACGGAGCTGATTATATTATAACCCAAATGTTTTTTGATAATAAAAAATTCTTCGATTTTGTTAAAAAATGCAGAGCCGCCGGAATTACAGTGCCTATTATTCCAGGATTAAAACCTATCGCAACAAAGAAACAATTGAATTTAATTCCACATCGTTTTAGTATTGAATTACCCGATGATTTGATAATGGCGGTTGTAAAAGCTAAAGATAATGATGCAGTGAAACAAATTGGAATAGAATGGTGTACACAACAAAGTAAAGAATTAGTTGCGGCAGGTATTCCCGTTTTACATTATTATTCAATGGGTAAGGCTGAAAATATAAAAACTATTGCAAAAGATATATTTTAACCATTTTTTCGTTCTTTTAAAAGGCTGATAAATAGAGGGTTTTTAATGTTTTTTTAATAAAAGCTTGTAGGTGTAATTTTTATTTCGTAACTTCATAGAAATAAAAATCAAGTTATTATGAAAAATTTTATATTCACTTTCGTAATAGTGCTTGCAACCCAAATTGGATTTGCAGGTGAATTAGACTCTGTTTTAATTAAAGCTAGAGCATTAACTGAGAAAAAAGATTACACTGAAGCAATAAAGGTATATGAAAGTTATATCAAATTGTCTAAAGGTGAAAACTTAAAAGATGTATACATAGAAGTAGCAAATTGTTATTTCTATCAAGGCAATAAAAAAGAAGCTGTAAATAATATTAAAGCTGCTATTGTAAAATCTGGTTTTACAGAAGAAGATTTTATTTATAGTTCTATTTTAGATGAAAAATTATCTTCATATGCGCTTTCTGTTTTATATGATGATTATTTTAAACTTAGAAATAAGTATTTGGCAACGTTAAATTAATATTTTTTAGCCAATGCTTTTTTGGAATCTCCTTACAAGGTTTATTTGTAAGGAGATTTTTTTATTGCGTATTATGTGATTTACTTTTTCCCTGTTTTTTCTCTAAAAATCTGCTCTAAGTTTTTACTTTTTAATACAATTTGTAAAGTTCTTAATTGGTTTGCTTGAGCAAAGTCAAATAAAACGGGACGCATATCAGTTGCTGCAGTAAAAGTAAGTTCCCAAACTAAATCGTGAGTGTTTTTTGCTGATTTTAAATTTGAAAGAGAACTAAAAATATTTTCATCAACTTTTTTATCAAATTCTACTTCAATAACTTGTTCTGGATCTTCAGCAACTAAGTTGTTTAATTTTTTGTCGGTTACAATCTTTCCTTTGTCAATAATAATAATTCGATCGCAAATAGCTTCTACTTCTTGCATAATGTGAGTAGAAAGAAAAACGGTTTTGTCTTTTCCAATGTTTTTAATCAAGTCGCGAATTTCAACTAATTGATTAGGGTCTAAACCTGTAGTTGGTTCATCTAAAATAAAAACTTCAGGATTATGTAATAAGGCAGTTGCTAATCCAACACGTTGGCGATATCCTTTAGAAAGTTCACCAATCTTCTTATGGCTTTCAGGTGTTAATCCTGTTAAAGTAATCACTTCATCAATTCTCGATTTCGCAACTTTATGCAAATCGGCATTGAAAGCCAAATATTCTCTAACATATAAATCCAAATACAAAGGATTGTGTTCTGGTAAATATCCAACCGATTTTTGTACTTCTTTTTGTGCCGAAGTTACATCGTGTTCGTTTACAGCGGCTGTTCCTTCATCTGCGGTTAAATAAGTAGTTAAAATTTTCATTAATGTCGATTTTCCAGCTCCATTTGGACCTAAAAATCCCACAATTTCTCCTTTTTTAACAGAAAAACTAATGTTGTCTAACGCTTTTTGTTCTCCGTAATTTTTTGAAATATTTTTAACTTCTATTGACATATAGCTATAAATTTTAGCAAAAGTAACTTTTTTTAAAAGAACTCAAATTTATTTAAAAAAGTATTTTCGTTTGAATTTTTTTATTACTTTAGCCAAACAAATAGCAAAATAACAATGCTTACTAATAGCACATTTTTTTATAACAATTCTTTTTATTTCTTCTGGAGACAGTTGAGGGATTGTTGTGCTATTATATAAATCAAAGAAATTTATTTTATAAACATACAATCCCGATGCAAGTCGGGATTTTTTTTTGCTCATAATTATGAAATCGCAACTAAAAAAGTTTGCCAAAGCTAACACCTATAAATAAAAAGACGATACTATATGTTATCGCAAAAAAATAGAATTTAAGCATATGAATATTAAAGTCGCAATTCAGGGAATTCAAGGGTCGTTTCATCACCAAGTGGCTCATCATTATTTTGGTGATGCAATTGATTTGGATGAATGTGTGTCATTTAGAGATGTTGCCAACAGTTTAAAAGCCAATCAATCGTATAAAGCAATAATGGCGTTAGAAAATTCTATTGCGGGTTCAATTTTGCCAAATTATGCATTAATAGATTCGAATGATTTGCACATTATTGGTGAATATTTTTTGGATATTCACATGAATTTGATGGTATTATCAGGTCAAAAAATTGAAGATATAAAAGAAGTGCATTCGCATCCGATTGCTTTGTTGCAATGTGCCAATTTTTTTAGTCAATATCCACATATTAAATTGGTAGAAAGTTCTGATACAGCAATAACAGCAAAACGGATTCAGGAAAATCAATTAAAAGGAATTGGAGCTTTAGCAGGGCCAGTTGCTTCCGAAATTTATAATTTAGAAATTATTGCCGACGGAATTCACACTGTAAAAAGTAATAAAACACGCTTTGTGGTTTTAAAAGCATCCAATAAAGAAATTCCGAAAGAACTCATTAATAAAGCTTCGATAAAATTTGAATTAGATGATACGCCGGGTTCATTGGCAACGGTTCTAAATGTGTTGAATAATTGCAAGTTGAATCTCACGAAAATTCAATCGCTTCCGATAATTGAAACGCCTTTTACTTATGCCTTTTTTGTGGATGTGGTTTTTGAAAAATACAAACATTTTGAAAAAGCGAAAAAAGTAATGGAAATCATGACGACACATTTCAAGGTTTTGGGCGAATATGAAAAGAGTAAACAATAATAATTTAAGAATAAATAGTAATTTTACAGTGAAATAAATTTTATGGAAAATAAAAAAGAATTGCGCACTTGGTTAGATGATTTTCAATTAAATCATCCGCTTGTTATAGCAGGACCATGTAGTGCAGAAACCGAAGAACAAGTTTTAAAAATTGCACACGAATTAAAGAATTCGGATGTATCTATTTTCCGTGCGGGAATTTGGAAACCTCGAACACGTCCGGGTGGATTTGAAGGTGTTGGAGAAATAGGATTAAAATGGTTGCAAAAAGCCAAAGCTGAAACCGGATTGTTGATGGCAACGGAAGTCGCAACAGCTGCTCATGTAAAATTAGCATTGCAACACGATATCGATGTATTGTGGATTGGCGCCAGAACCACAGTAAATCCATTTGCAGTTCAAGAAATTGCCGATGCATTAGAAGGAACTGATAAAATCGTTTTATTGAAAAACCCAGTAAATCCCGATTTATCTTTGTGGATTGGTGGTTTAGAACGATTGTATAATGCGAACATCAAGAAATTAGGTGTAATTCACAGAGGATTTTCTACTTACGAAAAAACAAAATATCGCAATAATCCTGAGTGGCAAATTGCGATTGATTTACAAAATCGTTTTCCAGATTTACCTTTAATTTGTGATCCTTCGCACATTACAGGCAAGCACGATATGATTCAAGAAGTGTCGCAACAAGCTTTAGATTTGAATTACGACGGATTAATTATTGAAACCCACATTGATCCAGATAATGCTTGGAGTGATGCAGCCCAACAAGTAACGCCAGCAACATTGAAACAAATGTTTGTTAATTTACGCGTTAGAAAAGTGTCGGATGATGAAAGCGAATACAACCAAAAAATGGCAAAACTGCGTATGCAGATTGATGAATATGATGGAAAGTTGTTAGAAATTTTAGGAAATAGAATGAAAGTAGCCGATAAAATAGGCTCATTAAAGAAAGAGAAAAACGTTGCAATTCTTCAAAACCAACGTTGGAATGAAATTTTAGGGAAAATGATTTTGGAAGGCGAAGAAAAGGGTTTAAGTAACGATTTTGTAATGTTGTTGTTTAAAGCGATACATCAGGAGAGTATTAATCATCAAGAAAAAATAATTCGTGAAAATTAATTTTGTTAAATAAGGCAATTGCCTTATATATTTATTTATATATTTTCATTAATATTGTATTTTAATAATTAACATAAATTTTAAAAAAAAATGAAAAAATTCTTATTATTAGCTGTAGCATTTTTAGGTTTTGCAGCAAACGCTCAAGTTGACAAAATTTATAAACACAGCGGTGAAGTTGTAGAAGGTAAAGTACTTAGATTAGACGAATATACAGTTGTATTCAAATATGATGGTGAAGATGCTGAAAATACATTTGGAAAATATGCAATTGAAAAAATTGTTTATGGTAAAACAGGCCGCGTTGAAGAAGTTACAGAAAAAATCATAATCAACGGTGAAGCTGATTGGGAAAAAGTAGTTATTTTAGAAGATAAATCTTATATCGCTGGATTAAAAAAAGGTGGTGAAGTAAGAGGTAAAACAGGATTAATTAACTTCCAAACAGGAAATACTGGGGATAAAAAAGCTCAAAAGAAATTAAAAATGGATGCAGCTAAGCAAGGTTGTCCTTTTATTCTGTTAACAGCTGATAAAACTACTGTAGGAGCAAACTCTAATGCATTAGGAGGATCACAAGCAATTAAAACAGGTGTTTCTTATAAATACTAATTTTAGTAATACAACATCAAAAGGCTACTTAATCAAGTAGCCTTTTTTATTTATAGTTTTTAACAAGAAACACTATCTTTGTTGAAAATAATTATTAGTTATCCTGAGCTAGTCGAAGGACTAACTTCTAACTTCTAACTTTGCATGACTGGAATCGTATATAAATCTACAGGAAGTTGGTACACCATTAAAACTGAAAATGGTGCTTTTTTAGAGTGCCGTATAAAAGGTAAATTTAGAATGAAGGGTATTAAAAGTACCAATCCTATTGCGGTGGGAGATGTAGTAGATTACGATATCGAAAATACAACCGATGAAACTACGGGAGTAATTACTACTATTCACGAACGTAAAAACTATATTGTTAGAAAATCTGTGAATTTATCACATCAAATGCATATCATTGCATCGAATATTGATGTGGTTTTTTTATTGGTTACCATCAATAATCCACCAACAACAACAAGTTTTATCGATCGTTTTTTAGTTACTGCCGAAGCTTACGGAATTGAAGCGGTAATCGTTTTTAATAAAATTGATACGTTTGATGACCCAACATTAGATGAACAATTGTATTTACAGCATGTTTATTCTTCAATTGGTTATAAATGTTTACGCGTTTCTGCTAAAGATGGAAAAGGAATTGACGAATTAAAAGCTTTAATGAAAGATAAAGTTTCTATGTTTTCTGGGCATTCAGGTGTTGGGAAATCAACTTTGGTAAACACGTTAGAACCTTCGTTAAATTTAAAAACCAAACAAATTTCGGAATCACACGCACAAGGAAAACACACTACAACTTTTGCTGAAATGTTTGATTTGTCTTTTGGAGCACAAATTATAGATACACCCGGAATTCGTGGTTTTGGAATTGTTGATATGGAAAAACAAGAAATTGGAGATTATTTTCCAGAATTCTTTGCTTTAAAAGACCAATGTAAATTTAATAATTGTTTACATAAAGACGAACCACATTGCGCTGTTAAAAACGCACTAGAAAAAGACGAAATTACATGGTCGCGCTATAAAAGTTATACCCAAATTTTAGAAGGCGACGAAGAACAATATCGCGCTGACATATACGACGCTGAGCGAAGAGCCAGCGATGAAACAAGAAAATAATCCATTTTACGGATTTACGTAAATCTTTTCTGATATTTTTTATATTTTTGACCTTTATTTTCAATGAAAACAGTAATTCAACGCGTTTCCGAATCATCAGTTTGTATAAACAATGAAGTTGTAGCACAAATAAGACAGGGTTTATTGGTTTTAGTTGGAATTGAAGACGCCGATAATCAAGAAGATATCAATTGGTTAACATCAAAAATTGCTAATCTTCGCATTTTTGCTGATGATAAAAATGTAATGAACTTGTCGTTAAAAGATGTAGATGGAGAAATGATAATTGTAAGTCAGTTTACATTACATGCCGCAACAAAAAAAGGAAATCGACCGAGTTATATCAAAGCATCAAAACCTGAAATAGCCATTCCGCTTTACGAATCTTTTGTTCAACAAATGGAAGCAGAATTAGGAAAAAAAATACAAACCGGTCAATTTGGAGCCGACATGAAAGTAAGCTTAGTTAATGACGGACCTGTTACGATTATAATTGATACAAAAAATAGAGAGTAAGTTTAAGAATTTAAAATTTGTTATGATTAAGAGAATTATTTTATTGTTCGTTTTTCCAATATTTTGTTTTTCCCAAGATTTTAATTTGACAGCATTATCTATTCCTAAAGAATTATCAGAAAATGCGAATAGTGTGGTTAGAAATCAAAAAATTGAGATAGAAATTCCGTCTCAAAAATTAATGATAATTAAGAAATCAAAGACAATTACTATATTAAATAGCAAAGGATTAAATAATATAGATGCTATTGAATATTATGATAAATCTAGAAAAATTAAAACCATTGAAGCTATAATTTACAATGCTTTTGGTAAAGAAATTAAGAAAATTAAACAGAAAGATTTTAAAGATCAAAGTGTAGCCGATGGTTTTTCTGTTTATAACGACAATAGAGTTTTATATTTAGATTATACTCCAATAGGGTATCCTTTTACAGTTGTTTATAATAGCGAAATTGAAACATCTAATACAGCTTTTATCCCTAGTTGGAATCCAATTGAAAATTTTTATGAAAGTACTGAAGAAACATCTTTATTAATAAAGTATAAAACAGAACTTAATTTAAAAGTAAAAGAATTTAATTTTTCAGAAGGATTTTTAATTGAAAAATTAGAATCTTCAAATTCAATAAGTTATAAAGTAAATAAAATTCTAGCTAAAAAGTATGAAGAATTAATGCCAAATCATAAAAAGGTTTTTCCAATTATTTATTTTGGATTAGAACATTTTCAACTTGAAAATGTTACAGGTATTTCTAGTAATTGGAATGATTTTGGGAAATGGTATTATAATTCGTTACTAGCCGATACCGAAGAAATTTCAGAAGAAACTAAAAATACAATAAAAAAATTAGTAGGAACTGAAAAAGATACTATTGAAATAGCTAAAAAAATATATAGTTATGTTCAAGAAAAAACCAGGTATGTAAGTGTTCAAGTTGGTATTGGTGGTTGGAAGCCTATGTTAGCAAATGATGTAGATAAGTTAGGATATGGAGATTGTAAAGCATTAACAAATTACACAAGAAGCTTGTTGAAATCTGTAGGGGTTAACTCCTATTATTCTGTTGTATGGGCAGGTAACGAAAAGCGAAATATTGATAATGATTTAGCTAGTGTACAAGGAAATCATGTTATTTTATCTATTCCTACAAATGATAAATACATTTGGCTAGAATGTACAAGTCAAATTAATCCATTTGGTTTTCAAGGCGATTTTACAGATGATAGAGATGTTTTATTAGTTAAGCCTGATGGCGGACAAATTGTTAAAACAGAAGTGTATGCTGAAAATAAAAATTTAAAAGAAATTAAAGGTTCATACGAAATTAGAGAAAATGGTAGTTTGTATGGTAAGATTAAAACAATTTCTACTGGACTTCAATACAATAGAGAGTTTGTAAAAGAAAGATTAAGTAGAGAAGAATTGATCGAAAGATTTAATGATGATTTATCTGCAATAAATAATTTAAGTGTAAAAAATATTAAACTTAATAATGATAAAAATAAAATCGAATTTATTGAAGAAATCGAATTTGAGGCCGAAAGTTATGCGCAAAACACTAATGGTAAATTAATATTTGCTTTAAATGCTATAAATCAGGAATCTAATATTCCGAAAAAATATAAAAATCGCGAATTTCCATTCGAAATTCAAAGAGGTTTTACCGAAGTTGATCAAGTAGAAATTATTTTGCCTTATGGATTTACAATTGAGGCAATGCCAAATGGAATAGAAATCAATTCAGATTTTGGATACTATAAAATAGAATTTTTAAATATTGATTCGAAACAAATTATTTGCAAACGTAAGTATGTATTAAAAAAAGGATTTTATGAAAATGATAAATATGAAGCTTTTAGAAAATTTAAAGAAACAGTAGCTAAAAATGACAATTCAAAAATAATACTAACCAAATTATAATTTACCATGAAAACCCTACTATTACTACTAACAATTACATTTTCATTAAGTATGCAATCGCAGAAAAATGAATTAGGAAAAGTAACTGCAGAAGAACTTAATCAAAAAACACACCCAACCGATACTAGTGCAGTAGCTGCAATTTTATTTAAGATGGGGGATGTTAGTTTTGAATATAGTCAACAAAGTGGCTTCTTTATTAAGACAAATATTAAAAGCAAAATAAAAGTTTATAAGAAAGAAGGTTATGATTGGGGTAACTTTGAAACGTTACTTTATAACGAAAATAACGCTAAACAAACTTTAGATATTAAATCGGCATATACTTATAATCTTGTTGGAGATAAAGTTGAAAAAACAAAATTAAAGGCTGATGGAGTTTTTGACGAAAAAGTAAATGAATATTGGTCTAAAAAAAAGATTACAATGCCTAATGTAAAAGAGGGATCAATAATTGAAATTGAATACACAATTAAAGATGAAGGTACAGGATTAATTGATGAATGGACATTTCAAGAGGAAATCCCAGTGGATTATTCAGAATACACTACAAGAATTCCAGAATATTATGTTTATAATACTCATTTTAGAGGTTGGTTATCACCAAAAATAATAAACGAAGATTTAAGAGAATCTGTTGAATTAAGAAGTAAAGTAGGACAAGAAACAGGAAATTCAAGAACAACTTTTAATACAGAACAATTAAGTTATAAATTAAAAAAGACGAATTATAAACTAGAAAATATTCCAGCAATTAAAAATGAATCTTTTACAAACAATATAAAAAATTATACGTCTTCACTTGTTTTAGAACTTGCAATGACAAGATTTCCAAATCAAATGACACAAACTTATTCCACAGATTGGGAAACAGTAACAAAAAAGATTTACGATTATACCGATTTTGGTCCTGAATTAAATAAAACAGGATATTATGAAAAGGATATTGATGAATTGTTAAAAGGAATTTCATCACCTTTAGAAAAAGTTGGATTAATTTTTAGTTATGTTAAAAACAGAATGAATTGGAATGAAATGTATGGATATTCATGTAAAAGTGGGGTGCGTAGTGCATATAAAGATAAAACAGGGAATGCTGCAGAGATAAATCTTATGTTAACTTCTATGTTACGTTATGCCGGTTTATCAGCCAATCCAATTCTTATAAGCACACGCTCAAACGGAATTGCATTATATCCTTCAAGATCGGCTTTTAATTATGTAATTTCGGGAATAGAATTAGAAAATCAGATTGTTTTATTAGATGCAACTAATAAATATTCGTTGCCTGGAGTATTGCCAATTCGTGATTTAAATTGGTATGGGCGAATAATTAGAGAAAATGGTAGTTCAGCAACTGTATCTTTAACCCCGCAAAAAAAATCAATAGATGCAGTAACTTTAATGGGAAATATAAACAATGAAGGGGAAATTTCGGGAAAGGTTAGAAAAAAACTGTTTGATTATAATGCTTATGTTTTTAGAAATAATTATAATGGAGTTTCAAAAGAAAGTTATATAGAAAAATTAGAAAAAGAAAATTTAGGTTTAGAGATTGAAGAATATGAAGTTCAAAATAGTGTTAACTTAAATGAACCCATTGTTGAAAATTATTCTTTTAAATCAACAAATTCAGTAGAAGTCATTGGGGATAAATTATATATATCACCTTTACTTTATTTTACATTTAAAGATAACCCATTTAAACAAGAGAATAGAGAATATCCAGTTGATTTTATATTTCCAAATCAAGATAATTTCAAAATTTCACTTACTATACCTGAAGGATATAATATTGAAACTTTACCAGAATCTAAAGTAATTGCAATGCCAGATAATATTGCAAAGTTTTCTTATGAAATTTCTAAAAACAATAACCAGATACAACTTTCTTATATTTTTGATATTAATAAAGTTGTAATAGATAACGGATATTATGTAACTTTAAAAGACTTTTTTAAAGAATTAGTTAATAAAAATAATGAGCATATTGTTCTTAAAAAAATATAGAAATGAATCTAAAAAATTCCCAACAAGAAGTTGATAACTGGATTGCAGCACATGGTGTTCGTTATTTCAATGAATTAACAAATATGGCACAACTTACGGAAGAAGTAGGTGAAGTGGCACGAATTATTGCGCGTCGTTATGGCGAACAATCGGAAAAAGAAAGCGACAAAAATAAAGACTTAGGTGAAGAATTAGCCGATGTTGTTTTTGTAGTTTTGTGTTTAGCCAATCAAACCGGGATTGATCTTCAGGCTGCTTTTGATAAAAAAATGGATTTAAAAACCAATCGAGATCACGATAGACATCATAACAACGAGAAACTTAAATAAGGTTTTGGGTTAATGGTGAAAGGTAAAAGGTCACTTGTTGATGTTGAATTTTCTTTTACCCTTCACCCTTTTCCTCTAACCCATTACCCTAATAAACACATGAACTGGATTTTACTCATAATCGCAGGTTTATTCGAAGTAGGTTTTGCTACTTGCCTCGGAAAAGCAAAAGAATCAACAGGAAATACTTCTTTATTTTGGTACGGAGGTTTTTTGGTGTGTCTTTCAATTAGCATGCTATTATTAGTAAAAGTAACTAAGGAATTACCGATTGGAACAGCTTATGCGGTTTGGACAGGAATAGGCGCTGTAGGAAGTGTTTTAGTTGGAATTATCGTTTTTAAAGAACCTGCAACTTTTTGGCGTGTGTTTTTCATCTCCACATTAATTTTATCCATTATTGGATTAAAAATAGTTACTAAATAATGAATTTGTTACTTCAGTCATCCAGCATCAAGCATCCAGCATCTATAAAAATCACTGGTTCAAAATCCGAAACAAACAGGTTATTGCTATTGCAAGCGTTATATCCAAATTTAGTTTTGGAAAACACTTCTAATTCTGATGATTCAGAAACAATGCTAAAAGCATTAACTAACACCCATTACCCATCACCCATCACCAAAACAATAGACGTTCATCACGCGGGAACAGCAATGCGTTTTTTAACTGCTTTTTTTGCAATTCAAGAAAGAAAAGACTTGTCCGACTTGGCGGAAGTTGTCTTAACTGGTTCAGAAAGAATGAAACAGCGTCCAATTAAAATTTTGGTAGATGCTTTAAATCAGTTAGGAGCCGAAATTTCCTATGAAGAAAATGAAGGTTTTCCGCCATTACGAATAAAAGGCAAAAAACTCACAGAAAGCAAAGTATCACTTCCGGCCAATGTAAGTAGTCAGTATATTTCAGCTTTGTTGTTAATTGCACCTAAATTAGAAAATGGTTTAGAGTTGACATTAGAAGGTGAAATAACTTCAATTCCATACATCAAAATGACGTTGGCATTATTAAATGAAATTGGAGTAGAAACTTCATTTGAAAACAACCTCATTACTGTCAAATCGAGCGAAGTCGAGATTAATTCAAAATTAATTACAGTTGAATCCGATTGGTCATCGGCATCTTATTGGTTTTCTATTGTAGCCTTGTCAGAAATTGGCACACAAATTTCGCTTTCAAGTTATAAGCAAAATAGTTTACAAGGTGATAGCGCTTTAATAGAAATTTACAAGGATTTTGGTGTTGAAACAGTTTTTAATAGTGATAATTCAATCACAATATCAAAGAAACAAGTTCACAACTCGCAACTCGCAACTTGTAACTCACAACTCAACAATTGTCCCGACATTGCACAAACAATCGTGGTTACTTGTTTTGGATTAGGAATAGGTTGTGATTTATTTGGATTACATACTTTAAAAATAAAAGAAACTGATCGTTTAGAAGCGTTAAAAGTTGAGTTAATTAAATTAGGTGCTGATATTTCTGTTACCAACGAATCTTTACATTTAAACCCATCAGCAATAATTAATAAAGATATTGTCATAAAAACATATCAAGACCACAGAATGGCAATGGCTTTTGCTCCTTTAGCATTGAAAGTTCCAATTATTATTGAAGATGCTGAAGTGGTTTCAAAATCCTATCCTACCTTTTGGGAAGATTTAAAATTAGTTGGCTTTAAAATGGATTAAGATTGGCTATCGCTTTACAATTTAAATTTGCTCTAAAATAAGTTGTACCCTGTCTGGTGAAACCGGAATATGAACTCCCGTGCTTAATTCTAAACTACCACCATCAGATTTGTTATACGCTACATAAGTTATAATAAGTAGTTTTTTTAGTTTTGATTTGGGCGTTGTTCAGTAAACAGTGGAAATTTTAAAATAAACCGCTTTTTACTTGACAACGCCTATTTCATAATCGTATATTTGCAGCCTTGTTTAGGAGTTCAAAATCTCTTTAAACTTTTAAACCATAAACTTTTAAACTTAAAAGAATGAAATTATCTCATTTTCAATTCAATCTTCCTGAAGAATTATTAGCTGAATTTCCTACCGAAAATCGCGATGAATCTCGATTAATGGTAGTAAACAGAAAAACCGGTACAATAGAACACAAATTATTCAAAGATGTCATTGATTATTTTGATGATGGTGATGTAATGGTGTTGAATAATACTAAAGTTTTTCCAGCGCGTTTATACGGAAATAAAGAAAAAACAGGTGCTCGTATTGAAGTTTTCTTATTAAGAGAATTAAATGCAGAACAACGTTTGTGGGATGTTTTAGTTGATCCTGCAAGAAAAATTCGTATTGGAAATAAATTATACTTTGGAGATGACGATTCATTAGTAGCTGAGGTTATTGATAATACAACATCTCGTGGTAGAACTTTACGTTTTTTATACGATGGTTCGTATGAAGAATTTAGAGAAAAATTAGTAGAATTAGGAGAAACTCCAATTCCAAAATACATCAATCGTGAAGTAACTCCAGAAGATGCTGAGCGTTATCAAACAATTTATGCAAAAGTAGAAGGTGCCGTTGCTGCTCCAACAGCTGGTTTGCACTTTTCTAAACATTTATTAAAACGTTTAGAAATTAAAGGAGTTGATTTTGCTGAAGTAACATTACATGTTGGTTTAGGAACTTTTAATCCTGTTGAGGTTGAAGATTTATCAAAACACAAAATGGATTCAGAAGAAATGAAAATTTCTCAAGAAGCTTGTGATATTATTAACAACGCTAAAACTAAAAAGAAAAAAGTTTGTTGCGTAGGAACTACCGCTATGAGAGCAATGGAAAGTTCTGTTTCGTCTCAAAGAACTTTAAATCCTTTTGAAGGATGGACAAATAAATTTATTTATCCTCCTTATGATTTTAGCTTAGCAGATGCTATGATAACTAATTTTCATACACCAAAATCAACTTTGTTAATGATGATATCTGCATTTTGTGGTCATGATTTAATGAAAAAAGCATACGAAGAAGCGGTTAAAGAAAAATATCGTTTCTATTCATACGGAGATGCCATGTTAATTATCTAAGAGCATCGCTTTACTTATATTAAAATCCTAGCTTTTTGCTGGGATTTTTTGTTTCTGAAATCAAAAAAATAAGATTTTATGGTTTTGCTCATTTATAACTTTTACCTACTTTTACCATTCAAACAACTAAGCTAATGATTTTTGAAAATAACCGCGAATTTGCACAAGATTTAGATGCTAAAGACGAATTAAGAAAATACAGAGATGAATTTCTTTTTCCAAAAGTGAACGGAAAACAAGTAATTTATTTTACAGGAAATTCTTTAGGATTACAGCCTAAAAGAACTAAATCTTACGTAGATGAAGTAATGGCTGATTGGGCTAATTTAGCTGTTGAAGGACATTTTTATGCAGATAAACCATGGTGGGATTATCATGAAAGATTTGCAGTGCCATTAAGTGAAATTGTTGGAGCTAAACCTACTGAAGTTACTGTAATGAATACATTAACGGTAAATCTTCATTTGTTAATGGTTTCTTTTTATAGACCAACACTAAAAAAATACAAAATCATTTGTGAAGAAAAAGCTTTTCCAAGTGATCAATATATGTTTCAAAGTCAAGTAGATTTTCACTCTAAAACAGTTGGGTTTAACCCAAATGAAGCTATAGTAGAAATTAAACGTAGAGATGGAGAACACAATATTCGTTTAGAAGATATAGTAGCTAAAATTAATGAAGTTGGCGATGAGCTAGCATTGGTTTTAATTGGAGGTGTAAATTATTACACTGGTCAAGTCTTTGATATGAAAACTATTACAGAGGCCGGACATAAGCAAGGAGCATACGTGGGTTGGGATTTAGCACACGCTGCAGGTAATATAAAGCTTCAATTGAACGAATGGAAAGTTGATTTTGCTGCTTGGTGTAGTTATAAATATATGAATTCTGGACCAGGAAACGCATCGGGTTGTTTTGTACACGAAATGCATCACAACGATACAGAATTGCCAAGATTTGCGGGTTGGTGGGGACATAATAAAGAACGTCGTTTTAAAATGGAACCACAATTTGATCCGGTTAGAGGTGCAGATGGTTGGCAAATTAGTAATTTACCTATTTTATCCTTAGCTCCTTATTTAGCTTCAGTTGAAATGTTTGCCGAAGTAGGAATGGATAAATTAATAGAGAAACGAAATCGTATTACAGCGTATTTGGAGTTTATTTTACATGAAATTGATAAGGAATTAGATGGAGCCGAATTTGAAATTCTTACACCAGCTGATCAAGAAGAACGCGGATGTCAATTATCTGTTTATTTACATGGTCAAGGAAGAGAATTGTTTGATCGTTTAATGAAAAATGGAGTAATTACTGATTGGAGAGAACCAAATGTTATCCGATTAGCGCCAGCGCCATTTTATTGTTCTTTTGAAGATATGTACGATTTTGGTCAAATTTTAAAAAAATTGATTTTAAATAAATAATACTTTTCTTTTCTCGACAACTAAAACTTTAAAAAAGAAATTTAAATATTTTGAAAAGCCGAACGTACTGTTCGGCTTTTTTGTTAAATAAACTATCTTTGCAAAGAATAATAGAATTACATAAAGTCATGACTAAAGAACAAATTTTAGAAAACTTCGATCCATCTCAACCAGGGTTGGCAGATGCAACAATTTTTGGATTGCCATTTTCGGCAGAACAAAGTGAAATTATTGTAATTCCGGTGCCATGGGAAGTTACAGTAAGTTATGGTTCTGGAGCTTCCAAAGGTCCAGATGCGGTTTTAGATGCTTCTTTTCAAGTAGATCTAAACCACCAAGAGTTTCCTGACTTATGGAAATTAGGAATTTATTTAGATAACTCACCAAAGGATTTAAAAAAGAAATCTAAAAAATATAAAAAACAAGCGGCTCCAATTATTAAAGCTCTAGAAAGTGGTATGGTTTTAGACCATCATACATACTTAACAAAGGATTTAGAGGAAATTAATTATGCTTGTTCTGATATGGTAGAAGCGGTTCGTGAACAAACTTTAAATTGGATGCGAAGAGGTAAAAAAGTGGTTTTATTAGGAGGTGATCATTCTACGCCACTGGGTTATTATCAAGCTTTAGCAACTAAGTATGATAATTTCGGAATTTTGCACTTAGATGCTCATATGGATTTAAGAATTGCTTACGAAGGATTCACATATTCGCATGCTTCAATTATGTACAATGCATTACAAATTCCTCAGATTTCAAAAATTGTGCAAGTAGGAATTCGCGATTTTTGTGAACAAGAAGTAGAAGTTGCTTTAAACGACCGTGTTTTAGTTCATACTGATATGGATTTAAAACAAGAAACTTTTGAGGGTAAAACTTGGCAACAACAATGTGATCATATAATTGCTTCATTACCAGAAAAGGTTTGTATTTCTTTTGATATTGACGGCATGTATTCTTGGTATTGTCCAAATACAGGGACGCCAGTTCCAGGTGGATTTTCTTATGAACAAGCCGCTTATTTGTTTAGTCGTTTAGCAGCAACTAATAAAGAAATCATTGGTTTTGATTTAGTTGAGGTTTCTCCTGGCAAGGATGATTGGGATGGTAATGTGGGAGCTAGAATGTTATTTCATATGTGCGGTGTTTTTGCAAAATCTCAAAAAATGAATGTGGGAAATAAAATAATATTCAATAAATAATTGTAAATTGCATTGTGTAGTGAAGTGAGTCTTTCAAATAATCGCACCAAAATTTATTTAAAAGAAACATAATATGAGTCATTTTGTAATTGAAAAATGGAAGGAATATCAAATTGAAATTCCAGGAAAAGTGCGTTATGCAGTTTCAAACCATGGCAGAATTAAGAGTTTTGTAGATACAATTGAAAGCGGAAGAATTTTAAAAGGTGCAATTACAGAAGGTTTTCTTTTTCTTCGTTATACGAGACAAGAAAACAATAAAAAAAAATATTTTCATCACGCAATTCATAAAATGGTTGCCGAACTCTTTATTCCTAAACAATCAGATGATCAAGAGTATGTTTTGCATTTAGATTATGATAAATTGAACAATCAATTATATAATTTAAAATGGGCAACTTATGACGAAATGAGGGCTCACGGACACAAAAGTCCTGCTGTTAAAGAAGCTTTTAAAAAGTTTCAGGAAAATAACATTAAAAGAGATGGAAGAAAATTGACTTCTACTCAAGTTATGCGAATTAAATTAAAGATGAAGCGTCAAGCCGAAAAATTTAGCGTTAGAAAAACAGCTAAAGAATTTAATGTTTCTGAGATGCAAATTTACCGCATCAAATGGGGTGAAAATTGGGGACATATAAACGTTTAATTATGTTTTTGTCAAACTGAACTTGTTTCAGTTTCTATCTGTTATTTAGTGTTGGATGCTATTATAATTGAAAATTTCAGAAAAGAACGAAATGATAATATTACCTTTTAAAGAAAAATTTATTCGAGAAAATTTCATTGAATATTCATTCAATAGAGAAGAAGAAGATTATTTGCCTGATTTCAAGTTTTTTGAAAAACTAAATTCAACTGACCAATATTATCTTGCACAAAATTATAATTGGGATGATGGTATTGAAATATTGAAATGGATAGTTGAAAGTAAAAAATGTGATAAAGGAACTGCATCACTTATTTTTTGGACATCTGAACCCGATTATTATTTTGAGAAATCTGAAAGCGAAATTTCAGATTATGAAAAAGACACTTTTTTGTTACTTAAAAGAATTGTAGAGAAGTTTAATAACAATGAGTTTAAAAGTTCAAACTTAAAATACAATCCAAGTGATAGAGAAAAAAGAATAGATTGGAGTAAACAAAATTCAGAATGGTTTATTCCCGAAGAGCTCAAAAAACACACAAATGGATTTTCAATAAATAGTCTTGGAATTATTCAGCAAAAATTTTGGGAATGGCAACGAAAAAGAAAAGAAGCAAAACGAGCTAAAAAAAGATTGAGAAGGAAAAAATAATAGTATTCAATTGATAGGAGTTTATCAAGATCAATTTTTTTAAGCAGAAAATAATCGTTTATGAAGTTCGTGATTTTGACAATCTCCTTAATATTGCAGATTTTGAAACAAGTTCAAAATGACAAAAAAATCATAAACTCTCCACATTATCCAAAATCGAAATTGCTTTTTCTTTTGTAGCTGCTAATTCTTCGGGTTTCATTTTTCTAAGTAAGGCTAACATCATGCTCATTCTTTGATTATTGGTAAAATGCTGCTTTTTCTCATCCAAAAAATGCCAATACAAACTGTTAAATGGACACGCTTTATCGCCCAATTTATCCTTCACATTATAATGGCAATTACTACAATAATCACTCATTTTATTAATGTAACTTCCAGAGGAAACATAGGGTTTTGTAGCTACAATTCCGCCATCAGCATACTGACTCATGCCGCGCGTATTTGGCATTTCAACCCATTCAATAGCATCAATATAAACACCTAAATACCAAGCGTCAACTTCATCAGGATGCAATTGTGCCAACAAGGAAAAATTACCAATCACCATCAATCGCTGAATATGATGTGCATACGCTTCCGATAAACTTTGGGAAATGGAATGTTGTAGGCATTTCATTTTGGTTTTTCCAGTCCAAAAGAAATCAGGTAGTGGATTGTAGTTTTCCAAAACGTTCATTTGGGCGTAATTTGGCATTTCTTTCCAATAAATTCCTCTTACATATTCGCGCCAACCAATAATTTGTCGCACAAAACCTTCTACTTGCGCCAATTCGATGGTTTCTTGATTTTGATAATAATAGTAAATCACAGCGTCAACTACTTCTTTTGGGCTAATCATTTTAGAATTCATCGCAAAAGATAATCGCGAATGAAATAAAAATTTATGTCCAGAAAACAATGAATCTTGGTACGTACCAAAATGCGCCAACAAATGCTCACAGAAATAGGCAATCAGTTGTAAACTTTCGGCTCTGGAAGTCGGCCAATTGAAATTTTCAGCATCAATATTTCCAAAAGTGGTGATGTTTTGACTTTTAATTTCGGTAATAATTTTACTTACATTTTTATGAAATTCCAAAGGAAACGGAATCGGAACTTCGTTTTTATATTGATTGCGATTATTGTGGTCAAAGTTCCATTTTCCATCTAACGGTTGATTGCCAACCATTAAAACATCGTGTTTTTTTCGCATCATCCGATAGAAACTTTCCATCAAAAGTTGCTTTTTTCCTTTGAAAAAATCCGCTAGTTCATTTCTAGACGTATAAAAATGTTCGGAATCGACTGTTTTTGTTGGAATAGAAAGTTTTTTGCAAATAGATTTCAACTGTTCGTCCAATCGATATTCATCAGGAAATTGGTATTCAAATTGCTCTGTTTTATTTTTTTCTACCAAATCCAAAATCAATTGTTCCAAATCTTGTGGATTATTGGCATCTGAAATTTTATAATAGATAACTTGATGTCCTTTTTTAACTAATTCGTCCGAAAAATTTCGCATCGAAAGAAAAAAAGCTACCACTTTTTGAATGTGATGTTTTACATAATCGGTTTCCTGACCCATTTCTGCCATCACATAAACCACATCTGTATTGACTTCATCAAACCAAGAATGTTCCGAATTGAGTTGGTCGCCCAAAAGTAATCGAAGTGTTTTCATTTAAAATAATTCAGGAATTAACCACATTTTTTGAAATTTCCCATCGGCATCGTACATTTCTGCCTGACGTTTAATGTTGAATTTTCTGTCTCTTGGGTCGTTTCCAACACCCGCATTGTACATCCAATTACCGTAATTACTATGCACATCATAATCAATAAGCATGCTCTCAAAATAAGCAGCGCCTATTCGCCAATCTTGTTCCCATTCTTTTGCCCAATAACTTGCCACATTCTGACGACCGCGATTGCTCATCCAACCTGTTTTTTGCAATTCAATCATGTTGGCATTTACAAAGTGTTCAGGTGTTGTGCCATTTGCCCACTGATTGAAGGCTTTTTTATTTTGGTTCCAATGGTATTCTTTTTGTAAAATACCGTTCAATTGGAAAATTTTGTTGCCGTGTTTTAAGGAAATGTATTTGAAATAATCGCGCCAAATTAATTCGAAAATTAACCAATAGGTGTCTTCGTTTTTGATTACTTTTTTTTCAAATTTTTGCACTTCCCAATAAATAGTTCGTGCCGAAACACTTCCGTTTGCTAACCAAGCGGATAATTTGGAACTGTAATTCTTTCCAATTAAACCATTTCTAGTTTTTTTATAAACTGCTAATTTTTTAGTATCCCAAAAGTAGTCCTTAATTCTTTTTTTAGCATGATTTTCTCCTCCTTTGAAAGGAAATGCTGTCTTTTCAGGTTGCTTAAAATCAGATGCTTCTGAGTCAAATCCCAAATCTTTTAATGTTGGAATAGGGGTAGTTTCTTCAATTAAATTTGTCAATGGTTTTGGAGAAATTGCAACGGTAGGTCGCACACGAATTTTCTTTTCAATTTGTTTTCTGAAATCAGTAAAAACTTCCGGAATTTTCTTCCAATCTTCAAACGGAAGATCTGCAGGATGAAATAAAAATTGGTCGTAATGATTTTTCCAATTAACAGCTGAAATTAAGTTTCGTATTTCTTGCTCTATTTCATTTTCTTCACTTGTCCATTCGTGTTGTGAATAAATAGAGTGAATTTGATATTTTGCTATAATTTCAGGAATTAATATTTCTGGATAGCCATAATACACTAGCAACCGAATATTTTTTTCTAACAAATTTTTTTGTAATTCGGTTACCGTTTCTAATAGAAATTGTGATCTAAATTTTTCTGTTTTCTTAAAACCAAATGGAGTAATTTCAAAATGTCTTGGGTCTAAGCAATATATTCCAATAACAGTATCATTTTCTCGGCAAGCATTGTATAATGAATGATTGTCAATTGTTCGTAAATCGTTTCTAAACCATACTAATCCGTTCATAATTTTATTTTTAAACATATAAGTCACATAAGTTTTCTTTACGGAATAACTTTGTGAAAAAAGTTCATAAAAGATTTTAAATTTTTCTCTTATTTCTTAAATCTGTGTTACTTATTTTAATTGTTTGATTTTTGACCTTTTTATTGCCCTTGATTTTTGAAATTTTTATTCATTCTGCATTTATCACTACAATACTTTACTTCTTCCCAGTTTTTCTCCCATTTTTTTCGCCATGCAAAAGGTAATTGACATGTTTTACGGGAAGATTTACTTTTTTATGTGTCATTTAAGCATAGAAATTGATGGTTTGTCTGGTCTTGCATAATGAAATCGATCTACAATTTTTGGAACCGCATATCCGTCTAATCCATTTATTGCTACCACATTTCCTAGGTCGAGCTGAATCCATAAATCTTCTTTTAAAACTTTTTCGTCAACGTAAATAGTTTCTATCGAAGCAATAATATGTAAACAATCATTTTCTTCAATTTTGTATTCATTTACATATTTACAAAGCAATTGCACCGGACTTCCTTTTACAAAAGGGACTTTATTATTATCTATAAATTCAGGTTCTAAGTTAATTTTATCAAATTCAGAAACTTCTTCTTCATAACTTGATGATGTATGATGTGCATCGGCAATCATTTCTTCCGTTATGTGATTTAAAGTAAAATATCCGGTTTCTTTTATATTTTTATACGTGTCTCTAGGAACCGTAGTGGGTCTTAAAATAAATCCTAATAAAGGAGGTTCGCTACCTAAATGTGTAACACTGCTAAAAATGGCTAAATTTAATACACCGCTTTCTGAACAAGTGCCTATTAAATTGGCTGATTTGTAACCTGTAAGACAATTTACAAGATTTAGTCTCGGAACTTTTGACATGTAAAACAACTCATCTTTGGTAAATTTTCTCATTTCTTTTTTTATTTCAAAGATACATTTTGTTTAACAAATAATATAAAAAATTAAACAAAAATATTTTTAAAGCAATTAAATTTTAAAATAAGGCTTTAAAATTTTTAAAATCAGTATTTTTGTACTCCGAATTTTTACAAAAAATTTCATGCAAACGCCACAAAAAATTGCCGTAGTAGGTTCTGGTTTAGTTGGAACTTTATTGGCAATCTATTTAAAAAGAGCAGGACATACTGTTCATGTTTATGATAGAAGTCCTGATATTAGAACGATTCAGTTTTCAGGAAGATCTATTAATTTAGTTATGTCAAATAGAGGATGGAAAGCTCTTGAAGACGTGGGTTTAGATGCAGAAATTAGAAAAATTGGAATTCCGGTAGACAAAAGAGCTATTCATTTGCAAGATGGTAAATTAAATTATCAATTTTACGGAAAAGAAGGTGAAGCTATTTTTTCACTATCAAGAGGTGTTTTAAACCGTAAGATGGTTGATTTAGCTGAAGCTGAAGGTGTCAAATTCTTTTTCGAGCATAAAATTTGGGATGTAAATCTGGCAACAGCTAGTTTATACGAAGGAGAATCGGAACAAGGCGATTGGACTGAATTAAAATACGATAAAGTATTTGGAGCAGATGGCGCTTTTTCTAGAATTAGACACAGAATGCAACGTCAATCTATGTTCGATTATTCTCAGGAATTTATGCAAATTGGTTACAAAGAATTACATATTCCGGCTAACGCAGATGGTTCCCATAAAATAGATAAAAACTCACTTCATATTTGGCCTAGAGGAAACTTCATGTTAATGGCTTTGTCTAATTTAGATGGATCTTTTACTTGTACCTTATTTATGCCTTTTAAAGGTGAAAATTCTTTTGAATCTTTAAAAGATGAAGCAGCTTTAGCAGCATTTTTTGCAAAATATTTTCCAGATACAAAAGAAGTAATTCCAGATTTGGTTCGTGATTTCTTTAAAAATCCAACAAGTTATTTAGCTATAATGAAATGCTTTCCATGGACATTTGAAGACAAGGTAGCTTTAATTGGTGATTCTGCTCATGCTATTGTTCCATTTTACGGACACGGTATGAATGCAGGTTTTGAAGATATTACCATTTTAAATGAATTAATTCATACCTATGGCGACGATTGGAATGCGATATTTTCAGAATATGAAATTTCTCGTAAACCAAATGCAGATGCTATTGCAGAATTGTCTAGAAGAAATTTTGAAGAAATGAGTAACAAAACGGCAGATTCAAATTTTTTGCTTCAAAAGAAAATTGAAAAATGGTTTTCTGATAAACATCCAGATAAATGGATGCCTTTGTACAGTAGAGTAACGTTTAGTTTACAACCTTATTCTGAAGCCATGGCAATAGGAGATTTTCAAAATGAAATTATGCAAGAGGTATTAAAAATTGAAAATATCGAGAAAATTTGGGATTCAGAACAAGTCGAAAATAAAATTTTAGAATTACTACAATAATTTAAATCCAAACTTCAATTAAGAGGTTTGGATTTTTTTCTTACAAAAAGTTTATCTTTGAGTTTATTAAAAGGAACTCTAGATGGAAACCATACTATTACTTGCTATTTTAGTTATTGTAATTATACTTTTAACAAGTATGAATTCAAAATTTAAGCAACTACAAGATACTGTTTATCGATTGCATGAACGAATCAATGATTTAAAAAATGAATTGAGTTCAAAAGTGGTTCAAGATGTTTCAAAAACTGCTCCCGAAATTCGTAAGGAATCAGTTCCGGTTTCAAAACCAATTGTGGAAGAAAAAATAATAGAAAAACCTATTGAGGTTATTGAAAAAACACCTGAAATTATTCCAGTTGCTGAACCTATTAAAGTCGAAATCAAAGAAGAAATCAAACAGTATGTTCCAATTATTGAACCAGAGCAACCAAGAGCTCCACAAAAATCGTGGTTCGAAAATTTCAAAGAAAATAATCCCGATTTAGAAAAATTTATCGGAGAAAATCTAATTAATAAAATTGGAATTTTAATACTGGTTTTAGGCATTAGTTTCTTTGTGAAATATGCCATTGATAAAGAATGGATAAACGAAACTGCTCGTGTTGGAATCGGAATTTTAGCAGGTTCAATAGTTATGGGTGTGGCACACAAATTAAAGAAAAACTACCAAGCATTTAGTTCTGTTATGGTGGCAGGTGCTGTTAGTATTTTTTATTTTACTATTGCTATAGCATTTCATGATTATCATATATTTAGTCAAACTATTGCTTTTGCCATTATGGTCGTGATTACTGCTTTTAGTACGTTTGTATCAGTTGCTTACAACAGGCAAGAATTAGCAGTTTTGTCATTAATTGGAGGATTTGCGGTTCCTTTTATGGTAAGTACTGGAGCCGGAAATTATGTGGTTTTGTTTACTTATATCGCTATTTTAAATATTGGAATTCTGGGAATTGCTTACTATAAAAAATGGAATTTAGTAACTATTTTATCTTTCATATTTACAAACATACTTTTCTTTTCTTGGTATTACAGAGAATTAAACGACGATATTTTACCACATAAAGGCGCTCTAGCTTTTGCAACATTATATTATTTTATCTTTAGTATTGTGGCTGTTCTAAATAACGTAAGAAGAAAAGGTGTTTTTTCTCCTATTGATTATTTCATAATAATGGCCAACACTTTTGTGTATTTCGGTTTAGGAATGGGTATTTTGCATAATTGGGGAATTGAATTCAAAGGATTGTTTACGCTTTCATTAGCGGTTTATAATTTAATATATGCCGTTGTTTTATTTAAGAAATTTGGATTAGATAAAAATGCCGTCTATTTGTTAATTGGATTGGTGTTAACGTTTGTTACTTTAACCATTCCAATTCAATTTGAAGGTAATCAAATTACTTTATTTTGGGCTGTAGAAGCGATTTTATTGTTTTGGTTGTCGCAAAAATCGAAAATCAATATGTTTAAATTAAGCGCAATGGTGGTTCAGTTTTTGTTGATTATTAGTTTAATTATTGATTGGGATAAACAATATCGTTATACAAATAACGAACTTACCATACTATTCAATCCAATTTTCATAACCGGAATTGTGGTAGTTGGTTCTTTACTTGGTACTTATTTTCTATTGAAAAAAGAAAACGAATCAAATACTATTTTTAAAATTGAATTTGATCCTGTTTTTTATCGCAACGGAATCACTTGGGTAGCTTTAATTATTGGGTATTTTGTCGGAATTTTTGAAATCATTCATCAATCAGGTCAAAATTTAGAAAATTCATACGCTGCGTTGTCTTTATCGGTTGGGTATCATTTTATTTTTAGTACTGTATTTATTTACTTTGGATTAAAATCTAAAGAAGAACTAGTGCGAAAATTGGCAACCATTTTGGCTATGGTTAACATTGCGTTATATGTGGTTTGGTGGTACAATATTCCATCAAAAGAAGTTCTTTGGAACATTGCTAAAAACTGGGATTCGGTAATAGCGTTTAATTTACATTACATTATTTTGGCTTGTTTAATTTATTATGTTTCGATTTTAGCCAATCAAATTTTGAATAAAGCGCACATTGTCTTTTTAAAATCTAATATTGCTCTTTGGTTGTTGGTCTTTTGCGGAGTTTATATTTTGAGCAATGAATTAATTGTACATAATTTGTTTGCAGTAGAATCGGCAACCGTTTTACAACAAATCGATGAAGATTTTAAAGGTTCCGATTTACCAAAAGAAACTTTCCGAATGGACGAATACAATGTTCAAGGCAAATTAAATATCATAAAAGTGCAAGTAATTAAAATTGGTTATCCGATTTTATGGGGAATTTTATCATTTGCTTTACTGATTTTCGGAATTAGAAAACAATGGAAACAAATTCGAATTATTGCACTTTCATTACTAGGATTAACTATTGTGAAATTGTTTGTATATGATATTAATAACGTTTCAGAAACCGGAAAAATTATAGCATTTATATTATTAGGAGTGCTGATTTTGATTATCTCTTTTGTGTATCAAAAAATCAAAAAGTTAGTAGTGGATGAATCTCAAAATAGTAGTGCAAATGAAAATTAAATTATTTATTTCGTTTTGTTTTATATCGATTTTTGGTTTTGGTCAAAGCCATAAAGGTAATATTGAAAGAGTAGAAGAAAAGGGATTTCATAGGATTTTAATTGCTCCTGAAGTGCGTTCGGCTTCTAATGAAAATTTTGATTTTTTGAGAATTTATAATGATGAAAAAAAAGAAATTCCTTTTGTAGTTGATTTCAATAAAGACTATTTTTTCTCAAACCGATATCAATCATTAAGAATTTCGGATCAAAAACAATTCAAGGACTCAGTTTCATATTACATTATCAATGTCGTTCAAAATATGAAATATTGTTCAGAATTAAGTCTGAAAATTGCCAATACAGGTCTTACTAAAGAATATAATATAAGCGGAAGTGACGATGGAATTCATTGGTTTGGATTAGTGATGAATGCAATGTTGTATGATTTAAATGATTTTCAAAATACGTATGTTAGAAAAACAGTTTCATTTCCAAACAATTCCTATAAATTTTTAAAAATTGAATTTATTGATAAAAATTCAATGCCTATTAATCTTTTAGAAGTTGGTTATTTTATCGGAGATGAAAAAATAGAACCAACGACAGTATTAGAAGTTTTTAAACATAAATTAATTGAGGATAAAACAAACAAAAAAACCATTATAAAGTTTTCTGCAGATAATTTATATACGGTTGATGGAATAGCATTTAATTTCAAAAACTCAAGATTTTTTAGAAAAGCTTCCGTCTTCATTAAGGAAACTAGAAGCGTAAAAAAGAAATCAGAAATATATAGAAAATCGGTTGCTACTTTTAATTTAGATTCAAACTCAGCTAATAGTTTTAAATGGGAAAGTTTTCAAGCAAAAGATTTTGAAATTGAAATCGAAAATTTAGACAACGAACCTTTAGAAATTAAAGGAATCAAATTATTACAAAATCAATTTTATTTAATTGCCGATTTAGATGTTAGTAAGAATTATGAAATAGTAGTAGATTCTACTTTGTCAAAACCGCAATATGATTTGGTAAAATTTCTACCAAATGATTTGACTAAATTAGGACTAATTAGAATTTCAGATTTTAAAAAGATAAGTTTAAATAAAGCATCGAAAACACAACAATTCAGGCAAACCAATTGGTTTTTATGGATAGCAATTATTGTAGCAGGAATAATTATTGCCTATTTTGCTTTTGGATTATTAAAAGAGGTAGAGAAGAAGGATTAATTCTCTTCTCTATGAACTTTATTAAAATCAAAAGCTGGCGTACAAATTGCAATGTATTCACAAGGTTCATCAAAAGGATTGGAGTATTGAACGCGCGTGTTTTTCTCAATTTTTATCGATTGACCTGTTTCTAAAACTATCGTTTCATCTTCAATAATAAATTGTTTTTTGCCTTTAATGATATAGGTGTATTCATCAAATTCTGGAGTTTGAAATGGTTCGCTCCATCCTGGTGGCGCCACCATATGAGCAATTGAAATAGCTGAATTGTTTGTGGTTGCCAATCCGTGATGCTCTTCTATTAATTTGCCATCGGTTGTTGGAACTACAAATGGCGATTTTTGTATGAAATATTTTTTCATTATATTTTAATAAGGCTTTTTAAAATTCCTTCAATTTTTTCAATGTCTTCTTTATCAATATCTATTAGAGAAAAATCAAGTTGTGTTTTGTTCTTTTTTAAAATGAATAATTTATCATTCTCTATTGAATATGATGCTATTTCTTTAAAAACTATTGATTTGCTTTTCGAATTAATTTTTATGGTTCCACCTCTTTTGTTCCATAGAAAATAGTTTTTGTAAAAGTAGGTTTTAAGCTGTGGAAATGTAGTTAAAACAGCCGAAAAACCAGCTAATCCAGAAAGTCTATGGTTTAGAAATCCAAATACAGCAATAAGCCCAATTATTAAGCAAACAATTCCTAGAATTACTATTAAAGAGTCTAGATTTTTTTTAAAACCTAATTCTGTAAATTTTATTTTGGTCATTATTTCTTAAACATCTTCATTAATAAACCAAATGCACCACGAATAAAAGTAGCACTCGTAACAACTTTAGTAATTGATTTTCCAATAACTTCTGTAGTACTTGGTTCTTCTTTTGTTTTTCGGCTTGGTTTTGCCTCCTCTTTTTCTACGGCTACTTCTTGTGCTTCGGCAATTTTTTTATTCAATAATTCGTAGGCACTTTCTCTGTCTACTTCTTCGTTGTATTTTTTAGCCAATTTCGATTTTGAAATATTCAAATCAATTTCACTATCCGTTAAAATATCCATTCGACTCATTGGTGCTCGCAACATGGTGGCTACTAATGGTGTTGGTGTTCCTTTTTCACTTAATGCCGTAACAAAAGCTTCTCCAATTCCTAATGAAGTTAAAACTTCGTCTGTTTTGTAAAATTCAGTTTCCGGATAATTTTCTGCAGTCATTTTAATCGCTTTTCTGTCATTTGCAGTAAAAGCTCTTAGTGCATGCTGAATTTTTAAACCTAATTGTGCTAAAACACCTGTTGGAACATCCATTGGGTTTTGCGTAATGAAATAAACACCAATTCCTTTAGAACGGATTAATTTTACAATCGTTTCAATTTGATTTAATAATGTTTTGCTTGCTTCATCAAAAATCAAATGCGCTTCATCAATAAAAATCACTAATTCTGGTCGTCCAGCATCACCTTGTTCTGGCATTGTATTGTAAATTTCAGCCAACAAACTCAGCATGAAAGTCGAAAATAATTTTGGTTTGTCTTGAATATCGGTCAATCGCATGATGTTGACATAACCATTTCCGTTTTCGTCAATTCGCATTAAATCTTCAATTTCAAATGATTTTTCACCAAAAAACAATGCAGCACCTTGCTGTTCTAGTTCGATGATTTTTCTTAAAATTGAACCTGTAGAACTGGTTGAAATTCTGCCATATTCGCCTTCAAATTCTGCTTTTCCGTCTTCTGTTGCGTATTGTAATACTTTTTTAAAGTCTTTTAAATCTAAAAGAGGTAAATTATTGTCGTCGCAATATTTAAAAATAATAGAAACAATTCCAGATTGAGTGTCATTTAAATCTAAAATTCGAGAAAATAATACCGGTCCAAATTCAGAAACAGTTGCGCGTAATCGAACACCGTTTTGTTCTGAAATGGTCATTAATTCAACAGGAAATGATTTAATTTCGTATGGAATTGTTATTTTTTCATGACGTTCGGTAATAAATGGTTTTTCTTCTCCAGGCATGGCAATTCCAGAGAAATCACCTTTTATATCCATCATTAAAACGGGAATTCCGTTTTGTGATAATTGTTCAGATAACACCTGAATAGTTTTGGTTTTTCCGGTTCCAGTTGCTCCTGCAATTAATCCATGACGGTTTAATGTTTTTAGAGGTATTTTAACATGCGTATTTGGAACGGCTTCACCATCTAAAATTCCACCACCTAATGTGATAAATTCTCCTTTACAAGTATATCCTTCGTTTATATGTTTGCTAAAATCCTCTATTTTACTCATGATTGTTTTGTTTTCTAATTTTCAAATGTACAGAAATTCAATTAAAATTTCAACAAATACAATAATTGCAAATTCAATTTCAATTTCAACAAATACAATAATTGCAAATTCAATTTCAATTTCAAAAATATAAATTCTAACTACTAATACTTAAATTCTAACTTCCAAATCGTATCTTTGCCCACTATTTTAGTTTTAAGATGTTGAAAAAAGAAACACAATTAGCGGTTGAAAAAGGCGAAATGTTGCCTTTAATGGAGGAGTTTTATACCATTCAAGGGGAAGGGTATCATACAGGAACTGCTGCTTATTTTATACGAATTGGCGGTTGCGATGTTGGTTGTCATTGGTGCGATGTAAAGGAAAGTTGGAATGCGGAGTTACACCCGCCTACGAATACGGATATTATTGTATCTAATGCAAAAAAATATGCGGACACAGTTGTTGTTACTGGTGGAGAACCTTTAACTTGGGACATGACATTATTGACATCAAAATTAAAAGAGCAAAATTTAAGAGTACATATTGAAACTTCGGGAGCGTATGAAGTTACTGGAACTTGGGATTGGTTTTGTTTGTCGCCAAAGAAAAATAAATTACCCGTTCAAAGTGCTTATGATATTGCCAACGAATTAAAAGTAATCATCTACAACAAACACGATTTTATTTTTGCTGAAGAACAAGCGGCAAAAGTGAATCCAAATGCGATTCTTTTTTTACAACCGGAGTGGAGCAAAAAAGAAGAAATGACGCCTTTAATAGTTGATTATGTAATGAACAATCCAAAATGGCGAGTGTCGTTGCAAACGCATAAATATTTGAATATTCCATAACGGAAATATCAAATTCATTTTTTGGAACGCAGATTAAAGAAATTTTAAAAATTCATTTAATTTCTTTAATCTGTGTTTCTGTTTTTAAGTCTCACTATTGATTGCTATGTAAAGTGAAACGCCTTTTCAGTATAAAGAAAATCGTATGTGACTATGTTTTTCCAATTAAAGATGAGTAAGTTTAGCTAAATAATCAAAATGCTCGCCTTCTAAAATTAAATCACATTCTAAACCATTTGCAATTGCTGCGTTTTGTAACGTGTTGTAATCCAAATAGAGCCAATCAAAAGTATCTTCGTTTTCTCCTTTATATTGAATGGTGAACGTTAATTCGCCATAATATCCATTAGCTGGAACTTCATAAGCACCATCTTCGTCTTGGTCATACATATAAATTAAGTCCGAACTATCAATTAAAATTTGTCCGCCTTCGTTTAGTAATGATTTTAATTTTTGTAAGAATTTTGGAATGTTATTCATTTTACCGAAAATTCCAGTTCCATTCATTAAAAGTAGAATAGTATCGAACTTATTGTTATTCTGATTTGTCTTACTGAGCGCAGTCGAAGTATCAGGATCTAAATCCAAAACATCCGAAACTTTACAGTTTTTCAAACCTCTTAATTCACAAGCTTTGATTGCATTTTCCGAAATATCAATTGCTGTAACATCAAAACCTTTTTCCTGCAAATACAAAGCGTGACTTCCTGCACCGCAACCAACATCTAACACTTTTCCTTTGGCTAATTGCAATGCTTTCTGTTCCAATTTTGGCATCTCCTTAAAATCACGAAACAAATAGGCAACGCTCATTTCATCCGCTTCCGAAATAGAAGTTTCGGTAATTAAATCTTCGGGAGAATTATTGGTTTGGTAGTCTAAAATGGCTTTTCCGAAAAGGTCTTTCATAAAAAAGTTTAAAAGTTTAAAGGTTTAGGAGTTTAAAAGTTGTTTAACTTTGCAGAAGAAAATTCATAAAATGCTAAAGCCAAATTTAAACGAACTCGGAAAACTTGCCAAAGATACGCATAACGAAACCAAAAAGTATTTTGAAAAGCTAAAAAAGAAAACACCTAAAAATTTGGATTATGTAATGCAAGATTTACACGATGCCGAATTCAAAAAAACGGATTGTTTGGAGTGTGCCAATTGTTGCAAAACAACTGGACCATTGTTTACTTCGGCCGATATTGAACGAATTTCAAAGAGTTTCCGTCAAAAGCCACAGCAATTTATAGACCAATATCTTCGCATAGATGAAGACCAAGATTATGTGTTAAAAAGTGTTCCGTGTACATTTTTAGATAGCGATAACAAATGTTTTATCTATGATGTCCGCCCTAAAGCATGCCGGGAATTCCCTCATACTGATAGAAAGAAATTCAATCAAATCACCGATTTAACGTTATTAAATGTAGCAATTTGTCCAGCGGCGTTTAATATTGTTGAAAAAATGAAGGAGAAGTTGCCTCTTTAAGAGTGTTCGGTTTTCAGTTGAAAGTGTTCAGTTTTCGTAATCTTGTCATTCCGTTAGGAATCTCAATAGTTTAGTTTAATCTTGTTGAGATAACTTCAATGTTTAAATCGTTTTTAACACAAGTAATTTTTGAAGTAACGGAAAAATCATTCAAAAGATAATTTGTCTTTTTAATTCCAATATTTTCTGGATTTAAATGTTCTAAGTATTCATCTTTATTTTCGATACTTTGTTTGTTGAATTTTAGATTTTTATTTTCTGAAAATCCTCTCAATTCATATGAATAATTTTCTTTATCGGAAATAATAAATATGTTATAATAAAATTTGTTTTTGGTAAATGGTATATCAATTTGAACAGTGTCTTTTGGATTAAACTCACAGTTATAATTTTCGTAAACGACAAAACTTGAAAATTCTTCTTTAGATTTTAATTTGTCAATTTCTTTAGTGATATCTTTTCTAAATTCTAAAAGAAAATCAATGTTGTTCTTTAATTCTTCTTGTTTATAGATTGAAGAATCAGTTTTATTCAATTGGCTAACTATTTGATTATTCCAATCATCAAAAGAAATCGTTCTGTTTTCTTTTGAACAACCTGAAAATATTAATAGAAATAAAATTAGTAGTCTTTTCTCTTTCATCTTTTCTCTATTTTCTTCTATTCATAAATCAAATACTTCTTTCTCACTTCCTTAAACTGCTCCAAACCTTCTTGCCAAGTTTTTCTAATTTCTTTTTCGGTCATGCCGGCTTCAATTTGTTCACGGAGTTTTTTGGTTCCGGCTAATTTGGTAAAGAAGTCATTGAAGAAAACGGTTTTGTCTGTTGTGTTTTCGTATGCTTTCAATAACCATTTTAATTCTAATCGATGCACTTTTCTAATTTCGGTTAAGTCTTCACCAAAACATAATTTTCCATTATGAACCGGGTCTTTTGCTCCAAAATTTGGTTGCGGAGTAAAACTAAAATCAAATTCACTTCTAGGTAAAAATGGCGAACCATAAATTTGGAATTGATTTTGAGTACCTCGACCTAAACTTACATTCGTACCTTCAAAAAAGCACAAACTTGCATATAAATTAATCGATTGATCGTTGGGTAAGTTTGGAGAAGGTTTCACAGGTAAACTATATTTCATATCATGTGAATAGTTCAAACAAGGTGCTACTTTCAAATCACATTGAAGTGCTTGTCCTGAGCTTTTCGAAGGGTTCAGCCATTTTTCGCCATTAATCATTTTGGCATATTCACCAATCGTCATCCCATGCAAAACCGGAATTTCATGCATTCCAACAAAACTCTTGTGTTCCTTTTCTAAAATCGGACCATCAATAATAGTTCCATTCGGATTTGGTCGGTCTAAAACCAAAAGCGTAATGTTATTTTCGGCACAAGCTTCCATCACATAATGCAACGAAGATATATACGTGTAAAATCGCGCGCCCACATCTTGCAAATCAAAAATCAAGATATCAATTCCTTCTAATTGCTCGGGTTTTGGCTTTTTGTTGTTTCCGTAAAGGGAAATAATCGGTAAATTCGTTTTGGTGTCTTTTCCGTCAACGATTAATTCGCCAGCATCAGCTGTTCCTCTAAAACCGTGTTCAGGAGCATAAATTTTCTTAAGATTAATGTTTTGTTCGATTAAAAAATCAACCAAATGCTTCTCTTTCGAAAGAATTCCCGTTTGATTTGTAACTATTCCAACACGTTTGTCTTTCAGTAAAGGTAAATAACTTTCAAAATTTTCTGCTCCTGTTTTAAAAGTAACATCTGTCGAAGTAGAAGTCAAAGTAACATTATCAGTGCTCGGTTTTATTTGCGGAATAGCTTTTTTACTACTTCCACACGAAACAGAAAGTATTAGTAAGCCAATTAATGTTGTAAATCGATATATATTGTATTTCATAACTATTTTTAATCTGTGTAAATTGGTGTAATCTGTGGCAAAAACTTTATGTATATTTGCCTTAATTATAATTTTAAAACCTTGAATTTAGAATATTTCATAGCCAAAAGACTAATTGCTGCTAAAAGTTATAAAAGTAGTATTTCTTCGCCAATTATAAAAATTGCGATTACGGCAATTGCTATCGGAATTATTATGATGATTATGGCGGTGGCTACAGGTGTTGGGCTTCAAGATAAAATTCGCGAGAAAGTTTCTGCTTTCAACGGACACATTATTATTTCTAATTTCGATGACAATCAATCGCAAGTTACTACCGAACCGATTTCTATCAATCAAAGTTTTTATCCCAATTTTAAAAATGTAGAAGGAATCAGTCATGTACAAGCCGTGGCAAGCAAAGCCGGAATCATTCGTACAGAAAAGGCTTTCGAAGGAATCATATATAAAGGTGTAGGGAAAGATTATAATTTCACCAATTTAGAAGAATATTTGGTCGATGGTAAAATTCCAAATCTAAAATCCGAACTTAATACCGAAGTTTTGATTTCGGAATACTTAGCAAAGCGTCTACAATTAAAAGTAGGGGATAAGTTTCTAACTTTTTTCATGAAAGAAAACGGAAAACTGCCAAATAAAAGAAACTTCCTAATCACGGGAATTTTCAATTCTGGTTTTCAAGAATTCGATGCTGCTTATATTATTGGAGATATTCGTCACGTTCAACTCATTAATAAATGGCAGCCAAGTGAAGTCGGTGCATTTGAAGTCTTCGTAGACGATTTCTCAAAAATCAAAGAAAAAGGAGAGGAAGTCTATAAAGAAATTCCGCCTACTTATAATAGTGTAACAATCGAAGAAAAATATTATAGTATATTCGAATGGCTTAAATTGTTCGATTTCAACATTTTAGTTATTCTAATCGTAATGATTGTCGTAGCTACTATTAATATGGTAGTCGCATTACTAGTCCTCATTTTAGAACGTACTCAAATGATTGGAATTCTAAAAGCCATGGGTGCTAATAATTGGAATGTTCGAAAAATATTTCTTTACAATGCATTTTATTTAATTGCACGCGGATTATTTTGGGGAAATCTAATAGCTATTTCGTTATTGTTAATTCAAAAGTTCTTCGGCATAATCCAATTAAATCCTGAAAACTACTACGTAAATGAAGCGCCGGTAAGTATCAATTTGTTTCACATCATATTATTAAATATAGGAACCGTAATCGTTTGTTTGTTGGTTTTATTAATCCCATCTTACATTATCACCAAAATTTCACCTGTAAAAGCAATACGTTTCGATTAATTTTTTTTGAAGCAGCCGTTCTACATTTCATAAAACTCTCAGTCCCGCTGTCCGTTACAATTTTTTTTACCTTGTCAAGTTGAGCGAAGTCGAAGCAAGGAAAAAAAAGATTTCCACTTCCATCGGGGCTATTAAAGACGTTAGGTATTCCAGATGACTATCGCCACGACTCGTAACGTTAGTAAAACTTGTTCTTGCCCTTGCCCTAGCCTTTGTTCTTTAATTCCGCAGTTAAGCCCATAACCTGCAACTCCAATAAGTGCAACGCCTCTGTGTATCTCATTCAACACAATCCATATCAAGAAAAAACTCGGTGAGTCTCTGTGTACAACTTCACACAACCCGAAACCCGAAACCACCCCTATATATAGTATAAACAAAACCTTCCAACACCTCCATTGCGACCATTACGCTTTATTTGCACACTTAGTGGTTAAAGCTCAAAAAAACTTTCTATATTAAATCCTTGTTATCAGAGAGTTAAGAAAAGCGTCAAAAAAAAGAAAAAAAAAAGAATTAAAAAGGCTTGTGAGAATAAAAAAGATTCCTAATTTTGCACCCGCATTAAGGAAGAAGTTCATACACAAACTTAGGATTAAACAAATCAAAAAAACTTTAAAAAAAGTTAAAAAAAGATTTGGATAATAGAAAGTAAAGGTAGTATCTTCGCCGACCCGAAACGAGAGAATTGGGAAGTATAAGTTCTTGAAAATATTGGCAAAGTGGTTATGAAAAAATAATCAAAAAATTTTTTCAAAAAAGCTTGCCAGATTAAAAAAGAGTTGTAATTTTGCACCCGCTAATCGAATGAGAGGCGAACAAAAAAAGAATGACACGTTCATAGACATATTGAATTGACAGCACAAATTTGTAGCAATACAAGTTTGAAAATAAGAGAGAGTAAGATTTTTCGAATACATTGAAAAAGACTAGCGACTTGAATCGAAACATAAGTTAGATTTATCTAACAAACAATATACGATGAAGAGTTTGATCCTGGCTCAGGATGAACGCTAGCGGCAGGCCTAACACATGCAAGTCGAGGGGTAGAGTTCTTCGGAACTTGAGACCGGCGCACGGGTGCGTAACGCGTATGCAATCTACCTTATACAGGGGAATAGCCCAGAGAAATTTGGATTAATGCCCCATAGTATTATTGAATCGCATGGTTTAATAATTAAAGTTCCAACGGTATAAGATGAGCATGCGTCCCATTAGTTAGTTGGTAAGGTAACGGCTTACCAAGACAATGATGGGTAGGGGTCCTGAGAGGGAGATCCCCCACACTGGTACTGAGACACGGACCAGACTCCTACGGGAGGCAGCAGTGAGGAATATTGGTCAATGGGCGCAAGCCTGAACCAGCCATGCCGCGTGCAGGAAGAAGCATCTATGGTGTGTAAACTGCTTTTATACAGGAAGAAACAACGCTACGTGTAGCGTCTTGACGGTACTGTAAGAATAAGGACCGGCTAACTCCGTGCCAGCAGCCGCGGTAATACGGAGGGTCCAAGCGTTATCCGGAATCATTGGGTTTAAAGGGTCCGTAGGCGGCCTTATAAGTCAGTGGTGAAATCTCCTAGCTCAACTAGGAAACTGCCATTGATACTGTAAGGCTTGAATTTTTGTGAAGTAACTAGAATATGTAGTGTAGCGGTGAAATGCTTAGATATTACATGGAATACCAATTGCGAAGGCAGGTTACTAACAAACGATTGACGCTGATGGACGAAAGCGTGGGGAGCGAACAGGATTAGATACCCTGGTAGTCCACGCCGTAAACGATGGATACTAGCTGTTCGGAGCAATCTGAGTGGCTAAGCGAAAGTGATAAGTATCCCACCTGGGGAGTACGCACGCAAGTGTGAAACTCAAAGGAATTGACGGGGGCCCGCACAAGCGGTGGAGCATGTGGTTTAATTCGATGATACGCGAGGAACCTTACCAGGGCTTAAATGTAGATTGACAGGACTGGAAACAGTTTTTTCTTCGGACAATTTACAAGGTGCTGCATGGTTGTCGTCAGCTCGTGCCGTGAGGTGTCAGGTTAAGTCCTATAACGAGCGCAACCCCTGTCGTTAGTTGCCAGCGAGTCATGTCGGGAACTCTAACGAGACTGCCAGTGTAAACTGTGAGGAAGGTGGGGATGACGTCAAATCATCACGGCCCTTACGTCCTGGGCCACACACGTGCTACAATGGTAGGTACAGAGAGCAGCCACTGCGCGAGCAGGAGCGAATCTACAAAACCTATCTCAGTTCGGATCGGAGTCTGCAACTCGACTCCGTGAAGCTGGAATCGCTAGTAATCGGATATCAGCCATGATCCGGTGAATACGTTCCCGGGCCTTGTACACACCGCCCGTCAAGCCATGGAAGCTGGGGGTGCCTGAAGTCGGTGACCGCAAGGAGCTGCCTAGGGTAAAACTGGTAACTAGGGCTAAGTCGTAACAAGGTAGCCGTACCGGAAGGTGCGGCTGGAACACCTCCTTTCTAGAGAAGAAACGAGAAGCTATCTTAGGTATAGATCAATATTACTCTCGCTGTTAATTCAAATAATACAAATAAGTAAAAACAGAGTCTCGTAGCTCAGCTGGTTAGAGTACTACACTGATAATGTAGGGGTCCCCAGTTCGAGTCTGGGCGGGACTACAATGTTTTACTTATAAGGAAATTTTAGAGGTTGAGTAACCGTTTGAAGTACTGTTAACTGATAACTGTTAACTGAACACTAAAAAACGGGGGATTAGCTCAGCTGGCTAGAGCGCCTGCCTTGCACGCAGGAGGTCATCGGTTCGACTCCGATATTCTCCACTATTCGAGTGTATAGTAAAGAGTAAAAAGTGAATAGCTAAAGCTTATCACTAATTACTTATCACTTATCACTAGATAAAAGTTCATTGACATATTGAGATAAAAATATTTAAAAAGTAGAAAGTACAGTAGATGCGTGATTTATCACGTATTTATAAAGAAAGTCCTAGTTTTATTTATAGAATTAGGCGGCACATAAGCAAAATAAGGGCGTATGGGGGATGCCTAGGCTCTCAGAGGCGATGAAAGGCGTGATAAGCTGCGAAAAGCTACGGGGATTGGCACACACGAATTGATCCGTAGATACCTGAATGGGGCAACCCGGCATGTTGAAGACATGTCACTCCGATAGGAGAGCAAACCCGCTGAACTGAAACATCTAAGTAGGCGGAGGAGAAGAAAACAAAAGTGATTCCGTAAGTAGTGGCGAGCGAACGCGGATTAGCCCAAACCAATGTTGTTACGGCAATGTTGGGGTTGTAGGACCACGATATTCTATGCGGATTGAACCGGAATTACCTGGAAAGGTAAACCAAAGAGGGTGATAGTCCTGTATGGGTAAGAGAAGATATAGATAGTGGTATCCTGAGTAGCGCGGGGCACGTGAAACCCTGTGTGAATTTGGCGGGACCATCCGCTAAGGCTAAATACTCCTGAGAGACCGATAGTGAACCAGTACCGTGAGGGAAAGGTGAAAAGAACCGTGAATAACGGAGTGAAATAGATCCTGAAACCATACGCTTACAAGCGGTCGGAGCCCTTTCGTGGGGTGACGGCGTGCCTTTTGCATAATGAGCCTACGAGTTACCGTTGCTGGCAAGGATAAGTACTTATGGTATGGATCCGTAGCGAAAGCGAGTCTGAATAGGGCGCTTTAGTCAGTAATGGTAGACGCGAAACCGTGTGATCTACCCATGGGCAGGATGAAGCTGTGGTAACACATAGTGGAGGTCCGAACCGGTTGACGTTGAAAAGTCTTCGGATGACCTGTGGGTAGGGGTGAAAGGCCAATCAAACTCGGAAATAGCTCGTACTCCCCGAAATGCATTTAGGTGCAGCGCTGGGTATAAGTTATATAGAGGTAGAGCTACTGATTGGATGCGGGGGCTTCATCGCCTACCAATTCCTGACAAACTCCGAATGCTATATAATGTTTACCAGCAGTGAGGGCATGGGTGCTAAGGTCCATGTCCGAGAGGGAAAGAACCCAGACCATCAGCTAAGGTCCCCAAATATATGCTAAGTTGAAATAACGAGGTTTGTCTGCCCAGACAGCTAGGATGTTGGCTTGGAAGCAGCCATTCATTTAAAGAGTGCGTAACAGCTCACTAGTCGAGCGGACGAGCATGGATAATAATCGGGCATAAGCATATTACCGAAGCTATGGATTTACGTTTTACGTAAGTGGTAGGGGAGCATTCTAAACTGGGTCGAAGGTGTGATGTGAGTCATGCTGGACTGTTTAGAAAAGAAAATGTAGGCATAAGTAACGATAATGCGGGCGAGAAACCCGCACACCGAAAAACTAAGGTTTCCACAGCTATGCTAATCAGCTGTGGGTTAGTCTGGTCCTAAGGCGAACCCGAAAGGGACAGTCGATGGCCAACGGGTTAATATTCCCGTACTACTTATAATTGTGATGGAGAGACGCAGTGGTGAAAGTACCGCGAACTGACGGAATAGTTCGTTAAAGCACTTAGCTATAGGCCCGGTAGGCAAATCCGCTGGGACTGGTGAAATGCGATAGTACACGGAGTCTTCGGACAAAGTGATAGTGTACCTAAAGGCTGCCAAGAAAATCTTCTAAACTTAGATTATAAGTACCAGTACCGTAAACCGACACAGGTAGTTGAGGAGAGAATCCTAAGGTGCTCGAGAGATTCATGGCTAAGGAATTAGGCAAAATAGACCTGTAACTTCGGGAGAAAGGTCGCCAGCAGCAATGCTGGCCGCAGTGAAAAGATCCAGGCGACTGTTTATCAAAAACACAGGGCTCTGCAAAATCGTAAGATGAAGTATAGGGCCTGACACCTGCCCGGTGCTTGAAGGTTAAGTGGAGATGTTATCTTCGGAGAAGCATTGAAATGAAGCCCAAGTAAACGGCGGCCGTAACTATAACGGTCCTAAGGTAGCGAAATTCCTTGTCGGGTAAGTTCCGACCTGCACGAATGGTGTAACGATCTGGATACTGTCTCAGCCATGAGCTCGGTGAAATTGTAGTAGCGGTGAAGATGCCGCTTACCCGCAGTGGGACGAAAAGACCCTGTGCACCTTTACTATAGCTTAATATTGACCTTGGACACGTGATGTGTAGGATAGGTGGGAGACTATGAAGTGGCGTCGCTAGGCGTTGTGGAGTCATTGTTGAAATACCACCCTTTGCTTGTCTGAGGCCTAACCCCGTATAACGGGGGACATTGTTTGGTGGGTAGTTTGACTGGGGTGGTCGCCTCCAAAAGAGTAACGGAGGCTTCTAAAGGTTCCCTCAGCACGCTTGGTAACCGTGCGTAGAGTGCAATGGCATAAGGGAGCTTGACTGAGAGACATACAGGTCGATCAGGTACGAAAGTAGAGCATAGTGATCCGGTGGTTCCGCATGGAAGGGCCATCGCTCAAAGGATAAAAGGTACGCCGGGGATAACAGGCTGATCTCCCCCAAGAGCTCATATCGACGGGGGGGTTTGGCACCTCGATGTCGGCTCGTCACATCCTGGGGCTGGAGAAGGTCCCAAGGGTTGGGCTGTTCGCCCATTAAAGTGGCACGCGAGCTGGGTTCAGAACGTCGTGAGACAGTTCGGTCTCTATCTACTGTGGGCGTTAGAAATTTGAGTGGATCTGATTCTAGTACGAGAGGACCGAATTGGACTAACCGCTGGTGTATCTGTTGTTCCGCCAGGAGCACTGCAGAGTAGCTACGTTGGGAAGGGATAAGCGCTGAAAGCATATAAGCGCGAAACCCACCACAAGATGAGATTTCTTTTAAGGGTCCTAGAAGATGACTAGGTCGATAGGCTATAGATGTAAAGGCAGTAATGTCATAGTCGAGTAGTACTAATAACCCGTTAGCTTATGTATAAATCTGCGTCCGCCTCGGCGGACGCAGAGAAACTTTCTTTAAATTTATTTATCTCAGTATGTTAAGATATTATTGCAATTACGAATTTAAAATTATGAATTACGAATTGCAAATGTTGTCCAAAGCAACATAACCTCTTAAGGTGGTTATTGCGTCGGGGCTCACCTCTTCCCATTCCGAACAGAGAAGTTAAGCCCGATTGCGCAGATGGTACTGCAGTTATGTGGGAGAGTATGTCGCCGCCTTTCTTTTGAAAAGCCTGTCTAATTTAGACAGGCTTTTTTGTTTTAAATATATCGTCTCGATGGGACTAAAAACAATAACCACCTCAATAGGGTGGTTTTATTGTTTAGACTGCTGGAAAGCTAACGCGAGCGTCCCGCTCGTGAATTTGTTAACACGAGCGGGACGCTCGAGAAAGTATTTTTACTTGTAATATTTTATTAAATCACCTTTAATATAGTAGGAAATCCCAATAGAATGTATGTTATAATACTTGTTAATTGTATCGATATATTCCTTTTTTTTCTTGAGATTGTTAAATCCTTTCAGAATATAAAATATAATATCTTTTTCATCACTTTTTATAATTTGATAATTATGCTCTTTATCTGTTAATTCAATTATAATAATTTTGTCTTGTTGATTCAGTTTTTCAAAATAGTCAATAAATTCTTTTTTTATAATTTTTAATTTTTCATCAAATAAAAATGACTGCATTTTAAATCTTTCTATGTAAAATGGTTCTGCATCTTTTTTTTCTAAAATGATTTCATCATCAAGCATTATTTCATTATTATTAAGAATATAAATACAATCTTTAGAATAATCTATACTAGTATTTAATTCCAAAGCTTGTATAATATTTTTAATTTTATCATCCATATTTGTACTTATTAAAGATACTTAAACAAATTTAATAAATTTCAATTGAAATCCAAGTCTGCGTTAGGGATAGCAGCATTTGTTTGAGCTCTTACTTAAAATACCTAAGAATTTTAAGTAAAGCGAGTGTGGATAGCCCGACTCGCTTAGGCGGAGTAACGCATAAAAAATCCGACTCTTGTGAAGTCGGATTTCATGTTTTATCTTAATGTTTTATTTCAACGTACTTGGACAAACAAAAGCTGTTAAAGGTACATTTGTATTTCTTATACCAGCAATTCCCTTTTCTACATTAATCATGTTGTGATAACCTCTAGCTTTTAAAATGGATGCCATGATTACAGAACGATATCCTCCAGCGCAGTGTAAGAAGAATTTCTCTTCTTTTGGCACTTCTGCAAGTTGTTCATTTACATAATCTAGAGGAATATTAATAGCATTTTCTACATGTTCTGCTTTGTATTCGCTAGGTTTTCTTGCATCTACAATTGTAGCATTTTCAAATTTTGAAGCAAATATTTCTGGAGTAATTGATTCAATTGAATCTGTTTCAAAACCTGCAGATTTCCATGCGGTTACACCACCTTTTAAATATCCAAGTGTATTGTCAAATCCAACACGAGATAATCTTGTGATTGTTTCTACTTCCATTCCATCTGGAGTTACTAGTAAAATAGGCTGTTTTGTATCTCTTATTAGAGCACCAACCCAAGGAGCAAATTGACCATGAAGTCCTATGAAAATTGAACTTGGGATATGTTCTTTTACAAATTCTGATTCATTTCTAACATCTAAAATAATTGCCTCGGTTTGATTTGCAATAGTTTCAAATTCTTTCGGCGTTAAGCCAGTATCTGCTTTTTTCATTATGGTATCAAGACTTTCATAGCCATTGATATTCATCATTACATTTTGAGGAAAATAAGCAGGAGGAGGAGTTAATCCGTCTAATAATTCCGCTTTAAATTCTTCTTTAGTCATATCGGGTCTAAGAGCGTAATTTGTCTTTTTTTGATTTCCTAAAGTATCCGTTGTTTCTTTACTCATGTTTTTACCACAAGCACTTCCTGCTCCGTGGTTTGGGTATACAATTAAATCATCACTCAAAGGCATGATTTTATTTCTTAACGAATCATATAAATAGCCCGCTAATTTATCTTGAGTTAAATCTTCAACTAATGCTTGCGCTAAATCTGGACGACCAACATCTCCAATAAACAAAGTATCTCCTGTGATTATTCCGTGTGCTTTTCCATTTTCATCTGAAATTAAATAACAAGTACTTTCTAGAGTGTGTCCGGGTGTGTGAATCACTTTAATAGTGTAATTACCAACTTTATATTCTTGATTGTCTTCTGCTGCTGTACATTGATAACCACATTTAGCAGTTGGTCCAAAAATAATTTCAGCTCCTGTTTTTTTTGCTAAGTCTATATGACCAGACACAAAATCTGCATGAAAATGTGTTTCAAATATATATTTAATTTTAGCATTATCTTTTTGAGCTCTCTCTATATAAGGTTGAACTTCTCTTAAAGGATCAAAAATTGCAGCTTCGCCATTATTTTCAATGTAGTATGCTGCATGAGCTATACATCCTGTATAAATTTGTTCTATTTTCATATGTTTAATTTTTTGTAAAATTATTCAGTATTTATTTTTTAAACAGTAACAATGGTTACATATAAAATTCCTTAAGCAAAATAAAGCATGCCATTAGTAGTACAAAGTAACCAAATCCTTTTTTTAATTGTGATTCATTAATGAATCTATTAAGATATATTCCGATGAATATACCAATAATTGAAAGTGATGTAAATTTAATCAAAAATAACCAATCTATAGTTAAATTTTGAACATCTCCCATAAAACCTATTAAAGAATTCATTGCAATTATAAACAAAGAAGTTCCAACAGCTTTTTTCATAGGTAGTTTTGCAAATAATACTAATGAAGGTATTATTAGAAATCCACCTCCAGCGCCAACCAATCCTATAATTATTCCAATAATAAAATTTTGAATTATCAAGCTAAATAAACTACTTTTTAAATCAGTTGTAACAATTTCTTTTTTCTTTTTTAGCATTGAAAATGCAGCAAACAACATAATAATAGCAAATAATGCCATTAAAAAGCTACTCTTTTCAATTATAATAGGTTTTTCAATTACTATATTTGGAATTAAAGGGACTAAAAAACGTCTTGTTATAAAAACGGCTACAAAAGATGGAATAGCAAATAAAAATCCAGTTTTTATATCAACCAAGCCTTTAAAATAATTTTGAGTGGCACCAAATACAGATGTAGTTCCTACAATAAATAATGAATATGCAGTTGCAGTTACTGGATTAATTAATAATACATACACTAATATAGGTACTGTTAAAATAGATCCTCCGCCTCCAGTGAGACCTAATATCAATCCAATAATAAATGCACCTATATATCCAAGTATTTCCATTATATGTGTAAAATTTCTATTTTATTTCGATGTAGTTTAATTTTTCCTTTAATTTCTAGAGCTTTTAATAATCTTGAAACTACAACTCGGGATGTATGCATTTCGTAAGCAATTTCCTGATGTGTATTATTAATTTCAGTATTTCCAATTACTTTAGCCTTATCTGTTAAATATTTATACAAGCGCTCGTCAAGATTCATAAAAGCTAACGTATCTATTGCTTCTAGCATTTCATTTAAACGTACGTTATAACTATCAAAAACAAAGTTTCTCCATGTTTTATATTTTGTTAGCCATTCTTCCATTTTTTCTACAGGAATCATCAATAACGACCCATCTGTTTCTGCAATGGCTCTAATTTTACTTTTAGATTTTCCCATACAACAAGTTAAAGTCATTGCACAAGTATCGCCACGTTCTAAAAAATACAAGAGCAATTCATCTCCATTATCATCTTCGCGTAATATTTTAATAGCACCTTCTAGTAATAAAGGCATTGATTTTATATAATCTCCAATTTCAATTAAGAAATCATCGGATTTAAAATCTCTATAAACAGCTACTTTAGCAATTTCTTCAATAAGTGCTTCTTCAAAAATATAACCGTAGGCTTGAATTAAAATTTCTTTCATAGTAATTTCTTTTCTGTAAAGATACAGAATAACTTAAATCGTACTGTTAAGGTTTTTACATTTTTCCCTTCATCATCTTATTCCAATATAAATAAGGAAGACCAAATTTTTTCAAAATCCACATACTCCAATTTTCTTTTGTAGTATCAACAAATTTAGACAATAAGGGATCGGAATCTCTTACATTGTCATATTTAAATTCTGCTAACACCATTTTACCATAACCTGTAACTAATGGGCATGATGAGTATCCTTCATAAATTGTATGACCTAGTTTATTTTCTTTAATTAGAGTTAAAATATTTTCGACAACAACTGGAGCCTGTTTACGAATTGCAGCTCCTGTTTTAGCTGTAGGTAATGCTGCAACATCTCCTAAACCAAAAATATTTTTATGTCTTAAATGTTGTAATGATAAAATATCAACGTCTAACCATTTTTGTGCATTGGCTAAAGAAGAGTTTCTAATAAAATCTGGTGCCATTTGAGGAGGTGCTAAGTGTAAAATTTCGTAAGGCATTACAATTTCACTTTCACCATGAAATTCTTCATTTAAAACATTTCCTTCATTTATAATACATTGATTTTCTTCTGGTGCAACACTTTTAAAATATACTAGTTTCTTTTCACCATCAATTTTAACTGGAGCATAATGAGGTTTAAAGTGAATCCCGTATCTAAAAATAACTTCCATTAATGTTTTAGCGAATTCTTTAACACCAAAAATAACAGAACCAGGAGTTGCAAAAACAACTTCGTAATTTTTTATTTTATTTTTTATAAAATAATCTGCAGCTAAATAAGCTATTTTTTGAGGAGCACCTCCACATTTAATTGGTGTTATGGGTTGAGTAAAAACCGCATTTCCACCTTTAAAATTTTTAATTAATTCCCATGTGTAATTTGGATCTGTATAATTACTGCAAACGCCATTTTTACCTAAAGAAGCTCTTAAACCTTCTATTCCGTCTAAATCGTAAACTAATCCAGGTGCTAAAACTAAATAGTCATAAGCAATTGAACCACTTTTTTCAGTAGTTAAACTACTTGTTTCGGGTTCTAATGAAGCTACTTTGTCTTTAATCCAAGTTACTCCACTTGGAATTACTGACGAAGTAGGTCTTTTAGTTTTTTCAAAATTAAAAGCACCACCACCAACAAGCGTCCATGCTGGTTGATAAACATGAGTTTCTGATGGATCTATAATCGCAATTTCTAAATTTTTATCTTTGCGAAGTAATTGTGCAGCGGTCATAATTCCACCAGTTCCTGCACCAACAATTACAATTTGATACTTATCTTTCATTGTATAGCTTATTTGGTTAGTTTTGTAAAGTTAGAAATTGATAAATAATAAAATGTAACATTTGTTACAATAGTCATTTTATTTTAGTAGAAATGAAATTTATTAAGGTAAAAATTACATAATTCGTATTTTTAATTTAAAAGGTATTTGTTTTGGATGGATTAAACTATAATCGTAATAATTTTTATAAGTATACTTTTTGTGAGTTTACAGAAGTTGAGTTTACTAATGAATTAGAGATTCATCATAAAAGTAAATCGGGCAGTCAATATAATTTTACAAAAGAAGGAGTTTATCGTATTTCAAATCATTGGGGAAGAGCTTCTAATTGTAGATGGAGATTGATTTCGGGTATTAAAAATCCAAATCAAAAAGAAAGAATTGGTTTTGCTAAATGGTCTGATTTTTATCCAAATAATGAAACAGAACATTTGTTTTATATTGAAGTAAATTTTGAAAATAAAGAAGTTATATTTCAACACAAAAACAATCCAAAGTTTGAAGGAAATTTAGTTTTACGAAATGCTTCTGAAACTGCCAAAATAATTCGTCAAATAAAAGAGTTGTTAGAAAATGATAATTGGGCTAAATACTTTAATTTTAAAGACATAGAAGAAGTTAGAAGAACCACAATTCAACAATTAATCCAAACAAATATTCCGTTAAGTAAAATTAAAATGGAATGGAAATAAGAAAAAATGAAAGATAAATTTTCAGATATAAAAAAAGAAATTCAATTGATTATAGATAATATGGCGCTTAATAATATTTCGCAAGCTAGCATCTTATTAATTAAAGTAGGCGAAGATTTAGACTATATGTTGGATATTTCTAGTGATGAAGCAGAATTGATAGAAATTAGTAAATATCAAGTTTTGCTGAATCATTTACAGATTAAAATGAGTACAAAGAATAATTAATTTTACTTCCCAATACAGAAATTAGCAAAAATATTACCAAGTAATTCATCATTAGTTACTTCTCCAGTGATTTCGCCAAAGAAATACAATGCACTTCGAATATCAATCGCCATTAAATCAGAGGAAAGCCCCGAGTTTAATCCCCATTTTACTTTTTGAACTTCTTCTAAAGCTTTCAGTAATGAATCATAATGACGTGTATTAGTTACAATCGTTTCGTTGTTTCGTAATGCACCAGTATTTACAAAAGAAAGTAAGGTGTTTTTAAGTTCGTCAATGCCTTCCTTCTGTTTAGCACTTAGAAAAAGGATATTTTCTATTGTAGCTTGAATATTATTTTTTTGGTCTGCCGAAAGTAAATCAGCTTTATTCGCAATGACTACTACTGGTTTTAATGGAAACTTGTTTTTAATTTTTTCAAATTCAATTTTTACCGCTTCTAAACTTCCAGCTTCCATCATCCATCTTCCATCCAAAATAAATAACACTACCTGAGCTTGTTCAATTTTTTCAAACGTCTTTTGAATCCCAATACTTTCCACAACATCTTTCGTTTCACGAATTCCTGCCGTATCAATAAATCTAAAACTCATACCATTGATGACCAATTCATCTTCAATCGTATCACGTGTAGTTCCAGCAATGTCGGAAACAATGGCGCGTTCTTCGTTTAATAAAGCGTTTAATAAAGTAGATTTCCCAACATTTGGTTCGCCCACAATCGCAACAGGAATTCCATTTTTAATTACATTTCCAACCGCAAACGAATCAATTAATCGTTTCAATACAAACTCAATTCGCTCTAATAGTTCATGAAACTGAGTTCTATCGGCAAATTCGACATCTTCTTCTGCAAAGTCTAATTCGAGTTCAATTAAAGAAGCGAAATTCAGTAATTCTTCTCGAAGTTTGGCAATCTCGTTACTAAAGCCACCGCGCATTTGTTGCATGGCAATTTGATGAGATGCTTCATTATCCGAAGCAATTAAATCAGCAACTGCTTCTGCTTGAGATAAGTCTAGTTTCCCGTTTAAAAAAGCGCGCAAGGTAAATTCTCCTGCTTGTGCCATTTTAGCTCCTTTACGAAGCAATAATTGAATGATTTGTTGTTGGATAAACGTAGAACCATGACACGAAATTTCAATTACATTTTCTCCTGTATACGAATTAGGACCTTTAAAAATAGAAAGTAAAACTTGGTCATACACTTTACCAGCCTGTCCTGAGCTTGTCGAAGCGTCAACAATATGTCCTAAATGAATCGTATGTGTTTTTTGTTTGGTAATATCCTTTCCAGAAACCGATTGAAATACGTCAGCGGCTATCGTAATAGCAGCTGCACCAGATAATCGAATAATAGCAATGGCACCCGCACCAGACGGTGTCGCTAACGCAACTATGGTTTCTTGTGGAATCATGTTTTAAATTTAGATTGCAAAGATAGAAAATGATTAGGAACACAGATAGAAGAAATTAAAGTAATCTTTAAAAATGATGTTAGCACGCAGATGAAACAGATTCGCTAATGCGAAACGCTGATAAAAACAGATTAAATTAATTGAAATAATCTTTAAATTCTTATATGAAGCATTTAATAACGTTTGTTGTAGTTCAAGTGTGACAAACTAGGCTTATAGTCTATTGTGAACTACATAAAGTGTAACGTCTCTGTGTAGCTCTTTCAACATAATCTAATTCAAAAAAAACTCTGAGAATCTCGGTGTAAAAACTATTTGTCTATGTGTTTTAAAAAATCCGTCAAAACCCGCGCTTGAAAATCTGTTTCATTCGCTTGCTAATATTGTAAAAATTAAAAAACCACTTTCGCAATAAAGCTAAGTGGTTTTTAAGTTAGTTAAGGTTGGTAATAAGATTTTTAGTTTACACTTTAAATCAAATATTGTGAATTAGTTGCTCAACATTACTGGCATTACAAGCATAGTAACCGTTTCGCCTTCGTCTAAACCATCAACTGGAGTTAAAATTCCCGCTCTGTTTGGCATCGACATTTCTAATTGGATTTCATCACTTGATAAATTATTCAACATTTCTGTTAAGAAACGTGAGTTGAAACCGATTTGCATGTCGTCTCCTTGGTAATCACAAGTCAAACGCTCGTCTGCTTTGTTTGAATAATCGATATCTTCTGCCGAAATATTCAATTCAGTTCCAGCAATTTTTAAACGAATTTGGTGTGTAGTTTTGTTTGCAAAAATAGCCACACGACGAACCGAGTTTAAAAACTGAACTCTGTTGATTAATAATTTATTTGGATTTTCTTTTGGAATAACCGCTTCGTAGTTTGGATATTTTCCATCGATTAAACGACAAGTTAATACATAATTCTCAAATGAGAACGTAGCATTTGAATCGTTATATTCGATTGAAACTTCAGCGTCAGAAGCGCCTAAAATTCCTTTTAAAATGTTTAAAGGTTTCTTTGGCATAATAAAATCAGCTACTTGCGATGCTTTCACATCGGTGCGAGCATATTTTACTAATTTGTGAGCGTCTGTTGCTACGAAAATTAATCCTTCAGGTGAAAATTGGAAGAAAACACCACTCATTACAGGACGTAAGTCATCATTTCCAGCAGCAAAAATAGTTTTACTTACTGCAGTTGCTAATACTTCCGCAGGAACTAATGTTTTTGAAGGATCGTCTAAAACTACTGCTTTAGGGAATTCTTCTCCTGGTGCGTATGCAATTGCATATTTTCCAGAGTTTGAACTAATTTCTACCGTTGAATTATCTTCTACCGTAAAAGTTAAAGGTTGTTCTGGAAATGTTTTTAAGATATCTAATAAAAGTTTTGCAGGAATAGCAACACTTCCTTGACTTGTAGAATCAATTTCTAACGTAGAGGTCATCGTAGTTTCTAAATCGGAAGCAGAAACTTTTAATTGGTTGTTGTCTAATTCAAATAAGAAATTATCAAGAATAGGTAAAGTATTACTACTGTTAATAACACTCCCTAAAACCTGTAATTGTTTCAATAAATAAGAACTCGATACTATAAACTTCATCATCTTGTATTTTAAAATCGTGATTTGATTTTATATTTCACAAATATATTCTAATTCTGCTCAAATGCAAAAACAAATTATCAACAACTATTTGCTATATTTTCTTTTGCGCAAGTAAGTAAATAAAAATCCAAAGATTGCTAAAATAACTATTGGTAATCCGACAGTTATCAGTTGAGCCAGCGAATAATTTTTATACACTTCTTCTTTATTTAGCAATGGTAAATCAACGTCTTTACTTCTTATGTTAATAAGTCCGTTGTCGTCTAACAAATAATTTACACAATTCATTAAGAAGTCTTTGTTTCCATAGAGTTGGTTCGTCCATTTATCAAATCCTAGTTCAAGCGGTACTCCTTTGTCTAACTGATTTTTTATCACATCTCCGTCAGAAATTACAATCATTTTATTGTCTTTTCCAGAAGCTTGAAATGTATTATCTTTAAAAGGTAGTACACGATTTTTGTACATCGAATTAAATTTTCCTTCCATTAAAACCGCCACGGGCAGCAATCCTTTTCCTTCATATTCTTCAGGAGTGGTTTCTTCTGTAACCATATCTAACGAAATAGGACTAGGTGTTCCAACGGTTTTCGAATATTCAGAAGAGCTTAAAAGAACGGTTTTCTTGATATCCTTTTTAAGGATTTCAATTGGCGATGCAAATTCAAACTTAATTCCTTCCATATTTTTTACAATCGGATTGGTAGAAGTTGGATAAATAAATGGAGAAAATTTCCAAGTATATTCTTGCATTTGCGTTTCGCTTCCTTGATTTCCAGAGGCTAGTTTTATTGGCGTAGCATATTCATCTTTAACCAATAACGGATTGATTCTAATACCGTATTTAAAGAACATATCCGTTAAATTCAATTCGCGATCGGCTGCTAAAATGGTGCCTGTTTCGTTGTACAAACTATCCATATCCGCTTTAACAACATCTAATAACCACAAGGTTTTTCCACCATTCATGATGAATTGGTCTAACACTTGTTTTTCTGCTTCTGTAAAGGCTTCAGTAGGTTTTGCAATTACTGCTAAATCATATTTTTTAAGCGCTTCTAAAGTTTGAGTAGGTTGTTTGGAAACCGAATCTAAAGTAAATGTACCTATGTAATAACTTTCTCTAGTAGATCTTACAAAATCAGCAATAAATGCATCTTGAAGTTCTCCATTGCCTTTAATTACTGCAATTTTCTTTTGTTTTTCTTTCGATATTTTATTGATAGCTTCTGCAAAACCAAATTCCAAATGTTGCACCGAACTAATTACTTTTTGCTCGGTAGAAGCGCCCATAAGATTTTTTAATAAACCTATTTTTGCATATTTATCGCCATACGTAGCTTGTGCCCATGGAAAAACTACTTCTTGCGATTGCTTTCCTTTGTCTTCCACCGTAATACTCAAAGGTTGCATTCCTTTTGCGTAGAATTCTTTCATTTTTTCTACTCGTGTTTCCTCTTTCTCAATCGGATTTTTGAAGTTGAAAATAATGTTCGAATTATAAGCCGTAAATTCCTCTAAAAGTTGTTTGGTTTCGTTTTGTAATCGCTTGAATTCAGGTGGAAAATTCCCTTCTAAATATACTTCAATGTATAACGGACTATCTACTTCTTTTACAATGTTTAATGTAGTTTCTGATAAAGTATAGCGTTTGTCTTGTGTTAAGTCGAAACGTTTGAAGAAGAAGTTACTGATTAAATTGATTACGATGATGGCTAAAAATACAATTCCTAATTGCTTTAAAGCTTGTGATTTGTTATCCTTCATTACCATTTCAAAGATTTAAGTTGATAAACCGTTGCCGATAAAAATAAAAACGTCACACTTATAAAATAGACAATATCACGCGTATCTAAAACACCGCGACTCATACTTTTAAAGTGATAATCCATTCCTAAAGCCGCAAACATTGAACTGTAATTTCCAAGGAAAGAAGCAATGCCGTCAAATCCGAAATAGAAAAAGAAACAACAAAAAACCGCAATAATGAAAGCCACAATTTGATTGTCTGAAAGGGTAGAAGCAAAAATTCCAATTGCTGTGTATGCTGCAATTAAAAATAATAATCCAAAATACGAACCAAGCGTACTTCCCATATCAATATTACCTTGCGGATTTCCAAAATGCGAAATGGTTAACACATAAATTACCGTTGGAACTATTGCTAAAACAATTAATACCAGAGCGCCTAAGAATTTTCCGTTTACGATATCCCAATTTGATAAAGGTTTGGTAAACAACAACTCAATGGTTCCTTGTTTCTTTTCATCCGAAAAACTGCGCATGGTTACGGCCGGAATTAAGAAAATTAAAATCCAGGGTGCTAATTTGAAAAACGGACTCATATCGGCAAAACCCGAGTTTAATATGTTGAATTCGCCTTCAAAAACCCAAAGAAATAATCCGTTGAGTAAAAGAAAAATCCCGATGACTAAATATCCTATTGGCGAACCAAAAAAGGATTTTATTTCTCGTAATAATAATGCTTTCATTTTATGTTTTCTTGTTTATAAGTTTAAACGTTTAAGAGTTTAAAAGTTGCTCCCAACTTCCATCTCCCAACTTCCGTCACCCATTACCTATTCTAAAGTAACCAATCTATCTACACTCCAAGCTTCTGGTTTGTCGCTAAAAAGTGTTTTAGTATAACTCCAAACTTCGTTAAATAGTGTAGAGTTTCTATAATTTTCTAACGCATCTTCATTTTCCCAATAACTATAAGTAAAGAAAATACGTTTATCGTTCTTATCTTGGTACAATTCTAAAAAACGATTTCCTTCGAAATTTCGTATGTGAAGTTTTACTTCTTCAAAATTATTTAAAAAAGCTTCGATTTTATCTTCCTGAAAACGCATTTTTACAATTCTTATGAACATAGTTTTATTATTTAAATTTTACAGATATAGCATCTCTAAAGTGAAGTCCTAATAAAGTAGAAGCCGAACCAACTGTTTTTGGATTGCTTTTATAAATGGCAATTTCTAAATAGCCATTTTCGTTAAATAACGCTAAAAAGTCGCCTTCTAAATCTTTTAATTGTTTGGTATCGGAAACAGGAAAATCGGAATAACTTTTATGCAAACGACTTAATTTCTTGTTTTTAATTTCGATTTCAAACTTTCGACCTCTACTAGTATCATTAAATTGTTTTTGCGAAATATTAGTAACGCAATTTCCAAACGAATCGATATACACAATTTGTCCTTTTATTTCTGATAAATCATCAGAAACAGATGAAGTTAAAACACTAACCGATTTTAAAGACGGAATTTCTTTACCAATAACATTTAATAATCCTCCTCGTGCTATATGACAAGCAACCGCTGCAAAAACATCCATGTCACTTACATCAGTATTCAATCTATCATGAATGGTAATGGCTACAATTTTCTGAGGAATTTTCTTCTGAATTAAAGTATTCAATATGCCATTATCGGCACAAATAAAGTAATGGTCGTCCCATTGCATTGCAATATGTTGGGTATCGCCCACACGTTCACTATCAACGCCGATAATATGAATGGTGCCTTTTGGAAAATTAGAATACGCGGCTTCAATACAGTAACTCGCTTCTAATGTGTTAAATAAGTCAATTTCATGCGAAATATCAACGATAACAGCCTCTTTTTGTTCCGATAGAATTTTTCCTTTCAAAGCACCAACGAAGTAGTCTTTGTATCCAAAATCGGTAATTAGCGTAATTATTGACATTTTTTTGTTTATAACTTATTTAAAAAGGAACAGTAGTTTTTACTAAATTTGATTGCAAAGCTACTATAATTTTAGCGTTTCAAAAATAATTAAAAAAACAAAGCCTTTGAACGAAAGAATCATTGAATTAACCGACATCGCTCCAAAAGAGTTTTGGGGCGCGCATGATACTCATCTTGAAGCTATTAAGAAGTATTATCCGAAATTAAAAATTGTAGCTAGAGGCACTACTTTAAAAGCTTTTGGCGAAGCAGAGATTTTAGATGAATTCGAAACTCGTTTTAGGAGATTAATGCAGCATTTTACTCGTTATAATAGTATTGATGATAATGTTATACTGAGAGTATTAGAAACCAGTCATCAACATGATGTGGAGCACATGCACGATAGAGACAAAATTTTAGTGCATGGAATAGGAGGAAAGTTAATTAAAGCGATGACACCTAACCAACAAAAATTAGTCGATACCATTTATAAAAATGACATGGTGTTTGCTATTGGTCCCGCTGGAACAGGAAAAACCTACACCGGAGTGGCTATGGCGGTGAAAGCTTTGAAAGAAAAACAAGTCAAACGAATTATTTTAACGCGTCCTGCGGTAGAAGCAGGGGAGAATTTAGGGTTTCTTCCAGGTGATATGAAGGAAAAACTAGATCCGTACATGCAACCTTTGTATGATGCGTTGCGCGATATGTTGCCACCACAAACCTTAGAAGATTACATTTTAAAAGGAATTATTCAAATTGCACCTTTGGCTTTTATGCGTGGTCGTACCTTAGATAATGCCTTTGTAATTTTAGATGAAGCGCAAAATACTACGCATTCCCAAATGAAAATGTTCTTAACGCGTATGGGAAAAAACGCCAAATTTATGATTACCGGCGATCCAGGTCAGGTAGATTTACCAAGAAGAACCATTTCGGGATTGAAAGAAGCTATTCTAATTTTGAAAGATGTAGAAGGTGTGGGAATCATCTATTTAGATGATATAGACATCGTGCGTCACAGATTAGTGAAGAAAATTATTGATGCATATAAGAGTATTGAAAATAATGATTAGATGAAAAGGTTTTATGAAATCATACTTAAATCGACCCTGTTTGTTTTGACCTTATTATGGTTTTCATTTACAAACAAAGATAAGTTTGAATCAGAGTTTGAAAAACTTCAAAAACTTGAATTATTAGCTCTACAAAATGGAAATATAGGAAAGGAATATTCTTACGATTTAACAAAGAAGGAAGGTTGTAATAATACTAAAATCAAGTATTTAGGTGTTATAAAAACTAACAATGGCAAGCAATACAAAGTTTTAAGTTCTTTTTTTGTTTTCTCAGCAGCAAGCACTTGTCATGGAACAAGTAATATTAAAATTTACAATTTGAATAATAAATATTTAGGAAAATACAATGTTGGAATGTCAGAAGATTTACCAACTGAAATTAAAAATAATAAATCCATTTGCTGGTCTAAAACTAAAGATTGTGATTTGAGAAATAATTTTTCAATAAACTTTGAAAATGGTTTAGCGAAAAGATTTTTTCTTCCATGTTCACAAAAAGGTGGAGATGAGATAATTTTCATTAATGAATAAGTAAAAAAAATAATTTTAAAGTGGTCGATTTCGACCACTTTTCATATGAAATCTTTTTTGGAAGAAAATAAATAGTTTACTTTTGCACAACAAACAACAACACAACATAATGAATACAATTACGACTACCAATTTCAATTTTCCAGGTCAAAAATCGGTGTACCGTGGAAAAGTTAGAGAAGTTTACAATATCAACGATGACTTATTAGTGATGGTGGCTACCGACCGTCTTTCGGCATTTGATGTGGTTTTACCAAAAGGAATTCCTTATAAAGGTCAAATCCTAAATCAAATTGCGACTAAGTTCATGGAATTAACGTCTGATATTGTACCAAATTGGTTAGTAGCTACTCCAGATCCAAATGTGGCGGTAGGTCATTTATGTGAGCCTTTCAAAGTGGAAATGGTAATTCGTGGATATTTATCAGGACATGCAGCGCGTGAATATGCAGCAGGAAGAAGAATCCTTTGCGGTGTGGAAATGCCAGAAGGTTTAAAAGAAAACGATAAATTCCCAACACCAATCATCACGCCAACAACGAAAGCCGATAACGGTTCGCACGACGAAGACATTTCACGCGAAGCTATTTTAGCTAACAGAATTGTTACCGAAGCAGATTACCTAATTTTAGAAAAATACACCAGAGCGTTATACCAAAGAGGAACTGAAATTGCAGCGTCTCGCGGTTTAATCTTAGTAGATACGAAATACGAATTCGGGAAAACAAAAGACGGACAAATCGTGTTAATCGACGAAATCCACACGCCAGATTCATCTCGTTATTTCTATGCAGAAGGCTATCAAGAAAGACAAAACAACAACGAAGAACAAAAACAATTGTCAAAAGAGTTTGTGCGTCGTTGGTTAATTGAAAACGGGTTCCAAGGAAAAGAAGGACAACAAATTCCAAACATGACCGACGAATACATTGAAACAGTTTCAGAACGTTACATTGAGTTATTCGAAAACATCATTGGAGAAAAATTCGTAAAAGCGGATATTTCCAACATCAATGAGCGAATTGAGAAAAACGTTTTGAATTATTTAGAGAATAGATAAGATAAAAGAAAATCCCGCTATTGCGGGATTTTTTTTATTTATGTCTTGTCCTGAAAAAAGTTGACTAAATATTACTTAATATGTCAACAAAAAAGAAAATTTCAAAAATCCCAAGTGCCCCAAAAAATTATAGCGAAGCGTTTAAACGTCAAGTTGTAAGTGAATTTGAAAGGGGTTTATTTACAAAAGCAGAACTTCGAAGACGCTACAATATTTTAGGCAGTAGTTGTATACCAAGATGGTTAAAAAAATATGGTAAATTTACCTATGAAGATAAATTAACTATTGGTCGTCCTATGAAAGATCCTCAACAACAGCGTATAAAAGAGCTAGAAGCTCAATTAGTACAAAAAGAAGAAGAATTAAAAGTATTCAAACGATTTATTGAAATAGCCGAACGCGAACTTAAAATTGATATTGTAAAAAAGTCTGGTTCCAAGCAGTCGAAGAAATAAATGTAAATAGTTCATTGACTATTTATGAGTTATGCGAACTGTTTGGATACACAAAACAAGCATTTTACAAGCGAAAGTCAAAGGTAAAAACACCTAAATACAACTCAGAATTATTACGAAGTTTAGTAGTTAATATTCGTAAGCAATTACCCCGAACAGGGGGTAAAAAACTTCATGTAATGTTACAAGATGAATTTATAAAACATCATATATCAATTGGTCGGGATAATTTTTTAGATTTTTTAAAAGCGGAATATTTACAAGTTCCTAAAGCTCGAAGATATTACAAAACAACAAACTCAAGACATTGGATGAAACGCTATCCAAATTTAATTAGCAATTTAGTGCTTAACAGACCTGAGCAAGTTTGGGTTGCTGATATAACTTATTTACGAACAAAAGAGAAAACATATTATTTGCATTTACTCACTGATGCTTGTTCCAAGAAAATCGTTGGTTATCAATTATCAGATAATTTAATGAGTTCAACTACAGTAAAAGCTTTAGAAATGGCTTTGATTGACAGGAAAACAAAAAATCAACTCCTTCACCATTCTGACAGAGGTTTACAATATTGTAGTAAAGAGTATACTGATTTGTTAAAGAAAAACAATATTTTAATTAGTATGACGCAAGAATACGATCCATATGAAAATGCAATAGCAGAAAGAGTAAATGGAATCTTAAAAGAAGAATTTGGTTTACATGAAATCTTTGAAAACTACCAAAACTTAAACAAACAAGTCACACAAGCCATTACTTTATACAACAATTTTAGAATACATATGTCAGTTAATATGATAACTCCAAACCAAGCACATCAACAAAAAATAATACATTTAAAACAATGGAAAAAAATAAATCGTAACAGAATTAATTCTGTTACGATTTAACTATATTTGAATTATTAACGAGTCAACCTTTTTTAGGACAACTCATTAAATATCCACTTGAATCCATAAGCAGTTTTTTTTCGACCATTAATACATGCTGAGATATTTGATTGAGAACCATTTATACTTTTTGCTGCCAAACTAATACTTTCAAATTCATTTATTAATTCTCCAGAAATTAAATCTAACATTTGTACTTTTTTGGAAATATTATCTGATCTAATTATTGAATTTTTTCTAGGAATGTTATTTTTTTCAATATATGCATATTGATAGTTTTTGGAATATTTCCGTTTTCCTAAAGCTACTGAACTTATATTTCCTTGTTTATCATTTGTCTCGCGTGCTGCTTCACTCGCACTTTTAAAAGTTTTTAGATAATTTCCATATAAATCATATTGCGCTATTGGTTTTGAATGTAGTTTTAAGTCAATTTCTTCTATTGTTGCATAAGGTAATTTAGTAACATAATCTTTTTTATACTTCCAAATATAGCCGTATGCAGTTTTTCTTTTTCCTTTACAAACCGAAGAAATATGGCCTGTAGTTTTATTTAAAAATTTGGCAGCATGACTTATACTTTGGAATTCATTTATAATATATTTTTCATTTGAGCTTATTTGGACTATTGGAATTGAAAATCCATGTAATGGAATTATTAATGGATCAACTAATTTTGGAATTTCTTGATTTTTATGAAATTGAATAAAGAAATAAGATGTGTTTTTGATTTTAGTTCCTCTATTCATTGCTGCTCGAATACTTCCTTCAGAATGTCCTGTTTTTCTTTCTGCTTCCATAAGGCTTTCAAAATTAGATATCAGATTTCCATTAAGATCATATTGACCAGCTGGTAAACCATTGTTATCAGAAAAGTAAGACTCTATTTTATGTTTATAATTTTTTGTTTTAAATCTCCATTGAAAACTTCCTGCTGATTTAGAATAACTATTTAAGTTTTGACCAATTGCATTAGGAACAATTCCAATGAAATTACTAGCATCATTAAGACTTTTAAATTCTTTTAAAAAATTACCTTCAAGGTCGTATTGTAAAATTTCAACTTTTCTTGCATTTGTTGCAGCAAATCTAGCTTCCTCGATAGCTCTTGATGATGGGATATAAGTTCTTTTATGATCTGGACTTATCATGCCAGCCATTGCCCAAAATGCTAATCCTAATTTTTTGTTTTTAGGAAATTCTCTATGTAATAACCAATGTGCAATAAAATGTTCCCTGGCTGTTAAATAAACAAGATTAGAATCTTGATTAACATCATGAATCAAATTTTCATCTAATAGATTTTCTCCATAAATACATCTTGGAATAATATGGTGAAGCTCTAAATAACCGTTACGATTACTTTCTTTTGCTTTATCTATTATTTTGTAATATAATTTTAAATAATTCAATTCTAGTTTTTATGTTTTTTATAAAAATAGCAATTTTTTTTACAATTTTCCGCAATTAAACTTCCCAATTTTAAAAACCAGAACAAATTATAAAAGGGATCAACGACGCTCATAAAAGAAGATAAAAGAAAATCCCGCATTTCGCGGGATTTTTTTGTTTATCTATGAACAATATTTTTACTTAAAATAACTAAACGTTTCGTTGTTCTCAATTTTTAATAAACTTTCGTAAATCAATTTAATCACATTTTCCACATCGTCGCGGTGTACCATTTCTACGGTCGTGTGCATATAGCGCAACGGTAACGAAATCAAAGCCGAGGCAACGCCGCCATTGCTGTACGCAAAAGCATCAGTATCGGTTCCGGTAACACGAGAAGTAGCATGGCGTTGGAACGGAATTTTGTTTTCTACAGCTGTGTCAACAATCATTTCACGTAAAACGTTTTGAGTTGCCGGAGCATAAGCTATAACGGGTCCTTTTCCCATTTTTAAATCACCTTCAATTTTTTTATCAATCATTGGAGTAGTCGTATCATGACAAACATCGGTTACAATAGCTACATTCGGTTTAATACGTTGGGTAATCATTTCGGCACCTCGCAAACCAATTTCTTCCTGCACCGAGTTCACGATATACAATCCAAAAGGTAATTTCTTTTTGTTTTCATGTAATAAACGCGCAACTTCGGCAATCATAAAACCACCCATGCGGTTATCAATAGCTCTACAAACAAATTTATCGTGGTTTAAAACTTCAAAAGTGTCAGGATACGTAATTACGCAACCTACATGAACGCCTAAAGCTTCAATTTCTGCTTTCGTAGAGCAACCACAATCAATAAAAATGTTTTCAATTTTTGCCGTTTCTTCTGCTTTTCCGCCTTTTCCTCTGGTATGAATTGCTGGCCAACCAAAAACTCCACGAACAATGCCTTTCTTAGTATGAATATTCACACGTTTCGATGGGGCAATCATGTGGTCACTTCCGCCATTTCTAATTACATAAATTAAACCATCATCAGTAATATAGTTTACATACCACGAAATTTCATCGGCATGTCCTTCAATAACTACTTTATACGGCGCATCCGGATTTATAACTCCCACAGCACTTCCATACGTATCAGTAATAAAGGTATCAACATACGGTTTTAAATACTCCATCCATATTTTTTGTCCTTCAGATTCATAACCTGTTGGAGAAGCATTATTCAGGTAATTTTCCAAAAAAGTCATCGACGACTTCTTTAATATCGATTTTGTAGCCATAATCTTTTCTAATTTTTTGCTAAATTATAAATAAGAAATAAAAGTTAGGTATAAATTCAATAAATTTGGTTTACTTTTTGCTATGATTTTAAAAGTATAAAAACAAATACCATGTATAAGTTAATTTTTAGTAGTGTATTCTTTTTTTTAGCTACAACTTTTTCTTTTTCTCAAACAGAGTCCGATACCATAAAAATGACGGCACAAGATTCTTCCATTATATATTCTATAGAATTACGTGAAATTATTTTTACTCCAGACAATGTGTATTCCATGGATGAAGATAAAAAAGCCAAGTTAATATTAAAGAGAAGAATCTTTAAAGTATATCCGTATGCTAAAATGACGGCCGATAAATTAACGCAGCTAAATGCTACCATGGCTAAATTAAAAACCAATCGCGAAAAAAAGAAATACTTTAAAATAGTAGAAAAATACCTAGAGGAAGAATTCGAGCCTCGTTTAAAAAAGCTATCCCGTAAAGATGGTCAAATCTTAGTAAAGCTAATTTACCGTCAAACCGGAAACACTACTTTCGATTTAATAAAGGAGTATAAAAGTGGATGGAAGGCTTTTTGGGCAAATTCAACGGCTTATTTATTCGATATTAATTTAAAAACCCAATACAAACCATACGATGTAAAAGAAGATTACCAAATAGAAGGAATCTTAAATGCGGCATTCAATCAAAAGCAATTAACCAAACAGGAATCCGCAAAGCCTATCGATTTTGATAAGCTGAATGACCATTGGATTACTAAAATTAAAACCAAACCTAGCACAGAAGCTAAGAAGTAATTTTTTTTGAAGCAGCCGTTCTGCATTCCATAAAACTCTCAGTTCCGCTGTCCGTTATAATCTGTCATTGCGAGCTTGCGAGGCAATCTCACAATAACAGGATTTCCACTTCCATCGGGGCTATTCAAGACGTTTGGTATTCCAGATGACTATCGCCACAACTCGTAAGGCGAGCAATACTTTGCCCTTGCCCTTGCTCTTGCCCTTTTTCTTGTTTTTTCATTCCGCAGTTAAGTCATAACCCCAACTCCAACAAGTGCAGCGTCCGAAACTTCGTACCGAAGTTTCGGACCGATGTCACGGACTCTGTGTATCTCATTCAACACAATCCATATCAAAAAAACTCGGTGAATCTCTGTGTACAACTTTTTATACCCCGAAACCCGAAACTTAAAACCAGACCTATATATAGTATAAACAATACATTTAAAGAATTCCCTTTTGTGTCCTTAGTGCTTTCCTTGTGTCCTTAGTGGTTAATCTTTAAAAAAAAACTTTCTACTTTAAATCCTTGTTATCAGCGTGTTAAGAAAAGCGTCAAAAAAAAGAAAAAAAAAAGAATTAAAAAGGCTTGTGAGAATAAAAAAGATTCCTAATTTTGCACCCGCATTAAGGAAGAAGTTCATACACAAACTTAGGATTAAACAAATCAAAAAAACTTTAAAAAAAGTTAAAAAAAGATTTGGATAATAGAAAGTAAAGGTAGTATCTTCGCCGACCCGAAACGAGAGAATTGGGAAGTATAAGTTCTTGAAAATATTGGCAAAGTGGTTATGAAAAAATAATCAAAAAATTTTTTCAAAAAAGCTTGCCAGATTAAAAAAGAGTTGTAATTTTGCACCCGCTAATCGAATGAGAGGCGAACAAAAAAAGAATGACACGTTCATAGACATATTGAATTGACAGCACAAATTTGTAGCAATACAAGTTTGAAAATAAGAGAGAGTAAGATTTTTCGAATACATTGAAAAAGACTAGCGACTTGAATCGAAACATAAGTTAGATTTATCTAACAAACAATATACGATGAAGAGTTTGATCCTGGCTCAGGATGAACGCTAGCGGCAGGCCTAACACATGCAAGTCGAGGGGTAGAGTTCTTCGGAACTTGAGACCGGCGCACGGGTGCGTAACGCGTATGCAATCTACCTTATACAGGGGAATAGCCCAGAGAAATTTGGATTAATGCCCCATAGTATTATTGAATCGCATGGTTTAATAATTAAAGTTCCAACGGTATAAGATGAGCATGCGTCCCATTAGTTAGTTGGTAAGGTAACGGCTTACCAAGACAATGATGGGTAGGGGTCCTGAGAGGGAGATCCCCCACACTGGTACTGAGACACGGACCAGACTCCTACGGGAGGCAGCAGTGAGGAATATTGGTCAATGGGCGCAAGCCTGAACCAGCCATGCCGCGTGCAGGAAGAAGCATCTATGGTGTGTAAACTGCTTTTATACAGGAAGAAACAACGCTACGTGTAGCGTCTTGACGGTACTGTAAGAATAAGGACCGGCTAACTCCGTGCCAGCAGCCGCGGTAATACGGAGGGTCCAAGCGTTATCCGGAATCATTGGGTTTAAAGGGTCCGTAGGCGGCCTTATAAGTCAGTGGTGAAATCTCCTAGCTCAACTAGGAAACTGCCATTGATACTGTAAGGCTTGAATTTTTGTGAAGTAACTAGAATATGTAGTGTAGCGGTGAAATGCTTAGATATTACATGGAATACCAATTGCGAAGGCAGGTTACTAACAAACGATTGACGCTGATGGACGAAAGCGTGGGGAGCGAACAGGATTAGATACCCTGGTAGTCCACGCCGTAAACGATGGATACTAGCTGTTCGGAGCAATCTGAGTGGCTAAGCGAAAGTGATAAGTATCCCACCTGGGGAGTACGCACGCAAGTGTGAAACTCAAAGGAATTGACGGGGGCCCGCACAAGCGGTGGAGCATGTGGTTTAATTCGATGATACGCGAGGAACCTTACCAGGGCTTAAATGTAGATTGACAGGACTGGAAACAGTTTTTTCTTCGGACAATTTACAAGGTGCTGCATGGTTGTCGTCAGCTCGTGCCGTGAGGTGTCAGGTTAAGTCCTATAACGAGCGCAACCCCTGTCGTTAGTTGCCAGCGAGTCATGTCGGGAACTCTAACGAGACTGCCAGTGTAAACTGTGAGGAAGGTGGGGATGACGTCAAATCATCACGGCCCTTACGTCCTGGGCCACACACGTGCTACAATGGTAGGTACAGAGAGCAGCCACTGCGCGAGCAGGAGCGAATCTACAAAACCTATCTCAGTTCGGATCGGAGTCTGCAACTCGACTCCGTGAAGCTGGAATCGCTAGTAATCGGATATCAGCCATGATCCGGTGAATACGTTCCCGGGCCTTGTACACACCGCCCGTCAAGCCATGGAAGCTGGGGGTGCCTGAAGTCGGTGACCGCAAGGAGCTGCCTAGGGTAAAACTGGTAACTAGGGCTAAGTCGTAACAAGGTAGCCGTACCGGAAGGTGCGGCTGGAACACCTCCTTTCTAGAGAAGAAACGAGAAGCTATCTTAGGTATAGATCAATATTACTCTCGCTGTTAATTCAAATAATACAAATAAGTAAAAACAGAGTCTCGTAGCTCAGCTGGTTAGAGTACTACACTGATAATGTAGGGGTCCCCAGTTCGAGTCTGGGCGGGACTACAATGTTTTACTTATAAGGAAATTTTAGAGGTTGAGTAACCGTTTGAAGTACTGTTAACTGATAACTGTTAACTGAACACTAAAAAACGGGGGATTAGCTCAGCTGGCTAGAGCGCCTGCCTTGCACGCAGGAGGTCATCGGTTCGACTCCGATATTCTCCACTATTCGAGTGTATAGTAAAGAGTAAAAAGTGAATAGCTAAAGCTTATCACTAATTACTTATCACTTATCACTAGATAAAAGTTCATTGACATATTGAGATAAAAATATTTAAAAAGTAGAAAGTACAGTAGATGCGTGATTTATCACGTATTTATAAAGAAAGTCCTAGTTTTATTTATAGAATTAGGCGGCACATAAGCAAAATAAGGGCGTATGGGGGATGCCTAGGCTCTCAGAGGCGATGAAAGGCGTGATAAGCTGCGAAAAGCTACGGGGATTGGCACACACGAATTGATCCGTAGATACCTGAATGGGGCAACCCGGCATGTTGAAGACATGTCACTCCGATAGGAGAGCAAACCCGCTGAACTGAAACATCTAAGTAGGCGGAGGAGAAGAAAACAAAAGTGATTCCGTAAGTAGTGGCGAGCGAACGCGGATTAGCCCAAACCAATGTTGTTACGGCAATGTTGGGGTTGTAGGACCACGATATTCTATGCGGATTGAACCGGAATTACCTGGAAAGGTAAACCAAAGAGGGTGATAGTCCTGTATGGGTAAGAGAAGATATAGATAGTGGTATCCTGAGTAGCGCGGGGCACGTGAAACCCTGTGTGAATTTGGCGGGACCATCCGCTAAGGCTAAATACTCCTGAGAGACCGATAGTGAACCAGTACCGTGAGGGAAAGGTGAAAAGAACCGTGAATAACGGAGTGAAATAGATCCTGAAACCATACGCTTACAAGCGGTCGGAGCCCTTTCGTGGGGTGACGGCGTGCCTTTTGCATAATGAGCCTACGAGTTACCGTTGCTGGCAAGGATAAGTACTTATGGTATGGATCCGTAGCGAAAGCGAGTCTGAATAGGGCGCTTTAGTCAGTAATGGTAGACGCGAAACCGTGTGATCTACCCATGGGCAGGATGAAGCTGTGGTAACACATAGTGGAGGTCCGAACCGGTTGACGTTGAAAAGTCTTCGGATGACCTGTGGGTAGGGGTGAAAGGCCAATCAAACTCGGAAATAGCTCGTACTCCCCGAAATGCATTTAGGTGCAGCGCTGGGTATAAGTTATATAGAGGTAGAGCTACTGATTGGATGCGGGGGCTTCATCGCCTACCAATTCCTGACAAACTCCGAATGCTATATAATGTTTACCAGCAGTGAGGGCATGGGTGCTAAGGTCCATGTCCGAGAGGGAAAGAACCCAGACCATCAGCTAAGGTCCCCAAATATATGCTAAGTTGAAATAACGAGGTTTGTCTGCCCAGACAGCTAGGATGTTGGCTTGGAAGCAGCCATTCATTTAAAGAGTGCGTAACAGCTCACTAGTCGAGCGGACGAGCATGGATAATAATCGGGCATAAGCATATTACCGAAGCTATGGATTTACGTTTTACGTAAGTGGTAGGGGAGCATTCTAAACTGGGTCGAAGGTGTGATGTGAGTCATGCTGGACTGTTTAGAAAAGAAAATGTAGGCATAAGTAACGATAATGCGGGCGAGAAACCCGCACACCGAAAAACTAAGGTTTCCACAGCTATGCTAATCAGCTGTGGGTTAGTCTGGTCCTAAGGCGAACCCGAAAGGGACAGTCGATGGCCAACGGGTTAATATTCCCGTACTACTTATAATTGTGATGGAGAGACGCAGTGGTGAAAGTACCGCGAACTGACGGAATAGTTCGTTAAAGCACTTAGCTATAGGCCCGGTAGGCAAATCCGCTGGGACTGGTGAAATGCGATAGTACACGGAGTCTTCGGACAAAGTGATAGTGTACCTAAAGGCTGCCAAGAAAATCTTCTAAACTTAGATTATAAGTACCAGTACCGTAAACCGACACAGGTAGTTGAGGAGAGAATCCTAAGGTGCTCGAGAGATTCATGGCTAAGGAATTAGGCAAAATAGACCTGTAACTTCGGGAGAAAGGTCGCCAGCAGCAATGCTGGCCGCAGTGAAAAGATCCAGGCGACTGTTTATCAAAAACACAGGGCTCTGCAAAATCGTAAGATGAAGTATAGGGCCTGACACCTGCCCGGTGCTTGAAGGTTAAGTGGAGATGTTATCTTCGGAGAAGCATTGAAATGAAGCCCAAGTAAACGGCGGCCGTAACTATAACGGTCCTAAGGTAGCGAAATTCCTTGTCGGGTAAGTTCCGACCTGCACGAATGGTGTAACGATCTGGATACTGTCTCAGCCATGAGCTCGGTGAAATTGTAGTAGCGGTGAAGATGCCGCTTACCCGCAGTGGGACGAAAAGACCCTGTGCACCTTTACTATAGCTTAATATTGACCTTGGACACGTGATGTGTAGGATAGGTGGGAGACTATGAAGTGGCGTCGCTAGGCGTTGTGGAGTCATTGTTGAAATACCACCCTTTGCTTGTCTGAGGCCTAACCCCGTATAACGGGGGACATTGTTTGGTGGGTAGTTTGACTGGGGTGGTCGCCTCCAAAAGAGTAACGGAGGCTTCTAAAGGTTCCCTCAGCACGCTTGGTAACCGTGCGTAGAGTGCAATGGCATAAGGGAGCTTGACTGAGAGACATACAGGTCGATCAGGTACGAAAGTAGAGCATAGTGATCCGGTGGTTCCGCATGGAAGGGCCATCGCTCAAAGGATAAAAGGTACGCCGGGGATAACAGGCTGATCTCCCCCAAGAGCTCATATCGACGGGGGGGTTTGGCACCTCGATGTCGGCTCGTCACATCCTGGGGCTGGAGAAGGTCCCAAGGGTTGGGCTGTTCGCCCATTAAAGTGGCACGCGAGCTGGGTTCAGAACGTCGTGAGACAGTTCGGTCTCTATCTACTGTGGGCGTTAGAAATTTGAGTGGATCTGATTCTAGTACGAGAGGACCGAATTGGACTAACCGCTGGTGTATCTGTTGTTCCGCCAGGAGCACTGCAGAGTAGCTACGTTGGGAAGGGATAAGCGCTGAAAGCATATAAGCGCGAAACCCACCACAAGATGAGATTTCTTTTAAGGGTCCTAGAAGATGACTAGGTCGATAGGCTATAGATGTAAAGGCAGTAATGTCATAGTCGAGTAGTACTAATAACCCGTTAGCTTATGTATAAATCTGCGTCCGCCTCGGCGGACGCAGAGAAACTTTCTTTAAATTTATTTATCTCAGTATGTTAAGATATTGTCCAATTGATAATTAACAATTTATAATTGATAATTAACTTTGGAAATAATTGTCCAAAGCAATTATAACCTCTTAAGGTGGTTATTGCGTCGGGGCTCACCTCTTCCCATTCCGAACAGAGAAGTTAAGCCCGATTGCGCAGATGGTACTGCAGTTATGTGGGAGAGTATGTCGCCGCCTTTCTTTTAGAAGCCCAGCTTGAAAAAGCTGGGCTTTCTTTTTTTTATTGGTGCAGCGTGTCCCCGCCTCAGCGGGTCGATCCGTCGCCTTTCTTTTGAAAAGCCTGTCTAATTTAGACAGGCTTTTTGTTTTAAATATATCGTCTCGATGGGACTAAAAACAATAAAGCACCTCTATTAGAGGTGGTTTATTGTTTAGACTGTCTTGTCCTGAAATAAGTTGACTAAATATTACATAATATGTCAACAAAAAAGAAAACTTCAAAAATTGAGAGTACTCCACAAATTTACAGTGAAGCATTTAAACGGCAAGTTGTAAGTGAATTTGAAAGGGGTTTATTTACAAAAGCAGAACTTCGAAGACGCTACAATATTTTAGGTAATAGTTGTATACCAAGATGGTTAAAAAAATATGGTAAATTTACCTATGAAGATAAAATAACATTTGGTCGTCCTATGAAAGATCCTCAACAACAACGTATAAAAGAGCTAGAAGCTCAATTAACTAAAAAAGAAGAAGAGTTAAAAGTATTCAAACGATTTATCGAAATAGCCGAACGCGAACTTAAAATTGATATTGTAAAAAAGTCTGGTTCCAAGCAGTCGAAGAAATAAACACAATTAGTTTGTTGACTACTTATGAGTTATGCGAACTGTTTGGATATACAAAACAGGCATTTTACAAGCGAAAATCAAAAATTAAAATATCTAAATACAATTCAGAATTATTAAGAAGTTTAGTTGTAAATATTCGTAAGCAATTACCCCGAACAGGTGGTAAAAAACTTTATTTAATGTTACAAGATGAATTTATAAAACATCATATATTAATTGGTCGAGATAATTTTTTAGATTTTTTAAAAGCGGAATATTTACAAGTTCCTAAAGCTCGAAGATATTACAAAACAACAAACTCAAGACATTGGATGAAACGCTATTCAAATTTAATAAGCAATTTAGAACTTAACAGACCTGAACAAGTTTGGGTTGCTGATATAACTTATTTACGAACAAAAGAGAAAACATATTATTTGCATTTACTCACTGATGCTTGTTCCAAGAAAATCGTTGGTTATCAACTATCAGATAATTTAATGAGTTCAAATACAGTAAAAGCTTTAGAAATGGCTTTGATTGACAGGAAAACAAAAAATAAACTCATTCACCATTCTGACAGAGGTTTACAATATTGTAGTAAAGAGTATACTGATTTGTTAAAGAAAAACAATATTTTAATTAGTATGACACAAGAATACGATCCATATGAAAATGCAATAGCAGAAAGAGTAAATGGAATCTTAAAAGAAGAATTTGGTTTACATGAAATCTTTGAAAATTATCAAAATTTAAAAAAACAAGTCACACAAGCTATTAGTTTATACAACAATTTTAGAATACATATGTCAATTAATATGATAACTCCAAACCAAGCACATCAACAAAAAACAATACATTTAAAACAATGGGGAAAAATAAATCGTAACAGAATTAATTCTGTTACGATTTAACTATATTTGAATTATTAACGAGTCAACCTTTTTTAGGACAACTCAGACTATTAAAAAAACGGCATTTCTGAATCATACATCAATGCCGCTTATAATTTTGCGAACTAGTTAACTAATCCTATTTTAATGTAGGATTTTTGAGTTGTTATAATGATAATTATATCAAACTTATTTTTAAAAAAGTGCAGTTAGTGCAAAAAGAAAAAATAAAGCACCAATAAATATTAAGGCATAAGACCTATAGTATGATAATATTTTGAATCCATCTTTGTAATAATCTAAATTACTATATCTTTTAACACCATATTCGGGTTTGTAATTTTCTTCTTTATATTTTCTAACATAATATATACCAATTGATAATGATATTATACTAATAGAAATACAGATAATGAAATTTTCTAAATTTTTCTCCATTTTAAAAATAATTAAATTTGGGTCGTTTTATTACTAGAACTAGTAGACATATAACTTAGTCTATAAATAAAAATTTTATATGCACTTGCAACTGTTCTGTCTGCTATATTTTACTGACAATTTAATTGTTAATTTTTTACCCAATTCACAAGCGAATCCTTTTGCGTGTTTTGTGAATTTTAATCAATTTATAAATTATTTTACAATAAATTTCAACTGAAAAACAATTCCCGCGTTAGGGATAGGAGCATTTGTTTGAGCTCTTACTTAAAACATCTAAGGATTATAAGTAAAGCGAGTGTGGAAAGCCCGACACTTTTGGGAACGCCATAAAAAATCCGACTCTTGTGAAGTCGGATTTCTATTTAATTTATTGTTTTAACTATTTCACTAAACCTCTTGAAATTACTATACGTTGGATTTCTGAAGTACCTTCGTAAATCTGTGTAATTTTAGAATCACGCATCATACGTTCTACGTGGTATTCACTTACATAACCATTTCCACCGTGAATTTGTACAGCTTCATTTGCTACTTCTAATGCAATTTCTGAAGCGTATAGTTTTGCCATCGCACCAGAATGTGCAATATCTTCTCCATTATCTTTTTCAGTTGCTGCTTTGTGAATTAACAATCTAGCACATGTAATTTTCACATGCATGTCAGCTAATTTGAATGCAATGGCTTGGTGATTGAAAATTGGTTTTCCAAAAGCTACACGCTCTTGAGAATATTTTAATGCTAATTCATAAGCTCCTTGTGCAATACCTAAAGCTTGTGATGCAATTCCAATTCTTCCTCCGTTTAATGTTGACATAGCGAAAGCAAATCCGAAACCGTCTTCTCCAATTCTATTTTCTTTAGGAACTTTTACATCATTAAATAATAAGGTATGTGTGTCAGAACCACGAATTCCCATTTTCTTTTCTTTTGGACCTACTTCAAAACCAGGCATTCCTTTTTCCATGATAAGAACGTTAATTCCTTTGTGTCCTTTTGAAGCATCAGTTTGTGCAATTACTAAATAAGTAGATGCAGTTCCTCCGTTTGTAATCCAGTTTTTAGTTCCGTTTACTAAATAATGGTCGCCCATATCAATAGCAGTTGTTCTTTGTGAAGTAGCATCTGAACCTGCTTCTGGTTCTGATAAACAGAAAGCTCCGATTACATCTCCTTTAGCTAACGGCGTTAAGTATTTTATCTTTTGTTCTTCTGATCCGTATTTTTCTAAACCTGCACAGACTAAAGAGTTGTTTACCGACATAATAACTGCAGCAGAAGCATCTACTTTTGCAATTTCTTCCATTGCTAAAACATAAGATAAACTATCTAATCCAGCTCCTCCGTATTTTGGATCTACCATCATACCCATAAAACCAAGTTCTGCCATCATTTTAACTTGTTCGGTTGGGAATTTTGAATGTTCATCTCTTTCAATAACTCCAGGTAATAATTCTGTTTGAGCAAAATCTCTAGCAGCTTGCTGAATCATTAAATGCTCTTCGGTTAATTTAAAATCCATATTATTTAGATGTAATGTTTGTTTATTTTGTAATTTCAGGAACCAAATGTAAAGATTAATTAGCAAATTTTCAATAACAATTTGTAATTTTAACCCATGTTTAAAGAAAACTATAACGTTATAGGTGTTATGTCGGGCACATCGTTAGATGGTGTCGATTTAGCTTACATAAAATTCAATAATTCAGATCGTTGGACCTTCGAAATTTATCAATCTGAGACTGTTTCATATTCGGAAGAATGGCTTACCAAATTGAAAAATGCGATTCATTTTAATCCATCTGAATTAGAGGGATTGAATGTCGACTATACAAAACTTTTAGCTTCGATAATTTCTGATTTTATTTCTAAACATAATCTTACTGAAATTGATGCAGTTTGTAGTCACGGTCATACTATTTCACACCAACCTCAAAACGGATTTACGCTTCAAATTGGAAATCTTCCAATGATTCGTGATTTAGTGAATCAAACAATTGTTTGCGATTTTAGAGTGCAAGATGTTAAATTAGGAGGACAAGGTGCGCCATTGGTTCCGATAGGAGATGAGTTGCTTTTTTCGGAATATGATTATTGTTTGAATTTGGGCGGATTTTCGAATGTGTCTTTCAATGAAAACAGTAATAGAATTGCATTTGATATTTCGCCCGTGAATACCGTTTTGAATTTTTATGCCAATGAATTGGGATTTGCATATGATGATGCTGGAAATTTTGCCAAATCTGGAAATGTCAATCAAGATTTATTGCAACAATTGAATGATTTAGATTTTTACAAAGCAACTTATCCTAAATCACTCGGAATGGAATTTGTTAATGCTGAAATTTTTCCATTAATGCATTCTTTCCAAATCGATGTAAAAGATAAACTTCGAACTTTTGTGGAACACATTGCTATTCAAGTTGCTAAAATTTGTTGTAAATCAGAAGCTAGTTTATTTATAACAGGAGGCGGGGCTTATAATCGGTTTTTGATAGAGAGATTGCGTAACTATTTGCCATCAACTAACATTGTAATTCCAGATGATAAAACGATTCAATTTAAAGAAGCGCTTATTTTTGGATTTCTAGGTGTATTGCGATTGCGAAATGAAATTAATGTATTGTCTTCTGTAACAGGTGCAAAAGAAAATCACTCTTCAGGAGTTGTCTTTATTTAAATGTTATAAAAAACTAAAAAATGTAGTTTTAGCTTCCGAGCTAAAACAGAATATGTATATTTGTAAAACCAAAAAAATTTAACCAACACAATGAAAGATTTATTACAAAAATTTGAAAACAAAGAACCAGAAATAGTATTTAATTGGAAAGATCCAGAAACTAATGCTGAAGGATGGACAGTGATTAATTCACTAAGAGGAGGCGCTGCTGGTGGAGGAACTCGTATGCGTAAAGGATTAGATATGAATGAAGTACTTTCATTAGCTAAAACTATGGAAGTTAAATTCTCTGTTTCAGGACCAGCTATTGGTGGTGCTAAATCAGGAATCAATTTTGATCCAAATGACCCAAGAAAAAAAGGAGTTTTAGAAAGATGGTATAAAGCTGTTTCTCCATTATTAAAAAATTATTACGGAACAGGTGGTGATTTAAATGTAGATGAAATTCATGAAGTGATTCCGATGACAGAAGATTGTGGTGTTTGGCATCCGCAAGAAGGTGTTTTTAATGGACATTTTAGGCCAACAGAAGCAGATAAAATTAATAGAATAGGACAATTACGTCAAGGTGTTATTAAGGTTATTGAAAATCCAAATTTCTCTCCAGATGTAAATAGAAAGTATACAGTTGCTGACATGATTACTGGTTATGGAGTTGCTGAAGCTGTTCGTCATTATTATGATATTTACGGAGGAAGTGTTGTAGGAAAGAAAGCAATTGTACAAGGTTTCGGAAATGTAGGATCTGCAGCAGCTTTTTATTTAGCGCAAATGGGAGCTAAAGTTGTTGGAATTATAGATAGAGATGGAGGTTTAATTAATGAAAATGGATTTTCTTTTGAAGAAATTAAAGAGTTGTTTTTAAACAAAGATGGAAACAAATTGGTAGCCAATAACATGATTCCTTTTGCGGAAATTAATGATAAAATTTGGTCTATGGGTGCTCAAGTATTTGCTCCTTGTGCTGCCTCTAGATTAGTAACTAAAGATCAAATAGACAGTATGATTTCTTCTGGTTTAGAAGTAATTTCTAGTGGTGCAAATGTGCCTTTTGCTGATACTGCTATTTTCTTTGGGCCAATTATGGAAGAAACAGATAAAAAAGTAAGTTTAATTCCTGACTTTATTGCTAATTGTGGAATGGCAAGAGTTTTTGCTTATTTTATGGAGAAAAAAGTGCAAATGACAGATGAGGCTATATTTTCTGACACTTCAAACACAATTAAAACTGCAATTCAAAAAGCTCACGCATTAAATTCAGATAAAAAGAATATTAGTGCTACTGCATTTGAAATTGCTTTAAAACAACTTGTTTAATTAAAATAAATTTTTAGATGGAAATCTTATTGGTTGTAATATTTGTTCTAGGTTATTTAGGTATAGCTATGGAACATTCTCTTAAAATAGATAAATTAATTCCTGCGTTAGCAATGATGGCTATTTTATGGGCATTAATTGCGGTTAATCACTTAGAGGTTTTTGAAATCATACCGGGTGTAGGTAAAGAAAGTCATCACGTTGAGGGTGTTTTATTACATCATTTAGGTAAAACGGCAGAAATTTTATTCTTTTTAATGGGAGCTATGACCATTGTAGAGATTATAGATTATTTCGATGGATTTTCAACAATTAAATCATTTATTAGAACAAAAAGTAAAGTTAGATTACTATGGTTGTTTTCAACTTTAGCTTTTATTTTATCTGCAATTATAGATAATTTAACAGCTACCATAGTTTTAATTACTATTTTACAAAAAATAGTTAGTGATAAAGAAACAAGACTTTGGTTTGCTGGTTTAATTGTAATTGCTGCAAACGCTGGAGGAGCTTGGTCTCCTATTGGAGATGTAACTACAACAATGCTATGGATTGCGAATAAGGTTTCTGCAAATCAATTAATTGTTCATGTATTATTACCTTCTATTGTATGTTATGCTATACCAACTTTGATTGCTTCTAAATTATCTATTTTCAAAGGAAATATCGAGGAAATTATTGTAGAGGATAATAAAAATACAAGTAGTGCTCTTATGTTTTATCTTGGACTAGGTGGTATTTTGTTTGTGCCTGTGTTTAAAACTTTAACTCATTTGCCTCCTTATGTTGGAATGATGCTTTCATTAGCTGTTGTTGCTGCCGTTGCTGAGTTTTTAAGTAATAGAAGATTTAATGTAGGTAAGGCTATGGGTGATCATGATGAAAGTCATAATAGTCCTTTGCATAAATCATTGTCTAAAATAGAAATGCCAAGTTTGCTTTTCTTTTTAGGGATTTTAATGGCAGTTGCTGCTTTAGAATCATTAGGAATGTTGTATGATTTTGCAGGCTCTCTTGAAGCAAATATACCTTATTTAGGTACAGAACATGCATCAACAAAAATTTCCGATTTGGTTGTTTTATTGTTAGGTGCTGGATCTGCAATTATTGATAATGTGCCATTAGTTGCTGCTAGTATTGGAATGTTTCAAATTGGTATGGATGAGCCAGCATGGCATTTTATTGCATATGCTGCCGGTACCGGTGGAAGTATTTTAATTATTGGTTCTGCAGCCGGTGTTGTTGCAATGGGTATGGAAAAAATTGATTTCTTTTGGTATCTTAAAAAAATAGGCGGACTAGCATTAATAGGATTTTTAGCCGGTAGTGCCGTTTTTGTAGTATTAAGAGATTTTCTTTTAAATTCTCACTAAGCAATATTTAAGATTTATATACGTTTTTAATATAAAATAACAATTTATGAGTTTATTTCTTCAAGCTGATAGTTTAGCTGTGGCTAGTCAAGTTGCTGCAGATGCACAGCCAACCGAACAAACATTATCTATTTGGAGTCTGTTAACCAGTGGGGGTATTGGCGGACAGGTAATAATGATTGTTTTATTTACATTGCTTTTTGCTGCGCTTTTTTTATATTTTGAGCGACTTATGGCAATAAATAAAGCTTCTAAAATTGATGCTAGTTTTATGAATAATATTAAAATTAATATTATGGCAGGAAAAATAGATGGCGCAAAAATGTTGTGTGCTCAAACTAATTCTCCTGTAGCGAGACTAATTGAAAAAGGAATTTCACGTATTGGAAAACCTTTAGAAGATATCAATACAGCTATTGAAAATGCAGGAAACTTAGAATTATATAAGTTAGAAAAAAACACCAGCATGTTAGCTACAATTTCTGGAGCGGGTCCAATGGTTGGTTTCTTAGGAACTGTTCTTGGTATGATTCTTGCTTTTCATAAAATGGCAAGTGGTGGTGGACAAATTGAAGTAGGTGCTTTAGCCGAAGGAATTTACACTGCAATGACCACTACGGTTGTTGGTTTAGTTGTAGGTATTATTGCTTATGTAGGATATAATCACTTAGTGGTAAAAACGAATAAAGTGGTAAATCAAATGGAAGCTAATGCAGTTGATTTCTTAGATTTATTAAATGAACCAGTATAATGAAGTTAGGCAAAACAAGAAATAAAGTTTCAACAGAATTTAATATGTCGTCTATGACCGACATTGTTTTCTTGTTGTTGATATTTTTCATGCTAACTTCTACAATGGTAACTACTAATGCATTAGACTTAGTATTGCCAAAAGCTAAAGGAAAAACAGATAGTAACAAAAGCACATCGGTTAGTATTGATAAAGATTTGAATTTTTTTATTGATAAAGATAAAATCAATGAAGCTGATTTAGAAAATCAGTTAATGGCTATAATGGCGAATTCCGAAAATAAAGCTATTGTTTTAAGAGCTGAAAAATCAGTACCACATGAAAAAGTGGTAAAGGTTATGGAAATTGCTTATAGAAATCAAATTAAAATGGTTATTGCAGTTAATCCAAAATAGTTTAAATGAAATTTTTAGAAACACCAGAAGAAAAAAAGTCATTCACGGTAACTTCAGTTATTTTTGTGATACTTTTTCTGTTGTTTACTATTTTTGGATTAACCTATATGGATCCTCCGCCTGAAAACGGAATTGCTGTTAATTTTGGAACTACCGATACAGGTAGTGGAGAAATACAACCAACAGAGCCTGTGCAAATGTCTCCAGATCAAGTAAAGGCTGAGCCAACTCCTGTGGAAGAAGATGATGTTTTAACTCAAGATGAAGAAGCTCCTGTTACTTTACCTAAAAAAGAGGTTAAAAAACCAGTAGTAAAACCTTCGGAACCTAAACCTGTAACGAAACCAACTGATACTAAGCCGGTGAAGCCTAATAATAGTGCCTTAAATAGTATTATTAAAGGTCCAAAACAAGACGGAACCAGTCAATCAGGTCATGGTGACGACGACCAAGGTGGTGATAAAGGGAATCCTAATGGAAGTTTATATGCCACTAGTTTTTATGGTAATGGTTCTGGTGATGGAAATGGAGCAGGAAATGGAACGGGTTGGGGATTGGCTGGTAGAAAATTATCTGGAAATAGTAAAAAAATTCAAGATTGTAATGAATCGGGTAAGGTTGTTGTTAAGATTTGGGTAAACAAGCAAGGAAATGTTATCCGTGCTGAAAGAGCTCAAGGAACTACTAATACTAATCCATGTTTGGTTAGCCCTGCAATTGCAACTGCTAAAACCTTTAAATGGCAGCCTGATGACAAGGCGCCTGATACACAAATAGGTTTTGTGGTAGTTAATTTTCAAGTAGGAGAATAATCAAGAAATCCTAAAGTTAACTCTTTAACCCCGATAGAAATGAAAATCCAATGCGCTAGCATTGATTGTAATGGATAGCGGGAAAATGGACAGCAAGAAATCCTAAACCATTCGTTTCAAATAATTAAAAATGACTTACAAAGAAACTACAGATTGGATGTTTCAGCAATTGCCAATGTTTCAAATGCAAGGCGCTTTGGCTTATAAAAAAGATTTGACCAATACTTTATTGTTAGTTGATTATTTAAATCATCCAGAAACTAAATTTAAATCGATTCATGTAGCAGGTACAAATGGTAAAGGGTCAACTTCTTCTATGTTAGCATCTATTCTTCAAGAAGCAGGTTATAAAGTTGGGTTGTATACATCACCACATTTAAAAGATTTTCGCGAGCGAATAAGAATCAATGGTGAAATGATTTCTGAAGATTTTGTGGTTGAATTTGTATCAAATCATATTCGTTTTTTTGAGACTAATCAATTGAGTTTTTTTGAAATGACTGTTGGCTTGGCCTTTGATTATTTTGCAAAAGAGCAAGTAGATGTTGCTGTAATTGAAGTTGGAATGGGAGGTAGGTTAGACGCTACCAATATTATAAACCCTTTAGTGTCTGTTATTACTAATATTGGTTTAGACCATACGCAATTTTTAGGAACCACTTTAGCTAAAATTGCCGCAGAAAAAGCGGGTATTGTTAAATTTGAAGTGCCAGTTGTTATTGGAGAATATAATGTAGAAACTAAGCCTGTTTTTTTAGATAAATCAAATTCAGAAAATGCAAGGATTTATTTTGCTCAGGATAATCCTAAAGTACTTTATGATTGCGCTTTATTAGGTGATTATCAAGAGCAGAATAAAAAAACGGTTCTTCAAACTATTCAATTATTGCAATCACATTTTAATATTGAAGAAGCGCATATTCAATTAGGATTAAAAAATGTAGTTCAAAATTCTGGGTTGCTTGGTAGATGGCAAATTTTACAACAGCAACCTTTTATCGTTTGCGATACAGCACATAATAGTCATGGATTAAAAATAGTATTAAATCAAATTCAGCATCATTCATTTGAAACGCTTCACATGGTTTTAGGAGTAGTAGATGATAAAGATTTAGATGCAATATTGCCATTATTTCCAAAAAATGCAAAGTATTATTTTTGTTCGCCAAATATTTCACGCGGGTTGAATGCTCAAATTTTAAAAGAAAAAGCTTCTGCTTTTGATTTGATTGGAAATGTATTTATTTCTGTTTCAGAAGCTTATAGTACTGCTATAAGTTTGGCTAAAGATTCGGATTTTATTTACATTGGCGGTAGTACATTTGTGGTTGCAGAAATCGTGTAATTTTATTTAAAAAGTCTTGCAATTATAAATATTCCTTGTATATTTGCACTCGCATTACGGTACTAGTAAAGCAACTTATTGGGGCGATTAGCTCAGCTGGTTCAGAGCACCTCGTTTACACCGAGGGGGTCGGGGGTTCGAACCCCTCATCGCCCACAAAAATTAAATCCTACAGAAATGTAGGATTTTTTTATTTTAAATTATTTGTAATGTTTTTTCTAAAGCCATCCCTCTTGAGCCTTTAATTAATAACAAGCTGTTGGTTGGTGGGTTGTTTTTTAAAAAATCTGATAAAATTTCAAAATTTTCAAAAAATTTTAAATTCGAATGATTTACTTTATTTGCGTAAAAATCTTTACCAATAAAATAAGTTGTTATTTTATTTTCATTCACCAAAAATTCTATAATTTTTTTGTGTTCTAAAAGGCTTTCTTCTCCTAGTTCAAACATATCGCCAAGAATTGCAATTTTTGAGTTGTCTTCTAATTGGATGAAGTTGGTTATAGCTGCTTGCATGCTGCTTGGGTTAGCATTGTATGCGTCTAAAATAATCTTATTCCCATTTTTCTCAATTAATTGTGATCGATTGTTTTCGGGAATGTAATTTTCAATTGCCTCCTTTATTAATTTATCTGAAATTTTAAAATAATGACCAATTGTAATCGCAGCATTAATATTGTTTGCATTGTAAATTCCTATTAAATGAGAATTAATGGTTTCGTCATTAAATGAAATTTGGACCATCGGATTTGCTACAACTTTAGAAATCGTAACATCTGCTTCAGTTTCATTTGTTGAAAAACTGTATGTGGTAAGGTTATTTGATTTTTCTTTTTGTAATGGATCGTCTGCGTTTATGAAAACTGTTTTGTTGTTGTTTTTTATATAGTTGTATAGTTCACTTTTTCCTTTAATAACTCCTTCAACTCCACCAAAGCCTTCTAAATGCGCTTTTCCAAAATTAGTTATATATCCAAAATCAGGTTGTGCAATTTCACATAAGAATTCAATTTCTTTTTGATGATTTGCACCCATTTCTACAATTCCAATTTCTGTATCTTTTGTGAATCGTAATAAAGTTAATGGAACACCAATATGATTGTTTAAATTACCAATTGTTGCTAGTGTATTATATTTTTTTAATAATACGGCATGAATGAGTTCTTTTGTGGTGGTTTTACCGTTACTTCCTGTTAATCCAATTATTGTAAGCCCTAAATGTTTTCTATGAAACTTTGCTAATTCTTGTAATGCTATAAGTGAATCTTCTACTAAAAGAGTTCTTTCATCTATGTAGAACTTAGAATTGTCAATTACAACATATTTAGCGCCTTTTTCAAGTGCTTCTTTAGAAAATGTATTGGCATCAAAATTATCTCCCTTTAGCGCTACAAAAAGGCTGTTTTTTTCTATTTTTCTAGTATCTGTTGAAACACTTGAACAATTTAAAAATAATGTATGTAAAGTTTCTATTGATGTCATATTTGGTTTTTTAATACGAAACGAAGATAAAAAAAAGCCCTTTCAATCGAAAGGGCTTCTTAAAGTATTTTGTATGAAAATTATTTCTTAGGATTTCCTCTAGGAGTCTTTTTATTAGACTTAGGACCTACTTTAGACATTGCACATCTAAATCCGATGTAGTCAGTAGCCATATCTTGAGGGAAGAATCTTCTAGAAGCTGGATCTAACCAATATGCTCTATCTCTCCATGAACCACCTTTGTAAACTCTTACGTTGTCGTCAACTAAAGTTGTTCTTTTGTCAGATTTGTCAAATTTCTTCACCATTTTACCTAAACTATCAGCTGTAATAGAGTGTTTAGGAGCTTCGTACATTCTTTTTTGATCTCCTCCAGATTCACCTTCTTCAGAATCATTAAACTTATAGAAACGTGTAGATTGTCTATCACCATCTCTGTAGTTAATGTTGTCTGAAGTTGAAAATTGAGTTCTTAAATAAGTTTCGTTTTCGTCAACTGGAACTTGTGCAATTTGACCAGGGAAATTTCTAGCCATAATTCTACCATTACTTAAAGTATCATAAGTAATATTGTCAGAAGTTACTAATTCAACAACACCGTCTTCACCGATTTTATTTTTAGTATAAACGTTACCTCTAAAATAGTTAAAGTCATTTGCTTCATCATCAACCATAGGTCTGTAAACGTCTTGAACCCATTCTGCTACGTTACCAGCCATATCATATAAACCAAAATCATTTGGGGCGTATGCTTTAACTTTATTTGTAATGTCAGCTCCGTCATCAGACCATCCTGCGATTCCGCCGTAATCTCCTTTTCCTTGTTTAAAGTTGGCTAATTGGTCGCCTCTATATTGTCTTTTAGAAGAACGAGTGTATTGACCACTCCAAGGATATTTCTTTTGTCCTTTGTAAATGTTGTATTCTCTGTTTCCAACTAATGCTGTTGCAGCATATTCCCATTCAGCTTCTGTTGGTAATCTGTATTCTGGTAAAATTAAACCAGAACTTCTTTGAGCATAAACGTTTTTAGCAGTATCTGCAGCCGGTCTTCTACCACCACCCATTTCTTTTTTCAATACAACTTCTTCATTACCACCAAATGCTTTTGATGGAGTGTTGATATAAGTTTCAGTACTAAAAGAGTTTTCAGCAGTTACATCAGAACCTAATTTAATTTTGTTATCTTTTTTAAGGTAACCTTCGCGTTCTAAGATGTTCTCATTTACACGGTCAGTTCTCCATTTGCTAAATTCAACTGCTTGAATCCAATTAACTCCTACTACTGGGTAATCAGCATAAGCAGGGTGTCTTAAGTAGTTGTTAGTCATGGTTTCATTATAACCTAAACGATTTCTCCATACCAAAGTATCAGGAATCGCACCATTATAAATGTGTTTGTAATTTTCTTCAGTTGGAGGGAAAACAGTTTTTACCCAAAATAAGTATTCAGAATACATTTTGTTTGTAACTTCTGTTTCATCCATGAAGAAAGACTGAACGTGTTGTTGATTTGGAGAGTTGTTCCAGTCGTGCATTACATCATCTTGCACTTTTCCCATAGTAAAAGTACCACCTTCGATAGAAATCATTCCAGGAGGTGTTTCTTGTTGTTTAAACTTGTCGTTAAACTGGAATCCACCTTTTTTGTCATTGATTTTCCATCCTGTAGCTGTAGATCCGCCTTTCGTGCTTCCTTTCTTGCTACAACCTGTAAAACCTAATGCTAGTGCTAATACTAATAGCACTTTTAAAGCCATAATTTTCTTAATTTTCATACTTTAGTAGGTAATAAATTTCGTGTCGCAAGATAATAATAATGAATTAAAATGCAACATGTTTTTAAATTTTTGTAAAAAAAAATTAATCTTATGTTAAAATCTTTTCTCTTACAACGTTTTATCTTAAGTTTTATTGTAAAAAATTAGAATAAAATAAAATATTTTTCTCTCTTTGTAATATATATGTGTTTAACACGTTTTATAGCTAATGAAAAAGACTATTCTCCTATTACTGTTATTTGTTGTTTCCTTTGTTTACTCACAGGATTCGAATTCTATTTCTATTAATTGGAATTCAAATTTAGATTTTAATTCAGGTGAATTATCATTTAAAGTGCCGCAATTTGATATGGATTTTTATAATATTGATATTCCATTAAAAAAAATTCAATTTAGAAAAATTATTCCAGTTTCTGCTTCATCTAATCCAGCTACTTTGCAAATTACGAATGTAGTGTATCAGAATATTTCTGTTTCAGAACTTTATGATTTGAATAAGGATTTGATTCCTAATAGTATTCAATCCTCTTTAGAAGTTGTTAATGCTAGAGAAGATTATTTTGGTGTTCTTGTTTTGAATCCTATTATAAAAGAGGGTGCTATTTATAAAAAAGTGATTTCTTTTTCTTATTCTTTTCAAAATAGTGTTACCAATAGAATTCCAAATCAAAATGTAGTTCAGTCTATTTCAAATTCTGTGTTAACAACGGGTGATTGGTATCGTTTTTATGTGGAAAAATCGGGTGTATATAAGATTTCTAAATCTTTTCTTCAAAGTTTAGGTTTTAATGTAAATGTAGATCCTAGAAATATTAAAATTTATGGTAACGGAGGTAGAATGTTACCTTTGAATAATTCTATACCCTATCCTGATGATTTAGAGGAAAATGCAATTCAATTTATTGGAGAAGACGACGGTGTTTTTGATAATAGTGATTATATATTGTTTTATGCCGAAGGAGTAGATAAATGGAATGAAGAGAGTTTAACAAGCGTTAACTTGTTTGCCGATAAGTCTTATTATTATGTTACTTCATTAGGTGTTGCTGGTAAAAGAATAGAACAAGCACAACAACCTGTTAATTCGGCAACTTTAACATTTAATCAATTTGACGACATAATTTATTATGAAAATGATTTAGTTAATCCTGGAAAAGTAGGGCGAAGATGGTTTAGTGAGCAGTTTAATATTGATGAGTTACAAACTTTTGATTTTTCGATTCCTAATCTTGATACTTCGGTTCCGGTGCAAATTAAGGTAAATACGGCCTCTAAGTCTTTTGGTAGTTCGTCTTTCAATATAAAAGCAAATGCCATAGATTTAGGAACTTTGAATTTTCCTCAACTTACTTCTGGTAGTGGTATTGAAGGTTATGAGTCTGCCTTGAATTCTTCTTTTAATGCTTCTTCATCAAATATTTCTGTTACTTTAACGTATAATAACGGAGGTGTTCCAAGTTCAAACGGATATTTAGATTTTATTAAATTAAGTGTAAAACGAAATTTAGCTGGATTTTCAAAACAATTTTTATTTTTTAATAATCAGGAGCAGCTCAATATTGGAGTAGGAGAATATGCAATTTCTAATGCTTCTGGAATTTCTCAAGTTTGGGATGTAACTGATTTATACAATGTAACTGCATACGAGAATACAACCGGTGCTAATTTTAGTTTTAAAGTAAATCTAGGAACTGCAAAAAAATATGTTGCTGTTGACTTGTCTGATACTTTTGCGCCATTGCGCGAATTAAATGCGGTAGTTGTTAATCAAAATTTGAAGGGAACCATTTTTAAAGATGTTCAAGGTAATTTTCAAGATGTTGATTATCTAATTATTACACCTGATTTTTTATCAACACAAGCGGAACGATTGGCTGATTTTCATAGAAATAATTCGGGATTAAGTGTTCGTGTTGTTACGTTAGAAAAAATCTATCATGAATTTGCATCTGGTAAACAAGATGTTGCGGCAATTCGTAATTTTATAAAATACGTTTATTGGAATGCTTCTGCTTCAGATAAAAGAGTTAAATATGTAAATCTTTTTGGAGATGCATCTTACGATTATAAAAACCGATTATTTAATAATACGAATATTGTTCCTGTTTTTCACGGCTTTAATCCTTTAGCTTCTGAGACAAATAATATTTCTAATTTTTCGTTGTATTCTTCCTTTATGTCTGACGATTTTTATGGATTAATGGACGATGGAGAGGGACAAATGTTAGGTAGTTTTGATGGAATTGATATTGCAGTTGGTAGAATGTTGGTTTCCTCGGTTAGTCAAGCTAACGAAATGGTAGATAAGGTAATTGAGTATCATGATGAAAAATCGTACGGAAGATGGCGAAATAATTATGTAATTTACTCTGATGATGCTGATAATGAAACAGATGCAACACTTCAGTTTGGATTAGATAATTTAGCCAATACTTTAACAACTCAAAAACCGTTTGTTAATGTAAAAAAAATACATTCCGATTCGTATTTACAACAAGTTGCAGCCGGTGGAGAACGTTATCCTGAAGCCAAAAAAGATTTTTTAGATGCTTTAGAACTTGGGGCTTTAGTTTTTAATTATTTTGGACATGGTAATGAAGAATCGCTAGCAAGAGAGCGTTTGTTTGAAAAATTAGATGCTCAAAACTTAACCAACCGATATAGATATCCACTTTTTATTACAATAACTTGTGAATTTACTCGCTTTGATGATCCAAATCGTTTTACAGGTGGAGAATATATGTATTGGAATAGTAAAGGTGGAGCAATTGGTTTAATTGCCACAACGAGACAAATTGGAGTTACAACGGGTTTTGTGATGAATAATTTATTAAGTGAAGATTTGTATGCGTTTGGTTCTACTGATTATCCTACAATTGCAGAAGCATTACGATTAACAAAGTTAAGCACGGGATCTGATAATAGGAGAGTGGTTTTTTACATTGGCGATCCAGCATTAAAATTGGCAATTCCAAGACCAAAAGTAGTTCTTACAAAAGTAAATGATGTTCCTGTAAATCAGCCATTGCCTGTTTTACAAGCTTTAAGTCTAACCAAAATTACGGGAGAAGTTAGAGATGAAAATGATGTTCTGCTGTCTGGATACAATGGCGATTTAGCGGTTCAAATATTTGATAAAGATATCAATCGCGCTACTTTAGGTAATAATGGTGTTACTAATTCTAGTGGTTTAATAGTAATGAATTTTACAACTTTAGGTGAAACCGTATTTAGAGGTAATGCATCCGTAGTAAATGGTTTGTTTGAATTTAGCTTTGTAGTGCCACAAGATATTAGAATACCTGTTGGTAATGGCAAAATAAGTTTTTATGCAAAACGCGATATTCCTAATTTAGATAATCAAACAGGGTATGATAGATCAATCCAAATTGGAGGAGTTAACGTAAATGCAGTAAGTGATACAAATCCTCCAACGGTCAGATTGCATATGAACGATGAAGGTTTTGTTTCGGGAGGAATTACAAATTGTTCACCCATATTGTTAGCTTTTTTAGAGGATGAAAATGGTATTAATACAGCGAGTGGAATTGGTCACGATATTGTTGCTATTTTAGACGGAGACGAATCTAATCCTTATGTGCTAAACGAGTATTATGAAACCGAGAATGATGATTATACAAAAGGGTTTGTAAGATTTCCGTTTCGAGATTTAACGGCAGGACTTCATACTATTTTGTTTAAAGCTTGGGATGTTTATAATAATTTAGTTACAGCCGAAATTCAATTTAATGCAATTTGCTCTGATGAAGGTTTGCGAATTGAAAAAATATTAAATTATCCTAATCCGTTTGTGAGTTATACTGAATTTTGGTTCAATCACAACATGCCTTTTGAGCCTTTAGATGTTCAAGTTCAAATTTTAACTGTATCTGGTAAGTTAGTAAAAACAATAAACCAGCAAGTAACAACTGAAGGATTTCTTTGCAGAGAAATAACTTGGGATGGAAGAGATGATTTTGGAGATAAGATTGGAAAAGGGGTTTATGTTTATAAAATAAAAGTCCGGTCAACCACAACAGGAAAGTCGGTTGAAAAATACGAGAAACTTGTAATACTATAATAAAATACTATATTTGTCAAATTAATTTCTATGAATAAAATGAAAAAAATTGCTATATTATTAATCTTGTTTACTGTAAGTCAAAATGTTAGAGCGCAAGAAAATAGAGTAATAACAACTGGAGTTCCTTTCTTATTAATTGCTGCCGATGCACGTTCTGCTGGTATGGGAGATATGGGAGTAGCTACTTCTGCAGATGCTTTTTCGCAACAATATAACCCTGCTAAATATGCTTTTTCACTTCAAAAGCAAGGTTTTTCGGTGAGTTATACGCCTTATTTATCAAGTATTGCAAATGATATTTCGTTAGGTCAACTAACGTATTATAATAGAATAAACGAAAGAAGTGCTTTTGCAGGTTCTTTACGTTTTTTTGGTTTAGGAGATATTGAATTAAGACAAACGGCTGATCCAAATGAAGCTGTTAGAACAGTTAATCCAAATGAGTTAGCATTAGATGGTTCGTATTCGCTAAAATTAAGTGAGCGATTTTCTATGGCTGTTGGAGGTAGATTTATACGTTCTGCATTAAGAGTGCCAGATGTAAATAATGATGTTTCTGCGGCAACTACATTCGCTGTTGATGTTGCAGGATATTATCAATCTGAAGAAATGGCGTATGACGATTTTAACGGTAGATGGAGAGCTGGATTTAATTTTCAGAATTTAGGTCCAAAAATCAGTTATGATAACGATGATTTAAATAATAACTTTTTACCAGCAAATATGCGTTTAGGAGCTGGGTTTGATTTTATTTTTGATGAATACAATAAAATAGGTGTTACTGCAGAGATCACTAAGTTACTAGTCCCTACTCCTCCAGCAGTAGTAGAGGCGGTAGATTCAGATAATAGTGGGTCAATAGATCCTGCTGAACAACAAGCTGCAGATGATGCCTATATTCAGGCTTTAGCAGATTACAGAAAAACAAGTTGGACAAGTGGTATTTTTAAATCGTTTAACGATGCTCCAGACGGAATTTCTGAAGAACTAAAAGAATTTACTTGGGCTTTAGGAGCAGAATATTGGTATCAAGATTCATTTGCGCTTCGTTTGGGATATTTTCATGAAAGTGAAGTTAAAGGAGCAAGAAAGTTTTTTACACTAGGTGCAGGTTTTAAATACAATGTGGTTAAGATTGATGTGTCTTATTTGTTCTCGGCTTCAAAAGTGAGAAATCCATTAGAAAATACGTTGCGTTTTTCTTTAACATTTAATTTCGGTGATAATTACGATGAACTTTAATTTAAATAAATAAACTATATTAATATCCAAATTCTTCTTTTAGAATTTGGATTTTTTTTCCTCAATATATGAAGCAAATTAACATAAATTCTGTTATTTCTATTCTTACTGTAGATGAACTTTCGCAAGTAGAATTAGATTTAAAAAATCAAGCCTTCGAAGCCCGAAGCAAAGCCTATGCTCCTTATTCAAAGTTTACAGTTGGCGCTGCTATCCTTTTAGATAATGGCATTATAGTGCAAGGTTCAAATCAAGAAAATGCTGCCTATCCATCTGGATTGTGTGCAGAAAGAGTTGCTATTTTTTATGCTGGTTCAACTTATCCTGATGCAAAAATTGTAAAAATGTTTATTACTGCTTCTCCTCAAGATAGAGAATTAACTGAGCCAATTCCTCCATGTGGAAGCTGTCGTCAGGTAATTGCAGAATACGAATTTAAACAAGATATCCCTATTGAAATTTTCTTTATGGGTGCAGTAGGTGAAATTTACAAATCAGATTCGTTAAAGAATTTGTTGCCTTTTGTTTTTGATAAGAATCATCTATAACGATTTCGTAACTTTTTTTATTAAATTTGTTATAAAAAATACAAAAATCGTAGAATATAATTTTTTCAATCAGGTTCTATGTAGTATTTTTGCTGTTCGTAAAATTTGTAAAACACTAATTTTGTCTTTTACAATCCAATTGTATTAAAAAAACAAACTAAAATGAAACCAATTACAAGAGAAGTTTACCTAAAGTGGTATGAAGATATGCTATTTTGGAGAAAGTTTGAAGATAAACTTGCAGCTGTTTATATCCAACAAAAAGTTAGAGGATTTTTGCACCTTTATAATGGTCAAGAAGCTGTTTTAGCTGGAGCTTTACATGCTATGGACTTGTCTAAAGATAAAATGATTACCGCATATCGTAACCACGTTCAGCCAATTGGAATGGGTGTAGACCCAAAGAAAGTTATGGCAGAATTGTACGGAAAAGTTACAGGTACTTCAAAAGGAATGGGTGGATCTATGCATATTTTTTCTAAAGAACACGGATTTTACGGTGGTCATGGTATCGTTGGAGCTCAAATTCCAGTAGGTGCTGGTATTGCTTTTGCTGATAAGTATTTTGAAACTGGCGGAGTTACCTTAACCTATTTTGGTGATGGTGCTGCGCGTCAAGGTTCATTACATGAAGCATTTAACATGGCTATGTTATGGAAATTACCAGTTGTATTTATTGTTGAAAATAATGGATATGCAATGGGAACTTCTGTAGAAAGAACGGCAAATCATACAGATATTTGGAAACTTGGTTTAGGGTACGAAATGCCTTGTGGACCAGTTGACGGAATGAATCCAATTAAAGTTGCTGAGGCTATGCATGAAGCTATAGAAAGAGCACGCCGTGGAGACGGACCAACATTCTTAGAAATGAAAACATATAGATATAGAGGTCACTCAATGTCTGATGCTCAGTTGTATAGAACTAAAGATGAAGTGGAAGAATATAGAAAAATTGATCCAATTACTCAGGTTTTAGATATTATTAAAGAAAATAATTATGCTACTGAAACTGAAATCGAAGTAATCGATAAAAGAGTAGCTGATTTAGTTGCTGAATGTGAAAAATTCGCTGAAGAATCTCCATTCCCAGAAGTAAATCAACTATACGATGTAGTATACGAACAAGAAAATTATCCATTTATACCTCATAAATTATAAAAACTATGGCACAAATTATAACTATGCCCCGTTTGAGTGATACTATGACAGAAGGTGTTGTAGCTTCTTGGTTAAAAAAAGTGGGTGATACAATTAAAACAGGAGATATTCTTGCCGAAATTGAAACGGATAAAGCAACAATGGAATTTGAAGCTTTTTATGATGGTGTTTTACTTCATATCGGAATTCAAGAAGGACAGTCGGCTCCGGTTGATTCTTTATTAGCGATCATTGGTGCTGCTGGTGAAGATATTTCAGCTTTGTTAAGTGGAGGAAATGCCACTGAAACTAAAGAAGAAAAAGTAGTTCAAGAAACTAAATCTGTCACATCGAGCGCAGTCGAGATGCCAGCTGGTGTAAAAGTTGTTACTATGCCTCGTTTGAGTGATACCATGACAACAGGAACTGTAGCTACTTGGTTAAAAAAAGTTGGAGATGCTGTAAATGAAGGTGATATTTTAGCTGAAATTGAAACAGATAAAGCTACAATGGAATTCGAATCTTTCAATGCAGGAACTTTATTATACATCGGCGTTCAAGAAGGTGATTCGGCTCCAGTTGATACCATTTTAGCAATATTAGGACCAGCAGGAACTGATGTTTCGGGAATTGCGGCTAATTACAAAGCGGGTGCAGTTGTTGATTCCGAAACTTCGGAGACAAAAGCAGAAGAAAAAGTAGTTTCTCAAACAGAAACAACAAATAATCAAATAGAAAGCACAAACAATACTGGTAGAATTTTCGCATCGCCTCTAGCAAAAAAAATAGCTCAAGATAAAGGAATCAATTTGTCTCAAGTTAAAGGTTCAGGTGAAAATGGAAGAATTGTAAAGAGTGATGTTGAGAATTTTTCTCCATCTTCAGTTGCAACTCCTGCTCAAGCTATTGAGCAAGCAACAAATACAGTTGCTGCTGTTAAGCCTTTTGTTCCGGCAGGAGAAATTTTCCAGGAAGAAATTAAAAATTCGCAAATGCGTAAAACCATTGCGAGACGTTTATCAGAATCTAAATTTACAGCACCGCATTATTATTTAACGATTGAGTTAGATATGGATAATGCAATTGCATCAAGAAATATGATCAACGGATTACCAGATACGAAAGTTTCTTTCAATGATATGGTAATCAAAGCGAGTGCGATGGCATTGAAAAAACATCCGCAAGTAAATTCACAATGGAGAGAAGATGCAATGGTTATCAATCACCATGTGAATATTGGAGTAGCAGTAGCTGTTGAAGACGGATTAATGGTTCCAGTGTTGAAATTTACAGACCAAATGAGTTTAACTCAAATTGGCGCTAGCGTAAAAGATTTAGCTGGAAAAGCAAAATCTAAAAAAATTCAACCTTCGGAAATGGAAGGAAGTACTTTTACTATTTCTAACTTAGGAATGTTTGGAATACAATCGTTTACATCAATTATTAATCAGCCTAATTCAGCTATTTTATCTGTTGGTGCTATTATAGAAAAGCCAGTAGTTAAAAAAGGACAAATTGTTGTAGGGAATACAATGGTTGTAACTTTAGCTTGCGATCACAGAACAGTAGATGGTGCTACAGGAGCTCAATTCTTACAAACGTTTAAATCGTTTATGGAAAATCCGGTTACAATGTTAGCATAATTCCAAAAAAAATAAATACTTTTAGAATCCCGATTAACGTCGGGATTTTTTTATAACTAAATCTGAATAACTATTTATGAAGCTAAAATTTATTATCTGTTTTAGTGTTTGTTGTCTGTTTTTTTTTAATTTAAATTGTACTTCTGTTCAAAAGTATAATTCCCATGTCGATTCTAAAATTGCAGTAAGCGATTTGCAAAAAGACATCGATTATGTTGAATATAAACTAAATAAATTACATCCATCATTGGATTTATATATTTCAAAAGAAAATTTGAGTAAAAAATTTGATAGTTTAAGAGCTTCAATTGTTTCACCATTAACTCCAAATGAATTTTTTTTTGCTTTAAGTCCAGTAATTGCTTCAGTGCGTCAAGGTCATATGGGTATTTTTCCATTAAATAAAAAAATGGAAAAAAAGGAGATAAAAGCTTTAAGCAAAAGAGGTGCTCATCCTTTATCATTAATGGTTTTTAGATATCAAGATGATAATCTTTATTTGTTGAAGAATTATACAAAAGATACATTAATAAAAAAAGGTTCTAAAATTATTAGTATAGAAGGAGTAGAACCTAAAAAACTGTACACAAAATATAGTAAAACATATACTTCTGACGGATTAAATAAAACATTTTTTCCATATGCTTTTTCTAGTAGGCTTCCAACATATCTTTTGTTAGAAAAGCCAATAAAAGATAGTGTTCAAGTAGTGTTTAGTTATAAAGACAGTATTTATAAGAGAACCATAACGAGAGCAGGATTAAAAAATAAAGATTCCATTGAAACAGAAACTGCAAAACCAATTGTTGTTAATTTAACAAAAGAAGAAAAAAAAGCAAAGACTATTGAAAGAAAGAAAATTGCATTAAGAAACAAACTTTTTTTATACGATAAAACTACAAATGAGTTTACCCGAAATTTAACCTATGTTCCATCTGATTCTACAATAGCTGTTTTAAAAATAAAAGGGTTTAAACATACGCGTCACAAAAAAGCATATGATAGTATTTTTAACGAAATAAAAAGCAAAGGTGTAAAAACATTAGTTTTAGATTTACGATATAATGGCGGTGGAAGTTTAGCTGAAATTCACAATTTATATAGTTACTTAAGTTCAGAGCCTTTTGTGTTTATAGATACGGTTAGAGTTACAACTAGAACTGCAGTCGCTACAAATAAGTTAAGATCATTTCCAAAATTAGCTCTTGTGGTTTTTTCGCCAGTTGTTCTTCCTTTTTTAGTTAAAAATATTTTAGCTGTAAAAAAAGACCAACACGGAAATTTTTATTTAAAAAGCAAAGAAGAAAAAGTTACAGAACCTAAATCAAATCGTTTTGATAGTAGGTTATATGTAATTACTAATGGAGGGAGTTTTTCAGCGTCATGCATATTGTCTTCAAATTTAAAGAACGCTAATCGAGCTTTGTTTGTAGGGGAAGAAACGGGAGGCGCATATAATGGAACCGTTGCGGGTACAATGCCGTTATTGCAACTTCCTAATTCGAAGTTGTTGTTTAGGATTGGTCTTCAAGATATAAAACCTGTAAACAAAACATCAGAATTTGGGAGAGGAATTTTTCCGGATATTCCTATAATTCCTTCAATTGATCAAATAATAGAAAATAATGATCCAGAATTAGATTGGATTATTAAAGATGCTAAGAAAAAATGATAAGAATATATTAAAATCCTGATTATTAATCGGGATTTTTTTATTTTTACTTAAAACTAAATGGTATGAAAAAAATCTTTATCATAATTTCTTTTGTTGGATTTTCATTACAAGCACAAACCAATGTTGCTTCAAAGCATATTTCAAATGCAAATTATAAAGTTGCTGAAGAAAATGTTATCAAAACTCTTTCTTATTTAACTTCCGATGAGCTTGAAGGAAGAGATACGGGCAGTGAAGGGATTGAAAAAGCATCTATTTTTCTTGAAAATCTATTGAAAGAGAGTGGGATCAAGCCTTATTTTAAAACCTATCGCGACACATTGTCAAACTATGATAAAACCTCATACAATGTTGTAGGTTATATTGAAGGAACAGATTTAAAATTAAAAAACGAGTTTGTAATCATAGGAGCTCATTATGATCATATTGGTAAAATTGCGGTAGTTAATGGAGATGATATAGGAAATGGTGCAAATGACAATGCATCTGGAACAACAGCTGTAACTGAAGTGGCAAAATACTTTGCAAAAGCTAAGTCAAATAAACGAAGTGTGCTTTTTGTTTTCTTTTCTGCAGAGGAAAAAGGACTTTTAGGTTCAAAACATTTGGCAGCAAAATTGAAAGAACAAAACATGGATTTGTATTTTATGTTTAACTTTGAAATGATTGGTGTTCCAATGAAAAATAGAGACATGGATTTCTATTTAACAGGTTTTGGAAAAACCAATATGGCGTCAAAAATAAACGAATATGCAGGTGAAAAATTAGTTGGTTATTTGCCAATTGAAACTAAATATATGTTATTTAGAGCGTCTGATAATTATCCGTTTTTTACTGAATTTGAAGTGCCTGCACAAACAGTATCTACTTTTGATTTTGAAAATTTTGAATTTTATCACCAACCTGATGATGAATTTGAACTAATGGATACAAAACATATGACAACAGTAATTTCAAAAACAATTCCCGTTTTAGAAAAAATGATTAATGCGCCTTCAAAAGAAATTAAATTAAATGAAAAATAAAAACATCATCATCACAGGAACTTCACGCGGTATAGGATTTGAATTAGCGTTGCAGTTTGCCAATGCCGGTCACCATGTGTTAGCCATTTCCCGAAAAACACCTAAAGAGTTAATTGAAAATTCAAAGATTACGTGTTTGTCAATTGATCTTTCAAATTCTGATGAATTAGATAAAATAACTCAATTTGTTAAAAATTCTTGGCAAAACAAAGTAGATGTTTTAATTAATAATGCCGGTTTATTAATCAGTAAGCCATTTGAACAACTTACATTTTCTGATTTTGAACAAGTTTATAAAGTAAATGTTTTTGCTGTTGCCGAGTTAACAAAAATTTGTATTCCTTTCATGGAGAAAGGAAGTCATGTAGTAACCATAAGTTCAATGGGTGGTATTCAAGGAAGTATGAAGTTTCCGGGATTAGCGGCTTATTCTTCTAGCAAAGGAGCAGTAATTACTCTTTCTGAATTATTAGCCGAAGAATATGCAGCACAAGGAATTGCGTTTAATGTTTTAGCACTTGGAGCAGTAAATACAGAAATGTTACAAGAAGCTTTTCCAGGCTATCAAGCGCCACTCTCGGCCATAGAAATGGCAGATTATATTTTTAATTTTGCTTTAACCGGGAATAAATATTACAACGGAAAAGTATTGCAAGTTTCATCGTCAACGCCATAAATTTTTCGTAAATTGTATTTCATTTAAATTATAAAACCATGACAAAAGTAAGCGCCATTCAATTATTTGAAGACAAAAAGGTAAGAACCGCTTGGGATGCAGAGCAAGAAAAGTGGTATGTTTCTATTATTGACGTGATAGAAATTTTAACAGATAGTGATCGACCAAGAAAGTATTGGAGTGATTTAAAATCGAAGTTGATTAAAGAAGGAAGTGAACTGTCCGATAAAATCGGACAGTTGAAAATGCAGGCTCCAGACGGTAAAATGCGATTAACCGATGTTGCTGATACTGAACAACTTTTCCGTTTAATTCAATCTATTCCTTCACCAAAAGCAGAACCATTTAAACTATGGTTGGCCCAAATTGCAGCCGAACGTTTAGATGAATTACAAGATCCTGAAATTTCTATAGATAGAGCATTAAATCAATACATGCAATTAGGATATTCTGAAAGCTGGATTAATCAAAGATTGAAAAGTATTGAAATTCGGAAAGAATTAACCGATGAATGGAAGAGTAGAGGTGTTAAAGAAGGACAACAATTTGCACTTTTAACAGATATAATTACACAATCATGGTCTGGAAAAACCACTAAAGAATATAAAGTATTAAAAGGTTTGAAAAAGGAAAATCTTCGTGATAATATGACCAACACGGAATTAATTTTAAATATGTTGGCCGAAGCTTCAACTAAAGATATTTCAAAAGCAGTAAAACCAGATTCATTCGAAGATAATATTAATGTTGCAAAACAAGGCGGAAATGTTGCAAGTGTTGCTCGAAAAGAATTAGAAGCCAAAACGGGTAAAAAAGTGGTTTCAGGCACAAATGCTAAGTTATTATTAAATTCTAAAAGCTCAAAAAGCAGAAAAGAATGAGTGAAGTTTTATCAAAATATCTTCCTGAACATGCGGTTCATCATTGTTTTGAATTAATCAAGGCAAATCATGTGCATCTTAAAATTGTTAATGAACGTATTACGCGTCATGGTGATTATAGAAGAGACGCCCAAGGATTTCATTTGATAACGGTAAATGCGAGTTTAAATAAATACCGATTCTTAATTACTTTAATTCATGAAATTTCTCATTTGGTAGCTTTTGAAAAATTTGGACGAAATATAAAACCGCACGGTGAAGAGTGGAAACATACATTTCAGAGACTAATGGTGCCGTTTATTCGCCCTGAAATTTTCCCAAATCAATTATTGCCATTATTGGCGAAGCATTTTAGAAATCCAAAGGCAAGTAGCGATACAGATGCTAAATTAGCTATTGCTTTAAAACAATTTGATCAGAAAGAAACCGATAAAAATTATATCTTTGAGATTCCGATGGGAAGTCATTTTAGAATTCACAATGGGAAAATTTTTAAGAAAATAGCATTACGTGTGAAACGTTATGAATGTATGGAAATCAGTTCTGGACGTATGTATTTGTTTCAACCTAATGCAGAAGTAGAATTGTTGCCAAATTAGTTATTACAATAAATCAATAAAATGAACAAAAATTATTACGCAATATTAATGGCTGGTGGAGTAGGATCTCGTTTTTGGCCTGTAAGCACAACCGATTTTCCTAAACAATTTCATGATATGTTAGGAACGGGTGAAACTTTGATCCAAAAAACCTTTACTCGTTTATCGCAAATAATTCCAAAAGAAAATATTTTAATTCTTACAAACGAAGTTTATAATACTATTGTTTTGGAGCAATTGCCAATGGTAAAACAGGAACAAATTATTTTAGAACCTGCAATGCGTAATACAGCACCTTGTATTTTATATGCTTCTTTGAAAATTAAAAAACAAAACCCTAATGCTGTAATGGTTGTAGCACCATCTGATCATTGGATTGAAGATGAGGTGCAGTTTTGTGCCAACTTACAACATGCGTTTGATTTTTGTGAGCGTGAAGATAATTTAATGACATTAGGAATTTTACCAACATTTGCCAACACTGGTTACGGTTATATTGAATTTGATAAATTAGATTCACGTCCAATAAAAAAAGTGAAACAATTCCAGGAAAAACCTGATTATGCTACTGCTAGAAAATTTATTCAGAGTAGAAATTTTCTATGGAATGCAGGGATATTTGTTTGGAGTGCTAAATCGGTTTTAGAAGCATATGAAGAATTTCAACCTGAAATGTTTGCTCATTTTATGAATGGGTATAATTTTTTTAATACTGAGAACGAAGCCGCATTTATTCATGATAATTATCCTTTAGCAGAAAATATTTCAGTGGATTATGCCATTTTAGAAAAAGCACAAAATGTTTACGTTTTACCGGCAACTTTCGACTGGAATGATTTAGGAACTTGGGGTTCTCTGTATGATAAATTGCCTAAAGATTCGCAAGAAAACGCAGTAATTAACGCTTCTGTTTTTTTAGAAAATGCAACAAATAACATCATTAGAACAGATGGGAAAAAGTTGGTTGTTATTGATGGGTTAAATGATTATATTGTAGTAGATAGAGATAATGTTTTGTTAATTTATCCAAAAGATAAAGAACAGGATATAAAGAAAATTGTATCTAAAATAAATAAATAATGGAAAATTCTAATCAAAGTTCATTTGGGAAAATAATAAGTGATATTAAGTTATTTCTTAAAGAGACTTTTGATATTTCCCATGATACGAATCGTTCTGCAACGATAGAAGATATTAAAGCCGGAGTTGACATGAAAGGGCAAAACGCCTGGGTTTTAATTTTTTCAATTCTTGTGGCGTCAACAGGTTTAAATACGAGCTCTACAGCAGTTGTTATTGGAGCTATGCTAATTTCACCATTAATGGGGCCAATTCTTGGAATGGGACTTTCACTCGGAATTAATGATATTGATTTTCTGAAAAAATCAATTAAAAATTTTGGGGTAATGGTGGTGCTAAGTTTATTAACTTCTTTTTTGTTTTTTAGTATTCCCATGTTTCAAAATGAAACACCTGAATTGCTTGCAAGAACATTTCCAGACGTTAGAGATGTTATTATTGCCTTGTCTGGTGGATTGGCCTTAATAGTTGCTTTAAGTAGAAGAAATAAATCAATTAACACTATTGCTGGAGTTGCAATTGCAACAGCTTTAATGCCACCTCTTTGTACGGCAGGTTATGGTTTAGCAACGGCAAAGTGGGATTTTTTTAGAGGCGCATTATTTCTGTTTTCTATTAATACCATTTTTATTGCATCGGCAACTTTTCTTGTAGTTCGTTTTCTTAAATTTCCTTATGAAGAATATGCAAATTCGCAACGCAGAAAAAGAATTTCTCAAGTTATATCTATTTTAGCTTTGGCTATTTTAGTTCCAAGTGTTTATATGTTTTATCAACTATATAAAAAATCGGATTTCAATCAGAAAGCAGATGGTTTAATCAGTAAATTAAGAACAGAAAAAGGAATTTTAATTTTAGATGTTCATAAAGATTTTGATAAAAAAGAAATTAGCTTTGCAGTTGTAGGTAAGAGTATTTCACAATCAGATATTCAACAATTTAAATCTCAAATGAAAACTTTTGGTTATGAAAGTTGCAATTTTAAAGTACTTCAGGATGCCGGAAATTTAGAAACTATTTCTAAAATTAATGAAATTGAAAATTCCTTTTTATCGAATCAGCAACTTATCGTTAAAAAAAGTCAAGAATTGTTAGACAAGGATAAAGAAATTTTTGAATTAAAAAATCAGCTACAACAAAAAAGTGAAAAACAATTTCAGTTTAATGAAATAGCAGAAGAAATAAAAGCATTACATGATGATGTTGAAAGTGTTGCTTATTCTGAGAAAATTACAACAGATTTTTCAAAAACAGATACAATTCCAACTTTCGGAATTTTTTGGAAAAATAATATTAATTCAAAAGTGAAAACGGAAGAAAATAAAAAACTTCAAAATTGGTTGCGTAAAAAGTTTAAAGATGAAAGAATAATTGTAGTTAACTAATATCGTCTTCTAAATACATTTTTCTAACTCGTTTAAATAATTCAGATGAATAGACAAAATCTGTAACAGCTTCGTTATCGGTTTTAAAGATTTCTTTATTGCTGCCTTCCCATTCTAAAAGGCCGTTTTTTAAGAAAACAATTTTCTCTCCAATTTCCATTACCGAATTCATATCGTGTGTATTAATAACAGTGGTAATGTTGTATTCTGCTGTAATTTCCTGAATTAAATTATCTATTACAATAGCAGTTTTTGGATCTAATCCTGAGTTGGGCTCATCACAAAAAAGATATTTCGGATTATTTACAATAGCTCTAGCAATTGCAACACGTTTTTGCATTCCACCAGATATTTCAGAAGGACGTTTATGATGTGCGTTTACTAAGTGAACTCTATCAATTACAAAATCAACACGTTCTTTAATTTCTTTAGGCGACTTATTAGAAAACATTTTTAATGGAAATCCTATATTTTCTTCAACTGTCATTCCATCAAATAAAGCACTGCCTTGAAAAACCATTCCAATTTCTGTTCTTAGCGCTCTTTTTTCGTCGTTAGAAAGTTCAGAATAAATTCTTCCATCAAATGAAATTGTACCACTATCAGGAGTGTGAAGTCCTAAAAGCGATTTTAAAAACACGGTTTTCCCAGACCCACTTTGTCCTATGATAAGATTAGTCATTCCGGCTTCAAAACGAGTAGAAACTCCTTTTAAAACGGTTTGTTCTCCAAACTTTTTTATAATGTTTTTTACTTCAATCATTAGCTCAATAGGAGTTGGGTTAATATAAAGTTCATTAAAATGATTACAACCGATGTCCAAACAAAAGAAACTGTGCTGGCTTGTCCTACTTCTAACGCTCCACCTTTCATATAATACCCGTGAAACGAAGGAATAGTTGCTAGTAGTAAAGCAAAAACAATTGTTTTTATAAAAGCATATGCAATATGAAACGGAATAAATTCGGTTTGAAGTCCGGTAGTAAATTCAAAACTTGTTGTAAAACCACCATAAACGGCTGCCATCCAACCTCCAAAAACACCTAAAAACATGCTTAATCCAATCACAAACGGATATAAAAGTAAAGCAATTATTTTAGGAAAAACCAAATAGTTTAACGAGTTAACACCCATTACTTCCAAAGCATCAATTTGTTCTGTAACGCGCATGGTTCCAATACTTGATGTAATAAATGATCCCATTTTCCCTGCCATAATAATAGAAATAAATGTAGGGGCAAACTCTAGTATTACCGATTGTCTTGTGGCAAAACCAATTAAAAATTTAGGTATTAACGGATTTGTTAAGTTTAATGCAGTTTGAATGGCCACAACACCTCCAACAAAAAAGGAAATAAAAGAAACAATTCCTAATGAACCAATGATTAAATCATCAACTTCCTTAAGTATTAATTGCTTCATTACCGACCATTTAGTAGGCTTGTTGAAGATTTCTTTCAACATGATGAAATATTTTCCTATTTGTGATAAGTAGCGAATGAGCATCATTTTATATCGTGTTCTTTGTTCAGATTCTTGTATGCAGTAAAAATACTATATTTTATTGTAAAAGATTAAAACAATTTCTCTTTCATCTTATTCCAGCGATAGTTTCGTACAAATTTTGCTTGTTCTGGAGTAACCAACATGGTTTTGTTTTGGCTTTTTGCTTTCCAAAAACCTTTTATGTAGTCAACAAATAAATAAGGTTTTCCTTTTCGCATCGCTAATTTTAGTGAGGCAACAGCTGTGATGAAAAATCCGTAGCCTAAAGCGTAAAAAGCTTCGCCTTGTTTGTAGCGAGCTGCTTTGTTGTAGCTTGCGCCAGTTGGTTTTAGGTGTTTTACGTGTAAACTTTCATCGGTAACAACTTTCCAATTATAGAATTTACAAAGTAATTCATCTACAGTGTCCCACCCCATAGCTGGTTTTAATCCACCAATTTGTTTAAAGGTTGCTTTTCGATAGGCTTTTAAGGCCCCACGAATATGATCTTTATCGGTTAGATTTTCTAAAACCCAATCCTCATTTTTTTTGATGTAGCAAAAACCACCAACCATTCCAATTTGTTCATCCGTCTGAAAATGATTAATAATGGTTTCGAAATAGTTGTTTGGAAAAATTAAATCAGCATCCACTTTTACAATTATCTCGTAATTGTCATCAATATGCTTTTCGCCTTCATGAAATGCCTGAATAACTTTACTTCCAGGAAGATGGATGTTATCGGATTTTTTATTAACTAAAGTAATGAAACGATATTTAGAAGCAAAATCTGAAACAATTTCCGGAGTTGTATCAGTAGAATTATCATTCACCACTACAATTTTTGTTGGTAAAACGGTTTGTTCTACTAAAGATTGTAAAGTCAAAGCCATAAAAGCTTCTTCATTATAAGCAGGAATGATAATGTAGTATTTCATTTGACTTATCACTTTTTACTTATCACTTTTCACTCTTTCGGCATAAACCAAATAATATCTAGGAGTAAACCATCTTAATAAAGGTCTGAAACCGATTTTTTTAACAGGATGTGTGAATTTTACTCGGTCAACAATTTTAAATCCTGTTTTCTCTAAAAGCCAATCCAATTGCCAGTCTTCAAATTCATGATAATGTCTGTCCCACATATCGGTTTTGCTTCTATACGCTGGAGAAAACCATAAACGTAAAGGGATAGAAATAAGAATTTTATCAGCTTTTACGTTTTGTAAAACAGTATACGGATTTAGTAAATGTTCAAAAATTTCAAATGCAGTAAACACATCATAGTTTTCGTTTTGAAGTGCTGATGGATTGTTGTCAATATCTTCTCCTTTTGTATTTAAAACAGTATAACCATTATCTACCATGATTTTTGAAAAAGGATTTGGAACTCCTAAATCAAAAATAGTTTTGTTAGTTGAAATATGTTTTTTTAGAAAATCTAATGTTATATTAAATCGTTTACTCGGATATGTTTTTTCGTACATTAAAATAATAATTGGTGTACAAATTTACTTTTTTCTTTGAACTTCCAACTTCTAACTTCCAACTTTTTTACATTTGATAGGCTATAGCGTTAATATTCATTCCGGCTCCAACAGAAGCAAAAAGAATTATATCGCCTTTATTAAGTGATTGATCTTCGATTTCTCCTTTCATTAATAAATCATATAAAGTAGGAACTGTAGCAACACTACTATTTCCTAATTTATGAATACTCATTGGCATTATTCCTTCAGGAGTTGCAGTTTTATACAATTTATAGAATCTATTCACAATAGCTTCATCCATTTTTTCATTAGCTTGATGAATTAATATTTTTTTCACCTGGCTTAAATCGATATTTGCAGCTTCCAAACATTCCTTCATTGCTTTTGGAACATTTGATAAAGCAAATTCATAAATTTTTCTACCAAGCATTTTTATATATCGAACATCTGGGTTATGATCTAGATTGTAAGATTTTCCAAAAAATAAAAAGTTTGCTTCATCATAAGTATAAGATGCAGATACATGAGAAAGTATACCGCCTTCGTTATTAGTAGCTTCAATAATGGTTGCGCCAGCTCCGTCAGAATAAATCATAGAATCTCTATCATGTGGGTCCACTACTCTTGATAATGTTTCGGCACCAATAACTAAACATTTTTTAGCCATTCCAGCTTTTATAAACGCTTGCGCTTGAATAACGCTTTCAACCCAGCCTGGGCAACCAAAAAGCATATCATATGCTACACATTTTGGATTTTTTATTCTTAAATTATATTTTACTTTAGAAGCTAAGCTTGGAAGCATATCTCCTTGAATTGCTCCTTTTTTTACATCGCCAAAATTATGTGCAAATATTATATAATCTAGCGTTTCTGGGTCTAAATTAGCATCTTCTATAGCTTTTTGAGCCGCAATTGTTGCAATTTGTGATGTGGTTTGATTATCCTGAGCATATCTTCGTTCAACTATACCTGTAATTTCAACAAATTTTTGCGCAATTACATCATTTGGGTAGTTAAATGCAGACCCATCCTCGTTTAAAAAAACATGTTCAGAGAAATCAGAATTAGTTACTTTTATTGAAGGGATGTAGCTTCCAGACCCTGTTATTTTAATATTCATGATAATTATTGTTAATGTAACGAAATTATTAATAAAATTGTTCAATATGCTAAAAACAATTAATTATTTTTTTAAAAAGATGAAAACAAATGAAAAATGCTATTTAAATTGTTATAATGTTAATTTTATTAAATAATTATTTCGTTTTTAATAATTAATTTTAGTTTGTTGTTAGATTTTTTTTAAGTGTCTATTCAGCAGTTAGAAATTAGTTTTTAGAAGTTACAACAGTTATGATTTTATAAATAAACATATATTTGTTACAATGAAATTTATATTTATTTTATTATACTCATGTTTTCTTTTTGCTCAACAACCTTCTCATTTATTAATAGGTGATGAAGAGTTAGCTGGGGTTAATATTTATAGTGTTATTCAAGATGTTGATCAAAGTATTGTTTTGTCCACCAATAATGGGCTTTATCGTTATAACAGTTTAACTTTTGAAGCGTTAGATTCCCAACTTATTGGTGATCAATCCCTTTTTGGATTAGAGAAAAACAGTAAAGGCATTATTTATTGTTATAATTTGAGTGGGCAAATTTTTTATATCAAACGCAATAAATTATACCCCTTTTTTACTGTTCCTAAAGAATTAATTTCAAGTGTACTTCAAATCAAAATTGATACCGATGACCATGTTTTGATATATTGTAAAAAATTACTTCGAGTTTCTCCAGAAGGAAAGTTTAAAGTTTTATATACTTCTACAAATAATGAGCCATCTAGTTTGGCAAAATCTAAAAGCGGGAAAATATACTTTTATGATTCGCAAAATGTATTCGCAGTTGATGGTGAAAAAGTAACGTTTCAGTATAAAATTGCTTATGAAAATAATCATTTATTAAAACCTTACACCACCAATAGTGGGTCAATTAATTTCCATGTAAATACTTTAGCAAGAAGTTATAATGTTGTAGGAAATAAAATTAACGAAGTAATTTATAAAACACCAACAGATAAAACGGCTTTGTATAATTTTTTTGCTTCAGAATCAAAACCAATTGTTTGGTTTGCAAGTACAAAAAATGGTATTTATTCATTTGCTTTAAACGGTAAGCCACTTTTTAATAATCAACTTTTATTTAAAGATTATTTTATTTCGAGTTATTTAGAAGATAGTGAAGGTAATTTTTGGTTGACCACTTTTGGGAAAGGAATTATTTTTATTCCGAACTTAAATGTTATTGAATATACCAATAATAATTTATTAGATAAAGATGATTTATTAAGAATTACTAAGAAAGGTGATGAGTTATTCTTTGGAGGTGTTAAGGGGAATATTTACAATTTAAAACAGAATAAAATTCAATTGGTTCAGTCTAATTTTAAAAAGATTGAATTCTTGCGATATATGCCACATGCGGATGTTTTTTTTGTCAATGGATTAGTATATGATAATGGTTTGAAATCAATGCTTTTTGATCATAGTTTTAATAAGTATGATGCTTTCCAAAACGATAAAAATGCTAAAATTAGATTCGTTACTCGGGATGGTTTGTATTCTACTTCAAAAAGTAATTGGGAATATGAGAATGAAAACTATAATTTAAGAAGTTATGCGGTACTTGAAGATGTTCAATCAAAAACTATTTGGTTAGGTTCATCTACAGGTTTAGAGGTTTTGAAAAATGGTAAGTTCATAAAAATAACACATCAAAACCAACCAATTTTTTGTACGAGCATAATTAAGGTGAAAAACCAAATTTGGGTTGCTTCTTCTTTTGGGGTTTTAGTATATGAAAAAGATAAATTAATTAAAATTATAAATAAAAAATCAGGCTTATTAGCCAATAAAGCTATTAAGTTGATTGTTTGTGATGATGTAGTTTATATTTCCTCTAACGAAGGTTTACAACAATACAATTTAAAAACGAAACAGTTTAAAAATTTCACTAAAGTGGAAGGCTTGCTTTCAAGCGCAGTTTTTGATTTTGAAGTGGTTGATAATTCGGTTTTTATAATTACATCAAAAGGGTTGCAAAAAATTTCGTTTAACGATATTAATTCAGAAGCCTCTCATCTTCCTAAAATTAAAATAGCTGAAATATTAATTAATGGATTTGAAAGTGTAAATTCTAGAACTTTTTTTAAACCAAATGAAAATACGATTGAATTTACATTGTTTGCTATTTCTCATAAATACAGAGATCAATTAAAGTTTCAATATCAATTGGAAGGATACGATGCAAAATGGTATACTTCCGACTTTTCTTCTAATAAAATCCGCTACAGTAAACTTACAGACGGGAAATATACTTTGAAGTTACGATCGGTTTATAACGATTTTGCGTCGGATCAAATTTCAACTTATCAATTCACAATTGAAAGTGTTTTTTGGAAAACGAAAGAATTTATTATTATAGCCGTTTTATTGCTTTTAGGGCTGTCTTATTTATTCTACCATCTGCGAATTCGATTTGTAGTTGCAAAAAAGAATGAAGAAATCGAAAAAGAAAAATACAAACAAGAACTTAATAAATCGAAGTTGGTGGCATTGAAGTCGCAAATGAATCCTCATTTTATTTTCAATGCATTGAACAGTATTCAGGAGTTTATTGTATTGAATAAAAAAGAGTTAGCGTCTAATTATTTGGCAGATTTTGCCGATTTGATGAGAAGCTATTTACAACATAGTCAGGAAGACACGGTAAGTTTATCCGATGAAATAGAAACGTTAGATTTGTATTTGAAGCTTGAAAAAATTCGCTTTGAAGAGGATTTTGTGTTTTATATTCAATGTGATACTTCTATCGATAAAGAGCAAACATATATTCCGTCTTTCCTGTTACAGCCTTTTGTGGAAAATGCAATCAAACATGGTTTGCTACATCAAAATAGGGCGAAAAAATTATCCGTTTCATTTGAGAAACTTTCCACTTATTCTATTAAATGTGAAATTCAAGATAACGGAATTGGAAGAACAGCAAGTGCTAAACTGAATGAAAAAAGAAAATATCAATCTTTTGCCACAAAAGCAAGCCAAAACCGATTAGAACTTTTGAATCAAAGTGCTGAAGATAAGATAGAACTGCAAATTTTTGATTTGTATGACGAACAACAACAAAGTTTAGGAACAAAAGTGATAGTAACCATCCCTATAATAAATAAGTAACATGAATGTTTTAATTGTTGATGACGAAAGCAAAGCTCGCTCATTATTGTCTACTATTTTAAAAGAAAATTCAGCAGAAGTAACCAATATATTGGAGGCTTCCACTTTGCTTCAAGGGGTTGATTTAATAAAAAAAAATAAAATTGATGTGCTGTTTTTAGACATAGAAATGCCTCAACATTCAGGTTTAGAACTTTTTGATTTTATATCGATTGAAAGTGTAAATTTTGAAATCATTTTCACTACTGCTTACAGTGAATATGCTATTAAAGCCTTTGAATTTTCGGCTATCGATTATTTGTTAAAACCATTGCGACCGAACAAAGTAAAAGAGGCCTTGGGAAAAGCTTCAAAATCGCTTAACCAAAATCAATTACAGCAACGCTTATTGGAATTAAAAAACAGTTTGTCTTCAGATAAATTTAGCAAACTTGCATTGCCTGTCGAAGATGGTGTTTTGTTTGTTAAGCTAGATGAGATTTATGTTTTAGAGGCCGATGGCATGTATACTACGTTTAACTTGACCAATAATCGAAAAATATTAATTAGTAAACCGTTAAAATATTTTTCCGATTTATTAGAACACAAAGAGTTGTTTTATAAACCACATCGTTCTTATTTAGTTAACTTAAAATATCTTCAAAAAGTTGTTAAAAAAGAAGGGACATATATTGAAATGGAAAATGAAATGCGAATTCCAGTTTCAAAAGAAAAAAAAGAAGAGTTATTTAATTTACTTCAAGATTTACAATAACTTTTCAGCAATTGAAAATGGGGTTTTAGAAGTTAGGTAGGTCAGTAGTTTTTATTTCATTTTACATTTGATTCATATTAAAAAAAGCAATTCAAATGAAAGCAAAATTACTTCTTCTTTTAAGTTTGTTCGTTTTACAAAGTAATGCCCAATGTTGGGATAAAATTTCTTCTGGAGGATATCATACATTAGCAATTGCTGACGATGGTACACTTTGGGCTTGGGGATATAATAATGTTGGACAATTAGGTGATGGCTCTACTACACATCGTTCTCAACCAGTGAAAATTGGTTCAGATTCAAATTGGTCTAAGATAACTGCAGGTTCATTTCATTCTGTTGCCATAAAAGCAGATGGGACTTTGTGGGTATGGGGACAAAATTTATACGGTCAATTAGGGACAGGAAATACAACTAATTCACTTGTTCCTATTCAAATTGGTACTGAAACAAATTGGAAAAATACTGCTGCAGGTCAAGCTTTTACCCTTGCAGTGAAAACAAATGGTTCGTTATGGTCTGCAGGAAGAAATTCGGATGGTCAATTGGGAATAAACTCATTAACCGATAGCGCTGTATTTGTTCAAGTGGGTTCGAATACGGATTGGGATAAAGTTTATTGTGGACCTTATCATGCTATGGCGCTTAATACAAGTGGATTATTGTATTTGTGGGGAGATAATTCTGCTGGGCAATTAGGTTTACAGCATTATACCGATCGTAGAGTACCGACTATTTTTGCATCTAATATAGCTTTTAGTACTGTTACTGCAAATGCTTATTCAACAATTGCAATTAGAACGGATGGTAAAATTTGGAGAGCAGGTACTATTTGTCCAATTCCAAGTTCAAATTATCAAATGAGTGAATACATAACTACTCAAAGCGATTGGACTAATGTGAGTATTGGAGATAATTTTCTTTTAGCAACAAGATCTGATGGGACTTTGTGGGCAATTGGAACAAATAATTACGGACAATTTGGATTGGCTACACCAACTTCTAGTACATCATTAATTCAAGTGGCTAGCTTAGTTGATCAAAATAATATTGATTCTAATTTATTTTCAACATTGTATTTGTCAACTAGCAAACAATTGAATGGTTCTGGGCAAAATCATGTAGGTCAATTAGGTAATGGAACGACAAGTGATAGTTCAGTTTTTGGTCAAATTACATGCCCGTCTGAAATTGTTTTAAGTGAATCACAATTTGATAATTCTAAATCATTATCAATTTTTCCAAACCCAGTAAAAAACACTTTGAATATTTCTTTACAAGAAACTGCTCAAATTCAAAAAGTAGTAATTTATGATGTAACAAGAAAACAAGTAAAATATCAAGAAGGAAATACAGATTCAATAAATGTTGAAGATTTGAAATCAGGGTTTTATATGTTGGAAGTAACAATCAACGATAAAAAGGAAGTTAGAAAGTTTATAAAACAATAAGTTTTTGAGTTAATTTAAAAAGCTGTTTCAAAATAGAAACAGCTTTTTTTATTGAAACTTTATCTGCATTATAGTTGCCATGCTCAATGCTTGTGTTTTCATTTGTTCAGCATATTTTCCTTCGAAATGTTCATCAATCGTTGAATTGAAATGCTGTAGCCAAGTATCATAATGTGCTTTTGTGAAAGTCTGTTTTTCGTGAACGTCTTTATGAATCGAAAACATATTGTTATAGTAGCCGCCTTTTAAAAACAACGATTGTTCCCAAAAAGTTGCTAAAATTTCAAAATGCGCTTCCAGATGTTGGTCAACGGTGGTGATTTTCGTAAAGAAAAAATTAATCGAATCATCCGCTAAAAGTTTGTCGTAAAACTTGCGCATGATTAATAGAATATCTTCTCTAGTTTCGATGTCGGTCATTTTTTTGGTAATGGGTTAAAGGTGATGGGTAATGTGTAAAAAAAAAGGTTTCAAATTTTTTAACTTGAAACCTTTATCTTAATACTTAATTCTCGAATCTTGATACTACATATAAGCTTCAATTGGTGCACAAGAACATACTAAATTTCTATCTCCATAAGCTTCATCAATACGACGAACTGTTGGCCAAAATTTATTCTCCGCTATATAATCTAATGCATAAGCAGCTTGTTCTCTTGTGTATGGGAAAACCCAATCGTTAGCTGTAACCATTGCTAAAGTATGAGGAGCGTTTCTTAAAATATTATTGGCATCTTCTTTTGAAGAAGCTTCAATTTCTTTACGAATAGAAATCATCGCATCACAAAAACGATCTAATTCGGCTAAATCTTCCGATTCAGTTGGTTCTATCATTAATGTTCCAGCTACTGGGAAAGAAACCGTTGGCGCATGGAAACCATAATCCATTAAACGTTTTGCAATATCCGTTACCTTGATTCCTTTTTCTTCAAAAGCTCTACAATCTAAAATCATTTCGTGAGCGGCTCTTCCCATTTCTCCAGAGTATAAAACTGGGTAATGTTCGTCTAAACGCGCTTTCATGTAATTTGCATTTAAGATAGCATATTTAGTAGCATTGGTTAAACCTTCAGCACCTAACATGGTGATGTAGCCATAAGAAATCAAGCAAACTAAAGCCGAACCATAAGGAGCAGAAGAAATAGCTGTAATGGCTTGATTTCCTCCTGTTGGAATAATAGGATTAGTTGGTAAAAACGGAACTAATTTTTCGTTCACGCAAATTGGTCCAACTCCTGGTCCACCACCACCGTGTGGAATAGCAAAAGTTTTGTGTAAGTTTAAGTGACATACATCTGCGCCAATTGTAGCCGGGTTTGTTAATCCTACTTGTGCATTCATATTAGCGCCATCCATATATACTAAACCTCCATTTTCATGGATGATATTCGTGATTTCGATAATAGCACTTTCAAAAACTCCGTGAGTTGATGGATAAGTAACCATCAAAGCCGATAATTTATCTTTGTGTAAGATTGCTTTTGCTCTTAAATCTTCTACATCGATATTTCCATTTTCCATGGTTTTTGTTACGATGATTTCCATTCCCGCCATAGCAGCAGAAGCTGGATTGGTTCCGTGAGCTGAAGCTGGAATCAAACACACATTTCTGTGGTTGTCACCTCTTGATAAATGGTAAGCACGAATGGCCATTAAACCGGCATATTCACCTTGAGCACCAGAGTTAGGTTGTAACGTAGTTCCTTGAAAACCAGTTACTACATTCAATTGTTGCTCTAATTTTTTCAACATGATTTGATAACCTTCCGCTTGTTCAATTGGAGCAAAAGGGTGAATACTGTTCCAATTTGCCATAGATAAAGGCAACATTTCGGCAGCAGCATTTAATTTCATTGTACAAGAACCTAACGAAATCATAGAATGATTCAACGATAAATCTTTACGTTCTAATTTTTTAATGTAACGCATCAATTGCGACTCTGAATGATGGTTGTTGAAAACATCATATTGCAAGAAAGTTGATTTTCTTACCAAGTTCTCAGGAACCATTGTATCATTCCCTAATTGACTTATTGTAAAAGCGTCTTTTCCAGTAGCTTCAGCAAAAATCACAATGATTTGGTTGATATCATTTATAGAAGTCGTTTCGTTAAAAGAAATCGAAATCGTTTCAGCATCTGGATAGAAAAAGTTTACTTCGTGTTTTTCAGCAATTGCTTTAACTTTAGCAGCATCAGCTTTTACTAAAATCGTATCGAAGAAAGCGGAATTGGTTTGGTAAACCCCTAATTTATTTAAAGCGTCAGCAGTGGTAACCGCAGAAGCATGCACTTTATCAGCAATATATTGTAAACCTTTTGGTCCGTGAAAAACTGCGTACATTCCTGCCATAACAGCCAATAGAACTTGAGCAGTACAAATATTTGAAGTTGCTTTTTCACGTTTAATATGTTGTTCTCGAGTTCCTAACGCCATACGTAATGCACGGTTTCCGTTTGTGTCGATAGAAACACCAATGATACGACCTGGCATAGAACGTTTGTATTCTTCTTTTGTTGCAAAATATCCAGCGTGTGGACCACCATAACCCATTGGAATTCCAAAACGTTGTGTAGTTCCAACAACAACTGCAGCTCCCATTTCACCTGGAGAAGTTAATTTTGCTAACGATAAAATATCAGCAGCAACTGCTACTTTAATTTCGCTTTCTGCTGCTTTTGCAATAAAACCTGCATAGTCATAAACTTGACCATATTTTCCTGGATATTGTAATATTGCTCCAAAAAATTCGGTAGAAAAATCAAAAGTTTCGTGATTTCCAACTACTAATTCAATATTTAAAGGAGTAGAACGTGTTTGTAATACAGATAACGTTTGTGGTAAAATTTCTTCCGAAACGAAGAATTTCTTCACGTTATTTTTCTTTTGATCGCGAGTTCTTACATCGAAAAGTAATGCCATTGCTTCTGCAGCAGCCGTTCCTTCATCTAATAAAGAAGCATTTGCAATTTCCATACCTGTTAATTCAATAACCGTAGTTTGGAAATTTAAAATCGCTTCTAAACGACCTTGTGCAATTTCTGCTTGATAAGGCGTGTAAGCGGTGTACCATCCTGGGTTTTCAAAAATATTTCTTTGAATAACCGCCGGAACGATCGCTGGGTGATATCCTAAACCAATGTATGATTTGAATACTTTATTTTTCTTTCCTAATTCCTGAATGTGAGCTAAATACTCATACTCCGTCATTGGTTCATCTAAATTTAAGTCGTTTTTTAAACGAATATCATCTGGAATAGTTTCGAAAATTAATTGGTCTAAAGTTTCTACACCAACCGTTTTAAACATGTGATTTAAGTCACTTTCACGTGGCCCTAAATGTCTCAAAGCGAATGCATCTGTTCTCATTTATTAAAAATGTGTATGTGTGTTATTATGTGTTGTTTTGGACAACAAAAGTAATTATTAATCTTGTAATAATTTGTTTTTAAAATGTGATTTTTTGTGATTTTATCAACTAAAATCGAGTCTTATTAACAGATTGCTTATTTTTGTTGAATGGTGGTTTTAAAGAAAATTCTCGATTTTTATATCAATAGTAGTTTACATGTGGCATTATCCGCTTTTGCATTGGTGTCGATGACGCAGTTTTTTTCTAATATTGACGGCGGTTTATCGGTTGCTTTCTTTGCTTTTTTTGGCACGGTCGTTGGGTATAATTTTGTGAAGTATGATGCACTAGCAAGGTTAAACAAAAATAAAATCAAAAAAGAACTAAAAGGAATTGTGTTGATTAGTTTTTTATCTTCAATTGCTTGTTTTTATTTTTTTCTACAATTGAGTTGGGTTACCCAAACGAGTGCTTTTGTTTTTTTAGGATTAACCTTATTATATACATTACCCTTTTTTCCAAACAAACAAAACGCAAGAAATTGGAAAGGTGTAAAAATTTATATCGTTGGAATTACTTGGGTTGGGGTAACAGTTTTATTACCATTACAAGAAGCGCATATTGCATTTTCTTACGATGTTTTGTTAATGTCGATTCAGCGTTTTTTGTTAGTTTTTTCACTTGTTTTGGTTTTTGAAATTGTGGATATTACATTTGATGATCCACATTTACAAACTGTTCCACAGAAAATAGGAGTGAAGTTGACAAAGAAATTGGGTTATATATTACTTCTTTTGCTGCTTGCTTTAGAGTTTTTTTATACCAATAATCACCATTTTTTACCTTTGTTTTTTAAATTTATTGTATGTGGCACTATTGCTATTTTTCTCTTTTTTGCTAACGAAAATCGTTCGAGATATTATGCATCATTTTGGTTAGAAAGTGTTCCGATTTTGTGGTGGTTGGTGTTGGTGGTTTTCTGATAGTTCTTTTAAAATCGAATTTCTATATATTATGAAATTTTTTAAATGATTTTTCAAGATAATTTTATCCATTAGTTTCCCAATAAAACCAAAAGGAGTTTCATACTCTAAAATATCAGTCATTAAAGTTTGATTTTCTTTACGTTGGAAAATATGTTCGTGTTTGAAACTTTTGAAATGTCCTTTTACTTGTTCGTCAACGAAATAGTTTGGAAAATCCATTTCAGAGATTATGCTTTCATGTTGCATGTAAATTCCAAAATGTTTGCCTTTCCATGTCACCGTTTCTCCTTTGTTAATTAATCCTGAAGTTATACCAGCAATTGCTTTTTCATTTGTTTTACTTGCTGAATATTGATGGATGTCTATATTTCTTGAATTATTGAAAACGATTTCAATTGGTGCGTTGATTGTTGTGGTTCGTTGAATTTTTGTCATTTTATTTGATATAATCCTGACAGGTATCAAAAACCTGTCAGGATTGTGAATTTACCCATTAATAACCATTCGTTGTTCTACTTGTGCTTGACTTGCTTTTCGTTTTCCTCTGAAGAAGAAGTAGAGATTTAAGAATAGCATAATTCCCAAATAAATTGAAAATCCGCCAATTTTATAGCTTAGTTTTTCAATCAATTCTTGGTAACTATCTTTGTATAAATATATTTCCAATATCATAAGAGCAAAACCTAAATTCAGTAAATAAAATCCGGTTTCGAATAGTTTATTGGTGGCGTTGGCAATTTCTTCTCTTCCTTTAAATATATCCAACATATAAATTTTACTGTTTTTAAAAAGTGTTTTTGAAACATAGTAGGTTAAAAATAAAGCAATTGGAAGATAAATTGCATAACCGATTAAAATTTTTGAAGTTTCCATAATACGTGTGTTTAAATTAATTTTTTGATGTAATTTGTTAATAAAATGATGTTGATGTAATGCATTACGGCAATCGCAAAAATAATGAAAGCCGATTTTGAGGTAATCACTTCAATGAGTTGCGTGATGTTTTCAATTTGTTTCCAAGAAATGATTGTCATCGCACAATAACCAATGTTTAGTAAATAATAACCCACCAAAAGCAATTGATTTATTTTATGACACAAGTCTTCGTGATTAGGAATCAATTGCGAAACGAAAATGTTTCCGTTTTGATAACAGATTTTCCCAACTTTCACTATGATGATGGCTGTAATGTTAAAATAGATTAGGTAGGCGATGATGTTGAGGTTCATGATAATAAATTTTTAAATGTTTTATCTAATTCACCAAATTCAAATTCAAATCCTTTTTCTGTTAATCGTTTTGGGATAACATTTCTACTTTTTAAAACCAATTCTGTTTCTGTTTTAATGATTTTTGCTCCAATTTTAAGTATCGATTTTGAGATTGGTAATCCAAACGGAATTCCAATTGCTTCTTGAAGTTTTTTCATGAATGTTTCATTTCGAATAGGTTTTGGAGAAACTACATTGATGTTTCCTGAAAGTTCTTTTTCGATTATAAATTCTACTGCTCTAGCAAAGTCTTTTTCGTGAATCCAACTGATGAATTGTCTTCCGTTCCCATTTTTTCCTCCTAAGCCAATTTGTGTAAGTTTTTTTAATGGAAGAAATGCACCTCCATCTTTTCCTAAAACAATGGAAGTTCTAATAGCTGTTTTCAATGTATTTGGCGTTTCGACTTCATAGAATGTATTTTCCCAACTTTTAGCAACGTTCATGGAAAAATCATTTCCAATTTCACCTGAATATTCATCCATTTCTTTATCTTCTGAATGACGATAAATAGTTGCCGTTGATGAGTTTATGAAATGTTTTGGTGGGTTATTACATAGTAAAATGGCTTCGTTTAGTATTTTGGTACTATCAATTCTGGAAGTTAAAATTTCTGCTTTATTTTTTTCGGTATATCTGCAATCAACAGATTTTCCAGCTAAGTTTATTACAACATCAGCGTTTTCTAGTTCTTTCTCCCAGCCTGAAAACGTTTTTGCATTCCAATTCACATATTTGATTTGGTTTTTATTTTCAGATTTTCCTCTGGTAAGAATTACAATTTCTTCAAATTTATTTTTGAAATGATTGATTAATACTTTTCCTAAAAAGCCAGTTCCTGCTGCGATAATTAGTTTATTTTTCATTTTGGTATGCTATTTTATTTAATGTTATTGTGAAATATGTTGCGATTATCATTGGTGTAATGATGATTGATGTAATCATTATTATATAATTGTCCATAATACTTTTATCTTCTAAAAATAGGTAAGTGAAAAAGGAAAAATATATGAAGACATAAATCCAATAATTTATAATTTGATATTTGAGTTTTTTCTCAAGTCTTTTAAAGTTGTATGAAATATATAGAGCAATACAAAGTTGTATGAACCCAAGTAAAATCTGCGCATACAATCCAAATATTATTGTAAAGTCTAATATTATTGTTATTATTAATAGAGCTTTATTGATTTTATTAACTATTTTCATATTATCTATTATTTTATACTTTCAGAAATAATTGAAAGTTATGCTTAAATTTTTTTATTTCATGATTTTAACAACCAATTTTGCCAACCAATTGTCTTTGTATTCTGTAATTTTATCCAAAACGTTATCCGCTTTTAAAACGAAGTCGTATAATTTTGTAGTTTGATCTACAAAATGTTTTTCTGCTTCTGTGTTGTCTGATTGTATTGAAGAAACTTCTTTCAACACTTTCAAGGCTGGTTTGATTTCGCGTTTGCTGCGTTCTCTCGAAATTTTTACAGCCAATTCGTCTAAATCTTTTTCGGCAGTAAAAAATTCACGTCTTTCACCCGCTTTGTATTCTTTGTAAACGATTCCCCAATCCATTAAAGCTCTTAAATTCATCGAAGCATTACCGCGCGAAATTTGCAATTCTTCCATAATGTCTTCCATAGAAACAGGTTCGTGCGAAACCATCAACAACGCATGAATCTGCGCCATGGTTTTGTTAATGCCCCATTGAGAACCTAAAGCTCCCCATGTTTGTACGAATTTATTTTTTGCTTCTTTGAATTCCATGAGACAAATGTACAACAAAGTTTTTAAAGTTTCAAAAAAAAATGAAAGTTTGTGTATAAAAGAAACCGAAGTTGATTCTTCGGTTCACTTTCTATTCTTCGACCTTTATACTTTTTCCTTTTTACTTTGCACTTACAATAACCCAGCCCTTTTCAACAAAGCTTCCACTTTCGGTTCCTGACCTCTGAATTTTTTATACAATTCCATTGGTAATTCGGTGCCGCCTTTTGAAAGAACGTTGTCTTTGAATTTAGTTGCCACTTCTTTGTTAAAAATGCCATTCTCTTGAAAATAAGCAAACGCATCGGCATCTAAAACTTCTGCCCATTTGTAGCTGTAATAACCTGAAGAATATCCGCCTTGGAAAATATGCGAAAACGAAGTACTCATACAATTTTCGGCTACATCTGGATACAAACTTGTGCCTTGCATTGCTTGTTTTTCAAATGCTTTTACATCTTCGATAGTTTGCGATTTTCTGTGATAGGTCATATCTAAAATCCCGAAACTCAATTGACGTAATGTTGCCATTCCTTCTAAGAAACTTGCGCTTTCTTTAATTTTTTCTACATAGTCTTGCGGAATAATTTCACCAGTTTCGTAATGTTTGGCAAACAATGCCAATGCTTCGGGTTCGTAACACCAGTTTTCCATCACTTGACTTGGTAATTCCACAAAATCCCAATACACCGAAGTTCCTGATAAACTTGGATACGTTGTATTGGCTAACATGCCGTGTAACGCGTGCCCAAATTCGTGAAACAAGGTTGTAACTTCGTTAAAAGTTAATAACGATGGTTTCGTTTCGGTAGGAGGAGTGAAATTACACACAATAGAAACATGTGGTCGTTCGTTGATTCCGTCCTTTATATATTGTGGTTTGTAGGAAGTCATCCAAGCGCCATTTCGTTTTCCTTTTCTTGGGAAGAAATCAGAATAGAAAACAGCTACTAATTTTCCTTCAAAATCTAAAACTTCAAAAGTTTGAACATCTTTGTGATACTTGTCAATATCAAAAATTTCTTTGAATGTGATTCCGAATAACTTTTCAGCAATTGTGAAAGCACCATTCAATACATTTTCTAATTTGAAATACGGTTTCAATAACTCATCATCCAAACTGAATAATTTTTGTTTCAATTTTTCTGAATAATAAGCGCCATCCCATTTTTCTAATTGGTCAATTCCGTCTATTTCTTTCGCAAAAGCAGTTAATTCCGCAAATTCTTTTTGAGCTGCCGGTTTTGCTTTTTCCAATAAATCATTCAAAAACGATTGTACCTTTTCTGGATTTTGCGCCATTCGCTCTTCCAAAACAAAATGCGAATGCGATTGATAACCTAATAAATTAGCACGTTTATGACGTAATTCAACAATTCGTTTTACGTTTTCTTTATTATCGAATTCGTTATCTTGAAATGATTTTTTTCCAGCAGCGATTGCGATTTCTTTTCTTAATTCACGATTTTCAACGTAGGTTACAAAAGGCAAATAACTTGGAAAATCTAAAGTAAAAATCCAACCTTCCAAATTTTTCGATTTCGCCAAACTTGCTGCCATTTCTTTAGTGCCATCAGGCAAACCTTTTAAATTGGCTTCGTTAGTAATGTGCAATTGATAGTTATTGGTTTCCGCCAAAACATTTTCACCGAATGTCAGTTTTACTTTGGCTAATTCGGTATCAATTTCGCGTAATTTTAATTTGTCATCTTCATTCAGTAACGCTCCATTTCTAGAAAAACCTTTGAATTTTTTATCTAATAAAGTGGCATGTTCAGTAGTTAATGTCAAAGTATCTTTTTGATCATAAACCGCTTTTACTCTTTTGAATAAGTCTTCATTCAAAGCAATATCGTTACTAAAAGCCGTAAGTAAAGGAGAAACTTCTTGCGCTATTTTTTGCATATCATCTGACGTTTCAGCTGAATTCAAATTAAAAAATAATGAAGATAAGCGATCTAATGGTTCGCCAGAATAATCTAAAGCTTCAATTGTATTTTGAAAAGTTGGCTTTTCAGTATTTTTTACAATAGCGTCAATTTCAGCTCTGGCTAATTCGATAGTTTTTTCGAAAGCTTCCTTATAATCCGAAAGATTTATCTTACTAAAAGGTGCTGAATCGTATTTTGTTTTAAATTTTTTTAAAAAAAGTTCCATAAAAATTTGTTTTTATCGATAAAGTGTATAATTTTGTCGATGAAATGATGTCACAACATCCTTTTTGTCCCAAACAGAGAGAGAGTAGAATTTTTTTATAGTTGTCACTTAATTGTGAGTAGAAATCCCGAGTTAGCAATAATTCGGGATTTTCTATTTTTATTTCAATCCTTCTGATGCTTTTAAAACGGCTTGTTTTAATCCTTCTTTATAAGCGATAATTTTATCTAAAACACATTTATCAGAACTTCCAATAATTTGTGCGGCTAAGATTCCAGCATTTTTAGCGCCGTTTAACGCTACAGTTGCCACAGGAACTCCACCAGGCATTTGTAAAATCGATAAAACTGAATCCCATCCATCAATAGAATTACTCGATTTTACAGGAACTCCAATTACAGGAAGTGGCGACATAGAAGCAACCATTCCAGGTAAATGAGCTGCGCCACCAGCACCAGCAATAATTACTGAAATACCTCTTTCGTGTGCATTTTTACTGAAATCAAATAATTTTTCAGGTGTTCTGTGTGCCGAAACAATATCTACTTCAGTTTCAATATCAAATCCTTTTAATATGTCTATGGCTTCTTGCATTACCGGCATATCCGAAATGCTTCCCATGATGATGGCTACTTTGCTCATGATTAGCCCCCTAACCCCCAAAGGGGGAATTCCTACTAGGGGTGAGTAGGGTTTAATGTTGTTTTTTTGTTTATTAATACTGAAAAAATTAAACAGATAATCATATTGTATAAAATGTTTATAAAATGAGTTCCGTGTAATAAAGTTCTTTCATCGCATTCTCCTCTAACTTCGAATTGATAATACATTTCAAAAGGAAATCCAATTGTTAAATTGGGAGATATATTGTTAAATCTTGAATAAATCATGGAAAATGATAATGACAAAAATGATAATACACAAAACAATATTGTGGTATAAAAAATAATCTTTAAAATCTTTTTTATCATTTTCAATTCATTTTTAAATTCCCCCTTTGGGGGTTAGGGGGCTACTAATTACTCTAATTGAATTCTTCACTTCTTCAGCAATTCTTCTTGCTTCCGTCATGTTTTCATTTACAATCGTAACGTGTCCCATTTTTCGGAAAGGTCGCGTTTCTCTTTTTCCGTAAATGTGTGGTGTTACGCCATCGATTGCCATGATTTTCTCTATATTTTCGTAAATTACTTGTCCAGAAAAACCTTCTTCACCTACCAAATTTACCATAATTCCAGCAACTTTGCTATCAGTATTTCCTAAAGGGAAGTTTAAAATCGCACGTAAATGGTTTTCGAATTGCGAAGTATAACTCGCTTCAATCGAATAATGTCCAGAATTATGTGGTCTTGGAGCAACTTCGTTTACCAAAATTTCATCATCTGCTGTTTGAAACATTTCTACTGCTAATAATCCAACATGATGAAACGCTTCCGAAACTTTTAAGGCGATTTCGTTTGCTTTTTGAGCTACTGTTGAGTTAATACGAGCCGGACAAATTACGTATTCTACTTGATTCGCTTCAGGATGAAATTCCATTTCTACTACGGGATAGGTTTTTACTTCTCCAGAAACGGAACGAGCTACTATTACCGCTAATTCATTTTTAAAAGGAACCATTTCCTCAGCGATGCATTCTACATCGGGTAATTTTATCAAATCTAAAGCAGAGCGACAAATTTTCACACCATTTCCATCATATCCATATTGCGCACATTTCCAAACGAATGGAAATTCTAATTCGTCTTTGGCTAAAGCGTTTCTCAAGTCGTTTAAGTCAACAAATCGTTGGTGTGGCGAAGTGGGAATATCGTTTGAAACGTAATAATCTTTTTGTTTTCCTTTGTTTTGAATCAAACGTAAGGTTTTTGGTGAAGGGTAAATAGGTAATCCTTCTGCTTCCAATTTATCTAAAGCATCTAGATTTACATTTTCAATTTCGATAGTAAGCAAATCGACCATTTTACCAAATTGGTAAACCGTATCAAAATCCATTAAACTGCCTTTGTAAAATCCGTTGCAACTGAATCGTGCTGGAGCTTCTTCGCTTGGTTCTAAAACTAAAGTTTGAATATCGAATTTTCGGGTTTCGGTCAAAAGCATTTTTCCTAATTGACCTCCTCCTAAAATTCCTAATTTAAAATCAGAAGAAAAATAATTCATTTCGTCGTAGTTGTTGTTTGCGCAAAGATACTCAGACAATTGATAATTAACAATTTGTTATTTGTTTATTTTTTTTAAAAGATTTCGTGTGGCCGCTTGGTAAGCTGCGGTATGATTCGAATAATCTTGCTCGATAATGGTTTTTAATTCTTCGTGTACCCAATCGTATTTTTTTCCCAAAACAAAAAGAGCTTTCATTGAGTACACTTTTGCAGCCACTTTTTCATCTTGAATCAATCGGTCAATTAAGGCTTCTATTAAATTGTGTTCTTGTTCTTGTGTGAGAGAAATTCCGTTTTTTCTGTGATTGCTTTTTGCTAAAAACATGCAAATTTTAGTAGCGGGTCTTATTGCTGAATCGTCTTTTAATGTTGGAAATGTTTCGCAGAAATCATCAATGTAAGGAATAAAAAGTTTTAATTTTTTCTCGCAAACTAATTCTAAACTCCAAAAGGCTTTTATGTGTAATTCGTGTTTGATGTCGAAAGCAATTTCTATGAAATCGTTTAGCAAGTTTTCGTTTCGAATAATGTAATTGCTTAAAGAAACCCTACTTTTTCTATGAGCGGTACTTTGGTCAATTTTGGATACTAAAATGGTTTTCATTTGGTAAATATATCAAATTTGCAAAAAAGTTAAAATACTTTATTTGAAATCCTTATGAGTTTAGTAAATTTGTTGTTTATTTCTAAAACGAACCAAAGTGATACAACTACACGATAAAAAATTTGAAGTTTTTATTTCAGGAGAAGAAATTAACTTCGCTATTGAAAATATGGCAAAACAAATTGAAGACGATTTTTGCGATGATGTTCCAGTTTTTATTGGAGTTTTGAATGGCTCTTTTATGGTTGTTGCTGATTTGTTGAAAAAATACAGTCACAATTGTGAAGTTTCATTTGTGAAAATGGCTTCGTATGAAGGAACAGAATCTACTAATGATGTAAAACAACTTATTGGATTAAATCAAAATTTAGAAGGTCGTTCTGTAATTATTGTAGAAGATATTGTGGATACCGGAAATACAATTGAAGAATTAAAAGCAATTTTAAAGCAACATAAAGTGAAACATTTTAAAATAGCAACTTTGTTTTTAAAACCTGAAGCGTATAAAAAAGATATCAAATTAGATTATGTAGGAATTAGAATTCCAAATAAATTTATTGTAGGCTACGGTTTAGATTACGATGGTTTAGGAAGAAATTTAAAAGATATCTATCAATTATCAGAATAACTAACTATTACACATAAACACAACATAAGCAATGATTAATATCGTATTATTTGGTAAACCAGGAGCAGGAAAAGGAACTCAAGCCGAATTTTTAAAAGACAAATACAATTTAGTACATTTATCTACAGGTGATATTTTTAGATTTAACATCAAAAATGACACTGAACTTGGAAGATTAGCTAAAACTTTTATGGATAAAGGAGATTTAGTTCCGGATGAAGTAACAATTAAAATGCTACAAAGCGAAGTAGATAAAAATCCACAAGCAGCAGGTTTTTTATTTGATGGTTTTCCAAGAACAATTGCTCAGGCAGAAGCTTTAGATGCTTTTTTATCAACTAAAAATGAAGAAATTACAGGTACAGTTGCCTTAGAAGCTGATGATGAAATTTTAGTAAAACGTTTATTAGAAAGAGGTAAAACTTCAGGTAGAGTTGATGATCAAGACGAAGAAAAAATAAGAAACCGTTACCAAGAATACAATGAAAAAACAGCGCCTTTAATGGATTTTTATAAAGCGCAAAATAAGTTTTATGCTGTTGATGGTATTGGATCTATTGACGAAGTAACAGAAAGATTGAGTTTGGTTTTAGATACATTTTAATAGAAAATAAGGCTTTGAGATAAATTTCGGGCTTTCGATTTTTTTTTCGATATTTGCACACAGAAAAGGAGCTATTTCCGCAATTTGGGATTTTAGCTCTTTTTTTATAATTTTAACTATGGAAATTTTAATCATTCTCTTTCTAATAATTTTAAACGGTGTTTTTTCAATGTCTGAAATCGCATTGATTTCGGCGCGAAAAAATCGTTTAGATACAGCGGCAAGAAAAGGAAATAAGAATGCAAAAGCAGCCCTAGATTTAGCTAATTCTCCTAATGAATTTTTATCAACTGTTCAAATAGGAATTACTTTAATTGGGATTTTAACGGGTATTTACTCAGGAGATAAAATTACAACAGATGTTCAAAATTTTATAGCAAGTTTTGAAGTTTTAAGTCCTTATGCTAATTCAATTGCTGTTGGAATTGTAGTGGTAATTTTAACCTTTTTTTCATTGGTTTTAGGTGAGTTATTGCCAAAACGAATTGGATTGAATCATCCAGAAGGTATTGCAAAAGCGGTGGCGGTTCCTATGAAATTTGTTTCGTTAGTAACAATGCCATTTATTTGGTTATTAACCACTTCTACAGAATTTTTATTAAAAATACTGCAAATTAAACCAACTGCAGATGGTAAAGTAACAGAAGAAGAAATTAAAGCCATCATAAAAGAAGGTACAGAAGTAGGGGAAGTTCAAGAAATTGAACAAAATATAGTAGAAAGAGTATTTCATATTGGTGATAGAAAAGTAAATTCGTTAATGACGCACCGAAATTCAATGGTGTACTTATCATATAAAAACTCTATTGAAGAAATTAAAGCAAAAGTTTTAAATGAATTTCATTCGATTTATCCGGTTTGTAACGATAATTTGGATGATGTAGTTGGTGTTGTTTCGCTTAAAGATTTATTTGCCCAACTTGAAACAGGTAAATTTGATTTAAAATCAATAACAAAAGACCCCGTTTATTTTATTGAACATACTTCTGCATATAAGGCTTTAGAGAGTTTTAAAATATCTAAAATACATCATGCTTTAGTAACAGATGAGCATGGGGTTTTTCAAGGAATTATTACTTTGAATGATATTTTAGAAGCGTTAGTTGGAGATGCGGCTGATTTCTACGAAGACGAATTTAAAATTGTAGCAAAAGAAGATGGTTCATGGTTAGTTGACGGACATTATTCTTTGCATGATTTTTTAACTTATTTTGATATGGATGAGTTAATAGGAGATTATGATGTTACAACAGTTAGTGGATTAATTATAACAGAATTAGGTGTTATCCCAAAACAAGGTCAAAAATTAATTTGGAATAAATTAAAGTTTGAAGTGATTGAAATGAAAGGTGTTAAAATTAATAAAGCACTTGTTACGAATTTAAAAGAATAATAATTAAGTAATCCGTGTTCAGTATTTAGGAATTAGTTCTGAATAATGCACACTGAGAATAACAAATTGTCATTAGAGAAGTTTTTTAGATTAAAAAATCAAGGAACACTTACTACTAATGACAGAATATTAAGAAAAAATGACAGAGGATTTGATATTAAGAGGAGAATGTACATTGGACATTCGGTTTAATAGTTGTCTTTGTCAAAAATAATTTAAAGTAAAGAAAGAATGACTGAAGGTAACTTTGTAGATTACGTAAAAATATATGTTTCTTCCGGAAAGGGAGGAAAAGGTTCATCGCATCTACACAGAGAGAAATTTATTGAAAAAGGAGGGCCAGATGGAGGAGATGGAGGTCGAGGTGGACATGTATTTATTAAAGGGAATAAAAATCTTTGGACATTATTTCATTTAAAGTTTTTAAAACACCTTCGTGCTGGTCATGGAGGAGATGGTGGTAGCTCTAGAAGTACTGGGCATGATGGAGAAGATAAATACATTGAAGTGCCATTAGGAACAGTTGTAAAAGACCAAGAAACTGGTGATGTTTTGTTTGAAATAACAGAACATGATGAAGTAAAAATAATTGCAGAAGGAGGAAAAGGAGGTTTAGGTAACTGGAATTTTAGAAGTTCAACAAATCAAACACCTCGTTATGCACAACCTGGAATGCCGGTTAAAGAAGTAGATGTTACTTTAGAATTAAAGGTATTAGCAGATGTTGGATTAGTTGGTTTTCCAAATGCAGGAAAGTCAACATTATTGTCGGTATTAACTTCGGCAAAACCAAAAATTGCAGATTATGCGTTTACCACATTAAAACCCAATTTAGGAATTGTCGCTTATCGCGATTTTCAATCGTTTGTAATGGCTGATATTCCTGGAATTATTGAAGGAGCTGCTGAAGGTAAAGGATTAGGACATTATTTCTTGCGACATATTGAACGTAACTCAACTTTGTTGTTTTTAGTTCCTGCAGATGCAGATGATATTAAAAAAGAATACGAAATTCTGCTAGATGAATTACGTCGTTACAATCCTGAAATGTTAGATAAAGATCGTTTGATTGTGATTTCAAAATGCGATATGTTAGATGATGAATTGAAAGCCGAATTGAAAAAACAATTGGACGTAGAATTTAAAGGAATGCCGTATTTATTTATTTCTTCAGTAGCACAACAAGGGTTACAAGAGTTGAAAGACAAATTGTGGCAAATGTTAAATGTTGAAACAAAATAAAAAAAATTTAGTATTACATATCATAAAAGCATCTTCAATTTAGAAGATGCTTTTTGTTTTTAATGCAGATATTGTAATTAAAAGTTAAATTTGATTCAAATTAACTTGATTTTGAAGCTATAATTTTATCGAAATCGTATTTTTAAGTATATTCGCAACACAAATCAAAAGAACACAGATTTATTATGAAAAAATTATTATTATTTGTCGTTTCTGCAATTATGCTAGTGCCGGCTTCGGTAAAAGCAGACGAAGGAATGTGGTTTTTAATGTTCATTGAGCGTTTAAATCACCGCGACATGCAAAAAATGGGCTTGCAATTAACAGCCGAAGAAATTTACAGCATCAACAATCACAGTTTAAAAGATGCTATCGTGCAATTTAACGGTGGATGTACTGCTGAAATGATTTCAAAAGACGGATTAGTTTTAACCAATCACCACTGTGGATACGATGCAATTGCAGAATTATCTTCAGCAGAGAAAAACTATTTAAAAGATGGTTATTGGGCAAAAACAAAATCAGATGAGTTAAAACCTTCTAGTTTATATGTACGTTTCTTTGTTCGTATGGACGATTGTACAAAAAGAATTTTAGCGGTTGTAAATTCAGGTATGAGCGAAGCAGATAGAGAAAAAGCTATCAATGCTGAAATTGCTAAAATTGAAAAAGAAAACAACGAAGGTGGAAAATATACCGTTTCTGTTCGTCCGTTTTTTCAAGGAAATGAGTATTACTATTTCGTTTATCAAGATTATAAAGATGTACGTTTAGTAGGAACGCCTCCAGAAAGCTTAGGAAAATTTGGTGGTGATACAGATAACTGGGAATGGCCTCGTCATACAGCAGATTTCTCTATGTTTAGAGTATATGCAGATGCGAATGGAAATCCAGCAGATTATTCTCCAAGTAATGTTCCATTACAACCAAAACATCATTTACCTGTTAATTTAGGTGGAGTTCAAGAAAACGACTTCGCTATGATTTTAGGATATCCTGGTAGAACAAACCGTTGGATGCCTGCAGGTGGAATTGAGCAAAACGTAAAATTTGCTTATCCTGCTTGGGTTGAAGGTTCTAAAGCCGGAATGGACAACATGAAAAAATACATGGTTCAAAGTGATGCTTTAAATCTAGTTTATGCTTCAAAATTTGCAGGTGTTGCTAACTATTGGAAAAATCGTCAAGGAATGATTGATGCGTTATCAAAATTTGGTACTGCAAAAACAAAAGCAGCTCAAGAAGCTAAATTTAATAAATGGGCAAATAAACCAGAAAACAAAGCTAAATATGGTAATGTAGTTTCTACTATTAATAAATATTACGCTTTAACTAACGAAAAATCGCGTCATGATAACTATATGATGCAATTATTCAGAACATCTGCTTTTGGAACAGTAAGTAGAGGTTTAGGAAGACAATTAGACGCTTATGTAAAAGCAGACGCAGCTAAAAGAGAACAAATGGCGCCAGCTATTATTGAAATGACTGAGGAAATGCATAAAGAACTATACATTCCGGCTGAAAAAGATATTTTAGCGGCTCAATTAAGTTTATATGCTAAAAAAGCAGGATATAAATTAGCTCCAATGGTTGAGAAATTAGCTGCTGAAAATAATGGCGATTTTACCAAATATGTAAACGCTGCTTTCGATTTAAGTATTTTTACTTCTGTTGATAAAGTAAAAGCATTTTTAGCATTACCTTCTGAGGAACTATTGAAAAATGACCCATTACAAGCATTAACAACTGATTTGTTTGCTCATTATTTTGAAAAAAGCGACGAGTTAACACAAGCGCAAAACGATTTTGGAGCTTCTTTCCGTTTATTAGTAGAAGGTTTAAGAGAATCTAAAATTGGTGAAATCAAATATCCAGATGCAAATTCAACTTTACGTTTAACTTATGGAAAAGTTCGTTCTTTACCAGCTGACAAACGAAATGATGCTACAATTAATAACTACACTACTTTAGAAGGTCAGGTTAAGAAATACAAAAAAGGTGATTTAGAATTTGATTTACCAACAAGAGTTTTAGATTTAAATGCTAAAAAAGAATTCGGAAGATTTGCTGATAAAGACGGTTCATTACACGTTTGTTTTTTAACTGATAATGATATTACAGGTGGAAATTCAGGTTCTCCAGTTTTAAATGGAAAAGGAGAATTAATTGGTTTAGCATTCGACGGAAACATTGAAGCTATGGCAGGTGACGTAATCTTTGACAAAAAATTACAAAGAACAATCAACGTTGATATTCGTTATGTGTTATGGGTAATTGAGAATTTCTCAGGAGCTAAACACATTGTAGACGAAATGACAATTGTGAAGTAATTTTTAATTACAATATAAATAGAAACGTCCCGATTATTCGGGACGTTTTTTTATGGTTTACTTTTGAATATTTAGTTTCGTATTTATGGAATGGCTTGAGAATTCAGGAGCATACATGCTTTGCAACGTTGCAATTCCGTCATTAAAAACACCAGAATTATTTACTCTAACATCATATTCAAAAACATAAGTTCCGGTTTTAACTTTGTCAAAGAAGAAATGAGTGGCCACATCTTTTGTACTTCTGTAATAACTAATTCCTTCTTTCCATTCATACTTCGAAATTACATCTACGGGTTCAAAGCAAGATGCTCTTAAATCTTTTAGATGCACAAATTCTAAATCATTATCCGTTTTAATTATTAGTCGAATGGTAATTAAGTCGCCAACTTTTACATTTTCAGAATTAATATCTACAAGCTTATTTCCATCAGAAGTTTTGATTTTTTTATAAAGGTTTTTTGTAATCGAAAGCGTTGCGGTGTTATCCGATTTTACAGCATCTAAATCTTCAAAATATTGCCAATACAATCCACCAAAACCAGCAACATCCGATTTGTTTTCAACGGATATTTGTCCCATTTCTTTTGAAATTTCATCAGAATTCCAATTCATTTTAATATAACCTGTGGCAGCATCCTTATCGTTTTCAGATAGTTTTTTGGTTAGTACTTTTTCGTTTCCAATTTTAAACTTGGTATTATCTTTAATACTTGTCCAGTCAGTTCCTTGTAATAATAAGGCGTAAACGGCTTCTGTTGTGGCTTTTGTGGTTGGCCACTGTTTCAATTGTTTTTGTTTTAACAACCAAACCTTCATCTCATCTACAAACTTTTTGTCTTTTTCTATTTCGGAAAAGGCTTCTATTAGCAAAGCTTGAGTTTCTATTGCCGATTGGTACCAATAATATCCATTTTTATTTTCAATCCAATACATGCCAAAATCATCATTTCGAGCTACTGTTTCTTTTAAATTTGAAATGATTTTCTCTGCGAATTTTTTATCGCCTAATCGGTTCATCGTTAAAGCTAATAATCCTTTTTGGTATAAAGAATAGTTTAACCAATTGGATTTAAACTCCACTTTTTGAATGTTAACAATGGAATCTATTTTTTTAGAAATTGGAAATTCTTCTAAATAAAAACTTCTAGCATATAAATAATGTAAGTTGGAATAAGCGTAATAATTAATACGTTCATTTTTAAGCGTACTTTGATTTATGAATTTACTGTCTAAATAAGGAATTGCTTTTGAAGTTATATTTTTAAATTCCGATTTTTTTTCAGGGAACATTTTACTTAAATGCCCAAATCCAGAAATAATATGTTGGGTGATAAAAATATTCTCATCTCCGCCATCAAACCATGCAAATCCACCAGAAGCTAATTGTTTTTCTTCTATTTTTTTGATGGTTTTGTCTTGCGATTCTTTCATGGTGTTCAAATCCATTAATAACGCCAAACGTTTGTTTTTAAGTTCTTCGCTTTCGGCATCTAATAACCATGGAGTTTCATTTAAAACAATAGACTTCAATTCTTCGTTTTGTGTAAGTTTTGAAACTGCTTTTGGATTGTTTTTCCAAGATTCAAACAAAGTAGCTATTTTTGGATTACTTGAAATAATTTCAGTAGCGATAAAGTTTCCATAATATCTTGAGAAAGTCTGCTCTGCACATTCATGTTGATATTCCATTAAATACGGTAATGATTGAAGTGCGAGCCATGTTGGATTAGAAGTATATTCTAAAGTAAATAAATGGTTTTTTAAAGTTTTAGAATCATTGTTTGTAAGGTTATCAAATACATATTCTTTTTTAGAATTTCCTTTAACCCAAATCGGGATACTTTCGGTAAGTAAGACTTTATTACTCATTACGGGTAATATGTTTTCCTCTCCGTCTGAGAAATTACCTGATTTAGCTACTATTTTATATTGTAATCCTTGAACACCTTCTGGAATTGTAACTGTCCAAGAAACAGGAACACTTTCTTTTGATTTACAATTGAAAGCTTTTACATTAGAACTATTATTCGCAATTGCATCTATAGGTTGCATAGTGGTAGCATCAAAAAGCAATAACATGGCGTTGCCTGATTTTATTTCATTAGTTAAATTAACCACTTTTGCTGTTAACGTAATTTCATCTTTTTCACGAACAAAACGCGGCATATTGGTTTGAATCATAACATCTTTTTGTGAAATTATACTCGATTCAAAATAGCCCGATTCTAAATTTTTATTGTGACCAAATAAGCGTAATTTCCATTTAGTTAAAGATTCAGGTGTAGTAAATTGGAAAGAAAATTTCCCATTACTATCCGTTTTAATATGAGGATAAAAGAAGGCAGTTTCATTAAAATTACTTCTAGTTTTAACTTGGGTTAATTCTTTTAATCCATTTTTAGTTGTGATTAAAATAACACCATTTGCACCTCTAGATCCATAGATTGAAGTCGCTGCAGCATCTTTTAAAACATTTAATGATTCAATATTATTTGGGTCTATATTCAAAGCATCTCCAGAAACAGGAACGCCATCAATAATATAAAGTGGATTTTTATTTCCGTTTACAGAACCAAAACCGCGAATACGAATAGTATCATTACTACCAGGTGCACCTGAGCCACCATTAACATAGACACCAGCAACTTCTCCTCTAAGGGCTTTTGATAAATAGCCATCATAAGATTCTTCCATGTCCATATAAACACTAGTAGCTGTTCCTGTGAATGCTTCTTTTGTCGTTCTTCCATATCCTACAACAACAACAACATCTGTTCCTGAGACTACATCATCATTTAAGTTAATCTCTAAATTTTTTGTTTGCTCTACCGATATTTCCTCTGATTTTTTACCTGTATAGGTAACAACAATAATTTCTCCTTTAGCGGCCTCAATAGAAAATTCACCATCAAAATCGGTTGTAGTGCCCCTATTTGTTCCTTTGATGTATACATTTGCTCCTGCAATAGGTCCAAGCTCATCTGAAATGATTCCAGTTATAAATTTAGAGTTTTTAGGGATTTCATTTATATTACTTATTCTTCTCTGATAATTTTTAAAAGTATAATTGTTTTTAGGGTCATTAAAATTAAATCCAAACCAATATAATTCGGGATTTCTTTTATAAATGGCAAAGTAATTTCTTTGTGTGCTAAATTTGTTTAAGTTTAAATAGTTGTTTTGCTGATAGCTTACTATTTGTGGAGTTTTCGGATACGAATTATTCACTTGAAAAATAAAATCATCCCAATAGCTTTTGGCAAATTGATCTAAAGAACTGTCATACATACTGGCTAAAATTTCAGCCTGAAGTTTTGGATTAGTAATTTTAAACGACCAATTTTCTGTACTTCCAGGTTCTATTTTGTTTCGTAAACTCTCAATTTCAATTTGTAATTTATTTTCGGTTGTGTTATTTTTAATTTGATGCAATTTCTGATATCCTTCATTTTCCCATATAGTAGAAAAATAGAAAGTTATATTATTTATAAATTTTAAGTCTTTATTGAATTTAAAAATTGCTTTACCATTTATCAATTGAATCGTTTTAACATCACTCGTCATGTTTTCGTCAACATAAAAACGAGAAGTTATATATAAATCAGGTATAATAGATTGTATTTCAATAGTATAATATTTGGATTTTGATTCAGAAATATCTTTATACGTAAAAAGTTCTTTTTCAGAATAAGGAAATTGTTTTGATTTAACACTAATTTCTCTTTGGTTTGTAATTAAATTGTTTTTTGAATCATAAGCTTCAGCAACGATTTTGAAGTTAGAATTTCTATAGTTTTTTAAAAAGTCTAATGCAATTTCTTTGGATATTTTTGTGTCAAAAGAAATGGTTTTTACAAGAATTTCTTGAACTTCTTCATCAGTTTCATCAAATGGTTCATGTGGAAATAAATTCTGAAATTCATTTTTTGTAAGTGTTTGTATTTCAGGAATATCATTTTGGCGTTTTTTTAAGAAACTTTTCTTTTTAAGTTCATAAATCTTTATTTTCCCTTTTGTATCAATAGGGTAGTTGTTTAATGTAGTTGCACTTATATTTAGTTTGTTATTGTCTTCTGAAATTAATTCCCAATTGACTTTTAAGTTAAGTTTTAACATTTCTTTACCCACAACAATACTTTGGGATGCACTTCTAGTTTCTCCTTGAATATCTGTTACCGTAACATTGATTGAAAAATTTAAGGTTTCAATTTCTTCATTTGCAATTGTTGGTTCATTGGCTATAAATTGTATCGTAAAATTTCCATTTTCATCTGTAGCAGTTTCTGAATTTATAAAGTTTTGTTGGTAAGGGATGCTTTTTGTTTTGCTGTAACAGTTTTTTGAAACTGTATAACTGATTTTTGCATTGGTAAGATTATTTCCAGCTAATGCTTTTGCATTTCCTTTAATGTTAATGGTGTCGCCAATGGTGTAATTTTCTTTAATTTCATCAAAGTTAACTTCAAATGTTGGGCGTTTGTATTCTTCTACTTTGAACTTAAATTCGTTGTAACTTTCAAAATCAACGTTGTCCCAAAATTCATGCTCGTCTTCTTTTTTATTATAGTATTTTGAATCTTGTTCGTAGTTTTTAGGTTCTTCAATTTCTATGCTGAATTCTCCAGTTAAGGTGTTTTTTGGAATGTCAAATTCGCCAGAAAAACTTCCAAATTCATTTGTTTGCACATCAAATTCTTTTAATTTGGTGTTGTTAACGTCAGAAATTGTAACATGAACAGTAACAAATGGCACCACATTTTTAACAGCATCTTTTTTCTGAATGATAACACCTTTGTAAAATATTTTTTGTCCGGGTCTGTATATAGCACGATCAAAGTATATCATTGCTTTTGCTTCCCAATTTTCATAATCATCTACCGATTTATTATTAAATTCATTTGTAGATAAAAAGTTTCTATTGTAATTTATAGATAAAGAATCATTTTTCGAAGTGATTAAAATAGCATTGCTGTATTTTTTATCTTTTATTCTCCATTTATGTTTAAAATAGGCATTTCCATTTGCATTCGTTTTTATGTTTTCCTCCTCACTAGCAATTTTTACATCTTCTAACGGTTTTCCTAGCTTCCTATCATAAATGTAAAAGGCATCTTTGTTTTCTTCGTTATCTTCAATTACATACAGATTGGTAACTTGAAGAATAGTGTAATCAAATACTTTTTTGTTAGAAATGGTGTCGTTTGGTGTTTCGATGTAAATTAAATAATTGCCAACATCTAATTTTTCTAATAAAACTTCGGTAGAATATTCAAAATAATCACGTTTGTTTGGTAGTACTACTTTTTGTGTTTTAAACGCTTTATTTTTCGTTAAAAAAGCATTGATTATTGAATCTTTATTGAGTTTTTCAGTATTGTTATAATAGTAATTATTCTTAAAAAGATAATTTAGTTTTTGTGGTAATTCATAATAAGAAATAGTAAGAGAATCGATATTTTTAAAATTTACAAAAGCTCTATTGTTTTGTTTAGGATAGCTTGTTTTAGGTAATGTAATTTCTAAATGTTTATTGTTGATTTCAATTTTTATTTTTTCAGCTTCTGCTAATGCATTTACGTTAACTTTAGTATTTAAAATAGTATCTACAAGTTTTAATGCATTAGTATACAAATTGATTTCACCATTTTTATGCGTTTTATTATAATAATGCCTAGCTCTATCCACTCTTAAAAATTGTTTTAAAAATAGATTAGTTGTTGTTTTTTCTAAATAGGAAACTTTATTTAGATAAAATTCTTCATCCCAAAAAGTCTCTTTTATGTATTTTAATCTTTCGTAATAAGCAAAATCTAATTTTTCATAATTCTTCTGATTCAGATAATATTTTTCATTGTTTTGTAAAAGCGTAATTAATTTTACCAGGTTATCATCCTCTAATTTTTTTGCATTGTATTTTATAAAAGATTCAGGATTTTTATAAAAAATTTCAATCTCCGATTTAAAATCAATTGATTTTTTTTGTTTCCACGAACTAATTGTAGATTTAAGATGGTCGCCTTTTTTTTGAGCTAGAAAATCATAAACGCTAAAGTTTTTTATATCTACACTTGATGAAATATCAAAAATTTCTTTAATTTTTTCAATACTTGTATTTCTTAATTCATTCTCATTTGACAAGAGATTATCATAGTTTTTTTCTATTTGAGCATTAAAATCAGCTTCTGTCCACGTCAAAAAATCTTTGTTTTTTTGATTTTCTAAATTGGTTCTTTTATTAATGTTGTAATTATTTCTTAGGTAATATTGTTCTAAAATATTTATGTAAACATATTGTAAAACCGCTTTTGAAACAGGTTTTGCTTCTTTGATTTCTTTTTGCAGATTTTTTATAATTGTACTTTGAGCTTTTTCATCAAAGACTTGTTCGAATTTTGATAAATAGAAAAAACATTTGATGATTTGCACTTCATCATTTTTACGTTTTGCTTTTTTGTAAATTTCTTGAACTTTTTCTTGAGCAGATTTAACTTTTCCGTCCAATTCATATTTATAAACTTCTTTCCACTTATCATCATACTGACTAAATAAATTGAACGAATTAACTAATAAGATTAATAATAATATTTTGCGCATAATAGTTGGTTTTATGTATATAGAGTATAAAAAATATAAAAAGGTTGGGACAAATGAAAATTAAATTATTTGTAAGTAAAATTAACTAAAATCATTTCACTATTTTTGAAAAATGAAAATTATCCAAATCTTTTTTCTATTACTATCATTGTCAGTCTTTTCACAAACAACGTTTGAAAAGGCCGAAAAATTGTATGCACAAAAAAGATATAACGAAGCAGAAATATTGTTTTCTGAATTTTTAAAACTGCAACCTAATCATGCTAAAACAATTGAATATCTTGGTGATATTGCCGGAAATCAAAAAAAATGGGACGACGCAATTTTAAATTATAAAAAATTAAAATCTTCCTTTCCAAAAAACGCTAATTATTGGTATAAATTTGGAGGCGCATTGGGTATGAAAGCTAAAGAATCCAATAAATTCAAAGCTTTAGGAATGATTGATGAAGTAGAAGAGTCATTTTTAACAGCCGCAAAATTAGACACAAAACACGTAGAATCGCGTTGGGCATTGGTTATGTTATATATCGAATTACCAGCTATTATTGGAGGAAGTGAAAAAAAAGCCCAAAAATATGCCGATGAATTAATGGCACTTTCAAAAGTCGATGGGTATTTAGCTAAAGGATATATTGATGTGTATTTCAGTCGCTACACAAAAGCCGAAATTAACTACAAAAAAGCGCACGAAATTGGTAGTTCAAAAACTACTTTCGAAAAATTATATGACTTATATTTGAACAAACTGAAAGATAAAGCGAAAGCAAATAAGTTAAAAGAACAATTTGAAAAATAGGTTAAAAGGTTATAGGTTTAATAGTTTAAAAGGCAATGTGCCTAAACTCTTAAACTCATAAACTTTTCAACTCATAAACCATAAAAATGAGAACACATTTCATAGCTATTGGCGGAGCAGCCATGCATAATTTAGCATTAGCCTTACACAATAAAGGATATCACGTAACAGGTAGCGATGACGCTATTTTCGAACCTTCAAAATCGCGTTTGGAAAAAAAAGGGTTATTGCCAAAAGAAGAAGGTTGGTTTCCCGAAAAAATCACAACCGATATTGAAGCGATTATTTTAGGAATGCACGCGAAAGCCGACAATCCAGAATTGTTGAAAGCGCAAGAATTAGGTTTGAAAATATATTCATATCCCGAATTTTTATACGAACAATCGAAAAATAAAACCCGAGTAGTTATTGGTGGTTCACACGGAAAAACGACGATTACTTCGATGATTTTACACGTGATGCATTATCACAATATCGAAGTGGATTATATGGTGGGAGCACAGTTGGAAGGTTTCGACACGATGGTACATTTAACTGAAGATAATGATTTTATTGTTCTGGAAGGCGATGAATATTTGACTTCTCCAATCGATTTGCGACCAAAATTTCATTTGTACCAACCCAATATTGCGTTATTGTCAGGAATTGCTTGGGATCATATCAATGTGTTTCCTACGTTTGATAATTATGTTGAACAGTTTAGAATTTTCGCTAATCAAATCACGCGTGGCGGTATTTTAGTTTACAACGAAGAAGACGAAGCCGTAAAAGCAGTAGCAGAAGAAACCGAAAATCAAATTCGAAAAATTGCTTATCAAACCCCAAGTTACACCGTTGAAAACGGAACAACTTTATTAGATACGCCAGAAGGTCCAATGCCAATTGAAGTTTTCGGAGCTCACAATTTAAGCAATTTAGCCGGTGCCAAATGGATTTGCCAATGCATGGGCGTTGACGAAGCCGAATTTTACGAAGCCATCGCTAGTTTCAAAGGCGCTTCCAAACGATTAGAAAAAATTGCCGAAAGTGCTAATAAAGTTGCTTATAAAGATTTTGCACATTCGCCAAGTAAAGTTTCTGCCACTACAAAAGCGGTAAAAGCACAATATCCTGATAGAAAAGTAGTCGCTTGTTTAGAATTGCATACTTACAGTAGCTTAAATGCCGAATTCTTAAAAGAATACCAAGGAGCTTTAGACGCAGCGGATGTTGCTGTTGTTTTCTATTCGCCCGATGCAGTAAAAATCAAACGTTTGGAGGAAGTAACCTACGACCAAATTGCAGAATCGTTTCAAAGAGAAGATTTAATCATTTACACCAATCCAACCGAATTCAAAGACTTTTTATTCAGTCAAAATTTAGATAATTCCGCTTTACTATTAATGAGTTCAGGAAATTACGGTGGTTTGAATTTTGATGAGGTGAAAGGTTTAATCAACTAGTTAATATGGGAGATTTAATTGATTTGATTTTTAATTTCTTTAATTTTTTAGACGTTTTTCCGGCACTTGAAAAGCATTATGAAAGATTTAGAGATAAAGAATTGCATATTGTTAAACGCTTATTAAGTTTTTTTATAATCTGTTTTACAGTTTTATTTTTTTTAGGAGCTTTATGTTTTATAATCTTTCTGGTATGCCAATTATTAAAAAAATAAAATTAATAATTTGTCATTTCGACAAAGGAGAAATCACATAATCGATAAATAATATTCAATTTGAGAAAAAAGTTCTATCCAAAAATTCTTTTTCCAGGAATAAAAGTTGCTTTTATTATTGGGTTTGTTTTATTGTTTTTTCAAGCTTCAAAAGTTTTTTTTATTAAGATGTCTTTGAATTTTGATTTTGGATTTTTCCTAGCGGCATTATTTTTTATTCTATTTTCTGGTTATTTTGTTTTTCATTTATCCTATTTTTTTAGTTTTTATTTCAAATATCTAGTTATTGAAGATAAAAATTTGACGATTTTTGAGTTGAATAAATTTAAATTCAAGAAAAAGACTTTAGATGAAATTTTAGGATATTCAAAATCTGAAGTTTATTTCGGTAAATATTCATGGAAATCAAAATCAATAGTAATCTACTTTAAAAATGGAGAAACAGCCGAGTTAGTTAAAGTTTTTTTGTCCAATTTTGATACATTAGAAGAAGAATTGAAGAGGAAAAAAATTAAATATTTGGGATTTGAAGATTACCAAACAGGATGGTTTTATAGACAATATAAATTCAATAAAAACAGAAAATAGATTAGCTGTTTTACTCTCCATACCTAAAATGCCCCACAATTTTCCAACTCAACAAACAATCTTCTAAAACTTGTCCGCTTCCTACGTTGTGTACAATCATTGGGTTTCCATTTTCTGATTTTATGTGTGTTACAATTCCAATATGAGGAATAGCATCACCAGCTAAAAGCCAGGTTACTAAATCACCCGTTTTGTAATCTTTTGGATTTTGAGTAATGGATAAAGTTTTTCCTTTTCGAGCAAAGAAAATTTCTAAATTAGGCACTCTTCTGTGGTCGATATTTTTATCGGTAGTCTTTAAACCCCATTTTTTTAAATTCGGATACAAAGAAAAATTCGCTTTCATTTCTTCATGAACATCTTTCTGCAAATCAATTCCTAATTTTCGATAAGCACGAATCACAACATCTGTACAAACTCCCGTTTTTGCCGGAACATCACCATTTGGATATTTTATCCCAACATAATCAGGTGTATAAACCACTTCTGGATCAATTATCGAAAGCGCTGCATTGGATAATTTTTGATAAAAATCAATTGGGTTTTCTATTAGTTGTGTTGTGGGTTTTGATTCTGTTATGTTTTCAGAAATAGTTTCAGATTTCTTACATCCAAAAGAAAAGCAGATTAAAAGTAGAGGAATAAATAGTTTCATATTTTATATTTTTTGTCAGACTGAGCGTAGTCGAAGTCAATGCTTTTTAAAATTCTCGACTGCGCTCGAAATGACAGATTTTAATTTCAAACGCAAATTTCAAGACATTTATTTTAAAGATTTTTTAAAACCACATAGAAACATAGAAAAAGAAGAATTTCATAGTCAATAAATTGACTCATGTAGCTTCTATGTAACCTATCTAAAATAAAATACCTTATTAAATGGAAAGTAAACCTATGTTTCTATGTGGTAAAAGTTTAGATTTTTTTCATTTTTTAGATTTTTTCAATTATTTTTGTTCTTATAAACGCCAAAATAAATTTTTATGTACACGCCAATCAATCAATGGGCCGAAGACGATCGCCCACGTGAAAAATTTCTTCTAAAAGGTAAATCCACCTTATCCGATTCTGAATTACTTGCTATTTTAATTGGTTCCGGTTCTCGAAATGAGAGCGCGGTACAATTGTGCCAACGCATTTTAGCTTCTTCCGAAAACAATTTGAATACCTTAGGCAAAATGTCAATTTCCCAACTTATGCAATTCAAAGGAATTGGTGAAGCCAAAGCCATTTCCATCGCTGCAGCTTTAGAATTAGGAAGAAGACGCAGAGCTGAAGATGCTATCGAACTCAAAAAAATCACTTCCAGTAAAGCGGTTTTCGACATCATGCAACCCATTATTGGAGAATTGCCTCACGAAGAATTTTGGGTGTTGTATCTCAATAATTCGAATAAAGTCATCTATAAAGCCCAACTCTCAAAAGGCGGAATCACAGGAACCGTTGTAGATATTCGTATAGTTTTCAAAATGGCATTCGAACAAAATGCAACGGGTTTAATTCTTTCCCACAATCATCCATCAGGAAAATTAATCGCTAGTGAAGCCGATTTAAAAATCACAAAACGTATCAAAGAAGCAGGGCAAACTCTTGAAATCCAGGTTTTAGATCATCTCATTATTACTGAAAATGGTTATTTGAGTTTTCAGGATGAGGGGATTTTTTAAAGTGAGTGTTGTCATTCCGAACTTGTTTCGGAATCTAAAAATCGAATTTATTATTAGAAGCTGAAACAAGTTCAGCTTGACAGGCACATGTAAATAATTATGGAAATTTTAAGAATTCTTAATTTTTTATCTAATCGATAAGCCGTATTTTTATAAAAATTTTAAAATAATGAAAAATATAAAATTCTTTTTAGCTACACTTTTAGTTACAATTTCAGCATCTGCTCAGTTTTCTCAAAAAGCTTTGCCTTATGGATACAGTGATTTAGAGCCATTTGTTGATGCACAAACAATGGAGATTCATTACAGCAAACATCATGCGGGTTATGTAAAAAATTTAAATAAAGCTTTAGAAGGTACTGCGGATGAAAAATTAAGTTTAACCGAAATTTTAGCTAAAGTCTCTATTTTGTCTACAGCTATCAGAAATAACGCTGGAGGACATTACAATCACGAATTATTTTGGTCGGTATTAACGCCTGAGAAAAACACAAAAATGTCGGCTGAATTAGAAAAAGCAGTAATCGAAACTTTTGGAAGCTTTGAGGTTTTAAAAGAAAAACTAAACGCTGCTGGAGCAACTCGTTTTGGTTCAGGTTGGGCATGGTTAGTGGTTACTAAAGAAGGGAAATTAGTTATTTCTTCAACTGCAAATCAAGACAATCCACTAATGGATAACGCAGAAGTAAAAGGAACTCCAATTTTCGGAATCGACGTTTGGGAACATGCTTATTACTTAAAATATCAGAACAAAAGAGCAGATTATTTATCAGCGTTATGGAATGTAGTAAACTGGACAGAAGTAAGTAAAAGATATAAAGCAGCAATGCCAAAACCAGATACATTTGCAACTTGGCCAGAAATTAAAGCTTTTCACAAAGTAATGTCACAAACATTTCATCCAAGTGAAGAAGGAAATTTACAACCTATCAGAGAAAGAAGCGCTGAAATGGCAGAAAAAGCAAATGCTTTAAAAATGTCTAAAATTCCAGCTCAATTCAATAAAAAAGAAATTGTAGCTTCGGTTAATAAATTAGCTAAAGATACTAAAATGTTAGATAAATTAGTGAAATCAAAAGCGTCAGATGATAAAATCACCAAAGCTTTGAATGGTTTACATGATACCTTTCATACCATTGTAGGTTTGTGTACACATGATGAAGAATAACAAAATAATCAAGCAAAAATTGTCAAGCTGAACTCGTTTAATTCCATTGAATCTTCGATTTCAGCTTCTTTTTTGATATTTGATTATTAAAATTTATTTAAGAAATTTTTCTATTCAATTTCTTATCTTGCAATACTAAATTAATGCTGAAACAATAATGATAAGCACTAAAAACATTCGATTTTCTTACAATAAAGAACAAGAATTTATATTCCCAGATTTATATTGCGAAGCTGGAAGTACATTATTAATTACAGGTGATTCTGGTAAAGGAAAAACTACCTATTTGCATATTTTAGCGGGATTGTTAAAACCAACTAAAGGCGAAATTGAAATTGATAAAACTGATATTGTTTCACTTTCAGAAAAAGCTACAGATAAATTTAGAGGGAAGCACATTGGAGTGGTTTTTCAAAAATCATATTTTATTGCTGCTCTAACTGTTTTGGAAAATTTAGAAATGGCAAGTTGGTTAGCTACTGGAAAAAAACATACAAAACGTGCTAAAAAATTATTAGAGCAATTAGGAATCGAAAATCAAGCTTCAAAATTACCTTCTCAATTGAGTATTGGACAACAACAAAGGGTTTCTATCGCACGTGCGCTAATGAACGAGCCAAAAGTGCTTTTGGCAGACGAACCAACATCAAGTTTAGATGATAAAAATGCCGAAAAAGTAATTGATTTACTTACATCTTTATCTAAAGAATACAAAGCAGCTTTGTTAATTGTAACACACGATAGCCGAATTAAAGAAAGGTTTATCAATAAAATTACTTTGATATGATAGCGAAATTAGCATGGAAAAATATATGGTTTAAACCATTAAATACGATTTTGAGTGTTGTTTTGTTAACCTCAAGTGTAGCGATTATTACGACTTTAGTTTTGGTTGAAAAACAATTTGAAGAAAAGTTTTCTAGTAATATTGATGGTGTCGATTTAGTAATGGGCGCTCAAGGAAGTCCATTACAATTAATTTTATCTTCGGTTTACCAAGTAGATGCTCCAACCGGAAATATTAGTTATGATTCTGCAAAAGTTTGGATGCAACATCCATTTGTTCAAAAAGCGATTCCTTTAGCTTTTGGAGACAATTATAGAGGATATAAAATCTTAGGAACAACACCTGATTATTTAGATAAATACGGAGCAAAAATTGCTGAAGGAAATTTATTTGAAAAGAATTTTGAAGTCGTAATTGGAAATGATATTGCTCAAAAATTAAGTTTAAAAGTTGGAGATGAGTTTTTTGGATCTCATGGCGATGCTGCTGAAGGTGAAGTTCATGAACATTACGCCTATAAAGTAGTCGGAATTGCAAAACCAACCGGGAAAGTGGTCGATAATTTGATTTTATGTACAATTCCAAGTGTTTGGCAAATGCACGGCGGACACGAAGAAACCGAAAATCCAGCCCATGGTGAAGAAGGTCATGTTCATGTTGAAGGAGAAGAACATCACGAAGAAGCCGACATGACTTTAGATATGCCAGGTATGGAAATTACAGCTGTTTTGCTAAAATTCTGCAACAAAATGGGAATTGTAACTTGGCCAAGAATCATAGCGCAAAACACAAAAATGCAAGTCGCTTCTCCAGCAATCGAGGTAAATCGTTTGTTTTCGTTATTCGGAATAGGAATTTCAGCCTTGCAATATTTAGCCTACGGAATTATGTTGATTTCAGGAATTTCAATTTTCATAGCTTTGTACAACACATTAAAAGAACGTGAAAACGAATTTGCCTTAATGCGTGTCAACGGAGCCAAAAGACTACAGCTTTTAAAAGTTGTTATGATAGAAAGTTTGCTTTTATGCATTGTTGGATTTATCTTTGGTACGGTTTTGGGAAGAGTAGCCATATCTATGTTGTCGAACTCAGCTGAAGAAGATTTCAAAATGAGTTTTAATCCGTACGAATTTATTTGGGAAAAAGAAGGAGCTCTATTTTTACTAACTCTATTAGTAGGTTTTATTGCGGCACTAATTCCAGCTATAAAAGCTTATAATTTAAACATTTCAAAAACATTAGCCAATGCGTAATTATATAAAATTAAGTTTAGCCTTATTAGTATTTATTTCAATGATGAGTTTTACTGATAGTACAACTTTACCAATGAATACTAATAGCAAGAGCACAACTGTTGCAAACGATACTCTTACATGGAAGTTGTTAGGAGATATAAAATATATTCGTAAAAAACATGCAACGTATGGAGAAGTAGAATTTCCACAAGTGAACATGAAATTGAAAATGATGCAAAAGAAAACGATTTTCATGAGCGGATTCATTGTACCTATTGACAACAAAAACTATGCGTTAAGTAAAAATGTTTTTGCAGCTTGTTTCTTCTGTGGAAAATCAGGACCAGAAACGATTGCGGGTATCAAATTTAAAGGCGGTGCTTTTCCAAAGTTAAAAACCGATACCTACGTAACTTTAAAAGGAACTTTTAGATACAACGAAACCGATGTGGAAGATTGGATTTACCATATTGAAGACGCTGTAATTGTTTCTCAAAGCAAATAATTGGAAGCCCATCGTTTGGGCTTTTTTTAATCATTCAATACGTTAGCATTGCAAACATTCCAACATAAAAAACATCTCTTTTTCGATTTAGATCATACCCTTTGGGATTTTGATAAAAATTCTGCTTTTGCCTTTGATACCATTTTTAAACAGCAAGGTTTTGATATTAATTTATCTGATTTTCTTAATATATATATTCCCCGCAATCAGCATTATTGGAAATTATATCAAGTAAATCAAATCTCCCACGAGGATTTACGCTATTATCGTTTAAAAGATGTTTTTGATGCGTTAGAATTTGAAGTTTCAGATGCAATAATTTATCATTTATCAGATGAATACATTAAATATTTGCCAGAATACAACCATTTGTTTGATGGAGTTATCGAGTTGCTAGATTATTTAAAGCCTAAATATCAATTGCACATAATTACAAACGGATTTGCTTCTGTTCAAACCAAAAAGCTTAAAAATTCTAATATTGATCATTATTTCGAAACCATCACCAATTCAGAAATGGCTGGTGTAAAAAAACCACATCGAGATATATTTGATTTTGCTTTATCTTTGGCAAATGCTTCAAAAGATGAAAGTATAATGATTGGGGATAGTTATGAAGCCGATGTTTTAGGAGCAATTGAGGCAGGAATTGATGCTGTATTTTTCAATGAACAAAATATTCAAGTAGAACAACCTGTATTTCAAGTAACTCATTTATTAGAATTAAAAAATATATTATAGTTATGAAGAAAATAATTTTAATAATTACATTGTTTTTAAGTAGTATTTCTTTTGCTCAAGAAAGTTATAAATACATTATTATTCCATCTCAATTTTCTTTTTTTAAAGAGGCTAACAAGTATGGGCTTAATGAATTAACAAAGTCTTTTTTTGAAAAGGAAGGATTTCAAGTAATTTATGATACCGATAAATTTCCAAACGATTTAGCAGAAAACCGTTGCTCAGCATTATACACAAATGTTTTAGAGAAAAGTAATATGCTAACTACAACAATCACTTTTGAAATTAAAGATTGCCAGAATAATTTACTTTTAACAAGTAAAGAAGGCGACTCGAGAGATAAAGAATATCAAAAGGCATATAATGAATCATTTAGAGAGGCTTTAATTAGCATGCGAGGACTTTTGAGATTTAAACCTGATGAAATAGTTAAACCAATTGAAACTCCAGTAGTTATTTCAGAAAATAAACCGAATACAAATGCTACAATAATTGTGAATGAAAATCAACTTTTTGCTATTCCAATATCAAACGGATTTAAATTGGTAGATTCTGAACCTAAAACAATTATGCTAGTAAAATCAACTTCGGCAGAAAATGTTTTTATAGCTCAAAAAGAAGAAATTTCAGGAGTTTTATTAAAGAAAAATAACGCTTGGTTTTTTGAATATTATAATGGAGATAAATTAATTTCAGAAAAAGTGGAAGTTAAGTTTTAGTAAAAAGTAAAAAGTAAAAAGTAAAAAGTAAAAAGTAATTTTCACTAATCACTAATCACTAATCACTAATCACTAGTCAATACCCATACTTATCCTTCCATCGATTCTTTAAAAACTGACGTAATTCTTTTTCACGTGCATTTTCACCTGGCTCAAAGAATTTAGTTTCTGAGATTTCGGTTGGTAAAAATTCTTGTTCGGCAAAGTTGTTGGGGAAATCGTGCGAGTATTTGTAATCTCCGTAACCCAATTCTTTCATTAATTTAGTTGGAGCATTTCGTAAATGAATAGGAACGGGTAAATCTCCTGTTTGTTTTACCATTTGTTGTGCTTTGCCAATTGCCATATAACTTGCGTTACTTTTTGCAGATGTGGCTAAATAAATCGCACACTGGCTCAAAATAATGCGACTTTCAGGATAACCAATAGTGGTCACCGCTTGAAAAGCATTATTTGCCATGATAAACGCTGTTGGATTGGCATTTCCAATATCTTCACTAGCTAGAATCAGTAGTCGTCTGGCGATGAATTTTACATCTTCACCACCTTCAATCATTCGAGCTAACCAATATACAGCGCCATTTGGATCGCTTCCACGAATCGATTTAATGAAGGCTGAAACAATATCATAATGTTGTTCGCCTGTTTTGTCATACAAGACTGTGTTTTTTTGCACCAATTGCATTACTTTTTCATTCGTAACTTCTATGGATGCAGAGCTTGTTGAAGTATCGGTTGCATTAATAACCAATTCGAAAATATTTAATAATTTTCTACCATCGCCACCTGAAAGTCTCAACAACGCTTCGGTTTCTTTTAATTGAATGTCTTTATTTTGTAAATGAATATCAGTTTTTATTGCACGATGTAACAACGCTTCCAAATCGTCTTTGGTAAAAGCATTCAATACATAAACCTGACATCTTGACAATAAAGCGGGAATAACCTCAAAACTCGGATTTTCAGTAGTTGCACCAATCAAAGTTATCCAGCCTTTTTCAACCGCAGCCAATAAAGAATCTTGTTGCGATTTACTAAAACGATGAATCTCATCAATAAATAAAATCGGATTTTTTGCGGTGAATAAACCACTACTTTGTTTTGCTTTTTCAATTACCTCACGAATGTCCTTAACGCCAGAATGTATCGCACTCAGTTGATAAAACGGACGTTTGCTTTCTTGCGCCATAATTTGTGCCAAGGTGGTTTTTCCGGTTCCTGGTGGTCCCCATAAAATCAAACTCGGTATTAATCCTTTGGCAATTTGTTGCGTTAGCGAACCCTCAGGTCCAACTAGATGCAATTGGCTGATGTAATCCGATAATTGTTGTGGGCGAATGCGTTCGGCTAATGGTTGATTCATGATGTAAAATTACAAAAATATGCGATTCTTTTTTAGATTTTTACCACATAGAAACATAGGTTTAGAAATTATTGATTAAAGACATTTCATTAATTAAAGATTATATAGATTTTGCTTTGTGAACTATGTCAAGTGTAACGCCTTTTTAATTCTAAGTTAAACTTAAGTGGCTATGTGTTTTAAATAAGTCTGCCATAATTTCATAATTAACTTTTTGGCTTTATATTTGAAATTATTCAACTATGGAAAAACAGCACGATAATCCTTTTCAGTTTACAAAAGCGGTCATTTTATTACCACTATTTTTTGTATTGACTTTATGGTCGGTTTTTTGGTATGAATTGCAATTTCATGATAATTTATCGCATTTTGGAATATATCCAAGAGAAGTATATGGATTAAAAGGAATTCTATTTAGTCCGTTTTTACATGGCGATATCGAGCATTTGGCTAATAATTCGGTTGCACTATTAGTGTTGTTGCCTATTTTGAGATATTTTTACAAAGAACAATCGTTTGTGGTTTTGCTGTTTGGAATTCTGTTTTCAGGATTAGGGACTTGGTTGTTAGGTAGGCCAAGTTACCACATTGGCGCGAGCGGATTAATCTATGCTTTAGTGAGTTTTATTTTCTTCAAAGGTATTTTTACCAAATATTACCGGTTAGTAGCTTTATCCTTCACCATTGTAATTTTATACGGCGGAAGCGTTTGGTACATGTTTCCGAATGTCAAAGAAGGGATTTCTTGGGAAGGCCATTTAGCTGGATTTATTGTAGGATTGGCTTTAGCTTTAGTCTTAAAAACACCGCAATTTTCAAAACCGATTTTCTATGAATGGGAAAAACCCGATTTCAATCCAGAACTCGATCCATTCATGAAAAACTTCGACGAAAAAGGAAATTTCAATCCACCGCCAAAACCAGAAGAAGTAATTCGAGAATATTTCAATTCTTCTATGAAAGTGGTTTATGAGTTTTTGGGAAAGAAAAATTAATCTTTTAAAGCTTAATTTTTTGGTTTGATTTTGAAAATTAAATAGCTTATAGAAAATAAAATTATAATTAATATTGAAGAAAAAATAAAGTCATAGATTTTGTCTTCCAAAGAATTAAGATAATTATTATTTATGTTATCAGAAATGATTTTATAGATACTCCAAATAGAATGTAGAATTGAAAAACTTAATGCTAAAAACCAAGAGATTTTTTTGTTAATTAAAACAGGAATAAATAGGATAAGAGTTGGGAAAATCATTACGTAAAACATATCGACTCTGAAAGGATTTGAGTCATATTTGTATTGAACAAGATTTATTCCAAAGAATATCCATGATAAAAAAATTAAAAAATAGACTAGTCTTTGAGTGCAATCTTGTTCTAGTTTTTGGAGTATTTTATTTTTTATTTTCAATGATTAATTAATTTTGAACACTGAACACTGAACACTGAACACTGAACACTGAACACTGACTACATTCTCTGTCTCAAAGCCTCATACAAAAATGCACCACAAGCCACAGAAACATTCAATGATTCGATAGTTCCAAACATAGGTAATTTTGCTTTTTCATCTACAATTTTTAGTACAGAAGGGTTCACACCTCTATCTTCGCTACCCATAATAATCGCTACCCCTTCGTTGAAGTTGATATCGTAAATATGATTTTCTGTTTTTTCAGTTGCAGCAACAGTTTTGATTCCAGAACCTTGTAAATAGAAAATTGCGTCTTTGATATGATCCACTTTACAAATGGGCACATTAAAAACCGCTCCAGCAGAAGTTTTAACCGTATCACCATTCACAGGAGCCGAACCTTGTTTTTGGATAATGATTCCATCAACACCAGTACATTCTGCAGTTCTGATGATAGCACCAAAGTTACGTGCATCTGACAATTGGTCTAAAATTAGGAATAAAGGTTTTTTACCAGTTTCAATAACACCTTCCACTAAAGTTTCTAACGAAACAAAAGAAATAGGAGCAATGGTTGCCACTGCACCTTGGTGATTATTTGGAGTTAATCGGTTTAGTTTTTCAACAGGAACGTATGAAAAGTTGATGTTGTTTCTTTTCATTGTTTTCATCAAATCTTGCATCAAATCGCCTTGCGCATCTTTTTGAACGAATACTTTGTCAATTTCCTTTTTAGCGTTAATTGCTTCAATTATTGCTCTAATCCCGAATATTTGGTTGTCTTTTTCCATGGCGCAAAGATAGGATTTTAGTTTGAATTTTAATTATTATGTTTTAACCGCAGATTCGCAGATTTTTTTTATTATTTTAAGTTTTTTTACAATCTCCGAATCTGCGGTCAAATTACTTCTTAAAAATTCGTTTTAAAACTAATATGCACTATTGAATTCGAAATTTTTATCGCTTGGTCACTGGTGCTTCCATTGGCATAAATCAAATTAAACAAGCCGTTTTTACTGAATAACCCAAAACCGAAACCAATTCCAATAAGCTTATTTTCAATCTCATTTGTTTTGTCTTGAAAATAGCCATAATCGGTAATCGTATGAATATAGAGATTGGGTGCTAAAAGATAACGGTATTCAGCCATAATTCCACTAAAGGCATTCGCTTGTAAGCTATTTTCATTAAAACCTCGAATCGAGTTTATGCCGCCAAAACGATACAATTCGTTAATTACATAATCATTGCTTTGTAGATAATAGGATTGGTTTTTTATAAAAATACTATTTTTTGGGTTCAATTCTAAATGATGACTGAGTTCTAATTGTGCAAAAAACTGATTCGATTTTGTAGTTACTATGGTTCGATTTCCACTTCCAAACTTTGCAATTACTTTTGTTTTTTCTGGAAAAATAAAATTAGTTGTAGAGAAAGTTAAATGTTCAAAACTTGTGGTTAAAAATGTATTTGTAAAATCATTCAAGCTAAAGGAGTTGGTGTTTTGAATATCAACTGAATTAGTTTTCTGATATCCCAAATACGCTTTGGTGTTGTACGAAAAATAATAACCCAAATTCAAATCGGTATTTGTATTTTGAAAAGTAGAGTCTTGTTTAAAGATTCGTAGGTTGGCTTTAATTCCAATTGGAGTTTTAAATAAATAAGGTAATTCGGTTCCTAAATTAAATGAAGTTTGTTGGTTGCCATCGTTTTTCCAATACAAATTAAATTTTTCACCCGAATTCAAAATGTTCTGCAATTGCAAATCTAAATAACCATTAAAAGTCAATTTACTTTGGTCGTCGTTCGAAAATCCAATAAAACCATCAAATTTATTAGGTTTCGATTTTTCTAAATACACAAAAATTTTTGTCGAATCGGTCGTGAATAAAATCTCAGGATATTTTAACTGACTAACAAATTGTAATTTGTCAAACTCATCGTTAATTTGATTTAAATTATCCTGATTAAAAGTTGCTTTTTTTGCCTTTTTGGAAATTGCCTTTTTAATCCCCGCCGGAAATTTATCATACCCTAGAATAACAATATCTGTAATGTTTCTTTTTGAATTCAGTTTGAGTTGTAAACCAGAAAATAAATTATTTTCAATTTTTCTCTGATTGATTAATTGCAAATTTGCTAACGAATATCCTTTCTTTTCTAATAACGCAATTTTACTTTTCATAAAATTTTCAACTTCATTAGTAGCGATATTCAAAGTGTCTTTTTCTAATTGTAATAACAACTTTTCGGCTTCAGAAAGTTTACCTATATATATAGTGGTGTTTTTTACAGATTGACCTATGTTGTATTTAAAAACAAAACTGCTGTCATTTGTCTTTTTTTGTTCTAATAGTAACCAATCAAAAAAACCTTGATTTGTTAGCTTTGTTTCAAAACGTTTTTGCTCTTCTAAAAGTAATGCAACAGATTTATGTTTTTTGTTATAAAGCATACTATCAATTGTTTTGCATTCGTTTTCCGATTTCCCTTCGATTTTTAAATAGAAGTTTTGTCCCAATGAGAATTGGAAAAAAAATAAAAGAATAAAAAGCAAAAATGATTTCATCGCAGTAAAGAAACGAAAAAAAGTAAAATAAATTTTAAATCTACTTTGTCTTTCTGTCCTATAGCTTCGGGATTGTTTCAGAATCCAATACAGCTATTCTTGAAAATTTTTGTCGTTACTTTTTGTAACCTAATACAAATCAAATCACTACTAAAATCAAATTGCATTGAAAATTAATATATTATGATTTGGAAAGTAAAAAATAATTCCTACATTTGCAACCCCGTAAAAAGCGGGAATTTTAAACAGTAAAAATTTTTAGTATTTAATTATGCCAACAATTCAACAATTAGTAAGAACAGGGAGAACCCAAATAACTAAGAAGAGTAAATCGGCTGCTTTAGATTCTTGTCCTCAAAGAAGAGGTGTGTGTACTCGTGTTTACACAACAACTCCTAAGAAACCAAACTCAGCAATGAGAAAGGTGGCTAGGGTTCGTTTAACAAACGGTAACGAGGTGAATGCATACATTCCTGGAGAAGGTCACAATCTACAAGAGCACTCGATAGTATTAGTTAGAGGTGGAAGAGTAAAAGATTTACCAGGTGTACGTTACCACATCGTACGTGGAGCATTAGATACTGCGGGTGTTGCAGGAAGAACACAACGTAGATCTAAATACGGAGCTAAACGTCCAAAACCAGGACAAGCAGCTGCACCAACTGGAAAGAAAAAGTAATTTAAAATCTTTTAAAGAAAAGACATGAGAAAAAGAGCGGCCAAAAAAAGACCACTTTTACCAGATCCAAAATTTAACGATCAGTTAGTAACGCGTTTTGTGAACAACTTAATGTGGGATGGTAAAAAATCAACAGCTTTTAAAGTTTTTTATGATGCATTAGATATCGTAGAAGCTAAAAAGCAAGATGCAGAGAAAACTGCTTTAGAAGTATGGAAAGATGCATTAACAAATGTTATGCCTCACGTAGAAGTACGTTCACGTAGAGTGGGTGGAGCTACATTCCAGATTCCAATGCAAATTCGTCCAGATAGAAAAATTTCTTATTCTATGAAATGGATGATTCTTTATGCAAGAAGAAGAAATGAAAAATCAATGGCAGGTAAATTAGCTTCTGAAATTTTAGCTGCGGCTAAAGAAGAAGGTGCTGCTGTTAAGAAAAGAATGGATACTCACAAAATGGCAGATGCTAATAAAGCATTCTCTCACTTTAGATTTTAATTCGAATAGAAATGGCTAGAGATTTAAAATATACAAGAAATATTGGAATTGCTGCTCACATTGATGCTGGTAAAACAACAACAACAGAGCGTATCTTATTCTATACAGGAAAATCACACAAAATTGGTGAAGTACATGATGGTGCTGCAACAATGGACTGGATGGCACAAGAGCAAGAAAGAGGTATTACCATTACTTCAGCTGCTACAACTTGTGAATGGAATTTCCCAACTGAACAAGGTAAAGTATTGCCAGAGACATTACCATACCACTTTAATATTATTGATACACCGGGACACGTTGACTTTACAGTTGAGGTAAACCGTTCGTTACGTGTATTAGATGGTTTAGTATTCTTATTTAGTGCGGTTGACGGTGTTGAGCCTCAATCTGAAACTAACTGGAGATTAGCTGACCAATATAGAGTTCCGCGTATGGGATTCGTAAACAAAATGGACCGTCAAGGTTCTAACTTCTTAAATGTTTGTCAACAAGTTAGAGATATGTTAAAATCTAACGCTGTTGCAATTACTTTACCAATTGGTGAAGAAAATGACTTTAAAGGAGTTGTTGACTTAGTAAAAAACCAAGCTATTATTTGGCATGACGAAACGCAAGGGGCAACTTTTGATATCGTGCCTATTCCAGCTGATATGGTTGACGAAGTAAAAGAGTACCGTTCAATTTTAATTGAAGAGATTGCTACTTACGACGAAAACTTGTTGGAGAAATACATGGAAGATGAAAACTCTATTACTGAGGAAGAAATCAATACAGCTTTAAGAGCTGCTACAATTGACATGGCTATCATTCCTATGATTGCTGGTTCTTCTTTCAAAAATAAAGGTGTTCAGTTCATGTTAGATGCAGTATGTAAATACTTACCATCTCCAATGGATAAAGAAGGTATCGAAGGAATTCACCCTGATGATGCTGACTTATTAGAAGAAGATCAAAAGAAAATTTTACGTCGTCCTGATCCAAAAGAGCCGTTCGCAGCTTTAGCATTTAAAATTGCTACTGACCCTTATGTTGGTCGTTTAGCTTTCTTCCGTGCTTATTCAGGTCGTTTAGATGCAGGTTCTTATATCTTGAACACACGTTCAGGAAACAAAGAGCGTATATCTCGTATTTACCAAATGCACGCTAACAAACAAAATCCAATCGAATATATTGAGGCTGGAGATATTGGAGCTGCTGTAGGATTTAAAGATATCAAGACTGGAGATACAATGTGTGATGAAAAACACCCAATTATTCTTGAGTCAATGAAATTCCCTGATCCTGTAATTGGTATCGCAATTGAGCCAAAAACAAAAGCTGACGTAGATAAAATGGGTATGGCTTTAGCTAAATTAGCTGAAGAAGATCCAACGTTTACAGTTAGAACTGATGAGGCTTCAGGTCAAACGATTATTTCAGGTATGGGTGAGTTACACTTAGACATCCTTGTAGATCGTATGAAACGTGAGTTTAAAGTTGAGGTAAACCAAGGTGAGCCACAAGTAGAATATAAAGAAGCGTTCACAAAATCGGCACAACACAGAGAAACTTACAAAAAGCAATCTGGAGGTCGTGGTAAATTTGGTGATATCGTATTCCGTTTAGAACCTGCTGATTTAGTAGACGGTAAAGCTCCTATGGGATTACAGTTTGTTAATGAAGTTAAAGGTGGTAACGTACCAAAAGAATATATTCCAGCTGTTGAAAAAGGTTTCAGAGAAGCTATGAAAGCAGGTCCTCTAGCAGGATATGCAGTAGATAGTTTAAAAGTAACTTTATTAGACGGATCTTTCCACCCTGTGGATTCTGATGCTCTTTCTTTTGAATTAGCTGCGAAAATGGGATATAAAGAAGTAGGTCGTGCTGCTGGTGCAGTTATTCTTGAGCCAATCATGAAAATCGAAGTTATTACTCCAGAAGAAAATATGGGTGATATCGTTGGTGACTTGAACCGTCGTAGAGGTCAAGTAAATGACATGGGTGATAGAAATGGTGCTAAAACTATCAAAGCAGATGTGCCTTTATCAGAAATGTTTGGTTATGTAACTACATTAAGAACATTATCATCAGGTAGAGCTACATCAACAATGGAGTTTTCACATTATGCAGAAACACCTTCTAATATTTCAGAAGCTGTAATCAAAAAAGCAAAAGGTAACGCTTAATTTTTAAGAAAATGAGTCAAAAAATCAGAATAAAATTAAAATCTTACGATCACATGTTGGTTGATAAATCAGCAGAGAAGATTGTAAAAACTGTAAAAAGTACAGGTGCAGTAGTAACGGGTCCAATTCCATTACCAACTCACAAAAAGATTTTTACTGTATTACGTTCTCCACACGTTAACAAAAAATCAAGAGAGCAGTTCGAATTAAGTTCATACAAGAGACTATTAGATATCTATAGTTCTTCTTCAAAAACAATCGATGCTTTAATGAAATTAGAATTACCAAGCGGAGTTGAAGTAGAAATCAAAGTATAATTGATTTAGATTGAAAAATCGCAATAATAGAAAAAACCGTTAATGTTTCAAGCATTACGGTTTTTTTCTTATCATTTTTAGAAGGTAAAAATATCTTTTTTTAAGGTTTTTTTACTTAACTATTTATTTTTGCGATAATTAAAAAATAATTTATATATTTGCACCCTCAAAATGAGTAGTGTGCAAATACTATTTGTATTATAAATAAGAGTTTAATTAATAATTAGTTTAATATGTCTGGGTTAATCGGAAGAAAAATTGGCATGACTAGCATTTTTGATGAGAACGGGAAAAATATTCCTTGTACTGTAATCGAATGTGGTCCATGCGTTGTTACCCAAGTCAGAACCAATGAAGTAGACGGATATTCTGCTATTCAGTTAGGTTTCGATGACAAAGCTGAAAAACGTTCTATTAAAGCTGAGTTAGGTCACTTTAAGAAAGCGGGAACAGCTGCAAAGAAAAAAGTCGTTGAATTCAAAGGTTTTGAAGAGGAGTACAAATTAGGCGATGTAATCGCTGTTGACTTATTCGCTGAAGGTGAATTTGTTGATGTTTTGGGAGTTTCTAAAGGAAAAGGATTCCAAGGAGTTGTTAAACGTCATGGTTTTGGCGGTGTTGGACAAGCAACACACGGTCAACATAACCGTTTAAGAGCACCTGGATCTGTAGGAGCGTCATCTTATCCATCTAGAGTATTCAAAGGAATGCGTATGGCTGGAAGAATGGGAGGAGATAATGTAACAGTACAAAACCTTAGAGTTTTAAAAGTGGTTGGTGAGAAAAATCTTTTAGTAGTAAAAGGTTGTGTACCGGGTCACAAAAACTCTTATGTAATCATTCAGAAGTAATGGAAGTAAAAGTTTTAGATATTAACGGAAAAGAAACTGGAAGAAAAGTTCAACTTTCTGATTCAGTTTTCGCAATCGAGCCAAACAAACATGCTGTATATTTAGATGTAAAGCAATATTTGGCTAATCAAAGACAAGGAAACCACAAAGCTAAAGAAAGAGCTGAAGTTGCAGGAAGTACTCGTAAAATTAAAAAACAAAAAGGTACTGGTACTGCTCGTGCAGGTTCTGCTAAAAACCCTTTGTTTAAAGGTGGAGGTACAGTTTTTGGACCAAGACCAAGAAGCTATTCATTTAAATTGAACAAAAACTTAAAAAGATTAGCGCGTAAATCTGCTTTATCTTTAAAAGTAAATGAATCAAATTTAGTAGTAGTAGAGGATTTTACATTTGATACACCAAGCACTAAAAATTTCATTAACGTATTGAAATCTTTAGGGTTAGATAATAAAAAATCTTTATTTGTGTTGGGCGATTCAAATAAAAATGTATATTTGTCGTCACGTAATTTAAAAGCGTCTAGCGTTGTAACTACTTCAGAATTAAGCACTTATGCTATTTTAAACGCAAAAAGTTTAGTTCTTTTAGAGGGTGCTGTAGACGGAATTGAAGCTAATTTAAGTAAATAATAAGATTATGAGCATCATAATTAAGCCTATTATAACTGAGAAAATAACTAAAGATGGTGAAATTTTTAACCGTTTTGGTTTTATAGTTGAAAAAACTGCTAACAAAATTCAAATAAAAAATGCTGTTGAAGCAGCTTTTGGTGTGAATGTAGTTACTGTTAATACAATGAACTATAGAGCTGATAGAAGTGTTAAATATACTAAAAGTGGTTTAATCAGTGGGAAAACAAATGCATATAAAAAAGCAATTGTTCAAGTTCAAGAGGGAGAAACAATAGATTTTTATACTAATATCTAATAGAATATGTCAGTTAGAAAATTAAAACCTATTACCCCGGGTCAGCGTTTTAGAGTTGTAAATAGCTTTGACACTATTACAACTGATAAGCCGGAGCGTTCATTGATCGCACCGAAAAAAAACTCAGGAGGTAGAAATAGTCAAGGAAAGATGACCATGCGTTATGTAGGTGGTGGTCACAAACAAAAGTATCGTATTATCGATTTTAAAAGAACTAAAGTTGGAATTCCAGCTACAGTTAAAACTATCGAGTACGATCCAAATCGTTCAGCATTTATTTCATTATTATATTATGCAGATGGAGCTAAAACTTACATCATTGCACAGAATGGATTGCAAGTTGGACAAACTGTAGTTTCAGGTGTTGATGCATCTCCAGAAATTGGAAATGCAATGCCTTTAAGTAAAATTCCTCTAGGAACTGTTATTTCGTGTATCGAATTAAGACCAGGTCAAGGAGCTGTAATCGCTCGTTCTGCAGGAACTTTCGCTCAGTTAATGGCAAGAGACGGAAAATATGCAACAATTAAAATGCCATCAGGTGAAACAAGATTGATCTTGTTAACTTGTTCAGCTACAATTGGAGCAGTTTCTAACTCAGACCACCAATTAATCGTATCAGGTAAGGCTGGTAGATCAAGATGGTTAGGTAGAAGACCAAGAACTAGACCGGTAGCAATGAACCCAGTTGATCACCCTATGGGAGGTGGAGAAGGACGTTCTTCTGGAGGTCATCCACGTTCAAGAAAAGGTTTACCTGCTAAAGGTTATAGAACTCGTTCTAAAGTTAACCCGAGTAATAAGTATATTGTAGAACGTAGAAAGAAATAATTAGATAGACATGGCACGTTCATTAAAAAAAGGACCATTTGTTCACTTTAAATTAGAGAAGAAAGTTCAAGAAAATATCGCAGGTGGTAATAAAGGTGTTGTTAAGACTTGGTCTAGAGCATCTATGATTACTCCAGATTTCGTTGGACAGACTATCGCAGTTCACAATGGTCGTCAGTTTGTACCAGTTTACGTTACAGAAAACATGGTAGGACACAAATTAGGAGAGTTTTCACCAACAAGATCTTTTAGAGGTCATGCTGGGGCTAAAAATAAAGGTAAAAAATAATAGGAAGCTATGGGAGTTCGTAAAAGAGAAAGAGCAGAGCAGACTAAAGAAGCAAAAAAACATGTTGCTTTTGCTAAATTAAATAACTGTCCAACTTCACCTAGAAAAATGCGTTTAGTAGCAGATTTAGTTAGAGGTCAGAAAGTTGAATTAGCTCTTAATATATTAAGATTTAGTCAAAAAGAAGCTTCAAGAAAATTAGAGAAATTATTGTTATCTGCGATAAATAATTATCAACAGAAAAACGTAGATGCTAATTTAGAAGAAGCAGGCTTATTTGTAAAAACGATTACAGTAGATGGTGGAATGATGTTGAAAAGACTTCGTCCAGCTCCACAAGGTCGTGCACATAGAATTAGAAAGCGTTCTAATCACGTAACAATCGTGTTAGGATCAAATGATAACACACAAAGCAATTAATAAGATGGGACAAAAGACAAATCCAATAGGAAATAGACTTGGAATCATCAGAGGATGGGATTCAAACTGGTATGGTGGAAATGACTACGGTGATAAAATCGCTGAAGATTATAAAATCAGAAAGTATATCCATGCTCGTTTATCTAAAGCTAGTGTATCAAAAATAATTATCGAAAGAACTTTAAAACTTGTAACCGTTACTATCACTACTGCTAGACCTGGTATTATTATCGGAAAAGGTGGTCAAGAGGTAGACAAGTTAAAAGAAGAACTTAAGAAAATTACAGACAAAGAGGTTCAAATCAACATCTTTGAAATTAAAAGACCTGAAATTGATGCTTACTTAGTAGGTACTAGTATCGCTCGTCAAATTGAAAGTAGAATTTCTTACAGACGTGCAATTAAAATGGCTATTGCTGCTGCTATGCGTATGAACGCAGAAGGTATCAAAGTTCAAATTTCTGGTCGTTTGAATGGAGCTGAAATGGCACGTTCAGAAAACTTCAAAGAGGGTAGAATACCTTTGTCAACTTTCAGAGCTGATATTGATTATTCATTAGCTGAAGCACATACTACTTATGGTAGAATGGGTATTAAAGTATGGATAATGAAAGGTGAGGTTTATGGAAAAAGAGATCTTTCTCCGTTAGTTGGAATGGACAAACAAAAGTCTAAACCTTCAGGATCTGGTGCTCCAAGAAGAGATGGAAATAAACCAAACGCACGCAAAAGAAAGTAATTATTTAAACTAAAGAAAAATGTTACAGCCTAAAAGAACAAAATACCGTAAGGTACAGAAAGGTAGAATGAAAGGCGTTTCTCAAAGAGGACACGAACTTTCAAATGGAATGTTTGGTATTAAATCTTTAGATTCTTCATTTATTACTTCTCGTCAAATTGAAGCAGCTCGTATTGCAGCAACACGTTTCATGAAAAGAGAAGGTCAATTATGGATCAAAATATTTCCAGATAAACCTATTACAAAGAAACCATTAGAAGTACGTATGGGTAAAGGTAAAGGTGCAGTTGAGTATTGGGCTGCAGTTGTTAAACCTGGTAAAATTATGTTTGAAGTTGGAGGAGTTCCTCTATCTGTTGCAAAAGAGGCTTTACGTCTTGCAGCTCAAAAACTTCCTGTTAAAACTAAGTTTATCGTTGCTAGAGATTTCGAAGCATAATCAAAATTTATTATGAAACAATCAGAAATTAAAAATCTATCTGCAGCTGAGTTACAAGAACAACTTAGTCAGTTAAAGAAAACGTATACCGACCTAAAAAATGCTCATGCAATTTCGCCTATCCAAAATCCTCTTCAATTAAGAGGTTTAAGAAGATCGGTTGCGAGATTACATACAGAGTTAACTAAAAGAGAGTTACAATAATTGTAGACTAGCTGAAAGATGGAAAAAAGAAATTTAAGAAAAGAGAGAATTGGTGTGGTGACTTCAAACAAAATGGAGAAATCTATTGTTGTGTCACAAACTACAAAAGTGAAACACCCATTATACGGTAAGTTCGTGTTAAAAACTAAAAAATACGTTGCACACGACGAAACAAACGATTGTAACATTGGCGATACAGTAAAGATCATGGAAACAAGACCTTTATCTAAATCTAAATGTTGGAGATTAGTTGAAATCATTGAAAGAGCTAAGTAATTATGGTACAACAAGAGTCAAGATTAAAAGTAGCAGATAACACAGGAGCGAAAGAAGTTCTTACGATCCGTGTTTTAGGAGGAACGAAACGTCGTTATGCCTCTGTTGGTGACAAAATTGTAGTTTCAATTAAAGATGCAACTCCTAACGGAAACGTTAAAAAAGGAGCAGTATCTACTGCAGTTGTTGTACGTACCAAAAAAGAAGTGAGAAGAGCTGATGGATCTTATATCCGTTTTGACGATAACGCATGTGTATTGTTAAACGCTGCAGGTGAAATGAGAGGAACTCGTGTTTTTGGTCCGGTTGCCAGAGAACTTCGTGAAAAACAATTCATGAAAATTGTATCATTAGCACCAGAAGTGCTTTAATTCTTATACAAATGATAAAGCTAAAAATTAAATCAGGAGATGTCGTAAGAGTTATTGCTGGAGACCACAAAGGTTCTGAAGGTAAAATTGTACGTGTTCTTCGTGAGAAAAACAAAGCGATTGTTGAAGGAGTTAACATGGTTTCGAAACATACTAAACCAAGTGCAAAAAACCCTCAAGGAGGAATCGTTAAAAAAGAAGCTCCTATTCATGTGTCTAACTTGTCTTTAATTGACCCTAAGTCAAAAGAGACTACTAAAGTTGGTTTCAAACAAGAAGGAGACAAGAAAGTGAGATTTTCAAAAAAATCTAATCAAGTATTATAGTTATGGCATATATTCCTAGACTAAAAGAAGAATATAAGAGCAGAGTAATTGCTGCTCTTACAGAAGAATTCGGTTACAAAAATGTTATGCAAGTTCCTAAACTTGAAAAAATTGTTGTAAGCCGTGGAGTTGGTGCAGCTGTTTCTGACAAAAAGTTAGTTGATTATGCTGTTGAAGAAATGACAAAAATTACTGGGCAAAAAGCAGTTGCTACAATTTCTAAAAAAGACGTTGCGTCTTTTAAATTAAGAAAAGGTATGCCAATTGGTGCTAAAGTAACTTTGCGTGGAGAAAGAATGTATGAATTCTTAGATAGATTGATTACTTCATCTTTACCACGTGTTAGAGATTTCAGCGGAATTAAATCTACTGGATTTGACGGAAGAGGAAATTATAACCTTGGTGTACTTGAGCAAATCATTTTCCCAGAAATTGATATTGATAAAGTAAATAAAATCGCAGGTTTTGATATTACTTTCGTAACTTCTGCAGAAACAGATAAAGAAGCAAAATCATTATTAGCAGAATTAGGTTTACCTTTTAAAAAGAATTAAGATATGGCTAAAGAATCAATGAAAGCCCGTGAGGTAAAGAGACAAGCAGTTGTTGACAAATATGCTGAAAAAAGAAAAGCGCTTAAAGCTGCTGGAGATTTTGAAGCTTTACAAAAATTACCTAAAAATGCTTCTCCAGTTCGTTTACACAATCGTTGTAAATTAACAGGAAGACCAAGAGGGTATATGCGTCAATTCGGTTTATCTCGTGTTACATTCCGTGAAATGGCTAACCAAGGATTAATCCCAGGAGTTAAAAAAGCTTCTTGGTAATATCAAAAAAAGTTATTACTTTTGCAAACCAAAAAATAATTTTAATTGGTTAAAGGTTCATTTGGTGAGTACCAGATGAAAACCATAACCGCAATATTATACATATGTATACAGATCCAATTGCCGATTATCTTACAAGAGTGAGAAACGCTGTGAGAGCTAACCACAAAGTGGTTGAAATTCCTGCGTCTAACATGAAAAAAGAAATCACAAAGATTTTATTCGATCAAGGATATATCTTAAGTTATAAATTTGATGATAACTCTGTTCAGGGTTCAATCAAAATTGCACTTAAATATGATAAAGAGACTAAAGAGTCTGTTATCAAAGATATCCAAAGAATTAGTAAACCAGGTTTACGTAAATATGCAGGTTCATCTGACTTACCTAGAATCTTAAATGGTTTAGGTATTGCTATTGTTTCTACATCAAAAGGTTTGATGACAGGAAAACAAGCTAAGCAATTAAATGTTGGTGGAGAAGTTATTTGTTACGTATATTAATAAAAAGACGAGACAATGTCAAGAATAGGTAAAAATCCAATTGCAATTCCAGCAGGAGTAACTGTAGAAGTTAAAGAAGCTGTAGTTACAGTAAAAGGAAAATTAGGCGAGCTTACTCAAGAATTTTCTGATGTAACCGTTAAAATCGAAGATAACCAAGTTATCGTTGAGCGTTCATCAGATCATAAAGATGAGAGAGCGAAACACGGACTTTATCGTTCATTAATCAACAATATGATTGTTGGTGTTTCTGAAGGCTTTACAAAACAATTAGAATTAGTTGGAGTTGGTTATAGAGCTTCTAATCAAGGTCAAAAACTTGATTTAGCTTTAGGATTCTCTCACAACATCGTTTTAGATGTAGTAAGTGAAGTAACTGTTGAAACAGTTTCAGAAAAAGGTAAAAATCCGATAGTGAAATTATCATCATTCGACAAACAATTATTAGGTCAAGTAGCTGCGAAGATCAGAGGTTTCCGCAAACCTGAGCCATATAAAGGAAAAGGAGTTAAGTTTGTAGGAGAAGAACTAAGAAGAAAAGCAGGTAAATCAGCTTAAAAATTAAGACTATGTCATTAACGAAATCTGAAAGAAGACAAAGAATTAAGTTCAGAATCAGAAAGATTGTAAGCGGAACTGCTGCTCAACCAAGACTTTCTGTATTCAGAAGTAATAAAGAAATCTATGCGCAAATCATAGACGACGTAAACGGAACTACTATAGTAGCAGCTTCATCGAGAGATAAAGGTGTTGAACAAGGAACTTCTGTTGAAACTGCTAAAGCAGTTGGTAAATTAGTTGCTGAAAAAGCACTTAAAGCAGGTATTTCAACAATCTCTTTTGATAGAGGTGGGTATTTATACCATGGACGTGTGAAATCATTAGCTGAAGGAGCTAGAGAAGCTGGACTTAAATTCTAAGAAATTATGTATCATAATTATAAAAACGTAGAGATTGTAAAACCAGGTGGTCTTGAATTAAAAGATCGTTTGGTGAGTGTAAATCGTGTTACTAAAGTTACTAAAGGAGGTAGAGCATTTGGTTTCTCTGCTATCGTAGTAGTTGGTGATGAAAACGGTGTGGTAGGTCATGGATTAGGTAAATCTAAAGATGTTTCTGAGGCTATTGCTAAGGCGGTAGAAGATGCAAAGAAAAATCTTGTTAGAATTCCTTTACATGGTCAGTCTGTACCTCATGAACAAAAAGGTAAATTTGGTGGAGCTAGAGTATTTTTAATGCCTGCTTCTCATGGTACTGGAGTAATTGCTGGTGGTGCGGTTCGTGCCGTATTAGAATCAGTAGGAATTCATGATGTATTATCTAAATCACAAGGTTCTTCTAACCCTCATAACGTAGTTAAAGCAACTTTTGATGCTTTGTTACAAATGAGAAGCGCTTTAACGGTAGCTAAACAAAGAGGAGTATCTTTAGAAAAAGTATTCAAAGGTTAATCAACAGGAAATCATGGCAAAATTAAAAGTAAAACAAGTAAGAAGTAAAATCAATTGTCCTCTTGATCAAAAGAGAACTTTGGAAGCTTTAGGTCTTCGTAAAATGGGACAAGTTGTTGAGCATGATGCAAGTCCTGCTATCCTTGGAATGGTAAATAAAGTTAAACACTTAGTTTCTGTAGAAGAAACTAAATAACACTATACAGTTATGAATTTAAGTAACTTACAACCAGCTGAAGGTTCAGTTCACAACCAAAATAAAAGAGTAGGTAGAGGAGAAGGTTCTGGTAAAGGTGGTACCGCTGCACGTGGTCACAAAGGAGCAAAGTCTCGTTCTGGTTATTCTAAGAAAATTGGTTTTGAAGGTGGTCAAATGCCACTTCAAAGACGTGTACCTAAGTTTGGTTTCAAGAACATTAATAGAGTAGAATATCAAGGTATCAATCTTGATTCGTTACAATTATTAGTAGATAACGGTGTAGTTACCGATGCAGTAGATTTTACTGTATTTGTTGACACTCGTTTGGCTACAAAAAATAGCTTAGTAAAGATTTTAGGAAGAGGTGAGCTAAAAACAAAACTTAAAGTAAGTGCTCACAAATTTACTGCATCTGCAAAAGCGGCTATCGAGGCTGCTGGTGGAGAAGCTGTAACTTTATAATCCCTTTAGTAAAATGAAGAAATTTATAGATTCATTCATCAACGTTTGGAAAATCGAAGAGTTAAAAAATAGAATTTTATTAACTCTTGGATTGTTATTAGTGTACCGTTTCGGTGCTCAAGTAACCCTTCCGGGGATTGATGCTACTAAATTGACAAATCTTACAAACCAAACTGACGAAGGTATTGGGTGGTTAATAAATGTATTTACAGGAGGTGCGTTTTCGCAAGCTTCTGTATTTGCATTGGGTATTATGCCATACATTTCAGCTTCTATCGTAGTTCAATTAATGGGAATTGCGGTACCTTATTTGCAAAAATTACAAAAAGATGGGGAAAGTGGTAGAAAGAAAATTAACCAAATTACAAGATGGTTAACTATCTTAATTACTTTAGTTCAAGGTCCAGGTTATATCTATAACTTATACAGAACTTTACCAGGAGAAGCATTTATGCTAACTGGACCTACATTTATCTTCTCTTCAGTACTAATCTTAGTAACTGGTACTATTTTTGCAATGTGGTTAGGAGAAAAAATTACTGATAAAGGTATTGGTAATGGTATTTCTTTATTGATAATGGTAGGTATTATTGCAAGAATGCCACAAGCATTTATTCAAGAATTTTCATCTAGAACTTCTCAAGCAAACGGAGGTATCATGATGATCGTAATTGAATTAATACTTTGGTTCCTAGTAATAATTGCATGTATTTTATTAGTAATGGCTGTAAGAAAAATTCCAGTACAGTATGCAAGACGTACAGTTTCTGGGGATTTTGAAGAAGACATGATGGGTGGTAACAGACAGTTTATCCCATTAAAGTTAAATGCATCAGGTGTTATGCCGATCATTTTTGCGCAAGCTATTATGTTTATTCCTGCTGCTGTTTCTGGTTTGGCTAAAGAATCAGATACTGCACTTTCTATTGCAGGAATGTTCAACGATCCATTCGGTTTAGTATATAATATAGTTTTTGCTTTGTTAATTGTAATTTTTACGTACTTTTACACCGCAATCACTGTACCAACTAATAAGATGGCAGATGATTTAAAAAGAAGCGGAGGTTTTATACCAGGTGTTAAGCCAGGTGTTGAAACCGGAGATTACCTAGATAAAATTATGTCATTAATCACTTTTCCAGGTTCATTATTTCTTGCTATAGTAGCTGTGTTCCCAGCTGTTGCGGTAAGTTTACTTGGAGTTCAAGGTGCTTGGGGTTATTTTTATGGAGGTACTTCTTTACTAATCATGGTTGGAGTTGCAATAGATACTATTCAGCAAATAAATTCTTATTTATTGAATAAACACTATGATGGTTTGATGAAAAGTGGTAAAAATAGAAAAGCAGTAGCTTAATTTTTTATGGCAAAACAATCAGCAATAGAACAAGACGGAACAATCATTGAAGCATTATCAAATGCTATGTTTCGTGTAGAGTTAGAAAACGGACATATTGTAATTGCTCATATCTCTGGTAAAATGCGTATGCATTACATTAAGTTGTTACCAGGTGACAAGGTTAAACTTGAAATGAGCCCTTATGATTTGTCTAAAGCAAGAATTACTTATAGATACTAAAGCTATTAAAATGAAAGTAAGAGCATCAGTTAAAAAAAGAAGTGCCGAGTGCATTATTGTACGTAGAAAAGGAAGATTATACGTTATTAACAAAAAGAATCCTAGATTTAAACAAAGACAAGGATAATTATGGCAAGAATTGCAGGGGTAGATATACCTAAACAAAAGAGAGGAATCATTGCTTTAACATACATATTTGGTATTGGTAAAAGCAGAGCTAAAGATATATTAGCTAAAGCTCAAGTGAGCGAAGACAAGAAAGTTCAAGATTGGAATGATGACGAGATCGGAGCAATTCGTGATGCCGTTTCTTATTTCAAAATTGAAGGAGAATTGCGTTCAGAAATTCAGTTAAACATCAAACGTTTAATGGATATTGGATGTCAAAGAGGTATTCGTCATAGAGCTGGACTTCCATTAAGAGGTCAAAGAACTAAAAACAACTCTAGAACTAGAAAAGGTAAGAGAAAAACTGTTGCTAACAAGAAAAAAGCAACTAAATAATAAGTAATAATATGGCTAAAGCAACAGCAAAAAAACGTAAAGTTATCGTTGAATCTTCAGGAGAAGCACATATTAATGCTACTTTTAACAACATCATCATCTCGTTAACAAACAAGAAAGGTGAAGTTATTTCTTGGTCTTCAGCTGGTAAAATGGGCTTTAGAGGTTCTAAAAAGAATACTCCTTATGCAGCTCAAATGGCAGCAGAAGATTGTAGTAAAGTAGCTCTTGAAGCTGGACTTAAAAAAGTTAAAGTTTATGTGAAAGGTCCAGGAAATGGTAGAGAATCTGCTATTAGATCTATCCATAACTCTGGAGTTGAAGTTACTGAAATCATTGATGTAACTCCAATGCCACACAACGGATGTCGTCCTCCAAAAAGAAGAAGAGTATAATTTAAGTATAACACATAGGTAGGTTTAAAATTATCGAAGGATATATGACCTGAATTCATAATTCCTACCTTTTTTAATTTTTTAAAATGGCAAGATATACTGGTCCAAAAACAAAAATTGCTCGTAAATTTGGCGAAGCAATATTCGGAGAAGACAAAGCCTTCGAAAAAAGAAATTACCCTCCTGGGCAACATGGTTTAGCTAAAAAGAGAGGTAAAAAATCTGAATATGCAGTTCAGTTAATGGAAAAGCAAAAAGCGAAGTACACTTACGGAATTCTTGAAAAACAATTCAGAAACTTGTTTAAAAAAGCATCTGCAGCTTCTGGAGTAACAGGTGAAATATTACTACAATTATGTGAAGCTCGTTTAGATAATGTTGTTTACAGAATGGGTGTTGCTCCTTCTCGTAGAGCAGCTCGTCAAATTGTATCTCACAGACATATTACTGTTAACGGTGAACTTGTAAATGTTCCTTCTTACCATTTAAAAGCTGGTGATAAAGTAGCAGTACGTGAAAAATCAAAATCTCTTGAAGCTATCGAACGTTCTTTAGCAAGTTCTTCTCAGGTTTATGAGTGGATTACATGGAACAATGATACTAAAGAAGGTACTTTCGTTTCTGTACCTCAAAGACTTCAGATTCCAGAAAATATTAAAGAACAACTAATCGTTGAGTTGTATAACAAATAATAATTGACATTAGTCGAAAGTATGGCAATATTTAATTTTCAAAAGCCCGATAAAGTTATCATGATCGATTCAACCGATTTTGAAGGTAAATTTGAATTTAGACCTTTAGAACCTGGTTACGGATTGACTGTTGGTAATGCACTTAGAAGAGTTTTGCTTTCTTCTCTTGAAGGATATGCAATTACATCAGTAAGAATAGAAGGTGTAGAACACGAGTTCTCTACTATTTCTGGTGTAGTTGAAGATGTTACAGAAATTATCTTAAATCTTAAACAAGTACGTTTCAAACGTCAAATTGAAGATATCGATAATGAGTCTGTTTCTATCTCTCTTTCAGGAAAAGATAAGATTACTGCAGGTGATTTCCAAAAATTCATCTCTGGTTTTCAAGTTTTAAATCCAGATTTAGTTATCTGTAATTTAGATAGCAAAACAACTTTAAATATGGAACTTTCTATCGAAAAAGGTAGAGGATATGTTCCTGCAGAAGAGAACAAAAAATCAAATGCTCCAATTGGTACTATTTACACAGATTCTATTTACACACCAGTAAAGAATGTTAAGTATACTATTGAGAATTTCCGTGTGGAACAAAAAACGGATTACGAAAAATTAGTTTTTGAAATCATTACTGATGGTTCTATCCATCCTAAAGATGCATTAACTGAAGCAGCGAAAACGTTGATTCACCACTTTATGTTGTTTTCTGATGAAAGAATCACGCTTGAGGCAGATGAAATTGCTCAAACTGAGTCTTATGATGAAGAATCTCTTCATATGAGACAATTATTAAAAACTAAATTAGTAGATATGGACTTATCTGTTAGAGCATTAAATTGCTTAAAAGCAGCTGAAGTTGATACACTAGGAGATTTAGTTTCTTTCAATAAGAACGACTTAATGAAGTTCCGTAATTTTGGTAAAAAATCATTAACTGAATTAGATGAGTTAGTGGCAAATAAAAACCTAACTTTTGGAATGGATCTTGCTAAATATAAATTAGATAAAGAGTAATTGCTTCATATTTTGCGCTCCTTTTAGGATTGATGCAAGATGAAGATAAATAAAACACGTCATGAGACACGGAAAAAAATTCAATCATTTAAGTAGACAAAAAGGACATAGAAGAGCTATGTTAGCTAATATGGCTTGTTCTTTGATCGAACATAAACGTATTAACACAACTGTTGCTAAAGCTAAAGCTTTAAAACAATTTGTTGAACCATTAGTTACAAAATCTAAAGAAGATACTACTCACAATCGTCGTACAGTTTTCGCTTATTTAAGAGATAAATATGCTGTTACTGAATTGTTCAGAGAAGTTGCTGCTAAAGTTGGTGACCGTCCAGGAGGATACACTCGTATTATCAAGTTAGGTAACCGTTTAGGAGATAACGCTGATATGGCAATGATTGAATTAGTAGATTTCAACACATTGTACAATGGTGGTAAAAAAGAAGTTAAGAAAACGACTCGTCGTGGAAAAGCTAAGAAAGTTGAAGGTGCTGCACCTGAAGCTCCTGCTGCTGAAACTTCTTCAACTACTGAAGCTACAGAATAATCATGAATTTATTCATGTAAAGATAATAAGGATAGACTTTTTTAAGTTTATCCTTTTTTTTTGTTTTTATAGAATTAAAGATTTTCTAAAAACAACTTTTATAACTAAATTTGCATCCACAACAACACAACGCAATGAAATACAACAATCGTTCTAAAGCCGTTTTACTTCTTAAAGACGGTACCATTTTTCACGGAAAATCAATCGGAATTGAAGGTGTGACTTTTGGAGAAGTAGCCTTTAATACAGGTACAACTGGTTATCAAGAAATTTTCACTGATCCTTCTTATTTTGGCCAAATCATGGTTACTACCAATGCTCATATTGGTAATTATGGTGTAAACCATAATGAAGTAGAATCAGATTCAGTTAAAATATCTGGTTTAGTTTGTAAAAATTTTAGCTTTAATTATTCCCGTGAAGATGCTTCTGAAAGCTTGTTTGATTATTTAAATAAACAAAATCTTATTGTAATTTCTGATGTGGATACGAGAGCTCTAGTAAGTTATATTAGAGATAATGGAGCAATGAATGCTGTAATTTGTACAGATGGAACTCCAATTGAAGAATTAAAAGAAAGATTAGCTCAAGTTCCAGATATGAATGGTTTGGAATTGGCTTCTAAAGTATCTACAAAAGAGCCTTATTTCTTTGGTGAAGAAACGGCTAAATATAAAATTTCAGCTTTAGATTTAGGTATCAAAACGAATATTCTTAGAAATTTAGCGAAGAGAGATTGCTATATTAAAGTTTTTCCTTTTAATTCTGCATTTGAAGATTTGAAAGCATTCAATCCAGATGGTTATTTCTTGTCAAACGGACCTGGTGATCCAGAGCCATTGGAAACAGCTCAAGAAGTGGCACGTCAAATTCTTAACGAAAATAAACCATTATTCGGTATTTGTTTAGGTCATCAAATTATTGGTTTGGCTAACGGAATTTCAACTTATAAAATGTTTAATGGTCATCGTGGAATCAACCATCCTGTAAAAAATCTAATTTCAGGTAAAGGTGAAATTACTTCTCAAAACCATGGTTTTGCTATCGTAAGAGAAGAATTAGATAAACATCCTGATTTTGAATTAACCCACGAACATTTAAATGACGGAACGGTTGCAGGAATGAGAATGAAATCTAAAAACTGTTTTTCGGTTCAATATCATCCAGAAGCAAGTCCTGGTCCTCACGATTCAAGTTATTTATTTGATCAGTTTATTGATAATATTAAATCTTCAATCAACTAAAACGTTATCGTTTATAAGTTTTTTGAATTTCATAAAATAGTTCAATTTTAAGTTTTAAATTTGTTATTATTCGTAAAATACTAACTAAAAAATATAAAATGAGTATAATTATAAAAGTTCACGCAAGACAAATATTAGATTCTCGCGGAAACCCAACAGTTGAAGTTGATGTTGTTACAGATAATGGAATTTTAGGAAGAGCAGCTGTGCCAAGTGGAGCTTCTACTGGAGAACATGAGGCGGTAGAACTTCGTGATGGTGGAAAAGCGTACATGGGTAAAGGTGTTTTAAAAGCGGTTGAAAATGTAAATACTACAATTGCAGAAGCAGTTGTGGGAATGTCTGTTTTCGAACAAAATTTAATCGATAAAATGATGATTGAATTAGATGGAACAGCGAATAAATCTAATTTAGGTGCTAATGCAATATTAGGAGTTTCTTTAGCTGTTGCTAAAGCAGCTGCTAACGAATTAGGAATGCCATTGTATCGTTATGTTGGTGGAGTTTCAGCGAATACGTTACCACTTCCAATGATGAATATTATCAACGGTGGATCTCATTCAGATGCTCCTATTGCGTTTCAAGAATTTATGATTATGCCAGTTAAGGCAAAAGATTTCACTCATGCAATGCAAATGGGAACTGAAATTTTTCACAACCTTAAAAAAGTATTACACGATAGAAATTTATCAACTGCAGTAGGTGATGAAGGTGGTTTTGCGCCTAATTTAGCTGGTGGTACAGAAGATGCATTAGATTCAATTAAATTAGCGGTGACTAACGCAGGTTATATTTTTGGAGAAGATGTTATGATTGCTTTAGATTGTGCTGCTGCTGAGTTTTTTGTAAACGGAAAATACGATTACACTAAATTTGAAGGAGAAACAGGTAAGGTAAGAACTTCTGAAGAGCAAGCTTCTTATTTGGCTGAATTAACTGAAAAATATCCAATTATCTCTATCGAAGATGGGATGGATGAAAACGATTGGGAAGGTTGGAAATTACTTACTGAAAAAATCGGAGATAAAGTACAATTAGTTGGTGATGATTTATTTGTAACTAATGTTGAAAGATTGTCAAGAGGAATTAGTCAAAATATTGCTAATTCAATTTTAATTAAAGTAAATCAAATTGGTACATTAACTGAAACTATTGCGGCTGTAAATATGGCGCATAATGCAGGATATACTTCAGTGATGTCTCACCGTTCTGGAGAAACAGAAGATAATACAATTGCTGATTTAGCAGTTGCTTTAAACTGTGGTCAAATTAAAACAGGTTCGGCTTCTCGTTCTGATCGTATGGCAAAATACAATCAATTATTAAGAATTGAAGAAGAATTAGCAGATGTAGCTTATTTTCCGGGTGTAAATGCTTTTAAAGTAAAAAGATAATTATCAAATTGCTATGCTATCCCTTAACTTAGGGCTAGTTTCAGAATATTAAATAATAAAAACCTTTCGAAATGTAAATTTTGAAAGGTTTTTTCATATATATTATTTAACCATAAATTATGATAATTTTCTTTAACGTTTGCGTAATATTTGTTAAATTCGCAGAATACATAAATATTTTTCAAAAAAACACATTATAATTATATGTCAAAAACTGCAATATTAGAGCTTGATGGCAAAAAATATGAGTTTCCAGTAATTGTGGGAACAGAAAATGAAGTTGCTATCGACATCGACAAATTACGTAGCGCTTCTGGTGCTATTACTATTGATCCTGGATATAAAAATTCGGGTTCATGTAAAAGTGAAATTACTTTTTTAGATGGTGAAGAAGGAATTTTACGCTATAGAGGATATTCAATTGAAGAATTGGCTGATAAAGCTGACTTTCTTGAAGTATCATTTTTATTAATATTTGGTGAATTACCAACCGCTGCTCAATTAGAAAAATTCGAAAATGATATTCGAAAATATACTTTAGTAAGCGAAGAAATGAAAAGCATTATTGATGGTTTTCCTAGAACGGCTCATCCAATGGGTGTTTTAGCATCATTAACAAGTGCTTTAACTGCATTTAATCCAAAGTCAGTTAATCCAAACAATGAAAAGGAAATGTATGATGCTGTTTGTAAAACAATGGCAAAATTTCTTGTAATTGCTACTTGGACTTACAGAAAAACTATGGGTTATCCTTTAAATCAGTACGACAATAGTAAAGGATATGTTGAAAATTTCATGCGTTTAATGTTTGAATTACCAACCGGTCCTTATAAGGCTGATCCAAAAGTTATTGCAGCTTTAGATAAATTATTTATTCTTCATGCAGATCACGAACAAAACTGTTCTACTTCAACGGTAAGAATTGTTGGTTCTTCTCATGCAGGATTGTTTGCTTCAATTTCTGCAGGAGTTTCTGCACTTTGGGGACCTCTTCATGGTGGTGCAAACCAAGCAGTATTGGAAATGTTACAAGAAATTCATGATAATGGAGGAGATGTAGCTAAATTCGTTTTAAAAGCTAAAGATAAAGACGATCCATTCCGTTTAATGGGATTCGGACACCGTGTGTATAAGAACTTTGACCCTAGAGCAACAATTATTAAAAAAGCTGCTGATGATGTATTAACAACTTTAGGAGTTAATGATCCTCTATTAGATATTGCTAAACAATTAGAAAAAGTAGCTTTAGAAGATGAATATTTCAAATCAAGAAATTTATATCCAAATGTAGATTTCTATTCAGGAATTATTTATCGTGCAATGGGAATTCCTGTAGAAATGTTTACTGTTTTATTTGCAATTGGTCGATTACCAGGTTGGATTGCTCAATGGAAAGAAATGAGAATCAATAAAGAGCCAATAGGTCGCCCGAGACAAGTGTATACAGGTTATAATTTACGACCTTTTAAAGAAGTAAAAGATAGATAATCATAAGAATCCCACTAATAGTTTTAGTGGGATTTTTATTTTCTACTTCTCATACTTCTATTTTATCAATTGTATTTATTGTTTTTTTATTAATATTTATTTTTAAAGTTGTTAGCTATTTATTTGAATAATGATTTATACTCGTTTTTCAGTAAATTATACAATGTCTCTCCGTTACTATATCGTTTGATTTTTCTATATTTGCGACAATAACGTAAAATAATTAGCGCTATTAAAAACTTTAGTTATGTTGCAATTAAATGTAAAGAACGAAACTTCCCGATTAAGGGCTGTGGTGTTAGGAACCGCATTAAGTAATGGACCAACACCAACAATTGAAGAAGCCTATGATCCTAAATCATTAGAGCATATTAAAGCAGGTACCTATCCTGTAGAAGAGGATATGGTAAATGAAATGGAAGCTTTTAATAAAGTGTTCCAAAAATACGATGTTAAAGTTTTTAGACCTCAAATAATAGAAGATTATAACCAAATTTTCTCCAGAGACATCGGATTTGTAATTGATGATATTTTTATTAAAGCCAATATTTTACCAGATAGAGAGCGTGAATTAGATGCGATTCAGTATGTAATTGATCAAATTGATCCTAAAAAAGTAGTGCGTCCTCCAGAAGAAGTTCATGTCGAAGGTGGTGATGTAATGCCGTGGAATGATTATATTTTTATAGGAACTTATAAAGGTTCAGATTATAAAGATTACATAACCGCAAGAACTAATTGGCAAGGAGTTGATTACATCAAAGAATTGTTTCCAAATAAAATTGTAAAAGCATTTGATTTGGTAAAATCTAAAATTGAGCCTAGAGATAATGCTTTACATTTAGACTGCTGTTTTCAACCAGTTGGTACTAACAAAGGAATTATTTACAAAAGTGGTTTCCGTGAAGAAGCAGATTATATGTTTTTAGTGAATTTATTTGGAAAAGAAAACTTATTTCATATCGAAAGAGAAGAAATGTATCACATGAATTCAAATGTGTTTTCGATTGCTCCAGATGTTGTGGTTTCTGAAAAGAATTTTACTAGATTAAACAATTGGCTTCGTGAAAACGGATTTACAGTAGAAGAAATTCCGTACGCCGAAATTGCAAAACAAGAAGGATTGTTGAGATGTTCAACTTTACCTTTGATTAGAGATTAAAAATTTTATTTCAAGTTTAATGTTCCAAGTTCTATAACCTGAGACCTGAAACCTGAAACCTCAAACAAAAATTAAACATGAACCAAACAACCAATTCTTTATTAATGATTCGTCCGGTAGCATTCCGAATGAACGAACAAACAGCTGTAAATAATTATTACCAAAAAGTGTTGGATAATTTAACGCCACAATCTGTAAACGCTAAGGCGCAAGAAGAGTTTGATACTTTTGTACAGAAATTAAAAATGGTAGGATTAAATGTAGTTGTAATTGAAGATACATTAAGCCCAGATACACCAGATAGTATTTTTCCTAACAACTGGATTTCTTTTCATGAAAATGGTGATGTTGTTTTGTATCCTATGTTTGCCGAAAACCGACGTTTAGAAAGAAGAGAAGATGTTTTAGATACTTTAGAGGAAAAAGGATTTGTAATCAATGAGATTATGGATTATACTTCGGCTGAGGAGGATGAAATTTTCTTGGAAGGAACGGGTAGTATTGTTTTAGACAGAGCCAACGCAAAGGCTTATTGTGCTTTATCTCCAAGAGCAGATGAAGAATTATTTATTGAATTTTGTGAAGATTTTGAATTTACTCCAGTAATTTTTGAAGCCTTCCAAACCGTAAATGGCGAAAGAAAACATATATACCATACCAATGTAATTATGTGTGTTGGTGAAACGTTTGCTGTTATTTGTGCCGATTGTATCGACGATAAAAAAGAACGCAAAATGGTGTTAGATAGCTTAAAAGGCGATGAAAAGGAAGTAATTTTAATTTCGGAAGATCAGGTGAATAATTTTGCCGGAAATATGTTAGAAGTAAAAGGAAAAGACGATAGAAGATATTTAATAATGAGTGCATCTGCGCACCAAAGTTTAAATAAAAAGCAAATTACACAATTAGAAGAACATGTTACTATTATAAGTTCAAGTTTAGATACTATCGAAGCTTGTGGTGGTGGAAGTGCTCGTTGTATGATGGCGGAGATTTTTCTTCCTCAAGAATAATTGTATTGAAAATTATAGAAATAATATAATTTTAAAATTAAATAGAAATCCCAAATTCCGAATCAATTCATTCGGAATTTGGGATTTTTTTCGTTTAATGTCTAAGTTTATATACCTCTAACAATACTTAAAACAGCACTTATAATGTATTGAATACCAATAGCAATTGTTAAGAAACCAACAATTCTAGAAATTGCAATAATTCCAGAATTCCCTAGTAATTTAGATAAAAAGTAAGCACTTCTAAGTATGATAAAAATTACAATAGCCACTACTACTATCGCTAAACTTGATGATACTATTTCATAAGTTGAAATAAAACCATCTGTACTTTTTAGTTCTTGATAGTAAGCAATTAATAAAGACATTGAGCCCGGACCTGCTAGCATTGGCATGGCTAAAGGCGTAAGAGCAATGTCATTTCGTTCTTGCGCTTCCTCTTCTACCTTTTTGTTAATACCTTTGTTTTTACTGAACTGACCATTAAGCAAGCTAAATCCAGAATTGGTAATAATAATACCACCTGCAATCCTAAGTGCTGTAATTGTAATTTCAAAAAAGCTCAATACGTATTGCCCAATAAAAAATGAAATAAGTAATATGATACAAACGTTAATAGCAGTCCATAAAGAAGTTTTTGATAATTCGGATTTCGAGTAACCTTCAGTTAATCCTACGAAAATAGGAACCGTTCCAATAGGATTTAAAACGGAAAATAAAGCAGCAAATAAATAAATAAAAACTTCCATACCTAACTTCTTGTAAATTGGGCACAAGTTAACTATTTTCTATTCTTTAAAAAATAAAATCTAAATTACTTTTGTGTATCAAAATTGTATTACGAACTCAATTAATACGCGTCAAGTGGTGAATAGGGTGTGTTTTTTTCTTTTTCGATTTCAATCTTATTAATAAAATGCTTAACTCCTTTGCTGTTTTTAGAGCTATCAATAGAAATATAATGATGGTCTATGTGAAAAGTAATGGTGTTTCCGGGTTTAAAAATCACTAATTTGTAAAAAGGAATTACAAGTACATAAACTTCTAATCTCGATTGAAATCCAATAATAATTCCTTTCGGGCGAATTTCAATGTTGCAAAATTTTACAGATTCGTTTACGTGTAATAAATCATAAATTGCAGCACTGCATCGGGTAATAAATAGTTTTGGAGATCCAATTCCACCTCTCTTTAGGTTTTCAATTAATGAAAATGGTTTTCCAGCCAAATCATTAATTTGTTTTTCTGTTTTTAAATTTTTATTAGAAATATTAAATAGCATTTTTGTTTAAAATTAATTCAATTTTTCTTTCAAATTTAGAATTTAGCAAATTTTTATTATTTGTTTATTTATTCGTAACTTTAGAGTATAAAACATAAAAATCATGAAAACATTAGTTATTGGAGCCTCTACAAATAAAGAGCGTTATTCATATAAAGCAATTCATAGTTTAGTAGATAAAAGTCATCAAGTAGTTGCTATAGGAGTTAAAAAAGGAATGGCGTTTGATATTCCAATTGAAACCGAAAAATTAGACTTTCATGCTGTAGATACTGTAACTTTATATATCAACCCAAGTGTGCAAGAAGATTATTATGATTACATTTTATCGCTAAATCCAAGAAGAGTTATTTTTAATCCAGGAACAGAAAACCCAGAATTTTATAAAATTTTACAAGCAAAAAATATTGAATATGAAGTAGCATGTACCTTAGTGCTTTTGGCTACTAATCAATATTAAAATTTAGTTTGGCTTGTTGCCGGTTTGCTAATGAATAATAATCCTATAAAAGTAATTAAGCCATTTATAATAATTAGTTCATTGTCAATTACATAATTTCCAAAAAGTAAAGCAGAATTTTTAGCTAATAAAAAACAAATTAAAGGCGAAATTACGCAAACTATTGGGACTAATTTATCGTGAACCGTTTTTGTTTTCATAAACAAACCAAAAGCATATAACCCTAAAAGCGGTCCATAAGTGTAACTAGCAACTTTAAAAATCATTGTTACTACAGATTTGTCATTTAATGAATTAAAAATAATTATGACTAAAAACATCAACAAGGAAAATCCTACGTGAACAAAATGACGTGTTCTAACCATTTTTTTGTTTTTATTTTCTGCTTCCAACTTTTTACTTTCTTTATCCATGCCTAAAAAATCTACACAAAATGAAGTGGTTAAGGCGGTTAATGCAGAATCTGTAGTGGCAAAAGTTGCTGCCGTCAATCCTAATAAGAAAACTACAGCTGGAAAAAGGGTTAAATGATTAAAAGCAATTTCCGGAAACAACAAATCAGTACGTTTTATACCATCTACCATAGGAACAGAAATCCCGTTTTTTTCAGCATATAAATATAGTAGTGCGCCAACACTTAAAAAGAAAATGTTGATAATTACAAAAATTCCTGTGAACGTAAACATGTTTTTTTGTGCTTCTCCAATAGTAGCACAACTTAAGTTTTTTTGCATTAAATCTTGGTCAAGTCCAACCATTGCTATAGTTACAAAAATACCGCCTAAAATTTGCTTCCAAAAATAATTACCTTTTAAATAGTCTTCAAAAAAGAAAACTTTAGAATATTGACTCTCTTTAACGGTTTCAAAGGCATCAATAAAGCCTAAATCCAAACTATTACAAATAAAAATAATAGTAAGAAAAACAGATGAAACTAAGAAAAACGTTTGTAAAGTATCCGTAATAATAATCGTTTTTAATCCGCCACGATAGGTGTAAGCAAAAATCAGCGCTAAAGAAATTAAAACGGTTATTGCAAATGGAATTTCAAAATCATCAAAAACAAAACGTTGCAAAACAATTACCACTAAATATAATCTAAATGCAGATCCAATAGTTCTACTTATTAAAAAAATAGTTGCTGCGGTTTTATAACTAACAACTCCTAAACGCTGTTCTATATAGCTATAAATAGAAGTTAGGTTCATGCGGTAATATAGCGGTAGTAAAATGGTAGCAATAATTATAAAACCAATGGCATTACCTATTACAAATTGAAAATATTTGAATTGAAAATCAGGATTTCCAACTTCGCCAGGAACAGATATAAAAGTTACTCCAGAAAGAGCTGTTCCTATCATTCCAAAAGCAACTAAATACCATTTAGAGTTTTTATTTGCCTTAAAAAAAGCATCATTACTATTGTCTTTTTTACTAACAAAATTGGATATTAAAATTAGAATTCCAAAATAAATGATAATGATGGCTAAAATAGTTCCTGAGGACATAGATTGGTTTTTGAATTTGCTAAAATAACAAAAAGATAGAAGTTTGTCGTGAGAAGTCATAAGAAAATTCAATTATAATTATTTTTAGTAAACCCCAAACTCCCAACTTCTATTTCCTAACTTTTTTTTACTTTTGCTAAATGGAATTACCTTCTAAATTACTTGAAAATGCCGTTAATGAAATGTCACAATTACCAGGAATTGGTAAACGAACTGCATTACGACTGGTTTTACATTTATTAAAGCAACCTGTAGATCAAACTCAAGGTTTAACAGCTGCATTAGCTTCAATGCGAAATGATATTCAATATTGCAAAGAATGTCATACTATTTCTGATTTTGATATTTGTGGAATTTGTTCAAATTTATCTAGAGATAAAACCATTATTTGTGTTGTAGAAGATGTAAGAGATGTGATGGCAATTGAAAATACTGGAATGTTTAAAGGCGTTTATCATGTTTTGGGAGGTAAAATATCTCCAATTGAAGGAATAGGGCCAAGTCAGTTAAAAATTAATTCTTTAGTTGAAAAGGTTAAGAATAATGCGGTTTCTGAAATTATATTTGCTTTAAGTTCAACTATGGAAGGCGATACTACTAATTTTTATATTTACAAGCAAATTAAAGATTTTGCTGTAAAAACATCTACTATTGCTAGAGGAATTGCAGTTGGTGATGAATTAGAATATGCAGATGAAGTAACATTAGGTAGAAGTTTGTTAAATAGAATACCGTTTGAGATTTCAATTAAGCAATAAATTGCGTTATTTTTATATCAATTTACTAGAATAACTTCTTTATTTTAATTGTAAAAACTATATTTGTTTCCTAAATTTAGATTGGTTTGTATTTTCTATTAAAAAGCAAACAGTATCAGTATCGCTTATTCATGAAAAAAATAGTTTTTTTAGCCTTATTCACTGTTATATTAACTTCTTGTATTTCTACAAAAGATATAACATATTTTCAACCTAGTTCTGCTTCAAAGTCAGATTCAATAAGAGTTGTACAAGAGAATTCAAAACCTTACAGGATTCAAGCAAGTGATATTTTAAGTATAAATATTAAAGCTTTAGATCAAAGGTTAGTAGAAATGTTTTCTGCTTCTTCACAAGGTGCTAATCAAATGCAAATATCTCCGCAATCATTATTTTTTAATGGATATACAGTAGATGATCATGGTAATATAAGAGTGCCAATTTTAGGAGAAGTAAATGTTTTAGGGTTTACTGCAGACGAGATTCGGCAAAAAATAGAAAAGCAATTACTAGAAGAGTACTTTAAAAAAGAAGCTAATATTTTTGTTACTGTAAAATTAGCAGGATTAAGATATGTCATAAACGGAGAAATTGGTAGTCCAGGTTCTGGTGTTTTATACCAAGATCGAGCAACCATTATGGAAGCCATAGCTAATTCTGGTGATATTCCTATAACAGGAAACAGAAAAGAAGTTCAAATTATAAGAAAATTTCCTCATGGATTTGAAACGTATAGCATTGATTTGACAGATGCTAGTGCTATGAATTCGCCTTACTTTTACATTCAGCCTAATGATTATATCATTATAAAACCACTTAAGCAAAAAACTTGGGGAACAGGAGTTACAGGAGTACAATCTGTTGCAACAATAATGACTGCTATATCCTTAATTACAACATTATTAGTGTTGTCTAAAACGTTATAATATTAAGATGTTAGATACTAAAGATTTTAATTTTTTCGAATCACAAAATTCTTTTGATTTCAAAGGGTTTCTTTTGAGAATTATAGGGTATTGGAAATGGTTTGTTTTATCTCTTATCATAACTTTTGTTTACGCTTATAATGTGAATATTAGAAAAGAAAGTATGTATGGGATGGAATCCCTTATTTTAGTTGAAGATCAAAACAATCCCTTTTTTACATCTAATACAAGTTTAGTATTTAATTGGGGCGGTACGTCTGATAAAGTACAAACTATCATAACAACTTTAAAGTCGCGTTCACACAATGAAATAGTAGTTGATAAACTTCAATATTATATTAAATATTTAAAACAAGGAGAATATTTTTACAAAGACGCTTATGGTGAAGCCCCTTTTTATGTTGAAATAGATAAAACAAAAGGGCAATTATTTGGGAAACTAATAAAAATTAAGTTTATATCACCTTCGCAATATAAATTAAGTGTTGATTTTGGTGAAGAAACAACCGCTTCATTGATTCAATATTCAGATGTTACTGTTAAACCTGTTAATGTTTCGGGAGGAGAATTTAGTAAAATTTATAAAATTAATGATTCTGTTGATTTACCATTTTTAAATTTTAAATTGATAATTAAACCAGAAGCTTTTGAATTTACAAATAAAGAATATTTTATACGTTTCGATGATTTTAATCAAACAGTGGCATCTTATCGATCAATAGATATAAGTGCAGATGCAAAAGCTCAATCTGTTGTTCGATTGCAATTAGATGGGTCTAATAAATATAGACTAGTTGAGTATTTAAACACTACTGTTGAGGTTTTAAGAAAGATACAATTAGAAAGTAAAAATCTTTTTGCAAATAATACAATTAGTTTTATAGATAGCACTTTAAAAGAAATGGAAGGTCAAATTAAAGATGCTGAAAATGAATTAAAAGAATTTAGACGCGGTAAAAATATTTTTGAACTAGAAGACGAAGCAGGAGGTGGGCTTTTAAGTGCAAGATTGTCTGGGTATGATGTTGAAAAAGATGCAATTAATAGGAAAATTGCTTATTATAACTTGCTTAAAAACTATTTAGAGAAAACTACCGATTATGCTAAACTGCCAGCTCCTACGGTAGCAGGTATAGATGATCCAAACGTAATAGGAAATGTAACTAAATTAATTCAGTTATCTGCAGAACGTGCTAATTTGGCTTATTCGGTAAAAAACAAGAAAATGTTTTCTGAATTTGATGTTGAAATGGAATCTATTAAGAAAGTTCTGTTAGAAAACATTGCAAGTTCAAAAAGTGCTTTAGCTTTAAACTTGTCTTTGATTAATAAGAATATCGCAAAAGCTGAAGGAGAAGCTAGTTTATTGCCTGAAAATAAACAAGAGCATATTAAAATTACTAGAAAATATAATTTAAAAGATAAAATATACAGTACTTTCTTAGAAAAAAGAAGTGAAGCTGAAATTGTTAAAGCTGCAAATATTTCTGATATCAAATTTCTTGATCCTGCCAAAGATATTGGTGGTGGATTAAGAGGGCCTAAAACAAGTATAAATTATATTTTAGCGGCATTTTTAGGAATTTTATTGCCATTGTTGATTGTTTTTATTGTTGTTTTATTAGATAATAATATTAATACACTTGAAGATATTCAGAAAATGACTAAAATTCCAATTATTGGTATTGTAGGTAAAAAAAATACTGAAAATAATTTATCTGTATTTGAAAAATCTAAATCGGCATTAGCTGAGTCTTTTAGATCAATTCGTTCTTCTTTACAGTTTATGTATAAAAAACAACATCAAAAAGAAGGAGCTAAAATATTAATGTTAACATCTTCTGTGAGTGGAGAAGGAAAAACCTTTTGTTCAATAAATTTAGCTACAGTTTTTGCACTTAGTGATAAAAAAACAGTTATAGTTGGCTTAGATTTGAGAAAGCCAAGGATTTTTGGGGATTTTAATATTGACAATATTACCGGTGTGGTAAATTATTTAATTGGTCAAAAATCGATAGATGAAGTAATTCAGAAAACACATATTCCATTTTTAGATGTTATTCCATCTGGTCCAATTCCGCCTAATCCTTCAGAATTATTAATGAGTGAAGCGATGAACGAAATGATTGAAGAACTCAAATCAAAATACGATTATATTATTTTAGATACACCACCTGTAGGCTTAGTGTCTGATGCTTTAGAATTAGCTCAGTTTTGTGATGCTACAATTTATGTTACAAGACAAGGTTTTACTAAAAAAGGAATGCTAAGTGTTGTAAATGAAAAGCATAAACGAGGGGAGTTACATAACATAAGTATTTTGTTTAATGGTTTTAGAAATACTGCGAAATCCGGTTATGGCTATGCGTATGGATATGGTTATGGTGTTTATGGTGAAGGATATCATGATGAGAAAGTAGAGCCCAAAGGATGGAAAAAGATACTATTAAATTTAAAAGATAAATTTTAAAATATGATAACAAATATTTGTTGTATTGGTGCGGGTTATGTTGGAGGGCCAACAATGGCCATTATAGCTCAGAAATGTCCACATATAAAAGTTACTGTTGTTGACTTAAATGAAAAAAGAATTGCTGCTTGGAATGATCCAGATGTAGAAAATATTCCTATTTATGAACCAGGCTTAAGTGATGTAGTAGCTGAGGCACGTGGAAGAAATTTGTTTTTTTCAACGGAAGTTGATAAGGCAATTGATCAAGCGGATATGATTTTTATATCAGTAAATACACCGACTAAAACTTACGGAGTTGGAAAAGGTATGGCTGCTGATTTAAAATATATTGAATTATGTGCGCGTCAAATTGCTCGTGTAGCTAAAAACGATAAAATTGTTGTTGAAAAATCAACTTTGCCGGTAAGAACTGCAAGTGCAATTAAAAATATTTTAGATAATACGGGTAATGGTGTAAATTTTCAAATTTTATCCAATCCTGAATTTTTAGCTGAGGGAACTGCTGTTGAAGATTTATTTGCTCCTGATAGAGTTTTAATTGGTGGCGATTCTACATCAGAAGGCCAAAAAGCTATACAGCTTTTAGTAGATGTTTATGCAAATTGGGTTCCTAAAGATAAAATATTGACCACTAATGTTTGGTCATCAGAATTGTCAAAATTAACGGCGAATGCTTTTTTGGCACAACGTGTTTCTTCAATTAACGCATTGAGTGAATTGTGTGAGAAAACGGGTGCTGATGTTAATGAAGTTGCTAGAGCTATCGGAATGGATAGTAGAATAGGTCCTAAATTTTTAAAATCATCAGTAGGGTTTGGAGGTTCTTGTTTTCAAAAGGATATTCTAAATTTAGTTTACATTGCTAAATCCTATGGGTTAAATGAAGTTGCTGATTATTGGGAACAAGTTATTATCATGAATGACCATCAAAAGCGACGTTTTGCCAAGAACATTATCAAAACATTATATAATACGGTTTCTGGAAAAAAAATCGCATTTTTAGGTTGGGCATTTAAAAAAGATACTAATGATACTAGAGAATCTGCTGCCATTTATGTGGCAGATGATTTGTTGTATGAACAAGCGAATATTAGTGTTTTTGATCCTAAAGTGAGCACAGAGCAAATTCAATCAGATTTGAATTATTTACAATCACGATCAGAAGAAGAAAATTTAAATGGTGTTCATGTTCATGACAATCCTTATGAAGCATGTAAAGATGCACATGCAATTGCTATTTTAACGGAATGGGATGAATTTAAATCGTATGATTGGCAAAAAATATACGATGCTATGTTAAAGCCTGCTTTTGTTTTTGATGGAAGAAATTTATTAGATAAAGCAGCATTAGAAAAAATCGGTTTTGTTTACCAAGCAATTGGTTCATAGTTAAAAAAACAAGTAAGGTTGGATTTTGATTTTGCTTGCGAACATAGTACTGAAGAGGAATACTAAAAAATTATAAAGAATACAATATGATGTTAGGAATGTTAGTTAAAATGAGTGTTGAATCTAAAAAAAGGAACGTCTAATGTCTCAAAATCATCCCATCACACCATCACCTCGTTTGGCGATTATAGGACTTGGATATGTAGGATTGCCATTGGCGCGACTTTTTGCTACAAAATTTCCTGTAATTGGTTTTGATATTAATGAACAACGTATTACAGAATTAAATCAAGGAATTGATTTGACTTTGGAAGTAGAAGAAGATTTGTTGAAATCAGTTTTGGTTGTTGAACCTTCAGATAAAATAGGTTTATATTGTTCGAATCAATTCGCAGATATAGCAGATTGTAATTATTATATTGTTACCGTTCCTACACCTGTTGACAAACACAATAAGCCCGATTTGACGCCACTTTATAAAGCGAGTGAGACGGTTGCAAAGGTCTTGAAAAAAGGAGACATTGTCATTTATGAATCTACGGTATACCCTGGTGTTACGGAAGAAGAATGTGTTCCAGTTTTAGAACGTTTATCAGGCTTAAAGTTTAATGAAGATTTCTTTGCAGGATATTCTCCTGAGCGAATTAATCCAGGAGATAAAGAACACACTGTTGAAAAAATATTAAAAGTTACTGCCGGCTCAACTCCAGCAATTGGTAAAAAAGTGGATGCGCTATATAATAGTGTAATCACTGCAGGAACACATTTAGCACCAAATATTAAAGTAGCAGAAGCAGCGAAAGTAATTGAAAATTCTCAACGCGATATCAATATTGCTTTTGTAAATGAATTGGCTAAAATTTTCAACATATTAGAAATCGACACACAAGCCGTTTTAGAAGCAGCTGGAACCAAATGGAATTTTCTTCCTTTTAAACCCGGTTTAGTAGGAGGTCATTGTATAGGAGTTGACCCCTATTATTTGGCTCAAAAAGCATTGGAAGCGGGGTATCATCCTGAAATTATTTTGGCGGGTCGTCGTATGAATGACAGTATGGGAGAATACGTAGCTTCGCAAGTTGTGAAATTGATGATTAAAAAAGAAATCGTACTCCATGAAGCGCAATTGTTGCTTTTGGGCGTTACTTTTAAAGAAAATTGTCCGGATGTTCGTAATACGAAAATTGTTGATATTGTACATGCTTTAAAAGGATATGGTATTCATATCACTATTTATGACCCTTGGGCAAAACCAGCAGAAGTATTGCATGAATATGGCTTAACTTGTTACAATGAACTTGGATCGGTTCCTAAGTTTGATGCCGTTATTTTAGGAGTTGCGCATAACGAGTTTGCTACTTTGGATTTAAAAGCCTTAACCAAATCCTCTAATGTGATTTATGATGTCAAAGGGTTTCTACCTGGCACAGTAGACGGCAGACTTTAGATTCTTATAATAAGAAGGATTTACTTCTTTTACCATAAAAAAAGACCGACAGTATTGCTGTCGGTCTTTTTTATGCTTATATTTTTTACTTATTTGATCAATTCAAAAGAAACTCTTCTTGCTAATTGACGACCTGTTTTGCTTGAAGTATCCATGCTTGCATCTTCTCCTGATCCAAGTATTTCAATTCTATCTGCACTGATGCCCGATTTTACAATGAATTCTTTACTGTTCATAGCTCTTTTTTGGGCTAATTCTTCATTCTTTTTCTCATCACCAGTAGTGTCAGCAAATCCTCTTGCTCTTACTTTTGCTTCAGGATGTTTTTTCAAGAAGTTGATGATGTAGTATAAATTATTAGTAGATGCAGTATTTGGTGTGTCTTTATTGGTGTCAAAGAAAATATTCACAATGCCTTGATCTACCAAATAGTTAAATGAAGTAGCTTCATTTTCATCGTAAGTGTTTAATCCTCTTTTTCCGTCTCTTGGCTCTAATTCATCTGGAACACCATTTTTATTTACATCTATTGCTCTTCCTTTAGTATCAACTGCAACACCACCAATAGTGTTTGGTTCGGCATCTAAATAGTCAACCACACCATCTCTATCTGTGTCTTGCAACATCACTTCAATGTCTTCGATTTTGTTTTTTAGTTCGTTTTGTAAAGCGGCTGTTTTAAGTTCGTTTTCGCTTTTTAAAACTTTCCAATCGCCATGAATTTTATCTTTTCCTAACGAATACGATATACCTAACGAAAGATTAGTAGATTTTCCATATAAATCACCAGTATTTGCAACAGTTCCGTCCCAATTCATGTGTTGTCTATAGTTAAAATACATGCTAAGGTCTGCAAACAATGCTAATTTTGGGGTAATTCTATATTGTGGTGTAATACCCGCTACAAATCCACCATGATATTCTGTGCTCTCGTAATATGGGTTAGGAACTTCTTGAAACATTGCATCAAGAGTTGTTTCTGTTTTTGACGTTAGGCTAGCCACATGAATTCCTCCATGAACCAATAAACCTATTCTTGAGTCGGATTTAAAATCTAAAACTCTAGCAGCATTAATGACTCCTTGAAACGCAAAAGTATATTGATTGGTTTCATAAGGCAAACTGATGTTGTCGCTTTCAGTGTATTTGGCATACGCTAAGTTGGCTTTAAAACCAAATTTAGGCGTTACCATATATCTTAGACCTAGATCAAAACTATTTATTTTAAAGTGGCTGAGGACATGTTTTTTATCTCCAGAACCAAAACCAGTACCATAAGGGTAGTTTCCATCGCTAAAGCCTGTCATGGCCTCAACCGTCCAACGATTGTAAATGTTAGTAGTGTCAGAAGTGTTTTCGTTTTCTTCTTGTGCATTTGCTTGAAATACAATGAAGAAGCTAGTAATGAGTAGTATTTTTTTCATTAGGATTGGATTTATTGCAACAAAGTTAAGCTATTTATTTTTAACAAGCAGCTAGTTTTGGTAATTATATAGCATAAATTTAGTTTGAATTTGTTGCATTCGATGCTTTTGGTAAAGTTTTGAGAACAATAGCGATGCTTTATTTTCAGTAGTTCTCGATACATTTTTATAAAGTAGCTAGAACAATTCTATAAAAAACACTTGAAGTGACGGAGGTGGAATTTGTTTTTATAAGACTGTAGGAACGGTATTCTCTCTTATCTTATTTTCAATTGAAAATCTTTACACCCCTAAAGTCCCCTCAAGGGGACAATTCCTTCTACTCACTTTTTACTTTTTACTTTTTACTTTGTACTTCGAAGTGATGGTGGTGACGTTCTTTTTTTAAGGGTTTTAGTATAAGAACTATGTTTAAAATGTTAAATATCCGGAAATTGTTTCAAATTAGTGCTCAATTTTTGTAAGTAAAAATTAAAAAGGTTAATTTAGTCACGAAATATAATATTTACTTTTAATTATGAAAAAAATAGCAATTGTATTAGTTTGCTTACTTACTTTAAGTGTATCAGCACAAGAATCAAAAAAATGGACGATCGGAGTTGGGGTTAATTTTATTGATAACACCAATTCACAAGACGATAATTATTTTGATGTATCGAATTGGAATTCGACGCTTTCTGTGTCTAAACTTACGGCTCAATATGAGTTTGCAACTAACTTTGCATTATCTTCTGAATTTACATTGAATAAATTAGATAGTGGTAAAATGCAAAATGGGGGGGAAATAGCTTCTAATTTAGCTTACTTTGGTTGGGATTTAAATACACGATACAATACTGCTAGCTTGATGAAATTGTCGCCAAAATTTAGTATTGAACCTGTAGCAGGTTTTGGACTTTCATGGACAGATAGCACGCCTAATCAAAGCATTAATGCGGGGCTTTCATTAGGTTATTTTTTCAATGAGTATTATGGTGTTCGTTTTCAAACATTAGGTAAATTTGCTTTTGATCAAAATACAGTTGGAAATAATATGATTCAGCATTCAGTAGAATTGGTCGTTAAATTATAATTTTTCAAGCTATAAATCAATAAGCACCTTTTAAGGTGCTTATTTTGTCTTTTTATGAATTGGTATGCCCTCTATACGAAACCACGTAACGAGCAAAAAGTAGCTCAAAAATTACAAGCATTAGGAATAATAGCTTATTGTCCATTGGTGCTCAGTAGTAAGCAATGGTCGGATCGAAAAAAGAAAGTGTTAGTTCCTTTGCTTCCTTCTTATGTATTTGTTCAAATTGAGGAACAAAATCGAAAAGATGTTTTTCAGGTAGGTGGGGTTGTGCAGTATGTTTTTTGGTTAGGAAAACCGGCGATTATAAAACCAAATGAAATTGAAGCGCTGAAACAACAACTCGATTCCTCTATTCCAGTTGTGCATTTTGAAATGACGACTTGGCGTTCGAATGAAACCATTCAAATTACCGAAGGAGTATTTAAAGGACAAGATGCAATTGTAGATAAAATATCTACCAACAAAGTACGTTTGCTACTTAAGTCTTTAAATATGTATATTACTATTGAAAGATAATGTACTTGGATTGATTTATAAAAAGCAACATAGATTGCAATTAACCGCTTTTGTATAGCGGTTTTTTTATTCATATGGAACAAATTCTGGTACAATGAGTTTTAATTGTTCAATTACTTCTTTTCTGTCCAAATGATTTAATCTTTTTAAATTAACCATTACCTCTTCTATAGTATCAACACACGGATTTTCTTCTTTAGCAATCACTATTTTGGGATGATAGGTTGGAAGTGTTTCTGCTGAAGCAGTTAATACTTCCTCATATAGTTTTTCACCAGGACGTAATCCCGTAAAAACAATTTTAATGTCTTTGTTTGGGATTTTACCCGCTAAGTGAATCATTTTTTCGGCTAAATCTACAATTTTGATGGATCTACCCATGTCAAATAAATACGTTTGACCACCTAATCCCATTGCTGCAGCTTCAATTACTAATTTACATGCTTCAGGAATGGTCATAAAAAAACGATTCACATCAGGATGGGTTACAGTAATTGGACCACCTGCTAGAATTTGTTCTTGGAATAAATTTACAACTGAACCATTTGACCCTAATACATTTCCAAAACGTGTAGACATGATTTGCATTTTGTGTACGTTCTTTTTGCAGTTGTAGGCGGTTTGTCCTAGCATTTCTGCAAATCGCTTACTTGCACCCATTATATTAGTTGGATTTACAGCCTTGTCAGTTGATACATAAACAAATTTATTTACGCCATATTTCATTGCTAAATCCAAACAAATTTTTGTTCCAAAGATGTTGACTTTAATTGCTTGTTTGAAGTTTTTCTCTAATAAAGGAACATGTTTATAGGCAGCGGCATGGAAAATGATTTCAGGGCGGTATTTTTTAAAAACCGTTTCAAATTCTTCTAAATTAGTAACATCAACCAGTTCAAAATGGCAATTGCACGACGGAATGTTCTTTTTAAAGTACATTTCAATTTCATACAAAGGCGTTTCCGCTTGATCTAGAATGATTAGTTCTTTTGGTTCAAATCCACACAGCTGTTTTGCTAATTCAGATCCAATAGAACCTGCGCCCCCTGTAACTAAAATGGTTTTATTCGTAAATTGCTCAATTATTTTACTGTTTTTTATTTCAATGGTTTCTCTAAATAACAGCTCCTCTAAGTTATATGTTTTTAAGGTCTCTTTAGCATCTGAATTATTGTTTTCAAGTAGTTCAGGTTTGTAAACTTTAATGTCGTTATTGATACAATCTTCAATTAATTTTTGTTCTACTTCTTCTGGCAAATACCCTTTTGTTAAAACAATATTTTTAATTCTTTTCAATCTAAGGTAGACAACTATTGGTTTTTTATCGTAGGCTAACACATTAATTCCGGCTACTTTTTTGCCGTTTAAACCCTTATTGGTGTCAATAAAACATACTAAATTGAAATTACTTTGTGCAGAAATCAGTGTTTCAACTAAACTAATGTTGTGCGAATTAACACCTACAATAGCAATGCTTTCTTTGAATGAAACTTTATTGCCTTTGTTCAAGTTTTGAAATGTAATTTTTACCAGAATTCTAAATCCCATTAATGTGAAAAAGATAAAAAAGGTGCTGTAAAACAATGTGAAAATCACAAAAATATTTGTTCCCTTGTATAAATAATAGGCCGTATCAATGATGAGTAATGTTGAAAAAGCAGAAAAAACAGCTTTGAAGAGTCTGCCCATATCATTTAACGTTGAATATCGAATAATACCAGTGTAAGTTTTAAAGACTAGAAAAAAGAAAATGTAAACGATTAAAGCAATTGTAAAGCGTATTTCGATTGGGAAATCTTTGTAAAATTTAATCCCAAGTTGCTTAAAGAGAATGTAGCTGATCGTACTCGATACTATTAATAAGACTATATCAATAAATAAAATTAACCAAGAAGGTAAAATTCTTATCTTGCCTAGTATATTAAGTATAAAAGAAATCTTTTTCATGGCGCAAATTTATTTAAAAAATCGAAATATAATTGCCTTTTAGGTTTATTTTTTTAAGGTTAAAAATGGTATTGTCTTTTATTCATGCGTTTATTGCAACAAATAAGGGGTTTTTTGTTGTTTAAATTTTTTAAAAAAAATAAAAAAAGTATCTTTGTGGCATTAAAATACATATTTCGTGAAAATACAATCCCTTGTTGCCATCGTATCTTGCTATTTAGTAGTAACTGTTTTTACTTCCTGTGCTACCAAAAAAGAATTAATTTATCTTAATGGTACTACTAATACTGCAGATTCCGAATTCAAGTGGTCTGAAATGTACCTTCAGCCTAATGATATTGTGAGTGTAAAAGTTACTTCTGATGTACCAGAACTAGCCGCGGCTTACAATATATCACCATTGCAACAAAATGCGTTACAAGGTGTTCAACTGCAATTGCAAGGGTATTTAGTTGCCAATGATGGGACTGTAAATATTCCTGTTTTAGGGGTGCAAAAAATAGGCGGATTGACTTTAGAACAAGCAGAAAAGCAAGTACAACAGGCGTTAATAGATAAAGGGTATTTGAAAAATCCAGTTGTGGTTTGTAGGTTGTTAAATGCTAAGTTTACCGTGTTAGGTGAAGTAAAAGTACCCGGGACGTATACATTTTATGAAAACAACCTGACGCTTTTGCAAGCTTTAGGATTGGCTGGAGATCTAACGATTAATGGTGTTCGAAAAAAAATCACCATTATTCGCACCGAAAACGGAAAACAAACCTATGGGACTATTGACTTGACAAAAAATGATTGGTTTAATACGCCATTTTATTTTGTAAAACCTAATGATGTGATTATTGTTGATCCAAATACTGCAAAAGTTAAATCTGCGGGTGTAATTGGCAATCCAGGCAATTTAATCTCTATTATTTCGGTCTTGTTATCTAGTATTATCATCATCAAAAACATATAATTCTATATGCAATCAACTGAATTTCAAGAAAACACATCAGCTTCCATCGATATTAAGGAATTGGTTTACAAATACCTGTCTTTCTTGCATTGGATTATTTTAGGAGCCGTTTTGGCACTTGCAGTAGCTTTCTTTTACTTACGTTATGCGCCAGAAACCTATCAAGCCTCTAATGTTATTAAAATATTAGACAACAATAATTCGGGTTTCAAAATGCCTACTGATGCATTGTCTTTTTTTTCGAAGGGCAAAGTTAATTTAGAAAATGAAACGGAAGTATTGCAATCTTCCTTGTTAATTGAACGGGTAGTAGATGAACTAGACCTTCAAAATTCATACTATTCGAAAGGAACGATTAAAGAAACAGAAATTGCCTCTACTGCTCCGTTTTTTATTCAATGGAATGATGTGCCTGAAAAAGTAAATGAATTTCAAGCAATGCTGGAAATTGAAGTGACACCAAAAGGGTATTATTTGGATCACCAAAAAGAATTGAAAAGCTTTGGGAAGTCTTATGTATTTAAGGGCAACAATTTTAGTATATATTGGAAGGAAGAAAGTAAATTCAAGAAAACTTCTGGTGCCTACCAAATTGTAAAAGCAACAAAAGAACATACTATACAAGCTGTAAAAAAATCATTAGCCGTATCACCTGTTGGGAAGCAGAGTGAATTATTGCGTTTAACAGTAACGACAAATCATCCTGATAAAGCAGCAGCTATTGCCAACACGTTAGCCAAAGTTTTTGATGCCGATGGTGTAAAGGACCGTCAGCTGGTGCATAAAAAAACCATTGATTTTGTAAACGAACGTTTTGGTTTTTTATTCAAAGAATTAGATTCGATAGAAAGCAATAAAGCCAATTATAAACAAGGGCAACAAATAGCCGATTTTCAGGCGGATGCCGGTGCTTTATTGGCTACCAAATCGGGTACAGATGTGGAGCTTAACCAAGCCAAAACACAAGCGGTTTTGAGTGGAATTTTGATTGAAACCTTGAGTAAAACCAAATTAAATGAATTGCTCCCTGCTAACATTGGCTTGGAACAAGTTGAAGTAGCAGCGCTTATTAATCAATACAATGACTTGGTGTTGCAACAGCAAAAAATGTTGCAATCCGTTGGGGAGAATCATCCTAATTTAGTAGAAATACGTGCCACACAAAACGAGCTTAAGAATAATTTAAAAGCGTCTTTAGCGACCTATAAAAAAGTGTTGCAGTCCAAAATCAATTCCATTGGACAAATTAGTAGTGGACAATCGCAGCAATATGCCGCTTTACCTTATCAAGAAAAAGCCATCCGTTCTATTGAGCGTCAGCAAGAAATTAAGGAAGCTCTTTATATTATTTTATTACAAAAACGTGAAGAAGCAGCCGTAAACTTGGCTATTATCAATCCTTCTATTAAAATGGTGGATTTAGCGCAAGCCTCTTCGCTGCCTATTAGTCCTAAAAAGGCAATTATTTATTTAGCTGCATTATTGCTTGGTTTGGGTATTCCAATTGGTATTATATATGTATATTTTTTGTTGGATACTAAAATACATTCTAAAAAAGACGTTCAAGCGATAGTAACCGAAATTCCAGTATTGGCCGAAATTCCGCATATTCCTGGTCAAGATAAGTTGGTTAAATATCTAGATCGTTCTGTGCTTTCTGAAGCTTTCAGAATGTTGCGTACGAATTTGAACTTTTTGATTCAAGACAAACACAAACCACAAGTTCTTTTTTCCACCTCTACTATAAAAGGGGAAGGAAAAACGTTTCTTTCGATGAATTTGGCGATTACGTTATCTACGTTAAATAAAAAAGTAATTTTGGTGGGTGCCGATTTGCGTAATCCCCAATTGCATAAAATGCTAAAAAGCACGCGCCATAAAAAAGGGGTAACCAATTATTTACATGATACTACTACTGCTTTAAATGATATCATTGAAACTGGGCAGGAATATAATTTAAAGTTTGATTTGATTTTTTCGGGATCCATTCCGCCCAATCCGGCCGAATTATTGTCCAACGGAAGATTTGAAGTATTGCTTGAAGAATTAAAAAAGGAATATGATTTTGTTATAGTCGATACCGCTCCGACCTTATTGGTTACCGATACTACTTTAATTGCCAATTTAGCAGATTTAATTGTTTTCGTCATCAGAGCCAATCATACCGATAAAAAATTATTGCATTTCATCAACGAACTAAAAGCCTTGAAAAAAATCAATAATGCAGGGATCGTTTTAAATAATGTGGGTGAGCAAAAGGGGTATGGTTATTCGTATAGTTATAAGTATAACTATGGTTACGGCTATGGCTACGAGGCAGATGAAGTAGGAAGTGGACGTAAAAAAAATTGGTTCGCAAAAGAATTAAAGCGATTGAAGCTTTTATTCAAAAGATAGTCTGATTTTATTTTGTTTTAAAGGTGTTTTATTTGGTACTAAAAAATTGGTTTGCTTCAACTAGGGGCATGATTTTTTTTAGGTATTTTTCGGCAAACAAATGGTTTTTGGCAAATGCGATCTGTTCTAGTGTGTGAAAATCAGTGCCTAAAAAATCATAGTAATCATTTTCCAATAAATATTCCGCCATTTTTTTACAGGTAGGGCCATAATAGCCTACCACAGATAAGGCATTTAATTGAAAATCTAAATCAAATGATTTTAATTGTTCAAATATGTTCAATTTCTTTTCCCAATAACTATAGCGTTCAGGGTGCGCTAGTACTAAGCGATATCCTTTAAGTTTCAATTCAAACAGCACGTCCATAATAGCATCTACTGGTTCGCTCATTATGGCAAATTCGATAAGTAAAAAGTCATCTTTTAGGGGGATTAATTGTTGCTTTTCTGCTCTTTCTAGTAAGTAGGCGTCTGCAAAATATTCGCTACTACTTTTGGTGATAAAAGGGTGTGCTACCGTTTTGAAGGCAGCGCTAATGGTTTCTGAATTATTGTTCCAAAGTCCTGGATAGGTGTGTGGTGTTGCTATCGCTTCTGTAATTCCTAATTCTTGCATGCCTTGAATCATTGCTTCAGTTTGTGCTACTGATTTGGAGCCGTCGTCAATTCCTGGCAGCAAATGATTGTGTATGTCTACAAAGCCATTTTTCCAGGCTTCGCTATAGGTAGCGGTCTTTTTTGAGATCCAAAACATAGAAACGTACTTTTAATGTTTAACTAATATATACAAAAGGGAACGACAAACGTAATTCCTTTTTCCATTTTATAAATATACATAAAATTGTTTAATTACAACTTCCGAATCATTTTATGGGCAAATAGGAACCCAAAAGCTGTTCCGTACAGCCAAATAGTATTTGGAACCTTAGTAATGCGACGTATTTTGTCACCTTTATATCGTTTTAATTTTTTATATTGAGCGGTATAGCGGTGTTCCAGTCGCCCTACATTTTGCACACCTCAACGAAACACCTCAAAATTTCGTAGAACATTTGTCCCCTTGAGGATTTCCTTCGGCAGTCGCTCCACTCGTGTGATAGTAAGAGGAGAAGCGACAGCTTCGGTAAATAGAGGTGTAAAAATCTTCAACTAAAAACAGCACAAGTCAGATTTTCATTAGTGTATTAATAAATTAAATTTAACTTCCAAGCACCGAAAATCGAAAATCGACAACCAACAACCTACAACCAACAACCGATAACCGATAACCGACAACATACAACCTACAACCTACAACCGATAACCGAACACCGAAAATCGACCATCGAACAACGAACAACGAACAACATGAAAAACACTACCAACACTCTCAATGCAATGTTTGAATGTTATATTCCAAAAGAAACATGGCCATTCATACTTAGAGTTAACATAAAATACCAAGAAAGAAAAGCTTTAAAATGGCTTAGTTTATTCGGTATAAAATGGTTTCGTGCTTATGTGTTAAAAGTTACATACAAAGACAATAAAGTCAAAAATATTCCCATTCCAAAAGAAGAAAAAGATATTTTAAAGGCGAATGTGATGAAATTTAATTTTTATTTAGCCTCCCTATAAAAAAAAGACATAAATTTCTTAATTATAGTATAAAATTGAGTACTTTTGTTATTCAAAATGGAATTATGCTCGACAGCCTCATTACGTCAAAAACCCGTGTTCGTTTGTTGGTTAAGTTTTTTATAAACGCAGCCAATGAAGGATATTTGCGTGGCTTGGCGCAAGAAATGCAGGAAAATACCAACGCCATACGGAAAGAGTTGAACAACTTGAGTGAAGCAGGCTACATCCTTCGCGATGTTACCGAAGCCAAAGTCATGTACAAGGCCAATACGGCCCATCCGTTATTTGCAACGCTCCAACTAATGGTGCGCAAACACCTAGGAATTGATCAAATTATTGTGCAGGTTTTGGAACGAATGGGAGTCGTTTCCCGAATTTTCATCACCGGCGATTATGCCCAAGGAATGGATTCGGGTACCATCGATATTGTTATAGAAGGTCCGTCCTTAAACACCGATTACATCGAGCATCTTGCCCTAAAAATTAAAAACGAAATCCATAAGGAAGTCCGCTTCTTACTCACCCAATCCTACCAAGGAGCGGGTTTGTTGATTTTTGAGAATACCGAGGCCTAGCCTCAAAAGCAGTGCCATAGCCATTCTAAAGTGAGCAGACACCCTGTGACTCACCAGGCGAAGCCGTGAAAAAACAACACAATAAGACTATTTGAACACCGACAACCACCAACCAACAACCAACAACCAACAACCAACAACCGACCACCGACAACCGAACACCGAACATCGACCACCGAACAAATGAATAAAATACTAATCACAGGAGGAGCCGGATTCATAGGATCCAATTTATGCGAATACTTTTTAAACAAAGGAAATCAAGTTGTATGTTTAGATAATTTTGCAACCGGACACCGCCATAACATTGCACCTTTTTTAGAAAATAAAAACTTTACCTTACTGGAAGGCGATATTCGTAATTTACAAGATTGTCAAAAAGCAACGGAGGGAGTTGATTATGTACTACATCAAGCAGCATTGGGTTCGGTTCCACGTTCGTTAAAAGATCCTATTACTTCCAACGAGGTTAATGTGACCGGTTTTTTAAACATGTTAGTTGCTGCTCGAGATGCAAAAGTAAAACGATTTGTGTATGCGGCAAGTTCTTCTATCTATGGAGATTCACAAGGATTACCTAAAGTGGAGGACGTTATTGGAAAACCTTTGTCTCCTTATGCCATTACAAAATACGTCAACGAATTGTATGCAGATATCTTTAGTAAAACCTATGGAATAGAAACGATAGGTCTTCGCTATTTCAATGTATTTGGTCGTCGTCAAGATCCTAACGGAGCGTATGCAGCTGTAATTCCTTTGTTTGTGAAGCAATTTATGAGCCATGAATCACCTGTAATAAATGGTGATGGAAACTTTTCAAGAGATTTTACCTACATCGATAACGTCATTCAAATGAATGAATTGGCCATGCTAACAAAAAATACACAAGCCATCAATACAGTTTACAATACGGCTTATGGCGACAGAACTACCCTTGCACAATTAGTACAATTGTTAAAAGATAATTTAGTCCAGTTTGATCCTAAAATTGCTGAGGTAGAAGTATTACATGGTCCCAATCGAGCGGGAGATATTCCCCATTCATTAGCTAGTATTGAAAAAGCAAAAAAGAATTTAGGATACAGCCCTAAATATTCCATAGAACAAGGTATAAAAGAAGCCGTTTCATGGTATTGGGAGCATTTAAAGTAAACAATCGTCTTAGAATAAATTGTCCCCTTGAGGTTTGATATTAAGAGGAGAAGCGAGAGCTTCGGTTAAGGGGTGTTTTAAATCGTTAACTAAAAAGCAAAACCTAAGATAAACAACGAACAACGAAATTCGACAACCGATTTCCGATCATCGAAAATCGAAAATCGACCAACGAACATCGAGCATCGAAAAACGAAAAACGAACAACGAACATCGAACAACGACCAAAAAAAATATGAAAATAGGAATTACCTTTAGCGCCTTTGATCTACTCCATGCTGGCCACATCAAAATGCTGGAAGATGCAAAACGCCAATGCGACTATCTAATTTGTGGGTTGCAAACCGATCCAACCCTAGACCGTCCAGATAAAAACAAACCCACACAAACTGTAGTGGAACGTTTTATTCAATTAAAAGGGTGTAAACACGTAGATGAAATAGTACCCTATGCCACGGAGCAAGATTTAGAAGATATCCTTCGTGCTTTTAAAATAGACGTACGCATCATTGGGGAAGAATACCGAGACCAAAATTTTACCGGTAAAACCTATTGCGAAGAAAAAGGAATTGAGCTCTATTACAACAAAAGAGACCATCGTTTTTCGAGTAGTGGGTTGCGTAAAGAGATTGCTATTAAACAAATGTATAATTGATGATAAAAAACCTAATCGTCTTCGGCACTAGACCTGAAGCCATTAAAATGGCTCCTTTAGTTAAGGAATTTTTAAAAGACAAAGAACATTTTGAAACCCGGGTATGTGTAACCGCACAACACAGAGAAATGTTGGATCAAGTATTGAATTTCTTTGAAATCACACCTGATTATGATTTAGATTTAATGAAACCTAATCAAAATTTATATTCTTTGACCTCAGATATTATCTTAGGTTTAAAACCAATTTTAGAGGAATTTAAACCTGATTTTGCCTATGTTCATGGAGATACTTCCACAACAATGGCCACAAGTATTGCCGCTTTTTATGCAGGCGCAAAAGTATGTCATGTAGAAGCTGGTTTAAGAACGCATAATAAATATTCTCCTTTTCCAGAAGAGATGAATAGACAAGTTACAGGTAGAATTGCTGACATACATTTTGCACCTACTATCACTTCAAAAGAAAATTTACTTTTAGAAAATATACCAGAAACTTCTATATTAATTACAGGAAATACAGTGATTGATGCTTTATTGCAGAGTTCAGATAAAGTTACTTCCATTGAAAATGAAGAAATTGAATTTTTAAAATCAACAGTTGATTTCAATAAAAAGATTATCTTAGTAACGGGTCATAGAAGAGAAAATCATGGAGATGGATTCATCAATATATGTGCAGCTTTAAAGGAAATTGCCATTTCAAATCCAGAAGTTCAAATTATTTATCCAGTACATTTGAATCCTAATGTAAAAGGCCCTGTTTATGAAATTTTAGGAAGCATCTCAAATATAAAACTGATTAATCCATTAGCCTATCCAGCTTTTGTATGGTTAATGAATCAATCTTACATCATAATAACAGACAGTGGAGGAGTTCAAGAAGAAGCACCGAGTTTAGGAAAGCCAGTTTTAGTTATGCGAGATACTACTGAAAGACCTGAGGCTGTTGAAGCTGGCACCGTTATTTTAGTAGGAACGGATAAAGAAAAAATAATAAAAGAGTGTTTAGATTTATTAAATAATAAAGATAGATACCAACAAATGAGTGCTTTGCATAACCCGTATGGAGATGGTAAAGCTTGTGAGAGAATAGTAAAATATATTAAAGAATATTAAATTATGAGTCAACAAAAAGTAGTAACTATTGGATTAGGCTATATTGGTTTGCCAACATCAGCCTTAATAGCTAATAATAATATACCAGTACATGGTGTTGATGTAAATCAAAAAGTAGTAGATACCATAAATGCAGGAAAAATACATATTGTTGAACCAAGTTTGGATGAAGCGGTTGATAAAGCGGTTGCAAATGGATTCCTTAAAGCAGATACAAAACCAATAGAAGCAGATGTTTATTTAATTGTAGTTCCTACACCTTTTAAAGCTAAAAATGAACCAGATATCTCATTTGTACAGGCAGCAACTAAAGCAATTATACCTTTTTTGAAAGAAGGAGACTTGTATATAATTGAATCTACCTCACCAATTGGAACTACTGAAAAGATGATGAATTATATTTTTTCTGAAAGACCAGAATTAAAAGGTAAAATTTATTTAGCTTATTGCCCTGAAAGAGTTCTGCCAGGTAATGTTATGTATGAATTGGTTCATAATGATCGTGTCATTGGTGGAGTTGATGAGGTTTCAACACAAAAATCGATTGCGTTTTATAGCCAATTTGTTAAAGGAGAATTACATGCTACTAATGCTCGAACAGCAGAAATGTGTAAATTAACAGAAAACTCTTCAAGAGATGTTCAAATTGCCTTTGCAAATGAATTATCATTAATTTGTGCTAAAGCTGACATAAATGTTTGGGAATTAATAAAATTAGCTAATAAACACCCAAGAGTAAATATTTTGCAACCCGGTTGTGGAGTAGGAGGACATTGTATTGCAGTTGATCCTTATTTTATAGTGGCTGATTACCCTATGGAATCTAAAATAATTGCTTCTGCAAGAGAGGTAAATAATTACAAATCATTTTGGTGTGCAGAGCAAGTAAAAACGGCAAAATTAGAATTTCAAATAAAAGAGGGAAGAAAGCCAAGTGTAGCAATAATGGGACTAGCTTTTAAACCTAATATTGATGATTTAAGAGAATCACCAGCAAAATATATAGCTCAAAAAGTATTACAAGATGCGCAAGATGAACAATATTATATTGTAGAACCAAATATTGAAGACCATCAAGTTTTTAAAATAACTAATTATAGAGAAGCTGTAGAAAAAGCTGATATTATAGTGTTTTTAGTAGCTCATGATGAATTTAAAGGATTAGAAATTTTCAATGATAAAATTGTATTAGATTTCTGTGGAGTTACAAATAAATAATTTCTTGTATAAGAATATTTCATATAATAAATAGGAAAAGAAAAGATTGCATAGTGAAAAGTAAAATTAATAAAATCGCCCAACATAAAGATACGAGAGTATTATTAAATAATTTTTTTTCATTAGCATTATTATCTGGGGTGAATTTTTTAATTCCACTTCTTGTATTGCCATATATAATTAAAACTGTTGGTGTATCAAATTATGGTACCTATGCATTTATTTATTCAATAATTTTCTATTTCTTATACATTTCTCAATATGGTTTTAGTTTGTCAGCAGTAAGAGATATAGCACAAGTAAGAGATGATAAAGAGAAAGTTAATATCATATTTAATAGAGTTATTCAAGCTAAAGTGACAATTTTTATTATATGTACTTTAATCTTAGTAATTATTTCAGAAACATTTATATATGTTAAAAATGAATTATTTCTGTTATACACTACATATCTAATTGTTTTTGGGGATATTTTAAATCCCACATGGTTATATCAAGGTATGGAAAAAATGAAGTTTATGACCATAGTTAACGTGGTTTCAAAATTAACATATCTTGGATTAGTTTTTCTATTCATTCAAGAGAAGTCAGATTATATTTATCTTGGACTATTTCAAGCTTTCGGGTTTTTGATATCTGGTGTTATTTCTTTTATTTTAGCAATTAAAATCTTTAAATTAAAGATTATTAAAATTTCATTTAATGAGATTTTACTTCAAATGAAGAATAGCTTTAGTTCCTTTGTTACTCTAGTTATGCCAATGCTTTATGTAAACACGTCTACCTTTTTGTTAGGTTTGTTTGGAACAACAACTCAAGTTGCCTATTTTGATAGTGCATATAAAATTTCAAATGGGTTTGTGTCATTGAATCAAATACTCACTAGTGTCTTTTATCCATATGTTAATAGAAAATCCAACAAGTTAATGATTGTATCTTTTTTATTAATAATTAGTGGATGTATTATGAGTTTAATATGCTTCTTATTCTCAGAATGGATTGTAGGTTATTTATTTGGAGATGAAATGTTAAATAGTATAATTGCACTTAAAATATTATCATTTACGCCTCTTTTATTATCCATACGATCGGCATTTGGGATAAATTATCTACTTGTAAAAAATAAAGATAAGTTATACATGAAAATTGCTATGGTATCTTCAATTACAGCATTTATTATAGGACTATTTTTAATTAATATGTATAAAAGCACAGGAGCAGCTATAGTTGTTATTTTAGCACAGAGTATCTATTCGATGACAAGTATGTATTTTGCTTTAAAAATGATTAAAAATGATAGAAATGGGTAAGTTTAAAAATAAAATTTTTTATTTGTTTATATCCACTTTTTTGATATTAATAATATTATCTATTAATGATTATTATATAGTAGCTTCAATATATTTTTATTATTTATTGTTCAGTCTTACATTTGAAATTATTAAGGTCAAAAGGATTTTTTTAATTCATGTATGGAATGGAGCATTTATATTTATTATTTTATCAGAAGTGTTTTTACCATATTTTGTTCCATATGGGAAAATTGATGTGATAAAATATCTTATTATTTCTAATATTGTTGTAAACATTGGTTACAATATTTCTAGTTTTAATTTTAAAGTAAAGGAAAGGAAAAATTATCTGTTAAAAAAGAGAAGCAAATTGTCGCCAATAATATTACTAGTATTGGTAGTGGCATATTTCATTTTAAAAATACAAGATGCTATATTTTCGTTTTCAGTAGGAAGAAATACAGCAATTGAGAATAATGATGAGGCTAATCTATTTACAACAATATTTATTAATCCTTTAGGATTAATACTGCCTGCTATAATAGTATATTATTTCTATGTTTATAAAAAAAATAAATGGTATATACCCTTAATTTTATCATTACCAATTTTTATTGTACTCTTTTTAGAAGGAACTAGGTTTACATTACTTTTTTCTTTAATTGGTTTTGCATTAGTTTTATTAAGTCAAACTATTAAAAGTAAAGTGACCTTTAAGACATATGTTTTAATTGTTTTTGCATGTTTTTCTCTGGTTATATCTTCAAACCTTATGAAGCATTTAAGATCTTCAGTAACAAAGGATGAAAGTTTTAATATTTTGATTGAAGAAGAAAATAAAGATTTACAAAGTTTAATGGTTCCATATATGAGTCCTGAAGGGGTTGTTGATATGACAGATTTATCTTTTAAGTATTTTAAAAATCACGAGCATTTATATGGAGAATCAAGTAGTTTTATTTTATATTTTTGGATTCCTCGCTCTATTTGGCCTGATAAACCGACTATGCTAGGATATTGGCTTATAAGAAAGTATAGATCTGGATTTGGAGATGAACATAGTTCTTCTTTTGGATTTACAGGAGATTTTTATGCAGATTTTGGAATGTTTTCATTCTTTTTTATATTTTTATTAGGTTACTTTGTGAAAATTTTAGAAGCTTTTAAAGATCAAGCATTTAGAGATGGAGGTTATAATATTATAATTGCTGCATTATTATATTCATATGTTTTTTTCTTCGTACGTTCTCCTATAACTTCTTCAATGAACTTTATGGGAATTTTATTTTTTTATTTTTTTTTACGTGCAGTATTGTTTAAAAAAACAACAATAAAACTTTTAAAATGACTTTTTTTATATTCAATTTCGAAACGCAAAATAATTTAGTAAGTAGTTTTCTAAGTTCAGCTTCATTAGCACACAATCAAACCATTAAGGATGATGAGTGGTTCTATTGGAAATTTAGAGACAATCCTTTTGGAGAGTCAATTTTAGCTTGTGCTATGGAGGATAATGTTATCGTTGGATGTGTTGCATTAGGAATGCAAGATTTTGTTTGTCAGGAAAATACAATTAAGGCAGCAATGTCATTTGAAACTTTTGTACATCCAAATTATCAAGGGAAAGGAATATTTAAAAAATTAATTGACTTAGCTGAAACTGAGTCTCGTAATAGAGGAATTAAATTTTTGCTAAACTTTCCAAATTCAAATAGTTTACCAGGCTTTAAAAAGAGTGGTTGGAGGAGTATAGACTGTTCTGAGTATTGGATAAAGGGTAGTGATTTTTTTAAAATTTTATTTAATATAAGAGATATTAGAAAATCTTTTTTACCTAATCCAAGCAATTTAAAGTCTCTAAATAAAGATAAATTATCTTTATTAAATGATTTTAATAAGGATAATTTATCTTTTGAATCCATTTTAAATGAAAAATATATTGAATGGAGATTTTTTAAATATCCAATGTCCGAGTATGCAATTATAAATAATGATGACTTATTTTCAATTGCTAGGGTTGGCTATAGAGGTGGTTTGAAAGAGAGTCAAGTGTTGACGGTAAAAAATAAGTCACAAAAAAACATATCGATTTCGGACCTAATAAAAGAGTACAAAAAGAAAACTAATTATGATATTATTAGCTTTCCAATATCTAAGAAAAATAAAATTAGAAAAAATATAGCACGATTGTTATTTATAAAAGTACCAAGTAAAACTAATGTAACTTATAAAATAATTAATCAAGGAGATCAATTTAATTTTGAAAGTATAGAATTATCAGCTATTAATTATCATACATATTAAGAATGAGAAAATTATTAAGAAACATTTATCTAAATATACTTGGTTCAATAAAAAAGCCAATGCCAGGAATACATATTATTAATGCACACTTTGCCTCACCAAATGAAGTGTCAGATTTTGACAGGAAAACTTTTGAACAGTTTTTAAAAATTATTACTAAAAATGCAAAGATAATTTCTTTAGAGAAAGCTACCCAAATGATAATAGATAAACAAACTTCTTCTGGTAAAGTTTTTGTGGCTTTAACTTTTGATGATGGTTTTGAAGAATGCCACTCTGTTATAGCGCCTTTATTGGAAAAGTATGAATGTAAAGGAGCCTTTTTTATTAATGCCAATTTTATTGATTCTACTACTGAATATCAAAATGAATTTAACAAAAGAGTTAAAATTTTTACTAAAAAACCGATGTCTTGGGAGCAGGTCAAAGATTTACATAATAGAGGGCATTTAATTGGGTCACATAATTTAGATCATTTAAATATGGCGGATTTAAATGAAGATGAGTTAGAGTTTCAATTAAAGGAGAATAAAAAAATTCTTGAGAATAGATTAGATTATAATTGTAATTATTTTGCATGGACGTATGGACAAATGCAGCATTTTTCTGAAAAGGCACTCCAAATAACAAACCAGTATCATGATTTTGTTTATAGTGGAACAAACTATAAAAAATATTTTTCAATGAACAATAAGGTAATAAATAGAAGACAAATTGAACCTTTTTGGTCAAAAAAACATATTAATTATTTTTTATCAATCAATAAAGTATATTAAATTAAAAATGAATTTACTAATAAATCTTTTACCAATAAAAAAGGGAGGGGGGCAACAAGTAGCTTCTAATTTTATTATGCAATTAAGCAGGTATGATGATATTAATCCTTATTTTATTGTTACCGAGAACACCTATATACATAAAAAATTAACAGAATTAAATTTTAAGAATATTTCTGTAGTTAAAGATTCTTTAATAGCTAGACTTGTATTTCAAGTGTTTTTTTTTAAAAAGTATATAAGAAATAGTGAAGTTGAGTTAATTTATACAATGTTTGGACCAGGCATTCATTATAAAAATATAAAATCAGTTACAGGTTGCGCATATTCAAATATTTTTTATCCTGAAATAGATTTTTGGAATGGGTATTCTTTTATAAAAAAGATTAAATTAAAATTAATAGACAAATATAGACTTTACTCTACTTTGAAATCGAGTGCAATTGTTTTTGAAAATGAGTCAATGCTTTATAGAGCTAATAAATTATTTAATTTTCCATTACAAAATACAAAATTAATATTACCATCTATTTCTGAATATCCAAAAGGAGAAATTTCAATTGAATTTAATCAAAGGCTTATTTCAATTGAAATGAGAAATTTTAATATTTTAATGTTAACAGGGTGGCATAAAAATAAAAATATAGAAATTATACCTCAAGTTTTATATGAATTAAAGAAAAGAGGAGTTAATGATATCAAGTTTATAATTACTGTTTCAAAATCAGAAAAAGAGTCTATTGAATTATTAAGGAATGCAAAAACGTTAGGAGTAGAAGATAATTTAATTTTTTTTGGAACTGTAAAACCATTTGAAGTACAATATTTATTTGATAAAATAAATGCAGTAATTTTGCTTAGCTTATTAGAGAGTTTTAGTAATAATATAATTGAAGCTTGGTATTTTAATAAACCACTTTTTATTTCAAATAAAGAATGGTCAAAATCAATTTGTAAAGAAGCCGCAATTTATGTTGATAGAGACGATAGTTCAGATATTGCTGAAGCAATTATTAATTATAGAAATAATGAAGAATTGAGACATGTAAACGCCAATAATTCTAAAGACATTTTAAAAAAATACCCAAGTCCAAAGGAAAAAGTAGATTTACAAATTCAATTTTTAAAAGAAATATTAAATGCATAGTTAAATGAAAAATTTTGCTGTTTGTACATATGAACTCTTATCATCAATAATTTTTATATTACCACGTCACAAATTATTCAATTTAATAAAGAGTAATTATATGAGAATACAAGGTGCTAAGATTGGAAAAAAAATCACTTATTATCCAGGTATTAGAATAAATCCCTGTATAAATCTTAAATTAGGAGATCATGTTGATTTAGCTTGGGGCGTTTTAATTACCACTGGAGGTGGGGTAGAAATTGGAGATAGAACTTTAATAGGATATAGAACACAGATATTATCTGCAAATCATGTTATTCCTTCAAATAAAGGGAAAATATTTGGTGCAGGTCACACACCCGCAAAAGTAGTTATCAAAAATGATGTATGGATAGGTGCTAATTGTGTTATTGTAGCCGGAGTAACAATTGGAGAGGGTGCAGTTGTTGCAGCAGGAAGTGTAGTCACAAAAGATGTAAAACCATTTACAATTGTAGGAGGAGTTCCTGCTAAATTAATAAAAGAAAGAAATTAAAAATGAAACAAATTATACAATCCTTTAAAACAGGACAAACCATATTAGAAGAAGTGCCAGCTCCACAAGTAGCAAGAGGTACAGTTTTAATTCAAACTACACGCTCATTAGTATCATTAGGAACTGAACGAATGTTGGTAGAGTTTGGAAAATCAAATCTTATATCAAAAGCACGTCAACAACCTGATAAAGTCAAACAAGTTTTAGATAAAATTAAAACAGAGGGTTTAATGCCAACTTTAGAAGCTGTTTTTAATAAATTGGGAGAGCCTTTACCTTTAGGATACTGTAATGTAGGAAAAGTTATTGCTGTTGGAGAAGGTGTAAGTGAGTTTAAAGTAGGTGATAGAGTAGCATCAAATGGGCAACATGCCGAGTTTGTCTCTATCCCTAAAAATTTAGTGGCTCATATTCCAGATAATGTAACCGATGAACAAGCTGCTTTTACGGTTATTGGTTCTATTGGTTTACAAGGAATTCGTTTGTTAAATCCTACTTTAGGAGAAACAGTTGTTGTTACAGGATTAGGACTTATAGGTTTATTAACAGCTCAATTACTAGTAGCTAATGGTTGCAAAGTGATTGGTGTTGATATAGATGAAAGTAAATTAGCCTTAGCTAAACAATGGGGTATTATCCCTTTTAATCCAAAAAATGGAGATGTAGTCAAATTTGTTGAAGAAAACACCAATGGTGTTGGAGCTGATGGAGTCATTATTACTGCTTCTGCTAAAACCGATGAAATTATTTCTCAAGCGGCAAGAATGTCACGCAAAAGAGGTCGAATCATTTTAGTGGGTGTTATTGGCTTAAACTTAAGTAGAGCTGAATTTTACGAAAAAGAATTATCGTTTCAAGTATCATGTTCATACGGACCAGGAAGATATGATGAAGATTACGAAAATAGAGGAAATGACTATCCGTTACCTTTTGTAAGATGGACAGAAAAAAGAAATTTTGAAGCCATTTTACAGTCTATTTCTTCTGGCAAATTGCATGTAAATGAAATGATTACAGAAGTAATTCCGTTGGATGATTATTTGCAAATATATGGAGAAATAGGTTCTAGTAAGTCGATTGCTTCTATTTTAAAATATAAAGAAACCAATGTAGTTCCGCAAAATACAATCCAATTAAAAGAAACTAATTATTCTGGTCAAAAAGGAATAATAGGAGTAATTGGTTCAGGAAATTTTACCAAAATGACTATGTTGCCTGCTTTAAAAGGAAGTGGTGCTAATTATAAATACATTGCCAGTAAAGGTGGAGTTAGTGGCACAGCTATGGCTCAAAAACACGGTTTTTCGCACTCAACAACAAACGTAGATGATGTATTAAAAGATAGTGAAGTAGATTTAGTTTTAATCACTACTAGACACAATCTTCATGCAAATATGACCGTAAAATGTTTAGGAGCAGGAAAACATGTTTTTGTAGAAAAACCTTTAGCTTTAAATCATCAAGAATTAGCAAATGTTATTGAAGCTCAACAACAATCGGGTAAAACGGTTATGGTTGGTTTCAACAGGCGATTTTCTCCACATGCAGAAAAAATGAAATCGCTTTTGGGTAATTCGCAAATGAACGTTATAGCTACTATGAATGCTGGAAATATTCCTGCCAATGTATGGGTGCATGATATGTTAGTAGGTGGTGGAAGAATTATAGGAGAAGCTTGTCATTTTATAGATTTAATAACTTATCTAACAGGTAGTAAGGTTAAAGCAGTTTGTATGAATGCTATGGGAGTTAATCCAGAAGAAAATACCGATAATGCGACGATTTTATTAAAATATGAAAATGGTTCTACTGGAGTGATTAATTATTTTTCGAATGGTTCCAAAGCTTATTCTAAAGAACGTGTTGAAGTATATTCTCAAGAGCGAACTTTAATTATGGATAATTTTAGAAAAACAGAAGGTTTTGGTTTTAAAGGTTTTTCAAAATTGAAAACCAAATTAGATAAAGGGCATAAAAACCAATTTCATAAGTTGATTGCTCAAACCAAAAATGGTGGTTCAGCTTTAATTCCATTTGATGAAATTGTGAATACAACTAAAGCTTCATTTGCAGCTATTGAAAGTTTGAAAACCAATCAGTGGATTGAATTATAATTGAAAAAAAAATAAGCCATTGAATATTAAATTAGCTTTTCAACTTTTTCAGAATATGGGACTTCGCTATACGTCCTATAGAATTCGTCATGAGGTTGAAAAAAGATTGGGTTTTTTGAAAAAGAAGCATCCTATAAATCCAGACACTAAAAACTTTATTTCACTTGAAGAGTGGAGAAAAGCTTCCATTCCATTTGTAATAACAGAAAAAGAACTATTACAATTTGAAAAACATTCCAGTGATAACTTAAAAGAAAAAGCTACTAAAATACTAAATGGTGAAATTTGTTTTTTTAGTTCAGATTGGAAGAAACTTGGAACTTCGTATGATTGGATAACTAATCCAGAAACAGGATTTCAGTATGATATTTCAAAACATTGGTCAGAAATTAATGATTTCAATCCTGCTAATGGCGATATCAAATATGTATGGGAGAAATCCAGATTTACTTATTTGCTAACTCTAATTAGAAATGACTATCATTTTAACGAAGACCATTCCACTTTTGTATTTGCAGAAATAGAAAGTTGGATTGATGCTAATCCGATCAATCAAGGCCCCAATTGGAAATGCAGTCAAGAAATTTCATTGCGGTTATTCAATTGGATGTATGCTTTACATTTTTATAAAAATAGCGAAGCATTAACCGAAGCATTATGGACTAAAATTCAAAATGTTATGTATTGGTCATTACATCATGTATATCATCACATAGATTTTTCTAGAATTGCTGTTAGAAATAATCATGCCATAACAGAAACCTTAGCGCTTACAATAAGTGAATTGCTATTTCCTTTTATACCAGAAACTAAAAAATGGTCAACTGAAGGTAGAAAATGGTTCGAGCAAGAAGTAGCTTATCAAGTCTATGATGACGGAACTTTTTTGCAGTTTAGTATGAATTATCAACGTGTTTTGGTACAATTATTTTCGTTTGGAATTGCGTTAACTGAAAAACACCATAAACCTTTTTCAAATCTATTCTACACAAGAGCTTATAAGAGTGTCTATTTTTTATATCAATGTTTACAGCAAGAAAACGGCTATTTGCCCAACTATGGAGCAAATGATGGAGCTTTGTTTTTTCCGTTAACAGAATGTGAATATAGAGATTATAGACCTCAATTAAACACATTACATCGCATATTAACGGGGCAAAAATTATTTGAACCGACTGCAATACATGAAGATTACTATTGGTTGCAAACACTGGCAAAACCTACTTTTAATTTTGAAAAAATTGACCAAAATAAAGGAATAACTTCTTTTGAAAATGGTGGGTACTATATGTGCAGAACTAACACTTCTTTTACTTTTATTCGTTGTGGTAATCATAAAGATAGACCATCACATGCTGATAATCTTCATATGGATGTTTGGGTAGAAGGCAAGAATATTTTGAGAGATTCTGGAACCTATAAATACAATACTTCAAAAGAACTTTCTGCCTATTTTACTGGAACTAATGCACATAATACTATAGTAGTAAATGATGAATCGCAAATGCTAAAAGGAAGTCGTTTTATTTGGTATTATTGGACACAATGTATAAAGGCTGATTGGGAAGAAACTAATGAAGAATTTATTTTTACAGGAAAAATAAAGGCTTTTCAACAATTAAATAAAAAAGCTACACATTCACGAACAATAAAAATTTCAAAAAATACTTCAAAATGGAAGGTTATAGATGAGGTTTCAGAAATGGATCAGTATATTAAAGATCAAATTTGGCATTTAGATGATTATTCAGTTACTTTTGATAGTCACACTAATGATGAAAAAATTGAACCTAAAAATAGTCTATCTTATGATTCAGAATATTACGGTTTAAAACAAGAAGGAAAAGCAGTTTCGTTTTCATTTAAAAATAGAATAGAAACAATAATTAATTATATAAAATAACAATAATAATGCGCATATTACTATTGCATCAATATTACTTAGAAGAAGATGATCATGGGGGTTCTCGTTGGAACGAAATAACTAAACAATGGGTTGAAAACGGTCACAACGTGCAAGTTATTGCAGGTATGATGCATTATAATTCAAGCGAAAAAAAAGTTGAATATAAAGGAAAATGGTTTAAAAAAAAGAAACAAGGTTCAATTGAAGTAATGCGTTGTCATGTTTCGGAAACTTATAATTCTAATTTTATAGGAAGACTTTGGGCTTATTTTTCATTTGTTTTTTCAAGTCTTTGGGCAGGGTTATTTAAAGTTGGAGGAAAATATGATGTTATTATTGTAAGTTCACCACCTTTATTTATTGGAATTAGTGGCTATTTGATTTCCCTTTTAAAAAGAACTCCTTTTGTTTTTGAAATTAGAGATTTATGGCCAGAGTCAGCAATAGATACTGGGGTTGTTACTAATGGTTTGATAATTAAATTGGCTTATGCACTTGAAAAATTCATATATAAAAAAGCAACTTTAATCAATGTTTTAACACCAGCCTTTAGAAACACATTAATAGAGAAAAAAGGAATAAATCCAGAAAAAATTATTTTCATTCCAAATGCTGCTGATTTTACTTTATCAGACGACTTACTTAAAGATTTTGATGTGAATCAGTTTAAAAAAGAGCATGATTTAGAAGAAAAATTTATAATAACCTATGTTGGTGCTCATGGAGTAGCCAACCATTTGGATCAGGTTTTAGAAACGGGTAAATTAGTAGAAGATACTAATGTTTTATTCTTACTGATTGGTGACGGTATGGAGAAAAAAAGACTAATAGAGTCAGCAAAAAGTAATAATATAATCAATGTTCGATTTATAAATCCTGTTCCAAAAGCAGAAGTTTTTAAATACATTTTAGCTTCTGATATGGGAGCTTCAGTGTTAAAGAATGTGGAAACGTTTAAAACGGTTTATTCGAACAAGACCTTTGATTATATGTCTTGTAAGAAGCCAATATTAATGGCAATAGATGGTGTTTCTAGAGAGTTAGTTGAAGAAGCAAATGCTGGTGTTTTTATAGAGCCTGAAAATCCTAAAGATTTTGCATTAAAAATAAAAGAATATCTTTCAAATCCTGAAAAAGGTATTGCTCAAGGAGAAAGTGGTTATTCATTTGCAAAACAGAATTTTGACAGAACTGTTTTAGCGGATAAGTATATAAGTTTAATTCAATCTAAGATTTCTTAAATGTATAAATCATTTTTTAAAAGAATATTAGATTTTATAGCTGCTTTAGTAGGGTTTATTCTTTTAAGCCCTATATTTATAATTGTAATGGTAGGTCTTTTTTTTGCCAATCAAGGAAAACCATTTTTCTTTCAAACAAGACCTGGTAAAAATGATAAGCTTTTTAAAATCATTAAGTTCAAAACCATGAATGATAAAAAAGATAGTGAAGGAGCACTTTTACCAGATAGTGATCGATTAACTAAAATTGGAACTTTTGTTAGAAAAACATCTTTGGATGAAATCCCACAATTGTTGAATGTACTAAAAGGAGATATGAGTTTAATTGGTCCAAGACCTTTGTTAGTGCAATATTTACCTTTGTACAATGAAGCTCAAAAACAAAGACATGCTATTAGACCAGGCATAACAGGTTGGGCACAAATTAACGGTAGAAATGCAATCAGTTGGAACCAAAAATTTGAATATGATGTTTGGTATGTGGACAATTGTAGTTTTTTATTAGATATAAAAATATTATTTTTAACCATTAAAAAAGTAGTTGTAAGTGAAGGAATTTCTCAAGAAGGAGAAGCTACTATGGAAGCTTTTAAAGGGAATTAATGAAAGTGTAATTATGGAAAATAATAAATATCTTTTTGGAGCAAGTGGTCATGCAAAAGTTGTATTAGATGTTTTGTTTTCTAATAATATAAAAGTTGTCACAATTTTAGATGATAATCCTAATGTTATTGAGTTGTCTAAAATTCCGGTTTTGCAATCAAAGCTATTTAAGATTGAAAAAAATCAAGAGTTTATAATTTCAATTGGCAATAATTCCATCAGAAAAAAAATAGTAGATTCTAATAACTTTAGTTACTATTCAGCAATTCACTCTGATGCAACAGTATCAAAATTTGCAACAATTGATGAAGGAACAGTTGTAATGCCTCAAGTTGTAATAAACGCTGATGCAAAAATTGGGAAACATTGCATAATTAATTCAAGAAGTGTTGTAGAACATGATTGTGTTTTAGAGGATTATGTTCATGTTTCGCCAAATGCTTCACTAGCTGGTAATGTTACTATAGGAGAAGGAACTCAAATTGGCATAGGCTCAAGTGTGATACAAGGCATCACAATAGGAAAATGGGCGACGATTGGAGCAGGTGCTGTTATAATAAATGATGTGCCCGATTATGCTGTTGTAGTGGGAAATCCGGGAAAAATTATAAAAATCAAGACTAAATGATTTTCAAAAGAATTTTTGATATAGTTTTTTCAGTAATAGGCTTGCTGTTTATGGGTTGGGTTATACTGCTTACAATAGTAATAGCTTCTTTTGATACAAAATCAAACGGATTATTTACGCAAGACCGTGTAGGTCAATACGGTAGACTATTTAAAATTTTTAAAATAAAATCTATAAATGATACAACACAACAAATTTCATCATTCGGTCGATTTTTACGACAATCTAAACTCGACGAACTACCACAATTACTAAATATTTTAATAGGCCAAATGAGTTTTGTGGGACCAAGACCAGATGTTCCGGGATATTATGATAAATTGCAAGGAGAAGAACGAAAGATTTTAGCCCTAAAGCCCGGGTTAACTTCTGAAGCCTCTATAAAATATGCAAATGAGGAAGAACTACTGAAGCAACATGATAACCCTTTAGCTTTTAATGATTCAGTGATTTTCCCGGATAAGGTAAAAATGAATTTAGAATACTATTTTAAACGAAGTATTTTATTAGATTTGCAGATTATTTTGAGAACGGTTTTTCGTTATTAGTGAAGGGTGAAGAATGAAGAGTTTTGGGGGGTAGAAATTGTATTATAAATTAAGCATAACTATAAAAGGCTGATGTAATCAGATCCTAAAATTTTAAAAAAATGAAAACAATGCAAAGAATGTGTCTGGTTTTGTTATTTTTAACTACTTTAATGGCTTCGGCTCAAGGGGAGAAAAATTGGAATAGATTTTCAATTGAAACAGGATACGGATACGTAACTCCTTCAAAATTATATGGGAATGAATTTGACAAAAGTGATTTTTCGGGTTTTAATCATTTTGATGTAGGTATTCGTTACATGATTACGCCTAAGTTTGGAGTTAAGTTAAATTACGGAAGAGATGCCTTTTCAAAAGACGATGCTGGTATTACTTTCAATACAGTAAACGTTTCTGGGGTTTATAATGTAGGGAGTTTGTTTAATTTGACCTATGCTACTAATGAAAGAATTGGTCTTTTAGGACGAGTTGGTGTAGGGATTACAATTGCTGATCCTAAAAGTATTGACGATACAGAAAGGATAGGGACTGCAACAATAGGATTAACGCCTCAAGTAAAGGTTTCTGAGAGCATTAGTGTTTATGGAGACCTTGCTTATGCCTTACGTTTTAAACAACATTACGGTTTTGATGGTACATTATTGTCTCCTAATTATGAGGCAGAAGTTGGAAAAACCACTGTGTTTTCTTTAGGCTTAAATTTTTATATTGGCGACAAAACCAAACACGCTGATTGGTATTAATAAATTTGGAATAGCCTTATTTTAGGGATTTACTTTATATCCTATAACAATAATTTTAGCATATGAATTTAGAAAAAATATGGTTGTCTTCTCCACACATGGGAGGCAATGAACAAAAATATGTGCAAGAGGCTTTTGATACGAATTGGGTTGCTCCTTTAGGGCCTAATGTTTCGGGTTTAGAAAAAGATATAGAACACTATTTAAAGGAAGATATGCATGTGGCGGCCTTAAGCTCTGGAACAGCGGCATTGCATTTAGGATTGGTTTTGCTTGGCGTTAAAGCTGGAGATGAGGTAATTTGTCAAAGCATGACATTTTCAGCATCAGCAAATCCTATTTTATATTTAGGGGCCATTCCTGTTTTTATAGATAGTGAAAAGGATACTTGGAATTTATGTCCGATAGCATTAGAAGAAGCTATAATAGACAGAATGGCTAAAGGGAAGAAACCAAAAGCCATAATTGGAGTACATCTGTATGGTATGCCATTTAATGTGGATGCTATAATGGCAATTTCTAAAAAATACGAAATCCCTTTACTTGAAGATAGTGCTGAAGCTTTGGGGAGTACTTACAAAGGACAAAAATGTGGTACTTTTGGTACTTTTGGTGTGTTATCTTTTAATGGTAATAAAATAATAACCACTTCAGGAGGAGGAGCATTGGCTTGTGCAAATAAAGAACAAAAAGAAAAAGCTGTTTTTTTCGCAACGCAATCTAGAGACAATGCACCGCATTACCAGCATTCTGAAATTGGGTATAATTATAGAATGAGTAATATTTGTGCTGGAATTGGTCGCGGACAAATGGAAGTTATCGATTTGAGGGTCTCGCAACGAAGAGCGATGCAACTTTTTTACCAAGAAATTTTTAAAGATAACAATTCGGTTTCAGTATTTAAAGAGCCTACAAATGATTATTTTTCTAATCATTGGTTAAGTGCCATTGTGTTAGAATCTTATGAAAAAAGAGAAGCATTACGATTAGCTTTAGAAGCAAGTAATATTGAATCCAGACCTTTATGGAAACCAATGCATTTACAACCTATTTTTCAGCAGTATCCTTTTTATGGAGGAAAAGTTGCTGAAACATTATTTGAAAAAGGACTATGTATGCCTTCAGGGTCAAATTTACAATTGGGTGATTTGGAGCGTATAGAAAAAGTCTTAAATACTTTTTTTTCAAAATCTAAATAAAAAAGTTGTTTTTATTCATTACTTCTTGGATCAAATCACTTGAATTTATAACCAGTTTATTTTGAAATGCTTTAATATGATTTTTGTGATGGATATCCGATCCTGCAAAATCATAATAATTCTCTTGTAATAAATAGTTTGCTGTTTTCGCTATCTCTTTACCATAATAACCAACGGTAGCTAATAGATTTAATTGAAATAAGCAACCCGCTGATTTTAATTTATCAAATTCTTTTTTTCTAGGATGGAAATAGCGATATCTTTCTGGATGCGCTAAAATAATGTGATAGCCCGAAAGTTGAATTTCGAATAAATAATCATAAAGTTGAATGGGTGCATTCAAATAGGATAATTCTACTAATACAAAATTGTCTTTTATTGTTAATAGTTCTTTGTTTTTAGCTTTTAAAACAACAGTTTCGTCTAATAGATATTCAGAACCAACATTTAAAGTTACAGGTAAGTTTAAAGAAGATTCTATTTTTTTTAAGGCATTTTGAATTGTTTCTGGGGTATTGTCCCATACATTTTTCATGGTATGAGGCGTTGTGATGCATTTCGTAAATCCTAGTTTTTTCATTTCTTTAATTAGAAAATCACTGTCTTCAATGGTTTTAGCACCGTCATCAATTCCTGGTAACACATGAGAATGAATATCTACATATCCTGAAGGAATAAGTTCTGAAAGTTTAGGTTTGGATTTGAAAAGGGATAACATGATGTGGAATTTCAAGCGAAATTACGACTTTTTTGTTATTTGTTATGCCTTTTTTGGAGGATAGATGGAGAAATTTTAAAATTGAATTAATTCATTGTTCTGTTGATTTTTTGAGTATCTCGTTTTGAATTTGTTTTTTTGAATTTGCCCTTGCTCTGGAATTTTATATTTAAACCAAGTTTATTTAATAAAGATTTGTGCTTCTGTTAAAAAAGTTTAAATTTGAAAGATAAATATGAAAGCTCGTAACATGAATAAAGCAAGTTATTCCGATGAAGAATGGTTGTTTGAGATAACTCCAAAGAATAATTTTTTTTCCTTAAATTTAAAAGAAGTTTGGCGCTATCGCGATTTACTTATGTTATTTGTAAAGCGTGATGTGGTTACGGTATACAAGCAAACTATTTTAGGTCCGCTTAGGTATTTGATTCAGCCATTGTTTACTTCCATCATTTTTACCATCATTTTTAATAATGTAGCGGGTATTGAAACAGGGAAAACACCATCGTTTTTGTTTAATTTAGCTGGAGTAATGATATGGAATTATTTTACTTCTTGTTTGAATGACACATCGGGGTCTTAATAAAAGGTGAGAGTTTTGAATTTAAAAAGATATTTTAAAAATTTTTTATATTTCTATAAGTACTTAGGAAAAAAGCTTTTTGTTGTTATTTTACTAAGTATTTTAGTTGGAGTACTAGATGGTGTAGGATTAACAATGTTTTTGCCTCTTCTAGAAATCGCTGATGGAAGCAAAGTTGCAAATGAAAATAGTCTTGGTAATTTAAGAGTTTTAATAGATTTTTTTAAAGCTTTTGGTTTTGAATTGAATTTAAAAGTAATACTACTTTTTCTGTTCTTCTTCTTTTTGCTTAAAGGAATAATTACGTATTTTTTTAATATTTATAAAGCTAGAGTTAGCCAATCTTTTGTGGCTTTTATGAGACTTAATCTAACTTCATTGTTTTCAAATTATAGATACGAGAGTTTTTTAAAATCTAATGTAGGCCAAATTCAAAATAGCTTTACTAGTGAAGTTTCTAGAGTTACATCTGCTTATATAAATTACGTGTCTGTTATTCAGAGTTTTACTTTAGTTTTAGTTTACATGTTGTTTGCTTTTGCGGTTGACTGGAAATTTGCATTATTGATATCATTAGGGGGGCTTTTAACTAATTTTATCTATAAAACTATATACACAAAGACGAAAAAGCAATCTACACTTTTATCTCAAAATTCTGGAAATTATCAAGGTTTAATAATCCAGTATATACATAATTTTAAATATTTGAAATCAACAGGATTAATTGGCAAATATGCTTCTAAATTAACAAACGTAATTAGACAAATTGAGCAAAATAATTTCAATATTAGTAAATTAGGAGCTAAGATATCTTCTTCTAGAGAACCTTTGTTAATTGCTATAGTTTGTTTGGTTATTTATTTTCAAGTAGTTTTATTTAATGGTAAATTGAGTTTAGTATTAGTTAGTTTATTATTTTTTTACCGAGCTTTAAGTTCATTAATGGCGGTTCAGAATAGTTATAATTCCTTTTTAGGAGTCTCAGGTTCCTTGCATAATATTGAAGAGTTTGAGAAAGAATTAAAATTAAATAATGAAGTTTATGGTAATGAGATATTTGAAAGATTGTTAACATCTATAAAAATTGAGGATTTATCATTTTCATTTAATCAAAAAGATTTTGTTTTAAAAGACATAAATATTGAAATTAAGAAGAATCAATGCATTGCTTTTGTTGGCGAAAGTGGTTCTGGAAAAACCACTTTAGTTAATTTAATATGTGGTTTATTAAAACCTACAGATGGAAACATAGTAATTAATGAAAATTCTATTTTTAATTATGATTTAAGACAATACCAAAACAGAATTGGTTATATATCTCAAGAGCCTGTTATTTTTAATGATACAATTTTTAATAATGTTACCTTTTGGGATTCTAAATCGGAAGAGAATTGTAAAAAATTTGAAGAAGCTCTTAAAAAAGCATCAATTTCCGATTTTGTAAATTCTTTATCAGAAAAAGAGGAAACGATTTTAGGAAATAATGGGGTAAACTTGAGTGGAGGCCAAAAGCAAAGAATTTCTATTGCGAGAGAAATCTATAAAGAAATTGATATTTTAGTATTGGATGAAGCCACTTCAGCATTAGATTCAGATAATGAAAAGCTTATTCAAGAGAATATTGAGGCTATGCAAGGCGATCTAACGATAATAATAATTGCCCATCGTTTATCTACAATTAGAAATGTAGATACAATTTATTTGTTAGAGAAAGGTCAAGTTACTAATTCTGGTAATTTTGCAGAATTAGTTAATTCTTCTGAAAGATTTAAAAAAATGGTAGAATTACAAGAGATTTAATATGATAACCATTGTACTTACTAATAGAAATCGCGATATCCGAATTGTAAAAAACTGTTTGGAGTCATTACAAAATCAAACCGATATTGATTTTGAATGGTTCTTGGTAGATTATGGTTCGAATTTAAATTATTTGGTTGAGTTAAAAGAGCTACTTAAAGATTTCACTAAAATTAATTTTATTTCTTGTCCAGTTTCGGGTCAATTATGGAATAAAAGTCGCTCAATTAATATGGTTTTGAATCAATGTAAAACAACTTTTTTCTTTGTAGGTGATATTGACATGATTTTTCATCCTAATTTTATTAGCGAATTAAAAGGAGTGTCGAGTACTGAAAAAGCAACTTATTTTCAAGTAGGTTTCTTATCGCAACAAGTGAGCTTAAAGGAAACTACATTTGAAGAATATACAATAGCTTTTAAATCAAATAGTGAAGCAACGGGCATGACGTTATATCCAACAGCTGTTTTAAAATCAATTAATGGATATGATGAATTCTATCACGGTTGGGGAGCAGAAGACACAGATGTTCACATTCGATTAAAAAATAAAGGTTTTAACGTTCAATTTTATGATGAAAAAATCGTAATAAAGCATCAATGGCATCCTAAAAAGTATAGAAGTAAAGCTAGTTTGGAACCCTTTCATTCTAAACTAGAAAAGATTAATCATCAATATATCAAACAAGTTGAAAAAATTCAAATTGTCCAAGCTAACAAAAACCATCAAATAGGTTTAATACCAATAGATTCCGAATATAAAAAGCTTGAAAATACTATAAGTAGCTATCAAGTATTTTCTGAAGTATTTGAAATTGATTCTTTTTTGAATGCAACAATTTTTAATTTACCAAAAGGTAGTTATCAAATTGTTTTTTTGAAGCATCCTTTGGTTAACAATTTGAAAAACCAAATAAAGAGTTGGCTTGGGAAAAAAGCACATAAATTCTACTCTTTGGAAGAAATAAACAATAAGTTAATCGCTGTAGTAGTATCGAATTTTAGAAATAATCCTTACGAACTTACTTTTGATAGAGAGAATCAAACTTTATCATTCAAAATTGTAATTGACTAATGAAAATTTTAATGGTTTCCATACCGTCACTTCATTTCTTTCGTTGGGCCAATCAATTACAAGATGCCGGACACGAAGTGTATTGGTTTGATATTACCGGAATGAGTAAGCCAGTTTCAAAAATTTCGTGGATAAAGCAAAAAGTAGATTGGAAATTAAAATGGGATTATCCAGGACGCATATTTGTTAAAAATAAGTTTCCGAAATTATATGAATTCATTCAGCAATTTAACGAAAAAGACACAGCGAAAACTTTTGAAAACTATTTGAATGAGATTCAACCCGAAGTTGTGCACAGCTTTGCTCTCTATTTGTCTTGTTCTCCAATAATTGAAGTTATGGAGAAAAATCCAACTCAAAAATGGATTTATTCTTCTTGGGGTAGCGATTTGTTTTATTTTCAAAACGAACCTACTTACTTAAAAGATATTAAACGTGTTCTACCAAGAATTAATTATTTGTTCACTGATTGCAAACGCGATTATGAAATAGCCAAAAAATATCGTTTTGAAGGGCGTTTTTTAGGAGTTTTTCCTGGTGGCGGCGGTTTTGAGTTAAATGAGATGGAAACATATAAATTACCAATTTCGCAACGAAAAACCATTTTAATAAAAGGTTTTCAAGGACGTTCAGGAAGAGCGATTTCAGTTTTAAGAGCGATTTTTTCTTTGCAAACGGAATTGCGTGATTTTGAATTGATAGTATTTGGTGCTGATCCTCAGGTTTTTGAATATGTAAATAATTCAGAATTAAAATATTGGAAGAATTTCCAGATTTTAGGTAAAATTCCACACGAAGAAGTACTAAAATTAATGGGAAAATCTTTAATTTACATAGGAAATAGCAATTCAGACGGTATGCCCAATAGCATGTTAGAAGCCATTTTTATGGGTGCTTTTCCAATCCAATCCAATCCGGGTGGTGCTACTGCCGAGTTAATTCAAAACGGAGCGAATGGTTTATTGATTGAAGATTGTGAAGATGAAAAAGAGATAAAAAGACTGGTTTTACAAGCTATCAAAATAGATACTTTTAAGATCAAAAATGAAGATTTAATAGCAAATTTAGATTTTCAATTTGTAAAAGAAAAAGTAAAAGAAATTTATAAAACCCTGCATTATGATTAGTGTTGTTATTCGTAATAAAAATGAAGCTAAACTTCTGGAAAGAACATTAAAAGTTTTGACAAAGTTTTATAAAAATGATATTGATGAGATTATTTTAGTTGACAACAATTCAACCGACAAAAGTGTAGAAATAGCTAATCAATATAATTGTAAGATAGTTCATATTGACAAGTTTACTTATGGAAAAGCTATTAATTTAGGAATAGAATCAGCTAAAAACGATATCATATTGTTATTGAGTTCTCATGCAATACCTGTTGGGAATAGTTTTTTTAAGAATTCAATACAATTTATTACAGAAAAAAATGATTGGGCAGGTATTCGTTTTATAAATAGCGCTAAAAATTTTGAAAGAGCATTAGAATCTAATTTTGAGGTTAAGCAACCATTAGATTTTGGATTAATGGCAGCTTGCTGTTTGGTTTCAAAAAGAGCATGGGAGCAAATTAAATTTGATGAATCGTTACCTTTTAGTGAAGATAAAGAATGGTCGGATAGGGTTACGGAAAGGGGGTTTAAAATTTATGATTTTAACGAAACTTTTTTTTACGAAATACAAAGGAATGAAGCTTCACAATTGAATCGAATAAAAAATGAAACTTTATCTCACTTTCAGCTTCATAAAAACAAAAAGTTTCCAAGTAAAATAAAACTAGTGTTTTCTTTTTTGAAAAAAGTTTTCATCCTTAATACAATTTCTTATTTTCGAACTTTAAAGCGTGATTTTCAAATTTTAAAAATTAAATTTTGGATTTCTAATCAATTAAAATAAATAAGATGAATAAATTAAAAAATATATACCGAATTAGTTTAAAAAATAAAATCATCTTATTTTTTTATTACTTACTTAAGATTTTTAAAATAAAAAACAATCCAATTCAAAAGCAAGTAAACGAGTTATACCACCATTTAATTTATACTAATGGGGTTTTAATTTCGGAAAGTGATGAAAAATATAAGGTTAAGTTACTCAAATCAGCATCAAATTTGAGCATCAGAAAATATCCGTCAAGTGATTTGAATGTTTTTGGTCAAGTTTTTAGAGGTAATGAATATAAAAAAGTAACGGAATTATACAAAGAATATTTTGGAACTAATCCTCAAAATATTATTGATGCAGGAGGAAATGTAGGATATACTTCAGTGTATTTTAAAAGTGTTTTTTCTAATGCTAATTTAGCTATAATCGAGCCCAGCGATGCAAATTTTGAGATGATTCAAGAAAATTTTACTTTAAATAAAATTGAAGCAAAATTGTTTAAAGGAGGATTGTGGGATAAAAACACCAATTTAAAAATTGTTCGCGATTTTAGAGACCAATCTGATTGGTCTATTCGTGTGGAAGAAACAGACGAGGAATCCGATTTAAAAGCTTTTACGGTTGATTTTGTAATGAAGGAATCAGGTTTTAAATCGATTGATATTTTTAAAATTGACATTGAAGGTGCTGAGAAGCAAATTTTTGGAAAAAGTGTTTCAGTAGAGTTCTTAAAAAGCACGAAATGCCTTGCCTTAGAAATCCATGATGAATTTGATTGCAGAAAAGATATAGTCAATATGTTAGAACATTACGGATTTAAGCTTATTAATATTGGAGAGTTAACCATTGGAATAAATCAAAATTTAATATCCCTTTAACAGTGAATAGGTTAAGAGAACTTGATTTTTTGCGTGGTATCGCAATATTATTGGTTTTGTTTAGACATCAACTACTATTTCAATGGACAAAAACCATGGGTTGGATAGGGGTAGACTTGTTTTTTGTTTTAAGTGGTTTTCTAGTATCAGGTTTACTTTTCAAGGAGTATCAAAATTATAGTAAGATTGATGGGAAACGATTTTTAATACGACGTGGATTCAAAATTTATCCTATTTTTTACTTATTTTACCTCCTTTACTTAATTCCTTTTTTTGTAAATGATGAGACAATAGATTTTAGAAAAGTATTAACTGATTTGTTGTTCGTTCAAAATTATGCTACGGGTTGGGGATACGGTTATGAGGCAAGTTGGTCATTAGCTGTTGAAGAACATTTTTATTTCGGATTAGTTTTTGCCTTTTATTTGATTTTGAAAAGCACAAAGTTAAGAGATAACTTTTTTTCAACTACAAATTTCTTTACAGAAAGAGTATTGCTTTTGGTTTTATTAATAGTGTTGTTGTTGCGTATTTTTTCAAATGTGTATTTTGAAGGGCAGTTTATTCGGAATTTTACAATGACACATTTGCGAATTGATGCTTTATTGTTTGGTGTTTTGATTTCTTATATGTATTATTTTAAACAAGAATTTTTGAGGGAAAAGTTTAATAATTTAAAATATTATTTGCTTTTTTTAGCGTTACTATTTTTATCATTTACACCATTTATAAAGCCTTTAAATTCTTTTTTTGTAAAGACTATTGGCTTCACGTTGGTTTATCTTGCATTTGGAATTTTGTTATGTTTTATTTTATTAATTTCTAACATAAATAAAATTTTAGATAGTTTTTTCTCTAAGTTTGTTGTTGACATTGTTGCAAAAATTGGCTTTTGTTCTTACTCAATTTACGTTATTCACACTTTTGTTATATTTGTAGTCAAACAATTAAAATTTGAAAATCATTATATTAGTTTTGCTCTTGTAGTGTTTTTTAGTTGTTTTCTAGGTTATTTTATGACACATTACATAGAAAAATATTTTTTAAAAGTAAGAGAGCATTATTTTCCAAGTAAAAAAATAAGTAAATGAAAAAAGTTGCTATAATACCGCTTCGCAAAGGTTCTAAAGGAATTCCAGGAAAGAATAAAAAGAAAATGTTAGGACGTCCTTTATTTTCATGGGTTTTAGGTGCCGCTATTTTTTCTGATTTGGACGAAGTTTATGTGTTTACAGATGATGAGGAAATTTTAAACTTTATAAGTAAAGAATATCATTGGACAACTAAAGTAAAAGTTTTGCTTCGCAATGATGAGAATGCGAATGATACCGCATCTACAGAAAGTGCGATGTTAGAGTTTGCAGAAAAAATCAACTACGATTTTGATGTTTTATGTTTGTTACAAGCTACATCACCTTTAACCACTTCGCAAGACATTAACAATGCTTTATCTCAAATAAGTACCGAAGGAAAAACATCAGCATTAAGTGTAGTAAAAACACATCGTTTTACTTGGAATGCAGATGGAACACCTCAAAATTACGATGTTTTTAATCGTCCAAGAAGACAAGATTTTGCAGGTTTATTGATGGAAAACGGAGCTGTTTATGCTACAATAAAAGACGCTTTCCTAAAAAGTAAAAACAGAGTTAGTGAAACCATAGGTTTGGTTGAAATGACTGAGGAAACTTTAATGGAAATCGATAGCCTTTCCGATTGGACTATTATAGAAAATTTATTAGCGGAACGCCAAAAAGCTTTTAAGAAACAAGAACGAATCAATTATTTAGTATTAGATGTTGATGGAGTTTTTACAGATGGATGTGTTTATTATGGCGCTGAAGGTGAGCTAATGAAAAAGTTTGACATGCGTGATGGTATGGGATTAGAAATTTTAAGGCAAAATAACGTTCAGGTTGTGGTTCTCACTTCTGAGAATTCGGATTTGGTAGCAAAACGCATGCAAAAACTTGAAATCAAACATACCTTTTTAGGAGTAAAAGATAAGTATTCCTTTTTACAAAATTTTATAAATCAACAACAAACTTCATGGGCTAATTTGGTTTATGTAGGAGATGATGTAAATGATTTGGCTAATCTTTGCACGGTAGGTTGGTCGTTTGCTCCAGCGAATGCTACATCAATTGTAAAACAACAAGTAGATTTTACATTGTCAAATAATTCTGCTGATGGAGCTATCAGAGAAGTTTGTGAATGGATAATGAAGTATAATTCTAGATTTTAGACTTCGACAAGCTCAGTCTGACATTTGAGTTAATTAGTGTTTGTTGATTTTTTGATTTTTTTAAGTTTGGTGATAGCGAATAGTGCTACTAAGGACTTCGACAAGCTCAATCTGACATTTGAGTTAATCGTTTTTAGTAGATTTTATATTTCTTTAATTTTGTAATCCCTCTATTGTCAAGCTGAGCTTGTCGAAGCCTGATGAAAACGATTTAATATTACTTCTTATGAAATTATTTTATGTCTATATCTTAAAATGTAAAGATGATTCTTTTTACACTGGAATCACTAATAGTATTGAAAGACGATTATATGAACATAATGTTGGAATTGATAAAGATGCATATACCTATTCAAGAAGACCCGTTCAATTAGCATGGTTTGAAATGTTTACAGATCCAACACAAGCTATTATGGTAGAAAAGAAAATTAAAGGATGGAGTAGACGAAAAAAGCAAGCGTTAATTGATGAAGATTGGGATAAACTGGTTAGGTTTTCTAAAAATTACACACAGTTCGGAAAAGATGATTAGTGCTACTAAGGACTTCGACAAGCTCAGTCTGACATTTGGGTTAATTAGTGTTTATTGATTTTTTGAGGTTTTTAAGTTTTAATTCCACTATTGTTAAGTTGAGATTGAAGTTTGGTGATAGCGAATAGTGCTACTAAGGACTTCGACAAGCTCAGTCTGACATTTGAGTTCATTAGTGTTTGTTGATTTTTTGAGTTTTTTAAGTTTGGTGATAGCGAATAGTGCTACTAAGGACTTCGACAAGCTCAATCTGACATTTGAGTTCATTAGTGTTAGTTGATTTTTTGAGTTTTTTAAGTTTGTAATTCCACTATTGTTAAGTTGAGTTTGATATTTGAGTTAATTAGTAGTTTTATTAATATCATGAGTTCTTGTATTGTGATACTAAGTTTGTTACAACCTGAAGAAAATGTTATTGTTCATAAATAACTGAAAATTAACAGAGATTAGTTGTGATTATTCGATAAAATTATTTTTCTTTGCCTTTCTAATAGAATGAAAATGACAGAATATAAAAAACCTTACGTAATTGCCGAAATTGGTTGTAACCATAAAGGTGAAATGGAAATCGCAAAAGAATTAATCAAAATAGCTAAAATATTTTGTAATGCGGATTCAGTAAAATTTCAGAAGCGTAACAATAAAGAATTATTGACTGAAGATCAATACAACGCACCACACCCTAATCCTGCTAACTCTTATGGAGATACTTATGGTGCACACAGAGAATATTTAGAATTTGATGTGGATCAACACGCTGAATTAAAAGCGTATTGTGAGGAAATCGGTATTGTGTATTCAACATCGGTTTGGGATACTACTTCTGCAAAAGAAATTGCATCTTTAAATCCAGAATACATAAAAATTCCTTCTGCATGTAACAATAACTATGATATGTTAGGTTGGTTATGTGATAACTATAAAGGGGAAATTCACATTTCAACTGGAATGACTACTAAAGGAGAAGCTGATGATTTAGTTAATTTCTTCATTGAAAAAGGTAGAAATAAAGATTTAGTATTGTATAATTGTACTTCTGGATATCCAGTTCCATTTGAAGATGTTTGCTTGTTAGATATTAATTTATTGATTGAAAAATATGGTGACAAAGTAAAGCACATTGGTTTTTCTGGACATCATTTAGGAATTGCAGTTGACGTTGCTGCTTATACTTTAGGAGCTAACGTTATCGAACGTCATTATACAATTGATAGAACTTGGAAAGGTACTGATCATGCCGCATCTTTAGAGCCAGAAGGGTTACGTAAATTATGTCGTGATTTAAAAGCTGTAAGTAAAGCACTTAGCTTTAAAAGTCAAGATATTTTACCAATTGAGCAAGTACAACGCGATAAGTTGAAAAATAAAAAAGTATAATTTTTATGCTTAAAAATACCATCCGATTATTTTGGTGGAACGAAAAAATTATCCAAGGCAAATCCAAAGAAAATTATGGGGATGTCTTGGGTAAATTTTTATTAGAAAAAATTTCGGGTAAAAAAGTGGTTTTTGCTTGGCCTAAAAAGTTTTCTTTTTTAGATTTCTTCTCACCCATTTATGTAACTATTGGAAGCATTTTAGCTAATGTAAATCATAAATGTATCGTTTGGGGAAGTGGCATTGTCAATAAGGAAATAAAAATTAAAAACGCTACATTTTTAGCCGTTCGTGGTCCTCAAACCCGAAAGTATTTAATGGATTTAGGATATGAAGTGCCAGAGGTTTATGGCGATCCCGCTCTTTTATTGCCTCGCTATTTTAATCCTAAAGTTGAAAAGAAATATCAATACGGCATAGTTCCGCATTACAACGATTATAGTGTAGTAGAAAAATGGTTTGAAAACAGATCGGATATCCATTTGATTGATATGATGACTAATGATATCGAGTCAAAAACCATTGAATTTTTACAATGTGAAAGAATAATTTCTTCTTCCTTACACGGTGTAATTATTGCCCATACTTATGGAATTCCAGCTATTTGGCAAAAATTTTCAGACAAAGTTTTTGGTGATGACATCAAATATCAAGATTACATGGAATCGGTTCAAATTCCATTTTATCATCCCGAAATAAAAACAGAAGCCTACACTAATGATGAAATGAGCAGCTTGTTTGAACAATACGTTTCATTGCCAAATCCTCAAGTATTAGAAGATTTAAGAAATGGATTAATGCAAGTTTGTCCTTTTAAAAATGGATATGAATAGCATCAGTTCACAAGACGAAATAAAAAAAATCATTCTTCATATTGAAGAAAAATGGCCAGTTGAAAAATGGGAAGTAAATCATATCAAAATATGGCCTTATCTCCGAATTAAACTTTACATTCATTTTTTAATGATGATGAATAAAAAGTTAGAAAAGGATGAAACAACTTCTGATGTTAAGCACGGTTCTAGTTCAAAAAAAACGATATTTTCTAAACTGTTTCTGATTTTTTCTTCTTTTTTTAAGTTGAATTTTTTCTTCTTCAGTTTAAAAAAGAAGTCTCATTTGTTATTTGGTTCACACATTCATAGAGTAAAGCAAAACGGACTTTATTTTAATCGATTTTATGATTCTTTAGTAGATATTCACCATCTTAAAAATAAGGTTTATAATGTAGAATATCAAAAAGTTTATCCTAATATTTTTAACAAAGAAGCAGTTATTTCTTTAGAACAAGAGTTAAGACATTATAAGAATTTATTAAAGTTTAAAGGAAGGTTTACGTCTAAAAAAGATACTATTTCTTTAGAAAATTATGATGATTTTTATGCCTATTTAAAGCAATTACCTATCCGGTTGGATTTGTTGCGATTCTCCGTTTCAGATTTGAAAAATTGGTCAAGAAGAGTTATTGCTTTGCAACCTTTCTTTAAAAGATTTTATAAGAAGACACAGCCTAAAACAGTAGTTTTTTTAGGTTTCTATGGTTATGACGATTTGTATGCAGCTCTTTTGACTGCAAATCAAATGGGAATAAAAACGGTTGATTTCCAGCACGGTCCGCAAACGAATATTCATATGGTTTTTTCAGCATGGACTAAATTCCCATCAGAAGGATATGCTTTATTGCCTAAAGAATTTTGGAATTGGGATGAATTCTCAAAAATAAATATTGAAAAATGGTGTCATAAAAATAAGAGTATAGCAAAAGTGGTGGGACAGCCATTCGTTAATTATTGGTTGAAACATAATCATTTTGAAAGAAGCGAGAGCAACACCATTATTTACAGTTTGCAAACATTTCCTTTTGAAATTCAAGATATGTTAACGCCTAAAATTATTCAATTAATTAAGGATTTACCCTATCAATGGATATTGCGATTGCATCCTAGAAATTACATTCAAATAGAAGAAATAAAAGCGTTTTTAATTCAAAATCAAATTGAAGATAAAACAATCATTCAAAGTTCTATTGATGAAACGCCATTGCCAAAAGCATTACTTTCTTCAATTGTGCATATAACCAATTTTTCAGGTTGTTTAATTGAAGCTCATTTGTTAGGTGTTCCCACTATATTGATTAATAACATTGGTAAAGAAATGTTTTCTCAGTACATAGATGACAAATTGGTTTACTATTTTAATCCAGAAGAGGAACAATTTTTAAATAATGTTGCTTCGTGTATTCACAGTTTGAAAAATTCAAATCAAATGGAATCTATCAAAGAATATCCTAATCCATTTCTAAATATATAGTAATTAAGTTCTTAATTTCTTTTTGGAAATACTATATTTGCCCTCTATTTAATTAATTTGAAAATGAGTAAAAAAGCCTTTATTTTTTTACCTGACGGTGTAGGTTTGCGTAATTTTGCTTTAACCAATTTTAATGCTATTGGTACCGCTTTAGGATATGAAATGGTGTATTGGAATAATACGCCTTTTAAAATAAAAGAAGAATTAGGATACGATGAAGTAAATATTACAAATCATCAATTACATCCTTGGACTACCGTATATACTCGTGCTAGAAAGCGTTGCGAATTAAATGTTTTCGATAAAAAATTCAACGAAACGGTTTATAATACCTATAATTTTCCGCAATCTTACAAGGGAATAAAAAATATTATTAAAAGTTTAAATGTCGATTTTTTAGTAGCTACAAAATCTACTGAAAAAGGAGTAGAGAGCATTCGAACTAAAATTAAAAAGTTAGAAAGAAGTACATCTAAATACGAGTATTGTAAAAAGCAATTACTTGAAAATAAACCAGATATCGTTTTTTGTACGAATCCTCGACCAACTCAAGCTATTGCGCCTATTTTGGCGGCTCAAGATTTAGGAATTCCAACGGCTTCCTTTATTTTTTCATGGGATAATTTACCAAAAGCTACCACTCTAATTGAACCCGATTTTTATTTTGTGTGGAGCGATTATATGAAAAAAGAATTGCTTCAATATTGTCCGTATGTAAAACCAGAGCAAGTATTGGTTACAGGAACACCACAATTTGAAAGCCATTTCGATACGAGTTTATTACAAACAAAAGAACAATTCTATAAGACACATCATTTAGATTTAGAAAAAAAATACATTTGTTTTTCAGGAGACGATATCGTAACATCACCTTTAGATCAATATTATTTAGAAGATTTAGCGATTTCAGTTCGTGAATTAAACCAACAAGGCTATAATTTAGGCATTATTTACAGAAAATGCCCAGTAGATTTTACGAATCGATACGATGCGGTCTTACAACAATATAAAGATGTTATTGTTTCTATTGATCCCTTATGGCGACCAGTAGGTACGAGTTGGAACGAAATTATGCCAACCAAAGAAGATTTTGCGCTACAATCTAATATTTGTGAGCATACCGAATTTGTTGGAAATATTGCCTCTTCAATGGTGTTTGATTTTGTTGCACATGACAAATCGTGTTTGTTTTTTGATTACGAACAACCGCAATTAGAAAAAGGAATCCGCGATATCGGACAAAATTACAAGTACATTCATTTTCGTTCGATGCCTAATAATGAAGCAGCCTTGTTTGTTTATGATAAAAAAGAGTTGACACCTATTGTAAAAGCTATTTTAGACGGAAAGCAATCCAATGTTCCAGTTGGTAAAAAATGGTTTGATGTAGTAGTAGGAACTGAGCCAAGAAAAGCTTCAGAAAATATTTGGGAAGGCATTAATAGTATTGTAAAAAAATAGTATGTTTTTCAATTCCTTATCCTTTGCCATTTTTTTACCCATCGTTTTTTTACTGTATTGGTTAGTATTTAATAAAAATAAAACTACTCAAAACGCGGTATTGATTGCTGCAAGTTATTACTTTTATTCCTGTTGGGATTGGCGTTTTCTGTTTTTATTGGTGTTTTCTACCTTGTTGGATTACTTCAGTGCTATTATGATGGAGAATAGTACATCTGATAAAAAACGCAAGTTGTGGTTGTGGATCACAATTGGGATTAATCTTGGTTTTTTAGGGGTTTTTAAATACTATGATTTCTTTGCACAATCTTTTGCCGATTTGTTAAACGGTTTCGGATTTCAAACGAATCCGGTTTTATTAAAATTAATACTTCCTGTTGGAATATCTTTTTATACGTTTCATGGCTTATCCTACGTGATTGATATTTATTACAAACGCATCACTGCCGAACGCAATTTTATCGACTATTCATTGTTCGTAAGTTACTTTCCACTTTTAGTGGCTGGACCAATTGAAAGAGCTACGCATTTATTGCCACAGGTAAAAATCAAACGCTATTTTAATTTTGAAAAAGCAAAAGAAGGTGTTTATCAAATTATATGGGGATTAGTGAAGAAAGTAGTTATTGCCGATAGTTGTGCTACTTATGCCAATGCCGTTTTTGATAACTACGAATCCATGAATTCTTTATCATTAATTTTAGGAGCTGTTTATTTTGCCTTCCAAATTTATGGTGATTTTTCAGGGTATTCTGATATTGCATTGGGAACATCTAAATTGTTCGGCATCGATTTATTAAAGAATTTCAATTATCCGTATTTCTCTAGAGACATTGCCGAGTTTTGGCGTCGTTGGCACATTTCGTTATCATCATGGTTTCGCGATTATTTATACATTCCATTAGGTGGAAGTCAAGGCGGAATGTGGATGAAAGTGAGAAATACTTTTATCATTTTTCTAGTGAGCGGATTTTGGCATGGCGCAAACTGGACGTTTATTATTTGGGGCTTGTTGAATGCGATTTATTTCTTGCCTTTGTTATTGCAAAATAAGAATCGTTCCAATATGGGTGAGATCGAGATGGGTTGGGATTTAAGTAGTGCAAAAACTATTTTAAATATTTTGGGCACATTTGCTTTAACCACTGTCTCTTGGATTTTCTTTAGAGCTAAATCGATTACCGAAGCCATTGGGTATATCCAAAAAATGGTGACCGATTTCCATTTTGATTCGCAATATTTGAGTAACGAACGTTATAATTTTGAATTACTATTTTTGGTAATGATTTTTGTATTTGTTGAATGGTTCAATCGTACAAAAGTAGAACCTTTGTCAGGAAAAGCATCTTGGATAAAAGTAACGTTAGCTATTATGGCCTTGTTGGCTTTAGGGGTGTATTCCGATTATAAAGAATTTATTTATTTCCAATTCTAATGAAACAGTTTTTAGACTTTATCGGAAAAATATTGTTAGTGCTTTTACTTTCGAGTTTTGCACTAGACTTCAGCTATTCATATGTTTATTCAAAATCAACTAAAAGAAATAAAATTGAAAACGTTATTAATTCGGAAGCTAAAAAATATGATGTAATCATGTTAGGCTCTTCAAGAGCAAACAATCATTTTGTGCCACAGCTTTTTATTGAAAAAGGATTCAAAGCTTACAATTATGGTATGAGTGGTGCTAGATTGCAAGAATCTGCATTAATGTTACAATTAATAATTGATAAAGGGTATCGTTTTAAAAATATTATCTTAGAAATTGATTTGAATATTAATTCGGAGGGACATTCTGAAGGAACAAGAGCGAGATTTATGCCCTTTTTAAAGTCACATGCAACGGTTTTAAATTATTACAAGAATATTGTTCCTGAATTTAGTTCATTATATTATATGCCTTTTTATCGCTACATTCAGTATGATTCTCAAATTGGTTTTAGAGAAATGTTTTTTTCTGCTATACAAAAAACTTCAGCGAGTATTTTGAATGAAGGTTTTTACGCCTTAAAAGGTGAAGGGAAAAACATGAAGTATGATTTGACAAAATATGCGCCTAAGAAAAATAAAGATTACGAATTTATCAAAGACATTTGTAAAACTAACAACATTAATCTTATTGTTGTTAGTACACCAATGTGTTCAAATGTAAAAGGAATTGATTATTTTAATAAGATAAAAAGTATATATCCGGAAGTTCATAATTATGAAAATAGTATTGCAGATGATAAGTATTTTTCAAGTTGTGGACACATGAATGAAGCTGGTGCGCGATTGTTTACCACAAAAATTATTGAAGATTTTTTCTCAACTAAAGTAGAATAATGAAATCTTTTCTTCTATTTGTTGAAAAAATTTTGCTAGTGCTTTTGCTCTCTGCTTTTGTATTGGATTTTATTTACACTTCTGTTTTTGCACAATCGGAAACTCGAAATAAAGTGGAAAACGTTATAAACTCGAATCCTCAAAATTACGACGTAATTATTTTAGGTACCTCAAGAGCAAATAATCATTTTGTTTCGGAATTATTTGAACAAAAAGGATTGAAAACGTTTAATTACGGAATGAGCGGTTCGCATTTGTTTGAAACTTCTCTAATGTTAAAGTTGATGCTAGAACGCGATTGGAAAATTAAAAATGTAATTGTTGAAACCGATTTGAATTTATCCAATGAAAAAAGAGATGATGCTACTTTCAGTCGTTTTATGCCTTTTTTACATCAATCCAAAACAATTTCAAATCATTTTGAAAAGGAACCTGATTTTTTAGAATTGTATTATGTGCCGTTTTATCGTTATATACAATTTGATACTAAAGTAGGTTTTAGAGCTTGGCATAAAACATTAGTAAATGAGCCGACCAATACATTGGCAAATAAAGGTTATTATCCGCTTGGATTTAATCCTAAAGCCAATATGAAAAATAATATTGAAAGTTTAGTACCTTTACGTAATCGATATTTCGAAGAAATTAAGCAAATTTGTAAAGCGAACAATATCAATTTAATTGCTGTTACCACACCTATGTGCTCTAATGTAAAGGGAATGGACTATTTTAAAAAAGTGAAAGCTTTGTATTCTGAAATTAAAGAGTATGAACATGTAGTAGAGGGAGATCAATACTTTTCCTCTTGCGGGCATTTAAATGATAAAGGAGCACGATTGTACACCACTAAAATTATTAAAGACTTATTTAAAAAATAGTAAATGCTTTTTAACTCGATAGAATTTTTACTTTTTCTACCCACGGTTTTTTTCTTGTATTGGTTTGTGTTTAAAAACCAACTACGAGCACAAAACTTATTGTTGTTGATAACCAGTTATATTTTCTATGGTTGGTGGGATTGGCGTTTTTTATCCTTAATTATCGCCAGTACATTCTTAGATTATTTTGTAGCATTAGCGCTTCAGAAAAGTGAGAGTCCTCTAAATCGAAAATATTTATTAGGAATTAGTTTAGTGGGGAATTTAGGAATGCTAGGTTTTTTTAAATACTATAATTTCTTTGTTACAAGTTGGATAGAAGCTTGGTCAAGTCTCGGAATTACTATGGAAGCAAGCACGTTAAATATTATACTTCCTGTTGGAATTTCGTTTTATACGTTCCAAACCTTGAGTTACACCATTGATGTATATCGAAAGGAAATGCAACCTACCAAAAGTTTTATCGATTTTGCTGCTTTTGTAACTTTCTTTCCACAATTAGTAGCAGGTCCTATTGAAAGAGCTGCTCATTTATTACCTCAGTTTTATAAAAAACGAACTTTTGATTATCAAAATGCGGTGGATGGTGTAAAATTGATTATTTGGGGGATGTTCAAAAAAGTGGTGGTTGCAGATAATTGTGCTTTTTTTGTTAACAAGATTTTTGAAAATCCTGAAGCGTATTCTAGTGGCGAATTGTTTGTTGGAATGGTATTCTTTGCTTTTCAGATTTATGGTGATTTTTCTGGATATTCCGATATGGCAATTGGGATTTCCAAACTTTTTGGATTTGATTTAATGGTGAATTTTAAGTTTCCGTATTTCTCAAGAGATATTGCAGAATTTTGGCGTCGTTGGCACATTTCGTTATCTACATGGTTTCGCGATTATATTTATATTCCGCTTGGCGGTTCAAAAGGTTCACAAGGGTTTAAAATTCGAAACGTGATGATTATCTTTTTAGTCAGTGGTTTTTGGCATGGCGCCAACTGGACTTATGTGGTTTGGGGATTATTTCACGCTTTGATGTTTTTACCATTATTACTATTCAACATAAATAGAAGTCATTTGATTACCAAATCCTATGGTTGGCTCGATTTTGCTAAAATAGGGGTAACCTTTTTTGTGGTTTGTATTGGTTGGGTCTTTTTTAGAGCGGATTCAATTGCAGATGCTTTTCAATATTTAGCTCATATGTTAGAATTGAAAAATTTAGGATTGACCTTATTCTATAAAACCAATGCGAATTTGATGATTTTTGGTTTAAGTGTTTTGGCTGTCGGAATTTTATCTATGCAAGAATTAGTTTGGGTTATCAAAAAAAGAGAATTACCTAAAATCTCAGCTTTTGGGGCTTTACTTTTAGTGTTGTTAATTTTCTTTATGGGAAGTTTTAAAAATCAAATGGACTTTATTTATTTCCAATTCTAATGAAGAAGTTTCTAACCAAAATAGCCATTTATACTTTTTTCATTCTTTTGATTGGAAACGGAATTGCTTATTTATCTCTTTATGTTTTAGGGAAGTCGCAATTGTATAAAAATCAGTTTGTAAAAAATGGTGTCAAAGAAACCCATTTTGATTATGTGGTTTTAGGTTCTAGTACCGGATTAACTACATTAGATACGAAGTTGATTGATAAAACTTTAAATACTTCTGGTTTAAACATTAGTATGGACGATACTTCTTTAAGTTCGCATTATTTGATGTTGCAATATTTCCTTTCTTTAGGAAAATCTACAGATCAATTGATTTTATGTGTTACTCCGGGTGATTTACAAAATCCGGTAAACGAATTAAATAACAACGATTATCGTTTTTTAACGGAAGTTCAAGATTCTTTGATTTATAATTATTATAATCGAATGGAGCATGGAGAATTGAAAGTACTTACTTATTCTAAGTTCATGCCTATTTTAGGAGTGAGTTATTATAACAATGAATTGTTTTATCCTTCAATATATGCCTTTTTAAAACCTACCAAAAGAAATAGATTTGATGATAAAGGAAATTACACGTATCCACAAATTGAAAATCATATAGAAAAAGGAATTGTTACTAATATTGAAACAAGTTATTTAAATCCATCATTTTTAAAGATTAAAAAGCTATGCAAACAAAATGGTATTGGTTTAATTGTGTATCAATCTCCTATTCATAGAAAAAATGTCGTGTTTCCGAACACTGACGAATTCAAAATAGTTAATCATTCTAGAATTTTACCAGAAGATTTCTTCTTCGATAACATTCACGTAAATAGTAAAGGCAGAACTTTTTGTACTTTAGCCTTTTGTAAAGAATTAAGTAAATAAATATGCATATCGCTTTTTTAACTCCAGAATATCCACATCCTAAAATAAAACATTCGGGTGGTTTAGGTACCAGTATTAAAAACTTGGTGGTGGCTTTGGTTACAAAAGGGGTAAAGGTGACGGTTTTTGTATATGGTCAGCCAAAATCGGAAGTTTTTGAAGAAAATGGAATTGCTTTTCATTTTATTTCAAACAAAAAATATCGATTAGGGAAATGGTTTTTTTACAGAAAACACCTTCAAAACTATGTTAATTTGGTTGTTAAGAAAGAGAAAATAGATGTAATCGAAGCACCTGATTGGACAGGAGTTACCGCTTTTATGAATTTTACGGTTCCATTAGTAATTCGTTTTCACGGAAGCGACACCTATTTTTGTCATATCGAAAACAGAAAACAGAAGTTTAAAAATCGTTTGTTTGAAACCTTAGCGGTAAGAAAAGCAAAAGGGTTTATTGCACCTACGAAATACGCAGGTGAAGTTTCGGCTGAACTTTTTGGGTTACACAAAGAACAGATAAAAACCATTCATTACGGTTTGGATTTAACCCAATTCAATAATGAACACCCAGAACGTTTTGAGAAAGGACTTATTTTATATATCGGAACTATCATAAGAAAAAAAGGTGTTTTTGAATTGCCTGAAATCTTCCATAAAGTGAGAAATCAGTTTCCAGAAGCCAAATTGGTATTAATTGGTGGCGATTCTGGAGATGTAGCCACAGGAAGTAAATCTACATGGGAATTAGTTAAGCAACAGTTTCATGAAAAGGATTTGGGACAGGTTTCCTATTTAGGTAAAATACCCTACGCGGAAGTACAAGAGTATATCAAAAAAGCCAATGTTTGTGTATTTCCCACTTACGCTGAAACCCTCGGAATGGTCACTATCGAATCGATGGCAATGAAAAAAGCAGTAGTGAATAGTAACATTGGTTGGGCACAAGAATTAATGCAAGATGGGAAAAGTGGTTTCTTAGTACATCCTGCTAATCATGAGGTGTTTGCACAAAAAATAATTACACTTTTAAGCGATACGGATTGTAATTCCAAAATGGGTTACGAAGCTAGACTATATGTTGAAAAACATTTTGATATTACTAAAAAAGTAGCAGAAAATATTAATTACTATCAGCATTTGATAAAGTAAGTCTATGAATATAACTTTTGTACATGATTTTAAAAAAGTTACAGCAATCTATCAAGATTTCGCTGCCGTTTCTTCGTTTGATTCTTCTAAAGATATTCAGAAGTTAATTTTCGAATTTTCGCAACAATATCCGAATGCTCAATTGGTTTGGGTTCACGAATCTTTGGAAAACCAGGTGAATCACAATTGGATTGAAAATAACGTTAAAAGTCAGGTAATGTATTTTTATAATTCATCTGAAACAGAGTTTTTAACAGAAAAAGTAGGTTATGTAGAACCTTCACCTTTTATAAAAATTAATAAAAAAGTTTCCTTTGCAAGTTGGCAAGCAAGTGCTTTTATCGGAACTATTTCGGCTCAAGATTTTGTAAGTTTCGGAAGTCAATTCATTAATGATAATTTTAGGTTTGGTTTTTTTTTGACCATTATGGCAAAAATGGGTCACAGAAATGGATTGCGAACTTATTCAAATCGCAATTTGCTTCTAGAAGTAAAGGTTGTAAAGCCATACTTGGGAACTACCAATGAACTTTTTCATTGGACATCACAATACTATGGTTTTTCAAAATGTTTGCAGTTGTTTTTGTTATTTATTTTATTTGAAAAACGATTTCCTATTGCATCTTTAATGAGTGTAATTTCAGTTAAACGAATTGCTTTTGACAGAAACGCTAAAACAGAGCAAGAAATTTCAAATGTGGATTCTCCAGAAGTAACTCTTGATATTTTGATTCCAACTATTGGTAGAAAAAAATATTTATACGATGTGCTTTGTGATTTAAGAACGCAAACGAAAACTCCAAATCGTATCATAATTGTAGAACAAAATCCGCTTGAAAATAGTCAGTCCGAGTTAGATTATTTGAAGAATGAAATTTGGCCTTTTGAAATAATTCATCATTTTATTCATCAAACAGGTGCTTGTAATGCAAGAAATATCGCTTTGAAAGATGTGCAAAGTGATTGGGTGTTTTTTGCAGATGATGATATTAAGTTAGAATCAAATTTTATTGAAGATAGTCTGAAAACGATTTTAAAAACCAATGAAAAGGCTTTTACTTTAGCCTGCTTTAGACCTAATGAAACTCACGTTTTTAATCACATGATGCATTGGGATACTTTTGGTTCAGGATGTAGTATGGTAAAACGAGAAGCATTGGAAGGTCTTAGTTTTGATATGCGATTTGAAAATGGTTTTGGAGAAGATGCCGATTTTGGGATGCAATTACGAAATAAAGGTTATGATGTTTTATATTTACCACAGCCACAAATTTTACATTTAAAAGCACCTGTCGGAGGATTTAGAGTGAAACCAATTTTGCCTTGGCATGAAGAAGCAACCCAACCCAAACCTTCGCCAACGGTGATGTTGTTTAAAATGTTGTATCATACAAAAGAGCAAATACTTGGATATAAATTAAACTTGTTTTTAAAATATTACGAGCAACAAACAATAAAAAATCCGTTTCGATATTACAAAACCATGCAAAAGCAATGGGAAGTAAGTGAAAAATGGGCTAAAAAATTAAAATCGCAATCAAAATAATATGGTGTTTACTTTAATCATTTGTACGTTTAAGCGTTCGCAACCTTTATTGAAGCTTTTGCTTTCGGTGCAGCATCAAACGTTGTATCCAAATGAGATTTTGATTGTAGATGGTTCGCCAGATGATTTCACCAAGGAAATGCTGACTAAAAATTCGTTTCAAGGTTTGAAGTATTTCAAAGTAGATGAAACAGATAGAGGTTTAACGAAACAACGCAATTATGGTATTACAAGAGTTCAGGAAGCAAGTGAAATAGTTTGTTTTTTAGACGATGATACCGTTTTGGAATCCAACTATTTTGAAGAAATTATAAAAACGTATACTTTATTTCCAGAAGCATTAGGAGTTGGAGGTTATATTAGTAATGAGATACATTGGACAAAAGTAACTCTAGATTACCAACCTAAAATAAATGAGTTTTATTATGATGGTTGGAAAAGAAAAGATGGTTCTCGATTTGTTTGGCGTAAAAAGTTAGGATTAGATAGTAATCGCCCTCCAGGTTGTTTACCTGAATTTTCTCACGGAAGAAGTATCGGTTTTTTACCACCTTCAGGGAAAATTTACAAAGTAGAGCAACTTATGGGAGGTGTTTCTTCTTTTAGAAAGACTGTTTTTCAAGAATTTCAATTTTCAACTTATTTCGAAGGATATGGATTGTATGAAGATGCCGATTTTACACTTCGATTATCAAAAGTTGGTAAATTATACATCAACACTAATGCACAATTAGGACATTATCACGATGCCTCAGGACGACCTAATAAGTATGATTATGGGAAAATGGTGGTGCGAAATGGGTATTATGTTTGGCGTGTAAAATATCCAAATCCGTCTTTTAAAGCAAAAGTAAAGTGGCATTTGATTACGATATTATTAACGGCTATTCGATTTACGAATGGTTTTACCATGTCAAAACGAAAAGAAGTATTAACAGAAACTTTAGGAAGAATTTCAGGATGGTTCACTTTGTTTTTTAATCCTCCAATATAATGTTGTATTTACTTAAAAAGAAAATAAATCGAAAACTCAAAGAGTTTAGAGAAAACTACCAACATGTTCGTTTTTACAACGGAACAGAGGAAGTGTTGTTTTTAAGTTTAAAGCGAAGTACAAAAGTTAGAACCTATTTGAATTTAATTTTTAGATTGCAACAACAATATCAGCAACCCATTGTAATTGAGTTTTCGTTATTTCGTTATTTCGTTTTGGTAAAGTGGTTCAAAGAATTGGATTTTATTTATTTCTCAAAGCCATTTCAAAAACCTAAAATGTATCGTTTATTTTCACATAAAAAAAGCGCCGATTTTCCAATAAATTTTAAGTACAAAAAAGTATATGCAACAGACGAATATGTAAAAGAAGCTGTTCCGTACATAATGCATCCAAGAAATTATATGATTGCTAAGCCTGAATTATTAGAAAAACAGGTTGGAATTGTAATGAGTGGCAACTTTGAAGCTAAAATTTATGATTCGGATACAATTACCAAAAATTTCAATTTATTAAATCGATGGCAGATTTATAACCAAATAATCCAACATACTGCTGTAGTTTCCATCACAGGAATTGAATTCAAAGAGCAGTTTTCTTCCTGTGTTTTTTTAGATAAATTTGTGGTAATGAAATGGCAACAAGGCGCAATCCCTTCAGAAGAATGGCGTCATTATTTATCATCGGCAAAGTTTCTATTTTGCGCTCCTGGAATGACGATGCCAATGTGTCACAATGTAGTAGAAGCCATGTCGGTTGGAGTAGTGCCTATTATTAATTATCAAAATTGGTTAAACCCAACTTTGAGAGATGAAAAAAATGCTTTAGTTTATGAATCTGAAGAATCGATACATCAAGTTATTGATAAGGCTCTGCAAATGAGTTACACAGCATACCAAGAACTTCAAAAAAATGTTATTGATTATTATAAAACGTTTTATCAAGACTATGATTTCGAGTCTAATAGGAACAAAACGTTAATTCTGTTAAATGAAGATAGTAAAGATCTTATTTGATTTATCTATTGCTTTGTGATATCACCTCAAATAGAACTTCACTATTTAACTGGTCTTTAAAAAGATAATTTGCAGCACCAATAGATAAGGCTTTTTCTTTTATGAATTCTTCTTCATAACCTGATAAAACAATAACTGGGGTTTTGGTAAAAAGTTGTAAAACTGCTTCTAAAAGTTCAATTCCACTTTTATCGGGTAATGATAAATCTAGGAAAACAAAATCGAAGCTAGCATTCAGATTTTTTAGTTCTTGAAATCTTTTTACATGCTTTATTTTCGTGTTTGGTATTTTTTCATTTAGATATTCTTCAAAGAGAAAAAAGTCACCTTCATTGTCTTCAATAAGTAAAATATTTTGTAATTTCTCTTCTCCTAACATTTTTATTTAAGTCTTGGGTAAACTACATGTATTAAACCAAAATTTACCCAGTGCATTTATGGTTTGAAAAAAATCATTAACATCAGATGGTTTTGAAATAAAACCATTTGCATGATTTGCGTAAGTTAAATTAATGTCGTTAATAGCTGATGATGTTGTTAACATAATAACTGGAATGTGTTTTGTTTTTTCATTCTCTTTTATTTTTTTTAAAACTTCATGTCCATTTAGCAAAGGTAAGTTAATATCTAAAATAATTATATCTGGAAGTTGCGAATTAGTACAATTTTCAAATAAATAATTAATAGCTTCTTTTCCATTACGTGCTACTTGAATTTCCGTTTTAAAATCAGACTCTTCAAAAGCTTCTAACGTAAGAATGATATCACCTTCATTATCTTCAACTAATAAAATTTGATTTTTTTTCATAAAATATGGTTGTTAATGTTGTTATTTTGGCTTGTAATTAATAATTCTCTTGTAAATGTACAAATTTTTCCTACATTTCATAATGTTTTCCTTAAAAAAATCAAAAGATAATTTTTTAATGCTAGTGTTTTTTATTTAGGAATTTTAAAATAAAATGTGCTACCAAAGTCTTTTTCAGATTCGACCCAAATGGTACCATTTAAACTTTCTACTATTTTTTTTACAATTGCTAATCCAATTCCGCTTCCTTTAATTTCTTCATTACTTTGCAATCTTTGAAATAATACAAATATTTTTTCTAAATATTCCTTTTCAATACCAATGCCATTGTCTTGAACTGCAAATGTTATGTCTTTTTTTGATTGGTTTACTACTTTTATATCTATTTCGGGGTTTAAATTTTCTTTTGAATATTTAAAGGCATTACTAACTAAGTTATGAAAAATTTGAAATATAGGAGATCTGTAAGAAACTATTGTTGGTAAATTTTCATAATTGAATTTTCCATTAGGATATTCGTTCTCATAGAAACCTTTTATTTCTTTCATAATATCATTTAAGTCTATACTTTCTTTTTCATCTATATATTTTCCTGCTCTTGAAAATTCTAAAATATCTAATATGATTTTTTTCATTCTTTTAGTACCATCAACAGCAAAAAATATGTATTTCTTTCCCTTTTCATCTAAGACATCATTGTATTTTTTTTCTATCTGAGTTAAAAAACTAGTTATCATTCTCAAAGGTTCTTGAAGATCATGAGAAATTATATAGGCAAAATGTTCTAATTCTTTGTTTGCCTCGCCGAGTTCTTTAGCTCTGGTTTGTAATTGTTTGTTTGCTTTTTCTCTATCGGATGTTTTTGTAAATCGTCAGGATGTATTATTTCTAATTCCATGCTGATGTTTAATTTTTTAGTTTCAGGTTCTCGTTCTAAAATTCTAAAAACACCTTCAGACCAATACAAATCATTAGTTAAAAGGTCTAATTCCCAACTACCTGTTTTAGCAACTAATTCAGTTTGGTCAATAATGAAATGCTGTATTATTTCATCGTTAAAATTATATTTTTCTAGCATAAGATTAAGATAATAAGTATTTAAAATTATCTATTAGTTGCTCAAATCGCCTACTCGGGTATTGTAAATTTACAAAAAAAGTTTCACAAAAAAACATTTATATATAAGATTGATTTTTTTTAAAACGCATGTATTTTGTTGTATTATAGGGTTTTTGAATGTAGAGGTTGTGCTTTTATACGTTTATTAATAATAAAGTTACACTTGTTACTTATGCTTAGGGTTTGACTAAATGTTGTCGGAAATTTGACATGTGTTTAAAATTAATGTTTCCCAAAATATTTAGTCATGAAAAAGTTATCATACAATCGACCAAATAAAATGTTAGTAAATTTACTATTCATTTTATTGATATTAAGTTTTGAAAATAGTTTTTCACAATGTACAAATGGATCAACTAGACCTGCTGATGATTTTGCTTTTACTTTAAAATCTCCTAGATGTTTAGATGGTACTGACGGAGAAATCAGACTTTCAAATTTACACAGTACAGTTGGTGTAAACGATTTCACAAATCAAAATTATCAAGTAAGAATTTTAAGTGGTCCTGGAGGAGCTAGAAATTTTATAATCCCTATTAATTCTTCAAGCTACACTATAACAGGTCTAGCTGCTGGAACCTATGTAATTGATTTTATGGATGCTTGTGGTGGTAATAGCGCTGACAGAACGATTGTTTTACCAAATGGTTTAAATAATGCCACTCTTTTATCAACAGCTATTTTATTTATTGATCGATTTTCTGCTTCTAATTCCACTTCTTGTGGTTCAATGTTGAAATTTAGAGTTAAAACTTTATCAGGAACAGCAACCGGTAATGTTACTTATACTTTTACTAACAATTTAGGAGAAAGTATTCAAGTAATCAATTTTATTCCTCAAACAGATGTTCCAAATATTAGAAATTTCCAAGTTGATTTTATAGTTCCAACTTCATTTTTTAATGGTGCTCAGGTTACTTACACTGGTTTTAATGACTGTGGCGCTATCAGAGGTGGTACTTTAAATTTACCTGTTGAGCAAGATTTGTTTTTTGATACTCCAAGAATCATTACTTTCCCAGATCCATCTAATGCATGTTCTATTGGATATGATGTTAAAATATTTAGAAATAATGTGGTTAATCCTGTAACAGTAGTTGTTGAAGAAGTAAATAATCCTGGACAACCTGTAATTAATATTTTTGGAGAACAAATTGCTGCTCAAAATGTAAATTTATCACATGTTAATAGTGTTTCTCAAGGTTCAGCAATAGCTGTAAGTTTAGGTTTACGTTATGGTGTTACTTACCGATTGACTTTAACTGATGCTTGTGGTTTTACAAATCAAGAAGAAATTAGACAAGATGCAGCTCCTTTTGTACCTGCAATTACTTGTACTGTTTCTGGAAGCGCCCGTGACGGATCAGTTTACTTTGATGATGTAAGTTTTTTAAACTTTAACGAAATGGCTGTTTCAAGTATGCCAACTACTCCAATAAACATTACAGTTAATTCAGGGCCAGCTAATTACAGTACTCAATTTGGTGCTGGTGCAACTATTGCTACATCAAATTCTATTCAATATCCTTATTCTTTTGAACTAAATAATCCATTTATTTCAAGTTTATTGGTTAAAGATAACGTTAGATCTTTTCCTCCTGGCTTATATAATTTTACAGTTACTGATGCTTGCGGAAAAACTAGAACATTTGATTTAAATGCATCTTGTGTAAGAAGTACAGTAATGTCACATGAATTAGGTAATTGTGGAGAAATTCAAACAAATGTAATTGTTTCAATTAAAGTGCCTGCAGCTCTTCAAGGAACTTTTGTAGCCATTTATAAAAATGATGGTACTATTCTTTATTCAGGATATATTTCTTCAAGTGCTCCTTTCTTTTTTTCAAGTGCAGGTGGTGGAACAATCAATTTTAACGCTCCAATAAATCAAAATTATGTTATTCGTTTTGGTGGTGTATTAGGAATCAATCAAAAAGTTGAACCTACTCAATTTGCAGGACAAAATGCACTTCCAAGATTAACAGATGGTTTTTTATATGAATATGCTTTTAATACAACTATTGATGCTTTTACTTTTCAATCTATCATTGCTTGTGAAACTACAGTAAATATGGTAGCAACTGGTGGAAGAGCACCTTATACTTATACTTTATATGATGTAACAGGTACACAACAAATTTATAATTACCAAAGTTCATCTGTGTTTAGTGGATTACAAGCAGGAAACACTTATTTGGCTAAAACAATGGATGCTTGTGGACGTGAATTTACTCAATCATTTTATGTATATAATGCTCCTCTTCCTGTTTTTTCACTTATAACTGAAGCTAGTTGTAATGGTGGTTTTGCAACTATTAATGTTTCTAATCTTCCTAGTAATTGGTCAATTACTGAAACAGAAACCGGTAATGTATATACTGGTACTACCTCTAGTTTTGTAATTGAAAATTTACCAGAAGGAAACTATAGTTTTACTTGTACAGATTTGAGCACTAATTGTAGTAATCAAATTGTTATTCCTTTGCAAGTAACTTCTATTCCTTGTCCAATTGCAACAGACGATTTAGTACTTTATAATTCAAATACTGAAGTTAGTATCAATGCTTTTGAAAATGATGTTCAAGGAACTGTTGTAAATCCAACAAGTATTCGTTTTGTTGCTCCTTTAAGTGCTACTAATGTTGATTTTTGTTCTGAAAATAATGTTATAGCTTACACCGAGCCAAACGAAGGAAGATGGTCAATAGATGTTACTACAGGCATGATTAAATTTGTTCCAGCTGCTAACTTTATTGAAATGCCAACTGCTGCTACTTATTTTATTAGAGACTACAATGAGAATATTAGTAACGAAGCTAAAATAGGTTTTGACTTACTTCCAATAGCATCAAATGATCAAGTTTTATATATAGATGGAACTTCAACAACTTTTAATATAGTAGAGAACGATACTCTAGGTGATCTTGTAAATCCAGAAACAATTGAATTATTAATGCCTTCTGCTTATGGATCTACAATCGCTATAGAAAACCATACTGTTACAATGCATGTGCCAAGTGAAGGAAATTGGATATTAAACACCTTAACAGGTTCAATAGTATTTACACCGGTATCAACTTTCTTAGCAATACCAACAACCAAATATTATAGAGTAAAAGATTTTCAAGGAAATTGGTCTAATACTGCTTCTATTGATTTTCAATTAAATTGTACAATTGATTTAGTTTGTCCAACTTTTGAAGAAATTACAGTATCATGTTCTGATGAACTTCCAACAGCAACATCATTAACAGTATTTGAATTTGAACAATTAGGAAATCATTCTGGAGATGTAAAAGGTGACGAATGTACTACAGTTGTTATAACAGCTTCAAATGCAGGTAATATGGGTTGTAATGGAACAGTAACAAGAACTTATACCATCGCTTTTTACCATACAAATAGTAATACTTTGTTAAATAGTTTTACTTGTACTCAACTATTCCGTATTAATGATACTGAAGCTCCTGTTTTTACAACTTCAATTCCAAGTACTCTTACAATAGAAAATAGTAATCAACTTCCAGTATATGAATTACAAGCTACTGATAATTGTTCAAATCAAGTTGCAGTAGTATATGAACAAGAAATTATTCCTGGAAATTGCCCAACTAATTATCAAGTTGTTCGTAGATGGATTGCAACCGATGCTTGTGAAAATGCAGTCGAAATTACTCAAGTTGTTTCAATAGTTGATACTTCAGTTCCTGTTTTTACTACTAGTATAGAAGCTGTTTTGTATGCTGAATGTGGAAATATACCAACTGCTTCAGTAGTCTATGCTGAAAGTAATTCAGGCGAGGTAACCATTACTTTTGAAGAAGAAACGGTACAAGGTGATTGTCCTAGCATGTCTATAATTTATAGAACATGGACAGCAACTAATCCTTGTGGAAATGTAGCTTATTTAAATCAAGTTATTTATTTGTCTTGTGGTGTTAAAGTTTATAATGCAATAACTCCTAATGGTGACGGAAAAAACGATTTCTTATACTTAGAAGGTATAGAGTGTTATCCAAATAATAAAGTTGAAATATTTAATCGATTTGGTTCTAAAGTGTATGAAACTAATAACTATGATAATAAAACTAACTTGTTTAACGGAGTTTCTGAAAGTTCATTAAATAGTTCAGGAGGAACTCTCCCAGAAGGTACTTATTATTATATCATTTCTTATGACTACATAAATAATAATTTAGATGGTTTAAAAAATGTACAAAAAACAGGATACTTATATGTAGCATCTAATTAAAAAAAAAATCATTTATTGATATTTTGGGGAAGCTTATTACTTGGAAAGGAGGTTATAAACTCCTTTCAAGTAGTAAGTAGTAATACAACCAAAATACATTAATTTATTTGAATCCATAACAGTAATAATTATACGTTCATAAATAGGTTTGTTTAATATAGTTTTCAGTAAGAAAAAATCATTTATTGATATTTTGGGGAAGCTTATTACTTAGAAAGGAGTTTTTTAAACTCCTTTCAAGTAGTAAGTAATAATAAAACCATAATATATTATTTATTGAAACCTATAAATTTATTAAATGGAAGTTTATGAATAAGTTTTTAAATAAAACGTTTAGTAAGAAAAAATCATGTATTGATATTTTGGGGAAGCTTATTACTTGGAAAGGGGTTTTAAAACTCCTTTCAGGTAGTAAGTATAATTATCTCTAAAAATAGTATGTTATTCCGTTATTTTTACTTAATTTTATATTAGTAATTTATTATTAATAATATAAAAAAGTTTAAAATAATGATTCTGTAAGTATCGTGTCTAGTTATAAAATCATGTATTAATATTTTGGGGAAGCTTATTACTTTGAAAGGAGTTTGTTGAAATTTTCCTTTCAGGATGGTAAGTTTAATTAACCCCAATCAATATAAGTTCTCCTCATTAAAACCCCAAGATAGAAATGAGAAAGTTAAATAAATCATTAGTGGTAATACATTTATTACTGCTAATAAGTACTGAGAAATTATTTTCTCAGCAAGACCCTCAGTTTACAAATTACATGTATAATACCATTGTAATTAATCCAGCATATGCCGGTACAAGAGATGTTTTAAGTTTTTCGGCTCTATATAGAGCGCAATGGGTTGGTTTAGATGGCGCTCCAATTACAGCTAGTGCTTCGGTTCATTCTCCTGTTAGTAATTCTAATGTAGGATGGGGAATATCCGTAATTAATGACGAAATTGGTCCTGCAACTGAACAAAATATTTCAGCTGATTTTGCTTATCGTATTACTTTTTCTAACTTGTCTAAGTTGTCATTTGGAATTAAAGCAACTGCTAATTTGTTGAATGTTGATTATACAAAATTAAGCATATATGATCCAACAGATCCAGTTTTACAAAACAATGTCGACAATCGTTTTACTCCAAACATTGGTGCTGGTTTATATTGGTATTCAGATCAATTTTATTTAGGTGTTTCTATTCCTAGTTTTTTAGAAACTAAATATTATGATGATAATACTAGATCTTCTGTAGCAAATTCAAGTATGGATTACTTTTTTATGGGTGGGTATGTTTTTAACTTAAGCGACTCTATACAATTTAAACCAGCCTTTCTTACTAAAATAATGTCTGGAAATACCTTGCAATCCGATGTAACGGCTAATTTTTTATTTTTTGAAAAATTAACTCTAGGGTCTGCTTATAGAATTAATGGTGCTATTAGTGCTTTAGTTGGTTTTCAGTTTTCTAATTCGGTTTTTGTAGGGTATTCGTATGATACTGAAGCTACTAATTTAGCTAATTATAATTCAGGTTCTCACGAAATTTTCTTGCGTTTTGAACTTTTTAAATCAGGTGAAAAAATTTATTCTCCAAGATTCTTTTAAGACTTTAGACTATGAAAAAAATAATTACCTCTATAGTTGTTATGCTTTTTTTTATTGGTTTTTCACAAGAAAAAAAAATAAAGGAAGCTAATGAAGTATATGAAAAATTAGGTTATATGAATGCTGTTTCTATATATATAGAAGTAGATAAAAACGGCTATGGTTCACCTGATATTTATAAAAAAATTGCCGATTCTTATTATTTTAATGCTAATTATATTGAAGCAAATAAATGGTATCAAAAACTAATAAAATCATCAGAAATTGTTGATTATGAGTATTATTATCGATATGCTCAAACACTTAAAACAGTCCCAGATATTGAAAAATCAAACTATTATTTAGCGTTGTTTTCAAAATTAAAAGAAGCAGATTCAAGAGCTAAAGAATATGATGATAATACTCAATATTTAAAACAAATTAAAACAGATAATGGACGTTATGAAATTTCTACTTTAGATATTAATTCTAATTATAGTGATTATGGTGTTTTTGAATATAAAGAGCGTATTATTTTTACAAGCACTAGAGAGCATAATCGCGTAAAAATTGATAGTTGGACTAATCAGCCTTTTTCTGGTCTTTATGTTAGTATTTTGGAAAAATTAAATCGGTTTTCAAGTCCCGAATTTTTTCTGAATAGTTCTTTTTTTAGCAGTAACGAATCTACAGCTGTTATAACTAAAGACGGACAAACACTTTATTTTACACGAAATAATTTTAATAGAAAGAAAAATAAAAAAAATAGTAAAGACGAAGTTTCATTAAAAATATATAGTGCTAAGTTACACAATGGAAATTGGACAGATGTTCAAGAATTGCCTTTTAATAGTGATGATTATAATTGTGCTCATCCGGCTTTAAGTTCAGATGAGAAGTTTCTCTATTTTTCTTCTAACATGCCTGGTACTTTAGGACAATCCGATTTATTTCGTGTAGCTGTTTTGCCAAATAATACTTTTGGTGTTCCAGAAAATCTTGGAGCAGAAATTAATACAGAAGCTAGAGAAACTTTTCCTTTTTTGTCTTCTGATAATGAATTGTATTTTGCTTCCAATGGTCATTTAGGTCTTGGTGGATTAGATGTTTTTGTTTCTAAGATTAATAATGATGATACTTTTTCGAAACCATTCAATATTGGAAATCCAATAAATTCTGCTTTTGATGATTTTTCTTATTCTATTAATGCTCAAAGTCATATTGGTTATTTTTCTTCAAACAGACCAGGAGGTAAAGGGAGTGATGATATTTATAAGTTTTTTGAAAAAAAATCATTAATGGAGGAAACAGAAAAATTATTTGTTGGTAAAGTAGTAGATGCTTTGTTTGGTTTTCCTGTAGAAAATGTTGTTGTTACTTTATTTGATGATGCTAAAACAATTATTGATAAAACTACAACAAATTCAACTGGCGAATTTTTCTTTAAAAATAATTATAGAAATAAAGGTTGGTATGTAAGATATGATCATGAAGTGTATGAAACAAAAGAAGATTATTATAGAAATAAATTAAAATCTAATTCAGATTTAATAACTACTATGTTGCCTAAGGAAGTTAAATTACAAGACGGGTTAGATTTAGCCAAATTTTTCTCTATTCAAAATATTTATTTTGATTTAGATAAATCAGAAATAAATGATAAAGCCGAAAAACAAATTGCAATTTTATTGTATGTAATGCAAAAGAATCCAGACATTAAATTAGAAATTAAATCACATACCGATAGTAGAGCATCTAAGTCTTATAATTTAGAATTATCTAATAAAAGAGCATTAGAAACCTCTAATTGGTTGGTTAAGAACGGAATCGATTCTAGTAGAATTTCGAGTAAAGGATATGGAGAATCTAGGCTTGTTAATCATTGTTCCGATGGTGTAAAATGTTCAGAAGAAGAACATCAAATGAATAGAAGAAGTGAATTTATTGTTATTGGAAATTAATTTTTTTGTAATTTAGTGAAAATGAAAAAGATAAATTCAAAAATAGAAGAGCAATTAAGGCTTAAAACACTAGAAAAATATAAAATTCTGGACACTTTGCCAGAACAAATGTATGATGACATAATTCAAATTGCCTCTTTTGTATGTGAAATGCCAATTGCATTATTGAGTTTAGTCGACGAAAATCGACAATTTTTTAAATCAAAAGTCGGAATTTCAATTAATCAAACTCCAATAGAACAATCGGTATGTTATCATGCCATACAATCAGGAGAAGAATTGTTTCAAGTTTTAGATTTAAGAACCGATGATAGGTTTAAAGATAATCCATTAGTTACACATGATCCTAATATTGTTTCTTATTTTGGAGTACCACTAGAGAGTAAAGAAGGAGTTGCATTTGGCACATTGTGTGTTATTAGTCAACATCATCCAAAATCTATTTCAGATGAACAAAAAAGCATTTTAAAAAAATTAGCAAAACAAGTAAGCTATTTATTAGAACTAAGATTAACAAATAATGATTTAATAATTAGTAAAGAATTAACTCAGAGTTATCTTGCTCAAATGGAGGAGTTTGCCTATACCGCTGCACATGATTTAAGAGCTCCGTTAAGAGCAGTAAAATCTTTTTTACAGTTAATTGAGTCTAAAAATAAAGACGTTCACGATGAAAAAGATATCAAATACTTCAAATTTGTTTTTGATAATGTAAAATCTATGGATGATTTGATTGTGGATTTGTTAGAATTTGCAAAATCTGATGATAAGATAGGAGAAAAAGAAGATATAGATTTAAATGAATTTATTACAGATATTTACAATCATGTCAATGTAAATCCAGAAGAAAATCAATTGCAATTAAACAAATTACCCACAATACATTTTTCTAAATTAGCTCTAGGCGTTATTTTTAATAATTTGATAGAAAATGCTTTAAAATATAAGAAGCCAAATCAAATGGTTAATTTGCAAGTTCATTATGTTGAAGACGATTTTCAGCATATTTTTGAAATAATAGATGATGGAATTGGTATTTCAGAAGAACATTTTGAATTAATTTTTAAACCTTTTAAGCGCTTACACACTAAATCTGAGTTCTCTGGGAGTGGTTTAGGTTTAGCAACAGTAAAGAAAATCATTGAAAAAATTGAAGGTTCTATAAGTGTTCATTCTGTTTTAAATGAAGGAACAACTTTTAAAATTGTAATTCCTAAGCAATAATTGAAATTTATTATTAAAAAATAATTATCTTTATATAAGTTATAAGAAAAACTATTTTCCCAATATGAAATTAATAAAAGCCATAATCATAGATAATAATTTAGATGTAATTAGTCAACTTTCCAAATTTGCAGAAGAAAATGCTGTAATTATAGATATTTGCGGGTTTTGTGATAATTTTATTGATGGAATTGAATTAATAAAAGCTCATAAACCCGATTTAATATTTTTAGATCCTACAGATAACAATTTAGCTTCGTTTGATTTAGTAAAAGAATTGGCTTTCAATATTCCTAAATTTATATTTGTTTCAGATGATAAAAATAAAGCCTATGAAGCTTTTCAGTACAATGCAGTTAATTTTTTAAAAAAGACACTTAATTTTAATGAACTTATAGTTTCGATTTATAAGGTGATTAAATTGATTGAAATGGAAATTAGTTTTCAAAATCAGAAAGTGAATCAAATAAATAGCTTTGGTACAGAAAGTAGTGCAAATGGATTTATTGCTATTTCTTCTTCTGATAAAATAGAATTATTAAAATTAGAAGAAATTGTATATTGCAAAGCAGATGGGAAGTACACGGAATTCGTTTTAATTAACAAACAAAAAGTACTCTCAAGTAAAAATTTAGGAGAGTTTAGTTCTGTTTTAATGAGTAATCAATTTTTTAGAATACACCATTCCTATGTGGTAAATATTAAACAAATTCTTAAGATTACTAAGAAAGATGGATTGTATTGTGAGTTTGCAAACGGAATATCTCTTCCTGTGGCTAAGCGTAGACAAGAAGAGTTTGTAAAATTCCTTAAATTATAAATTAAATACGTATTTAATGAATATGAAAATAGAAAAAATAATGATCGTAGATGATAATGAGTTCGATTGTTATATAACATCTAAAATTATTAATAATTTGGATGAATCGATAGATATTATGGAGTTTAATTCATCATTAACAGCTATTCAATTTTTAGAAGAGTTTCAAAATTCTCCTGAAAAATTACCAAATTTAATTTTTTTAGATATTTATATGCCAGTTTTAGATGGGTTTGGTTTTATAGAAAAATTCAACACATTTTCAGATGTCATTAAAGCACATACTAAAATATGTATTCTTTCTACTACTGTTGATGATTTGTACATTCACAAAGCTAAAATTAATTCCTCTATTTTGTATACTAGTAAGCCAATTACAAACGAATTCTTACAAGGTATCATAAAATAATTGAACTTGTTTTCCTTTTCTTGTAATGTTTAAAACATAATTGTATCTTTACATTTTACCTTTTAAAATGAAATTTGCAATAATTACACACGTTCAGCATATACAAAAAGAAAGCAACTATTTTGGTTATGCTCCCTATATTCGAGAAATGAATATTTGGATAAAATATGCAGATGAAGTAGTAATTGTAGCACCAATTGTGAACCTTGACACAAATCCTATTCACAATTCATATAAACATAGCAAAATTGATTTTAAACAAGTTGAAGAGTTTGATATTACCTCTTTACAAAATTTTGTAAAAGCTATTTTAAAATTGCCTAAAATAATTGCAACAACTTATAAAGCAATGGCAGATGCAGATCATATTCATTTGCGATGTCCGGGTAATATGGGATTAATTGGTGCAATTGTTCAAATTTTATTCCCTAAAAAGCAAAAAACAGCTAAATATGCTGGTAATTGGGATCCAAATGCAAACCAACCATTTACTTATAAATTACAACGTTGGATTTTAAGTTCTACTTTTTTAACTAAAAATATGCAGGTATTGGTGTATGGAGATTGGGAAGATCAAACTAAAAACATAAAGCCTTTTTTTACGGCAACATATTCAGAATCAGATAAAAAAGTAATAGAACCAAGAACATTAGAAGGATGTATTGATTTTTTATTTGTTGGAACATTGTCAAAAGGCAAGCAACCTTTATTGGCTATTCAATTGGTTGAAAAATTATACCAACAAGGAAAAAAGGTTCGGCTGAATTTGTATGGAGATGGGATTTTGAGACCAACTTTAGAAACGTATATAAATGAGAATAATTTACAAGATATTGTTGTATTGAGAGGAAATCACTCAAAGGAAATGGTTTTAAACACCTATCAAACCAGTCATTTTTTAATTTTACCCTCAAAAAGTGAAGGTTGGCCAAAAGTAGTAGCGGAAGCTATGTTTTGGGGATGTGTACCTATTGTTTCCCAAGTTTCGTGTGTGCCTTATATGTTAGGTTATGGTGAAAGAGGAATTCAATTGAAAGAACAATTGGAAGCCGATGTAAGTAAAGTAATGAGTGTACTAAATGACGAATTGTTGTATCAAAAAATGGCTTTGGAAGGACAAAACTGGTCACGCCAATTTACAACTGATAAGTTTGAAGGGGAAATAAAGAAGCTTTTACAAAATGGATTTAATCATTACTAATGCTTTTTTGCTATTTTTACAACAAATATTATTTTTCACCAATTGCTTTTACAAAAAAATATCCGTGTAGTTCAACTTATTGATAGCCTAGAACCAGGTGGTGCCGAACGTATGGCAGTTACTATTGCCAATGATTTAGTTAATAAAATCCAATTTTCGGGATTAGTAGTAACTCGAAGTGAAGGAGATTTAAAAAAATCAATCGGCGAAAATGTGTTTTATGCTTTCTTAAATAAAAAAAAAGCTATTGATTTAAATGCTTTGTTGAGATGTAAACGTTTTTTAAAAGAGAATAAGGTTAGTCATATTCATGCACACGGCAGTTCTTATTTTTTTGGTGTATTAATGAAATTGATATTTCCATCTGTTTCACTTGTTTGGCACGATCATCATGGAAATAGAATTCATAGCAAAAAGGCTAATGTTTTTATAAAAATTTCTTCTCTTTTCTTTAGTGGGATTCTTACGGTTAATTTGGAATTGGAGCATTGGGCAAAGCAAAATTTATATTGTAAAAAAGTAATTTTCTTTCCAAATTTTGTATCATCAAAAGGAAGTGAAGATGTAAAAACAACTTTAAATGGTGAGGAAGGAAAAAGGATTGTCTGTTTAGCAAATCTGCGAAATCCAAAAAATCATTTTTCATTACTAACAGCTTTTCATCAATCGGAAGCTATTAAACAAGATTGGACGCTTCATCTGGTCGGAAAAGACAATCATGATGAGTACTCAATGCTACTTAAAGACTTTATAAAACTTAATCATTTAGAAAACAAAGTTTTTTTATATGGGAGTCGTACCGATACGCATCATATTTTAAAGCAAGCTAATGTTGGAATTTTAGTTTCTACTTTTGAAGGTTTTCCAGTTACATTATTAGAATATGGAATGGCAAAATTGGCGGTGATTTCAACAAATGTTGGTTATTGTAGTTCACTTATAGAAGATGAGATTACAGGTTTGATTGTGAATCCTAAGGATATAAATGAAATTTTTAATAAAATCAATAGAATAACGGCTGACTTACATTTTAGAGAATATTTGTCTTTAAATTTCAATACTTTTGTAAAACATAATTATTCTTCAGAAGTGATAACTGATCTTCTAATAGATTTTTATACTAAGTTAAATTGAAAAATAGCCAATTATCATATGTGAGTTTAATAATGATTCATGCTCTTATTGGAGGGGTAGTATTTCTTATGCCTTTTTTGGCAAAAATTTACACTATTTTTATTGTACTTATAGGGATAACATGGATGTTAAAATCGAAGAACAAGAATAATGAAGCATTATTAATTAGTGCATACATTGTAGGAGTGGAGGTTTTTTTAAGAATGACGGGAGGAAATCCTATACATGAACTTTCTAAGTATCTGGTTATTTTATTTCTAATTTTTGGAATGTTTTATAAGGGATTTTCAAAGAATAGTTATGGCTATATAATATTTTTATTATTGCTTATTCCGGGAATTATAATTGGAGCCAATGAATTAAGTTTTGATACTAATGTAAGAAAGGCAATTGCTTTTAATATTTCTGGTCCAGTTTGTTTGGCTTTTTCAGCTATATATTGTTATCAGAGACTTGTTACAAGTGAGGATATAAAAAAAATTTTAATATTTCTTGGTTTGCCAATAGTAAGTATGACAATTTATTTGTTTTTATTTAACCCTAGTGTAAAAGATGTAGTTACTGGAACGCAATCTAATTTTGAGACGTCAGGAGGGTTTGGACCTAATCAAGTGTCAACTATTTTAGGTTTGGGAATGTTTGTTTTTTTTGCTCTTTTTCTTATGTATTCTAGTACAAAAAGACTAATGATAATTAATTTAGTATTAGCTGTCCTTATTGCTTATAGAGGAATTGTTACGTTTTCTAGAGGAGGTGTCATTACTGGGGTTGTTATGATGTTGTGTTTGATAGGTTTTGTATATGTATTTTCAAATAAAAAGGTAAGGAGTAAAATAGTAGCCATATCATTATTTTTGGTGCTTGGAGGGGGATTAGTATGGACTTATACAATTTACACTACAAATGGTATGATTGAATATCGTTATGCTAATAAAGATGCTAGGGGGAGAGAGAAGGAAGATCGATTAGGAGGAAGAGAGGCTATAGCAGGTACGGAAATAAAAGCATTTATGGAAAACCCTATTTTTGGAATTGGAGTGGGAAAAAACAAGGAATATAGGGAGGAAATGACAGGTTTAAAAGTTTCAAATCATAATGAAATAACTCGTATGCTAGCCGATCATGGTTCTATTGGAATACTAGGATTAATAATTCTATTTATTACACCATTATTTTTATATTTTGGTAACAAACAAAATGTATTTTTGCTCTCCTTTTTTATTTTTTGGGCTTTAACAATCAATCACGCTGCCATGCGAACCGCTGCACCTGCCTTTATATACGCCTTATCACTTTTAAAAGTCAAATTTGTAGATGATGAAACACCTGTTGTACATAGGGAACCAGCTGTCTAAACACGGATATAACAAAACTTCTATCGAAACACTGGGAGTTTTTCTTGAGGTTGAAGGGTATGAAGTAATGTTCACTTCTGATAAAAAAAATCAGTGGTCTAGAATGTTAGATATGATAAGGGTTACCCTTTTAAAAGCAAAAAAGGTAGATTATATATTGATAGACACTTATAGTACTTCAAGTTTTTGGTATGCTTTTTTTTGTAGTCAGATAGCTCGTATTTTCAAAGTTAAATATGTTCCCATATTAAGAGGTGGTGATTTACCTAATCGTCTTAAAAACAATCCCAAGTTATGCCAAATGGTGTTTGCTAACGCCTATCAAAACGTGGCGCCTTCTGGTTATTTAAAGCAGGCATTTGAAAATGCTGGTTTTACAAATGTAGTCCACATTCCCAATTCGATTGAAATAGATAAATACGAGTTCAAAGCAAGAGCTGAGTTAACACCAAAATTACTTTGGGTACGAGCTTTTGCATCTATTTATAATCCCGAAATGGCAGTTAAAGTGTTACAACAATTGCAAGAAAAATATCCTTCAGCGACTTTAACTATGGTTGGACCCGACAAAGATGGAAGTTTACAAATCACAAAAGCATTTGCTGAATCTGTTGAGGTTGCTGTTAATTTTACAGGACAATTAGCAAAAGAAGACTGGTGGAAATTAGCATCTGAACATGATATTTTTATCAATACTACTCATTTTGATAATACTCCAATTAGCGTAATGGAAGCTATGGCTTTAGGTTTGCCTGTAGTTAGTACTAACGTAGGCGGTATTCCTTATTTAGTGTCGAATAATGAAAATGCAATTTTAGTAAATGACAGTGATGTGGAACAAATGACTACAGCAATATTAGATTTAATTTCAAATAAGGATCAGTCATTTATTATGTCTCAGAATGGAAGAAGGCTAATTGAACAAATGGACTGGGAGATTGTAAAACAAAAATGGTTTTCTATATTGCAGTAGTTAATGGCTTAAAGGACTGAATTGAATTTTGTTTTGTAATTTATTGTAAAACAACAAAATAAGCTTTAAAAAAATCAATTTAGTTGATTTTTTTTACTTTTTTAACAAAAATCAAATCTATATTTTCTAATCTATTTTAAATTTGTTACTTTGCAATACATCTTAAAAAAATGAGTGCATCACAAAAAATACATTTTGAAATTTCTGAACGCAAAATATTATTGCGTTTTATAGACATATTTTTGACAATATTTGTATTGGCATTAATAGGTCATTATTTTCAATTTGATTATTTTAGAGTTTCACAATCTAATTTTTATTGGACAATTGTTTTAGCAATCTATTTGCTTTTTTTTGGGACTATTTTTGAAATGTACAATTTACAAACCGCTAGTAATCGTTTTCAGATTCCCAAAAGCATTATTCTTACCACATCTACTACGGTGTTGTTTTATTTGCTAACTCCTTTTTTTACACCACAGTTGCCTTCTAATAGATTACAAATTATCGTTTTTTTCTTTTCTATTTTTATTTCATTGTCTATTTGGCGTTATTTTTATATTGTTTTTCTAGCATCTAATAACTTTATGAAAAAAGTGCTTTTTGTTGGATCTAGTAAAGATGTAGATGATTTGGTAGCCGAATTAGCAAGATTTAATCCACATTATAAAGTAGTAGGCTATATTTCAATTGATGAGGATTCAGATGATGCCAAACTAAATAAGGTTTCAGAAGAGGATTTAGATTTTTTTGTAAATCACCATTACATTTCAGAAATTGTCGTTGCCAATACTAAAAATAAAATTATATCGATAGCTTTTTATAATAAGTTATTGCGATTACTCGAAAAAGGAATTGTTATTAGAAAATACAATCAGGTTTACGAATATAGTACATACCGTTTGCCTATTCATTTTGAAGATCGAGAACTATATAAATTTTTCCCTTTTAGCAGAAGCAATCAAAATAAGTTATACATCTATTCTAGTCGTTTATTTGATATTGTTTTTTCATTGTTTGGGTTGTTTATTTTTTTATTGTTAACTCCTTTTTTATGGGCTATTAATCTTTTTGCTAATAAAGGGAGTTTTTTCTATACTCAGGAACGTGTAGGGAAAAATGGAATTCCTTTTACCATTTACAAAATGAGAACAATGATTCAAAATGCAGAAGAAAATGGAGCAGTTTTTGCATCGACTAATGATAGTCGAATTACGCCGTTTGGTAAATTACTCCGTAAAACTAGATTAGATGAATTACCACAGTTTATCAATGTTTTGAAAGGCGATATGGCTATTATAGGTCCGAGACCAGAACGCTCTTTTTTTGTAGAACAAATCGCCGCCTCTATTCCTTTATACCAAACGAGACATGTTGTTAAGCCAGGTTTAACGGGTTGGGCACAAGTGAATTATCCTTATGGTGCTAACTTAGAGGATAGTTTAATGAAACTTCGTTACGATTTGTATTACATCAAACACCGAAGCTTGTTTTTGGACATCAATGTTTTTGTAAAAACAATGAGTACTGTGTTGTTTTTTAGAGGACAGTAATTAGTGTTCAGTTATCAGTGTTCAGTAGTCAGTTTTATCCGCGTACTGTATTTGATTTCTTAATTTGTAAAACAATTTTCCCAATCCAATATAAGTGTAAAGCGATTAAAGGCCAAACGATTCCTAAATGGATTTTGGTAGTCATATAGGCTAAATAAACTAGTAACATTGCCAAGATGATTTTTCCAAAAAGTAATGTTTTGTCTCGGTTTTCTTTTTTGTAGTGCCAAGCAAAAACCAATAGAAGCGGATTAAACAATAAAATATTGTAATTCCATAATATTTCTTCGTGTAAGGAATACAATCCGACCAAAGAAAAGAAAAGTCCTAATACTCCAGCAAAGATAAAGTAGCTAATTTTTATCCATTTTTTATTTAAAAGTACTAGTATTACTACAACTAGTAACAAGGAATAAATAGAGTTCAGCCAATTAAAAGGGATTTTTGCCTGATTTACTTGAAGGATTTTAGAATTATTTTTTTCTAAATTATTTCCGTTTACTTGTGTTTTTGATAGCGCATTTTTAAATTCGTAAGGTAAAAACAAACGAGTTGCTGGTTCATCTACTTTTGCTCCAAAAATAAGTTGAATTCCTAATTTCATATAAAAATCACTCATGTATGGATATAAGATTTCTCTATAAGATAAATTAGTCTGGTCTGATTTTATGAATTCCTGCCCAATTATTTTATTAATTTTATCCACTACCATTGTGGTACAATTTCTGTCAATAAATTTATAGGTATAAAATCGTTCGTCACTATAAACAGCGTAATTCAACTGTTGGTACAAACTGTTAATTTGAAAAGAAGTAAGATTCAATTCTTGTTCTATAATTTCGCGATTTTCGGCTTGATAATTGTAATAAAAATCAATAAAACTGCCATAAGTTACAAAGTATTGTAAATCACCTTTTATGAATCTTCCAATAAAGTTTGGAGTGCTAAAATCAAATGCGCCATAATTGTATACAACGTCAATATGTGGAAGTTGGTTTTGTATTCTTATTCCTGTATGACCATACATGGCATAAGATTCTGGTCCTAAACCACAAGTAAGGATGCTGACTTTTGCTTTTTCAGAAAGTAAAATATTTTGGGAAAAAGTTATTGTTGTTAAAAATAATAGAAATGTAAAAAGTATTTTTTTAGTCATTCTTTTGTTGTTTCAGGTTTTTATCACGCGGATGATACTAATTCGCTTAGGCGAAACGCTGGTGTTTACTGATTTTTCAACACATAGGCAAATAAGATTTACGTTGTCTATATTTTTAGGCGTTTCACTTGACATAATTCACATTAGATTTATCATTTTTTTGTTATGCTATTCAAGTTTCTTTTATGAACTTTTTCAACGTAATCAAATTTCACTTTAAAAACTTATATGTTTAGTTTTGTTTCAGGTTTTAGGTTTCAAGTTTCGTCATCCATCATCTATCATCCATCATCTAAACAATTCCCAATCTATTTTTATTGAAAATATGTTTGAATATAGTGCGGCACTTTGATCACCCAAATCGGTTAATGCATAATCTACTTGAATTCCTTTGTATTTAAATCCGATACCAATGTTAGGTTGAAAACTCAGTTTTTTAGAATCATCAATTTGAGTAATTTGCTGAAAATTCCCAATACCTCCACGTAAATATACCAAATCAATATAACCAAATTCAAATCCTAAAGCAGGGTCAATACTAACTGCATTAGTAGATATAATGTCATTAGTTCGGGCAAATTGCATGTTTAAATTAGTAGCGGCTAATAAACTATAATCATATCGAATTATCCACTTTTTAGACATTCCTAATTGTGCTTTTGGAAGTGTTATTTCTGAAGTTTCAGGTAATTCTTGATTTTCGCCGGGAATAGCATCAGCAATTTCTTGAAATTTTTCTTCATTAATTGTCCACGTGTTGTATGTAGTCGTAATATCTCGAATCATTAACCCAAATTTCCAATCTTCTTCATCACTTATATACTGAATCCCTAAATCGAAGCCAAAACCCCATGAATTTGCAAAATCTCCAATAACTCTTCGAATAACTTTAGCATTTACGCCGTAATTTAACCCTTCAATAGGCAAACTTCTAGCATATGATGCAGTAAGCGCATAATCAGCTGTAGAAAAAAGTGAAATTCTATTGTAATCGATATTTCCCGCATTGTCAATTAACTGTGTAGTGTTTAAAATATCATCCACTCCAAATCTAATAATTGAAATTCCAACAGCACTTCTGTCATCAATTGGCATAGCAAATCCAGCATAATCATATTGTGCAATATTGGCAAAATAATTGGCATGCATTAAAGAAAATTGTTTGTCTTCTAAATTTAATAAACCCGCCGGATTCCAATATCCAGAATTTACGTCGCTTGTGTGTGAAACTACAGCATTAGACATACCTAAAGCCGCTGCATCAACTCCAATATTCATGAATTCGTTTGAATATTTTCGTACAGTTTGTCCGTAAGCCATACAGCTAAAGCAAATCAGAAAATATAAAGTGGTCTTTTTCAATGCCAATTTTTTTACAAAGATGAAATAAATTTCTCAAATAGTAAACTCTAAAAGTATTAACTTATTGTATTACATTTGCTGTAAATTATTTGAGGCTCTTATTAGGGCATTTAAAAAATATTTGTATGCAAATTAAAAAACACATTCCAAACGCAATTACCTTGCTAAACTTAGCAGCCGGATTATTAGCAATTATAGCAATTTTTAAAGGATACTATGATGAAGCCTTTTTATTTGTTTGTTTGGGTATCTTCTTTGATTTTTGGGACGGATTTTTAGCTAGAAAATTCAAAGTTTCTGGCCCTTTAGGTGTTCAGTTAGATTCTTTAGCAGATATGGTAACTTGTGGTGTGGTGCCAGGATTAATGATGTTTGTTTTATTTCAAAACATTCAAGAAGATTCTACCTCAATTTATTATTTAACTGAAGATTATTTTTACATGGGCTTTGTGCCTTATTTAGGATTTTTAATTACATTGGCTTCTTGTTATCGTTTAGCAAAATTTAATATCGATACACGCCAAACCGATTCGTTTATAGGGTTGCCAACTCCTGCAAATGCATTAGTTATTATGAGCATACCTATGATTCAATATACTAATGATTTTGAATGGTTAACAACTATTTTATATAATCCATATGTTTTATTATTTGTTGTTATTTTAAGTGCTTTTATTTTAAATGCCGAAATTCCATTATTTTCTCTTAAAATAAAAGAATTTACTTGGGCAAAATATAAAATGCAAATTTTGTTTTTAATAGGTTCGTTATTGTCGTTTTTTGTTTTAGGATTTGTAGCAATACCATTAATTATTTTATGTTATGTGCTCCTTTCTTTAATTAGTAATAAATGGGCAGCAAAGGTTTAATGACTTCAAAAAAGTATATAAAAAAACCAACCGTACGAAAATCCAATCCGAAAAGTAAATGGATTTTTTACCTGATTTCTTTTGTTTTATTCCTGTTTATTGCGTTTGGGGTTTATAAATTCCGAGATGGATTCTTATACTATTTGGGATTTAAAACCGATAAAAATGTAGCTACTTTATCTAAAGAAGATAGAAAACTTGCTGATATTAGAATTTACGAAGTACTTCATAAACATGATGATAAAGCAATAGGTTTCGATGTTTCTGAATATCAAAGTAAAATCGATTGGGAACAAACCTATCATATAGATGAAGCTTTTGAATTATCATTCGTTTTTATTAGAGCAACTGCTGGAAAAAATAAAAAGGATAAACAATTCAACATAAATTGGGAAGCAGCAAAAGAACGTCAATTAATTCGTGGGGCTTATCATTATTATCGTCCTAATGAAAATTCGATTGCTCAAGCTGAAAATTTTATAAAAATTGTAAAATTAGAAAAAGGCGATTTACCTCCAGTTTTGGATATTGAAAAATTACCAAAATCGCAATCGATAGATAGTTTAAAAGTAGGATTACGACGTTGGTTGAAAAAAGTAGAAAAGCATTATAAAGTGAAGCCGATAATTTATTCAGGAGAAAGTTATTATACCGATTTCTTGAAAAAAGAATTTTCAGATTATCCGCTTTGGATTGCCAATTATAATTTTTGGCGAAATCATCTAGAAAACGATTGGTTGTTTTGGCAATTTACAGAAAAGGCTCAAATTGCAGGTATTGAAGGAATGGTTGATCTTAATGTTTTTAACGGAGATAAAAATAAGTTGTTATTGAAGTGTATTCGATGATTTTTTAACCACTAAGGTCACAATGAATACACAAAGCACACTATTTATTTAAACACATAGCCACCATTGTTTTGCTTTCTGTTAATAGTCGTTTCACTTGACATAGTTCACATTATACTTTACTTATAGTTTGTGATGCTGCCAAGCATCTCTTGAACGACAAACAATACTATTAATAAAAAAAGAAATCTTAGTGGAACTTCGTGCTAAACTTCGTGAAACTTTGTGCTATAAAAAAAACTACTCTTTATTCAAATTTAATTCTCCTTTACCATGAATGATGGTTGTTTTTGGAGCATCAAAATCAATTTTTGTTTTACGTAATTCGAAATTTTGTCCAAGGTAAACACGTCTAACCATTTCATCTGCTACTAATTCTTCTGGCTTACCAGCTTTTAGAATTCCGCCTTCAAACATTAAGTAGGTTTTATCGGTAATGGCTAATGTTTCTTGTACGTTGTGGTCGGTAATTAAAATTCCGATGTTTTTATTTTTTAATTGGGCAACAATTCGCTGAATATCTTCCACTGCAACTGGGTCAACTCCTGCGAAAGGTTCGTCTAAAAGAATAAATTTAGGATCGGTTGCTAAAGCGCGTGCAATCTCAGTACGACGACGTTCTCCACCTGAAAGTAAATCGCCACGATTGGTTCGAATATGTTCCAATGCAAATTCAGCAATTAATTCTTCCATTTTAGCTTCTTGTTCCGCTTTTGAAAGCGTGGTTAATTGCAATACACTCAAAATATTATCTTCGATACTTAATTTTCTAAAAACAGAAGCTTCTTGTGCTAAATAACCAATTCCATTTTGTGCACGTTTGTACATAGGAAAGTTGGTAATATCCATATCGTCAAGATAGATATTTCCGCTATTTGGCTTCACTAAACCTACAATCATGTAGAACGAAGTGGTTTTTCCGGCACCATTTGGTCCTAATAAACCCACGATTTCTCCTTGATTTACTTCAACGGAAATTCCTTTTACTACACTTCTTTTTTTATAAGTTTTAACTAAGTTTTCTGCTCTAAGCTTCATAGTGTGGTTATGAGTTTAAAAGGTTATGAGTTTAAAAGACATTATGGTACAAATAAACAAATAAACAATTTAACAGTTAAACGAATTAACAATAATTTATTTTCTGCTTACTAAATACTGCTTATTGAACACTTTCTTCAAGCGCTTCCCAAAACTCGTAAGCTCTTCTTAAGTGAGGAATTACAATGGTTCCGCCTACTAAAGTGGCAATTCCCATGCTTTCCATTATTTCTTCTTTCGTAACTCCTTGTTTGTAAGCTGTTTCTAAATGATATTTAATGCAATCGTCGCAACGTAAAACAGCAGATGCAACTAAACCTAAAAGTTCTTTTGTTTTAACGTCTAAAGCGCCTTCCATGTATGCGTTAGTGTCAACATTAAAAATTCTTTTGATTACTTTATTGTTATCTGCTAATAGTTTTTCGTTCATTTTAGAACGATAATCATTAAATTCTTTTACTAAATCTGACATAATTTATGCTTTTAATTTTTCTTTTTCTTGATTTTTTACAACTAATACACTAATAAGTATACTGGCTTCATATAATATCATAATTGGTATTGCAACAATTACTTGACTAATTACATCGGGCGGTGTTATGATGGCCGATAAAATAAGTACAATTATTAAAGTATATTTTCTATATTTTCTTAAAAATTCAGGATTTACTAATCCTATTTTGGTTAGAAAGAAAATAATAATGGGTAATTCAAATAATAAACCACTTGCAATTGCCGATGTTTTCATTAAACTAATGTACGAATCAATATCTATGGAGTTGTTGATTTCTGGACTTACAATATAGCTAGCAAAAAATTGTACAGACAATGGAGCAATTAAATAATATCCAAATAACACGCCTACAAAAAATAAGAATGAAGAAATAATAATAAATGAGGCAGCGTATTTCTTTTCATTTTCGTACAAAGCCGGACTAATAAATTTCCAAATTTCCCATAAAATAAAAGGGAATGCAAAAATGAACCCAACTGTAATTGAAGTCCACATGTGCATTGAAAATTGTCCGCCCATTTCTCTGTTTTGAATGGGAAGGTTAATTTCAGTTACACATAAACTTTTGTCTAAACCAAATTGTTGTGATAATTCACAAAAAAACTGATAAGTAACAAAGTCGGGACTTTTTGGTCCGAAAATAATTTCGTTAAAAATAAAGTCACTAAAGAAAAAAGCAATAGTTGCGCAAATTAAAATAGCCGCTGTGCTTCTTACTAATAACCATCTTAATTCTTCAAGATGGTCTAAAAACGACATTTCTTTTATGTTTTTATTTGCCATTATACAATTCCTTCTTTTAAAATATCGTGTAAGTGAAGAATTCCTTTATATTCATTATTGTCAACTACTACTAACTGAGTAATCGAATTGTTTTCTAAAATATCTAACGCTTCCGATACTAGAATACTTGAATTAATGTTTTTAGGGTTTTTTGTCATGATGTCTTGAGCTGTTAGATCAGCAAAAGTATCTCTATTGTTTAGCATTCTTCTAATATCTCCATCTGTTACAATTCCAATTACTTGGTTGTTTTCAATAACAGCAGTAACACCTAAGCGTTTTTCAGATATTTCCATAATAACTCTTTTGATAGAAGCGTCTGGCGGAACCATTGGTTTATGTGTTGTATCTAGCATGTCTTTTACTCGAAGCAATAGTTTTTTTCCTAAAGCTCCTCCAGGATGATAAATCGCAAAATCTTCGCTTTTAAAGTTGCGCATTTCCATTAAACAAACGGCTAAAGCATCTCCTAAAACCAATTGTGCGGTTGTGCTATTAGTAGGAGCTAAGTTATTTGGACAAGCTTCACTTTCAACATAAGCATGTAAAATATAGTGTGATTCTTTTCCTAAGTATGAATTTTTATCAGCGGTCATTCCAATTAGTGTGTTTCCAAAACGCTTTAGTAATGGCGCTAAAACTTTTATTTCTGGACTATTGCCACTTTTTGAAATACAAATAATAATATCTTCTTGTTGTACCATTCCTAAATCGCCATGAACGGCTTCAGCAGCATGTAAAAACATAGAAGGAGTTCCGGTAGAATTTAAAGTAGCTACAATCTTTTGAGCGATTAAAGCGCTTTTTCCTATTCCAGTTACTACTAATCTTCCTTTAGTGTTGTATATTTCAGTTACACTTTTTGCAAAGTCTTCGTCTAAGTAATTTACAAGGTTTTCAATGCTTTTACTTTCGGAAAGTAAAGTTCGTTTTGCGGTTGCTAAAATAGTTTCAGTTGTGCTCAAAATAGAAATATTAAAAAATTTGTATGTATTAAAGAAAATCGTATCTTTATGTTTGCAAATTTAGGTAAAATCATATTAATAGAGAATGAATCCACACGAAATTGATTTACATAAAGAATTAAAGAAATATTTTGGTTTTAGCCAATTCAAAGGACTTCAAGAACAAGTAGTTAAAAGTATTATTACAGGGAATAACACCTTTGTAATTATGCCTACTGGTGGCGGTAAGTCGCTTTGTTATCAATTGCCAGCATTGGTGTTAGACGGAACTGCTATTGTGGTTTCTCCGCTAATTGCTTTGATGAAAAACCAAGTAGATGCTATTAGAAGTTTAAGTTCTGAGTATGGAATTGCTCATGTTTTAAACTCTTCTCTGAATAAAACAGAGATTGCAAATGTAAAAAAAGATATTACTTCAGGTATTACAAAGTTATTATATGTAGCTCCAGAATCCTTAACTAAGGAAGAATATATTGAATTTTTAAACAGTGTGCCAATATCTTTTGTAGCGATTGATGAAGCGCATTGTATTTCGGAATGGGGACATGATTTCCGTCCTGAATATCGAAATTTAAGAAATATTGTTCGTTTGTTAGGTGATGTGCCAATGATTGGTTTAACCGCAACGGCAACACCAAAAGTTCAGGAAGATATTTTAAAAAACTTGGATATGCCCGATGCTAATACGTTTAAAGCATCATTCAATCGTCCTAATTTATATTACGAAGTACGTACAAAAACTAAAAATATTGAATCGGATATCATTCGATTTATTAAACAACACAAAGGGAAATCGGGTGTTATTTACTGTTTGAGTCGTAAAAAAGTGGAAGAAATTGCCCAAGTATTACAAGTAAATGGTATTAGTGCTGTTCCGTATCATGCGGGTTTAGATGCTAAAACTCGTGCCAAACATCAAGATATGTTCTTAATGGAAGATGTAGAAGTGGTGGTAGCAACTATTGCTTTTGGTATGGGAATCGATAAACCAGATGTTCGTTTTGTAATTCATCATGATATTCCAAAATCATTAGAAAGTTATTATCAAGAAACAGGTCGTGCTGGTCGAGATGGAGGAGAAGGTCATTGTTTGGCGTATTATTCATATAAAGACATTGAAAAGTTAGAAAAATTCCTTTCGGGTAAACCCGTAGCCGAACAAGAAATTGGATTTGCTTTGCTACAAGAAGTAGTTGCTTATGCCGAAACTTCTATGTCGCGTCGTAAATTCTTGCTACATTATTTTGGTGAAGAATTTGACGGAGAAAACGGAGAAGGTGCCGATATGGATGATAATGTTCGCAATCCAAAGAAAAAGATAGAAGCACAAGATCAGGTAGTTACTTTATTAAAAGTAGTTCGAGATACGAAACAATTATTTAAATCTAAAGAAGTTGTTTTTGCGCTTGTGGGTAAAGTAAATGCTATTATTAAAGCACAAAAAATAGATACGCAACCTTATTTTGGAAGTGGCGCTAGTTTTGATGAGAAATATTGGATGGCATTAATTCGTCAGGTTTTAGTTGATGGATTATTAACTAAAGATATTGAAACTTATGGTGTTTTAAAAATGGCAGATAAAGGTGAAGCTTTTATAAAGTCACCAACGTCATTTATGATGTCTGAAGATCATGAGTATAATGAAGAAGAAGATGAAGCTATTGTTACAGCAGCAAAATCTACAGGTACTGCCGACGAAGCTTTAATGAGCATGTTGCGTGATTTACGTAAAAAAGAAGCTAAAAAATTAGGTGTTCCTCCTTTTGTTATTTTTCAAGACCCTTCATTAGAAGATATGGCATTGAAATATCCAATTTCTATAGATGAACTTAGTAATGTTCATGGAGTAGGAGAAGGAAAGGCTAAAAAATACGGAAAACCATTTATCGATTTAATTATTCGATATGTAGAAGATAACGATATTATCCGTCCAGATGATTTGGTTGTGAAATCTACAGGAGCTAATTCTGGATTGAAATTGTATATCATTCAAAACGTTGATAGAAAATTAGCATTAGATGATATTTCAAAAGCAAAAGGATTATCTATGGATGATTTGCTAAAAGAAATGGAACAAATTGTATATTCTGGAACTAAATTAAATATTAGTTATTGGATAGATGATATTTTAGATGAAGACCAGCAAGAAGAAATTCATGATTATTTCATGGATTCTGAATCCGATAATATAAAAGATGCTTTAAAAGAATTTGATGGCGACTACGATATAGAAGAACTTCGTTTAATGCGAATTAAGTTTATTAGTGAAGTAGCAAATTAATATCCAATTTTAAAAAAAAATAATTCCAAATTCCAAGATTGTTTCAAAATTGGAGTTTGGAATTTTTTATTGATTTTTTGGTTCAAATAACTCGCCTCTATGTGGTTTTAAAACATCTCTAAACCTAATCATGTCTTTTTCTTCTACCACAATAAAAGCAATGGCATGCATTTCGTTTATAGCTTCAAAGCCTGTTTTTTCTAAAGTACTATTTTCTTTTTCTAAATATTCTTTTAAGTGAATATCATGATGTTCTGCTGTTTTGGCTGCAGCTTCGCCTCTAAAATCCCAAATAAGCTTTATTTTTCTAGACATTATTGTTACTAATTTTATTCAAAGATAAGTTTTTACTAAATTTGAAAAAACTATTTGTTATGAAAAGTGTCCTTTTTTTTCTCTTTAGTAGTATTGCTTTCTCACAAAATTTAACCCTAGACCAAGCCAATCATCTAGCGAGTTTGCCTGTGAAATGTTTGCAACAAGAATATCCAAACAAACTCAACCAACTTTTGCTTAATGAAACGGAATTACTCTCTCCAAAAGAGTTGCATCCGGCTTTTTATGGTTGTTTTGATTGGCATTCTTCGGTTCATGGCCATTGGAGTTTAGTGTATTTACTAAATCATTTTAAAGATTTAAAAGACAGAGATCAAATCATTGAAAAATTAAAAATCAATCTTTCAAGTGAAAATATTTCTAAAGAGATAGCTTATTTTCAGAAAACACACGAAAAATCTTTTGAACGAACTTACGGATGGAATTGGTTGTTAAAGTTACAACATGAATTAGAAATGTCTAATGAATCTTATGCAAAAGAGTTAGCTGCTAATCTTCTTCCATTAACTAATTTGATTATTTCTCGTTATATTGATTTTTTACCAAAATTATTATATCCTATTCGTGTTGGAACGCATTCTAATACTGCATTCGGACTAACAAATGCTTGGGATTATGCTGTTTTTTCAGGTAATATACCATTACAAAATAGTATTAAAGAAAATGCCAAAAGAATGTTTCTAAATGATGAAAATTGTCCTTTTAGTTGGGAACCAAGTGGTACTGATTTTCTGTCGCCTTGTATGGAAGAAATGGCAATCATGCAACGAATTCTTCCACAAAAAGAATTTCTTCTTTGGATAAAAAAGTTTGCTCCTCAACTGTTTTCTAAAAAATGGAAATGGGAAGTTGCAAAAGTATCAGATAGAACCGACGGGCATTTAGTACATTTAGATGGGCTTAATTTTAGTAGAGCCTGGAATTTATTTGATCTGATTCAGCATTATCCAAAAGAGTTTTCTCATTTGAAACCAATAGCAAATGAACATTTGTCTTTTTCGTTGCCTTCTATTGTTGATGGAAATTACGAAGGAGAGCATTGGCTAGCTTCTTTTGCTTTGCGTGCATTTGAATCTAAAAAATAATTTCAAATGCTTACTTTTGCAAAATAATATATTTATAAAACCCATTTATGCCACGCGAATTTCAATTTCAAGTTTCACCCGAAGTAGCTGCAAGCGAAAGTCTGTTAGCCCAACACGTTGCTAAGTTATTTCAGGTTAGTCCAAAAGAAATTCAAAAAGTAGTGGTTATAAAACGTTCTATAGATGCGCGTCAGAAAGCCATTAAAATGAACATTAAGACCAATGTTTTTTTGGTTGGAGAAACTTATATAGATTCAAAAATCGAATTGCCTGATTATCCTAATGTTGCTAATAAACAAGAAGTACTAGTTATTGGAGCTGGTCCTGCCGGATTATTTGCTGCTTTACAATTAATAGAGTTGGGTTTAAAACCTATTGTTTTAGAAAGAGGAAAAGATGTTCGTGGTCGTCGTCGCGATTTGAAAGCAATCAATGTAGACCATATTGTAAATGAAGATTCCAATTATTGTTTTGGCGAAGGTGGTGCCGGAACCTATTCTGATGGAAAATTATACACACGTTCAAAAAAACGTGGTGATGTAGACAGAATTTTAGCACTTTTAGTTGGTTTTGGTGCTACACCAGATATTATGGTAGAAGCGCATCCGCACATTGGAACCAATAAATTACCTCAAATTATTCAAGATATTAGAGAAAAAATCATTGCTTGTGGTGGTCAAGTTTTATTTGAAACTAGAGTAACTGACTTTGTTGTAAAAAACAATGAAATGCAAGGTGTTGTGACACAAAATGGAGATGTAATTTCTTCTAATAAAGTGATTTTAGCAACAGGGCATTCGGCACGCGATATTTTCGAATTGTTGCACAAAAAAAACATTCTTATCGAAGCGAAACCTTTTGCTTTAGGCGTTCGCGCAGAACATCCGCAAGAGTTAATAGATCAAATACAATATTCGTGTGATTTCAGAGGTGATTATTTACCTCCTGCTCCTTATTCGATTGTAAAACAAGTCAATGGTCGTGGTATGTATTCGTTTTGTATGTGTCCCGGAGGTGTAATTGCGCCTTGCGCTACAGCTCCTGGCGAAGTAGTAACCAATGGTTGGTCGCCTTCAAAACGAGATCAAGCAACGGCTAATTCAGGTATTGTGGTGGAATTAAAATTAGAAGATTTTAAACCGTTTGAAAAATTTGGGCCTTTAGCCGGAATGGAATTTCAGAAATCAATAGAACAAAAAGCCTGGCATTTGGCAGGTTCAACTCAAAAAGTACCGGCTCAAAGAATGGTCGATTTTACGCAAAATAAAATTTCGTCTTCTATTCCAAAAACATCTTATGTTCCTGGAACAACTTCAGTAGAAATGGGACAAGTTTTTCCTGGATTTTTATCCCAAATTATGCGAGAAGGTTTTGTGCAGTTTGGAAAAGCTATGAAAGGTTATATGACTAATGAAGCCATTTTACATGCTCCAGAAAGCAGAACGTCATCGCCTGTAAGAATTCCAAGAGATAATTATTCGTTAGAACATCCACAAATTAAAGGATTGTATCCTTGTGGTGAAGGAGCTGGTTTTGCAGGAGGAATTATTTCAGCAGCTATAGATGGTGAAAAATGTGCTTTAAAAATTGCTGAGAGTTTATAAGATTTATAATTACCAATCTGTAAAAGAAATTCCTATTCCAAGTGTGGTTTGTTTGTGGTTGTAATCTATCATTGTTTCCCCATATCCTTCAAATAATTGCATATGACCACGTAGATGTCCTTTAATTGGAAAAATATAATTTAATTGTATGCTTCCTCCTTTAAAAGTTGAAAAAGGATGTGTAATTAAGGTATAAAATTGGTGATTGTTATATGTGTAAGCAACATTTAGTTCCCCATTTCCAATGTATTTCGTTATATCTGGATTTTCATCTTCATCATCTGCTAATCGTATCCAGGGGTTTACAGTTATGATCCAGTTATTAATTTCAAACCCAGTATGAAATATAATACGGTTCCAACTTCTAGACAAAGGAAGGTTTTTGCCATTTGATTGGTGATTTAAAGTAAAACCAATAGATTTGAATTGGCCTCCCATGAAATTAAATCGCATAGGATATTTAAAAATTAATTCGGGTTCGTAATTTAGTTCTCTAAATGCTCTAGATATTTTAGTATTATAAATTTGCCAATGTGCCTTTTGTGTGTACGCTAACCAAATATCACCTTTTCCCCAAAATAAATCTTGTGCAACTTTAGTTTTAAAACTGAGCTGAAATTTGGCTTCGGTATTATTATAAGGCAATTTTTCAGTGGCAGAATAATCAGGGTTTTCGCTTTTAGGTTGTTTATTAGGATTACTTGATATTCTTCCAAAAGTTAAATAGATAGGTTTGTATGAAATTAATCGAAATGTTCCTTTTTCTTCTGTTTTATCTAATTCCCATCTTTCCGAATACGATTTTATAATAATTGTTGTGTCTTTGTTACTTTCTTGACCGTATGTAATTAAAAATAGAAAAAGAAAAGGCAAAGTAAATTTATACATGGGATTTTTTTGGAATTAAAAAGTCTAATTTACAAAATATAAGAGTTTAAAATAAAAAAAAAACCACAGCTTTCACTGTGATTTCGAAATTTGGGATAAAAAGGGGAATTATATTTTTTTTACGTTTACAGCATTCATGCCTTTAGCGCCTTTTTCTAAATCATAGGTTACTAAATTTCCTTCTTTAACATCATCTAATAATCCACTGATGTGTACGAAGTATTTTTCTCCTGTTTCTACCGCTTTAATAAAGCCAAAACCTTTGGAATCGTTGAAAAAATCAATTGTACCTCTGCGTTCTGTTGGTGTTTCTTCTTCTTCTGTTCTTCTAGAAGTACCTATTTCAATACTTTCTACATCAACAATAATTTTTTTAGAAGGATCTGGAGGTGTGCTAGTTAAGTGTCCGTTCTCATCTACATATACATATAAATCTTCACCAGATAATTTTGGGTTTGATTTACGTGCTTCTTTTTTCTCTTGCTTCTCTTTTCGTTTTTTAGCACGAAGTTTTTCTTGTTCTTTTTTGTTAAAGGTTTCCTGCGGTCTAGCCATTAAATTTTAAATAATTTAAATTAATATTTGTTTTAAAGTAAAAGGATAAAAACACACAAGCGAATAAACAAGAAATTTATGATGTACTTTTATTCAAAGTATTGCGAGAAGAAATTTATATCATTACCAATGCCGCAAAGGTAGTGAAAAAAATGTTTACTTCATAAAAACCTTTCAATTTTAAGTTTAGAAAAAAGTAATTTTAATTTATTCAACACAAGTTAAACTTTTCACAAACTCAAAAACTAGTCTTCATTCCTTTCTTTTTTCGTATTTTTGACAAGCATTATAGTATTATGATAGAAGAACAAGTAATATTGGTTAACGAGTTAGATGAGCCTATTGGGCTTATGAATAAAATGGAAGCACATGAAAAAGCAATTTTACATAGAGCTTTTTCGGTTTTTATTTTAAACGAAAGAAATGAAGTAATGTTGCAGCAAAGAGCTCATCACAAATATCATTCGCCACTTTTATGGACAAACACTTGTTGTAGCCATCAAAGAGCTGGAGAAACAAATATTGAGGCCGGAAAGCGTCGTTTGTTTGAAGAAATGGGATTTAAAGCTGAGTTAAAAGAGTTGTTTCATTTTATATATAAAGCCCCATTTGATAATGGTTTAACGGAGCATGAATTAGATCATGTAATGATAGGATATTATAACGAAGATCCGATAATTAATCCAGAAGAAGTAGAGAGTTGGAAATGGATGAAAATCGAAGATATTAAAGAAGATATGTTTGTAAATCCTAATGACTATACAGTTTGGTTTAAGATTATATTTGATGAGTTTTATCACTATCTAGAAGATCATAAATTATAAAACACAAAGCCTTTACCTATTGCCTAAAACCAAGAATATGAGAGTAACTGTTTCGAGAAAAGCCCATTTTAATGCTGCGCATCGTTTGTATCGCAAGGATTGGTCTATGGAAAAAAATCAGGAAGTATTTGGAAAATGTAACAATCCAAATTTTCATGGACATAACTATGAATTAATAGTTTCGGTGACTGGAGAGGTTGATCCTGAGACTGGTTATGTAATGGATACTAAAATTTTATCTGATTTAATTAAAGAGCATATTGAAGAAGCGTTCGATCATAAAAATTTAAATAAAGATGTTCCTGAGTTTAAAGATTTGAATCCGACTGCCGAACATATTGCCTATATTATTTGGAATAAACTTCGAGTTTTAATAGCGACTACAATAGATTTAGAAATTACTTTATACGAGACGCCAAGAAATTTTATAACTTATAAAGGCAACTAATTATGGCAATTCAAATAGGAGATACTTTACCTCATTTTATAGCAACGCAACAAGACGGAAGTTCATTTGACAGTCATGTAGTTCACAATAAACCGGTTGTAATTTACTTTTACCCAAAAGATTTTACACCAGGCTGTACTACACAAGCATGTAGTTTTAGAGATGCCTATCAAGATTTTCAAGATTTGGGTGCAGAAGTTATTGGTGTGAGTGGCGATTCTGCAAATTCTCATCAAAATTTTCAAAAGAAATACAAATTGCCTTTTATTTTATTGTCTGATGACGAAAGAAAATTAAGACAACTATTTGGTGTTCCTACAGCGCTTTTCGGATTACTTCCTGGTCGTGTAACCTATGTTTTTAATGCATCGGGAAAATGCATTTATATTTTTGACAATTTAAGTGCTAAAAATCACATTACAAAAGCATTAGCAGCTCTTAAAAAGTCAATTTAAAAGCATTAGTTTGTAAACTATATACATTCCGTTTTAGTAATTCGATAGAATTTTCGCATCTTTGTAATTCATAATTTTGAACATGAAATTTTATCCTTTAATATTTGAACCAATTTTTAAAGACCGTATTTGGGGCGGATCAAAATTGAAATCCTATCTAAATAAATATATAGTTTCTGAAACTACTGGTGAAAGTTGGGAGATTTCTTCTATTCCAGGCGATATTAGTGTGGTAAATACAGGTGTTTTAAAAGGTAAGAATATTAATGAAATTATCGAATTATATCCAGAAGAAATTTTAGGAAAAAATGTAATCGCTCGTTTTGGGAATCAATTTCCATTATTGTTCAAATTTATTGATGCGAAGGAAGATTTGTCCATTCAACTACATCCAAATGATGCATTAGCTAAAGAACGCCATAATTCTTTTGGGAAAACCGAAATGTGGTATGTTATGCAAGCAGATGAATCGGCACGTTTGGTGGTTGGATTTAAAAAAGATTCTAATCGAGAAGAATACGTATCACATTTAGAAAATAAAAATTTAGTTGCTTTGTTAAACGAATCTTTAGTAAAAAAAGGCGATGTTTTCTTTTTAGAAACCGGAACCATTCATGCTATTGGAGCAGGAGTTGTAGTAGCAGAAATTCAGCAAACGAGTGATGTTACCTATCGCATTTACGATTGGGATAGACTAGATGTCAACGGTCAAGGTAGAGAATTACATACCGAATTAGCATTAGATGCGATTAATTATAACGCTACTCATTCAAAAATCGAATATAAGGAAGAAGCTAATCAAAGTGTATCGGTTGTGGATTGTCCTTATTTTAAAACGAAAATTGTTGCTTTACAAGATCGTTTTATTTGGAAAAAAACAAAAGACGCTTTTACGGTTTTTATGTGTACCAATGGACAATTTGAAATGGTTGTAAACGGCGAAATCTTGCGATATAAAATGGGAGATACGATTTTGATTCCGGCTTGTATTGAAAATCTTACTGTAAAAGGTAAGGCTACTTTGTTAGAAATTTCTATATAATGTATTGAGAACAAAATATATTATGTAATTTTGCTTCAAATTTTAAATTTATACAAAATGGCAAGCGTTAAAAACTTGAAAAAAGAAATCAACTACGTTTTAGGGGATATTGTAAATATCGTTTATGTTTGGGAAATGTCTACGACAGGAAAACCAACTGAAGCATCTGATAAATTAATTGATGAAATCTACGAAACTTTCGATGCTTTAATGACAAAAGCGAATCAAAAAGACGTTGAAAATAAAAAAGCGCATTTTAAACAAATTCGTAAAGAATACGAAGCAGCTGCTAATCAATTTGTTGCGAAAATAAACGAATTAAATTAAAAAAATCAATAAAAAAAGTGCAAAAAATATTTGGAAATTAAAAATTCACCCTTATATTTGCACTCGAAATTTGAGTTGCCAGCGTAGCTCAGCTGGCTAGAGCAGCTGATTTGTAATCAGCAGGTCGTGGGTTCGAGTCCCTCCGCCGGCTCAAATTAAAAACCATCACAGCAATGTGGTGGTTTTTTTTGCTAAATAATTTTAACTTCAATTGCTCTTCATTTATTTTTTTATTAAAATAGAAAAACAGCATAAATTAATATGGGTCTCAAATCAAAAATTGAAAAATTTTTTGAAATAGAAAAGATACTATAAACTATAGAATAATCAGATAATGACGATTGAGTATGTTAATAGCATTTTTATTTGATTGTCTTATTTTTATAAATTTTAGGGTGTTGAGTTTTTAACTGTTTCCAATCTTTAAAAGACATAGAAGCCGTGATAAATATTTTAATCTAGACTACTTCGTTTTCTTTTCTAATATATTAAGATTATATACAATCAGTACTTTAAATGGATTTAGATAAAAATCAACTGTAATAATTTATGTAAAATTATCTAAATCAGATAATTTTGACTTAATAAGTTTAAATAGAGTTTGAATTTGATTAAGTTATTTAGCAATTCTTTTAAAATTAATTTGTAATTTGCTTTAAATTTATTTATATCGAGTTTAATATGTTGTTAATGTAATAATATAATTTTATTATAATTAATTTAGTTTTTTATAATGTACTACTAGTAAAAACATTTTTTTAATTAATAATGTTGATTTTAGGTTTGTTTATTGTTAATTCTTTATTTTTCCCCATTAATATTAAAAACACAAACGCTTGTTAAGAATAAAGACACGCTTGTTACATATCATTTGGTTTTTTTTAATGGTAATAGCAACTTTGAAGTAATTTATTTAAAATAAATGTTTTCCAAAATATTGAGCAGTGAAAAAGCTATTACATTCTAGATTAAATTTACATTTAGTAAATCTGCTATTTGTTTTTCTTTTTTTACATTTTGAAAGTAGTTTTTCAAAATGTAAAAGAGATACAATAATAACATCTAATAATCATAGTGTTTTTTATATAAATGGTTACATAGATCAACCTTATCAGGTAAGAATTTCAAGTGATCCAATATTTGCAAGAGATTTTTCAATGATTTTTGATTCTTATAAAGTTAATTTGTTATTTTTGAACGAATTAACTCAATTAGTTGACATTGTTGATCGTAGTTTTGATAATATCACTTCTGTAGTAACTAAAATACCTATCGTAGACAAGATAAACTATTCTAATTCTTCTAAATCTAGTAATACAATTGTAAACATAAATTATGTGTTTACAAATGATCTTGTTCAAAGTAAAGAATTTCAAAATAATATTACTTCATCGCAAAAATATTTCATAGCAAACAGAACAGTATTTTTTGACTTATCTGTTATTTTTTTTGCTGGAAGCATTTTAACTTAAACTCTAATCTATGAAAATTGCCACGCTACTTTATCAAAACTTGGAATTTACCAAGGAAATTAATAAAGATAATTTGTTGTTTGAAGATGTTCAATTGGTTTTAGGTTTTGGGTCTGGAAGTATAATCACAGATGAACAAAATTTTTTAGCTATCCAAAATAAGTTTCCAAATGCTACTATAAGTCTTTGTTCTACAGCAGGGGAGATATTTGAAATAGAAGTATTTGATAACTCTATATCATTAGTTGTTTTTTCATTTTCAACATCATATATTAAAACTGCAGTTGTAAATATTGATAAATTTAATTCGAGTTTTGAAGCAGGAAAGCAACTAGTTAATCAATTGCCAAAACAAGATTTGAAATTAATTTTTGTACTTTCAGATGGTGGTAAAGTAAATGGTAGTGAATTAGTTAAAGGGTTAAATTCTATTAATAATAATGATGTAATAATAACTGGTGGAATGGCCGGTGATGGGGCAGATTTTAGAGAAACTTTTGTTGGGTTAAATTCAATACCACAATCAGGAAATATTGTTGTAATTGGTTTTTATGGTAAAAATCTTAGTGTTTCACATGGTTCTTTTGGCGGATGGAAAAGTTTTGGATTAGAAAGAGTAGTAACCAAATCTATAGAAAATGTACTTTATGAAATTGATAATAAAAACGCATTAGACTTATATAAATCCTATTTAGGGAAATATTCAAATGAACTTCCAGGTTCTGCTTTATTATTTCCATTATCTATACAATTAGAAAATGAAAATGAAACAATAGTTAGAACTATTTTGTCAATTGATGAAAATAATCAAACAATGACATTTGCTGGAGACATTCCTGAAGGTAGTAAGGTTAGGTTTATGAAAGCAAATTTTGATCATTTGATACATTCAGCTAGTGATGCTGCTATTAATTGTTTGAATATAAATAGTGAAACCCCAAAAATAGCATTACTTATTAGTTGTGTAGGGCGAAAATTAATTTTAGGTAATAGAATTGATGAAGAAGTTGAAGCCGTTTCGGAAATTTTTGGAAAGGAAACTTCATTAGTTGGTTTTTATTCTTATGGTGAAATTTCTCCTCTAAAGCCTCTTGGCAATTGTGAACTTCACAATCAAACTATGACAATAACTTGTATTGACGAAACGGAAAATACAGAACATAATAAGTTACTAAAAAAACAAATAAGTAAATTTTTTACTGAAGATCAATTACAAAATCCAGCGTTATTAAATTTTTTAAATGTTGTAGATACTTCTTACTCTTCATTTGAAAGAGATAATGAGATTATTACCCATGCATTTTATGAAAGTGAAAAAGAGTATCAAATTTTAAATGAAAATTTAAAATTTGAATATGAATTGAAAAAGCAGTCTATTTCTAAATTGTATGAAAGTATAAATTTAATAGAGAAAAATAATTTAGATGTAAATGATAAAAAAGATGATTTGTTTTACATTTCAAATCATTTAAATCAACAAATTGAAAGTCAAAATGACAATGAATTGGTAATAAAATCATTGTTATCATTGCAACAAATGTTAATAGGAATTGCTTCAGATTTTATCAACGTACCTTTTGACAAAATTGAAGAACTAAAAAATCAAACTTTAAAAAAATTAGGTGAATTTGTATCGGCTGATAGAGCCTATATTTTTCAATATGATTTTAAAAATCAAACTTGTTCAAACACTTTTGAATGGTGTAATTATAATATAGAACCACAAATTGAAAATTTACAAAATATTCCTTTAGATTTAATGCAAGATTGGGTAAATTCTAACATTAGTGGAGAAATCATGAGTATTCCAAGCGTTGATGATTTACCTGATAATAATCTCAAACAAATATTAAGTCAACAAGATATAAAAAGTTTGTTAGTATTGCCTGTAATAGGTAAAGACGAATGTTTAGGATTTGTTGGTTTTGATTCTGTAAAAAGTCATTATAATTATTCTAATGAAGAAAAAGATTTGCTTTTCTTTTTTGCTCAAATGATTTCTAATGTTGATCAAAGGCATAAGGTTGAATCAGATTTAAAATATAAAAATGAATTACAAAAAACACTTTTATCTAATATTCAATCGGGGATTGTTTTTGAAGATGAAAATAACATCATATTATTTGCTAATCAATTATTTTGTGATCTGTTTACTATTTCTGCTTCTCCAGAAAGTTTAATTGGTCTCGATTGTGAAGACTGTATGATGAATGCAAAAAAATTATTTGTAGAATCCGAAGAATTTACCGAAAGAATTTTTGATATACTCAATAAAAAAGAAATTGTTGTTAACGAAATTATTGAAATGAATAATGGAATCTTCCTAGAAAGAGATTATGTTCCATTATTTATCAATAATAAATACAAAGGTCATTTGTGGAAATATACAGATATTACCAATCGAGTTAAATCGCAATTGTTATTAGAACAAAGTGAAGAGCGAAATCGATTAATAACAGAATCAGCATTAAATGCAATTATTAATATTGATTCTTCAGGTAATATTATTTTTTGGAACAAACAAGCGGAAGAAATTTTTGGATGGAAAAGCGAGGAAGTTATTGGTAAAAAATTACAAGATAATATTATACCTATTCAACATAGAGCAGGTCATGCCGATGGATTAAAGCGTTATATCGAATGTGGTGAAGGACCGGCTTTAAATAAATTACTTGAATTACCAGCTGTAAAAAAAGATGGTACTGAAGTTTTACTTGAGATGGCAATTATACCAATTAAGCAAGGCGATGAATTGTTTTTTTGTTCTTTTATACAAGATATTTCTGAGCGAAAAAAAGCTGAAAATCAGTTAAAATTTCAAGAAAAAAAATACAGAAATATTATTGCCAATATGAACTTAGGAATGATCGAGGTTGATAATAACGATTTGATTCAATTCGCTAATCAAAGCTTTTGTAATATTTCTGGTTTTGATAGAGATGAACTTATAGGGAAAAACCCAACGAGTATTTTTGTTGATGATGAAAATAAAAAAATTATCGATTCTAAAAAAGAACTCAGAAGTCAAGGGAACTCAGATTTATATCAAATTCCGGTTATAAACAAAAAAGGCGAATCTAGATGGTGGGCTATAAGTGGTGCACCAAACTATGATGAAAATGGACAGTTAATTGGTACTATAGGAATACACTTAGATATTACTGATCAAAAATTATTAGAAATTGAATTAGAGAAAGAGAAGCAAAGAGCAATAAATGCTTCTAAAGCTAAAGAAGTCTTTTTATCTACAATGAGTCATGAAATTAGAACTCCCTTAAATGCAATTATTGGTTTTTTAAGAGAATTAAGTAAACATACAACTTCACAAGAACAAAAAATATATTTAGAAAATAGTACAATTGCCTCTTCACACTTGTTGTCAATTATTAATGATGTTTTAGATATTTCTAAAATTGAATCAGGTGAAATGGAATTAGAATCTAATAATTTTGATTTAAAACATTCAGTAGAAAAAGTAGTTACTATTTTAGAAGTAAAAGCTAAAGAAAAAGGATTAGAATTGAAATCAAATTTTAATTCAGGTATATCAAATTTGCTATTAGGAGATTCATTTAGAATTGAACAGATATTGTATAATTTAATTGGAAATTCTTTAAAATTTACAATTGAAGGATCGATTTATGTGCAATGTGATTTAATTCAAGATTTTGAAGAAGAGCAAGAATTATTAATTTCAATTTCAGATACAGGTATTGGTATAGAAGAATCTTATCTTGAGACAATTTTCACTAAGTTTTCTCAAGAAGAAAAGGATACATCCCGTAAATTTGGTGGAACAGGTCTAGGAATGGCTATAACAAAAGAACTGGTAGATTTAATGCGAGGTAATATTACCATTGAAAGTAAAAAAAATACAGGAACAAAGATTACTGTTTTTCTAAAACTAACTAAAGCAATTATGAAAGAAAATTGTGAAAATAATGAAGAGAATATTCTAAATCATGACTCATTGGAAAATAAAAAAGTTTTATTAGTTGAAGACAATGAGTTCAATAGAATAGTTGCTCAAAATACTCTACAGTTTTTTAAATGTGAAGTAGTGGAAGCAATAAATGGATTAGATGCTTTAGAAAAAGTAAAGCAAGGTAATTTTGATGTTATTTTGATGGATGTCCAAATGCCAATTATGGATGGAATTAAAGCAACTAAAATAATACGGGAAGATTTAAAAATAAATACCCCAATTATTGCACTTACAGCTAATGCTTTCAAATCAGAAATTGAAAGATTTAAAATAGTAGGTATAAATGATTATATTACAAAGCCATTTGAGGAAAATGTTCTTTATAAATCAATTTTAAAAGTAATTAGTACAAATGAATTATCAAAAATTAATAATGTAAAGGTAAATTATGATTTATCTAATATTATTGCATTAAGTAGAGGTGATAATAAATTTGTTGAAAAAATGATAGAATTATTTATTAAGCAAACTATTGAAGCTTGTACTGATTTAGATTATCATGTTAGTAAAAACAATTTTAATGAAATAAGTAAAATTATTCACAAAATAAAGCCAAATATTGAATTTATGGGAATTACATCCATTATGGATCAAGTTAGAGAATTGGAAAAATTATCTCAGAATTCTAATGATATTGATAGAATAAAATTCTTAGTGACTGAAATTATTACTAAATTGAATGATGCAATTACAGAATTAAAAAAAATTAATTAAAAGGATTTCCAAATATTATAGTGCCAGTAAAAACATATTATAGAAATAGGTAACTTCACTCTATTTCATTAATTATTGTTTTGGTTCCATTGACTTTCTCTCGTTAAAATATTTCGTAAGCATTTTTCCGTATTTTGATTTGGCTACTTCTGGTGTCATGCTTTTTTGAATGGTATCTAAATACGTTATGTTGATATCTGCAATTTCTGAAAGCGCTAAATAAGGGGCTATTTCATTATTTCCATTAGTAGTGGCATAATTTGCTGCATAACGATATTTTCTTGTTAATAAGCTTTTGTATGCCTTTTCAATGCTATCTGTAGTGGCTGCATTAGGTTTTAATTCGTTTTTTAAACGTTTTGCCATTAAAGCTAAGTTTTGATCTCTAAATTTACTATTAATGCTATCAAACTTTTTCCATAAATCATGATTTTTAGAACCTGATATTTTTGCATCTGCAAAAAAATGTTTTAGAGTAGTTTCAATTTTAATATTTCCAGGTTCTGCAAAAAACGGTAAATTATTATCAATAGAATTGGTTTGGCCTCTATCTAAAAATAAATACAACATTTCTGGACTGTCTAATTTAAAATGACTCTCAAATTTAGAATCGCCATTTATAGTCATACTATCAATAATAACTAAGGACGAATCTTGTACTTTTTGTAAATATAATTTTCCCTGACTTAATCCTTTAACGTCACCCGTGATGTGAACATTAGCGTCAGGATTACCTTCTTCTTTACATGCGATAAGTGAAATAACGGCTACTAGAGCTAAAACTATCTTCTTCATTTTGAATTTTAATTTGTGTTCGCAAAGTAAATAAAAAAATCCTCAAAATACTAAGTACTTTGAGGATTTTCAAATGCAATATCAAATGCAAATTTCAAGTTCAAATTAAATTTCAAATTCAAAAATCAAGATTTGTTAGTCTTTAAACTTAAAATTAACCTCTTAACCAAGCTTCTCTAACTGCTTTTTTACTGTCATCAGTAGATTGGTATCCGTCTTGTTTTTCTTTTGGCATAACAACTTTTCCTTTTATAGTTTGTTCTTTACCATCTCTTTTTATTTTTACATTCATAGCATCACCATCTTTCCAGTTCATACTTGCCATGATTAAATCGTAAATGTTGTCTAAGTTGTACTCTTTACCGTTGAAAGCTAAAAGAGTATCGTTGTTTTTAAGTCCAAGAGTTGTCATGAAAGCATTTAATTCAATTTCTGGTAAAATCATGATTTCTTTTGTACTCGGATTAACCGTAATATAAGGTTGTGTTTGTCCTTTTAAAAATGGATTTCCAGCAACTTCAATTGAAGCTTCAGTAACTCCCATTTTAGCAAAAAATTGTTCGTATGGAATAGGCGTTTCACCTGCGACATGTTGAGTTAAGAATTCGCCTACCGCTGGGTATGTTAATTCGGTAATTTTAGCAAATAACTCTTCGTCTTTAAATGCTTTCTTTGTACCATATTCTTTAGCTAATTCTTGCATTAGGTTTAAAATTCCTTTTTGCCCATTGCTGTTTTCTCTAATTATGATATCCATACACATAGCTATTAAAGCCCCTTTTTGATAAACATTTAAATATTGATCTTTATAGGGTGCATTTAATACGTTTTTACTCATTTTAGTAAAACTCATATTGTCGTTCATTTGACGAGATTGTGCAATTTTACCTGCCATTCTTTCAAAAAATTCTGACTCGTCAATTAAACCTTGATTTACTTGGAATAAGTTAGCAAAATATTCTGTTACACCTTCATACATCCATAAATGTTCTGACATTTGAGGATTGTTAAAGTCAAAATATTGAATTTCGTTTGAGTGTATTGTTAAAGGAGTTACAATGTGGAAAAATTCATGAGAAACTACGTCTTTTAATTGTTCTTGTAACATTTCTAGTCCCATCATTTCTGGCATAACTACCGTAGTTGATGTAGGATGTTCTAAAGCACCAAATCCTTTCGCATCTTTAGCAGCCATATCTGACAAATACAATAAAATAGCGTATTTTTTTGTTGAGTTAATTGGTCCTAAGAAACGTTTTTGCGCCTTCATCATGTTTTCCATGTTTGGCGTAATTTGTTTAGCCGTGTATTTTCCTGTTGGAGAATACACGCTGATGATAATTTCCATATCATCTACCATAAAAGAGGTAAAATCTGGTTTAGAATACATAATTGGCATTTCTACCAAATTTGCATATTTAGGCATTAAAAACACATCAGAAGTAGCGCTTGGATCTGCATCTGTCATAGCAGAAACTCCAACTAAATTTTCTGGATGTGTTACTATTAATTTGTACGGAGTTTCTTGTTTTCCTTTAAAATACCCAATGAATCCGTGCGTATTTAACATGAAGTTTACTCCTGCGTTAATGTTCGTTCCAGCTGGTGAAAAAACATCTTCGCTTTCACCAAATCCAGCGCCACCTTCTGTATCAAAAGTATCGTTAACTAAATAAGTGATTTTTGCCAATTTTGTAGCATCTGAAATGCTATAAGAGTTCTCGTCAGTTTTAGCTACTTTAAGAGCATTTCCTTTTGCATCATACGCTTTTACGTTTTCAATAAAACGACCGTAATCGTCTTCAGAATAGGTACCAGGTACTGTTTTTGGAAAATGAAATGTAGCGGTTTCGTTTGTAAAAGTAGGAGGTGTAACAGTAACCATTACTTTGTCATCTTTTACATTAACTAAGTCAATTGTTACAGCAACATCATTTTGTTTAGTTGCTGTTTGGGTTGGACTACAACTCCATAAAAATCCCACGAAAGATAGGGATAGAATTATTTTTTTCATTATATCTAAATTGAATTAGCTATAAGTAGAAAAAAATAGATGTTTGTTACAAATACCGTTTATATTTTTTTTAGCTGGTTTTTGTGTATCAAATTATTGTAAATAAAAAACTCTTGCTGGACAAGAGTTAAATTTTTAGTCGAATTTATTTTTAAAATAGTATTTGCTATCTAAATCATCATCTTCTAGTTCATTGTACTTAATAGGTTTAGGTTTAGGCTTGCTAGCCGAAACTTTCTTTTTCCAAAGTTCAAAGTTGTCTTTAGATAATCGATTTCGCATTAATTCGGTTACCTCATTTTCAGATACTCCAAATTCTACTTTTAATACTTCAAAAGGTTTTTTTTCCTCTTGTGCCATTGCAACAACTCTATTTAATGTTTCGTTGTCGAATTCTGAAATTTTCTTCTTTTTCATTTGTTTAAACAATATTTTCATCGGTAACAAACGGAACCGCATTTTTAGGAATTGTACATGTTTGCTAAAATGTTTTTAATGCGATTTCATTAGATGACTACTATTTTTAACTTTTTGATTAGTTTATCATTCAATATTAGTAAAAAAATAAATTCAAAAAATAAAGGAATTGTTTTTTTTGAAATTTTTAAAAATGAAGTTATTTTGAAGTGTTTTTTTGAAAAATTATTACAAAATGGTTCTAAATGTTAGATTTATTCTCGCTTTTTTAGGCTGATTTGCTTTTGGTATTTGGTGTTTGTAGTGAATTTGACTGCCTTCTTTCATGAGTAATAAACTTCCGTGATTTAAATTTAGAGTCATTTTAACATCAGAAAGGGTGTTGTGTTTGATTTGAAATTTACGTTCTTCCCCAAAACTTACGGAAGCAATAATTGGATTTCTACCTAATTCTTTTTCATTATCGGCATGCCAACCATTACTGTCTTTTTCGTTTCGATACAAATTGGCTAACACAGTTGTGAAATTTTGTTCAGCAATTTGGTCTATTTTTTCTTTTATAAAGATTAAAGTTGAATTCCAAGCATGAGGTTGCATGGTTAATCCTGAATACGAATAGGGTTTTCCTTCGTTTCCGAACAAACAGGTTAATCGTGGTTGTGCTATTTTTTTTCCAAAAATAGTAATATCATCTTGTTGCCAAGGCGTTTCATGTATCAGTTTTTGAAATAATACATTCGCTTCTTCTGTTGAGAAGAAATTGGGATAAAATTCAAAAATAGCATCTGGTAATGGTAAAATTATTTTTTCTTTTGGAAATAGATCAAGCATAAAAAAAGCGATGTTTATACATCGCTAATTTACTTTATTTTTCTTGAATTGTATATTCATAATAACAATTGCTGTAATAATTAATACAATTCCAATCCATTGAATAAATAAAACTTGTTCATTTAAAAGGAAAAAGGCCATCATAACTGAAACGGGTAGCTCTAATGATGAAACAATACTTCCTAATCCAATTCCGGTGTGAGGAAACCCTGCGTTTAATAACATAGGTGGAATTATAGTCCCAAATAAAGCTAAGACTATACCCCATTTAGCAAAAATTTCAAAGTTAAATGGTGTAGATTGAGTAAATAAACTAAATCCAAAAACAATTATTGCACCTCCTAAAAGCATGTAAAGACTTCTTTGTGCAGACGAAATTCCGAGTCCAACTTTATTTGCCGTTAGCATCGTTGTAGTGAAAGATGCTGCTGCTAATATGCCCCAAAATATTCCGCTAGCCCAATCGATTGATGTATCGTTGAAATCAATTTTAAATATGTTTATAGCTAAAGCAGTTCCAATTAAAACGATGATAACAGATATTATTTTTTGAAATGATGGCGCTTTTTTATCTAAAATCCATTCTAGCAAAACACCCATCCATACCGTTTGCATTAACAAAACGATTCCAATAGAAACCGGAATATATTTTACTGCCAAATAGTAAAAAACACTGGTCATTCCTAACGAAGTTCCAGCTAACATTAAATGCAAAATATTTTTAGAACTTGCTTTTATTACCTTGTTTTTATTCTTTGTTCTTTGAATTAAATTGATGATTAAAACCCCAATGATTCCATAAATGAATTGAGCAGAAGTTACCTCTGCAGTAGTAAATTCTTCTTTGTATGCTAGTTTTACAAATGTTGCTAACATACCATAACTCGTAGCTCCTAGTGCAACTAAAATGACACCTTTAATTATATTGTTGTTTGACATCTCCTGATTTTTAAGGGGCGCAAAGATAGGTAAAAAGAAAAAAGAGAATAGATAAATAAAAAAGATTTTTGTTTGGTATAGTTTTAGTTACAATTTAAGAATGACTTTTTAAATAAAAATTTATTAATAGTGTTTAATTCTTTTAAAATTTTTTATGAAACATTTTATATTATTGATTTCGATTTGTTTTTTATGTTGTAATAATGCTGAAGTAAGTTCTGATTCAATTAAAGATTATGAATTGTATCACAATGAAGCAGCCGAATATTGTAAGCAAAACAACTTCAATGAATCATATTATTTTTTAGTTGATTTGAGTATTCATTCAGGTAAGAATCGTTTTTTTATATATGATTTTGCGTCTAAGAAATTTTTAGATAAAAATTTAGTAACTCATGGTAGTTGCGATCAATTTGAAGATAATCCAGCTAAATGGGAAAAAGTAAAATTTGATCATCGCGTAAATAGTCATTGCTCCATGAAAGGAAAGTATAAAATAGGAAGTAGAGATTATAGTTCTTGGGGAATCAACGTAAAATATTGGTTACATGGTTTAGAACAAAGTAATAAAACGGCTGTAAAAAGGGTAGTAGTTTTACATTCTTGGAATGCTGTTAAAAACAATGAAGTGTATCCTAACTTTTCTCCTTTAAGTTGGGGTTGTCCCGCAGTTTCAAATGAATTTATGAAAAAATTAGACATTCGATTACAAAAATCAGAAAAGCCTGTTTTGTTGTGGATTATAGAATAAAAAAATCTCGTTTAAATTTATTTAAACGAGATTTTTATAACAACTAAAACTTAGTCAATCTTTATCTTATTGAGTGTATAATGTTGATATTCCAAATATCAGTACAACATTAATATTGTTTTTTTTATATCGTTTAATTTAGAACAATGTCATAAACTACTCCGTTTGAATGAGTATAGGTTGCAAAATAATCACATGTATTATCTCCATAATCTAAAATACCGTCTAAAACACTACCTTGTAAATCTAGCTGTCCTTGTGAAACATGAGCGCAAGCATATTTTTTAATTAATGGCTCAACTACAGTTGTCGTTAATGTAGCGTTATTATTTTTTGTAATAGTATGATTTCCGGTTGTTATTTCGTAAATATTATCTAACAGTGCTAAGGTGGTAACACCTGCAATTTGTTTTACAGTTCGAGTTCCAGAATGAGTATAAACATCTCCAGAAGTAGTAGTTGTTTTTCCGTTTGTAATCGTTCTATTCCATTGAGGATTATTTACATCAGTTGTAGTGTTTTCATATACAATTGTACCTTCCACTTTTCTGCCATTAATGTAATAATTATTTCCTCTTACAATAGTTGTAACACTTCCAGCGGTCATAATGTAATTTGTAATTGTAACTGTAATACTTCCAGATCTTAAAATTCCATTTGAAACACAACCACTTCCAAAATCAATTGTAAATGTTTTAGGAAAAACCCCAGGTGTTGCATTGTCAACCGTTACTGTTGCACAAGAGGCTATAGAAGTATTTGAATTAATATTATTTCTACTTGCAAATGATGAATTGTCACTTGCAGCTTCAATTCCTGAATTAAAATCAACTTCACTGCTAAATTCAATTTCTGCATAAGCATTAACCAATTCGCGATCTACTATTATATCTTCTTTACTACAAGAAATTAATGTTAACAAAAATGTTCCGATAATATAAAAATTCATTTTTCTCATAAGCTATTTTTTTAAGTTTATTGATTAGACTATTTAGAATCAAAAAGGTTTAAATTTTAATTATTCCATATCCTCAGATAAATCTTTTAAATGAACCCGAAGTGCATTTACTGAAATACTAATTTCCCAAAATGAGATTCCTAATGAAATTAATAACGAAAGTAAACTTGCTCCAAATAAATAAATTCCTATAGTAACTTGATTTACATACAATAATAGCATTGCAAAAACCGATAAAAACAAACACATTACCCCAAATAGTTGCATGTAACGAATCAAAGTCAATCGTAAGTTTAAGTTTTTAATTTCAAGTAAAATGTTTTTATTGTGATTGTCATCATAATTCTTTTTAAGGCCTCTCACAATTTGTGCAATTGTTAAAAATCGATTTGTATAGGCTAAAAGTATTAATGAAGTTGCTGAGAATAAAAGTGCGGGAGTTTCTAAAGATACCGTCATTGTTTTTTGTTGTAATTATTTTATGTCTATTAGTTTTCGGCAATTTCTCTAATAATCGCTAAGCCTAATCCAAAAGTTTTATTGTAATATTCGATATATTTTTCTAGAACATCTATTACTACAGAAATTTTTGTTTTACCATTTTCTTCGTTTAATGAATAGTTTTCAGTTGCGCCTGACCAAGTTTTAGATTCGTCATCTAAAGGTTGTTCTGTAAAGTTTTTTAGATTTCCAATGTGCGTAAAAAACATTTTCTCATTTGGAATTAGAATAGTTATTTCACTATACATTCCATTTCCATTTGGATCAAGAAAATGAATTCGTTCTCCTTGTTTCCAATTCGATTTAGTTGTTGAACCTTCGCAAAAGGCCGAAGTCCACTTTTTATAATTTTCTTCTTCCCACATGGCATTCCAAACTTTATCGGCTTGAGCGTTTATTTCGATTTCGAATGTTAGTTTTTTCATTTTGCATTGGCTTTATAGTCAAAGTTAACAAAAAATCCTGACAAGTTTCAAAAACCTGTCAGGATTGATAAATGATTCTTAAAGGTAACAGAATTTCAATTCGATTACTTCAAAGTTTCAAAACTTCTTTTTACAAATGCAGTTAATTCTTCACCTTTAAGTAAACCTTGTGAAATTTTGGCTAAGTCTAAAGCTTGTTTTACTAATACTTCTTGAGCCGATTTATCTTCGGTTTGTAAAATAGTTGTTGCTAAACTAGAATTTGAATTTACTACCAAATTATACATATCAGGGAAATTACCCATTCCAAACATTCCTCCACCGCCAGTTGCACTCATTTCTTTCATTCTTCTCATGAACTCGGGTTGTGTAATCATAAAAGGAGCTGCACTACTATCCATAGGCTCTAGTTGAACGGTATAGTTTTCTTTTGGTACAATGGCATCTAAAACTGATTTTAGGTTTGTTTGCTCATCATCAGATAATTTAGAAATAGTTGTTTCTTCTTTCTGTATTAATTTATCAATATGTTCAGCATCAACTCTTGCAAAAGTTAGGTTTTCGTTATCTGCTTCCAATTTTTGAATTAAATGCGAAACAATTGGCGAATCCAATAATAAAACTTCATAACCTTTAGCGGTTGCAATGTCAATGTAACTGTGTTGTGCGTCTTTATTCGAAGCATATAACACTACTAGTTTTCCATTCTTATCTGTTTGATTTGCAGTTATTGCTTCTTTCAATTCGGCTAATGTGAAATATTTTCCATTAGTGGTAGGATACAATACAAAATCGCCTGCTTTTTCATAGAATTTTGGTTCTGAAAGCATTCCGTATTCTAAAACAATTTTAATGTCGTTCCATTTTTGTTCAAAATCAGCACGATTTTCGTTGAATAACGATTTTAATTTATCGGCTACTTTTCTAGTGATGTAGTTCGAAATTTTCTTTACATTTCCATCCGCTTGTAAATACGAACGAGAAACGTTTAACGGAATATCTGGCGAATCAATAACCCCTTTTAACATGCCTAAAAATTCAGGAACAATTCCTTCTACATTATCAGTTACATATACCTGATTTTGGTACAATTGAATTTTGTCTTTTTGCATTTGTAGATCGGCCGACATTTTTGGGAAATATAAAATCCCTGTTAAATTGAACGGATAATCTACATTTAAGTGAATATTGAATAAAGGCTCTTCAAACTGCATTGGATACAATTCGTGATAGAATTTTTTGTAATCCTCATCACTTAAATCCACTGGTTGTTTAGTCCAAGCCGGATTAGGATTGTTGATGATATTGTCAACTTCTTTGTATTCAGTTTTGTAATCTTCTGGCGCATCTTCTGGTTTTGGAAGCGCTTCTTGTTTGGTTCCAAATTTAATTGGAATAGGCATGAATTTATTGTACTTCGTTAACAATTCACGAATTTTAAACTCTTCTAAAAACTCTAAAGAATCTTCAGCAATATGTAAGATGATTTCAGAACCTCTGTCGGTTTTGTCATGAGGAACTAATGAAAATTCCGGACTTCCATCACATGTCCAATGTGCAGCTGGTTCGTCTTTGTATGATTTGGTAATGATTTCTACTTTAGAAGCCACCATGAAGGCAGAATAAAATCCTAATCCAAAATGACCAATTACACCTGAATCTTTGGCAGAATCTTTATATTTTTCTAAAAACTCTTCAGCTCCAGAAAAAGCAATTTGATTGATATATTTTTCAACTTCATCTGCTGTCATTCCTAAACCTTGATCAATGATGTGCAGTTTTTTTCCTTCTTTATCGATTTTTACTTCGATAATTGGATTGCCATATTCAACCTTAGCTTCACCAATACTGGTTAAATGTTTTAATTTTAAAGTAGCGTCTGTTGCATTAGAGACTAATTCACGAAGAAATATTTCGTGATCGCTGTACAAGAATTTTTTAATTAAGGGAAAGATGTTTTCTACAGAAACGTTAATTTTTCCTGATGCCATATTTTAAAATTTTAGTTAAACAATTTTGATGTATTGCTACCTACAAAAGAAATACCAAACTATAATTGGTGACAAATTGACATAATATTTAATCTTATATTTGTAGAAAAAAAAGCAACTATGCTGGTAGCAACAAATATTTCATTTTCTTATTTAGATGAAAACACGCTTCAAAACATTTCCTTTTCAATAAAAAAAGGAACTAATCTTGCAATTATTGGCGAAAGTGGTTGCGGAAAAAGTACGTTACTAAAATTAATTTATGGATTATATGATCTAGATGAAGGGCAAATATTTTGGAATAACACCGAAGTTTTAGGGCCTAAATTTCATTTAATTCCCGGAATGCCTTTTATGAAATATTTGGCGCAAGATTTCGATTTAATGCCATTTATTACAGTTGCTGAAAACGTAGGAAAGTATCTCACTAATTTTTTTCCAGATGCTAAACAAGCACGTATTTCTGAATTGTTAGAGATTGTAGAAATGACAGAATATGCCAATGTAAAAGCTAAATTTTTAAGTGGTGGTCAAATGCAACGTGTAGCTTTAGCAAGAGTATTAGCACTAGAACCAGAAGTATTATTGTTGGATGAACCTTTTAGTCACATCGATAATTTTAGAAAAAAAAGTCTTCGCAGAAAGTTGTTTGCTTATTTAAATGAAAAAGATATTACTTGTATTGTAGCAACTCACGATAGCACTGATGTTTTAGCATTTGCCGATGAGGTTGCTATAATGAGAGATGGAAAAATTATTGAAAGTGGAGTTCCAAAATTCATTTACAATAATCCAAAAGATAAATATGTTGCGTCCTTGTTTGGAGATGTTAATGAAATTGAGATTGATGGCGAATTAAAATTTGTTTATCCGCATCAACTGAAAGTAACTTTAAATTCTAATTTTAAAGTAGAAGTTGTAAAATCTTATTTTAGAGGAAGTCATTATTTAATTGAAGTTAAATATGGCAATCAAATTCTGTTTTTTGAAAATGATAATTTGATTGAAAATGGGGAAATGGTTTGTTTGAAAATAAAATAGACCTTCAAATCTTTCAATTCAAAGGTCTAATATTTGAATGTTTGATTTTTTTTTGATTGTTATCTATTTTTCGATGAACTAATAATAAAGATGTTTTGTTTTTTCTACATTATTAAATGGCGAAATTTTGTTGTAAGCTCCACTTGATGTTACTCAAATTTTTATTTGTTAATTTTTATTTGTAAGTTTATATTTCATTAATTCATAATATTAAATTTTATAACATGGGAAAATTTGTCATTTCAACTAGAAAAAACGGAGAGTTTCAATTTAGCTTAAAAGCAGGAAACGGTCAAGAAATTTTAGGTAGTGAGGGTTATACAACTAAAGCAGCTTGTTTAAATGGTGTAGAATCGGTTAAAAAAAACTCACAAGTTGATACTCGTTTCGATCGTTTAGAAGCTAAAAATGGAAAGCCTTATTTCAATCTTAAAGCTACAAATGGTCAGATTATTGGTACAAGTGAAATGTATGAAAGTGTTGCATCAAGAGACAACGGAATCGAATCTGTGAAAAAAAATGCGCCAGACGCAACAGTTGATGATCAAACCGTATAATCAATACAATTTTAAAAAGTCCAACTTACAAAGTATGTTGGACTTTTTTTATGCCATTGATCAATACACTTTAAAATTTGTATTTTTGTAAGCTAATAAATAATTAAAAAATTATGTACCATTCTAAAATATCAGGTTTAGGCTATTATGTGCCAGATAACATTGTTACTAATGATGATTTATCTAAACTAATGGATACTAACGATGAATGGATTCAGGAAAGAACTGGAATTCAAGAACGTCGTCATATTATAAGAGGTGAAGATACGACTACATCAATGGGTGTTAAAGCAGCCGAAATTGCTATTGAGCGATCGGGTGTAGCCAAGGAAGATATTGATTTTGTTGTTTTTGCAACTTTGAGTCCGGATTATTATTTTCCAGGTCCAGGTGTTTTAGTACAACGCGATTTAGGTTTAAGAACTGTTGGTGCATTAGATGTTCGTAATCAATGTTCGGGTTTTGTGTATGCTATTTCAGTAGCAGATCAATATATTAAAACCGGAATGTATAAAAATATTTTAGTTATTGGTTCTGAATTACATTCTACTGGTTTAGACATGACGACTCGTGGTAGAGGTGTTTCTGTAATTTTTGGAGATGGAGCAGGAGCGGCAGTTCTTTCAAGAGAAGAAGATTTGTCGAAAGGAATTTTGTCAACACATCTTCATTCCGAAGGGCAACATGCCGAAGAATTATCATTAATTGCTCCAGGAATGGGAAAACGTTGGGTAACCGATATTATTGCTGATAACGATCCTAATGATGAAAGCTATTATCCTTATATGAATGGCCAGTTTGTGTTTAAAAATGCAGTAGTTCGTTTTAGCGAAGTCATTAACGAAGGTTTGCAAGCCAATAATTTACAAGTTTCAGATATTAATATGTTGGTGCCTCATCAGGCTAACTTAAGAATTTCACAATTTATTCAACAGAAATTCCGTTTAACAGACGACCAAGTTTTTAACAATATTCAAAAATACGGAAACACAACAGCAGCATCTATTCCAATTGCTTTAACTGAAGCCTGGGAACAAGGAAAAATTAAATCAGGAGATTTAGTAGTTTTAGCTGCTTTTGGTTCTGGATTTACTTGGGGAAGCGTAATTATTAGATGGTAGTTTCTATTGTAAATTAGCAAAATAAAGTCAATTCAATAAAAAAAGTACTCTTAAAATTTTTAGGAGTACTTTTTTTATTGATTTTACACAAAAAAACTAATCACTAATTATGAATCACTAATTACTATTTATTACCTTTGCACGTTCTAAAAAAAGGCAAAAATGACATTACATCAAACACTTACAGTACATATCCAAAAAGCAGTTCTTGAATTGTTCAATATTTCTATTGAGAAAGTTGAATTTCAAGCTACTAGGAAAGAGTTTGAAGGTGATGTTACTATGGTAGTTTTTCCTTTAGTAAAAGCGTTAAAAGGGAATCCTGTTGAAATAGGAAATCAAATAGGAAATTATTTAGTTGCTAATATTCATGAAGTCGCTAAATTTAACGTTGTTGGAGGATTTTTAAACATCGTGATTTCGGATGCTTATTATATAGAATTTTTTAATTCGATTAAAAACAACGAAACTTTTGGTTTTTTAGCTCCAAAAGAAGGCGAAAAGGCAGTAATGGTCGAATATTCTTCGCCAAATACTAACAAACCGTTGCATTTAGGGCATATTCGTAATAATTTATTGGGTTATTCAGTTGCCGAAATCATCAAAGCTTCTGGAAAAAAAGTATACAAAACGCAAATCATCAACGATAGAGGAATTCACATCTGTAAATCAATGTTGGCTTGGCAGAAATTCGGAAACGGACAAACACCAGAATCAACGGGATTAAAAGGTGATAAATTGGTTGGGAATTTCTATGTAGAATTCGACAAACAATATAAAAAAGAAATTGCAGAATTAATTGCTCAAGGTAAAACCGAAGACGAAGCAAAAAAATTAGCACCATCAATTTTGGAAGCACAACAAATGCTTTTAGATTGGGAAAATGGTAAACCTGAAGTTATTGAACTTTGGAAAACTATGAACCAATGGGTGTATGATGGTTTTGAGCAAACGTATAAAAATTTGGGTGTTAATTTCAATATTCCTAATTATTATGAATCGAATACGTATTTACTTGGAAAAGAAGTAGTGCAGTTTGGTTTAGAAAAAGGCATTTTCGAGAAAGATCCTGATGGTTCCGTTTGGATTGATTTAACAGCGGATGGTTTAGATAGAAAAATCGTGCTTCGTTCAGACGGAACAGCGGTTTATATGACGCAAGATATTGGAACCGCTATTCAGCGTGTAAAAGATTTTCCAGATGTTGGAGGAATGGTTTACACAGTAGGAAATGAGCAAGATTACCACTTTAAAGTGTTATTTTTAATCTTGAAAAAATTAGGATTTGATTGGGCTGATAGCTTGTATCATTTATCTTACGGAATGGTGGAATTACCTTCTGGAAAAATGAAATCACGTGAAGGAACAGTTGTAGATGCTGATGATTTAATGGCAGAAATGACTACGACAGCACAAGCTATTTCAGAAGAGTTAGGAAAATTAGAAGGCTATTCTGAGTCAGAAAAGTCAAAATTGTATACAACTATTGGTTTGGGCGCATTAAAATATTATATGCTTAAGGTAGATCCAAAAAAACAAATGATGTTCAATCCAGAAGAATCAGTTGATTTTGCAGGAAACACAGGGTCTTTTATTCAATATACTTATGCGCGTATTCAATCGATTTTGAGAAAAGCCGATTTTGACTTCGAAAATGTTGTCACATCGAGCGAAGTCGAGATGCATGAAAAAGAGAAAGAATTAATCAAACAAGTTCAATTATTCCCTGAAGTAATTCAAAACGCAGCAGAGAATCATAGTCCGGCTTTAATTGCGAATTACACCTACGATTTGGTAAAAGAATTCAATTCGTTCTACCAACAGGTTTCAATTTTAGGAGAAGAAAATCACGATAAAAAAGTGTTTCGAGTTCAATTATCAAAATCAGTTGGTAATACGATTAAAAATGCCTTTCAGTTATTAGGAATAGAAGTTCCTGAGAGAATGTAAGAAGAGTTGCGAGTTTAAAGTTACGAGTTGCGAGTTTTTTTACGTTTAGTTTGTCACGCTGTTAAGCGTCTCTTTTATAAATGAATTGGGTTAAATGAGGTAAAATTTTCAGAATTATTAAAAAACTCTTCAATCTGCGTTCCCAAATATTGGATTACGATTTTAGATTTTATTATTGAAATTTAATAAATGAACACATCAAAATATTTTTTTCAAACTTTACTTGTGATAATCGTTTCTGCATTGTCTTTTTTGACATTCAAAACGTTTTTACCTAAAAAGTTGTTTTCAGAAACTACAATTGCTTCAAAAAATATTGTTGTCGATAGTTTGTTGTTAGAAGCAATTGTCGAAGATAATGATACAATTGCCGCAGATACATTGTCTGAACTTACAATTGATTATAAAATTACTAACGGAGTTAAATTTCCAGATGAAACTTTTGAGAATTATAAAGGGAATCAGTATTTACTATCTTTCTTCGAAAAACTTTTCCAATTAGAAACTAAAAATGAAGGCAACGTTCGAATTGCTTATTTTGGAGATTCAATGACGGATGGCGATTTAATTGTAAAAGATTTCAGAACGTATTTACAAGAAAAATTTGGCGGACAAGGTGTTGGTTTTGTGAATATTACATCAGAGTCTGCAAGTTCAAGAAGCTCATTAGTACATGAGTTTTCTGCAAATTGGAAAACTCAATCTTATTTAAAAGTAAAACGACCATTACATCCATTTGGAGTAAACGGTCATGTATTTTATTCAAATGATACCTCTAATGTAGCTTGGGTAAAATATAAAGCGAACAAAACGCGATTTGCTTCTGATTTGCCTAAACCTACATTGTTTTACGGAAGTTCAAAAAATAAAGAAGGAAAAATTAAATATATTTTAGGAACAGATACGATTTCTAAAAAATTAACGCCTAATTCAATTGTCAATACATTAGTGCTTTCAGAAACGAATCTTAAAACTTTAAAAGTAAACTTCAAAAAGGCAGATTCTATTCCAATTTACGGATTCAATTTTGATGACGGAAAAGGGGTTCATGTAGATAATTTCTCAAATAGAGGGAATTCTGGTTTGCCTATTGGAAGTTTTGATATAGCTACAATGCGTGCGTTTCATGCCAAATTAGATTATGATTTAATCGTTTTGCAATATGGAGCTAATGTGTTGAATTATGGCTCATTAAACTACGGTTGGTACGAAAAAAGGATGACAAAAGTGGTTGCGCATTTAAAAGAATGTTTTCCGGGAGTTGCCATTTTAATTGTTTCTACAGCAGATAAATCGACCAAATATGATTTAGAAATGAAAACAGATTCTGCCGTTGTACCATTAAATACTGCGCAAAAGCGATATGCTATTAAATCGGAATCGAGTTTTGTAAATATGTACACCTTAATGGGTGGCGATGGTTCTATGATTCAATGGGTAGAGCAGGAGCCATCTAGAGCCAATAAAGATTATACACATTTTAATCATAGAGGAGCAAAAGAGGCGGCAAATTTAGTTTTTGCTCAGTTGAATCAAGGCTATGAGATGTATAAAGAATTAAGAAAAAAACGAAAAAAACCAGTGGCTCGTATAAAAAAAGATAGTGTAATAATTAATAAGGATTCGGTACATGAAGAGTAAATTAATAGCGCTATTTCTTGGAATTTCAATTTTTGGATTCTCTCAAGATTCTTTGTTAATTCCAGTCGATTCGGTTTATGTAGATATTCCGGTTGTAGATTCTGTTGAGGTTGTTTTTACAGGAAATGATTTTCATAATTCAAATGCTCTTTTGGCATTCTATGAAAAAGTATATCAATTAGAGCAAACAAAATCAAGAAAAATCAATATTGTTCATATTGGCGATTCGCATATTCAGGCAGATTTATTTACTGCAAAAATTAGAAAAGAAATGCAATCTGTTTTTGGAAATGCAGGTTTTGGATTTACGTTACCTTATAGTGTAGCAAAAACTAATAATAGTGCTCCCATTCGCTATTCCGCATCAGGAAATTTTCAAAGTTTTAGAAATTTATATGCAGATACAACAAAGCCTGTTGGATTAAGTGGTTTTTCTATGGAAACAAATTCAGATGATTTTGCTATTCAATTAGTAGTCAAAGATTCGCAATTTAATTTTACAAAACTAAAAGTAATTACACCTCAAAATGCTAATTTATTTGATGTTTCAGTTTCTAATAAAAGCATTGTAATAGAAAGAAAAGTTCCAAAAAAAATAACCCATAAAGTAAAGTCAGGAGAAGTTTTAGGAGGAATTGCTAACAAATACAATGTCTCTTTAAAGGCATTAAAAAAAGCAAATGGTTTAAAAAGTGATATGATTCGTGATGGAAAAGTTTTAACAATTCCAACAAAAGGAACTCAATCTAAAACCACTACCCAAACAGAATATATTCCGATTGACTTACAACCAGCAACTTATACAAACGATTATATTTCGACAACGCTATTAGATAAAATTGCGATTGTTCCCAATCAAGAAATTGACGATTTTGCTTTAAACGGGTTGGTTTTAGAAAACGAGAATTCGGGTATACTATATCATAGTATAGGCGTAAATGGAGCTAAGGCATCTGATTTTAATAAATTTCCTTTGTTTTATGAGCAATTGCCAGCTTTAAATCCTGATTTAGTGATTATATCTTTAGGAACTAATGAAAGTTTTGACAAACAATCAGGTGAGCAATATTTCACTCATTTGAACCAAATGATTAAAGGAATTAAAGAGCATAATCCGGAGGTTTGTATTTTAGTAATGACATCTCCACCTTCTGTTTTACATCGAAAATTTAAAAATACATTTATTGAAAAATATGCTGAAATCATAGAAGATAATGCACACGTAAATAACTATGCAGTTTGGAATCTTCTAGATGTTTTTGGTGGTAACAAATCCATAAACCGTAATGCGGCAAAAGGATATATGGCTAGAGATAAAGTGCATTATTCTAAAGCAGGATATGAAAAACAAGCAGAATTGTTTTTTAATGCTTTTATGCAATCGTATGAATTATTTAAATCATCAAAATAATAGTGAGCGCACTTTTTAGTTTACAAAATTGGTTTCATAACACTATTGGTAGTGTTGATTTAGAAACGATAAAAAATTGGTTTATTTACAATCCAAAACAGCCTTTGTTGTTTAACAGTGCATTGTTTTTAGGTTTGTTTTTAACCTTTTATGCTATTTATATTTTATCACGAAAAACACATTATTTTCGCATAACCTATGTGGTGCTGTTTTCACTATTTTTCTATTATAAGTCAAGTGGTTTTTACTTTTGGATATTACTATTTTCATCTGTTGTAGATTATTCGCTTTCTCGATTAATTTATGTAGAAGTTCAACAATTCTATCGTAAGTTTTATTTGGTTTTGAGTTTGTTGATTAACCTTGGAATGTTAGCTTATTTTAAGTATACCAATTTCTTTATCGATAACTTTAATTCGATTTTTGATGGAAATATGAAGTTTGAAGATATTATTCTTCCCGTCGGAATTTCATTCTATACTTTCCAAACGTTAAGTTACACCATCGATGTTTACCGAAAAGAATTAGAGCCAACGAAAAGCTTCATGGATTTCTTATTTTTCGTTTCATTTTTCCCGCAATTAGTAGCAGGACCAATTGTAAGAGCGAGCGATTTTATTCCGCAAATTTATGAGAAATTAAAACTAACAAAAGAGGATTTTAATCGCGCCTTATTTTTGATTATTGGTGGTTTGTTAAAAAAAGCGGTGATTTCAGATTATATTTCAAGCAACTTCGTTGACCGCGTTTTTGATGCACCAAATAGTTATACTGCATTCGAAAATTTAATGGCTTCTTATGGTTATGCAATTCAGATTTATTGCGACTTTTCAGGATATTCAGACATTGCAATTGGATTAGCTTTATTAATGGGATTTTGGTTGCCTGATAACTTTAGAACACCCTATCAATCAGGTTCTATTACTGAATTTTGGCGAAGATGGCATATTTCACTTTCGAGTTGGTTACGCGATTATTTATACATTTCGTTAGGCGGAAACAGAAAAGGAAAAATAAGAACGTATTTCAATTTGTTTATGACCATGTTTTTAGGCGGATTATGGCATGGAGCATCATGGAAATTTGTGGTTTGGGGTGTTTTACACGGATTGGCTTTAGTAGTAGAGAAGTTCTTTGGTCAGTTTATTAAATTACCAAAAAACATGTTTGTTCGAACCATTCAAGTTATCTTGACTTTTCATTTTGTTGTGTTTTGTTGGTTGTTTTTCAGAGCTAAAGACTTTGCAACGGCATTTCAAGTCATTCAAAACATAGGCAAATTAACGTTCAATTATGATCAATGGCAAACGATTGTATTAGGATATAAAAATGTGTTTTTGTTATTAGTAATCGGAGTGGTTTGGCATTTTATTCCAGTAAAAACTATTGCTTTCATGCAAAAAACTTTTTCAACTATCCCGTTAGTTATTAAAGCTATTTTATTAGGATTGATTTATTGGGTAGTGTACGCAACAGCTTCTTCAGGAACTCAACCTTTTATTTATTTTCAGTTTTAAATTATTTATAACTTTTTCATTTAATTTACTATCTTAGAAAATCTGAATCTGATTTTGTAATCCATAAGTTTTTAACTTTGATTAAATAAAAGACAATATGAAGAAAATTATTTTACTTGCTTTTTTTTATACATTGAACATACAATGTCAAGTTTCTGATAATACTTCTCCTGGATATAGATTTTCTAATTTTGATGATTCGCCAGCATATAGTTTGGCAAAAGCTGTAAATGAAGAAAATGTAAAAACAATTACAAAAATTATTAGTTCTAATCCTGAGCTTATTGATGTAAAAGAACCTAAATACGGGATGAGTTTACTTTGCTTGTCAATTGCCAATAACAAAAGAGAAGCGTTTAAAGCATTAATAGCTAATGGTGCAAATGTCAATGAAATTTGCGGAAAGTTTGAGAAAACAACACCATTAATTATAGCAATTGAATTTTTAGGCGATTGCGATGCTTTTTTTGTTAATGAACTACTGAAGAAAAATTGTGATGTTAATTTGAAGGTTATTTCAACTAATGAAAAGGGTTCGGTGTCTGAAAATTTGCCTCTGTTTGTAAATTTAAGTTGTTTAGAAGTAAGTAAATTATTAATTGAAAAAGGTGCAGATTTAAATTCCACTATAAAATTTCCACCCTATAAAAAAACTTTTTCTTTAATCGATGTTTGTCTTATGTATAAAGAATTAGATTTTTTATATTACCTTATTAATGTTAAAAATATTGAAATTCCTGAAGAAATTGAGTTGGAAACGATAGATGGAATTACTAAGAAAAATCTAATAGAGTATTTAAAGTCTGAAAAATTTAGTTTACCAAATTCTGAATTTCAAAATAAAAGAAAGCAGTTAATTAAGCTTATACAAAAAAAAACAAAATTTAAAAGTTGATTAAAAAATACTCTACATAAATAATTTTCTTCTTTTTTTAGTTTTTCTACTGAAACAAAATCAGTTTTTGATAATAACTTTATGTTTAAATGATGAGTATGAAATCTTCAATGTTGATTTTCATATCAAAGCTAATGTGATATTTGTTACTTAAGAAGTATAAATCAACTTCTATCTTTGAAGAAAAAACAAAATGAATAAAAAAGAAATCATTATTACTGCTATTGGAGTTGTATTCGGATTAATTTCTGGCTACGCTTATTATCATTATATTGGTTGTGTTTCAGGAACATGTTCTATCACTTCAAAACCTTTAAATAGTACTTTGTATGGTGGTGTTTTAGGAGGGTTATTATTCAATATGATTGGTGATTTTTTCAAAAAGAAGAAACCCTAATTTCTTGTGTAACAAATGTTACCAAATGTTTTTAAAGTTTGTATATATTTGTTAAATGAAATTTTTAGTTCACATCCTTTGTTTTTACTTATTGCTTCTGGTGACATTGCCGTCAGTTAGAGCAATGAAAATATTTTCGAGTGAAAATTGTGAACAAACTTGTCATAATTCTAATACTGAATCTTCAGGTTGTGAGAAGGGTAAAATAATTATGAATCTAAATTTTAGTCCGGTTCAATTTGTAGCCGAATTAGATTTTAAACCTGAAATTACTTTTTCTGAATTCAAACTCGAAAAAGAAAAATCGAATTACGAGAAAATCTTTATTTCTATATACCAACATTCTATCTGGCATCCGCCTAAGTTTTTCATTTAAAAAATTTAAAAAGTTTATTTATGGTTCCTGTTTTTTCAGGAGCTTAACATATAATTTTATACAATGAAAAAATATTTAATCGTGTTATTGTTAATGTTTTTACAATCATCAATAGCACAAACTACATTTGATTATGATGTGGTTTTAACTCCTGTAACAGTATCTGGATTGCCAGGATTACATTCGTATGCTTTTGCCCAACATAATGGTAAATGGCTTATTATTGGTGGAAGAAAGGATGGTGTTCATGCACGTCAACCATTTAATGCTTTTCCTGGAGCGCAAAACAATACCGATATGTATGTGGTTGATATTGCCACACAACAAGTTTGGTCGGCTTCGGTAAATTCGCTTCCTACAGGAATTAAAGAACAATTGCAATCGACAAACATGAATTTTTATCAAGATGGCGATGCTTTGTTTATTATTGGTGGATATGCTTATTCAACAACAGCAGCCGATCATAAAACGTTTAATAATTTGACTTCAGTTGATGTGCCAAATTTGATTAATGCTATTATTGCTGGCACTTCAATAGGCGCTTATTTTAAACAAATAGCTAACGATGTTTTTGCAATTACAGGCGGACAATTAGCAAAAATTGGAACTACGTTTTATTTAGTTGGCGGACATCGATTTGATGGACGATATAATCCTATGAACAATCCAACGTTTACGCAAACCTATTCTAATTCCATTCGTAAATTTACAATTGATAATTCGGGAGCTGGTTTGAGTTACGCTAACTATGAAGAAATTACAGATGCGGTGCATTTACATCGAAGAGATTATAATTTAGTTCCTCAAGTTTTTCCTGATGGCGAACTTGGCTATACAATTTCATCTGGGGTTTTTCAAATTGCGGTGGATTTGCCTTTTTTATATCCGGTTGATATTAAAGCAGGAGGATATTTTCCACAGACTTCATTCAATCAATATTTAAGTAATTATCATAGTGGAAAAGTGGGGTTGTATGATGCAACTCTAAACCAAATGCATAATTTGTTTTTTGGAGGAATAAGTCAATATTATTATCAAGCAGGAAGTTTGATTCAAGATGATACAGTTCCGTTTGTAAAAACAATAAGTAGAACAACTCGAACTGCAACTGGCGATTTATATGAATATCAATTACCAGTTGAAATGCCAAATTTAAAAGGAGCTGGAGCAGAATTTATTCCTAATGAAAATTTAGCTCATTATTCTAATGAAGTAATTCAATTGTCAAACATCACAGCGAATGAATTTGTAATTGGACATTTGTTTGGCGGAATTCAGAGTTCTTCTGTATCTGCATTTACAGATAATCAAACAGGATTAACTTCTGCAGATCCAACAGTTTATGAGGTTAAATTAATTAAAAACACTCCTTTAAGCGTACAACAAATAGATGGTAAAAATCCTTTTTCGGTTATAATTTCACCTAATCCTACACCATCAGATACAATTAGAGTAGATTTTACGATGCCTTACGAAACAAAAGTAAATTACATAATTTCTACTATAGATGGTAAAATTGTAGAAGAAGGAGATATTGAAGGAATTCGTGCAGGAAAAAGCGGTATGAATTTTGATATTTCTTCTGCAAATACAACATTTGTGATTATTACTTTTGTATTTGATGATAAGTTTTATGTAACTGAAAAAGTAATAAGAAAGAATTAGCTGTTAAATTAATACAAAATTAAGAGTACTATTTCTAAAATTATATATATTTGTAATAGTACAATAGTTTAAAAATGAATTAAATAATAATTAAAAAATAAAAAAATGAAAAAATTAGTTTCTATCATGGCAGTAGCTGCTTTTATGTTATCAATGAACGTTAACGCTCAAGAGCCTAAGCAAAAAGCAAAAAAAGAGAAAGCAAAAACTGAAAAATCTTGTTCAACCGCAGATAAAAAATCTTGTGGTTCAGAAGCTAAATCAGGTGGATGTTGTTCATCTAAAAAAGCTACTGAGAAAAAAGCTGAATAGTTTTACACTCATATTTATAAAGACGCCTCGATTTCTTCGGGGCGTTTTTTTTTGATGGAATACAATTTAACAAGTGTTAAAATTATTACTATGTAACAAGCGTTACTTTTAGATTGAATTTCAAACAATAATTTTGTTACTGAAAAATATATATATCATTATGGATGTCGAAATATTAGCTAGAATTCAGTTTGCGTTTACCATTGCCTTTCATTATATCTATCCACCTTTAAGTATTGGTATTGGTTTAATTATGGTAATTATGGAAGGTTTGTATCTAAAAACTGGAAATAAAGAGTATGAAGTTTTAACCCGTTTTTGGTTAAAGATTTTTGCTATAACTTTTGGAATAGGAGTTGCAACCGGAATTATCATGGAATTTGAATTTGGAACCAATTGGGCTGTTTATTCGCGCTATGTTGGTGATATATTCGGAAGTGCTTTAGCCGCTGAAGGTTTATTTGCTTTCGGATTAGAAAGTACTTTCTTAGGAATTTTAATTTTTGGATGGAATAGAGTTTCTCCAAAAGTGCATTTTATATCTACAATTGGAGTGTTTTTTGGTTCAATGTTTTCTGCCGTTTGGATTGTAGTTGCAAATAGTTGGCAACAAACACCAGCAGGTTATCATATTGTTGGCGAAGGTTTAAGTGCTCGTGCAGAAGTAACTGATTTTTGGGCAATGGTTTTTAATCCTTCAAGTGTGGATAGAATTATACATACTTGGCAAGGAGCATTTTTAGCTGGAGCTTTCTTAGTTTTAAGTGTTCATGCTTATTATATCAGAAAAGGTAGATATGTTGAATTATCTAAAAGAGCTTTTAAAATTGCTTTAGTGGTTGCTACAGTAGTTTCTTTTTCTCAATTGCTTTCTGGTCATAGTTCTGCAGATGGAGTTGCAAAAAATCAACCTGCAAAATTAGCCGCTATGGAAGGACACTACGAAAAATCGGCTCCAGCTGATTTATATCTTTTGGGTTGGGTAGATAATGAAAATCAAAAAGTAACGGGTTTAGGCTTGCCTGGAGGATTATCTTTTTTAGTACACCAAGATTTTGAAGCTCCAATTACTGGCTTGAATACTTTTCCTGAAGAAGATAGACCAAGACAAGTTAATGCTGTTTTTCAATTTTATCATATCATGATTTCTATAGGAATGTTTTTAATTGCACTTACTTTATATGCAAGTTTCTTATGGTGGAAAGGTAAATTATTTGAAACTAAATGGATCATGTGGATATTTTCTTTCTCTGTTATTTTACCTCAAATAGCCAATCAAGTAGGTTGGTTTGCTGCAGAAATGGGAAGACAGCCCTGGATTGTTTATGGGCATTTACGAACAAGTGAAGGTTTCTCTCAAGAAGTTTCAGCTAATCAAATAGTGTTTTCATTAGTCTTATTTACAGTAGTGTATACCTTGTTGTTATTGTTGTTTTTATATTCATTAAATAAAAAAATAAAACACGGTCCGTATGATGAAGCTCAAAATGCATTAGAAATTATTTAATTTAAGAAACATGGAAACATTTTTAGGTATCGATTATCCAACACTTTGGTATTTAGTAGTAGGATTATTATTTTCAGGATATGCAATTTTAGAAGGTTTTGATTATGGCGCAGGGGCGTGGCATTTATTTTTTAAAAAAGATTTAAGCCGAAGAATTGCCATCAACGCAATCGGTCCTATTTGGGATGCAAATCAGGTTTGGTTAATAATAGGGGGTGGTGCATTATTTGCTGGTTTTCCAGTTATGTATGCAACCATGCTTTCTGCTATGTATATTCCGTTTATGTTGTTTTTAATTTTATTGGTTTTGCGTTCATCGGCCATAAAATTTAGAAGTGCCGAAGAGATGCTTTGGTGGCGAAAAACTTGGGATATCATTTACTTTGTATCCAACGTTTTAATTGCTTTTTTACTTGGAGTGGTTTTAGGTAATGTATTACAAGGTTTTGAAATCGGCGAAAACTTTAGTCACAAAGGCGGAATTTTCTTGTCCTTTTTAAGTCCTTATGCTATAATGACTGGGTTTACAACTTTGTCTATATTTATGACGCAAGGTGCTATTTTCTTATTGCTAAAAACAGAAGGTAGGTTGCACGCAAGATTAACATTTTTATTAAAAAAAGGAATGATATTTTTTATCATAAGTTTTTCTATTACGTCATTATATACTTTGATTTTTATTCCGGGTGTTACAGATAATTTTAAAAACAATCCGTTATTTTTTATTATTCCTATTTTGTCTTTTTTAGCGGTTGCTAATATTCCTCGTTTGGTTTCAAAGAAAAAATATGCTTCTGCATTAGTCTTTTCTTCTTTAACAATGGCATTTTTATTAATGTTAGTAGCTTTTCAGTTGTATCCAGTTTTACTTCCTTCTACTATTGATTCCAGCTATAGTGTAACAATTTATAATGCAGCATCTTCTCAAAAATCTTTAGGAATTATGCTTACTATTGTTTTAATAGGAACACCCTTACTTGCAGGTTACTTTCTTTTTCTCTATAAAACATTTTACGGAAAAGTCAAACTTGACGATACGAGTTATTAAATTTAAAAGTGTCTTTTTTAAGGCACTTTTTTTTGTAACAAATGTAGCTGCAGATTGATTTTGATGCGCTTAAATTTGAACTATAACTTAAAATTGAAAAGATTATGAAAACAAGATTTATTTTAGCAAGTGCAATGATAATTGCATTGTTTACCAGTTCGTGTAGTAATAATGATGATACTCATACTAATAATGCTACCAATTTGCAATCTATTACTGAAGAAGAAAAAGCAGGTTTACTATTTATGCTTGAAGAAGAAAAATTAGCAAGAGATACGTATATCTATATGAATAATTTGTGGGGATTAAACCAGTTTAATAATATTAAAAATAGTGAGCAAAGTCATATGGATGCTATTATTACTATTTTAGAACAAAATAATATTGAATATACAATTCTTCCAGAAGGTGAATTTTCCAATCAAAATTTACAAAACTTTTATAATCAGTTTATTATTGATGGACAAGTGAGTAGTGAAAGCGCATTACAAATTGGAGCCACCATAGAAGATTTAGATATTGTTGATTTAGAAGATTATATTAATGAATCGTCTAATGAATCTTTGATTTTAACTTATGAAAACCTACAATGTGGTTCTAGAAATCATTTAAGAAGTTTTGTTTCTGCAATAGAAAATTTAGGATTTACTTATTCACCTCAATTTTTAACATTAGAAGAGTATCAAGCCATTTTAAATAGTAATCGTGAACAATGTAATTAAAAATATAGGCCTTGAAAAACAAGGCTTTTTTTTATGTAACAATTGTTGCTGTAGTAAAATCGCTTATGTTCTAATTTTGAATTATTAAACTAATCAAAATGTCAAAAATAGTAATATTAGGTGCAGGAATTTCAGGTCATACAGCAGCTGCACATTTAAGAAGAAAATTAGGTAAGGAACACGAAGTTTTGGTGGTTTCTCCTAATAGAAATTACCAGTGGGTTCCATCAAATATATGGGTAGGGATAGGAAGAATGAAACGTGAAGATGTAATCTTTCCATTAGAGCCTTTGTATAAAAGAAAAGGAATTGGATATAAACAATCTAAAGCCATTTCTTTTCATCCAGAAGGTGATGCTTCAGAATCAAAACCATATGTTTTAGTAGAAGGTGTTTTTGGTGATAATTTAGGAAAACAAGAAAAAGTTACATACGATTATTTAATCAATGCAACCGGACCAAAATTAGCTTTCGATATGACGGAAGGATTACTTCCTGCAACTAACAAAGTATTCTCAGTTTGTACCTATGACCATGCAGAACATGCATCAGAAGCGCTTCATAAGTTAATTAATCAATTAAAAAAATCCGATAAAAAGATTAAAATATTAATAGGAACGGGTCATGCAAAAGCAACTTGTCAAGGTGCTGCTTTCGAATATATTTTAAATGTAGAAAAAGAACTTCAAAAATTTGGTGTTCGAGAGAAAGCTGAGATTACCTGGATTTCTAATGAATATGAATTAGGTGATTTTGGAATGGACGGAATGTTAATGGAATACAATGGTTTTAATATGAAATCGAAAGACATGGTCGAAATGATTTTTGAAGATCGTGGAATAAAATGGATTTTAGGTGCCGGAGTAAATAAAATTGAAGATGGAGTTGCGCATTATGAAAATTTAGATGGTGAATATAAGTCAGAAGAATTTGATTTTGCGATGCTTATTCCAGCTTTTTCAGGTCATGGTTTTCAAGCTTATGATAAAGAAGGACAAAATATCACCGATAAATTGTTCAAAGGTTTTATGATTGTGGATGCAGATTACACACCAAGACCTTATGAAGACTGGACGGTTCAAGATTGGCCAGAAACCTATCAAAATCCTAGTTATAATAATATTTTTGCACCCGGAATCGCTTTTGCTCCTCCTCATACTATTTCAAAACCTCGCACTAGTAAAAACGGAACAGATATTTACCCTGCTCCACCAAGAACAGGAATGCCATCTGGTATTACAGCAAGATTAGTAGCCGATAATATTATTGATAGCATCAAAGCAGGTAAAGAATCTTTACATCATAAGGGATCTATGGGAAATATGGGTGCTGCTTGCATTGCATCAGCTGGTTATGGAATGACGCAAGGAAGTGGTGTAAGTATTACAACTTATCCTATTGTTCCTGATTATGTTAAATACCCAAATACGGGAGGAAGAGATATAAACAAAACATTTGGCGATATTGGTTTAGCAGGACATTGGGTGAAACTAGCTTTGCATTACGCTTTTATTTGGAAAGCAAAAATGAAACCATTTTGGTGGTTAATTCCAGAGTAGTTCATTCTGTTTAAAAAACCAATTACCAAATACCAAATACTTAAAAAAAATGACACAAAGAATATCTAACGCACAGCGTTCCAAAATGCAAAATCCGATAATACAATTGTTTAAATTCTTTTATTTAAATATTAGAATATTAAAAATAGTTGCGGGTGGACATGGAGGAACAAGAAAGTAACATCATCTACCTTTGTTGATGATTGTTTTAGTTTTATTGGTTAGTCAGAGCGTCTATTGTAGGCGCTCTTTCTATTTGTAACATTTGTAACAGCCCTATGTAACTCTTGTTACCGACAATCGTTTTTTACCGACGTACTTTTGTCCAGGTAATAATCAATAAAATAATGATGAAGAAAATTAATCTATTAGTAGCAATTGGAATTGCATTAGGAACTGCCAATTTATATGCGCAGGATACCTTATCTATTTCCAAAAATGATTTGTTGCAAAAAGTGAGCGATAATAATTTACAAATTAAAGTAGCTGACAAAGCATTTCAATCTGCAAAAGCAGATTATCGACAGTCAAATGCGCTTTTTTTACCAAATGTTAACGTATCTTATACAGGGATTTCTACCACTAATCCGTTAATGGCTTTTGGTTCAAAATTAAATCAAGAAATTTTAACAGCTTCTGACTTTAATCCAACGTTATTAAATAATCCAGATCAAACTCAAAACTTTGCAACTGTTATCGAAGTAAAACAACCTATAATAAATATTGATGGATTGTTAGGAAGACAAGCAGCTAAAGCAAAAATGAATGCATTTGAATTACAAACAGAAAGAACAAAAGAATATTTAGAATTAGAAGTTTCAAAATCGTACATGCAATTACAGTTGGCTTATAAAGCAGTAACAGTTTTAGAAAAGGCTAACGGAACTGCTCAAGGAAACTTAAAAATGGTTGAAAACTATTTTAAAAATGGCATGTTACAAAAAACGGATTTATTAAACGTTCAGGTTCGGGTTAATGAAATTACCAATCAATTGCAATATGCAAAATCTAACGTGCAAAATGCATCTGATTATTTAGCGTTTTTATTGAACGAAGATGTGGCGGGTAAAACATTTAAACCTGCAGAAGAGCTAGATAATGTAATAGCTATTGAAAATATAAATTCGTTATTATCAAATTCAAGAAAAGATATTCAAGCAATGGAAATGTCTTCTGAAGCTTACAAAAAAATGTTCCAATCATCTAAATTTGGATTTTTACCTAGATTAAATGCTTTTGGAAGTTATCAACTATACGATAGTAAATTTTTAAGTGCTAATGCAAACGGATTTTTGGTGGGAGCGCAATTATCTTGGGATATTTTTGATGGATATAAAAACATCGGAAAAACACAAAAAGCTAAAGCTGATTTTCAAAAAGCAGAATTAGAAACAGAGCAATACAAAAAGCAAAGTCAGTTAGAATTAAATAAAACAAATCGTCAATTAAAAGATGCAGAAAATAAAGTAAATCTTTCTCAATTGGCTTTTGAACAATCGCAAGAAGCGTTCAGAATTCGTCAAAATCGATTCACACAAGGATTAGAAAAAACTACCGACTTATTAATGGCTGAAACGCAAATGGCACAAAAAGAATTAGAATATTTACAGGCCGTTTTCGAATATAACTTTACTAAACAATACTTACAATTTTTAACGAAATAAATTTTCTTTATAGGATTGTCCCCTTGAGGGGACTTTAGGGGTGTAAAAAATCTCAAAATTTCTTAAAACAGAGTTCCAAAAAATAAAATCAAAATTTAACAACATGAAAAAAATAATAACAATCATCACACTATCTTCATTAATCTTAACTTCTTGTGGAAGTGATAAAAAAGAAAATGTAGCCGATTTGCCTGCAATTCCTGTAAAAGTGGCGGGTAATATCGAAAATTCTACTAGTCCGTATGTAACGGCAAGTGGGAAAATTGAATCTGAAAATAGTGCAAATCTAAGTACTAGAATGATGGGGTATGTAACTAAAGTAAATGTAAAAGTAGGTCAAAATGTATCTGCCGGACAACTTTTAGTAAGCATCAACAACACCGATTTACAAGCGAAAAAAGCGCAAGTAGACGCATCCATTACACAAGCAACTGCTGGGTATAACAATGCTAAGAAAGATTATGATCGTTTTACTAATTTATTTGCACAACAATCGGCTTCTCAAAAAGAATTAGACGATATGACCGCTCGCTACGAAATGGCAAAAGCAGGATTAGAAGCAGCAAAACAAATGCGTAACGAAGTTATGGCTCAGTTTTCTTATTCAAACATTACAGCTCCCTTTTCTGGAACGGTAACTAATACATTTGTTAAAGAGGGCGATATGGCAAATCCAGGAATGCCATTAGTAAGTATAGAAGGCGCTTCAAAATTACAAGTTACGGCAATGGTTTCTGAAAGTGATATTACATCCGTTAAAAACGGAATGCCAGTTAAAATCAACGTGAAATCATTAAATAAAGAAGTTACAGGAAAGGTTTCAGAAGTTAGTTTATCAGCAAAAAACACTGGAAGTCAATACTTAGTAAAAGTTACTTTAGATAAAATGGATAAAGAAATTTTATCGGGAATGTTTGTTAACGTGCAGTTTCCATCAGAGAAAAAAGTATCATCAGCTGTTAAGTCGGATTTAGTATTAGTACCTGTATCGGCTTTAGTAAAAGAAGGACAATTAACCGGAGTTTACACAATAGGAAGTGGAAATGTTGCCATTTTAAGATGGTTAAGAATTGGAAAAACATTTGGTAATCAAGTAGAAGTTTTATCAGGATTATCAGCAGACGAACATTATATCGTTTCAGCTGAAGGAAAATTATTTAACGGAGCTAAGGTTAGTGTTCAGTAATCAGTCGCAGTTTTCAGTTTAAGTATTGTCTTTTAAACTTTTAAACTCATAAACATTTAAACTTAAAAAAAATGCAAGAAGGTATATCAGGTAAAATTGCCAATTTTTTCATCAATTCCAAACTAACCATTTTATTAATGGTGGCCTTGATGATCATTGGAGTATATAGTTCGTTCTTAATTCCAAGAGAAGAAGAACCACAAATTAATGTTCCTATGGCCGACGTAATGGTAGGGTACCCAGGAGCAAGCCCAAGTGAAGTAGAAAGTAAAGTGATTAAACCACTTGAAAAAATAATTGGAAATATCAAAGGTGTAGAGCATATTCATAGTATGGCTATGAATGGACAGGCCATGATGGTAGTTCAGTTTTATGTAGGTCAAAATAGCGAAGATTCATACGTAAAATTATACGATGAGTTAATGAAGCACCAAAACATATTTCCGCAAGGCGTATATCAACCTATGGTAAAAACACGTTCTATTGACGATGTTCCGATGTTAGGATTAACACTTTGGAGTGAAAAATATGATGATTTTCAACTGCGTCAAATTGCGGAAGAAGTTACTTCAGAAGTAGAAAAAGTAAAAGACGTTGCCATTACGAAAGAAATTGGCGGAAGAACACGTGAACTTAAAGTGGTTTTAGACAAAGATAAAATGGCTGAAAATGGTGTTGATGCTTTAAGTATCATGCAAATGATTCAGGCTAATAACGGAAGTTCACAATCGGGTTCTTTTGTCCAAAATGACACAGAATATTTAGTAACTACAGGTAAATTTTTATCTACTTCTGAAGATGTAGAAAATTTAGTGGTAGGTGTAAATAACAATATGCCAGTTTATTTAAAACAAGTTGCGGCAATTCAAGATGGTCCTCAAACGCCTAAAAATTATGTAACATTTGGATACGGAAAGGCGAATGAAAAATTTGCTAAAAATAATTCCGAATATCCTGCTGTAACCATTTCAATAGCAAAAGTAAAAGGAGCTGATGCGATGAAAATTTCAGAGAAAATTCTGGAAAGAGTCGAAAGTTTAAAGAAAAATATTATTCCTTCAGATGTTCACGTTGAGGTGTCTAGAAACTATGGCGAAACGGCTTCGCACAAAGTAGGAGAGTTGCTTATGCACTTAGGTGTTGCTATTATTGCAGTTACTGTTTTGGTAATGTTGGCTATGGGCTGGAGAGGTGGATTAGTAGTGTTTTTCTCTGTTCCATTAACATTTGCATTGACATTATTTAGTTACTACTTATTAGGCTATACGTTAAATCGAATTACGCTTTTTGCCTTAGTATTTGTGGTTGGTATTGTAGTAGATGATAGTATTATTATTGCCGAAAACATGCACCGTCATTTCAAAATGAAGCGACTGCCTTTTAAACAAGCGGCTATTTATGCCATTAACGAAGTAGGAAACCCAACCATTTTAGCAACATTTACTGTAATTGCTGCTATTTTACCAATGGCTTTCGTATCTGGAATGATGGGACCTTACATGAGTCCAATGCCAATTGGCGCTTCTATTGCAATGATATTGTCGTTGTTTGTAGCTTTAACAGTTACACCTTACTTAGGATATCATTTATTACATGAAACCCACAACGAAAAAAACAATTCTTCCAATGAAAATGAAAAGTGGGTTCCTGACGTCCAAAATTTAAATAATACTTCGGAAGAAAAAGACGAGCAAGAACATAAAGAAGAACAAGGTTTAGAAACCTCATGGATTTATAGAATTTACAAAAAAGTAGAACAACCACTTTTAGATAATTCAAAAAAACGTAATCTGATGTTTTTGATTACAGGAGTTTTGTTAATTGGTTCGGTTTTGATGTTTTTTACTAAATCAGTTGCTGTTAAAATGTTGCCTTTTGATAATAAAAACGAATTCCAAGTCGTAATCGATATGCCAGAAGGAACTACTTTAGAAAGAACTGCAGCGGTTACAAAAGAAATTGCGCAATACCTTTCTACAGTTCCAGAAGTAGTAGATTATCAAAATTATATAGGCGCATCGGCTCCAATTACTTTTAATGGTTTAGTACGTCATTATGATTTACGTGGTGGAAGTAATATGGCGGATATTCAAGTAAATTTACTACACAAAGAAGATAGAGATTTACAGAGTCATGATATCGCAAAAATAGTGCGTCCAGAAGTGCAAAAAATTGCTAAAAAATATGGTGCAAATGTAAAAATTGTAGAAGTGCCACCAGGACCACCGGTTTTATCAACATTGGTTGCTGAGGTTTACGGACCTAATTATGATGACCAAATTAAAGTTGCGAAACAAGTAAAATCTATTTTAGAAAATACTAAAGATGTTGTAGATGCCGATTGGATGGTAGAAGCACCTCAGGTAGAATATAAATTAGAAGTGGATAGAGAAAAAGCCATGTTAAATGGAATCGCTCCGCAACAAGTAGTTGGAAATTTGACTTATTTGTTAAGAGAAATGCCAGTGTCTAATTTGTATGATGAACGTTCTAATAATCCTGTAGGTATTACACTTTCATTAGATGATAAAGATAAAACGTCTATCCAAGATATTCAGAACTTAAAAATTAAAGGCAGTCGTGGTAATGTAGTTCCAGTTAGTGATTTAGTGAAAGTAACTACCGATACCTTACAAAATACCATTTATCGTAAAGATCAAAAGAGAGTAGTGTATGTATTAGCCGATATGGCAGGAGCATTAGAAAGTCCGGTGTATGCCATTTTAGGAATGAATGAGAAGTTAGAAAAAATGCAATTGCCAAAAGGTTACAAAGTAAACGAATTGTACATGGATTCTCCATCAGATGAAAGTGATTTCACTGTAAAATGGGATGGTGAATGGCAAATTACATTAGAAGTATTCCGTGATTTAGGTGCAGCATTTTTAGTTGTAATTATTGTAATTTACATGTTGATTGTAGGTTGGTTCCAAAACTTCAAAACACCTTTAGTTATGATGGTTGCCATTCCACTTTCATTGGTTGGAATTGTATTAGGTCACTGGATTTTAGGCGCTTTCTTTACGGCAACATCTTTTATTGGGATGATTGCCTTAGCCGGAGTCATGGTTCGGAATTCGGTCTTGTTGATTGACTTTATCGAAATCCGTTTAAACGATGGAATACCTATGAAACAAGCCATTATTGAAGCAGGAGCAGTAAGAACAACTCCAATTTTATTAACCACTGGAGCGGTTGTAATTGGAGCATCAATCATCTTGTTTGATCCAATTTTCCAAGGACTAGCGATTTCGTTAGTTGCAGGTGCGATTGTTTCAACCTTATTAACATTAATTGTAGTGCCATTGATTTACTACATCACGGAACGTAAAAAATGGGAGAAAAATAATTAATAAAAATGTTTAATCAAAAAAAAAACTTACCTCGATAGTTTCCTCCCCAATTGGGGAGGTTAGGTGGGGCCAAATATGAAACTAGTAGTAATTACAGCCATAGCAGAATTTGAAAAAGAAGTCAAAAAAATGCTAAAAAATGCCAAAGTGCTTTCTTATTCTTATCGAGATGTAAAAGGATATCGAGACAGTACAGAAGAAGCTATTGAAACCAATTGGTTTGGAACAGAAATGAATGAAACAGAATCAGTTGTTTTTTATGCATTTGTTTTACAACAAAATTTAGATATTTTGTTTGATGAAGTTAAAGAGTTTAATAACAAACAAGATTCAGTTTCTCATGTACACTTAGCGGTACTTGGAGTTGAAAAATACAATTAAAATTAAATAGATATGATCAATAGAATTATTAGAGCAATTGCAGGAACATTTATCATAATAAGTGTTTTATTAGCCATGTATGTTAACCAAAATTGGCTTTGGTTTACTATTTTTGTAGGAGCTAATTTATTACAATCTTCTTTTACTAAATGGTGTTTGATGGAAGATATATTGAGAAAAGTATTTAAGATTCAAGATTAGTTATACTGTTTTTTTATAATTTAGCGTTAATTATAAAAAAATCTTATGAAAAAGCTTAAATTGATTCCTTTATTAGCATTGGTGTTTTTATTAAATGTAGCTTCAATGTGTTCTAATGATGACAATTCTAATTCATCTGCAGATCCTACTCCTGTAATAAATACAGTAACTTCTGGTACATGGAGAATTACTTTTTATGAAGATAATGGTGTTGATGAAACAACAAACTATTCGAATTACAATTTTACGTTTAATTCAAATGGAGTATTAACAGCTGCTAATACAACTAGTTATAATGGAACTTGGTCTGTAATAGCAGATAATTCTGCAGATGATAATCCAGATAATGATTTTGATTTTAATATTTCTTTTACAACTCCTGCGCCAATTTCTTTCACGGATGATTTGACAGATGATTGGGAAATTGTGAGTTATACCGCTACTAAAATTGAATTAATTGATGTTAGTGGAGGTAATGGAGGAACTGATTATTTGACATTTGAAAAAAATTAGGCGATATTAAATAGTATAAAAAACAGCTTTTATAGCTGTTTTTTATATAATAATAGCTTAACTATCTTTTAATAATACTAACAGCTGTCCCTGTTATAGTTACTATGACATAATTACTGGTTGTCAATTCAATATCCACATTTATTCCCACGACTGCATTGGCATTTAATTTTTCTGCATTTGATTTCAGTTGCTCAAAAGCTTGGTCTTTGATTTCAGAAACACTTTCGCTTATTCCTGCGTAATATTTTTGCATGTTGAACGTCATTTTCATTTTCTGCATATTTACTGCCGTTCCAGAGACAATGCCTCTGTACTCTGCAATGCTAAAACCATCAATTGAATTAGTTGTAGTTAAAATCATAAGACTAAAAATTTAAGTTGAATTTTAAATATTAGACTAATGATTTTTTTATTTGTTACATGTGTAACTAATTACTTTGAAAATTATAATGCTGAAAAATTAATTAGTAGCTAAGTGCACAAAATATTTGAATTTTTTTATAATACAAATTACTACTTTGCGACTTTTATAACTTAATTAATTCTTTTTAAAACTTCAAAACTAACCTCTTGAGGGCTTAAGTTATTGGTTTGAATAGCGCAATTAGAATTGCCATAGGGTTGATATTTGGTAATATTATCAAATTTAAACAACCCTATAGTTTTTGTATTTGTAGCGCTTGCTAAGTGCATAACACCACAATCTCCGGTTATGAAATAATCAACATTTTCTATAACACTAGCCATCTCTCTAATATCTGTACTATAAATAGTTGGGTATTTAAATCCCATCTTTGAAATGTATTCAATGGGTAATAATTCAATAATTTCAAATTCTATTTTTTGAAGCTCAATTTCTGCCATAAAACATTGCCACCATGTTTCATTAAAACACTTGTTTTTTGTTGCATTTGTAAAAATACAAATGGTTTTCAATGAGTTATTTTGTTTAGCCATTTCTAAAATTACTTTTCCTTTATCAATTTCGTTTGAAGTTAATTTTAAATTTAATTTTGGAATACTTTTATTTAGTGGTAAGTTAAAGTAAATCCTAAAATCAATGATTGTTTTTTTAGCAATATGCTGAACGTTTTCTTTGTCAAAATCCCACAAATTATAATCAAATTCATGATTAATTTTATATTTACTAATTGGAAGCATTGTAGAAATTCGACCTGAAGATGATTTTGTTTCGCAGTTAATACATAAATCAAATCGCGAAAAAATAATTTTAAACCAAATACTTAGGTATTTAATTGGTTTATAAAAGTGATTTTTAGGTAAAACATAAAACTTTACAGTAGAATTATATTGCTTAAAAATTACTTTAGAAAGCTTTCCCTTTGTAAATAAATAGATTTCAACTCCTGGAAATTGGTTTTCTATTTCTTGAATTAATGGTGTTATTAATAACTGATTTCCTAATCTATGATTAGGTCTATTTACCAAAACTTTTTTAATAGCTAAGTTTTTATTAACTTTTTTTAAAGGGTATTTTTTTAGTAATAACTTAGTAGATGTTTTGGTTAATTTTCTTCTTACATTATTTAATTCACTTATGAAATTCATATTTTTATTCAAAAATATTTAAACTAGAAAGAATAAAAATTAACAAGTTGTTATTAAAATATTAATTTACAAACTAGTAAAGTTTGTTTTTAGGAAATTTTTTCTCTAATTTTTAGAAATAATAATAAAAACAGATTTATATATTTTATTATCCCCTTTTTACACTTTGAAACTTTTTAGGATTATACTATCTTTGCAACTTATTAAAATCACATCCATTATGTTTGATAATTTAAGCGATAAGTTAGATAAAGCGTTACACCTATTAAAAGGTCATGGTAAAATTACCGATGTAAATGTTGCCGATACTTTAAAAGAAGTACGTAGAGCATTATTAGATGCCGACGTTAACTTTAAAATTGCTAAAGATTTTACTACACGCGTAAAAGAAAAAGCAATTGGTGAAAACGTATTAACTACGTTACAGCCAGGTCAGTTAATGGTGAAAATTGTTAAAGATGAATTGACTGAATTAATGGGTGGTGATGCCGCTGGAATTAATTTATCAGGAAACCCAACCGTGATTTTGATGTCGGGTTTACAAGGTTCTGGTAAAACTACTTTTTCGGGAAAATTAGCTAATTTTCTTAAAACTAAAAAGAACAAAAAACCTTTATTGGTAGCTTGTGATATCTATCGTCCTGCGGCAATTAATCAGTTGCATGTTGTGGGTGGACAAATTGGTGTTGAAGTTTATTCAGAGCCAGAAAATAAAAACCCTGTTGAAATTGCTCAAAACGCTATCAAACACGCAAAAGCAAATGGTTTTAATGTTGTAATTGTCGATACAGCTGGTCGTTTAGCAGTAGACGAGCAAATGATGAATGAAATTGCGGAAGTTCATAAAGCAATTCAACCAGAAGAAACTTTGTTTGTAGTAGATGCTATGACAGGTCAAGATGCTGTAAATACTGCAAAAGCATTCAACGACAGATTAAATTTTGACGGAGTTATCTTAACAAAGTTAGATGGTGATACGCGTGGTGGAGCTGCCATTTCGATTAAATCGGTAGTGAATAAACCAATTAAATTCATCGGTACAGGTGAAAAAATGGAAGCTATCGACGTGTTTTATCCAAATCGTATGGCGGATAGAATCTTGGGAATGGGAGATGTGGTTTCCTTAGTAGAAAGAGCACAAGAACAATACGACGAAGAAGAAGCAAGAAAATTACAGAAGAAAATTGCTAAAAACGAATTTGGTTTTGACGATTTCTTAGCACAAATTCAGCAAATCAAGAAAATGGGGAACATGAAAGACCTTGTTGGAATGATTCCTGGAGCTGGAAAAGCATTAAAAGACGTTGAAATTGAAGATGATGCATTCAAACATATTGAAGCTATCATTCAATCAATGACACCAATTGAAAGAAGTAAACCATCTTTAATTGATGTAAAACGTAAAACCAGAATTGCAAAAGGTTCGGGAACAAAAATTGAGCAAGTGAATCAATTGATGAAACAATTCGACCAAATGAGCAAAATGATGAAAATGATGCAAGGTGGTGGCGGAAAAAATTTAATGAAAGCTATGTCTGGAATGAAAGGCGGAATGCCAAAAATGTAAATTATAGGTAAGGTTTAAAATTTTAAATAATGAAAGTTTTAAACCTTATTTTTTTTGAATATACTAACTATTCGTTTTGGGATACACACAACTATAAACCCAAAGCTATAAACCTGAAACAAGAAAGCAAATGCAATTATTAGACGGAAAAAAAGTATCGGAAGATATTAAAAATGAAATTGCTGCCGAGGTAGCTCAAATGAAAGCCAATGGAGAGAAAGTTCCTCATTTAGCGGCAATTATTGTAGGAAACGATGGTGCAAGTTTAACGTATGTTGGAAGCAAAGTAAAATCGTGTGAGCGAGTTGGTTTCGAATCCACTTTAATTAAAATGCCAAGCACGACTTCAGAAACGGAGCTTTTGAAAAAAATCAAAGAATTGAACGAAAATGATGCTATTGACGGATTCATTGTTCAGTTGCCTTTACCAAAACAAATTGATACACAAAAAATAATTGAAGCTATTGATCCAAGTAAAGATGTAGATGGTTTCCATCCAGAAAACTTTGGAAAAATGGCATTAGATATGTCTACTTTTATTCCGGCAACTCCATTTGGAATTTTAGAATTATTAGAACGATATAATGTACCAACAGACGGTAAACACACTGTGGTTATTGGAAGAAGCCACATCGTAGGTAGACCAATGGGAATTTTAATGGGAAGAAAAGGATTTCCAGGAAATTCGACAGTAACAGTAACACACAGTCATTCTAAAAACATCAACCAAATTACATCTCAAGCCGATATTATTATTTCAGCATTGGGAGTTCCAAATTTCCTTAAAGCAGAAATGGTAAAAGATGATGTAGTGGTTATCGACGTAGGAATCACAAGAGTTGAAGACGAAACTACTGAAAAAGGCTATAGAATTGTGGGTGACGTAGATTTTGAAAACGTATCTAAAAAAGCTTCCTACATTACGCCAGTTCCTGGTGGAGTAGGACCAATGACTATTGCAATGCTGTTGAAAAACACCTTGTTAGCAAGAGAACAAAAAAGAAATAGATAATGCAAGAATAAATACTAAGACCTGAAATTTTTCAGGTCTTTTTTATTTGTGAAAATTCTTATATTTGAAATTGCTATTAAATTTATTTAATGTTTGAATCATAAAAAAATATGAAGTATCTATTTTTTATATTGTTTTTAGTTAGTTTGGCTTCAGTTCAGGCACAAAATTGTCATATGCTTAAAGATGGAAAATATAGGGTTGAATATGATTCAGTTTTTAAAAATTATCCAAAATATAGTTTTGAAATAAAAGGAAATGTTTATTATAAATTTGAAAATGAGATAAAGAGAGATTTTAAAATTATAAAAATTTCAGATTGTAGTTTTAGTCTTGAAAATGATGAAATTATTGATGAATCAAAACTTACAGATTTACAAAAAATGTTATTACAGCAAAAGCCTTATTTTGAAATTTATAAAGTTGAAGAAAATGAATATTATTTTATTTGTAGAATAGATTTACATGTTCAATGTTATTCAGGTAAATTTATAAGAGAATAGAAAGCCGTAGATTTCTATAAACAAAAAAGCCATTTCAAACGAAACGGCTTTTCTTTTATCTCTTCTGATAATCCGAAGTAAAGAACAGTTCTACAGTTGGATATTTCTGTTGGGTCATTTGAATAGAGAAATCACTATCAGCTAAGAACACCAACTGGCCATATTTATCATGACCTAAGAATTTTTGTTTCACACGTTTAAATTCGGCAAATTCTACATTTTTAGGATCTTGAGGTTTTACCCAACACGCTTTAAAAGCGGGGAAGTTTTCGTAATTACATTTTGCTCCATATTCATGCTCTAAACGGTATTGAATAACTTCGTATTGAAGTGCTCCTACGGTTCCAATTACTTTTCTTCCGTTCATTTCTAAAGTAAACAATTGGGCTACACCTTCGTCCATTAATTGGTCAACACCTTTTTCTAATTGTTTGGCTTTTAAAGGATCGGCATTGTTAATATAACGAAAATGCTCTGGAGAGAAACTTGGAATTCCTTGGAAATTCATTTTTTCTCCTTCCGTTAGTGTATCACCAATTTTAAAGTTTCCAGTGTCATGTAAACCTACAATATCACCAGGATACGATATATCTACAATTTCTTTTTTCTCAGCAAAAAAAGCATTCGGACTCGAGAATTTTAAATTCTTTCCTAAACGAACATGCAAATAGGGTTTGTTTTTTTCAAAAGTTCCCGATACAATTTTAATGAATGCCAAACGGTCTCTGTGTTTTGGATCCATGTTGGCATGAATTTTAAATACAAATCCGCTTAATTTTTCTTCTTCCGGATTTACTATACGAGTATCAGATTCTTTAGCTCTTGGTGTGGGTGCAATATCTACAAAACAATCTAACAATTCGCGAACTCCAAAATTATTTAATGCCGAACCAAAAAATACAGGTTGTAAATCTCCAGAAAGGTATTCTTCTCTGCTAAATGCAGGATATACTTCTTCAATTAATTCTAGTTCTTCACGTAAGCGATTTGCTGGTTTTTCGCCAATAATTCCTTCTAATTCTTTACTAGCAATATCAGAAAAAGCAATGGTTTCTTCAATATTTTTACGACTATCACCTTCAAAAAGGTTGATGTTCTTTTCCCAAATATTGTAAATTCCTTGAAAATCGTATCCCATTCCAATTGGAAAACTTAATGGTGTTACGCGAAGTTTTAATTTTTGCTCCACTTCATCCATTAAGTCAAAAGCATCTTTACCTTCACGGTCTAATTTGTTAATAAAAACAATCATAGGAATGTTTCGCATTCTACAAACTTCAACCAATTTTTCAGTTTGTTCCTCAACTCCTTTTGCTACGTCGATAACTACGATAACACTATCAACAGCTGTTAAGGTTCTAAATGTATCTTCGGCAAAGTCTTTGTGACCAGGTGTATCTAAGATGTTTATTTTTTTGTTTTGATAGTTAAAAGCCAATACAGAAGTTGCTACCGAAATTCCTCTTTGTCTTTCAATTTCCATGAAATCGGAAGTAGCTCCTTTTTTAATTTTGTTACTTTTTACGGCTCCAGCTTCTTGAATAGCACCTCCAAACAACAATAATTTTTCAGTTAAAGTTGTTTTTCCAGCATCAGGATGCGAGATAATTCCAAAAGTTCGTCTTCTTGCTATTTCTTCTATAAAACTCATTATTCAAAATTTTGTGCAAAAGTAACTTTTTTTTGCAGAATTTTCTGTTAATACTCGCTTATAAATGTTGTGGAATAGTCTCGAATTGTTATTTTTGTCGATTACAACTTAAAATGTATAAATAATTATGAAAATTAGTCGCCTACTTATTTTTTCTTTTTTGTTTGTGTCTGCCTTTTTATCGGCTCAAACAAAAGAAGTTTTATTTACTATTGATAATCATCCTTACTATAACGATGAATTCGTACGAGTATATAATAAAAACTTAGATTTAGTAAAAGATGATTCTCAGAAAGATTTAGATAAATACTTAGATTTATTTCTGGGATATAAATTGAAAGTTGAAAAAGCAAATAAAATAGGTTTGCAAAATGGATTAAATTATCAAAACGAATTAAAATCATACAGAAATCAATTGTCTAAGAATTATGTAAATGATTCTAAAGTAACAAACGAATTAGTAAAAGAAGCGTATGATAGAATGCAACAAGAAGTTAGAGCTTCACATATTTTAGTATTAGTAGATGAAGGAGCACTGCCTCAGGATACATTAAAAGCATATAATAAAGTTATCGAAATTAAAAGAAGATTAGATGCTGGCGAAGATTTTATTACTGTTGCTCAGCAAACATCTGAAGATCCTTCTGTAAAAGAAAATAACGGAGATTTAGGTTATTTTTCTGCTTTTAGAATGGTATATCCGTTTGAAAATGCTGCATACAATACAAAAGTGGGTCAGGTTTCAAAACCTTTTAGAACTCGTTTTGGATATCATATTGTAAAAGTGTTAGATAAAAGAGTAAATAGAGGCGAAGTTACTGTAGCTCACATTATGATAGTAAAACAAAATGATGCGGCTCAAAACGAAAAAGCAAAAACAACCATTGATGATATTTATAAAAAAATTCAGCAAGGAGAAGCTTTTGAAAGCTTAGCACAACAATTCTCAGAAGATAAATCATCAGCTCCAAAAGGTGGTGTTTTACAACGTTTTGGTTCAGGTCAATTAAGTTCTGAAGAATTTGAAAATGTGGCTTTTGAATTGAAAGAAAAAGATCAAATTTCTGTACCATTTCAATCGCAATTTGGTTGGCATATTGTTAAATTAATTGAAAAACATCCTGTTCGTTCATTTGATGAAATGAAATTTGAGTTAGAAGAAAAAATCAGAAAAGACGAGCGCTCTTTATTGATTACAAATTCTTTAGCTAAAAAATTAAGAGATAAATACACTATAACTAAAGATGCAAAAATAATTGCTAAAATTAAAGCAGCTGTAAATGATGATTTTTATTCTCAAACTTGGGTAGTTCCAGAGAAATCTAAAGAATTAAATGGTGATGTTTTAGTTATAAATAAAGATAAAAAAATAAACGCTAAATTATTTTTAGATTTTATTGCTGCCAAACAAAAGTCAAACATTAAAACAAAACCTATTGTTAGATTAGTTGATGAATTGTTTGAAAAATTCACGGAAGAACAATTAATTGCCTATTATAATGAAAATTTAGAGAATGAATTTCCTGAATTTAAAAACGTAATGGATGAATACCGAGATGGTTTATTGTTGTTTGATTTGATGGAAAAAGAAATTTGGAACAGAGCTAAAAATGACACTATTGGTTTACATAATTATTTTGCAAATAATATTAAAAATTACCAATGGAAAAAGCGTTATAGTGCTGATATTTTGTCTTCAACAGATAAAAAAATAGTAGAAAAAGCGCAAAAGTTTCTTAAAAAAGGAAAATCGTTAGAATATATTAGAGAGCAATTAAATAAAGATGGTAAAGTAAATATCATGTCTAAATCTGGAATGTATGAAGAAGATTATGATGTTTTATCTCAATTTGAAAACTTATCTAAAGGGGTAACTTCTATAGTGTCTAAAGATCAATACTTTTTTGTTGTAAACATTACAGATGAGAAACCAGCTGGAGCAAAAGAGTTGTCTGAATGTAAAGGAAAAGCGATAAGTGATTACCAACAATATTTAGAGAACAATTGGGTTGATGAATTAAAAAGTGAGTTTAACATTCAAGTAAATCAGGATGTATTTGCTAAAGTAAAAAGTCAATTAAAAAACTAAATGAAGTATTGGTTTCAAATAATTATTCTTTCCCTTATGGTTACTTCGTGCGATTATTTTAAAGCACCAAAGAAGCCAAAAGCAATTGCGCGTGTAGGAGAAAGTTACCTGTTTGAATCAGATATTTTAAATTTAGTTCCAAAAGGAACATCTAAACAAGATAGTATTTCTATTGTTAATTCTTTTATAGAAAGATGGGCAACACAAAAAATCCTTTTTGAGGCTGCCGAAAAAAATATTAGTAAAGAAAAACTAGATGAATTTACTATTTTAATGGAGCAATATAAAGTAGATTTATATACAAAAGCTTATTTAGAAAATTTGGTAATAAGACAAATAGATACTGTGGTAACCGAAAATCAAATTGTAGATTATTACAATAAAAATAAGCAGTATTTTAAAAATTCTAATGAATTAGTGAAGTTGCGATACATTAATTTAGTTAAAGAAAATCCAAAATTTGCAAAAATTAAATCAAAGTTTAGTTCCTTTACCACGAAAGACAAAAAGGAGTTAGAACAAATGGCTATTCAATTTAAAAGTTATGCTTTTAACGATTCAATTTGGGTAGATATTAATCAAGTATTTGAGAAAATTTCTTTTATCAATTTAGAGAATAAACAAAAATATATAACTAGTGGTATGAATTTCCAGTATCCAGATTCAACTACTGTTTGGTTAGTAAAAGTGAATAAAGTTTTGCCGAAAGATAGTGCAACTCCATTAGAATTTTTAAAACCTACAATTAAGCAAATTATTATCAATAATAGAAAATTAGAATTAATTAACACTTTAGAAAAAGAGATTACGAATGACGCAATCAAAGACAATAATTATGAAATTTATAAATAAGAGAATACTTTTAGCTTTACTATTCATTACATCAACAGCAGTATTTGCGCAACCAAAAAAAGTAAAAGTAGATGGTGTAGTTGGAGTAGTTGGTGATTATGTGGTATTAGATTCTGATATCGATTTAGATTATATTACACTAAAAGCACAAGGAGTAGATGTTAAAAATATTACACGCTGTGAACTTTTTGGAAAGCAATTAGAAGATAGATTATATGCGCACCATGCAATTCAAGATAGTATCATTGTAACTGATGCAGAAGTAAATTCATTTTTAAATGAACAATTAGATGCAGCCGTTGAGCAAATAGGTTCTATAGATAAGGTTGTTAAATATTATAACAAAAAAAATGTAGAAGAACTTAGAAGTCATTTTTTTGATGCTGTAAAGATGAATAAACTTACAGATCAGATGCAGAAAAAGATTTTAGAATCTGTTGAAATTACTCCAGAAGAAGTTCGTAATTTTTTTAAAGGCATTCCTGCAGATGAGATTCCAACATTTGGAGCAGAAATGGAAGTAGCTCAAATAGTAGTTAATCCTGTTGTTGGCGAAGATGAGAAGAAAAGGGTGATTGATAAATTAAATGAAATCCGTCAGGATGTAATTAATGGGTCAAGTTTCTTTAGTAAAGCCGTTTTGTTTTCAGAAGATCCAGGTTCAAGTTCTAATGGTGGTTTTTATAAAATGAATCGTAAAACAGCTTTTGTTAAAGAGTTTAAAGATGTAGCTTTTAGTTTGGCTGAAGGTGAAATATCAGAGCCTTTTGAAACAGAATTTGGATATCACATAATTAAAGTAGAAAAAATTAAAGGACAAGAAGTTGAGTTGCGTCATATTTTAATTTCTCCTAAAGTTTCAATTCAGGCAATGAAAGATGCTAAAGAAAAAATTGAACAAATACGAAATAAGATTATAAACAACGAAATTAGCTTTTCTGATGCTGCAAAATCATCTTCAGATCAAAAAGAAACACGTAATAATGGAGGTGTTTTGTTAAATCCAAGAACAATGGAGCCGCGTTTTGAGTTAACTAAAATGGATCCAACCTTATATGCTCAGGTTTCAAGTTTAAAGGATAATGAAATTTCATTGCCTATCCTAGATGAAGAAAGAGGAGCTGGTAAATTTTATAAAATAATTACTGTTAATAATAGAATTGAAGAACATCAGGCAGATTTTTCTAGAGATTATATTAAAATTAAAGAATTAGCACTTAGAGATAAGCAAATCAAAGAAATAGCAAAGTGGACAGAAGAAAAAATCAAAGAAACTTACATTAAAATTTCTGATGATTATAAAGATTGTGATTTTGCCAACAATTGGTTTAAAAAATAAAACAGATGACCCTTTGAATTTTCAGAGGGTTTTTTATAATTTTTTTTCTTAATTTAGTTTTTTAATACTTAAAATAAATTATGTCAGACGTAGCAGCTATTCAGGAATTAGTTCAAAGACAAAAAGCTTTAAAACAAGAGATTGCAAAAGTAATTGTGGGTCAGGATGAAGTAGTACACCAAATTGTATTAAGTATTTTTTCTGGCGGTCATGCTTTATTAGTCGGTGTGCCAGGTTTAGCAAAAACACTAATGGTAAATACGATTTCTAAAGCTTTAGGATTAGATTTTAAACGCATTCAGTTTACACCCGATTTAATGCCTTCTGATATATTAGGAAGTGAAATTTTAGATGAAAATCGTCATTTTAAGTTTATAAAAGGTCCAATTTTCTCAAACATTATCTTGGCAGACGAAATTAATAGAACGCCTCCAAAAACCCAGGCAGCTTTGTTAGAAGCCATGCAAGAACGTGCTGTAACGGTTGCCGGACATCATTATAAATTAGATTTGCCTTATTTTGTATTAGCAACCCAAAACCCAATTGAGCAAGAAGGAACATATCCGTTACCAGAAGCACAATTAGACCGTTTTATGTTTGCTATTAAATTAGATTATCCAAGTTTCCAAGAGGAAGTAGATGTGGTAAAAGCAACAACATCCGATTTAAAACCGGTTGTAAATTCATTATTTTCGGCTCAAGAAATTATCGATTTTCAAAATGTAATTCGTAAAATTCCTGTGGCTGATAATGTGATTGAATATGCAGTTTCGTTAGTAAGCAAAACTCGTCCAGATAATCCATTGTCAAATGAATTTGTAAAAATGTATATCGATTGGGGTGCTGGTCCTCGTGCTTCTCAAAATTTAATTTTAGCGGCTAAAACTAACGCTGCTTTTAATGGAAAATTTTCCCCAGATATTGAAGATGTTCAAGCGGTTGCAACAGGAATTCTCCGACACCGTATTGTGAAAAATTATAAAGCCGATGCTGAAGGAATTTCAGAAGAAGATATTATTAAAAAGCTGTTTTAAACAGCTTTTTTTATTATTTTTATAAATCTATTTTAAATATTAATGGTGAATTCTCAAAATAGAATCTTTGGTTTAGATGTGCTTAGAGCCGCTGCTATTTTAATGGTTGTATGTTCTCATGTACTTTGGATTTATCCTAAAAGCGATAATTTTATATATTTATTATTTGAACTTTTTGGTTTTTGGGGAGTAGAGCTTTTTTTCGTTTTAAGTGGTTTTTTAATTGGTTCAATTCTGTATAAAACATTTGTCAACGAAAATTTCACTTTAAAATCAGTTTTTCATTTCTTAAAAAGACGTTGGTTTAGAACATTACCCAATTATTATTTAGTACTACTTTTAAATATTTTAATTGCTTTTTTTCTTGGATTTTCGATTGAAAATATTGGAAGTTATTTTTTCTTTTTGCAAAATTTTTCATCTAAATCCCCTGATTTTTTTCCAGAATCTTGGAGTTTGTCAATTGAAGAATTTACGTATTTACTATTGCCATTTTCGTTGTTTATCATTGGGTTAACTAAAGTAAAAAACAAGTCAAAATTGTTTTTACTCGTTATTTTGGCTTTAATTTTGTTTTTTTGGACGAATAAGTTTTATTATCATTTTCATCATACAATTTCGAATTTATCAGAATGGAATTTAAATCTAAAATCAGTTTTAATTTATCGAATTGATGCCGTTTTAATTGGAGTTTTAGCTGCTTGGGCGTATTTAAATTACTCAGGGATTTGGATTAAATTTAAAAGTTTATTTGCATTAATTGGTTTCGGAATTTTATTCTTTTTAATGTTCGGAATTATTCCATTGAATTTGACAATTGAGCAAAATCCGTTTTTTTGGAATGTTTTGTATTTGCCTATTACTTCAGTAGCTTTTGCGTTTTTACTTCCTTTCTTCTCTGAATGGAAATCTTTTCTAAATCCGTTAAGCAATCCTGTTGAATTAATAAGCAAAATTTCATATTCTATTTATTTACTTCATTACAGCATCATATTGCAATTGTTGAAGTTTTTTATGGATACTTCTCAAATGTCTATTACAGAACGTCACTTTTTTACTTTAATTTATCTAACAATTACTTTTTTATTGTCTTATATTTTGTACCGATTTTACGAAAAACCGATCATGAATTGGAGAGATAATAAATAATTTTAATCTTTATTTTTAATGCTTTTTTAAAATAGCATATTGTTTTTTGATAAATTGATAAAACTTTGCTTTTAAATTACGAATTATCTATTTTTTCTTTATTTAAATCATTTTTATTAAAAAATTATTACTAAAACAGAGTAATTGCAATTAATATTTCTTCGATTACTGATTTTTATTAAAAATTTTTTAATCTCAATCGAAATAGTTAAATTTGCGGCACGTAAAAAAACTAAATCAATTAATCTTTTATAGTTTTATGATTTTCGACATTGAAATGATTAAAAAAATCTGTAATAAATATTCAATAAGAGTAAATAATTTACTCCAATATTTAATTTGTCTATTGTCGTGTACTTTAGGCATTTTTTATTTTTTAGAATTTATGAAAGATGATTTATTAACCGCTTCTAATCAAAATAACTTTTATTAATATAAAGATTTCTATATATGAATTTGTATAACGAGTATATCAACGAGATTGAAGAAAGAAAACAACAAGGTCTTCATCCTAAACCAATTGATGGTGCTGAATTAGTAAGTGAAATTATCGAACTAATTAAAGATGCTAATAGCCCATTTCGTCAAGATTCTCTTAAATTTTTTATCTATAACACTTTGCCAGGAACAACTCCTGCAGCGGGTGCTAAAGCAAAATTCTTAAAAGAGATTATTCTGGGTCAGGAAGCGGTAGCTGAAATTACTCCATCTTTTGCATTTGAGTTATTGTCTCATATGAAAGGTGGTCCTTCAATTGTGGTTTTATTAGATTTAGCTTTAGGAAATGATGCAGCAATTGCAAAACAAGCAGCTGATGTTTTAAAAACACAAGTATATCTTTATGATGCTGACATGGCTCGTATTAAAGAAGCTTTTGAAAAAGGAAATGCTGTTGCAAAAGAAATTCTTGAAAGTTATGCTAAGGCAGAATTTTTCACTAAACTTCCAGAAGTAGCAGAAGAAATTAAAGTAGTAACATTTATAGCTGGTGAAGGTGATATTTCAACCGATTTATTATCTCCAGGTAATCAAGCACACTCGCGTTCTGACCGTGAATTACACGGAAAATGTATGATTACGCCTCAAGCACAAGAAGAAATTAAAGCATTACAAGCGCAACATCCAGATAAATCGGTAATGTTAATTGCTGAAAAAGGAACAATGGGTGTAGGTTCTTCTCGTATGTCGGGTGTAAATAACGTAGCACTTTGGACAGGAAAACAAGCAAGTCCATATGTTCCATTCGTAAATTTTGCACCAATTGTTGCTGGAACAAATGGAATATCTCCAATTTTCCTAACTACTGTTGACGTAACAGGTGGAATTGGTATTGACTTGAAAAACTGGGTTAAAAAGACAGACGCTAATGGTGAGGTTCTTCGTGATGAAAATGGTGATCCAGTTTTAGAACAAACTTATTCTGTAGCAACAGGAACTGTACTTACAATCAATACAAAAACAAAAAAATTATATAATGGTGACAAAGAATTGATTGATATTTCAAGATCTTTTACACCACAAAAAATGGAATTCATCAAAGCAGGTGGTTCTTATGCTATCGTTTTCGGTAAAAAAATTCAAACTTTCGCAGCTAAGACTTTAGGAATTGAAGCTCCTTTAGTTTATGCGCCTTCAAAAGAGGTTTCAGTTGAAGGGCAAGGTTTAACAGCAGTTGAAAAAATCTTCAATAGAAATTCGGCAGGAACCATCTCTAAAAAAGCATTACATGCCGGTTCTGATGTTCGTGTAACGGTAAATATCGTAGGTTCTCAAGATACTACAGGTTTAATGACGGCTCAAGAATTAGAATCTATGGCAGCAACTGTTATTTCTCCTATTGTTGACGGAGCGTATCAATCAGGTTGTCATACAGCTTCAGTTTGGGATAAAAAAGCACAAGCTAATATTCCGAAGTTAATGAAATTCATGAACGACTTCGGTTTAATTACAGCTCGTGATCCAAAAGGTCAATATCATGCAATGACCGATGTAATTCACAAGGTTCTTAACGATATTACAATTGATGAATGGGCTATCATTATTGGTGGTGATTCACATACAAGAATGTCAAAAGGAGTAGCGTTTGGTGCTGACTCTGGAACAGTAGCTCTTGCTTTAGCTACAGGTGAAGCTTCAATGCCAATTCCAGAATCTGTAAAAGTTACTTTCAAAGGGAAAATGGCAAGTTATATGGATTTCCGTGATGTGGTTCATGCTACACAAGCGCAAATGTTGCATAAATTTGGTGGTGAAAATGTATTCCAAGGTAAAATTATTGAAGTGCATTTAGGAACATTAACGGCTGACCAAGCATTTACTTTTACGGATTGGACAGCTGAAATGAAAGCAAAAGCTTCAATTTGTATTTCTGAAGACGCAACCTTGATTGAATCTCTAGAGATTGCTAAGTCTAGAATCCAAATCATGATTGATAAAGGAATGGATAATAAGTCACAAGTGCTTCAAGGATTAATAGATAAAGCAAATAAGAGAATTGCTGAAATCAGATCAGGTGAAAAACCAGCTTTAACTCCAGATGCTAATGCTAAATATTATGCAGAAGTAGAAGTAGATTTAGATCAAATTGCTGAGCCAATGATTGCCGATCCAGACGTAAACAATAAAGATGTTTCTAAACGTTATACTCACGATACCATCAGACCACTTTCTTTCTACGGAGGTGATAAAAAAGTAGATTTAGGATTCATCGGTTCGTGTATGGTGCATAAAGGCGATATGAAAATATTAGCTCAAATGCTTAAAAATATCGAAAAACAACAAGGTAAAGTAGAATTTAAAGCGCCTTTAGTGGTTGCTCCTCCAACTTATAACATTGTTGATGAGTTAAAAGCGGAAGGTGATTGGGAAGTATTACAAAAATATTCAGGTTTTGAATTCGATGACAATGCTCCAAAGGGTGCTGCACGTACAGAATATGAAAATATGTTGTATTTAGAGCGTCCAGGATGTAACCTTTGTATGGGGAATCAAGAAAAAGCTTCTAAAGGAGATACGGTTATGGCAACATCAACGCGTTTATTCCAAGGAAGAGTTGTTGAAGATACCGCAGAGAAAAAAGGAGAATCATTATTATCATCTACTCCAGTAGTAGTTTTATCAACAATCTTAGGTAGAACACCTTCGATTGAAGAGTACAAGCTAGCTGTAGAAGGAATTAATTTAACTAAGTTTGCTCCATCTCACAAATTGCTGGTAGGATAATAAATAAGTTATTATATCATATTAAAAATGCCTAAGTATAACTTAGGCATTTTTTGTTTTTTATCTGTTCATTTTTTTCGTAAATTACGGGGTTCAAAATAAACAACTTAAATAAATACGAATATGGCTTTTGATATAGAAATGATTGAAAAAGTGTACGCTAATATGGTAGCAAGAGTAGATAAAGCTCGCGAACTTGTTGGAAAACCACTTACGTTAACCGAAAAAATATTATATTCTCATTTATGGGATGAAACTTCTACTAATGTTTATAAAAGAGGAGTAGATTATGTTGATTTTGCTCCAGATAGAGTAGCATGTCAAGATGCGACAGCACAAATGGCTTTATTGCAATTTATGCATGCAGGTAAAAAAACAGTAGCAGTTCCTACAACCGTGCATTGTGATCATTTAATTTTAGCTAAAAATGGTGCTAAACAAGATTTAGAGTTAGCAAATAAACAGTCAAAAGAAGTTTTTGATTTTCTTTCTTCGGTTTCAAATAAATACGGAATTGGATTTTGGAAACCAGGATCTGGAATTATTCACCAAATTGTTTTAGAAAATTATGCCTTTCCTGGTGGAATGATGATTGGAACCGATTCACATACTGTAAATGCTGGTGGTTTAGGCATGTTAGCAATTGGTGTTGGTGGTGCCGATGCGGTAGATGTAATGTCGGGAATGTCTTGGGAATTAAAATTCCCAAAATTAATTGGAGTTAAATTAACAGGAAAATTATCGGGTTGGACGGCTCCCAAAGATGTTATTCTAAAAGTTGCTGACATTCTTACTGTAAAAGGAGGAACAGGTGCAATTGTAGAATATTTTGGAGAAGGAGCAATAGCAATGTCGTGTACTGGAAAAGGTACAATTTGTAACATGGGAGCAGAAATTGGAGCCACAACTTCCACTTTTGGTTACGATGATTCTATGAGAAGATATTTAGCGGCAACAGGTCGTCAAGATGTGGTAAACGCAGCAGATAAAGTGGCATCTTACTTAACAGCAGATGAAGAAGTATATGCGAATCCAGAACACTATTTTGATCAATTAATCGAAATCAACTTATCGGAATTAGAGCCACACATTAACGGACCCTTTACTCCAGATAGAGGAACTCCGGTTTCTAAAATGAAAACGGAAGCCGAAGCAAACGGTTGGCCATTAAAAGTAGAATGGGGATTAATAGGTTCTTGTACCAACTCTTCTTACGAAGATATGTCACGTGCGGCTTCGATTGTTAGACAAGCAGTTAAACATGGAATTACTCCAAAAGCTGAATTTGGTATCAATCCAGGTTCTGAGCAAATTCGCTTTACTATTGAAAGAGACGGAATTATTGCCGATTTCGAAAAAATGGGAACTAAAGTATTTACCAATGCTTGCGGACCATGTATTGGACAATGGGATAGAGAAGGAGCTGATAAACAAGAGAAAAATACCATTGTACATTCATTTAATCGTAATTTTTCTAAAAGAGCAGACGGTAATCCAAATACACATGCTTTTGTTACCTCGCCAGAAATGGTAGCGGCTTTAGCAATTTCAGGGCGTTTAGATTTTAATCCAATTACCGATACTTTATTAAATGATAAAGGTGAAGCGGTTAAATTAGAAACTCCTTTTGGTGATGAATTGCCTAAAAGAGGTTTCGATGTAGAAGATGCAGGTTTTCAAGCGCCAGCAGCTGATGGTTCAGGTGTTCAAGTAGTAGTTTCGCCTACTTCTGATCGTTTGCAATTATTAGAACCATTTCAACCTTGGGATGGTAAAAATTATACAGGAGCAAAATTATTAATCAAAGCTTTCGGAAAATGTACCACCGATCACATTTCTATGGCGGGTCCGTGGTTACGTTTCCGTGGTCATTTAGATAATATTTCAAATAACATGTTAATTGGTGCCGAGAATGCTTTCAATGGAAAAGCCAATTCAGTTAAAAATCAATTAACGGGTTCTTATGATGCAGTTCCAGCTGTACAAAGAGCATACAAAGCTGCAGGAATTTCATCAATTGTAGTGGGAGATCATAATTACGGAGAAGGTTCTTCAAGAGAACATGCTGCAATGGAACCTCGATTTTTAGGTGTTAAAGCGGTATTGGTAAAATCATTTGCTCGTATTCACGAAACCAATTTGAAAAAACAAGGGATGTTGGCCTTAACGTTTGCTAATGAAGCAGATTACGATAAAATTCAAGAAGACGATACGATTAACTTCTTAGATTTAACTGAATTTGCACCAGGAAAGCCTCTAATATTAGAGTTTGTTCATGCAGATGGAACTAAAGATGTAATTTTAGCAAATCACACTTATAACGATAGTCAAATTGGTTGGTTTGTGGCTGGTTCAGCATTAAATTTAATTGCGGCTGGAAAAGCGTAATTAATTTATTTGATTTAAAATATTGTTAAAACTCCCTTAAAAACAGGGAGTTTTTTTATCTTGCAAGCTAAAATTTATTTTCAATCGATATAAACTAATTTTAATGAAGTTCGTAACTTTTATTACTTTTTCACTTTTTTTATTTAGCGTAACTGTTTTTTCACAAAAGACAATTAAGCATACTGTAGTTCAAGGTGAATCAATCTATTCAATTGCTAAAAAATACAATGTTACAGAGTCTGATATTTATGAGTTAAATCCTAAATCAAAAGGAGCAATATTGCAGTTAAATACCGTTTTAATTATTCCGAACGATAAAAAAAACAAGTCTAAATCAGTTGATAAGCCTTCTAAAAAAAATGCTGATGTATACGAAATTCAGTCTGGAGATTCCTTTTACAGCATTGCTAAAAACAACAACATTACAGTTAAAGAATTAAAGAAGTTTAACCCAGGTGTAAATCCTAATAAGCTTCAAATTGGCGATATAATAAATTTAAAAAAGAATAAAAAATCTAACAGTAGTAATTCTGAATCATCTCAAGATAATAATAGTCAAAACAATAGTGAATATCATATTGTTAGCAAAGGAGAAACATTAAGTAAAATTGCTAAAAAGTATAATTTAAAATTAAATGAACTTATAGCCTTTAATAATTTAACAGATTCAAACATTCAAATTGGTCAAAAAATATATTTAAAAAAAGGATTTGTTTTAAATAATAATAATCCAATTGATAATACAGACATTGAAGTTGTAAGTGATGATGATATTGAAGAAGCCGATGATTCTGGTGAAATAACGCACTTAGTGTTAAAAGGCGAAACATTAAGTAGTGTTGCTCGCTTATATAATATGAAGTTGGGACAAATAAAGGAGTTAAATCCAAGAGTTGGTGATAATTTATCAATTGGTCATAAATTAATTATAAAAAAAGGAAAAGTTACCTCGGTTATTGTAGAAGAAGATATTGTAGAAGAAGCAGCTCCTATGTCTGATGAAAATTTGAGCAAAGCAGATCGATTGATTGCTATTGCTTCAGAAAATATTGGAACTCGATATAGAGGTGGAGGAAAATCACAAGGTGGTTTCGATTGTTCGGGTTTAATGTGCTATACGTTTGAACAATTAGAGATAAATTTACCTAGGAATTCAGCTTCACAATCTGAAATAGGTAAAAAAATTAAAAGAAAAAATGCTCAAAAAGGAGATCTGATTTTCTTTACAACTAATGGAAGAGGTACTATTAACCATGTTGGAATGATTACAGAAGTATATGATGATGATATAAAGTTTATTCATTCTTCGGTTAGTTCTGGTGTAATTATTTCTTCAATTAATGAAGCCTATTACTCTAAAAGATTTAAAAAAGTTGTTAGAGTATTAAATGATTAAAAAAAATAAACCGCTAATTAGCGGTTTATTTTTTAACTATCTTTTAAAAAATTATAAATTTCATCTTTTAAAAACACACGATCTTTTCTTAAATGAGTCAACTCATCATCCATTGCTAATTCTTCGTCTGTTTCTATTTTGAATATTTTTGTATCTAATTCGCTATACGAATTGAGTAAAACTTGAAACTCATCATTATTATGATAAAGCTCTTTTATCTTGTCAGAGTATTCAGGAAAATCGTTGTAAATAGGATGTTTAGTTATCATAATGCTGGTTTTTAAATTTCTATATTCAAAATTAATAAAAATAAAAAATCGAGTATATGACATTTGTCATTTCAAATAAAAAATCCCTGCTATAAAATAGCAAGGATTTAATTGAAATTTATTTTCTGTTTAATTAAACGGGTTCAGCGTATAAATCAAATTCGGTAGCATCTGTTATTTTTAAATTTACAAAATCGCCTGTTTTTAAATAGAATTTAGAAGCATCAACTAAAACTTCATTATCCACATCCGGACTATCAAATTCTGTTCTTCCAATAAAATATTGCCCTTCTTTTCTATCAATTACACATTTGAACGTTTGTCCGATTTTTTCCTGATTTAAATCCCAAGAAATTTGCGATTGTAAATCCATAATTTCGGCAGCTCGTGCTTGTTTAACTTCTTGAGGCACATCATCTTCTAATACAAAAGCCCCCGTATTTTCTTCATGTGAATAGGTAAAACAGCCTAAACGCTCAAACTTCATTTCTTGTACCCAATCTCTAAGAATTTCAAAATCTTCCTGTGTTTCGCCAGGATAGCCTACAATTAAAGTAGTTCTTATTGCCATTCCTGGAACTCTTTCTCTAAATTCTTGTAATAATTTAGTTGTTTTTTCTTTTGTAGTTCCACGTTTCATAGATTTCAGAATGTTATCTGATATATGTTGCAACGGAATATCAATATAGTTGCAAATTTTTGGCTCGCGTTTCATTAAATCTAAAACATCCATTGGAAAACCGCTAGGGAAAGCATAATGTAAACGAATCCATTCAATTCCTTCTACTTTTGCTAAGTTTTCAAGTAATTCGGCAAGGTTACGTTTTTTGTATAAATCTAATCCGTAATAGGTTAAATCTTGAGCAATTAAAATTAATTCTTTAACGCCTTTTTTAGCTAACCCTTCTGCTTCTTTTACTAATTTTTCAATAGGTTGCGAAACGTGTTTTCCTCGCATTAATGGGATGGCACAAAAACTACAAGGTCTATCGCAACCTTCTGCAATTTTTAAATAAGCATAATTTTTTGGAGTAGTTGTTAATCGCTCTCCTAGTAATTCATGTTTATAATCTGCACCTAAAGCTTTTAATAATAAAGGCAATTCGGTAGTTCCGAAATATTGATCTACATCTGGAATTTCCTTTTCTAAATCAGGACGGTATCTTTCAGATAAGCAGCCAGTAACAAATACTTTATCTACTAATCCTTGATCTTTTTTGTCTACATATTCCAATATCGTATTTACCGATTCTTCTTTTGCATTATCAATAAAACCACAAGTGTTAATTACCACGATATTGCCTTCTTCTTCATGTGCAACATCTTTTCCATTGGCTTTTAGTTGTCCCATTAAAACCTCACTGTCGTATGTGTTTTTAGAACATCCAAGCGTAATTACATTGATTTTATTTTTCTTTAACGATTTGGTTCTCATGCTATTAATTTTGAAGTGCAAAATTACATAAAATAATTAGTTGAAGCACCAGCGTTTGGCAATTTTTTAAAGATTTGGTCCCGCTGTCCGCTTTATCCGCTAAGGCGGGATATCGCTTCCATCGGGGCTAGTAGCAATGGTTTAGGAATAAAAAAAATCCACTTCATTAACGGAAGTGGATTTAATTCGTAAATCTGCTAAACTTAAAAGTTAATAGAATAGGTTACGGTTACGTTATTTTGGATAATTCTTGTTCTAGATGTATCTGTTATTCCTGATGAAATTAAACTTTGATTATAGTTTCGGTGAGAATTTGAATAAGAAAGATCGATTCTATTTTCTCCAAAATTATAGCCTAATCCAGCAGAATATGCAGTTAAATCTCCCATAGCATAATCTACTTTGTATGGGCTTTCTTCAAAACGATAGCCACCACGTATGCTAAATTGTTTAATTTTGTATTCTCCACCAATTCTAATTTCATAAGCATTTTTTAATTCGGTATTCATTTGAGAATTTAAATCTCTAAAATTATTTTGATTTGTGTTTTTAAATTCGGTATTACTGTAATCTTTTTGTGCAACATCTATACTGATTAAGCCTATTTTGTTAAAGATATAAGTAGCGCTTCCTGTAATTTTACTTGGTGTTCTTAATCTGTAAGTTGGGAAAATAAAAATAGGGCTTCCGTAATAACGATTTTCATCTCCTAAAGCAACATTTACATTGTCATAAGTATATAAATCTTGAACTAATTCGTCGTTTAAATTATACCATGTTGGAGATTCGTATGATGCGCCTAATCGCAATGATTCAGTAGCTTTGTAAATAGCGCCTAAATTAAATGAAAATCCAGAGCCATAAGTACTTAATTGATTGTCGAATACAATATTTCTTACTGTAGGTTGTGTGTTTGGATTATCAGGATTATCGTTATTTTCATATAAACTTGTAGTTAACACATAGTCTGTAAAATGCGCGTTAAGGTTTATTCCTAAAAATAATTTGTCTTTATAACTTGTAGCAACATTGGCTGTTAGTTTTCCGTTGTATCCATTAGCCGTTGCAAAATAATCTTGATAATAATTTCCTCCCGGAGACACATTAGAAATATATTGATTTGGTACAGATGGGTGAGGGTCTATAATATAGGTGTCAAATGCCATATCATACTGATAATCATTAAACTCTGTATTTGCAACAAAGTTAGCTTGATTAACAAAATATTGCGAAATTGAATTATAAGGATTTACTCCCGATGTAAATAAACGATTGTCAAAATTATTGGTGTTTTCGTAATTTAAAGCTACCGAAATTTTATTCCAGTCAGAACTTCCAGATTTATCATTAAAGACCAATACAGCCCCAATTTGATTTAAATCTAATGTGCTGTATGATTCTTTGTTTCTTGTTCCAAAATAATTTGAATTATTGTTGTTGTTAAAACTAGTAATAGAAGCACTTGCGAAATTATTATTAAAAAATAAGGAACCTGCAGGGTTTATGTTAATAGAAGATAAGTCGCCTCCTACAGCGCCAAAAGCGCCACCCATACTTCTAAAACGAGCAGTTCCATTTATGTTTTCAATTGCATATCTAAGTGCGTCACTAGTTGTCATTTCTTGTGCAAAAGACAAGAATGAAAAATGGAGCATAGCAATAAATAATATCTTTTTCATATGTAATTTTTAATTTTAATTAACCTCTTCCTCCTCTAGATCCACCTCCAGAACGACCTCCGCCTCCAGATGAACCACCTCCAGATCGACCTCCACCTCCAAAACTTCCTCCAGACGAACTTCTAGGGCTAGAGTAGTTACTTCTAGGTGTAGAAGTATTGTTTCTAGGTGTAGAAGTGTTGTTTCTAGGAGTAGAGTAATTAGTATTTCTAGGTGTTGATGTTGCGTTTTCTCTTGGTCTTACAGAAGATCTAGTGCCATTGTTTTGAGTTCTTATGTTATTTCTAGTCCCACTAAAATTTGGTCTAGGTGTGTCTGATCTTCTATTTGTGTAGTTACCATTTCTTCCAGAAGACGGATTGTAATATCCTGTTCCTCCTCTTCTTCCTCCATTGTAAACAACATCTCTTCCGCGATAACCATTGTATCCCCAGTTGTTGCCGTAATAACCATTCCAACCCCAACCAGCGCCGTACCAAGAATTCCAGCCCCATCCCGGACCGTACCAAGAATTCCAACCTGGACCATACCAAGAATTCCATCCTAATCCCCATCCGCCTCCGTACCAAGAATTCCAACCCCATCCAACGTTAGAATATCCCCAATATGGAGAATACCAATTATTCCATCCCCAATTTGTCCAACCCCAATCGTTATTGTAGTAATTGATGGATACTTGAGATGAGTTGTTTCCCCATCCAGCGTAATTATTGTTAGATTCGTTTCTATATACTGTTACAACTGTATCTTGTGTAGTAGAATTATAATTGTCAACATCTGTAAAATAAACATAATCATCCTGCATATTTCTAAATTGAGTTGCATACTGATTAGATTTTTCTAGATTTTGTTCTGAATACTTATTTTCAGTTTGTGTATTTGGCCTGTCAGAACCATACACACCATCATTATCATAATAAGAAGAATTTTGATATGAACCACATGAAGTAGTTAAGATTGCCAATAATCCAAATATAGAAAATAGGGCATTTTTTCTGGTAAACGGGTAATAAGTTTTCATAACTCTTATTTTTTATTGTTGCACACTTCAAATTTAACTATTTTTGCCGAACAAATTAGTTAAAATTTATATAAACAATTTTTGTGCCAAAATAATAATAATGAGCAAGAACTTAACAACAAGAGCGGAAGATTACTCTAAATGGTATAATGAATTAGTAGTTAAAGCAGATTTAGCTGAAAATTCAGGTGTTAGAGGATGTATGGTAATTAAACCATATGGTTATGCAATTTGGGAAAAAATGCAAGCCGAATTAGATAGAATGTTTAAAGAAACCGGACATAGTAATGCTTATTTCCCCTTGTTTGTTCCCAAAAGTATGTTTGAGGCTGAAGAGAAAAACGCTGAAGGTTTTGCTAAAGAGTGTGCTATTGTAACACATTACAGGTTAAAAAATGATCCTGAAAAACCTGGAAAGTTAATGGTTGATCCTAATGCTAAGCTTGAAGAGGAATTAATTGTTCGTCCTACTAGTGAGGCTATTATTTGGTCAACTTATAAAGGTTGGGTGCAATCATATAGAGATTTGCCTTTACTTATTAATCAATGGGCAAATGTGGTGCGTTGGGAAATGAGAACACGTTTGTTTTTACGTACTGCTGAATTTTTATGGCAAGAAGGACATACAGCTCATGCAACTCGTCAGGAAGCAATTGAAGAATCTGAAAAAATGATGAATGTATATGCTGATTTTGCTCAGAATTTCATGGCAATTCCAGTAATTAAAGGATTAAAAACAGAAACAGAACGTTTTGCAGGAGCTGATGAAACTTATTGTATTGAAGCTTTAATGCAAGACGGAAAAGCTTTACAAGCAGGAACTTCACACTTTTTAGGTCAAAATTTTGCTAAAGCTTTTGATGTTAAATTTGCTAATAAAGAAGGGAAACAAGAATACGTTTGGGGAACTTCTTGGGGAGTTTCAACACGTTTAATGGGAGCATTAGTAATGACGCATTCAGACGATAAAGGTTTGGTTTTACCTCCAAATTTAGCGCCAATTCAAGTGGTAATTGTTCCTATTTATAAAACAGATGAACAGTTTGATGCTATTTCTGAACAAGTAAACGCTTTAGCTGCCGAATTAAGAAAATTAGGTATTTCTGTTAAGTATGATAATAGAGATACTCAAAAACCAGGATTCAAATTTGCTGAGTGGGAATTAAAAGGTGTTCCAGTACGAATTGCTCTTGGGCCAAACGATTTAGAAAACGGAACTTACGAAATTGCTCGTAGAGATAATTTGTCAAAAGAAGTGGTTTCTAAAGAAGGAGTAGCATCGTATATTCAAAATTTATTAGAAACTATTCAAAATGATATGTTTGCTAAAGCATTGGATTACAGAGATACCCATATAACTGAAGTGAATTCTTTTGAAGAATTTAAAGAGTTATTAGAAACTAAAGGAGGTTTTTTAGCAGCACATTGGGACGGAACTGCAGAAACAGAAGAAAAAATAAAAGAGCTAACAAAAGCAACTATTCGTTGTATCGCTTTAGATAGGGTAGAAGAGGCAGGAAGTTGTGTCTTTACTGGGGCTCCGTCTAAGGGTAGAGTGCTTTTTGCTAAGGCATACTAAAAAAAAATAAAAATTTTTATTCAAGGTCTTGCAGAAATCAAAATTAGTTGTATTTTTGCACTCGCATTACAAAATTAATGTAATGGCCCGTTCGTCTATCGGTTAGGACGCCAGGTTTTCATCCTGGTAAGAGGGGTTCGATTCCCCTACGGGCTACAAGTATTGAAATTAAAAAGAATTGGTTAATGGCCCGTTCGTCTATCGGTTAGGACGCCAGGTTTTCATCCTGGTAAGAGGGGTTCGATTCCCCTACGGGCTACAGAATTAGTTGTAAATAAGTTTTGTAAAATAATAATTGGTGTCTCTGTTATTATTTTATTAGTTAAAACCAAAGTGTTCGCCTAGGTGAATGTGGGAGGTTTTTCTTTTTTAACTAGTAGTTTATAACAATTATTACAATTAAAAAAAGAACAAAATGGCAAATCATAAATCTGCTTTAAAAAGAATTAGAAGTAACGAGAAAAGAAGAGTATTAAACAGATACCAACACAAAACAACTCGTAATGCAATTAAAGCTATTCGTTTAGCAACAGACAAAGCTGACGCTTCTGCAAAATTATCATCTGTAATTTCTATGATTGATAAATTAGCTAAGAAAAATATCATTCATGATAATAAAGCTTCAAACTTAAAATCAAAATTAACTAAACACGTAGCTTCTTTATAGTCTACTTTTAGCTAAATATACTAAAGCCCTCATTATGAGGGCTTTTTTTTATGTTATCTTACTATTATTTTCAACTAAAGTGTTGATTACTATAGTGTTTTTATCAAAATAAAGATTACCTTTGCACTTTCAAAAATAAAATAAATGACTTCTATTAGAAACATCGCAATTATTGCACACGTTGACCACGGTAAAACTACTTTGGTTGATAAAATCATGTACCACTGTCAATTGTTTCGTGAAAACGAGAATACAGGAGACTTAATCTTAGATAATAATGATTTAGAGCGTGAAAGAGGTATTACAATTACTTCAAAAAACGTTTCTGTAACTTACAAAGGAACAAAAATTAATATTATTGACACTCCTGGTCACGCCGATTTTGGTGGAGAAGTTGAACGTGTACTTAATATGGCTGATGGTGTTTGTCTTTTGGTAGATGCATTTGAAGGCCCTATGCCTCAAACGCGTTTTGTTTTACAAAAAGCAATCGACTTAGGTTTAAAACCATGTGTGGTTATTAATAAAGTAGATAAAGAAAACTGTACTCCAGAAGAAGTACATGAAAAAGTTTTCGACTTAATGTTTGAATTAGGTGCTACAGAAGAACAATTAGATTTCCCAACAGTTTATGGTTCGGCTAAAAACAATTGGATGTCTGATGACTTTAGAAATCAAACAGATAATATAGAGCCTTTATTAGATATGGTTTTGGCAAATGTTCCAGCTCCTAAAGTTTCTGAAGGAACGCCTCAAATGTTAATTACATCTTTAGATTTCTCTTCATTCACAGGTCGTATCGCGATTGGTCGTTTAGAAAGAGGAGTTTTAAAAGAAGGTATGCCAATATCTTTAGTTAAAAGAGATGGTAAAGTTATTAAATCTAGAATTAAAGAATTACATACTTTTGAAGGTCTTGGACGTAAAAAAGTAGATGAAGTAATTGCTGGAGATATTTGTGCTATTATCGGAATTGAAGGTTTTGAAATTGGTGATACTATTGCTGATTTTGAAAATCCAGAAGCGTTACAAACTATCGCTATTGATGAGCCAACAATGAGTATGTTGTTTACAATTAACGATTCGCCTTTCTTTGGTAAAGAAGGTAAATTTGTTACTTCTCGTCATATTAGAGATCGTCTAACTAAAGAATTAGAGAAAAACTTAGCTATGAAGTTAGGTGAAACTGATTCTGCTGATAAATTCATGGTTTTTGGTCGTGGTGTATTACACTTATCTGTTCTTATTGAAACGATGAGAAGAGAAGGATATGAGTTACAAATTGGGCAGCCTCAAGTAATCATCAAAGAAATTGATGGTCAAAAATGTGAGCCAATTGAAGAATTAACTATCGATTTACCAGAAAATCTTTCAGGTAGAGCAGTAGAATTTGTAACTATCCGTAAAGGAGAAATGTTGTCAATGGAAGCTAAAGGAGAACGTATGATTGTTAAATTTAATATTCCATCTCGTGGAATTATTGGTTTAAGAAATCAATTGTTAACAGCTACTGCTGGTGAGGCAATTATGTCGCACCGTTATATTGGATACGAGCCTTTCAAAGGTGCAATTCCAGGACGTAACAATGGTTCGCTAATTTCTATGGAAAATGGAAAAGCTATTCCTTATTCTATTGATAAATTACAAGATCGTGGTAAATTCTTCGTGGAACCAAATGCTGAAATTTACGAAGGTCAGGTTATTGGGGAAAACTCTCGTGGTGATGATATGTGTATCAATGTAACGAAAGCGAAGAAACAATCTAACGTTCGTTCTTCTGGAAATGATGAAAAAGCAAGAATTATTCCACCAATTATTTTCTCATTAGAAGAAGCATTAGAATACATTCAAAAAGATGAATATGTTGAGGTTACTCCAAAATCTATTCGTTTAAGAAAAATTTATTTGACAGAAAACGACAGAAAACGTTTTAAAGTATAATTAATTTGAATCCCGATGAAAATCGGGATTTTTTAGCATAAATCAGCATGGAAATTAAATTGAAATACGGAATTGACAATTTGCTTTTTGGAATGAAAGAGCAAGATGTTACTAAAATTTTAGGCAAACCTGATACCCAATATAAAGATGAAGAAGAAAACGTGGTGTTTATGTATAATGCTAGAAAACTACGTTTAATTTTTTATAAAGAAGAATCATTCAAATTAGGTTATATGACAACAACAAATCCAATTGTGAAGTTGTTTAACACGACTATAATTGGAAAGAATTGGAGTGATGTACAACCTATTTTAGAAAAAAATAAAGTAAAATCATTTGAAACAGATACTGTTGAAGGAATGATGAGTTATTTTAATGAAGAAAACTGGTTGTTTGTTCATGTAGATTATAATGAAATTGTTAAAATTGAAGTTGGAGCGGTTTTTAGTGATAAAGACGAATTTGACTGGAAATTTTAATTACTTTTAAAGCATAAAAAAACCGCTAATTAGCGGTTTTTTTATGCTTATTGATTAATTTTTATCAATTCTATTTCAAATATCAAATCGGTATTTGGAGGAATAACACCGCCAGCACCTCTTTCTCCGTATGCTAAATTTGAAGGAATGTAAAATTTATATTTAGACCCTTCAGGCATTAATTGAACCCCTTCTGTCCAGCCTTTAATAACTTGATTTAGTCCAAAATCGATAGTTTCACCTCTTTGAACACTGCTGTCAAAAACTTTTCCGTCTAAAAACATTCCAGTATAATGTACTTTTACATTACTTGATGCTACTGGTTTATTTCCTGTTCCTTCTTGTAAAACGATGTATTTTAAACCACTTGCTGTAGTTCCTGCGTTAGCAAATTCTGCTATAGCTTTTTCTTTAGCTTCTTTTAGTTTTTCGGCTTTTAGTTTATCTGCAGCTGCTTTATTAAGAAAATAATCTGAAAAAGTTTTTTGTGCATTGAATTTTTTAGCTTCTTTTCCTACTCGGATTATTTTAACAGAAGTAATTACATCGTCTTTTGCAATTTTATCCACCACTTCAATTCCGCTAACTACATGTCCAAAAACAGTATGTTTTCCATCTAAGTGAGGTGTTGCTCTGTGCGTAATGAAAAACTGACTTCCATTTGTTGCGGGTCCGGCATTTGCCATTGATAATATTCCTTTTTCAGAGTGTTTTAAATCTGCAACAAATTCATCATCAAATTTATAACCAGGATCTCCAGTTCCGTCTCCTTTTGGACAGCCTCCTTGTATCATGAAATCTGCAATTACTCTATGGAATTTAAGACCGTTGTAATAAGGTTTTCCTTTTAATTTTTCTGAAACCTGTATGTTGTTACCTTCAGCTAAACTGATGAAATTTGAAACTGTGATTGGTGTTTTTTTGTATTCTAGTAGTACAACTATTTTTCCTTTCGTTGTATTAAATTCAGCAAAAATGCCTTCTTCTGATTTATTTTGTGCTACAGCAAATGATATGCTACTTAACACAATTACGACTATTTTAAATATGTTTTTCATTTTATAATTATTTAGTTGGATTGTTTTCTAATAGTTCTACTTCAAATATAATATTTGCATTTGGCGGAATAGCATCTCCAGCTCCTTGTGGTCCATATGCTAAATTTGAAGGTATGTAAAGCATTACTTTTTCTCCGTAGCTCATTAATTCTACTGCTTCATTAAAACCGGCAATAAAAGGTAAATTTCCAATAGTAGCCGGGTAACCAGCATATCCGTTTTGGTTGGCTCTGTTTTGATCAAACTTGCAGTATAGTTTAGCTACTTCTTCATAACTTGTATCAAAAAGTTGACCATTTTCTAAATAACCTGCATAATGAATGATTACTTTAGTTCCATTTGATGGTTTTTTACCGTTTCCTTTTGTGATGATTTGGTAAATTAATCCTGATTCGGTTTTTGTACCAGTAGCTTTTAAAGTAGTAATTTCTTTTACTTTATTTTCGATAATTTTTTGAGATTTTTCTTCTGCTTCTTTGATTTCTTTAGCAACTGTTGAATAGTAATTTTTAAATATTTTTACAGCATCAAACTTTTTAGCAGCATTTCCAATTCTAAGAATTGTAACTTTTTCAATAACATCATTGGCTTCAATAGTGTTAATTACATCTAATCCTTCAACTACTTCTCCAAATACACTATGCATATTGTCTAACCAAGGTGTTTCTTTGTGTGTAATAAAAAATTGACTACCATTTGTGCTTGGTCCAGCATTAGCCATTGAAATAATTCCTGCTTTTGAGTGTTTTAAATCAGGATGAAATTCATCTTTAAATTTATAACCAGGACCACCAGAACCGTCTCCCATTGGATCACCACCTTGTATCATAAAATCTGAAATAACACGGTGAAATTTTAATCCGTCATAAAAAGGTTTTCCTTTGTATTCCTGACTAACAAATGGGTTTTTTCCTTCTGCTAAAGTTACAAAGTTAGCAACGGTATTAGGTACTTTTTCAAATTCTAATTTTACAATGATATTTCCTTTTGAAGTTTCCATTTCGGCATACAAGCCTTCCTTTAGATTATCATATGATTTTGTACATGATATAAATAAAGTTACAATACTAATTAGTAAAATGTTAATGATTTTCATTTCAGTTTTAATTTTTTGCTTGAGTATCTACTTTAATTTCTTTTAAACTTACAGTGCAAATTAACGGTTCGTTTGTACCAATTTTTTTCTCGTCGCCATGATATCCATAGGCCATGTGAGATGGAAATAAGAAAGTAACTGTTTCTCCTTTTTTCATTAATTTAATGCCATCACGTAATCCCATCATTATGTTTTCTTTATCTACATAATACATCTGAGGTTTGGTTTCGGTCATGGTGTAGATAATCTTATTTTTCAAATCTTTTATTTCATAATCAAAAAAAGCAATATCACCTCTTTTTGGAGATGGCGTATTTTCTTCAATTTTGGTTTCGTATTTGTACCAATAGCCTTTGTTTGATGAAATATAAGATTTAAGCGAATCTTTTTTTATGATTTCGGCAATCAAGTCTTCTTCGTCTGCAATTAAAATTTTATTGCGTTCTATAGATTCTTTTATAAATGTTCCTGATGTATGCGATATTGGTTTTCTTGCTTGTTGCTGTTGAGAGCAACTCATAAAAAAGAATACGACTCCAAGAAGGAATATGATTTTAATTCTCATGATTATTTTTTTTCTTTTGCTAAAATAGCAATAAATTGTTGTATCGTTTCGTCTAAATTTAAAAAAGATTTACCGCCTGCAGCATTAATATGTCCGCCACCATTAAAATAATTTCTAGCAAATTGATTTACATCAAAATCGCCTTGTGAACGGAATGAAATTTTAATAATACCTTCTTCTTTATTTTCGATAAAAATGGCAGTAAAATCAATTCCTTTGATGCTTAAACCATAATTCACAATGCCTTCTGTGTCTCCTTTTTGATGACCAAATTCGTTTAACTCATCTTGAGTTAGCGTAATATAGGTTGTTTTGTATTCTGGTAATACTTTTAAATTTTGTAATGCTTTTCCAAGAAGTAACAATCGATTATAGGAAGAATTATCAAAAAGTAAATTATGAATTTCACTATTATCAATGCCTCTTTCAATTAAATCGGCTACACATTTATGAGTGGCACCTGTAGTTTTTGGAAATCGAAAACTTCCAGAATCAGTAACAATTCCAGTATATAAACAAGTTGCGACTGATTTGTTGATTAATTTTTCAAATCCTAATTGATAAATAAAATCATATATCATTTGGCAAGTAGAACCATAAGCTGTATCAGAAAAAGTATAGGTTGCATAACCGTCTGGAGCTTGATGATGATCTATCATTATACTTGTAGCTGATAATGCTTTTAAAGCATTTTCCATTTGGTCTCCCGTTCTGTGAAGTGCATTGAAATCTAGCGTAAAAATTACTTCAGATTTTTCTAATATACTTTTACATTTATCAAAACTTCGTTCAAATATTAGTACTTTTTCGCTTTCGGGAAGCCATGCTAAAAAATCGGGAAATTCGTTTGGTGCCATTACAACTACATCGTGATGTAATTGCTTAAGGATGTGATATAATCCTAAGGTAGAACCCATCGCGTCTCCGTCTGGATTTCTATGAGGAATAATTGTAATTTTTTTAGGTGTCGCTAAGATTGATTTTATAGCTTCAATTTCTTGTATTTGCATCATAGTGCGAATATATTATTTTGTAAGTTATTCTGCAATAATTATGCCTAACGTTTTAACGAAAAATGACCTTTAATTATTTTTTCGTTGGTAAGTTTAATTTCAAACCAATAGTCGGTACTTGGTAAATTAGTTTCATTAAAAGTACCATTCCATCTTTCGCCTGAGCCATTAATTTGTTTTAATAATTTACCATAACGATCAAAAATAGAAATAATACTGTTTTCGAGATTTCGTTTGTCTAAATTATCAATGAACCATGTATCGTTATATCCGTCGCCGTTTGGTGTGAAATATTTAGGATAATCTAAGATGTAAAATTTTTCAAATACAATGCCACATCCATTTTTGTCTTGCACATAAACGATGTATTCTCCTGCATTAAGATTACTAAAAACATTAGAATCTTGATAATTAATTCCGTCTAATGAGAATTCATAATCACCTACGCTTGAACTCGATATTTGAATTGTTGCTGTATTGTTTTCTTGAAAATCATTAATAATGATATCTTCAATTATTGCAATTCCTGATGCAATAATAGTAAAGGTTTTTATTTTGGAACAATTATTTGCATTAGTAAGTGTTACATGATATGTTCCTGCCGAAGCAATTAAAATTTGTTGCGAATTTTGAGGCGGATTCGTGTCCCATAAATAAGAAGAAAAGCCTGGTCCAGCATTTAAAATCAACACATCATTTTCACACAAACCTATTTCTTCGTCTAAAATAATTTCATCAAAAGTAGTAACCTTTAAAAATATTGGATAATTAGTATAACATCCTTGAATATTAATTACTCTAGCATAAATGGTATGATTGTAAGCTATTGTATTTGTGTAATTTGAAGATAAGGCTGAAGTACTTGTCGTTGTTTCAAAAAACGAAACTACGTAATTGGTTGGCAGATTGGTAAAAAGTTGATTTTTTATGACGTCTAAATCAAAAAGTGTTATTCCATCTTGATTGGTATCTGCATCGCATAGAGTAAATGTATCTTCGTTAATAATTAAATCTTCGGCATATTCAATTTTAATACTACCTGTTGTTTGACACGTTGGTCCGTAATTAATTTCAACCAAATAGTCTCCTGCTGAAGTAATGTTGTAAGTTGCATTAGTAGCGCCCGGAATTGCAATAGAATTTTGAAACCATTGGTAGGCAGTTGCTCCAGTTTGTGTAGCATCAACTACTAAATTTTCGCCTTGACATAATGGATTTCCATTGGCAATTAATCTGTCGTCTCCAATATCTATTGTAAAATTAAAACTTCCACCTCCTAAAAATATGGCAGAATCGTAACGATAATTTCCTTCATCTGCAATAACTAATTTAATATGATAGGTTTCTCCGGGTGTTACGTCTGATTCGGCTGTTAAAACTTTCGTTTGTCCGTTATAGTTTGTTGGATGATTAATATCGTTAAAGGCATCAAAGTAGGCTGCATTTGCTGGAGGGCAAATTGTACCAGAACCACGAACCGTATTTACTTTAACAGGAGTATTTGTGCCCGGTACAACAGCTAGGTTTTGATAAGTTGTACTACTAGCTTCTTTTAATAAAAAAGCAAATCCGTCGGTAAAGTTGCATTGATTTGCAGAAGGATTGGTTAAATATTGTTCAGAAGAAAAAATATAATCAAAACTAATTTTGTTTCCAAGCGGAATAAAATCGAACTCAAGAATGGTTGCGTTAAAAGAATTGCTTAACCCTAGTGCGGTATTTAAATCGTTATCTCCATTCCAGCCCATGCTTCCACCATCATCTGATAAATAAGAATTGGGTCCGGGAGCATTATTGATTTTTCCTGTAGAAAGTATAATTCCGTTTTGAAATGGAAATGAAGTACCAACTCCATCAAAAAAACCGTAACTTTTTTCGCCAGTGGCAAAATTTCCTCCAGAAACCGTTATATTAAATACATTGGCGCAAGTGCTGTTTATTAAAACATCATTTACTAAATATTCAGGGGTATAGCCTTCGTCTACAGAAATATTCTGTGCGTTTCCAAATTGAAAAATCGAAACGAAAAGAGCTAAAATAAGTTTATTTTTAATAGCATTCATAGCACCAGCAAAGATACTACAAATCCCGCTTTTTTACGATGAAATAGGATGTTAAAATAAATATAAATGTCCAAACTAAAACAATTACTATTTCTGAAAAATGAACACTATAGTCTTTAGCTTCATTAGCACCTCCAATAGTAGTTTCTATTGCTTTAATAGCGCTTAATCTAGAAAATGGTTCTTTTACTAGATTACTCATAGATTCTAATGGAAGAAATTTTATGAATTTGTATGCATAATCAAAATCATGGAAAACAAAACGGCCTATTATTCCATGTAGAATTTTTTCGCCAAAAGCCCAAACTAAAATAAATCCTAATGCAAAAGCACTTCTTTTTACTAAAATTCCAATAAATAAACAGAATGAGAAGAAACCTATTAGTTTTATAAAAAAGGCTAGTAAGTATTCTAAATCAGAAAAAACAATGGATAGTTCATTGTATGATGAAAATGAATATCCTAAAATTAAGGACATTATAAAAATAAATAAGGTAGTAGCCATTGCAAAACTAACCACTACTAAAAATTTTGATAATATAAATTCTTTTTTGCTTAGACCGTCAATAAGGTTTTGTTTTAAAGTGCCATAAGTATATTCATTAGCCATCATGGAAACAATTACTACAGCTAAGAATATTTTAAATAAAGCAGCGATATAAGTGTTAAAGTGCCATATATATGGGAAATTGAAAATTCCTTGATCTGCAATGTGTATTTCTAAACTTCCAATATTAAATTTTATTGAAGCTATTAGTGCGATGAAACTTAAAAGTATAAAATAGGTAAGTAGTAAAACCTTACTAGCTTTATTTTTCCAAATTTTTTGAAATTCTATTGAAAGTAATCTTTTCATGATTAGTTTATTTGTTTTTGGTTAATTCTAAAAATTGTTCTTCTAAACTGTTTTTTCTTTTAACAAGATGTTCTAAAACAATTTTATGCTCAAATGCATATGAATTTAATTCTCTAGCTGAAATTTCATTGTTTAAATAAACCAATAATTTTCCTTCTTCTTCCACAGTGTTTTTAACAGATTCGTGATTTTCAAGAACAGATTTTAATTGTACCATCTTATCGGCTTTTACTTCAAAGAAGCTGTCGTTTGCAATCATGTTATGAACGGAACCTTGGTATAATATTACGCCTTTCTGTAAAACAACCACATGACTACATACTTTTTCAACTTCATCTAATAAATGAGAAGCTAATAAAATGGTTGTGCCTTGAGAGGCAATTATTCGAATAATATCTCTAATTTGACGAATTCCCTGCGGATCTAAACCGTTTGTTGGTTCGTCAAGAATTAAAATTTCGGGATCATTCAGTAGGGCAGAAGCAATAGCTAAACGTTGTTTCATTCCTAATGAATAGGTTCTAAATTTATCGTTTTTACGTTCTAAAAGTCCAACTAATTCTAGTTTTTCGTCTACTTTAGAAAAGTTAGTTCCTTTAATTTTACAAACTAATTCTAAATTTTCTTTAGCTGTCATGTAAGGATAAAAATTTGGACGCTCTATAATAGCTCCCACTTTTTTTAAAGCTTCATGAGTATTTAACTTTCCTCCAAACCACTCAAAATCGCCAGAAGTTTTATTAACAACATTAAGCACAATTCCTAATGTTGTTGATTTTCCAGATCCGTTTGGACCAAGAATGCCATAAACATTTCCTTTCTTGATCTCAAATGACACATTTTTTACAGCGTGTAATTTTTTGTTGAAAATCTTGTTTAGATTGGTGATTTTTAAAATGGTTTCCAATTTGTTCGTTTTTTGATTTATAGGTAAGACGAACAGTTGCGACTTTTGTTACGAAGTAAAAAATAAAAAAACTCTCAACTATGGCGAGTTGAGAGTTTTGGAATAGTAGATTTGGAAAAAATTAATAATTTAAAAAGTTGTTTATTTTAACTTTTTCGGCTTTTAAATCATGCATTAAATTGTATAAACCAAAGAAGGTTCTGTTGATATAGATGAAATGTTTTGAACCTCTATTTCCATTCATGTTTTTCAATTCTGTACTTTTTGAATAACGTTCGCCTAAATCGGCAATTTGTACAAAAAACTCATCATCAGAAAAATCAAATTCTTCCACATGAAATGGTCTTGCGAATAAGCTTAACAACTCGTGAAATATCGCTGTAAAAAACTCAACTTCTTCTTCTGAATCGTCTTTTCTTAAAATTTCTAATTCGTATAGTTTCGATTTGAAAAATTCAGGATTTGCTAAATTTTCTTTCTTCGCTAATTCAAAATAAGGTATATAAAAATCATTCGGAACTTCTTTAATACAACCAAAATCTAAAGCAATAAGTTGATTTTCTTTGTTGATTAAGAAATTTCCAGGATGAGGATCGGCGTGAACTTTTCGTAAATTATGCATTTGGAACATATAAAAATCCCAAAGCGTTTGCCCCAATAAATTAGAAACCTCTTTGTTTGTATTGTGCGCAGTAAATTCAGATAAATGCTCGCCCGTCATCCAATCCATGGTTATGATTTTCTCTGAAGAAAATTTTGGATAGTATTTTGGAAAGAGTAAATTCGGAATAGTAGCACAAGCTTCCGCCATTTCAATGCTTTGCTTAACTTCGTTGATGTAATTGGTTTCCTCAACTAATTTATCTTCAACTTCTTTAAAATATTTATCAGAATCTTTTCCTTTAATGTTAAACATTTTAATTGCAATTGGCTTTACCATTGCTAAATCAGAACTTATACTCTCTGCCACTCCTGGATATTGAATTTTCACAGCAAGATTTTTCCCATCCTTGCTAGCTTGGTGTACTTGACCAATACTAGCGGCATTTATTGAAGTGGCATTAAAAGTATCGAATATTTCTTGTGGTTGTTTACCAAAATAATTTTTAAAGGTTTTGTTTACTAATGGCGCAGATAAAGGTGGAACCGAAAATTGAGCTAAAGAAAATTTTTCAACATAAGCACGAGGCAAAATACTTTTGTCCATGCTTAACATTTGAGCCACTTTTAAAGCGCTACCTTTTAATTGTTTTAAACCATCGTAAATGTCAGAAGCATTATTAATATTTAAGTTTTCTTTTGCTTCTTCTTCTGTTTTGGTAATTTTATCTCCGTAATATTTAATGTAATTTACACCCACTTTTGCTCCAGTTTGAATCAGTTTTGATGCTCTCTGAATTTTTGATGTAGGAATACTATCTATAGTTTTCATTTTGTTTGACTTTTTTTAGCGGTAAAAAAGGGTATCGCTTTTTTTGTTAAAGGATTTTGCTCGAGTAAATATTTTTTTTGAGCAATTTCATATGATTACATTTTAAATGAAGCTTTTTCTTGCCACATGAATTTTCCAAAGTCAATTAAACTTTTTAAAGGAGCAATATCCATTAAGTCAAAACTTGTATTGACAGATTTTTCAATAAAAATATCAGTTTTTTCAAACGATAATGAAGTGTCTTCTAGCCAAAATTTTAATGTAAATAAGAATTGAAGCCAAGCCATTTCGCTCATGCTTTTTTCTTGAATTTCAACAAGCTTATCTTGTTTTAAATCAATTTTTTCAATTTCTAATTCGTTATAAAATGACTTAAAATGAATTCTTAATTCTGATAATTTAGATAAACTTTTTAGTTTGTTACTGCTTTCTTTCAGTTGTGCTACAACAAAACTTCTATTGGCAGATAACATTTCAAAATACGTAAAGTAAAAACTTAATAATTGTGTTCTGGCGTCGTAAGAACTAAATTCATCACTTTTATGAAGTAATGTTTTAGTATTTGTGAATAATGAATTAAAGAAGTCTTTTTCTATTTGATCAAATGATGCGTAATTCTTATAGAATAATGATTCATCAAAAGTATAATGCTTGGCAAATAAATAAACAGATGTAGGTTGTTTATTATGTTCTAAAAAATAATCGATGTAAAAACTCAATATTTCTTGCTTGGTAATTTCTTTCTTTTTTGCCATGATGTTTAAATTTTATCAAAGTTAATTAATGTTTAATTAATTATCAAAAAAGTTAAACAAAAATTTTGTTAAAGTTCTTTCAAAAAAAACCTCAAGTACATTGCTGTAATTGAGGTTTAATATTTTGTGAGTAAATACCTTACGATTTTTGTTCCTTGTTGAAGTAAACCAAGTAATAATACATTTGTTTTTCTTCGTCCCAACCTTTTTCAACGAATTTCTCCGCACTTTCTGGGTTGATAAAATCCAATTTGATTTGGATGTTGGTGTCTAATTGAATCGTGTTTTTTAACGTACGACGCACATCAGTCACGGCAGCATTCGCAATTGGAAAACTGGATACGTCTTCAATGCTATATTTGGCACCTTTATCTACTTTATAATTTTTGAATTCTGGAATGAATTCTGGATTCTGCATTACTTCATTTAAGAAAGCCGTTTCTTCAAACTCATCATTTTTTGCAAAGTGATTGATAGCACGGTTCATGAACAATACTTCTTGTTGTTTGTCTTCGGCTGGTAAAACTACTTCTTTAGCAAACTCTTGACAGAATTTCAAGTATTTCTTTGTCATGAAGTTTTCATCTTGAAACGCATCAACTGATAAGAAATGTTCTAACCAATAACGCGCATCGTAACGGTTGCTATCTACGGTTAAAATTTTGTAACCTTCATCTTTTTTATAATTGAAAATGATACAACCTTTATCTAACTTATTCAAGTTGATTCCTTGTTGTAAAATCATTTCTAAGTTACTTTCTTTTTCTTCAAATTGTAAGAAATCGGTTTGTACTTCACTTTTGAAAACACCAATAGCATCAACTACATTATTATCAATAGAAACATGTGTAAAGTAAGCTACATATACTTCTCCGTTTTTAATGTGTGGATGGTTTGATTGCTCAAAAAGATGTTTTGTAATTTTTTTCGAAACGTTATGAATTTCACTTGGGTTATTAAAAACTTCGGTAGCAAAATTGAACATGTCATTATATTCTAAATCAACTTCATGAGCAAACTGAAAATAATTTTCTTCTTTTTCACGAAAAGGTTTAAAGAAATATTCTTTTAATAAAGGCATAATTTCGTCATTTAACCCATACGGATTATCCGATAAAAAAATAGCTTCGTTTCTACTTTTATTTCCTACTCTATGAATAGATAGGTTTTCAATATGTGCGTTAAATAAGTTTATCATTTTTTAATTTTAGTTTAAAAGTTTAGAAGTTTATGGGTTTAAAAGTAGTTTTCAGGAGTTTTTTTCCTTTTAAACTTTTAACCTATCAACTTTTAACCTGTTTTTTAATTCCAGTTTTCTTCAAACCCCATGTCTTCAAAGCTATCGTCTCCGTCAAACATGTCTAAGTCTTCGTCATCTAAATCATCTTCAAATTCACCAAACATATCCTCATCAGATAAATCACCTCTGAATCCGCTTTGAAGTGCTTCGGCAGGAAGTTCGCCGTGTGAAAATAACAAAGCAGGATAAGTTTCTCCAATTTGTTTGTCATTATCTATTGCAGCTAATTCTAAGAAAAATGTCCACATTGAAAACAAATCATAAACATAAACCAATTTAGTATTTTGTTCATGAACTAAATCGTCTAATTTATATTCAGCCATTGTTTTGATTTCGCCCGGAATATCACCAGTGTCAAACAAAGGAATTCCGTCTTCTTCATGCCAAGACCAATCATTTGCACACGTATAAAAAGCACCAACTTCTGTTCCATCAAACCCGAAAGCATTGATTAAAGCATTGTGTAAATCTTCTAATGTATTGTCGCTTTCTATCGCAATATCTCTAAAAATATCTTCTTCGGCATCTAGAATAGCTCTGAATTTATAAATCATAATCTTTGAAATTTTAAGAAAAGCAAAAGTAAGGATTATTTAAGAAACAAATTTTAACAATTTAGAATTGTTAATAAGATTTTAAAATATTGAAGTTTCTGTTATTGTTGTTAGTCGCTCAAGGGTTTCTAGGCCATAAAATGAGTTTCCTTTTTTGTTTAATTTCGGACTCCAAACAGCTACTGTATATTGATTTGGAAAAATAGCAACTACACCACCGCCAACTCCACTTTTTCCGGGAAGTCCAACTTTAAAAGTAAATTCACCCGCTTGATCATAAAAACCACACATTTGCATTAAAGCATTCATGCGTTTGCATTGACTGGAAGTTAGGAATTTAGAATTGCTTTTTGGAATTATCCCGTTATTAGCAAAAACTTGAAAACATTTTGCTAAATCTACACAACTCATTTCAACCGAACACTGATGGTAATAAAAATCTAAAACTTCTTCTGGTTGGTGTTTAATATTGTCAAAAGATTTTATAAAGTTAACTAAAGCGGCATTTCTATACCCATTTTCTAATTCAGATTGAACTACTTTTTGATTGTAATTAATTGTTGGATTTTCTGAAAGTTCTCTGACAAATTCTAAGAAATATTCTTTTGGGTTTTCAAAATGATCCAACATTAGATCAGCAATTACTAGAGCTCCAGCATTTATGAAAGGATTTCTAGGAATACCTTTTTCATATTCTAATTGAATTAAGGAATTGAAAGCATTTCCAGAAGGTTCATAGCCAACACGTTTCCATAAATCGTTTCCAATTTTAGAAAAAATAAGGGAAGTGGTAATGACTTTTGAAATACTTTGAATCGAAAAATTTTCTAAAGCATCGCCTTTTGAAAACACATTTTGATGTTTGTTAATCAATGCTATTCCGTATTTATTTTCGTCAATTTTAGCTAATTCAGGAATATAATCGGCTACTTTTCCTGTGTTTTCAATTTGAAAAACTTCGTTGTAAATTCCGTCTAAAATATCTTGATAGGGCATAAGTCTAATTTTGGTAAAAGTAAATAAAATCGGGAAAGTTACAATTCATCCTCAAAAAATGACAGTTGGGTTAGTTTCAATTTTATTCAAGGTTTTTCAGTTGCAACTTTGCTTCATCAAAATAAAACGAACAGTTTAACCATTAAACAAAATTAATCATGACAAAAATTATCACTATCATCGCAATGTTTGTAGTTTCAGTAGTAACAGCACAAACACAATTTGACCAAGGAATGAAAAAAGCCTTACAAACTTGGAAAGAAGGAAATTCAAAAGAAGCATTAGTCCAGTTAGAGCAAATTACTTCGGTTGAAAAAACAAATTGGTTACCAAATTATTACATCGCATTAATAAACACAACTCAAGCTTTTGTAGAAAAAGATAAAACAAAAGTAGTCGCTTTATTAGAAACCGCTCAAAAAGCACAAGATTTTTGTAATAATTTGGCTTTAGAAAATCCGGAAGTATTAGTAATGCAAGCTATGATTCACACCGCTTGGATTGTTTATGATCCAATGACAAACGGGCAAAAATTATCGGGAGATGTAATGTATATTTACAATAAAGCGTATAAAATTGCTCCTGAAAACCCAAGAGTTGTGTTTCAAAAAGCCTCTTTTGAGAAAGGAATGGCAGCTTATTTTAGTCAAGATACCCAACCAATGTGTGCCCAAATTGAAAAAGCAATCGAACTTTTTGCTACTTTTAAGCCTGAATCGGTTTTTCATCCAAGTTGGGGATTAGATAGAGCACAAGAGGAAATTAAGGCTTGTAAATAAAATTTTTAAAATGAAATATTCAAGAGAAATAGTTAAAGCAATAGTAATTGGGTTTGTAATTTTTGCAATACTTCAAGGTGTGAATTTACTAATCAGTAGAAGTTTACCAAGTCTTGTAACATTAAAATGGAATTTCATTTTTACGATGTTGTATAGTGTGGTACTTTATTTTGCTAATGCTTTAATATTTATCCAATTAGATAAATATTTTGAAAAGAATCGATTTCATTTAAAGCGATTGGTAATCGGATTTTTAGCTTCGTTTTTTGTTTCGGGATTTGCGATATTTCTTTTGCGAATGTTGGAAGATGTTGGGTTTGAAAACAAAACGGTTCAAGAGTTTATCCAAAATGAAATACCAGCTAATTATGTTGTGGCAATGGTGATTACAATTATAGTTTCGTTAGTAATTCACTTAGTTTATTTCTACAAATCGTATCAGGAAAACAAGTTAAAAGAACAAAAAATCATTGCTGGAACAGCTTCGGCGCAGTTTGAAAGTTTAAAAAATCAAATCGATCCACATTTTCTTTTTAATAGTTTGAATGTATTGAGTTCGCTGATTGAAGAAAATCCCGAAAATGCTCAAAAATTCACGACATCGCTTTCAAAGATTTATCGTTATGTTTTGGAGCAAAAAGATAAAGAATTGGTTTCGGTTGCCGAAGAATTACAATTTGCTAAAACGTACATGAATTTGCTAAAAATGCGATTTGAAAATAGCATCACATTTGAAATTCCAGAAGGTTTTGATATTGCTTCGAACCTCGCAATGACAGAAGAAACAAAAGTAGTTCCGTTATCGTTGCAATTATTATTAGAAAACTGTATAAAACACAATGTTGTTAGCGAAGCAAAACCGCTACACATTAAAATTAGTATTGAAAATGGTCAGTTGGTAATTACTAACAATCTTCAAAAGAAAGAAGTTTTATCAGACCGAAAAGGCGTAGGGTTACAAAATATTGTCAATCGCTACGGAATTTTAACCAAAAGAAAAGTATTGGTAGAAGAAAACGAGAAAGAGTTTAAAGTATTTCTACCAATTTTAACCAAACAAATAAGTATTATTGAAACAACATATAATTATAATGAACAAACGGCTTATGAAAGAGCGTCAAGAAGAGTCAAAGAAATCAAAGAATTTTACGGAAGTTTAATTTCTTATTGTATCGTAATTCCGGTTTTAGTGTTTATCAATTTTAGAACCTTTTCAGGATTTCAATGGTTTTGGTTTCCGATGTTAGGTTGGGGATTAGGTTTAGTTTTTCATGCTTTTCGAGTTTTTGGTTATGGAAGTTCATGGGAAGAACGAAAAATTCAAGAGATTTTGAAAAAAGATCAAGAGAAAAACAACAAATGGGAATAATTAAATTTAAAAAAAATAAGAAATCATGAGTTTACAAGATAGAATCAATAATAGAATGGATAAAGAAGCGTTTAAAAACTTTATTCCATCAAATGCAGAAGAGGTAAGATATTATCAGGCGGTTAAGAGAGTAAAGAAAATCAAAGGATTTTACACACACGCTGTCGTTTATTTGGTTATCAATATTATGATAGTGATTATCAATATTCAAAATTTAAAAGATGGCGAAAGTTATTTTCAAGCACATAATTTTTTCACAGCTTTCTTTTGGGGATTAGGATTGTTAGCACATGGATTATCGGTATTTTTGCCTGATTTTATCATGGGACAAAACTGGGAAGAGCGTAAGATTAAAGAATTTATGGAGAAAGAGAAGGCGAATAAGTGGGAATAATTAGTCGCAGTTTTCAGTCGCAGTTGACAGACAACACAAGAACCTGAAACCTGAAACCTGAAACAAAAATAACAATGAATATATTAATTATCGAAGACGAGAAACCAGCAGCACGATTGTTGCAACGCAAGGTTGAAAAATTAGGTTTGCAAGTAAATACCATGTTGCATTCTGTTGAAGAAGCTATTTCATGGTTTCAAAACAATCCGCATCCTGATTTGATTTTTTTGGACATTCAATTGTCTGATGGTTTGTCGTTTGAGATATTTGAGCAAATTGAAATCAAAAGCGCCGTGATTTTTACCACTGCTTATGATGAATATGCATTGCGAGCTTTCAAATTGAATAGCATTGATTATTTGTTGAAACCAATTGATGAAGAAGAACTTTCAATTGCAATTTCAAAATTCAAAAATCAATTTCAAAAAAACACGATTTCAAGTTTAGATTTTGAAGCGATTAAACGCATGTTAGTCAATCCAGTGGAAAAAGAATATAAAAAGCGATATTCAGTAAAAATTGGGCAACAATTAAAAGTGATTTCCATTGAAGAAGTAGAATGTTTTTACAGCGAAAACAAAGGAACATATATTCACACCTTGGACAATCGTGATTATTTAATTGATTCCACTTTAGAAGTTGTAGAAACCGAAATCAATCCAAAAGATTTTTATCGCGTAAGCCGAAAATTCATTGTTCCGTTGAAGGCCGTTAAAGAAATTCAGGTGTATTCAAATTCGAGATTAAAAATCATTTTACCCACTTACAAAGCCGATGAAGTCATTGTAGCTAGAGAACGTGTTGGTGATTTTAAAGAGTGGATAGGATAATTAAAAATTAAAATAAAAGCGCCAATACACAAAAAAGCCTATTAAAATTAAATAAAGTAAATTGTTTAAACTTAATAGTATAGTAGCTAATTTATTCCAATGTTTTTCATAAATTATTTTATAATTAATAGCTAGCAACGGCAATATAAGAATAAGTAAAACAAACGGAATATAGGAAGTAAGGCTTATTAATAAACGATGTGAATCTTTGTAAGGAGCAGGGAAATAAAAGATGTTAATATTTGTATTTAATACAAACATATAGAAGAATAGTATGAATCCAAATGGTGCTAGAAATAGCTTAATAAAATTATATTTATTTATGTTTTTTGTTTTAAAATAATTGATAAAAAAGTAGCAAGAACTCATTAAAAAAAACAAACCACTAAAAAGAAGAAAAAATCGAATTGAATCGTTGTTTTGAGGTATTTTATAAGAAGCTAATTTTTCAAATTCTTTATTTTTTGGAAATAATGAATCTACTTTTATAATGTGATTTCCTTTAGCAAGTTCCTCTTTTATATTAAATTGAATTGTTTTGTCATATTTATGATAGAAGTATAAATTGACAGTTCCGTTCGTGTTGTCCCAAATAGAAGTTAAGAGCGTTCCATCACCAATTTTATCACGACAAACGTGCATGGTATCCGAAACCTTTTTACAAAATTCTAGATTTGATTCATAATTGCTTTTTAGAAAATCAACACCATTTTTTAGCGATCAAGTCTTTTTGCATCTTCTTTTGAGGTTATAGACGGACAAAAATCAGACAAAACATAACTAGCATCGTTACCTTCAATAATTTTGTAAGGTTCCACTACGATATATTTCCCAGATTTTTCAATATAAATGAATACATCTTCTATGAAATAACTTTGGTCATATTTTTCAATATACTTTTTAACATCTTCTACAGTTTTACAAGTATGAAGAATGTCTTTTAAGTAAAAAGTAGGATTTGTTATTTTAAGTTTATTGTTTAAATTTTTTATTTCTGGATGATAGGAGGAAAGTCTTGAGAAGACTAATCCATATTCATTCATTCCAGATTGTGGGGCATAACCGTTTTTACCATCGTATCTTGCACCTGTAAATGCTGCTCCATAAGGTGCATTTAATGAGCCAATTTCAAACCAAATATGAGGTGTTGTTAGCCAAGCATCATGATTACAGCCAACGAAAGTTTTACCATTTTTGGTAATTTTGTACATACTGCATGCATTTCCAATATTTCCCGAAAGGTGTAATAAAACAATAATAATAATTTTAACGCTTTTCATATTAGGATATGTTTTATTATTAAAACGATTACACAACTGAAATGTTACAAAACATTAGAATTAATAACAAATATCTATTAAATGATGAAACTTTTTCTAATACCAATTAAAGCAATTATTAAAATTGAATAATAAATTAAAATCGGAATAATAAATTCAATCCAACCCATGGTAAGCATAAAAGCAATAAGTAATAACTGAAACCCTAATCCATAAAGGGATAATAGCGTCATGAACCAATTAGGAAAGGTTTTTACTTTATGAGCATTTTGATCTAAAAAGTGAATTATTTTATCAAATCCTCCATAAACAACTGTGTAAATTTTAAACAAAATAGTAACTGACTTTTGCGATTCACCAGGTAAAGCTTTAGGTGTTTTGTATTCGAAAACTTTACTAGTAGTGTCGCCTCCAACCGATTTGTTTCTTAAAATTACATAGTAATAATTATATAAAGTACCCTGGAGTTGAATACAAAAAAAAGCAAGTAGCATCATCCAAAATGATGTATTCGTTACTTTCCAGATGGCTAATAGGAAAAAGAAATTTAAAAAAATATCAAAAATACTATCTAAATAGCGTCCAGAATAAGAGGGCGTTTTTTTTAATCGAGCTAACTCGCCATCTGCGGCATCAATACCTGATTTTAAAAGTATAAAAAACGAAGCAGTAATGTAATAATGATTTAAAATACAATAAATTACAATTAAGCCAGATATACCAAATAACAAGGTAACATGAATAGGAGTAAAACGTGTTTCTTTTAATTGAAGCGCTAAGAATCTTCCAAACGACCTTCCGTAGTCAGATAAGTCTAAAAATTTATCTGAAGCATTTAATTTTGACATTTAAAGTTAATAACAAGGAACTGTGACAATATAGTCGGCAATATTATTTTGAAAATCGATGTAACGTAAATGTCATGGCAGTTAATAAAAAGAATGCCATGATTTGATGAGCTAATCCTAACCAAAGTGGCACATGGAATAACAAGGTAAAAATACCTAATAAGAACTGAATAAAAACAAAAACCAACAAGGTTTTAACTCCGTTATCTTGCGTTTTGTCCAACACAAATTTTCTGCTTTTTATAAATAAGAAAATAATCATTCCAACTACAAAATAGGCAAAAGTTCGGTGAATGAATTGCACGCCACTTTTTCCTTCAGTAAATGCTAATAGTAAATTCGATTGTTCTAATTGAATACTTTCATGGAAAAATTGACCATCACTCATCAAAGGCCAGTGATTGTGAATTAATCCTGCATTTAAACCTGCAACAAAACCACCATAAATAATTTGAATGATAAGAATTACCAGAGCAATTCGGGCGATTTTTTTCAATTCTAAAACGGGTAATTTTCTTTCTGGATAAATCAAATCCAAAGCTACCCATAGCGTATAAGCAAATGTGATAAAAGCAAACGTTAAGTGAATTGCCAGTCTGAAATGACTTACATCTGGCATGTCTTTTAAACCACTAGCTACCATGAACCATCCTAAGAATCCTTGAAAAGCGCCCATTCCTAAAAGAATGAAACATTTTTTGATGGTTGCTGCATTTAATTGTTTTTTGATTAAAAAATAAACGAATGGAATAATGAAAACAACACCAATAATTCGACCAATAAAACGGTGAAACCATTCCCAAAAAAAGATAAACTTATAATCATCTAATTGAAAATTATTGTATTGATTGATTTTTTGATATTCAGGAAACTTCTTGTATTCTTCAAAGGCATCTACCCATTTTTCTTCGCTCATAGGCGGAAAAGTGTCGTTTATTAAATGCCAATCGGTCATAGATAAACCCGAGTTTGTTAAACGAGTAATACCACCAACTGTTACCATAACAAAAAGTAGTATACAACCAGAAAGTAGCCAGTAAATAACCGATTTATTTGTTTTCATTTTTTTGATTTTCAAAAAGTGCTACAAATTTACTTAAAGACAATTTTAAAAGCACTTTAACAAATTATAAAATTTATACTTTTTTTAATCCAATTTTGGAAGCTTTATTTATTACAAACTCTTTTGCAGCTTCATATTCATTTGGAATTTCGCCTTCTAAAATGGCTTCTTTAACCGCTTCTTTTAGTTGGCCAATTTCTCTACCAGGTTTTAAACCAAACAATTCCATGATTTCTTCACCAGAAATTGGCGGTTGAAAAACCCTAACTCTATCTTTTTCTTCAACTTCAACTATTTTAGTACGTACAATTTTAAAATTGTTATGATACTTATTGAACTTTTTAGGGTTTTTAGTTGTAATGTCAGCTTCGCAAAGCGTCATTAGATTTTCAACATCTTCTCCTGCATCAAAAACCAAACGTCTTACTGCCGAATCTGTAACAATATCTTCTGCCAAAACAATTGGTCGAGAACTCATCATGACCATTTTTTGAACAAATTTCATTTTATGATTTAAAGGCATGTGCAAACGTTCAAATATTTTTTTGACCATTTTTCCACCTAAAAATTCATGTCCGTGAAACGTCCAACCTTGTTTTTTATTGAATCTTTTCGTCGGAGCTTTGCCAATATCGTGTAATAAGGCCGACCAACGCAACCAAACGTCATCGGTATTTGGGCAAATATTATCAACTACTTCTAGCGTGTGGTAAAAATTGTTTTTGTGCGTATGACCTTCTACTTCTTCTACATTGTTTAAAGCCGTTAATTCTGGAAGAATTATTTCTAATAATCCGGTTTGAAATAAATGCAAAAAGCCAATAGAAGGTTTTTCAGAAGCCAAAATTTTATGCAATTCATCTACAATTCGTTCACCTGAAATAATATTGATTCGGTCTTTATTTTTAGAAATTGCTTTTAAAGATTCCGATTCAATTTCGAAATTTAGTTGCGTAGCAAAACGAATCGCACGCATCATTCGCAACGGATCGTCGGAATAGGTAATATCAGGATTTAAAGGCGTTTTTATGATTTTGTTTTTCAAATCTTCCACACCATTAAAAGGATCTACTAAATTGCCAAAATTTTCAGCATTTAAAGAAAAAGCTAGCGCATTTATCGTAAAATCTCTTCGTTCCTGATCATCTTTAAGCGTTCCGTTTTCCACTAATGGATTTCGACTATCGTGTGTGTATGATTCTTTACGAGCTCCCACAAACTCCACGTCAATGTCATCATAGCGCAACATGGCAGTTCCGTAGTTTTTAAAAACTTGTACTTTTGGATGAAATGGAATGAGTTGAGATACTTTTAAAGCTAATTCAATTCCACTACCAACTGCAACAATGTCAATGTCTTTTTTGTGGTCTCTATTAAGTAATATATCGCGAACAAAACCACCAATTACATAGCATTCCAAGTTAAGTTCTTGTGCTGCTTGCGAGATGATTTTGAAAATTTTATGTTCTAAATGTTGTTTGTAATTCATTTTCTTAATTAGTCAATTTGACAATTAGTCAATGTGTCAATAATTTATCAAACAATTTCATTGGCTTATTGACAAATCGAAATATTGACACATTTTTATTTGCGAATCACTTTTACCTGACTATCTAAACCTAATTTAATAATCGTAGAAGGATTTTTGCAAACTTTATCGTGGTGCAAATTTACTACATAGTCAACACCTTTTATAATTTCTGGAGTAATTTCTTTGAAAGTTTTAGGAGTAAACATTCCGGAAACATTAGCAGAAGTAGAAACTAAAGGTTTTTTCATTCGCTCCATTAATTTAAAACAAAAAGGTTCGGTAACCATTCTAACGGCTAATGTATTGTCTTCTGCAATTATATTTTTTGCCACATTGCGTGGTTTATCTAAAATTAAAGTGGTTGGTCGCTCTGACAAATCTAAAATTTGCCAAGCTACTTCAGGAATATCTTTAAACACATTGTACATCATTCGTTCGCCGTTTAGTAAAACAATCATGCTTTTAGATTCTTCACGTTGTTTTAAGGCATATATTTTTTTTATTGCATCTTCATTTGTGGCATCGCAGCCAATACCCCAAACGGTATCTGTTGGATATAAAATGATGCCTCCGTTTTTGATGATTTCGAATGCGTTATGAACTTCTGTATTGATTTCCAAGATGGTAGTTTTAGCTTTAAAGAATTATATTTTATATGATAAAAAAGAGAATAATTTACCTTACAAAATTTTATTTTTAAAAATTTATCAAATATAATGTATATATGTTAAACTAAAAAAAATGTATTTTTGAAAAAAATATCAATTCTTTCTTTGTAACCCTGAATTTTAAAAATGAAAATACTTTTTCACGAAAATCAACTTTCATATAGAGGTACCTCAAATGCAGTTTATAATTATGCATTATTTAATCAAGAATACTTGAATAATGAATCAATTATAATTCATCAAAAAAACAATAAGAATAATTTTGGACCTGCAATTGAGAAGTTTAAGAAAAAATTTGAAGTTCATTCTTATTCTAATTTGAATGAAATAGATAAAATTGTTTCCGATACTAAATCAGATCTTTTTTATGCCATTAAAGCCGGTAAAATTGATGGTGTTGAATCTAAAAATTGTAAAACAGCAATTCATTCTGTGTTTAAATATTACGAGCCTCATGGAGATGTTTATGCTTATGTGTCAGAATGGTTGTCAAAAGAGATGACTAACGGAGTTGCTCCATTTGTACCTCATATGATTGCAATTGAAAAAACAGATTTAGATTTGAGAGCCGAATTAAATATTCCTAAAGATGCCATTGTTTTTGGAAGACACGGAGGCGATACTACTTTTGACTTACCATTTGTTAAAAAATTAATTATTGAAATTTCAAAAAAGAGAAAAGATATTTATTTTGTTTTTATGGGAACCAACAGTTTTGTTTTTAAAAGTATTTTTACTCCTTATAAAAACATTATTTTTCTGCCAAAATCTCAAGACGAAATTTATAAATCTAAATTCATTAACACATGTGATGCTTATTTACATGCAAGACAGCAAGGAGAGAGTTTTGGTATTGCTGTAGGAGAGTTTTCAATAGCAAACAAACCTATTATAACATGGGCTAATTCAGAAGAAAAGTCACATATTGATATTTTAGGAGATAAAGCTATTTTATATACGAACGAAATAGATTTAAATGATATTATTCAAAATTTTAAAGTTGATAAAGATAAAAACTGGGATGCTTATTCAAATGAATTTTCTTCAGAACGAGTAATGGATAAATTCAAAAGTGTTTTTATTGATTAACTTAATAATGAATTAACTCATCAAAAAAAATAAATTTATCGTTGTGTGTTTTGCTTTCAATAGTATTAAACAAAACCAAGCAAATACAAATAAAAAAAAATTATTCTATTCAGTAACGAATTTTTTGCACAAAATCTAGTATTAGTCATTGAAGTAAACCGCGGTTACCAGCCGTATTTACTTCGTGCTGCTTTAAATTTCTTCTCCGAAGTCTGTAAAATAATAACGCCATTTAAACCTCTAAAGCCATAGATACTTGTTGATTTTTCTATTGTTAGAATTTCAATTCTATAAGTTTCTGCTAAAAGTATATCTTTTAGTATTTCTTTATTTTTTAAAGGGTATCCATTAATAACTATTAATGGTTCGAGATTTCTATTTGCACCATCCTTAATACGTATTTTTACATTTTGGTTGCCGTCAGAAATTTTAACACCATAATTAGTTAAGTTTTCATCTGAATCAGGATTGTATTTCAAAACGTTAAATATTAATGAATCAACATATTTATAAAGTTTTTGATCAATTAATTTATCGAAACGTATTACTGTAAATTGTTTGGAACCATTATTTTGAAGTCGAATAATTCTAAATTTATCAATTTCTTTTTTGTCTTGATAATATTCTATTATTTGCCCAAAGTCAGTTTTATTTATTTTAATCTTTTCTTTTGCAAAATGTGAAGTAACTTTAACTTTGGATAAACATAAATTGACTTCACTTAATTTAAAATTTTTATTTTCAATTTCCCATTTAATAAATTCACAATGTTCATTATCAATTATTTTTGGGTTTTGATTAAATATAATCGTGTCATTAAATTTACTTTGAGTCAATTCATTTTCTGCATACCATTTTCCAATTAAATCTTTTACTTTAATTTGAGAAAAAGAAATAATTGAAAACACTAGAAAACATAATGTAAAAATATTTCTTTTCATTTTTAGTAGTATTCAAGTTTATATTACTGCTTTTGTTTTAAAGAATCTGAAAGATGCGCTCCCTTTAAAAGTACGTAAAATAAACTCCAATATTTTGGTTTAAAAATCGAAGAAAAAAAGTACTTAATTTGAAAAAAAGTTAGTAAAATTTTAAATTTGAAGTATCCATAATGTTTTCTAATGACATATAACTGAGATATTTTTAATTCCGTTTTAATTGCAATAGACTTTGGAGTACTAGCTCCGTGGTAATGAATAAATTCGGCTTCAGGAATTAAATAAGAATATTTGTTTAATTTGTTTATTCTTTTGCATAAATCAGTTTCTTCGTGATATAAAAAAATATTTGTATCAAAACCGCCAACTTTCCAAAAATCAATTGATTTTACCATCATAAAACTTCCAGATACAAATTGTCCTTTTTGATGATTAGAATACTCTTTTTTGCGATTTGGATATTTATTTGGATTTATTTTTTCAAGAATAGATCTACCTAAAAACTCTTTTGATAAGGATGTGTAATGGTCTAAAGTTGGTAAAATTGATCCATCTTCTTTATAAGCTTTTGGTCCACAAACTCCATAATTTTCATTTGCTTCCATTGCATTATGTAAAAGAGATAAACAATCATTTTTAAAAATAGAATCGTTATTTACAAAAGCAAAATATTTAGCGTTTGCAACTTGCGCTCCTATCATATTACCACCACCAAAGCCTGTGTTAATTTTACTTTTAATTAATTTTAGATTGTTTCTTTTTTCATTGTGTACAAATGAATCAACCAAATTCAAATCATCTGTTTTTGAATTATTATCAACTACAATAATCTCATAATCAAAATTTGATAATGTTTTATTCCATATGCTTTTTATACAATTTATTGTATATTCAGCGGAGTTGTAGTTTATTAAAATAATTGCAATTGTATTCATTTATAAGTATTGATTTACACCTTTTTCAATAAAGGATATTTTTTTTTCTGTTGTTTCTTTTTCAATAATATGATTTATTTCAATATGACTTTTGTCTTGCTCTTTATGATAAATATGATAAGCAATAGCCGTGTTTTTTAGTCTTTTTCCTTGAATACCAATGTTGTGTAGTCTTTGAATCATTTCAGAATCATCTATTCCCCAACCCACTAAGCCTTCGTTAAAACCATTAATTTTAATAAAATCATCTTTCCAAAATGACATATTGCAACCTCTTAATTTAGAAGAACGAATGGCTATTTTTTTTGCAAAATTCATTAAAAAAGGAATACGTAAAGTTCTCCCTCTCTTTTTTATTCCTTTTGAAAAAAAATGAAAATATGTAGTTTTATCTTTAAATATTGTTTCTAATTTTTCTTTCTGGATATTTACTCTGGAACCAAATAAATAAGTTCCTTTTTCTGCATATTTTAAATGATCTTCTATGAAATTTGGATGCATAATAATATCTCCATCAATTTCAATAATGTACTCGTATTTAGCCTTTGCAATTGCTTTGTTCATTATCTTAGGCTTTTGATTGCCATTATCTTCGTGCCAAATATGAATTATTGGGGCCGGAAAATCTTTTTGAAAATCTTTTATTAGTTCTGTTGTTTCCGGTTTTGAACCATCATCAGCTATAATTACTTCGTTTGGTAAAATAGTTTGATTTTTTATGCTTAGAAGTAATAATTCAAGGGCATTTGGCCAATTATAAGTTGGAGTAACTAAACTAGCAAAGGGTTTCTTATTCATGATTTAGAAATATAGTGCAAATTAATATAAATATTTATATTTGTAAAAAAAAGATTATGGTATATGATTGTTTTATTTTTTTTAATGAACTAGATTTATTAGAAATTAGATTAAACGAATTAAATAATGTTGTAGATAAGTTTGTAATAATCGAAGCAAACAAAACGTTTCAGAACAATCTAAAACCATTTTATTTTGAAGAAAATAAAGAACGATTTTCAGAATTTTTACCTAAAATTATTCATATTAAATTAGATAAATATCCGCTTTTTATTCCAATTATAAATCCATTTACACCATGGAAATTAGAATTTTTTCAGAGAAATTCTATTGTTAAAGGCCTAGTAAATTGCAAACCTGATGATATTGTTTTGATTTCAGATGTTGATGAAATTCCAAATCCTACCGTATTACAAAATTTATTAGATAAAGGTGTAAATGAAATTTACGGGTTAAAAATGGACATGTATATGTACTTTTTAAATAACCAGTTAATATATGATGGTGGCAGTTCTATGTCTATTGAAGAGGCAAAAGATGGAATTTGGCATTGTACCGCAATTTTACCATATAAATTACTAAAGAAGACTCCAAATCGAATTAGAAAAATTATAATGAGAACCAAACGTAGAGGAGAAGTATATAAAATTATTCCAAACGCAGGTTGGCATTTTACTTATCTAGGCGGAGTTAAAAAAATTATTCAAAAATTAGAAGCTTTTTCACATACAGAATATAACAACGAAAACTTTAAGAGTAAAGAACAAATTGAAAGTTTTATTACTTCAGGAAAAGATTTGTTTGGACGTGATTTGCAATTTAAAATGCTTGATGATTTAGATACACTTCCCAAATATCTTCAAGAAAATGCTACTAATCCTAAATTTAAGGATTATCTTTTTACAAAGTAAATTATGAATAATTTTAAAATTAATAATAAATTTCAATCAATTAAAGATTTATTACTTGATAATATTATACACTTTAATTCTTCTGGAAAATTTTTTATTGAAGGTCAAAGAAATGCAATTAAGTTGTTTGATATTGATGGATTTGTGGTGAATGTAAAATCCTTTAAGAAGCCTAATTTAATTAATAAAATTGCCTATCGCTATTTTAGAAAATCTAAAGCATCTCGTTCTTTTGAATATGCTTCAAAATTGATGGAATTTCAAATTGGAACACCTCAGCCAGTTGCTTTTTTTGAAAGTTTTGATCTTATCGGTTTAAATGAAAGCTATTATGTTTGCGAACATTTAGAAAATGTGTTTGAGTTTAGAGCAATTGTGCAAAATGAAGATTTTAAAAATAGAGAAGAAATTATAAGAGAATTTACAAGATTTTCTTTTCAAATGCATCAAAAAGGAGTGGAGTTTTTAGATCATTCGCCAGGAAATACACTAATAAAAGATAATAAAGATGGCTCATATTCATTTTTTCTAGTGGATTTGAATCGGATGAAGTTTCATTCAACTATCGATTTTCAAACTCGAATGAAAAATCTTTCTAAAATTACTCACAAAAAAGATATGATTGAAGTGATGAGTAACGAATATGCAAAACTTTCAAGGGAAAACGAAACTTTAGTTTTTGAAACCATGTGGAAACAAACTGCCGATTTTCAATTTCGATTCCACAGAAAAAAAAGAATCAAAAAGAAATTAAAGTTCTGGAAAAAGTAGTATTTTCACTTTTTATTTCTTTACATGCTATTATCAGTTATTATAACTACTTACAATTCGGAAGTATGGCTTCAAAAAGTACTCGAAGGTTATTGCAACCAAACCGAGACTAATTTTGAAGTGGTTATTGCTGATGATGGTTCTACTGAAAATACAAAGTTAATTATAGATTCTTTTAGTCATAAATTTCAATTTCCTATTCAACATATTTGGCAAGAAGATAATGGTTTTCAGAAATGTAAAATTTTAAATAAAGCTATTTTAAAAACAAATTCTGAATATTTACTTTTCACTGATGGCGATTGTATTCCACGAAAAGATTTTGTCGCACAGCATTTAAAATACAAAGAAGAAGGTTATTTCTTGTCGGGTGGTTACTTTAAATTACCAATGGAAACTTCCAATATAATTTCATTAGAAAATATTAAACACCAACATTGTTTTTCTATTTCTTGGTTAATAAAAAACGGAGTATCAAAGAGTTTTAAATTGTCTAAACTTACAAAATTTAAACCTTTTGCTGTTTTTATGAATTGGTTAACACCCACAAAACGAACTTTTAACGGTCATAATACGTCTTGTTTTAAAAACGATTTAATTGCAGTAAATGGTTTTAACGAAGAAATGCAATATGGCGGTTTGGATAGAGAAGTAGGCGAACGTCTTTTTAATTTAGGAATACTTTCAAAACAAATTCGATATTCTGCAATTTGCTTGCACTTAGATCATAAAAGAGGCTATGCTACAACTGAGACTTGGGAAAAGAATAATGCCATTAGAAGCTACAATAAAAAACACAATGTAACCTTTATTGAAAATGGTTTGTCTAAATATATTAGCGAATAATTTGAAAAAAATCTTTCAATTTTTCTTTAATTAAAGCTATTGGATATTCATCAAAATACTTAAAAGTATGTTCTTTAATGTATTTCTCGTCAAATTCCTTGTAAATTTCTGGTTTCAAATCTTTTAAATGAATGGAGATGTTTTTCTCATCTTCAAAAATTTGCCAAGTTTCTTTATCTACACTTGGCGAAAACAATGAAAATGTTGGAATAAATAATGCTTTTGCCATATTTACACTTCCACCTTCGTTGCCAATTAAAGCATCACATTGAGAGAGTAAACCTAAAAACGAACGCAAATCGTTAGCATACAAATCAAAATAAATGCGTTGTTGCGTTTCGGGTTGGCAAAAATCAAAAATTTTTTGAGCATCTTCTTTTTGTTTCGGAATGTAGTTGAAAAGTAAATTTGCATCAGTAGTTTGAACCGTGTAATCTAATAATTCTGCCATTTTTTCAAACGGATACGTTTTGTACCATTCGCTTCCTAAAATCCCAACCATAAAAGTTGGTTTGTCGGTTTTTATAGGAAATGAATGTAGTAGTTTTTTTGCTGATTCAATTTCAGAATCTGTTAAAAACACTTTAGGCTTATAATCGGTAATTTCTTCCTCAATAAGTGGTTTTAGTAAACGTAAACGATTAATAATTGCCAAACCAATTTTAGACTGAGTTCCGTTCTTTAAACGTTTAATATTGTAATTATAAAACAATGCCGAATAGCTTTTTTTATATGAAATTTTATACTTAGCTCCAGAAAATAATGTTATTAAATTGGTTTCTAATTTGCTATAGGCATCAATAATTACATCATATTTAGAACTTTTAATTTTGAATATAAATTTAAAAAGCGAAGTGTAGTTTTTACGCACTTTTTCTTCTAAAACAATAATATTAGTTATGTTAGGATTGTTTTTTAAAACATCAACACAATTGGCATAACACATATAGTCAATCTCAGCATTTGGATATTTTTTTTTTAAATTATTGGATAAAATAGTTGAGGTCAATACATCTCCAATTCGTTTTTGCTGAATAACTAAAATTTTCATATAATTTGTTTTGAAGTTGCTAAAATACATAACTATCTATTATTTTTGGATTATTGAGAATAAATAAATTAATTACATTTGTAAAAAATAATTAAAAATGGCAATTAGCGGTTTAGTAATCACTTTTAACGAAGAAAAGAATATAGGTAAATGTATTGATGCACTTTTTAAAGTGTGTAATGAAGTTATTGTAGTAGATTCGTTAAGTTCTGATAATACTGTTAAAATTGCTGAAGAGAAAGGAGCAAAGGTGATTTCTCAAAAATTTCTTGGCGATGGTCCACAACGTACGCATGGATTACCTTATTGCACAAACGATTGGATATTAAATTTAGATGCGGATGAATTTTTAGATACCGATGCAACTGAATTTATTTTGAAAGAAAAATATTTAGTGGGTAATTATGATGCTTTTTCTTTCCGTGTAAAGAACTTTTTAAAAGACGAATTAATCGATTTTTCTGGTTGGTATCCAGATCATAAAGTTCGTTTTTTTAATAAAATATCTGCCCATCCATCATCGTCTAAAGTGCATCAAAAAATTATTACTACAAATGAAAAAAAGGTGGCTGTTCATATTTTACATTATGGATGGGAGTCTTTTGAGCAAATAGTAGCTAAAAAAAATCAATATTCTACTTGGCATGCCCAACAGCTTTTTGATCAAGGAAAAAGAGTAAGTGCAATAAAACCTGTAATTAATGGTTTAACTGCCTTTATAAGATGTTATTTTTTGAAGAAAGGAATTTTTAACGGTATTGACGGTATTACAATTGCATTAATTCAAGGATTTTTCTCGCACATGAAATACGCAAAATTATTAAAACTACAACGAGAAGAAAAACTATTGAATCGTTAATTTATTTCCTATCATTCTCTCATTAAATGACTGAATGTAAGCTTTTATAAAATTTTCCATTTCAGCAGCTTTAAAATTATTAGTCTTTAAAAGATTTGATTTTAAAAGTTCATCTTTTTTGAAATTATACAATCCCAAAGATTTAGTTCCGTCAAAAGCTAAATAATAGTCGCCTGAAATATAATGGTAAATATTATCTAAATAATACACTACAAAATCTTTATCTGATTGATATGATTTTCCGTAGGTTACCATTTTACTTTCAATATTTAGATAATCTAATATAGAGGGCATTATATCTATTTGCTGTAGATTTTTATAGTTTTTTCCAATCATTTCCGGATTCGAAGGGTCAAAAAATAAAATAGGAACTCTAAACTTGCCCACATTTGTTTTAAATTTTTTCTCTGTTGGTTCAGATGAAGTATGATCAGCAGTTATTACAAATAACGTATTTTTATACCAATCGTATTTTGAAGCTGTTTTAAAAAATTGTTCTAAGGCATAATCAGAATATGCAATACTTTCCTGAATTTTTGTAGTTCCTTTTGGAAATTTACCTTTATATTTTTCTGGAATAATGTAGGGATTATGAGATGAAATCGTAAAAAGTGTTGTAAAAAATGGTTCTTTAAATTTAGACATTTTACCTGCGAAAAATTGTAAAAATTCTTCATCAAAAATACCCCATTTGCCATCAAAGGCTTCTGGACCTATATATTCGTTTTTACCAAAATAATCATCAAAACCTGCTACTTTGCAATATTGATCAAAATTTTGACTTCCATTAAAAGCTCCATGAAAAAAAGCTGTTTTATAACCATTTTCTTTCAGAATTTTAGGTAATCCGTATACTTCGTTAATTGAATAACTCGAAGTAATTAAAGACGTATTCATTAAACTAGGAATACTCGAAAGGGTTGATGGAACAGCATCTATAGATAGTTTTCCATTAGCAAAACCATTTTCAAAAAACAACGATTTGTTTATTAAGTTATCTAAAAAAGGCGTTTGTCCGCGTTGCAAATTTTCTCTACCAAAACTTTCCAAAATAAGTATTACAACATTTTTTTTTGAAGATTTTTCGGTTTCTTTTACAATTGTAATAGGATTAAAAATCGCATTTAATTCTGTTTCACTATAAAATTTTGGAGATTCTAATGTTTCTTTTTTACCCATTGTAGTTAAAATACAAAAAGGTGTATTTAAAACCAATGCAGATTGATTTATAGAACCATAATTTATTGCGTCAACAATTTTAATTGGTTTCTTTTGAAAGCCACCTCTACCAGTTACAATTAAAATTCCTGTAAATAAAACAAATAAAATATTTTGTTTCAGTATTGTTTTTGAACCTACGGTAACATTTACTAATTTAATATTAGGTAGTGCTTTCCAAAATACGATACCTAAGAGAAATGCAATTAGTGGTAAATACCAAAACTCAGTTAAGAATGAAAATATCAATCCGCCAATTTCATTTTCCATTCCAGTTGCTGTAATCATTCCAAATGTACTTCTTCTTCCAGTAAATTTATAATATTCAAAATCTACAAAGTTGGTCAGTATAAATATTAAATTTACAAAGTAGAATCCTATTTTTAAAACCTTTTGATATGTTGGTTTGTATTTAAATTCTCCCGGAATAAAATGAAATAAAGCAAAAATTAAATTGATGTATGCTATTGCCGATAAATCAAAGTGAATTCCTCCTAAAAAGCCTTTTACTGAAATATTTTCAAACGAATTTCTATTAAAAAAGTAAAACAATATTCTACAAATTTGATAGATAAAAACAACAATAAAAATACGTTTAAAAAACAGTTTTACACTGTTTAAATAATTTGACATAGAAAGGTAATTTTAAGCAAATTTAACTATTCATGTAAAATTTACAATTTATTTACCTTTATTTTACTTCTAAAAGAAAATAAAAATTCCAATTCACAACAATATTGTTACGAATTGGAATTCTGTTTATGTTTTTAATTTTGACTACACAGCAACGTTATATTCTCTCAGTGCATCATTTAGAGAAGTTTTTAAGTCGGTTGAAGGTTTTCTTTGTCCAATGATGATGGCACAAGGCACTTGATAATCTCCCGCTGGAAATTTCTTAGTATAACTTCCAGGAATTACAACCGAACGAGCCGGTACCACTCCTTTATATTCAATAGGTTCATCACCTGTAACATCAATAATTTTGGTAGAACCAGTCAAGCAAACATTCGCACCTAAAACCGCTTCTTTTCCTACATGAACACCCTCAACTACAATACATCTTGAGCCGATGAAAGCACCATCTTCAATAATAACTGGAGCGGCTTGTAAAGGTTCTAAAACACCACCAATTCCGACACCACCAGAAAGGTGAACATGCTTTCCAATTTGCGCACAACTTCCTACGGTTGCCCATGTATCTACCATGGTTCCTTCATCTACATAAGCACCAATGTTTACATAACTAGGCATCAAAATTACTCCCGAAGAAATATAAGCACCATATCTTGCAACCGCGTTAGGAACAACACGAATTCCTTTTTCAGCATAATTGCGTTTCAATTCCATTTTATCGTGATATTCAAAAATGCCTGCTTCCCAAGTTTCCATTTTTTGAATAGGGAAGTACATTACCACAGCTTTTTTAACCCATTCGTTTACTCGCCAACCATTATCTGTTGGTTCAGCCACACGAAGTTTTCCGCTATCTAATAATTCGATAACTTCTCTAATGGCTTTTTGAGTAGGTTCTTCTTGTAATAAAGCACGATTTTCCCATGCTTGTTCTATTGTTGCTTGTAAATTATTCATTAGTGTGATTTTTGTATTGCAAAGATAATTTATTTAAGTAAATGCAAAAGCCAATATTTTAAAATCAATTTTATTAAACAAATCACTTATTTTTGTAAAAAAAAAGATGCCACGAATTTTAGCGATAGATTACGGAATCAAACGAACAGGAATTGCCGTTACTGATGAAATGCAAATGATTGCTTTTGGATTAACAACAATTCCATCTGAAACTGCGATAACTTTTCTTAAAGACTATTTTTCAAAAGAAAAAGTAGAAAGTGTTATTATTGGAGAACCTAAACAAATGAATGGAGAACCTTCGCAAAGTACTGACATCATTAATGCTTTTGTGGTAAAATTTCAAGAAGCTTTTCCTGAAATGCCTTTAAATAGAGTCGATGAACGTTTTACATCAAAAATGGCGTTTCAAACCATGATAGATAGCGGTTTAAATAAAAAACAACGCCAAAATAAAGCGTTGGTTGACGAAATTGCCGCAACAATTATACTTCAAGATTATTTACGTTATAAAAAATAGTACTTTTGCACGGAATTTGATGTAACAATTCCGATTTTAAGTTTACAAATAATAAAATTTACAAGATGATTTTACCAATATACGGATACGGAGAACCAGTTTTACGTAAAGTAGGAGAGGACATTTCTCCAGAATATCCGAATCTTAAAGAAACAATTGTTAATATGTATGAAACCATGTATCATGCGCATGGCGTTGGTTTGGCGGCTCCACAAGTAGGGTTACCAATTCGTTTGTTCATTGTAGATACCGAACCTTTTAGCGATAGTGATGATGTTTCTAAAGAAGAAGCGGCTTTAATGAAAGATTTCAAAAAAACATTTATTAACGCTAAAATTATTAAAGAAGAAGGAGATGTTTGGGGCTTTAATGAAGGTTGTTTAAGTATTCCAGATGTTCGTGAAGATGTTTTTAGACATGATACTATTACTATTGAATATTTTGATGAAGATTTCAATAAGAAAACAGAAGTATATGACGGTTTAATTGCACGTGTTATTCAACATGAATACGATCATATTGAAGGTATTTTATTTACTGACCACATTTCTTCTCTAAAAAAGAAATTGGTTGCTAAGAAATTACAAAACATCATGGATGGCAAAGCACGTCCTGATTATAAAATGAAATTTGTAAACAAAAAGGGAAGATAACATAGTAATCAGTAATTAGCTATTTTAACTAAACTTTTTACTTTTTACTTTTCACTTTTTACTTTAAAATAATATATTTGCCAACCTTAATTAATAAGAAACATGAGCATTCAAAAAATATTAGCTATTTCTGGGAAACCAGGTTTATATGAATTAAAAATTCAAACACGTACTGGTTTTGTTGCCGAGTCTTTATTAGACGGAAAAAAGATTACTGTAGGAATGAGAGCTAACGTAAGTTTGTTGTCAGAAATTGCAGTATATACGTATTCAGAAGAGGTGCGTTTAGCAGAAGTTTTAAAAGCAATTGCTACGAAAGAAAATGACGGACCTGCAATTTCTCATAAAGAAGATGATGCTACTTTAAAAGCTTATTTTAGAGAAATTTTACCAGAATTTGACGAAGACCGAGTATATACATCTGACATCAAGAAAATACTAAACTGGTATAATTTGTTGCAACCTAAAGGTTTCGTTTCATTAGAGGCGTTATCTAAAGAAGTAAAAGAAGAAGACATGAGCGATAGCGAATTTGCGACGCAAACTCCAGCTGCTGAATAAGTTATTTATAGTATAAAAAAAAGTCCAAATGAGAGTTTGGACTTTTTTTATGGCTTAAATTATCGATTATAAGTATCAAATAAATAACGGAGTGTATCAGGAATATTGTTGGCTTGCATTTTAGGATATATAATACTCATGGTGAGCCAATTTTCAATGACTTGTCCAAAATCATCTCCTATATTTTTTAGCGTTGGAACACCTAATTTTTTTAATGCCGCAGCATTACATTCCTGCTCATAATGATTTTTTATTGGAATGGATAAAACTTTTTTACCAAGATATAAAGCTTCAGCAGGTGTTTCAAATCCACCGCCGGTTATAATGCCTTCGCAGTGGATAAGACTATGGTTAAATTGCTTTTGACCAACAGGAAAATAAGTGATATTTCCAATTGTATGCACTTCTTTTACCGTATCTAAAAACCAATGAAAATTCACATCAGCAACCGATTTAAAAGCTTTTTCTAAACATTCTTTATCAAATGAAGGCAAATAAACTGTAATGTGCTTTAAGTTTTTTGGATTAGCATTTATAATTTCATCTTTTATAATTGGAGGATGAATAAAAGAATCGTACGGTTCAAAATGCAATCCGATATTTTGAGAAGATGGCGCATAATTTTTGAAAATAAATTCCCCCATGAGACTTCTTTTTTCTGGTCTTGGTGTGTTTTTCGAAATAAAACTAGCTTGATGTCCAAATTGAACCGAATGTACTTTTTGAATTTTGCAGGATAAAGCAGTAATCGAATCAAAATCATTGATGACAACGTCATAATTTTTTAATGGCAACGATTTAGCATCTTTATAAATTTGATTGGGTTTTATATTTTTTGCAATATCCCAATAAGCTAATCCGCCACATTGACTGTAATATAAACTACAACCTTTACTTTTATATTTTACTGGTAAGTCTATTTCAAGACTAGAATTGTTTCCGCTTAAAAAAAAATCTACAGTTCCAAATTTTTGCAAATAAGGATAAATTTGCATGGCTCTACTGATGTGACCATTTCCTGTTGCCTGAATGGCATAAAATATTTTCATACAGATAATTAACTCTGCGAAAGTAATGCTACAGTGTTGTTTTAATGTGTTTTAAGTGTTATTTGATTATTAAAATTGCGGAGCCTTTATTGCATTTTTATCAGAATTTGACCATCATGGTTTTGGCTAACTCGAATAATAAAAAAAACAATATTTACCTTTCAAACCAAATAATTATGTTAAGTAAGCCTTTTGTAAGTAATAGTTAATTTAAATGTAAAATATTTCTATAATTTTACAATATCAAGAATAGGAACTATTTCGAGAGTAATAATCAAAAAGAAACATGAATAATAGACAAAACCAACTAGCAGCTTTCAATCGACTTTTAGATATCATGGACGATTTGCGCGAAAAATGCCCGTGGGATAAAAAGCAAACACTCGAAAGTTTACGTCATTTGACAATTGAAGAAACCTACGAATTAGGCGATGCTATTTTGGACAATGATTTGGAAGAAATCAAGAAAGAGTTGGGCGATGTATTATTACACATTGTTTTTTATGCAAAAATTGGTAGCGAAACCAATGCGTTTGATATTGGCGATGTTGCCAATTCCATTTGTGATAAATTAATTGATCGTCACCCGCATATTTATGGCGATGTGGTAGTGGCTGACGAAGAAGAAGTAAAGCAAAATTGGGAAAAACTAAAACTGAAAGAAGGTAAGAAATCTGTATTAGAAGGTGTGCCAAAAAGTTTACCTGCATTAGTTAAAGCCAGTCGTATACAAGATAAAGTTAAAGGCGTTGGATTTGATTGGGAAGAACCGCACCAAGTGTGGGACAAAGTACAAGAAGAACTAAACGAACTCCAAGTTGAGGTGCAATCAGGCAACCAAGATAAAATAGAAGCCGAATTTGGCGATGTTTTGTTCTCCATGATAAACTACGCAAGATTCTTAAAAGTAAATCCTGAAGACGCCTTAGAACGCACCAATAAAAAATTCATCAAACGTTTCCAATATTTAGAAAGCAAAGCTACCGAATTAGGCAAACCTTTAATGGATATGACGCTAGCCGAAATGGATGTTTTTTGGGAAGAAGCGAAGAAGTTGTAGTGGTCAGTGTTCAGTCGCAGTGTTCAGTAATAGTCGTCAGTTCGAGTGATTTCGTAGAAATCGTATCGAGAACTATTCGTAATTCATAATTTTTAATTCGTAATTTTCATGTACTACGCAGTAATTTTTACCTCTACCAGAACCGAAGTGGAAGCAGGTTATGCCGAAATGGCAATTAAAATGGTGGAATTAGCCAAAGCCCAACCTGGATTTATAGATATGGAAAGCGCTCGAAGCGAAATTGGAATTACCGTTTCGTATTGGGAAAGCTTGGAAGCCATTAAAAACTGGAAAGCCAATATGGAACATTTTGAAGCGCAAGAAAAAGGTAGAACCACTTGGTACAAAAATTACAGAGTAAGAATCGCCAAAGTGGAACGAGAATATGAGTTTTAAATAAATACAAAATCCCGAGTGAGAGCTCGGGATTTGTTTATTCCAAAAATTACTTTTTTGTAGTGCAAGTATTTATGCCAAGTAAAGGGTAAAGAGGGCAAAAACTAATTAAACTTGTTGCAACAAACACAACTGCGGCAACTACAGCAACAATTCCTATGGTGCCAGAAATTGTTCCGTTGAAATATAAAAACGCTAACACGGCAGCAATCACAACTCTGATGATTCTATCTGCACTTCCCATATTTTTTTTCATGATAAATAATTTTACTGATTAATATGAAGCAAAGATAGGTGCAGTAAAATAGCTGTGCAGTGACTATAGTCACCACGAGGAAAAAAGTTTATAAAATTTCTATGGTAGTAGTAAATTGCTTGACTTTGCCTTCAGTTTCAAGCTTTTTCATGATGCGACTAATGACTTCTCTTGCGGTTCCTAATTCGTTGGCAATTTGTCGATGTGAAATTTTTAAAGGATTTTTCTGCGAAATCACCACTTTTTCTTTCAAGTAATCATATACGCGCTTGTCTAATTTTTCAAACAGCAACGAGTTAATTGTACTCAACAAATCAGCATAACGCATATTGTATTGCGTGTAAAAAAGCGTATTGAAATCGGGAAAATCTTTCATCCATTTAGATAATTTTTCAACCGGAATTAGCAAAACGTGACTATCTTCTTCGGTGATTGCAAAAATTTTGCTAGGTGCTTCATTAATACCTGCGGAAAACGACATTACACAACTTTCATTGGGTTTGATGTAATAGAGTAGGAGTTCTTTGTTTTCAAAACGGGTAAAAACCTTGATTAATCCACTAATTACTAACGGAATCACTTTGATGTGTTGTCCTTCACGAACCAACTCGGTTTCTTTTTTAAATTGTTTTTCAATGCCGTGTGTAACTAATTCTGCTACAAGAGCATCTTGAAAATATGGAAACTGTTTTTTTATTTCTTCTGAGCGGTTCATTTGTACAATGGTTGGTAACCAAAGTTAGTGTTTTTGTGTGGAATTGAGAAAAAGATTTTTAAGGTTTTTGGATGTTAGATAGCATCTTTTTTAAACGCAAAGAAGCTGAATTTTCCGCCCAGTTTGTCATGCTGAGGTAGCGAAGCATCACATAATGTTTTTGCACGAGCGTGACGCTCGCGCTAGCTGGGGATTATATTTTTATTTGATTACAACTAGAATTTCTTCTTGGGAAATATTGTTTGGATATCTTAAGTTGCCCATGATTAAAAAAGGATGATATCGTTTTAAAATCAATGATTCTGGATTTATGATTGTCAACCTTAATTTTGAATATTTTAGATTTTCAAATTCAAAAGCAAGTACAGCTTGTTGGCTACTAATGTAAGCTTGTCTTCTTAATCCAAAAAAATCTTTTGATTTGAGTTTTACACTTTTTTCTGACTCAATATCAATGAGCTCAACGTCTAAATCTTCAAGGTTTTTAATATACCATCCTCCAGTGAAATATATTTGATAACTACCATAACTTAGTTCAAATTCGTGCAATTTTTCTTTTATGTAGAATTTTTCCATTTTTATATTTTGTTCTTCCACAAATATACCCAAATTCCCACAAACTCAATTACAGATTTTCTGTACATTTTTAAAAAAGAACAAAAAAAATCCCAAGCTTTCACTCGGGATTCTATCTTACATATTTTTAATTTGCTGTAGCTTTTCTTTCCACAATTTCAAGTCGTCTTTGTGGCGTTCAATGTTTTTCTGAACTTCTTTAATAAAAGGATTTTCACCTTTCGAACTACTGCTAATAAACTGAATGTTGTTTTCTAATTGGAAAATTTCGCTTTGTACTTCGTCGATTTTCTTTCTAATAAAGAATTGCTCTTGTTCTAAGGCACGTTTGTCATCGTTGTCGCTCATTTGCTCTAAACGGTTGCTAAAACGCATCATTTCGGTATCTTTCTTAGATAGGCTAAGTTTTTCAAACAAGGCATCTAAAATTTTATTGAATTTTCCTTCAATGTGTCTTCTGTTAAAAGGAACTTTTCCAAAAGTTTTCCAAGTCGCAATGTGTGCTTTAATTGATTCTAAATCTGTTTTGTGTTCGCCACTTAAAGTAAAATCTTTTAACTCTTCTAAAAATGCTTTTTTCTTTTCAAAAGCTTCTACTTCTTCACTTGTTTCGGCATTTTTAGCTTCATGCATTCTATCGAAATAAGCATTACATGCTTCTTTAAATTCTTTCCAAATGCTATCTGAATATTTACGAGGTACATGTCCAATTTTTTTCCAATCGTCCTGAATTTTCTTCATGATTGGAGTAGTAGCAGCAAAATCAGTACTTTCTTTTAATAATTTTGCTTTTTCAACTAATTCTAATTTTTTAGTTAAATTCTCGTGCTGCTCGTTTTTAATATCTTTATAAAATACGTTTTTGTGTGCATTAAAAGCTCTAACCGCGTTTTTAAATTTAGCCCAAGTTTCCTCAGTTACTTCCGCAGGAACTTTACCCGCTTTAAAGAATGCTTCTCGCAACGCTTCCATTTTCTGAATTTGCGCTTGCCATCCGCTATGAGCCTCAATTTTTTCTGTACCTAATGCCTCAATTTGACGAATAATTTCATTTTTGATAGCTAAAGTTTCTGTTTCTTTTTCTCTAGCAATCGCATACAAACCTTCACGTTTATCGTGCATTTGTTTTGTAATTTCGCTAAATTCATTCCAAATTGCTTCTCTGTGTACACGATCAACTGGACCAATTTCTTCTTTCCAAACGCGGTGTAATAATTGTAATTCACGGAATGCTTTCATTACGTCAGTTTCGTTCAACAATTCTTTAGCTTTTGCAATGATTAATTGTTTTTGCTCTAAATTATTTTTCAAATCTAAATCACGTGCTTCTTTATCTAAATTCATAATATCGTAAAAACGCTCAATATGAAAATGATAATTGTTCCACAAGATGTTGTATTTGTCTCTTGGAATTGCACCTGCATTTTTCCAACGATCACGAATATCGTTTACTTTTTTAAACATATCGCTAATGCTCGTATCATCTGAATCGATTAAGTTTTTTAACTCTTCGATTAAGCCTTCACGAGTCGCGAAATTTTGTTCTAAATTGTTTTGTAATTGTTTAAAATGTTTGGCTTTACTTGCTTTGTAAGAATTGTAAATATCGTCAAATTTATTTTTTAAAGGAAAATGGTATTCAAAATCCAATCCTTCTTCATTATTTTGAGCTGAAAATTCTTCTTTTTTCTCTTCTATAAAATGGTGGTATTTGTCCGAAAAAGCTTTTCTTATGCCTTCTACATGGTCTTTAATGGCCATTACTTTTTCGTTCTCAACTAATTTTTCAAGTTCATCAGTTAGCTCTTCCATAGATAAAACATCATAATCCAATACCGGAATTTCGTGTTTTTCTTTTATCGAATCGTCTTCATTTTCTTCTGCATTAGAGTTGTCTATCTCATCTAATACCGATTGACTAATTAGAGTAACATTCTCCTTTTGTTCAATTTGTTCTTGTCCGTCTGCGTTTTGCAGGTTATCATGTTGTGCTTCTGACATTTTGTAAATGCTTAAGGTTACTAAAATAATATGGTGTGAAGGTAGTAAAGCACTGCGAAAATTCAAAAAAAAAACGATTAATTATCCTTTATTTTCTTTGAAACGAATTTTTTAGGCATTTTTGTTATCCATTTTCCCGCTATTCGCTATATCCGCCAAGGCGGGATGTCGCTTCTATCGGGGTTAGATAGCCAAAAAATGGCTTTCTTGGGATTGGTTTTCTGAAGAAGTTTTGTTTTGTGTTGTTTCAGAATAAACGCATAATTAAATGTCCGCTATGAAAAGTGCAACATCTAAACTCAACACATAGTTTTTCTATTGTGTCTCCTATGTTTGCTAAGTTATAGATTTTAATATTTAAAGTCAATAATTTTACAAGTTTAAAGTGAAATAGAATGAGAGAACAAATGTGTCTAAATAGTTCAAAGAAACATATTCTCACATAGAAATATCCTCATTCTTTTTTATCTTTTAGAGTCTGAACAGAATGTAAGGAATTAAGTTTAGCTTAATATCCAGAATATCCAATAAGGAGAAAAGACGAAGGAAGATTCATCACTTTATTATTTAAAATTAAAGTTATGAAGGAATTAAAACAGGTTGTTGGAATTGATGTTGCACAAAAGGAATTGGTGGTAACAATTGGAAGGTTATTAGAGGACTTATCCGTTGATTTATTTTCTTATAAGGTTTTCAAGAATAATGACAAAGGATTTTTAAGTTTGGTTGAATGGGTTGCTAAATTAGTTGAAAATCCCAAAGAAGTCCATTATGTAATGGAAGCTACGGGAGTTTATCACCAAAAGATTGCTTATTTTTTAGATACCAATCAATTGAAAGTTAGTATCGTTTTACCAAACAAAATAAGTAATTATTTTAGAACATTAGAAGTAAAAACTATTACAGACAAAACATGTTCTCAAGTAATAGCAAGATTTGGTCTAGAAAGAAAATTAGATTTATGGAAAAGACCAAAGACGGTTTACAAAAAATTACAACAATTAACTAGAGAGCGAGATCAAATTGTAGCGGAAAGAGTAATTGTAAAAAATCAGTTACACGCAGAAAAATAGAAGCTGAGCCCAACTTAATGACTTTAAAAAGAATAAGCGAAAGAATGAAATTACTGAATAAACAAGAAAATGAAATTAAAAATGACATCTCTCAAATTCTGAAAAACAATGCAGAGTTGAAAAAAGAAACAGATAGAATGATGACTATTCCAGGGATAGGAGAATTGACTGCGGTAATAATTTTAGCAGAAACAAATGGATTTGAATTGATACGTAACAAAAAACAACTAACTAGCTATGCTGGCCTTGATGTAAAAGAGAAACAATCAGGAACATCAATAAAAGGAAAGCCTAAAATATCAAAAAAAGGAAACAGAAGTATTAGAAAAGCAATGCATTTTCCTTCTTTAGTAGCTGTAAAATGGGATGAAAACTTCAAAGAATTATATGCAAGATTAGTATCAAAACATGGAATAAAAATGAAAGCATTAGTATCGATACAAAGAAAATTATTAGAAATGAGTTATGTTTTGTATAAAAATCAAACCATATACGATAAAGAATATAAAAATAGCGTGCAAACACAAATGGCTTAACACGCTATAGAGTCTAGTTTTAAACTGACTTAAAACAAAATTATAAAAAAATATAGATTTTTGTTGTAAATCAACACAGAATCTATGTGTTTAAAAGAAAATTCTGTTTAATCCGCGTGCTAATCTACTCGTTCCAAATTTTCCAAGCCTTTTCCGCCTGTAAAACCAACATTTCATAACCGTTTTTAGTCACGGCGCCATGAGCCTTAGCCTTTCTTAAAAATGCAGTTTCTTCTGGATTGTAAATTAAGTCGTAAGTAATATGTTTTTTGGTAAACAAACTGTAGTCTAAATTTGGGCAATCATCCACATTAGGATGCGTTCCTACTGGAGTGGTATTGATGATAATCGTATATTCTTCAAAAATAGCAGCGTCTAATTCTTCGTATTTAAATTGAAATTCATCTGCTGTTCTAGAAACAAAATCATATTCGATTTTTAAGCTTCTTAAGGCATAAGCGATTGCTTTACTAGCGCCACCAGTTCCTAAAATCAATGCTTTTTTATGATGGTCTTTCAATAAAGGTTTTATCGATTTTTTGAATCCGTGGTAATCGGTGTTGTAACCTTTTAGTTTTTTCTTTTTGGAAATTGTGATGCAATTTACCGCACCAATTTTATTAGCTGTTTTAGATAATTTATCCAAATACGGAATAATCTCTTCTTTATACGGAATGGTAACATTTAAACCACGTAAACCTTTAATTTCAGTAATTACTTTTGGAAATTCTTTGATGTTTTCAATGTCGTAATTCTTGTATTCGCAATTGTCAAAATGACCAATTTCAAACTTTTCATTGAAATATTTTTTTGAAAAAGAATAGCTTATGTTTCGGCCAATTAAGCCAAATTTCAACTGTTTTTTTGTTTTCTTTTTCATTATCGAAGTTTTAAAATAGTATGCAGTTATTCTGTAAATTTATAATAAAAGATTGCATCTACAAAACACACTTTGAATTTTAATAAAAAAATCAAAATAACTTAACATATACATATAGAAGAAAAGCAGTTTTAATAAATTACTCTTTTGGAAATTCTATCACTATCATCAAATATTGCAACATTATTTTTCTTTAATTCAATTTTAAAACCTTCCCAATGTTTATTCAATAAATTATCAGATGAATATGTTCTGTTTTCAAATAGTTTTGTTTTGATGACTACTGTTTTTCCAAATTGTCTGAAATGACGATGAATGTTAATAGATTCAATTTCATCTAATTCAAAATATTTTTTCTCCCAAAATCGGATTGAGTTTTTTACAATAAGATAGTTATCTGTAATTATAAAATAGTTCATTTCGTTTGAGAATAATAAAATAAAAAAAGTGATTAAAACTGGTATTTGTAAAGTGGTATAAATATTCAAGGGTTCTCTTGAAAAAAAAGAGTATGGAATCATTAAAATAAAACTATAAAAAATTATTCCTGTAGGAGATAAAACATGAGAAAAATTAAATGTCTTAGTTTTGTCATCAGAATTTATTTTGAAAGTCATTTTTTGAGGTAAAATGGAGTCTAAATTCAGTTTTACAATTTTTATATTCTCACTTTTTATAGTTTCATTAATGAAGTTTAATATGATTTTTAATTTAAAAAAATCTTGATATCTAAATGAATACAGGTTAATGATTTCGTTGTTTGTTAATTGTATTCTTGTTCTATCAACTAATATTTCATATGTATCATTAATTTCTGAAAGAATTATATTTTTTATATTTTCAATTCGTATTATTTTTTTTGAAAAAACATTTTTTATGATTATTTCTTTTTCATTGACTTCAATGTTTGAAAAAAAATTGGTTACAAATAAAGTAGTTGTAACAAGAAGAAGAATAAAGAAAGAAAAAACTAAGAAAGTAGGAATATCAAATTTTGTTCTTGATTCTTCCATAAATCTATTAAACATATGAAATGAAAGTAATCCAAAAAGAAATACACTAAAAAAACTAGAGATCAAAACAAGTTTAATATTAGTTTTTATTTTTAAAGATTGGTTCATTTCTTAGTTAAGCTTACTATTTTGTATGTAAAATTTTGTGTTTATAAATTTTAGTTCTTACCCAATTTACTTGCCATTTTTTCCATTCCAAAAATCACGAAAAATCCTAAAATGGCTAAAACTATTGCCATCATAATTTGTGGTTGGCCATCATAATTTTGTGGAGAGATACTTTTTTCTAAAAAAGGAACGACTTCACCATGACTGTTGATTCTGGTTTCTAAAACTTGTTTCCAAGGCCAAACTTTATTTAATGAACCTACCATGAAACCTATTAATAAAGTAAGTGTGGTGTTTTTATGATGACTAAACATCCAATGTAATATTTTAGAAAATGATTTTAAGCCGATAATTGCTCCAATTGCAAAAACGCCTAACTTTAATAAAGCTTGTGTTAAGATTTCGAAATTAGCCGTGGTTAATCCTTCTCTAAAGGTATTGATAGTTCCAATTACAGTTTCGTAAGAACCCATTAAAAGCAAGATGAATGCGCCAGAAATTCCGGGTAAAATCATGGCAATAATGGCAATAAATCCAGATAAAAATAAATACCAATAACTATCTGGAGAACTCACTGGGCGAGCAATAGTAATATAATAAGAAACTGTAATTCCGATTAATAAAAATAAAATATCAACTAATTTCCAACTCGTAATTTCTTTCCAAATTAAGGTAATACTGGCAATAATTAATCCAAAGAAAAACGACCAAACTAAAATAGGTTGGGTTTCCAGTAAGTGTGTTATGACTTTAGAAAAAGTTAATACGCTTATTCCAATTCCTGTTAATAGCGCTAATAAAAAACTTCCGTTTATTTGATTCCAAGCGGCTTTTATTCCTTCTTTTTTTAGTGTTTTTAATGCAGAAAGATTAACATTATTAATACTATCGATTAATTCTTGATAAATTCCAGATATAAAAGCTATTGTTCCTCCAGAAACACCCGGAACAACATCTGCAGCTCCCATAGCTAATCCTTTAAGCGTAATAATAAGATAATCGGGGAATATTTTTCTCATGATAATAAAAATTCCAAAGCATTGCTACTTTGGAATGGGTTAAGGGTTGTTTATTTTTATTTTTTAAATTTCATAATTGTTTTCTGAACTTCTGTTCTTTCGTAAATTACTGGAAATAACTCTTCGAACAAAGATAGTTGTTTTAAGTCTAAATTCATTGCGTTGATTAAATGAATACTTCCTTTTTTGTTATTGCCTGATGTGAAATATAATCCTGCTAAACGATATTCGATTTCGTATTCATTAGGTAAAACATTAGTAGCTTCTAAAAGGATGTCAATTGCTGTTTCAAATTCACCAAGATATTGTAAAACATCAGTCCAAAGTGTAAATGTGTCTAAGTTGATATCGCCACTTTCAAATGCTTTTCGGTATCCATATTCGGCTTCTTCAAAGAAATGTAATGCACTATTTACGGCTGCAAAACGTTTCCAGTATAACGAATTATCACCGTCAATCCCAATCGCTTTGTTTACATAATATAATGCTTTTTGAAAATTCTTTTGTCGAATATAAAAATCGGTAATAGCAATCCAACCTTTGTCTAACAATGGATCTTCATGAACTGTTTTTAAGTAATAATTTAATGCAAATTCAATATTACCCAGACGTTCGTAACATTTTGCTATTCGCAATAAGACAAATGAAGAAGGATCGTCTAATTCTAAAGTAATATTATAGCAGTCTATTGCATCTTGATATTTTTTTTGTTTTTCATACGATTTTGCTTTTTCCATGTGCGCCCCTAAGAAGGTTTCGTCTATTAATGTAGCATACTCGAAAGCCCAAACTGCTTTTTCGTAGTTTTTTAAAGCATAATATTGTCTGCCTAATTGATGCCAAGCTACTTCGCTATATGGATTTTTATCAATGAATTTATTTAGATAAACAATGGCTTGCTCATTTTGATCTAGAAAATCAAAGCAATATACAACGTTATAAAGAGCCGAGTAATCTTCAGTGTCTTCATCTAAGCACTTGATGAAATTTTCTTTTGCTAATTCTAAATCATCCATAAAAAGATATTCCATTCCAATCATCGAATACACATCGGCATAATCTTCTGTGTATTTTAAAGCAATTTGTAAAAAAGAAATTGCTTTTTCGTGTTCGTCTCTTTTTGAATGTATGTTGGCTTTTTGTATGTAGATTTCTTCGTTAGTTGGTTCAATTGCATATAACTCGTTTAGGAGTTTTTCAGCAATATCAAGTTTGTCTTCGTAAACCAACATTTCAACGTGGACTAATTTTAATCCGATAGATTTTGGATGTTGTTCTAATCCTAATTTTAGCGCTTTTTTAGCCAAATTTAATCGACCTGTATCCATGTAATGAAGAATAATATCTTCAAATTCCTCAGAATCAAAGAAAAAAACTTTATTAGTTTTTAGCATCGATTCAAATTTAGATAAGGACAAGCTGTTTTCTTCTTCTTCGTGACTCAAATTCATAGCGCTTAGTTTTATGATTTTATCCAAATTAAAATTAAGGAAATATAATGTAAGAATCGTTTGGATGCTTATTTGTTTTAAACAATTTAATTAACAATTTACAAGAATAAGAGCAAGGTCAAAAATCAATTTCAAATTTAATAAGTGAAACGCTCTGTGTATCTCTTATCAACATAATCAAAATCATAAAAAATTCTGCTAATCTCTATGTAAAAAAATCATTTTGATTTAAGCTGATAAAATCATCCATCAACAAACTTCCATCATCCATCATTTACTTCATTTCTTTTTCTATCTCATTTAACACCTCAATAATAATGCCACAACCTTTTGTAATTTCTTCGTTACTAATGGTTAATGGTGGTGTAATTCGGATAGCGCAGCCTTCGAAAAGTAACCAAAATAAAATAACACCTCTTTTATGACAACGTAAAATAACTTCATTTGTTATCTCCGGAGATTCTGTCATAGCAGCTATCATTAGGCCACGACCCCGAATTTCTTTAATTAACGGATGCACTAAAAGACTTCGGAATAATTGCTCTTTTTCTAAGGTTTCACTCATTAAGTTGGTTTCTGTTACTTCTTGTAAAGTAGCTAAACTTGCTGCCGCAATGACAGGGTGTCCGCCAAAAGTAGTAATATGACCTAATTTAGGATTGTGACTTAATAAATCCATCATTTGTTCAGATGCTGTAAAAGCACCAACCGGCATTCCTCCTCCCATACCTTTTCCCATGACAACTACATCAGGAACGACATCGTAGTTTTGAAATCCAAATAATTTTCCTGTGCGACCAAATCCGGGTTGAATTTCGTCTAATATCATAACAGCACCCACTTCGTTACAACGTTGGCGAACTTTTTTAAGAAAATCATTTTGTGGTTCAATAAAACCAGCACCACCTTGAATCGTTTCTAATAAAATACCTGCTGTTTTTGTGGTGATTTTTTCTAAATCAGCTTCATTGTTGAAAGTGATAAAATCTACATCCGGAATTAAAGGTCGAAAAATTTGTTTACGCTCTTCAAATCCCATCACACTCAAACTTCCCATTGTATTACCATGATAGGCATTGTGACAAGAAATTAATTGGCTTCTTCCAGTAACTCTTCGGGCTAATTTTAAAGCGCCTTCTATGGCTTCAGTCCCAGAATTAACCAAATAGGTTTTTGTAAGTGGATAGGGTAGGTGTGATGCTAATAATTTACACAATTCCGTTGCTGGATGTTGGGCATATTCGCCATATACCATTACGTGAGAATAGGTGTCAAGTTGTTTTTTGATGGCATCATTTACGCGTTGCGGTTGATGTCCTAATGTGCAAGCCGAAACTCCAGCAACCATATCTAAATACGCATTGCCTTCAGTATCATAAATATAAGAGCCTTTAGCATGAGAAATTTCCATGGCTAAAGGATAAGGTGAAGTTTGTGCTTGATATTTAAAAAAATCTTCAATCATTTTAATCTGCTTTAAGCTCTTGACTTTGTTTTGAGTTATTTTACAATATTTTGCATGAAGCTTTCAGCTAATTGCCTATTGTTTTATCAAAGTTTTCTTCTTTACTTCTAATTTTTTAGCGGTTTTCTTTTCTTCCGCTTTTTTGATTTCGTCAAAATCTAAAGTTTCAGGAAGAATTTTCATCGGTATATCAGCTTCAATTGCTTTCTTTTTTGCTTCAATTTGAATTTTATCGTCTAAAGCAATTTCTTCTGCTGGGAAAATATCGTCTTTGCTTAAAATTCTTTCGTCGCCTCGCCAAAGAAAACCTTTTAATTTTCGAGCATTTTCTGGAAATTCTTTTTCAGGATAAATATTACTATCGGTTTTGGTAAAAAAAGTAATCGAATTTATTTTGTTCTCTTCTAATTCTAAATTGATTTTACTACATAATGTTTTGTTAATTCCGATGAATTCATTGGCATCGTTGTACATGTAATAAATAACTTCTGCATTTTTTACGACATCAACTTCTTTTAGTTTACTGTCAACAAATTTTCCGTACAAATTTTGTCCTTTTATTTGGTTGTAACCATTTTTGCTAAGACTATCTTTTTGAATGATAAAAGCGTTATTGAGCACTTTTAATGAATCTAATTTTTGTGTTTTGTTATTGCCAATTAAATGCATAACATCTCCAGTCATTTGGTTTTCGTTGTTCCAAAGAATTGGTTTTCCAATTAATTTGGTTAATTGTGTTTTATTATTGGAATGAAGCGAATCACATTTTCCACTCATATCGGTCTTATAAAAACGAACATTATTAAATGCACGAATAACACGATCGTCTTGCGGACCCGAAACTATGATTTTTTTACCATGCATATACATAGTGTCTTTTTCGACTAAAGTTTTTACCAACGCTCTTTTAGTTAAAATCATAGAGTCTTTTTTGGTGGCGGCATTTCTGTACAATTCTGCGTAATGGCCTGTAGCGATTACCTTGTTGATGGTATCGGTAATTTTTACATTATTAATTCCTCTCGAAAAATTTTTCTTTTTATCATAGTATAAATCATCACCTTCAATTATTTTGTTATCGAGTGTAATTTTGGAATTTTTAGAAAGTTTTCCAATGTCGTTTGTGGTGTCGTAAAAACCGTTTTCAGTATAAATAACATTTTCTTTACTTGTAATGGTTGAAGGACCAAAAACATAAGCATGACCCGAATTCTCGTAATAATCTAAATTGTTAGTTTTGATGGTACTTTCCGGATTTTTAACGGTTACAGCAGTAGTAAACTTGTATTTCTTTTGGTCTACATAATAGCGACCCGATTTACTTGTTAAAGTGTTTTCTTTATTGCGAATGGTTCCGTACGTATTGTAAGATGCTACTTGATTTTTCTTATCAAAATAAACGGTATCTGTTGTAAGTATTGATTCTGGCGAACGTAAAACCACATCTCCAGTAGCAAAAGCTAATTCTTTATCGCCATTGTATTCTGCATAACGGCTGTTCATGGTAATTGTGTCACCTTGATTCATTTGAACGTTTCCAAATGCTTTTATGTAATTTTCATCTTTAAAATGATACGCTTTATTACAAAACATTTTTACTCCATTGTGAATGATGCGAACATTTCCAGTAAACACAATAGCGCCTGGAATTTCGGTCTGATTCATATCTACAAAATCAGAGTTTTCAATGATGATTTTTTTATTTTCCTGAGCTACCAAAAAGGTAACTGAAAGTAGTAAAAAGGCTATATAAAAAAAAGTGTTTTTCAAGTCGGATTTATTTTGAGTCAAATTTAAGTAAAAACTCGAAAAGCCATTGATAATTAAGTTTTTTTTATCAGTTTTAAATAAAAAAAGCGCTTTCAACTGAAAGCGCTTTTGGAAATTATTTTGTTATTGTTTGTTTTCTGTCTGGTCCAACCGAGATTACTTTGATTGGTACTTCCACTTCTTTTTCAATAAATTCAATGTATTCTTTTAACTCTTGTGGTAATTCAGCATATGTTGTCATACCTGTTAAATCAGCTTTCCAACCTTTCATTTCGGTTAAAATTGGTGTAACGTTTTCTGGTTCGATATTGTAAGGCAAATGATTGATTTCTTGTCCTTTGTAGTTGTAACCAGTACATACTTGTAAAGTTTCGAATCCAGAAAGAACATCGCCTTTCATCATATATAATTGAGTAACGCCATTTACTTGAACGGCATATTTTAAAGCTACTAAATCTAACCAGCCACAACGACGTGCACGACCTGTAACTGAACCAAATTCATTTCCTACTTTAGCCATAGTTTGTCCTGCTTCCTCAAAATCTTCGGTTGGGAAAGGTCCGCTGCCCACACGAGTGGTGTATGCTTTAAAAATTCCGAAAACGTCTTTTACTTTGTTAGGGGCAATTCCTAAACCGGTACAGGCACCAGCTGCTGTAGTGTTTGAAGAAGTAACGAATGGATACGTTCCAAAATCAACATCTAATAAAGAACCTTGAGCTCCTTCAGCTAATATTGATTTTCCTTCTTTTAAGGCTTTGTTTAAATATTCTTCACTATCAATGAAAGTTAATTTTTTTAAGTCTTTTACCGCTGCAAAAAACTCATCTTCCATTTCTTTAAGATTGTATTGTAATTCTACATCGTAAAATTTAATCATTGCTTCGTGTTTGTCCGCTAAAGAACGGTAACGAGCCTCAAAATCTTCTAATTCTAAATCACCAACACGTAATCCATTTCTACCTGTTTTGTCCATGTAAGTTGGTCCAATTCCTTTAAGAGTAGAGCCAATTTTTGCTTTTCCTTTAGAAGCTTCAGATGCTGCATCTAATAAGCGATGTGTTGGTAAAATTAAATGGGTTTTTCTAGAAATAAATAATTTAGAAACTACGTCCATGTTGAACTTTGCTAAACCTTCAATTTCTTTTTGAAAAACTACAGGGTCGATTACAACTCCGTTTCCTATGATGTTAATTGCATTTTTATGAAAAATTCCAGAAGGAATGGTTCTTAATACGTGTTTAATTCCATCAAATTCTAATGTGTGTCCAGCATTTGGTCCACCTTGAAAACGAGCAATAATATCATATTTTGAGGTAAGAACGTCAACGATTTTTCCTTTTCCTTCATCGCCCCATTGTAATCCAAGTAGTAAATCTACAGTCATTGTGTTGTGTTGTTTGTTGTTGTTGTTGAGACATTGCATTGCAACGTCTGTACTTAATTAATTTATATTCTATTGTTGTTTTTTTGTACCATAAAAGTAAAGTGAGTGGGTTGAAATATCAATCCCAAACATTTCTTCCATGGTTTGTTTAATTTGCTGAATTCTTGGATCACAAAATTCTATAACCTCACCAGTATCGGTTAATATAATATGATCGTGTTGTTTGTCGAAATATGACTTTTCGTAATGTGCTTGATTTTGTCCAAATTGATGGCGACGTACAAGACCACATTCTAATAAAAGTTCTATAGTATTGTAAAGGGTTGCTCTACTTACTCTATAATTTTTATTTTTCATTTTGATGTACAACGATTCAATATCAAAATGTTCGGCAGTATTGTAAATTTCCTGAAGAATAGCAAATCGCTCCGGTGTTTTGCGATGTGTTTTTTCTTCTAAATATTTAGTAAAAACGTTCTTTACAATTTTCTGATTTTTGTTTTCCATCGATTTTATTAATCAAATATTGGCAAAGATAGTGTTATTTTTGCTTTGTGTAAAATACTAAATTTAATTGCTTGGGTATTAGTTATTAACTTTTGTTAATTATTATAAACACGAGTTACTTTATCAATACCATCCACTTTTTTGATATTATCGATTAGTTTTTTCAAAATGTTATTATTTTGAACTACAACTGTAACTTGTCCGTTAAAAATTCCTGCTTCACTGTTTAAAGAAATGCTCTGAATGTTTACATTCATTTGGCTTGAAATAACTTTTGTTAAATTATTAGTTAAACCTAATATATCCATTCCTTTGATTTTTAGAATTGCTTTGAATTCTTCTTGAGAAGAATCTATCCATTTTGCTTGAATAATTCGATAAGCATAATTCGATTGCATGCTAATTGCATTCGGACAATCTTTTCTATGTACTTTAATTCCTTCATTAATAGAAACAAATCCAAACACTTCGTCACCTGGAATTGGATTGCAACAGCTTGATAATTTATAGTCTAATTTGTCTTGCTCGGTTCCAAAAACCAACATGTCAAATTTTTTGCTTATTTCATTTTTTTGAACTTGCTCAGTTTGATTCGATGGAGATCGTTTTATTGTTTTCTTGAAGAAATTGACTAACGTATTACTTTTTTGTGCTACATATTCTTTTAGCTGTTGATTTTCTATTGCGCCAATTCCTGCACGATAATATAAATCTAGACTAGTTTGTAATTTAAAGAAATTAACTAATTCATTTGTTGTAGTTTCGTTAAGCGTAATTTTTAAGTGGCGCAATTTACGGGTAAGAATTTCTTTTCCGTCTTCAGCAATTTTTTTGGTATTTTCGTTTAGAACATTTTTAATTTTATTTTTAGCTCTAGAAGTGGTAACATAATCTAACCATTGCGATGTTGGTTTTTGATTTACCGACGTAATAATTTCTACTTGATCGCCGCTGTTTAATACATGATTTAGAGGCACTAACTTGCCATTTACTCTTGTTCCTCTAGTTTTTACACCAATTTCTGAGTGAATACTGAAAGCGAAATCTAGTGAAGTAGCTCCTTTTGGTAATGATTTAATTTCGCCTTTAGGAGTAAAAACATAAATTTCTTTAGCATATAAATTCAGTTTAAAATCTTCAACAAAATCTACCGCGTTGCTTGCAGAATTTTCTAGGGCTTCTTTTAATTGATTTAGCCAAATTTCCAAACCGTGTTCTTCGGTTGCTCCGTTTTTGTATTTGTAATGGGCTGCATAACCTTTTTCAGCAATTTCATCCATTCTTTCGCTTCGTACTTGAATTTCTACCCAGCGACCTTTTGGTCCCATAACAGTTATATGTAAAGCTTCATAACCTGTAGATTTTGGAGATGAAATCCAGTCGCGCAATCTACTTGGTGAAGGGCGATAGTGATCTGTAACAACGGAGTAAATTTTCCAAGCAATGAATTTTTCATCATGTGGATTGGATTTGTATATTATTCGAAGTGCAAATTTATCGTAGACTTCATCAAAAGTTACGTTTTGCGCTTTCATTTTTCTACGAATGGAATAAATTGATTTTGGACGACCTTTTATAGTAAATTCAATTCCTTCGTTTACCATAGATGTACTTAAAACTTCAGAAATACTTTTGATATATTCATCTTGTTCTTCTTTTGTTTCTTTAATCTTACTTACAATGTCATTGTAAATTTCTGGTTCAGTATATTTTAAACCTAAATCTTCTAATTGTGTTTTGATGTTGTATAAACCTAAACGATGCGCAAGCGGTGCATAAATATACAAGGTTTCTGAAGCTATTTTGGCTTGTTTGTAATCCACCATACTTCCCATAGTTTGCATATTATGCAGTCTATCGGCAATTTTTATCAAAATTACTCTAACATCATCATTTAATGTTAAAAGCATTTTTCGGAAATTTTCTGCTTGTACAGAAATTTCCTGATCGGTTTTAACTTTTGCAATTTTAGTAAGACCTTCAACTAATTGTGCAATTTTAGGATTGAACATTTTTTCAATATCCTGAACGGTAATGTCGGTATCTTCTACAACATCATGCATTAATGCAGCAGCAATTGAGGTAGCGCCAAGTCCAATATCGCGAGCAACAATTTTTGCTACCGCAATAGGGTGAAAAATGTAGGCTTCTCCAGATTTTCTTCTTTGGTCTTTATGTGCATCAACAGCAACATCAAATGCTTTACGAATGATTTTTTTATCTTCATCTGTAAGGGTTTGATAACTGATGCGAAGTAGTTCTTTGTATTCTTGCGCAATGGCTTTGTTTTCTGCTTCTAATTCTATCTCTGTCATACATTTTCTTTAACCAACTAAAAGTATAGTAATTTTTCTAATTGTGCAAGTCTAGAAAATATAAAAAAGAGAAAAGAAAATAGACTATAAATTTGATTCTTGATATTGTCTCAAGGCTTTGAGATTGCTATTGAAATTGCCTTTGTCTTTTAGCTTCAAATAATAAAATTGCAGCAGCAACGGAAACATTCATTGAGTCAATTTCACCTTGCATAGGAATGATAATGTTTTTTGTGCTTTCTATTCTCCATTTTTCAGATAAACCAGTGGCTTCTGTTCCTACAACTAGGGCAGTAGGAGTGGTGTAGTTTTGGGTATGATATTCGGTTGAATCTTGTAAAGTTGCCGAATAAATACTGATATTATTTGCTTTTAAATAAGCAATAACTTCTTCTGTAGTTCCAACAGCAATTTGTCTTGTAAATAAACAACCTACGCTTGAGCGAACGATATTAGGATTGTATAAATCACTTTTTGGATTGGCAATAATAACGGCATCAATATTTGCAGCATCAGCAGTTCTTAGAATGGCACCAACATTTCCTGGTTTTTCTAATGATTCTCCAATTAAAATTAAAGGATTTTTAGAAAGTTTTAATTCGGATAATGCTAACGATTTTGTTTTGGCAATCGCTAAAATGCCTTCTGTTGTATCACGATAGGCTAGTTTTTTATAGACTTCTTTTGAAATTTCTATTATATCAACTCCGTTCGATTTGATAAGGTTTTTTAATTCTAGTTCCGAGATGATTTCAGGTAAAAATAGAATGGTTTCTAATTCATAATCACCTTTTAGTGCCAATTCAATTTCGCGTTTTCCTTCAATTATAAAAGTGCTTGTTTGTTTACGCACTTTTGCTTTTTCTTGCAATTGAACTAACGATTTAATAAACGGATTTTGAACTGAGGTGATTTGTTTCATGAATGAGAAATTATAATGCAAAAATACAAAAAAGCCTCTCATTTACTGAAAGGCTTTTCGTCTTATTTTTTTTGTTGTTCAAATTTTCCTTTGTAGCGTTCATACAATTCGGTATGATGACTTTCTAAACTGATTTGTCTTCCGTCAATAAAAGCGAAGGAAATCACGTTCGTTTTCATATCTAATGCATCACCTTCAGAAATAAATAAAGTAGCGCTTTTACCAGTTTCTAACGTTCCGTATTGCTTGTCTATTCCTAATATTTTAGCCGAGTTTCCTGTAATTAATTGTAATGCTTGTTCTTTAGTTAATCCCCAAGCAGCACAAGTTCCAGCATAAAAAGGAAGGTTTCTAGTTTGCATACGCTCCATGTCGCCAGCATTTTGTAAACCAACTAAAACACCAGCATCAACTAATAATTTTGCATTTTTATAAGGTAAATTTACATCTTCATCTTCTAATAAAGGCAAGTCGTGCACTCGTTTTAATAAAACTGAAACTTCGTTTTCTTTTAATAAATTGGCTACTTTAAATGCATAATAACCGCCAACAATTACCATTTTAGTAATGTTGTTTTTCTTTTTAAATAAAACAGCATCAATAATTTCCTTTTCTCCATTTGCATTTATATACAACGTTTTTTCGCCCGATTGTAAACCTTTCATAGCTTCAAATGGAATGTCTTTTTTAGCATTTTTACTTCCTAAATAAGCAAAAGCATTATCAAAATATTCCTGTATAGCTTTTATTTGTGGTTCGTAATTTTTGTTAAGTTCTATTCCTCCTGGTTCTGCCCACCAACCTGCTCTTGAGTAGCTTCTTGGCCAGTTCAAATGAATTCCGTCGTTAGTTTTTACAGTTGCATCTTCCCAATTCCAAGCATCTAATTGAACGATTGAAGATGTTCCTGGAATTCTTCCGCCTCTTGGTGTAATTTGAGCTAATAACACGCCATTTGGACGCGTAGTTTCAACCAATTTAGATTCAGCATTATAAGCAATGATACTTCTAACATGCGGATTAAATTCACCAATTTCACTTTCGTCATCAGAAGCTCTAACAGCATCGATTTCTACTAAACCAAGAGTTGAGTTTGGTGCTATGAAACCAGGGTAAACATGCTTTCCAGAAGCATCAATCATGATGTCATGTTTAGCGGGTTTCATTACAGTTGCATCGCCAATGTTTGCGATTTTTCCATCAATAATTGAAATTAAACTATTTTCAATTACTTGTCCGTTTCCTAAATGCGCTTTTGCACCTAAGATTAAAATCGATTTACTTTGTTTTGGAGCTGGAGTTTGTTGGGCAAACCCAAACAAAGAAATAATACAAAGGATGAATGTTATTTTTTTCATTTATATATCTTTTTAATTTTATTCAAAATATTTAAACTAACTAAGTATGAATCTAAACTTAATTAGAAGGATTGTCCCCTTGAGGGGACTTTAGGGGTGTTTTTAATCTTTCGATTTCTTGTTCCAATGATAGTAAAACGGAAAATAAATTTTGTTTTACATCAGTATCACTAAATCTTAAAAAATGAACACCTAGTTTTTCTAATTCACCTTGTCTAAATCTATCATATTCGTATTTATAAAGATGACTATCACCATCAATTTCAATAGCTAACATTAACTCATGACAATAAAAATCAACAATATAATCTAACATTGGGACTTGTCTGTGAAATTGAAAATCATATCCTTTCATTTTTATGTTTTGCCAAAGAATTACTTCGCTAAGTGTACTGTTTTTTCTTAGTTCTCTTGCGAAATCTTTCAAGTGTGACATATGGTATGATTTTGTTTTTCATGAACTTTTTTACACCCCTAAAGTCCCCTCAAGGGGACAATTGTTCGATTGAATTTTTTCTTTTTATATTTTCATTAAAATTAATCGTTTTGCTTAATTATATTTATAGTGAGACTCTTTGCAATATTCTCCTAAAGTATCACAGTGGTAGTGACCGTTTTCTTTTTTCTTAGGTAATTGCGTTTTCATTCCTTTGTTTTTAGTATCTAACATCAAATTGATTAATTCTGCTCGCTCTTTTTGAATAGATGCTAAAGTTGCTGTTTCTGTTTCTAAGTCATAGAAAATGATTCCGTCTACTAATGTTTTTTCAGCTCTTGTGTATATTGATAATGGACTTTCTGACCATAATACAACATCGGCATCTTTTCCTACTTTAATGCTTCCTACTTTGTTGTCAATTTGAAGAATTTTTGCAGGATTTAAGGTTACAAAGTTCCAAGCTTGTTCTTCAGTAACGTTTCCGTATTTAACTGTTTTTGCTGCTTCTTGATTTAAACGACGCGACATTTCGGCATCATCAGAATTGATAGAAACTTGCACACCTTCGTTTTGCATAATTGCTGCGTTATAAGGAATGGCATCGTTTACTTCATATTTATACGCCCACCAGTCAGCAAAAGTAGATCCGGCTACTCCATGTGATGTCATTTTATCTGCTAATTTATAACCTTCTAAAATGTGAGTAAAAGTTTGAATTTTAAATCCATAACGTTCTGCTAATTTCATTAACATGTTAATTTCTGATTGCACATAAGAGTGACATGTGATGAAACGTTTCTTTGCTAAAATTTCGCCTAAAACTTCCATTTCTATATCAAATCTTGGCATAATTTTGTTTTTACCTTTTCCAGATTTGTAGGCATTCCATTCGTTTTTGTATTCGATAGCTCTTGTGAAATAATCTTCATAAACTTGTTCAACTCCCATACGAGATTGTGGGAAACGGTTTCGTGAAAAATCGCCCCAGTTGGATTGTTTTACGTTTTCTCCTAAAGCAAATTTGATATATTTTGGAGCATCTTTAACGATCATTTCGTCTGGAGAATAACCCCATTTTAATTTAATAAAAGCAGCACGACCTCCAATTGGATTTGCAGAACCATGCAATAAATTTGCAGAGGTAACACCACCGGCTAAATTTCTATAAATGTTGATATCATCTGAATTTACTACGTCTTCAATGGTAACTTCTGCAGATGAATTTTGACCTCCTTCATTAACTCCATTTGAAATTGCAATATGAGAATGCTCGTCTATGATTCCGGCAGTTAAGTGTTTACCGGTTCCATCAACAACTTTTGCTCCAGTTGTAGGAAGGTTTTTTCCAATTTTGGCAATTTTACCGTTTTGGATTAAAACATCTGTATCTTTTAAAATACCTTCTTTTTCCCCAGTCCAAACGGTTACATTTTTAAACAAAATAGTTTCCTGCTTTGGTTTTGTAACTGTTCCAAAAGAAATATTAGGATAGGTTACTTCATACATTGACGGTACTTTTGGTTCGTCTTTTTTATCCTCTTTCTTTTTATCTTCTTTAACTTCTGCTGCTCTTTTAGTCGCTGTCCAAGTTGTTTCGTTTCCGTTTTCTAAAACGGCTTTTCCTTGCATCATATCTTTAACAAAAGTTCCAGAAATTCTAACGAAATTAGCTTTTGTAGTATCTTGATTTTTAATAACTAAATTTACCCAAGGATCATTAAACTGAATTTTTGTTCCAAAGTTAATACTGTCTTTAACTGCTTTTGCTTCAAATTTTGAAGTTTCGCCTTCGATTTTTAATTCAAATTTATGGTTATCGAAAACTAAATCATAAGTACCTCTAATGTCAGTAGGGTTAATTTTATCAATGATGTTTCGATTTCCTTGTACCCAGTTTTCTAGGATATTGCTTTTATCTTCAAAAATGTCTCCAGAAACAATAATGAAATTGGCTAATTTCCCTTTAGATAAAGATCCAACTTTGTCAAATTGATTTACCAATTTTGCAGGTGTTTCAGTTAAAGCTAATAATGCTTTATCTTTTGGTAATCCATATAAAACAGCTTTTCTTAAATTAGATAAAAATGATTTAGTTTCTTTTAAATCAGTTGTAGAAAGTATAAAAGAAACATTATTATCTAATAATATTTTTAAATTGAAAGGTGCTTGATTCCAAAACTTCATATCGCTCAAACTTACTTGTTGCGCTAAATAAGGATCAGATACATCATATGCGTCTGGGAAATTTAATGGAATAATATAAGTGGCACCTGTTTTTTTAATTTCGTTTATACGTTCAAATTCGTTTCCACTTCCTTTAATTAAATATTTTATTCCAAACTCATTTCCAATTTTTGCAGCTCTCAAGGAATTTAATTTATCTCCAGCATTAAAAATTTGTAATAATGATTTATTAGAATTAAATGCTTCTAGCGATAAATCTTTGTTACTTGCATTTCCTTTAGCATACCATTTTGCATCATGAAATACTTGGCGAATTAAAGCCATACTTCCCATCATAGAGGAAGGGTAACTTTGTTTCGTAAATTTACTTCTACTAAACGTGAAATGTTGTGAAACTTTTTCTTTTAACATTCTATCGGCGTTTGAGCCAAAGTCGTTTAATGTCCAAAGTAGTCCAGTTCCAGCAATTACTCCATCATTGTGATGACTTAAAATGGTTCCAAAACCAACTTCTCTTAAGTTTCCAGCTGCTTTAGAATCATAGTTTAAGTTTTCGTAAGCATTGTATTCTGGTTTAATATGGTCGTTCCAGTAATATCCTTCTCGATTGGTGTCGTACTGTGGTGTAAAATTTCCGTTTGGTCTTGGAGATGGTTTGCTAATTCCAAATTCGCTATACAACTCAATGAACGATGGATAAATTGTTTTTCCGGTTGCATCAATAATTGTAGCTCCTTTAGGAATTGAAACGGTTGTGCCAACTTCAATAATTTTATCTTCTTTGATAAGAAGAGTTGCTTTCTCAATTTTTTGAGTTGCAGACACATAAATAGTAGCATTTGTTAGTGCAAAATAGTTTTTAAAACTTTGTTTTACACCATCATTTTTTGGAAAATATTCTTGTGCATTTCCAGATATGGAAAGAAAGAATACTAACAGTAACGATAAGTATCTCATGTTTTTTAGTTTAGTAATGGATAAAGATAAAAATTATCTTCGATTTTAATAATTAAGAAATCGTATTTAAGAAATTTTAACTTTTGTTTTAATTATTGTTATTTATTTAAGTAAAGATATCCGGTTAGTGGTTCTGGATAATTAGGGTCGTTTAAATGAAGAATATAATAGTAAGTTCCGGCTGGAGCTTGTGTGTTTCCAACTCCTTCTTCAACATAACCATCCCAGTCGGGTTTGTTGTTGTTGCCTGTCCACAAATGTTTCCCCCAACGGTTATAGATTAATAATTCAAAATTTACAAAAACATCTCTTAGTCCTTCAATAAAGAAAGTGTCGTTTGAAAAATCTCCGTTAGGCGAAACAGCATTATAAACCGTAGGAGGACAATTTTCGGTAAGTAAAAAGAAAGAAGTGATAGAGAAACATCCATTGTCTATTCTTATAAAAATTTCTTTTGGAGTTGTTAGCGCTTCATAATTAGAACTATTTAAAATTGAGTTGGTATTTTGAACTGCATCATCATAACTTTCATGAAACGAAACAATATGAGAAGGATTCGTTTTAACTAATTCTGAATAATTTGAAAAATCAAAAAGGCCTCTGGTTAGTCCTAAATTACATGATGTTATGTTTTCTAGAGTGTTAAAAGTTGGTGACACAATTAATTGAATTTCAATTTGAAATGAATTGTTAGTTTCAATTAATTCGGGTGCAATTCCGGTTCCGTTTCCAGTATCATCAACAACTGCAGTTAAGGTGAAATTTAAAGGAATTGTTGTTGGAATGGATAACGTAATGTTTCCGTTTTCGCTTGCTCCAATTGGAATTATGTTTTGTGTAAAAGTGGTTCCAATTGCTTGTGTTCCAATATAAAAAGTGATTGGAGTATTAGCTTGTAGAACTTCTGTACTATTCAAATTTGAAACAATATAATCGATGTTTACCTCTCTCGAATCACAAACAGAAGTTGGGTTTTCAAGAACAATAGTTGCGTCAGGTAATTGACTGTTTAGCTTTGTTACAACGGTATTCAACATTACATAATCTTGACCAGATTGTAAGGAAACTGTTGCTGAAGTAGTTCCTGGAACAATATAATTTTCTATTGAATAAACATCCAAATCCATATTGTAAAGAGTAGTAGAATTGGTTTCAGTATTTGTACCATTAAAAGCATTATTGCTTGGATTTAATGTATTACTCAATATGTTGGTTGTGCCATTTGCAGTAAAAGTTAATCGTTCGCTAACTTGAATAAAACGATCACCTTCCCAAGCAATAAATCCAATTTTAGCACCTGTATTGCTAATTAAATAAAGATTGTCTAGCTGAATCGTCATGTTATCTAAAATGCCTAGTGGAAGATTGGGTGATAAAGCTTCTAAACCTTGATAAATATTTAATTGATTTAATGTTAAATTTGGGTTTTCATATACAACTAATATAGCCCAACCTCCAAATTGTGTTGCATTGTTATAGTAAGTAGTTACTAAGCTATTTAAATCGAAATCAGACAGTGTGTACGTGCCATTTCCAGTTGTTTGAACAAAACTTGTTATGTCTTTAAAAGCACTAAAGTAGGTAAGGTTACTAGAAGTTCCAATTACAGTGCTAAGTGCATCCGGAGTAATGTCAATTCCGTTTAGTTTTACTTCAGTGTCACCAGTACCGCTTCCTGCCCAATATAAGTAAGCTCTTTCAATTCTATCATTTACATCAAGGTTTAATGTTGCAGATGATTGTGTATATAAAAAAGTTGGATATTGAAACGTATTTTCGTCTGGATTCATCGTATTCCCAATAAATGTAAAATCGTATCGGCCATTAATTTGTGTAAACAACGAAATGTCCTGACTTTTTACTAAAGTAGGGTAGAAGATTTGAAGAAGAAAAACAAGATAAAATATTTTTTTCAACATATTGATTTTCTGAAAATTTGGTTCTAATTTACTATATTTTTTTTAAAAATTACATTATACAAACCCTAACAACTAAAAAATTACTAAATTTCCGCTTTAAAATCGAAATTTGAAAAATTATCACATCCAAAAATATAATTCTGAAAATTATCACTTGTGGAATGAATTTGTAGCCAATGCAAAAAACGCTACTTTTTTATTTCATAGAGATTTTATGGAATATCATAGTGATAGATTTCACGATTTTTCATTGTTGATTTTTGATGAAAAAGAAACTTTAAAAGCAATTTTACCAGCCAATTTAATTGATGATGTACTTTATTCGCATCAGGGATTAACCTATGGAGGAATTGTAATTAATGAAAGTAGTAAACTTTCAGAATTTATTTTCATTACCAAATTAGTTTTGCAGTTTTTAGATCAAAATGCGATTCAAAAAATCATATTTAAACAAATGCCTTCAATTTATTGTAACAAACCTTCAGACGAATTAAGTTACCTTATGTTTTTATTACAAGCTAATTTAATTAAAAAGGATGTTTTATCGGTTATAGATTTGCAAACTAATTTTAGTTTTTCTCGCGATAGAAATAACGGAGTTAAACGTGGAATAAATAATAAACTGATTGTTAAGGAAGAGACTAATTTTGAGTTGTTTTGGAATGAAATTTTAATTCCTAATCTAGAATTAAAACACCAAACAAAACCGGTTCATTCTTTAGAAGAAATAGTTGTTTTACATCGCAAATTTCCAAAGAATATTAGGCAATTTAATGTGTATCAAAACGATAAAATTGTAGCAGGAACCACAATTTTTGAAACTGATTTAGTTGCTCATTCACAGTATATTTCAGGAAATTCAGATAAAAATGAATTGGGAAGTTTAGATTTTTTACACGAAAATTTGATTTCTAACGTTTTTAAAGAAAAAAAGTACTTCGATTTTGGGATTTCGAATGAAAATCAAGGAAAAAATATTAATGAAGGATTGTTGTATTGGAAAGAATCTTTTGGAGCAAGAACAATTGTTCAAAATTTTTATGAAGTTGAAACAAAAAATTACCCACTTTTAGAAAACGTTTTAATATGATACATTTCCTAAATTTAAAAAAAATAAACCAACCTTTTGAAGTTGCTTTTCAGAACAAAATGAAGCAATTTTTAGAAGAAGGATGGTATATTTTAGGAAACGAAGTAAAGCAGTTTGAAACTAATTTTGCACACTATTGCGGAACAAAACATTGTATAGGTGTTGGAAATGGATTAGATGCTTTGATTCTTATTTTTAAAGCGTATATTCAACTTGGAAAATTACAAAAAGGCGATGAGGTTATTGTTCCTGCAAACACATATATAGCAAGTATTTTAGCTGTTTTGCAAGCCGATTTAGTTCCCGTTTTAGTTGAACCTAGATTGGAAACTTACAACATCAATCCAAATGAAATTGAAACTAAAATAACCTCTAAAACAAAAGCTATTTTACCGGTTCATTTGTATGGTCAATTGTGCGAAATGGATGCAATTAACGAAATCGCTAAAAAACACAATCTTTTAATTATAGAAGATGCGGCTCAAGCTCATGGAGCAAGATTTAGTGTTCAGTGTTCAGTGGAAAGTGTTCAGTCAAATGCAGATTGTCATACTGAACTTGTTTCAGTATCTCAACACTTATCAACCAACACCCATCACCCAAAAGCCTATAGCTTTTATCCCGGAAAAAATTTGGGAGCACTTGGCGATGCTGGTGCCATTACTACAAACGATGATGAACTAGCCGAAGTTTTATTTTCTTTAAGAAATTATGGTTCAAAAGTTAAATATGAAAACGAAATCATAGGTGTTAACTCTCGTTTAGATGAATTACAAGCCGCTTTTTTAACTATAAAATTAAAGCAATTAGATTCAGAAAATGAATCTAGAAGAAGTATTGCAAAACGTTATCTTTCTGAAATTAAAAATGATAAAATTACTTTGCCAAGTTGGGATTTATCAAAAAATCATGTATTTCATTTGTTTGTAATTCGTACTTCAAATCGTACTGAATTGAAAAATTATTTATATGAAAACGGAATTGAAACCATGATTCATTATCCCATTCCGCCTCATAAACAAAAAGCATTATCAGATTGGAATACATTGTCTTTTCCTATTACAGAAAAAATTCATGATGAGGTTTTGAGTATTCCGTTGAATTCTGCTTTAAAGACTTCAGAAGTAGATCATATTATAACAATTTTAAACAAATATTGATTTTGAGTTTATTCAAAAAAATAATTCAAAACCAATTGTTTAAAGTTACTTCGTTAAGTAGTTTTAGTATTCTTATACGATTAGTTACCGGATTTCTTTCTTCAAAAGTAATAGCTTATTTTATTGGTCCATCTGGTATGGCAATAATGGGTAATTTACGTAGTTTTACTACATTGTTGGAATCTGTTGGAACTTTAGGAATCCAGAATGGAGTTTTGCAAAATGTAGCTAAGAAACAGAACGATAGAGTAGTGCTAACTACATTTGTTCGGCTTATTTTTTGGACGCTTTTATGGGTTTCTTTATTACTTTCTGTAACTTTAATTTTAGGTAATTCGTACTTTGGGAAAATAATTTTCAATCAAAATACTTCGTATTATTCTATCTTATATTTTATAGCTTTTTTTATCCCGTTTCAAGTATTGCATTTGTTTTTTATAACCGTTTTAAATGGATTTAGTTACTATAAAAAAGTTACTCTTATTTCAATTTATGGTTATGTAGTAAGTTTACTTATTTCATTTACTTTAATTTGGTTTCAAGGAATTTATGGGGCATTAGTATCTATTTCAATTGCTTCTTTGTTTTTATTTTTATTTTCGGGTTACTTTTTTTTAAAAGAGTTTTCATTCGATTTAATTTTTAGAAAACCAACTTTCGATATTAGCGTTTTAAAAGGATTGATTCCTTTTGGAATAATGTCTTTATATACAGCAGTACTAACTCCGATTGTATACATTTTTATCCGAAATCTAATCACAAAAGAAGTTTCCATTGAGGCTTCTGGATGGTTTGAAGCTATGCAACGAATTTCAGGATTTTATTTTATGTTTATTTCAACCTTAGTGAGTTTTTATTTCTTACCTGAATTAATTAAAACTAATTCTGATGTTGAAAAATTAAGCATAACAAAAAAGTTTTTTAAAGAAGTACTTCCTGTTTTTACAATTGTTTTAATAGGGGTTTATTTTTCTAAAGATTTAATAATAAAACTATTATTAACATCAGATTTTTATGAAGTTAGAGCGTTATTTGTATGGCAACTTCTTGGGGATTTCTTTAAAGGAATGTCGCTAATTTTAGGAATCCGATTTTATGTTGTAAAAGATTTAAAAGGATATATTTTTACAGAAAGTTTATCTTTTCTAGTGCTTTTTTTAACTTCGATGTATTGGATTCCGATATACGGTGCAATTGGAGCAGTTATTAGTTACGCCATTACTTATTTTATTTACTTCTTAGCATTGATTGTTTATTTCAGAAAAACAATTTTTAAGATTTAAATGCTTTTTAAACGAACCTTAATTTCTAATACTAAAAGCTTGAAAAGTAATTTTAAGTTTCTTGCTTTTATAAATTTGTACATTTCAAATCGGATTCTTCCTAATAAAGCTTTGTGTTCCACTTTTGATTTATTTAATTGGTAGGCTTTAATTAAAATTTTTAATGTAGAAGTATTTAGCTTTTTTGTTCTGGAATTGTTTTTAAATAAAAAATGGGAACTCAACGAATTTGAAATTACTCTTTTTTTAGTTAAAACTTCCGGAATATATTCAAATTCAAAATCTCTTGAAATCCTAATCCATAAGTCTAAATCTTCATAAGCTAAATCTTCATCGTAAAAGTCTAATTTTTCCAAAACCGATTTTTTCATCATGGAAGAGACGGAACAAATTTTGGTTGTTCTGCCAATAACCATTTTGTAAATATCACCACTTTCTGGATGGTCTTCTTTGGTGTAATAATTCTCAATGAAATTTCCGTTTTCATCGATTTCTGTTAAATTTCCGTAGACAATTCCAAGTTTTTTAAAACTCGAATTTTGAAAAGTTGTTACTTGTTTTTCTATACAATCAGGGAGTAAAATATCATCTGCAGCTAAATCAATAATATAGTCTCCTTTAGCTATTTTGGCTAATTTATTGAAGGTTTTGTTATTACCAATATTTTCTTTGTTAGCAATAAAATGCACTTTAGGATGATGTTTTAACCAATTCTGAATTATGGTAACCGATTTATCGTAACTACAATCATCTGCAATTAATAATTCAATATTAGGATAGGTTTGATTGAGAACTGAATTCAAAGCTTCCACTACATAAGCTTCATGATTGTATGACAAACAAATAACACTAACTAGCGGAAAATTTTGCATATTGGGTTTTTAAATCTATTTTTATGCTAAATTAAGAAACTAATCGCATCGAAATGACAAACCTTTCAAAAAAACAATTAAAAATAGCCGTAATAGGTTATAAATTGGCTGAAGGTGGTTTGGAACGTGTTTTTGGTAATACCACAATAATGCTTCATAAATATGGAGTCGAAGTGCATACAATAGTTTTAGAAGATGCAATTGAATATGATTTTGGAGGAAAATTAATTGTATTTGGAAAGTTTTCTAAATTTTTAAAATATTTTAAACTTAGAAATTATCTTAAAAAAGAAAAGTTTGATTTTATTATCGATTTTCGTCATCGCATAAATCCTAAAATGGAATGGCTATTTTTGAATTTTATTTATAAAAATACCAAAACAATTTATACGGTTCACAGTAGTCGATTACAAACGTATCTTACAGCAAGTAATTACATAACAAAGCATATTTTTCAAAAAGTAGATAAAGTAGTGTGTGTTTCTAATTTTATTAAGCATAAGATTAAAGACGAATATCAATTTAATTCTGTTACTGTTATTCCTAATACTGTAGACATTCAACAAGCTTTTGATGCTAAAAAATTACCGTTCGATTATTGTATTGCAGTGGGTCGATTGGTTGCGTTAAAACAATTTGATACGTTAATTGAAAGTTATTCTAAATCTAATTTGCCAAATAAAAATATTCATTTGGTAATTCTAGGAACAGGTGAGGAGCAATCTAAATTAGAGCAACTAATTACCAAGTTACAAATGAATGATTTTGTCCATTTACTTGGTTTTAAAGAAGATGTTTTTGATTATATTTCAAATGCTAAATTTTTGGTTTTATCCAGTAAATACGAAGGTTTTCCAATGACAATTTTAGAGGCATTAAGTTTAGGAACACCTGTTGTGTCTTTTGATTGTGAAAGCGGTCCGAATGAAATGATAGTGAATAATCAAAATGGTATTTTAGTAGAAAATCAGAATTTTAACGAATTAACTCACAAAATGAATATATTTGTGGAAGACGAAATTTTATATCAAAATTGCAAGAAAAATGCAGTTTCTAGTGTTGCAAAGTTTCAGTCAAATATAATTGTACAGCAATGGTTGCAAATTTTAAATAATGGAAATTAAAATCGTAAGAATACCAAAAATAGAAGATCCAAGAGGTAACTTGTCTGTTATAGAGCATGAAGTGGTGCCTTTTGATATTAAGCGTGTTTATTATTTGTACGACGTTCCTGCAGGTGCAGAACGTGGCGGACATGCGCATAAAAAATTACAACAGTTTTTAGTAGCACTTGCCGGAAGTTTTGATGTCGTTTTAAACGATGGTAAAGAAGAAAAAACGATTACATTAAACAAACCATTTGAAGGCTTATTAATTACTAACGGTATTTGGCGAGAATTGAAAAACTTTTCTTCAGGAGCTGTTTGTTTGGTTGTGGCTTCTGACGTTTTTTCAGAAGAAGATTACATTAGAGATTTTGATGTGTTTTTAAAAACTTCTTTAAAATAAATTTTCATAAACTTCCGTCAATTCTATAAAATGCTTTTCAAACGTTTTGGTTGCTAAATAACTTGGAATGTTATTTACTAATTCGTTTTTTAATTCTGAATTAGTAAGAAGTTGTAGCATGTTTTCTTCCAAAGTTTTTTGATTGTAAAAAGGATAAGTTAGCCCAACACGATTTAACTCAATTTCATTCTTTATCCCAACTAAATCACATGTAATTACTGTTTTTCCAAAAGATAAACTTTCTAAAATTACATTACCATACGATTCTAAATATTCACTTGGAACAACCGAAAATTTAGAATTTAGATAGATTTCTTGTAACTCTTCTCGGTTCTTATTTCCTAAAAAAGAAACGTTTGCAATGTTGTTGTTTTTAGTAAAATTTTCAAGTTCTTCTTTCTGAACTCCATCGCCAACAATCCATAAGTGTTCATTTGGAAATTCTTTAGCAATATTTTGAAAAGCTTTTATTAATGTCAAAAGACCTTTTTCCGGAACCAATCTTCCAACAAATAAGATGTATTTATCTTCATTATTTGAGGTTAAATGCTTTTCTATTAGTAAAGGATTTGGTAATGTTTGTCCCTGCTTCTGAAAATGTGTTTTAACAAATTGAGTTAGATTATCAGAAGGCGTTAAAAAATAATCAATATGTTTTTTGATGATTTTTTTGTGATACGATTGTTTTAAAAATAACAAAGTGTCAAAAACAATATTTCGTTTAGGTTGATGATGTAAAATGCATTCCAAAGCATTTTTATGTTCAGAAATTACTTCATTTTTATCATTTAGCATGTGATTTTTTGGACAGATGTAGTAATAATCACGAAAAGAAAAAACAATTTTAATTCCTTTTAATCTAGCATATTCCATAAAGTGTGGCGTTACAGGAGCGCCAATACTAAAGCAATGAATTACGTTGGGTTTAAAATTTTCAATTTCTTGAATAATTTCTTGAGTAATGGTTTTGTTATAAAACTTTTCAATCCAATTGGTTTTTGACTTGTCTTTTCCAAACCATTTAAAAATTAAATTCGAATTGTTTTTATTACGATACTCAATCAATTCATGCAAATAGTGTTCAACTCCTCCAAGTCGATTTTCACTATTAAAATTATTGATTAAAAGTATTTTCATTTTGTCTTAAATTACAAAAATAGCCTAATTTATATAAATCTAACACAATTATGCTAGGATTGGACGAAGTAAGGTTGTTAATCATTTTTTTTGCTAACTTTTTAAAGATGTAACGCACTACATTTTGTAATTTAAAAAAATGAATCACTTTAAACGCTTTTCCAATTTTTGTATCAGACATTTCAAGTTTATTGCTCAAAATTAATTGATTTAAAGTAGAAACTGCATTTTCGGTTTTCTTTATAAAAGTAAGACTAGTTTCAGAATTTAAATGAATCAATTTATTTTCAATATGTTCAATTGTAATATTGTTTTGTTTTAATTGTTTAATAAAAACGACATCTTCATATCCATAATTTTTTATGTTACTTGGAAAAGGATATTTAGAAAGCAATTGTTTTTTGATTAACAAATTCCAAGTAAAAACAAAATGATAAGGATTTTTTTTTCGTTCAATTATTGAGATACTTTCACGTTCTTGTCCGTATTTCCATCGGAGTAATTTATCGCTATCAGGTTTTTTGGTATCGTAGGTAACGCCTCCAAAAACAACTTGATTTTCTTGATTTATAGCTAAAATTAAATCTTTTACGTACGTTTTTTTTTCAGGAAAAGCATCCGCTTCCATAATAAGAACGTAATTATATTTTGCTAATGAGTTAAGTAAATTAATATTATTGCCTCGTCCTAGTTTTTCATGATTTAGGGTGTAAGAACAATATGGTAATAGATTAATTTCTGCATTTTGATTTATAAATAAATCGCTAGCATCATCCTGAACCAGAATTTCATATGCTATTTCTAAAGTATCTGCCTGATTTTTTAATTCTGTAACTAACGGAAAAACATTGTAGTTATATGTAGGAATTAAAATAGATAACATTTATACCGTTCTTTGAACTACTTCAAACATTTTTCCGCCTTCAAATTTCAACGTTTTTGAAGGATATTTTAAAACTAATGCGTAATCATGAGTAGCCATTAAAATGGTTTTTCCGTTTGCATTAATGCTTCTTAAAACTTCCATAACTTCTACACTAGTTTGCGGGTCAAGGTTTCCAGTAGGTTCGTCGGCTAGTATTAATTCAGGATCGTTAAGCAAAGCTCTTGCAATCCCTACACGTTGTTGTTCTCCACCAGAAAGTTGGTGGGGCATTTTATTAGCAAATCCTTTCATGCCTACTTTATCTAAAACTTCTTCAATTTTTAAATCCATTTCAGCTTTTTCTGACCAACCAGTTGCTTTTAAAACAAATAAAAGATTTTCTTTTACACTACGATCTGGTAATAATTTAAAATCTTGAAAAACTACGCCTAACTTTCTTCTTAAATAAGGAATGTCTTTTTCTTTTAATGTTGCTAAGTCATAATTTACAACACTTCCTTGTCCATCCGTTAATGATAAATCAGCATAAAGCGTTTTTAAGAAACTACTTTTTCCAGAGCCTGTTCTACCAATTAAATAAATAAATTCGCCATTCTTAACTTCAATATTTACATCGGTTAAAACTGGATTTTTATCTTGATAAATGGTCGCATTTTTTAAAGATAGAACTTCTTGTGACATAGTTGGTATGAGTTTTAAAATGTAAAAGTAATAACTTATGGTTCGGTTTCAAAATTTTAGCCCAAATTCGAGTAAAAATATTGGTTGTAGTTAAAAACTATGTTCAAAAGTAGTGCAATAATATGTTAATTTCGTTCGTTAATACTTTGAATAAGCCTTATATTTGGAACTTATAAATAACGAATCAAATGATAAAGTATTTAAAACTCTCTTTTTTAGTAGTTTTCTTTTCAGGAACACTTTTCGCCCAACAATCATCTGTTTATACGCACGATTTAAAAGAATTCAATCGAGGTGTTGAATTGTTTAAAGAAAAACAATATCAAGCAGCGCAAATTATATTTGATAAAGTAAAATCTTCAACTCATAATATCGAAGTTGAATCGGATTGTGCATATTATATTGCCAATTGTGCTATTCGCTTAAACCAAATGGGAGCTGATGTTTTAGTAGAAAGTTTTGTTGAAAATTATCCAACAAGTACTAAAACGAATCAAGCCTATATTGAAGTGGCTCACTATTATTTTGACGAAGGTAATTATCCTAAATCATTAGAATGGTTTGATAAAGCAGATACAAATAATATGTCGCAAGCCGATAGAGAAAAATTTAATTTTCAAAAAGGGTATGCTTATTTTTCAGCTAAAAACACCAAAGAAGCTTCAAAATATTTTAACCAGGTTGTGAATTCTAAAACTTTTGGTAGTCAGGCGAAATATTATTTAGGTTTTATGTCTTATGAAACAGATGATTACAAAAGTGCTAATCAATATTTTGATCAAGTTTCTGACCAAGAGAAGTACAAAGAAAAAATGGGTTACTTTCAAGCCGACATGAATTTTAAACTTGGAAATTTCCAAAAAGCAATTGATTTAGGTTTAGAACAAATGCCAAAATCGAAAGGAGAAGAAAAAAGCGAATTATCTAAAATCATTGGAGAAAGTTATTTTAATTTGAAACAATACGATAAAGCGCTTTCTTATTTGTTGGCATATAACGGAAAAAAAGGAAAATGGAATAATACTGATTTTTACCAATTAGGTTATACGTATTACCAACAAAAAGATTACGAAAATGCAATTTCGCAATTCAATAAAATAATAAACGGAAATGATGGTGTGGCTCAAAATGCTTACTACCATTTAGCGGAGAGTTATTTAAAAACCGATAAAAAACAACAAGCTTTAAATGCTTTCAAAACAGCTTCAGAAATGGAGTTCGATTTAAAAATTCAAGAAGACGCGTATTTAAATTATGCGAAATTGAGTTACGAAATCGGAAATCCGTATCAATCGGTTCCAGAAGTTTTAAATGCGTATGTGGCAAAATATCCAAATACACCTTATAAGCAAGAAATAAATACGCTTTTAATTAGTTCGTACATTACATCTAAAAATTATAAAGAAGCTTTAGTCTTATTAGAAAAAAATAAATCGCCAGAAAACAAATTAGCGTATCAAAAAGTAACCTTTTATAGAGGTTTAGAATTATATACTGATGGAGATTATAAAGGAGCTTATGCCTTGTTCAAAAAATCAATTTCAGAAAATAAAGAGGCAAAATTTACGGCAAGAGCTACCTTTTGGAAAGCAGAAACAGAATATAATTTAGATCAATTTGAAGAAGCTAAATTGAGTTTTAAACAGTTTTTAAATGCTACTGAAGCATCAAATACGCCTGAATTTAAGAATGCCAATTATAACTTAGCATATTCCTATTTTAAATTAAAAGAATACGAAAGTGCAATTGAGTATTTTGATTCGTTTTCTAAATCAGTGAAAGACGACAAAATTCGTTTAACAGACGCTTATTTACGTTTAGGCGATTGTAATTTTATGGCTGCAAAGTATTGGCCTGCAATGGACGCGTACAATAAAGCAATTGATATGAAAAGTGTTGATGCCGATTATGCTGCATTTCAAAAAGGGATTAGTTACGGATTTGTAAGTAAACCAGACCGTAAAATTGAAGATTTAGAAAAATTTGCCAAAACGTATCCTACTTCTCAATATGCAGATGATGCTTTATACGAACTTGGAAATACTTATGTAAATCAAAATCAAAATGAAAAAGGTATTGCAACTTATGATAAATTAATTTCTGGATACAAATCGAGTTCCTATGTGGCAAAAGCCATTTTAAAACAAGGATTAATTTATTACAACGGAAACAAAGAAGATTTAGCTTTAACGAAGTTTAAAAAGGTAGTGGCTGAATATCCAAATTCACCAGAATCTTTAGAAGCGGTTTCAACAGCTCGTTTAATATATGTAGATAAAGGTCAGGTTGATGAATATGCTACTTGGGTAAAAACTTTGTCGTTTGTTGAAGTTTCAGATGCAGATTTGGATAATGACACCTATGAATCTGCCGAAAAACAATATTTACAAAACAACAGCAAACAAGCTATTTCAGGATTCTCAAGTTATGTAAGTAAATTTCCAAACGGATTACATGCTTTAAAGGCAAATTTCTATTTGGCTCAATTGTATTTTGCTGATAATTTAGAAGCAAATTCAGTAAAACATTATGAGTTTGTAATAGCTCAATCAAGAAACGAGTTTACGGAACAAGCCTTAGCGCGTTTGTGTCAAGTGTATTTAAAAGAAAAGAATTACGATAGTGCAATTCCTGTTTTAAAACGATTAGAAGCAGAAGCAGAATTTCCTCAAAACACGACGTATGCGCAATCTAATTTAATGAAATCGTATTACGAAAAACAAGATTTCACTAATGCTGTTGTATATGCTGATAAAGTTTTGAAAAACGACAAAATTGATGATAGAATTAAAAGTGATGCTCAAATAATAGTTGCTCGTTCTGCAATTAAAACCAATGACGAACCAAAAGCGAAAGAGGCGTATGCAAAACTTCAAAAAATTGCAAAAGGAGAATTGGCAGCCGAAGCTTTGTATTACGATGCGTACTTTAAAAACAAAGAAGGTAAGTTTGAACCATCTAATGTGGTAGTACAAAAAATCGCTAAAGATTACTCAGGTTATAAATATTTCGGAGCAAAGAGTTTAGTAATTATGGCGAAAAACTTTTATGGTTTAAAAGATAGTTTCCAAGCGACTTACATTTTAGAAAGTGTAATTGAAAACTTTTCTGAATATACAGATGTAATCGAAGAAGCTCAAATAGAATTAGATTTCATTAAAGGAGAAGAAGCAAAACGTAATTCATCAATCACAAATTAATAATGTTATTTCATTGTCATACTGAACTCGTTTCAGTATCTCATTTAAAAATATAGAACATGAAGAAATTAAATATAATCGCCTTAGTTTTAGTCGTATTCGGAATCCAATTTTCTTTTGCCCAAGTAAAAGATGAAAACATTGGTTCAGAAGTGGTAAATATTGTAAAACCATATACGCCCACAATTTCTGATGCCTTTAAAGTAAAAGAAACGCCTTTATTAGATGATGAAGACAATCAGCAAAAAGAAGCTATTCAATATAATATTTTCTCGTTCCCTGTTGCTTCAACGTTTACACCAGCAAAAGGGAAAGCAGCAGGAGTAGATAAAACAGAAAAAGAAAAATTATATAACAATTACGCTACGTTAGGTTTTGGAAATTACCCAACTATTAATGCGGAATTATTCATAACGCAAAACTTAAGCCGTAGCAATTACGTAGGAGGAATGTTACGCCATTTGTCTTCTCAAGGCGGAATTAAAGATTTGGTTTTAGATGATAAATTTTACAACACCAGTTTAGATGTTACTTATGGAGTTCGTGAGCGCGATATGAGTTGGAACGTTGATTTAGGTGTAAAAAACCAAATTTACAATTGGTACGGTTTGCCAACAGAATCTATTTTCTTTGATGACCCAACGATTGCAGGAATTGATTCAAAACAAACGTACAATACGATTGCACTTGGCGGAAAAATGAGTTTTAAAGACGGAATTTTTAACGATGCGAGCATGCAATTCAAACGTTTTTCTGATGGCTTAAGTTCAGGAGAAAATAGATTTTTTATAAAACCAAATTTCGACTTCGATGTAATGAGTCAAAAAGTGAAAGCTGATTTTGTGGTAGATTACGTTGGCGGTAGTTTTGATAGAATGTATGATGTAGATTCAGAAATAAAATATAGCACTATAATTGCCGGAACAAAACCAAGTATTTTATATCAACAAGATGATTTATCGGTTCAAATTGGAGCTGGAGTGTATTATGCAACAGTAAAAATCAACGAAGAAAGCGATGGCAAGATTTTCATTTATCCAAACATCAAAGCGTCTTATAAATTAGTAGGTGATATTCTTGTTGCTTATGCAGGAGCGGAAGGTGATTTAGAGCAAAATTCGTATGCTGATTTCGTAGATCAAAATCCATTTGTGTCACCAACATTGTTCATTGCGCCAACTGATAATAAATATGATTTATATATCGGTATGAAAGGTAAATTAGCCAATTCAGTAGCGTTCAATGTTAGAGCATCTAATAAAAATCAAGGTGACCGAGCGTTGTTTGTAAGTAATGGTTTTGATGGAACTGGAACAAATACAAATGGTTATGCATATGGAAATTCATTTGCTGTGGTGTATGACGATTTAAACACACTAAGCATTTTCGGAGAATTAAAAGCTGATTTTTCTAAAAACGTAACTTTCGGAATCAACGGAACCTATGATAATTACTCAACTGATTCACAGGCGGAAGCATGGAACTTACCTCAATTAAAAATTGGTTCAACAGTAGATTTTGATATCAACGAAAAATGGTACGCAGGAGCGAATGTGTTTTTTGTAGGCGAAAGAAAAGATTTAATTTCAATTCAAGATGATTTGTTGGTTTTTCCAGCTACTTTTTCACAACAAGTGGTTACATTAGATAGCTATTTCGATTTGAATGCACACATAGGCTACAAATACAACGCAAGATTAACTGCTTTCTTAAAAGGAAACAATTTGGCCAACCAACAATACAACCGTTGGGCAAATTTCCCAGTACAAGGTATTCAGGTGTTGTTAGGAGCAAATTACAAATTTGATTTCTAAAACTTCAACATTCAATATTCAAAATACATTGTTCAATGTTAAAAAAAAATGTTTAATATTCAATTTTGAACAACGAATTTTGAGGTTTACTAAAGTGGTTTTCTAAGTTTTTTCAATACTATATTTTATGAATAAATATCTCTTTCTTATTGTTTGTTTTAGTTTTTTGAATTGTAAGAATTCAGAAACTAAAATTGTGAATACAACTGAGATGAAATCTAATGATTTGAATTTTTTTGATTTTGATAAAGTAGAACATTATTATAAAGATATCGAAGCTGGTGATATTTTAGTTGAGATGCAAAGATTAGAAAATATAGATAAGAAATCTGAAGAACATAATTATCTTAATTTGATTGGCTATGATTATCCTAAAGATGTTAATGACGAAAAATTTATTGACAACTTGATTAAGTTTAAATTTTCAAAAGTTCAAATTAAAGATAAGTTTTATAATGAATTGAATAAACTTTTTAGTTTTTCAAATTGTCAAGATGATTATGGACTTGCATGTGCTCCAGTTTACAGAGATATTTTAGTTTTCTACAAAGAAGAAAAGGTAGTTGGAATTGCGAAAATTTGTTTTGAATGTGGGAAAAGTGATGTCTTGGGAGCAAAAAAAGATGCGAGTTTTTTTGGTGATTGTGGAGGTTATGGGAAGTTATATAAAATTTTAAAAGTCAAACAATAATCCTTGCGTCCTTAGTGCCTTCTTTGCGTTCTTAGCGGTTAAATTATGACATTCAAACAAAAAATAAAATCCCATTATCAAAACCTTTTATCTGAAAAAATAAACGAATTGCGTTTTATGATTTCCGATTTGGCTCAAGATGCACAAAACGATGCAAAAGGTTCGGCTGGCGATAAGCACGAAACAGCTTTGTCAATGATGCATTTGGAGCAAGAAAAACTCAATCAAAAATTAGCAGAAATCATCGAACAAAAAAATGTTGTGGATAAGATAGATGCTGATGCAATTCATACCAAAATAGCGCTTGGAAGTTTGGTTCAAACGAATGAAATGTTATTTTATATCAGTGCAGCTTTGCCAAAAATCCAACTCGAAAATAAAACCATTATTGCAGTTTCACCACAATCACCACTCGGAAGTCAATTACTAGGAAAAAGTCTCGGAGATGAAGTTGTAATTAATGCCAATCGATTCCAAATTAAATCCATCCAATAAATCAAAAGCCACTGCCCTAAAAAGCGCAAATCTTGTCAAGCTGTTCGCCTAGGCGAATCAGCTTCTAAAATATCTGATTTTTAAATATATTTAGATTCCGAAATAAATTCGGAATGACAAATTACTAACTTTTAGGGTAGTCTCTTTTTTATGATTTGTAACCAAATCTAACTCAAAACAACTTTTTAACTTTATAATTTAATTAAAAATTCATTTTTTAGTTTTAAATTATAATTAAAATCAATTTTAAGATTTATTATTTAAACTTAATTAATCAATTTTGCTTCATCAAATTAAGTGAATCTAAAATATCACTTGAACTTATCAACTCTTAAAACATTTAAACTAAAAAGTTATGTGCGGAATATTAGCCATTATAGGAAAAGGAAAAGAAGAAGCATTGGTAAAACAATTGTCTAAAAGAATGAGTCATCGTGGTCCAGATGAAAGTGATATTCATGTAACGGAGAAAGGTCACATTTTGGCGCACGAGCGTTTGTCAATTGTCGATTTGCATACAGGAAAACAACCGATTCAAGGAACCAATTCTGCTTGGATGGTGCATAATGGCGAAATATACAATCATAAAAAATTAAGAGAAACGACGTTGAAACAGCATACGTTTAGAACGACATCTGATTCAGAAGTTATTGTGCATTTGTATGAAGAATTTGGATACGAATTCTGTGATATGTTAGATGGAATTTTTGCTTTCGTTGTAATTGATGGTGATGATTATATGGTAGCAAGAGATCCACTTGGAGTAAAACCTTTGTATTACGGATTAGATGAAAGAGGTCGTTTGTATTTTGCTTCAGAAATGAAAGCCATTACCGACCAATGTAAAACATTTTCAACTTTTCCTCCGGGACATTATTACACCGAAAAAACAGGTTTTGTAAAATATTATAAACCAGAATGGGAAGCGCATGAAACCGCAGTTGAAAAATTAGATTTACAAGCTTTAAACGCAAGTTTAACCCAAGCTGTTGAAAAACGTTTAATGTGCGATGTACCTTTTGGAGTGTTGCTTTCTGGCGGATTAGATTCATCGTTAATTGCTTCAATTACGTCAAGATTGTTAGAAGGAACCGGACAAGAATTGCATTCATTTTCTATCGGATTAGATGCTTCGGCTCCGGATTTGGTAGCGGCTAAAAAAGTAGCGGATTTCATTGGAACAACGCATCATGAAATTCATTTCACTGTGGAGCAAGGTATCGAAATTTTAGATCAATTAATTTGGCATTTAGAAACTTACGATGTAACGTCAATTCGTGCGAGTACACCCATGTATTTCTTGTCGAAAGCGATTACGGATAAAGGAATCAAAATGGTGTTATCGGGTGAAGGAGCAGATGAAATTTTCGGAGGTTATTTGTATTTTAGAAATGCGCCATCTGTATTAGATTTCCAAAAAGAAACCATTGAGCGTGTACAAAAGTTATTTACGGCAGATTTACTTCGTGCCGATAAATCCACCATGGCACACGGATTAGAAGCTCGAGTTCCGTTTTTAGATAAAGCGTTTTTAGATTTGGCAATTAAAATTCAACCCGAAGAAAAAATGCCAAAAACTTATAACGGAATTGAAAAATATATTTTAAGAAAAGCATTTGATACACCAGAAAAACCCTTTTTACCCGAAGAGATTTTATGGCGTCAGAAGGAACAGTTTTCTGATGGAGTAGGTTATAACTGGATTGATACTTTAATTGAGTATTGTTCAAGTCAAGTTACTGATGAAGAATTTGCAAAAGCAAAATCGGTATTTCCATATAATACGCCAGTTACAAAAGAAGCATTTTATTATAGAACTATTTTTCAAAAGCATTTTCCACAAGATAGCGCAGCCCAAACGGTTCGTAAATGGATTCCAAAATGGCAAGAAAACCAAGATCCAAGCGGAAGAGCAAATGCTGCTCACGTTAAAGCCGATGTGTCGATTTCAGCAGAAATGGAGAAAATATAGTTTTAATTTGTTGTTGTTTAGGTATTGTTGTTTTAAAAAACCTCTTTAATTGCTTTTTAAAGAGGTTTTTTTATTTTCTTCTATTTAGCATAAATTAAAAAATTAGCAAAAATTAAAAATAAGACTATTTTTATCCGATTTAAGGCACTTTTGTTTGAAATTAACAAATGTTAATAACTTAGTGTTGAGATGGGCTGGTTTTTGTTACTTCTTTTTGTCTAATTACTTATATTTGTTGATATAAAAATACTTTATTTAGCACAAATATTATGAGTGAAGAAAATAAAAAAGGTAGTTATTCGGCAGACAGTATTCAGGCATTAGAAGGAATGGAGCATGTAAGAATGCGTCCTTCCATGTATATTGGAGATACTGGAGTTCGTGGATTACACCATTTAGTTTATGAAGTTGTAGATAACTCAATCGATGAGGCGTTAGCAGGACATTGTGATACTATTTATGTTGCAATTAATGAAGACAATTCGATTACAGTTGAAGATAACGGTCGTGGTATTCCAGTTGATTTACATAAAAAAGAAGGTGTTTCTGCACTTGAGGTTGTAATGACTAAAATTGGTGCTGGAGGTAAATTCGATAAAGATTCATACAAGGTTTCTGGAGGTTTGCATGGTGTAGGAGTTTCGTGTGTGAATGCGCTTTCTGACCATTTAAGAGCAACGGTTTATCGTGAAGGTAAAGTGTATGAGCAAGAATACGAAAGAGGTAAAGCAATGTATCCAGTTAAACAAATTGGAACTACTGAAAAAAGAGGTACAATGGTTACTTTTAAACCAGATGCTACCATTTTTACCCAAACTTTAGAGTATTCTTATGATACATTAGCTTCTCGTTTACGTGAGCTTTCTTTCTTAAATAAAGGTATAACTATTACTTTAACGGATAAAAGACACTTAGCGGAAGATGGTTCTCAGCCAGTTGAAACTTTCCATTCGAAGGAAGGTTTAAAAGAATTTGTTAAGTTTTTAGATGGAAATCGTGAACCTATCATTTCTCATGTAATTAGCATGGAGCATGAAAAAAGCGAAATTCCGGTTGAGGTTGCTTTAATTTACAATACAAGTTATACAGAGAATATTTTCTCTTATGTAAACAATATTAATACACACGAAGGAGGAACACATTTACAAGGTTTCCGTATGGGATTAACTCGTACGTTGAAAAAATATGCCGATTCTTCTGGATTGTTAGATAAATTAAAATTTGAAATTTCTGGAGATGACTTCCGTGAAGGTTTAACAGCTATTATTTCGGTAAAAGTTCAAGAACCACAATTCGAAGGTCAAACCAAAACCAAATTAGGAAATAGAGAAGTAGTTTCTCCAGTTTCTCAGGCGGTTTCAGAAATGTTGGAAAATTATTTGGAAGAAAATCCAAATGATGCTAAAATTATAGTTCAAAAAGTAATTTTGGCTGCTCAAGCGCGTCACGCTGCTAAAAAAGCACGTGAAATGGTACAACGCAAAACCGTTATGGGTGGCGGTGGATTACCGGGTAAATTATCAGACTGTTCTGAGCAAGATCCAGCAAAATGTGAAATTTTCCTTGTCGAGGGAGATTCGGCAGGTGGAACTGCAAAACAAGGTCGTGATAGATTTTTCCAAGCAATTTTACCTTTACGTGGTAAAATTTTAAATGTGGAAAAAGCAATGCAACATAAAGTATTTGAAAATGAAGAAATTCGAAATATTTTTACTGCATTAGGTGTAACCATTGGAACTGCAGAAGATTCAAAAGCACTAAATTTAGAAAAATTACGTTACCACAAAGTAGTAATTATGTGTGATGCCGATGTCGATGGTTCTCACATTTCAACTTTAATTTTAACGTTCTTTTTTAGATACATGAAAGAACTTATCGAAAAAGGTCACGTTTACATTGCAGCTCCGCCTTTATATTTAGTTAAAAAAGGAAATAAGAAAGAGTATGCGTGGAATGATGTTCAACGTGATGTAGCAAACGAAAGAATGGGCGGAAGTGCTGCAATTCAACGTTATAAAGGTCTTGGAGAGATGAATGCAGAGCAATTATGGGACACTACTTTGAATCCAGAAAACAGAACATTCAGACAAGTAACTATTGATAGTTTAGCAGAAGCTGATAGAGTTTTCTCAATGTTAATGGGTGATGAGGTTCCGCCTCGTAGAGAATTTATTGAAAAGAATGCCTCTTACGCTAAAATTGATGCGTAAATCGGGTATAATAATAGGATTGTTTGCTGCTTTCTTTTTTACACAAAAAAGTAAGGCTCAGACTGTAAATGAACAAATAGGGTATCTGTTAACAGATGCCCTTTTCTATTCGGGTCAGTATATTACTCCGGCAACAGATGCTGCGGTTTATCAAGCTTCTTCCTCTTGGATGATTTCGGCAAAGAAAAAAGAAAAATGGAAAGTTGATTTAGGTTTGCATGTAAATACTTTTTTTGTTCCTAAAAAGGATAGAGAATTTCAAATAAGTAATGATGATTTTCTGTTTTTTGAAATAGAAAATGCTGAAACCGCAGTTGTTCCTTCTACATTAGGAAATGATAATCAAGTTTATTTAGTAGGAGATTTAGATGGTCAACAAGTGCGATTTAAAACTCCCGAAGGAATTAATCAAGAAGTAGTGGTTTATCCTTATTTGCAAGCTAGCGTAGGATTACCTTATGGATTTGAATTTATAGGAAGATATTCAACTCGAACCAAACTTAAAAAAGGTGATTATCAGGTATATGGATTTGGTTTAAAGCATAACTTTAGTCAGTATTTTTCAAAGTTAGAACAAAATAAAATCAATATTTCATTGCTAACGGTTTATTCAAATGAAGAAATCCGATTTGATTTTTTAGATGTCCAAACGGCAACTTTTGGTAATTTAGGATTGGATAGATTTAGGAGTAGAATTAATACGTATCATTTTCAACTAGCCGTTTCAAAAGAAATTAAGGATTTTGAAATTATCGGAAGTATAATTACTAATGTAAGTGATTTTAATTATAAGGTTTATAGTGATAGTTCTGAACCTTCAGTGTTTTTAGACCCAATCAACCAACTTATTCCACAGCTTGAAGAAACCAAATGGAATGCAATAGGTGAAATTTCAGGTAGATATCAAATAAGCAAATTTTATGTGCAAAGTTCAATTGCTTTTGGTAAATTTGTAAACGGAAATATTGGTGTACAATATCAATTTTAATTTTAATAAATATTTAATATACACAACAAAATGAAAGTAACAATAGTAGGTGCGGGTAACGTAGGTGCAACATGTGCAGATGTTATTTCGTACAGAGGAATCGCAAGCGAAGTAGTATTGGTTGACATTAAAGAAGGTTTTGCAGAAGGTAAAGCAATGGATGTAATGCAATGTGCTACAACAACAGTTTTTAATACACAATTAAGCGGAACAACTGGCGATTATTCAAAAACAGCAGGAAGTGATGTAGTAGTTATTACTTCTGGAATTCCTAGAAAACCTGGAATGACTCGTGAAGAGTTAATCGGTATTAATGCAGGAATCGTTAAATCGGTTGCAGATAATGTGTTAACTCATTCTCCAAATGCAATTATTGTAGTAGTTTCTAATCCAATGGATACGATGACCTATTTAACATTAAAAGCAACTGGATTGCCTAAAAATAGAGTAATAGGAATGGGTGGAGCTTTAGATAGTTCTCGTTTTAAATATTACTTGTCTAAAGCATTAGATAAACCAGCTAATGATGTTCAAGGAATGGTAATTGGTGGTCACGGAGATACTACAATGATTCCTTTAACTCGTTTAGCATCATACAACGGAGCGCCAGTTTCTAACTTTTTATCTCAAACTGAATTAGATAAAGTTGTTGCTGATACCATGGTAGGAGGAGCAACATTAACAGGATTGTTAGGAACATCTGCTTGGTATGCGCCAGGAGCATCTGTAGCTTATTTAGTAGATAGCATTTTAAACAATCAAAAACGCATGATTCCATGTTCAGTTTTTTTAGAAGGAGAATATGGTCAAGAAGATATTTGTATGGGAGTTCCATGTATTATTGGTAAAAATGGTGTTGAGCAAATAGTTGATATTCAGTTAAATGATGCAGAAAAAGCTTTGTTTGCTAAATCAGCGGATGCTGTTCGTGCAATGAATGCTGATTTAAAATCAGTTCTATAGTTTTTACTAAAATAAATTACAAAAACTGTCAAGAAATTGGCAGTTTTTTTTTGTTATTACAGATTTTTATAAAGTTATAAAAGTTGAAGTTATGTTATAAAATAATCGTTTATTACTATTATTTAGCTGTAATTAAGAATACTTTTTTAACTTGCAAGTGATTCATTATTAGTATATAATAACAATTTAGGATTAAACTTCAATAAAAAGAGAATTTTAATCTAAAATAAAATTGCTTAATCCTATTGTAAATTATATATTTGTCCGTTTTTATAAAATAGAATAAATAAATTTTAGTATAATGCAGAATAGAGGACTTATTAAATTTTTCGCAATTATCTTTGCTTTGGTATGTGTATATCAACTTTCTTTTACTTTCGTAGCGAATAGTATTGTTTCTGATGCAAAAGCTTTTGCAAATGGAGATACTGCTAAAGAATTACGTTATTTAGATTCTATAGGGAAAGAAAAAGTATACTTAGGTCATACTTACAAAGAAGTTACAAATAATCAAATCAACAAAGGTCTTGACTTAGAAGGAGGATTGAACGTAATCCTTCAAATTTCAGTTAAAGATGTTTTAAAAGGATTGGCTAACGATTCTAAAAATCCAGCTTTTATTAAAGCTCTTGCTGATGCAAAAGCAAATCAACAAGGAAATCAAGACTATATTGACGCTTTCTTTGAAGCAGCAAATACAGCAGGATTAAAATTAGCTGCAGCCGATGTTTTTGGAAACAGAAACTTAGATGAAGTTATCAAGTTTGATATGACCAACAAACAAGTTGAGCCAATCATCAAACAAAAAGTTCAAGAATCAGTAGAAAGTGCTTTTAAAGTATTAAGAGAGCGTATCGATAAATTTGGTGTAACACAACCTAACATTCAATTATTAGGTAATTCTGGAAGAATTTTAGTAGAACTTCCAGGAGCTAAAGATGTAGATCGTATTAAAAAATTATTACAAAGTACTGCTCAATTAGAATTTTGGGAAACTTACAAAATTGAAGAAGTAGGTCAATATTTAATGTCAGTTGAAGATGCATTAAAGAAAACAGAAGTTGCAATTAAAGAGGCTCCTGTAAAAACAACAGGTATCGATTCTTTGTTAACAGACAAAGCAGATACTACTGCTGCCGCTAATAGTCCTTTCTTAGGAAAAATGTTAGCGCCAGGACAACAAGGATCTCCACACATTGGAACATTTGCTACAAAAGATACTGCATCAATTAATGGGTATTTAAAAAGAGCTGATATTAAAGCAATGTTGCCAGCTAATCTAGCTAATATTAGATTTGCTTGGGGAAAAACAAATGAAAAAAATCCAGATATCACAGATTTATACGCTTTAAAAGGAACAAGAGATAATGTGGCTCCTTTAAGTGGTGGTGTAATTGTAGATGCAACAGATACTTTTGATCAATTAGGAAATCCAGCAGTTTCTATGCAAATGAATGGAAACGGTTCAAGAAAATGGGAACAAATTACTGGAGCTGTTTCGCAACAAGGAAATGCTATTGCTATTGTTTTAGATAATATTGTTTATTCTGCACCAGGTGTTAGTAAAGGTGCTATTACGGGAGGTAGATCAGAAATTTCTGGAAACTTCTCAATTGAAGAAACTAAAGATTTAGCTAATATTTTAAGAGCAGGTAAATTACCAGCTGCTGCAGAAATTGTTCAATCAGAAGTAGTAGGTCCCTCATTAGGACAAGAAGCTATCGATAATGGATTTTTATCATTCATAATTGGTTTCTCATTAGTATTATTATGGATGGTGGTTTACTATGGTAAAACTGGTTTTTATGCTAACTTGGCATTATTAATAAATATTTTATTCATTTTTGGAACATTAGCAAGTTTTGGTGCTGTATTAACATTGCCAGGTATTGCAGGTATCGTGTTAACAATCGGTATGGCAGTAGATGCTAACGTAATCATTTTTGAAAGAGCTAAAGAAGAATTAAATAATGGTAAATCAGTTCAAGAAGCTACTGATTATGCTTTTACTTGGAAAGGGGCAATGTCATCCATTATTGATGCTAATATTACTACTGCAATTACTGCAATTATATTATTAGTATTTGGAACTGGACCAATTCAAGGTTTTGCAACTACTTTATTAATTGGTATTTTTACTTCAGTTATTACTGCAGTTTTTGTAACAAGAATGTTCTTAGATTGGAGTTTAAGCAGAAATGAAAAATTAGCATATTCAACTTCTTTAACTAAAAACTGGTTCAAGAACTTAAATATCGATTTCTTAGGTAAAAAGAAAATTGCTTACGCTGTGTCTGGTATTCTTATTGCTTTGAGTATTTTCTCATTAGCAACTAAAGGATTAAACCAAGGTGTTGATTTTGTGGGAGGTAGAACATATCAAGTGCGTTTCGATAAAGCAGTTTCTGCTCCTGAAGTTACTTCAGATTTAGTAGCTGTTTTTGGAAGTGCTGAAGCTAAAATTTATGGTAATGATAATCAGTTAAAAATTACTACTAAATATAAAATTGAAGAAGAAGGTGAAGGAATTGATAAAGAAGTAAATCAAAAATTATACGAAGGATTAAAGAAACATCTTCCGGCTGATTTAACTTATGAGAAGTTTGCTAATTTATATGAAGGAAAACAAATAGGTATTTTGTCTTCAGCTAAAGTAACAGGAACAATATCTAAAGATATTAAAGCAAATTCATTATGGGCTGTTTTAGGTTCGTTATTTGTAGTGTTTGTTTACTTAATGATTAGTTTCCGTAAATGGCAGTTTGGTTTTGGAGCTGTAGCTGCAGTAGCGCATGACGTAATCATTGTTTTAGGTATTTTCTCATTCTTCTATACAATCTTACCATTTAACATGGAAATTGATCAAGCATTTATTGCTGCCATCTTAACCGTTATTGGATATTCATTAAATGATACGGTAATTGTATTTGATAGAATTCGTGAATATTTAGATTACAATTCATCTCCAGATTTCAAAGGGTTAGTAAATAAAGCGTTAAACACAACTTTAAGTAGAACGATTAATACATCTGCAACTACATTAGTGGTTTTAATTGCCATCTTTATCTTTGGTGGAGAAACGATTAGAGGATTCGTATTTGCTATCTTAGTAGGTATTTTAGTAGGAACTTACTCTTCATTATTTATTGCAACACCTGTTATGGCAGATGCAATTGGTAAAAAAGAAGGTCGTAAAATGGCTGAATTTAAAAAAGAAGACTAAGTAATTAGTTTACATTATATAACAAAGTCCTGATTACGTCAGGACTTTGTCGTTTATTATCATTTTTACTTAAACTTTTTTTACTGAGAAATCTAAATTCTAAAATAGAACTTAAAGTTTATTTAACAAACAATTTAAATTATTCAGTAATATCTAGAATGGATTTTAATGAGTTTAAAGAATTTGTATTAAAATTATTTAAAGAAATAAATAAATTAAAAAACGAAGGACTTAAACGTGATGATATTTTTGATTTTATACAAAATCTTTATAAAAATGAAATGTCAATGGCAGATGAAAAGGATGTTTTATTTTAAAGAAGATTTTCTGGTATAACGGAAGAATTAACTTCTTTTTGTGCTGATCCTATGTTTTGGTATACTGATGATTTTGAGATTTTTATAAAAAAATGAAAAAAAAGTTTTGAATATGATTGGTATAAAATTAATTAAAAGCCTTTTACTCTACAGTCGATTGCGCGGATTTACAATCCGTGCCCACAAAGTAAGTCATGAATTAGATTGTGGAAATTACTTTTAGAAACTACAGTTGAAATATTAATTAAAAAGCACAAAAAAGGCGGTTAGAAACTCTAACCGCCTTTTTTATATATATTATTGATTTAAGCTTCTTTAACTTCTTTCGCTTTCCATACAAAGTAAAATCCAATAAGTATAAACGGAATACTCAACCATTGCCCTGTTGAAAGTGCATTAAAGATTGTGTATTGCTCAAAACCACCTTGACTTTCCTTCACAAATTCCACCACAAAACGAATCGACCATAGTAAGATTAAAAACAATCCAAATAAATAACCCGCTTTGTTTCTAGCTTCCGTTTTCCAGTATAAAAACATCAAAATAGCAAAAACAAAAACATAACAAATTGCTTCATATAATTGCGCTGGGTGTTTTGGTGTTACAGCAGCTAATAATTCGGTAAATTGTGGATTAGTTTCAATGGCTTTGTAAGCTTCGTTAGCATCTCCTATTTGTGTTTGTTCCATCGCTTCTCTACCATTGTATTTATCTCTTAAGAATTTAATTCCGAACGCAGAAGTAGTTTCAGTTCCAACGATTTCAGAATTCATGAAATTCCCTAAACGAATAAAAATCGCACCTAAAGAAACCGGAATTACAATTCGGTCTAAAATCCATAAAAAAGAACGTTTGATAACTCTTCTTTGAATGTAAAACATGGTGATGATGATGCCAATTGCCGCTCCATGACTTGCTAATCCTGCAAAACCTGTGAAATGTAAAGTTGGTTCAGTTTTAATTGGTAATAAAATACTCCATGCGTCATTACTAAATAATTCAGGCTCATAAAAAATTACGTGACCCAATCGCGCCCCTAACATAGTAGCCACTAAAGTGTACAAAAATAATTTATCTAATGAGTCAACCGATTCGTTTTCTCTCATGAAAATAGGTTTCATTACATACCAGCCTAATCCAAATGCCAATACCCAAGAAAGACTATAAAAACGTAATAAGAAAAATCCTAAATCAATCCCTTCCGAAGGATTCCAAACCATATTGAGTGTGTGAATCATAATAATGTGTAAATGTTTAAAGGGTAAAAATAAATAATAAAATTGGTAAACATGTTAAAATTCCGATAAGAAATTTTTCAAGAGCAATGACAATCCCGAAACTTCGGGACAAAAATTAATTTCAAAATCAATTTCAAAAATCAATTTCAAACTTCAACCTGAAACCTAAAACCTAAAACAAATGATTAGGAACACAGATTGAAGAAATTTTAATAATTTTAAAAATCAAATAAGTGAAACGCTCTGTGTAACTCTAATCAACACATTCAATCCCGAAGCTTCGGGACAATAAAACTCAGTGTATCTCGGTGTAATTTTAAAGCAAAGTCACAAAAGCAATAAAAGATGCAAAGTGAAACGCTCTGTATAACTCTAATCAATGCAATCAAAGTAAAAAAACTCCGTGCATCTCTGCGTAAAAAAATCAAGGAACCGGATCATAACCACTTCGTCCCCAAGGATGACAACTAAAAATGCGTTTTAAAGCTAACCAACCACCTTTAAATAAACCATGTTTTTGTAATGCTTGAATTGTATAACTAGAACATGTTGGTTCAAATCGGCAGGTTGCAGGAGTAAAAGGAGATATCGCTACTTGATAAAATCGGACCAATAGAAGAAATGGATAAATAATCCATTGTTTCAGTGTTTTTGGATATTTCGATTGTTGTTGGCTACACATGATTATTGATGATATTAAGAACTACTATCTCTGTCAAGCTGAACTTGTTTCAGCTTCTAAAAAAATTCTGAAGATAAAAGAGATTCTGAAATCGAAGATTCAACAAAGTTAAACAATCCCGTATTTTGGGACAGAATGACAACGATAATGTATATTAAAAACTAAAACTAGTACCGTCTTTTCCGTCTTTTAATTGAATGCCTAAAGCTAATAACTGGTCACGAATTTGGTCCGATAAAGCAAAGTTTTTGTTTGCTCTAGCTTCGTTTCGCATCCCAATTAACATTTCAACAACGCCACTTAATTTTTCAGTAGTATTTGAATTTCCAGAAGCTTCGTTACTTAATCCTAAGACATCAAATAAGAAACTTGAAATCGTATTTTGTAATAACTGAATATGTTCTGTAGTTAACGATTCTTTTCCGTCGTTTACTAAATTGATGTAACGTGCACCTTCAAACAATTGTGCAATTAAAATAGGAGTGTTAAAATCGTCATTCATCGCATCATAACAACTTTGTTTCCAACTTGCAATGTCTAAAGTAGAAGTAGCACTTGCTTTCAACATCGGAATTAATTTATACGATTCCATTAAACGAGAATATCCTTTTTCGCTTGCTAACATCGCATCATTAGAAATATCTAAAACACTTCTGTAATGCGCTTGTAAGAAACAAAAACGTACAATATTCGGTTGGAAAGGTTTCTCAAAAAACGTATTTTCACCGGTAACCAATTCCATAGGAAGAATATAATTTCCAGTTGATTTACTCATGCGCAAACCGTTCATGGTTAACATATTGGTATGCATCCAAAAATTTACTGGCGAATGTCCGTTACAAGCTTTTCCTTGTGCCACTTCACATTCATGATGCGGGAATTTCAAATCCATTCCACCACCGTGAATATCAAATGTTTCGCCTAAGTATTTCGTGCTCATCGCCGTACATTCTAAATGCCAACCTGGAAAACCTTCACCCCAAGGCGAGTTCCAACGCATAATATGTGCTGGAGAAGCATTTTTCCAAAGGGCAAAATCTTGTGGATTTTTCTTTTCGCTTTGTCCGTCTAAATCGCGGGTGTTGGCAAAAAGTTCTTCAATGTTACGGTTACTCAATTCACCGTAATTCATTCCTTTTTGGTTATAAGCAAACACATCAAAATAAACCGAACCATTGCTTTCGTAGGCAAATCCGGTATCAATTAGTTTCTGAGTTAACTCAATTTGCTCTAAAATATGTCCAGTTGCAGTAGGCTCAATCGTAGGCGGAAGAAAATTAAACGTATCTAAAACCTTGTGAAAATCCACCGTATATTTCTGTACGATTTCCATAGGTTCTAATTTCTCTAATCGCGATTGTTTTACAAAACGGTCGTTATCCACATCGCCATCATCGGTTAAATGTCCGGCATCGGTAATGTTTCTAACGTATCTAACTTTATAATCTAAATGCTGTAAATAACGGAAAATCACATCAAACGACATAAATGTACGAACGTTTCCTAAGTGCACATTACTGTAAACCGTAGGGCCGCAAACATACATGCCAATATTTCCCTCATGGATAGGAGTAAAGGTTTCTTTCTCGCCCGAAAGCGTGTTGTATATATGTAACGTTTGATTTTTATATAATTCCATTTTGTTATTTTTTTTGAAGCTGGTCCTGCTATTTATTTCAAGTCCTCACAAAAAAATCTGTTTTTCTAAGTTTTAAAAAGTGCTTCTTGTGTCGCATTTTTAAAACAACAAAAACTATATTTTAATTGCTCCGGGCTTTTCATTACTATCAGGGCTAATTTATTTAAGAGTTTCAGGTTTCAAGTTCTCTGATTATGTTATTCCGAGATTGCAAGGAATCTACTAACCTTAAGTAACCGCTAAACAATATTTAGCCAAAACCTATCACCCATGACCAATTACCTTTTACCCAAATTAAAACTTCGTATCTAATTTAATATAATCTAAAAATTCTCTGCGAACTTTATCTTCTTTAAATTTTCCACCAAATTCTGCTGTAACTGTGCTACTTTCAATGTCGCGAATTCCTCTTGAGTTTACACATAAATGTTTAGCATCAATTACACAAGCAACGTCATCAGTTCCTAGAACTTTTTGTAATTCTTGCACCACTTGAATAGTTAAGCGCTCCTGAACTTGAGGTCTTTTAGCATAATAATCAACAACTCTGTTCATTTTAGATAGTCCTACTACAGTACCATTTGAAATATAGGCAATATGAGCTCTACCAATAATAGGAAGTAAATGATGTTCGCAAGTAGAATAAACCACAATGTTTTTTTCTACTAACATTTCACCGTATTTATATTTATTATCAAATGTTGAAGAACTTGGTTTTTTATTTGGGTTTAGACCACCAAAAATTTCTTTAACAAACATTTTAGCAACACGATTTGGTGTTCCTTTTAAACTATCATCGGTTAAATCTAAACCAAGTGTGTTTAAAATATGTTCAACATCTTTTTTAATCAATTCAATTTTTTCTTCGTCAGAAATAGTAAATGCATCATCTCGCATTGGTGTTTTTGCACTTGTTGCAATATGGTCGTTACCTATTTCGTCCTGAAAATCCTCGTTTTGTATCATTTTAACAATTATTTTAATAGCAATTTAAAAAGCGACACAAAGATAAATAATAAACTTTAGAATTTATTTTTAAATGTTAATTATTAAATAAATAATAATTAAAATTAAAAAAATGTTAAATTTGTATTTCAGTTAACTAAATTATCAAACTATAAAAATGAAAAAATTACTACTCTTAGGTTTTGTTCTTTTTTTTCAATTAGGGTTTTCTCAAACTAAATTAGATCCTAATTCTCCTGTTTTAAAAGGAATTAAGCTTGAAAAAATTAACGATTCTAAATTTGATTACATTAACAATGCAGAAATTTCATGGGATTTTTCCTCTCTTAATATCAGAGGTAAAGAAATTTCAATTGAGGTAATTTCAATATTAGATTGTTTTAATGGTGAAAGTGCTTCCGATTTCAAGTCAAAATTTTCTTTATTAAACAAAGAAAATTTTTCGGTTAAAGGGAGTTCTCAACTTATGCATTTAGAATTAATGGCAAAATGTTTTAAATGGAGAGTAGTTGTCATAGAAAATAATAAAGAGCAAGTTTCTGATTGGTCTTATTTTATGTTTTTAAAATAATTAAAGATGAAAAAGTTCTTATTATCAATTTTGTTACTTAGTCTAAGTTTTACTTTTGCTCAAGTAACATCTCCAACTTGTGATTCGGCTCAAGCAATGTGTTCTGGAAATCAAGGACCATTTAATAATGTTACTGGTACTCCTAGTTTTGGTAATTTAGGTTGTTTAGGTTCAACTCCAAATCCTGCATGGTTCTACTTGCAAGTAGGAACATCCGGAAACATCGATATGACTTTGTTTCAAACGTCTAACGGAGGAAATCCTATAGACGTAGATTTTATTTTATGGGGACCTTTTAATACATTAAATAATATCTGTAATAATCTATCATTATACTCTCCTGCTTACACAGGTCCACCTAATATAGTAGATTGTAGTTATTCAGGTTCAGCTACAGAACAAGTTAATATTGCTGGTGCTGTAGCAGGGCAATATTATATGTTATTGGTTACTAATTTTTCGGGACAAGCAGGTACTTATACTCTTAATCAAACCGGAGGAACTGGAGGGTTAAGTTGTAGTATAGTTTGTGGAGTAGATTTAGGTCCAGATCGAATTTTATGTGGTTCTACAACTACTGTAACTCTTACGGCGACATTTCTTCAAGCACCTAGTGCTGCTGGTTCACCAGTATATTCATGGTTTTTAGATGGTGTTTTTCAATATACTACACCAACAAATACAACAACTGTAACTGCAAACGGAGTTTGGTCAGTAAGTGTTACAAGACCGGGTTGTTCGGATATTGCGGTTGATGATGTATTGGTTAATATTATAGGTGTTGTCCCTTATAATAATATCGGACCATTCGCTAGTCCGGCCGGGGAGTGTGATCCTATTTTTGATTTAACAGCTTATTTAGATGATCTTGTAGCGCCATTTGATCCTGCAAGTTTTACTTTTGTGTTCATTGATGGTGTAACAGGAGATGTTATTACAGATCCTGCTAACTATACAACAAATGTAGATAATACTATAGTAGTTTCAATTAATGCAGGTTCTTGTGGAGAAATTACAACTTTCGATTTATTTGTAGATTGTGTAGTCCCAGATTGTGATATAGATTTAACTTCGGCGGCAATAACAGCAAATCAATCGATATGTTTTAATGATGCCATAACAGACATTACATATCAAACCGCTGGTGATGCTACAGATGCAACTGTAACAGGATTGCCACTTGGATTAACAGTTGTTTATGCTGCTAATGTCTTAACAATTAGCGGTACTCCTACAGAATTAGGTACGTTTAACTATACGGTAGAAACAATTGGTTGTTCTCCAAATTTAACTTTAAACGGAACTATTACAATTAATCCGAATCCTACGTTTACTTCTTTAAGTGCTAATGGGCCAATTTGTGCTGGTGCAGATGCTGTTTTTACATTGTCAGGTACAGCAGGAGCTTCGGTTTTTTACACAGTAGATGGAAGTCCGGTTCAATTTGAAACATTAGATGGTTCTGGTAGTGTTATAATTACTATAGCTAATGCCACGTCTGATGTAACTATAACTTTAAACGAAATAGAATTAGGTAATTGTGATTTAACTTTAGGAAATACAGCTACGGTTACAATATCACTTACTCCTGATGTTCCAACAATAGATACTACAGCGCCAACTTGTTTAGTAGATGGATTTAGTACTATAACAAATTATGATGGAGCTTTTATTTATACATTTAATCCAACAGGACCATCAGTTGATGCTTCAGGATTAATATCTGGAATGACATTTGGAACTAGTTATACAGTTACAGCGGGTAATGGTACTTGTACATCATTAGATTCTAGTGCTTTTAGTAATGCCGCAACGCTTTCAGTTCCATCAATTCCAGTAGTTTCAGAAACGGCACCAACATGTTTAGCATCAGGATTTACTACTATTACAAATTATGTAGCAGGAACGACTTATGATTTCACACCAGTTGGACCAACAGTTGATGGCACAGGATTAATATCTGGAATGACATTTGGAACTAGTTATGAAGTTGCTGCTAACAACGGAAGTTGTTCATCGGTAAATTCGGCAGCATTTACAATTCTAGATATTTTAGTAACGCCAGTTGTACCTACAATAGCAACAACAGCACCAACTTGTTTGGCAGATGGCTTTAGCGAAATCAGTAATTATGATGGTGCATTAACGTATGTATTTACACCAGCAGGACCATCAGTTGATGCTTCAGGATTAATATCTGGAATGACATTCGGAACTAGCTATACAGTTACAGCGGGTAATGGTACTTGTACATCATTAGATTCTAGTGCTTTTAGTAATGCCGCAACGCTTTCAGTTCCATCAATTCCAGTAGTTTCAGAAACTGCACCAACATGTTTAGCATCAGGATTTGCTACTATTTCAAATTATGTAGCAGGAACAACTTATGATTTCACACCAGTTGGACCAACAGTTGATGGCACCGGATTAATATCAGGAATGACATTTGGCGTAAGTTATGAAGTTGCTGCTAACAACGGAAGTTGTTCGTCAGCAAATTCGGCAGCATTTACAATTCTAGATATTTTAGTAACGCCAGTTGTACCTACAATAGCAACAACAGCGCCAACTTGTTTGGCGGATGGGTTTAGCGAAATCAGTAATTATGATGGTGCATTAACTTATGTATTTACACCAGCAGGACCAACAGTTGATGCATTGGGATTAATTTCAGGCATGACTTTAAATACTTTATACGAAGTAACAGCATCAAATGCTACATGTACATCAACGGTATCAGCACAATTTAGTAATTTACCAATGTTGGTAACGCCAGTTGTACCAGTAGTTTCAGAAACGGCACCAACATGTTTAGCGGCAGGATTTGCTTCTATTACAAATTATGTAGCAGGAACGACTTATGATTTCACACCAGTTGGACCAACAGTTGATGGCACAGGATTAATATCAGGAATGACATTTGGAACTAGTTATGAAGTTGCAGCTAACAACGGAAGTTGTTCATCAATAAATTCGGCAGCATTTACAATTCAAGATATTTTAGTAACGCCAGTTGTACCTACAATAGCAACAACAGCGCCAACTTGTTTGGCAGATGGTTTTAGTGAAATCAGTAATTACGATGTTGCATTAACGTATGTATTTACACCAGCAGGACCAACAGTTGATGCATTGGGATTAATTTCAGGCATGACTTTAAATACTTTATACGAAGTAACAGCATCAAATGCTACATGTACATCAACGGTATCAGCACAATTTAGTAATTTACCAATGTTGGTAACGCCAGTTGTACCAGTAGTTTCAGAAACGGCACCAACATGTTTAGCGGCAGGATTTGCTTCTATTACAAATTATGTATCAGGAACGACTTATGATTTCACACCAGTTGGACCAACAGTTGATGGCACAGGATTAATATCTGGAATGACATTTGGAACTAGTTATGAAGTTGCTGCTAACAACGGAAGTTGTTCGTCAGCAAATTCGGCAGCATTTACAATTCTAGATATTTTAGTAACGCCAGTTGTACCTACAATAGCAACAACAGCGCCAACTTGTTTGGCGGATGGGTTTAGCGAAATCAGTAATTATGATGGTGCATTAACTTATGTATTTACACCAGCAGGACCAACAGTTGATGCATTGGGATTAATTTCAGGCATGACTTTAAATACTTTATACGAAGTAACAGCATCAAATGCTACATGTACATCAACGGTATCAGCACAATTTAGTAATTTACCAATGTTGGTAACGCCAGTTGTACCAGTAGTTTCAGAAACGGCACCAACATGTTTAGCGGCAGGATTTGCTTCTATTACAAATTATGTAGCAGGAATGACTTATGATTTCACACCAACAGGACCATCAGTTGATGCTACTGGATTAATATCAGGAATGACATTTGGAACTAGTTATGAAGTTACTGCTAACAACGGAAGTTGTTCATCAGTAAATTCGGCAGCATTTACAATTCAAGATGTTTTAGTAACGCCAGTTGTACCTACAATTGCAACAACAGCACCAACTTGTTTGGCAGATGGCTTTAGCGAAATCAGTAATTACGATGTTGCATTAACGTATGTATTTACACCAGCAGGACCAACAGTTGATGCATTGGGATTAATTTCAGGCATGACTTTAAATACTTTATACGAAGTAACAGCATCAAATGCTACATGTACATCAACGCTATCAGCACAATTTAGTAATTTACCAATGTTGGTAACACCAGTTGTACCAGTAGTTTCAGAAACGGCACCAACATGTTTAGCGGCAGGATTTGCTAACATTACCAATTATGTAGCAGGAACAACTTATGATTTCACACCAGTTGGACCGACAGTTGATGGTACAGGATTAATATCAGGAATGACATTTGGTGTAAGTTATGAAGTTGCTGCTAACAACGGAAGTTGTTCATCGGTAAATTCGGCAGCATTTACAATATCTCCAATATTACCACAGCCAACTATTGTTAGCATTACAAATAATGGTCCAATATGTTTAGGAGGAACAGCTATATTTACAATAAATGCTACTCCTAACACACAAGTAACGTATAGTGTTAATGGAAATCCAACACAAACTGTTGCAATTAATGCTTCAGGAGTTGGATTTGCAAATGTTACTGGAGTTACAGGAACTACAACAATAAATACGGTAAGTGTATTTGATGGGATATGTTCATCTAACTTGGTTTTAAGTTCTGTTGTAAATTTATTTGCAAATACTACTATTTCATTAATCTCTACATCAGGTACAGATAGTCAATCTAGATGTGCTGGAGTTACGATTGATCCTATTCAATATCAAGTAACAGGTACAGCAACTGGAGTGGTTGTTACAGGTTTACCAGCTGGAGTTACATATGATTATAATGTTGCTACTGGGTTGGTAACAATTTCAGGAGCTGCAAATGTTGGAGGTGTTTATAACTATTCAATAACTACTTCTGGTGGTTGTAATCCTCAAGCAAGTGCTTCAGGTTCAATAACTATTACAGGTCTTCCTGTGTTAAGTTACTCTGTTACAAATACTATTTGTGATGGTAGTACTTTAGATTTTGTTTTAAATAGTAGTTTACCAAATACTACGTATTCTTGGAGTGCTACAGTTTCTAATATTACAGGTTCATATAGCACAACTACAAATGGAGATGAAACGAATATTAATCAAATTGCAACATTAACTGATGCTGAGAATATTGGTACCATTACTATGATTATTATTCCAATGGCAAATGGATGTTATGGAGCTGCATCAAGTCCAATTACAATAACGGTTAATCCAATTCCAGTAGTTGAGAGTGTTAGCGTAGCGGATAGCTCGGTTTGTTCTGCAACTAATGCAACCAACAATGTTCATGTAGATATTGTAGGGAACATAAGTGGAATAACTTACACGTGGACAGCTATTACAAGTGGTGTAACTGTTGTAGGAGGAACTACTTCTGGAACAATCACAGCTGCATCTACTACAACATCGATTGATTTACAAGTAATAACAAGTAATCCACTAGTAGCAGGAACAATCTATTTTGAAGTTAGCTCTGTTCGAAATGGTTGTGTTGGAAACACATTATCAAGTGGAGTAGTAACAGTTAATCCAAATCCAGGATTGCCAATACCTTCGCCAATCAAAACTATTTGTAGTGAAGAAGGTACTGATTTAATAGTTGATGTTTCTCCGCTTATTCTAGGAACAGAATTAACATGGGAAGTATTAACAGTTGTAAATGTAACAGGAGCTAATCCAGGAACAGGCGTAGCGCCAGTTACTATAAATGATATTTTAACCGCTACAACAAATACACAAGGTTATGCTATTTATCGTGTTCGATCTACTTTAGGAGATTGTCAAGGAGGTTATACCGACTATAGAGTGAATGTAAATCCATCGCCACGACCAGTACTAACAGATGGAAACATTTGTATCACTGCATCAGGAGAAGTGTATCAGACCTATACATTAAACACAGGTTTAAATGATGTAGATTATGATTTTGAATGGTTTGATAGTGCTGGAAATATTATTCCGGGAGCTACAAATTCAACATTAGTAGTTGATGAAGCAGGAACTTATAGTGTAATAGCAACTAATTGGTTAACAGGATGTTCATCAGACCCATTATTACCATCTGCAACAGCTGTAGTTACAGAAACTACACCAGCAACAACAATGACTATTGTTCAAAGTGAGTATTTTAGTGATAATGCTACGATAACAGTAACAGTAACTGGAGGTTCAGGAAGTATAATGTATTCATTAGATGAAGGTTCATTCCAATCATCAAATGTATTCACCGGAGTTAGTGCAGGGGAACATATAGTAACAGTTATCGATACAGAAGGTTGCACGTATATGACACAAGAAGTATTAATAATTGATTACCCAACCTATTTTACACCAAATGGAGATGGAATAAATGACACATGGAATATTAGCGGATTAAACCAAGCAGATGCTAAATTATACATCTTTGATCGTTATGGTAAATTGTTAAAACAATTAAGTGCTACAGATGGAAGTAATGGTTGGGATGGAACGCATAATCAGCAATTGTTACCATCAACAGATTATTGGTTTTCATTAGATTACACAGAAAATGGAGTAGGAAAACAATTTAAAGCCCATTTTACTTTGAAAAGATAGTTTTAAATTATATCATTTAAGAGAGGATTAATCATACGATTAATCCTCTCTTTTTTTATTTTCGGTTCAACTTCAAAAAAACTGTTAATGTGTTATTGTTATGTTAATTTTTTTTGTATTATTGTTAATAATAATGTAAAAAAATAGACTTCTAATGAAAAATATTTTTGCTTTTGTGTTGGTTTTATTAGCTTCTTCGCTAGTTAATGCCCAAAATTCTATTGAAAATAATTATAATTTGCCTCCAGGTTTTATAATTAGTTCGAAGAGAATTATTTATGATTTATCATTTAAGTTAGATAATACAAAACCTGTTGTAAATTATTCTCAATCTGATTTAAAGGTTTTAAAAGATTTAACTACTGAAGAACTAGAAAATTACAAATTGGAGTTAGGTGATTATTATAAATATTGTAAAGAGGGAATTGCTTATGTTGGTAGTCTTTCAGATAAAGTTAAAAATATTTTCACATTAAATGAAATTTGGTATATATATGTTTTTGATCAAAAATTGAAAAATAAATTATTAACAATTAAATAGTAGTGAAATGATGAAAAATTACTTTTTAAATATTGTTTTTTTAATAGTTAGTGCTATTTCATTTGGACAAACGTATAATATGCCAAATGGTGCTAATGGTACCGTTAGCACATGCTCAGGAACATTTAGAGATCGTGCAGGTACTTATGGTTCAAGTCAAAATAGTACAATAACTTTTTGTCCATCTACTCCGGGTGATAAAATTAGAATTACTTTTACAGCATTTGATACGGAGGATGGTTATGATTATTTAGAAGTTTGGCAAGGAAACACAGCAGGTGCTTCAGGAACTGGGGCAGATGTTTTTATGGGAACACCACCTGTACCTTTCACAATCACATCTACAAGTCCTGACGGTTGTTTGTCTTTTCGATTTATTTCAGACGGACTTTTTGAATATTCTGGATGGACTTCAACAATTTCTTGTGTTACACCATGTGTTCCACCTACGGCTGCATTAGTAGATGCTTCAACTGTAGATATTTGTCCTTCAACTTCAATTACACCAGGTTCTACTACAGTTGCATTCAATGCGTCTAGTTCAACGACACCATCTGGTGCGCTTGTTCGATACGAATGGGATTGGGGTGATGGAACTACTAGTATTACAGCAACTCCTAATACAACTCATACTTTTCCTACTACAGGTGGTTTGTATCTTGTTCGATTGAGAGTTCGTAACAATATTTTTACAACAGACCCTTTAGGTTGTTTGAGTGCAAATTCCGTAACAAGGGTCGTCAGGGTTATGCCTGAACCAAGTTTTGCGGGATTGTCTCCAGCTACAGTTGCTATAAATTGTGGTGATTCAGTAACTTTAAATGGAGCTGCACTTTCTCAAACTATAGTACAATCAACACCTTCTGTTATTTCAGGACCAATTAATTTACCAGATGGTTCTGGATCAAGTTATAATTCACAATTAGATTTTTCAGGTTTGTTCCCACCAGGAGCAACAATGGTAGCAGGATGTTATCCAACAGTATCTTTTGATATTGAACATTCCTACACAGGAGATTTAGATATAATTTTAATATCACCAACAGGAGAACAAGTTATTCTGTTTGATCAACATGCTCCTGTAGGTCCAGGTCATTTTGGCGCCTGTTCAGCAGGAGCAACTAATGGAGTTCCTGGTTGTGTTGCGACATATTCAGTAGTTAACACAGGAGGAGCTTCTTGGACTGCTGTGGGAAGCACAACGGCAGCTCCACCAACAGTAAATGGAGTATGTGCTTATACAGGAGTTTGCGAAACAGGAGGTTCTTATTATATTCCCCAAACTTATACTTCAACCAATTCGTTTGCTGCTTTAAATGGTGCTGCATTAAATGGTGTATGGACATTACGTGTTGTTGATAATATTGCATCTGATGATGGAGTATTATCAAATTGGTCATTAACATTTCCATCGTCATGTTATGCAAATTTATTATCAGAAACACCTGATTTAACTACAGCTACATGGACGCATACTGGTGCCGGACCAGTAATTCCTGCTCAATCAACAACAAATACGGTTGTTAATAATCCAGGTCCATCTTGTCCTTCACCTGGACCTTGTGTTGGTAATCAACTCAATAATAATATAAATTTAGGGCCTTTCCCAACATCAGGTTCATTTGTATATGCATTTACAGTTGTTGATCAGTATGGTTGTAGTTATTTAAGAAATGTAACAGTTAATGTAGCACCCTGTTCTACATGTAATTTAGTTTTAGCTTCGCCAGTATCAACAACATCTCAATTGTTGTGTTTAGCTACAACACCTATTACAAATATAGTTTATAATTATGGAGGTACGGCAACAAGTGCTACTGTTACAGGATTGCCGGCTGGTGTTACAGCTAATATTGCTGGTGGTGTAATAACAATTTCTGGTACACCATCTGTGTCAGGAAATTTCAATTATACAGTTAATACAGTGGGTTGTACACCAAATATTTCTTTGTCTGGTACAATTAATGTAGTAGCACCCCCAGCAATTCCAACGATATCAACTACAGCACCAACATGTGTTGCAAGTGGTTCATCAACGATTACGAATTATAGTGGAGCATTAACATATGCCTTTACCCCAGCAGGACCTACAGCAGGCGCAGGTGGAGTAATTTCGGGAATGACAGTTGGAACGAGTTATACAGTAACAGCAAGCAATGGAAGTTGTACTTCATTAGCCTCAGCATCGTTTACAAATTTAGCTACATTACCAATTCCAGTACAGCCAACGATATCAACTACAGCACCAACGTGTGTTGCAAGTGGCTCATCAACGATTACGAATTACAGTGGAGCATTAACGTATGCCTTTACCCCAGCAGGACCTACAGCAGGTGCAGGTGGAGTAATTTCGGGAATGACAGTTGGAACGAGTTATACAGTAACAGCAAGCAATGGAAGTTGTACTTCATTAGCCTCAGCATCGTTTACAAATTTAGCTACATTACCAATTCCAGTACAGCCAACGATATCAACTACAGCACCAACGTGTGTTGCAAGTGGCTCATCAACGATTACGAATTACAGTGGAGCATTAACGTATGCCTTTACCCCAGCAGGACCTACAGCAGGTGCAGGTGGAGTAATTTCGGGAATGACAGTTGGAACGAGTTATACAGTAACAGCAAGCAATGGAAGTTGTACTTCATTAGCTTCAGCATCGTTTACAAATTTAGCTACATTACCAATTCCAGCAATTCCAACGATATCAACTACAGCACCAACGTGTGTTGCAAGTGGCTCATCAACGATTACGAATTATAGTGGAGCATTAACATATGCCTTTACCCCAGCAGGACCTACAGCAGGTGCAGGTGGAGTAATTTCGGGAATGACAGTTGGAACAAGTTATACAGTAACAGCAACCAATGGTGGATGTACTTCAGTAGCATCAGCAAGCTTTAGTAACGCTGCACAATTACCAACACCAGCAGTACCAACTATCACATCAGTTGCCGCTAGTTGTTCTGCAGCAGGAAGCTCAACAATATCAAATTACAGCGCATCTAACACGTATGCCTTTACACCAGCAGGACCAACAGTAGGAGTTGCAGGAGTAATCTCAGGTATGACAGTTGGAACAAGTTATACAGTAACAGCAACAAATGGCGGATGTACTTCATTAGCATCAGCAAGTTTTAGCAATGCTGCTCAATTGGCAGCACAACCTATTCCAACTATCACATCAGTTGCCGCTAGTTGTTCTGCTGCAGGAAGTTCTACAATATCAAATTACAGCGCTTCTAACACATACACATTTACACCGGCAGGACCAACAGTTGGAGTTGCAGGAGTAATCTCAGGCATGACAGTTGGAACAAGTTATACAGTAACAGCAACCAATGGTGGATGTACTTCAGTAGCATCAGCAAGCTTTAGTAACGCTGCACAATTACCAACACCAGCAGTACCAACTATCACATCAGTTGCCGCTAGTTGTTCTGCAGCAGGAAGCTCAACAATATCAAATTACAGCGCATCTAACACGTATGCCTTTACACCAGCAGGACCAACAGTTGGAGTTGCAGGAGTAATCTCAGGTATGACAGTTGGAACAAGTTATACAGTAACAGCAACCAATGGTGGATGTACTTCATTAGCATCAGCAAGTTTTAGCAATGCGGCACAATTACCAACACCAGCAGTACCAACTATCACATCAGTTGCCGCTAGTTGTTCAGCAGCAGGAAGTTCAACAATATCAAATTACAGCGCATCTAACACGTATGCCTTTACACCAGCAGGACCAACAGTAGGAGCAACAGGTTTAATATCAGGCATGACAGTTGGAACAAGTTATACCGTAACAGCAACCAATGGTGGATGTACTTCAGTAGCATCAGCAAGTTTTAGCAATGCGGCACAATTACCAACACCAGCAGTACCAACTATCACATCAGTTGCTGCTAGTTGTTCAGCAGCTGGAAGTTCTACAATATCAAATTACAGTGCAACTAATACGTATGCATTTACACCAGCAGGACCAACAGTAGGAGCAACAGGTTTAATATCAGGCATGACAGTTGGAACAAGTTATACCGTAACAGCAACCAATGGTGGATGTACTTCAGTAGCATCAGCAAGTTTTAGTAATGCAGCGCAATTACCAACACCAGTAACACCAACTATCACATCAGTTGCCGCTACTTGTTCTGCTGCAGGAAGTTCAACAATATTAAATTACAGCGCTTCTAACACATACACATTTACACCAGCAGGTCCAACAGTAGGAGCAACAGGTTTAATATCAGGCATGACAGTTGGAACAAGTTATACCGTAACAGCAACCAATGGTGGATGTACTTCAGTAGCATCAGCAAGCTTTAGTAACGCTGCACAATTACCAACACCAGCAGTACCAACTATCACATCAGTTGCCGCTAGTTGTTCTGCTGCAGGAAGTTCTACAATATCAAATTACAGCGCATCTAACACGTATGCCTTTACACCAGCAGGACCAACAGTAGGAGTTGCAGGAGTAATTTCAGGCATGACAGTTGGAACAAGTTATACCGTAACAGCAACCAATGGTGGATGTACTTCAGTAGCATCAGCAAGTTTTAGCAATGCGGCACAATTACCAACACCAGCAGTACCAACTATCACATCAGTTGCTGCTAGTTGTTCAGCAGCAGGAAGTTCTACAATATCAAATTACAGCGCATCTAACACGTATGCCTTTACACCAGCAGGACCAACAGTAGGAGTTGCAGGAGTAATTTCAGGCATGACAGTTGGAACAAGTTATACCGTAACAGCAACCAATGGTGGATGTACTTCAGTAGCATCAGCAAGTTTTAGCAATGCGGCACAATTACCAACACCAGCAGTACCAACTATCACATCAGTTGCTGCTAGTTGTTCAGCAGCTGGAAGTTCTACAATATCAAATTACAGCGCATCTAACACGTATGCCTTTACACCAGCAGGACCAATAGTAGGAGTTGCAGGAGTAATTTCAGGCATGACAGTTGGAACAAGTTATACCGTAACAGCAACCAATGGTGGATGTACTTCATTAGCATCAGCAAGTTTTAGCAATGCAGCACAATTACCAACACCAGCAGTGCCAGCTATCACATCAGTTGCTGCTAGTTGTTCTGCTGCAGGAAGTTCTACAATATCAAATTACAGTGCAACTAATACGTATGCCTTTACACCAGCAGGACCAACAGTAGGAGCAACAGGAGTAATCTCAGGCATGACAGTTGGAACAAGTTATACCGTAACAGCAACCTATGGAGGATGTACTTCAGTAGCATCAGCAAGCTTTAGTAACGCTGCACAATTACCAACACCAGTAACACCAACTATAACATCAGTTGCCGCTAGTTGTTCTGCTGCAGGAAGCTCAACAATATCAAATTACAGCGCATCTAACACGTATGCCTTTACACCAGCAGGACCAATAGTAGGAGTTGCAGGAGTAATTTCAGGCATGACAGTTGGAACAAGTTATACAGTAACAGCAACCAATGGTGGATGTACTTCATTAGCATCAGCAAGTTTTAGTAATGCAGCGCAATTACCAACGCCAGCAGTACCAACTATCACATCAGTTGCCGCTACTTGTTCTGCTGCAGGAAGTTCAACAATATTAAATTACAGCGCTTCTAACACATACACATTTACACCAGCAGGTCCAACAGTAGGAGCAACAGGTTTTATATCAGGCATGACAGTTGGAACAAGTTATACGGTAACTTCAGGAAATGGATTTTGTACATCATTAGCATCTATTCCTTTCGATAACCAAGATATGGGAACACCAACCATCACAAACATATCATATAGTTCAAATATTTGTTCAGTAAGTTCAACTGATATTGTTTTAAGTAGTGACATTATTGGAACAACTTATACTTGGAGTGCAACGGTATCTAATATTACGGGTTCATATGTAACTAATGGTACAGAAGCAGATATCAATCAGATAGCGACATTAAATAATCCTGAAACAATAGGAACTATAACAATGACTATTATTCCATATGCCAATGGATGCGATGGAACGCCGAGAACAATAGAAATTACAGTTAATCCTAATCCAGTAATAGAGAGTGTAAGTGCTTCTGATACTGCGGTTTGTTCGGGTTCAAATGTTCATGTAGATATTGTAGGAAACATAAGTGGAATTACTTACACATGGACAGCTATTACAAGTGGTGTAACTGTTGTAGGAGGAACTACTTCTGGAACAATCACAGCTGCATCTACTACAACATCGATTGATTTACAAGTAATAACAAGTAACCCATTAGTTGCTGGAACCATTTATTTTGAAGTTACAGCAGTACGTAATGGTTGTACAGGTAATACATTACAGAGTGGAGTTGTAACAGTTAATCCAAATCCAGGATTGCCAATACCTTCGCCAATCAAAACTATTTGTAGTGAAGAAGGTACTGATTTAATAGTTGATGTTTCTCCACTTATTTTAGGAACAGAATTAACATGGGAAGTATTAACAGTTGTAAATGTAACAGGAGCTAATCCAGGAACAGGCGTAGCACCAGTTACTATAAATGATATTTTAACCGCTACAACAAATACACAAGGTTATGTTGTTTATCGTGTTCGATCTACTTTAGGAGATTGTCAAGGAGGTTATACCGACTATAGAGTGAATGTAAATCCATCGCCACGACCAGTACTAACAGATGGAAACATTTGTATCACTGCATCAGGAGAAGTGTATCAGACCTATACATTAAACACAGGTTTAAATGATGTAGATTATGATTTTGAATGGTTTGATAGTGCTGGAAATATTATTCCGGGAGCTACAAATTCAACATTAGTAGTTGATGAAGCAGGAACTTATAGTGTAATAGCAACTAATTGGTTAACAGGATGTTCATCAGACCCATTATTACCATCTGCAACAGCTGTAGTTACAGAAACTACACCAGCAACAACAATGACTATTGTTCAAAGTGAGTATTTTAGTGATAATGCTACGATAACAGTAACAGTAACTGGAGGTTCAGGAAGTATAATGTATTCATTAGATGAAGGTTCTTTCCAATCATCAAATGTATTCACCGGAGTTAGTGCAGGGGAACATTTAGTAACAGTTATAGATACAGAAGGTTGTACTTATATGACACAAGAAGTATTAATAATTGATTACCCAACCTATTTTACACCAAATGGAGATGGAATAAATGACACATGGAATATTAGCGGATTAAACCAAGCAGATGCTAAATTATACATCTTTGATCGTTATGGTAAATTGTTAAAACAATTAAGTGCTACAGATGGAAGTAATGGTTGGGATGGAACGCATAATCAGCAATTGTTGCCATCAACAGATTATTGGTTTTCATTAGATTACACAGAAAATGGAGTAGGAAAACAATTTAAAGCCCATTTTTCTTTAATAAGATAAGTTGAAACTTTTACATAAAAAAAGAGCTCATAATATATTATGAGCTCTTTTTTATTTGCTTAACCTATTAAAGATTATTGTATACTGCTATAGCTTCTTTTAAAATTTGTACGGATTTTATTAAATCATCTTTCTTTAAGACATAAGCAATACGTACTTCATCTAAACCAACATTTGGAGTAGAATAGAATCCTGCAGCAGGAGCTACCATTACAGTTTCACCATTTAAATCATAAGATTCTAATAGCCATTGTGCAAATTTATCAGCATTGTCTATAGGTAATTTTGCAATACAGTAGAAAGCTCCTTTAGGAGTAGCCACTTTTAAACCTTCAATTTTGTTTAATTCTGTAATTAAAGTATCTCTACGATCTTTATATTCTGAAATTACATCGTCAAAATAACTTTGTGGAGTTTCTAATGCAGCTTCACTTGCAATTTGAGCATAAGTTGGAGGACTTAAACGTGCTTGAGCAAATTTCATTGCAGTAGCCATTACTTCTTTGTTTTTTGATACAATACAACCAATTCTAGCTCCACACATACTATATCGTTTAGAAACAGAATCAATCATAATAGCATGTTCTTCTATCCCGGGAACGTTCATAACTGAAAAATGTTTGTCACCATCGTAGATAAATTCACGATATACTTCATCAGCAATTAAAAATAAATCGTGCTTTTTAACAATTTCAGCTAATTTTAAAATTTCCTCTTGTGAATATAAATAACCTGTAGGATTACCTGGATTACAAATTAGAATTGCTTTCGTTTTAGGTGTAATTAGTTTTTCAAAAGCTTCAATTGGAGGTAGCGCAAATCCTGTTTCTATTCCAGAAATTACAGGAACAACTTTTACTCCTGATGCTGTTGAAAAACCATTATAATTGGCATAAAAAGGCTCAGGAATAATGATTTCATCATCTACATCCATTGTGCTTCCCATTGCAAATAATAAAGCCTCAGATCCACCAGTTGTAATAATGATGTCTTGAGTATCTATAGGTAAACCTTGATTTTTGTAATATTGAGAAAGTTTAGTTCTATAACTTTCAAAACCAGCAGAATGACTGTATTCTAATACTTTAATGTCTGCATTTTTTACAGCTTGTAAAGCTGATTCAGGTGTTTTAATATCGGGTTGTCCAATATTCAAATGGTATACTTTATTACCTTTTTTCTTAGCAATTTCTGCATATGGTACCAATTTTCTTATTGGCGATTCTGGCATTTGTTGCCCTTTAACGGAAACTTTTGGCATGATGTGTTTTTTAAAGATTCGCAAAATTGCAATTTTTTTTTGTGATATTAGTGAAACAACCTATTAAAAAATGTTAAATCAATTAATTAAATTGATGTTTTTCTTATCTTAGAATAAAATTTTTTATGAAAAAAATATTTTTCTTTAACATATTGATTTTATATGCTACAATTTCTTTTGCACAAGATGCTGTTAATTGGAATACAAAAAGAGATAAGATAAAAATACCTTTTGAACTTTCACATAATCTTATTATTGTTGATGTAGTATTTAATGGGGTTAAATTAAAAATGATAGCAGATACAGGAGCGTCTAAAAGTATAGTATTTAGTTTGCCTGAAAATGATTCAATGGTTTTAAATGAAGCTGACTTAATTTCAATTTCAGGTGCAGGAATTAGCGAAAAAGTAGAAGGGTATCTATCAAAAAAAAACAGAATTCAAATTGAAAATTATTTAGACAATGATTTTGAAGCAATTTTTGTTTTCGATAGAGATATAAGTTTAGTTAATAAGTTAGGGATTCCAATAAATGGAATTTTAGGAAGTTCTTTTTTTAAAAACCATTTAATAGAAATTGATTATCAAAGAAAAAAAATGATTTTATATAATTCCAATCAACTAAAAATTAACAAAAACAAGAATAATTATACTGAATCAAAAATTGAAATAGTAAAAGATAGGCCTTATATTTTCATGAAAACTAAATTAGAAACAAATAATTTAGACTTAAAGCTACTTTTTGATACTGGGTTAGGTGATGGATTATGGCTTTTTGAAAATGATAAAATAATATGTAATTCAAACTTTTTTTTAGATTATTTGGGAAAAGGCCTTTCAGGTGATATTTATGGTAAAAAATCTAGAGTTGAAGAGGTAATTTTAGAAAGTGATGTTTTAAAAAATGTTTTAGTTTCTTATCCTGATGTAAGTTTTTTTGATAAAAATATGATTGTTCAAAATAGAAATGGCTCTTTAGGAGGGGAAGTTATTAAACGGTTCAATTGGATTTTAGATTATAAAAATCAAAAAGTTTATTTCAAAAAAAATAATTTGTATGATTTACCCTTTAATTATAACATGTCGGGTATAGAGGTACAACATAGCGGTTTTCATTTTGTTAAGGAGAAAATCGAAAATGCTTTTTCAACGAACGTCATTAATTTAGGTAAAAATTCTGATATTGATGATTATTCTAGTCATTTTACATATGAATTAAAACCAAATTTCGAAATTTATTCCATTCGTAAAAACTCTCCAGGAGAAAAAGCAGGATTACTTGTAGGAGATAAAATTTTAAAAATAAATAATCGATATTCAAATAAACTATCAATACAAAGCATTGTAGATTTATTTCAATCCACGCATGGAAAACATATAACTATAATTGTTGATCGTAACGGAGAAATTTTAACCTTTAAATTTAATTTAGAAAACGTACTATAGCAAAAAGGTCCCAATTTAATTGGGACCTTTTTTATTTATGAGTTTGGAAACGTTTTCTTTTTTACTAAAGGACTAATCTCTTCCTTAATAATAACTGTGCCCTTAATTCGTAATGGAACCATGCCGTTTGGTTTATTTATGGCATTACTTTCTACAGTAATGGTTTTGCTAATTGGACCAGGATTCATGTTGTATTGCACTTTTATTTGACTTTTTGCTCCTGGAGCAATTGGTTCTTTAGGCCATTCTGGTACAGTACAACCACAACTCGATTTTACATTTTTAATCAATAAAGGCTCATTACCTGTATTTATAAACTCAAAAATTCGAATCCCATCATCTTTTCCTTTTTCTACGTCGCCATAATTAATGGTTTCTTCTTTAAATTCAATTTTTGCACCAGATTGAGCAAATGAAGATATTCCAAATAAAACAGTTAAATAAACAAGTAATTTTTTCATCATTTTATAAATTAATAGGTTGTTGTAAAATTAATTAAATAAAAGCAACCAACAAACTACTCCCAACATTTTTTTTATTTTCGCTATATAGTTACTTTTGCACTTAGTTATACAAAAAACATACCAAAGTAAATTTGGGAATGTTAAAAAGATCAGTTAATCTGTTCAACGATTCAACAATTAAATAAGAAAACAATATAATGATTCCTGCACAATTCAACGCTAAAGAAGTAGAACAAAAGTGGTACGACTACTGGATGAAAAACGATTATTTTACATCTAAACCCGACCACAGAACGCCGTACACCATTGTAATTCCGCCACCAAATGTAACGGGAGTTTTACACATGGGACACATGTTGAATAACACCATTCAAGACGTATTAATTCGTCGTGCGCGTTTAAAAGGATTCAACGCTTGTTGGGTACCAGGAACAGATCATGCCTCTATTGCAACTGAAGCTAAAGTAGTAGCCAAGTTAAAAGAAGAAGGGATTAATAAAAATGATTTAACTCGTGAAGAATTCCTAAAGCACGCTTGGGAATGGACAGATAAATATGGAGGAACCATTTTAGAGCAATTAAAACAATTAGGTTGTTCTTGTGATTGGAGTCGTACTAAGTTTACTATGGATGACGATATGTCAGCTTCGGTAATTCACTCATTTGTAGATTTATACAACAAAGGATTAATTTACCGTGGTTATCGCATGGTAAACTGGGATCCTGAGGCTAAAACAACATTATCAGACGAAGAAGTAATTTTTGAAGAACGTCAAGGAAAATTATATTTCATCAAATATAAAATCGAAGGTTCGGAAGATTTCTTAACCGTTGCAACTACACGTCCTGAAACTATTTTTGGTGATACTGCTATTTGTATCAATCCAAATGATGAGCGTTTTGCACATTTAAAAGGGAAGAAAGCAATAGTTCCAATTTGTGGTAGAGTTATTCCAATCATTGAAGATGATTATGTTGATGTAGAATTTGGTACAGGTTGTTTAAAAGTAACACCTGCTCATGATACCAACGATAAAACCTTAGGTGATAAACACAATTTAGAAATCATCGATATTTTCAATGAAGATGCTACTTTGAATTCTTTCGGTATGCATTATCAGGGAAAAGATCGTTTTGTAGTTCGTGAAGAAATTGCCAAAGAATTAGAAGAAAAAGGTGCTTTGGCTAAAACCGAAATACATTTAAATAAAGTAGGAACTTCTGAAAGAACCAAAGCGGTAATCGAACCAAGATTATCAGATCAATGGTTCTTAAGCATGGAAGAATTAGTAAAACCTGCTATCAAAGCGGTTTTGGAATCAAACGAAATCAAATTATATCCAAGTCGTTTTAATAATACTTATGCCCATTGGTTAAACAACATTCGCGATTGGAATATTTCGCGTCAATTGTGGTGGGGACAACAAATTCCGGCTTACTATTTTGGTGATGGAAAAGAAGATTTCGTAGTTGCAGAAAACATTGAAAAAGCCCTTGAGCTTGCGAAAGAAAAAACTCGTAACCCGAAACTCGAAACTCGTGACTTACGTCAAGATGCTGATGCTCTTGATACTTGGTTCTCTTCATGGTTATGGCCAATGGCTGTTTTTGGAGGTGTTTTAAATCCAGAAAATGAAGATTTTAAATATTATTATCCTACCAATGATTTAGTTACAGGTCCAGATATTTTATTCTTCTGGGTAGCACGTATGATTATTGCTGGTTATGAATATGCAGGCGAAAAACCATTTTCAAACGTATATTTAACAGGATTAGTTCGTGATAAGCAAGGTCGTAAAATGTCGAAATCATTAGGGAATTCACCTGAACCATTGGGACTAATTGAAAAATTTGGAGCAGATGGTGTTCGAGTGGGATTGTTATTGAGTGCTTCGGCAGGAAATGATATTTTATTCGACGAAGAATTATGTAACCAAGGAAAAGGTTTCTCTAATAAAATTTGGAATGCTTTCAAACTAATCAAAGGTTGGGAAGTGGCTGATATTGCACAACCAGAATCTTCAAAAGTAGCGATTGAATGGTACGAAGCGAAGTTGCAACAAACCTTAGCCGAAATCGAAGATAATTTTGATAAATACAGATTATCCGATGCCTTAATGGCGATTTACAAATTGGTTTGGGACGATTTTTGTTCGTGGTTCTTAGAAATGATAAAACCAGGTTACCAACAACCAATCGACCGTGCTACGTTTGACAAAGCAATTGAAATGTTAGAAGCTAACTTGAAATTGTTACATCCGTTCATGCCGTTTTTAACAGAGGAAATTTGGCATCATATTGCAGAAAGATCTCCAGAACAAGCGTTGATAGTAGGTGAGTGGCCAACAGTAAAAGCATATAACGACCAATTAATTACCGATTTTGATTTCGCTACCGAAGTAATTTCTGGAATTAGAACCATTCGTAAAGATAAAAACATTCCGTTTAGAGATGTAATTGAATTGCGTGTGATGAATAACGAAAAGGCATCAACTTATTTCGATTCTGTAATCATGAAATTAGGTAACGTAGTTGATTTAATGTATGTAGATGAAAAAGTAGATGGAGCATTATCGTATCGTGTAAAATCAAACGAATACTTTATTCCAATTACTGGAAATATTGATGTGGAAGCTGAAGTAGCTAAATTAACTGAAGAATTAAACTACACCAAAGGGTTCTTACGTTCAGTACAAGGAAAATTATCTAACGAAAAATTCGTAGCGGGAGCACCCGAACAAGTAATAGCAAACGAACGTAAAAAAGAAGCCGACGCTTTAGCAAAAATCGCTATGATTGAGCAAAGTTTAGCGGGTTTGAAATAACAGTATAATTAAATGTATTCTTATTCATTTATAGTTGTAAAAACTTTAAAATAAATAAAAAAGGCTTGAATAATTAATATTATTCAAGCCTTTAAAGTTATGTAAATAAGTTGTTTAAAAAATCTTAGTATAAAGTTTTTCGTTCTACATATATGCCATTAGCTAATTTAATTTTTACAATTAAAGGAGCACGTTCTTGCGATAAAGGTATTATGAATTCTTTATTATTGATATTGTTCTTTAAGTATATAGTTCTACCAAGTAAGTCAAATACCTTTATTGATTCAATATTTTCAACATTAGATATTACTTCTAATTTATCGTTATTAACTATAATTACTGATTTATCTGTATCAAAGTCTGGATTACTTAAAGTTTCATTATTGAAAATCAATTGAAATCTTGTATTGTTTTCTCCTTGTGGCGCTGTAAATGTATATGGCGACAATTTAATTTCATGAATTACATTTAATTGAGTATCTAATAAGAATACATCTTGATTTACAAATAAACCATCTAACGTGTGTATTGCAATAGTAAAATTGCCTGCTTGTCCTGCATTAAATCCTAAAGAAATAAAATCTGAATTATTAAATGGTAATCCTTTACCTTGAATACTCATTTTGTCATTACCAATTAAGGAATAAATAGATGTTGTTGATGGAGTTACACTTGATGATGAGTCATATAATCTATCTTTGCCATCTGTTGCATTTTCAATATATCCAACAACTGTTCTACCGTATGCATTAGCACCATTCACAATATCAATCCAAATTCTATTTTTTTCTATATTTTGAGTTGCATTTTCAGAATTTCTGAAGAATTGAGTATTACTATAAGCACTTCCAGATGCATCTAATCTCATACTATTTTTAAATTTAATAGTACTTGATGCTGCAATTGGGGAAGCATTATCATCATTATCGTATTTTACAAAAAATGCTTGGCCAGCAGGAATAAAACCATTATAGGTGTCAGGGCCTGATTGTGAACCAGATAAGTTATAAATAATATAGTCACTTGGGCTGTAATTGTAAGTAAAGTTTCCATAGAAAGGATTTGTATTTGCACTTGATATTGGAGAACTGTGTGTCCAAATTGCAATTGAACCTTCAATAGCTGTATTATTACTATCTGTTAAAAACTCATCTGCACTAATTGCAGAAGGATAAGGATTACCTACTAAATTCCAGTTGTCATTGTAACCAGCAATATTTCTTCTGTGTACATCAACAGTTAATTCACCATTAAAAGGTACCCCAGTAAAATTTCTTGTTGCTATACCTCTCATAATAACTCCTTTTCCTGCAGTTAATGCTTGTCCTGCAGCACCCACCCAGTTTCCACTAGTTCCAGCTGCATTATTCCAAAAATAATTCAAGCCAGTACTTGGTACGGTTTGACTGCTTACTGGTGAAGACCAATAAACATAATCAGTGTTTAAAACAGTTTGAGGTGATGTTCTCTTATATGTTATATTTCCTGTATTTGTTACATCATTAATTTGTATTAAAGAACTATTGTTTTCAAATATTATACTACCACCAGTAACCGTAATTGCATCTAACAATTTAACAGTGTGGTTTGAATTGATTACAACAGTACCTGAATTTACAGTACAACTACATCCTTCTAAGCTCTCTGTAGAACTAAAATCGCCATTAAATACTAATTCTTTATTTGCTGCTGGAGCACTCGACCATGACCCATTGTATGTTGCAGATTCTACTGTTAATGTAACTGTATCTGTTTTTTCGCAACTTCCTAATGTTGATGTAGCAGTATAAGTACGAGTTGCTGTTGGTTTTGCATATAATGTTGTTGCATGTTCACCCGTGTATGCAACTGTACAAGCAGTATCAGTATATAAATCATCTATTGGTGACCAAACTATATTTTGACCAGAACCAGTGATGCTAAAATTATCTATTGCCCAATACCAAGCCCAAGAAGCATTATACTGAAATCTTATTTGAATTGATGGATTACCGATGTAAGAATCAAGATTAATTGTTTTTAATGCAAAATTTGTTGCTGAGCCTTGATCACTAGTATAAGTTTCTAAATCTATCCATGTTACACCATTTGTGCTAATTTGTACTTTTGCAATATCTGTTGCACCTAAATTATTAAAATAATGATAGAAATTTAAAGTTGCAGTGGTAAAACCTTCTAAACTAAAAGCAGGAGAGGTTAATGAAGTATCTGTTGTGCCTCCTGATCCTTGACTATCACTATTTGACATTACAAAATCTGTATTATCATTGCTAAAAAACGAAGCGCCCGATAAATATAGAGCCCAAGCAGCATTTGCAGGTGTTCCGCCAGTAGAATTATTTGATTGAGTCCATCCAGTTACAGCTCCGTTAAAATCTTCAGTTAGGATAGAAACATTGATAAAATCGCCCCCACTTGCACTTAATGTTTGTACAGTATTCTTACATACTGTTTCATCTGAATTAGCTATTACAACATCTGCTGGCGCAGGATTAACTGTAATTGTTATTGTCTGTGTGTTTGTCATTCCTGCACCATTATCACCTGAAACAGTATAGGTTGTAGTTGTTGATGGATTGGCTGTTACTGTTGCGCCAGTAGTTGTGTTTAATCCTGTAGCAGGAGACCAGCTATAGGTATATGAAGCACTACTTGAAGCAGTTAAATCTACAGAGTTTCCATTACAAATTGTAGTTGAACCAGATGGTGTAATGGTAATTGGGTCAGGTTCAGAAACCACGGATAACTTATAATCCTCGGCTTCTCCCCATGAAATATTTGAACAAGGATCTGGATTTAAACTATTCCACCAAGCTCTAACGCGCATTCTATAATCTCCAAGAGGAGTACCAACAGGTATTGTTATTGTACCAGTAAAACCAGTAGCTGTTGCTGTTGCATTATACAATCTTTCTGTAACTTCAAAAACACCATTGTTATTAAAATCAACCCAAATACTTAGGCCATGTGATCCACCGTTATAAGTTTCAGCAAAGTTTAAAACACCACCAGCATATTGACTAGCTGAGATTGTTGAATAGAAATCACCATAACCAGTTCCTGAAAGTGTAGTTGGAGTGTTATTAATATTAGTTATACCTCCAGTTGTTGAAAATCCTGAAATGTAATCAGAGGTATTTGTCGATGTAGGTGAACAATATGTAACTGTTAAAGTAGCACTATTTGAAAAAGAAGAAGTACCACAAATATTTGTTGCACTTGCTCTATATAAATATCCATTCATGCTAAAAGTTACACCTGTAATTGTTAAAGTAGCTGTTGTAGCAGTTGAATAAACACCACCATTAGAAACGGTTGACCAACTGGTTCCTCCATTTGTACTTACTTCCCATGTGTAACTAATAGGAGTATTTGATGCTACTACTGTAAATGAAGTATTAGTTCCACCAGCAACAGTTGTATTTGATGGATTTGTTGTAATTGAAGGAGTTTGAGAAAGAATTGTTAATGAACCAACTGTAGAAGTAACCGAGCAACTGCCATTACTTACAACTACATCAAAATTTCCTGCATCTCCAGCAGCTGGATTAGTAATTGTTAATGTAGCAGTATCTACACCACTATATATACCTCCTTCAGTAAGATTTACGCCATTTCGTCTCCATTGATAAATAGTTACACCAGTAGCTTCAACATTAAAAGTTACTGTACCTGAAGTACAAATGCTTGTATCAATTGGTTGAGTATTTATAACAGGATTTGCAATAATAGTAAAAGTTTGTGATGAGGTTGCAGATCCATTTGGTGTTGTCACTTGTACAGTTCCTGTTGTACCTGAACCAACGGTAACGGTTACTGAAGTAGCAGTATTTCCTGTTATTGTTGCAGCAGTACCACCAATAGTTACCGCTGTAGCTCCAGATAAATTTGTACCATTAATAACCAATGTTGAACCTTGGCATCCTGAAGAATTACTTAAATTTGTTATAGTTGGGCTTGGAGGTGAGGTAACACATATTCCAAACGTACCATTATTGTTATTTCCAAATTCCCAAACACGAACATAAATAGTTGTTCCAGGGGTTAATCCAGTTCTGGTAATAGATGACATTGAACCATTTAAACTGTCATCATCATCACATTCTAATTCTGTAAGCGAACCACATGTTCCAGTATACCAAGCCATACCACTATCAGTCATAACTCCAGTTTGTGTATCAACTGTAACAATGCCATTAGATGGAACAACAAAACTAAACCATACATCACCTCCAGAATATAATGCACAACTTGGTGCAGATACTCCAGATGTTGCAGTAGCATTAGCGTTTGTATAAGTAGCATAGGAACAACTTGAATTTACAGTAAGAGATATTGCACCAGCACAATCGTCATTAGATGGAGGATAAACACATGACCCATCATCGATCGTTGCAAGCGGATTGTAATTGGTAGAGGCTGGATCTGTACAACCAGTTACTGCCCCACAAGAACCTGAACCAAGTGTAAACACATTAGTCTGACTTCCATAATTTCCATTACCACTAATGCCGTTTGAAAGAGACCAAGTAATTTCACCTGGAAATGATCCAGCAACCATATTTATTGAATAACAACCATCGGGTAAACATAGTGTTTGAGTTCCTGAAGCACCTGCAATTGAATAAGGGCCATAACTATCACCTAAATCATTTGTTAAAGTAATTGATCCTCCATTCCAACCGTCACCATAAGAGTCGTTCATTGTTAAAGTAACAGAATTATCTGTACATGGTAGATTTATTAATGTAACAGTAATTGTTCCATTTGACCGGTTAGTAGTTGAACAATTAAATCTATTTAATTGTATCCGAAATGTACCAGATGTTGCAGGTGTAAAATCAATAGATGCTGCTGAACCTGAACAAGCAGGTCCATTGTCGTCGTTATAAGCAACTACTGTACCATTTGAATCACGAATAGTCATTTGAGTATCAAAGCCAGAGCCACAGTTAGAAACTCTATAAGTTGCACCAACAATCATATTTGTTACTACAAAATTTCTTCTTCCACCGTTACTAGTGGGTGGAGTACAAGATATGCTAGTACCAATTGAAGTTGGAGCAGCTGTTGTACATGCCGTATTAGTTGTGTAAGCCGTACATTGCCCATAAACATCGGAAACGCCAAATAAAAAAAATACAAAACTTAATACAAAAGTATTAAAAAGAGTTTTAGAAGTTTTTTTGTAATCTTCTACCGAGTTAATAGTCACATTATTGTAATCTACATTACAAGAAGTGTTAAAAAGATTTAAAATAATTTTTTTCATAAAATTAAAGGTTAAATTAAAAACTGCTCGGGGGAAGCTTATCGTAGTAAGTAAACTTTAAATTTTGTTTATTTTAATAGTTGTTTTGTTATTGTTTAGAATAAGTTATAACATTAAAAGAATAACCGTAATTATTTAAAGAATAACTGTTTACGATTGTAAATGTATTCTTTTATTCTAATGGTCAACTGTTTTTTCGATAAAATGTATGTTTTTAACGATATAAAGTTGTTTTCTGTATTTTTGTATGTGTTTTTATGTGATTTTCTTATTGTTATGAGCTAAATTTTTTTAAATTTTTAATTTATATACAAAAAAAACACCTCCAATTGGAGGTGTTTGTAATTTAATATAAAATGTTTTTAATGCTCTTTAATTTTATCTAATGTGGTATCTAAAACACGTTGGATTTTTTCTAAGGCTTCAAAAAAGGCTTTTTCTGCACTATCAGCTGTTGCGGTAACGGCTATCGGTTGTTTTTTTTCTACTCTGGCTTCAATAACACATTTTTTATCGTTTTTTCCAGTTTTGTTTGCGTTTTCGTCGCTTACATGAACTTCAACTCGGGTAACAAGACTGTCAAATCTAGACAATTCGTTGTTTATTTCTGTAGTGAAAAATTCAACCAAACGGCTGCTACCTTCAATGTTTTTATCGGTGTTTATTTGTACTAACATGATTTAATAGTGTTAAATTAATAATACTTAAAGTTACGAAAATTAATTCGTAAATCAAAATAAGCATTTAATAATTAACATAATCTTGATTAAGAAAATCTATGCTATGCTCTTATTTTTAACGCTTAAGTTTTTTATATTCTCTAATTAAAGTTTTAAGGTCACGGTTAGAAGTAATATCAATAACTTTATCTGATAAAAAATGGCCAAAATTAAAATGAGTACTATATTTTTTTGTGCTTAATTCTTTTGAAATAATATCAAGGTCATTTCTTAAAAACTGCTTTTCATTTTCCATTTTTTTTAAAGTTTCAAATTTATCTTTAAAATCTCTTCTAAAAGTTGTTGTGTTAAATGGAATGGAATGCAGTATTTGCATTTGCTTTTTAGATTTTAAATCTAAGCTATCAATAATTTTAGAGGCTATATTTTCAATTTCTTTTCGTTGTAATGTACTTAAATCATTAGGAAGAAATGAAACTACAAAGTCTTTTTTTTCTTTTTTTTCGGGTTTTGCTATTTTTTCAGGTTCGTTGGTATTTATGTAGCCACTGCCAAAGCACTTTGCACATTTTGCATTTAAACCTTCGCAAGAACAAATTTGAACTGCCATAATTGTTTGTTTTTTTAGTTTTCTGAATCGGCATTAAGCGGTTTCATTCAACCTTCTAAACACAGTTCGTTATTGATGTCAAAGATACAAAAAAGCGACAGATTTTAATTTAAAATAAGCTATCGATCTAAGTATTTTATTAATCTGCTACAAATTCTAAAATATCACCTGGCTGACAATCTAAGACTTTACAAATGGCCTCAAGGGTACTAAAACGAACCGCTTTTGCTTTTCCAGTTTTTAAAATGGATAAATTAGCTAAGGTAATGTCTACTTTTTCAGAAAGTTCATTGAGCGACATTTTTCGTTTTGACATCATTACATCTAAGTTTACTACTATTGCCATAATTTAAACAGTTAATTCGTTTTCTTCCTGAATTTCTATACCGCGCTTAAAAATTTGTGCTATGACTAACAATGTAATCCCCATAAACAGCCACACATCGCCACCCGCTATTTTTAAATGTTGTATTGATGGAATAGTAACGCCTTGTTGTATTATTTTTTCAGAAAAATTACTTCCCCATATGGCAAAAAAACCAATTCCTAATGTCAAATATGCTACACTAAAAATAAAACGATTGACCTCTTTATTAAAAGGTTGTGCTAAATTTAATTTTTTATCGTGAATAATTTTTATAATTAAATAAAATAGAATTGCTTTTAAAACCGCCACAATACTCATTAAAGAAGTTAATGTCACAAAATGACTTTGGTTAAATTGATACAACGAAGACAAATCAATATGATTCCAAAAATAAGAAGAGCTTACTGGATTAATAAACAAAGTAAAAAAGGTGTTCACTAAAAAACCACCCGCATCTATACTAAGCCCAATAAAGATAATCCAGGACAATACATACAATACATTTAGCATCTGTTGTGCACTAATTTTAAATTTCATATTTGTAAATATTAAAAGTTGACGATGCAAATTTCAATAAAAATTTATTGAAAAACAATAAAAATATACTATTTTTTGATAAATATTTGGAAAGTATTCTTGTTGTTAAGATTGGAAAATGAAAAAGGAACCATGAAAGTCTTGGTTTTGTCAAGCTGAATTTATTTCAGCTTCTCTATAGCTGATTATTAATATTTACCCGTTAGGTGTAATTAGTTTTTAATAATAATTTTACGTTAATTCGAGTAATTTTCAACAGAAAATTGTATCGAGAACAAGTGAAATCTCATTAAAAATGATTCTCGATACATTTTTTGTTCCATTTTATTACACAAAAAACACTCGAATAGACATTTTTAATAATTACACCCAACAGGATATCAGTATATATATTACTCTTTTTTATTTCCGCTAATTACTCTTGAAATCAATCCTTTTTCTGTAGTACATTCGGCAAGTAAAACACCTCCAAAATGCAATATCATAAATCCAACTAAATAGTATAATGAAAGAACATGTATTTCTTCCATTGGGTCTTTTATAGTTTTAGGGCCAAATTCAATTAACAAACCAGTAATTAATGAAATAGCAGTACATACATAAAATACAATATAAACCCAAAATTGAAATTTGGTTTTTGCATCTAATCCAGCTTTAAAAGGAGAAGAAAATTTCATTTCTCCAAAAAATGGCACTGCTAAACGAATACAATACAATCCAGTTAACACATAACCAAAATAGATATGCCAATTCCACATGGGTTTTCTGATTTTTTTTGCCAATACAATTGCATCGTCTTGCGATAAAGCCGAATAGCCATTATCCGTTAAAAACGCCTGAATTATTCCAGCTACATGATTTTTTTCCATCCAAGTTTTGCGTAAAAAAATAGTCAGTAACAAGAAAAGAAAAGTAAAAGCAATTAACCAATGTAAAATACGGTAGACTTTAGAATAATTTCGGGCTTCCATGATATAATGTTTTATGTTATTCAAATGTAAGGAATAGTTTTAAGGTTTAAAATTATTTTATTTTGAAACACACGTTTACATAGTTTTTTCTCCCTTTACAAAATCTTTCTTTTCATATAGTTACGAAAAGGTATTTTAACTTCGTTGAATCTTCTATCTAAGCCTGAAAAACTATTCATAAAACGAGTTCATCTGTAAGCCAATTATTAAATATTTAAATTAAACTAACTATCTTTGATAAAATTATAAAACTCCCAAAATGAAATCTAAAATTCTTTTATTCGCTTTTATCCTTTTTCAAACTATTCTAGTTACCGCTCAAGATATGACTTCACTTAAAACCGAAGCACTAAAATCGTACAAAGCGAGTGTAAATATGAATTTTGACGATATTTTTGAAACTACTTATCCAAAAGTTTTTGAAATTATTCCGCAAGATCAAATGAAAACAATGTTTGGACAAATGATGGAAAACGAACAATTTTCTATCAAATTGGTTGAAGTTGAACCAGATTTTTCTTTTGGTGAAATTAAAAAAATTGAAGATAAATCGTTTTGCTTTGTTAACTATAATAACGTAATGATTATGAAGTTTAAAGCTCCAATGGAAGATGCAGATTCTATGGTAGGAATTTTTAAATCATCTATGGAAGCCGATAAAGTAACATATGATAAAGCAAATAATTCATTCCGAATTGAAATGCGTTCTACTCTAATTGCTGTTGCGGATGATGCCACAAAAAATAAATGGAAATTTTTAAATAAAGACAAAGAAAATAAAATGTTTTCTATGATTTTTAATGAGAAAATAGTAAAAGCCTTAGGATTATAAAATGAGCGAAAATACAATTACATACACCGAATTTTTCAATCAAGTTAGAGCTAGTATCGCCAATGGTACTTTTGCTAAATTAACGCTAGCTAAAACTGTTGGAAATCCAGAATTACAAAATATTTACGTAAAAACTATCGTAGAAGACAATATCTTAAAATTGTCGATGACGTATAAAATTTACACCACCGAAAAGCAAGAATTGATAAAAATTTGCAAGTTAGACGATATAGAAGCGGAGTTAATTCCGCACATCAACAATCCGTTTTTATCCGCTTTGTTATTTACTACCGAATCCGATATTTCTCTAAAATTAAACAAAAAACGCGTGGCAAGGATTGACGAACAAGCACCAACGTTCAAAAATGCAGATGCCAATTTGGTGGAGTTTTTAAGTTCAAAGTAAAATGAAATACACAAATTTTAATAAATGGTTATTTATAATTATTGGAGGTTTTATTGCTTCAATTTTTAGCTTTACAGTTTTATACTATTTATTAATCCCAGATCTATGTTATTATCATTCTCATGAAATGAATTACATCATGAGTTTATTCTTTACAGCTTATCCAGGAAGTAATGGTCATCCTGATCCTAATTTGACAAATTTTATTGTTTCGTTTTTAGTAGGAAGTTTAATTGGGTTTGTGATTTTTAAAAAGTTTTCTAAGAATTAAATTAATCATTCCCCATCAGGAAAAATCTTCCCAGGATTCAACACATTATTGGGGTCAAAAATGGCTTTAATGCGTTCCATTAATTCTAAATGTACTTTTGAAAACGCAATATCCATGTAGTTTTTTTGCACCAAACCAATACCGTGTTCACCTGATAACGTTCCTTTTAAACCAACCGTTAATTTAAAAATCTCTCGAATTCCTTTTGGAACCTCGGTTTTCCAATTGGCATCGCTCATGTTGCCTTTGATGATGTTTACGTGTAAATTACCATCTCCTGCATGTCCATAACACACCGATTGAAATCCATATTTAGTACCAATTTCTTTGATTCCTTTTAATAATTTAGGTAATTCATATCGTGGTACAACCGTATCTTCTTCTTTATAAATCGAATTTGCTTTCACCGCTTCTGCCACAGAGCGACGCATTTTCCAAAGGGCATTTTTTTGTTCTTCGGTATCGGCAAATAATACTTCGTCAATTTCAAATTGTTCTACGACTGCCAAAATTTGTTCGGCTTCTTGCATCAAAATTTCTGGATAATTACCATCCACTTCAATCAGCAAATGCGCTTGAACGTCGTTTTTGACTTCCACATTCAAACCATCGACAAATTTCAATGTCCAATCAATCGCATCGCGTTCCATAAATTCGATTGCACTAGGAATAATTCCCGCTCTAAAAATTGCTGAAACGGCTTCACATGCTTGTTCCGCTTGATAAAAAGGAACTAAAAGTAAAATGTTATGTTTGTTTTGTGGTAAAAGTTTTAAAACTGCTTTAGTTACAATTCCTAATGTTCCCTCGCTACCAATCATCAATTGTGTTAGGTTGTAACCCGTTGAATTTTTTAAGGTATTGGCACCTGTCCAAATAATATCACCAGTGGGTAAAACCACTTCTAAATTTAGTACATAATCTTTTGTAACACCATATTTCAAAGCTCTTGCGCCACCTGAATTTTCAGCGATATTTCCACCAATCCAACAACTTCCCATACTACTTGGATCTACGGGATAAAACAAGCCTTTCTCGGCAACAGCTTCACGTAAAACCTGCGTAATTACTCCAGGTTCTGTGGTTACTTGCAAATTTTTCTCATCAATCTCAATAATTTTATTAAATCGCTCCATCGAAATCGCAATGCCACCATAAATAGACAAAGCACCACCACTCAAACCCGTACGCGCACCAATTGGTGTTGTTGGAATTTTATAGGTATTCGAAACTTTTAAAATTTGCGCAACTTCTTCTGTATTGGCAGGCTTTACTACAACATGAGGCGGAAAACTCAAATCTTCCGTTTCGTCATGACCATAGGTTTTACGAGTAGTTTCATCAGTAAAAATATAAGCCGAACCTACAATGTTCTCAAGCGCAAGTAAAATTTCTGGATTCATAGTATAAAATTGAAGTGTAAAGATAATAAATGTGTAATATTTCAAACACATAGATTCTGTGTTGATTTACAACAAAAATCTATATTTTTTTATAATTTTGTTTTAAGTCAGTTTAAAACTAGACTCTATAGCGTGTTAAGCCATTTGTGTTTGCACGCTATTTTTATATTCTTTATCGTATATGGTTTGATTTTTATACAAAACATAACTCATTTCTAATAATTTTCTTTGTATCGATACTAATGCTTTCATTTTTATTCCATGTTTTGATACTAATCTTGCATATAATTCTTTGAAGTTTTCATCCCATTTTACAGCTACTAAAGAAGGAAAATGCATTGCTTTTCTAATACTTCTGTTTCCTTTTTTTGATATTTTAGGCTTTCCTTTTATTGATGTTCCTGATTGTTTCTCTTTTACATCAAGGCCAGCATAGCTAGTTAGTTGTTTTTTGTTACGTATCAATTCAAATCCATTTGTTTCTGCTAAAATTATTACCGCAGTCAATTCTCCTATCCCTGGAATAGTCATCATTCTATCTGTTTCTTTTTTCAACTCTGCATTGTTTTTCAGAATTTGAGAGATGTCATTTTTAATTTCATTTTCTTGTTTATTCAGTAATTTCATTCTTTCGCTTATTCTTTTTAAAGTCATTAAGTTGGGCTCAGCTTCTATTTTTTCTGCGTGTAACTGATTTTTTACAATTACTCTTTCCGCTACAATTTGATCTCGCTCTCTAGTTAATTGTTGTAATTTTTTGTAAACCGTCTTTGGTCTTTTCCATAAATCTAATTTTCTTTCTAGACCAAATCTTGCTATTACTTGAGAACATGTTTTGTCTGTAATAGTTTTTACTTCTAATGTTCTAAAATAATTACTTATTTTGTTTGGTAAAACGATACTAACTTTCAATTGATTGGTATCTAAAAAATAAGCAATCTTTTGGTGATAAACTCCCGTAGCTTCCATTACATAATGGACTTCTTTGGGATTTTCAACTAATTTAGCAACCCATTCAACCAAACTTAAAAATCCTTTGTCATTATTCTTGAAAACCTTATAAGAAAATAAATCAACGGATAAGTCCTCTAATAACCTTCCAATTGTTACCACCAATTCCTTTTGTGCAACATCAATTCCAACAACCTGTTTTAATTCCTTCATAACTTTAATTTTAAATAATAAAGTGATGAATCTTCCTTCGTCTTTTCTCCTTATTGGATATTCTGGATATTAAGCTAAACTTAATTCCTTACATTCTGTTCAGACTCTAAAAGATAAAAAAGAATGAGGATATTTCTATGTGAGAATATGTTTCTTTGAACTATTTAGACACATTTGTTCTCTCATTCTATTTCACTTTAAACTTGTAAAATTATTGACTTTAAATATTAAAATCTATAACTTAGCAAACATAGGAGACACATATAAAATTAAACATATAAGTCATATAAGAAGATTAAGGTTATATGATTTTGTCTATGTAATCTATGTAAAGTGAAACGTCCGAAGCTTCGGACTAACTAAACGCAATTCAAAACTAATGTGGCTATGTGTTTTAAAAAAACTTTGCGTTACTTCGTGCTTAACTTTGAGAAACTTTGTGTTACAAAACTACAAACTCAAAACCCAATACCAAAAAGCCACCGTCAACAACGACAACGGAATCCCTATCCCAATCATCATACTGCTTAATTTCGGTTTTAATCCGTAGTTAGAAGCTAAAATAGCTCCTGTTATCATGGGTGCCATCGCAGATTCCATAATAGAAACATCGATTTCTAATCCTTTTCCGCCTAACGCAATTTTGTAAAGCAAGAAGAAAAAAGCGGGCATTAGAATTAATTTGAAAAATAATCCTAAAGTTAAAAATGACCAATGTTTACTTCGAGTATCAATTTTTAATTGCAAACCAACGGCTACTAAGGCTACAGGAGTTACCGTATTTCCAATTCTTAAAAAGGAATTTTGTAACGCTTCTGGAAATTCTAAAGAGAAAATAGTACAACAAAGTGCAATTGTAAAAGCGATGAAAGGTGGAAATTTTACAATTTTTAAAAGGATTTCAGATGTACTTAAATTGCCTCTAGAGAAACTAGCTGCGACTAAAATTCCTAAAGTGGTTACGACTACGAAGGAACCGGGTTGGTCAACAATGATGGCTGTTTTCAATCCTTCAGCGCCATATAAAGCTTCAATAATTGGAAATCCTACAAAGGAGGTATTGCTCAATCCTCCGGTTAAAATTAAACAACCAGTTAACTTTTTCGACCATTTAAAATAGGTTCCCAAAGCATAAAAAAATACAAACGATAATCCGAAACCCAACCACGCAATTCCAATAGGATAAAGCAAAGCAATTGAAATGGTAATTTTTGGAATGTAATACAACGCCAAAGCCGGAAGCGAAACGTAAATCACGAATTGATTCAAACTTTGATAAGCGTTTTTAGGAAATTGTGGCACTTTTTGAAGCGCAACGCCCAAAATCAAACATAAAAATAAAAGTAGGATGTTTTCCATGTATCGAAATCAAGAATACAAAGATAATTAAACATAAAGACAACGATGTTTTATATTCCTACAATTTTTGTATTTTTACACAAAGCAATTATTCTTTTGAAAACACCTAATAAAAAATCGGCACTTTCAGAAATTCATGGCGTAAACCAACCCGAAATGCTTAGTAGTGTTGTAGCCACGCAAATTCAACAATTTCGAAGAAAACAACCTTCGGCAGAAGATCTGATTGCTGGAATTTTAAAAGGTGATAAAACGGCTTTAAGTCGCGCTATAACTTTGGTAGAAAGTACTAATCCGGAGCATTTAACAAAAGCAAACGAAGTAATTAAAGGTTGTTTGCCACATGCGAATAATTCCGTTCGAATAGGAATTACCGGCGTTCCTGGCGTTGGAAAAAGTACGTTTATTGAAGCTTTTGGAAAATATTTGACTTCCATCGGAAAGAAAGTGGCTGTTTTAGCGGTTGACCCAAGTTCGTCAATCAGTCACGGTAGTATTTTGGGCGATAAAACCCGTATGGAAGAATTGGTAAAAGATGAAAATGCATTCATTAGACCAAGTGCTTCGGGTGATACTTTAGGCGGTGTTGCTAGAAAAACACGTGAATCTATAATTTTATGTGAAGCCTGTGGTTTTGATACCATAATTATTGAAACCGTTGGAGTAGGGCAGAGCGAAACTGCCGTTCATAGTATGGTCGATTTCTTTTTGTTATTGAAAATTTCAGGTGCTGGTGATGAGTTGCAAGGAATCAAACGTGGCATCATGGAAATGGCAGATACTATCGTAATCAATAAAGCGGATGGCGATAATATTGCGAAAGCCAAATTAGCAAAAACTGAATTCAACAGAGCCTTGCATTTATTTCCTGCTAAATCTTCGGGTTGGATTCCAAAAGTTACCACTTGTAGCGCTTATGAACAAACAGGAATCGATGCAATTTGGGACATCATTTCCGAGTATTTTGAATTGGTAAAAGCAAATCATTATTTCGAAGATAAACGTCAAAATCAAAACCAATTTTGGATGATGGAAACGATTAATGAACAATTGAAATCGCATTTTTACAATCATCCAAATATCATTCAACTACTAGAAGAAAACAAAAAAGCCGTGCAAAAAAATGAATTGTCACCTTTTGCAGCGGCCATGAGTTTGTTAAAAGAGTATTTTAAAGAGTAATGTTTTTCCAACTGGCTACTTTTCCTAATGTTCTTTCTTGATTAAATAATCCTGTATGAATTAAGGTTCTGCTTTCAATTAAATTAGGTGCCCATTTTTCAAAATAATTTAGTCCTTTGAACATTTCAGACATTATGGTTTCAGATGCTTTTATTTCAACTATATTTAGTAATTCCGATTTTTGCCAAATTAAATCTACTTCATGTCCAACAGCATCACGCCAAAACCATAGATCACGTAGTAAATTGTTGTGATAATTTTTTTTAACAAATTCATTAATTACATAATTCTCAAATAAACTCCCTTTTAATGAACTCAATTTCACACTATCAGCATCATTAATTTTAAGTAAAAAACAAAGTAAGCCTGTGTCATAAAAATAGAGTTTTGGACTTTTTGTTACTCGTTTATTGAAATTGGAATGATAAGACTGTAATTGATAAACAATATAACTACTTTCTAAAACAGAAATCCAAGATTTTGCTGTTGGTTGTGTAATTCCACATTCGTTGGCTAATGAATTCAAATTGAGTAGTTGTCCAACGCGAGCTGCACAGAGTGAAATAAACTTTCGAAATTGTTTTAAATCTTTTATCTGAATTATTTCAGATAAATCGCGTTCTACATAGGTTTGAATATAGTTAGAATAAAAAGCTTTTGATGGAATTTCACGATCATAAATTGCAGGATAAAATCCTTTTTGAAGGTTTACCGAGTAATCATCATTTAGCCAGTTAGCCATTTGCATTTCCTCAATATCAAAAGGTAATAATTTAAACAAAGCAACTCTTCCAGCGAGACTTTGTGTAATATTTTGCATGAGATGAAAATTTTGCGAACCAGACAAGATATATTGTCCCATTGTTTTATCCTCATCAACTTTGGTTTGCAAATAAGAAAATAATTGTGGAACTCGTTGTACTTCATCAAAAACAACATACTTATCATATTGTTTTAGAAAACTCTTTGGGTCTTCTATAGCAAAATTTCTAGAGTCGATGTTTTCTAAATTTACGTATTCATATTCTGGAAATTGAGTTTTTAGAAATGTTGTTTTACCAGATTGTCTTGGACCCGTCAACGCCAAAATAGGATATTTTTTTTTGTAAATATCCATTTCTTGTTTTATCACTCTGTTTGAACTCATGGTTAATTGATTAGAATACAAATATATGATAAAATTTGAATTTTCACCATAGTGTATTTTGAATTTTCACTATAGTTTATTTTGAAATTACACTATATTGTAATTTGAAATTACATTGTACTTTATTTTGAAAACGCATAAAAAATACGTTTCAACTAATGAAATTTCACCTTTTGCAGCGGCCATGAGTTTGTTGGAACAGTATTTTAATAAATAGTAATTAGTAAAAAGTGATTAGTAATTCACAATTAAGTCATATTTCGAGATTAATAATTTTTTCCAAAATTTAGTGGTTTCATAAAATAAGATTAACTTTTCTTCTTTCAAACCATTTGCAAAATGTTGAAATTCAATTACTACAATAAAATGTCTTTTGGTTGTAAAATTACTTATCAAAAAAACTTGAATGGAATTTTCTTCATAATTTATAAAATCATTTTCAGCTAAATACAGAAAATAATTTTTGTATTTCAATAACTTCTCTTTCTTTTTATGTTTGTAAACTTTTAAAGTTCGAATTTCAAGTTGAGAATTAAAATCGATTAGCTCATTACAATGAAATTTAACTAAATTTAAAAGTTGTTTTTCTAGGTAAGCCATCTAAAACATTATACTATTCTTGCTCGTAACGTTCAATTTCTCTATCGTAGAATTCTCCAGCAATGGTAATTAAATGTTCCATTTCAGATTCCAATTCTTTTTCGTCTTCTTCTTCAATGTCTTCTAAAAATTCTACTTCGTCATCTTTTAAATTGATTACGAATCTTGGATATTCTAAATGGATTACGAAAATATCTTCAGGAAAATCGGTATTGTCTCCGATTACAAATTTTGGTAAGTTCATGTTTTTATGTTTTAAATTCTTTTTATGATTGTAATTGAACTTGTCCCGAAGCTTCGGGATTGGTTTGCAATTGAACCAGTTTTTTTATCAAATAATTAAAGCGAATATACAAAAATATCGCTGCTGCTGTTAATCCTGCTAATAATCCAATCCAAACGCCAACAGCTTTTAATTCGGTTTCTAATCCTAAGTAAATTGAAATAGGAAATCCAATTACCCAATAGGCGATAAACGTAATATACATTGGAATTTTTGCGTCTTGCAATCCACGAAGCGCTCCTAAAACTACTACCTGTAATCCATCGGATATTTGAAAAACCGCAGCGACCAAAAGTAAATTGGCAGAAATTGAAATTACTTCTAAATTTTTAGATAGGTTTTCTGCATCATTTATATCAACAAAAATATAAGGTAAAGTAGTGTGTAATGCTATGAAAAGTAAAGCAAAAACAACTTCAATTAATATAGTTAACAGAAAAATAGAAATAGCTACTTTTCGAAGTTTTTTATAATCTTCTAATCCTTTTTGGTTTCCTACTCGAATCATTGCAGTAACGCTTAATCCCATGGCAAACATGAAAGTAACCGAAGCCAAACTTAGTGCAACTTGATTTGCTGCTTGACTTGTTGTTCCAATCATACCACACAACCAAATGGCTCCTGTAAATAAAGCTACTTCAAAAAACATTTGCATAGCAGAAGGCGAACCTAATTTAATGATTTTTAAATTGACCTCTTTTTTAATTTCTTTTAAGATGAACCCTTTAAAATATGGATGAAATTTTGGTTTTAAATTCATCATATAATGCATAAAACCTAACATCACGAATCTAGAAGCAATTGTTCCAATAGCTGCTCCCACAATACCTAATTCTGGAAAGATCCAAATTCCATAAATCAAAAAATAGTTAATAACTACATTGGTAACATTTCCAATAATTGTTGCCCACATGGAATATTTGGTTTCACTCAATCCGTCTGCAAATTGTTTGTACGCTTGATACATAATTAGCGGAATCAGAGAAAAACCTACAATATCTAAATACGGTTTTGCCATGTCAACAACTGCTTTAGGTTGCCCCATATAAGCAATTAAAGGCTTTGCAAAAAAGATTAAAGTAAATAAAGCGACTCCTAAAATGGTACATAAATACAACCCGTGATGAAATGCCGAACGACCTCCAGCTACATCACTTTTTCCATCAGATTCTGCAACTAAAGGTGTTATTGCGGTTGAAAATCCAATTCCTAGCGACATAGCAATGAATACAAAACTGTTTCCTAATGACACCGCTGCTAATTCCGTTGGACCTAATTTTCCTACCATTATGTTATCTACAATTCCCACTATGGTATGGCCTAACATCCCTAAAATAATAGGGTAGGCTAATTTTAAATTGTAAGAAAACTCTTTTGTATAATCGGAAAAAGTCATTTTGGAGATTTTGGGCAAAGGTAGTTATTTTGAAAATCAAAGCAAGAAAAAACCCGACAGGATTTATAATCTTGTCAGGTTTAAATATTGTGAGTTGAATTTACTTTTTAATATTCTGATTTATCGTGTCGCTTTCAATAATTCCATCACGTAAACGTATGACTCTGTGTGCATAAGCCGCAATGTCTTCTTCGTGAGTTACTAAAATTACGGTGTTTCCGTTGGCGTGAATTTCATTGAATAAATTCATGATTTCAACCGAAGTTTTACTATCTAAGTTTCCTGTTGGCTCATCGGCTAAAATGATAGAAGGTTTGTTCACCAAAGCTCTTGCTACTGCTACACGTTGGCGTTGACCACCTGAAAGTTGATTAGGTTTGTGATCCATTCTGTCATCTAATCCCACTTGTGTCAATACTTCAGTAGCACGTTCCACACGTTCTGATTTGGAATGACCTGCATAAACCATTGGTAATGCTACATTGTCTAAAGCTGTGGTTCTTGGCATTAAATTAAAAGTTTGGAAAACAAATCCAATTTCTTTATTTCGGATGCCAGCTAACTCATCGTCTTGCATTTCACTAACGTATTTTCCGTTTAAAATGTAAGTTCCAGAAGTTGGCGTATCTAAACAACCTAAAAGATTCATCAAAGTCGATTTTCCAGAACCCGAAGGTCCCATTAATGCTACATATTCGCCTTTATTAATTTCTAAATCGATGCCTTTTAACACATAAACGATTTCGTTTCCTAAAGGGAAATCTCTTTTGATATTGGTTATTTTGATTAACGGATTTGCCATAATGAAATTAGAATTTAGCCTCTCGACTTCGCTCGAGATGACAATATTATTGATACAACACTATTATAAGTAGAAAAAGGAAGGAATTTGTTACAATTAAAACCGAATTCTTTCAAACAAGTGCGAACTAATCGTTTTATTCTGATTAATGATAAAATGTTCTTTTTCTTGTTCGGCTCTAAAAAATACAATTCCCCACTGAAAAGTATCAATGGTAACGGTAACTTTTGGATGATTTTTTATTATTTCCCAAGCTTCTTCCATGTCCGCCGACCAATGAATGTCATCAAAAATCCAAACGGAATCATTGGAAATAGTAGGAAGTAAGGCTTCAAAATAATCTAAAGTCGCTTTTTTAGAATGATTGCCATCGAAATAGATTAGGTGATGGGTGATGGGTGATGGGTGATGGGTTTTGAAATAACTTGAAAATTCAGTGTTTATAAATTCAATATTTTGAAAATTTGAATTTGTCCCGAAACTTCGGGATTGCAATTGAACTTGCGCTTGCTTTTGCGTGTTTAGACAACCTTCTAATGTGATAATTTTTGCTCTTTCAGTTCCTAATGAAAGTGCTGAGGTTGCTAATCCTAATGAAGTTCCAATTTCTAAAATGCTTTTTGGTTGAAAATAACGAACAATTCTAAAAAGCAATTCCGCATTTTTTGAGGAAATTCCAGCGGTTTGTGCAATTTTTGAGATTTCTCTTGTATTCGATTTAAAAACTCTTGAACCAGCACCAAAATCCGTTACTTCAATTGTGTTTTTATTTTCTAAAAGCGATTTTCGGTACGATTTTACTATTTCGTATTCTGGATATTTAGTGTTGTCATAAAAACATTTCGTAACCAAATCATACACAAAAGGCGAATGCACTCCATGTTCGTTTTTGGAGTGGAAAAGAAATTTTAGGTAGGATTTGATTATAGTCACAGTTTTCAGTCGCAGTTTTCAGTCACAGTTTTCAGTCACGGTTTTATCTGCAAACTGAGACTGAGACTGCAAACTAGTTTTTATTCCATTTTACTTGATAATTCAAACCAGCGTTCTTCTTTTTCTTCTAAAGACTGAATGATTTTTTCTAATTCATTTGCTTTCGCTTCAATTTTATCATCAGTTACTTTTCCGTCGGCGAATTCTTGTTCAATTTGTTTTTTGTTGTATTCTAAATCTTTGATTTCGCGTTCTAATTTATTGAATTCCTTTTGTTCGTTGAAATTCAAACCGGTTGATGCTGTGTTTTTTTCTTTCCAACTCGTCTTTTCTGTACTTACATTAGAAAGTACTTTTGGTTCTGCCGAATCTTCATAACTTCTAAAATCAGAATAATTTCCTGGGAAATCTTCAATTTGACCCTCGCCTCTAAAAACAAATAAGTGATCCACAATTTTATCCATAAAATAACGGTCGTGACTCACTACTAACAAGCAGCCTGGGAAATCTAATAAGAAACTTTCCAATACATTTAACGTCACAATATCCAAGTCATTTGTAGGTTCATCCAGAATCAGGAAATTAGGATTTTGAATCAAAACCGTACATAAATACAAACGTTTCAATTCGCCACCACTTAATTTTTCTACAAAATCATATTGTTTTTTGGCATCAAATAAAAAGCGTTCCAATAATTGCGATGCCGAAATAATTTTTCCTTTCGTCAACGGAATATATTCGCCATATTCTTTGATGATATCGATGACTTTTTGTCCCGGTTTTGGGTTGATGCCACTTTGTGTGTAATAGCCAATTTTAATCGTATCACCAATAATTACTTTACCTGAATCGGGTTGAATGGTTTGCGTTAAAATATTCAAGAAAGTCGATTTTCCAGTTCCGTTTTTACCAATAATTCCAATACGTTCACCACGTTGAAACGAATATGAAAAGTCATCCAAAATTTTTCTATCTGGAAAACTTTTGTTCAGTTTTACCATTTCGATAATTTTGCTTCCCATGCGTTCCATGTTAATTTCGAGCTCTACCACATTTTCTTTTCTTCGGCTTTCGGCTTTTTCTTTAATCACGTAAAAATCATCTTGACGTGATTTTGATTTAGTGGTTCTCGCTTTTGGTTGACGGCGCATCCAAGCCAATTCTTTGATGAAAAGGTTTTGAGCTTTGTCGATACTAGAATTTTCAGAAATTTGGCGTTCTTCTTTTTTCTCTAAATAATACGAATAATTGCCCTTGTATTGGTATATTTTTCCGTTGTCTAATTCAATGATTTCGTTACAAACACGTTCCAAAAAGAAACGGTCGTGCGTTACCATAAACAACGTGATGTTCTCTTTTGCAAAATAATCTTCTAACCATTCAATCATTTCTAAATCCAAGTGATTGGTTGGCTCATCTAAAATCAATAAATCAGGTTTGCTAATTAAAATAATCGCTAATGATAAACGCTTTTTTTGTCCACCCGACATGTTTTTGACTTTCATTTTTAAGTCTTCCAACTTTAGCTTATATAGAATTTGCTTGAATTGCGTTTCAAAATCCCAAGCATTATGACGGTCCATATCATCAAAAGCGCGTTGATACGCTTCTTCATCATTCGGATTTTCTAAAGCTTTTTCGTAGCGTTCAATTACTTTCAAAATTTCATTATCTGAAGCAAAAATATTTTCCTCAATGGTTAATTCGTCTTGCAAATTATTATTTTGCGACAAAAAAGCCATTTTTATCTCTTTTCGAATCACAACCTGACCCGTATCAGGTTCATCCAAACCATTAATCATGTTCATAATGGTGGTTTTTCCCGAACCGTTTTTAGCGATAAAAGCTATTTTTTGATCTTTGTTAATTCCAAAGGAAACGTCTTTAAAAAGAATGCGTTCGCCGTATGATTTCGATATATTTTCGACTGATAAGTAATTCATAATACAATTTAGAAGTGCAAAAATAGTTTATTGTAACTGATGATACAATCTTTTGGAATTAAATAAAAAAAGCCATCAGTTATGACGGCTTTGAATTTGTTATTTTAAAATTTCTACTTCTAAATGACTTTCTTCAAAAATTTTAATAAAAGCCTTAGTGTAATCTTGTTTTTCTACTAAGTAAGGATTTTCTAAAAATTTCTGAGGATTTACAGCAATTAACGGATACCAAGTGCTTTGTACTTGTATTTGAATTTTATGTCCTTTTTTGAAAGTATGTAAAACATCTTGCAATCTAAAATGAACTTCTGTAGTTGCGTTTGGATTTAAAGCTTCTGGTTTTTCAAAACTATTTCTGAAACGAGCGGGCATTACTTCGCTGCGCACCATTTGATGATAGTTCGCATAAAGCACATTTGGTTTGTCCTTATTTTGAGGTTCATCTGATGGGTAAATATCGATTATTTTCACAATAAAATCAGCATCAGTTGCAGTTGAAGCAATTTTTAACTTAGCCATAATTTCTCCTGCTAGGGTAATGTCTTCGGTTAGATAATCAGTCGTAAATGTAACCACATCAGGTCGACTCAAGGCAAATCTTTGGTCTTCGCTCATGTAATTTCTTGGCGTAAAACCGTTATATTCTGCATAGTTAATGCTACTTGGAACAGGATTGTTTGGATCGCTGTAATATTCACTAAAATTAGAACTTCCGCTTTTTTGGGTTTCCAATTTCCCGTTTGAGCTTAAATAAAAATTAAGTTTTGTACTCTCTTTTGGTGGCCAATTCTGAAATGTTTTCCATTCTTTATTACCAGTGTCAAACATATAAGCTTCAGGAAGTTCTGCAGCATCTTTTGTTTTTTCTTTCAAATAATGATTGAAGAATTTATATTCTATATTTTTTTGATAAAAAGTAGCGATACTATCTCCAAAATAAATGTCATTGTGATAATGTTTTCCGGCTTCTCTCGACCAACCTCCGTGAGAAAATGGTCCCATTACAATTGTGTTTTTTGCTTTTGGATTGTTTTTCTCAATCGTTTTGTAAATGTTTAATGGTCCAGTTAAGTCCTCTGCATCGTACCATCCTCCAACAGTCATTACTGCGTGATCAATTCCTTTTAAATGAGGTAATAAATTTCTTGATTTCCAAAACTCATCGTAATTAGGATGAGTTACAATTTCTTGCATGAAAAAATTGTCTTTGTAGTAGGAGTTAACAGCTTCTTTTAAAGTTCCTATTTCTTTGTAAAAAATTGAACCATCTCTTGAAATTGTTTTTATCGATTGGTCAGAATACCAAGCTTTATTTTCTGGTTTGGTTTTTTGAACACCAAATACAGGAAAAGTTTTGAAATATCCCATTATGAAAGCACCATTATGATGAAAGTCATCGAAAAAGAAATCCGAAATTGGAGCTTGCGGAGATGATGCTACTAATGCAGGATGATTAGCTAAAGTTCCAACCGCAGTATAAAATCCTGGGTAAGAAGTTCCGTATTGTCCTACTTTTCCATTATTGTTTTTAATGTTTTTGATTAACCAATCAATTGTATCGAAGGTGTCAGTGCTTTCGTCAACGTTTTTCTTCTTTTTGTGTTCAACTTGGGGCGTCATATTAGTAAAAGTACCTTCACTCATATATCTTCCTCTCACATCTTGATATACAAAAATGTACTTGTCTTTTTGTAAAAACGTATTTGGTCCCAATGTTTTTTTGTACTTATCTTCACCATAAGGCGCAATACTATAACAAGTTCTTTGCATCAAAATAGGATATCTTTTACTTGAAGAAATATCTTTAGGTGAATAAATGGCAGTAAAAAGTTTTGTACCATCCCTCATAGGAATATAAACTTCTCTTTTATCATAATTTGCTAAAATATCTTCTTGTGAAAATATTGAAAAAGATGTTAAGAATAAAATTAGAGTAACTATTTTTCTCATAAATCGAATTTTAATTTTCGAAGATATTAAGTTTTTATTCAAAATGAAGATTCACTAATGTTAAAATTAAACTTTTAATTATATTCGCATCATGCAACTATCCGTAATCATACTTAATTATAATGTGCGCTTTTTTTTAGAGCAATGTGTTTTCAGTGTTCAAAAAGCATTGGAAGGCATTGATGGAGAAATTATAGTCATTGATAATGCTTCGTCCGATGATAGCTGTGAGATGATGAAAACCAAATTCCCATTCATCAAACTCATTGAAAACGCAGCTAATTTAGGTTTTCCAAAAGGAAATAATATAGGAGTGGCTCAAGCCAAAGGAGAATATATTTGCATTTTAAATCCAGATACGGTTGTTGCAGAAGATACTTTTTCTAAAATTTTAAACTCCCAACTCGTAACACGTAACTCGCAGCTCGGAATAATCGGTTGTAAATTAATTGACGGCACTGGCAATTTTCTTCCCGAAAGTAAACGTGGCGTTCCAACTCCTTGGGTGGCTTTTACTAAGATTTTCGGATTGTATAAAATTTCGAATTACTTCGGAAAATATTATGCCCAACATCTGTCTGAAAATCAAACGGGTGAAGTAGATATTTTGGTTGGCGCTTTTATGGTAATGAAGCGCGAATTTTATTTGGAAGTCGGTGGTTTTGATGAAAATTGCTTTATGTATTCCGATGATATCGATTTGAGTTATTTGGTTTTGAAAACTGGAAAATCGAATTATTACTTTCATGAAACTTCTGTAATTCATTATAAAGGAGAAAGTACGGTTCGCGATGGAACTTATATGAAACGTTTTCGTGAAGCGATGCAGTTTTTCTATAAAAAACACTTCAAGAAATCATGGCTTTTTGATGTGATGATGCAAGTGGGAAGTTTCGTTTTTAGTCTTTTGAAGAAAAATCAGCAGAAGAATGAAGTCAGAATTATTGATGAATATGTCGTTTTTTCAAGAGAAAATTTAGAGTTAAATCTATCAAAAAAAGCAACTTATTTGTCTGATTTTAATCAATTTGTAGGTCAGTCTCAAAAAAATCTTGAAATAATATTTGATACTACTACTTTTAGTTTTGCTGAAATTATTACTTTTATGCAGTTAAATAAGAGTAAAAATCTAAGTTTTAAGAATTATATTTCGAGTTCGAATTACCTAATTGGAAGCAATAATTCGAACGATAGAGGACAAATAATTTTATTGTAAAAAATTATTGATTTCTTTATAAAACGAATGAAAAATTAGTATTTTTGCAAACCAAATACAAAAACACAACTTTAGTTTAAAGATATGGCAAAGTTTGAATTGAAATTACCTAAAATGGGTGAGAGTGTTGCAGAAGCAACAGTTACTAACTGGTTAAAAAAAGTTGGTGATAAAATTGAAATGGACGAAGCAGTACTTGAAATCGCTACTGATAAAGTAGACAGTGAAGTGCCTTCAGAAGTTGCGGGAACACTTGTTGAAATTTTATTTAATACCGATGATGTAGTTCAAGTAGGACAAACAATCGCTATTATCGAAACTGAAGGTGGTGCCGTTGCTTCAACTCCAGAAGTTAAAGTAGAAGCCCCAGTTGCTGTTGCAGAAGTTGCGAAAGCAGTTGAAGTAGCAAAAGAAACTGTTGCGCCAGCTGATTTTTCAGCATCAGATAAATTCTTTTCACCTTTAGTTAAAAACATTGCCAAAGAAGAAGGAATTTCATTAGCAGAATTAGAGTCTATTGCTGGTTCTGGTAAAGATGGTCGTGTAAATAAAGAAGATTTATTAAATTATATCAAAAATAGAGGAAGTCAGCCTGCAGTTGTGGCAACACCAGCGGCGGCTCCAAAAGCAACTCCAGCTCCAGTAGCGCAATCTGTTCCGGTTTCTGTAAATGGAGGTGATGAGATTGTAGAAATGGACAGAATGCGTAAGTTGATTTCGGGTTACATGGTAGCTTCGGTACAAACTTCGGCTCACGTTCAGTCATTCATTGAAGTTGATGTAACAAACATCGTAAAATGGAGAGATAAAGTTAAAAACGCTTTCGAAAAGAGAGAAGGTGAGAAGTTAACTTTCACGCCAATCTTCATGGAAGCAGTGGCAAAAGCATTGAAAGATTTCCCAGGAATGAATATTTCAGTTGATGGTGAATTTATCATCAAACGTAAAAATATCAACTTAGGAATGGCAGCTGCTTTACCAAACGGAAACTTAATCGTTCCTGTAATTAAAAATGCTGACCAATTAAACTTAGTTGGAATGGCAAAAGCGGTTAACGATTTAGGAAACCGTGCAAAAGCAGGAAAATTAAAACCAGACGATACTCAAGGCGGAACTTATACAGTTACGAATGTGGGAACTTTTGGTTCTGTTTTTGGAACACCAATTATCAACCAACCACAAGTAGGTATTTTAGCTTTAGGTGCAATTAGAAAAGTACCTGCAGTTATTGAAACTCCAGAAGGTGATTTTATTGGAATCCGTCAAAAAATGTTCTTGTCGCACTCTTATGACCACAGAGTTGTTGATGGAGCGTTAGGAGGAAGTTTCGTAAAACGTGTAGCGGATTACTTAGAAGCTTGGGATATCAATAGAGATATTTAATTTTGAACTAAATTATAAATTAACCCGATACTGAAAAGTGTCGGGTTTTTTGTTATTTTTGGTTTATTAAAAGTATGTCATGAAGTTATTTTATTCTCTTATATGTATTTCGTTTTTTACTATTTCTTGTAAAGAGGTAATAAAAAATGAAAAGAAATTTGTTGCTGAGCAAAGCTTTGAAGAAATTCAATTTGTGGAACCAAAGGTTAGTAATAGCTTGGTTGTAAATAGCAAAGCAGATTTATTAGGCTATTGGGTTGGTGATTTTAAGGCGGATATCAGTGAAGAAAAAACAGATTCCATTTATCAAGAAAAAAATTATAACTTATTAAATAGAAAAATTACATTTTCTATCGATGAGATTAAAGGTGATTCTATTTTTGGTCATTCAATAACAGCAGGAAATATTAGCCTTTTTAAAGGTATTGTTTTTCAAAATGAAAGTAAATTCGTTATCAAAGCAGATGAGTTTAAGCAGTCAAAATATGACGGACTTTTTGTAATGAATATTAGTAAGAATGACAGTTTGTTAATAGGTAATTGGGTGGCTTATAATCCAAAAGAATTAAAAGTTGCAACAAGAAAGTATCAACTTCAAAAAAAGATATTTAAATACAATCCAAATAATAAAGTTGATGAAATATTTATTAATGATGATAAATTTAATGTGTTAAAATATAATGATACAATAGATGGTGAAGCAGTTGAAAACGAGTTTGAAGAGTATTTTACTAATACCGAAAAGTTATACGAGAAAAATGCTTCCATCGATGAACTAACTTCTGATTTTGTTTCCAATTTATCAAAAGCCGATATTTTTATTCTCAGAAATTCCATTTTTGCTCGTCATGGATTCGCTTTTCGAGATAAACAATTGCGTATGTATTTTGAACAATTTGATTGGTATATGCCCGTTTTTGGAGATGTTAAAGATGAATTAACGGAAATCGAAATTAAAAATATCGATTTGCTACTACGTTATGAACAAAACGCAGAAGAATACTACGATACATTTGGAAGATAATGTGGATTAAATATTCAAAATATCTTTTGTGGATTGGATATGTTTATTTTTCATATCTACTTTTGTTAATAACACTTCAGTATATTCCATATCATACTGATGTTGCTTTTTTACGAATTAAACAAGATGTAATAGTTTTCAATCATTATAGAATTGCTTTTTTTACTCATGTGTATACAAGTATATTCTTGATGATTTTTGGTGCTTTACAGTTTTCGAATTACATTCAAAAAAAACACATAAAACTACATCGAATTTCAGGAAGATTTTATGTCGGAATCCTATTATTGCTTTCAGGTCCAAGTGGTTTAGTAATGTCATATTATGCAAATGGTGGTTTATTTGCGCAAGTTTCTTTTTTATTGTTGTCTACTTTTTGGATATTATTCACCTTTCTATCTTTCTATTTCATACTGAAAAAACAAGTAATCAAACATCAAAAATTTGCCATCCGAAGTTTTGCACTGACGTTATCTGCAATTTCACTTCGATTGTTTAAATATTTATTGGTTTTCTTTTTGGAGCCTTTACCAATGGATGCATACCGAATTGCTGCATGGTCGGGATGGATATTTAATTTATTAGTTGCGGAAATTATTATTTATTATAAGTTTTCAAGAATTAGTAAATAAATAAATCTTCAATTATATTTGTAAGATATATAAACGCTATGGAATTAAAATTAACACGCCCAATTTGTTTTTTTGATCTTGAAACTACAGGAATCGATGTGGCAAGAGACCGAATTGTAGAAATCTCAATATTTAAAGTATATCCAAACGGGAATAAAGAAAGTAAAACTTGGTTGGTGAATCCTACTATTCCAATTCCGCCACAAACTACTGCAGTTCATGGAATTACCGATGAAAAAGTAGCCAATGAGCCAACATTCAAAGAATTAGCTACGCAAGTTCATAACATGATTAAAGATTCTGATTTAGCTGGATTTAATTCAGACCGATTTGATATTCCTTTATTAGCAGAAGAATTACTTAGAGCTGAAGTTGATTTTGATATGAAAAACCGAGTTTCTGTCGATGTACAAACTATTTTTCATAAAATGGAAGAACGTACTTTAAGTGCGGCTTACAAATTCTATTGCGGGCAAAGTTTAGAAAATGCACATAGTGCCGAAGCGGATACAATGGCAACTTACGAAATCTTAAAATCGCAATTGGATCGCTATGAGAATTTAGAAAATGATATGAAATCGTTATCTGAATTTACAACCCGAAAAAAATCAGTTGACTTTGCCGGATTCATTACTTTGAATAAGGAAGGAAAAGAGATTTTTAGTTTTGGAAAACACAAAGGTGCTTTAGTGGATGATGTTTTTGATAAAGAACCTGGTTATTTCGGTTGGATTCAAAATGCAGATTTTCCACTATACACTAAAAAAGTGTTGACGGCAATTAAATTAAGAAAGTTAAACACTAAATAGAGTGATTAGTGAAAAGTAATTAGTAAATAGTTGCTAATTACTTTTTACTAATTACTAATCACTATAATCATGAAAATAATTTGTATCGGTCGCAATTATGCCGACCATATTTCGGAATTGAATAATGAAAGACCAACGGAACCTGTAATCTTTTTGAAGCCAGATTCTTCCATATTACCTAATAAAAACCCATTTGTAATTCCGGCTTTTAGTAATGACATTCATCATGAAGTAGAAGTCTTGGTTAAGATTTGCCGAGTTGGTAAACATATCGACGCTAAATTTGCTCATAAATATTATGAAGAAATTGGTTTAGGAATCGATTTTACTGCTAGAGATGTGCAAAGTAAATTAAAAGAAAAAGGATTACCATGGGAAAAAGCCAAGGCTTTTGACCATTCAGCGGTAATTGGGAACTTTACACCGAAAAAACTTTATTCTTCGCTAGAAAATATTAACTTTGAATTACAATCAAACGGAACAACAGTTCAAGAAGGAAATACAAGTTTAATGTTGTGGAAAATAGATGAATTAATAGCTTATGTTTCACAATATTTTACGTTAAAAATAGGTGATATTATTTTTACAGGTACCCCAAAAGGTGTTGCAAAAGTAAATGAAGGAGATGTTTTAGAAGGTTTTTTAGAAGGTAAACCAATGTTCAAAATTCAAATCAAATAAATATGGCTTTACAATACAATTTAGCAAAGGTTTATGAAATTTCTGAAAATGATATTGAATTTGCGTTACAAATAGTAACGTTATTTTTTGAAGAGGTTCCTGCTGAAATTAAATCGATTAAAAATGCAATTGAAGATAAAGACTATACTAAAGCTTATACTTCATCACATAAAATTAAGCCTACTTTGGATTTACTTGGAATGGATTTAGCTTACGAAGAAAACCTTCAGGTTATGAATTGGGCTATGTCAGAAGGTAAAAGAAAAGAAATTAAAGAGGTGTTCAAATCGTTAAAAGATAGAGTTGATTTAGCAGTAAAAGAAATTAAAAAAGATTTCAAGCTGTAGTTATTCTGTTTTTTATTTTCCCAAAATCTATTAAATTATTTAAATGAAAGCCGCTATTGTAACCATTGGTGATGAGATACTTATTGGACAAATTGTTGATACAAATTCGTCTTATATTGCCAAAGCTTTAGATAAAATTGGAATTGCAACTCATGAAATGTTGTCTATTTCAGATGATAAAAAACACATCTTAAACACACTTAATTTATTGCAAAATAAGGTTGATGTTGTTATAGTAACAGGAGGGCTAGGGCCAACAAAAGATGACATAACAAAGAAAACATTTTGTGATTATTTTGAAGATAATTTGATTGAAAATGAAGAAGTTTTATTTCATGTAAAATCAATTATTGAAGGAATTTATAAAAGACCAATTACCCAAATAAATAGAGATCAAGCGTTAGTTCCAACCAAAGCAAAGGTGCTATTTAATAAAGTAGGAACAGCCTCTGGTATGTGGATGGAAAAGGAAAACACTGTTTTTATATCGTTACCGGGAGTTCCTTACGAAATGAAATATCTTGTTGATAATGAGGTAATTCCTAATTTAGTTCAAAAGTTTGAGCGTCCATACATTGTGCATCAAACCATCATGACCTATGGTCGCGGTGAAAGCATGATTGCGGAGCAAATTGAAGAGTGGGAAGATAATTTGCCTCAATTTATAAAGTTAGCTTATTTGCCAAGTCCAGGAAAAGTTCGTTTGAGATTAACGGCAAGAGGTACGAATGAAGAACTATTACGAAATGAGATAAATAATCAGGTTCAAAAGCTTGATTTATTAATTCATGATATAATTGTTGGATACAATGAAGACGAACCTATTGAAGTAGTTTTAGGAAGATTATTAACTGATAAAAATTTAACAATTGCTACAGCAGAAAGTTGTACAGGTGGAAAAATTGCCGCAACTTTATCTGCAGTTCCTGGAGCATCAAATTATTTCAAAGGAAGCGTTGTTAGTTATGCAACTCAAGCAAAAACAAATGTGTTAGGTGTTGCAAATGAGTTAATTATAGAACATGGAGTTGTAAGTGCAGAAGTAGCTATGGAAATGGTAAAATCAGTACAAAAAATAATGGCTTCAGATTTTGCAATTGCTACTACTGGAAATGCGGGTCCAACAAAAGGAGATGATATAGCAGAATTAGGAACAGTTTTTATTGCAATTGCCACGAAAAGCGAGGTGTATGTTGAAGAATTTAACTTTGGTCAACCCCGTGAAAAGGTTATAGATAGGGCAGTTAGTAAAGCATTAGAACTCATTTATAAAGAAATTTTAAAAAAATAATAAAAGATAGTTGTGTATATGAAATCGATTTTGTTTCTTTGCACCCTGATTTTAGATAACGAAATAAAGCTGAATAATAATGTCAAGAGTTTGTGAACTTACAGGTAAAAGAGCAATGGTAGGGAACAATGTTTCTCACGCTATGAATAAAACAAAGAGAAAATTCTCTGTTAATTTAGTAAAAAAACGTTTTTACATTCCTGAAGAAGATAGATGGGTTACGTTGAAAATTTCAACTGCTGCACTAAAAACTATTAATAAAAATGGAATTGCTGCTGTATTAAAAAATGCAAAAGCAAACGGATTTGTTAAATCTGTATAATCCGCAATAATATATATCAAAATGGCAAAGAAAGGTAATAGAATCCAAGTTATTTTAGAATGTACAGAGCATAAAACTTCAGGAGTTCCTGGAACATCTCGTTACATTACTACTAAAAATAAAAAAAATACTCCAGATAGATTAGAGATTAAAAAATTTAATCCAATCTTAAAAAGAGTAACTGTACATAAAGAAATTAAATAAGATAAGTCATGGCAAAGAAAACCGTAGCAACTTTACAAACAGCTTCTAAAAGATTAACCAAAGCTATTAAAATGGTTAAATCTCCAAAATCTGGCGCTTACACATTCGTTGAATCTGTTATGGCTCCTGAATTAGTTGATGAATTCTTGAAAAAGAAATAATTCATAAAACAATTATATAGATAAGCTACTTTCGTTTGAAAGTAGCTTTTTTATTTTTACATTTGTCTCATATTATTTTAAAGCTAAACAAAAGGTATTCTTTTGAACCATGTTCCCGCTTTCCGCACTACATGGTAGTTTGCTTCAATCGGGGCTATAAACAATCAAACGGCGCCTATTAATTTGTTTTCAAAAGAATAATTATTTTAATCAAAAAATCATTAAATGAGCTTTTTTAAAAAAATATTCTCCTCCGAAAAAAAAGAACCTGTTTTAAATGAACAGGAGAAACAATCTTTAGATAAGGGTTTAGAAAAAACGAAAACATCTTTTTTTTCTAAGCTAACAAAAGCTGTTGCCGGAAAATCTAAAGTTGATGCAGATGTTTTAGATAATTTAGAGGAAATTTTAGTTTCTTCTGACGTTGGGGTAAATACAACATTAAAGATTATTGAGCGTATTGAAGAGCGTGTTTCAAAAGATAAATATCTAGGAACTGACGAGTTAAACGGAATTCTTCGTGAAGAAATTGCTAGTTTGCTTTCTGAAACGAATTCCGGTGAAGCTACACAATTTGACATCCCAAAGAATACGAAGCCTTATGTAATTATGGTTGTTGGTGTTAATGGTGTTGGTAAAACTACCACTATTGGAAAATTAGCTTATCAGTTTAAAAAGGCAGGTTACAATGTCGTTTTAGGCGCAGCAGACACCTTTAGAGCAGCTGCAATAGATCAGTTACAAATTTGGGCAGATAGAGTAGGCGTGCCTATTGTAAAACAACAAATGGGAAGTGATCCTGCATCTGTAGCTTTTGATACCTTACAGAGCGCTGTAGCTCAAAATGCAGATATTGTAATTATAGACACAGCAGGTCGTTTACACAACAAAGTTGGTTTAATGAACGAGCTTTCAAAAGTGAAAAAAGTAATGCAAAAAGTGGTGGAAAACACCCCAAATGATGTACTTTTGGTATTAGATGGTTCTACTGGTCAAAATGCATTTGAACAGGCAAAACAGTTTACAGCTGCTACAGAAGTATCTTGTTTAGCGGTTACAAAATTAGATGGAACTGCAAAAGGTGGTGTTGTTATTGGAATTTCAGACCAATTTCAAATACCAGTAAAATATATAGGAGTAGGTGAAGGAATTGAAGATTTACAAGTATTCAATAAATATGAATTTGTAGATTCATTTTTTAAATAAGTAAAATAGATCATGGAATTTTTAAAATACAGAACAATTCAGTTGCTAATTGCGGCTATTATTATGGCTTTAGTAGCTATTCCATTTAGTGATAATGATTATATATTTCTTACTTTGCGATTGGCATCGTTCGGAATTTTTATGTACTTGCTAATTAAATTTACAAGTGGTAAAAAAAAGGTAAAGAAATAAAAGAATAAAAAATAAATGCTGTTAGTTTATAACAGCATTTATTTTTTGCCATAATACATCATCAAAATCAGATAGTGCTAAGTTAACATTATCAGCTGCATCTCCCATTCTTATGATGACTATTTTTTTACTGGGAATCACATATATTTTCTGATCATTTTTTCCTAAAGCACAATACATATCATTTGGAGCACTTGTAATTAAACTTCCCGAAAATTGAAATTGTGATTGTGGTAAATGATAACTTGTTTTTCCGTTTAACCACCATAAATAACCATATGATAAGTTTATGTTTTGAGATGTTGTAGTACCATTTCTAAAATAATTTTCGTTTATAATTTGGTTATTTTCCCATTTTCCGTTATTCAAAGCTAATAAACCAAAACGTGCCATACTTCTAGTATTACTCCAATATACACTCAATCCTCCATTTTGAATCCAAGCACCACCTGTCATTCCAATTTTATCTCTTAACTTAGTATTAAAGTAATTTGTCCAGGTTTGCCCAGTCGCTTCGGAAACTACATCTTGTAATTTGACATAAACATTATGATATGCCCAACGTGTTCCAGCATCTGCCACATATTGTAAATTTGCAGGAGAAACATTATCACCTAGAGCATCGTTTAAGCCTGAAGACATGGTTAATAAATGCTTATTTGTAATTAAATTTTCTTTAGCTAAAGGAATACTTGTCCAACCTTCTCCTAAATAATCAGAAACTTTGTTGTTAATAGAAAGATAGCCTTCTTGTTCAGCAATCCCAGTAACTGTTGCTGTTAAAGTTTTACCGGCGCTTGCCCAATACCAATTCGTTGAAGCTGTATGTCCGTTGAAATAATTTTCCATTACAATTCTTCCGTTTTGAAGGATTATAAAGCTTTTTGAATTTTTTAATTCCAAATAATCTAATAGAGGTTGTACGGCATCTTGATTCCATCCTAAGTTAGATATCGTTTTAGTTTCCCATGTAGATGATCCTATAGGAGGAAAATACATTGCTTCTTCATTATTTGAAGTATCCTCTGAACTACAACTGAACAAAAGTAAAGCGACTACAAAAATTATGATTTTTTTCATAAAGGTTATTTAGGGTTGTACAATTGTTAGACAATAAAAGTAAGGAATAGTTTAATTCAAAAGAGAAATAATTGTAATTTTATGCCTTAATAAAAAGGTTTCAAATGAAAAAAATAATCGTATTTATAGCTTTTATAGTATTATCGTCTTGTAAACAAACTATTACCAATGACAATATACAGTATTTGAATGGTTATTGGGAAATTGAAAAAGTAGAACTACCAAATGGTGAAATGAAAGAATATAAGATAAATGAAACCATTGACTTTTTTAAAATAGAATCAAATAAAGGTTTTAGAAAAAAAGTAATGCCACAATTAGATGGATCATATTTAACGAATGATCATCAAGAAGATATTATTATAACTTTTAAAGATGGCGACGCTACTATTCAGTATAAAACAAATTATGCTAGCTGGGATGAAAATATTATCGAATTAACAAATGATAAATTAGTTCTAAAAAATCAGCAAGAATTAGAGTATCATTATAAAAGACCAGCTAAATTTTCTATAAAATAACTATGGCAAAACGATTTAATGAAGAAAGTCCGATAGGAGATGTATTAAAACAATTTATATCGCAAAATAAGTTAGAAGCAGGAATGGATGTTGTTAACGTTCGAGATGCATGGAAAAACTTAATGGGAAACGGAGTAAATAATTATACAACTGAAATTCAATTAAAAGGAAGTACACTTTATGTTGCATTGTCATCAGCAGTTTTGCGAGAAGAATTAAGTTACGGAAAAGACAAAATCATAAAAATGATAAATGAAGAACTTCGAAAAGACTTGGTAACAAATTTAATTTTACGATAAAAAAAATCCCGATTCATTGAATCGGGATTTTATATTTCTATACATAATCGACTATACTGTCAACTGCGACTGAACACTCAATACTAAAATTGCTCTCTTCCTGAAAAATGGAAAGCACCTTCAATTGCAGCATTTTCATCAGAATCAGATCCGTGAACTGCATTTTCACCTATTGATGTAGCATATTTTTTACGGATTGTACCTTCAGCTGCATCAGCAGGATTTGTAGCACCAATTAAAGTTCTAAAATCTTCCACTGCATTTTCTTTTTCTAAGATAGCAGCCACGATTGGACCTCTTGTCATAAATTCAACTAATTCACCAAAAAATGGTCTTGCAGCATGAACAGCATAAAAAGCTTGTGCATCAGCAATAGTTAATTGAGTTAATTTCAAAGAAACGATTTTGAAACCACCTTCTGTAATCATGTTTAAGATTCCACCAATATGTCCGTTTTCTACAGCATCTGGTTTAATCATTGTAAATGTTCTGTTTGTTGCCATTTTTTTAAATTTTTTGCAAAGTTACTATTATTAATAGGTTTTGCAAGATTGTTTTAAATTTATTTCACAATACTTCTGGCAATTCTAAACCCATAAAATTCGTGCGTTTTATTTGGCTCTGTAGAAATTCTATTAGCTGGTCTTGCATAGTTTGGTTGGCTATCCCATGAACCACCTCTAACACTTCTTCTATTTCCCATTTCAGGACCTTTTGGATTGTCACCTTTTTCTAATTTATAGAAATCTTTATTATACCAATCCCAACACCATTCCCAAACATTTCCACTCATATCATACAAGCCTAGTTCATTTGGTAATTTGGTTCCTATAGTATGTGGTGTTCCTTTACTGTTCCCTTTGTGCCAAGCAACATCATCTAGAGTATTACTGCCACTATATTTAAATGATTTTGAAAGAGCACCTCCTTTAGCAGCATATTCCCATTCTGCTTCAGTTGGAAGTCTATAACCATTAGCTTTAAAGTTGCAAATAAAATTTGGGCCTTTTTTTGTGTACACTGGCTGAAGTTTTTCTTTTTTACTTAACCAATTACAATAGGCTATTGCTTCGTTCCAAGTTATTCCATTAATTGGATGATTGTCTTGCCATCCCCAAGTTGGTTTTGCAGGCATTTTCATCTTGTTAGCTTTAATAAATTCTTTCCATTCCCATACGGTAACTTCAAATTTACTAATCTCAAATGAATTTAAGGTTACACTATGTTCGTTTTGCTCATCTACATCTGCTAATCCATCAGATTTTTTTGAACCCATTTTAAAAGTTCCTCCCTGAATTTTAACTAAATCAGAGTTGATAATACTATTTTTAAAGGCTAAAAGAGATAAAATTGTAATTAATAAGGTGGAATAAAACGTAATTTTTTTCATAAGTTATGTTGTTAATTTAGGTACGCAAATATAATAATAATTTAACAATAAGCAGTTTAAATGTTATATTGTTGATTTTACGCTAAAATTTATAGTAAAAAAATAAATATATTGCTTTTTGTCGAACAAAAAAGCATTTTATCGATATTTTTTAAATTGTAACAACAGTGAAATTATGTTCTAAAGGCTGTAAATCAGCGTGTAGTTTTTGTAAAAAAGCATCATAGGAATTGATTTTATCATAAAAAGCAGCAAAATTTGCTGTTCTTTCTTGTAAACCATGGTTTGGAAATAATTCATCTTGAATTTTTAAAATACTATTTAATTTTTCAGTATGAATTCTTTTTTCGGCTCTAAGTAGTTTTTTTTCTAAATTATCAAGACCTTTTAGTTGTTTTATTTCTTGAGCTTTTACAGCTCCTAAAAAAGACTTATCTGTTTTATTAGCAATTTCGTATAATGCTTCAAATTGCTTTCTTAAAGTTTCTTTTTGTTCCGAAAAATCAATAATGAACGCAGAAAATTCTTTCGTTTTTTTATCTAGTAGCTTGTTTTGAGATAAAAAAACGTCATTCCAACAAACGTTTAACTTATCTAATTTTGAAACTTGTTTTTCTGTTGCTAAAAGGACAGAATTTCGAACTAAAAGTATGGGAAATGTAATTTTGTTTGCTTCAAAATTAGATTTTAATTCAAGCCAATAAGCAATTTCACCACCACCACCAATATAACACAAATTGGGTAAAATAACTTCTTGGTAAAGTGGTCTTAATATTACATTCGGACTAAAATTTTCTGGATGATTTTCTAATTCAACCAAAAGTTCTTGTTCTGTAAATTTTAATTTAGTGTTATTAATTAAATAACTTCCGTTTTCAAAAATAATGCGTTCTCTTAATTTATTTTGAATATAAAATAAGTTAATTTCTCTTGGATTAACTTGAATGTTGTATTCTTTTAATTTAAGAATGGTTTCATTTACTTTTTTAAATGAAGTTTGGTTTTTTAACTCCTCTTTTAGTTGCGGAAGAAATATTTTTTTCAATTCTTTAGAATCGCCATCAAGAATAACTAAACCTTCATTTTTAAATAACTCGTTAGCTAAATATCTGGTAGCATCAGCTAAATTTTCATGTTCTAGATACGATTTTTTGAATAATTCTTTTAAATAAGTGGCATTATTTCCTAATCCTAGTTTAGATGAAAAAGTTTCAAATACCAAATTTAATTCCGAAGTTTCTAATCGGCCAACGGGTCCATTACTTTCTTTTTTCCACTGAATTTTCTCCTCATTAAAATTAAAATAATTGATTTCTTCAAAATCATGGTCTTCAGTAGCCATCCAATAAATAGGAACGAAATTTTCAGTTGGGTATGATTTTTTTAATTCTTTACATAAATTAATAGTAGTAACAATTTTGTACAAAAAATATAACGGTCCAGTAAATAAATTAAGCTGATGCCCAGTGGTAATAGTATATGTATTAGATTGTTTTAAGAGTTTAATGTTGTGTAAAGTACTTTCAGATAGTACAAAATTTGCATACTGTTTTTCTAATTCAGACACCAAGATTTCACGATTCTCAAATGGAAAATTTTCATTTTTTTCACTCATTTGATCTTTAAAGTTTTCAATTTTTGGAAATCTATTGTATAACGATTGTAATTCAGATTTTTGGTCTAAATAATCAACAATTAGCGGTATGAAATAGCCTGAATTTTGATACGTTATACAGTCGTTTGGCATTTTAAAGGGTAATTTTTTGCTAAAATAATCAAAAATCAAATGACAATAATTAACATTTTGCCAATTTATAGTTAAAAGCCTTAAATTTTAATTTTACCTTTGCAAAAAATCTATGACTTGAAAGACATTCTCTTAATCACTCCACCTTTTACCCAACTGAATACACCGTATCCAGCAACGGCTTATTTGAAAGGTTTTCTGAATACCAAAAACATTTCGGCTTACCAAATGGATTTAGGTATCGAAGTGATTTTAGAACTGTTTTCAAAAGAAGGTTTAACAGATATTTTTTGTCACATCGAGCGAAGTCGAGATGCTGATTCTCCCAACTCCCAACTCCCAACTTCTAACTCAGAAAGAATCTACTTTCTAAAAGACGATTACATCAAAACCATTGATTCCGTAATCGCTTTTCTTCAAGGAAAAAATCCGTCGTTAGCGCGACAAATTTGTGCTGGAAATTTTCTTCCAGAAGCATCTCGTTTTGAGCAATTAGATGATATGGAATGGGCTTTTGGAACCATGGGAATGCATGACAAAGCCAAACATTTAGCCACCTTATATTTAGAAGATTTGTCGGATTTTATTGTGGAATGTGTTGATGAAAATTTTGGTTTTAGTCGCTATGCAGAGCGTTTGGGACGTAGTGCAAATTCGTTTGATGAATTATATAATCATTTGCAAAATGCCCCAACTTTCATTGATACTATTACGCTTAAAATTTTGAAAGAAAGAGTTGAAAGTGTTCAACCAAAATTGGTGTTAATCTCAGTTCCATTTCCAGGTAATTTATACAGCGCTTTTCGCTGTGGCCAATTCATAAAAGCGAATTTTCCGACTATAAATATTGCAATGGGTGGTGGTTTTCCTAATACGGAACTTCGCGAATTAAAAGACCAACGTGTTTTCGAATTTTTTGATTTTATTACGTTAGATGATGGAGAATTTCCAGTCGAATTACTTGTTAATTACGTTCTTAATTCCCCTCCTTTGGAGGGGTTAGGGGAGGCTAAAAGAACCTTCCTTCTAGAAAACAATCAAGTCGTTTATAAAAATAATTCCATTCGTCACGATTATAAACAAAGTGAAGTAGGAACACCCGATTATTCTGATTTGTTGTTGGATAAATACATTTCGGTCATCGAAATTGCAAATCCTATGCACAGTTTGTGGAGCGATGGTCGTTGGAATAAACTCACCATGGCGCACGGTTGCTATTGGGGAAAATGTACGTTTTGTGATATTTCTTTAGATTACATAAAGTTATACGAACCCATTGCTGCCAAAATTCTGGTCGACCGAATGGAAGAATTAATCGCTCAAACAGGCGAAAACGGTTTTCATTTTGTTGATGAAGCAGCGCCACCAGCATTAATGCGTGAAGTAGCTTTGGAAATTATCAAACGTAAATTAGTTGTCACTTGGTGGACGAACATTCGTTTTGAAAAAAGCTTTACTGCTGATTTGTGTTTGTTGTTGAAAGAATCGGGTTGTATTGCGGTTTCTGGTGGATTAGAAGTGGCTTCTGACCGACTTTTAGAATTAATTAAAAAAGGAGTAACCGTTGAACAAGTAGCGCAAGTCACCCGAAATTTTACCGAATCGGGAATTATGGTGCATGCGTATTTGATGTACGGTTACCCAACACAAACCATTCAAGAAACGGTAGATAGTTTAGAAATGGTGCGTCAATTGTTTGAATTAGGTGTTTTGCAAAGTGGTTTTTGGCATCAATTTGCTATGACTGCGCATTCTCCTGTAGGAATGTTCCCTGAAGAATTTGGCGTAATTCCAGAGCAAAACAAAATTACGTTTGCCAACAACGACATTAATTTTAAAGATAAAACCGGAATCAATCACGATAAGTTTAGTTTCGGATTGAAAAAATCATTATTTAATTATATGCATGGCATTTGTTTCGATTATGATTTACAAGATTGGTTCGATTTTAAAATTCCAAAAACTAAAATTCCGAGCGATTTTATATTCAATTGCCTTCAAAAAGAACCAAATTTAACTGCAAGACCTAATTCAAGAATAGTATGGTTAGGAAGTCATCCACAAATTGAAATTTTTACGAAGTCTAAAAAAGGAAATAGTTGGGAAATGATGAAATTAAGTTTTCATACTAAAGTAAATTCCTTCGATATCGTTTTAAATGAAGCAGAAGGTAAATGGCTAGTTTCTGTTTTAAAATTGCTTTCGGTTAATAGTGAAAATAAAACTACTTTTTCTCAACTAAAGTCTAGTTTTGAAAGTGAATTAGAAGATTTTGAGTTGTTTTGGTTCAGTAAACCGATGCAAACTTTAAGAGCATCCGGATTACTTTTATTATAAAATAGCTATATTATTTTTACAAAATTTATGAGATTTATCATTTACGCAAACGATTTCTTTTTGTAAGTTTACTGCAACTAAAAATAATCTAATATGGATACCAATTATAAACTTTTAGTGAATAGTTCAACTTCTTTTGAACTAACTGAAAGTAAACTTAAAAAACTTGATGCTGTTCAGGTTGAGGATTTAAAGTTTCATGTGTTAAAAGATCACAAACCTTTTAAAGCAGAAATTGTTTCAACAGATTTTATTTCAAAAAGATACATAATTAAAGTCAACAACAATACGTATGAAGTTGCAATTTCAGATCCTTTAGATGAATTAATCAAAGGTATGGGAATTGAAAGAGGAAAGACTAAAGTTGTTAATGCAATTAAGGCTCCAATGCCAGGTTTAATTCTTGAAATTAACGTAGAAGTAGGTCAATCTGTAAAAGAAAACGATTCTTTATTAATTTTAGAAGCGATGAAAATGGAAAACAGCTTCCTTTCGCCAAGAGATGGAGTTATTAAATCTATTGCTGTTGAAAAAGGAAATGCAGTTGACAAAGGACAATTATTAGTTGAATTTGAATAAAGTGATAAGATAAAAGTAGTAAGTATTTAGACTTTTTAAAAAGTGGAAATACTGAAATAAATTCAGGATAAATGAAAAAAATAACCAAAATATTAGTTGCAAATCGCGGTGAAATTGCCATAAGAGTAATGAAAACTGCAAAAAAAATGGGAATTAAAACGGTTGCTGTTTTTTCAACCGCCGATAGAAATGCCCTACATGTAAAATATGCAGATGAAGCGGTTTGTATTGGTGAAGCAGCTTCAAGTCAATCGTATTTGCGAGGCGATAAAATTATTGAAGTTTGTAAAGATTTAGGGGTTGATGCTGTTCATCCAGGTTACGGGTTTTTAAGTGAAAATTCGGCTTTTGCTGAAGCTTGTGAGAAAAACAATATCATTTTCATTGGACCAAAATCGAAAGCCATTGAAATGATGGGAAGTAAATTAGCGGCAAAAGAAGCCGTTATGAAATATGATATACCTATGGTTCCTGGAGTAGATCATGCAATTATTGATGTAGAAGAAGCTAAAAAAACGGCTAAAGCGGTTGGTTTTCCTATTTTAATAAAAGCGTCTGCTGGTGGTGGAGGAAAAGGAATGCGAGTAGTTGAAAGAGAAGAAGATTTTGAATCGCAAATGAATCGTGCAATTAGTGAAGCAACTTCGGCTTTTGGAGATGGTTCTGTTTTTATAGAAAAATATGTAACAAAACCACGTCACATCGAAATCCAAATTATGGCGGATAGTCACGGTAATGTTTTGTATGTTTTTGAAAGAGAATGTAGCATTCAACGTCGTCATCAAAAAGTGGTGGAAGAAGCACCTTCGTGTATTTTAACACCAGAAAAACGCAAAGAAATGGGAGAAGCTGCTGTAAAAGTAGCTCGTGCATGTGATTATTTAGGAGCAGGAACTGTAGAGTTTTTAATGGATGCCGATCATAATTTCTACTTTTTAGAGATGAATACTCGCTTACAAGTAGAACATCCTGTTACCGAAATGATTTCTGGTTTAGATTTAGTAGAATTACAAATTCGTGTTGCTCGCGGTGAAGCTTTACAAATGAAGCAAGAAGATTTGAAAATTCAAGGGCATGCCATGGAACTTCGAGTTTATGCTGAAGATTCTATGAATGATTTCTTACCTAATGTTGGATTTTTAAGTACTTACAAATTACCTGAAGGCGAAGGAATTCGAGTGGATAACGGTATTGAAGAAGGAATGGATGTGCCTATTTATTATGACCCAATGCTTTCTAAATTAGTGACATACGGAAAAACTCGTGAAGAATCTATAGAATTAATGATTAAGGCTATTGATAATTACCATGTAGAAGGAGTTGCAACAACATTGCCTTTTGGTAAATTCGTAATGGAACACGATGCATTCCGCTCGGGAGATTTTGATACTGGTTTTGTTAAAGCTTATTATGATGCTGAAAAATTAAAATCAAAATTTGATACAGAAGCTGAAATTGCTGCAATGATAGCTTTAAAGCAATATTTGGAAGACCAAAAAGTATTACGATTACCTAATTAATTGGCACATCGATAAATTGTCTAATTGACTCATTGAAAGAAAATGGAAGATAAAATAAAAATATTAAATGATAAAATTGCCTTAGCTAAACTAGGTGGAGGCGAAAAACGTATAGCTTCTCATCATGCTAAAAAGAAATTAACAGCTCGCGAAAGAGTGGAATATCTTTTAGATGAAGGTTCTTTTGAAGAGATTGGTATGCTAGTAACTCACAGAACTACCGATTTTGGAATGGAAAAAGAAATCTATTATGGTGATGGAGTAGTAACAGGTTATGGTACAATAAACGGAAGAATAGTTTATGTTTTTGCACAAGATTTTACAGTTTTTGGAGGTTCGTTGTCTGAAACTCATGCTGAAAAAATATGCAAAGTAATGGATATGGCGCTAAAAAGTGGAGCACCTATGATTGGACTTAACGATTCTGGTGGCGCACGTATCCAAGAAGGTGTGCGTTCGCTTGGTGGTTATGCTGATATTTTTTATAAAAATGTGCAATCAAGTGGTGTAATTCCTCAAATTTCGGCTATTATGGGGCCTTGTGCTGGTGGAGCGGTTTATTCACCTGCAATGACCGATTTTACCATGATGGTAGAAGGAAATAGTTATATGTTTGTTACAGGACCTAATGTGGTGAAAACAGTTACAAACGAAGAAGTAACTTCAGAAGAATTAGGAGGCGCAAGCACACATTCAACTAAATCAGGAGTAGCTCATATTACATCTCCAAACGGAATAGAATGTTTAGAAGATATTAAAAAATTATTGAGCTATGTACCTCAAAACAACAGAGAAACTACGCCAAAAGTTCCTTATGTTTTAGGAAATGAAGTTCGTGAAAAATTAGATACAATTGTTCCTGATAATGCGAACAAACCTTATGATATGCATGATGTAATTACAAACATCATAGATGAAGATTCGTTTTTTGAAATTCATAAAGATTTTGCAGAAAATATCATTGTCGGTTTTGCAAGATTAGGAGGAAGAAGTATTGGAATTGTAGCCAATAATCCTAAATATCTAGCGGGTTGTTTAGATGTAAAATCATCTATTAAAGGAGCACGTTTTGTACGTTTTTGCGATTGTTTTAATATTCCTTTATTGGTATTAGAAGATGTGCCTGGTTTCTTACCAGGAACAGATCAAGAATGGAATGGAATTATTGTTCATGGGGCTAAATTATTATATGCATTTAGTGAAGCAACCGTTCCAAGAGTTACTGTAATTACGCGTAAAGCTTATGGTGGAGCTTACGATGTAATGAATTCTAAGCATATTGGTGCTGATATGAATTTTGCATGGCCAGGAGCAGAAATTGCGGTTATGGGTGCAAAAGGAGCATCGGAAATCATTTTTAAAAGAGAAATTAGCGAAGCAGCAGATCCAGCAGCTAAATTGTTAGAAAAAGAAGCAGAATATGCTGAATTGTTCGCAAACCCTTATACTGCAGCTCAAAGAGGATTTATTGATGAAGTAATTTTACCTCACGACACAAGAAGAAAACTTTTAAAAGCATTTAGTATGCTTGAAAATAAAGTGGTGGAAACACCAAAACGAAAACACGGAAATATTCCTTTATAAAATTAAGAGAGACCGACATTTAGTCGGTCTTTTATTTTTTTAATTTGGAATCAACATAATTAGCAATAAAACCTAACTTCATTCGATTAAGCATTTTCTTTTCAAATTCCCAAAAAAAGGCAAACTGACCAAAAATAGAACCAACAATTATTAGTAATACTTGGTATATAGGAAAAATAAGTATAATTCTTAAAACTCTATATAACCAATGAGGTTCAAATGTTTCTGGAATTCCTACTAAACTCAAAAATGGTTTTGCTATTTGTAATGAGCTATAACCAGTGATTGCAAATACAATAAAAATAAGGCTTAATTGCCAATTTGAACTAACATTCCAGCGTTCTTTTAGTTTCTTCATAAATTAAATTCTAGGTGTAAAGCCACCGAGTTTTTGGTTGTATTTTAGTTGAAAATAGACTAAATAATTATATATCATATAATTTACTTCGTAACCATAATCAATATGAGTGTCATAATTAATACTCATTTCATATAAATTTGGATTGTATTGAGATGAAAGCATTGTTCTTCGGTTCCATTCCAATACCCAAACGTTATTTCTTGCTTCTAAATAAGCTTGTGAATAATAATTTCTGGGTTTAGCATTACTATTAAACCAAGAAGAAAATCCAATATCAATTATTAGAACTTCATATTCAATTTCTTTATTTACTATACGAATAGTATCGCTTTCTAGTTTTGGTTTATCATCAAATTTTTTTTCAGTTTTTGATGAATTACAAGCTAAAAGTATTGAAAAAACCATTGAAAACAGTAAAACAAAATATTTCATAGCTTCAGGTATTTAGTATGGTATAAAGATAAAAAAAAGCACCGACTTGGCCGATGCTTTTATGTATTTCTATTAATTTATTTTTATAAAATTAATTATTTTTTAGTAAACTAATAATTTGCTCAGCAAGTTCAGTACCAATTCGATCTTGAGCTTCACCAGTTGCGGCTCCAATATGAGGTGTTAAAGAAATTTTCGGATGCATTAAAATTTGAATTTCTGGAGTTGGTTCGTTTTCAAATACATCTAATCCTGCAAATGCTACTTTATTATTGTCTAGTGCTTCAACTAAAGCAACTTCGTCGATAACTCCACCACGAGCACAATTAACAATTCCTACACCATCTTTTAATTGAGCAAATTCTTCTTTACCAATTACATAACCATCTTGAGCTGGTACATGTAAAGTAATAAAATCTGAATGTTTAAAAATGTCTTCTAAAGGTTCTGTTTTTATATCAACATTAATAAATTGACCATTGTAAAAATCAACGCGAATTACGGCATCGCTTAGAAATTTATCTGCAGCAATAACTTTCATTCCTAAGCCAAGTGCCATTTTTGCAACCGCTTGACCAATACGTCCAAATCCAATAATCCCTAAAGTTTTACCTCTAAGTTCAATTCCGTTTGCATAAGCTTTTTTCAAACCATCAAAGTTAGAATCTCCCTCTAAAGGCATGTTTCTATTAGAGTCATGTAAAAAACGAACTCCAGTAAACAAATGAGCAAAAACTAATTCTGCTACACTTTCTGATGAAGAAGCAGGAGTATTTATAACATGTAAGTTTTTGCTACGAGCATAGTCTACATCTATGTTATCCATTCCAACACCTCCACGACCAATAATTTTTAATCCTGGGCAAGCATCAATTATATCTTGTCTCACTTTAGTAGCACTTCTTACTAAAATTACTTTTACATCATTAGTGTTAATATAATTGGCTACTTGTTCTTGAGCTACTTTTGTTGTAATTACTTCAAAACCTCCTTTTTCTAAAGCTTTAATTCCGCTTTTTGAAATTCCGTCGTTTGCTAAAACTTTCATTTTTATGTTTAGTGTTTGTAGTTTAAAGATCAAAAGAAATCTAAACTGTAATTTTTATTAAATATTTTTTTCTAATTCTTGCATTACATCAACTAAAACTTGAACACTTTCAATTGGTAATGCATTATACATTGATGCTCTATATCCTCCTACAGAACGATGTCCAGCTATACCAGATATTCCAGCCGCTTTCCACATAGCATCAAATTTTGCTTCATGTTCAGGGTTTGTTAATACAAATGTAGCATTCATGTTAGAACGATCTTCCAATGCAGCAACTCCTTTGAATAATGGATTTCTGTCGATTTCAGCATATAATAAATTTGCTTTAGCTTCATTGATTTTTTCAATTGCAGTAATTCCACCTAATTTTTTTAACCATTGTAAAGTTAATAATGAGGCATAAACCGGAAATACAGGTGGAGTATTGTACATACTTTCTTTAGAAATATGTTCTTGGTAATTTAACATACCCGGAATTGTTCTCCCTGTTTTTCCTAAAATTTCTTCTTTAACAACTACTAAAGTTGTTCCTGCTGGCCCCATGTTTTTTTGAGCTCCTGCATAAATAATATCAAATTTTGAAAAATCTAAACTTCTCGAAAAAATATCAGAACTCATATCACAAACTAATGGAATTGAAACTTCTGGAAAAGATTTCATTTGGGTTCCAAAAATTGTGTTATTACTTGTGCAGTGAAAATAATCGGCATCTGAAGGAACAGTATAATTTTTTGGAATATGATTATAGTTTTCAGGTTTTGAAGAAGCAACTACAATTGTTTCTCCAAAATGTTTAGCTTCTTTAATAGCTCCGCTAGCCCAAGTTCCCGTATCTAAATAGGCTGCTTTTCCATTAACTTTCATTAAATTGTATGGAATCATTAAGAATTCTAAACTAGCACCACCAGCTAAAAATAACGCTTGGTAACCTTTTCCTTCTAAACCTAATAATTCTAATACTAAAGCTCTTGCTTCGTCCATTACGGCAACAAAATCTTTGCTTCGATGTGAAATTTCTAAAAGCGACAATCCTGATTGATTAAAATCGATAATTGCTTGTGCCGATTTTTCAAATACTTCTTGAGGAAGTATACATGGACCTGCGCTGTAGTTGTGTTTTTTCATTTTTATTATATGTAGTTATTTGTGTATTTTAAAAAAGCAAATTTCGGAAATATCAACTAAAAACAGGCTTATAATTTAATAATAATTATGCGATGTTATTAACGAAAACCTTGTAGATTATGTAAAAAAATGATAATTGTGTAATTATATTTTTGATAAAAATGCAAGTGTGTCTACATTATCAGCATAATCCCAAAGATTTGGTTGCTGTGTTTTTCCAAAGGCAACTGATTGTGCAATTAAATTATTTGAAACAATACATTGAATTTGTTCAGCATCTTTAGCTAATTGATTTTCAACTTCTTTAATGTCTTCATAATATTCATAAAAAACAGAAGAAATAGGAGATGAATAGCTACTATCTTCTTTAATAGTTAAAAATTCGTTGTCTAATAATTTAAAATTACTCATTAAGAATACAGCTTTATTATAATCATAATTGTTGGCATATTTTTCATATTTAATAACGTCTCTATATTCAAACATAGCGTTAAAAAAAGCATCAAAATTATAACCTTTCGGAACAAATAGTTTAGATACATTTCGGCAACCTAATCCAAAATATCTAAAAATATCTTCACCTAAATTTATTAAATCTTCGTGAGATTCTGTTCCATTTAAAACGGCAACCGAATTTCTGTTTTTACGAATAATATTTGGTTTGTCTTTAAAGTAATATTCAAAATATCTTGCGGTATTGTTGCTTCCAGTAGCAATTACAACATCAAAACCTTCTAATTTATCTTCAACAAATGTTATTTTTGAGTTAAGATTTGGAGAAATAGCTATTAAATATTTGGCTAAAAATTTTAATAAATGTTGGTCATTTGATGATGTTTTTACCAATAAATCATGACCCGAAATTAATACCGAAAGAAAATCATGAAAACCCACTAAAGGAATATTTCCAGCTAAAATTAATCCTACTTTTTTCTTTTCAGTTTTAGAAAAATCATAATTGGAAACCCATTGATTTAGGTTGTCTTCCGTTAATGCTTTTGACCAAGATTGAATACTAAAATGTACTTGTTCAGGTGTAAACCAACCATTATGAGATTGCGAAAGTTTAATTAAATCGGCAAAATCATTAAAGAATAATTCATTTTCTAAAACCGAAGAATCTTTTATATTTTCGACCTCAGAAAATTGGCGTAAAAATTTTCCTAATTCAACAAAACTCGATTTAATTTCATTTTGTAACATTTGTAACTTGTTTATATTTGGTTTACGTTGTATTTTTGCACAAAGATATGAAGTGAAAAGGCATTAGCCAAAAGTTTAGATTAATAAGAGATTCAACTTTTTAACAATTTAACTTTTAAATAATTAAATATAACGAAATGGCAATTATAATAACTGACGAATGTATTAACTGTGGTGCTTGCGAACCTGAATGTCCAAACACTGCAATTTATGAAGGGGCTGATGATTGGAGATGGAAAGATGGTACAAAATTAAGTGGAAAAGTAATTTTACCAGACGGTACTGAAGTTGATTCTGATGCAGCTCAAACACCGGTATCAGACGATATTTATTACATTGTACCAGGAAAATGTACAGAATGTAAAGGGTTTCACGAAGAACCTCAATGTGCGGCTGTTTGTCCGGTAGATTGTTGTGTTCCCGATGATAATCATGTAGAAAGTGAAGAAACTTTATTAAACAGACAATCGTTTTTACACAACGAGTAATTTTTTTTAATAACATGTTAAAAAAGAGAATTTTCATAGAAAGTTCTCTTTTTTGTTTTCATACAGTTTAAAAACTTATGAAAAATGCTGTTTTTTGATTTTATTTTCGTTAAATTTGATTGTTAATCGGAAATTTATGATAAAAAAACTTATTTTTTTATTTATACTTTTTACATCTGTTATCTTTTCGCAAAATATCGAATTTACGGTAATTGTAAAAGATTTTGATACCGATATGCCTATTGAAGAAGTAACTATTACTTCGCTAAGGACTCGTCAAGGCTTTTTAACCAATTCAGAAGGAAAAGCTTTTATTAGCCTCACTAGGTCATCTGATTTAGAATTTTCTCATTCTTCTTATAAAAAAAATTTCATTAAAGCATCTTCATTAAATAAAAATGAAAATGTAATTTATTTAGAGCCCATAACGCAACAGTTAGAAGAATATATTATTACAAAAGATCATCCACAAGAAATTTTAAAACGAATTATAGAGAACTCAAAAAATAATTTAACGCTTCCAGTTAATTTAAAAATTTACTTGCGCGAATTTTATAAAAGAGATAGTGATATAATTTTTTTTAACGATGGCTTAATTAATTTTCAGATTTTAGGAAATAAGAATAATATTAAAACCGATATTTTAGTAGAACAAAATCGAGCTGTTGGTATTTTGGACGGAAACATCGATCCAAACGTGTTAGGATATGATTTAAATAATATTATTGAAAATTATTATCAATTTAAGTATTTAGATGAGGTTTTAGATTCTAGAGCTAAGAAAACGTACGATTTTTTTGTAAAAACATATCCTTCTAACGAAGATTATTTGGTAATAAAAATTGTGCCTCTTTCAGAATCGAAAGGCATTTTATCAGATTTTAAGATTGTCTACGATAGTAAGAAAAAAATCATTATGGAAGTGAGTTCTTATGTTTCTCCAGACCGACTTCAGGCATATAAAGAAGGTATGTTTTCAACCCGAAAAGTGTATAAATTGGAATTCAAAAATACTTTTAGACAAGAAGGTGATTTTTATTATTTAGCTAATTCTAAAGAAGTAATTGGTTTTGAAAAACGCTATAAGAAACAAAATCGAAGAATCGAAGTAAAAAACCACATGGTAATTACTGATTTCGACAAAAAAATATTTGGATATGGTGATAAAAACGTTTTTAAAGATAAATCATTAATCAATAAAAAAACTTCTTTTTTTACGAATTATTGGGATGTAGAATCGGGTTTTGTTTCTACTTCTGAAGAGAAAGCGGTTATTGAAAGTTTAGGAAAATCAAAAGAAGATATTCAAAACGAAGATAAAAATCCTAAAGAATAAGTAAGCAATCTAAATAAACTCCTTTTTATTTAATACTTTGATACTAATTAGGATTAAAGTATATTTGCGCACTTTTAAAAAATACATTCAGAATGAAAGCAGGAATTGTAGGATTGCCAAATGTTGGAAAATCAACTTTATTTAATTGTTTATCAAACGCTAAAGCGCAAAGTGCTAACTTTCCGTTTTGTACTATAGAACCAAATATTGGTGTGGTGAACGTTCCAGATCCACGTATTGCTCGTTTAGAGGAATTGGTGAAGCCAGAGCGTGTTCAAATGGCTACAGTAGATATCGTAGATATTGCAGGTTTGGTAAAAGGAGCAAGTAAAGGAGAAGGTTTAGGAAATCAATTCTTAGGAAATATTAGAGAATGTAACGCTATTATTCACGTTTTACGTTGTTTTGATAACGATAACATTGTGCACGTAGACGGTAATGTAAATCCAATTCGCGATAAAGAAACTATCGATATCGAATTGCAATTAAAAGATTTGGAAACAGTTGAAAAACGTTTGGAAAAAACCAATCGTGCTGCAAAAACAGGTAACAAAGAAGCTCAAGCTGAAAAAGCTTTATTAGATAGAATTCGTGAGACTTTGATGGAAGCAAAATCGGCTCGTACGGTAGTTCCTCAAAATCAAGATGAGGTGGAGATGATGGAAGAATTTCAATTAATCACCACAAAACCAGTTTTATATGTTTGTAACGTAGACGAGGCTTCGGCTGTAAACGGAAACAAATATGTAGATCAAGTTCGTGAATTAGTAAAAGATGAAAATGCAGAAGTAATTATTCTTTCAGTAGGAGCAGAAGCAGATATTACCGAATTAGAAAGCTACGAAGAACGTCAAGTTTTCTTAGAAGATATGGGTTTAACTGAGCCGGGTTCGGCAGTATTAATTCGTGCAGCGTATAAATTGTTAAAATTACAAACGTATTTTACAGCGGGTGTTAAAGAAGTTCGCGCTTGGACAATTAATATTGGAGACACTGCACCAAAAGCGGCAGGAGTTATTCATACCGATTTCGAAAAAGGTTTCATTAGAGCAGAAGTAATTGCTTTTGAAGATTTCTCTAACTTTGGTTCTGAATCTAAAGTTAAAGAAGCTGGAAAATTAAGAGTAGAAGGAAAAGAATACATCGTAAAAGATGGCGATGTGATGCACTTTAGATTTAACGTGTAATAAATTTCAATTTCATTATGGCTTTACAAGAAGAATTAGAAAAGCAAGGGCTTTGGTTGTTTAGATACAGAGGTGTTTTACCAGTTATTATTTTGGTTGTTGGTTTCTTACTTTTTATTCAAACAGAAATTCATCCTGAAACTTTTTTTCTAAAGAAAACGCCTTATGAAATTTATTTTGAAACTCTTTGTTTATTAATTAGTCTTTTCGGATTATTTATTAGAATATGTGTGATTGGTTTTACTCCTAAAAACACTTCCGGTAGAACAGTAAAAAATCAAGTGGCAGATAGTTTAAATACTACAGGTATGTATTCTTTAGTTAGACATCCATTATATGTAGGTAATTTTTTTATGTGGCTTGGTCCGGCAATAATGTCAGGAAATTTTTGGTTTGTGGTTGCTTTTGTTCTTTGTTATTGGGTTTATTATGAGCGAATTATGTTTGCAGAAGAGCATTTTTTAAGAAACAAATTCGGAAAAATCTATATAGATTGGTCTGAAAAAGTACCTGCATTTGTTCCAGATTTTAAAAATTTTATAAAAGCTAATTTATCTTTAAGTTGGAAAAAAGTAGTTAGAAAAGAGATAACGGGTATTTTTGTTTTATTTGCTATTTTCTTTGTTTTCGATTTCGTGGGAGTATATTTAAAAAACGAAAAAGAATTAAATCCTTTTTTGCTATATAGTATGATTTTTTTATTAATTGCTATTGTAATTATTAAAATCATAAAGAAAAATACCGATTGGTTAAAGCAGGAAAACCGATAATTTTTTTTATTTTTTGGCATAAGTTTTGATATTTTCTTTCAAAACCAACCATCATGAAAAATCTCTTAATTATTTTAGCTACTTCGCTTTTATTTGCGTCTTGTAAAGAATCTGCAATAGAAAATAATTTTATCTATTTTTCGGAAGCACAGCCTAGAAATGTCGATGCTGTTTCCGAATTTCCTAAAAAGTTTATTGGCACATATGCCGTTGATACTTTGCGCGGATTAGTAATAGAGCCAAAATGTACTTACCTAATCCAAAAAGAAATAATTACAGCCTTAAAATCGGAATTAGATTCTATTCCTGAATTAGAGTTTCGCAACAATCAAGTTTACGATAAATCCGAAAATAAATTTTATAAAACATTTAGAAAAGCCGATTCTGTTTCTTTTACTATAGAGCGTATAGATACCATTTTTTCTTTTGCCAAAAATGAAATTGCTAAAGCGTATAAATCTTCATTAATTCTAAATGAACAGGTTGATGGAAAATACCAAACTAATATCTTAAAATTAACTACATCAGGTGTTAAGTATGTTACACTCGGATCCAAAAATGATTTTACAAAGTTACAGTCCGAATTAAAAATTCCATTCGAAACTATAATGGAAGAAAACGACACACTTCACGTTGTTTTAACGCCATCTCGTGCCGATTTTAGAAAGTTGTTACGAAAAGAAGGATTTGATTTTGAGAGTAATTTTTTGTTTAAATAAAAAGTAGTGAAAATCATCAAAAAATATAAGTTAAGAATTCTTTCAATTCTATCTGTTTTATTCTTGTTTTTACCATTCGTACATCAATGTGATAATGTTGAATATGTAAATTCAAACCCTATTTGTGATGGTTGTGAGGTGTCATCCGATTCTCAAAGTTTAATTTCAGATTTTATTTTTTATGTAAAAGTTTACTTTGTTGAGGAAAGTGAAAGTGTTATTGATTTAATTTTTCAAATTAAAAATCTTTTTGATACAAGTATTTTAAATGACTTAGGAGCATTTTTATTACTTTTTTCTTCTCTATTTTCAATTTTATTGGTTTTGTTTTCTTTATTCGGATTATACAAAGTCTTTAAAAATAAGATGCGAAACATTTCAAAAGTGTATTTAACGAATTTAATTTTAGTTGTTCTGATTTTAGTAATTAATGCTTACATTTTTATCGACAGAATTGGTCAAATAAAAATTGGATTTTATTTATTATTGATTACCAATTTTTATCTTTTCATTCATTATAGAAAATTAAAGATTGATAAATAATTAGTCTCTTCTCTTTCTTTTTTGTTTTTGAGCTTGCCCTTGAACTTGCCCTTGAATTTGCTCTTGTCAACCGCATTTTGTCAATAACTTCTCAAATTGATACTTTTAAAATTTCGAGATAAATGTTATATTGCACAAAATCCAAATTCTGTCTATGTTAGAGCAAAATCAATATACCGAAGACAATATACGTTCCCTCGATTGGAAAGAACATATTCGTATGCGTCCTGGTATGTATATCGGAAAGCTAGGTGATGGTTCATCACCAGATGATGGTATTTACATTCTGTTAAAGGAAGTTATGGACAACTGTATCGATGAATTCGTTATGGGTGCAGGTAAAACTATTGAGGTAACAATCAAAGATAAATTGGTAACCGTTCGCGATTATGGACGTGGTATTCCATTGGGGAAAGTTGTAGATGTAGTTTCCAAAATGAATACGGGTGGAAAATACGATTCCAAAGCCTTCAAAAAATCGGTGGGTTTAAATGGTGTCGGAACAAAAGCAGTTAATGCACTTTCCAACTTTTTTCGTGTAGAATCGGTTAGAGATAACCAACAAAAAGCAGCGGAATTCTCAGCCGGAAATTTAACCATAGAAGAAGACGTTCAAGAAACTACAAAGCGTAAAGGAACAAAAGTGTCTTTTATTGCCGATGAAGCTATTTTTAAAAACTACAAATACCGAAACGAGTACATTATTAAAATGCTTAAAAACTATTGTTATTTAAATCGTGGATTAACGATTTATTACAATGGTGAAAAGTATATTTCTGAATTTGGGCTAAAAGACTTATTAGAAGAAAATATTGCCGAAGAAGATATGGTGTATCCAATCATTCACTTAGAAGGTGATGATATTGAAGTTGCCATTACACATAGTAAATCGCAATATTCAGAAGAATACCACTCGTTTGTAAACGGACAAAATACGACGCAAGGAGGAACACATTTAGGTGCTTTTCGCGAGGCTATAGTAAAAACTATCAAAGAGTTTTACAACAAACCTTTTGAAGCTTCTGATATTCGTAAATCGATTGTTTCTGCTGTTTCTGTTAAGGTGGAAGAACCTGTTTTCGAATCGCAAACTAAAACCAAATTAGGTTCTACCGATATCGGACCAAACGGACCTTCGGTTCGTACCTTCGTAAATGATTTTATTAAAACCAATCTAGATAATTTCTTACATAAAATCCGGAAATTGCCGATGCATTATTGCGTAAGATTTTACAAGCCGAACGCGACGTAAAGACTTTCTGGAATTAGAAAGTAGCCAAAGACCGTGCTAAAAAGCCAGCCTTCATAATAAAAAATTACGAGATTGTCGTGTGCATTTAACCGATGCTAAAAATCCAAGAAGTTTAGAAAGTACACTTTTTATTACCGAGGGAGATTCGGCTTCGGGTTCGATTACGAAGAGTCGCGATGTGAATACACAAGCAGTTTTTAGTTTACGTGGTAAGCCTTTGAACTCGTACGGAATGACTAAGAAAATCGTATACGAAAACGAAGAATTCAATTTATTGCAAGCTGCCCTAAACATCGAAGAAGACATGGGCGATTTGCGTTACAACAATATCGTAATTGCAACCGATGCCGATGTCGATGGTATGCACATTCGCTTGTTGTTGATTACGTTTTTCTTGCAGTTTTTCCCTGAGTTGATTAAAGACGGACATTTGTATATTTTACAAACGCCTTTGTTCCGTGTGCGAAATAAAAAAGAAACGATTTATTGCTACAGCGAAGAAGAACGAGTTAACGCCATTGAAAAGTTAAAACCAAAACCAGAAATCACCCGATTCAAAGGGTTAGGGGAAATTTCGCCAGATGAGTTCAAGCATTTCATTGGGCAAGACATTCGATTAGATCCTGTCATGTTAGATAAAGCTACTTCTATTGAAACTTTGTTAGAGTTCTACATGGGTAAAAATACCCCAGACCGCCAAGAGTTTATCATTAACAATTTGAAAGTAGAGTTGGATGTAGTGGAGAAAAATTAGTGTTCAGTGTTCAGTTTATAGTGAGCAGTAATTTTGAATTAAAAAAGTATACTGAAAATAATTCAGCATAAAAATGAAAGACGAAGAAGAAGATAACATCATTCCAAACGAAGACGAAAATTTCGATAATCAAGACAGTCCCACTAACGAGGAAGGTTTTGACGATATTCGTGTTTCAACGGGACATCATTTTTACGAAAACAACGAAAACCCAGAAGACACCATTACCAAAGTTACAGGAATGTACAAAGATTGGTTTTTGGACTACGCTTCGTATGTAATTCTAGAACGTGCAGTTCCGGCGATTGAAGACGGATTTAAACCGGTGCAACGTCGTATTATGCACTCTATGAAAGAGTTAGATGATGGTCGTTATAACAAAGTTGCGAATATCGTAGGTCATACCATGCAGTATCACCCTCACGGAGATGCGAGTATTGGTGACGCCATGGTGCAAATTGGACAAAAAGACCTAATCATCGACATGCAAGGAAACTGGGGAAATATCTTAACAGGAGATAGTGCCGCTGCTTCACGTTACATCGAAGCCCGAATTTCAAAATTTGGTCACGATGTGTTGTATTCGCCAAAAATCACCGAATGGGGAATGTCGTATGATGGTCGTCGTGCCGAACCGATTAATCTTCCGGTGAAGTTTCCTTTACTATTAGCACAAGGAGCAGAAGGTATTGCTGTAGGTTTATCGACCAAAGTGTTACCTCACAACTTTAACGAATTAATAGATTCGTCTATTAAAATATTAAAAGGGAAACCTTTTACCTTATTTCCCGATTTTCCAACGGCTGGTATTGCTGATGTTTCCAATTATAATGATGGATTACGTGGTGGTCGTGTGCGTGTGCGTGCAAAAATTGGTCAATTAGACAAACAAACGTTGGTGATTACCCAAATTCCGTTTTCAACCAATACGTCAACATTGATTGATAGTATTTTGAAAGCCAACGAAAAAGGGAAAATCAAAATCAAGAAAATTGAAGACAATACAGCTGCTGAGGTTGAAATTTTAATTCATTTGCCAGCAGGTGTTTCTCCAGATAAAATGATTGATGCTTTGTATGCTTTTACAGCTTGTGAAACATCAGTTGCTCCATTAGGATGTGTAATTGAGAATAACAAACCATTGTTTATTGGTGTTTCGGATATGCTGAAGATTTCGACCAATAGAACGGTTGATTTGCTCAAACGCGAATTGGAAATTCAGTTAGACGAATTAGAAAATAAATGGCATTTCTCTACGTTAGAAAAGATTTTCATTCGTGAAGAAATGTACATCGACTTCAAATTGTATTCCGATAGAGAATCGTTGTACAAATACATGTATGATCGATTTGAACCGTTTTTAAAATCATTTGTTCGTGAAATTAACGACGATGATTTGCAAAAATTAACCCAAATTCCAATGATTCGTATTACGCGTTTCGACTCGGATAAAGCGGATGATGCTATTGCGAAATTAGAAGCCGAAATGGAACAAGTAAAGTATCATTTGGATCATATTATTGATTATACGATTGATTTCTTCCAAAAACTAAAAGACAAATACGGAAAAGGACGCGAACGTCAAACCGAATTAAGAAGTTTTGATAATATTGAAGCTACGAAAGTAGTTTTAAGAAATACAAAATTATATGTAAATCGTGAAGAAGGTTTCTTTGGAACCGGTTTAAAGAAAGACGAGTACGTTGCCGATTGTTCAGATATCGATGATGTAATTGTATTCCTTCGCGATGGAAAAATGATGGTAGCGAAAGTAGATGATAAAAAATTCGTTGGAAAAGACATTATTCACATCGCTGTTTTTGATAAAAACGACAAACGAACCATTTACAACATGATGTATCGTGATGGTAAAAACGGTTCCACTTTTATCAAACGTTTCAATGTTTCGGGTGTAACTCGTGATAAATTTTACGATTTAACACAAGAAAAACCAGGTTCAATGGTGTCCTATTTTTCTGCCAATCCTAATGGAGAAGCCGAAGTCGTTACCATTTTATTACGCCAAGTAGGAAGCGTGAAAAAACTGAAATGGGATGTTGATTTCTCTGATATTGCTATCAAAGGACGAGCTTCTCGTGGCAATACGGTAACCAAATATCCAATCAAAAAAATTGAGTTAAAGGAGAAGGGAATTTCAACTTTACGACCAAGAAAGGTTTGGTTTGATGATACGGTTCAACGTTTAAATGTAGATGGAAGAGGTGAACTTTTAGGTGAATTCCGACCAAATGATCGTTTGTTGATTGTTAATCAATCTGGAAAACTGAAAACCATTATCCCCGAATTAACGACTCACTTTGAAGAAGACATGATTGTGTTGGAAAAATGGAATCCAAACAAACCAATTTCTTGTATTTATTATTGTGGTGAAAAAGACCGATATTTTGTAAAACGTTTCTTAGTTGAAAACGAAAACAAAGAAGAAATTTTCATCACCGAACACGAGAAATCACAATTAGAAATTGTTTCTACGGATTGGCGTCCGGTTGCTGATGTTATTTTTGCAAAAGTAAAAGGTGTTCAAAAGGAAAATCAAACCGTAGATTTGGAACAATTTATTGCAGTAAAAGGAATAAAAGCATTAGGAAATCAGCTTACAACAGATAAGGTAAAACAAATCAATTTATTAGAATCGTTACCGTATGAAGAACCAGAAGAAATTGTAGCAGAAGAACTAGAAGTTTCAGAAGAAAATAATATTTCTGAAGATATTCAAACAGAATTAGATGACGACGGACAAATAACGTTGTCTTTGGAATAAGATTTTGACCTGCAAGGTTTCCAAAACCTTGTAGGTCTTTTTTTTAGTGACTTTTATCATTTTTCATCCCAAATAAAACCTTTAATTTCGAATACCAATTATAACACAACAACTAATGTCAAATTTTCCATCAGACATTGAAATTGCACAAAATGCAACCATGTCTCACATTAAAGAAATCGCTAAAAAAATCAATATTGAAGAAGACGATTTAGAATATTATGGCAAGTACAAAGCCAAATTACCTTTACACTTACAGCAAGAAAATCCTAAAGGAAAACTAATATTAGTTTCTGCCATGTCGCCAACCAAATATGGCGAAGGTAAAACTACTATGTCAATTGGTTTAACAGATGGATTGAATTACATAGGTAAAAAAGCAATCGCCGTTTTACGTGAACCATCGCTTGGACCAGTTTTCGGATTAAAAGGTGGGGCTGCTGGTGGTGGTTATGTTCAAGTGTTACCCATGGAAGACATTAATTTGCATTTTACGGGTGATTTTTCGGCAATTGAAAAGGCAAATAACTTGTTATCGGCTGTTATTGATAACAATTTACAAAACACGAAATATTCATTAAATCTAGATCCAAAATCTATTGCATGGAAACGTGTAATGGATATGAACGATCGTTCTTTACGTCAGATTATTATTGGAGTGGGAGCAAAAGCGAATGGAACTATGCGCGAAGATGGTTTTAATATTACGCCAGCTTCCGAAGTCATGGCAATTATCTGTTTAGCAAAAGATTTAGAAGATTTAAAATTCCGATTAGGAAATATATTCGTTGGAAAAACGTTAGACGGAAAAGCTATTTTTGCTAGAGATTTAAATGTAGTAGGAGCAATGGCAACCTTATTGAAAGATGCTATTAAACCTAATCTAGTGCAAACCATCGACGGAAATCCAGCAATTTTACATGGGGGACCTTTCGCAAGTATTGCACAAGGAACCAATACGGCTATTGCCACTAAAATGGGATTGTCATTAGGTGATTATGCTGTTACTGAAGCTGGTTTCGGTGCCGATTTAGGTGCTGAAAAATTCTTACATATAAAGTGCGAACAAAGTGGTTTAAAACCTGATGCGGTTGTTTTAGTAGCAACAATTAGAGCTATTAAACATCATGCAGGATTAGCGGCAGAAGATTTTAAAACAGAAAGTGTAAGTGCTATTGAAAAGGGTTTTTGTAATTTAGAAAAACACATCGAAAATATTCAAAAATTCGGAATCAATCCTGTGGTTTGTGTTAATGCTTTTCCAGATGATACACAAGCGGAATATGATAAATTAATTGCTTTATGTGCCTTAAAAGGTGTTGCTGCAATTGTTAGTACCGCTTTTGTTGATGGAGGTAAAGGATCGGCTGAAGTAGCACAAAAAGTGGTGGATGAAATTGAAAAAGGAACTGCAAATTATAAACCTTTGTACCAACCTTCTGATTCAATTGAACATAAAATAAATGTAGTTGCCAAAGAAATATATGGAGCAAATTCGGTTGAGTTTTCTCCAAAATCAAAAACGCAATTAAAAATGATTAACGATTTAGGATTTAGTCATTTTTCGGTTTGTATGGCAAAAACACCAGCTAGTTTTTCAGATAATGATAAATTAATTGGTCGCCCTACCAATTTTGATATTACGGTTCGCGAATTTGAAATTGCGAGTGGTGCCGGATTTATTGTTCCGTTGTTAGGCGAAGTAATGCGAATGCCGGGCTTACCAGCCATTCCAAATGCGGAACGAATTGATATTGACAATAACGGTGTAATTACTGGATTGTCTTAAAACTTATATTCTATAAATAAAAATGTCCCAAAAATATCGGGACATTTTTTATTCAATAATTTTATAATTAGTTTTTCTTACGCAGTTTCATATTGATAAACTCCACAGTTAATGAGAAGGCAATCGCAAAATACAAATACCCTTTAGGAACAGCACCAACGTGTTGTCCGGCTAATTCAGCATTTGATAAGTGCATACTTTCGGTAATTAACATAAATCCGATTAAGATTAAGAACGCTAAACCTAAGATTTGAATAGAAGGATTCGTATTTACGAAATTCCCAACAGGAACCGCAAATAACATCATTACGCCAACAGAAATTACAACGGCACAAATCATAATTAATAAAGCACCTTCAATTCCGTTTGTCATACCTACCGCAGTTAAGATACTATCTACAGAGAAAATGATGTCGATTAATAAAATTTGACCAATAACACTTCCAAATGAATTGCTTGCCGAAGTTTTTATTTCTTTTTCTTCTTCACCTTTATGGTCTACTTTTTCATGGATTTCTTTGGTGCTTTTGTAGATTAAGAATAATCCGCCTAACAATAAAATTAAGGCTTGACCTGTAATATCTGCTGAGAACCAACCAAAATCAAAGCTAAACCAAGGCGCTTTCATTGCAATTAAAAGTGTGATTCCGAAAAGTAAGGCTATCCGCATGAACATTGCTAAGAACATTCCTAATTGGGTAGCTTTTTTACGCTTTTCTTGAGGTAATTTTCCGGTAACAATTGATATAAAAATGATGTTATCGATGCCTAAAATGATTTCTAAAAAGGTTAAGGTTAAAAGCGCTATCCAGGCATCTGGATTTAAAAATACTTCCATTTTTTGTTTTGGTTTTACAACTAATTATACCTTGATTAGTTTAGTTTTGTAACAGTTCCGCGTTGTTTTTTTGAATCGCCTACAAAAGAATATTCAAAACTATATGAGTTTGAATTTGTAGTCAAAATTTTCATTTGAACTGGTTTTTTCTCTTCACGGTTTTTTGGATTTATATTTTGCATTATATATTCGCAATCATTGGTCCATCGTACTTTAAAAGTGTCTATTTTTCCTTCGTAGGTTTCTATTTGAATAGAATCATTTCGTTCAAAAGTACTCGTATATTTTTTACCTTCAATTTCGGTTTCTGATGAAAATTTCCCAGTTTTAAAATCACTACAATTACGCTCTTGATTGTAGCAAGAAGTTAGCAATGTAAGTAGTATTAAACTACAAATAGAATGTTGTACTTTGAATTTCATATTTGATTTTGAAATTGTTATTGATTTTGAACTTGATATTGAACTTGTTATTACCCTTGTTTATCGCCGTCAAACATGCTTTTAACCAAGGTAGTGATTCCTTTAAAAATTAAAAACATTGCCGCTAAAGCAATTATGATTCCCAATCCTAAAACATAAGGATATAATGGACTTCCTTCGTTTTTAAAAGCACTATTAATAATTATTGGACCAAGAAATAGTAAAGGTAACGCACCTGAAAGATATTTAATACCTTTTGCTAATATGTTTTTATCGGTTGCCATTAGAAATTAATTTGAAGACCAACTCCGTTTGAATTATTTACAATATTCAACTCAAAATTGTCGCCTAATGTTTTCTTTTGTTCTTGTAGTCCAGCATTATAAATATCAACACTTTCTTGAACCATTTTCTTTCTTCCTGATAAAATTGGAATAGATACAGCCATTAATCCAACACCAACATAAGTTATGGCAGTTGGATATTTTACATCAGAAGTTAATCCCATTACTAAATCAGCAACAGTTCCTCCAATTCCTAATCCTAAAATGAATCCTCCTAACGATTCTTTCGATTTTGCTTTTTTAAATAAATGCAATGCTTTTAAATCGGAAGCCAATACTTTCTTTGTTTCAAAAGAAGATATTTGCTCACCATCTTGAAAAATTTTACCATTGTTGTATTCTAATTTTTGAGCAAAAGATATCGTAAAACAAAATACGCATAAGAATAAAAATAATTTTTTCATTTTCTATTTTTTATTTATTATTATTGTAAAAATTTACTGCATTTCTAACACTTCCATGTGTTTTTAAAAGTTGGTTGGCATCTTCATAACTAACCGGGATTTCCTCCATAATCATTCTCGTACCTCTATCAATTAATTTAGTGTTGCTCAATTGCATATCGACCATTTTGTTGCCTTTTACCTTCCCTAATTGAATCATAGTTGCGGTCGAAATCATATTTAAAACTAATTTTTGAGCCGTTCCCGCTTTCATGCGCGAACTTCCCGTTACGAATTCAGGTCCAACTACCACATCAATAGGAAATTTAGCCGTTTTGGATATCGGACTTTCGGCATTACAACTGATACTTCCTGTGCTGATGTTGTTTTGATTACACATTTCTAATCCAACAATTACATAAGGTGTAGTTCCCGAAGCGGCAATTCCAACTACAACATCATTTTCATTGATATTCCATTGTTGTAAATCTTTCCAAGCTTGTTCTTTGTCGTCTTCGGCAAATTCAACTGCTTTCCTAATGGCAGTATCACCACCTGCAATAATTCCGATTACCAAATCAAACGGAACTCCAAAAGTTGGTGGACATTCTGAAGCATCTACAATTCCTAAACGTCCCGAAGTTCCGGCTCCAATATAAAACAAACGACCACCTTGTTTCATTTTCGAAACAATTTCAGTCACTAATTTTTCAATTTGTGGCAATGCTTTTTCTACTGCTAACGGAACGGTTTTATCTTCGTTGTTGATATTGGTTAACAAATCAGTTACCGACATTTTTTCTAAATGTTCGTATTTGGAAGCTTGTTCAGTAGTTTTGGTAAAGTTCATGCGATTATTTTAAAACATGATGTGCCAAAACATTCTGCACATCATACACATTAACAGATTTATTGAATTGTTTCACAATACTCGGATTTGCCTCGCTGGAAACCCAAATTTTTAATTCGGCTTCTAAGTCAAAAGTCCCGGCAGTTTCAACGCTGAAACGTGAAATGCTTTTGTATGTGATGGATTTATATTCTATTTTGCTACCTGTAATCCCTTGTTTTTCAATTAGAATTAGTCGTTTGTTGGTAAAAATAAATGTATCTCGGATTAATTTAAAGCCCAATTCAATTTCTTCATCCGTAATTAAAAGTTTGCCATAATCTTTAACTAAAGTTTCCTGATTTACAGCACCTGCATTGCCAAGTAGCGCAGAAAATAATCCCATATTATTTATTTTTAAATGTTCTTCAAATTTAACTAAAAACTATTTATGATTTATGTAATCTACTTTTTAATGCGAATGTCCCATTTCAATAATGTAGGCTAAAACAAAACCAAATACAATCATGGTAATTTTGGCCAAATTGAATTTATGTCCTTCATTACTTTCAAAAATAATTGTAGAAGAAATATGAAATAAAATTCCAACTACAATAGCCGAGATTTCTTTTGAGTAATGTTGGGCAAAATGCATTTGTTCCGCTAATAAAGTTCCTAGTGGTGTCATTAAAGCAAATGAAAACATAAATGCAAAAATCATCATTTTATTCATCTTCGCATTTACGAAAAACAAGGTCAAAATGATAGCAATAGGGAAGTGGTGAACTGCAATTCCGTATGCTAAATTATTATTGTCGTGAATTGGAAAACCTTCTAACAAAGCATGAATACACAAACTAATAAATAATAACCACGGAATTTGATGCAATTCGTTATGTTCGTCTGTATGAACATGAACATGACCGTGTTCTGCACCTTTAGAGAAAAATTCTAGTAAGATTTGGAATAAAATTCCAATCATAATGAAAACACCAACAGGTAAAGTGGCATGTGTTTCTTCTCCTTCATGAACGTGATTATGTCCTTCGCTAAATAATTCGGGTAATAAATGTAAAACAGTAAGCGAAAGTAAAAACGCACCACTAAATGCTAATAGTAATTTGATGTTTTTTTTCTTTTGCGGTTTTAAAAACAAAGCGATTAAAAACCCTAAAATAACAGCTGAAAAGGTGATAATATAGTGCATTATTTAAATATCATAATTAAACGTTCTGATTGTGTTTTATAGAATTTTCGCAATTTATAATCGCCAAAAATATCCAATAAAAAAATACCAGCTTCTTCCATTATTTTTTCAAAATCTTCTAAGCGAAGGGCTTGTACTTTTTCGGTGAAATGAAATTTTTCACCTTTATCTTCGAATTCAATTTCTTTATAAATGTGTCCGTCTTTTAAATAACGTTTAATGTGAAAATCAATTCCGTCTACCGTTTTTATTTCATCGGCAACTAAATTATCCAACACATAATCTACATTCATAAAATCGATTACAGCAAAACCTGTTTCCGTTAAACTGTTATGAATTGCTTTTATGGTTTTAAAATTATCGGCATCATCTTCAAAATAGCCAAAACTCGTAAACAAATTAAAAATGGCATCGTATTTTTCTTCAAAAGGTTCACGCATATCATGAACTTTAAATTGCAATTTATTGTTAGCAAATTTTGTTGCTTCTGCAATACTATTTTCAGATAAATCGGCACCAGTTACATTATAATCTAAAGAGTTCAAGTAAATAGCATGACGTCCTTTTCCACAAGCTAAATCTAATATTTTAGCATCTTCTGGAAGGTTTAAATAATGCGTTAAATTATCCATTAACAATTGCGCTTCTTCGTCGTTGCGTTCCTTGTATAAAATATGATAATATTCGGTATCAAACCAAGAGGCAAACCAATTTTCTGTTGAAGTCTTTTGTGTTTCTGACATTAATTCTGAATTCGTTTCTTTCAAGTAGCAAATTTAATGTATTTTTGCACAAGAATACCCTAATTATTGCGATTGCGGTTGATTTTTGCAATTGAACTTGAAATTGAAGAATGGAAAATTATAAAATGACAGCCAAAACCTTCTTTGGTTTTGAAGAAATATTAGCGAGAGAACTTCAGATTCTTGGCGCACAACAAGTGGAAATTGGTACGCGTGTAGTAAGTTTTAAAGGCGATAAAGGATTTATGTACAAAGCCAATTTGGCACTTCGTACTGCTTTAAAAATTTTGAAACCTATTAAAACTTTTAAAGCACATAACGACAAAGCCTTGTATGAAGGTATTAGAGCGATTGATTGGTCGGATTATTTAACCGAACACAATACGTTTTTAGTTGATACTACCTTACATTCAGAAAATTTTAACCACAGTCAGTTTGTAGCTTTGAAGACTAAAGATGCGATTGTAGATCAATTTAGGGATTTGAACGGAAAGCGTCCAAGTATCGATAAAGATTTTCCAGATTTACAAATTCACGTGCATATTGATAGAGATAATGTGACGGTTTCGTTAGATTCTTCAGGCGCTTCGTTACACCATAGAGGATATCGTACGGCTACGAATATTGCACCAATCAACGAAGTTTTAGCGGCTGGAATGTTGATTTTAGCTGGTTGGGAAGGAAAAAGTCATTTCTTAGATCCTATGTGTGGTTCGGGAACTATTTTAGCCGAAGCGGCGATGATTGCTTGCAACGTTCCAGCGAATATTAATCGTAAGGAATTTGGTTTTGAGAAATGGAAAGATTGGGATGCTGAATTGTTTGATAACATTTTAGAATCGTTATTAAAGAAAACACGCGAATTTCATTATACTATTACAGGCTATGACAAAGCGCCAAGTGCTGTTTCTAAAGCAAAAGATAATGTAAAAAATGCCAATTTAGACGAATACATTACGATTACCAACGAAAATTTCTTCGATTCTAAAAAGGAAACCGAAGGACCGTTACATATGGTATTCAATCCGCCTTATGGAGAACGTTTGGATATTGATATGGAGCGTTTTTATAGAGAAATAGGAGATACGTTAAAACAAAATTATCCCAATACCAATGCTTGGTTTATTACTGCAAATTTAGAAGCTTTAAAGTTTGTAGGTTTAAAGCCAAGCAGAAAAATTAAACTTTTTAACGGAAAGTTAGAAGCGCGTTTAGTGAAATACCAAATGTATGAAGGTAGTAAAAAAGGGAAATACATGAATACTGAAGAGTAACATTTTTTGTCAAGCTGAACTCGTTTCAGCTTCTCTAGATAGATTCTGAAACGAGTTCAGAATGACAGATGCGTTTTCAATTCAACAATTTATCAATTAAACAAAAATACAATGAGTAAAAAAGTAAAATCATTCTTATATAACTTCTTAGGATTTACGGTGATTTATTTGCCAACTTTGTTTTTAGTAGACAAATTCACCCATTTGAATGGTCTTTGGGTTCCTATGACTTCATTTATGGTCGCGTTACTTTTAGCACCAAAGTTCCAAGCAATTAAAACACCTTCAGGTGAAAAGATATTTATGAAGTGGCTTTTTATAAAAGGTGTAAAAGAAATTCAATAAAAAAATCCAGAGCTAGCTCTGGATTTTTTTATTGAATTCGATTAAATTTTATCTATTAAATTTAATCCTTATTCTCTGTAATGCTTTTATTTGTGATGAATTTCTTATTGAATTTATTGTTGTTAAGTATTAAATAACCAATACAAATTGTAAGTATTAAAATTGAAATACCAATTTCTGTTTCAAACCCAACATGCTTAACATCCATTATAATTACTTTTCTTGAAATTGCGGTTAATGCAACTAACAAAATGATTTTTACTTTGCGTAAAATATTTTCATTATCTCCTTTAAATGTTTCAAGGATTTCTAATGCAATTATTATGTTAAAGAATAAAGGAACACCTGTAAGCGCAATTGATTTATGATCTATAATGGAAGCATTACTAACTTCATTATAAAATAAATTAATTAAATCTACTACTTCGTATATCACAAACAAAAGTATTAGAATTGATAAGATGTAATAAATTGTCTTTTCTGTGAAGTGAATTATTTTATCTATAATATTCATTGCTTTAATTTTAATTTCAAACTATTTTTTACTTGCTTTTTTTCTTTTCGAATGTTGTGGTGTTACATCTTTTATGGTGTTTTCTTTCTTTACATCATCATCGATTATTTGTTCTTTTATTTCAGAGAAGTCAATCAATTTAAGGTCAATTTTTCTTACTTCTCTATTCCACATGGTATGATAATAATAAACTTTTTCTTTTAAATCACAAGAAGAAGTTACTTGAGTTGCGCTCACAATATCGGTTGGTAGCTTTTCTGCAGGTACTTGTGCGCCAAGTGGAATATTAAAATTATCTAGTATTCTAAATGATTCAAAAACGGCATCTAATGATGTGTCTAGAGGTCTACATGAAGCAGTAAAAGCTGCGGCTCTTACAAATCTAGATGGTGGAGTAAAATCTCCAGGTAATCCTATAAAACCAGAACCTCCTCCAATTGGATTTAATTCATAATTACCAAAGCTTTTTTGTTGGTTAGGATTAGTAGAAAGATTTAAATAATTTCTTTGATTTATAATGTGCCAATCATAAGTTGGTGAATTTGTAATGACACCTAAATAAGGTTTGTAAATTTTAACTTCACCTTTGTTTACAATTTCAATTATTCTACTGTTTCCGCTAGGATCTACAATTTTAAAGTGAAAAGGAAGTTCAGCACCACCAAAATCTTTGTTTTCAACGCTAACAACAACTACATCTTTTAAATGTAATATAACTTCATCTACAGTTTTAAATGAAGAAAGCATCCATTGCATTAAATCTCCAACACTCATAGATTTTGAAGCATTATTACTGTCATAAACTGCATATTCAGCAAATCCGGGTAAATAGTAAACCCCAACATACAATCCTTCTTCGTTTAATCCATCAGGTCCATAAGGTTGTCCGTAAGCAGTAAGTGTTACAAAACCATATTTTCCTTTCCAATTTTTACCATTAAATCCCGCTGGAGTTTGGGCTTTAAATTCTTTATTTCTTGGAACAATTAAAATTTTGTTATGTTGTGCGTCATTCAATGCCCATTCAACAGTTCTAGCTACAACTACACCGCCATCTTTTGATAGTAAAGTAATTCCAGTACAACCATAAATCGGAGAAGAGAATAAGGAGAATACAAGAATTGTTATAATACTATTTCTAATTATATAATTTATTTTCATGATGTTATTTGTTAATTGAGAGTTGTTTGATTTTAATGTTTTCAAATATATTATATTTTTTTTCTTAATTTTATTACTATCCCATAATTTTTAATTTGATATTCGTAAAAATAAATTAAAATTTTAATAGATTTTAAACCACTAAAGTGAAAATATGGATGGATAAATTGTTGTTTTCAAAAGTAACATAATATACTTAGAATTTAAAATAAGGCATAAAAAAACCTCAATTAATGAGGTTTTAGTTTATTTTATTGACATCTGTTTAGCTTTATTTTTCTTGTAAATTGGTATGAAATAACTTAGTGTGTAGTTAAAACCTGCTCCAAATTTTCCATCGTAGGTTCTGTTGTAGCCTGGAATAAAAAGGTTATCAAAATTATCTGGTTTTTTGTTAGATACTAAATAGTTTAATCGAACCGAAAAACCTAAATATACATTACTGAATAACTCAGCTTTAATACCACCAATAACTTCTAACCAACTTGCATTTAAACCACTAAATTTTTCACCAGATATTACGGTGTTTTCACCATAATAATTTGTAGGGTCAAAAATGGTGTAGCTGTTTAAAGTATGATCAAAGCTACTAATTCCGTATCGCATTCCAACGTAAATCATATTTTCCATGTCGAGCCAGTTTTCAAACGAATTGTAGTCAAACCCAACTTTAAAATAAGTTCCTTTAGTAGTAAAGTTAAAACGATCGTCATCAACAGTTTTATCTTCGTTTCCAATTTCGCCAGCAATATAAAATCGCTTGGTTAAACGATAATCGCCTACAATTTCAAAACCTCTGTAATCTTTTTCGTAAAACGATTGAGCAATTTTATGTAAATCAGCCCCAATTCGTAAACCATATCGTTCAGGATACAACACTTTTGTAGTGTCTTTGGTTTGTGCATTTCCTGATAACGAAACACACAAAAAGATCAAACTAAAAATATATTTTAACATGTACTTCATTTTCGGTTTCTATATTGGGTTGTATTACTTCGATATTTTGAATCCAGTTATTTCCATCTGCTATTAATTCAATTGGATTTGTTGCGTCTAAATAGAATACTGTTTTATAACCACAAGCGCGCGATATATAAACATCATTTCTTACATAATTAAACGTAAGTAAATCTATATTATCGTTTGTTGTATCTGAATCGCTACCATTTTGAATAAAGTTCAATGAAGTTAAATCGGCAGTAGTTCTTAAAGGTACTTCAATTTTACTTGCTCCTGTAAATGATAAACCGGTTGTAAAAGTAGGTTCAATTACACCTAAATTAGTAACTGATTTTAATACTGTAGTATTTGTTGCATCATAAAACTCAATAATTACTCGAGGTGTTACTGCGGTTCCTTCGGCACAAATATCATCTTTTTCACAGTTCCAAAACGAAACAGCTAAAAGTAGGGATAAGGTTATAAAAACTATTTTTTTCATAGATTTTTTATTTTACCACATAGATACATAGTTATTTAATGTATAGAGGTGTTCCACTTTTTATAGTTAACATAACTTCGTTTTAATGAAATGCTATGAAGAACTTCCTATTTTCTATGTTTCTATATGGTTTAAATTTAATTATCGTTTTTCCAATAAAACCACGTTTTCCACATGATGCGTTTGCGGAAACATATCCACAGGACGCACACGAACTACTTTGTATTTTTCGTCCATTAAGGCTAAGTCACGGGCTTGTGTAGCTGAGTTACAACTTACATACACAATTTTTGGTACATCTGTTTTTAATAACATTTCTACCACATCTTTATGCATTCCATCTCTTGGTGGATCGGTGATAATAACGTCGGGTTGTCCGTGTTGGTTAATGAATTCGTCGTTAAATACGTTTTTCATGTCTCCTACATAAAACTCACAATTCGTAATGTTATTGCGTGTTGCATTCGCTTTTGCATCAATAATTGCTTCTGGAACGGCTTCAACACCAATTACTTTTTTCGCTTGTTTTGATACGAATTGCGCAATGGTTCCTGTTCCAGTATATAAATCGTAAACCGTTTCGTTTCCTGTTAAACCTGCAAATTCTCTCGTAATTTTATACAATTCATACGCTTGATCTGAATTGGTTTGATAGAAAGATTTCGCATTAATACTAAAATGCAACCCTTCCATTTCTTCTAAAATATAATCGCGACCTTTGAATAAAATAATGTCTTGGTCGTACAACGTATCATTCAATTTTTGATTGATAACATATTGTAAAGAAGTGATTTGAGGAAAACGTTCTGCCAAGAAATTCATCATCAATTCGATTCCGTTTTTATCGTTTTCATAAAACTGAATCAACACCATGATTTCACCTGTTGAAGCAGTACGAATCATCAACGTTCTCAATAAACCTTCCACAGCTCTTGCATTAAAGAAAGTTAAGTTGTTTTCGTTTGCAAAACGTTTGATTTCGTTACGAATTTCGTTTGATGGATCTTCTTGTAAATGACATTTCTCAATATCTAAAATCTTATCCCACATTCTAGGAATATGAAATCCTAATGCATTTTTATTATCAAATTCAGTTCCCGATTGAATTTCGGCATCGGTCATCCAACGCGCATTCGAGAAACCAAATTCCATTTTATTTCTATAGAAAAATTGTTTTTCTGAACCTAAAATAGCTTCAAATTCGGGTAATTCAATTTTACCTATTCGTTTTAAATTATTGTATACTTCCTGATTTTTATAGAACAATTGTTGGCTGTATTTCATGTTTTGCCATTTACAACCACCACAAGCACCAAAATGAGCACAAACGGGTTCAATTCTATGTTCAGAAAATTCATGAATTTTTATGGCTTTACCTTCGTAGTAGGCTTTTCTTTTCTTCATGGTTTGTACATCAACCACATCGCCTGGAACTACATTTGGAAGAAATATTACTTTACCATCTGGTGCTTTCGCTACCGATACACCTTTTGCACCTGCATCAAGGATTTTTACGTTTTCGAATACGATTTTTTCTGTTCTCTTTTTTCCCATGCAGCAAAAATAAGAATTGTTATGCTGATTTGATAATATATTTTACTTTTATAGCAAATTTCAATAAATATGAAAACGCACTTGGCTTTACTTCGCGGAATAAACGTTTCCGGACACAATATGATTAAAATGGATGCATTGAAAACTGTTTTAGAAAATGCAGGATTTCAAAATGTACAAACATATATTCAATCGGGAAATGTTTTTGTGGATTCGGAAGAGGAACATGGCGCTAGTGTTGGGTTTAAAATTAAACAAGAAATTTTCAAAGAATTAGGTTTGGAAGTTCCGGTTGTTGTTATTTCAAAAGAAGATTTAGAAGCGTGTTTCAAGAACAATTCTTATCTAAAAGAAAAAGATTGCGATACTAAGAAACTATATGTAGCTTTCATTTCGAAAGAATTATCGAGTGGTGCTTTAAATGATTTAAAAATTAGTCAATTTAAACCCGATGAAGCCGCAATTGATAAAAGCAGAATTTACATTAAATACGCAGTTGGAGCTGGTAAAACTAGATTAGACCAAAAATATATTGAGAAGAAATTAAACGTTGTGGCTACAATACGAAACTGGAATACAGTTACGACGTTGTTAGAAATGTTTGATTAAATGTTTAAAAGGTTAATAGATTAAAAGTTTATAAGAGTTTTGAACATTTTATAGGTTTTTATAATTTCTTCAATTTTTTAAAAACTGTGTTCCGAAAATTAGATTTTTTTACGGATTATTAAGTTTGAATTTGAACTTGCCCTTGATTTTTGTATTTTTGACAACTATTCGGTTGATTTCTCACCATAAAGAAGGAATTGCGATGTAACAATCAATAAAAAACATTTTATGTCAGTTTTAGAAAAAATGAATTCGGCTGAAGCTATTGCATTAGAAGACAAGTACGGTGCACACAATTATCATCCACTACCAGTAGTTTTGAGTAGAGGAGAAGGAGTTTATGTTTGGGATGTAGAAGGAAAAAAATATTATGATTTTCTTTCAGCTTATTCTGCAGTAAATCAAGGGCATTGTCATCCAAAAATTGTTGGAGCAATGGTAAACCAAGCACAAACTTTAACTTTAACGTCAAGAGCATTTTACAACGATAAATTAGGAGTTTACGAAGAATTTGTAACAAACTATTTTGGTTTTGATAAAGTTTTGCCAATGAATACTGGTGCTGAAGCAGTTGAAACAGCTTTAAAATTGTGTAGAAAATGGGCGTATGAGAAAAAAGGAATTAATGAAAATGATGCACAAATTATAGTATGTGATGGAAATTTCCACGGAAGAACAACAACTATTATTTCGTTTTCAAATGACGAAAATGCTCGTAAAAACTTCGGACCATATACGGCAGGATTTATTAGTATTCCTTATGATGACATTGAAGCTTTAGAAAAAGCGGTTAATTCTTCAAAAAATATTGCAGGATTTTTAGTAGAACCTATTCAGGGCGAAGCTGGAGTTTATACACCTGCAACAGATTATTTACAAAAAGCACAAGCGATTTGTAAAGCAAATAATGTTTTGTTTATTGCTGATGAAGTTCAAACAGGAATTGCTAGAACAGGTTCGTTATTAGCTGTTTGTGGAAATTGTTCTTGCGAATCTAAATGTGAAAAACAAGAAACATATGTTCAACCTGATGTTTTAATTTTAGGTAAAGCCTTATCGGGTGGAGCTTATCCAGTTTCGGCTGTTTTGGCAAATGATCACATTATGAATGTGATTAAGCCAGGACAACATGGTTCTACTTTTGGAGGAAATCCTGTGGCAGCTGCTGTTGCTATGGCGGCTTTAGAAGTAGTTTCGGAGGAAAGTTTGTCTCAAAATGCTAGAAAATTAGGTAAAATTTTCCGTGAAGAATTAAATAGCTTTATTGAAACTTCAAACATTGCTACTTTAGTAAGAGGAAAAGGATTGTTAAATGCCGTTGTAATAAATGATACAGAAGAAAGTGACACCGCTTGGAATATTTGCGTTCGATTAGCCGAAAACGGTTTATTAGCGAAACCTACTCATGGAAACATCATTCGTTTTGCTCCACCGTTAGTAATGACAGAAGAACAACTTAGGGAATGTGTTTCAATTATTATTAATACATTAAAAGAGTTTGAGAAATAAAAAGAAAATCCTAATTGAAAGATTAGGATTTTTTTGTTTCATTTTAAAAATGACAAGTAGTCATAAGTAGCTTTTTTGACATTCCGCCTATTCACGGGAGTTGCGGTTAAGGAAGACTATACTTCTGGTTAAACGATTTTTTATAAGTACAAAACCAACTTTAAATTAAGCTCAAAACCCCATCATTTTTATAAACTACTTTTACCAGCAGTTATTTTAAAAATTTAACAATATTTTTAGTTCATTTGGTATTTGCTCTTTATTTTCAATTTTTTCATAATTTTTAAGAGCCTTTTTTTTCATTTTTTCGTCATTATTAATTTCTGATACTTTAAGTAAACAGAGAGAATAATGTATTTTAAAGTTTTCTTCTTTTTTATATGAAGAATAGGATTTTTCTAAATATTCCAACCCTTCTATATATTTTTTATTAAAAGACAATAAAATACCTTTCATAAATATAACATCGTCTTTAATTCTGTATTAATTTTTTTATACTTTTCAATTGCGATATTTATATTTTCTAAACCTTTATCAGTATCCTCAAAAATGGGAGAAGTTATAGCAAATCCATAGTAGCCTTCAGGACTTTCAGGAAAATATTCGATCAATTCATTATATTTTCTTCTTGCAATTTTAAATGATGCTTCATTTCCAAATCTTAAGGCTTCAGCTGCAAGATTGGTTTTAAATTCAATTGATTTATTATTAGCTAAACTGTCTGCATAATAATAACATGTTAAAGCATATTTATCATTTAATAATCTTTTTGTATATCCTGCAAAAAAAATAGCATCACAGAATGTAGTGTCAGTTTGATAAGCCCTGAAAAATACATCGGCTGTCATTTTTAAGTATTTTTTATCTAAAGTTTTATTTAAGTACAAAGTTTCAATTCCTGTATTAAACAATTCCATTGCTCTCGGATTGTCAGATTTGCAGTATAAATTTTTTCCTTCAAAATAATTTTGAGAGAACATTAAATTAAAACTTAATATTAGAAATGTAATAATGATTTTTTTCATTTTTTAAGATTTTTTGGCTAATTGCTGCTAATTTATATATATGCGCTATGAAATAGCGTTATTCAAATATAGTATTTTTTTATTCTTACAAATCATCAAATGAATTTTTACACTATTAGATTATAGCAAACAAAAAAGCACCGATTTCTCAGTGCTTCTTATATTATAAAAAGAGGTTAGTATTACATACCACCCATTTGCTTTTGAAATTCTTCCATAGTTATTTTTGTAAATCCTTCTCCAACTTTAAAAGCATCTGCAGGAACTTCTTTTGAAAATTTTGTAGCTTTCATTACCATATCTCCTTGAGCTGTTTGAACAGTCATTTCTAAAGGGTAACCAGAAAGTTTAACTTTTGCATCTTCTTTTTGAGCTTGCGGAGCAATTGCTTCTGTAATATAAAAAATACTTGTGGTTCCATCATTCATAGATACAGTAGCTTTATAACATTTAAAACCTACAATTTCTTTAGTGTCTTTTTTATCATACACAATTTCTTTAGCATTATCTAAATTACTAAGTCCGTTTGTATTTTTAGAAGCAGCTTCTCCAGCATCAGTAATTTCGTATTTCATACCCATTACTTCTACAGTCATTTTAGATTCTTTTTCATTTGCAATTGGAACGATAGTTTTCATTAACATCATTCCACCCATCATGCTCATGTCTGTTGCTTGAGTTTTATCATTAAAATGAACCGTTATTGTACTTTCTCCCATAGCAGCCATTTCTTCACCAGCACCTGGCATTGTCATGCTATAAGTTACAGAACCATTTTTTAATGCAGTTTGAGCATTCATAGATACACCCGCAACTAGTAATAAAGCGAATGCGATTTTTGTTATTTTCTTCATTTGTAAGGATTTTGTTCTGTAAATGTAATAAATTATTTTACTATTGTAAAAAATAAAAACAACATTATATTTTGATATTATTTTTCTGATTGTCCGTAAGCACTCATAATAGATAAAAATTTCATATATTTGATAAAAATTCAAGACATGAACTTATTTAATTTTACAGCAAATTTTGGAAGTGAAGAAGCTTGTAGACTCCATTTTAAAGAACAAAGAGATGAGATAGGAGTTGAATGTAAATGTGGTTCAAAAGAGCATTTTTGGATACAGAGTCGTTGGAGTTATGAATGTAAAAAGTGTAGAAGTAGAATTTCTTTACGAAGCGGAACTATAATGCAAAGTTCAAAGTTGTCATTTTTGACTTGGTACAAAACTATGTTTTTAATGAGTGCTACAAAAAAAGGATTTTCAAGTAAAGAAATCCAAAAGCAACTTGGACAAAAAAGATACGAACCAGTTTGGGCAATGGTTCATAAGTTAAGAAAGGCTATGGGTAACCGAGATGCTCGATATACCTTAGAAGGTATGATTGAATTTGATGAAGGCTATTTTACTGTTGAATCTTCTGAAATTGAACAAGAAAAAGGCATTCGAGGTAGAGGTGCAGTTGGTAAAGAAAATGTTGCAATTATGGCAGAATCAACAGTTTTGGAAGATTTGGAAAGCGGTAAAAAATCAACACAATGTCGTTATTTTAAAGCTAAAGTTTTAACCAACCATACTGCTGAGCAAATTAATCAAACAATACAAGAATCAATTAATGAAAAAAGTATTGTTTTTACAGATAAAAGTACATCATATGTAGATATTTCTAACTTTGTAGAATTGCACATAACTGAAAAATCTAACAAAGAAACCACAAAAGAAACTTTGAAATGGGTTCATATAACAATCAGTAACGCAAAAAGAAATTTGTTAGGAAATTACCATAAAATAAAAGGAAAATATCTTCAATTATATCTAAACGAGTTTGTGTACAAGTTAAATAGAAGATATTTTGAAGAAAAACTTTTCGATAGGCTTGTAATTGCTAATATTACAGGGTTATGACAGAAAACGGACAATCAGATTATTTTTAATATAAATTAAAAAACCGAGTCAAGCTCGGTTTTTTATGGTTTTAATTTTTCTTTATAAAACTTTCGGAATATTTTTTTCCATCTTCAGTTTCTATCATAAGGATATAAAATCCTTCAGATAAGTCGGAAACTGAAAAGCTAGAGTTAGTAAGATTTACATTTTTAATAACTTTTCCTAATGTTGAAATTATAGATACATTTTTAATGTTTAACATTTCTATATTTGAAAGTGTGATTAGATCTGATGTAGGATTTGGGTATAAAATAATTTTAGAATTACCATTATCTACTAAACTTAATGGGCTAGAACCTTCAATAATAGAAAGTGACTCATTTATGTTTGGATTATTAATAACATCAACCACTCCTGAAGGCCAAATTACTACAACTTGAGAAACTGAAGTTTCAGTACCAATTCCAAAATGAGCATTCAAAGTACTCATGTGTCTAAAACCTTCACCACTTCTTATGTCTCTTATTTGTTTTCCCCAAGCTCCATAAATTTCAACTCTTGCTCCAATTCCATTACGGTTACTTTGTATACCTTGAAGATTTACTTTTATCCAATTATTTCCGTTAGGAACAGCATATCGAATGGTAGTACCATTTTGAAAGTCTAAAAAGCCATCATTGTTTAAATCACCAACTGCAGATACTGTTAATCCTGAATAACTTACAGGAGCAAAAGTATTATTTCCTTGATTAAACATAATTTTATTACCACCACCTAATACATCAATTTTACCATCGTTATCAAAATCATAAGCTAAGTTGTCAATGTTTGTAGAACTATTAGATTCCCAACCAGATCCTGAAGTAATGTTAGTATAAGCTTCTTCTACACTATTTGAAGTATCTAAATTGTTTCTAAAAAAATTATGTGAGCCAGCACTAGCTGTTATAATAATATCCATATCACCATCGTTGTCAAAATCAGCAATAGCTGAAGACCATGTTTGAATTGGAGTAATATTAATTCCGGCTAAGGCAGAAATATTAGTATAAACTCCGTTTCCATCGTTACGATATAATTCGCACGGAGGTCCTGAACATTTCGAAACAAAAACATCAGAATCACCATCATTATCAAAATCAGTAAATAGTGTTGCGTAATTTCCTGTTGATGTTGCAATACTCATAGCACCAGGAGTTACCGTTGATTGATAAAAAGTTAAACCTCCAGCGCCATCATTTAAATAATAACAACTTGGCGCAATATCATGACAAACAAAAATATCCAAATTACCATCATTATTTAAATCTGAAAAATTGGTTCTTTGAGAAAAGATGTATTGACCAGGTGTATTTGTTGTATATTCAGTACCATTATTTGAAGAAGTTAAAATTGTGGCACCACTACCATTACCTAATACAATGTCATTATATCCATCTCTATTATAATCTCCTGCTGCAATACTCCAATTAGGTAATAAAACTGAACCAGTTAAAGGAATATCTTTAATAATAAAATTTCCAGGAGTGCTTGATTGTACATGAATTCTCATATTAGTAGCACTTATGCCTACGATATCATCTTTAAAATCACCATTCATATCTACTACACAAATATTATAACTGCTATTTATTGTTGCAACTGTTTGTGTTGTATACGATATAGGTGTAACTGGAATTACTATTGTACTTTCTGATAATTGAAAACTAAAACCAGTATTGTTAACCGTGTTTAACCATCTGTTATCCCAAGCTATATAATAAGTTGTTCCTGCTACTGCATTAAACGAAACTACAGAGGAAAATCCGGTGCCAGTATCATCATCTCCGGCAACACAAGTTAGAGAACTACAATCGCCTGAGTAAATATGAATACGAGTATCCTTTCTCGGATTGTTTTGAGCAATATCGGATGTTATTGTAACTGTGTAGTTTTGAGAAGGTGTATAAGAATACCATTCTCCGGCAGGTATATTTGCTGTAGGAATTGTGCCATTAGGAGCACAGAAATTTGTAGGGGCCTGTCCATTAATAATTCCAACAGCGTAAATTCCAGGACCAGAAATGGGTAAAGCACCATTACAAGTATCTTGCGCTTGTAATGTTAATGAAAACAATATAGAGAATAGAAAATAAAGAGTAGTTTTTTTCATAATAGTTTTTTTTAGTTGCAAGGTGTTGTAATTGAGTTAATCCATTCTTCGACAAGTAGAACTCCTTCGTCATGTATTAAAGTTCTACCGTGTAAAGGCATTCTATAGGTTTCGTCTACCGTATCAAGTCTGTAATATAGCATAGAACGACCAGTGTTTCCTGGTGTTACCAGTTTAGCGAGCGCAGGTGGAAAACTTTGCATATCTTGTGTATCAACGCAAACTCCCATGTTTGTTTGGTTATTTAAAGTTTCTGAAAAAGCAAAACGCATAGGTCTGTAATCACAATGACCATGTTCTTTATGACAGTGCGCACAATTAATATCAAAATATGATCGAACTCTTGTTTCAATTGGTTTGCTAGTGTCATTGTAATCAACAATTGTACTTGCTTCAGAAGGCAATGCAAAATTATTTTCTAATTTACCTAGCTCAATCCATTTTGTTAATTGGTTTTTATTTTCGCTCCCGTAATTGTATAATTTGTTTAAATTTTGCGGTTTTATACCAATAGGAATATTTATTTGAACATAATTACCATTTTCATAGCTTTTCGTTTTATGACAAACGATACATTGTACTTCATTTGGAATTCGATATTCAACATTTTTGATAACATTGTTTTCGTCTTTCCATGAAATGGTTTTAGTACTTCCGTTTAAATCTAGATTGGCTTCTGTTTGTTCATCATTCCATACATAATCTGCAAAAATCCAACCATCTGATTTTCTAATCATCAATCTAGTTTCTATTATTTTTGTTACATTGGAAGGTTGAACATTGTCGTAATAAAAGTTTTTAATTAAAACTGCACCAACAGGTAATTCTAATATTTGATCGTCACCGTTATATGTTGCTTTAGTTCCATTTGGAAACCAAACAAATCTTTTTTTGTGAGCATAATCTGTAAATAAAGATGAAATTGGCTCATAAGGGATAACGTCTAATGAGGGGTTAAGGTTTTTTAAATCACCTTCAAAAAACTTATAATCGGATAATTTTGGATAAGGTACCAGCGTTAAATCTACCGTTACTGGTGAAATAGGCGTGTAGTCATTGTCATTATCGTTCGAACAAGCATAAATTACAGCAAATGAAACAGATAGAACAATGAGAGTGAAGTATTTTTTTATCATATTTGTTAGTTGATTTTAAACAAATATAATATTTTTTTAAAATAAATGTGTTTTAATTGTTAATTTTCACAATTACATTGTAATTTTTTAAATTCTCAATTACAGCTTCAGAAGAATGGTCGAACTTTTCTTCCAATGTTTTTAGTTTCTTCTTTTGACTAATTCTTCTAATTGCATCATAAAAACGACGAACTTCTTCAAAGTTGGATAAAATTAATTTGGGAACTTTTACATTAATGCTATTTTTGTCTTTTGCAACCATTGTAAAATAACTTGAATTACAGTGTTTTACTTTACCTGTTTGAATATTTTCTGAAACAACTCGAATACCTACAACCATTGAACTATTACCAACGTAATTTACAGATGCTTTTAGGGTGACTAATTCTCCAATTTCAACCGGATTTAGAAAGTCTACAGTATCTACAGAAGCTGTTACACAATAACACCCCGAAAATTTAGAAGCACTTGCAAATGCAATCTGATCCATTAAACTTAATAAGTAGCCTCCATGTATTTTTCCACTAAAATTAGAATGTGATGGTAACATTAATTCTGATAATGTAATTTTTGAAGCGGCAACGGTATTGGCAGTATGCATAAGATGTTAATTTTCTTCAGTTAATTCGTTAGGATTATTTTCTGCTCTTTTTAATATGGCTTCTGGAAGCGATTTTTTTGCTTTGGCTCCCATTTTTTTCAATTTTTCAACACTAGTAATTAAATTCCCTTTGCCTTCTGTAAGTTTGTTCATGGCAGCTCCATATTCTAACTTGGCTTCATCCATTTTTTTACCAATCTTAATTAAATCGGAAACAAAACCTTCAAATTTATCATACAAAGCGCCCGCCTGACGTGCAATTTCAATCGCATTTTCTTGCTGCTTTTGATTCGTCCACATACTATCAATGGTGCGTAAAGTAGCCAAAAGGGTAGAAGGTGTAACGATTACAATATTTTTCTCAAAAGCTTTGTTGTATAAGGTTGTGTCTTCGTTTAAAGCTATAGCAAAAGCCGATTCGATAGGAACAAACAATAAAACGAAATCCGGACTTTCCATTTGGTATAAATCCTGATAATTTTTGTTGCCTAACTGTTCTATATGACGATTTATTGAAACCACATGTTCTTTTAAATGTTGGTTTTTCAGATTATTTTCTTCTTCATTAATATAGCGTTCGTATGCCGTAAGCGTTACTTTTGAATCGATAATCATTTTCTTTCCATCTGGGAGATTAATGATAACATCCGGAAAAACACGACTACCATCTTCGGTAGTATGACTTTGCTGAACAAAATATTCGCGATCTTTTTCTAAGCCTGATTTTTCTAAAACGCGTTCCAAAACCAACTCACCCCAATTTCCTTGCATTTTACTATCACCTTTTAAGGCTTTGGTTAAATTGATGGTTTCTTTGCTCATTTGTTCGTTCATTTCACGAAGTCCCAATATTTGCTGACGTAAAGCCGCATGATAATCAATGCTTTCTTTGTGCGTGTCTTCTACTTTCTTTTCAAAAAGTTGAATTCTATCTTGTAAAGGCGACAAGATATTTTTTAAATTCTCTTTGTTTTGTTCGGTGAATTTAACCGTTTTTTCTTCCAGAATTTTATTGGCTAAGTTTTCAAATTCTTTGGTGAATTTTTCTTGAAGTTGCTCAACTTCTTGCTTTTGTTCTTTATTTCTTTCCAATAAATTATCAAAATCATTTTCTTTTTTGGCTAGATGAATAGCTAGACTTTCTTTTTCTTTTTGAAGGTTTTCTTTTTCAGATGAAAGTTGGGCAAACGATTTTTCAAACTGATTTCTTTCGGTTTGAAACTGAATTTTTAATTGTTCAATTTGACCTAAAAAACCATTGATTCGTTCTTCTAAACCTGATTTTTCAGATTGTGATTTAGCAGTAAAAAGCATCTTTCCAAGGAAAAGTCCAATGGCAAGTGCAACAATAAACGTAATTAAAATAAGCATTGATTCTGGCATAAATGAATTGTGAAATGTAAAAATACGCAATTAAATCAAACTTCAAATTTGAAAAATGTATTTTTGTAGCAAATATTTAACATGCATCATCATTTCCTTATTCATAAGCCTTATGGCTATTTATCGCAGTTTATTTATGAACTAAAAAGACCTAAAAAATTATTAGGAGAATTGTATGATTTTCCTGGAAACACTATGGCTATTGGGCGTTTAGATGAAGATTCAGAAGGCTTACTTTTATTAACCACTGATGGCATGATGAGCGAAATTGTACGAAGCAAAAAAGTTGAAAAAGAATATTACGCTCAAGTAGATGGATTAATTACTGAAGAAGCCATTGAAAAACTTAAAAATCGAGTAGAAATTGGTTTTAATGGAAAAAAATACCTGACTAAAAAATGCAACGCTTTTATTTTAGAAACGATTCCCAATTTAGGTGAAAGAGGAAAAAAAATCAGAGATGAACGACACGGGCCAACATCTTGGGTTTCGATAACTTTAACCGAAGGTAAATTTCGTCAAGTGCGAAAAATGACATCAGCGGTTGGTTTTCCTACATTACGATTGGTTCGTGTGCGTGTAGGAAACATTCATTTGAATGATTTGAAAGCCGGAGAAGTTTTAGAAGTGAGTGGTTTCGATGTATAAAAAAAACAATTATTTCAAGTGAAATAACTGTTTTCTGTTTTTGAAATACTATAACTATTTTAGAAAATTTCTGTAAAAAACGTTTTCATTGCTTCCCAACTTCTTTTGTCAGCTAATTCGTTGTATGCAGCACCTTTGCTGTTATCACTTCCGGCATCTTTGTGTGTAAAGGCATGAACTGCATTAGCATAATAATTCATTTGCCAATCTGCTTTAGATTCACGCATTTCGTTTTGAAAAGCTTCCACTTCTTTCGCAGGAACATAAAAATCATCTGCTCCATGTAACACTAAAACTTTTGCTTTAATTTCATTCGTTGGGCTATTCGCAGCTTTTCCTAAACCACCATGAAAAGAAACTACGCCTTTTAAGTTTAAATTTCCTCTTGCTGCTTCAATAGCACCTGTTCCTCCAAAACAATAACCAATCACCGCAATCTGATTTACATCAGCTCCAGCTTTCACTAATTCATCAATAGCCAACTGAATTCTTTTTTGATATTCTAATGGATTATTTTTGTAAAAACCTGCATTTTTTCCAGCTTCTCCTGTGTTTTTCGGATTGTTTCCAACACCATAAATATCAGCTACAAAAGCATGATAACCAAGTTTTGCCAATGCTTCAGCTGATTCTTTTGCGTGTGCATCAATTCCCATCCAAGCGGGTAAAACAACTACACCAATTTTTTTAGGATTTGCTTTTAAAGACTTAGCAAAAAAACCTTCTAGCTTTTGATTGCCATCAAAATAATCTACTGTTTTTAATTGTCCAAAACAATTCAAACTCGCTATTATTAGTGTAATGTATAAATACTTCATAATTTTTTTTAGTAAAATTATAAAAATAGTTAATCATGAACGTTAAACAAAAGGTAAAATTGAGATAAATCTATTTAATTTTAAACTTACCAATAGTTGCATCAAAAGTTAAGTGCTCGGTATTGAAAAGTGTATTAAATATTCCGGTTTGTATTAAATTACATGGTTGGTCTTGCACAATTTGAGTCGGAGTAAAAACAATCATTTCATCCGCCATTTGAATAGCTAAATCAATATCATGTGAAGAGTAAAGTATGGTTTTACCAGTTTCGTGGGTTAATTTTTGCAATAATTTCAACAAAGTAGCTTTGTGAACCAAATCTAAATGGGTTGTAGGTTCGTCTAAAATAATAATCGAAGTGTCTTGCGCCAAAGCTCTTGCTATAAGTGCAATTTGCAACTGACCATCGCTAATTTCGTCGTGTTTTTTATGAATCAAATGACCAATTTCAGTTAAGGCAATGGCTTCATTAATTTTAATTTTATCTTCTTGAGACAAAGAACCTAACCAATTAGTATATGGCTGTCTTCCTAAAGCGATGATTTCGTAAACGGTTAAATTACTTGGTGGTAATTTTTCGGTTAAAACGATGCTTAATTCTTGTGCTAAATCAAGTGGTTTAAAACTTTGAAGCGGTTTGTTTAATAGCGTAATTTCACCTTTTAATGAAGGAATGATTCCCGTTATTGTTTTTAATAAAGTGGATTTCCCAATTCCGTTTTCACCAATTAAAGCTATTAATTTCCCTTTTTCTAAACCAAGATTAATGTTTTGAGCAATAGTAAAAGTTTCCGATTTTGACTTGTAGCCAATCGAAAGGTTTTTGGTTTGTATGGTGAAATTTTGGTTGTTCATAATTAAAATCGTTTCTTTCTAACCAACAACCAAATAACTACTGGTGCTCCAATTACTGAAGTTATCGCATTAATAGGTAAGGTTATGTCATTTCCTGGAACTTGCGCAATGGTATCACAACAAAGCATTACAATAGCGCCAACCAAAAGTGTACTCCAAAACAATACCAAATGATTACTCGTTTGAAACAACAATTTAGCCATATGTGGCACCGCCAAACCTATAAAAGCAATTGGACCCGTAAAAGCGGTAATGCTTCCAGCTAAAATACTGGTGGCGATAATGATTAAAAAACGAGTTTTCTTATAGTTGATTCCGATGCTTTGTGCGTATTTTTCTCCTAATAATAAAGCATTTAAAGGTTTGATCACCATGAAACTAATTCCAATTCCAATGACAACAAAAACGGATAAAAGTGAAATTTCATTCCATGATAAATTAGAAATACTTCCCATGGACCAAAACGTGAATTTCTGCAATTTTTCAGCCGTAGTAAAGTAAGATAGAACTGAAACTATAGCACTAGTAAAACTTCCAAACATCAATCCTACAATCAGAATTGCCATAGTGTCTTTTAGTTTTTGAGAAACCAATAAAACGGCCATCAAGACTAAAAAACTACCTAAACTAGAAGCTATTACTATTCCGTAATTTGATAAAAAGAAGGAAGAGATAAAAGTGGGTAAAAATCCAGTTCCTAAAATGATAAACGCAACTCCTAAACTCGCACCCGAACTCAATCCTAAAACATAAGGTCCAGCCAAAGGATTTCTAAATAACGTTTGCATTAATAAACCGCTCATTGAAAGTCCGATTCCTACTAAAATTGCGGTTATGGCTTTTGGAAATCGGAAATTCCAAAGGATAATTTCCCAACTTTCCTTACTCATTTCTTGTGATAAAAGTCCTTTTACGACTTCTTTTAAAGGAATGGAAACAGAACCTAAGCTAATATTCACCAAAAACAAAAACACCATTACTAAAAGTAAGATGATAAAAAGAAAGTTTTGCTTTTTGGTAAACTGCATGAATTGAATTTTTGGCTAAATTACGTTTTTTGTTTTTTTAAACACATACGCACATAGAAAAAGGTGAAGTAAAGTTCTGTTGAAATCATTTCATTCACACATAGCTATGTTAACTATGTAAAGTGAAATGTCAGAGGCGTCGGACTAAAATTGACATAAAGTTGAGCTATGTGATTATGTGTTTCAATTTTACTTCAACTTTTCAAAAAAGAACAACTCATAATCTGGCAATACTTCAGGATGTAAAATTTTCATAATATCTTTCAAAACCAAATCAGGTCTATTTTGCGCTAATTCGTAATAGATGACACCACCTGTTTTACCTTTTTTAGTGCTAAACGAATATATGTTTTTACTTGCGACTGCTTTAAAATGAATGTAATTTGGATTGTTGTTTAGAATTTCTTGAATCGAAGTAAATTGGCCCGGACCAATCCAAAAATCGGCATCTTTAGCCTTATCTAAAACACTTTCGAACGATAAAGCTAAGCTTCCTGTTCCTTTGGAATCTTTCCATAAATAATTACCGTTGCCTTCTTTTAAAAAATAAGCTGCCCAACTATCGCCTTGTGGTAAAAACCATTGGTCTTCGTAGATAGCACCGGCAAAAATAGTAGGTTGTTTTTTTGTTTTTTTAGCTAAATTTAGAGCTAAGTTATATTCTTTTTCAATTGAATTGAAAATTTCGGTTGCTTTTTCGTCTAAATCATACAAAGCACCAAAAAACTTAATCCATTCTGCTTTTCCTAATGGAGTTTTTTCTGTCCAATCTCCGTTGAAGACGATTTTTTGACCATTCTTTTCTAAATTTTTATAGGTTTTTAAATCGCCATCAATACTAAAACCTACAATTACATCAGGTTGAATATCTAAAATCACTTCGGTATTTAAACCTTGATTGGAGCCTAAATCTCTCACTTTTCCAGCATCAATTAAAGCTCTTGTTTTTTCAGATGAAATATAATTTGTTGTTGGAAATCCAATTAACGTTCCTTCAACTCCTAATGATTCCAAAGCAGGGACATGTGTTGTTGAAGTAACGATTATTTTTTTAATTGGCACTTCAATTGCCGTAAATTGTTGTAAACTATCTGGAATTTGAACGCCTTTTTTATGAAGTATGTAAGTGTAATTATCTTTAGCTTCCGGAAATGCATTAGAAACTTTTACTACCGAGAAACCTTCGTGTTTTTCAATTGAAAATCCTTCCGCATGTTGAATACTATTTTGTGCAGAAGTATTAATATTTTCAGAACTTTCCGATTTTTTACATTGGATAAAACCTAAAAATAAAACGGCTAAAAAGAAATAATGACGCATGAAAATGTTTTTTGCAAAAGTAGTACTTTACATTCAAACACAGATTATATGTAACAAATGATGCCAAACGATTTATCAAAAACCACTAAATTTGCCATAAAAATAAACATGAGAACAGATTCAAACGCATTTATTTATGCAGTAGCTACCATTATTTTGGCGCATTTTGTAATTGGCTTTATTTGGTTATGGCGTAAGATGAATAAGAAGAAGTAGTTTAAAGTTTAAATTCGATAGGAACAGCATATGTTACTTTAATTGGTTTTCCTCTATGTAAAGCTGGAGAAAATTGAGGTAATGTTTGAATAATTCGTATCGTTTCTTCTTCAAAAAGTTGTTGATACTCTGTTTTTTTACCTCTAACTCGAATATTAGTTACTTTTCCATTTTTGTCAATTTCGAACAATGCTGTTACTTTTGATTCGACTTTATTTTTTTTAGCATCTTTAGGATACTTTAAATGTTTTTCAATGTGTTTTTTCATTTCTTCTTGAAAACATTCTCTTTGCAAGGTTCTTTCAATTTTTTTACATGAACTAAAAAGCGGAACTTGTTCAACTACTTGAAAAGGAACAGCTTCATCTAAATATTCTTCAGCAGGTTCTGCTGCTATGACTGATACAGGATAAGATTCTTCCGTTTCACTTACTCTAATAATATTACTATTTTCCAATTTGAATTCAACTGTATATTGTGCTTGAACTTTTACCAATTTATTGTTGTGTTTGCCAGGAATAAAATTTGGAAGCAAATTAAGCACTCGAATTGCTTCGTTTTCAAAGGCTTTTTTAAAGGAAGTTGGCTTTCCTTTTGCTTCTGTTACCGTTATTTTTCCTTTTTCATCAATAGTAAAAGTGCAAAAAACTTTAGATTCAACATTAGCTTTTTTGGCTTCTTTAGGATATTTTAAATTTTTTTCGATATTGGCGTTGATGAAATTTACTACACAATCTCTTTGAAGGTCTCTCTTCTCATTTTTACAATTTTCAAATATCGGAATAATGTCTACTTTATTAAATGAAATAACTTCATCAATTTTGTTAGCATCTGAATTATTTGAAGTCACTTGACCGAAACAACTTAATCCTATAAATATAAGTATGTAGAAATATTTTTTCATTTTAAATCTATTTTTTTCAAATGTAAATAAAAATAAAATACCTTTGCACTCGAATTTTGGTTGTTGTTTCTGAATTTTTCAAAACAACATTAAAAGGGAATTAGGTGTAAAACCTAAGCTGTACCCGCAACTGTAAGCTATTAAGCTTGTTATTATCTACATTACCATTGTTCGCCACAGCGAATGAGAAGGTTGATAACAAGACGCAAGCCAGGAGACCTGCCACATTCGTTGAGTAACAAACTTTCGGGAAAAAAAGTTTGAGTATGGGTAAATTCTGTGCTTTTCTCCCCAATTTATTAATTATTGATTGAAGTGATTGGTTTAAACACATAGTCACATAGTGTTTAGTTTATTTTAAAGGCTGTTTTAGAAAATGATTTTTACACATAGCACTATATTGTCTATGTTAAATGAAATACCTTTTTATGTTCTATTTCATCTATGATTCTATGTGTTGAAAAAATTATTTCAGCATGTTTTTATTAACCCTAAAATGAACAAAAAGTTTATTTACATGAGTGTGTTTTGTACACTTGCAACTACTTTTGCGTATGCACAAGAACAAGATACGTTAAAAGTTAAATCTCTAAAAGAAGTGGTCGTTTCCGACACAAAATTTGCGCAAAGCAAAGAAAAATCAGGCAAAATTATTGAAGTAATCACAACTGAAGATTTGGCTAAAAAGCAGGGGCAAACGGTAACCAATGTTTTAAGTCAAGTAGCGGGAGTGGAAATTAACGGAAATCAATCGTTTAACGGAAAAAACTTAGGTTATTACATTCGTGGTGGTCGTAATCGTCAAGTGGCTATTTATATTGATGGAATTCCTGTAACCGATGCTTCAGGAATTAATTTGGAGTATGATTTACGTTTGATTCCGGTAGAACAAATCGAAAAAATTGAAGTAATGAAAGGTGCTTCAAGTACTTTATATGGGACTGGAGCTGCGACTGGAGTTATCAATATTACGTTGAAAAAATCAGCTAAAAAGGAAATTTCAGGAAACGCGTACATCAATATGGGAACGCAAAACACTTCGGAAACTTCAAAAACAAGTGCGCAAGATTTCAATCAAGGTGTATCGGTAAACGGAACAATCAATAAAGTTTCTTACATGACTACTTTAAATAGTACGGAAACCAAAGGAATGTCGGAAGCCGCTGGAGAAGATTTTGAAGAAGATACGTTTTCGAGAGTGAATGTGTTGCAAAAAATTGGTTTTAAAGCGAACGATAAATTAAGTTTTGAGTTTTTTGGAAATTACGACCGAATCAAAAATACGTTTGACAATTCGTTTGATGGTGTAATCGCTAATTCTGATGATTTGAACAACAATAGTTTTTCGGAACAATTTAGAATCGGATTTTTACCAAAATACAAATACAATAAAGGAGAATTTGCTATTAATGCGGGTGCTTCAACCATCGACAGAACGATAAATATCTCTAATTCTTGGTCGGGCACAGTTGATTCTTATAATTATAATGGAAGAACGGCTTCAATTGATGCTTTCAATAAATACAACTTCAGTAAGCAAGTCTATTTAGTTTTAGGTGTGCAATATCAATATTTCGATATGACACAAAAAGATGATTACACTGATGTGGCTAAAGAAGGAGCGAAGTTCAATTTAATTGATCCTTATGCAACGATTGTTTATAATTCTGATTTTGGATTGAATGTTAATGCTGGAGCACGTTTGAACACGCACAGCGAATATGGAAATCAAGTAGTATATAATTTCAATCCGAGTTTTTCTTTCGATGATTTACCTTTGAAAGTGTTAGCTTCGTATAGTACGGCTTTTATCACGCCAAGTTTATATCAATTATACGGACCTTACGGAAATTTAGACTTAACACCAGAAGAAAATGCTACGGCAGAATTTGGTTTTGAATTACAATTATTGGATAAAAAATTAACCATTAATGCAGTTGGTTTTTACAGAGAAGAACAAAACACTTTCGGATTCTTTTATAATTCAGCAACATTTGAATCGTATTATATTAATATTGATGGAACTTATAACGCAAAAGGTATCGAAACAACTATTCGTTACGCATTATCTGAAAAAATTAATATAGGTGGAAATTACACTTTTACACAAGCTGAGAAACAATTAAATCGACTAATTCCAAAACATAAAGGAAATGTAGATGTAAGTTATCTATTTAAAAGAGGAACATTCGGAATACAATATCAGTATGTAGATCAAAGAAATGACGCATTTTACAATTCGAATATTTGGGCAACGCAAGCGGTTGATTTATCGGCTTATCAATTAGTGAATTCAAATATTTCATATGAGTTATTACCAAATCGTTTGCAAGTTTTTGGCGCTGTGACTAATATTTTGAATGAAGATTTTCAAGAAATAATAGGTTACAATACCAGAGGAAGAAATTATAAATTAGGTTTAAATTTCATGTTTTAATTTTATATAATTAATTGGATTTAAAAGGTTTTGGTAATTATTTATCAAAACCTTTTTTTATTTTGTAACAAAATTAATTTACATTCGTCTTCATTATAAACCAACCTATTACAAATGAATCAAATCGAGTTTATACAAATTATAACTCCTTTTAAAGACAAACTATTTCGTTTAGCAAAGCGAATGTTAGTGAGTACTGAAGAAGCTGAAGATGCTACTCAGGAAGTAATGGTTAGGTTGTGGAATAAAAATGATGCTTTAGCGCAATATAATAGTGTGGAAGCTTTGGCAATGACAATGACAAAAAATTATTGTTTAGATCAGTTAAAAAGCAAGAGAGCTACTAATTTACAAATTGTACATAACAATTATCAAGACAAGCAAGCTAGTGTTGAAACACAGATAGAACATCAAAACACGTTGCAATGGGCAGAAAAGTTAATGAACGATTTACCCGAACAACAACGATTGATTGTGCAACTTAGAGAAATTGAAGAATACGAATTTTCAGAAATTGCTCAAGTATTAGAAATGAATGAAACAGCGGTTCGAGTAGCTTTATCAAGAGCACGAAAAACCTTAAGAGAACAAATAGAAAAAACACATAATTATGGAACTCAAGTTAGTTGAACAATTATTGGAAAAATACTTTCAAGGAGAAACTACAATAGCAGAAGAGAAACAATTAAAGGCCTATTTTTCTTCAAACGATGTGGTGCCACATTTGGCAAAATATCAAGCGCTGTTTTGTTACTTTGAAACACAAAAAGAAACGCAATTCAAACAAAAACTTCCATTACAACCTAGAAAACAAAGAACTGTAAAATGGATAGGTATTGCAGCAAGTTTTGTAGTGCTTTTTGGATTGGCAACCTTTTATTTTTATCCTTCGGTTCCTAATAATGAAGATTTAGGAACATATGATAATCCAGAGGAAGCCTTTGCCGCTACACAGAAAGCTTTATTATTGGTTTCAGAACAAGTTAATTCTGGCATGGAAAGTGTAGTCTATTTAGAAGAATACGAAAAAACAAAAAAAACAATTTTTAAATAATAAGAAAAATGAAAAATTTAGTAGTAGTTATAGCATTTTTAATTTCTTCAGTTGCTTCATTCGCACAAGGTGCTTTTGATAAATTTGAAGATAAAGAAGGGGTGGCATCTGTTATTGTAAATAAAAAGATGTTTGAAATGATGAGTAAAGTTAAGGTTGATGCAAAAGATAAAGAAATGCAAAAATACATGAACTTGCTTAAAAAATTAGACAACCTAAAAGTATTTACCACAAGTAATTCAAAATTAGGTGCCGATATGAAAGCAACTGTGATGACTTACTTAAAATCAAATCCATTAGAAGAATTAATGCGAGTGAATAGCGATGGTAAAAACGTGAAAATTTACGTTAAGTCTGGTGCAAATGAAAATATCGTAAAAGAGCTTTTAATGTTTATTGAAGGAGCTAATATGAAAGATGCTAATACAATTGTTTTATCGTTAACAGGAAATTTTAATTTAGATGAAATTTCTATATTAACTGAAAAAATGAGTCTTCCTGGTGGTGATGATTTGAAAAAAGCTTCAAAAAAATAAATTATGAGAAAATTTATAGTAGTGTTCGCTTGCGTACTTGTATTATTTAGTTGTGATTCTAAACCATCACTTCAAAAATATTTTGTTGAGAAAACAGAATCTTCAAAGTTTATTGCTGTTGATTTGTCTCCAAACATTATTAAAACGGATAAGGTTAACTTATCTGAAACAGAAAAAGCAGCTTTAGAATCGTTTGATAAGATGAATGTTATAGCTTTTAAATCAGATTCAACTGATGTAACGGGTTACGAAACCGAAATAAAAGAAGTAAAGGCTATTTTAAAAGAGGAAACCTACCAACAATTAATGAAATTTGGTTCAGGTAATGATGGTGCCGCTATTTATTTTGTAGGCAATGATGATGAACATATTGAAGAATTTGTGGTATTAGCCGGAAAAAAAGAAAACGGTTTTGCCGTTGTAAGAGTTTTAGGAAACGATATGAATCCAAATCATATAATGAACATGCTGAATTTACTTCAAAAATCGAATCTCGATTTAGAGCAACTCAAACCTTTACAGCAACTAATGAAATAAAATAAATCCCGCTACTGCGGGATTTATTAGTTTTTATAATATTTAAAAGGAACAATTAACATTCCAAAGCATTCGCCATGTTCTTTTCCAATATGTTTGTGATGCATTTTATGAGCTCTTCTTACTGCTTTTGCATATTTATTATCAGCGTTTCTAAATATTTTAAAACGTTGATGTATAAATATATCATGAACTAAAAAATAGGCAATTCCATACGCTAAAATGCCTAAACCAATTGATAAACCTAATTCAAAAGAGCCAGTACTCCAAGTGTAAAAACAAGTAATACTAACAATGGCATAAAAAATAAAGAAGGCGTCATTTCTTTCAAACCAAGAATCATGATCTTTTTTATGATGATCGGCATGTAAACTCCATAAAAAACCATGCATTACGTATTTATGAGTAAACCACGCCATAAATTCCATAATAAAAAACGTTGTAAAAAAAACAAAAACGTGTAACCACATAATATTATAATATTTAATAATTATATTTTATTTAAAGATGCTGAAACGAGTTCAGCATGACAAATCAACCATGATTAAACAATCATCAAATAATGTTTAAACGATATTTAACATAGCATCTTGCTAGTAATTGTACTTTCTGATAATCTGAGACTCTTATTCTCGTATTTTTAATTTCAAGTGAAGGTGTCTTTTGAAGTTTTATTAATAACTTTTTATAATAGCGATATGCTGTATAAACACCAAATTTAGCCTCTAAAGGAAGATTTTTAATTCCTTCAAATGCAGCTTCAAAATCACTTTCAATATCTGCAATAATCTCTTGTTTCGATTTTTCATCTAAATGATTTAAATCGGTATTTGGAAAATAAGTTCTACTTAGATCTTCAAAATCAGCTTTTAAATCGCGCAAGAAATTCACTTTTTGAAAAGCTGAACCTAATCGCATAGCTGAATCTTTTAATTCATTGTACTTTTCTTCATTTCCGTTTACAAAAACTTTTAAGCACATTAAACCCACTACATCTGCTGATCCGTAAATGTATTCTTGATATTCTTCTGTTGTTTTGTATTCACTTTTACTTAAATCTAATTTCATACTTTTCATAAAAGCATCAATCATTTCTAGTGGAATATTGTACTTGTTTACCGTATATTGAAATGAATTTAATATTGGATTTAAACTTATTTTGTGTTCTAAAGCATCAGTTAAATCTTGTTCAAATTTAGAAAACAGAAATGCTTTATCGTAATCATGAAATGAGTCTACAATTTCATCTGCAAAGCGAACAAAACCATATATATTGTAAATATCTTGTCTAATACTAGGTGCTAACATTTTTACAGCACTAGAAAATGAAGTACTGTATGCCTTTGTAACTTTTACACTACAATCATTAGAAACTTTGTCAAATAGTGCTTTCATGCTTATTTATATTTTTCTATTAAATCTGATACTAATTTTCCAGAAATTAATGATGGAGGAACTCCAGGTCCTGGAACAGTTAATTGTCCGGTAAAATATAAGTTTTTCACTTTTTTACTTTTCAATTTTGGTCTTAAAAAAGCGGTTTGCAATAGTGTGTTTGCCATACCATAAGCATTCCCTTTATATGAATTATAATCTTTTATAAAATCATTTACGCAAAACGATTCTTTAAAGATAATATTATTTTTTACTTTTTGGTTAGTTAATCGCTCAAGGCGTGAAATTATTTTTTCAAAATAAATTTCTCTTAACTCATTAGTGTCTTCTAAACCAGGAGCTAGCGGAATTAAAAAGATAGCCGCTTCTTTTCCTTCAGGCGCACAATTATCGTCTGTTTTCGATGGAAAACTCACATAAAATAGTGGATCTTCAGGCCATTTTGGATTGTCGTAAATGGCTTCGGCATGAATATCAAAATCTACATCAAAAAATAAAGAATGATGTTCTACATTTTCAATTTTTTTATCAAAACCAACATAAAATAGGAGTGAAGAAGGAGCAAATGTTTTGGTTTCCCAATAATTTTCAGAATACTGACGGTAATTTTTCTCTAATAATGTTTCTGAATGATGATAATCAGCACCACTTAAAACGATATCAGCAGCTACGATTTTGTTATTCACTAAAATGCCTGTTGCTTTACCATTTGTAACATCAATTTTTTCAACGTTAGCATTAGTTTCAATTTTTACACCTAAATCTTTTGCAAGTGCTTCCATTGCTAATATAACAGAATACATGCCGTTTTTAGGATGCCATGTTCCTAAACCAAAATCGGCGAAATTCATAAAATTATAAAATGATGGCGTATCACTTGGTTTAGCACCTAAAAACAAAACTGGAAATTCTAAAATTTGAACCAATTTCATGTTTTTAAATCTTTTACGAACATCCTTTTTAATGTTACTAAAAAACTGGTTTACTTTTTTTGCAGTTTCTAAAGTGATTAATTCTAATGGAGATTCTCCTGGGCGATATACTAAATCTTTAATAGCAATGTCGTAATTACTTTTAGCTTCTGCCATGAATTGCTCGAGTTCTTTACCACTTCCTTTTTCAATAGATTCAAAAGTAGCTACTATTTCAGGTAAATTATCTGCAATAGTTACAAAATCTAGTTCACCAAAATAAACTTGATAAGCAGGAGATAACTTAATTAATTCATAGTAGTCAGAAGGTTTTTTACTAAAATCTGCAAAAAAACGCTCAAATACATCAGGCATCCAATACCATGTTGGACCAATATCAAAAGTAAATCCTTCTTTTTTAAGTTGACGGGCTCTTCCTCCTATAGTGCTGTTTTTTTCATAAATAGTAACATTATTGCCCGCTTTTGCTAAATAGCAAGCTGCAGATAATGCAGAAAACCCAGATCCAATTATTGCAATTTTTTTACTCACTTGAATATAATTTGTTTAACAAAAATAATAAAAAAGTTAAACAAAACAAATCTTTTTACAAAGTATTTGCTAGCTCCTCAATACTACTAAATAAATGTATGTTTTTGGATAGATCTTTTGTAGTTATAAATTGCGTCATTCTTCCTAATAACAATAATTCGTGATTGGTATTATCTAAAAGTTTTGTTTGCATATCAACTATATAATCGTTGATTTCTTCTTGATTTGGTTCTACCGTAAGATAACTAACAAAAGTAATTTTCTCAAATGAATTTTTTAAGTCAACTAAACTGTCAGTTGGAATACTTTCTCCTAAATAAATGGTTTGGTAGCCGTTTAGTAATATTTCGTAGTTTAAATACATTAATCCTAATTCGTGTATTTCATTTAAAGGAAGGAATAATACAAAAACTTTATCGTTTTTAGTGGGTTCTAAAACTTGAACCTTTTCGGTATTAATTAATAATTTTTGTTTAATTAAATACGTAATGAAATGTTCATGCGATGGTGAAATTGTTTCCGTTTGCCATAAGAAACCTAATTCTTGCATTAGGGGTATAAATACAGTATAAAAAACTTCTTTAAATGTTTTTTCGTTTAAAAGTTCGTTGTAAGTATTAAAAAACAAGGATTGATCAAAATTCATCATAGCCATTTTAAAAGTACTTATGGCATGATTTTTAGCGCTTTTTTCAGAAATGATATCGTTAGAAAGCTTGTTTATTTGTGCTTGATCTAAAGTTGCAATTTTTGAAATTTTATACCCGTAATTATGTAGTAAAACAATATTTAAAAGTTTTTGTAAGTTTTTAATATCGTATGAACGAATGTTTGTGTCAGAACGCATTGGCTCCAAAACGTTGTAGCGTTTTTCCCAAATACGAATAGTATGTGCTTTTATACCAGAAAGATTTTCTAAGTCTTTTATACTGAAAACATTTTTTACATTGTTCATTTTAAAATTAATTTTGTTTAACAAAAGTAATAAAAAAAGTAAACAAATATGTTTTATCTAAAAAAAATGTTTAATTATTATTAAAATAAGCTAAACAAATATGTTTTTTTGAAAATGAGAGAAGTTAAAAGTGATCATGGAGGGATTTGAACCCTCACGCCCTTGCGAGCACCACCCCCTCAAGATGGCGAGTCTACCGTTTCTCCACATGACCTTAAATGAAAAAAGTTAAGCAAAATGCTTAACTTTTTATTTTGTGACCTGGCTGGGGCTCGAACCCAGGACCCCATCATTAAAAGTGATGTGCTCTACCAACTGAGCTACCAAGTCGTAGCGTTCAAGGGGAAAAAATGTAGTGACCTGGCTGGGGCTCGAACCCAGGACCCCATCATTAAAAGTGATGTGCTCTACCAACTGAGCTACCAAGTCATTTATTTCCTTGAATGCGGGTGCAAATATATAAACATTTATTTAGTTTGCAATGGTAATTTATTATAAATTTGTCTTTTTTTAAAATTAATTTCTTAACCCTTTAATTTATAGGGGATTATTTATTTATGAAAATAGTATTGTTAGGTTATATGGGGTGTGGTAAGTCTGTGGTTGGTGAATTTTTAGCAAAAAAAATACAAATTCCTTTCTATGATTTAGATAATGAAATTGAAAAAATAACTCAAAATTCTGTTTCTGAATTGTTTCAAAATAAAGGAGAGATATTTTTCAGAAAAAAAGAAAACGAAGTTTTAAAAACCCATTTAGATAAAAATGAAGACTTTGTTTTAAGTTTGGGAGGAGGTACTCCATGTTATTATAATAATCATGAATTATTGCAGAGAGAAGATATATTTTCTGTTTACTTAAAAGCTACAACAACCACTTTGGTTAGCCGATTAATTAATGAAAAGGCTAAAAGACCATTATTGTATAGCCAAGATGAAGCCTCATTAAATGATTTTATTAATAAGCATTTATTTGATCGTAATTTTTATTACCATCAGGCTACAAAAACAATTACGGTTGACGATAAGTCAGTTGACGATATTGTGAAAGAACTACAAATAATGTTAGCTTAAATAAGCAAACGAATTATTTTCTTCAAAAACCACTTGTATGTGCTCTTGTAATGAAGTTGAAAGAGAAAGTCCTTTAAAATCAGCTTTAACCGGGTATTTTTTATGATTTCTATCCACTAAAACTGCTGTTTTAAATTTGTTTAATGGAACTTCTAAAAAGTGTTTAACGCCATAAATTAATGTAGTTCCAGAACTTAAAACATCGTCAATTAAAACTAAAGACTTGTTTTGGTATGCTGTTGCAGGAATTGAAGTTGTTATTGTTTTTTGTGGATTTTGTTTATCGATTTTAACTTCACAAAGCGTTACTTTTAAGTCAGAAATTAATGCTAATTCATTTGCTATTTTTTGAGCAAAAATAAAACCATTAGTTGCTATTCCTGCTAAAATTACTTCTTCATCATTTACAAAAGTTTCAAAAATTTGATAAGCAATACGTTTTGTTTTATGAGTAATTTCTTTGTGTGTTAAAATAATATTTTCCATTTGTGTTGTTATTTGGTCTCAAAGATAAAAAAGAGTTCTTTATTTTCTCGTGGCTTTATCGAATTATATGCTCGTTCTAATGTTTTTATAGAAAACGTATTTGAAAAAAGTGTTATATATTCGCTTTTTGAACCTCCAAATGGCGGTCCTTCTGAAGTAAGCGGGAAATCAAATAATAATCCAGCCAATTTTCCATTTGGATTTAACAAAGAAGTCATTTTTTCTACATAGCGTTGTCGCATTTCAGGGGGTAATGCACAAAAAAAAGTTTGTTCTAGAATTAAATCAAATGTTGTTGTTAATGAAAAAAAATCAGCATTTATAAGATGTGAAGAATATTTGGGTTTTCTTTTTTTGATGTTTTCTAAAGGTGTTATCGCAATATCAACCACAAATACATTCTTAAATCCGTTGTCAATTAAATAATCAAATTCATGTCCATTTCCTGCTCCAGGAATTAAAATTGTCAGATTCTTATCGGTTAATTGATCTATATATTCTTTTAATGGAGTGGTAATCGTTCCGGCATCCCATCCGGTTTCTCCTTTTTTATAACGTTCTTCCCAGTAATTCATTTATTCGGTTTTATTGGTATCATCTATTTCATCGGCATCCCATAAATAATCATCAATATCTCTTCGTTCTTTTTTAGTAGGGCGCCCAGTTCCATTTGCTCGGTAATGTTCTTTTGATAATTTAAGTAATTCTAAATGTTCAAAAGCTTCTGCCGGAGTTTCGTCTTTTCGATACATATCAACTAACTTGGCTCCCAATCGATTTTGAGGCATGTCTAAAATGGTTAGTTTGTAGTTAATTTGGTCCTTGCGAAGTGTAATTTTATCTGTAGGATATACTTCTCTAGACGCTTTTGCTACCTGACCATTAACAGTAATATGTCCTTTTTTTACAGCTTCTGTAGCTATGCTTCGGGTTTTGTAATAACGTAAACACCATAAAAGTTTATCTATACGCATAATATAAATCAAAAAACCATGTTAATATTTCAACAAAAATAAATGAAAATTGTATCTTGCGCACATAAAATTTGCATAATAATGAAGAGCTTGTTTAAATTAGTATTAGTTTTAGGATTATTTAATGGTTTATATTCTTGTCAGAATGATAGTGGGACTTCAATCACAGAGGATAGATCATACGATGAAGTTTATTTAGAAGATATAGCTGAAATAGAAGATTTTTTAGATACGCATTATGTTACGGTTGATGCGGATTATAATACTACTTTTACTCAAATTCCAGATGGAGGAACTCAAACTCCAATTTCTGATATGCCAGAATTAGAATTTAAAGAAGTTGATTTACATGATATTACTTATAAAGTTTATTATTTAAATCTAAGAGAAGGTAGCGGAGAAAACATCACAAGAGTAGATTCTTCTTATGTTTCTTACAAAGGATTTAGTTTTGCAAAGACCACTGTTGATGAAGTTGATACTTATACTCAAACCGTTTTTGATAGTAAACAATCTCCAGTTTGGTTGTCTTTAGATGAAGTAATTAGAGGTTGGACTGAAATTATACCAAGATTTAAAACTGGTACTTTTAGTGCTATGGCAGATGGTTCTATTTCTTTTGATAATTTTGGAGCAGGAGTTATTTTTATTCCTTCTGGTTTAGCTTATTTTAGTTCAGGAACTCTAACTATACCTTCTTACACTCCTCTAATTTTTAATTTTAAATTACATAATTTGAGAAGAAGAGATCATGATAGAGACGGTATTCTATCAATGTATGAATATGGTCCTGATTTTGATGCTGATGCAATTGATACCGATGGCGACGAAAGACCAGATTATATTGACGTAGATGATGATGGAGATGGCGTTTTAACTACAGTAGAAAGATCGTTTACTTATTTAGATGGTTCGGAAACCAAAACAGGGTATTACCCTTACAATGGTGCTCTTATAGATGATCCTTCAACTCCTTATGATGATACTAAAGGTATACCAAGTTGTTCAGATGATTATACAACGCCTACAAGATTAAGAAGACATTTAGATCCTAGTTGTAGGAATTAAATTTGAAATAAATAAAAAGATAGAGACCGATTCAAATCGGTCTTTTTTTATACAAAAAAAAACTCCAACTTTCATTGGAGTGATTTTTACTAAACTAACCTTAACAAATGAGAATTTTATTCTTATTACTTTGCAAATATCTTACCTTTTTTTGAATTCTAATGTTAAGGATTTGTTATACTTATGTTATTGATTATTAAAATTTTACGAAATCGTTTTTTCTGTTTTAAAAGATTTAATCAATAACTATTTTTTATCTTGTAATGCAAAAACGTTTTTTAATAAATTAGAACTTCTTGATCCTAAATTAGTTCTAATTTCTTTCTCTTCAATAGCTATCATTTTAAAAACACCTTCCATTGCTTTGTTTGTTGTATAATCAGTTAAGTCTGGGTTTACTTTTTTTACAAATGGTAGTGAATTGTATTTTGAAATAATTTTACTCCAAACTTTATCAGCTCCAACTTTACTAAATGAATTTTTAATAACAGGATTAAATTTACTGTATAAAGAAGAAGAGGTTGTATTTTGTAAATAAGTTGTTGCAGAACTTTCATTACCCATTAAAATATTTTTAGCATCAGTAAAACTCATTTGTTTTACAGCATCAACGAAAATTGGAGTAGCTTCTTTAACTGCATCTTCAGCGGCTCTATTCAATACTTTAATTCCTTCATCTGCAAGGCTAGAAAGTCCCATTTGTCTTAGTTTCTGATCTACTTTTTGTAACTCGTCTGGTAATAATATTTTTACGGCTTCATTTTTATAAAAGCCATCTGTTGCAGTAAGTTTTGAAACTTGTTTCTCAATTCCTTTATCTAAAGCCTCTTTTAATCCATTTGAAATATCTAATTGACCTAAGCCAAGTGATCCTTGAGCAACTGATTGTTGAAGTTCTCCACATCCAAACAACGCAAATGCAATTAATCCTAATGTAATCTTTTTCATATTCTATGTATTATTTAATAAATTGTAAATCAAATATAGCGTTTTTTTTCTAGTGAATTAATTCTGAAATTTGAATGAAATAAAATTATTAAATTCGTAAATTGCACCCTTTAAAACGATTAAAAATTACAGATGGAACTACAAACTCCTTATATTCCTAAAAATAAAGTAAGAATTGTGACCGCAGCGTCGCTTTTTGATGGACACGATGCAGCCATTAATATCATGCGTAGAATTATTCAAGCTACTGGTGTTGAGGTAATTCACCTTGGACATGATAGAAGTGTAGAAGAAGTTGTAAATACTGCTATTCAGGAAGATGCTAATGCGATTGCAATGACGTCTTACCAAGGAGGCCATAACGAGTATTTTAAATATATGTATGATTTGCTTAAGGAAAAAGGAGCAGGTCATATCAAAATATTTGGTGGTGGTGGTGGTGTAATTTTGCCTTCTGAGATATCAGAATTACACGAATACGGCATCGAAAGAATTTATTCTCCAGACGATGGTCGTGCCATGGGATTACAAGGTATGATTAACGATTTAGTTCAACGTTCCGATTATCCAATTGGAGATAAACTAACAGGAGAATTATCGCATATCGAAGAGAAAAACCCAACTGCAATTGCAAGATTAATTTCGGCAGCTGAGAATTTTCCAGAAATTGCAAAATCAGTTTTTGACCAAATTCACCAAAAGAATGAAACGTCAAAAATCCCAGTATTAGGAATAACAGGAACGGGTGGTGCAGGAAAATCATCGTTAGTAGATGAATTAGTACGTCGTTTTTTAATCGATTTTCCAGAAAAAACTATTGGATTAATTTCGGTTGATCCATCAAAACGTAAAACTGGTGGCGCTTTGTTAGGCGACAGAATTCGTATGAATGCGATTAATAATTCTCGTGTTTACATGCGTTCGTTGGCTACTCGTCAATCTAATTTGGCATTGTCTAAATATGTGGCAGAAGCGATTCAAGTTTTAAAAGCAGCTAAATACGATATCATCATTCTAGAAACTTCAGGAATTGGACAATCGGATACTGAAATAATGGATCATTCTGATGTTTCTTTATACGTAATGACTCCAGAATTTGGAGCAGCAACTCAGTTGGAAAAAATCGATATGTTGGATTTTGCAGATTTAGTGGCGTTAAATAAATTCGACAAACGTGGTGCTTTAGATGCGATTCGTGATGTGAAAAAACAATACCAACGCAATCATAATTTATGGGATGTGGATACGGATACGATGCCAATTTTTGGAACTATCGCTTCGCAATTCAACGACCCAGGAATGAATACGCTTTACAAATCTATCATGGATAAGATTGTAGAGAAAACAGGAGCCGATTTAAATTCGACTTTCGAAATCACACGTGAAATGAGCGAGAAAATTTTCGTAATTCCACCACACAGAACGCGTTACTTATCTGAAATTGCCGAAAACAATAGAAAATATGATGAAACTGCACTTACGCAAGTAGAAGTAGCTCAAAAATTATACGGAATTTTCAAAACGATTGAAACTGTAACGAATGTCAAACTGAGCTTGTCGAAGTTTGGCTTAGATGCTGATGAGATTCTGAAACAAGTTCAGAATGACAAAATGGATTTTACAAAATTGTTAATTGCAGAATTCGACCGTGTAAAAATGAATTTAGATCCATACAATTGGGAAATCATTTTAACTTGGGACGAAAAAGTAAACAAATACAAAAATCCGGTTTACAGCTTTAAAGTTCGTGATAAAGAAATCAAAATCGCAACACATACCGAATCATTATCACATTCTCAAATTCCAAAAGTAGCCTTACCAAAATACCAAGCTTGGGGCGATATTTTAAAATGGAATTTACAAGAAAATGTACCAGGAGAATTTCCTTTTACGTCAGGATTATATCCATTTAAACGTGAAGGAGAAGATCCAAGTAGAATGTTTGCCGGAGAAGGCGGACCAGAAAGAACAAACAAGCGTTTTCATTATGTTTCTGCCGGATTACCAGCAAAACGTTTGTCAACTGCTTTTGATTCGGTTACTTTATACGGAAATGATCCACACATTCGTCCCGATATTTATGGAAAAATTGGTAATGCCGGAGTTTCTATTTGTTGTTTAGACGATGCTAAGAAATTATATTCAGGTTTCGATTTAAGTCATCCGTTAACTTCGGTTTCAATGACTATTAATGGTCCTGCACCTATGTTGTTGGGATTCTTTATGAATGCTGCCATCGATCAAAACTGTGAAAAATACATTATTGAGAATAATCTTCAAGATGAAGTAGAAGCTAAAATCAACGAAATCTATAAGAAAAAAGGAGTGGAGCGTCCAAGATATCAAGGCGCTTTACCAGAAGGAAATAATGGTTTAGGTTTGATGCTTTTAGGAGTAACGGGAGACCAAGTTTTACCTTTTGAAGTATATCAAGATATCAAAGTAAAAACGTTAGCACAAGTTCGTGGAACGGTTCAAGCCGATATTTTAAAAGAAGATCAAGCGCAAAATACATGTATTTTTTCAACTGAATTTGCGTTACGATTAATGGGTGATGTTCAGGAATATTTTATCAAACAAAACGTTCGTAATTTTTATTCGGTTTCTATTTCAGGTTATCATATTGCGGAAGCAGGAGCAAATCCTATTACACAATTAGCTTTCACACTTTCAAATGGTTTCACTTACGTGGAATATTATTTGAGCCGTGGAATGAATATAAATGATTTCGGTCCGAATTTATCTTTCTTCTTCTCAAACGGAATTGATCCAGAATATGCGGTAATCGGTCGTGTTGCACGTAAAATTTGGGCGAAAGCCATGAAAAATAAATACGGGGCTAACGAAAGAGCGCAAATGTTGAAATATCACATTCAAACATCTGGTCGTTCCTTACACGCGCAAGAGATTGATTTTAATGATATTCGTACGACTTTACAGGCATTATATGCAATTTATGATAACTGTAACTCGTTACATACGAATGCTTATGATGAAGCGATTACCACTCCAACAGAAGAATCAGTACGAAGAGCAATGGCAATTCAGTTGATTATTAATAAAGAATTAGGTTTAGCTAAAAACGAAAATCCAATTCAAGGTTCGTTCATTATTGAAGAGTTAACCGATTTAGTAGAAGATGCTGTTTTACAAGAATTCGATAGAATTACTGAGCGTGGCGGTGTTTTAGGTGCAATGGAAACGATGTACCAACGTTCGAAAATCCAAGAAGAATCATTGTATTATGAAACTTTGAAACATACGGGAGAATTCCCAATTATTGGTGTAAACACCTTCTTGAGTTCAAAAGGTTCACCAACAGTTATTCCTGCTGAGGTTATTCGTGCAACAGAAGAAGAAAAACAATATCAAATAGATATGTTAGCTAATTTACATAAAACAAGTGCAGAAAAAGTAGCGGAACACATTACTATTTTACAAGATGCAGCAATAAAAAACGAAAACATTTTTGAAAAATTAATGGATGCTACTAAGGTTTGTTCGTTAGGTCAAATTACAAGTGCGTTGTTTGAGGTTGGTGGTCAATACAGACGAAATATGTAATTTAAATTGAATTAAATATAAAAAAAGACCTTTCATAATTGAAAGGTCTTTTAGTTTAATCATAATCACTAACTACTTAATTATGATTTTTTCAACAACACCATCGTTAGTTTTAAGAAGATAAATTCCTTTAGGATAATTCATTTCTAAACTTGATATATTTTCTTTTTCAGTAATTTTTCTTCCTGAAATATCAAAAAGACAAATTGAAACTTCTCTATTAAAATAAATAATTTCGTCTTTTACTGGGTTAGGATAAACAACTAAAGTATTTGTATTTGGATTAAAATTTTCATTAGATAAAACATCATTAGTAATTTCATAAACACTAATTGTAGCACTTACTTCATTTGCCATAACCACTAATCCTTTTGAAAGGGGGCTATCTGTTGCATTAATATAAATAATGCCTTCAGGACCTAAATCACCACCTAAAGTACCAATGGTTCTGTTATTTTTATAAGAAACAAATACTGGAGCTATCGGATTTGTAATATCATATGTTATTAAACCTCCAATTCTTTCTAAAGTTATAAAAGCATAAGTTGAGCCATTAATTTCAGCTACTGTGATTCCTTCTGGTTCTGGACCTTTGTTATCACTTCTATTTTTTAAATTAATATTGTCGTTACTCACATTAAATAAAGCACCAAAAGTTGGGTCGTTTGCTGTTATTTTTTCAAAATCATCACCACTGTCATAAACCAATTGACCTGTTGATGCATTCCAAATACTAAAAGATCGAGCACCAAATACATGAATTTCATCAAAATCACCATCATTATCTGTATCACCTGAAGCATTAGTAACGGTTAATCTACCTAAGTTAATATTCTTTTTAAGAAATGCAGCATTAGGAAAAGCAGTTGGGTCTAAAACATATGAGCTATTACTTATACGCACTTCTTCAGACAAACCACTATAATCTCTAGAGTCACCTTCATTTGCAGTTACTAAGTATGTTGTACCAGCAATAGTATAATGCGCCATTGCATCTGGCATATACATTCCTTTTATTGGCCAATTTCCCATAAATATACCATTAAATTGATCTGAAGTATCTAAAGTATTACCAGGTAAATTGTGATCTTTTAGTCCTAATGGTAAAATAGCTGAAATTTGATTTGTTACTAAATCTATTGTTGCAATTGCGTTATTTTCTTGCAAAGTAACCCAAGCTGTTAATCCGTCATCAGCAACAGTAATGTATTCTGGTTCCACATCTTTAGAAACAGTTGCATTAACTCCAAAAATTCTAAGTCCAGAAGCTTTTAAAGTTGCTAATTGACTATCAAAAGCGTTGAAATTTATATGAGTAACATCAGATTGTTGTACATTATTAAATCCACCAGAAACATTAATTACTGAAATACTGCCTTCTGGATCTATCGTATAATCATTACTTGGTTGTCCTTCATTTGCAGTTAATACTTTAGATCCATCTGGAGTAAAAGTAATCATATCAGGCAAAACACCAACTTCTACTACAGAACCAATAGTTCCGTTAGTATCCATAAAAATTACTTTTCCATTTGCAAAACCTGCACCTTCAACTGTTGCTACAACAATGCCATTTTTTACTGCGATACTAGTTCCTCCAATTCCATAAGCCGATAAGTCTATTGATTGGATGGTTGAAATTGCAGATGGGTTAGAAAAGTTTAATATTTCAACTTTTGAAGCCGTTGAGTTCATTACAAATAAGCGCTGAGTTGTTGCATCATAAGCTACAATTTCAGCTGAACCTGTAGCATCAACTACATAATTAGATAAGAAATTAATGTTTAAAGAATTTGTAGCAACAGGTACTTCAGCTTCATCATCTAAAATATAAATTGTTTTTTTAGATAATGCACCGATAGTTGCACCATTAGGATTAATTAATTCTAATTGTAAATATTTATCACCATTTGCAACGCTATTATCATTTAAAATTACAGTAATAAATTGACTAGTAGTGTTTGCAAGAAAGGTTACTGTTTGATTAGTAAAAGAATATTCTACTCCATTTGTAGCAGTTCCAATTGAAGTTGAAATGATTACATCTACAGTAATTGAACTTGTCGAAGGATTTGATAAATTTAGTAGGATATCAATAGTGTTGTCATTTTCATTTACAATTGCAGTTTCTGTAGCTATCGTAATAGTATAAGTTGTACCGTTAAAAATAGCAGTATTAAAAGGTAAATCAGGGGTTGTCGCATTTGCACTGTCATCTGCTGCAGTGTCTTCCAATTGCCAATTTGCCATATTATTTATTTGTGATAAATAATTGTTTAAAGTAAACCCAGTTCTGGGACCATTATAGTTAGCCATATCGGTTCCTTCAGGTAAAAGAATTGCCGTAGAACCAATTGTTAATCCCGAATTAGTTAAATCTCCAAATCCAGTTGTGGAATTAGATATTGCTGCCAACATTGTTGTAACAGTTCTAGGAGATGTTCCTAAAAAAGCAAAAAGGGCATCACTTGATGATGAAAGTCCACCGGCATTATTTAATGTTATAGTTCCAATAGAAGGAGTAATTGCAGTACTTATATTATTAATTGTAATAACTGTACCAGCTGGAATAACAGTTGTACCAGATGACCAAGTAAAATCTCCTTCGTCATTACCAAAACTTGTTCCATTCCATTCGGAATCACAAAAAATAATTGAAGAATTTGCTGGAATTTCTTTAAATGTTACAAATGCAACATCATCATTTCCATCGGCATTAAAACCTACAAAAGCAATATCTCCTGTAGAAGCTAATTGAGCTTGAATAAATAAGCTCATTAAACTAAAAAGCAAAGTAATTTTAATTTTCATAATATAAGTTTGTGTTATTTTGGCAAACTTACTTTTAAATCATAGTTGGGGTGGTTATGGTAAAATCATCAATTTATTTTTTAATCATTATTTAAATGTTTTTTTTAAATTAAGGAAGTAAATTAATTGTTAATTATATTTGCTATTAATTTCAAGTAATGGATGTTTCAATACTTTTTTTTTCAAATACTAAATTAATCGGTAAAAAACTTACATTTACTTATGCAGATTATCGCGCTTTTGAGTTATGGAGTAATTTTATGCCAAGATTAAAAGAAATTAAAATGTGGTTGGAACAGATTTATATAATATCCAAATCAATCCTGATAATTTTGATTTTAATCCAAATACGCCTTTTGTAAAATGGGCAGCAATTGCGGTTTCTAGTTTTGATTTTATTCCAGCTGATATGGAAATTCTTGAAATATCAGAAGGTTTGTATGCTGTTTTCAATTATAAAGGAAATCAAAGTAATGCTGCTGCATTTTTTAATTTAATTTATACTGAATGGTTGCCAAAATCAGATTTTGAATTAGATAACAGACCGCATTTCGAAATATTAGGAACGAAATATAAAAATAATGCACCCGATTCTGAAGAAGAAATTTGGATTCCCATTAAAAGAAAGGTTTAATATTCTCCATCTACATAAAACCATTTCCCGTTTTCCAATTTAAAAGTCGAGTGTTCGTAATGTACTTGTGCTTTTAAATTTTCATCTAAATAATAGGCTTTAAAGGTAACTGTGTTTTCTGTACTGTTTAAAACTTCTAATTTTAGCCATGTATTGGATTGGCTCCAAGTTAAGATATCTTTTTTGTTATGGAGTTTCCGTTTAGAAATATGAGTAGTGTTTACCAAATAATCTGCATCGCCTGTTGCAAAAGCACTATAGCGCGATCGCATTAATTTTTCAGCTGTTGGTGTATTTGTAATTCCTTTAATATAAGGTTCGCAACAATCTTGAAAAGCAATTGAATTTCCGCAGTAGCAACCCAACATAAATTACGAATTAGATTCATTAAATTTTCGTTGAATTTCTTTTAATTTTTCGGCACGAGCATTCTTTTTTGCTTTCGCTTTTGCTTGCTCTTTGTGCAATTTATCGTTGTGTGCCTTAATATTTTTTGGATTATTTCTTCCCATTTTACAAGCTTTTTTGAAGTTTCAAAGATACGAAAATTATATTGGATAAATTTTTGGCACAACAATTGGTTATATTTACAAAAGAATAAATTTAAAACATAAATATTATGAAAAAAATTACTTTATTGATAGCTTTTATCGGGATGATAACACTACAAAGTTGTACAGTTAACGAAGTTCAAGATAATGTTGATAATGATACTATAGCTGAGGTTTTTGAATTGAGAAACGTTAATTTTAGTTATAATAATTCAACAGGTGGATACTTTATTTATAGAAGTTTAAATCCTCAAATTTACGATTCTGATAATGTTTTAATTTATAGAATGTCTGATTTAATAGATTCTAATACACCTGTTTGGCAATTAATACCTAGGACTTTATATTTGAATGAAGGTGAATTGGATTATGATTTTGATTTTAGTAGAGAAGATTTTACTATTTATGCAGATGGAACTTATAATTTATCTGTAACACCAGAGTATATTTTTAATCAAACATTTAGAATTGTAATTATACCAGGTTATTTTTCAAATAGAAGTGCTACACAAGTAGATTTTAATGATTATAATGCGGTAATTGAAGCTTACGGAATTAATCCTGCAAGTATTAAAAGAATATAAACCAAAAGAGCTATCCAATTCGATAGCTCTTTTTTTTATTAAGATATTTTATCAATCTTTAAATAACCAATGTGTTTTTCGTCTTCGGAAGTTGCATTGGTTTTTGTAATTTTCAAACGATACTTCAATTTGAATTTGTCAGAAAGAATGTCTTCAATTTTATGAATGTCATCTACATCAACACCATATTTGTCGTCAATATGTGATTCGGCTCCTTTAAAACCGAAATGTTTGTAAAAAGTAGTTTGCTTTGCTTTCTTAATAGCTTCTGCTTTTGTTTTTGCTACAGCTAACACTTTATAATGATATTCTTCAAAGTCTCCTTCTTTATATCCACCTAAATTCAGAAAGAATAATTGCTCTTCTTGTTCTGTTTTTTCATCTTTATGAACTACTTCTATGGCAAAACCATCAACTAAAGTCACTTTTTGCCATGCATCAATATGTATTCTTCCTTTTGCTTCAGTCCAAAAAGCATTCATATCAGGAATTAGTTCTTTTAAATTATTACCAATTCCAAAAAAAATATCGTGTTGTTCGGTAAATCGTCCTTTTGGAGTACATCCGAGCATAATCATGTGTAAATTTATCGTTTTCATGCTGTAAAAGTAATAATTTTATATTTTACCCCTAAAAAAATAGGGTGTAATTATATATTTAGTAAAAAATTAATATATTTGCATAACTTTTCAAGGGTATAATACAAACACACAAACACAACATTATGTCAACATTTCGTTTTCAAGCTTTAAGAAAAGCAACAGACAGAAAACCAGTTCATGTAGAAGAATTGGATAGAAAATCAGTTATTTTTGGTAGTAATGTCTTTGGTGACAAAGCTATGCGACAATTTTTAACTCCAGAAGCTTATAAAGCAGTAAAAGCTGCGGCAGATGGTGTTAAAATTGATAGAAAAACTGCAGAGTATATTGCATTAGGAATGAAAGAATGGGCTTTGTCTAAAGGTGTAACACATTATACACACTGGTTTCAGCCTCTAACAGGAACAACTGCAGAAAAGCATGATGCTTTCTTTGAAACTTTTCCTGATGGAAGTGATCCAGTTGAAAAATTTGGTGGAAGTCAATTAGTTCAACAAGAGCCAGATGCTTCTTCTTTTCCAAATGGAGGAATTAGAAATACTTTTGAAGCAAGAGGTTATACTGCTTGGGATCCAACATCACCAGCATTTATTTTTGGAACTACGTTATGTATTCCAACAGTTTTTGTTTCTTACACAGGTGAAGCATTAGATAACAAAACACCTTTATTAAGAGCTTTAAATGCTATTGATGCTGCAGCAATTGATGTGGCAAAATATTTTGACAAAAACGTTAAAAAAGTAACTCCAACTTTAGGTTGGGAACAAGAATATTTCTTAGTAGACACTGCTTTAGCTAACTCTAGACCAGATTTACTAGCAACGGGTAGAACTTTATTAGGTCATACTGCTGCAAAAGGTCAACAATTGGATGATCATTATTTTGGTTCTATTCCAACAAGAGTTTTAACTTACATGCGCGATTTAGAAAACGAATGTATGTTATTAGGAATTCCAATAAAAACGCGTCATAACGAAGTAGCGCCTAATCAATTTGAGTTAGCACCTATCTTCGAAGAAACAAATTTAGCGGTTGACCACAATTCATTATTAATGGATGTGATGCAAAAAGTAGGAGAACGTCATGATTTTAAAGTGTTATTTCATGAAAAACCATTTAAAGGAGTTAATGGATCTGGAAAACACAATAACTGGTCATTAGCTACTGATACTGGAATTAATTTATTAAGCCCAGGTAAAACGCCTATGAGCAATCTTCAGTTTTTGACATTCTTTATTAATACGATTAAAGCAGTTCATGATTATGAAGAATTATTAAGAGCTTCAATTGCGTCTGCAAGTAACGATCACCGTTTAGGAGCTAACGAAGCGCCACCAGCAATTATTTCAGTTTTTATTGGTCAACAATTGACTAAAGTGTTAGCAGAATTAGAAGGTGTTTCAAAAGGAAAATTATCTCCAGAAGAAAAAACAGATTTAAAATTAAATGTTGTAGGTAAATTACCAGACGTTTTATTAGATAATACAGATAGAAATAGAACTTCGCCATTTGCTTTTACAGGAAATAAATTTGAGTTCAGAGCCGTTGGTTCTTCTGCAAACTGTGCGGTTTCTATGACTACTTTAAATACAATTGTTGCTAAACAATTAAAAGATTTTAAAATTGAAGTGGATGCTTTAATTGAGAAAAAAGATTTAAAGAAAGACGAAGCTATTTTTAATGTTTTAAGAGAATACATTAAGCAAACAAAAGCTATCCTTTTTGAAGGAGATGGTTATAGTGAGGCTTGGGAAAAAGAAGCTAAAAAACGTGGATTGAGTAATCATAAAACAACACCTGAAGCTTTAAAAGCAAAAGTTTCTAAAAAAGCAATTGAATTGTTTAGTGAAATGGGTGTAATGAATCATGTTGAGGTAGAATCGCGTTACGAAATTGAATTAGAAGAATACATGAAGAAAATTCAAATTGAAGGACGTGTTTTAGGAGACATTGCTCGTAATCATGTGGTTCCAACAGCTATTCGTTACCAAAACGTATTGATTGAAAACGTTAAAGGTTTAAAAGAAATTTTTGGTAAAGACTTTGAAAAAGTTTCAAAAGAGCAAATAGGAATGATTAAAGAAATTTCTGAACATATTGAAGGTATAAATACGAAAGTTGAAAAAATGACGGAAGAACGTAAAAAAGCAAATGCACTTTCTGATACAGAAAAAATGGCAGCTGCTTATTGCGATAAAGTAAAACCTTATTTTGAAGAAATTCGTTACCACGCTGATAAATTAGAATTGTTAGTAGACGACGAACTTTGGACATTAACAAAATACAGAGAATTATTATTTACGAAGTAATTTGTCTAAATTAATCTTAAAACCTGTTCATTTGAGCAGGTTTTTTTTATTTTCGTCATAAATAAAATTAGAATGAAAAAATATTTAGGATTATTTTTATTACTGAGTTCCATTTCTTTTGGGCAAAACAAGTTTACGGTCTATTTTGATACCGATTCTTATCAATTACAACTTTCAGAATTAAATAGATTAGATGATTTTTTAAAGAACAAAGACATTAAATTTACGAAAGTAATTGGTTATTGCGATTATCGTGCTTCAAATAGTTATAACGATACTTTGGCATTTAACAGGGCAAATTTTGTGAACGGAATTATCGAAAAACTTACCAATCAAAAACAAATAGCTATTGAAAGTAAAGGGGAAAATTTTGAACAAGATTCTAACTTGGCTTTAAATAGAAAAGTAGAAATTTATTATTCAGCAATTCCAGTAACTAACATTGAAAAAGAAATTGTTGAAGAAGGTCAAAATAGTTTAGTCAATCAGGTTTCTATAGCTAAAGTTGGGGACAAGTTAATTTTAAAAAATTTACATTTTTATAATCGTTCAGGAAATTTTGTTCCAGAATCGCGACCAGTTTTAGAAGAATTACTGAAAATCATGTTGGATAATCCTAATTTAAAAATAGAAATTCAAGGTCATATTTGTTGTCAAAAAGGAACAGATGTTGAAGATACCGCAAAAGTAAGAGCATTAGCTGTTTATAATTATCTAATAAACAAAGGAATAAATAAAAATCGTTTGAGTTATAAAAGTTTTGGAAGTTCTAGACCAATTCATACCATTCCAGAAAATAATGAAATTGAACGAAATGAAAACCGAAGAGTAGAAATTCAAATTGTTGCAAATTAATTTTAAACTTCAATTTTTTTTAAGCTGTTGTAAATGAATTTATTAACTGGTAAAAGTAAGTTCTTTCTATAATAAGTTTTTTTAATACTTATTTATTTTTTATATTCGTTACATTAAAAATACCCTAAATGAAATACGTATTATTGCTGTTTGGATTACTACTTTCTGCACAAGAAAAAGAGAGTTTTTATTTTGATTTTGATCAAGATAAATTCAATCCTAAGCAAAACGAATTGTTTTTGACTTGGTTGAATAAAGACGAAAATCGCGAAATTTTAATTATAAATGGGTATTGCGACTGGTATGGTACTTTTGATTATAATGATACATTAGCCTACAAAAGAATAAATACGATACAAAATGAACTTCAGACAAAAGAAAATGCCACCATTTTTTTTAGTGATAAAATTATAATTAAAGGTTATGGCGAAAGAGTTCAAACAAGAAAAGAAAGGCGTTTTAATAGAAGAGTTGATGTTTTTTATAATGTTTTGCCTAATAAACTAACAGCGACTCCTGTTGTTTATGATTCAGAAGTTTATACAGGTCAGGTAATCAACAAAGTGCCAGAAAAATTAAATCAATTTGAAGAAGCAAGAGTTCCTGATGCTGATGAATTAATTGAACCAGTAGAACTTCATCAAACACCATATGACACAGCAAAAGTAGGCGATAAGTTGGTAATGAATAATTTGTATTTTTATGATCGTTCCGGAATTTTTGTTCCTGAATCATTGCCAGTTATGGAAGAATTGTTAGAGTTTATGATAGCGCATCCAAAAGTTAAAATTGAAATTCAAGGTCATATTTGTTGTCAATTAGGCGAAGATCCAGAAGATATTGCATTAATTAGAGCTATTGCAGTTCATAATTATTTGGTAGCCAACGATATTGATGATAAAAGATTGATGTATAAAAGTTTTGGAAGTACACAACCACTTCATAAAATTCCAGAAAAAAACGAAAAAGAACGAAATGAAAATCGTCGCGTAGAAATCCTTATCTTAGAGAATTAATTTTTGGCATAGTTTTTCGTTTTATTTTATAAACATGATTTCATGAAATATTTTTATTCCTTTATAGTAGTTGTTTTGTTTCAAATAACATTCGCACAAGAACAAGCGATTTTTTATTTTGACAACAATAAATTTGAATTGAACAATACTGAAACAGCCAAACTTCAAAAATGGATTTCAGAAAATACTACTTCAAAAATTTTATCTATTACAGGTTCCACTGATGAAGTAGGAAGTTCAGGTTATAACGATACTTTGTCTTTAAAAAGAGTAAGTTATATTTTTAATCAAATACAAGGAAAAGTAAATATTAGAGCCGATTTTAAAAGTATTTCTCTAGGTGAAAAAGGAGCAACTTCAGCAAATAAAGCCGAAAATCGTAAAGCTATTATACATTATTTGTTAGAAAAAGATTTAGAAAAAGAAAATGAAGTTTTAGGAATTAAAGAAGCCGAACCAGAAGTAATAATTCCAGAAGATGCTACCTTGGCAGAAAAAGTAAAGTTGTCAAAAGTAGGGATGAAGATTGTTTTAAAAAACATTAATTTTTATCAAAATACCTTTGCTACAATGCCAGAATCGCAAGGAACTTTATATGATTTGTTGTTCATTATGCAAAATAATCCTGAATTAAAAATTGAAATTCAAGGTCATATTTGTTGTATTGATAAAGATTATCGAAATTTGTCTACCGATAGAGCAAAACAAATTAAGCGTTTTCTCGTTTATAATGGTATTCAGGATTATCGTGTAAAAACAAAGGGTTTTGGTGTTTCGCAACCTATTCACCCAATTCCAGAAGCAACACCAGAGCAAGCTGCTGAAAATCGAAGGGTAGAAATAGAAATTTTAAGTAAAACAAGATGAAAAGAATTTTAAGTTTTTTTTTAATAATACTGATGATTTTTTCAGTGAGTTGTAGCAGTAATTGCAATGAAGGAGATCAACCAACGCCTGCTTCTTTCTTTGTAGAAATTATAGATGAAACTACAGGAGAAAATGTTTTTGCAAATGAAACCTATACTTTACAGCAAATTACTATTTTAAATTTAGATGATGTGTCTATTCCTTTTAAATTTATAGAGAGTTTAAATAGTATTCAAATATTTCCAGGTGAAGATGAATCTATTGGAAATACATTGGTTATTAAACTAAATAATGAAACCTCAATGCAAACTGACGAAATTAATGTAAATTATGATGTTTCTTCAAGTGTTGGTGAATGCTTTACTACGTATAAAATTGAAAATATTTTATTTCCAAATAACCAATCTGAATTAGCTGAAGCAATTTTTGTGGTAAAAATTTAAAGGCTGTCAACTAGGAAATTTCTAATTGTTAAATTTCTGAATTCTAAATTAAAAAACTATCTTTGCGCCACAACAACAACACACTACATACATGAGTTCTGATACTAGCAAACGCTACAATTTAAGAGGAGTTTCGGCTTCTAAAGAAGATGTGCATCAAGCTATCAAAAACATCGACAAAGGCTTATTTCCACAAGCATTTTGTAAAATTATCCCAGATTACTTAACAAATGATGATCAATATTGCATCATTATGCATGCCGATGGCGCTGGTACAAAATCGTCTTTAGCTTATATGTATTGGAAAGAAACTGGAGATATTTCAGTTTGGAAAGGAATTGCACAAGACGCTTTAATCATGAACATTGATGATTTATTATGTGTTGGAGCAACCGATAATATTTTACTTTCATCTACTATTGGAAGAAATAAAAATCTAATTCCAGGTGAAGTTATTTCAGCTATCATTAACGGAACAGAAGAATTAATTTCAGATTTAAAAAGTCACGGAGTTACGATTCATTCCACAGGTGGAGAAACTGCTGATGTTGGTGATTTAGTCAGAACGATCATTGTAGATTCAACTGTAACGGCTCGCATGAAACGTGCTGATGTAATTGATAATGCGAATATTCAAGCAGGTGATGTAATTGTAGGATTGGCTTCTTTCGGTCAAGCAACTTATGAAAAAGAGTATAATGGCGGAATGGGAAGCAACGGCTTAACTTCGGCTCGTCATGATGTTTTTTCAAAATATTTGGCTGAAAAATATCCTGAAAGTTTTGACGCATCGGTTCCAAGTGAATTAGTGTATTCAGGTCAAACTAAATTAACCGACAAAGTAGAAAATAGTCCAATTGACGCTGGTAAATTAGTGCTTTCTCCAACGAGAACGTATGCGCCAGTTATTAAAAGGATTTTATCAAAATATAATTCAAATCAAATTCACGGAATGGTTCATTGTTCTGGTGGTGCGCAAACCAAAGTGCTTCATTTTGTAGACAACGTTCACGTGATTAAAGATAATTTATTTCCTGTGCCACCATTATTTAAACTGATTCAAGAAAATTCTAAAACCGATTGGAAAGAAATGTATCAGGTATTCAATTGTGGTCACCGTATGGAAGTATATGTTCCTGCAGAAGTAGCACAAGACATTATCGAAATTTCAAAATCATTCCACATCGACGCACAAATCGTAGGTAGAGTTGAGGAATCAGATGGTAAAAAGTTAACGATTAATTCAGAATACGGAACGTTTGAGTACTAGAAGTAAAAAGTAGAAAGTAAAAAGTAAAAGGGGGATCATGAAAGAAAATGATTTATTGAAAAGAACCTTTAATTTTGGAATTTCTTGCCTAAAATTTTAAGAAAATTAGAATCAAATCCTGAAAATAATTTTATTAGATTTCAATTAGGTAAATCTTGCACTTCAGTAGGTGCTAATTATGAAGAATCTCAAGCTGGTTCTTCAAAAGCAGATTTTACAAATAAAGTAAAAATTGCTTTAAGAGAAGCAAGAGAAACTAATTATTGGTTGAGGGTTTTGAAAGAATTAAATGATAGTAATGACGAATCACTTGAATTATTAATTAAAGAGAGTCAGGAGTTAAAAAATATTTTAGGAGCTATAGTAGTAAAATCAAATAATAAATAACTTGAGGTTCGGTTTTTAGGACAACTTTTTCCTTTTAACTTTTTCCTTTGTACTTAAATAACACATGCAACACAACGTATTAATTTTAGATTTCGGTTCGCAATACACCCAATTAATTGCCCGAAGAGTAAGAGAATTAAACATTTTCTGTGAGATTTTTCCATTCGATAAAATTCCAGCAGATTTATCATCATATAAAGCAGTAATCTTAGGTGGAAGTCCATGTTCGGTTCGTTCAGAAGAAGCACTTCATCCAGATTTATCTCAAATTAGAGGTAAAATGCCTTTGTTAGCCGTTTGTTATGGAGCACAATATTTAGCCCATTTTTCAGGAGGAGAAGTAGCCGCTTCAAACACAAGAGAATATGGTAGAGCGAATCTTTCTTTCATCAAAGAAAACGAAGTGTTTTTAGAAGGCGTTTCAGAAAATAGCCAAGTTTGGATGTCGCATTCCGATTCTATCAAAAAATTACCGACTAATGCAGTAATGATTGCTAGTACAAAAGATGTAGAAAACGCAGCATATAAAATTGAAGGCGAAACTACTTACGCAATCCAATTTCACCCAGAAGTATACCATTCAACAGATGGAAAACAAATGTTGGAAAACTTTTTAGTAAAAATTGCTCAAGTACCTCAAAATTTTACACCAAACGCTTTCGTAGAGGAAGTAGTTGCCGAAATGAAAGCTAAAATCGGAAACGATAAAGTAGTTTTAGGACTTTCTGGTGGTGTAGATTCAACAGTAGCCGCGGTTTTATTAAACAAAGCCATTGGTGAAAACTTATATTGTATTTTTGTAAATAACGGATTATTACGTAAAAACGAATTTCAAAATGTATTAGACCAATACAAAGGAATGGGTTTAAATGTAAAAGGAGTTGATGCTTCGGCACGCTTTTTGGATGCTTTAGCGGGGTTAGATGATCCAGAAGCAAAACGTAAAGCAATTGGAAAAGCGTTCATTGAAGTTTTTGATGATGAAGCACACCAATTAACTGATGTAAAATGGTTAGGTCAAGGAACTATTTATCCAGATGTTATTGAATCAGTTTCTGCAACGGGTGGACCATCAGCCACAATTAAATCGCATCATAATGTAGGTGGATTACCTGATTTTATGAAATTGCAGGTGGTAGAGCCTTTACGAATGTTATTTAAAGATGAGGTTCGTAGAGTGGGAAGAAGTTTAGGAATCGACGATGAATTATTAGGACGTCATCCGTTTCCAGGACCAGGGTTAGCAATTCGTATTTTAGGTGATATTACGCCAGAAAAAGTAGCTATTTTACAAGAAGTAGATGCGGTTTTTATCAACGGATTAAAAGAACACGGATTATACGATAAAGTATGGCAAGCGGGAGCAATCTTGTTGCCTGTAAATAGTGTAGGAGTAATGGGCGACGAGCGTACGTATGAAAAAGTAGTAGCTTTGCGTGCAGTAGAATCGACAGACGGAATGACAGCAGATTGGGTACATTTGCCTTATGAATTCTTGATGAAAATTTCTAATGAAATTATAAATAATGTTAGAGGTGTAAATAGAGTAGTGTATGATATTAGCTCTAAACCACCTGCAACGATAGAATGGGAGTAAAATAAATTTCCAATTTCAACACATAAATTTCAATAGCAACTATTTTTATTCTATTTTTACGATATAAATTGCTATTGAAATTTTTTATTTAGTATTGTTTTTAAATTATGATTATGATAAAAAGAGTTATTTTTTTAATCCCTATGATCTTTCTTTTCGTCTTACCAATTCAATCTCAGATTAAACATGTGGTGGCAAAAGGAGAAACTGTTTTTCAAATCGCAAAAAAATACGAGGTTACACCTTTTGATATTTACAGATTAAATCCTGATGCAAAAAATGGACTTCAGGAAAATACCACTTTATTAATTCCAAAAGGAACAACAGGAAAAGCCGTTATTCACTTAGTTAGTCAAAAAGAAACGCTATTTGGAATTTCAAAAAAATATAATGTTTCTGTATCAGATATTGAAAATTGGAATAAAGACATATTACAAAACGGCTTAAAAATTGGTCAAGAAATTTATGTTTCAAAACCATCGGCTTTAGATGTTAAAACAAATCAAATAAAATCTAAAGTGGTTTCTAATGCAACTACCCATTTAGTTCAGGCGAAAGAAACAAAATATGGTATTTCTACCAAATATGGCTTAACGGTTACCGAGTTAGAACAATTAAATCCACAAATCATTGGAGGTTTAAATGAAGGGCAAACGCTTATATTAAAGCCAGGTGTTTTATTAAAAAAGCCTTCTAAAATTACACTTATAGATTATGAAGTACAACCAAAAGAAACACTTTATAGTTTGTCTAAAAAATTTGATATTTCTCAAGGTGAATTAACTACGTTAAATCCTGATTTACAAGATGGATTAAAAATTGGAATGATTTTGAAAGTTCCTTCAAATGGAACTTTTCAAGCAAAAGCAAAAGATTCAATCTTGATTACTAAAAGTAGAGTAGATTTAATAGCTACAGTTGATAAATCGAAACAAAAGAACATGGTTTTATTGTTGCCTTTTAATATGAATAAAATTGATAACGATTCAATTAAAACCAGAACAGATCATATTAAAACAAATAAATTCTTAAACCTTACTTTAGATTTTTATGCTGGCGCTCTAATGGCAATTGATTCTGCTAAAGTTTTAGGATTGCCAGTTAATGTAAAAGTATATGATGTAGAAAGCACTAAATATTCTTCAAATGTAGCCTCTATTATTTCAAAGAATAATTTTGAAAATGCAGATGCAGTAATTGGACCATTTCAAAATTCGATTGTAGAAACTACAGCTCAGTTGCTTACAAAATATAATACCCCAGTAATTTCTCCTCTTTCAAAAGAACGTGGCTTACCGTTGTCAAATCTATATTACACAGTTCCTGCAGAAGATCTTTTACGATCGTCTATGTTTGATTATTTTAAGTCAAAAAACGGAAATGTTGTAGCGGTTATTAGTACAAAAAAAACAACTTCAAAAGACTTTATAATAGCGAATCATCCAGAAGTTAAACACGCTTTGTTTAATGATAAAGGCGCTTTAGATGTGGTACTTTTAAAATCGCAATTAATAAAAGGACAAAAGAATTTTGTTCTTATGGAAATTGAAAAAGCGAGTACGGTTTTAAATATTACCAAAATTTTAATTGAATTGCAGAAAGAATATGACATTCAGTTGGCTGTTTTTGAATTGTATGATACTTTAAATTTTGAGGAAATTCCAATGAAAAATTTAGCAGAATTAAAAATGTTATTTCCTTCAACAACGAAAGTAGTAGCAACGCCTGAAGAAAAAATATTTGAAAAAGAATTCAAAAAGATTAATAATATTTATCCAAATGCAGTTGCTAAAAAAGGATTTGATGTTACTTTTGATACCTTGCTAAGAATTTGTCAGCCAGAAGGATTTGTTAAATCTGCAGAAACTACTAAAACGGAGTACATTGAAAACGCTTTTGATTATAATTCAAATAACGGATTGATTTCTAATAATGCAAGTTATTTATTGTATTATGATACCGATTTAACGATTAAACTAGCACAATAATGGCAACTTCAAAAGTTACATATTTAGTAGATTTACGCACATCATCCATACATTTACAATCCGGTTCTGAAATTATTTCTGATGCACCGCTAGACAACAATGGAAAAGGAGAAGCTTTTTCTCCAACGGATACAGTTGCTAATGGATTAGCTAGTTGTATGTTTACTGTTATGGGAATCAAAGCACGTGATTTAGAGGTAGATTTCTCAGGTTCCACCGCAGAAGTAACTAAAATCATGGGAACCGAACCACGACGAATTACAGAAATTCATGTAACCTTCCATTTCTCTATTAATCCCGACGAAAAAACAAAAACTATTTTAGAAAGAACGGCTATGACTTGTCCTGTTTTTTACAGCTTGCATCCTGATATTAAAAAGGAGATTGTTTTTAATTGGAAGTAATTAAACAGAATTTTATCCACAATCTTGTCATTCCGAAGGAATCTCTTATAATTCAAAATTAAATCCAATGAAGTTTTTAATTATTTCGCTTTTTTTCTTACTCTTTTCATGTAGAAATGAAGAAAATAAATTAGAAAACATGAATTCAAAGAGTGAAATCAGTGTTACAAAAAGCCAAATTCAAGTATTCAAAAGAGATACTTTAATTAACGATAATCAAAAATATATTGTCAAACACTTTAGGGATGACAATTTAGATTTTTCTTTATTGATTTTGAATGAAAAATTCGACACTATTTACAAACATTTTGATTACATTGATGAGTATGAAATCTTAGATTTTAATGAAGATGGATTTAAAGATTTGAGATTAGATTACATAACCAATACTCCTGATGTTATTGATATAGTGCTTTTTGATTCGAATTCAAAAAGATTTGAAATAGTTAAAGATTTAGGGTATTATCCAAGTCCTTTCAAAATAAAGAATTCAAATTATTATTACTCATATCATAGAGCTGGATGTGCAGATTATAATTGGGAAAGTGATTTATTCTACATATCAGATTATAAATGTATTAAGATTGGAAATATAACGGGAAAAGGCTGTGGTTATGAAAAAAGGAATGGAATTTTTATAAATAAAATTATAGATAAAAAGGAAGTTGAAATCAATTGGATAAAGAGAGATTCTGGTTATTACGAAGATAAATGGGAATTTATAGAAAATTATTGGACTAAAAACCATTTGAAATTCACTAAATAATGACTTCCAACCACGAACTCCTTATAAAACTCGCACACACCAAAATGCCATTTGGTAAATACGAAGGCTATCATTTAATCGATCTTCCTGAGTATTATGTGGTTTGGTATGCTAATAAAGGTTTTCCAAAAGGACAATTGGGCGAACAATTAAAATTGGTACACGAACTCAAGCTAAACGGCTTAGAAGAACTCGTTCGAAATATCCGCAGGAACTTTCCAAAAAAGTAATTTTTTTTGCCACAGATTAATGGATTACCTTTTGTTAATCTGTGTAATACTTGTCTGTAAAATTTTGTTTATAACACAAGAAACTTCTCAAAAAAATAAAATATTTATACAGTTTAAAATTATTAATCCGTGTTAATCTGTGTAATCCGTGGCTCTAAAATTTTGTTTCACGAAATATTTTGTCTTTTCATTGTTAGATAGAATATTGTTTACAATTTAATTACAAAATTGATTCATCGACTAATTGGCACATTGACTAATTAGTGTTATCTTTGCACGATTTTATTAATTATTTACAACGGTCATCCTGAGCTTGTCGAGGGAAACTACAATACAACAACACAAACAACAACATAATGAACCAAACTAAGTATATTTTTGTTACCGGAGGTGTGACTTCTTCTTTAGGGAAAGGAATCATCGCTGCTTCGTTAGCCAAATTATTGCAAGCCAGAGGATACCGAACGACCATTCAAAAGTTTGATCCATACATTAACGTGGATCCAGGAACATTAAATCCTTACGAACACGGAGAATGTTATGTTACAGATGATGGAGCAGAAACAGATTTAGATTTAGGTCACTATGAGCGTTTTTTAAATGTTCCAACTTCTCAAGCGAATAATGTAACTACAGGTAGAGTTTATCTTTCTGTAATTGAAAAAGAACGTAGAGGAGAGTTTTTAGGAAAAACGGTACAAGTTGTGCCTCATATTACAAACGAAATCAAGGAACGCATGCAGTTGCTTGGTAAATCGGGTGATTTTGACATTGTAATTACTGAGATTGGTGGAACTGTTGGAGATATTGAATCTTTACCTTACATCGAATCGGTACGTCAATTGATTTGGGAATTAGGTGAAAATAACGGAATCGTAATTCATTTAACGTTAGTGCCTTATTTGGCTGCTGCCGGAGAATTAAAAACGAAACCAACACAACATTCGGTAAAAACTTTAATGGAAAGCGGAATCAAAGCTGATATTTTAGTATGTAGAACCGAACATGAAATTTCACAAGATTTACGTCAGAAATTAGCTTTATTTTGTAATGTGAAAAAAGAAGCGGTAATTCAATCTATTGATGCTTCAACTATTTATGAAGTTCCAAATTTAATGTTGGAAGAAGGATTAGATAGAGTAGCTTTGAAAAAATTAGATTTACCAGAAAAAAACACACCAGATTTAAACAACTGGAACGAGTTTTTATATAGTTTAAAAAATCCAAAGCATGAAGTTAATATTGGTTTGGTAGGTAAATATGTAGAATTACAAGATTCTTATAAATCAATTTTAGAAGCATTTATTCATGCAGGAGCAGCAAATGAGACAAAAGTAAATGTCATTTCTATTCATTCTGAGTTTTTAGATGCCAAATCGGCAGAAAGTCAGTTAAAAGATTTAGATGGTATACTTGTTGCACCAGGTTTTGGCGGTCGGGGTATTGAAGGTAAAATAGATACGGTTCGTTATGCAAGAGAAAATAATATTCCTTTCTTTGGAATTTGTTTGGGAATGCAAATGGCGGTAATTGAATATTCGCGTAACGTTTTAGGTTATGCAGATGCTAATTCAACCGAAATGAATGAAAGTACTGCTCATCCGGTTATTAATTTAATGGAAGAGCAAAAAAATATTGAAAATAAAGGAGGAACTATGCGTTTAGGTGCATGGAAATGTAGTATTAAAGAAAATACGTTGGCACATAAAATTTATGGTAAAACAGAAATTATGGAACGCCACCGTCACCGTTACGAGTTTAATGGATCGTATTTAAATGAATTAGAAAAAGCAGGATTAGTAGCTTCTGGAGTAAATCCAGATACAAAGTTGGTAGAAATTGTTGAAATTCCAACTCATCCTTTCTTTATCGGCGTTCAATACCATCCTGAATATAAAAGTACAGTTGCTAATCCTCATCCACTTTTTGTGAATTTTGTAGCTGCAGCTGTGCAACATAAAAATAAATAAATCGTTCACTAATCCCAAAATTTAGGGACTGAACACTGAACACTATTATTAGATGGAAGAAAAAAAATTAGACCTTAATTCGATTATCGGATTTGTATTGATTTCTGGAATTTTAATTTGGATGCTTTGGTCAAATGCACCAACACCAGAAGAAATAAAAGAAAAAGAAAAAAAGGAACAAGTTGAAAAGCAAGCGAAAGAAGTTAAAACAATTACTTCTACAATTGAAGCAGCACCTGTAGCAGATTCTACAAAAAATGCTGCAGCACAAGCTCAATTAGGTTCATTTGGATATTCTGCAACGCTTCCATCAGCAACTGATGCTGTTACCGAAATAAAAAATGAAGTTTTATCACTTAAAATTTCTAATAAAGGTGGATATATAGTAGAGGCAACGGTTTTAGGATTTGATCAATTTGAGAAAAATTCAAATAAAGCGGTAAAAATTATCAAAGACAATAATGCTTCTTTAGATATTACTTTAAATACTTCAGACAATAGAGCATTACATACAAAAGATATGTATTTTGAACCTAAGGTAACAACTGAAGGTAAAAATCAAGTCTTAACTTTACAATTAAAAGCAGGTCCAGATCAGTTTTTAGAATACCGTTATGTACTAAAACCTAACGAGTATATGTTAGATTTTGCTATCCGTTCTCAAGGATTAGAAAAAGTAGTAAATACTTCTAAACCATTAGATTTAGTATGGCAATTAAAAACATATAGAAACGAGAAAAGTGTTACGTATGAAAATCGTTACACGGAGTTGGTCTTTGAATATGAAGACGGAAAAGATGATTATTTAAATGCTGCAAAAGATTCTGAAGATGAAGCAAAAGACGTTTCATATATTGCATTTAAACAACATTTATTTACTTCTATTTTATTAACAGATACGAAGTTTAAAACAGCTAAATTCAATTCAGATAATTTAGTTGATAATGAAGAAGTTGATACTGTTTTTACAAAGAATTTCACAGCACAAGTTCCTTTAGAATTTAAAAATGGCGCTTTAAACTATAATATGAATTGGTATTATGGTCCGGCTAAATATGAAATTTTGAATGGATATGAACGTAATCTTGACGAAATTATGCCATTAGGTTGGGGAATTTTCGGATGGATTAACCGTTATATTTTTATTCCAGTTTTCGGATTTATTTCTGGTTTAGGAATTGGTTTCGGAATTGCAATTGTTTTATTTACGATTTTAGTTCGTATTGTAATGTCACCAGTTACATACAAATCATACTTGTCGCAAGCAAAAATGAAGGTTTTACGTCCTGAAATTGCTGAATTGAATGAAAAATTCAAAGACAATCCAATGAAGAAACAACAAGAAACAATGAAATTGTATTCTAAAGCCGGTGTAAATCCTATGGCAGGATGTTTACCAGCGGTGATGCAAATGCCAATTTTCTATGCGTTGTTTCAGTTCTTTCCATCGATGTTCGATTTAAGACAAAAATCATTCTTATGGGCAGATGACTTATCGTCTTACGACAGCATTTATCAATTGCCTTTCCATATTCCATTTTATGGAAGTCACGTGAGTTTATTCCCAATCTTAGCTTCTATTGCAATTTTCTTTTACATGAAAATGACAACTGGAGATCAAGCAATGAGCACACCACCGCAAGAAGGTATGCCAGATATGGGGAAAATCATGAAAATTATGATTTATATTTCTCCGCTTATGATGTTATTCTTTTTTAACAATTATGCATCAGGATTGAGTTTGTATTACTTTATTTCTAATTTAATTACTATCGGAATTATGTTAGTTATTAAAAATTACATTGTGAAAGAAGATAAAATTCACGCTCAAATTCAAGAGAATAAGACTAAAGAGAAGAAGGAAAGTAAATTCCAAAGAAAAATGCGCGAAATGATGGAGCAAGCAGAAGCTCAAAAAGCCGCACAAAAGAAAAAATAATTTTTTATCTTTATACAAACCCTGTCTGCATAGACAGGGTTTATTTTTTAATTTAATTATGAGAATTGCAATTATAGGATTTGGTAATATGGGACAAACCTATGCCACTAGTTTTATGAGTTCTGGGTTTGTAGGAGCTTCCGATATTTTAGTATTAAATAAATCTAAAATTGATGAGAAGAATAGATATGGAATTGAGTTAGAAAATTTTTATTCAAAACCAAATTCTAAAATATTTGAATCTGATATTTTAATTTTAGCAGTAAAACCACAAGATTTCAAGCAATTAGCATTTGAGATTAAAACGTTTTTAAATTCAGAACATGTTGTTTTGTCCGTAATGGCTGGAATTTCAATTGAATCCATGCAAATAGAATTAGGTATTACTAAAATTGTACGTTCAATGCCAAATATTCCAACGCAAATAGGAGAAGGTATGACGGTTTTTTGTGCTTCAAATGCAGTAGACAGAAAAGAGCTTTTCATTGTTCAGAATTTAATCAATACAACAGGAAAATCCATTTATATAGAAAAAGAAGAAATGCTTAATGCTGCTACAGCGGTATCAGGTAGTGGACCTGCTTATGTGTTTTATTTTATGCAAGCTATGATTGAATCGGCTATAAAATTAGGGTTTTCACCATCTGAAGCCGAGTTTTTGGTAAGCCAAACATTCTCAGGTTCGGTTCAATTACAAAATAGAAGTAAACTTTCTAATGAAGAATGGATTCATCGTGTGGCATCTCGTGGCGGAACTACAGAGGCTGCTTTGTCTGTATTTAATCAAAATGAACTTCAAGAAATTGTAATAGAAGGAATACAATCAGCCAATATAAGAGCTATAGAATTAGGGTCATAAAAAAAACGCTTTCAATTTGAAAGCGTTTTTTGTTCATAGCAATTTTATTTATAGAAACGAATTAATTTAACTCTGGTAATATTACATTATTAATCACGTGAATAACGCCATTTGCCGCTTGTACATCTACCGCTACAATATTAGTTTGTCTCATTGCCTCATCGGTAATAGTTGTTCCTGTAATAGTAAATGTTCCTGTTTCAAATGTAGTAATTGGACCTGAAGGAATTGCATTTGATAATACATTAGCTCCAGCAACTACATGATAACTTAATACAGATGTTAATTGGGCAGCTGTTAAGCTTCCTAATACACCTGGATTTTGATTTTCAAATGCAGTGAATGAATCATTAGATGGTGCAAAAACAGTAAATGGAGAATTAGTAGTTCCTGATAAAATTCCAACGAAGTCAGGTTGACCATTGCTTGTTAAAGCTCCTACTAATGTGCTAAAGTTTGGATTTGCTAATGCGTGTGTAACAATAGTAGGTAAACCAATTACAGCATCTACAACATGAATTACACCATTTGAAGCACCAATATTTGCAATAATAACACTAGAAACGCCATTTAATGTAACGCCATCTGAAGTGTTGATAAACATGCTTAAAGTATTTGTAGATGAAGCACTACCTTTTCCTAATGTTTTAACATATCCTGTTCTTAAATTACTAGCTAAATTAGCTCCCACCACAACATGGTTTAATAATACTTCTCTTAATGCATCTACAGGAACAGCATCTAAAGAACTAAAATTGTTGTCGGCTAGAAAAGTGTTAAAGGCACCATTAGTTGGAGCAAACACAGTGTAAGAACCATTTTGATCTAGTACATCAAGTAAATCTGTTCTCTCTAAAGCATCAACAAGAATAGATAAATCTGAGTTTTTTGAAGCTACATCAGATATTGAACTAATAGATGATGAAGTTGAATCATCATCAGAACATGAAAACATTAACGTAGAAGTTACAGCTAGTAATGTTAATTTGATTAATTTTGCATAGTTTTTCATAGGGTATTTTTTTTGTTTCACCAAAGCTAAAAAAGATTAAACAAATAAAAAACTATTGAATAGCGTTATGTAGTAAATTTAACTCACATTTATTTTTTGTTTAATCAATTTTTGGTCTAATATTTGATTTTTCCAATATTTATTAAGCAATTACAAATTAATAAATTAAACAATGTTTAAAAATGAAACAATTAATTTTTCTGGTTATAATATTTAGTGCTTTTACAGCAAATGCTCAAGATAAAATAAATCAATTAGACGATAAAGGAAATCGTCATGGTTTGTGGAGAGGAACTCACAAAGAATCGAATCGAATTCGATATGAAGGTAGTTTTAATCATGGAAAAGAAGTAGGTGTTTTTAAATATTTTGATGATACAAAAGCGGCAACTACTATTGCAACTCGAGATTTCTCAAAAGGAGATGGTTCTTGTTATGCTGTTTTTTATGATCAAAAAGGAAATAAAGTTAGTGAAGGAACTTTAGCAAATAAACTTCCGGAAGGCGAATGGAAATATTTTCATTTCGAATCGAAACAACTAATGTCTGTTGAGTTTTATAGTAAAGGTAAATTAGTTGGAGTTCGTAAAGTTTTTTATAAAGATGGAACAGTAGCAGAGGAAACCAATTATAAAAACGGAATTAAAGAAGGTAGTTCAAAAACTTATTCTGAAAAAGGAGAATTACTAGATGCTCACATATACAAAAACGGACAATACAATGGTTTAGCTTCTTATTTTGATGGTTTAGGAAATAAAATGTATGAAGGAAATTATGTTAACGGAAAACGTGTTGGAATATGGAAATTTTTCGAAAAGAACAAAGTAATAAAAGAGGTTAAAGCGTCTAAATTTAGTAAGGAATTAATAAAATACGAGCAACGAAATACAAAAGAAGTATCTAAAACGCTTGAACAAATGAAACAAGAAAAAGGAGGAAAATAATAGAATGAAAAGAGTAGTAGTAGGGCTTTCTGGAGGAGTAGATTCGAGTGTTGCCGCTTATTTATTAAAAGAGCAAGGATATGAAGTTATCGGTCTATTTATGAAAAATTGGCACGATGATTCGGTTACCATTTCAAATGAATGTCCTTGGTTAGAAGATAGTAATGATGCTTTATTAGTAGCAGAAAAACTTGGAATTCCTTTTCAAACAGTTGATTTATCTGAACAATATAAAGAAAAAATTGTGGATTACATGTTCAATGAATATGAAAAAGGAAGAACTCCAAATCCAGATGTTTTATGTAACAGAGAAATCAAATTTGATGTTTTTATGAAAATTGCCATGTCTTTAGGTGCCGATTATGTCGCTACCGGACATTATTGCCGCAAAGGAACAATTGAAGAAAATGGAAAAGAAGTATTTCAATTATTAGCAGGAAAAGATGATAATAAAGATCAATCGTATTTTCTTTGTCAGTTATCTCAAGACCAACTTGCTAAAGCGTTATTTCCTATTGGCGAATTAACAAAACCAGAGGTTCGTGAAATTGCCACAAAGTTAGATTTGATTACTGCTGAAAAGAAAGATTCTCAAGGTCTTTGTTTTATAGGTAAAGTTAGATTGCCCGAATTTTTACAACAAAAATTACAACCTAAAGAAGGAATAATTGTTGAAATTCCTGCTGATGCAACTGTTTTTAATCAAGAAAAACCGCATTTCAATTCAAATGAAGAGGCTTTTGCTTTTGAAGCCAAACGAATCGATTATTTAAAAGTTCCAGGAAAAGTAATGGGGAAACATCAAGGGGCTCATTATTTTACAAAAGGACAACGTAAAGGTTTAAATGTTGGTGGAACAAAAGAACCTTTATTTATTATTGAGACTGATGTTGAAAAAAATATTATTTATACCGGCCAAGGCAATAACCATCCCGGATTATTTAAAAAAGCTTTGTTTATTGCAAATAACGAAGTGCATTGGATACGAGAAGATTTAAGTTTAAAAGAAGGCGAAACATTAGAAGTAATGGCTAGAATTCGTTACAGACAACCGCTACAAAAAGCTACATTACATCAATTTAAAGACGGAATGTATGTTGTGTTTGAAAAACCACAATCTGCAATTACAGAAGGTCAATTTGTTGCTTGGCATCATAACGATGAAGTTTTAGGAAGTGGTGTTATTGCTTAATAATTTATTTTATGAATTTTATTTATATAGTTTCGGGTTTAATTTTATTAGTTCTAGGAGGAAATTGGTTACTAAAATCGGCAATTGGTCTTTCAATAAAATTAAAAATTTCTAAAATTATTGTCGGATTAACAGTAGTTTCATTTGCAACTTCGGCACCTGAAATGATTGTAAGTATTAAAGCGGCATTATCTGGTTATTCAGATATTGCACTTGGTAATATAGTGGGGTCTAATATTGCGAATATTGGATTAGTATTAGGAATTGTTTTACTTATAAATGCGATACAATTAGAAAACTCATTTTTAAAAATCGATTGGCCTGTTACAATGATAACTACGGTTTTATTGTTTGTTTTCTTGGTTATTGATGGCGTTTTAAGTAGAACAGAAGGTTTTATATTTATCATTGTTCTAATTATTTATTTGCTTTATTTAATCAAAAATTCAAGTAAAGTTGTTCATGAAGATGAAACCAATCCTGATGTTGAAATTGCAGGAAAACTATCTAACGGAATGATTTTCTTCTTTCTGCTTATTGGAGGAGTTGGTTTATGGTTAGGTTCTGAATTGTTAGTAAACGGTGCTGTTAATTTAGCAGAAAATTTAGGTGTTAGTAAAAGAGTTATTGCTGTAACTGTTGTTTCTGTTGGAACAAGTATTCCAGAATTAGCTTCTTCAATAATAGCTTCAATTAAAAAAGAAAATGCCATTTCTATCGGAAATATTATTGGATCTAATATTTTTAATATTCTTAGTGTTTTAGGAATTACTGTTCTTATCAAACCAATTGATAAAATAAATGTTAGACTTTTGGAGCAAGATGTTTATTGGATGTTAGGATTTGCATTTGTTTTACTTCCATTAGCTTTTTTACCCAAAAGAAATAGCTTGAGTTTTAAAGAAGGCATTGTTTTACTGTTGTTGTATTTTATATTTGTTTATTCTACAATATCTTAAATTGGTTAAAGCATTTTCATTATATTTGAAGTAAGGTTTAATTTGCCTTAAAGTGAAACCTAAAATTTCAATTATGATAAAAAAAATACTAGTTATCATTATATTTACTTTTTCGTTTATTGTTCAAGCTCAAGAAGACGCTTGGATTTATTTTAACGATAAACCTGATGCTACAACTTATTTGTCTAACCCTTTATCAATGCTTACACAAAGAGCCTTAGATAGAAGAACAGATCAAGGAATTGCATTAGATAATTCTGATGTTCCCATTGCTCAAACATACATAAATCAAGTTACTGCAGCTTCTGGTATAACGGTTATGGCAAAATCAAAATGGTTAAATGCATTGCATATTAGAGGAAGCCAATCAAATATTGAAGCATTAACAAGTTTTCCATTTGTAAGTTCAATTGAATTTGCAAATCAGACACTAAATAGGAGCGGACGAAACGCTGAAAGTTCAGCTATTTCTATGGTGAATAAAGAAATGAATGTTCAAGTAAGTTATAATTACGGTAACTCGGCTAATCAAATCCAAATGTTAAATGGTCATTTGTTGCACCAACAAAATTATACGGGTGCCGGAAAAATCATTGCCGTTTTAGATTCGGGTTTTATAAATGTAAATTCGGTTCAACCTTTTCAAAGACTATTTACAAACAACTTAATTTTAGGCGGATATAATTATGTAAGTCAAAATACAGATGTATACACATTACATAATCACGGAACAATGGTGCTTTCCTGTATGGGTGGATATGTTGATGGGCAATTAGTAGGAACCGCTCCAGATGCTCAATACTATTTATTTGTTACCGAAGATGTGGCTAGTGAAAATCCTGTGGAAGAAAGCTATTGGGTTGAAGCAGCTGAAGCAGCAGATAGATTAGGAGTGGATGTAATTACTTCGTCTCTAGGTTATTTTGGTTATGATAATCCTAATTATAGTCACACTTATAGTCAAATGACAGGAAATCAAGCTTTTGCTTCAAGAGGAGCTAATATTGCTTTTTCAAAAGGTATTGTAGTAATTGCAAGCGCAGGAAATTCAGGAGCAACTGCAGATCCGTATGTTGGTGTTCCGGGTGAAGCTACTCATGTTTTAGCAATTGGTGCAGTAAAATCAGATGAGACATATGCTACTTTTAGTTCAATTGGACCTTCTTTTGATGGACGCATAAAACCAGATGTTATGGCGCAAGGACAAGCTTCTGTTGTAGCAAATACAAGTGGAGCTGTAGTTACAGCAAACGGAACTTCTTTCTCAGGTCCCATTATGGCAGGTATGATTACAAGTTTTTGGTCTGCTGTACCAAGTTTAACTGCGGCCGAAGTAGTTCAATTTGTTAAAGAATCAGCAGATAGATACACAATGCCTACTAGTCAGTTTGGATATGGAATTCCAGATTTTCAATTGGCTTTATCAAATGCTTTATCAGCAAGTTTATTCGAAAACAACACCATTTTAATATATCCAAATCCTGTTCAAGATGAACTTTCAATTGTTCTTCCTGAATCGGAAGTAACAGGAAAATTAATTTTATTTAATAATTTAGGGCAACTAGTAAACGAATTTACCCTTTCGGAAACAAATAAAACAGTTTATCTCTCTAATTTGGCATCAGGTTTGTATTTTTACCAAGTAAATACAACTCATAAATCAACGAAAGGAAAATTATTGAAATTATAATGAATAAAATTACCCAACTCTTCAATATTAAATATCCAATTATTCAAGGTGGAATGATTTGGAACAGTGGATACAAATTAGCTAGCGCTGTAAGTAATGCTGGTGGTTTAGGTTTAATTGGCGCTGGTTCTATGTATCCAGAAGTGCTAAGAGAACACATTCAAAAATGTAAAAAAGCTACTGACAAACCTTTCGGAGTAAACGTTCCAATGTTATATCCAAACATTGAGGAAATCATGCAAATTTTAAAAGAAGAAGGAGTTAAAATTGTTTTTACTTCTGCAGGAAATCCTAAAACTTGGACTCCGTTTTTAAAAGAAAATGGGATAACGGTTGTTCATGTAGTTAGTAGTTCAAAATTTGCTTTAAAAGCTCAAGAAGCCGGAGTTGATGCTGTGGTTGCTGAAGGTTTTGAAGCCGGCGGACACAATGGAAGAGAGGAAACGACAACGTTAACCTTAATTCCAATGGTAAGAGAACAAATTTCTATTCCATTAATTGCAGCTGGAGGAATTGCTACAGGAAGAGGAATGCTAGCCGCTATGATTTTAGGTGCCGATGGCGTTCAAATGGGAAGTCGTTTTGCTGCTTCAACCGAAAGTTCGGCACATGATGAATTTAAAAGAACCATTGTTGAAACGGGTGAAGGTGAAACACAATTAACGTTGAAAGAGTTAGCTCCTGTTCGGTTAATCAAAAACAAATTCTTTAATGATGTTCAAGAATTATATACTAAATGTCCGTCTAAAGAAGATTTAGAAAATTTACTTGGAAAAAGAAGAGCAAAAAGAGGCATGTTTGAAGGTGATTTAGTAGAAGGTGAATTAGAAATAGGTCAAATTGCCGGATTAATTCATGATATTTTACCTGTTGAAACTATTGTTGATAACATAATTACCGAATTTAACGTTGCTAAAAAAGAGGTTACTACCTTTGAATTTTAATTAAAGAACTAAAATGAAGATTTTAAAATATTTACTATTGTTTTTATTTTTTGCATCGACTACAACTTATGCGCAAAAATATAATTTCAAAACTTCTGGATATATGGTAAGCCAGAAAGACAAAAAAGGAAATTGGAGCGATTGGTCTAAATTGCAAAAAACAGAGATGACCGTACTTTTAGATATGGAAAGTCACAGAATTGTGGTATATTCAGAAGTGCTTCAGTTGTTTTCTATTATGAAATATGGAAATCAAGAAAAAAAAGGAGACGATGATGTTGTGACTTTTAATTGTGTAGATAATAATGGAGTAGAGTGTACTTTAGCTATTTATACAAGAAAAAAACAAGGCGGGCGTAATCAATTGTACATTACGTATCAAGACATGATTATTGCTTACAATATGACAGTATTTGAAGATAAGCCGGCAAAAAAGAAATAATTTTTAAAATAAATTAAAATGACTTTTTATTGAATGCAATAGAAAGTCATTTTTTTATTTATTAACATTCCATTTATATCAAAAACGTACTTTTGTATAAATTACTAAAAAATGAAAAAAGTCTTTATAATCATTGTATCGTTAATTGCATCAGCAAACTTTGCTCAAGATAAACCAAAATTAGTTGTAGGAATCGTAGTAGACCAAATGAAAATGGAATACTTATATCGTTTTTCAAATGATTTTTCCGAAAACGGTTTTAAACGATTAATGAAAGAAGGTTATACGTTTCTTAACACACATTACAATTACATGCCAACATACACAGCACCAGGCCATGCTTCTATTTACACAGGAACTACGCCTGCTGTTCATGGAATTGTAGGAAACGATTGGTTCAATAAAGCAACTGGGAAAGAAATGTATTGTACTGATGATGCATCGGTTTCAACCTTAGGTGATGATTCTGAAAAAGAAGGAAAAATGTCGCCAAGAAACTTACAAAGTTCAACCATGACAGATGAATTGAAGCTAGCTACCAATTTCAAAGGAAAAGTAATTGGAATGAGTATCAAAGATAGAGGAGCGATTCTTCCAGCCGGACATTTTGCCGATTGGGCTTTTTGGTACAGCAAAACCGGAGCGTTTATTTCGAGTACGTATTATGCTGAAAAATTACCAGATTGGGCTACACAGTTTAATTCAGAAAAGCATTATTTAAAATATTTGAGTAAGAATTGGGAATTACTTAAACCAAAAGAAACCTACAATGAAAGTTTAAACGATAACAATCCATACGAAGGAAAGCTATATAAAAAAGCACCGTTTATGCCATATAATTTAAAAGATATGTATGATGCTAACGATGCTGGAGTGTTGCGTTCAACTCCTTTTGGAAATAATTTATTGGCTGATTTTGCTAAAAAAGCAATTGAAAGTGAAAACTTAGGAAAAGACAATATCACCGATTTCTTAGCGATAAGTTTCTCTTCAACAGATTATATTGGGCACGTTTTAGGACCACGTTCAATTGAATTGCAAGACACCTATTTGCGTTTAGACGAAACGATTGCTGATTTCTTGGCTTATTTAGATAAAACGGTTGGAAAAGGAAACTACTTGGTTTTTTTAACAGCAGATCATGCAGGAGCGGAAAACGTAACGTATTTAAAAGATAATAAATACAAAGTAGACAACATCAATTATAAAAACATTCAAAAAGAGTTGAAAGAATTTTCAGAAACTATTTTTGGAGAAAACTTAGTAGTAGATTATTCAAACTATAATGTGTTTATCGATAAAAGTAAAGTCAAATCAAAAGGATTGAATTTACAGGAAGTGAAGCAAAGTTTCAAAGAGTATTTGCAAAAACAAGATTACATTAAACGTGTTTACACAGAAGAAGAAGTGGCCAATGCTAACGCAACCGATTATTATTTGAATTTTGTTTCAAAAGGTTACGACCCAATACAAAACGGAGAATTAGTTTTAATTTTTAAACCGGGTTATGTAGAATATTCATCAACCGGCACTACGCATGGTTCGCCTTATTCGTATGACACACATGTTCCGTTGATTTTCTTTGGTTGGAACATAAAAAAAGGACAAACTCACGATAGAAAAGAAATCACACAAATTGCTCCAACAGTTACCCAAATGCTAAAAATTACCATGCCAAATAGTTCTGATGGTAAGGTTTTGTTGGAGGTTTTGAGTAAATAATTTTATTTATGAAGTATTATTTAACACTTCTTTCTTCATTATTTTTATCGTTTTTATTTATTAGATGTGAAAATGCAAATAATGACATTTTAGATTCTGATTTAGAGAAAGAGTTTAAGGTAACTATTGCTAATACAAATGCTGAAGAATTTAAATATTTAGACGATGGCTTAGTTCCGCAAGAAAACTTTTTTATAAATTCAAAACTTAAATATTTGAAATTTAGATTTAATCCAGAAGCTGGTTTTTCAGAAAGAAGAGTATATTTTGATTTAAATACCGATTCGATTGAAAAATTAGTTTTGAGAAGAGTTCAAGCGGATTGGGATAGTTTTAAAGATGGAGTTTATCATAAATTTCATGATTCTATTTTTGTTGTTTATCCTAAAATGAACAAAACTGATATTTATTTTGATAATAAAAAGATAAAATCTCTCAATTCAAAAGCTATATTATTAGAACAAGAAAAGTTTATCTATAGATTAAAGAATTGTACGGAAAATGTGTATAATAAAAAAGCATCAAACTAAAATTTGATGCTTTTTTAATCTGTGCTAATTTGTGAAATCGGTGTTTTACACCAACTCAATTTTGTCATTCCGAACTCGTTTCGGAATCTACATTATAAGTTTAAACAAATTAATATTATCATTTTTATTAGTTTTAATACGTGCTAATTTGTGAAATTCGTGTTTTACATCAACTCAATTTTGTCATTCCGAACTCGTTTCGGAATCTACATTATAAGTTTAAACAAATTAATATTAACATTTTTATTAATTTTAATCTGTGGTAATTCGTGGAATCTGTGTTTTACACCAACTCAATTTTGTCATTCCGAACTTGTTTCGGAATCTCTTTTAGAAGCTGAAACAAGTTCAGCTTGACAATTAGTTGTGATTTTTCATTCGTACCAATTCGTGTAATTCGTGTTACACCTCAATCATCACCTGATTTTTCAAAATATCATCAAATGTTTCGCGTTCTCTAATTAAGTGCCCTTTTCCGTCTTTCCATAACACTTCGGCTGGTTTTAGTCGCGAGTTGTAATTCGAAGCCATTGAAAAGCAATAAGCGCCTGCATTTCTAAAACATAAAATATCGCCTTCATGAATTTCTGAAATCCTTCTATTACTTGCAAAAGTATCGGTTTCACAGATATATCCTACTACCGAATAATAGCGTTCTTTTCCTTTTGGATTAGAAATGTTTTCTATATGATGCTGCGATCCATATAACATAGGCCGAATCAAATGATTAAAACCCGAATCAATTCCTGCAAAAACCGTTGAGGTAGTTTGTTTTACAACATTTACTTTCGCTAAGAAATAACCCGCTTCGCTTACTAAGAATTTTCCAGGCTCAAAAGCTAAAGTTAATGGGCGACCGTATTCTTTTTCAAACGCTAAAAATCGTTTGGTTAATTTGGTTCCAAATTCTTCTACATTCGTTTCAATGTCATCTTTTTTATAGGGTACTTTAAATCCACTTCCAAAATCAATAAAATCAAGATCTTTGAAATTTTTAGCCGTTTCAAATAAAATTTCGGCAGCATATAAAAATACTTCCACATCTAAAATATCAGAACCCGTATGCATATGAATTCCGTTGATGTGCATTTTTGTGTTTTCAATAATTCTTAAAATATGCGGTAATTGATGAATCGAAATCCCAAATTTACTATCAATATGTCCAACAGAAATATTGGCATTACCACCTGCCATTACATGTGGATTAATTCGGATACAAACGGGAACATTCGGATGTTTTGTTCCAAATTGTTCCAATATCGATAAATTATCAATATTAATTTGAACTCCAAAGTTAGCAACTGTTTCAATTTCTTCCATAGAAACTCCGTTTGGAGTGTAAATAATATCTCTTGGATCAAAGCCAGCATGAAGCCCAAGCAAAACTTCTTGTATAGAAACTGTATCCAATCCAGAACCCAAACTTTTTAAATAATTTAGAACCGAAATATTGGATAGTGCTTTTACGGCATAATGAACTTTAAAACGTTCTACTTTTTTAAATGCGTTTTGTAATCTATTGTATTGAAAGGCAATTTTTTCAGCGTCATAAACGTATAAAGGACTTCCAAATTCTGTTGCTAATTGTTTTAATACTTCAGGTTTCATTCTTTTTTATTTTGTGCAAAAGTAGTTTGATTTTAACTATAAACTATTTTTAAAACAAATATTAACAAAAAATAACAAAATGTTTTATTTGTAACTTTTTAGTCATTTTTTAATTTTACTTTTATTGCGATTATGTATATCAAATTCCCAAATTAAACGAAAAAAAGTTAGTCCATTAAAAATTACTTTGCTATTTTTGTGGCACTTTTTTAAACAAGATAAACGCATAATAATTATGAACATACACGAATATCAGGGTAAAGAAATCCTAGCTAGTTATGGAGTACGCGTACAACGTGGAATTGTAGCTAACAATCCGGTTGAAGCTGTAGCGGCTGCAAAACAATTGACTACTGAAACAGGTACAAGTTGGTACGTAGTTAAAGCTCAAGTTCACGCTGGAGGTAGAGGTAAAGGTGGAGGAGTTAAGTTAGCTAAAAACTTAGATCAAGTAACTGAAATTTCTGAGCAAATCATCGGAATGCAGTTAATTACGCCACAAACACCACCTGAAGGGAAAAAAGTTCACAAAGTATTAATTGCTGAAGATGTTTATTATCCGGGTGAAACTGAAACTTCTGAATTTTATGTTTCTGTTTTATTAAACAGAGCTACTGGTCGTAATATGATTATGTATTCTACAGAAGGTGGAATGGATATTGAAGAAGTTGCTGAGCATACTCCACATTTAATTTTTACTGAAGAAATTGATCCTGCATACGGATTACAAGCTTTTCAAGCTAGAAAAATCGCATTCAACTTAGGATTATCTGGTGAGGCTTTCAAAGAAATGGTGAAATTTATCGATGCTTTATATAAAGCGTATATCGGTTCAGATTCATCAATGTTTGAAATTAACCCAGTATTAAAAACATCTGATAATAAAATTTTAGCAGTTGACGCTAAAGTTAATATCGACGATAACGCTTTATTCAGACAAGCAAAATATGCTGAAATGAGAGACGTTAGAGAAGAAAATCCAATCGAAGTTGAAGCTAAAGAAGTAGGATTAAACTACGTAGATTTAGATGGAACTGTTGGTTGTATGGTAAACGGAGCTGGATTAGCAATGGCTACTATGGATTTAATTAAATATGCTGGTTTTGAACCAGCTAATTTCTTAGACGTAGGTGGAACTGCTGATGCAAAACGTGTTGAAACAGCTTTCCGTATTATCTTAAAAGATCCAAATGTAAAAGCTATTTTGATTAACATTTTTGGTGGAATCGTTCGTTGTGATCGTGTTGCTCAAGGTGTTGTAGATGCTTATAAAAACATGGGCGACGCTATTAAAGTGCCAATCATTGTTCGTTTACAAGGAACTAATGCAGTAATCGCTAAAGAATTAATTGATAATTCAGGAATGCCAATTTTATCTGCTGTTCAATTCCAAGAAGCAGCTGATCAAGTAAAAGCGGCTTTATCTTAATTAGAATTTAAAATTCAATCATAAAGAAACTCTCAGATTTATCTGGGAGTTTTTTGTTTTTTAGCCGTTTAAATATTTTTAAAACTACAAAGGATTTCTTACATTAGCCATTCAATATATAAAGGATGATTTCAGAAGCGCAATTTCAAAATGAATTAGAATTAATTATTAGCAATGCTATTCGTGAAGATGTTGGAGATGGCGACCATAGTTCGTTGGCTTGTATTCCAGCATCAGCACAAGGAAAAGCAAAGTTGTTAGTAAAAGACGAAGGAATTATTGCTGGAGTAGCATTTGCTAAAATGATTTTCTATTACGTGGATAAAGATTTGCAAGTGGAAACTTTTATCAATGATGGTGAAAGAGTAAAATATGGTGATGTTGTTTTTCATGTTTCTGGAAGTTCGCAATCTATTTTAAAAGCCGAACGATTAGTGTTGAATTCTATGCAACGAATGAGTGCTATTGCTACCAAAACTAAAATGTTTGTTGATTTATTGGAAGGAACGCAAACCAAAATTTTAGATACCCGTAAAACCACACCGGGAATTCGTGCCATTGAAAAATGGGCAGTAAAAATTGGTGGAGGCGAAAATCATCGTTTTGCTTTGTACGATATGATTATGTTAAAAGATAATCACAACGATTTTGCTGGAGGAATTCCACAAGCGATTGCAAAAACCAAACAATATTTATTAGATAATAATAAAGATTTAAAAATCATTGTTGAAGCTAGAAATTTAGATGAAGTGCAACAAATTTTAGATACTGGTGGCGTTTTTCGTATTCTTTTAGATAATTTTGATTACGAAACGACAAAGAAAGCGGTAGCTATGATTGGCAATCAATCTTTGACAGAATCATCAGGAAATATTAATGAAAAAACCATTCGTCATTATGCAGAATGTGGCGTTAATTATATTTCTTCTGGAGCATTAACGCATTCGGTTTATAATATGGATTTGAGCTTAAAAGCGATTTAAATTATGTCGGAAGAAATAGAAATTAAACTAAATAAAATTCCTGTTATAAAGCAGTTGGTTTTACTTGCAAAAGCCATAAAGTTGAAATCTTTAGAAGGGTTATCGCTTTACGATATTTTAGAAATGTATGTTTTAGGAATTTTCAGAGGTGCTTTTTCATACAGAGCAAGTGCTATTGCGTTTAGTTTTTTTATGGCATTATTTCCTTTTGCTTTATTTATTCTGAATTTAATTCCATTTATTCCGTTAGAAAATTTTCAAGCCGATTTTTTAAAATTTGTTGAAAACGGAGTTCCGCCAAATACTTATGAGGCGATAGAAATGATATTAAAAGATATTATGGGTACTAGTCACCAAGGTTTGCTTTCTTCTGGTTTTATATTGTCTATTTTGTTAATGACTAATGGCATCAATGCTATTTTAGGCGGATTTGAGATGTCGGCTCACATTACTATAACTCGTGGGTTTTTTAAACAGTATTTTATTTCTTTAGCTATATCATTAGTTTTATCTTTAATTTTAATTATTACAGTTGCTGCAATTGTAATAACCGAGGTTATGATCCAAAAAATTAATGTTCATGGTTATGTTGCAGATGTTTCTGTAATAGAATGGAGTCGTTATGGTTTTATTATTCTAATGATACTAATTACAACATCTATACTATATAAATTTGGAGCTAAAGAAACTTCAAAAATCTCATTTATCAGTTATGGAGCTGTTTTAACTACAATTTTAATTATACTTTCATCTTATATTTTTGGGGTATATGTAGAAAAATTTGCTCGATATAATGAACTATATGGTTCAATTGGTACGCTTCTTGTACTTATGTTTTACATTTGGATTAACTGCATGGTTCTGCTTTTAGGGTTTGAATTAAATGCTACAATTTCAAAATTGAAAAGAAAAAATTTATATATTTAACAAAAATTAATTCAAATTATTATGAAAAAACAAATTATTACATTTTTAGTGCTTATTGCTACTACTTTGACTGTTAATGCACAACAAACCGTTTCAGGAGTAAAAGTTGACGCTAAATTAGCTTTAGACGGGCAAAATTTAGTTTTAAATGGTGCTGGAACTAGAGAAAAAATGTGGATCGATTTATATGTTGGTTCATTGTATCTTCCAAAAAAGAGTTCGAGTGCAAAAGATATTATGGATAGTAAAGATGCTGCTGCCATAAAATTAAATATCATTTCAGGAATGATTACTTCTGATAAAATGATTTCAGCAATTAATGAAGGGTTTGAAAATTCTACTAATAAAAATACAGCTGCTTTAAAAGCTAAAATTGACAAATTTAAAGGATTCTTTAAAGATGAAATAAAAAAAGGAGATGTGTTTATTATTATGAATGTACCAAGCGAAGGCGTTGTTGTATATAAAAACGGAGTTAAAAAAGGTACTATTGACGGACATGATTTTAAAAAGGCTTTATTTGGAATTTGGTTATGTGATAAACCAGCAGATAAAGATTTAAAAGATGGAATGTTAGGAAAATAAATCCAAGCACATATTATAAATGAAAGCGTTCTCAATTGAGAGCGCTTTTTTTGTAATCGTTTCTATTTTCTTTTCTCTTTTTTCAAACTATATTTGCTTTATGTTGTATTTCATAGAAGTTGTATTGCCGTTAGCGGTTTCTAAAACCTTTACTTATCAGGTTTCAGAAGCTGAGTTTAACTACATTCAAGTGGGAATGAGAGTTGCTGTGCCTTTTGGTAAAACAAAAATGTATACGGCATTAGTATTAGATAAAAATAATATTCCTCCACAATTATATCAAGCAAAAGAAATACACCAAATTTTAGATGAAAAACCTGTTGTAAATTCATTTCAAATAACGCATTGGAAATGGATAGCATCTTACTATATGTGCTCTTTAGGTGAAGTGTATAGAAGTGCATTGCCTTCTGGATATATTTTAGAAAGCGAAACAATTATTTCCGCAAAAGAAAATCATGAAGTTTCATCGGAGGATTTAAAAGATGATGAATATTTAATTTTAGAAGCTTTAAAAAGTCAATCTTCAATTACGATTCAAGATGTAATTAAGATTTTAGGAAAGAAAACAGTTTTTCCTATTATAAATAAGCTTTTGGCAAAAGGAGCATTGGTTTTACAAGAAGAAATCTCAGAACAATATAAGCCTAAATTGGTTCGCTACGTAAAATTACATGACGAGTTTTTGCAACAAGATAAATTAATGGCATTGTTAGATGTGTTATCAAAAGCTAAAAAACAACGCGAATTAGTTTTGCATTATTTTCAATTACAAGCCCAAGATAAAAATCCAATTTCAGTTAAAAAACTACTTGCAACTTCTGGTAGTTCTTCTTCTATAATAAAATCATTAGTAGATAAAGCTATTTTTGAAGAATATCATATTGCGCAAGATAGAGTTGTGTTTGATAAAAAAGACAATGCTGCTTTTGAACTAAGTGAAGCCCAACAAAAAGCTTTTCAAAGTATTCAAGAAAATTTACAGTCGTTTGATGTTACACTTTTACAAGGAGTTACGGCATCGGGCAAGACGGAAATATATATTAAGCTTTTAGAAAAATACATGCAACAAGAAAAGCAAGTATTACTCTTATTGCCAGAAATTGCATTAACTACTCAATTGGTTCAACGATTAACTGCCTATTTTGGTAATGAAGTAGCTGTTTTTCATTCCAAATATTCTAATAATGAACGAATAGAAGTTTGGAATCAGGTTTTAGAAAATTCACCAAAAGCAAAAGTAGTTATTGGTGTTCGAAGTGCTTTGTTTCTTCCGTTTTCAAATTTAGGATGTATTATTGTTGATGAAGAACATGAGCAAACTTATAAACAACACGATCCAGCGCCACGATATCATGCAAGAGATGCGGCAATTGTTTTAGCAAAGCAACACAATGCAAAAGTGCTTTTAGGAAGTGCTACACCAAGTTTAGAAACGTATTATAATGTACAGTCTAAAAAGTATGGTTTAACCGAATTAAAAGTGCGCTACGGAAATGTAGTTTTGCCTGAAATTTTGTTAATTGATATAAAAGATAAATATTTCAGAAAAAAAATGACCGGTCATTTTTCAGATGAACTATTAGAAACCATTTCAGAAACCATTTCTAACGGAGAGCAAGTAATATTGTTTCAAAATAGAAGAGGATTTTCGCCTTATGTAGAATGTATGACGTGTGGACATGTGCCGCATTGTCCAAGTTGCGATGTAAGTTTAACCTATTATAAGTTTAAAAACCAATTACGTTGTCATTATTGCGGTTATTCTATTTCAAATCCTACACATTGTCATAGTTGTCAGTCGGTAGATTTAACTACGAAAGGATTTGGAACAGAGCAAATAGAAATGGAATTGAAAACCCTTTTTCCTGAGAAAAATATTGGAAGAATGGACCAAGATACGACACGCGGAAAGTTTGGTTTTGAAAAAATAATCGATTCCTTTAAAAATAGAGAAATTGATATTTTAGTAGGAACTCAAATGTTAGCAAAAGGATTAGATTTTGATAATGTTACTTTAGTCGGAATTCTTAATGCTGATAATTTATTAAACCAGCCTAATTTTAGAGCTTATGAAAGGGCGTTTCAAATGATGACACAGGTTTCGGGCAGGGCAGGGCGTTCAGAAAAAAAAGGAAAAGTATTAATTCAGACTTATAATCCATATCATAATACTATTCAGCAGGTTTTGGGTAATGATTATGCGGCAATGTATAAAGAACAAATATACGAACGTCAAAATTTCAAATACCCTCCTTTTTATCGCTTGATTAAATTAACATTAAAACACCGTGATTTTGATAAGTTAAAAGAAGGTTCGCTTTGGTTTTATAACGTATTAGTGCAAAGTTTGCCAATTCCTGTATTAGGGCCAGAAGAACCAGCAATTAATAGAATTCGTAATGAATATATTAGAACCATTATGGTTAAAATTCCTGTAAACTCAAATTTAGGACAAACCAAATCGATTATAAATAAAATGCGCAATAGTTTTGAAGCTATTGCGCAGTATCGTTCTATTAAAATTACGATAAATGTAGATGTGTATTAAATTAAGCGTTTTCTATTGCTTTAGTAATTTCTTCCTTTTTGTTTCTGCTTAATGGAATTTTAGTGGTTCCAATTTCAGCAAACTTACTGTTAAATTTTTCCACACGATCTAAATTAATAATGTATGATTTATGAACTCGGATAAATTTGCCTTCAGGTAATTCTTTTTCAAATCCTTTCATTGTAGAGAGTACTAAATGACTTTCTTCATCTGTTACAATTTTAATGTAATCGCCATAAGCTTCAACCCATTTAATTTTTGAAACAAATATTTTTAGTTTTTTTAAATTGCTTTTAATAACAATACTATCTCCATTTTCTTCATGGTTTTCATAACGAAGAGAGTGCAATTCAGTGGCTTTTTTTACGGCCTTAATAAAACGTTCTTTTGAAATAGGTTTTTGAAGGAAATCAGTAGCTTCATAGTCAAATGCCTTTACAGCATAGTCGGCTTTTGAAGTGATAAATATAATTTGAGGTTTTGTTTTTAGTCCGTCTAAAAGGTCAAACCCATTAATTAAGGGCATTTCAATGTCTAGGAATATTAAGTCTATTGAATTGTTGTTAATGCAATTCTTTGCTTCAAGAGCATTCGCAAAATCTCCTACTAAATTTAAAAATGTTGATTCGTTTACTAATTTGGTAATGGTAATTCTTTGAATGGAACTATCATCTACAACAATACAATTCAACTTCATGGGCTTATATTTTTTAAAGTATCGATAAAAATAATAAAATAATTTACATTTAACAAGTTTTAAGTAAAAAAATAACTCTGTTAAGGGTTTGTTTATTCAAATAAAAGTACTATTTTTGCACCCAATTTTATAACAATAAATATAAAGATTATGAATCATTATGAAACTGTTTTCATCTTGAATCCCGTTTTATCTGAACAACAGGTAAAGGAAACAGTAAGCAAGTTTGAAGATTTTCTTACTTCTAAAGGGTCTGAGATGGTATCGAAAGAAGATTGGGGCTTAAAAAAATTAGCTTACGAAATTCAACACAAGAAAAGTGGATTTTATCACTTATTCGAATTCAAAGCGCCAGCTGAAATTATTATTGCATTTGAAACTGAATTCCGTCGTGACGAGCGTGTTATGCGTTTCTTAACTGTGTCTTTAGACAAACATGCAATTTCTTGGGCAGAAAGAAGAAGAGTTAAACTAAAAGCTAAATCAAACTAATCATGTCTACATTAGAGCAATCTGCAAAAGGTAAAAAAGACGGAGATATCAGATATCTTACGCCTTTAAACATAGATACAAACAAAACTAAAAAATATTGTCGTTTCAAAAAATCAGGTATTAAATATATCGATTATAAAGACGCAGATTTTTTATTGAAATTTGTTAACGAGCAAGGTAAAATTTTACCAAGACGTTTAACAGGTACTTCATTAAAATACCAAAGAAAAGTTTCTGTAGCTGTTAAAAGAGCTCGTCACTTAGCTTTAATGCCATACGTGGCCGATTTATTAAAATAATATTTAACAAATAGTTGTTGCTTCGCCATTGGCGGGCTAACTTCTAATTAAAAGGACAACAACATGGAACTTATCTTAAAACAAGACGTTCAAAATTTAGGATTTAAAGATGATGTAGTAACTGTAAAAAACGGATACGGACGTAACTTCTTAATTCCTCAAGGTGCTGCTATTTTAGCTACTCCTTCTGCTAAAAAAGTTTTAGCTGAAAACTTAAAGCAAAAAGCGCACAAAGAAGCTAAAGTTGTTGCAGACGCTAAATCTTTAGCTGAAGCATTAAAAGCTTTAGAAATTAAAATTACTGCTAAAGCAGGTGGTGATAAATTGTTTGGTTCTGTTACTAATGCTAACATTGTGGAAGCTTTAGAAGCTAACGGTCATTCAATTGATAGAAAATTCATCACAAGTGGTGTAGTAAAACGTGTAGGTAAATATACTGCAAACGTAAGATTACATAGAGATGTTATCGTTGAATTAGCTTACGAAATCGTAGGTGAAAAAGCATAATTTTTCTTAAAATATAAATTAGCTCCGATTTTATCGGGGCTTTTTTTTTATCTTTACTTTATAAAATTACTACATGAAGTACGCAAGATTAACCAAAGAGCAATTAGAAGAATTACATCCAGAATTCATTACTTTTTTAGCGACACAATCGATAGATAAGAAGGAATGGGATGAAATTAAACAAAATAAACCACAAGTTGCCGAGCAAGAAATCGATGTTTTTTCCGACATGATTTGGGAAAAAGCATTAACAAATGTCACGCATATTGATCATTTTTCTAAAAATTACATTTTCCTTTTTAAATGTATGCAAAATGCGGTTTTTTCTTTCGTAATTAAAACCAATAATCCAAAAATCGATTTTGTTTCTGCTGATGGAATTCATTGGTTATCTGATAATTTATTTTCTGACGAAGTAGAAATTACAAGAGGTAAGAAAGACTTATCAGAAAACAGAAATGAATCGTTGTTTGAAATTATCAAACAAGGTGGAATCATAAGTAAAGGAGAATTGTTTACTAAGTTAGATAGCTTAATCAATCAATAATATGAGCGTTTTAGATACTATTAAAAATTTAAGAGAAGAATTAAACCAGCATAATTACAACTATTATGTGTTAGATAATCCTATTATTTCTGACTTTGAATTTGATCAAAAACTAAAACAGCTTCAAGATTTAGAAATACAAAACCCTGATTTTTTTGATGAAAATTCGCCAACTCAAAGAGTAGGAGGAATGGTGACCAAAAATTTCGAGACTATTAAACATGAATACCGCATGTATTCGTTGGATAATTCCTATTCAATTGAAGATTTACAAGATTGGGAAACCCGAATTCAAAAGGTTTTAGGTGATGTTCCGTTAGAATATACTTGTGAATTAAAATATGATGGAGCATCTATTAGTATTTCGTATGAAAATGGTCGATTAGTAAGAGCAGTAACCCGTGGCGATGGAGTTCAGGGTGATGATGTTACTAATAATATAAAAACAATAAAAGCGGTTCCAATTCATTTAAAAGGCGATTTTCCTGAAAAATTTGATATTCGTGGAGAAATTATTCTTCCGTTTGCCGGATTTGAAAAAATGAACCAAGAATTAATTGAAATTGGCGAAACTCCTTATTCAAACCCAAGAAATACCGCATCAGGAAGTTTAAAATTGCAAGATAGTGCAGAAGTGGCAAAGCGTCCATTAGATTGTTTATTGTACTTTGTTATAGGTAATAATTTACCATTTAAAACGCAATTTGAAGGGTTGCAAAAAGCTAGAGATTGGGGATTTAAAGTTCCAAATCAATCTAAATTAGCTAAAAATCTTAATGAAGTTTTTGAGTTTATAAATTATTGGGACAAACACCGTCACGATTTGCCTTATGAAACGGATGGTGTGGTAATAAAAGTCAATAATATACAACATCAAGAAGAATTAGGATATACGGCAAAATCTCCTCGTTGGGCGATGGCTTACAAGTTTAAAGCCGAACAAGTGACTACTCAATTAAATTCGATTTCCTATCAAGTTGGGCGAACAGGTGCTATTACTCCAGTGGCGAATTTAGAGCCAGTGCAATTGGCGGGAACGATTGTAAAACGTGCTTCATTGCACAACGCCGACCAAATTGAAAAATTAGATATTAGAATTGGCGATGACGTTTTTGTTGAAAAAGGAGGCGAAATTATTCCGAAGATTATTGCTGTTGCTAAAAGAGGAAATCAAGCAGAACCTACAAAATACATCACGCATTGTCCTGAGTGCCAAACGGAATTAGTTAGAAGCGAGGGCGAAGCAAATCATTTTTGTCCGAATTTCTATGGCTGTCCGCCTCAGATTATTGGAAGAATTCAGCATTTTATCACTCGAAAAGCCATGGATATTGATGGTTTGGGAGGTGAAACGGTTGCTTTGTTGTTCAACGCAGGTTTGGTTACGAATTATGCCGATTTATATGAACTGAAAAAAGAGCAAATCGTTCCGTTAGAACGAATGGCTGAAAAGTCAGCTGAAAATTTAATTAACGGAATCGAAAAATCGAAAACCATTCCTTTTGAACGTGTTTTGTATGCGTTAGGAATTCGTTATGTAGGAGAAACAGTTGCAAAAAAATTAGCCAAACATTATAAATCGATAGATGCAATTGCAAATGCGAGTGTTATGGATTTGATATTAGTAGATGAAATTGGTGATAAAATTGCTCAAAGTGTAATGCAATTCTTTGATAATCAAGAAAATATTCGTATCATTGATAAGCTTAAGAGTTTTGGAGTTCAGTTAGAATCAGATGTAGAAGATGTTTTGGTTTCAGAAAAACTAAAAGGAAAGACATTCGTAGTATCAGGTGTTTTTGAAATTTATTCACGAGATGAACTCAAAAAATCCATTGAGGATAATGGTGGAAAAGTAGGAAGTTCCATCTCATCAAAAACAGATTTTGTTATTGCAGGAGATAATATGGGGCCTTCAAAACTAGAAAAAGCGAATCAGTTAAAAATTGCTATTATTTCTGAAATCGATTTTAAACAAATGATAGATGGTTAAAGTTAATTCGGCCTTATTTCTTTATTTTGCAGCTATTCTTCTTTATGTTGTAGCTGTACTAATTGGAAGTGATAATTTAGAACTTTTTAGTAAACCAATTATCATTCCTTCAATCTATTATTTTTATTATACTAGTGTAAAAGGTAAAATTAGTTATTTGTTTACTTTTTCAGTTTTATCTTATTTTACAGGTGAGATTTTGTTTTTACTTAACCAAGATGATTTTTTAGTTTCAAGTTTAGTCTTTTTTGGAATCCCTTATATAATTATTACATTTTTTTTAGCACAAGATTTTTTATTTTATTTAAAAATAAAAAAATACGATGTAAATAATATTTCTTTTTATATTATACTAATGCTTTTATTTTACTTGCTGTATAATGTTTTATCTTTTATAAATAAAACATCTCAAATAGAGTTTAGTATTTATATTATATATGGAATTCTATTACTTGTTATGGGATTACTTAGCTTTCTAATACAGTTTAATTTTAATAATAAAGCGATATCATTTATGGTTTTAATGGTTGTATTTTTTATTATTTCTGATTTATTTTATATTTTCTCAAAAAGTACTAAAGATGTCATGGCTCTAAAACTAATTAATGTGGTTTCTCAACAATTATCGTATTATTTATATGTTGGATATTTTGTTTACAGAACGAAATTATATCCGCATTTAAGAAGTTAAAATAGAATAGCAAAATACATCTTAAACGATAATATTCTTTGTATGATTATGATGGTTTTTATCTTTTGATAAATAAAAATCGATTCTACCTAAGTTAACTCCAAAGCATCCTACTTGATTAATTAAAACTTCTTTTCCTTCACTGTTTTTTTCAATAACGGGTTTGTCTAAGAAAGTATGGGTATGACCTCCAATTATCAAATCGATATTTTTTGTTTTATTGGCTAGCATAATATCGCTTGGTTTTTCTGGATCGTCTTTGTATTTAAAACCTAGGTGAGATAAGCAAATTACTAAATCACATTTTTTTTCTTCCTTTAGGATTTTTGTCATGTCTTGAGCAACTTCAATAGGATTGTTGTAAACTGTCTCTTTGTAGAGTTTTTTATCTACAAGTCCATCTAATTGAACACCTAATCCAAATATTCCAATCTTAATTCCATCTTTCATAATGATTTTGTATGGTTTTACAATATCATTCAAAACCGTATTTTTAAAATCATAATTTGCCGATACAAAATCAAATTTTGCATGAGGTAATTGAGCATAAAAACCATCTATTCCATTATCAAAATCATGGTTTCCCATAGTAGCCAAATCGTATTGCATCATACTCATTAGTTTAAATTCTAATTCACCACCATAATAATTAAAATAGGGTGTTCCTTGAAATATATCTCCCGCATCTAACAAAAGAACATTTTTTTCTTCTTTTCGGATGCTTTCAATGATGGCAGCTCTTCTAGCAGCTCCGCCCATATTCGGGTTTTTTGGATGATCTACAGGAAATGGATCAATGTGACTATGAACATCGTTAGTGTGTAAAATTGTAATTTTTTTAGTGTCAGGGCTAGAAAAACTACTTAAACTCATTCCGGTTAAACCAAGTAAAGCAGAACTAGCAGCTGTTTTTTGGATAAAATCTCTTCTTTTCATTGTTATAAGTATTATTCTAAAATTATTTTTTCAGTTGTAATATTTGGAATTGTATCTACTTTTTTAAAATAGTCAATTAACATATTTCTAAGTTTGTATTCCATGTCAAACTTAATGGTACTGTTTTTAAAAAAAATCATATTATCGCCACCATTTGCTAAGTAATCAGAAGTGGCTACATAATAGAGTTGAGATTCAATTATAGGTTGGTTGTTAATTTCTATTTTATTTATAGTTGAATTTGTTGAATCAATATAGATTTTCATACCATACACTGGATGTGGTTTTTTCTCCTTAATAATATATTCTGCTAATGTTTTGATTTCTTTTCCAGTTAGTCCTACAATTATTAAGCTGTTTTCAAAAGGCATTACTTCAAAAGCAGTTCTTGTAGTGACGTCGCCTTTAGGAATAACCGCTCTAATACCACCATGATTAAGTAAACAAATGTCAATATTTTTGTTTTCTCTTTTGAGAAAAATAGGATTTCCTAGTTCAAATGTAATTTCAGCTAATAAATTTCCAATGTTTGTTTGCCAAGCGCCTTTACTTTTGTCTTGTGTTTCAGGACAATAAGCTAAAACGTTATTTAAATCATTATTGATGTTTTCGCTATAAGGTTTTACATAATTAGTAATTGCTTCATTCTCTCCATTTTTATCAGTAATTCTTATTTTTTTTCCTTCAACTGTAATGGTTTGATAAGAAGATGCTGATTTGCAGGATATAATAAAGTTAAATGTTAATAATATAACAAAAAAATGAAAAGATATTGTATTCTTTTTTACATTTACAAGCATAACAAAAGTTTAAAATTTTAAATTTGTAGATTAGGTAAAAATACTATGTTTTATAATATAATAAAGAACTTTTTTCTTAAAAAAAATGTTACTAAACGATTAACTAGTGAAAATTCTTTTGCATCAAATGAAAAAGTAATAACAGTTGGGATTTTAGTTGATGAATCCTATTTTTCAGAAACGAACCAATTAATTGAACGAATAGTTTCTCAAGGAATAGATGCAAATAATATTTCTGTTTTAGTTTATAAAGATAAAATCAAGAAAAAAGAAGAAATAAAAGAACCTTTTTTAACGATAAAAAATATTTCACTTTCTGGTGAAATAACAAAACCAGAAGTAAAGAATTTTGTTGAAACGCCATTTGATTTATTAATAAATTATTATGATGTTTCTAAAAGTTCACTTTTATTATTATCATTAAAATCTAAGGCAAAGTTTAAAGTTGGGTTTGATACAGTTGATAAAAGAGTGAATCATTTTATAATAAAATCACTAGTCGAAAATTTTAACGAATTCGTTTTGGAACTGTTTAAGTATTTAAAAATTTTAAATAAAATATAAAATGCAATCATTTATAGGAACTGGTGTTGCTTTAGTTACGCCGTTTAAAAAAGATTTTTCGGTTGATGTTGAGGCGTTAATTAGAATTGTAAATCATGTTATTGAAGGTGGAGTGGAATATTTGGTGGTTCTAGGAACTACGGCAGAATCTGCTACTTTATCACAAGAAGAAAAAGAATTGGTAATCAATACTATAGTTAATGCAAATGCAGGAAGATTACCTTTAGTATTAGGAGTTGGCGGAAACAATACTATGAAAGTCGTAGATGAATTAAAAACAAGAGATTTTTCTCATTTTTCAGCTATCTTATCGGTTTCTCCTTATTATAACAAACCTACACAAGAAGGAATTTACCAACATTTTAAAGCGGTTGCAGAAGCTTCTCCAATTCCGGTTATTTTATATAATGTACCAGGGAGAACGGCAAGTAATATGTTGCCTTCAACTGTAAATCGTATTGCAAATGATTTCAAAAATGTTATCGGAATTAAAGAAGCCGCTGGAGATATTGTACAAGCAATGAAACTTATCCAAACAAAACCAGAAGGGTTTTTAGTAATTTCTGGAGATGACATGATTACTTTACCAATGGTTTTAGCTGGTGGAGCAGGAGTTATCTCTGTAATTGGAGAAGGTTTCCCAAAAGAATTCTCTGAAATGGTGCGTTTAGGCTTGCAAAGAAAAGTAGACGAAGCCTATAAATTACATTACTTGTTATCAGATAGTATAGATATGATTTTTGAACAAGGAAATCCTGGCGGAATTAAAGAAGTGTTTAAAGCACTAGGTTTGTCTGAAAATACAGTAAGATTACCGCTCGTTAATGTTAATGAAGATTTAGCAACAAGATTGCATAATTTCACACATAAATTAAGTTAAAAAAAGATTTTTGTAGTAAACAAATAATGTCTAAATTTGCAGTTGCTTTTTTAGACTTCAAAAAAGTTGAATTTTAAGAAAGATTAAATTTAAATAAATGAATAAAGTAATTAGTTTCCTTTTTATTGCGTTTTTTTTGATTTCTTGTAGCGAGTATCAAAAGGCTTTAAAATCTGATGATGTTGCAGTTAAAAATGAAGCAGCAAATAAAATGTATGAATCAGGAAAGTATTTAAAAGCTATTAGATTGTATGAGCAAATTGCTCCGGCTTATAAAGGAAAACCTAGTGCTGAGCGTATGTTTTACTTTTATTCTATGGCTTTATATAAATCAAACCAATATTATTTAGCTGGTTATCAATTAGAAAATTTTGTTGCTACTTATCCTAAAAGTGAGAAAAGAGAAGAATCCGCTTTTTATGCAGCAGAGTGTTTTTATAAATTATCTCCAAAATATAGTTTAGATCAAACAGATACAAGCAAGGCATTAGATAAAATGCAACATTTTATAGATGTTTATCCAGATTCTCAATTTTTAACTCAAGCCAATGTTTATGTAAAAGAGTTGAGAGAGAAGTTAGAGAAAAAAGCATTTGAAATTGCAAAACAATATAATACAATTTCAGATTATAAAGGAGCTTTAAAAGCTTTGGAAAATTTCTTAGCTGATTATCCTGGAACACCTTTTAAAGAACAAGCTTTGTATTACAGATTAGATTCTGCTTACAATTTAGCAATTAATAGTATTGAATTAAAAAAACAAGAACGTTTAAGTTATGCTAAATCAACTTATGCTAACTTGGTAAAGTTTAATGAACAATCAGAATACAAAGAAAAAGCCGATAAAATGTTGGCTGAAGTGGAAAAAGAATTAGAAAAATATACTAAATAAAAGTAAATCATGGATTTAAAGAAAACAAATGCTCCTGTAAATACTATTACTTATAACAAAAGTAAATTAGAAGAGCCTACTGGAAACATTTATGAAGCGATTACTATCATGTCAAAACGTGCTAATCAAATCAATACTGAAATTAAAAAAGAGTTGATTGAAAAATTAGAAGAGTTTGCAACATATAATGATAGTTTAGAAGAAGTTTTTGAAAACAAAGAACAAATTGAAGTTTCAAAATTCTATGAAAAATTACCTAAACCACATGCTTTAGCAGTACAAGAGTGGGAAGAAGGTAAAATTTATTACAGAGACTCTAAATAAATCAACATGTCTGTTTTAAGCGGTAAAAAAATCTTACTAGGAATATCTGGTGGTATAGCTGCATATAAAACAGCCAATTTGGTTAGATTATTTATAAAAGCAGGTGCACAAGTACAAGTTGTAATGTCGCCTGCTTCTTTGCATTTTGTTACGCCACTTACATTAGCTACACTTTCTAAAAATCCGGTTTATTCTACTTTTTATAACGAAGAAGAAGGAACAGGGGAGTGGAATAATCATGTAGAATTGGGTTTATGGGCCGATTTAATGGTAATTGCTCCTGCAACTGCTAATACACTTTCTAAAATGGCAAATGGAAATTGCGATAACTTACTTATTGCAACGTATCTATCTGCTAAATGTCCGGTTTATTTTGCTCCTGCAATGGATTTGGATATGTACAAACATCCATCTACTTTAGATAGTTTTCAAAAGTTAAAATCTTTTGGTAATATTATAATTCCTGCTGAAAATGGGGAATTAGCCAGTGGTCTATCTGGTGAGGGTAGAATGGCAGAACCTGAGAATATTCTAACATTTTTAGAAAATGACCTTTTAGAAAAATTACCTTTAAAAGGAAAAAAAATACTGGTTACTGCTGGGCCAACTTATGAAGCTATTGATCCTGTTCGTTTTATTGGGAATCATTCTTCTGGTAAAATGGGATTTGATATGGCTAATGAGGCAGCTAATAAAGGGGCCGAAGTAATATTAGTTTCTGGACCTACACATTTAAAAACGATAAATTCTTCTATTAATTTAATTCGTGTAACATCGGCTCAAGATATGTTTGATGTTTGTAACGAATATTTCGCTTCTGTTGATGTGGCTATTGCAGCTGCTGCAGTTGCGGATTACCGACCAAAAAATGTGGCCCATCAGAAAATAAAAAAGAGCGATGTTACGTTTTCAATTGAGTTGGAAAAAACAAAAGATATTTTAGCTTCTCTTGGTGAACAAAAGAAAAATCAGTTTTTGATAGGTTTTGCTCTAGAAACTGAAAATGAAATTGAGCATGCTAAGCAAAAAATCCAGAAAAAAAACTTAGATTTGATAGTTTTAAATTCTTTAAACGATAAAGGAGCTGGTTTTGGACTTCCTACTAATAAAGTTACTTTTATTTCAAAAGACTTTGTTGTAGAGCCTAAAGAATTAAAATCAAAAGAAGAAGTGGCTCAAGATATTATAAATAAAATAATTCAATTTTATGATGCGTAAAGTATTAGTAGTAGCGGTTTTCTTGTTTGCAATAGTTAATGTGTTTTCGCAAGAACTAAATGCAACAGTTTCTGTAAATTATCAACAAGTAGCAAATGGAAATCCACAATTATTTAAAAATCTTGAAACTCAGGTTAAAGAATTTTTAAATACCACTAAATGGACTACGAAAGAATATACGGATGTTGAAAAGATTGATTGCAATTTTTTTATAAACGTAAATACTTATGGCTCAAATAATTTTGAAGCTACATTACAAGTGCAATCTTCTAGACCTGTTTACAATTCAAGTTTATCATCTCCAATATTAAATATAAACGATAAAAATTTTACATTTAGATTTATAGAGTTTGAAAATTTAATTTACGATCAAAACTCATTTAATTCTAACTTAGTTTCTGTTTTAGCCTTTTATTCTAACTTGATAATTGGATTAGATCAAGATTCTTTTTCAGAATTAGGAGGAACGGAATATCTTCAAATCGCATCAAACATAGTTAATGTAGCGCAAACAAGTGGATATAAAGGATGGAGTCAATCTGAAGGAAACAATAATAATAGAAATTTTTTAATTTCAGATATGTTGTCAAATACATTTACGCCTTTTAGACGAGCTCTTTATCAATATCACAGACTAGGATTAGATTTAATGGAGCAAGATATTAAAAAAGGCAAAGAAGGTGTAATTAAAGGAATAAATACTTTAGCAGAAGTTCAAAAAGTTAGACCCAATGCTTTATTGACTAGAACATTTTTTGATGCAAAAACAGACGAAATTGTATCTATTTTTAGTGGAGGTCCAAATGTTGATGTAGCGCCTTTACTTGTAACTTTAAATAGAATATCTCCGTTGAATTCTCAAAAATGGAGTCAAATTAAATAATAATTTATTAGAATCTATTATTTATGTTACTTTCTCTTTCTATAAAAAATTATGCTTTAATAGAATCTCTGGAAACCGATTTTTCTAACCAATTTTCCGTTATTACTGGTGAAACGGGTGCCGGAAAATCGATATTACTCGGTGCTTTAGGTTTGGTTTTAGGTAATAGAGCCGATTTAACTTCTTTGAAAGATAAAGAGCAAAAATGTATTATTGAAGCTCAATTTTCAATCTCAAATTACAATCTTCAGTCTTTTTTTGATGAAAACGACATGGATTATGAAGATAAAACAATCATAAGAAGAGAAATATTACCTACCGGAAAATCGCGTGCTTTTGTTAATGATAGTCCTGTAAATTTGCAAGAATTACAAGAATTAGGAGCTATGTTGTTAGATATTCATTCGCAACATCAAACACGAGAATTAACAGAAGAAAATTACCAAATTGATATTTTAGATGCTGTTGCCAATAACGGAAGTTTAGTTATTTCTTATAAAAATGCTTTGTCTGATTTTAAAGCAATACAAAAAGAACTAAAAAAATTAGTTGCTGAAAAAGAAGCTCTAGTTAAGGAATATGAATACAATTCGTATTTGTTAAACGAACTTTTAGCAGCCAATTTAGTAAATGGCGAACAAGAAGATTTAGAACAAGAATTAGAACAATTAAGCAATGTTGAATTTATAAAAGAAAATCTTGAAAGAATTTCAGCTATTGCAAACGAAGAGCAAGTTGGGGCTTTAATGAATTTGAAAGAAATTAAAATTTCACTTCAAAAAATTGCTACTTTTTCTAATCTATACTCACAATTACAAGAACGCTTAACGAGTAGTTTGCTTGAAATAGAAGATATTATTTCGGAGTGCGAACAAAGTAATGAAAAGATTTTAGCTGATCCAGAACGATTAGAATTAGTTACCACCAAATTACAGTCTATTTATAATTTACAGAAGAAACACCAAGTACAAACTGTATCAGAATTACTGTTAATCCAGGACGAATTAGATGCAAAAGTAATTCGTGTTGATGATTTGGACGGAGCTATTTATAAGTTGGAATCAGAATTAAATAAACAACAAATACAAGTTGATGAAATAGCAAAATTAGTTTCTGAAAATAGAAAAAAAACAGCTCCTATATTAATTGATAAAATCAAAGCAATTCTATCGCAATTAGGAATGGTTGAAGCTAATTTTCAAATTGAAATCAATCATACCAATTCGTATTATCCAAAAGGAAAAGATGAAGTGGTTTTACTATTTTCAGCGAATAAAGGAACTAGTTTTGGTTTATTGAAAAAAGTAGCTTCCGGAGGAGAAATGTCAAGAATTATGTTAGCTATAAAAGCCATTTTAGCCAATTATTCAAAACTCCCAACAATTATTTTTGATGAGATTGACACTGGAGTTTCGGGAGAAATTGCAATAAAAATGGGAGAAATAATGAAAGAAATGAGCAAAACCATGCAAGTATTTGCTATTACTCATTTACCTCAAATAGCAGCAAAAGGAAGTTCACATTATAAAGTTTCAAAGCGAAATCAAGGCGAAACAACTATATCAGAATTAAATTTGCTAACTGCAGAAGAAAGAATTCAACAAATTGCAGAAATGCTTTCAGGAAAAGAGATTACAGAATCGGCTTTACAACATGCAAAAGCTTTGTTGAATTAATTTTTTAAAGTACTTTTGTTTACCAATTTAACGACAACAAACCATATTAAAAATAGAATAAGATGATTATAGAACCAAGAATGAGAGGATTTATTTGTTTAACAGCCCATCCAAAAGGTTGTGAGCAAAATGTAAAAAATCAAATTGAATATGTAAAGTCTAAAGGAAAAATAAACGGACCTAAGCGAGTACTTGTTATTGGAGCTTCAACAGGTTTTGGTATGGCTTCAAGAATTACAAGTGCTTTTGGTTCAGATGCAGCTACTATTGGTGTATTTTTTGAAAAAGCACCTGCTGAAGGCAAAACAGCATCTCCAGGTTGGTACAACTCAGCTGCTTTTGAACAAGAAGCTACAAAAGCCGGATTATATGCAAAAAGTATTAATGGTGATGCTTTTTCTAATGAAGTTAAGCAACAAACAATAGACATGATTAAAGCAGATTTAGGTCAGGTTGATTTAATTATTTATAGTTTAGCTTCTCCGGTGCGTCAACATCCAGTAACAGGTGTTTTACATCGTTCTACTTTGAAACCAATTGGTAGTACTTTTACAAATAAAACAGTTGATTTTCACACAGGAAATGTAACACAAGTTTCGATAGAACCAGCGAATGAAGAAGATATTGCAAACACCGTTACAGTAATGGGTGGTGAAGATTGGGCAATGTGGATTGATGCTATGAAAGAAGCAGGAGTTTTAGCTGACGGATTAACAACGATTGCTTATTCTTACATAGGACCAGAAGTAACTGAAGCAGTTTACAGAAAAGGAACAATTGGTCGTGCTAAAGATCATTTAGAAGCGACTGCTTTTGAAATTACAGATAAATTAAAAGACCTTAACGGAAAAGGATATGTTTCAGTTAATAAAGCATTAGTTACGCAAGCAAGTTCTGCTATTCCGGTTATTCCATTATACATTTCATTATTATATAAAATTATGAAAGCAGAAGGAATTCACGAAGGTTGTATAGAGCAAATCCAACGTTTATATGCAGATCGATTGTATACAGGAAATACTGTTCCTACAGATGATAAAGGAAGAATCCGTATTGATGATTGGGAAATGAGAGCTGATGTACAAGAAAGAATCGCTAAATTATGGGGGGAATCAACAACGGAATCATTAGTAGAATTAGGAGATTTAGCGGGATATAAACAAGATTTCTTAAATTTATTTGGATTCGGATTCGAAGGAGTAGATTACCTGGCAGATGCGAATGAAATGATAGAAGTGCCAAGTATTTAATAAATAGAATTTAGATATACCTTAAAACCTCGATTTATTCGAGGTTTTGTTTTTTATAACATTTTCAATTCAAAATGTTATAAAAAACAAACAAACAAACACAATACGCTTTTAAACGATTTTTTTAAACACTTTGTCGATATTAAGAAAACATCTCCAAAACGTTGGATAATTTGTTAAAAATATGTTAGTTAATTATTTATATTTGTTTTGATTAACTAAAAATTATTAATAAATGAAAAAAATTACTTTAATTTTATTTGCGCTCTTTACGTGTTGGCAAATAAATGCTCAGGTAAGTTCCTATGCTTTTGCAGAATCTACCGAGGCTTATGCCCAAATAACGGGTACTACATCTACTGCTACAGGGGATGATGGTAGTCAAAATACCGTTGCTATTGGATTTACTTTTAACTTTGGAGGAGTAAATTATACAACTTTTAGCATTAATACTAATGGTTGGATTAGATTAGGGAATACTATAACTACTGGTTCATTTACAAATTCATTAGCAAATGCAGCAGCTTACAGACCTTTAATTGCTGCTTTTTGGGATGACAATAATATGACTGGAGGAGAAATTAGATATTCAGTTACTGGTACTGCTCCTAATCAGGTATTAACTGTAAATTGGCACAATTCTAAAATAGGTGGAGGTGGTTCCACAGCTGGTGCTGCAGTCTCTACTTTGTTAAGACTGTATGAAACTACAAATGTTATTGAAATTGTATATAGCAATCCATTTACAACTACTAATACAGTTACTGCATCTGTTGGTTTAAATGATGCTGCATCTTTTTTAAGTGTAACTCCTGCAGCTACTTCAACAGTATCTTCAGCAGCTGCTAACAATACTATTAATGCCGCTACAATGGCTAATTTAGCAGGTAAGAAACTTACATTTACACCGCCATCATGTGCATCGCCAGCAGGTTTTGTTGCTTCAGCATTAACGGCTTCAACTGCTACTATTGCATGGAATGCAGCGGTTCCAGTTCCTTCTACAGGTTATGAATATTATTATTCTAATGTAAATACAGCTCCTACAGGAGCAGGAACTCCTATAAATGCTTTAACTGATAATTTATCAGGATTAACACCTAATACTACATATTACGTTTGGTTACGTTCAGACTGTGGTGGTACTTATAGTTCTTGGGCTGGTCCATTTACATTCAGAACTACTTGTAATGCATTTTCAGTTCCTTTTTCAGAAGGTTTTAATTCAACTTCTACAACTGAAGCTTGTTGGACAGTTTTAAATGGTAATGCGGATGCTGATACTTGGGATACTAACTATGTTACTAATCCATTTGAAGGTGATCAATCTGCTGTTATTTATACTGACTTCAATGCAGGTGTTAATAATGACTGGTTAATTTCTCCTGCAATTACTTTAACTGGAAATCAAAGATTGAAATTCCACTATAGAGTTCAAAGTGCTGGTGAGCCAAATGATTTTGAATTATTATTATCAACAACTGGAAATACTCCAGCTAGTTTTACAAACACTTTAATTGCTACAGCAAGTTATTCAAATATAACTTATGTAGAGCAAGTAGTTGATCTTTCTGCATATTCTGGAGATGTTAATATTGCTTGGCATGTACCTAATGGTGGTTTAGATGGATGGAGATTATATATTGATAATGTAATTGTTGAAGATATTCCATCATGTGTGGAACCAAATACTATTTTAGCTTCTAACGTTACTTCTTCTACTGTAGATTTATCTTGGACAGATGGTTCAGGAGGTTTACAATTTGATTATGAATACGTAATTCAAGCTCCTGGAACAGGAGAGCCTACAACAGCTGGTGCTCAAATTGGAGACGTAACTGTTATAGGTGAAGGATTTGATATTAACGGAAATCCGCTTGCGCCAAATACACTATATGAAGTATATGTAAGATCAGATTGTGGTGGTGGTGACTTTAGCCCATGGGTAGGTCCTATTACTTTCAGAACGTTATGTGCTACTTTCGTTGCGCCATTTAATGAACCATTTAGTACGAACACTTTTCCTGATTGTTGGGCACAAGGCGGTGTTACTCCGTGGGAGTTTGGTAGTAATGTTACTACACCTGCAGGTTTTGCAGATTATGGTGCTGATTTAGCGCCAGACAACACTGGTGCAGGTGGAACTTTTATTGGTATGGATGGTTCTGATAACACTGATGGTGAAATTAGTACCTTAACATCTCCTTTAATTGATATTACTTCTTTAACTACTCCAAGATTAAAGTATGCAGTTTTCAGTAACAACGTTGATGATGCTGCTCGAAATCTTTTACAAGTAGAAGTTTGGGATGGTGCAGCATGGAATTTAGTTAATACTGTTTCTGATAATTTAGGTGCTAACTGGGTTGTGTTTACAACAGATTTATCTACTTTAACGATTACAGGACCAATACAAATTAGATTTACTGTTACAGGTGTTGCTAATGGAGGTTTCACTTTTTATAATGATGTCTTAATTGATGATGTAATTGTAGAAGATATTCCATCATGTGTGGAACCAAATACTATTTTAGCTTCTAACGTTACTTCTTCTACTGTAGATTTATCTTGGACTGATGGTTCAGGTGGTGCACAATTTGATTACGAATATGCTATTCAAGCTCCTGGTACAGGTATTCCTGCAACAGCTGGTGCTCAAATTGGAGACGTAACTGTTGTAGGTGAAGGTTTTGATATTAATGGAGATCCATTAGCTGCTAATACAACTTATGAAGTATATGTAAGAGCTGATTGTGGTGGTGGTGATTTTAGTCCTTGGATTGGACCAATTACTTTTACTACATTATGTAACACTTTTGTAGCTCCTTATACAGAAGGTTTTGAAAATGCAGGAGCTATTCCTTCTTGTTGGAATATGAGTGGTTCTGAAAACTGGTTGTTTTCTAATGCTCCTGGTTTTAACCACATTGGTAACAATGGTTTAATTACTGGTTCAACTACATCTGGGGGTTATTATGCATGGGTAGATGACTCAACACCAAATACCACTAATGCAACTTTAACATCTCCAATGATTGACGTTACGGCGTTAACAGTGCCAAGATTAACTTTCTTTGAATTAAGTAATAATGAAGGTGCTAATCCAAACTCTACTTTAAATGTTGAAGTATGGGATGGTGCTGCTTGGAATCCAATGGCTACATATAATACTAACACAAATGGTTGGGAAAAAAGAGTAATCGATTTAAGTACTCTTACAATTACTGGTGATATTCAAGTTAGATTTATTATTGTTGAATCTGCTAGTTTCTATGACGATATCGCAATTGATGATGTTACAATTGAAGAAACGCCTTCATGTTTAGAACCAACTTTGTTTGCTTTTGATACAGTAGGTACTGATAGTGTAACGGTTTCTTGGACTGCTGGTGCAGGTGAAACAGAGTGGGAATATGTAATTCAAGCTCAAGGAACAGGTGTTCCTGCTGGTGCTGGTATTTCTACTACTTCAAATCCTCTTACAATTTCTGGTTTATCATCTAATACTCCTTATGAGATTTATTTAAGAGCAGTTTGTACTTTAACTGAACAAAGTATTTGGGTTGGACCATTTAATGTGCAAACTAATATTGCAGTTATTTGTGGTACACCAGTAAATACTACATATTGTTATACTGATAATGATTCAACTTCTTGGACGTTTACATCTAATGATGGAAGTCCATTAAGATTAACTTTTAATGCTGGTCAAGTGGAAAACACTTGGGATGAATTAATTGTTTTAGATTCAGATGGTGTAACACAATTATACAACGGGTATGGTGCTGCTGGTAATTTAGCAGGTTTAACTTTTGATTCTACAGGAGATACTATTACTGTAATGATTTCTTCTGATGGATCTGCGAACTGTGGTGATTCTGCTTATACTTCATGGGATTTTGATATTGCTTGTGCAACATGTGTTAATCCAACAGCTACATTTACTATTGTACCTGATTGTGCAAATGGTCAATTTTCTATTGATGTAGACGTTACAAATATTGGTTCTGCAACTTCATTAGCAATTTCTGATGGTACTACAAACTTAACTGGTATCTCTGCTACTGGTGTTCAAACTTTTGGTCCTTATGCAGATGGTGCAAGTGCAACAATATCTATTACAAATGAACAAGATGCTGGTTGTAGTATCTCTTCAGGCGCTTTAGATTATGTTTGTCCTCCAGCAAATGATGATTGTGTTAATGCAATCGCTGTTGATTGTGGCGATGTGGTTACGGGTTCTACTACAACTGCAACAAATTCAGGAAACAATACATCTGCAGATGTATGGTATTCTTACAGTGGTGCTGCTGGTGATATAACGGTTAGTTTATGTAATAATACAGCTTATGATAGTTATTTAAGAGTTTTTGATGCTTGTGGTGGTACTGAAATTGGATTTAATGATGATTTCTGTGGTGCACAATCTCAAGTAACTTTTGCTGCAGATGGAACTACTACATACTATATCATGGTTGAAGGATTTGGAACTAATACAGGTAGTTTTGAAATGGCTGTTACTTGTGTATTGAGTAATGGAGATTTTGATGCTAACTCTTTCTCTGCTTATCCAAACCCAGTTAAAGATGTATTAAATATTTCTTATACTTCTGAAATTTCTTCTGTAAGAGTTATCAATATGATAGGTCAAGAAGTACTTTCTAGAAATATTAATGCAACTTCATCTCAGGTTGATATGTCTCATTTAAGTGCTGGTACTTACATTGTAAATGTAACAGTAGGAGACGCTATTAAAACTTTAAAAGTAGTTAAGCAATAATTAATAATTTAAGTTAATGATTAAAGTCCCGATTTATCGGGACTTTTTTTGTTTTAAACTGAAATATTTTCTACCAAATAGAAAAGGAACATTTGTAAATTTTATGTAGGTTTGTAAAAAAAATAAGATGTATTTTTCGTTTATAATCCCGGTGTACAATCGTCCAGATGAAATTGATGAATTACTAGAAAGCATGTCTAGGTTTACATCTTCAATTCCTTTTGAAGTTGTAATCGTTGAAGATGGTTCAACACAACCTTGCCAAGATATCATAGAAAAATACAAATCAACATTATCAATTTCGTATTATTACAAGCCTAATTCAGGTCCTGGTGATTCTCGTAATTATGGAATGCAAAAAGCGAAAGGCGATTACTTTATAATATTAGATTCAGATTGTATAATTCCAGAAAACTATTTAACCCAAGTTCAAAATAGTTTAGATGAAGATTATGTAGACTGCTTTGGTGGGCCCGATGCTGCATTAGATTCGTTTTCAGATATTCAAAAAGCAATTAACTTTACAATGACTTCCTTTTTAACCACAGGAGGTATTAGAGGTGGAAGCGAAAAAGTTACTCAATTTCAACCCAGAAGTTTTAACATGGGATTGTCTAAAAAAGCCTTTGAAGCTTCAAATGGTTTTGGAAATATACATCCTGGCGAAGACCCAGATTTATCTATTCGATTGTGGAACTTAGGTTTTAAAACTAAATTAATTAAAACTGCTTTTGTTTATCATAAAAGAAGAATAAGTTGGGAGAAATTCCAAATTCAAGTAAATAAATTTGGAAAAGCACGACCTATTTTAAATTCTTGGTATCCAGAACACGCAAAAATTACATTTTGGTTTCCAAGTTTGTTTTTGTTAGGATTTGTTTTTTCTATTCTATTTAGTTTTTTTATTAGTTATCTATTTCTTTCTTTATACGCTTTATACTTTAGTTTATTGTTTATAAGTTCATTAATAACTAATAAAAGCATAAAAATTGCGTTATACTCATTATGGGCAACAGTTATTCAGTTTTATGGGTATGGAAAAGGTTTTTTACTTTCATACTATAAAATTAGTTTAGCTAAACAAAAACCTCAAAAAGCATTTCCAGAATTGTTTTTTAAAAAATAAGGTATGACAAAGATTATTGGTTTAACAGGTGGTATAGGAAGTGGAAAATCTACTGTAGCTAATTATATAGCTTCAAAAGGAATTCCGGTTTATATAGCAGATGAAGAAGCCAAAAAAATCATGGAACAACCAAATATAATTCAAAGAATTCAAGATTTATTTAGCGAATCTGTTCTTACTGTTGATTCTAAATTGAATCGAAAGAAAATAGCTGAGTTGGTATTTAATGCCCCAGATAAATTACAACAATTAAATGCTATTGTGCATCCAGAAGTTAAAGCTCATTTTCAAAATTGGCTAAATGAACACAAGAATTTTCCTTTTGTAATTAAAGAAGTTGCCATACTTTTTGAAACTGGTGGAAATAAAGATTGCGATAAAATTATATTAATTACAGCTCCAGAAGAAGTTCGAATAGAAAGAGCTATGAAAAGAGATAATGCGAGTAGAGAAAGCATTTTATCGCGAATTAAAAATCAACTTCCTGAATCTGACAAAATAAAATTAAGCGATTTTGTTATAGAAAATATAATTCTGCAAAAAACCATATTAAAAACTGATGAAATTCTTAAAATTTTAGCAAAACCTTAAAAAAATGTTTTTATGTTAATCTTTGGTTAATGTATTTTAACAAGAAGTGTTAAAATGTTAAATTTGTTTCGATGAATAAGTCAAGGTTTAGATTATTAGTCTTTTTAATGAGTTTATCATTAATTGGAATTATTTTAGTTCAATTGTATTGGATTTCTACTTCTTTGGATAAAAATGAGGAAGAATTTAAATATCACGTTCAGCAAGTTTTAGGAAATGTTTCAAATAAGATCAATGAAAAAGAGTTAGTTTCTTTTTATACGTATTACAATAAAATTATTGATAGTACTGGGAAAATTCCTAAAGAAGAAGAATTAAAAGAAATATACTTTTACGAGCGCGATAAAAAAACTAATGAAACTATAATTTATACCAATACCTTAGTCGCAGAAAACTATGGAATTAATGGTTCGTTCTTTGATAAAAATGTAAATTCTGCCAATTTTGGTAAAGTTCTTTCTAAACGAAAAACAGAGATTTATAATGGAAATTCATTAAATGATGGAAGTTTACAAGTTCGATCTTTTCCAGATGTTTCCATTAAAAAATCAGGAAGTGTTTCTAGTTTAGATAAAGCAAATTTCGAAGTTGTTTTTAAAGACGTAGTCTCATTAAAGCCTATTCAACAAAGGGTTACGGCAGAACAATTAGCCAAATTCTTAAAAGAGGAACTTCATAAGTACGGAGTTAAGACTCCTTTTGAGTTTGGGATTTATAGCAACGGTTTAGCAACAAAAATTCGTTCAGAAAATTTTAAATACAATAGTAATATTACTTACGGAATTCCTATTTTTCAAGATAACGAAGGACTTTCTAAATACCAATTATTAGTAAGTTTTCCTCAGAAGAGTAAATTCGTTTTTTCATCGTTGATAGGAATATCTAGTTTGTCATTATTATTTACTTTAGTTATTGTTTTAACCTATTCAAGCGCGTTAAATCAGTTAATAAAACAAAAGCAAATTTCTGAAATCAAAACCGATTTCATTAATAACATGACTCATGAGTTTAAAACACCTATTGCGACTATTAATTTAGCTTTAGATGCCATAAAAAACCCGAAAATTATTGATGATAAAGAAAAAGTACAACGTTATCTTCAAATGATTAAGGAAGAAAATAAACGAATGCACGCTCAGGTTGAAAATGTTTTACGAATATCTAAATTAGAAAAAAACGAGTTGGATATTTCAAAAGAACCAAGAGATGTTTCGGAAATTATTGAAGACGCAATTGAACACGTAAGTTTAATTGTTGAAGATAGAGAAGGTATAATTAATCAGCATTTTAATGCACAACGAAATACCATTTTATTAAACGAAGTTCATTTTACAAACGTTTTGGTAAATGTTTTAGATAATGCCATTAAATATTCACCTTCGGCTCCAATTATTGATGTTTTTACAGAAAATATAAAAGATTTTATTGTAATTAATATACAAGATCAAGGTGCCGGAATGAGTAAAGTAGCTCAAAAAAGAGTTTTTGAAAAATTCTATAGAGAACATACTGGTGATTTACACAATGTAAAAGGTCATGGATTAGGTTTGTCGTATGTAAAACAAATTGTTGAAGATCATAACGGACAAATATTTGTAGAAAGTGAAAAAGGAAAAGGGAGCACCTTTATTATAAAAATGCCATTAATAAATTAAAAAAAATACACATAATTAATATGGAAGCAAAGAAAATATTATTAGTAGAAGACGATCCAAATTTTGGCGCCGTGTTAAAAGATTATTTAATGATAAATGATTTTGAAGTTACGTTGGCTAAAAACGGAATGGAAGGATTTGAAAAATTTAAGAAAGATACTTACGACTTATGCATCTTAGATGTTATGATGCCGTATAAAGATGGTTACACTTTAGCTAGAGAAATTCGTGAGAAAAATCAGGAAGTGCCAATAGTTTTTTTAACGGCTAAAACATTAAAAGAAGATGTTTTAAAAGGATATAAAGTAGGAGCAGACGATTATTTAAATAAGCCGTTTGATTCTGAGGTTTTATTAATGAAAATTAAAGCTATCATTCAAAGAAAAGCATCTGAAGTTAAACCAGATACTACGAAATTTGAGTTTGAAATTGGTAAATTCCATTTGAATTCTAAATTACGTTTCTTAACTTTTCCAGGACAAGAGCCTATTAAGTTATCACCTAAAGAGTGTGAACTTTTAAAAATGTTAGCGCTTCACGAAAATGATTTAATGCCAAGGGAATTAGCTTTAACAAAAATTTGGAGAGACGATAATTACTTTACATCAAGAAGTATGGATGTTTATATCGCTAAATTGAGAAAATTCTTAAAATTAGATGAAAACGTAGAAATCTTAAACATTCATGGCGAAGGTTTTAGATTGGTAATAAAAAAATAAGATAAACTATTTTTGTCATTCTGAACTTGTTTCAGAATCTTTATCCAATAGTAGCTGAAATCGAAGTGAAACAAGTTCAGCTTGACTAATTTGTTCAATTTTATATGATAAAAAAACTCTGTCTTAATTTAAGTCAGAGTTTTTTTATTCGTTTATTTCTAATGCGAAACAAACCTTATCTTCTTTAGATATGGTGAAGGTATTTTCGTTTTTAGAAATGGTGACTTCGTCATTTAAATTTAATTCTTTTAAGAAATTCATTTCAAAACCTTTTTTGTGTTGTTTTAAGACTAATTTTCTATCCATTGTATTCAGACACCATTCTAGGTATTTTACGTTGTTAGCGTGATTCACAATATCTAAATCCGACAACTGTACTTTGTAATCTGTTATTTTTTCAAACGGAACATCCAAATTAATTCGTTGTACCGATTTTTCAGTTGCGCAGTGTTCCGGATATTTTATAAAATGTTCGTGAGGCAAAGCCAAATTTTCTGGTCTTCTGATTTGAGTGTTTAAAACCGCCCAATAGGTCTCACAACCTACCAATTTTTCATCACCACGATACAATTCTAAACAACGTGTAGAACGCGAATTTTCTAAGGATTTTATCCACGTTTTTACGGTAACTTTCTCTTTCCATTTGGGTAAGTTGATGATTTCTAAACGCATTTTACTCATTACCCAAGCCTGATGATGTTCTTGCATGTCGCTAAAACTAATGCCACCTAAATCAGCATGAAATCCAGCCGTGATTTGAAAAATATTACATAAATCAGTATATTTCAACAAACCATTCGGATAACATTGTAGAAAGTTGATTTCGTATTCTTGTTCTAAAATAGAAGTAAAGTTGGGAGAAATGGGCATTTTATTTTTTTATTTTTTGAAACACAGATTATTAAAATTTGAGAAATTATAATAATATTTTAAATTTATTCTATCTGTGTTTCTATATTATTAATTGTATTGTTTACAGAATTTATAATCTTATTTCTATCTGTTAAATAATCAAACCAATTCACGTTTTCAGTTCTTTTAAACCAAGTGATTTGGCGTTTTGCAAAGCGTCTGGTGTTCATTTTAATTTGCTCGATTGCAAAATCTAACGAAGTCTTTTTATCAAAATAATCAAACAATTCTCTATATCCAACTGTTTGTAAGGCATTCAAATGTTTGTTTGGATACAATGTTTCTGCTTCAGCTAAAAGTCCTTCATTCATCATGATATCCACTCTTTGGTTGATTCTATTATACATTATTTCTCTGTCCGCTTCTAAACCAATGATAATAGGAGTAAAGTTTCTCACATTTTTTCGTTTTCCAATAAAACTAGAATACGGTTTTCCACTTCCAATACAAACTTCAACAAAACGTTTCATTCGTTGTGGATTTTGAAGTGTTTGCGGATTTTCAGCTTGTAGTTTTTGGTAATATTCGAAATCTAATTCTTGTAATTGTTGTTGTAAATATTCGATTCCTAAAGTATCAAATTTTGTATTAATTGTTTCTCTAACCTTATCATCGATATCAGGAAAATCATCAAAACCTTTTAACACCGCATCTACATACAATCCAGAACCGCCCACCATAATTTGAATGTTGTTTTTCTGAAATAATTCGTCTAATTTTAATAAAGCTTCTTGCTCAAAATCACCAACAGAATACGATTCAAAAATCGATTTGTTTTGAATAAAATGATGTGGTGCAGCAGCTAATTCTTCATCGCTTGGAACAGCCGTACCAATTTTCATTTCTTTAAAAAACTGACGACTATCGCATGAAATAATATCGCAACCAAAATGTTGTGCTAGAGTAATGCTTAAAGCGGTTTTTCCTATTGCTGTTGGTCCAATAATAGTAATTAAATAATTTTTGGAATCCATTTCATCAAAAATTAATTACTTTATATACTTTGTTTTTTCGTATGTAGCTTTGAATAATCGTTTTGGTATCACGATTATTTTGCATCGGAATTAAAATGTTTTTCAATATATCAATATTACTAATTTGATAATTTAATTCATAAAAACAATATCCTTTATAAATTCCATTTTCAATTAATACAGCACTTCTTTCATCAAAAGTTCTACCTCGGTCTAAAATTATCATATTATTGTTTTCAAAAGAACTTTCTTCAATAAATTCTTTTACACGCTCGTTGTATTGCTCCGGTTTTTCTTCTTCAATACAAGCGCCATTACACTCTTTAATTTTATATTGAAAACAAGCATTTTTTGTGCTATATAAACCATTTATCTTCTGACACAAATTATATTTTTCGGTAATTTTAAAAAGAAAGTTTCTACCTTCTTGTAACGTACTAAATGAAGTTATTTCTTTTTTTCTTCCATCTGCTTTTTCAATTGTAAAAGCAATATATCCTTGTTCGTTTTTATGAGAATATAAAGCGTATTGAAAAATGCTTTTGCGTTGAGCTACATTGTAAATGGGTTTGTTAATTTTTATTTCTTCACTTTCTTTAAGTAACGCAATTAATTCGCTGCCGGTTTCTTCAAAAGTTACCGCATAAACATCGCGTTGCATTTTTTTACTTTTATTTGAAGTTCCGGTGAAATGTTGATTAACTCGTTTTTTGATATTTTTACTTTTTCCAATGTAAATCAAATCGCCTTTTTCATTATGAATGTAGTAGATACCCGTTTTTGAAGGCAAACTTTCTACGATATCTAATAGTTTTGGAGAAATACCCGATTTGATTTCCGTTTTAATAAAACTTTTTACAATTTCTTTTTCAATATCTTTAACCAGTAACATTTTAAACAACTTTACAGTGGCTAATGCATCTCCATTAGCTCTATGTCTATCAGCCATAGGAATTCCTAATGCGCGAACTAATTTTCCTAAACTATAAGAAGGTTGTTCTGGTATTAGTTTTTTGGATAATTCAACGGTACAAAGGGTTTGCTTTTTAAAATCGTAACCTAAACGTCTAAATTCGGTTTTTAAAATACGATAATCGAATGACGCGTTGTGTGCTACAATAACGCAACCTTCAGTAATTTCGATTATTCTTTTCGCTACTTCATAGAATTTTGGAGCACTTCGAAGCATGGCATTATTAATGCCAGTCAATTTTACCACAAAAGGTTGAATTGGCTTTTCAGGATTAACCAAACTGATGAATTGGTCCACAACCTCATGACCATCAAATTTATAAATGGCGATTTCGGTAATTCCTTCTTCGTTGAATTGGCCTCCAGTGGTTTCTATGTCGATTATTGCGTACAAAAAAAGTGATAAGTAATTAGTGAATAGTGATTAGTCTTTTTTATGTCTATTTTCTTTTATCTGCTGCCAAATATACTACTTCCTATTCGAACCATCGTACTTCCGCATGAAATTGCGAGTTGATAATCTCCCGACATGCCCATTGAGAGCGTGTTCAGTTGACAGTGTTCAGTGTTCAGTGTTTTGTGTTTATCAAAAATCGTTTTTAAATGTTTGAATTCTTTTTCGATTTGGTCTTTATTTTCCGTAAACGTTGCCATTCCCATTAAACCTACGATTCTGATGTTTTTTAACGTTTTATTGTCACTTCGAGCGGAGTCGAGAAGTTTGTTCAGCATCTCTTCTAATTCTTGTTCGTCTAAACCAAATTTACTTTCTTCTTCCGCAATGTAAACCTGCAACAAGCAATCAATCACGCGATTATTTTTAGCCGCTTGTTTGTTGATTTCTTGCAATAATTTCAAACTGTCCACACCGTGAATCAAACTCACATAAGGTGCCATGTATTTGACTTTATTAGTTTGTACGTGACCAATCATGTGCCATTCAATGTCTTTAGGCATGTCTTCCCATTTATCGGTCATTTCTTGGATTTTGTTTTCTCCAAAAATGCGTTGCCCAGCATTGTAAGCTTCCATTAAATCAGCTACAGGTTTGGTTTTTGAAACCGCAACTAAGGTAACTTGTTTTGGAAGTTGGGATTTTATTTCGGTAAGGTTTTGAGCTATTAACATTATTCTGTCATGTTATTTATGAAATCAAAAATGATTCTATTTAATTTCATTCTTAAATTAATTAAAAACGGATTTTTTATTTCTTTTAAAGAAGTAGATTCTGTTTCATTTAATTCAGCTTTAAAAACTTCTTTTGAATTATCTTTAATATTTGTTTTTTCAATATTTATTCTGACAAAAATAGGATTTTCATTAAAAAAATAGAATTCATAAAAATCATTAAAATTAATCTTTTTATCAGTTGTGTTTTCACCGTAACTTGAATAAATAAGTTTGTTGTTAAAAGAAATCTCTGTCAGATTAAATCCGCCAATTGTTTTTTTATTTTTTTTAATAATCCCACTCGACTGAATTATATTTTTTGAAGTTTTGACAATACTGTCAATTTCATTAATAGTTAATTCTTTCTCTTGAGAATAACAAAAGTTAATAAACAATATGAAGAATATTATTTTTTTCATTTTTATGTGATTTCTCCTTCGTCGAAATGACAAAATTGGGATTATTTTTTTATTTTTTTTATACTTTCATCTAAATCTGAAATGTAATTTTTGTCTTGTAGGATTCTAAATTCTTCAAACTCTGCATGTGCTTTATCAATAGCTTGTTCGTGTGAAATTTTTCCAGCATTTGGTAAAATATCTAAACTATTACTTTCTAAGAATTTATTGGTACGTTCTAACCAATCTTTCATATTCATGATTTGATTTCTTCTTGCTTGAAACTCTGCTAAATCTAAAAAAGCACTCACTAATAAATTCAAATCACCAATTTCATTTTCATTCAAATAATTTTTAGCAATGGAAACATCGCTTTTTAGAATTTTTCCAGATGGTGCATTTTTCCAAGTAGATAAACCCATAAAATCTTTTGATTTGTCTGCTCTTTCAAAAATTATTTCAGCTGCGGTTCTTCCTGATATTGCAAAATGCAATTTATTCTGAACCATTTTGAAGAATAGTTTAGTTTCTTCAGAATTTTTAGAATAATCGGCACTACATTGTTCGAAAATATCGCCTAACTTTTGGTATAACCTTCTCTCGCTCGAACGAATTTCTCTTATTCGCTCTAATAATTCATCAAAATAATCTTTACCAAAAGGTTTTCCGTTTTTCAACATTTCATCGTTCAAAACAAAACCTTTAATGATAAATTCTTTTAATGTTTGAGTTGCCCAAATTCTAAATTGAGTAGCTTCTTTAGAATTGACACGATAACCAACGGCAATTATTACATCAAGATTGTAGAATTCAACGTTTCTTTTAACGTTTCTTTTACCTTCCAATTGAACTGTTTCCAAAATGGAAATAGTTGCTTCTTTTTGAAGTTCGTTTTCAATATAAATGTTGGTAAGATGTTTACTGATTGCTGGGACTTCAACATTAAAAAGTTGAGCAATCATTTTTTGAGAAAGCCAAAAACTTTCATTGAGGTAAGTAACATTGATGGTTACATTCTGTTTTTCTGTTTGATAAAATACAATATTGTTTTGCATGGCGTGAAATTTTTATAAAAATATGAATTTTGAATTGTTTTTCAAAAAAATAAATTCTGAAACAAGTTCAGAACTAAAAAAATGTGTTTATTTCTTTTACTCCCAACTTCCATCTTCAAACTCCCAACTCTATTAAAGTTCATACACCACCAAACCACTTCTAAACTTCGGTTCAATGTATGTTGATTTTGGAGGCATGATTAGATTGTTATCGGCTAACGCTTTGATTTCATCGATGTTGGAAGGGTAGAGCATAAAGCCAACTTCAAATTCGCCTTCATCGATTAAATCTTTTATGACTGAAATGGATTGTTTGCCCGGAATGTAATCAATGCGTTCGTCGTTTCGTAAATCTTCAATTCCTAATATTGGGAATAAGACTTTATCGTATAAAATTTGGGCATCTAGATTGTTTAAAATAGATTCACCTAATCTCGACTCCGCTCGATTTGACAATTCAGTATTTTGTTGTTTGTAAAATAAAGCATAAAAACTACCATCGAGATACATACCAAATTCAAATTTATTTTGGGGTTTCCAAATTTCTTGATCTTTTGCTTTAATGATGAAGTTTTCGGATAATTTTTTGATAAAATCATCTTTACTAAAACCATTCAAATCGCGAATTAATCGGTTGAATTCGTATATTTTGACATTACTTTCGGCAATTAAAAAACTCATGAAATAATTCAGATTTTCGTTTCCTAAATGCTTGTCTTGTTCGTATAACAATTCCGCAGAAGCTGAACGATGATGTCCATCGGCAATATACAAATTCGGAATTTTTTCAAAATGTTCTTGTAACCAATCGATTTCAGATTGCGTATCAATTTTCCACAACGTGTGTTTTTCTTTATTGGTAGTCGAATATTCGTAAACAGGTTTACTCTTTTTTCGCAACGCAATAAACGTATTAATTTCCACACTATCAGGATAGGTAATTAAAACGGGTTCGGTGTTAAAATTCGTTTGATGTAAATAATCTTTGAACAATTCCACGCGATATTGTAACGTATCTTCGTGTTTTTTGATGACGTTGTCTTGGTAATCTTTCACCGAAGTTCCGGCAATAATTCCAGTAAAAGTTTGACCTTTTGAGTGAATTTCGTACAGATAAAAAACAGGATGTTCTTCTTCAGTCAGAATTTGCTCGTGTTTGAAATCTTGATATTTATTAGCAACCGCTTTAAAACGCTTTTCTAATGACACTTTTTGTGCATTTGCATACGCAGGATGAATCACATGCAAAAATGAATACGGATTAAAATTCAACCAAGCAGCGAGCTCAGCCGAACTGTAATCATCATACGTTCTACATGTTACTAAGGCAACTTTATCAGCTACCGGTCGTACTGCTTTAAAAGGTTTTATTTTAGCCATTTTTATTTAATTATCAGTCTCAGTCGCAGTATTCAGATGTAACTGCGACTGAAAACTGTGACTTTTTACTTTGAAAATTGCTTTGCAACTTTCTCCGCTTTTTTGCTTTCAGAGTAATCGTAGAAACCTTCTCCCGATTTTGCTCCTAATTTCCCAGCCATTACCATATTTACTAATAACGGGCAAGGGGCATATTTTGGATTTTTAAATCCGTCATACATAACATTTAAGATAGATAAACAAACATCTAATCCAATAAAATCAGCTAATTGTAATGGTCCCATAGGGTGTGCCATACCTAATTTCATCACCGTATCAATTTCAGAAACACCAGCAACGCCATTATATAACGTTTCGATAGCTTCGTTAATCATTGGCATTAAGATTCTGTTGGCTACGAAACCAGGATAATCGTTTACTTCAGTAGGTGTTTTTCCTAATTTTACCGATAAATCCATGATGATTTTAGTCACTTCATCTGAAGTAGAATAACCACGGATAATTTCCACCAATTTCATTATTGGCACCGGATTCATAAAGTGCATTCCAATTACTCTTTCAGGATGAACAACTTGGGCTGCAATTTGCGTAATTGAAATGGATGAAGTGTTAGAAGCTAAAATTACATTATGCTCGCAAACATCACTCAATTGTTTGAAGATGTTCATTTTTAAAGTAACGTTTTCTGTAGCCGCTTCTACTACTAAATCGCAACCAACTACGCCATCTTTAATATCAGTGTACGTAATAATATTACCTATTGTTTTAAATTTATCATCTTCGGTAATGGTTCCTTTTGCCACCATACGATCAAGATTAGAGGCTATAGTTGCCATTCCTCTTTCTAAAGATTTGTCCGAAATATCGATTAATTTTACGGTAAATCCGCTTTGAGCGAAAGTATGAGCAATTCCGTTACCCATAGTTCCTGCTCCTATAACTGCAATTGTATTCATTTTGTTATTTTAGGTTTGGTTTTTTATTTATTCATACAATCAATAATCTGATACGCTACACGAAGTGCTTCTGTACCATCCTCTAATGTAACGATTGGAGTTGTATTGTTATTAATTGCATCTGCAAATGTTTCTAATTCGTCCAAAATTGCATTATTTGCTTGTACATTCGGATTGTCAAAATAGATTTGTTTTTTTACGCCTTCGGCATTTTGTAAAATCATATCAAAATCACCCGGTACTTCAGGAGCATCTTGCATGCGAACAACTTCACATACTTTGTCTAAATAGTCAACAGAAATATAAGCGTCTTTCTGGAAGAAACGCGATTTACGCATATTTTTCATTGAAATACGACTCGAAGTAATATTAGCTACACATCCGTTTTCAAATTCAATTCGTGCATTTGTAATGTCTGGAGAATCTGAAATCACCGCAACACTACTAGCATTAATAGATTTCACTTTTGATTTTACAACACTCAAAATCGCATCGATATCATGAATCATTAAATCTAAAACCACAGGAACATCAGTCCCACGCGGATTAAATTCAGCCAAGCGATGTGTTTCAATAAACATTGGATTCTTGATTTTATCTTTCACAGCGGTAAACGCAGGATTGAATCGTTCCACATGTCCTACCTGACCTTTTACATTGAATTTTTTAGATAATTCAATTATTTTTTCCGCTTCTTCGACTGTATTTGAAATGGGTTTTTCAATAAAAATGTGTTTCCCAGCTTCAATAACTTGTTTTGCACAATCAAAGTGTTGCATGGTTGGCGTTACAACATCTACAACATCTACAGCGGCAATTAATTCTGCAATAGAATCAAATTTTTTGTAACCAAATTCAGCCGCTACTTTGTTAGCATTTTCTTCAAAAGCATCGTAAAAGCCAACTAATTCATATTTTTCAGATTGATTTAACAATCGTAAATGTATTTTTCCAAGGTGCCCTGCACCTAAAACACCAACTTTAAGCATAAAAGTAAATTTTATCAAAAGTACAATTTTAGTTTAAAGTTTAAAAGTTTAAATCCCGAAACTTCGGTATAAAAGTTTTTCAAAATTTGAATTTGTTTTTTGGAAATTTTCCGTCTATTTTTACGCAAACAAAAACAGGAATAGGAATGGTTTGTTCCTTATAATGACATGAAAGATACTAATAAGCACCAAGGACTTCGTAATCAGCTAGTAAAAATTCTAGAAGAAAAAGGAATTACAGATAAAAATGTATTGTCAGCTATTAGTAAAATTCCTCGTCATTTGTTTTTAGATTCTAGTTTTGAAGATTTTGCTTATCAAGACAAGGCATTTCCTATAGGTGCCGATCAAACTATTTCGCAACCTTACACTGTGGCCTTTCAATCGCAATTATTAGAGGTAGAAAAAGACCATAAAGTTTTAGAAATTGGAACCGGAAGTGGTTATCAAACGGCAGTTTTGTGTAAATTAGGTGCAGTTGTATATTCGATTGAAAGACAAAATCAATTATTTAAAAAGACATCACTTTTATTACCAAAATTAAGTATTCGGCCAAAAAAACTAATATTTGGAGATGGTTACAAAGGCTTTTCTGAGGCGGCACCGTTTGATAGTATTATTGTGACGGCTGGAGCACCTTTTATTCCGCAGCCTTTAATGGCGCAATTAAAAATAGGAGGAAGGCTTGTAATTCCGGTAGGGGAAAAAGACCAAATTATGACATTGCTAATTAGAAAAAACGAAACACAGTTTGAAAAGCATGAATTTGGTGATTTTAAATTTGTGCCGCTTTTAGAAAATAAAAACTAACTATCGGAGTCCTGTTAATTTTTGTTTTAACAATTCAATTTCGTCTAAAATTTCGTCAATTTTATTGTCTTTTTGTTCTTTAACAACTTCAATTCCTTTTTCTTGAAGAATTTGACTTATTGCTTGAATAGCAAATTGATTAAAATCTAAATTATTTAACAATCGAGTTTTGTACCAAGCCACTAAAAGAGTAGGCAATTCAATTTCTAGCACAAAGGCAATAGTTTGAATTTGTTTTTTGGTAGGAATTCGTAATCCATTTTCAAACTTACTAATTAAAGCTTGGTCAATTTTTGTAAGTTCGGCCAATTTTCTAGTTGAAAGACCTTTTTCTATTCGGGCTTGTTTTAAAATTTCTTTCATAAAATATGATTAGAAACTTTTTTTAATTCGATCTAAATCGCGTTTTGTATCTTGTTCTTTTAACGATTCGCGTTTATCGTAATTCTTTTTACCACGGCACAAAGCAATATCTAACTTAGCTAATCCTTTTTCGTTAGTAAATAAACGAAGTGGAACAATAGTTAGTCCTTTATTGTCAGAATCTTTAAAAAGCTTTTTAAGTTCTTTTTTGTTTAAAAGTAATTTACGTTCACTTTTTGTTTTGTGATTGTAATGCGTTCCATATAAATATTCCTCAATATTAGAATTGATTACAAATAATTCACCATCACTAAATTCACAAAAACTTTCAGTTATAGAAGCCTTTCCTAAACGAATTGATTTGATTTCGGTTCCGGTTAAAACAATTCCAGCAGTGTATTTATCGAGAATTTCGTAATCGAACTTTGCTCTTTTATTAAGTATGTTAACTGTCTTTTGCATAAGGACCACAAATGTAAATTAAAATTGTAGTATTTTAAAGTGATAATTACATATATTATTAATTAAAATATTAGAAATGAAAAAAAGAATGAAAATGCTATTTTATTTACTTTTTTTATTATTTTTATGCAACTAACCTAACTAATAAAACCATAAGCAAAGATTTTGAACTAATAGAAAAAGAACAAATAGGTATTTTGTCATTTCCTACCAGTGAAGTTTTACACGATAAAGCAGATATTTTACAAAGAAAGAACGATTTAGATCGAGCATTGACTTTAGGGAATTTAGAGCATGTAAAAATTAAAATATTTTTTGAAGATGATTCTTCAAAAAAATCGGTTGAAACTACAATTTGGGGCGTTACAGATAACAGAGTAATTTTAAAACAAGGAGTTGTTATTCCGGTAAATCGAATTCACAAAATCATTTAATACAAAATAAAAATTATGAAAAAAATCATTTTTTTAGTCGTTTCGCTACTTTTTTCACTTGGGTCATTTGCACAAGAAACAAAGGTTATTAAAGACGGTAAAAAAGTTACCAAAGAACAAGTTGAAGCAAACAAGAAAAAGCTTCAGAACAAGAAAAAGCAAGCAGAGAAAAATGCTGCAACAGCTAAAAAAAAGCAAGATAAAAATGTAAAGGAAGCGAAACAGGATGTTGCTAAGGTGAATAATTCCAATACAAAAGCAACTGAAGTTAAATCAAAAGTAAAGAAAACTGCAGCACAAGAAAGTGACGATTTAAAACAAACAGCTGTTTCTAAAGCAGCAGAGAAAAAAGTTACGGATAAAGTAACTGGAGAATATAAAGGTAAAAAAGTATTTACGGGACCTAAAGGAGGAAAGTATTACATCAATAAAAACGGAAATAAAACGTATATTGATTAATCTAAAGATTTAACAGTTATAAAGTAACGATAAGCAATTATAGCCTTTTGCCATTTTTTAGCTTTAATAGGATCTAAACCTTGTTTGGTAAAACTAGGTAAAAGTGCTTTGTTAAGTTTGGCAAGTATTTTATACATCGTTTAATTTTTGGCAAATATAGTAAAATTAAAAATCCCGATTTTGGACTTATTCAAAATCGGGATTTTTTTGTTATTTGGTTTCAATAATTATTTTTTTGATTCTTTTCTTCTCTTTTGGAGATGATTCGTCTTCTATGATTTTAATATCTTTTATTTTTTCAAGTTCGTAGTTTTTGAAGAAATCAATGTTATCTTCAAGAATTTTACCTTGAAACTCTAATTTTAACTGATTTAAATATTGGGTTGGGTAACCAGGGAATTTAATTTTATCACCTTCAAAAACTATCACAACATCGCCGCTTTTAAGTTCGATTGATTTAGGTTTTGGTTTTTCAGAATTGTTTTTTGAAATTAAATTCTCTCTTATAATAGGATTATTTTCTATATCATACGTTTTGGTATTAATAGAAATTACTCCATTTTTGCCTTTTTCGCCATATTTTTTCATTGCGTGAGAAGCTATCGTATTTCCTGATGAACTTATTGTTTTTTCGTCAATTTTATCTAAATCTTGAAAGTTAATTTCTTTTCCATTTAGAAGAATCAAAGCTTTTTTAGCATCAACTAATTTGTTACGTTTGATTTTATCTATGTGGCTGAAAGTTTCATTTTCTGAATATTCAGCCGCAACTACTGCATACACGGCATCCGAATTTCGACTATTACTTTCTTTTTTCGTAGTTATTTCATCAAAAGAAATAACGGTTTTTGGTTCGTCTGAAATTGTTGAATTTCCTTTGAACACCATTACTTTTTTTCCACTTTTTTCATCTTCATTCATTTCTATTGCGCCGTCTAATTCAACGATTTTATCTTTCATTTCCTCTTTAGTATATTCTTTTCCATTGATGATGTAAATCATTTCATCAGTAGCTGATTTTTTGATTTCAACTGTATTTAAGGATTTTGCATCATTCCAATTTACGCCTACAGTATTTTTAATTTCTTCAAAACCACAAGCATTATCATCATCCTTATCAGAATTAATAAAAATTTTAATATCATCAATAGGTTCAGTTGATTTTCTTTCCAAAATTCGATTGTAGGTTTTTCCAGAATCAAAAGAAAGTTTTATTCCAGTTATTTCCCCTTCTTTATTTCGTTTAACTTTTGAAATTTTAAGTTTATATTTTTCATCTGAAAAAGTCTTTTCTAATTCTCGCAACTCTTTATCGGTCGTATTTTTAGTTAGAATTGAAGAATAAGTTACTTCTTCAACAGCATAAGCTGCTACTTTTGAATTTTCCTTAACCTGCGCCACTGTTTTAATTTGAAACAATAGCATAAAACCAACTAATAGCGGAAGAATGGTAGCATACTTCCAAGCATTTCTTTTGTGGGATTGATTTGTGTGTAACATAACGATTCGTTTTTTGATTAATGATTGATAAAATTGATTAGTAATACTTAAGTCGTGTTGATGAGTCACTACTTTTAATAAGGTTTTTTGATATTCGTATTTGTTTTCTATTTGTTTAAAGGTTTCATTATCGGCAATGAATTCTAGGTTTTGCAACATAGCTTTTCGATACAACCAAATAATTGGGTTTACCCAAAATATAGCACAAAATAGTTTTCCTAACAACACATCAATTGAATGTTTTTGCTTCACATGAATACTTTCATGCGTTATAATATGTTGTAATTCTGCTTCTGAAAATAAATGAGGATTAATAACAATGTAATGAAAGAACGAAAACGGATTTTCGGTTGTATTAGAATGAATTAAAATGAAATCTGATTCTTTCTGTTGGTTGTGTTTTCTGATTCTATTGTAAAAGGAAGCTATTTCTATTCCAATTTTTAATAAAATTACTATTGAAATAATAACATAAACCATACTTAAAATCAAAGTCCAATCTAAAGGATTTTCTTGAATAGGAATTTCAATTGCATTATTGTTTTTGGGAGTTATTTCTTGATAAAATTCAGGAACAGGTGTTGGGTCAACCCAAATGGTTTTCGTAAACGTAATCAAGGGTAAACTCAGGGATAAAATTAAACCCAAAATCATATACAAACGATTTGAAACAAAAAAGGTTTCTTTTCTCAAAAACAAGACATACATCAAATAAAATAAAATGATGAGTCCGTTTGCCTTTATAAAATATAGCATTAGATTTTCCATACTATTTCTTTTTTTCAATTAATGCTAAAATTTCACGAAGTTCGTCTGCCGAAATTTTATCTTCTTCAGCAAAATAAGAAACCAAGTTTTTATACGAACTATTGAAATAATTATCAATAGCGGTATTCATAAATGTTTTTCGAAAATCTTCAATGGTAACAATAGGAAAGTATTGATGCGTTTTTCCGTAAGCGTTATAACCTACATACCCTTTTTCTTCAAGATTACGAACAATTGTTGAAAGTGTATTATAATGAGGTTTCTCGTCGGTAATTTCTTCCATGATGTCTTTTACAAAAGCTTTTTTTAGCTTCCATAAAATATGCATGATTTCTTCTTCTTTATTCGTTAGTTTTTGCATCATCATAAATTTGTCCTTATTAATTTATAGAAGAACAAACTTACAACTATATTTTTAGTTATACAACTATTTTTGTAGTTATTTAACTAATTTTTTAGTTTTAAAGATTTTTTAAAGGTTCTTTAGTTACTAATTTATTAGTCCAAATGAAGAGTAAAACACCAATTACGCCTAGTGTTCCCATGAAAAACCAGTTGGTTTGGTAACTAAATAAATCGATAATTTCCATTCCCGTTTTAGCACTTAAAATATGAGCTAAACTATAACTCATGGTAAAAATTGCCATATATCTTCCTTCATGTCCTTTAGGAGCGCGACTCATTGCAAATGAATTCGAAAAAGGAAAAGCAAACATTTCGGCAAACGTCATGAAAATCATCATAATGATTAATATTCCGGCCCAATTATTCACCAGTAATAAATAAATACTTATCGCCATAGCCAAACATCCGTAAGTGATTACTTTTAATTTATTGATTTTATGTTTTTCAATATAACTTACAATTGGCATTTCTAAAAAGAAGACTAAAACACCATTTAACGTTAATAATAAACCAGTTTGAAATTCGCTTAAGTTGAATTGCTCTTTATGATATAACGGAATTGTAGTAAACAACTGGAAGAATAAAATCCCAGTAATTAATGTTCCAGATAAGAAAATCCAAAAAGGCGTGTCTTTAAATACCGAATGCGTTAAAATTTCTCCCGGATGTTCAGTATCGGTATATTTTGATTTTTTCTTTTCTTTTACTTTTATCCAAAATATTAAAATGGCTAAAATACAAGTGGCTCCGTCTACCCAAAACAAGCCTTTATATCCAACATTCATAATTAAAAGTCCTCCTAAAGCTGGGCCGGCTGCAAATCCAAGATTAATTGCTAATCGAACTAATGTTAAGGCGCGAGTTCTGTTTTCGGGTTTGGCATAAGCACCTAGTGATACAAACATTGCCGGACGAAACATATCAGCAACCGACATTATTAAAAACATAGCCAACAATAAGCCTTCAAAACTAGTAACAAATTGCAATCCGAAGAAAGCCATTCCACTAGTTAACAAACTAAAAATCATTATTTTATAAAATCCAATTTTGTCGGATAATTTCCCTCCCAACCAAGAACCTAAAATTGAACCACACCCAAAACTAACCATAATCCAACCTACTTGACTATATGAAAAATGCAAGTCTTCTTTCAAGTATTTTGATAAAAATGGAAGTACCATTGTTCCGGCACGGTTAATAAAAGTAACGAGTGTAAGTATCCAAATTTCGCGAGAAAATCCTCGAAAATTGTCAATATATTTATTAAAAGCTTTTTGTAGCATACCTAATGTTGAATTGCAAATTTACAAAAGCTATGACGATTAAAATGTTATAGAATTTATATATTTTTGTAAAAATTTCTACAAATGAATAAAATCTTACTTTTTCTACTTTACTCATCATTTGCATTAGCTCAAAATGATTTGGCTTTAGCCGAAAAATTTCAACTAGAATTGAATAAAAGTTACGCAGATTCTTTAAAAAGTCCATTAACTAAAGAAGATTTTAAGCATTTTAAAGGTTTGGACTTCTTTTCAATAAATGAAAAATATATTGTTCAAGCGACTTTTATTAGAACCAAAAAGGAAAAACCTTTTGGCATGAAAACAACAACTTCCAGAACACCTCTTTATGTAAAATATGGCGAATTGCATTTTTCAATTGAAGGAAAAGATTTTAAATTAAACGTTTATCAGAATAAAGATTTAATAAAAAAACCAGGATATGCCGATTATTTATTCTTGCCATTTTCTGATTTAACTTGTGGAAAAGAAAGTTACATTGGAGGAAGATATTTAGATATGAGAATTCAAAAAGGTAAAATTTGGACTATCGATTTTAATAAAGCATACAATCCGTATTGCGCATATAATTACGAATATTCGTGCCCAATTGTCCCTTTAGAAAATGATTTGGATATTGAAATTTTAGCGGGTGTAAAGAAATTCCATGACTAAGTTTATCAATTTACATACGCACAAATTTTCTAATCTCGATAATGTTATCGAGGTTGTAAATCAGTATCCATGGGAATTTGACATGTCGATTCCAAATTATTCAATTGGAATTCATCCTTGGTATATTGATGAAAGTCGATTAGAATCGGATTTAAATATAATTAAAGAAAAGTTACAATTAACTTCATGTTTAGCTCTGGGTGAATGTGGTTTAGATAAACGAATAGAAATTCCGTTAGAAACTCAAATTAAGGTTTTTAAAATGCAATTAGATTTGGTTAAGCAAACTAATAAACCCATTGTTTTGCATTGCGTAGCTGCTTATGATGAAGTTATTGCAATAAAAAAAGAACTTAAAATTGAAAACCCAATTATAATTCACGGTTTTTCAAAAAACGAACAAGTTGCAAAATCGCTTTTGAATAATGGTTTTTATCTTTCGTTTGGAAAATACTTACTTCGTAATCCAGATTTAGAAAAAGTATTTACCTTTGCACCCGAAAATCAAATTTTATTAGAAACAGATACGATTGAAGAATCTATTTATGAAGTGTATGAAAAAGCAGCTTCTGTAAAAGGAATTTCTATACAGGAGATGAAAGCTATTGTTTTTGCTAATTTTTCATCAGTTTTTAATCACAATCAATAAACTAAAACATTAAACATTTAAAATGGCAAAGTGGAAAGAAAGAGCAGTATTGTTATTTAAAGAAGAAGGAATTCAAAAATTAGAAAACGCAAATGTTTTAGTTGTTGGATTAGGTGGAGTAGGAAGTTTTGCTGCCGAATTTTTAGCTCGTGCTGGAGTTGGAAACATGACAATTGTTGACGGAGATATCGTAGATATTACCAATATCAATCGTCAATTACCAGCTTTACATAGTACTGTTGGTCAGCCAAAAGTAAAAATTGTTGGCGATAGATTACTAGATATTAATCCTGAATTAAAATTAACGCGAATAGAAGAGTTTTTATCGCCAGAACGTGCGTATGAACTGGTTTCAAATGAATTTGATTACGTTTTAGATTGCATTGATAGCGTAACTCCAAAATTAAATTTAATTATTGCTTGTAAACGTAAAAAAGTTAAAGTAATAAGTAATATGGGAGCAGGAGGAAAGTATGAAGCTGAAAAAGTTTGCGTGAGAGATATAAGTAAAACAGAATATTGTCCGTTAGCTAAAAATGTACGAAAACGTTTAAAAGAAGCAGGAATTTCTAAAGGTGTAAAAGTGGTTTATTCTTTTGAAAGACCCGATTATTCGAGTATTAAAACTACAGATGGAACTAATTTTAAAAAATCGTTTTACGGTACTAATAGTTGGATGCCAGCTCTTTTTGGATTACATGCTGCAGAAACAGTTGTAAAACATTTAATAGGGAAGGTTAAAAATTAAACAAAAAAAGGACATTTTAAATGTCCTTTTTTGTTATCTTGATGTTCTATTAGTAATGTTTTCATTATACTTATCATAGAAAGTTTGAAGTTTTTCAGGATTTATGTTTTCCTTTTGCATCTAAAACCTTTTCTTTTAGTAACCATTTTACTAGTTTTTGCATATTCTTTTTTGAATTCATCCCAATTCCTGCAATAACATGTTCAACACTTGTTGTTTCAACTTTAGTTTTTTCTAGTAAAAAGTTTAGAATAATATAGTCATCATCACTATATTCAGATGTTTCGTTATCATGCCATTTGAAAAGCAAGATTTCATCATCACTTTCTAAAGAGTAGAACGAATGTTGTAAAATATTTATTTTTTCATATTTTAATATAGGGTTTCCATCTAAAAGAACTTTGTCATTTTTGATTTCAACTTCCTGAGCATTTATGTACGATCCAATTAGTAAAAAGACAATAGATAAAAATAGTTTATTCATTATTTAAAATTTGAAATAATTATTAATTTGTAGTTGTAGTTTCAGAAGGAGTAGTGTTATCTTCTTGAGAAACTTCAGGTTTTGGTTTAGCAATATAAATTCTTTTTTTTACTGGAACATAAAGCTCAGTTACCCATTTTGATGGTTTACGTTCTTTAGGTAAGCTTATTTTGTAAACTTCTATTTTAGCCCCATTTATATCTTCAATAAGATTTTTCTTTTTTAGGTAAGCAAGGGTTTTATTCCAAGCTTCTTTATTGTGAGAATAATCTCCTGTTAATGTTGTTTTTATAGCTAAAAATTCATCAAAATGACCACCAGAAATTTCACTTCCATCAGTAGTTAAAATTTCTTCTTCTACAGGAATACACATAGAAAAAATGGTAGTTTTTGTTTTATTATCCCAAGAATTGTAACTGATAAATGGTAAACCTGTAATGATTATATCGTTTTTGTCAACAAATGCCATCATATTTTGCAACATTGCTTTTGAAACTTTATGAAAATCTGCAAAAGAACAAGTATCTATTTGTTGAATATAATTGGTAGCATGCTTGGTTACCAAACCATTAATTTTAATATTGTAAGTGGTTAGTTCTTTTACTAAATACGAATCAATGTTGTTTAATCCTTCCTCTAATTTATCACCTAAAACATTGTCAACGCCACCTTGTAAAACACTCAGTAATTTTAGATTAAAATCTAACTTTCCTTTTAATTTCCAAGTAACTAAAGCTCCTTTTTTGGTGTCTTGAAACCGCATAAACGATTCGTTTTTTTCTCCTTTAACTAAAATAGATTGGATTATTGTGTCACCAGTTACTAATTTTATATTTTCAAAAACAGCTATGTCTTTTTTCCAAGGATTCCAATCTATATGTGCGGTGCTGTCGGTTACAAAATTATAAACAATATCTTTTGAGATTTTTATTTCCTTAGAACGAACAATGGTGTAATCACTTTTTTGGGTAGCTACAAATACAACAAAAGCCACACCTAAAAGAAGAAGTAGTAGTAAAATATATTTTAAAATTCTCATTGCAGCTTATGTTTGTTCATCAAAAGTAAGAAAATTAATCTTTCATAAGTACTTTAATTACAAAGAGTAATCCAATAAAGACTAAAAATCCAATAAAAACCCAATAGGTTCCTTTATAAAAAGGCTTTAGAACCTTTAAATCTTTACGATAAACTAATATCATTGTAATTACAAAAGCGATAATAAAGAAAATAGCAAAGTAAATTTGTCCTGTTGAAAACATATTGAAAATTTTTACAAAAATAAGAATTTATTATGCTCAATTTTTTTAAATTTAATGAAATTTATACAGATAATTATGCAAAAACAATTAAATGCAGTAAAGTTATTTCATGAAACCTACGGATTAGGAGTTAGTGAAGAAATGAGAGCCGATTTAGGAAAGTTAAAAAATGAGCTTCGTTTTAATTTAATGAAAGAGGAAAATGAAGAATATTTAGAAGCCGTTCAAAATAATGATTTAGTTGAAATTGCAGACGCATTAGGAGATATGCTTTATATATTGTGTGGAACAATTTTAGAGCACGGTTTGCAACATAAAATTGAAGAAGTGTTTGATGAAATTCAACGTTCTAATATGAGTAAATTAGGAGAAGATGGAAAACCAATTTATAGAGAAGATGGAAAAGTGATGAAAGGTCCAAATTACTTTAAACCCAACTTTGAAGAAATATTAAAATAGTCACAGTTTCCAGTCACAGTTATCAGTGTTTTATTTTTACAGATAACTGCGACTGCGACTGCTTACTAAATTTTAACAGTCCATCCAAATTTATCTTCAGCTAGTTTGTATTGAATGTTAGTTAATTTTTCTTTTATTTCTAATGCAATAGGATTTTCTAATTTTGGTAATTCGTAATATTCACCTAAGTAAGAAAAACCTACAATTGGATTAATGACTGCAGCAGTTCCAGCCCCAAAAATTTCTTTTAAAGAACCATCTTTTGCAGCGGTAACTAATTCGTTTACTAAAACAGAACGAACTTCTATATTTATGTCTTCACTTTGAGCTAATTCAATAACACTTTTTCTAGTTACACCATCTAAGATTCTTTCACTTGTAGGTGCTGTAAATAAAGTATCATTAATTCTAAAGAAAACATTCATAGTTCCTGCTTCTTCTAATTTGGTATGCGTTGCATCGTCTGTCCAAATAATTTGTTGAAAACCTTGCTCATTTGCTAATTTAGTTGGGTAAAATTGTGCAGAATAATTTCCTGCCGCTTTCGCAGCTCCAATTCCACCGTTAGCAGCTCTACTAAAATGTTCCGCTATAATTACTTTAACTTCTCCAGAATAGTAAGATTTTGCTGGAGATAAAATAATCATAAAACGATATTCTTGAGAAGGAGCAGCAATAACACCATGTCCGGTTGCTATCATAAACGGACGTATATATAAGGTATTCCCTTTTCCTTTTTTAACCCATTCTTTTTCAATTTCTAATAAACGGTGTAAACCTCCTAAGAAAACGTCTTCAGGAACTTCAGGCATTGCCATACGAGTAGCACTTTTATTAAAACGGTTATAGTTTTCATCAGGTCTAAATAACCAAACATCATCTTGTGCGTCTTTATAAGCTTTCATTCCTTCAAAAATAGCTTGTCCGTAATGGAAAACTTTAGCCGAAGGATCAATCATAAAAGGTGCATATGGTTCAATAACAGGTTTTTGCCATGCTCCGTTTACATAATCACATACCAACATATGATCTGTAAAAACATTACCAAAGGTTAAATTTTCAAAATCAATTTCGTTGATTTTTGAATGTGGAGCCGAAATAATTTCAATTTCGTTTAAAGTTTTTAATTCCATTAGGCGTAAACTGTTATAATTTATAATTTTGTATAATCAATAAAAAAAAGGTTGATTTTTACATTTTCATTGCAAATTTACTAAAAAAAAGAAGTTTTCTTTTCACTTAATAAAAAATAATTATCAACAACGGATATATTATTGTCTTAATAAAAACTTCAAATCAAATTACTAATACTAAAACAAACAATGTCAATAGTGTTTTTGAAAGCTATGTAAAGTTTAATTTCTTGTTCAAGAAAAAGATTTTTTTTATAGTGTCGTAAAAGTAAAAAAAATATAGCTAATTTTGTTTAAATCTTATATTTTAAAAATGAAAAAAATACTTACGCTATCACTTTTAGCAGCTATCTTTATTAGTTGTGAACAAAAAAAAGAGACAACACCAGTAACTGAAAAAGTAGATTATGCTGTTTTTGGAGATTCTATTTCATCTGAAAATGCATTATCTAACACTGAAATGATGGAAAAATTTGCAACATTAAAAGAAGGTGATACTTTAGAAGTTAAATTCAAATCTGGAATTAATGAAGTTTGTCAAAAGAAAGGATGTTGGATGACTTTAGGTTTAGCTGATGAAAAAGAGGCTTTTGTAAAATTTAAAGATTATGGTTTTTTTGTTCCAAAAAATGCCCAAGACAAAGAAGTAATTGTAAATGGAAAAGCATTTGTAAGTGTTGAAAGTGTGGATGTTTTAAAACATTATGCTAAAGATGCAGGGAAATCTCAGGCCGCTATTGATAGTATTACGGAGCCAAAAGTTACTTATTCTTTTATGGCTGATGGCGTTTTAATTGCTAAATAATGAAACAGTTTTTTCTAATTCTAACTTTTGCTTTTTTGGTAATTTCTTGCGAAAAGAAATCTAACGATAAAGCAACAGAAAAAGAAGCTTGCGAATCGGATTCAAAGGTAAATAAAGACGGATTTGAAATGTATGAAATGTCTGAAATGGCAGCGCTAATGGAGCAAATGTATGTTGATAATCAACGTTTAAAAGAACGAATTGTTAAAGGAGATACTATTGGTAAATTTCCGCAACATTTTATTAAAATTCACAAAGCGGTAATGACAGATGAAACAGATAAAGATGCTTTTTTTAACGAACAAGCAGCTAAGTTCATCAAAGCACAAGAATTGATTTATGAAGATCCAAAAAATGCAAAAGAACATTTTAATAACGGAATCGATGCTTGTATTAAATGTCATGAAGTAAAATGTGGAGGACCGATACCGAAAATTAAGAAGTTGTATATTGAGTAATAAATGAAAAAAGTAATTATTTCAATTATTGGAAGCGCAATATTGATTGAATTTTTACATTTAATTTACGGTATAAAAATATCTCCTTTTTTTGTGTTATTATTTTCATTAATAATATTTATTTTTTGGAATATTTTAAATAATTATAATAACAGAAGCAAAAAATCTTGAAAAGAGAAATTATTATCACCGATGACGGTTCCACAACCATACGAATTCCAGAATGGGATGAGAATTATCATTCAACTCATGGCGCTATTCAGGAAGCGAAACATGTTTTTATAAAAAACGGATTGGATTTATTTCAAAATCACAATTCAATTTCCATTTTAGAAATTGGTTTTGGTACGGGTTTAAATGCTTTTATTACTTTTTTAGAAACTATAAATAAAGAAAAAGTAAATTACGTTGGAGTAGAAGCGTACCCCATTTCAAAGCAAGAAATTGCACAAATGAATTACGTTTCTGAATTAGAAGCTGAAAAGTATCAAGAGGTTTTTGATAAGATGCATTCTTGTAATTGGGAAAACCAACAAACGATTTTTGAAAACTTTCATTTAACTAAGAGAAAACAGCTTTTTCAAGATATTGAAGACAAAAGCCAATTTGATTTAATTTATTTTGATGCTTTTGGTTTTCCTTTACAACCCGAATTATGGAGTGAAATTATTTTTAAAAAGATGTTTGATGCTTTATTGCCTAACGGAGTCTTAGTTACGTATGCTTGCAGAACTTCCATTAAGAATGCTATGCTAAGTGTCGGATTTTCAATAGAAAAACTACCTGGTGCTCCAGGAAAACGAGAAATGTTACGAGCTACAAAAAATGTATGATTTTTAGTACTAAGTAAGAATTTAATAAAATTTTAGCATTTATTTTAACAACTAAAACGTTTTCGTAAAGATTTTTTTATTTATCTTTACAATAAGTTCTAATCCCAAAGTCTAACCAATTATTAAGAAGAAAGTATGCCTAGACCAATGTTTTCTTACACCAAATCAATTTTGGAGAGAGTGAGTTTTGATGCGAAATTATTTTGTAAAGAATTAGAGAAAGCAGTACGTTTATTACTGCCTTACGAAATAGATCAGTTACGAGATTGGCTTCTTCAATATACTAAAGAAAAGCCAGAATTAAGACAATGTTTAATTTATATTAACTAAATAGTAAAGTCCCAATTAATTGGGACTTTTTTTTTGGAATTACATCAAAATTATTTTGTTTTAGGACTTATTATTTCTACGTCATTAAAAGCAATTGCGCCTCTTACAACTCCAGAAATCACATCTCTTAATGCATTAATAATGTGTATTTTTAATTCATTTTTAGGATAAATTAAACTTACTTCTCTAGCAGGCTTTGGATCTTTAAAAGGTTTTAATTTTTCTTTATTTTTATCATTTAAATCTAAAGTATGTAAGTAAGGAAGCAATGTTATGCCTAATCCTTCATCTGCCAATTTAATTAAGGTTTCAAAGCTTCCGCTTTCTAATTGAAAATGACTATCTGAAATGTATTTATTGTTTTTGCATAAGTTTAAAATTCCATTTCTAAAACAATGTCCGTCTTGTAAGAGTAAAATTTTGTCTAAATCTAAGTCGGAAGTCTCAATTTCTTTTTTATCAATAGTAGGATGATTTGCAGGAACATAAGCTACAAAAGGTTCATAATACAACACAATCTCTTTTAAATTTTCTTCTTCAAGTGGAGTGGCTGCAATGGCACAATCTAAATGACCATTTTTTAATTTTTTAATGATTTCTTCAGTTGTTTGTTCTTCAATTATTAAATTTACTTTAGGATATTTTTTAATGAAGTTATTCAAAAACATTGGGAGTAAAGTTGGCATTACCGTTGGTATAATTCCAACTTTAAATTCTCCGCCTATATAGCCTTTTTGTTGGTCTACAATATCTTTAATTCGTCCTGCTTCGTTCACTATATTTTTGGCTTGATTTACAATCTTTTCTCCAATTTCAGTTAATATTATAGGTTTTTTACTTCTATCAAAAATTAAAATATCTAATTCATCTTCTAATTTTTGAATTTGCATGCTCAATGTTGGTTGTGTTACAAAGCATTTTTCTGCAGCAAGTGTAAAATTTTTGTATTCAGCTACTGCTAAAACGTAATATAGTTGTGTTATAGTCATGTTATTGATAAATTTTATGCAAATATAAAAACTATCAATTAAACTTATACATTACAGGGCTTAAATTTTGTAAATTTGGATAAATAAAAATAGAAATTATGAAATTGAATAGTCTAGGATTACCCATTAAAGAGTCAGAGGAATTAGTAAACGATTTAAACGGATTACTATCCAATTTTCAAATATATTATCAAAATTTAAGAGGATTGCATTGGAATATTCGTGGTAAGCGCTTTTTTGATTTGCATCTTAAGTTTGAAGAATTGTATAATGATAGTCAAATTAAAATCGATTTAATTGCGGAACGAGTACTTACTTTAGGAGGAACTCCTTTACATACATTTTCTGATTACATTGAAAACAGTAAATTAAAAGTTGGAAAAAACATATCTAAAGATACCGAAGCAATTCAATTAGTTTTAGAATCATTATCTGTTTTATTGCAACTAGAAAGAATTATTTTAGATAAAGCAGGTCAAATTAATGACGAAGGAACAAATTCAATGATGAGTGATTTTATTTCTGAACAAGAAAAGACAAATTGGATGCTTAAAGCCTGGATGGAAGAAGAAATTTAAAATTAAAATGCTGTGAATTTTCACAGCATTTTTTTTATGCTCTATGATTAAAATTTTACATAAAATATATTTATATTTGTTATATGAAATTTTTATCAACTACTTTTTTAATCTTGTTTATTGCTTTTTTAGCAACTCCTACTTTAATAGGTATGGTAGATGATCAAGTTGATACTTCTTATTTCTATAACTTGAGTGAAGAAGAAGAAAGTCACGCTTCATTTGATGAGATACATTTTTCTCCAACAACGAGTTATTTTTTTATAAATTTTTCATCTAATAAATTAGCAAATCTAAACGTACTAGTTAAACATGATTTAAGTTTTGATAATTTAGCGCATCAAATTTTTTCTCCTCCACCAAATTTTATATAATACATTTTCTTTTTCATAAGCACTCATTTTATAGCGTGTATTATTAATGTATTAGTATAAAAAATTTCATGAATAACCATTCTTTTTTTTCCAACGTAAGAGGTGATCTTGCAGCTGGATTGGTTGTGTTTTTAGTAGCATTGCCTTTATGTTTAGGTATTGCTTTAGCGTCTGGAGCGCCCTTGTTTTCAGGTATTGTTTCTGGTGTAATAGGAGGTATCGTTGTTGGGTTTCTTAGTAATTCTGCTTTGAGTGTTACGGGGCCAGCGGCTGGTTTAACAGCCATAATATTAGTTGCAATTACAGATTTAGGAGGCTTTGATGTGTTTTTAGTAGCTGTTATTTTAGCCGGATTATTTCAAATTCTTTTAGGATTTTTAAGAGCAGGTAGTTTTTCTAATTATTTTCCAACTAGTGTTATTGAAGGAATGTTAGCGGCTATTGGTATAATCATTATTTTAAAACAAATTCCACATGCTTTTGGTCATGATGTTGACAATGAAGGCGATTTTTTTTATATAGAAAAATCAGGACATACTACTTTTGATACCTTAATAGAATCAATCAACTATATCCATTCAGGGGCTTTAATTGTGGCTTTAGTATCTCTATTTATTCTTATAATTTGGGAAAAAGTGCCATTATTAAAAAATATTAAAGTTGTTCCGGGTGCCTTAGTTGTAGTGGTTTTTAGTATTTTATTAAATGAGTTTTTCATTCAAACAGACTCATCGTTAGCAATTACAACAAAGAATCATTTAGTTAATTTACCTTCCTTTTTAGAAATTAAAAATGGGTTTTCACTGCCAAATTTTTCTGCCTTAACAAATGAAAAAGTTTGGATAGTAGCCCTAACTATTGCTGTTGTTGCTTCAATTGAAACTTTGTTGTGTATTGAAGCTACAGACAAACTAGACCCTTTTAAAAGGTATACCAATACAAACAGAGAATTAAAAGCGCAAGGAATAGGGAATATTGTAAGCGGTTTATTAGGTGGTTTGCCTATGACATCTGTTGTTGTTCGTTCTTCTGCAAATATTAATTCTAACGGAAGAACTAAATTAGCTACAGTTTTTCATGGCATATTATTAATTGTATTTGCTTTAGCGATTCCGTTTATTTTAAATAAAATTCCACTTTCGGCTTTAGCGGCTGTTTTGTTAATGGTAGGTTATAAATTGGCTAAACCAAGTGTTTTTATTCATTTATGGAAAAACGGATACACGCAATTTATCCCTTTTTTAATTACCGTTATTGCTGTTGTACGAATTGATTTGCTAAAAGGTGTTGCAATTGGATTAGCTGTTAGTATCTTGTTTATTTTATATCAAAATTTAAAAATTGCTTATTCATTTAAAAGAGAATCTTTTCATGATGGAGATGTTATTACTATAAAATTAGCACAAGAAGTATCTTTCTTAAATAAGGCGGCAATAAAAAATACATTTAAAAAAATACCGCAAAATTCTAAAGTAATTATAGATGCATCAAATACAGATTTTATTGATTTTGATGTTGTTGAAATGATAAAAGATTTTAGAGATGTTAAGGCTGTTGATAAAAATATAACATTAACATTAAAAGGATTTAAAGAATCTTACAATATTGAAAATACGAAGTTTAATCATGTTGAAATTAATCATAATAACTAATTAATTAAATTACATAATGAGTGATTTTTATAAAAAAATAGTAGAAAATAATAAAAAGTGGGTTGAAGATAAATTAGCTATTAGTCCAGAATATTTTAACAATTTAGCCGATGGACAACAACCTCCTTTGTTGTGGATTGGTTGTTCAGATAGTAGAGTTCCTGCTAATGAAATTATAGGAGCTGAACCAGGGGAAGTTTTTGTTCATAGAAATATTGCAAATATGGTCGTTCATTCTGATATGAACATGTTAAGCGTTTTAGATTATGCTGTAAATGCTTTAAAAGTGAAACACGTTATTGTTTGCGGACATTATGGTTGTGGTGGTGTGAAAGCTGCAATGGGAAATAGTTCTATTGGGATTATTGATAATTGGATTCGTCACATAAAAGATGTATATCGTTTTCACCAAAAATATTTAGATTCTATTTCTGATGAAAAAGAAAGATTTAACAAGTTTGTAGAACTAAATGTAAAAGAGCAAGTTATGGATTTAGCTAAAACTTCCATTGTTCAAAATGCATGGAAAAATGGACAAGAATTATCATTACATGGCTGGGTTTATGGTTTAAATTCGGGTTATGTAACCGATTTAGGCGTTAACTTTAGTTGTGATAAAGATTTAGATGATGTGTATCAATTGAAATTTTAATTCAAATACTTACTTAATAACTAAGTCGTATTTCTTTAACAAACCAGATAAATTTTCAGTAGAAAAGATAGCACGTTTAAGTTTATTTTTTTCAGGATCAATTATAAAATCATAGCTAGTAGAAAAATCAGTTTTATTGGCTGTTGTTCCAATAAAAACCGCATGCCTAAGATTGCAGTTGTCAAAAAGAGCTTCAGAAAGGTCGCTTTCCATAAAATCAACTGCAATCATGCTGCAATTAATAAATTGCATTTTCTTAAGTTTTAAACTATAAAACTGTGCATAATCGAGTAAGCAGTCTTTAAAATGAAATTCATATAAAATTTGATCGGTCATAGCAAAATTTACCGAAGTAAAATCGCATTTTGTAAACCAAACATCTCGCAAAGACACATGGTTAATTTTAGTGTTTTTAAAATTACAATCTAAAAAATTGCAATCAATAAAAGTTACAGCAATAAAAGAACATGCTCTAAAATCGCAGTTTGTAAATGTACAATTTTCATATTCTTTGAATTTTATATCGTTTTCCGTATAACTTATATCAGAAAAATTTTCATCAACAATATAGTCTGCATGCATATTTCTAAATTTTGAATGGTAAAACTACTTAAATTTTAATAATCGAAGTATTACTTCAGCTAAAAATAGTTTAAATATTAAGAGTATGAAAATTTTCACTATTTAAAACCCTTCAAAAACGCCTAATCCAAACAAAGCAAAATCGTATTTTACGGGGTCGTTTTTATCTAATATTCGCAAATTGGCATCTAATTCGGCTACTGCTTTTGCATCATTTTGCTTTCGAGTGAGCAATCCTAATTTTCGAGATACATTTCCAGAATGCACATCTAACGGACAAGAAAGTAGGGCAGAAGAACTGTTTTTCCAAATACCTAAATCGACACCTTTGTTGTCATTTCTAATCATCCAACGTAAATACATGTTAATTCTTTTAGCAGCAGAACCATTCATTGGATCAGAAATATGCTTTTCAGTTCGTGCTAAATGGGGAACTTCAAAAAATAATTTCTTAAAATTAGAAATGGTATGTTGCATCGTAGTATGTTCTTTAGCAAAAACAGCTTCTAATCCGTTGTGGTTTTTATAAATGTGTTGCAATCCTTTTGTAAATCCAATAAAATCTTGACCGTTAAAAGTTCTATGAACAAATTTCTCTAATGATTCTAAATTTTCATTTGAATGCGACATAATAAAATCATAAGGTGAATTTCCCATTAAATTCATCATTTTTTGAGCATTATTAATAATCATTTTACGATTGCCCCAAGCTATTGTAGCGGCAAGAAATCCAGCAATTTCTATGTCTTCTTTTAATGAATATAAATGTGGAATTTGAATAGGGTCGCTTTCTATAAATTTAGGATTATTATATAAATCAACCTTTTCGTCTAAGAAATCTTTTAATTCTTGCTTAGTCATCTTCGATTTTTTTTGCATAAAATCCATCTTTTATATTTGAGGTTCTTTGTTGTGGATAAAACGTATAAAATTCAAATAGTTTCTTGTTTACACAAGGTAATTTTCCATTTGAAGTTTTATATAAATTTGGAAGATTTGGATCGTAGAATTTAAAATTTCCAATACTTTTTTCTTTAAATCTAGAGCTATTATGTTTTGAATTAGAAGAAGGATAAATAACACAATTAATATTGAATTTTTCATTTATTGAAATATTTTTCAAATCAAAAAACAAACTAAAATTTATTAAAAGTATCGATAAACTTATGATTATAGCTTTGTTTGAAAAATTTATTCGCATTAAAACATCATAAATTAGTACAGTTCCTAAGCATATGATTGTAGGTAAGAAAAATCGATATTGAGGAGATGTTACTAACAAAAAAACAAAGTGAATCAACAACACAAAATATAGAATTTTAAATTTTTTTATCGATTTATATAACTTGGTAAACGGTGTTAAAAACAATAAAATTATAATACTACTATTAAAAAATCCGTTTATTCCTTTTAAATGAATCCAAAAATTTAATTTTTCAAGTAAACTGTAATCGTGTGCGATAGATACATTTTCAGCATAACCTAAATTGTTGATGTTTTTGTACATATAATTCATGGATTCAATTGGTAATTTCCAATCAAAATTAAAATCAAATAGACTTAAAGGAAACAAAGGATATCCTGTAATAATAAGGTTTTTAATGATCCAAGTAATACCAAAGATAAACCCAGTACAAATTGCAAATACAATTATTTTTTTTTCTTTATCTAATATAAAATATAAAAGCAGCAGCAATGGAACAATTGTTAGCTTTATAAAGACTAGAAAAATTAAAAAAAGGAATAGGGATTTTCTTTTTCTCGTGTCTAAGTAATTGAAAATAAATTCATTAAAAAATATACTCAAGAAAACTAATACTGGCAAATCTGGTGATGGAGCATCAATAAATTGAAAATAAACAACTAAAAATAAGCTATTTACAGTGAGGTATAGATTTGGTTGTGTATTATATTTTTGAAAGAAATAATAGATTCCTATAATTAAAAGCAAACCATTCACATCATTAAAAGAATCAGAAATAAAAGAAAAATTAAATCCACTTTGAAAAACATGCCAAAAGGAATATTGAGCTAAAAAAGGATGAACATTTGCAATTCCATTAATATAACCAAATTCATTAATCCATTTAATGGTTTGTATGTAATACGTTTCATTGTCAAAAATACTTGGTATTTGAGCAGATTCAAGAGCAACTAACACAATAAACAAGCTAAAAATTACTTTTGATTTTAAGCTAAAAGTGGTAAATAAAGAAGAGATAAATAGTTTTAATTCGTTTCTTATAAAAAAACTGGCAAATACTACTAAACAACAATTTGTTATAAAAAAATGACTTCCAATTTTATAGAAAAAAGCAAAAGTTCCAATAAAGAGAGTTTGAAATATAATTCCATATAAAAGAATAAAAGTAGGATCATCAGTTAGTTTCAGGCTTTTTTTTGCTACGATTCCAGTAACAGAAATCATATAAAAAATGAGTAACCAACTAATAATAACGACTATCATTATTCTAAAATTAGACCATCTTTCATAACTAATTTTCTGTCTGCCATATTGGCTAAATCTTCATTATGGGTTACAATTACGAAAGTTTGGTTAAATTCTTCACGCAGTTTAAAAAACAATTGATGTAGCATTTCTGCCGATTGTGTGTCTAAGTTTCCAGAAGGTTCATCTGCAAAAATTACTGCGGGTTTGTTTATTAATGCTCTTGCAACAGCTACTCTTTGTTGTTCTCCTCCAGAAAGTTCACTTGGTTTATGGTCTACTCTTTCAGCTAAACCTAAATAGGTTAATAATCGTTTTGCTTCTGTTTCTACTTCTTTTTTATTTCGATTTGCAATAAAACCCGGAATGCAAACATTTTCTAATGCTGTAAATTCTGGTAATAATTGATGAAATTGAAAAATGAATCCTAAATGTTGGTTTCTAAATTTTGAAAGGGCTGTATCTTTTAAATTTAGTACTGATGAGCCATTAATTTCTAATACGGTATTTTGTTGTTTGTTTGGAAGATCTAAAGTGCCTAATATTTGTAATAAAGTTGTTTTTCCGGCACCAGAAGCTCCTACAATTGAAACGATTTCTCCTTTCTTTATGTGAAGATCAACGCCTTTTAAAACATGAAGCGATTCGTAATATTTATGTAGATTTTTTGCAAGTATCATATTCCAATATTTATACAAAGAAACAAAGATTTTCGTCTAATAAAAAAACTATGTAGCGCTATTCATATAAATCAAGTAATAAATTTTAGTTAAAATGTAATTTGTGTTTAATTTTTATGTAAATTTGTTAAACAAAATAAACGAAAAAAATATGAGAAATAGTATTAAAGGGTTGTCGTTAGTTTTGAGTTTGGTTTTAAGTTCGTGTACTGCAAAAGAAAAACCAATTGTAAAAGAAGAATATAAAGAACCGGTTAAAACAAAAATGAAAGAAGGTATGGAAGTTGCAACGTTTGCTGGTGGCTGTTTTTGGTGTACAGAAGCCATTTTTTTAGAAATTAAAGGAGTAGAAAAAGTGGTTTCGGGATATATTGGAGGTACTACTAAAAATCCGACGTATACAGAAATTTGTACAGGAACAACAGGACATGCAGAAGCAATTCAAATTACATTTGATCCTAATGAAGTAGCTTACGAAGATTTGTTGGAAGTGTTTTTTGGAACTCACGACCCAACAACGTTAAATCGTCAGGGAGCCGATGTAGGAACACAATATAGAAGCGAAATTTTCTATTATTCTGAAGACCAAAAAAACAAAGCTGAAAATTACATTCAATTACTTGAAAAAGAAAAATTGTATGATAAAAAGATAGTTACCAAAGTTTCTTCAGCAACTGTATTTTATGAAGCTGAAAAATACCACCAAAATTATTATAACGACAATTCAAGTCAAGGATATTGTCAAATGGTTATTGCACCAAAATTAGAGAAACTAAGAAAGTATTACAGAACAAAATTAAAATAGAGGAGAAAATTGCTATGAACACTACTATTGAAAAAGAAATATTCGACATTATTGGAGACAATCATCAAATGACATCTGTAGAAACGCCTTTGCGAAGTGATGCTTTTGTGAGATCTGATGCTCAAAAAATGGAAGTTATTGAACACCATTTTGAAATTATCATGAAAGAACTTGGTTTAGATTTGACTGATGATAGTTTACAAGGAACGCCACATCGTGTGGCAAAAATGTTTGTTCAAGAAATATTTTCAGGTTTAAATCCTGCTAACAAACCTAAAATTTCGGTTTTCGATAATTCGTATCAGTATGATAAAATGTTAGTGGAAGCAAATATAAGTTTTAACTCTACTTGCGAACATCATTTTTTACCTATTGTTGGTAAAGCGCACATTGGATATGTTTCATCTGGAAAAGTAATTGGTTTATCTAAATTAAACAGAATTGTTGATTATTATGCACGCAGACCACAAGTTCAAGAGCGAATGATTATGCAAATTTTTAATGAATTAAAAACTGTTTTAGAAACAGATAATGTTATGGTTGTTATGGAAGCAACTCATTTGTGTGTTTCTAGTAGAGGAATTAAAGACGAAAGTAGTTATACCTCTACATTACAATATGGTGGTGTTTTTAATCAGAAAGAATTTCGCGACGATTTTTATAAAATGATTCATAAAGAATAATTTGGCATTTGTTTTGTATATTCGTAATAGAACTTACAAAATTTAAAATGAAGGATGAACTAATAAAAAACCCGATTCAACCAAGTAAAAACGACAAAATCACTAAACTGATTTTGAGTCTATTGTTTGACGGAATAGGAATTATATCTTATTTAATTCCAGTTTATGGTGAATTGATTGATTTAATTTGGGCACCAATTTCAGGAGTTTTGTTGATATTGATGTTTAAAGGAACTGTTGGAAAATTGGCAGGAATTTTTGGTTTTATAGAAGAGTTAATTCCATTTGTAGATATTATTCCCACTTTTACAATTACCTGGTTTTACACCTATGTTATAAAAGGAGGTAATGAACAATAAAAAAAGGAGCAATTGCTCCTTTTTTTATTTGTCTTTTTTAGCTAAAATAGCATTATTGGTAAATTTATCTATCTGAATTTTTGAATCGCCAAATAAGTCAATTTCACTTTTTCCTGATGCCATTAATATAAGTTTGTTTGAAACATACACTTCACATTTGGCATAATTTTCAGAAGTTAATTCTAAATTATAAATATCTAATTTTTTTGCGATTAATACGCTGTTATTGTCTATTCTAATTTTAGCATTTTTAGATTTTCCTTCAATAGTAGCGGAACTTTTCTGATACATATCTAGTTTTAATTCTGGCGAATTAATCAAAGCTTTTAGTTCTGTATTTTTACTTAATTCAACAGAAGTATTTTCTGCTTTAACGTTAATTTCTGCTTCAGATTTATCATTTAATACAAGAGCAAAATAATTTGCTTTTACATTTAAAAAAGATCTTGAGTTATCGTAATTTTTAATAGTAATATTATCTAATTCTAAATCGGCTAAAGCATGAATAGAGCTTTCATTTTTAGCAGTTATTAATTTTAATTCAGAAGTATAATTAATACGAATTGCAAATTTCTTTGCGCCAGAAACATCTCTTAAAGAAGTAATTCGAAGTGTTCCCCCAGCTACTTCGTAATTTATAATGTCATGAAGATTATCATCGGCTTCAATTTCTATAGAAGATTTTTCTCCTTTAACTAAGAATATTTCAAAATTGTCATTTATTTCAATGTTTTCAAAAGAGGGAGTTTCTTTAACAGAAACAGTTACAATTTTAGATCCTTTTATTTTCTCTTTTTTTTGTGCTACTGCAATTGAAGTTAGGAATAAAAGTGTAAATAGAAATGAGATTTTTTTTGACATTTTTATGATAATTTTATACCACAAACATACACAAAATTTATTCCATTTTTTTCTTTTTAGAAATAGAAATATACTTTTTCTTTTGGTTTTACAACTTAAAACAACAAAAAAGCATTAGCTTTTGCCAATGCTTTTAATGGGTTATATGATGGAATCTATAAGATTTACTATCAAAGTAAAAACAAATTCTACGACCTGAATTACTAACTTAATCATTTGAGTTGAATTTATGGTTAAAATTGTTATTTGTAAAATTATAAAACACTTATAATAAAGCTGTTAATAAAATATTAATTGTTTGTTAAATACACTTATTTTATAGAAACACTTCCGCCAGAAGATTCTTCTTTTACAATTTTTTTAGCAGCTTTAACATATACAATTGAACTGCCGCTAGAGGCTTTTGCGTTTAAAAGAACTATAGGGTTTACGGTAGTATTACTGCCACTTGTAGACTCGGCTGTAATTTCATTTGCAGCTAAATCTTGTGCATTAATTGTGCTTCCGCTAGAAGAACTTGTTTCTACAACCAACGCTTTTCCTAATAGTGTTATTTCACTTCCGCTTGAAGCTTCGCTTATTACTTTTTCATATTCTAAATCGGTATTAATAACGCTTCCGCTACTGGTTTCAATAGAAATGTTTGTTCCTTTTAAAGTGCTTTTTGAACGAATACTGGCACCACTTGAAGCTTCTAAACCGTCAATTTTAATTGTTTTTATTCTAATAATGATTGCTTCAGTAGTATTAATGTTTCCATCAATTTTTGCAATTAAAGTTCCGTTTTCAACTTTTGTAATTACATATTCCATTAAGTTATCATCTATTTCAACTTCAACTTCTGTTGTTGTTCCTTGTTCTAGTATAACTTCAACACCGGTGCTAGCTTCAATTTTAGTAAAAGAATCAGTAATATTTCTTTTTTCTGTAATTACGTTTCCGCTTCCGTCTATTCCGTCACCTATATTTAAGTTTGCATTACAAGATGTAAGCAGTATAGATATAAAAAGAACTATTATTTTTAGAGTTGTTTTCATGTTTATTTATTTTAAAATCTATTTATTTTTTTTTGATTTGATTTCCTTGTAAATTTCTTTTTCTTCTTTACTTGCTTCAATGATGTATTCTTCTTTTGTTGTCACTACGCCATTTTCCTCGGTATTAATTACTTTTTTTACAAGAACTCCATTTTCATCGTAATAGATAGAAGCCGAAGTGTCTCCAACATTAATTTTCAAACTCATGTTATCATTAATTTCTTCATCTGAGCAATTTAAACATCTAACTTTGTCAGATTCTACTCTGTATACAGGATTTTTTGTGTCGAATTCATTTTCATCGAAAAAGTCGTAATCACTTCTGTCGTAATTGCCATAACTTTCTTCTGTTTGAAATACAGTTCCTTTAGGTAAATACAAATATATTTCTACTTCCTGACCTCTAAATTTATTTTCTAATGCCGTAAGTAAGTAATTATCTAAAATTAGCGTATTGCCTTCAATTTTAAAATTATATTTTATTTTTTCAGCTCTTTTTTTAGCTTGGATAGTCGATTTTCCTTTGGCTAATTTTTCAATTAATAAATAGGGTGCAGCTGCATCTGTTTTTTTAATTTCAATACTTACATTATTAGAGTAAATAATTTCATTATCACCTTCATCTTGTGTTATTTTAAAATCATGATTTCTGTATTTATTTTTCGAATAAAAATCATTGTTCTTAAATTTAATTTTTAAAGTATCAGTTGGAGCAATTGCTATCACTTCTTTTTGAACCGATTTTCCTTCAAACGCTAATTGTGACGCCTCGTTAATTCCTAATGAAATAATGATTCCAACTGCAATAATCCAAATAGCTAATAAACTGTATTTTGCATAATTACCAATTGATCTTAAGTTGTTTACCATTAATTTTAATCCTAGTATGAATAAGAAAAACAACGGAATTCCAAATCCTAATAAAAACAATATTCCTTGTGCCCATAAAGGCGTTTCTAATCCAATAGGAGTGTTAATATGATTTAAAATGTAATTCTCAGGCATTGTTGATGAAAACATAAGTATAATACTGGTTACAACAATTGCTATTAATGCAATGGCAGAGAAAAACACAATAAACGAACCTATTATTTTTGCAATAACTTTAAAAATCGTCATTATTACTTCTTCAATAGTAGAACCTATTTTTGTAGCACCTGATTTTGTAGTATTTGCAATTTTCTCATGATCTATATTACTAAACTTTGAAGTAATATCATCAAAACCTTCTTTTACTTTTTTTTCGATATTAGAAATGGTTATAGGTTGCCCTTTCATTTCTAATTTTTGAGTTGTAGTTATTGCTTCTGGAACTAATATCCATAACACAATATATACAAATAAGCCTGTACCAAATCCAAAGAATAAAATTACCATAAGAATACGTAACCATAAAGCATCTACTCCTAAATAGTGTCCTAATCCAGCCATTACACCACCAATCATTCCGTTATCCTTATCGCGGTATAATCTTTTTGATGGATAATAATAATTGGTTGAAGATGTAGAATTAGATTGATACGATGTTTTGTCATCATCAATTTTATAATCTTCTGGTTGTCCCATTATCGAAATCACTTCTTCAATTTCAAGTAATCCTACAACTTGTTTTTCGTTTTTTAGACGTTCTTGAAAAAGTTCAGCAATTCTGCTTTCAATATCTTTCATTATTTCGTCTCTTCCATCAGGTGAAAGTGAACGCTTCACCGCATCAAAATAACGCGATAATTTTTGATAGGCATCCTCGTCTATATGAAAGAAAAAACCTCCTAAATTTATACTTATTGTTTTGTTCATGACCTTTAGTTTTGACTTGTTATTATGTTTACGGCATCTGCTAATTCTTTCCAGGTACCATTTAATTCTTTTAAAAATTCTTTCCCCTCATCAGTTAAACCGTAATATTTTCTTGGTGGTCCTGATGTTGATTCTTCCCAACGATAATTTAATAATCCATCGTTTTTTAATCTTGTTAATAAAGGATAAACAGTTCCTTCAACTACAAGTAATTTTGCGTTTTTTAGCGTATCTAGTATTTCAGAAGTGTAAGCATCTTTTTCTTTTAAGACAGATAAGATACAGAATTCTAAAACACCTTTTCGCATTTGCGCTTTAGTGTTTTCAATGTTCATAATTCCTTTTGATTTTTTTAATTAAACTGTTCATTTTTTGATTTTTTTTGCTCTCGCAATGATTGATTTGATGATTGAAAATAGATTACCTATTAATTTCTTATACAAAGATAAGTCTAAAAGAAGGTATTATGTTACGCATAGTACTAATATTTAACACAAAATTAACATTTTAAAAAATAGTAGGAATGCATAGTATTTTTTGTATTTTTACAAAATAAATCAATAAATTATGGAGTTTACACCTTTTAAATTAAACTTTTTTACCTTTTTTAAATTACCTTCTGCTTTTTGGAGTGGTGTTCGAGTAAAGTCAATTTCATCAGAAATTTGCGAAGTTACAGTTAAACATAGATGGTTTAATCAAAACCCTTTTAATTCTATGTATTTTGCAGTTCAGGCAATGGCAGCAGAGTTTACAACAGGTTCTTTAGTTATGTTACATATAAAAGAAAGTAAAAAGAACATTTCAATGTTAGTCGCTCAGAATAAAAGTGTTTTTACTAAAAAAGCTACCGGAAGAATTACTTTTACATGTAATCAAGGTAATGTTATTAAACAAACCATTCAAAAAGCAATCGATACAAATGAAGGTCAAACTATTTGGTTAACTTCTATTGGTAAAAATGTAAAAGGAGAGCAGGTTTCTGAAATGCAGTTTGAATGGACTGTTAAAGTTAGAGGTTAGAAAATTTTATATTTTTTTTAATTTTGATATTTAGTTTGCAACTCGCAACTTCAACTAATCCTAAACATAAGTTAATTTACTACTATTAGTTTCGTATACTTTGTAACTTTGAAAAAAGGAAAAGAAATGACTATTTTAATTACAGGTGCAACAGGGTTAGTAGGGCAAGAGTTAGTAGGCTTGTTGTTGCAAAACGGGCACATTATTCATTACTTATCTACTTCAAAATCTAAACTCGTAACGAACGGAAATTATAAAGGTTTTTATTGGAATCCAAAAACATCAGAAATCGATATTAATTCGTTACAAAATGTAGATGTTATTGTTCATTTAGCAGGTGCTAGTGTGGCAAAAAAATGGACTAATTCATATAAAGAAGAAATAATAGAGAGTCGAGTTTTGTCTACTCGATTATTATATCAAACACTTCAAAAAAATCACCATCAAGTAAGACAAATTGTTGCTGCTTCAGCTATTGGTATTTATCCAGATAGTTTAGATGCGATTTATCATGAAACCGATTTAGATATTGATGATTCTTTTCTAGGAAATGTTGTAAAACAATGGGAAAACGAAGTCAGTCAATTCGAAAAACTTCCCATAATGGTCTCAAAAATTAGAATTGGAATTGTTTTAGCAAAAAATGGTGGTGCTTTACAAGAAATGGCTAAGCCTATTAAATTAGGAGTAGGTGCAGCATTTGGTTCGGGTAAACAATATCAATCTTGGATTCATATTCACGATTTGGCTTCAATTTTTAAATTTGTAATCGATTATAAATTACCCGGAATTTTCAATGGAGTTTCTCCTTACCCGGTATCAAATTCAGAATTAACTAAAGCAATTGCTAAAACACTTGGCAAACCTTTATTTCTTCCAAATATTCCACAATTTGCCATGAAATTAATTCTTGGTGAAATGAACGAAATATTATTTTCAAGTCAACATGTAAGCTGCAGAAAATTATTAGATGAAAACTTCCAATTTAAATTTGCGTCCTTAGACAAAGCCTTGACCGATTTATTAAAATAATTTTCAGAAGAACACAATTCCATTTCAGTTCAATAGTGGTCCCGCTATGCGCTATATCTTTATTGCATTAAAAAAAGCAATAAAGGATGTCGCTTCTATCGGGTCTAAAACACACGTATTTAATTTCAATTAAATTTTTCCTGACAATTTGACATTTTTAAACATTTGGCAATACATTTGCAATCCCATTTATTAAAGTAAAAATGTTTAAAAAAATATTCAAAAATATGAGTCAAGAAAGTACTGAAAACATCGAAAAGGAGAACATTAATGAAGAAATTGTTTCAGAAAATCAAGAAATTCCAATGCCTGAGTTATCGGTTGAAGAACAATTACAAGCAGATTTAGCAGCAGAAAAAGATAAATTCTTACGCCTTTTTGCTGAATTTGAAAATTACAAACGTAGAACTTCAAAAGAAAGAATCGATTTATTTAAAACCGCTAATCAAGAAGTTTTACAAGCAATGTTGCCTGTTTTAGACGATTTTGATAGAGCTTGGACTCAAATTTCTAAGTCAGAAGACGAGGCTTTAGTTACAGGTGTGCAATTAATTCATGACAAATTAAGAAGTACTTTAATTTCTAAAGGATTAGAAGAAGTTGAAATAAAAGCAGGAGATGTTTTTAATGCCGATTTTGCAGAAGCTATTACACAAATCCCAGCACCAAACGATAAGTTAAAAGGTAAAATTGTCGACGTTATTGAAAAAGGCTACAAATTAGGAGACAAAATTATTCGTTTCCCTAAAGTTGTAATCGGACAATAATTTTTACCGTAGAAACGCAATTCATCGCGTTTTAATCATTATTATAATATTTTAAAATGAAAAAAGATTTTTACGAAATATTAGGCATTTCAAAAAGTGCTACTCCAGAAGAAATTAAGAAAGCATATCGTAAGAAAGCAATTGAGTTTCACCCTGACAAAAACCCAGGTAATAAAGAAGCCGAAGAAAAGTTTAAGGAAGCGGCAGAAGCCTATGAAGTATTGAGCGATGCGAATAAAAAAGCAAAATACGACCAATACGGACACCAAGCATTTGATGGTGGCGGTTATGGCGGCGGACAACATATGAACATGGATGATATCTTCAGTCAGTTTGGAGATATTTTTGGAAGTGCTTTTGGTGGTGGCGGATTTTCTGGCTTTGGCGGTGGCGGAGGTCAACGTAGAGTAAAAGGAAGCAATCTTCGTATAAAAGTGAAATTAACTTTAGAAGAAATTGCAAATGGAGTAGAAAAGAAAGTCAAAGTTAAACGTAAAGTTCAAGCTAAAGGAGTAACATATAGAACTTGTCCTACCTGTAATGGTTCTGGTCAAATTATGAAAATTGCCAATACCATTTTAGGTAGAATGCAAACAGCTGCTACGTGTCATATTTGTAGTGGTTCAGGTCAAATTTTAGATCAAAAACCAGCAGGAGCAGATGCACAAGGCATGTTATTAGAAGACGATACGGTTTCTATCAAAATTCCTGCAGGTGTAGTTGACGGAATGCAATTAAAAGTGGCAAATAAAGGAAACGAAGCGCCAGGTTCTAACAGTATTCCTGGTGATTTAATTGTTGCCATTGAAGAAATTGAACATGAGTTTTTAAAGCGTGAAGGCGAAAACTTACATTACGATTTGTACATTAGTTTTCCTGAAGCTGCTTTAGGAGTTTCAAAAGAAATTGATACTGTTTCGGGTAAAGTTCGTATTAAACTTGAAGAAGGAATTCAATCTGGAAAAATTCTTCGTTTAAAAGGAAAAGGTATCCCAAGTATTAATTCATACGGAAACGGTGATTTGCTTGTTCATGTAAATGTTTGGACACCTAAAACATTAAATAAAGAACAAAAGCAATTTTTTGAGAAAATGCTTACAGATGAAAACTTTATACCCAAACCAGAAAAGTCAGACAAATCTTTTTTTGAAAAAGTTAAAGATATGTTTTCATAATTAAATAAATATTAATACATTTGAAACTCACTTTCTTAGGAGAGTGAGTTTTTCTTTTTCATAGCAATTTTTCCCATCCTTTAGCAATGAAGGGTGGGTTTTTTTTTGTAACAAAATCTATTTTTAGCTACTAATAAGTAAATAAAATCAACTCAATTTATGAGCAATATTCTCGAAGTACAAAACGTAGTAAAACAATATGGCGATTATACCGCTTTAAATAATGTTTCATTACAAGTTCCTAAAGGAAGTATTTATGGACTTTTAGGCCCTAATGGTGCTGGTAAAACATCCCTTATTCGAATTATCAACCAAATTACAATGCCTGATAGCGGTATTGTGTTGTTAGATGGCGAAAAATTAAAGCCAGAACATGTTCAATATATTGGTTACATGCCCGAAGAACGCGGTTTGTACAAAACCATGAAAGTAGGCGAACAGTGTTTGTATTTGGCGCAACTTAAAGGAATGCCTGAAGCTGAGGCTAAAAAACAATTGAAATATTGGTTTGAAAAATTAGAAATTCAAGGTTGGTGGGATAAGAAAATTCAGGAACTTTCAAAAGGAATGGCACAAAAAATCCAGTTTGTAGTTACTGTTTTGCACAATCCTAAATTACTAATTTTAGACGAGCCTTTCTCTGGATTCGACCCTGTAAATGCGAATTTAATTAAAGATGAAATCATCGAATTGAATAAAAAAGGAACATCGGTAATTTTTTCTACACACCGAATGGAATCGGTAGAAGAAATGTGCGATTACATTGCTTTAATTCATAAATCAAACAAATTAATAGAAGGAAAATTAGACGACGTTAAAAGACAACATCGTACCAATACTTTTCAGGTTGGTGTAATTACCAATAACGTTGAAGGGTTAATGTTACAACTAACTCAGAAATTCACTTTAAATCAAACCAATTTTAAATCACTAAATAATGATTTAAAATTAGAAGTGCATTTAGGACAAAATAGTTCAAATGAATTACTTTCCATTTTAACTCAATTTGGTCAAGTAACACATTTTGTTGAAAAAATTCCGAGTGTAAACGATATATTTATTCAAACCGTTAGTCAATAATTATGAGCGTATTATCTTTAATTATCAAAAGAGAATTTATTGCAAAAGTGCGTAATAAATCATTTATCGTAATGACTTTTTTAGGTCCGTTATTGATTGTAGGAATGACCTTTTTTATCGCTTATTTATCAAGTGTAAACAAAGGCGATGTAAAAACCATTGGAGTTCACGATAGAGCGAATGTGTTTGTAAACGATTTTAAAAATTCGGAAGATATTAAGTATGTTAACCTTTCCAGTTTGTCTTATGAGAAAGCAAAAGATTCTTCTAGAAATGCTTTTGAAGGTTTAATTTATGTTCCAGAAGTGCAAAACATCGAAGAATTAGCTACAAAAACGACTTATATTTCTGATGATAGTCCGAAAATGGATTTCTTAATGGCGTTGCAAAGAACGATTGACACGAAATTGAATAAAGAAAATTTAAAAAAATTAGGTTTTGATGCAGAGATTATTGAAAAAGCTAAAATAAAATCGGAAATTCAGTTTGCAAAATTTTCAGGAGAAGACGGATTGAAATACTTAAATGAAATTAAAATTGGAATTGGTTTTGCTTTCGGCTATTTAATCATGATGTTCATTATTATTTATGGAAACATGGTAATGCGAAGTGTAATTGAAGAAAAAACCAATCGTATTATTGAAATTATTATTTCCTCTGTAAAACCCTTCAAATTGATGATGGGGAAAATCATTGGAACATCATTAGCCGGAATTTTACAATTTTTAATTTGGATTGTACTAGGCGGCGCTATAATATTTGGAGCTTCTTTCTTTATGGGTGGCAACCAGGAAACAGTAGCCGCATCACAAATTACAGCCGAACAAGCTGAAGTGGCTACTAATTTCATGAGCCAAATTCAATTGTATTTAAATGAAATTCCAGTAGCTTCAATTTTAGTTTCTTTCGTTATTTTCTTTATTGGAGGTTACTTTTTATACAGTTCGTTTTATGCCGCTATTGGTGCAGCAGTAGATTCGGAAACCGATTCGCAGCAGTTTTTAATGCCAATCATAATGCCATTAATGTTAGCAGTTTATGTTGGCTTTTTAACGGTTATCAATGATCCACACGGAACAGTGGCTGTTGTATTTTCATTAATTCCATTAACATCGCCAATTGTAATGCTTATGCGTATTCCTTTTGGAGTGCCATTATGGCAATTAGCACTTTCTGTAGTTTTATTGTACGGAACGTTTATCTTTGTAGTCTGGTTTGCAGCAAAAATTTATCGTGTTGGTATTTTAATGTATGGAAAAAAACCAACTTGGAAAGAATTGTATAAATGGTTAAAATACTAAAATTATAATGCTTAAGCAGATTTTAGAAATACTAAAATTTAAATTAATTGACACTAAAACTATAGATTTTACTGTTGCAAATTTATTGTTATTAATTTTTGTTTTATTTGTTACGACAATTGTACTTAAGTTTATTAGAAAAATAGTTACTCGTAAACTTCCATTAGAAGATTCAAATAAATTTATTAGTGTTTTTCAATTCATAAAATACGTAGTTTATGTTTTAGTATTTATGTTTACCATGCATTCTTGTGGTGTAAATATGAGTGTGTTTTTAACAGCTTCTGCCGCTTTATTTGTTGGAATTGGTTTTGCACTTCAAACATTTTTTCAAGATTTAATTTCAGGGATATTAATTATTTTGGACCAATCATTACATGTTGGTGATATTATTGAAGTAGATGGAAAAGTGGGAGAAGTTAAAGAAATTAAATTAAGAACAACCCGCGTTGTTACAAGAAACGATAGAGTTATGGTTATACCTAATCATAAATTTATGATAGAAACATTATTTAACTGGACTCAAAATAACACTACTAATAGAGAACAAGTTTCGGTTGGAGTAGCATATGGAAGTGATGTGAATTTAGTAAAGCGATTATTAATTGAGGCTGCAAGAGAAACAGAAGGCGTAATAGAACCAGAGAGTATAACTGTACTTTTTGAAGATTTTGCAGATTCATCACTTAATTTTTCAGTTTACTTTTACGTTGCAAACGGAATGAAAAGTCCAAGAATTCAAAGTGATATTCGCTTTAAAATAGACGAATCTTTCAAAATAAATAAAGTAGCTATTCCTTTTCCACAAAGAGATATTCGTATTATAAATCAGTAAATAAAATTATATGCCAAAAATATTAATCATAGAAGACGAAGCCGCGATCAGAAGAGTATTGACTAAAATACTTTCTGAAGAAAATGACACTTATGTAGTAGATGAAGCAGAAGATGGTTTACAAGGTGTAGAAAAAGTTAAAAATGAAGATTATGATTTAATTCTTTGCGATATTAAAATGCCAAAAATGGATGGTGTTGAGGTATTAGAAGCGATTAAAAAAATAAAGCCCGAAATTCCTATGGTCATGATATCAGGTCATGGCGATTTAGAAACCGCTATAAATACAATGCGTTTAGGCGCTTTTGATTATATTTCAAAACCACCTGATTTAAATCGTTTGTTAAATACAGTTCGTAACGCTTTAGATAAAAAACAATTAGTTGTTGAGAACAAAATCTTGAAAAAGAAAGTCTCTAAAAACTATGAAATGATTGGAAATAGCGAAGCCATTAATCATATTAAAACCATGATTGATAAAGTAGCTCCAACAGATGCTAGAGTTTTAATTACGGGTCCAAATGGAACAGGTAAAGAATTAGTAGCGCATCAATTGCATGAAAGAAGTCAACGTTCTAATGCTGCAATTATTGAGGTAAATTGTGCTGCAATTCCTTCAGAGTTAATAGAAAGCGAATTATTTGGTCATGTTAAAGGAGCGTTTACTTCGGCAGTTAAAGATAGAGCTGGAAAGTTTGAAGCAGCAGATGGCGGAACCATTTTTTTAGATGAAATTGGCGATATGAGTCTACCTGCTCAAGCAAAAGTTTTACGAGCTTTACAAGAAAATTTAATTCAAAGAGTAGGAGCAGACAAAGACATTAAAGTTAATGTTCGTGTAGTTGCTGCCACTAATAAAGATTTAAAAAAGGAAATAGAAGAAGGAAGATTTAGAGAAGATTTATATCATCGTTTAGCAGTTATTTTAATTAAAGTTCCGGCTTTAAATGAAAGAAGAGATGATATTCCTGAATTAATTGAACATTTTGCAGTAAAGATTGCTTCTGAGCAAGGAAATGCTGTAAAAAGTTTCTCAAAATCGGCTATTAAATTATTACAAGAATACGATTGGACAGGAAACATAAGAGAATTAAGAAATGTTGTAGAACGCTTAATAATTTTAGGCGGAAATGAAATTTCAGAACAAGACGTGCAATTGTTTGCAAGTAAATAATACCAAGTTAAAAGTGATTAGTAATTAGTGAATTGTTTACTAATTACTATTCACTCTTCACTAATTACTAAATAAAAATGCAATTAAAAAAAATAAATCCAAATCTTCAAAAAGCATTGATTGAAAATGATTTAATCGAAGCTAATGAAATGCAACAAGAAACATTTTCTACTATTAAAAGTGGAGCAGATGCTGTTATCCAATCGATTAGCGGTTCGGGTAAAACCACTACTATTTTATTAAATGTTATTCAAAGAATGGATAAACCTATTGGCGAAAGTACACGTGCTTTGGTTTTGGTTCAAAATAAAGAAAAAGTGATTGAAGCTGTAGAACAGTTTAAAAAGTTGAATCACTATAACAATTTAAGGGTTTTTGGTGTTCATGAAAAAGGAGATATAGATTACGATAAAAATCAAATTTCGTTAGGAATGGATGTTTTAATTGGAACACCTATCCGAATTAATGATATGTTTTCTTCTGCCGGATTTAATATGAATACCATTAAAATGTTTGTAGTTGATGATGTAGAAGAAATGCTACGAAAAAGAGAAGATTCAATTATTCAAAGATTATCTATGAGTGCCGAAAAAACGCAACGTTTGTTTTTCTGTTCTCAAATTACAGAAAGAGTAGAAATCTTAGCTGATAGAATTATGATTGAACCACTTTTTTTTGAAATGGAAGATTAAATAAAAACAATATGGGAATAATGAAAGTTTTTTCGGGAAGTGAAATTCTTGCCGATGCATTGAAACAAAAAATTGAAGAAGTAGGAGTAGAAGTTGTAAAAAAAGACAATTTACAATCGGCTCGTTTGGCAGGTTTTGGTAATACCGATTTAGCTGTTGAATTATTTGTAGACGAACGTTATTATGGTAAAATTAGTCCTGTTTTGGAAGAATTTAGAATGAGTTTATAAATTGTGAACACAATAAAACCAAAAAGCTCCTGAAAATTCAGGAGCTTTTTGGTTTTTATTTTACTTGATCTAAACCTCTTTTTCTTAATAATGGTTCCACACTTGGTGCAGCACCTCTAAAGCTTTTGTACAATTCCATTGGATCTTCTGTTCCGCCTTTTTCTAAAACATTTGTTCTAAACGATTTGGCATAATCAGAATTAAATAAACCATTAATTTTAAACACTTCAAAAGCATCAGTATCTAAAACTCCCGACCAAATATAACTGTAATATCCTGCTGAATAACCTCCGGCAAAAATATGGTTAAAATAAGTGCTTCGGTATCTTGAGATAATTGTTGCAGGCAAATTAATTTTGTTCATTGCTGTTTTTTCAAATGTTTCAGCATCTATTGTAATAGCCGATTTTTGAGTATGATATGCCATATCTAATAAAGAAGCAGCTAAATATTCAGTTGTTATAAATCCTTGATCAAATGTGCCTGCCTTTTGCATTTTCTCAATTAAAGCATCCGGAATTACTTCACCTGTTTTATAATGTTTGGCATACATTCTCATTACTTCAGATTCAGAAGCCCAGTTTTCCATAATTTGCGATGGTAATTCTACAAAATCTCTTGGAACGCTTGTGCCTGCTAAACTTTCATAAGTTACATTCGATAATAAGCCGTGTAAAGCATGTCCAAATTCATGGAAAAAAGTACTTACTTCATCAAAAGTTAATAAAGCCGGAGCATTTTCTGTAGGTTTAGTAAAATTACAAACAATAGAAACTACAGGAGCAATACGTTTACCGTTTTCCATTTTTTGAGAACGATAAGAAGTCATCCATGCGCCACCTCTTTTTGAAGCTCTCGGATGAAAGTCCATATATAAAATTCCAACGTGACTTCCGTTAGCTTCTGTTACTTCCCAAACGGTTACATCTTCGTGGTATTTAGGAACATTATTCAATTGTTTGAACTCTAATCCATATAAATTTTTACAAACGGTAAATACACCTTCTCTTGTTTTTTCTAAACTAAAGTAAGGTTTCATTTCTTGTTCGTCTAAATTAAAACGCTCTTTTCTAATTTTTTCAGTATAATATCTCCAATCATAAGGTTGAACTTCATCTTTGATTCCGTCTTTTTCCATCATTAGTTTGATGTCAGCGGCTTCTTTATTAGCCATATTTAAAGCAGGAACCCATAAATCATTCAATAGTTTAATTGCCGTTTCCGGATTTTTAGCCATCGATTTTTCTAAAACATAATCCGCATGAGTAGCATAGCCTAATAGACGTGCTTTTTCACCTCTTAAATTGGCAATTTTTATAGCAAGTTCTTTATTGTCTTTATCATTATTGTTGTTTGCTCTCATTTGGTAAGCATTCCAAATTTCTGAACGCAATTTTCTATTCGAACTATATTGTAAAAATGGCATAACGCTCGAATTTGACAAAGTAAATACCCATTTACCTTCTTTTTTTCTAGATTTAGCATCGGCAGCAGCAGTTTCAATAAGTTCATTTGGTAAACCGGCTAAATCGTTTTTATCAGCAATTACTAATTCATACGCATTGGTTTCTGCTAAAATATTCTGACCATATTTTAATGTAGCAACCGCCATTTCTGAATTAATTTCTCTTAATCTTTTTTTATTCTCTTCAGATAAATTAGCACCGCTTCTAATAAAATTTTTATACAAATTTTCTAAAATTTTAGCTTGCTCTTTATTTAAATTGAAGTTCTTTTGGTTGTCCCAAACCGTTTTTACTCTTTTGAATAAAGCATCATTCAAATAAATATTATCGTTATGAGCTGATAATTTGGGTGCTAATTCTTTTGCAATAGCTTGAATTTCTTCATTTGTATTTGCACTATTTAGATTATAGAAAACGGTACTTACTTTTGAAAGTAATTTTCCCGAATTTTCCATGGCCAAAACCGTATTATCAAACGTTGCTTTTTCTTTGTTAGAAACGATAGCGTTAATTTCGGCTTCTTGTTTTTTAATTCCTTCTAAAATAGCCGGTTTAAAATGCTCATTTTTAATTAAATCAAATGGAGGAACTTGATAAGGCGTGGTATACGTTTCAAAAAACGGATTCATAGCGGTTTTGTTTTTGTCTTGTGATTGTATGGAAACAGCACTTGTTAATGCTGAAAATAAAAGTAAAGTTTTGATTTTCATTTTTTCGGATTTAAAAAGTAAAAATAAATGATTTTTTCGAGTTTGATAAATACTTAACTATATTTTATGAAATCGTTTACTACCATTTTAAAATCAAATTTTAAATCTATCTTTGCACCTTCAAAAATTTCAGTAAAATGCCTTTTAGCTTTTTACTTATAACTTTTTACTTTAAAAAATGATTACAGTAAACGACATTGCCGTAGAATTTGGCGGAACCACTCTTTTTAGCGAAGTAACTTTTGCCATTAATGAAAATGATAAAATTGCCTTAATGGGTAAAAATGGAGCTGGTAAATCTACGCTTTTAAAAATTGTTGCCGGAGAAAACAAACCTACTCGTGGTGTAATTTCGGCGCCAAGTGATGCTGTAATTGCTTATTTGCCTCAGCATTTATTGACTTCTGATGATTGTACAGTAATGGAAGAAACTTCAAAAGCGTTTGCTGATGTTTTGGATATGAAGAAAGAAATCGACGAAATTAACGAGCAATTAACGATTCGTACCGATTATGAAAGTGATGAGTATATGAAACTAATTGAACGCGTTTCGGAATTATCTGAAAAATTTTATTCAATTGAAGAAGTAAATTATGAAGCGGAAGTTGAAAAAGTTTTAAAAGGTTTAGGTTTTGAACGTGAAGATTTTACGAGACAAACTTCAGAATTTTCTGGAGGTTGGAGAATGCGAATTGAATTAGCAAAAATCCTTTTGAAAAAACCCGATTTAATTTTGTTAGATGAGCCTACGAATCACATGGATATCGAAAGTATTCAGTGGTTAGAGGATTTCTTGATTAATCAGGCAAAAGCGGTTATGGTAATTTCCCACGATAAAACCTTTGTAGATAATATTACCAATCGTACTATTGAAGTTACAATGGGACGAATTTACGATTACAAAGCCGTATATTCTGAATATTTAGAATTGCGAAAAGATAGAAGAATTCACCAACAAAAAGCTTACGACGAACAACAAAAATTCATCGCTGAAAATCAAGCGTTTATTGATCGTTTTAGAGGCACTTTTTCCAAAACAGAATCGGTTCAATCGCGTGTAAAAATGTTGGAAAAAATTGTTCCAATTGAAGTAGACGAAATTGATACTTCTGCATTAAAATTAAAATTTCCACCTTCGCCACGTTCTGGGCAATATCCCGTAGTAGTTGAAGGTTTATCAAAAAAATATGGTGACCATGTTGTTTTCAAAGATGCTAACATGGTAATCGAGCGTGGTCAAAAAGTAGCATTAGTAGGAAAAAATGGAGAAGGAAAATCAACCATGATTAAAGCTATTATGGGCGAAATTGATTTTGATGGAAAACTAGAAGTAGGACATAATGCTCAAATTGGTTATTTTGCGCAAAATCAAGCTTCATTATTAGATGGTGAAATGACCATTTTTGAAACGATTGACCAAATTGCGGTGGGCGATGTTCGTACAAAAATCAAAGATTTATTAGGAGCATTCATGTTCAAGGGCGACGACATTCAAAAGAAAGTAAAAGTACTTTCTGGAGGAGAAAAAACGCGTTTGGCCATGATTAAATTATTATTAGAACCTGTAAATGTTTTAATTCTGGATGAGCCAACGAATCACTTAGATATGAAAACCAAAGACATTATTAAAGATGCTTTACGTGATTTTGATGGCACCTTAATCTTAGTGTCGCATGACCGTGATTTCTTAGACGGTTTAGCCGAAAAAGTATTTGAATTTGGACATAAACGCGTGAAAGAACATTTCGAAGACATCAAAGGTTTCTTAGCGCATAAGAAAATGGATTCTTTAAAAGAGATAGAGAAATAATTTTCGATTAAACGTAAATAGTTAAAAAGCTCCATTTGGAGCTTTTTTTGTTTTTTATTTGTTTCATTTATTTTGATATATTTGTTATCATCTAGAATTTATAAACATGAAATATAGTTATTTAATAATCGTTTTTGCTTTTTTCTCTTGTTCTAAGAATAGTATTCCAAATAAAGTATGGACTCCTTACGATGAGACATCTCAAATAGAAAATTTTGCTACTAATGAGAATGAAAGAATGCGCTTTAAACTTATTCAATCTAAAAATTTGGATAAGAATGAAATTTTTAAATCAATTTATAATCAAATTGGCGATTTTAGTGAAGAAGACTATATTGAATTACTTCCTTATATTTTAGATAAAAATATTTTAAGTATTCAAAACAGTATTTATATTAAAAAGTTGAATTACGAAAAATTAACAAAATGGTATTTGTATAGAATTTTGAAATTTGAAAGCGATAAAGAAACTTTTTTAAATGCAATTATTTCAATAAACGATAATGCAGTAGAAGAGGCAAGACAATGTGATCTCAAAAGAAGCCAAAAAAAAATCCATCCAATTTATGGAATGCCAATTTTACTTAAAGATAATATTAATGCAGAGGGAATGCCAACTACAGCAGGTGCAGTCGCTTTAAAAAATAATTCGAGTCAAAATGCTTTTATTGTAAAACAACTTATTGCTATGGGTGGTATTGTTTTAGGCAAGGCAAATTTGAGTGAATGGGCTTATTTTTTATGCGATAGTTGTCCTAGTGGTTATAGTGCAATTGGCGGACAAACGTTAAACCCATATGGAAGAACAATTTTTGACACTGGTGGATCGAGTTCAGGAAGCGGTGTTGCTGTTGCAGCAAATTATGCTGTTGCTGCTGTTGGCTCAGAAACATCGGGTTCTATTATTTCACCATCTAGTCAAAATTCTTTAGTAGGACTTAAGCCTACCATTGGAAAAGTGAGTAGAACTGGAATTATTCCTATTTCATCTACTTTAGACACGGCAGGTCCAATGGCTAAAAACGTTGTTGATACTGCAATTTTACTTTCTGCAATTATGGGTTATGATAATGAGGATGAAAGTTCAGTTAAATCTTCAAATACAAATTTTTGGTCAAGTTTTTCAGAGAACGAATTAAAAGGTAAACGATTTGGTATTTTTAAATCGTATTTAGATAATGCGGTTTATAAACAAACTATAGAAAATTTAAAATTACAAGGAGCAGAAATTATTGAAATTGAATCTCAAAATGTAAATTTTAGCGGTTTTGTTACTTTTTTAAATGCCGATATGAAAGCAGATTTGCCTAAATATTTAAAATCGTATTCTTCAGTTTATGAAAACTTTAAAACAGTTGATGATTTTGTTGCTTTCAATAAAAAAGATACAATTTCTCGAATCCCTTACGGTCAAGCTTTGTTTGAAGGAATTGTAGCGGAAACTATTTTTGAAGAAGATTTTGAAAAATTAAAAAAAACCTTTCATAGTGAAGCCGTTTCGTTTTTTGAAACTCCAATTAAAAAACATAATCTAGACGCCATTTTATCAATTAATAATTATAATTCAGGGCATGCTGCAATGGCTAAATATCCTTGTTTAACAGTGCCAATGGGTTATAATGATTCAGGTGAACCTATTGGAATTACATTTATTACAAGACCATTTGAAGAAGATAAATTGTTGAAAATAGGCTATGCGTTTGAAAAGTTAAATTCAATTAGAATTTCACCAAAAAAATATAATTGATTTCATTTTTATTTACGATTTAACCATTTCTCAAATCCTAAAACACTAGGTTTAATTTCTTTTTGCCATAATTTACCAAATGTTTTATTTAAGTATTCAAAAACCATAGCATTTTTAGTTTCATATTCTTTAAAATTGGTAGGAGCAATACATCCAAAATCGTGAAATTGAATATTGTATTTTTTTGCGAAAGCCAGATCTTCTTTGGTTATTACAGATGCAATTCCGCCCAAAAGATAAATCGTTTTTGTATTCGAATTAATTTCGATTTTGACTGTCTCTGTTTGTTTTTTCTCTTGCGCTTGGAGTGCTAAACAGAACATAAGAGCTATAATGGTTAGTTTAAAGTTCATTTTTGTATTGTTTGTAAATTTTTCTAAGTTTTCTTTTCGAAATATTTTTGGTAGTAATAACAATAACACCATTTTTTCCATTTTCGCCATACATTGATTTGGCTTTTTCATCTTTCCAAACGGTTACCGATTCAATATCATTTGGATTTAAGAATTCCATAACTTCATATTTTAAAATGGAATCGTTTACTACAATTAATGGATCGTTCTTTTTGGAAACAATTTTTACATTCTTATCTTGACTATAAGTGATATTTACTAAAAATAGTATAACAATTGTTAGTGTGAATTTTAAAGTTTTCATTTTAATGTCTTGATTTTTGATTTTTGAATTTGACATTGAACTTTTACTTCTTAATCAAAATAATCACCACCCCTTTTTCTCCTTTTTTACCGTAAATTTTTACAGCATCTGCGGGTTGGATGACTTCAATTTTGTCTATTTTTTGTTTGTTTAAAGGCGCATACGGACTGGTAGGATTTTCTCCAAATAACGATTCTTCCGAATATTCCACTCCGTTAATAAAATAAATAGGTTCTTTTAGTTCTATAATCGATTCAATTTTGTCAGAATCTAAATTAGAAAGCGATTTTTTACTCAATTTTCCATCAATAAGAACTAAATCATCATTTGCTACTACTTTGTCTTTTTCCTGAGTAGTTTCTGCCAAATTCATAGTAACATCATAACGCTTTCCTTTAGCCAAATAGCCAACATTATTCATTGAAGCTGAATTAGAAGTGTTGTTTTGATACGAAGAAACCATATTAGTTTTAGAGTTTTCTATATTATCTTCCATGGCGATAGGAGCCAAGAGTACAACTTCTTTTTTTGATTTGTAATTTATGGTATCGTTAATTACAATGTTATTTTGAATTACGATTTGCTGTTGTAAAATTTGTTGGGCTTCTTTTTTAATTACAGGATTTGTATTTACTAATCCGTTTGCCGATTCCGGCATTGGAATATTGTTTTTTGTAGTGTCAATAGCAGTAATTGAATTTATTGGGAGAACAACATTTTCTTTTTCTTGTAGTAAGAAAAAAGTTAGTGTTCCAACTAAAACTATCGATGCTGCTACTGCTAATTTTTTCCACAAATGTTTTTCCTTTTTCAGGGTTTGTGTTTCTAGCTTATCTTCCACACGCGCCCAAATCTTCTCCATACCAGGAAAGTCTTTTTGCTCGGCGTTTTCAGCAGCTTGTTGTATTTTTTTATATAATTTTTCTTCTGTTCCCATGACTATTTTGCTTTTTGATAATAAAAAGTTCTTACCAATTCTTTTAATTTACTCTTAGCGGCATTCAATTGCGATTTCGATGTTCCTTCACTAATGCCAAGTTGTTCTGCAATTTCTTTGTGTGAGTAACCTTCAATCACAAATAAATTAAAAATCGTTTGGCATCCATCTGGAATATAATTTAGTAAATTGAGCAAATCTTCTTCTTCTAAATCGGTAACTTCATCTGCTAGAGGTTGCGAATTGTAATTCACATCTTCCAAATACAAATTAAAGTTGATGTTCTTTTTAATTTGTAATAAACAATTGTTCACTGTTATTTTTCTTGCCCAAGCTTCAAAAGCCAAATCTTCTTTTAGTTGTTCTATTTTTGTAAAAATGGTAAAAAAAGCATCGGCCAGCACTTCTTCAATTTCTTCCTCTTTTTTTAAATACCGTTTGCACAAACGATAGAGTTTGGGTGCCATAATTTCATACACCAAGCGTTGCGCTTCGCGGTGTTGTTTTCGGCAGCCTTGTATGTGTTTTACATCCATAAATGTTTTTTTTTCAAAAATCAAATTCAACTTCAATTTCAAAAATCAAATTGTTTTGCATTTGAACTTGTTCTTGTTCTTGTTCCCCTTTTTTATATAGAGGAGAAAAGTTGGTAAAAGGTTGGGATGACTTTAAAATATTTTCAAAAAAAAAATCGTAAGCGATGAAACTTACGATTATAAAAGTATGAAATAATATAGTGTTACACTGCGAAAAATGCTTCTAATTCTTTTAAAGTTTCTTCCGAAGTAATAATGTCTTTAACCACTTCACCTTTGTTTAAAGCTACAATTCGATTACAAACTTCAACAGTGTGAATTAAATCGTGACTAGAGATTAAAACGGTAACATCTGGATTTTCCGCTAATTCTTTTACAATTTTCTTTAATCGATTTACCGTTGTTGGATCTAAATTAGCAAACGGTTCATCTAAAATAACTACTTCCGGATTTCCAATTAAAGTAGCAATAATACCCACTTTCTTCATGTTTCCTTTGGATAAATCACGAAGGTATTTTTTAGTATTTAGAATTTCATTGTTAAAGAATTCTTCGTATTTTTTTAATAAAGCATCAACATCTGCTTTGTTTTGTCCGCGTAATTCACCAATAAAATAAAAATATTCTTCGGCAGTTAAATAGCCAATTAAAAAACTTTCGTCTAAGAAAGCACCAGTGAATTTTTTCCAATTTTCATTGGTGTTTACTTGAATAGTATGATTGATAATTCCACCGGTTGTTGGTTCAATTAAATCTAATAACAAGCTAAAAAATGTTGTTTTTCCAGCGCCATTATTTCCCACAAGACCAAAACTTTGTCCTTTTGGAATTTCTAGTTCTTGAATATTTAAAACAGTCGTGTTGTTATATTTTTTGGTAAGATTGTTTACTTGTATCATGATAATTTAGTATAATTAAATTAATTTTTTTGTTTGTATGCAACGATTGTCTCGTATTTTTCTTTCTTATAAATTCTTTCAATAAGCAAGAAAAGTCTCGATTTGAAAAGCAAGCCTAATATTCCAACAAGGGCAATTAATGCTATTCCAATATAAATATTGTCTGCTAAAATTCCTATGCCAAACAGTAAAATTGGAATAACCATTTGCGGTAATGAGAATAATAAGGTTTTAAAATTAAATGCTTTCTTATCGCCAAAAGCTCCTTTTGCCGATTCTAAGTCAATTGCAGTTCTAGTATAAGCACCGGTGAATAATACTAAAAAGGAGTTAAATCCAATATTGTAAATACCTGTTGCTAATATCGTAATATAAATATCCCAACCAAAGTAAATATAAAAGGACGCCAATAGCATACTAATTGCTGTTCCTATAATCATTAACCACCATTTGGAATTCAAATATTCTTTATAGGAAATACTTTGTGTCATTATAAGCTGATAATAAGAACTATCCCAACTAGGTACAAATTGTCCAAAGTTAATTAGAAAGCCACCTGTGACAAAAACCGCAGCAAATGCTTGCATTACCGAGTTTTTATAAATTTCTTGCGGAAAAAATATAAAACCATAAAACAAGAAAAATAAACTCATATATAAAGTTGTTTTTGCTCGTTTATTTCGCATTAACAGTTTGATGTCGTTTTTTAAAAAAGTTCCTAAAGTTCCAAACTGATTTAACCAAGTTAAATCTTCTGTAGTGGCTAAATTCTTTTTAATATGTAGCCTTTCATCTAAAGTTAAATCTTTTTTAAAGAAATTAAAGGTGAAATAATAGATAAGTACTAGTACTGCAATTGGCAATAATACCATAACTGTATTTTCGTATAGCGCTTGAAAGTAGGGTTGTGTGTAAACAGTAATATCAAATAAATTATAATACTGAGATGCAAATAATCCTATGATAATCGTTGCTACAATACCAAAAAGTAGGTCTTTATTGTTGATTAAAATGTTTAAGAAATTAATAAACAGTATAGAGGTTAAAATTCCTAAATGCCAACTAATTACACCTAATATATTATAATCGTTGTATAGCAATATAATACTAAAAGGAATAAAAAAGAAAGCGTGAGTGGTATTAAAATAGTTTAAAACAGTTTTGCCAAGTGAAAAATGTACAATTGTGTTTTTCTTTATGGGTAGAACTAATAAAGGTCTAATTGTTAATGTTGGTATTTTTTGAAAAAAATAACGCATCATCATGTCGGCAAATAAATAGTAAATGATAAACTTATTTACCGTTTGTAAGGGTTCTAAGCCGGCTTTTTTAAATCCGTAAAAGACTCCATAGCTCATCAAAACATACATTCCAGCAAAAGACAAGAATAAAAACCCCATGAAAATTTTAAAAGCCAAATTGGTTTTAAATGAAGCAGACCTAACAAAAGATTTCCATTCGAGAGTAAGAAAATGTTTAATCATAATTTTTTGGTTTCTTATATGTAGTATTTTCTTCTCAAATGTTACGCATTTATTTTTCAAACGTCAATTTATAAATTATAGCTTCTGAGGTTTCGGTATCGTTATCTTCACACAATAAAAACGCTAATTCATTTTCTGTTTCGTTATAAAGTGTTATGCCTTCAAATTTTTGATGTTCTGATAACAAATGAATTTCTATGAATTCAAAGGTTGGTGCATACATAACCCCTAATATGGTTCCTAAAACTTCTCCATCATCATAAGTTGATAATGTATTTTCGGCGCAAGCCAAGAAATAAATTTTATCGCCAACCAAAACGGCATCGGTAAAAGTGGTTTCGATATTATCTAAAGTTGGAAGAGAAATCGGTACAAATCGAATGCCATCTTCTTGATGATTTGGTATAATAAAAATTCCGTTTTTACTGCCTATAGAATTTCCTCTTTGAAAAAGCAACATGGTTTGATGCGCATAAATGGCGCCTTCAATATTCAATTGATCATCAGCAAAGGAACCAACATTTTTTAATTTTTGATATAGAGCTTTTATATCTTGTGATTTTAAAGTATCGGAACCTAAATCTAAAGTATACATCGAATTTCTTTTTTCGGTTGAACCAGATCCCAATATAATAATCTGATTTCCATATTTCGTAATACATTCTAAATCGGGTTTTTCAGCTTTTTCTATATTTTCTTTAGCCTCTTTTACTAATGGAAATTTTAATAATAGCTTTTTAGAAATGTCGTATTGATATAAAAAATTACTTGAGTCTGAAATAAGAAATAAAACATCTTGAGAATATAATAATCCAGACGGCGCTGAAATTCCTTTTATAGTGAATAGATTTGTAAGTTTCAAATTTTCCATATTTTTACAAAAGTGTTTTTTAATTAGAATAAAAAAGTTTTAAAAATACTAACTTTACCACATTATACCTATAAAAATGAAAAATATCGAAATAGAGGCTTTAAAAGTAACTTCAAATATTAAATTAAGTTCGCTTCCTACTTTTATAGATGTTGAAACTTCTGAAAGTAAAAAAGAAAAAGAACTAGATAAAATAAGAATTAAGCTAAGTAAATTACAAGATAAATTATATGCTCATAACAAATATGGTGTGCTAATTTGCTTGCAAGGTATGGATACTGCTGGTAAAGACAGTTTAGTTCGTGAAGTTTTTAAAGAATTTAATGCGCGTGGAGTAGTGGTGCATAGTTTTAAAACACCAAATTCAAATGAACTAGAGCACGATTATTTATGGAGACATTATATTGCATTGCCAGAAAAAGGGAAGTTTTCAGTTTTTAACAGAACGCATTATGAAAATGTTTTGGTAACAAGAGTTCACCCAAATTATATTTTGAATGAAAATATTCCAGGTGTTAATTCTGTAGAAGATATTACGGCAGATTTTTGGGAAAATCGTTTTGAAAGCATCAATAATTTTGAAAAACACATAACTTCAAACGGAGTTATTGTTTTGAAATTTTTCTTACATTTAAGTAAGGAAGAGCAAAGGCTTCGATTAATAAGACGATTAGAAACAGAAAAACACAATTGGAAGTTTTCTCCAGGCGATCTAAAAGAAAGAGAGTTGTGGGATGCCTATCAGGTTTGTTATGAAGAAGCAATTAATAAAACTTCTAAAAAGCATGCGCCTTGGTATGTAATTCCTGCAGATAATAAAGAAACGGCTCGCTATTTAGTAGCCAAAACTATTTTAGAAGAATTACTGAAATATTCTGATATAAAAGAACCAGAATTAGAACCAGAAATTAAAGAAAATATAAAAATGTATCGCGATAAATTAGCGAATGAGAAATAAAAAAGAAAAAAATTAAATGAAAGTATATACTAAAACTGGCGATAGCGGAACTACTGCATTGTTTGGAGGAACACGTGTTCCAAAGCATCATATTAGAATTGAAAGTTACGGAACAGTTGATGAATTAAATTCGCACATCGGGTTAATTCGCGATCAAGAGATGAGTGATTTATATAAGAATGTACTTATTGAAGTTCAAGATCGTTTATTTACGGTTGGAGCTATATTGGCAACACCGCCAGAAAAAGAAACCTTAAAAAACGGTCAACCTCGTTTACAAAACTTAGGAATAATAGAGTCAGATATAGTGTTTTTAGAAAATGAAATTGACACTATGGAAGAAGCTTTGCCTCCAATGACACATTTTGTGCTGCCTGGAGGTCATACAACTGTGTCATATTGTCATATTGCACGCTGTGTTTGTCGCAGAGCCGAACGTTTAGCAGTGCATTTAAATGACATTGAACCTACAGACGAGTTAGTAATTAAGTATCTAAACCGACTTTCTGACTATCTTTTTGTCTTGGCACGAAAGTTGTCTCATGATTTGAACGCTGACGAAGTACAATGGATACCTCGAAAGTAGTAATCAGAGTTTAGTTTTATGAAGAAAAAGAAGCCAAATGGCTCTTACTGAATACTAAAAACCAACCACTGAACACTAAAAAAAATAAACGTTCTTAAATTTTTAAAAAAAAAGTAAAAAAAAACTTGCCTTATTGGGTAATAAATTTATTTTTGCATAAACTTAAATCGATAAAAGATGTATTGGACATTAGAATTAGCTTCATACTTAAGTGATGCACCTTGGCCAGCAACCAAAGATGAACTTATCGACTATGCTATTAGAACTGGAGCACCATTAGAAGTGGTAGAAAACTTACAGTCTATAGAAGACGAAGGAGAAATCTATGAATCAATGGAAGAGATTTGGCCTGATTATCCTACTGACGAAGATTATCTTTGGAATGAGGATGAATATTAAAAATAAATAAACACAACAGAAACAAGTCTCTTTACCGAGACTTTTTTTGTGGTTATATTTGCAAACCTATTTAGAAAATAAAAATTATGAGTATCATAAATTCCATATTGAAGGCTTTTGTGGGTGATAAATCGGAGAAAGATGTAAAAGCGATTCAACCACTTATTAATAAAGTCAAAACTTTTGAGAGTGCATTACAAGCATTATCTCATGATGAATTACGTGCTAAAACGGCTGAATTCAAAGATAAAATTCAACAAGCTCGTGCTGAAAAAGATGCTAAAATTGCTTCTTTAAAGAAAGATGCCGAGCAAACTGAAGATATTGATGCTCGTGAAGATATTTATGCTGAAATTGATGCAGTTGAGAAAGAAGCATATGAAATTTCTGAAAAAGTATTAAATGAAATTCTTCCTGAAGCATTTGCAGTAGTAAAAGAAACCGCTCGTCGTTTTAAAGAAAACACTTCAATTACGGTAACAGCTTCTCCAAAAGATAGAGAGTTATCGGCAACAAAATCGTATATTGCTATTGAAGGTGATAATGCTACTTGGGCAAATTCATGGAATGCTGCCGGAAAAGCAATTACCTGGGATATGATTCACTACGACGTTCAGTTGATTGGTGGAGTTGTATTACATCAAGGTAAAATTGCCGAAATGCAAACGGGAGAAGGAAAAACATTAGTGGCAACATTACCATTATATTTAAATGCTTTAACGGGTAACGGGGTACATTTGGTAACGGTGAATGATTATTTAGCAAAACGTGATAGTACTTGGAAAGCTCCTTTATTTGAATTCCACGGATTAACAGTAGATTGTATTGATAATCACCAACCTAATTCTCCAGAAAGAAGAAAAGCATACGAAGCAGATATTACTTACGGAACAAATAACGAATTTGGTTTCGATTACCTTCGTGATAATATGGCACATTCGCCAGAAGATTTAGTACAACGTAAACATAATTTTGCAATTGTAGATGAGGTCGATTCGGTTTTAGTAGATGATGCTAGAACACCATTAATTATTTCTGGACCAGTTCCGCAAGGAGATCGTCATGAGTTTAATGAATTGAAACCTAAAGTTGAAAACCTAGTTACTTTACAACGTAAATTAGCAACAGATTGTTTAACAGAAGCAAAACGTTTATTTAAAGAAGGAAATGCTAAAGATGCCGGATTTAATTTATTCCGTTCGTACAGAGCGTTGCCTAAAAGTAAGGCTTTAATCAAATTTTTATCGGAAGAAGGAGTAAAACAATTGCTTCAAAAAACCGAAAATTATTATATGCAGGATAACAATAGAGAAATGCCAAAAATTGATGAGGCGTTATACTTTGTTATTGAAGAGAAAAATAATCAAGTTGAGTTAACGGATAACGGAATCCAATATTTATCTCAAGATACGGATGCACAATTCTTTGTTTTACCAGATATTGGAACCGGAATTGCTCAAATTGAAAAAGAAAACCTTGCAGCTGAAGAAATGGCTGAGCGAAAAGAAGAATTATTCCGTGATTTCTCAGTAAAATCGGAACGTATTCACACGTTAACGCAGTTATTAAAAGCATACACTTTATTTGAAAAAGATACCGAATACGTTATCATGGACAATAAAGTAATGATTGTTGATGAGCAAACAGGACGTATCATGGATGGTCGTCGTTACTCGGATGGTTTACACCAAGCAATTGAAGCTAAAGAAAACGTAAAAATCGAAGCGGCTACTCAAACATTTGCAACGGTTACATTACAGAATTATTTCCGTATGTACAGCAAATTAGGAGGAATGACAGGAACTGCATCAACTGAAGCAGGTGAGTTCTGGGAAATCTACAAATTAGATGTGGTGGAAATTCCAACCAACCGTCCAATGGCTCGTAAAGATAAAGACGATTTAATTTACAGAACGGTTCGTGAAAAATTCAATGCGGTTATCGAAGATGTAGTGCAATTATCAAACTCAGGAAGACCTGTATTAATTGGAACAACATCGGTAGAAATTTCGGAATTATTAAGCCGAATGTTAAAAATTAGAGGTATTCAACACAATGTATTGAATGCTAAAATGCACAAAAGTGAAGCAGAAATTGTAGCTGAAGCAGGAAAACCGGGCGTAGTTACAATTGCAACCAATATGGCAGGTCGTGGTACCGATATTAAATTATCAGACGAAGTTAAAAAAGCAGGTGGTTTAGCAATTATCGGAACTGAGCGTCACGATTCACGTCGTGTTGACCGTCAGTTACGTGGTCGTGCGGGTCGTCAAGGAGATGTGGGTAGCTCACAATTCTACGTGTCTTTAGAAGATAACTTAATGCGTTTATTCGGTTCGGAAAGAGTTGCGAAAGTTATGGATAGAATTGGTCTAAAAGAAGGTGAAGTAATTCAACATTCTATGATGACAAAATCTATCGAAAGAGCGCAGAAAAAAGTAGAAGAAAATAACTTTGGTGTTCGTAAACGTTTGTTAGAATATGACGACGTAATGAATGCACAAAGAGAAGTAGTATACAAAAGAAGACGTCACGCTTTACACGGCGAACGTTTGAAAGTGGATATTGCAAACATGATGTACGATACTTGCGAGTTAGTTGTAGAACAAAACAAATTGGCAGAAGATTTCAAGAACTTCGAATTTGAATTGATTCGTTATTTCTCAATTAGTGCTCCTGTTACACCAGCAGAATTTTCAAAATTATCGGTTAGAGAAATTACTGGAAAAACATATAAAGCAGTTTTAAGTCATTACGAAGAAAAAATTGCTAGAGATGCTCATGAAGCGTATCCAATTATTAAGAATGTATACGAAAATAACAATGGTCAGTACCAAAGAATCATTGTGCCTTTCTCTGACGGAATCAAATCGTTAAATGTAGTTACTGACTTAGAAAAAGCATATACTTCAGAAGGACGTTCGTTAGTAGCTGATTTTGAAAAGAATATTACATTGGCAATTGTTGATGAAGCTTGGAAAAAACACTTACGTAAAATGGACGAATTGAAACAATCGGTTCAGTTGGCGGTTCACGAACAAAAAGATCCATTGTTAATTTACAAGTTTGAAGCGTTTAACTTGTTCAAAAAAATGATTGATGATGTAAATAAAGAAGTAATTTCATTCTTATTCAAAGGCGATTTACCTTCTCATAATTCATCAGATATTCAGGAAGCAAAACAAGTAAAACAAAAAGAAAACTATACTGAAACGAAAGAAGATTTAGATAGTAGTGATACTGCTTCTCAACCTAAAAGAGCAGGAGAGATGGCAAGTCAAAAATCTCAAGTAACGGAAACGATTACAAGAGAAATGCCAAAAATAAATCGTAATGACACTGTTACTATTAAACACGTAATGAGTGGGAAAAGCGAAAGCATGAAATTCAAAAAAGCAGAAAGCATGTTAGCTTCTGGCGAATGGGTTTTAGTAAACGAATAATTCGATTAAGCAATCTCTATCTTTAGGGATGTTTCATAAGATAATCCTCAATTACTGAAAAGTAGTTGGGGTTTTATTTTTTAAAGACTTTACAAGAGATTTTTACTAATCTTCTAAATTTTCGTTAAAAGCAGAAGGTAATAACTGTGGAATAAATTTTATTAAAATAGGCAACAACAAACTACCACCTGGAAGTAAAAATATAGTTAAAGAAGGAACTGTTTTGCAAACATCTAAAAGTTGTTTTTTTACTTTCTTTTTTTCTTCTTTGCTTAAGTCTTTTGTAGTTGATTTAGCCAAAAGTTGCATTAATTCGCCACTTTCTTTAATTTCTTTAGTTAAGCGATCTTTATTGCGAATGATTAGCTTAGTTACATTTTTATTGGCTTGGTCATAAAAATGTTTAATAGGATTAGAATAGTTAAAAAACGGTATTTCAGCTTTGTATTCATTAATGAAAAAGTTAATATCATCAATGCTTTTTTGAAGAATAGTTGCTTCTAATCCTAAGTCCGAATTTAATACTTTTAAAAAATCAACTTCAGCGATTTCTAATTTTTCATCGCTCCACAATGCCATCTGAGCAATATCTAACAAGTATAATTTTTCTAGTAATTCGGTATATTTTATTAATTTGATGTCAGTAAATTCAATAGAATCAATAGTTGAGAATTTGGTATAACGAATTGAATTTTCAAACAATTTCACTAGCAATTCGTCGTATTTAGACTTGTTTTGTTTAATTTTAAGTGCTAAAGAAACAATTTTAATACAATCTGATTCTACATTTTTTAAATACTCAGGAGCTAATTCGTTCTTTTTTAAAAAATGTTGAAAAGCTAAAACATCAATAAACAATAAAGCGTTAGTAATAATATGCGAAAAGTTCTTACTAAGGCTGTTTTGATTGGTTTGTATACGATCATCAATTATTTTTTCGAGTCGCGAACTTGGAGTTGCTTCAGGAAGTAATTTTTTAATAAAATTCAGGTTTTCTGGCTGAATTATATTGTAAAATTGAAAAACCGATTCTATAAAATCTTTTGGATTATTTCCTTTTTCTTCTAAACAATAAACTGAAAATAAAGTATTTAAAAACCCAACTTTAGTAATTTCATCATATGACCACTTAGAAGTATTTAGATTTTCTTTTAATTGAAAATTTATGACATAACCATAAATGAAACCTGTTTTTCTGCAACTTTCATAAAATGATAAATGATTGCCTTGAAAATCAACAAAATTGTTTTGATTTTCAATAAAAAACTTATCAATCCATCCGTTTGCAGAAGAGTTTATCATTATTTTAATTTCTCTTTTAAATATTTTCCTGTAATTGAGTTCTTGTTTTTAGCTACTTCTTCTGGAGTTCCAAAAGCGATTAATTTTCCTCCATTTTCACCACCTTCAGGACCAATATCTAAAATATAATCGGCACATTTTATCAAATCTAAATTGTGTTCAATTACGATTATTGAATGTCCTTTTTCTAATAAAGCATCAAACGAAGCTAATAATTTTTTAATATCGTGAAAATGTAATCCTGTTGTAGGTTCGTCAAAAACAAATAACGCTTTGTCTTTAATTGTTCCTTTTACTAAAAAGGAAGCTAATTTTATGCGTTGTGCCTCGCCACCCGAAAGAGTAGAAGACGATTGTCCTAATTGCACATATCCCAAACCAACATCTTGTAAAGGTTGTAATTTTTGTGTAATTTTTGTTTGTTTTTGTTCGTTAAAGAATGCTAAAGCTTCATCAATTGTCATTTTTAAAATGTCATCAATGTTTTTGCTTTCGAAAGTAACTTCTAAAACTTCTTTTTTAAATCGTTTTCCATTACATACCTCACATTCTAAATGAACATCGGCCATAAATTGCATTTCAATGGTTACTTCGCCATCACCTTTACAAACCTCACATCTTCCGCCATCTACATTAAATGAAAAGTGTTTTGGTTGATAATTTCTTAGTTTTGAAATGTTTTGTTTTGCAAATAAATCACGAATATCATCGTATGCCTTAATATAAGTAACTGGATTGGAACGCGAACTTCTTCCTATAGGATTTTGATCTACGTATTCGATATGTTTAATGTGTGAAAAACTTCCAGCTAATTCGGTGAATTGTCCAGCTTTTTCTCCCACACCTTCTAATTTCTTTTGAATGGCTGGAAACAAAATTTTCTTTACCAATGTACTTTTTCCACTTCCCGAAACACCTGTAATCACAGTTAAACATTCCAACGGAAAAGTAAAGTTTTCATTTTTTAAGTTATTTTCTCTAGCACCAATAATTTCAACATGATTTTTGAATTTCCTTCTTGTCTTTGGCACCGAAATTTCTTCTTTTCCGTTCAAATACTTCGCTGTTAACGAGTCAAATGTTAAGATTTCCTCATACGTTCCTTGCGCCACTAATTCGCCACCATGCGTTCCCGCTTCAGGTCCAATATCAATTATCATGTCAGCAGCTTTCATAATATCTTCGTCGTGTTCAACAACGATTACGGTATTGCCTAAATCACGTAATTCTTTTAAAACTTCAATTAATCTTTCGGTATCTTTTGGATGTAATCCAATACTTGGCTCGTCTAAAATATACATCGAGCCTACCAAACTACTTCCTAAAGAAGTGGCTAAGTTTATTCGTTGCGATTCGCCACCAGAAAGTGAGTTAGAGTTACGATTTAACGTTAAATAACTCAATCCTACATTGAATAAAAAGTCTAACCGATTGTTTATTTCAATTAATAAACGTTTGGCAACTTTTGCATCGTATTCGTTTAATTCTAATTTTTTGAAGAACTCAATCAAATTTACGATTGGTAAATCCACTAAATCAGAAACAGTTTTATTAGCAATTTTAATATAATTTGCTTCAGAGCGAAGTCGTTTTCCTTTACAAGTATTACATTTTGTTTTTCCTCTGTATCTTGATAGCAAAACGCGATTTTGAATTTTATAATTTTTCTCTTCTAATTCAGAAAAGAAATCGTTTAATCCTGTAAAATAATTGTTCCCGTCCCAAATTAATTGTTTTTGTTCATCGGAAAGTTCAAATAATGGTTTATGAATTGGAAAATCAAATTTATAAGCATTATTAACCAATTGATCTCTGTACCAGCTCATACTTTCGCCACGCCAAGGGAAAATTGCATTTTCATATACAGATAAAGCCGTATTTGGAATAACCAATTCTTCATCAATTCCAATAACACTTCCATAGCCTTCACAAGTAGGACAAGCCCCGTAAGGATTATTAAAACTAAATAAGTGAATATTAGGCTCTAAAAACGAAATGCTATCTAATTCGAAATTGGCACTAAATTCTATACGTTTTTTGGTGTCCACTTCTTGCAAATAACAAACGCCTTTTCCTTCATAAAATGCAGTTTGCACAGCATCGGCTAAACGATTAAAGAATTCTTCTTCTGTTTTAACTACAATTCGGTCAACAATTAATAAAATATCTTTGTTGTCCAATTGGTGTTGCTCTAACGTATCCAAACGCACCATTTCGTTATTTACTAAAATACGTGCAAAACCTTGTTGTAATAAAACTTTTAGCTTGTCTTCTAAGGCACGGCCTTCTTCTAAATGAATAGGAGCTAGTAAAAGCCATTTGCTATCAATAGAAAATGTTTTAATTTCATTAATAACATCGGTAACCGTATCTTTTTTTACTTCTTTACCAGAAATAGGAGAGTAGGTTTTTCCAATTCTAGCAAATAAAAGTTTTAAATAATCATAAATTTCAGTTGATGTTCCTACTGTTGAGCGCGCATTGCTGGTGTTTACTTTTTGTTCAATAGCAATTGCTGGTGCAATTCCTTTAATGTATTCTACTTTAGGTTTGTCTAGTCTGCCTAAGAATTGACGGGCATAAGAAGACAAACTTTCAACATAACGACGTTGACCTTCTGCATAGAGCGTATCAAAAGCTAAACTCGATTTTCCAGAACCTGAAAGACCAGTAATTACTACTAATTTGTTTCGTGGTATAGCAACATCTAAATTTTTAAGGTTGTGTAATTGAGCACCTTTTATTAGAATGTTTTTTTTGGGTTCTAAAGTTGAAAAATCGGGTTGTATCATTATGGGTTTTAATAGAAACGCAAAGATAATTATTCTAAATTAAGTTATAGCTTATCTTTTATTTTTAGAATCAAAATTTATTAAAAAATGCCAAAAGAAAACGTTATAGTTAAATTTATTTTTATTTTAATAACTATACAATAACTATACAAATTTGATTTTTTGTTACTTTTATATTTATTAAAGCTTTGATTATTAATTATTTGTGATTTGATATAAAAAAAATAAAAAAAGTTGAATTATAAAGAAGTTGTATAGTTTGTATATATGAATTGAGAATTGTTTAAAAAATATATCAATTAAATTTACAATTGTTATTATTTAACTAATTAAAATTAGATATTATGAAAAAAATTACTTTTTTATTATCATTAATGACTTGTACGCTTGGTTTTGCTCAGAACCTTGTTACTAATGGTGATTTTCAAACGGGTACTGCAGCTCCTTGGTACAACAATGCTGCGAATGTAGTTGATTTAGGTGGAGGAAATTTTGTAAACGAGGCTAATGTTCTTGGTGCAGGTAATCCATGGGATGTAAATTTAAGTCAAGATATCGTATTAGAAGATGGCAAAACGTACAGATTTACATTTGATGCATTTACTGACGCAACTACAGGTTCAAGATCAATTGTAGCTGGTTTAGGTCAAAATAACGCTCCTTACGCTTCTTTGACTTTTAATCCTACATTAACTCCTACTCTTCAAACTTTTTCTTACGACATTACTATTAATTATGGAGATGCTGTAACAGATAGAGTAATATTTGATTTAGGTGCTGCTGTAGGTTTTGTATTTATTGACAATGTTTCTGTTGTTGAAGTAATGCCATTACTTTTAGGATTCGAACCTGCTGAATCAGGATCTGTAGGTGCTGAATTTGGAGGTATGGCTGTTCCAGTTGTTGAAGATGGAACAGGATCTAATACTTCTAAAGTACTTAAAATTGTAGGTAACCCTGCAACAGATGTTTGGCAAGGTGTTAATTTAACTTTAACTTCATTGGCTGGTTTGGCTACAACACAGACTATGACTATGGATGTATTATCAGCTGATCCTATTACATTTCTAGTAAAAGCTACTGGTGGTTCTGGTAGTGCTGGAATAGTTGCTGCTGCTGTAACTCACCCTGGAGGTAATACATGGCAAACACTTTCTTTTACTTTTAATACATCATTAGATGGTCAAGCTGCTTTAGCAGATGGAACGTATTCTGGTTTTGTAATTCATACTTATTGGGCAACTGGTGAAACATCATTTTTTCCAAATGTAACTAAACCTGCGAGAACTTTTTACATTGACAATATTAGAGGTCCTCTTGGTACTCCTCCTGTAATTCCTACTCCAACTGTAGCTGCTCCAACTCCTCCAGCTAGACCTGTAGGTGATGTAGTGTCTATTTATAGTGATGCTTATGCTCCTATTACTTTTGATAATTTTGACGCAGGATGGTGCGGTGGTGCTGCTACAACTGAGGTTCAAATTGTAGGAGATAATACATTGAAAAAGAATTCGGGTGTTGTATGTCATGGAATTGAATTTCAGTCAAATAAATTAGATTTATCAACATTTACGCATATTCATTTTGATTTTTATATTACTGATACTGACTTAACAGGTGATGTATTTAATGTTAAATTAGTAGATTTTGGTGGTGGTGCTGCAGAAGCTTCTGCATTAGAGATTAATATTAATGGAGGTAGTACACCACAGTTAGTAGCTAATCAATGGGTTTCTGTTGATGTGCCTATTACTGCATTAGGTGGAGTTGTAGCTAATAATTTAACAAGAACAGATGTTGCTCAAATCGGTATTACAACTGCAATGGTTAGCAATGTTTGGTATGACAACATTTATTTACACAAAAACACTATTTTATCTTCTGATAATTTTAATGTTACTAAAGTTAAATTGTATCCAAATCCAACTTCAAATATTTTAAATATTGAAGCAGGAGCAAATATTCAGTCAATTGCGGTTTATAACGTTTTAGGTCAAGAAGTTATGAATAGAGAAGCTAATGATTCAACAATCAGTCTTGATGTTTCTAGCCTTAATGCAGGTGTTTATGTAATCAAAACTATGATTGATGGAAATGTTTCATCTACAAAATTCATTAAAGAATAATTTTCTTTAAATAAATTATATAAGACTGTCAGAAATGGCAGTCTTTTTTTTATTTCATTTTTTTTTAAAATTAATATTATATATCTTTAGTTTCTAATATCATTGAAAATGCAATTTCTTAAAAATCAAATCAAATTTTTGACAATTTTATTTTCTTTAGTTTGTTCAGCACAACAATTACCTCCAATTGTTAAGTATTCTAAAGATATCTATAATGCAGGGATTCAGAATTGGATGATTTCTCAAGATAATCATCGGTTTATGTATTTTGCAAATAATGATGGTTTGCTAGAGTTTAATGGTTCTAAATGGATATTAAACCCTTCTCCTAACGAAACAATTATTCGTGCGGTAAAGTGTATTAATGATAAAGTTTATACAGGAGCATTTATGGAGTTTGGCTATTGGCAAAGAGCTTCAAATGGACAGTTGAATTATACATCATTAAGTGATAGCATCAAAGATAAAATTAATGATGATGAACAATTTTGGGGAATTTTTCCTTTTGATAATTGGATACTTTTTCAATCTCTTGAAAAAATCTATGCTTATAATCTTAAAACAAAATTATTTACCATAATAAATCCAAATAGCATAATTAATAAAGCATTTAAAACTGCCAATGGAATTTATTTTCAAACAACAGAAGGATTGTATGAAATAGATCAGGGCAAAAGTAAATTGTTTTTAAGTAACGATATAATTAATAAAAACAAACTGATTAATATTTTTGATACTGAGGAAGGTTTAATTTTAGTTACCCAAAAGCAAGGAATTTTTAAGTATAAAGAGGGTTTATTTAGTAAATTTGAAACGAATATTGATGCTCAAATTCAGCAAAGTAATATTTACAGTAGTCAAATATTATCTGATGGAAGTATCGCATTAGGTTCAATTTCAAACGGAATATTTATTTTGTCTAAAAATGGAACTTTAGTTTATCATATAACTCAAAATTCAGGATTAAGCAATAATACGGCACTTTCTCTTTTTGAAGATCTTGATAAAAATTTATGGATAGGTCTTGATAATGGCATTAATTGTATCAATCTTAAATCTCCTATCAATAGCTATTTAGATAATACCGGAATTTTAGGATCAATTTATACATCCATTGTTCATGACAACAAATTGTATATTGGTACTAACCAAGGATTGTTTTATAAAAAATTAAATTCTGATGCTAAATTCGAATTTGTTCAAAATACAAAAGGGCAAGTTTGGTCTTTATTTTCTTATCAAAATACACTTTTTTGCGGACACGATTCGGGAACATTTATCGTAAACACTGCAAATGCAAATCATATTTTTTCAGCATCAGGAACTTGGAAATTTGAACCATTATTTCCAGGAAGTAACTATATTCTTCAAGGAAATTATAATGGAATATCAGTTTTAGAAAAAAAGAATAATAATTGGGTTTTTAAGCATAAAATTAAAGGATTTAATTACTCTTCAAAGCATTTCGAAATTCTTAATTCAAATGAAATATATGTAAGTCACGAATACAAAGGTGTTTACAAGTTTTCAATAGATAAACCCATTTTAAATGCCACTAATTTATTTAAGTTTGAAAATCCAGTTAAAAGTAAAAATGCAAGCCTAGCTAAGTATAATAATCAAATTTATTATGCTTCAAAAGAAGGCGTGTTTAGAATGAATAGTAAAACAAAAGCATTTGAAAGAGACCAATCAATTAGTTCAATATTTGATAATGATGAGTATGTAACCGGTAAAATGATCGTTGATAAATCAAATAAATTGTGGTTTTTTACGAAAAATTATATTTACTATTATTCATCTGGAAAACTATCCTCTGATTTAAAGAAAAATAGTTTGCCAATTCCATCATCACTGACAAATTCAATGCCAGGTTATGAGAACATATTACAACTTAATGATAATAGATACTTAATTGGAACAACAGATGGATATTATATTTTAAACAACGATGATTTTAAATTTAATAATTATAAAGTTTCAATCTTTGGAATTTCTAATAATGTTTTAAATTCTAAATCTAAAAATGTTTCCATTTCAGAAAATGGAAATTTTAAACATAACGAAAATAATTTAGCATTTAGTTATGCTATACCAGAGTATGACAAATATATTAATGCAGAATACCAATATAAACTAGAAGGTCTGCATGATGAATGGAGTGAATGGTCATTCAATTCTCATATTTTATTTGAAAATTTGCCAGCTGGTGAATATGTTTTTAGTGTAAGAGCTAAAGTTGCAAATTCAGTTACAGATAATATAGCGACTTATTCTTTTGTTGTAAATAAACCATGGTATTTAAATAGTTGGGCAAAGTTTATTTATTTTATATTATTTGTAATTCTAGCTTACTATATTCATAAGTTTTACACAATTTATCATGAAAAAAGACATCAAAAAATTATTTCTGAAAATAACATTTTATTAGAGCTTAAAGAATTGGAGAATGAACAGAAAATAATGAAAATTCAGAATGAACAACTAACGCAAGATGTTGATAAAAAGAATAAAGAGCTTGCCGTTTCAACTATGAATTTAATTAAGAAAACCGAACTTTTAAATATAATTAAAGGCGATTTAAAAAATTCAACTGATAGTTCAACAAACAGTATTAAATCGGTTATCTCTACTATTAATAAAAATGTTAAAGAAGAAAATACTTGGAATCTTTTTAAAGAAGCTTTTGATAGTGCGGATAATAATTTTCTTAAGAAAGTAAAAGAAAGTCATCCTTCATTAACTCCTAACGACCTTCGTTTATGTGCTTATTTAAGATTAAACTTATCCTCAAAGGAAATAGCACCACTTCTTAATATATCGGTACGCAGTATTGAAATAAAAAGATATCGTTTGCGTAAAAAAATGGATTTACCGCACGAACAAGGGCTTGTAGAGTATATACTTCAATTTTAAACTATACAAAAAAGCTTTTTACACCTATACAATAGCTCAACACTAACGTTTTAGTTCGATTTTTTTACATTTTTTTTACATTACTTTTTTCTTTGTTTTATTGATTATTTGATAAAAATACTAGAAATATATTGTGATGTATGTTTTTTGTTGTGGTTCTTTTTGATTTTTATACAATAAATACTTTTATTTTTATGAAAGTATTAACACCATTATATTTTTTAAATAAAAAAGTATAAATGTGTTTTGAAAATGAGTCTCTTAAACTATTATATAAATCATTAAAATTTTAATCAAATTACTATATGAGAAAAATTATTTTATTACTAACCTTATGTTGTTTTTCGTCTTCAATTTATGCACAAGCAGACAAAGTTGTTGTTGAAAATAGTGCTTCAGGTCATCGACTAAAAGTCAATGGAAAAGACTTTATGGTAAAGGGTATGAATTGGGATTATTTTCCAATTGGAACTAATTATAATTATAGTCTATGGAAACAATCAGATGATTTGATAATGTCTGCTTTAGATTCAGAAATGGCGCTTTTAAAAAATATGGGCGTAAATACAGTAAGACAGTATACTGGTGTTCCCGCTAAATGGATAAAATACATTTACGAAAAACATGGTATTTATACGATGTTAAATCATTCATTTGGAAGATACGGATTAACTATTGATGGTTCTTGGGTTCCAAATACTGAATATTCAGATAGCAGAACACAAGAATTGCTTTTGTCTGAAGTTAAAAACATGGTTACAGAGTATAAAAATACACCTGGTGTTTTATTATTTTTATTAGGTAACGAAAATAATTATGGTCTTTTTTGGGATGGTGCTGAAACAGAAGATATTCCAATTGAAGATAGAAAGTCTACTGCAAGAGCAGAAGCTATGTACAAAATTTTTAACAGAGCTATTGTAGAAATGAAAGCTATAGATAATTCTCATCCTATGGCAATTTGTAATGGAGATTTATTATTTCTAGATATTATTGCTAAAGAATGTAAAGACATTGACATTCTGGGTGTAAATATGTACAGAGGAATAACTTTTACAGATGCCTTTGAAAGAGTTAAGAAAGAATTTGACAAACCTTTGTTATTTACTGAATTTGGTTCGGATGCTTTTAATGCAATGGATAACCAAGAAGATCAAAAAGCACAAGCATATTATTTAGTTGAAAACTGGAAAGATATTTATTCCAATGCAGCTGGATTGGGTAAATTTCAAAATTCAATTGGTGGATTTACTTTTCAGTTTAGTGATGGTTGGTGGAAATATGGACAAACTAAAAATTTAGAAGTTCACGATAATAATGCTTCTTGGTCAAACGGAGGTTATAAATTTGATTTTCAAGAAGGTCAAAATAATATGAACGAAGAGTGGTTTGGAATTTGTGCTAAAGGTCCAGTTAATTCAAGAGGTTTATATGAATTGTATCCTAGAGCGGCTTATTATGCTATTAAAGAGGTGCACAAAATTAGTCCTTTTGATGAGGAATTACTTCTGAAAATATGAATGAATATTTCAATAATATCAATTTAATGGATGCTGTTTTAAGAGCAAGATCTGATAAAGCCGCTATGGGAGGTAATGATAGTGAAATATTAAAAATAAGTAATTTAAGAGCTGAGTTTACAACATTTAATACTGGTGGTAGTTTAATTACAACTCCAGATGTTGCAGATCCAGATAACGTTGTTTATCCAAATCAATTAGGTTTTGATCACATGGAATCTTATTTCATTGGAGTAGAAGGTAATCCTGCACCTAATATGAAAGCAAATGTAAATGTTAATATATTAGGACGTGTTGCAGAAAATCCAATCAATGAAATTTTTTACGAAAACAGAGGGCGTACTCAAACAGTGGATACTCCAGACGGACCTGTAGTAATAGGAGATAATAACAGAGTTCAAGTGTATAACGCTTCTTATTCTTGGAATGAAAAAGATTTCGAATTAAGAGGATTTTATAGAACAGGTCATTACCATTGGGGATATGAAGGAGATATTTTTGCATTATACCCAGAAGCAAATTATGGTCCTAATCTAGATATTTACAACGGAGAAACTTTAGGTTTTGAAATAGATGGTAAAAGAAGTTTAGATGGATTAAAAGTAGCTATTGGACCTCAATTATGGTGGGGTGCAAATCCAACCTATTTATTAAAATACAGTAAAAAACTTTTAAATTGGGATATTACAGGTATTTATCATAGAGATATAAATACGAACATTGAATATGATGCAAGTGGTAAACGTATTTTAAATCAAACACAAGTTAGAACAGGTATTATTCCTGCTTGGCCAACTGAAAGAGCAACGGTTGCATTACAAAGAAAATTTGGTGCTTTCGGTGTAACATTAGGAGGTATTTGGGGAGGAAGCCCTTTAAATGGAAGTTCTTTTCAAATGTATGAAAATGGTATAGTGTATAATGATTACATTAATGCTAAAGACAATTGGGGTGGTAAAGCTAAGTTTACTTTTTCAAAAGGAAGATTTAATATCTACACGCAAGGTGCTATCATGGGATTAGTAGCTAATGGAGGTGCAGATAATGTACAAACTTTTACAGGATGGAGATTAAAAGATAGTGGAAGTGGAAATCAGATGAATTTCTTAACGGGTTTCACTTACAATGTAACATCAAATTTACAAATCGCACCTAACTTCTTATGGCAAAAACCATTGGTAGATGCTATGCCAAATGGTGTAGATGCCCCAGGTAGATTAAGAAATTTTCAAGATGATCCTTTCGTAGTAAGAGCAAATAGAGAAACTGTTGGTGGTGAGTTACTTTTAACTTGGGATCCAACTCCAGCTACTTGGATGTATGAATGGAATAATGACATGGTTGAAGATGCAAAATTTGCTTTCAGTACAGGTTTTGTTTACCGTCATTTACCTACTACTATGGATGCTGCTATCGGATTTTTAGCGAATCGTACTGCTTTTGCTTTTGAAAAATCGGCACCAGCTCAAGATTTATGGGAATCTAACACAAGAATCGTTTCTAAAATTAGCCCAGATCTTGGTTTAATTGCTAATATTTACTTTGGTAATGGTCAAGGAAATGGTGATTCTGAAAGAACAATTTATAGATCGGGTGGAGACCTTAGAATGATTTATAGAAAAGTTAAATTAACAAGTTCAATTAAATTTAACGATTGGGGGCCTTATGACTATCACCGTGATTTTAACTTAACTTATCCGGTTCAGTCTTCTATTGATATTTCTACTTCAGTAGGTAAACCAAGTTGGTTTATATTACCAGATACTAGAATAGGAATCATGGGTATTTGGCGTTCATTAGACCAATATTCACCACGTTATTCACCAAATGCGGTAGCGCCTAATACTTTTCCTCCGGTACCAGCAATTAGTCCTGTAGGATTTGGAAACGGTTCAGAATGGGAAATTAGAACATACATTCACATTAATATTGGAAAATAATTTTAAAAAAAAAAGAAAATGAAAAATAAGAAATTTAATTATTTAAGAAATGCATTTCTTTTAGGATTAGTTTTAATTACTAATTTGAATTGTGATAGAGAAATGTCTGATGATGCTACATTAGCTACCTTTTCAAAAAATGGAGAAATTTTTACCGATGATTTTATTGGTTTAGGAAGTGATTTTTATTTCCCTTACGGAGATTCTAAATTTACTGCTTTTTCTGTAGATGATAACGAAGCTTATATGGGAAATGCTTCTATTCGTATTGATGTGCCAAATGCAGATGATCCACTAGGAAGTTATGCAGGAGGTATCTTCAGAATAGATGGAGCTGGAAGAGATTTAACAGATTTTGATGCTTTAACTTTTTGGGCAAGATCATCTCAAGGTGTAACAATAGGTGAATTTGGTTTTGGAGAGGATTTCTTTCCTAACGAATATATGGTTACCATGAAAGATGTAAGTGTTGGTACGCAATGGACAAAATATATAATTCCTATTCCTGATGCTTCTAAATTATTACATGAAAGAGGTATGTTTAGATTTGCTGCAGGAACTAACGGAACTAATGGATTTGGTTATACATTATGGATTGATGAATTAAGATTTGAAAAATTAGGAACAATTGCTCATGGCCAAGCGTCAATAGAAAATGGTAACAATGTGTCTGAAACCACTTTTGTTGGAGTTAATTCTAGAGTAGAAGGAGTAATAGCTACATTTAATTTACCTACAGGTATTAATCAATCGGTTACTATAAGTCCATCTTATATGAATTTTTCATCTTCAAATCCTAGTGTGGCTTCAGTAGATCCTTCAGGTTTAGTTACTTCTTTAAGTGCTGGAACATCTGTTATTACAGCTACATTTGGAGATACAAATGCAACAGGAAGTTTAACCATCAATTGTCAAGGAACATTTGTTCATGCTCCAACTCCAACTAGACCACAGTCTAATGTAATTTCTCTTTTCTCTGATCATTATGTAAATGTTCCAGTAAATTATTATAATGGGTATTGGGCACCTTGGCAAACTACGCTTTCTAATGATTTTTCAGTTAATGGAGACAACATTTTAAATTATACAATTTTTAATTTTGTGGGTATTGAGTTTAGTAGCCCAACTATTGATGCTACTGCAATGACTCATGTTCATTTAGACGCTTTTATTCCAGGTCCAATTGCTCCAGGAAGACAATTAAGAGTACTTTTAGTAGATTTTGGTGCAGATGGTGTTTATGGTGGTGGCGATGATACAAGACATTCTACAACATTTACGGCAACTACTTCAACTGCTGTAGTTTCTCAAAGTTGGATATCTATAAATATTCCTTTTTCAGCAATGCCAGGTTTAGTAAGTAGATCGCATTTAGCACAACTTATTTTAGAAGGTGGTGATAGTTCTGTTATTTATGTTGACAACATTTATTTTTATAACTAACACCAGACATTTAACATTATAAAAGATACCGAAAATGAATAAAAATATAAAGAAAAGTATTCTCTTAGCAAGTACATTGTTCGTATTATTAGGTTGTTCTACAGATGAGAAACAAACGGTTACAACAATGAAGCAATTAGTTTGGCAAGATGAATTTAATGTAGATGGAGCTCCTGATAGTGAATTATGGACTTACGATATTGGTACAGGAAATAACGGATGGGGTAATAACGAATTACAATATTACACCAGTCGTCCTGAAAATATTGTAGTAGAAAACGGAATGCTTAAAATAACGGCAAAAAGAGAACTATACTTAGGCTCGGGTTATACATCAGCAAGAATTCAATCTAAAGGAAAATTTGAAAAAAAATTCGGTCGTTTTGAAGCTCGTATAAAATTACCTTGGGGTAAAGGATTATGGCCTGCTTTCTGGATGTTGGGTTCTAATATAGACGAAGTGAGTTGGCCAGCTTGTGGAGAAATCGACATTATGGAATATTTAGGAAATCGACCAACTTCTGTTTTTGGAACAGTTCATGGACCTGGTTATTCGGGTGGAGCTTCTATTTCTAAAACGTATACACTTACAAATAATAGATTTGATAATGATTTTCACGTTTTTGGAATAGAATGGGGAGAAAATTACATCAATTATTATGTAGATGATGTATTATACAATCAAATTACTCCTGATGATGTTCCTGGGGAATGGGTTTTTAACGATTCTTTTTTCATGATTCTTAACATGGCAGTGGGTGGTAATTTACCAGGTTCTCCTAATCAAGATACTGTTTTTCCTCAAGAAATGTTAGTGGATTATATTAGAGTTTATCAATAATTAAATTTATTTAAATAATTGAAATTTAAAATAATAACATCTAGGCTATTTATAAATGGCCTAGTGTTTATTATGAAAAAAATAATGTAGAATTACTTTAAAAATTATCATGAACAATAGCCAAACAATATTTGCTGAAAATGAAATAGAAGATAAAAAGGTATCTATGGATATCGTTTTATTAAATGGGGAAAAATATTATAAAATCGCCAATAACGATGCTATGCGTCCGTTTTTTATGAGCATTGTTAGCGATTCTAATCATTGGATGTTTATTTCTAGCAATGGTGGACTTACAGCAGGGAGAAAAAATGCAGAATTTGCACTTTTTCCATATTATACAGATGATAAAATTACTGAATCATATGATATAACCGGTAGTAAATCCATTTTCCAAATTCATTGGAATAATGAAATTAAAATTTGGGAACCTTTTTCTGAACGTTTTTCAGATAATATTTACGCTATTTCAAGAAATTTATATAAAAACCTTTACGGGAATAAAGTAATTTTTGAAGAAATCAATCACGATTTACAAATTACATATCGTTATCAATGGAATTCTAGTAATAAATTTGGTTTTGTTAGAAAATCAGAGTTAATCAATCATTCCGATAACGATTATCAAATAGAATTAGTAGACGGTATTCAAAACATTATGCCATATGGTGTAAGTAGCGATTTGCAAAATGCGGCAAGTAATTTGGTAGATGCTTATAAAAGAAGTGAATTGCACCAACAAAGTGGTTTAGGTATTTTTGCTCTAAGTGCTATCATAGTAGATAAAGCAGAACCAAGCGAAGCGTTAAAATCAAATATTGTTTGGTCGTTAGGATTAGAAAATCCAAATTATTTGGTTTCTTCTCTACAACTTTCAAAATTCAGAAAAAAACAAAAAGTTGTTGCTGAAAATGATATTAAGGGAGAAAAAGGAGCTTATTTCCTAAATTCTTCTATCATTTTAAAAGAAAACACAAAACAAGAGTGGATGATTGTGGCTAACGTAAATCAAGATCATTCTGATGTTGCCCAAATCATAAATACCATTCAATCTGAAAAAAATTGTTTACAATTAATCAATCAAGATATTGAATTAGGTACTGAAAAATTAATTTCATTAAATGCTTCTTCAGATGCATTACAATTAACAAATGATAATTTAAGAGATACACGTCACTTTGCAAATACGTTGTTTAATATCATGCGTGGTGGAATTTTCGATTTTAATTACCAAATTGAAAAACAAGATTTTCTTATTTACATTAAAAAAGCAAATGCTGTACTATTCAAAAAAATAGAAAAAAATCTTAATCAATTACCTAATTTATTTGCATTAGAAACCTTAAAAGAATTTGCAGCAAAACAAAAGAATTCTGATTTTGAACGTCTAAGCCTTGAATATTTACCATTAAAATTTAGTAGAAGACATGGTGATCCTAGTAGACCATGGAATAAATTTTCAATTAACACACAAAGTGAAATTGATGGTTCTAAAATTTTAGACTACGAAGGAAACTGGAGAGATATTTTTCAAAATTGGGAAGCATTAGCACATTCATTTCCAGAGTTTATTGAAAACATGATTCATAAGTTCTTAAACGCAACTACTTTTGATGGTTACAATCCGTACCGTGTTACAAAAGATGGTTTCGATTGGGAAACAGTTGAAGAAGATAATCCTTGGTCTTATATTGGGTATTGGGGCGACCATCAAATTATCTATTTGCTTAAGTTTTTAGAATTTATTCAAAATCACCAACCTAATAAGTTAGAAACCTATTTTAATTCAGACATTTTTGTTTATGCAAATGTACCGTATGTAATTAAATCATACGAGGATATTGTAAAAAATCCTAAAGATACTATTGTTTTTAATCATGAATTAGATAATTCAATTCGTGAAGAAAGAAATCGAATTGGTGCAGACGGAGCCTTATTGAAAGACTCCAATGGTGAAATTTATAAAGTCAATTTTATTGAAAAAATGCTGGCGACAGTGTTGGCAAAAATGTCAAATTTTATTCCAGAAGGCGGAATTTGGTTAAATACCCAACGACCAGAGTGGAATGATGCTAACAACGCATTAGTAGGAAATGGAGTTTCTATGGTTACTCTTTATTACCTTAGAAGATTTTTAAATTATTTCCAAAATTTGATTGCAACGACTGAAGTTGAGCATATCAAAATTTCTAATGAAATGGTAGAATTTTATCATTCAATTAGAGAAAACTTAATTAAATATGAGCCTTTATTAGAAGGTGAATTTTCAGATGAAGATAGAAAAACTCTTTTAGATGCATTAGGAAAATCAGCTTCAGAATACCGTCATCAAGTATATCAAAATGGTTTTTGGGGTAATAAAAGGACTCATTCTATAGATGGATTAAAACGATTTATATCAGTAAGTTTAAAGTTTATTGATCATTCTATTGCTGCTAATAAAAGAGAGGATAATTTATATCATGCTTATAATTTAATGACGGTTGAAAGTGAAGCAGCTGTTTCTATTTCTTACTTGAGTGAAATGTTAGAAGGTCAGGTTGCTGTCTTAAGTTCAGGATATTTGTCTTCTCATGAAGCATTACAAGTGTTAGATGGTTTAAAAAGCAGTAAGTTGTTCAGACAAGATCAATACAGCTATATTCTTTATCCAAATAAAGAACTGCCAAAATTCATTGAGAAAAATACAATTTCAAATGAAGCGGTTTCTAAATCAGAACTATTATCAGAATTGGTAGCGACTAACAATACGCAAATTATTGAAAAAGATTGTTTTGGAAAATATCATTTTAATGGAAATTTTAAAAATGCTGCCGATTTAGAAAAAGCACTAGAGGACCTTGCTAATACTTCTTATTCAGATAAACTTCAAAAAGATAAAAAAGTTGTTTTACAAGCTTTTGAACAAGTCTTTAACCATAAATCGTTTACAGGACGTTCTGGAACATTTTATGGCTACGAAGGTTTAGGTTCAATTTATTGGCACATGGTTTCTAAACTTCAATTAGCAGTTCAAGAATGCTGTTTAAAAGCAGTGGAAGAAAATGAGTCGCCAGAAGTTGTAGGAAGATTGCTAGAACATTATTATGAAATAAATGAAGGAATTGGGGTGCATAAATCACCTGCGTTATATGGTGCATTTCCAACAGATCCCTATTCACATACTCCTGCAGGAAAAGGCGCACAACAACCCGGTATGACAGGTCAGGTTAAAGAAGATATTTTAAGTCGTTTTGGAGAATTAGGCGTTTTCGTTAAAAACGGAAAATTATTCTTCAATCCGTGTTTATTAAGAAAAGATGAATTTCTTTCTAAAAACACAACCTTTAATTATGTGGATATAAACTTTACTACTAAATCAATAGAATTAAGTCAAAATTCACTTTGTTTTACTTATTGTCAAATTCCAATTATATATCAAATATCAAATTATAAAGGTCTTGAAGTTATAAGTAATGAAGGAGCTAATACTACGTTTGATTCTCTTTCATTAGATATCAAAACGAGTAAACAAGTTTTCGAAAGAACAAACGAAATTAATCACATAGTGGTTCATGTGTTAGAAAACGAATTAAAATAAAAGAAATGTATTGTAAATCTTTATTACATATCAAATCAACATTAAAAACAATTGCATTATTTGCTTTGTTAGTCCTTGTTTTTTCATGTAAAAAAGAGTCTGAAATTCAAAATACACCAAAATCTAAAGAAGTGACTGCAAAAGATATATTAGGAAATCCAAACTACTTAGCAATTTGTTACGGTGGATATAGAATGAATTCTAGAGAAGTTCAACCAACGATAGCAGAATTAAAAGAAGATTTAAAAATTTTAGCTGCTCTTAATATAAAAGTAGTTCGTACCTACAATGTTCATTTAGCTCACGCTTCTAATGTTTTAAAAGCTATTTCCGAATTAAAAAGAGAGAATCCAAAGTTCGAAATGTATGTAATGCTGGGTGCATGGATAGATTGTAAAAATGCTTGGACAGATTTAGAACCTAATCACTACGAAGAGAGTGAAAGAAATGCGGTTGAAATTAGGGAAGCTGTTCGTTTAGCATCTAATTTTCCAGAAATTGTTAAAATTATAGCGGTAGGAAACGAAGCTATGGTAAAATGGGCTACCAGTTATTATGTGCAACCTAGTGTAATTTTAAAATGGGTAAATCATTTGCAACAATTAAAAAAGAAAAATAAATTATCCAAAGATTTATGGATTACGTGTTCCGATGATTTTGCCTCTTGGGGAGGATTAGACGATAGCTATAAAACTAAAGATTTAGAAGATATTATAAATGCAGTTGATTATGTTTCAATGCACACATATCCTTATCACAATACCCATTATAACCCTGAATTTTGGAGAATACCTAATCATCAAGGCAATTTGTCTAATGAGGATGCAACTAATGCAGCCATGAATAGAGCCATGTTGTTTGCAAAAAACCAGTACAATTCGGTTAAAAAATACGTGCATAGTATAAGTCCAAACAAACCTATTCATATCGGCGAAACGGGTTGGGCTTCTATTTCCGATGGTCATTACGGAAGTCATGGTTCAAAAGCATCTGATGAATACAAACAAGCACTTTATTACAAAGCCATGAGAGAATGGACAAACAAAGAAAATATTTCTTGTTTCTTCTTTGAGGCTTTTGATGAGCCATGGAAAGATAGTGGCAATCCTCTTGGTTCTGAGAATCATTTCGGAATTATTACGGTTGATGGAAAAGCTAAATATGCCTTATGGAATGATGTTGATGATAAAGTGTTCGAAAATTTAAAACGAAATAATAAGAGTTTATCTAAAACTTTTAACGGAAATAAAGATGAATTAATGAAAACTGTTTTAGTTCCACCAAGTCATTAATAATATGAAATATTTAAAAAACATATTTTTTACCCTTTTAATTTTGACAATGACAAATTGTGCAACAAAAGAAACTACATTAGAAATTGAGGTGTTTGAAACTTCTGCATCAGGAAATTTTCTTAAAAAAATAACAGAATTTTCTAAACAAGATAGTGTAATCTCAATCGACTTAAATCCTGAAGAAAAATTTCAAACCATTACGGGTTTTGGAGGCTCTTTTACAGAAGCTTCAGCTTCATTACTCAATCGATTGAGCGAAAAAAACAGGAACAAAGTGTTAGAAGCCTATTTTAGTGAATCTGGGGCAAACTATTCTTTAACGCGTACTCACATTGCTTCGTGTGATTTTTCTTTAAGTAATTATACGTACGCAAAAGTGCCAAATGATATGGCATTAGAGCATTTTACAATTGAAGATGATAGAGAAGATTTAATTCCAATGATTTTAAATGCAAAATCTATTTCTAAAGACGGATTTAATATCATAGCATCACCTTGGACTTGTCCACCTTGGATGAAAGACAATGAAAATTATGTTGGAGGTAAATTATTACCAGAATATAATGATGCATTTGCGTTGTATTTTTCTAAATATTTAGACGCTTACAAAAAAGAAGGTATCGATATTTGGGGTGTTACAGTCATCAATGAACCTCACGGAAATGGTAATAATTGGGAAAGTACATTATTTTCTCCAAAAGAAATGACCGATTTTGTTCAGAATTATTTAGGTCCTAAATTAGAAAAAGACGGTTGGGGAAATACTAAAATTTTAGGTTATGACCAAAACCGTGCTGGAATAAAAGAATGGGCTGATGAAATGTATAGAGATGAGAAATCTTCAAAATACTTTGCCGGAATGGCAATTCATTGGTACGAAAGTACGTATGAAGTTTTTCCAGAAGATTTGCAATACGCTCATAAAAAAGCACCAAATAAATACTTAATTGAAACAGAAGGTTGCATCGATTCAGAAATTCCACATTGGAAAGACGACGCTTGGTATTGGAAAAAAGAAGCTACCGATTGGGGTTGGGATTGGGCAAGTGAGCAAGACAAATATTTGCATCCAAAATACGCTCCAGTAAATCGTTATGCAAATGATATCATTGGTTGTTTAAACAATCAAGTTGACGGTTGGATTGATTGGAACATGGTTTTAGACCGTCAAGGTGGTCCAAATTGGTTTAAAAATTGGTGTGTTGCTCCTGTTATTGTTGATCCAGAAAAAGATAAAGTATATTTTACACCTTTATACTATACAATGGCTCACTTTAGCAAATTTATGCGTCCTGGTGCTGTTAAAATAGGGTGTGTTATAAATTCTAAAGATGTGGTGTCAACTGCAGTTCAAAATCCAGATGGAAGTATAGCAGTCGCTATTTTTAATCCATCCGACACAAATTATTCGGTAGAAATTAAACTAAATAACAAAACAAAAACCATAACAATTCCTTCAAAAGCATTGCAAACGGTTGTAATTAAATAATAATAGTATGGAAAATATCAACGCTCTTAAACCTAGGCCCACAACTACAATTGATAAAGTACCTTTGTTTCAAAAAGCAGCTTTTGGATCAGGACATTTGGTTAATAATTTGTTACCAGGAGCACTTGGTGTTTTTTCCTTTTTCTTAATAACGGCTTATGGAATAGATCCTGCAATAGCAGGTTTATTAGCTGCAATTCCAAGATTTTTTGATGCGTTATCTGATCCAATAATGGGATTTATTTCAGATAATACAGAATCTAGATGGGGAAGAAGAAGACCATATATTTTTGCGGGTGCAATTTTATCTGCTGTTTTGTTTATTGTTCAATGGCAAATGTTTGAAGAGAATGGTTCAACTTACAATTTTTGGTATTTCCTTACTTTTTCAATTTTATTCATATTTGCTAATACTATTTTTTCAACTCCATTAATTGGTTTTGGTTATGAAATGTCTTCTGATACTAAAGAAAGAACTCGATTAATGGGTATTGCAAATAGTGTAGGGCAAGTTTCTTGGATGATTGTTCCAATTTTTTGGGTACTTATTGCAAACAAAGATTTATTTGATTCACAAGCAGATGGTGTTAGAACCTTATCTATTTATGTTGGTTTTGCTTGTTTGTTTTTTGGAATTTTACCCGCTATTTTTTGTAAAGAAAATGACGTTTCTGATGCTGATAGTAAAGCAAAAATAACATTTAAAGAATTAAAAAATAACATAGTTATATTATGGAATAATATAAAAAACATGACGAAAAACTTACCGTTTATGCGTTTATGTGGTGCTACATTTTTAGTGTTTAATGGTTTTCAAATGGTAGCCTCTTTTAGCTATTTTATTATTGTTTTTTACATGTATAAAGGAAGTTATGAAATGGCCGGAACGGTACCTGCAATTTTTTCAATATTAGGAGCCTTTGCAACGGCAGTTTTAATTATACCTATAGTTTCTTGGTTAGCTAATAAATACGGTAAAAGAAACGCCTTTATCATTTCAACATTTATATCTATAATTGGTTATATTTTAAAATGGTGGGGATTTGTTGTTGTTGATGAAAATACAGCTGTTCTTTTCAACGATGTTGTTTTACAAATAGGTGTTGTTAAATTTTCTTTAGAGATGCCAATTATATTATTATTACCAATTCCTTTCATGGCTTTTGGATTAGGAGGGTTGTTTACACTTATGATGAGTATGACGGCCGATGTTTGTGATTTAGATGAACTTAGAAACGGATTGCCAAGAAGAGAAGGAACTTTTGGTGCTGTATATTGGTGGATGGTTAAAATAGGACAATCTATTGCCTTAGCTTTAGGAGGTTTAGTTTTGTCTTTGGTAGGATTCGATGCTGGTAAATCTGTTCAAGCTGTTGAAACTATGAATAATTTAAGAATTGCAGATATCATTATACCATCATTAACTGCCGGATTAGCCGTTTGGATTATGTGGAATTATAGTTTAAATGAAGAGAGAGTAAGCAAAATTAAAAAAGAATTACAAGAACGAAGAGCAGAAAGAAAGATGAAATTAAATAAGTAACAAAATGTCATTTAGAAAAGATTATATACTATACTCAAAGAATAATGAAAGTGCTAATGAAGCATTTTCTAGTGGTCTAAATTTTTCAAACACGTCTCCAGAAATTATATCTTCATTATTTAGTCAAGAACTAAAAACGGGAATGCATGGTCTATGTTTTAGTTTATACGAAGACGGCCAAAAGCCAGGCGATATTATTTCAGAGGAACAAGTAAGAAGACGTATGGAAATTATTGCACCTTTTACAAAATGGGTGCGTTCTTTTTCTTGTACCGAAGGAAATGAGTTTATCCCTAAAATTGCTAAAGAATACGGAATTAAAACATTAGTTGGAGCTTGGTTAGGTAATGATCCTGAAGTAAATGAAAAAGAAATTGAAGGGTTAATTCAATTAGCAAATGAAGGGTATGTGGATATTGCAGCAGTAGGGAATGAAGTAATGTATCGTAAAGATTTAACAGAAGATGAATTGTTAGATTTTATTGCAAAAGTAAAAAATGAAATTCCGGCTAATATTCCTGTAGGTTATGTAGATGCGTATTACGAATTTACCATAAAACCAAGAATAACAGAAGCTTGCGATGTTATTTTAACCAATTGCTATCCGTATTGGGAAGGCAGTACCATTGATTATTCATTGGCACATATGAAAAGTATGTATTACCAAGCTTTAGATGCTGGAAAAGGTAAAAAAGTAATTATAACAGAAACCGGTTGGCCAAGTCAAGGCGAAAGTTTTAAAGATTCTCATCCTTCTAAAGAAAATGCTATGAAGTATTTCATTAATACGCAACATTGGTCTAAGGAGTCAAATATTGATATTTTTTATTTTTCTTCTTTTGATGAGTCATGGAAAGTTGGAGCAGAAGGTGAAGTAGGGGCTTATTGGGGTATTTGGGATAAAAACGAGAAATTAAAGTATAATGATAAATAAAATCGCAAAAAGTATATTTTTTCTATTATTTGTTAACATCAGCTTTGCTCAAGTGGATGTGGTTTATAATGATTTGGTATGGTCTGATGAATTTGATGTAAACGGAGCTGTTAATGCAACAAACTGGTTTCATCAAACACAATTAATTGCCGGAAATAGCTGGGCTAATGGTGAAGTCCAACACTACACCAACCAATTAACAAATTCCTATGTTAATGGAGGTTTTTTAAATATTGTAGCTAAAAAAGAACCGTATACAGATCAAGGTGTTACAAAACAATATACTTCGGCACGATTAAATTCTAAATTTGCTTTTAAATATGGAAGAGTTGATGTAAGAGCAAAATTACCTATTGAAGCTGGTACTTGGCCCGCTATTTGGATGCTTGGAAAAAATGTAAATGAAATAGGTGGTTTTTTTAATTCAACGTACGGAACAACAAGTTGGCCTGCTTGTGGGGAAATCGATATTATGGAACATGGAATTACGCCTTGGCAAAATATAAATTATGTTCAAAGCGCGCTTCATACTCCTTCTTCATTTGGGAATACTGTAAATTATGGTGGAACAATAGCAAATAATTTAGGAACAGCTTTTCATGTGTATTCTATGAATTGGTCGCCTAATCAAATAACTTTTCTATTAGATGGTGTGGCATTTTACACCTACAATCCAGCAGTAAAAACAGCAAGTAACTGGCCTTTCGATTTAGAACAATATCTTTTATTAAATATTGCTATGGGAGGAATTGCAGGAACAATTGACCCAAGTTTTACCCAAAGTGCAATGGTAATTGATTACGTTAGAGTGTATCAAAATATTACTGTTGATACACAAATTCCAACAAATTTTACAGCAACTGTAGGTAATGTAACTAGTTCATCGGTTGAATTATTATTAAATGCAAACGACGATTCAGGATCAGTAGTTTATGATGTAGCTTATGGTAGTCTTACCAATTCAACTATAGGTACGTCTGGTGTTCAAAAATCGTTTGTTATTACTGGTTTATCTCCAAATACAAACTACACTTTTTCTGTAGCAGCAAGTGATGTAACAGGAAATGAAGCTGTAAATAATTCAATTATACTTAACGCAACAACTTTAGGTGTAACAGCTTGTTCGGGTTCTGATTCAGTAGCACAACAAGGAACTTTTTCTATTGGTTATAATTATGAATTTGAAACCATTGGTACCGATGTAAAAATCACTTTCGAAATGTTGGATACTGATAGAGTAGGGTTAGTTGCTATTTTATGGAAACAATCTCCTTTTACAGAAACACAAATGACCAATGTATCGGGAAGAATTTTCACACACACCATAACTGGGCAAACTATTGGAGCTACAATTAATTATGCAGTTAAATTTGCTTATGCTAATGGTTTTTCTGTAACCCGATATATTTCTTATGTGGTAGGCAGTAATTGTGCTTTAAATCAGGATAGTTTTAATGAATTTAACGATTTTACATATAGTAATCCTGCTAATAATTATATTACAATAAATGCTACTTCCCAGATTGATAAAGTTGAAATTTTTAATCTTCTAGGAAATAAAATCATAAGTCAATCCACAAATACAAATGAAATTGAAGTAGCCAGCCTATCAAAAGGTGTTTATTTAATGGTTGTTTATTCTGGAAATAGAAAAGGGATTAAGAAGGTGATAATAAATTAGAGTTTTCTATTAAAAATCATGCAAATCACCTTCAAAATTGTTGCTTTTTGAAGGTGATTTGTTATTTTATTGCTTTAAAAGTGTTAAATTTTTAGTTTAAATTTGTTTTTTAAATAAAAATTATGTTAAATTTGGATTAATTAATCTCGTAAACAATATTGCCTATACAAACAATTACTTTTTAGAACCCCGAACTTTGAATAACTAAAAGGTATTGTTATGGCTAATCTTGTACTTCCTGATGCGGTATTGGTAAAGAATTATATAGGCGGAGATGAATCTGCTCTATCTACACTGATACAAAGACATCAATCTAAAATTTTTGGTTTCATTTATTCGAAAGTAAATGATAGAGATTTATCTGATGATATTTTTCAAGATACATTTATTAAAGTCATAAAAACTTTAAAATCTCATTCGTATAACGAAGAAGGAAAGTTTTTGCCTTGGGTAATGCGTATTGCTCATAATTTGGTAGTAGATCATTACCGAAAAGCAAAAAAAATGCCCTACCAACGAGATACGGAAGAATATTCGGTTTTTAATTATATGACTGATAATGTTTTAAATATTGAAGGACAAATGATTTCAGAACAAGTGGCTTCCGATTTAAATAAATTGTTAGAAGAACTTCCGGAAGATCAAAAAGAAGTATTGGTAATGCGCATGTATCAAGACCTTAGTTTTAAAGAAATTGCAGATTTAACAGGAGTAAGTATCAATACTGCTTTAGGTAGAATGCGTTATGCATTGTTAAATTTGAGAAAGATAATTGAGAAAAATCAAATTATTTTAACTAATTAATACTAAAAGTAAAATTTTGTCGTTATTTAATAATTAATCAACATTATTTAAATGGCAAAACTCTACTCTAAGAAAAAATTAGCGGCGCAACAAATGAAACCTAAAAAAGAAACGATTTCGTTTTTACTTAATTATTCAAAAGCTTTGAATATGTATAAAGTAGGAAATTCAAACATTGAAATTATAGCTAATTAAAAAAAATGCCTCAAATAGATTTGAGGCATTTTTTATTTTTTTGAATAGGCTTCCAAAACACTTTTTCTTCCTATTGTCTTCGTAATAGTATCTTTTTCTAAATTCCAACCTCTTGCTGGAGAATATTCACGTCCGTACCAAATAATTTGCAAGTGTAAATCGTTCCAACAGGCTTCAGGAAAAATGCGTTTGGCATCTTTTTCAGTTTGTTGCACGCTTTTACCATTGGTCAAACCCCATCGATACATCAATCTATGAATGTGTGTATCTACTGGAAACGCAGGAACTCCAAAAGCCTGACTCATAACCACACTTGCAGTCTTATGTCCTACAGCTGGGAAACTCTCTAAAGCTTCAAAACTTTGAGGAACTATTCCGTCGTACTTTTCAATTAAAATTTTCGATAAACCATAAATTCCTTTTGATTTCATTGGAGATAATCCACAAGGACGAATAATTTCTTTAATTTCATCTACACTCATTTTTACCATATCATACGGATTATCAGCTTTTGCAAACAAGATAGGTGTAATTTGGTTTACACGAACATCGGTGCATTGTGCCGAAAGCAAAACCGCAATTAATAAAGTATATGGATCTTTATGGTCTAATGGTATCGGAATTTCTAGATATAATTCATTTAACGTATTTATAACAAATGTTACCTTCTCGCTTTTTGTCATTTTAACTAACTTTGATTTGTAAATTTATAAAGTTAAAGTGCAATATCAAAATTCAATTTCATTGATGAGTTTTGAAGCTATTAACCTTATAAACATCTAACCTTTAAACCATAAATTATGACAACATTAAAAGCAGGAGATAAAGCGCCCCAATTTTTAGGTTTAGACCAAAATGGAGTAGCACATAAACTAGAAGATTACTCAGGAAAAAAATTAGTGGTATTTTTTTACCCTAAAGCAAGTACTCCAGGCTGTACCGCTGAAGCATGTGATTTAAGAGATAATTTTGAGCGTTTTAAAGCAAACAATTACGAATTATTAGGGGTTAGTGCCGATAGCGCTAAAGCACAAGCTAAATTTATTGACAAGTACGAATTGCCATTTCCTTTATTAGTAGACGAAGATAAATCTGTAATTGAAGCATTTGGCGTTTGGGGACCAAAAAAGTTTATGGGTAAAGTTTATGATGGAATTCATAGAACTACTTTTGTTATCAATGAAAAAGGAATTATTGAAGAAGTAATTTCAGACGTAAAAACAAAAGCGCATGCGGCTCAAATTTTAAAATAAAAAAAAGCACGAAGTTAATTTCTTCGTGCTTTTTTACTATGTTTTTTTTGGTTAGATTCTAAATATTCCACCTATAGTTAGTATTCGTTGTAGAAACCAAAAGTTTTGTTGAGCAGAATCGGCACTATCATTTGTAGTTTTAATGTTATTCATTTCGATATAACCTCCTTTTAATTCGGTTTGAATAAAGAAATATTTAAAAAATGTAAAGTTTAGTCCCACTTTAGCTCCCAAACCAAAACCTGCCACATTAAAGTCGTCGTGACGTTCTTTTCCTAAAAGCGTTGCATTTGTTTTTGGGTATAAAAATCCACCACCAATTCCTTCTGTTAAATTAATTTGAAATTTATCAGTATTAGTTATTTTAAAAATGCTTGAAATATCATCTACACGAGAAATTTCAGTGTTAATGTAATTTAAACCATCGGTGTGTTCAAAAAGTAAAAAGTCTTCTTTAAGTGTTAGTTCATCACCAATCGGATTTTCACCATAAGTTCCTGCATTTGGATAATATCCAGAATAATTCACTCTTTTATCGTTGTACATGACATATTTCATATGATCTAATCCAATTGAAATATTGTAATGGTCTGATATGAAATAACCTATTCTAATATTAGTTTGAGGAATAGTCATTCTAGAAGGATTAAAGTAATCTAAATGAAACCCTTTTGGTTTATCATGTGCTTCAACATTGTGTAAAGTAAAGTCGTAATCTGCTCCTTTAAAATGAATATCTGACTTTGAGAACGATTCGCGATTTCCACCCCAAAAAATATAAAATTTACCTTTGTTGTGCGCTGTGTATTTTTCAGGATTTTCTACTGTTTCTTGCGAAAAGGTGTACTGTGAAAACACACAAAAAGTTAGTACAACCATTGAAAATGGATGTTTCATTTAATTAAAAAAAATATTAAAATTGGTTTACGGTTTTTCGTATCGCAACTAGTTTAGTCATTAATCCTTCAAAATAGTCTAAATGCAACATATTAGCGCCATCACTTTTAGCATTTGCAGGATCAAAATGAGTTTCTATAAAAATTCCGTCAACACCAACAGCAATTCCTGCTTTTGCAATCGTTTCAATCATATCCGGACGACCGCCAGTAACTCCTGTCATTTGGTTAGGTTGTTGTAACGAATGTGTTACATCTAATACAGTTGTAGCTTGTTGTTGCATTGTAGGAATTCCTCTAAAGTCAACAATCATATCTTGGTAGCCAAACATGGTACCTCTATCGGTAACCATTACATTTTCATTTTGGCAATCTAAAACTTTTTGTACCGCATGTTTCATGCTTTCCGGACTCATAAATTGTCCTTTTTTTAAGTTTACAGTTTTTCCTGTATTTGCAGCCGCCACAACTAAATCGGTCTGACGAACTAAAAACGCAGGAATCTGTAAAACATCTACATAAGCAGCAGCCATAGCAGCATCTTCGTTTGTATGAATATCGGTTACAGTTGGCACTCCAAATGCTTTAGAAACTTTTTCAAGAATTTTCAGCGCTTTTTCATCACCAATTCCAGAAAAGCTGTCTATACGAGAACGATTTGCTTTTTTAAAAGATCCTTTAAATACAAAAGGTATTTCTAATTTATCTGTAACAGAAACTAGTTTTTCTGCAATTCGCATAGCCATTTCTTCGCCTTCAATAGCGCATGGACCTGCAAGCAAAAAAAAGTTTCCGCTTTCTATATGTTTAATTTGTGGAATGTTTTTTAAATTCATTTTGTGTTGATTTTGAAGTTGCAAAGATAAAAATAAAAACCTTTCCTACAGCAGTAGAAAAGGTTACAAATGTTACAGATACTAAAATAGTTTTTATTTATCTACTTCAGGAAATTTTTTAATTGAAAATCCCTTTGGACATAGTAGTTTACCTTTTTCGTATATATTAATATAAAGGGTTGCTTTTTTATTACTTCCTTCAAATGTAATTTCATAAATGCCTATTGTTCCTGCTCCCATAGTAGTATTTGTTGTAGGAAACGGACAACAAGTATCTATTTTTTTATAGCTAATTTTTTCGCCATTTGGACCTTCTAATCCATTGAAATAGTAGGCAACATTAATGTCTTCTTGATTTTCTCTAATGTTTCCAATGTTGATAGGATAATCTTCATCGTACGCATATTTTGAATCAGTAGCATATTCTGTAATGATATATGCTTTATCTTTAATTAAAGGTCGTAAGGCTGTTTTATCTACGTTTTTTAATGTAGATTGAGTGCTTACACAACTGGTAAATAAGATTGAAATTAATAAATAAGATATGTATTTCATTTTACTCTGTTTTTGTTTTTAAAATATAAGCAACAATCGCGCCAATAACTACTCCAAACGATAGACTATCTGAAATGTTTTTCCAAATAGAACTTGATAGTGTAGTGTATTCTTTAGCTTCTTCTATGGATAGTTTTTTAGTGGCAACGGTATAATTTATTGTATTGTTTAAAAAGTTAGGACTTATGAATTCATGAAGAATAAATTGTGAAATCGGACTAAAAAGAACTATTATAAAGGAAATAACTATAGCAGCTATTATTCCTTGTTTCCAATTCATGTTTCCGTTATAATAATTTCTTTTTTTGTCTAAAAGCGCTAAAAAGTAAAGCAGGAATAATGGAAAAATATATAAAATATTAAAAAGCGGTTCCCATTTTATTTTTACATCGTGAAAACCCATTTCTTTTTCTAAAGTCATCCAAGCTAAAAAAATAAGTATTGTTATTAAAGCCCATTTGAATTCTATTTTAAACTTTTTCATTGTAATTTGAATTTTGGTGTTTCAAAATTAACTAAAATAGTAATAGTAGTTATTAAAAAGCCATCTATTATTTCTATTTTTGCACAAAATTGCAAATAAAATGGAATATATTTATGGAACGTGGCATTGGGCAATATCTGGTTTTTTAATCGGGTTAACCATGCTTATTTTAACTTATTTTGGTAAATCGTTTGGAATGTCTTCTAACCTTCGTACCATGTGTACTATGGCTGGAGCTGGAAAGTTTAGCGATTTTTTTAAGTTTGATTGGCGTGAACAAAAATGGAGTTTAGCGGTTGTTTTAGGTGCTTTTGTGGGCGGATTTATTGCTTTTTACTTTTTATCAAATGGAACTGGTGTAAATATTAATCCCGATACGGTTTCACAATTACAAACTTTAGGAATTGATGCTCCAAAAGGTAAACTAATGCCAGATGCTATTTTTAGCATGGAAACATTGAAAACTCCAAAAGGTTTTGCCATTCTTTTGATAGGCGGATTGTTAATTGGTTTTGGAACGCGTTATGCTGGTGGTTGTACTTCTGGTCATGCTATTTCTGGATTAAGTAACTTTCAATTGCCTTCTTTGGTAGCCGTCATCGGATTTTTTATTGGAGGCTTGCTTATGGCACATTACCTTTTACCATTAATTATTAAAACAGTATAAGTACATGAAATTAGCTAGATTTTTTTTAACTGGAATTTTTTTCGGAATAGTTTTAACGAAAGCAGAGGCTGTTTCTTGGTATCGTATCTATGAAATGTTTCACTTTCAATCGTTTCATATGTTTGGAATTATTGGAATGGCTTTATTTACGGGTGTTATTGGACTTCAAATTATTAAACGATATAAGATTAAAGATTACAAAGGGTTTCCAATTCATGTGATTGAAAAGGAACGTGGTTTTTGGCGTTACATTATTGGCGGTAGTTTGTTTGGCTTGGGTTGGGCATTAGTAGGTAGTTGTCCAGGACCTATTTTCATTTTGTTAGGAACCGGGACTTATGCTATTGCAGTTGTATTAATAGGAGCATTGTTAGGAACGTATATTTACGGATTGCTAAAAGATAAGTTACCGCATTAAAGTTAAGTTAAAGTATTGCATCTGTAGCTTTATTAGAGGTAGATTATGTAAATTTGTTATTCACACAAAATACAGTATTATGAAAACTACAATATACATACAAAATTTAAAATGTGGTGGTTGTGCTAACACCATCACAAAGAATTTAGCTCAACTAGAAGCCATTACTGAAGTAACAGTAAATGTTGAAGAAAGTAAGGTTTCTTTTGCTTATCCCACAGAGGAAAAGCTAATAGAAGTAAAAGAGAAATTAAAAACACTAGGATATCCTGAGGACGGCGAAGCAAATAGTTTAGGTTCAAAAGCTAAATCATATGTAAGCTGTGCCATTGGAAAAATGAGTTAATATAGAATCCCGATTTAATCGGGATTTTTTTATTTCTAATTGTAGTATAAGTAATATTTATCGTTTTCTAAATCTCATATTGCCTTATTTTCGTACTTTTGAAAGTATAAGTTTAATATCTTAAAATCACTATGAAAATTGTTATATCACCAGCAAAATCTTTAAATTTTGAAGCACCTCTTCCTACACAAGCTTTTACAGAAAGTTTATTTTTAAAAGAAGCGGAATCCATTCAAAAGTCCCTAAAAAAGAAAAAGCCAAAACAATTAATGGAGTTAATGGATATTTCAGAAAAGTTAGCCGATTTGAATTGGGAACGCAATCAAAATTGGTCGTTGCCTTTTACTGCTGAAAACGCACGTCCTGCAATTTATGCTTTTGATGGCGATGTTTATACAGGTTTAGATGCTTATACTATTTCTGCCGATAAAATGGCGGTTCTACAAGATAAATTACGCATTCTTTCTGGTTTATATGGTATTTTAAAGCCTTTAGATTTAATGCAACCGTATCGATTAGAAATGGGGACTTCTTTGCCTATTGGGACAAAAAAGAACCTGTATGAGTTCTGGAAAAAGAAGCTAACACAGTCGTTAAATGATGAATTATCACCTGATGAATTATTCCTAAATTTAGCAAGTAACGAATATTTTTCTGCTGTTGATACTAAAACACTAAAAGTGCCTATTATTACTCCCGAATTTAGAGATTATAAAGATGGTAAGCTTAAAATGATTAGCTTTTTTGCAAAGAAAGCAAGAGGCTTAATGGTGCGTTATATTATAGATACGAATGCCTCAACTATAGAAGATTTAAAAAACTTTAATTACGATGGGTATGCATTTGATGCTAATTTGTCTAAAGGAACTACTTTAGTTTACACCCGATAAATGATGAAATTTACGATTCAAGATACTTTTACCACTCAACTTCCCGCTGATCAAGAAACGGCTAATACTCGTAGACAAGTTTATGAAGCTGCTTACTCTTTTGTTACACCTAGAGTTCCTTCTAATCCTGCTTTTGTTCATGTTGCAGAAGAAGTTGCTGCATTTTTAGGGCTATCAAAAGAAGCAACTAAAACCGATGATTTTTTAAAATTAGTTTCGGGAAGTATGGTTTATCCTAATACTACACCTTATGCCATGGCTTATGCTGGGCATCAGTTTGGTAATTGGGCTGGACAATTAGGTGATGGTAGAGCGATTAATTTGTTTGAAGTTATACATAATAACCAACGTTTTACTTTACAATTAAAAGGAGCAGGGGCAACACCTTATTCTAGATCGGCTGATGGTTTTGCCGTTTTACGTTCTTCTATACGTGAGCATTTGTGTAGTGAAGCGATGTGTTATTTGGGTGTGCCAACCACTCGTTCGTTATCCTTGGTGACAACTGGCGACAAAGTTTTGCGAGATGTTTTATACAACGGGAATGCTGCTTATGAAGACGGTGCAGTGGTATGTAGAGTGGCTCCAACTTTTATTCGTTTTGGGAATTTTCAATTGTTTGCTGCTCGAAAAGACATCAAAAATTTAAAAGCGTTAGCCGATTATACGATTCAGTATTTTTATCCTCAAATTACTATATCGGGAAAAGAAAAGTATTTGCAGTTTTATAAGGAAGTGGTGAATAGAACGGTGGAAATGGTGCTGCATTGGCAACGCGTTGGTTTTGTTCATGGCGTTATGAATACCGACAACATGTCGATTTTAGGACTTACGATTGATTACGGGCCGTATGGATGGTTGGAAGATTATGACCCGGATTGGACACCAAATACTACCGATGCGGAAGGTAGAAGATATCGTTTTAGAAACCAACCTGATATTGCTTTATGGAATTTAGTACAACTTGGAAATGCTTTGTATCCATTGATTGAAGATATTGCTTCAATGGAACAAGTGTTGAATAGTTACAGTCAGCAATTCGACAGTCAATTTCCGATAATCCAACAGCAGAAGTTGGGATTACAAGCGGAATACGATGCTCATTTTCAAGATGAATTAACGACTTTGTTAACTGCTTCAGAAACCGATATGACGATTTTCTATCGCAATTTGGCCAATGTGTTAAAAACAGATACTTCTGAAGAAGCGTTAGCTAAAATTATCTTAGCGTTTTATCAACCCGATAAAATTGTAACGACATTAAAAACGAGTTGGCTAAATTGGATGGAATTGTATTTGGAGAAAATTAAAGCAGAAGTTGGTTCAGACGAAGAACGAAAAGAAGCTATGAATAAAGTGAATCCAAAATATGTGTTGCGAAATTATATGGCACAATTAGCCATTGAAGCTGCGGAGAAACAAGATTATTCTGTAATTGATGAATTTTATACATTGCTTAAAAATCCATACGACGAACAACCGCAATATGAAAAATGGTTTGCTAAACGACCAGACTGGGCGCGACATAAAGTAGGCTGTTCGATGTTGTCGTGTAGCTCATAGATTTATTGGCAAAAGTAACACAATGGTTAATTTAACATATAAGTCATATAAGAAAAAAATAAGCGAAGGGTTACGTTGAAAAAAGTTCATAAAAGATTTTAAAGATTACTCTAATTTTTAAAATCTGTGTTCCAAAAACTTAAAAATTGAAACCTGAAACAAAAAATTAATTATGAAAAACTGGAATCCCATTACTACAGAACAAGATGTTCATAACATCATAGAAAATTCAAATAATAAAACTCAAATTATATTTAAGGATAGCGTTACCTGTGGTATTAGTGCTTATGCTAAAGAGCGCTTGGTTAGTGGAAATGATGTATTGATTGCTAAAGCCGATTTCAATTATTTGGATTTGCTTTCGTACCGAAGTGTTTCTAATTTTATTGCTGAGGAATTAAGTGTGATTCATCAATCGCCACAAATTATTGTTTTAAAGAATGGGGAAGTGGTGTATCGTGTTTCGCATCATAGTATTCAGGCGGAAGACATAGCGAAGTATTTGTAGGTTTGGCTAATACAATTTCTAAATTAAGGATAGATTTTATATCTGTAATATCTGTAATTTTTTCTAAAAATAGTATAACACTTTAGTCAATTGAAGTGTATAATTTTAATGTTGTAAATAATTACTAACATTATACTATTATGAAAAAAACAACTCTTTACTTATTGATGCTAATAATGTCGATAAGTTTCTTTCCAAACACTATGACAGCTGCAGGTAATCCATCAAATACACCTGTTACAAAACCTATTGAAGTTCCTGCGCATGTACAAGTACAGTTAGATCGTTTGAATGAAATAAAAGCGATGGATAAGTCGGACATGACTTCTTCAGAAAAAAAAGCACTTCGTAAAGAGGTAAAAGTTATTAAATCTTCATTAAGAAGCAGTAATAGTGGTATTTATTTATCTGTTGGAGCTATTATCATTATTGTTCTTTTACTAATTTTATTGTTATAACAAAATAAGCGTTTTAATAATATAGAGTAAAGCCCATTGCTTTGGCAAAGGTGTAGTGTTTTTCGAATAATTCTTCTACAATATCGGTTACGTCATCATATTCTTGGCACAAAGCAAAGAACGGATTGTCGATAATCGTACTGAGTATGGGTGCTGGGTTGCGATAACCTGAAATGGAAATGGCTCCGGTGACATCCAAGAAATATTGAGCAGTTTCGGAATCTAAGTCTAGTTGTAAGGTGTTGGCAAAATGGATGCGTTTGTTGGTGAGTTTACCTTCAAAGAACTCAGCTATTTCTTCTAAGCTGTACAAATAATTATCGATGATGATGTTGTTGTCTCTTCCTTGGAATACGAAGTAGATGATTTCGTAATCATTGAAGTTTCGGTCTTCGTAGAGCAGAGTGGATAGGCTTTCTTCTAATCCTTCTATGCTGTCACAGGTTTGGTAAACGTTGGTGATGTTGTATTGCAACGCTAGTTTTTCTAAAGAGGGTAGGATGATGCTGGTTGTTTGGGAAGCAACATCGGGAACGCTTTCTAGGCAAAATAGTTTTGATTGCATTTTTTTTACAAAGATAATAGATTTTGTTGGGACGAGTATTTTACGTTGCACTTGATTTGGCTCGCGGATGAAACGGGTCCGCCAAGGCGGAGCGCTGGTGGTGGCGGATTTTTAAACACATAGGCACAGTAGTTTTGTTTGTGTTTATTTTAGTCCGAAGTTTCGGACCGAAGCTTCGGACGTTTCACTTGGCATAGCTCTCATAAGAATACACGCCTAGTTTGTCATGCTGTTAAGCATCTCTTTAGTTACGATGCATATGAAAAGAAAACGGTACAAATGATAACTTTGACATTGTTCATGCACTTGTTCTTGATTTTTTATTAAAAAAAATGATTTATTTATTTACTGACATTCAAATGGTTGGGAATGGAGTGAGGAGGAAAGTGTGTTTTTTTTACTTTTTTCTTTTGAAAACGTTTGCAGAAATAAAAAATCGTACTATATTTGCACTCGCAATACGGAAGTAGTGCGCGACTTATTGGAGAAATGGCAGAGTGGTCGAATGCGGCAGTCTTGAAAACTGTTGACTGTAACAGGTCCGGGGGTTCGAATCCCTCTTTCTCCGCGGAAAGTGTGTTTCAAAAGAAACATAAAAGTTCAAAAACCCTTTAAACATCAATGTTTGAAGGGTTTTTTCGTTTTTAACAAAGTGTCAAAAAACACATAAAAACGCATAATTTAGTTACCCTATAGGTTACCCTATGGATTTTCACAAAAAATAGGGTAACTAGAATATGAAAATTCGCTGGGAATTCGCTGGATTTAAAAGGGCTAACGAGATTTTTAATGTCAATTTGTACTATTAATTTTAATTAAAAAAGTTATGGTAAAAACAATTATTTACATTAAAAAAGACAAGGCAAGAAGTAATGGAGATTGCCCTATTTACATTAAAGTGGTATTTAACCGAAAATCTACCACAATTAGTACTGGAAAATATATTTCAGAAGAGCGTTGGAAACAGTCCGATAATCTCAGAAAATTACTTCGACAGGATAAAGAAAAAACACTAAAAGATTTCTTAGATTTATTCATTTTAAACATAGAAAAAATTCACAATCAAATTGAGCGTTTTCAAGAAGATGTAACTATTGAGGAATTCAAAAACAGAATTATTGGTAAACAAATAACAGAAACCTCGCCCTCACTGCTTAAAATTATTGATGAACATAATTTGCATTTTTCTAAATTAGTAAAAATAGGGGAACGATCAAAAGCTTCGCTCCAAAAGTATACGCGAGTTATGGAATTGATTAAAATTTTCAACAATAAAACTTATGGAAGTAATGATGTACTTATAGACAAAATTAATAGTGCTTACATCTATAACTTAGAGTCGTACCTGAAATTTGAAAGTGATTATAAAGGTAAAACTGGAATAAAGAATAATTCTGTGGTGAAATATTTCAAAAACCTAAAAACCATTTGCAATTATGCAATACGAATGGAATTAATTGATAAAAATCCATTCAATATCTATAATGGTAAAATAAAAGTAGAAGAAGCAACATTCCTTACCCAAGAGGAATTAGAGAGTATTGAAAATAAAACATTTAAAATTGATCGTTTAGAGCGTGTAAAAGATATATTTTTATTTAGTTGCTATACCGGTTATGCACCTGTAGACGCCATAAAACTAACTCGCAAAAATATTATTCAAGATACAGAAAAAACACTCTGGATTAAGGCTAATCGGCAAAAAACTAATACCAAAGCAAATGTCCCAATACTCCCACCAGTTTTAAAAATAATCAATAAATATCAATTTTATGGAGACACTTTGCTACCTAAAATTTCGAATCAAAAAATGAATGCCTACCTTAAAGAAATTGCAGACATTATTGGATTGGAAAAAAAATTGACTTGGTACGTAGCGCGACATACTTTCGCTACTACCGTGACTCTTGGAAATGGAATAAGGATTGAAAATGTATCTGCAATGCTAGGTCATACTACTATAAAACAAACACAACATTATGCCAAAATTTTGGACCAAAATGTGGGATTAGATATGCGAAAATTGCATTTAAAGTATATGGAAAATAAATAATTATAAATTCACTACTTTAGTGGTGTTTGAAAAATAAAAAAAAATATGATTAAAATTAATGAATTTTTAGATGAAGTAAAAAGCTATTGTGATTTTTACCTTGAATACGACCAAACGAACCATCTCTATAAATTTAATAAGCAATTTGCAGATGAAGTCGATTTTGAATCATTTAACACCAAGATAATAGAGTTAAAAAACAAATTAATTGATGTATTAATAGATATTGATAAACCAAAAGTACTGTTAAAGGATGTAATTATTGAGCTTGTTAAAATCACTGAATGGTATGAATTAAATAAAATAAGTGATTTTAAGTCATTTGATGGGCTAAATAGGCTAATAGTTACTTCAACTAATAATCCAATATATAATGAATCTATCGAATACTCTCTAGCCGCAACTCTTGAAAGTACAGAGATATCTGAGAAAAATAGTGATAGTATATTTGGTTATTTAATCTACCATAAAATAACAACTAACAATTATTGTGACCATGGAGATTTTGAAAAGGTTAAATTACATTTTATTCTATTAAAATATTATCAGTCTATATATTCGTTTGTTGGATTTTTATTAATGCTTGAAGGTATAATAAATAAATACGACATAAAAGATTATGATCAGTTTAGACCTACACCACCACCTAAATTAAGATGTACAATTACTCTTTCTAAAATAGAAAGTGCAAATTTATTTAACGTATTATATCGACAGGGCATATTCACTTTTGATTTAAAGAGTGATGCAAAAAGAGAAAAAGCAGAACTTGATTTCATCAATGAAAATTTCAACTACATCAATCAACATGGAAAAGTAGCAAAAATGACAAATATTATAAAAGAATTTGGAGTGATAAATAAATTCGCATATAAAGAAAGCCAAAAAAAAGCATTAGATTCTTTAATTGATAGATTAACATTAATGCGACAGAATTTAGACTAATAAAATTATATTCGCTGGAAATTCGCTGGAGAAGCTAAGTTTTTCCTTCTTGATTTGAGAAATTTGTTTTTATTAATTATTTAAAAAAACAAATTATGTTTAAAGTTCAAAATCAAATTACAATACCTACATTAGAAGGTATTAAGAGCCTTATCGAGCCTCTTTGCCAAAGGTTGCAACAAATTGAAGAAAAGTTGCAGAAATTACCTAAGATAAATAATCCTTCTAACTATTATCGCAATAACGATTTAAAACAACTTTTTGGATTGTCCAACAATACCATTATCAAATATCGTGAAAATGGAACTCTTCCTTTTACAAGGTTGGGAGATGTCTATTTATATAACGTTAATGATATTGACAATATTTTAAAACAAAACCAAGTGAAGCTATGAAAGAGATAGATGTTAAAACATGCCATTTTACTGGGGAAACTTTTTTTCCAAAAAGGAAAAACCAGATCTATAAAGACAGCAAAGCTCAAATTGAGCACAACAATTTAAATGCAAGTCTAAAGCGTTCTAAATTTAATCCTTATTTAAATGTGATTATGAAAAATTATTACATTCTAGAGCAAATATATTTAACAAAGAATGGCAAAGCTTCAATAGATTTTTTGGAAGGAACAGGATTTGACGGAAGGTATATTATGTATCTTAATGAAAATAGCAGAGGTATTAAAACTTGTGGAATTGTAGATTATGAGTTTTATTTTAAGGACAATTATATCTACATAACAAAAAAAATAAAATGGCAATAGATTTATTAAAAAAACCTGATTTTTTGGTTAACCAATCACAGGAGCAACTAATTATGGAAAACAATGATTTAAAAAATAATAATTTAATTTTTGTTGGTTTGTTTTTAGCCTTAGGAATTGGATTGATAACACTTTACGTTGTTAATATTCAACAAGATAATATTATTAAAAAATTAACTTTTAATAATGATGATTTAAAGTAATTCAACACCATCGATCATATTTAAGGGAATATCGTAGTAGTTAAAATCGTTTGGAGTACCTTTTTCTATTTCAATTAGGTTAATAACACCATCTTTTTGCTCAATCGGTTCAAAGAAAAGAGAATAATATTGCCAATCCTTATTGGATTGAAAATTATGTTTTTGTGGTGCAATGGTTATTCCTTCCGCTTTTATCATTTTGTAGCGTTTTTTTGTGGCTACATTTTCAATAAAAGTTTCTTTAGCCATTTTAATCCAACCGCCTTTTATATATTTATTAGTAGTTGTATATCCAAAATCAACTTTGGTGTATTCTGGTGTAAATAGCATACGTAATAAAATAGGATTAGTTTCGCTATGTCCCATTCTATTCAACTGAAACAGGATTTTCTTTGTATTTTTTTGTTTAGTTATCATTTTAAAGATTGTGTTTGTTGACGTAACCAACTTGGATTTATAACTTCTAAATGCTTACCATAAGAACGAAATAGCTTTATCAATTCCATGCTAGGAACAACATTGATTGTAAAATAACTCGAACCAGATTCGTTTTTTTTTCCTTTTTGACTTGGGTGAATTGGATACGCTTCAAAATAATTGGTAATTGTGGGTGAGGTTAAAAAAGTTATTTCTTGTTTCTTTTGATTTTCAATAGGATAAACTCCATAAATGTCGTTACAGTAACTTTCAATTTCTTTTTCCTTCCAATTTATAAACTTTCTTTTAAGTAGTATAGGTTCGTAAATACGGTCTAATCCAAATGTTCGTAGGCCTTTGTGATTTTCAGAGTAACCAATCAAATACCATTTATTATCAAATTCTTTTAATCGAATGGGATGTACAATTACCGCATTAAAATTTCTTTTTGTGTAAGAGTAATGTACGAATGAGATTGGGGTCTGATTTTTGCAAGACTCAAATAATACATTAAAATTTTCATACCCTTTTGCACCCTCTACATAATCGGTTTGAATGACTTTTCTATCAATATCCCCTTCTGGAAATTCTTCTTTATAAGTAGCTAATATTTTCTGAATAGCGTTGCTAAAACGTTCATTTACACGATTGCCTCCTCCTAAATTTTTAATCAAATCTAAAGCCTCTTTTATGGTTAAAATATCATCATCTGTAAGTGGTATGGAATTAATAGAGAAATTAGGATTCGTATAATAATACCCTTTGTTCTTTCTGCAATACACAATTGGTGCTTCAAAAACATGCGATTGTTTCATATTTCGAATGTCTTTTTCAAGTGTGTCTAAAGAAGGTGAAAAGGTAAGTTTTTCCAAGCATTCTTCCTGAATATCTTCCAAAGTAGGATAAGGCTTAAATGTATTTTTAAGCATTTTGTCAATGATTCGATACCTACTATACGCTGATTTTGTAATTCCCATACTAAAAAATTTATATAAAAGTAATAAAAAAAAATTAATTCCGCATACAAAATACGGTTAGCTGTTTCAAATTTGTATCATAATTTCTATGGAGTGTTAAAATTTATATTAAAAGTAATAATCTGGAACATTTATAATTTTTGAAAATTTATATTGAAAAATCTAATCTATATAAATATGAAAAAACATCGAGGAGAGCTTTTAAGAAAAGGAATATATGAAAGTGGATATCCAATCACAAAACTTGCAAAAAGAATGGGAAAAAGCAGAAAATGGATTTATTTATTGTTTGAAAAAAGTAACGTTAGCATAGACATTATGAATGAAATTGGTAATATAATTCAATATGATTTTTTTGAAGATAAAATACTTGAAAATAATACAAAATCATATAATGAAGAATTCTGGAAAAATAAATATTTGAAATTAATTGAAGAATTTAATGCTTTTTTAAAAAATAAAAATAACTCCGTATAAAGAATGCGGTTTGACATAATAATTTTGACCTAATAAATTGAAAATATAAATGAAACCACCATTATGCGATTATTCAAATTGCAAAAATCTAGGAATTTACAAGGTAGTTTTTCGACCTAATAAAACAATAATTGAAATGGTATTCCTGACCAAGGATGTAACCAATGAAAAGAATAAAGGGTTTTTTAAAATCCCTGATGATATAGTGCTTGTAGATTGTGCCACACACATTGAATATAATCTCTTATCAACTTCCAATGTTTTACTTTACCCTAAAAAGAACTATTACTTTAATTCTGGGATTGTAATTAAGTTTCAATTGATTTTCAAACCCATGAATGTAATAACAAATCCATTTGATTTAGTATCTAAGTCAAAAGGCATATTAATAAAGAGAATTAACGTAACATCTTAAAAACAAATACTTATGAAAACAAATTTTAAAAACGAATCTCAACAAGAAATGATTCAAAAAGAAACAATTGTGTTTACAAATCCAATTTCAGATTTCACACCCAATGAACACATGGGAATAGAGCAAATCACATTAAATGAAGAAAATACTCAAATTGATTTTGTGTATATCTCATCAAAATATTATAAAAATGGAGGTTGGATTCAAATGGATGCCGATTGCTTTATTAAACCAGTAGGTTCTGAAGTAAGGTATAAAATGATACAAGCAATCAATATTCCGATTGCTCCTAACAAATATCATTTTAAACGTTCTGGACAAGTACTTCGTTTTTCTTTACTATTCCCAGCACTACCAAAAGAGGTTAAAGCTATTGATTTTATTGAAAAACATGCCGAAGGCACTTATTTTAATTTTTTCAATATTGCTCTACAACACAATGAACCCACTTTAATTAGAATTATCAATGAAAACTAAAATTATGAAAAACACTTTTACTGTAGGACAAATTGTAAGATTCAAAAATTACAAACGAAAACCCGAAGACAAAGAAGCTTATTTTGTTGTTATTCAAGAAGAAGACGAAAACAATCAACTGGTACTCTTTACCATCAAAACCAATCGATTTTATAAAGCGGGTGAAACCATTATACCTGAATTTCCACAAGAAGATTTACGATTTGTTGACCTAAAATATAGCGATTTATTACAGGAAAAAATCATCACTCAAGACACTATAAAATTCGAAGTTGGAATTGGAACCGCCACAGCATTTATAGGCGAGGATGCTCTTATAGAATTTGAAGAAAAAGACGGATATCTGCTATCTAAAAATGAATTTGAGTTTTTCTCTCATTCTCAATACCCTATACGTGGCCCTTTATTTATATTAATTGATTATAAAAACATGGATGATGAAAAATATAATATTGTCCCTTAAACTAAAATATACTGACATTAAGAAAAATTATAAATGAAACCTAAAATTAAAAATATGAACACTCCTTTTACTCTCGGACAAATCGTTCGCTTAAAGAATTATAAACGTAACGAACTTGAAAAAGAAGCCTATTTTGTGGTCATTGAAGAGAATGATGATACAAATGAATTAGTTCTTTACACTCTTAATACCAATAGATATTATAAGTCAGGCACTACTATTATTCCAGAAAATCCTGAGGAAGATTTTCAAATTGTTCAATTAAAATCAAGTGATTTGTTACAAGAAGAAGTAACCCTCATTAAAGGACGTACTGAAAATGAATTAACAGGTATCGTGTTTGATTTTTTAGAAGAAGATACAGAAGTGGTTTTCACATTGGTGAATTCATTTTTGGTGTCCAACATAAAAGTAGATTACCATACATCAAAAAACCAGTGGTTACGTGGAAACATCCATATAGCGATGCATTATTAACTTTAAAATTTGTACCTCATGAAATACTTATTTCTTTTTTTAAAATACTACATTTATGGTTTATTGACAGCTTTTGTAATGGTAGTTTTAATTCATATATATGGATTTTTTATAGATTCATTTTATGCCTTTTATGATTACAAAATTTCAATAACCACTGCTTCTATTACAGCCATACCTTTAGGTATTAATTTTTGGGTTATCGATTATCTATCAAAACCTTTAAAGTTTAAAAATCCATCCATAATGTACGCCATGAATGGAGCATTCTATTATTGGGTTGGAATGTTATTTAGTATTGTTACTTTAATTTTAATTTTATTTTGTTTCCATATTTTTAAATTCTTTGGGTATTATAATTTATTAGATAATTTGATTTTTCAAATTGCTTTTATTATGGGTATACCAGTAAGTATTGTATTAAAAAAGTTAAATTTTCTTGATAATTAAGTTTAATATGTTGCTATTTTTTTCCTTATATTGTCAAAAATTAAAAACACTAAATGAAAGTAGATTTTATTGGAGATATTCATGGTCATGCTGTTGAACTAGCAAGCTTGTTAATCAAACTTGGTTATAACAATAATAAGGGGTATTTTTCTCATCCTGAAGGAAGAAAAGTAGTTTTTGTTGGAGATTATATTGACAGAGGTCTTCAAATCAGAGAAACTCTTGAAATTGTAAAAGGCATGTGTGATAACAAAACAGCAGATGCAGTAATGGGCAACCACGAATACAATGCTATATTATTTCATGCCAAAAATAAAAAAAATGGTGGCTATTATAGAAAACATGGGTTTACTGAAATTAATCAACATATAGAAACTCTAAAACAATTTCAGCATCATCAAGAAGAATTGAAAATGTATTTGGAGTGGTTCAAAAACTTGCCATTATTTATTGAGACTGAAAATTATAGAGTGGTTCATGCGTATTGGAATAAGAAACATATTGAGTTTCTTAGAAATAACCCGATTCATTGGAATGATGAATGGCTTGATAGATTAACTGATGAGAACTCTGATGAATATGTTGTGGTGGAAGAAATTCTTAAAGGCAAAGAACATGAATTAGCAGATGGACATCATTTTTATGATGCTGATAATGTAAAAAGAGATAAGTGTAGAGTTAAATGGTGGCATTATTGTACTGGGGATATTATGAATGATGAATATTTGTTTAATTGCCCATCGAGCTTAAAAGGCACTGTATTTAAAGGTTTTGTTGATGAGTTACCTGATGATAAACCCATATTTTTTGGACATTATTGGTTGAAGGAAGATAATCCAACTCTAAATTCGAAATCTAATGCAAAGTGTTTGGATTATAGTGTTGCAAAAAATGGACATTTAGTTGCTTATTCATTAGATACTGAAAAATTAGAAATTCAAAAAAGTTTATCATGAAAGAAATTATATGTCCCAACTGCAAAACACCGTTTAAAATTGATGAATCCAGTTATGCAGATATTACTAAGCAAATTAGAGACCAACAATTTGAAGAGGAATTAGATAAACGCCTAAAATTAGCAGAAAACGACAAGCAAAATGCGGTTAAACTTGCTGAGGCAAATTTAAGAAACACACTGCAAGAAGATTTAGTAAAAAAAGAAAAAGAGCTTACCGGAAAATTAACGCAGAAAGAAAATGAAATTGCGCAAATGCAATCGCAATTGCAAAATGCTGAGGTTCAAAAGAAACTATCGGTCACAGAAGCAGTTCAAAAAATTGAAAAAGAAAGGGATGCTTTTGCCAATGAAGTAAAAACCAAAGAACTGGAAAAGCAAAATATAGAAAGCACTTTAAAGCAACAATTCACCACCGAATTACAAAGTAAAGACGCTATCATTAAATACAAAGAAGAAGAAATTGCTCGTGTTAAAGACATGAAGGCAAAACTTTCTACTAAAATGATAGGTGAAACGTTGGAATTGCATTGTGAAAATGAGTTTAATAAATTACGTGCTACTGCGTTTCCAAAAGCTTATTTTGAAAAAGACAATGATGCTAAGTCGGGTAGTAAAGGAGATTATATTTACAGAGAAAACGACGAACATGGAAATGAAATTATTTCAATTATGTTTGAAATGAAAAATGAAGCCGATACCACAGCTACTAAAAAGCGAAATGATGATTTCTTAAAAGAATTAGATAAAGACAGAACCGAAAAAAAATGTGAATATGCTATTTTAGTTTCTATGCTTGAAGGAGAAAGCGAATTATACAATACAGGTATTGTTGACGTGTCCTATAAATATCCAAAAATGTATGTTGTGCGTCCTCAATTTTTTATTTCTATAATTACCTTGTTGCGAAATGCAGCTATGAGTTCGATGCAATACAAAGCAGAATTAGCATTAGTGCGTAGTCAAAATATTGACATTACCAACTTTGAAGAGAAAATGAACAAATTTAAAGAAGGTTTTGCCAGAAATTATGATTTAGCCAGTCGTAAGTTTAATGAAGCCATTGATGGAATTGACAAAACCATAAAAGAATTAGAAAAAACGAAAGCAGCCTTATTATCTTCAGAAAACAACCTGCGTTTAGCAAACGAAAAAACGGAGGATTTAACCATCAAAAAGTTGACTTATAATAATCCAACGATGAAAGCTAAGTTTGATGAGTTGAAAAACAATTAAATTTTTCAACTTCAATTATAAAAAAATAGAAATAGAGTATTAAAATTAAATATATGGATTTACTATCAAAAAATAATTTTGAATTAAAATTTAATTTTAAAAAACAAGATGTTTTTGAAAATGATATTTATTCGCATTCATTGTTTATTAATGAAGAGTATGAAATATTATTTATAGTTCAAACAAATAATAATTACAATAAAGATGACTACTTTAGTTCTAAAATTTTTGAATTATCAAATGGTTTGCATCAAGAATTTGGTTATGAAAACTGTTTTTATATTTTAAATTCAAAAAATCATTTTTATTTGATACCATTTTTTGTGGATTGTCCACAAAGTAATAAACTAAATGATTTTAAAATAATTGAAGAAGTGTTTAATAAAGCAAAAAAAAATACTATTTTAAGAAGGATTAATAATGAGTATAATAAAATAAATATTGAAATTCGTGATTTGCTATACAAAACAAATGACATTACAAAACATTTTTATAATTATTGGTTGAAATATGGTGATTTAAAAAAATTCAATTATTGTGATAGAATTCAAATTGAATTACCAAGGTATATTTATGAAGAATTGGATTTTAGTATTAATATTTTAGAACCAGAAGAAATAGCAAGACCAGATATAGAAAGTGATGTTTATAAATATTTGCAAACAAGTTTTTATTTTAACGAATATATTAAAAACAGAGATGAAATCACAGAAGTATTCAAAAATTTTTGTAAAAAAAATAACTTAAATTTTAAGATTAAAAATGAAAAATATTTTTGTGATTGAAAAACTATTAAATAAAAGAAAAATGTAAAAGAATAAGTAAATTTTATTTACTCAATTGCAAAATTACTATTAGCTGATTATACGAAAAGTGATTATGTGAAGATTATTTTACATATTTTACATAAAATTTATCTGGTGACTTATCATTGAAGTAGTAGCTTTTGGTGAAGCTTTTTTTACCACAATATTCATCTGTTTTTAAATGAAACGCATCATTTTCAGAATAATTTGTAATTTCAGAAATATAAAAAGAATTATCAAAAACAATTAATTTTTCTGGCGAATCCATGAAGTATGCTATTTTGTTACTAAAAACTAATGGACTATCTGTTTTTGAAAAAGTTTTAGTTTTTATTTGTTTTTTAGTTGGGTATTTAAATAAATCACAATCTCTGTAAAATGAATTATTGATAGAATATTCTGTTATATATTTTGAAGTTTTTGGTGGAATATTTATTATTTTTTCCTCATTAAATGAAACGGAATAACCTGTTGAATTCACAAGTCCAATGTTACTTGTTGCAGTTTTATTGTTAGTTTGTAATAAATTTAAATTATTAAATCCAGTAATAGATTTAGTTAAAGATAGCGTTGATTGTGAAATTGTCTCAGAATTAGAAGTGTTAGTAAAAATTCTATTTTTGTAATAATTGTTGGCAACACCATTAAATATAAAAAAACTTTGTTCTAAATCTAGATATAAGTTTTTGTTTGATTTATTATACACATTAAATCCAATGTTTCCACCATTTTGCCATAGGTCATAAGAAACAATACAATTTTCATCCTCAAAAACTAGAAGATTATCCTTTTTTACAATATTTTCTGAAGGATTAACTTTATAGATTTGATAGTAATTTGAAACGGAATTACAAGAAGCTAATAAACAAGTAATTGTTACGATTAATAATAATTTTTTCATCATAAATTTAAATTTTAGTTAATAATATACAAAAAACCAATCTTTTATTGACAACTTGAGTCAACGACTTGTTTAAGTCTCAAATATTGTCCTAATTTGACAAGAAATTTATTAATCATGCTAAATCAACATAAAATACTTAGGGTTTTACAACTGATATCTTTGCTTAAAAAAGAACCCGCTAAATCAATTCGATTTATGGCTGGGTTTATAGAAAGTACGGAAAGAACTGTATATAGATACTTAGATTTAATAAAAGAATTGGGGTTTGAATTAGAACGTGACCAAAACAAAAGATATTTTATTAATGGAGATAGATTTCAAGAATTTGATTCATTTACTAATGAAGAAGTAGCGCTATTAAGTGAATTGCTTTTGAGTTCTGCTAAAGACAATAAACTGAAAGATGCTATATTGAAAAAAATATATTTCAAATCAGAAATGGCGGTTCATGGTAACAATATTCTAAATGCTCATTTAGGATTAATCATTCAAAAAATAAGCATTTCTATAGAAAATGAAAATAAAATAATTTTAAAAAGTTATCATTCTGCAAATTCACAAAAAATAGCAGATAGATTAGTTGAGCCTATTTCCTTTTCAGATAATTACACTTCTATTTGTGCATTTGAAATAGCAACCCAAAAAAATAAATATTTCAATATAGAACGAATTACAGAGGTTGAAGAACTTTCTGAAAAGCAAGAATTCCAAAGTTTACATAAAGTTGACCAAACTGATGTTTTTGGCTTTTCGGAGTGGAACGGTGAAAAATTTGATATTGAATTAAATCTGTCATTAAGAGCATTTGTTATTTTAAAAGAAGAATATCCTTTGGTTTTACCTTTTATTACGCAAACAGATAAAAACAAACCCTACAATTTGAAGTGTTCAATAAATAATCCTAAACCAATTACACGATTCATATTAGGTTTGTCAAATGAAGTTGAAATTATTGGCTCTAAGGAATATATTGAATATTTTTCTAATAGAATAAAAAAATAGTTCAAGCAATTTAGTGCATATATTTCAATTATTTTTTTGCTAAATCAATTGTAATTTTTGAGTTTTTTTGACATTTTTTTATCATATTGTTTGTTCCAAAATGCATACTATCGTTACCGTATTCATTATTGAAGGTTACTCAGTAAATACAGGAGAAAAATTCAATAAAAAGCCATAGCTATTAAGGTTTCATGTCATTTAGGGTCAATTTCGGTTTTGAAATATTTTTATCTCATTTTATGTTGGTTTTTTCACTATATTGTACCCAAATAATGCACCGATGAATCGTATCAAAGAAGTACTTAAAGATAAAGGTATCAAACAGGTTTGGTTGGCTGAAAGGCTTGGAAAGTCGTATAATATGGTTAACGGATATGTTACAAATAAACGACAACCTAGTATTGAAGTTTTATATGATATTGCAAAATTATTACAGGTCGATGCGAAAGAACTATTGAATTAAACTATTTTATGAGGATAATTAACAACCAAAATATTTTACTTCTCGATGAAGTAAACAATGCGATAACCACAACATCAAAAGTACATTTGAGCTGTAATCATTTTACTGCTTTGGCATTATTTGAAATAATACCATCCCTTTCTAATGCTAATAGCATTGAGTTTTTATTATCTATGGACTTTAATCAACAAGATGATTTTAGATTAATCCATTCTGCTAAAGAAAGTAAACTAGAACTTTCTTTAGACCGAAAACACAAACTAAATCAAGTTATTGAACTTGTAGAGAAAAAGATTCAAATAAGACAAGGTGGTGTAGGGAATCAAAACATACTGATTATTGAAGATAATGGTAAGTCAACTTGTTTTACACTTACGCCTTTAGATTTTGATTCATTGTGCATTGGAGTTGTTTCTTCTAAAACACCGATTTTTATTACATGCTTTGAAGACACAGCTAATCAATTTCTAGGATTATTTCAAAACACATGGAACAATAGCAAATCTTTGATTAATGTTGCAGTTGCTGAACGATTAAAAAAAGGAACTGTTAACATTACCCCAGAAGCTATTTACAAATATAGTATCAGAGAGATTTTTCATTACTCAACTATCAGTGAACGTGCCGATGAAAAATTAGAAAAAGTAGGTTTCAAAAATTCAAAAATTTGGAGTTTATTATTCAATTTTCAAAAGGATGCGGTTATTGGTGCTATCGAGAAAATTGAAAAGTATGGAGGGTGTATTATAGCTGATTCAGTTGGTTTAGGAAAAACATTTGAAGCACTAGCCATAATCAAATATTATCAACTTCGCAATGATAGAATATTGGTGCTCGCTCCAAAGAAATTAAGAGAGAACTGGACGGTTTACCAGCAAAATGATATTTACAATGTTCTTGCTGAAGACAGGTTAAATTATGATGTGTTAAATCACACTGACCTATCCAGAGAAAAAGGAAAATCTGGAGATATTAATCTGGAAACAATCAACTGGGGAAATTATGATTTAGTGGTTATTGATGAATCACATAATTTCAGAAATAATCCAAATAAACGTGAAGGAATGACACGTTACAAGCGATTGATGAACGATGTGATTAAAGCTAATATTAGAACAAAAGTTTTGATGCTTTCTGCTACACCTGTTAACAATAAAATGAACGATTTGAAAAATCAAATTTCATTTATAACAGAAGGAAACGATAACTATTTTTCTAATCACGGTATCGAAAGTATTACTCAAGTAATGCGAGATGCTCAAAGAAGATTTACGAATTGGTATCGAAATGGTGACCCTAATAACTTGGATGTGAAATCGTTGATGGAGCATTTAGACGGGACATATTTTAGAATACTTGATATGTTGACTATAGCACGTTCCAGAAAGCATATCGAAAAATACTATGACACAACAGACATCGGAAAGTTCCCTACTCGTTTAGCTCCTATTACAATTTATCCAGAAATTGATACGGATAATCAATTCAAAGATATTGGAGTGATTTATGATGAAATAAGCACTCTAACACTAGCTTCATACTCTCCACTTGGGTATGTGCGTGCAGATAAACGTGCCTATTATGAAGAAAAATACGATATGCTTACTGCAACAGGAAGTGTGTTCAAACAAGTTGACCGTGAACAAAGTTTGATTTATTTGATGCGTATCAATTTATTAAAAAGATTAGAGAGTTCAATTCATTCTTTCAGACTAACATTGCTGAGTCTTATCGAAACAATTGACGGCAATCTTAGACAAATTGATGAGCACAAAAACGGTAATATTGATAGTGATTTTAATATTACTGATATTGAAATAGATGATACAGAACTTGAAGATTTACTGGTAGGTGGCAAAACTAAAGTCTTAATTCAAGACATGGATATTATCCGCTGGAAACAAGATTTAAAACAAGATAAAACAACACTGGCGACCCTACTAAGTAATATTAGCATAATTGATAGTAATCGTGATGCTAAGTTATTAGAACTTAAAAATCGAATCACAGAAAAGATTGAAAATCCTATCAATGAGGGTAATAAAAAAATAATCGTTTTTACTGCATTTGCGGATACTGCTAAATACATACATGAAGAACTTAAAAACTGGTTAATTGATGAACATAGTGTATACTCGGCACTCGTAACAGGTTCTGATACAAACAAAACAAATATGCCAAATTGCAAATCCGATTTGAATACCATATTAACTAACTTTTCACCTAAATCTAAAAAGCGACATGACCTCAATCCAGACGAGAAAAACGAGATTGATGTGTTAATTTGTACCGACTGTATTTCAGAAGGTCAAAACCTCCAAGATTGTGATTATTTAGTCAACTATGATATTCACTGGAATCCTGTGAGAATTATTCAACGATTTGGTCGAATTGACCGAATAGGTTCGCAAAATGATAACATCCAATTGGTAAACTTTTTCCCAAGTATGGAATTGGATAGCTTTATTGACCTTGTAGCACGTGTTCAAGGTAAAATGGTCATGTTAGATGTTTCGGCTACTGGTGAAGACAATATAATCTCTCAGAATAGTCGTGAAATGCAAGATTTGGATTATCGTAAACGACAATTAAAACAGCTTCAAGACCAAGTGATAGATTTAGAAGATGTTCAAGGAAGTATCTCAATTACCGATATGACCTTTAACGACTTTAAAATTGACCTTGAGAAAAGTATCGATGAACAATTGATGGAACTAAACGAAATTCCAAGAGCTTCTTATGCTGTTGTAAAATCTAATTTAGCTGAAATCAAACAAGGGGTTATTTTTTGCTTGAAAGACACAACCGAAGATTATTCAAAACATTTAAAGAACAACATCCTTTATCCTTTTTTCCTTGCCTACATTAGTTTGGATGGAACAGAAATTATCAAAGGAGCACAAACTAAGACCGCTTTGGATTATTTTAGAAAATTAGGAATGGGTAATGATAAAATAGCAACTGATTTAATTGCAGAATTCGATAAGGAAACAAAAGGAAACAAAAAAATGGATAATTACATTCAATTGTTACGAAAAACTTTGGATGAAGTGAAAGGAATTCAAGAAGAAATCGGTTTAGATTCACTTGCAACTCCAGGTGGAACGACACTATTTGCCGATGCAATTAATCAAGAAGATAGTTTAGAATTAGTTAGTTACTTAATTATTAAATAAATGGAGTTACTAGAAAAATTAATCGAAATAAATAATACCAAAGACATTTCGCAGCTTTCGTTTTTAAATGAAAATTTGGATACTATTATCATTAAGCAATTAGAAGATATTGAATCAAAAGACTACCGTACTCTTGGTTATCCTCTTTATTCTCTAATGAAGCTTGATAAAAATTATCGTAGTGTAATAATTAGTGTGTTATCGAAATATTTTATTGTTGATAAACCTAATTCGGACTTGAACTTTATAGCATTTGTATTAATGTATGTATCTGAATTTAATGAGGTAGAAGAATTGTTAGATAAAATTCTTTTTTCTAATAACTATGAAGTTCAAAAGGTTCTATTTTATCATGAGAGTTACTACCCGTATAATTTTTATATTCAAACTGAAAAATTTAGAAAAGCTATCATAAATTATGTGAATTCTGATTTTTTTCATTCAGATTTCTTAATGATGGAATCTAAAAAAACATATAATTCATTTCCAAGTCAATATGTTCAAACATTTGATTACACAAATTTTCTGCCCATATTTAAAGAAGGAATTTCACAATCAAAACAACAAAAATTAGTAACTGAATATAGATTGAATTCCATCCGTTTTATTAATGATGATAAAATTAAAAGGACTTTGGTACTTCTTTATCATAATTCATACCTAGCTACCGTATATAAATCAAGATTTGTAAAGTTGGTTGCAAAAGAGTTTCCCAATTTAAAATTAGAAGGATATTATTGAAAATAACAAATAAAAATTTGAACTATATAAGCAAAAAAATATTTAAAAAACATTGTGTTAATGAATAATATAAAGAATTAAATAAATGGAGTTACTAGAAAAATTAAGCGTGATAAATAAAACAAGTGACGTTTCACAAGTTTCGTTTTTAACTGAAAATTTGGATGTTATTATAAATCAAGAATTGGAAGATATTCAATCAAAAGACTACCGTACTCTTGGTTACCCTCTTTATTCATTAATGAAGCTCAATGAAAATTATCGAACAATAATAACTAATGGATTATCAAAATATTTAATTGTTGATAAACCTAATTCGAACTTAAACTTTATAGCATGGATTTTAATGCATGTTTCAGAATTTAACGAGGTAGAAGTATTGTTAGATAAAATTCTTTTTTCTAACAATTATGAAGTTCAAAAAGTACTTTTTTATCATGAGGTTAGCTCAGAAATATATTATGTTCAAACAGAAAAATTTAGGCAAGCAATTGTTGACTATGTCAATTCAGATTTTTTCAAAATTGATTATCCAATCATGCAAACCAAAACTATTCATCATGCATTTCCAGGACAATATTTTAACACTTTTAATTACAGATATTTTCTGCCAGTTTTCAAAGAAGGTGTCTCTAAATCCAAACAACAAAAATTAGTAACTGAATACAGATTGAACTCAATTAGATTGATAAAAGATGATGAAATGAAAAGTGTTTTGGTTAGATTATATTATTACAGAATGTTACCAACTCTTTACAAATCAAGGTTTGTAGAGTTGGTTAAAAGGGAGATTCCTAATTTAAAATTGGACTGGTATTAATGAGTTTAAGATACAAAAACATATTAAACCTACCAGAAAGGGTATTGCTCGAAAAGAAGCTTACCAAGGCTTTCTTTTTGAAGAATTTTGAGCTTTCTGCATCAGAGAAGAAGGTTTTAAATTCATCTATAGCACAAATGGAATGGTTGGCAAGCATAAAGCCAAATAATAGCAACATTCAAAGTGTAATAAATGACCTATTTGCTTTTGAGGAGGTTCAAATAATGGTATGCACGATTGGTAATGAAAAATTGGATGCGGTGGCAAATACTTGTATTCAATTATTTCAAAAGTATATCCCGTATCAGATGTTAGTTATAATAGAAAACGACCAAGAATTCATTGTTAACACATGTGAGAAACGAATTAACCAAAACGACAAAACAAAGCGTACTATTGAGAATTATTATTCCACAAAAGTACTTTCAAAGTTATTTAAGGACGATACTACCGATGCGTTTTTGAAGTCTATTGATTTTGCAGTTATGGACAAAACCAACTTGGAATCGTTTTACCAAAGTTATATCAATTCAATAATTCAATTGAATAGTGCAAGTGTGACAGGTGTTTTTCAAAAACGAACTAACACACGAACCAAGGAAGACCTAGAGTTATTAAACAAAATGGAGGAGCTGGAAAAAGATATTTCAAAACTAGCCAACCAAATAAAAGCAGAGAAGCAACAAAATCAAAAAGTAACGCTAAACATAGCGATACATCAAAAAAGAAAACTAGTAGAAGATATCAAAATAAAACTAAGTCAAATATGAGCCTAGACAAAATAACACAAGGTGCTCAGGAAACAAAAAGTCTTGACCTTGTAAATGAAAACATCCAAAAATTGAAAGAACTTTTCCCAGAAGTTCTAGCTGAGGGAAAAATTGATTTCAAAGTACTTCAAGAAATCTTAGGTGAAGAAATTGAGGAGTGTGAAGAATACTACCGTTTCACTTGGGCTGGCAAGGCACAAGCACGTAGAGAAGCTCACAAACCTAGTACAGGAACTTTAAGACCCTGTAAAGAAGAAAGTGTGGATTGGGACACCACCCAAAATCTTTATATAGAGGGTGACAACTTGGAGGTATTGAAGCTCATGCAAAAAAGCTACGCCAACAAGGTAAAGATGATTTACATTGACCCACCTTACAATACAGGTAAAGATTTTGTTTACAAAGACAACTACAAAGACAACCTTAAGAACTACCAACAAGTTACAGGACAAGTGGATGATGAAGGCAACAAGCTTTCAACCAATTCTGATAGTGATGGGCGTTATCATTCTAACTGGTTAAACATGATGTATCCTCGTTTACGTTTGGCTAGGAATTTATTGAAAGAAGATGGAGTGATTTTTGTAAGTATTGATGATAATGAGGTTGATAATTTAAGGAAAATATGTGATGAGATTTTTGGAGAATCAAATTTTATGGGTTGTATAATGTGGAATTCTACAAAATCTGTGACTAATACTGCATTGATTTCAGTATCACACAATTATAATTTAGTTTTTGCAAAAGACATAAATTACTTTGTAAAAAATAGAGAACATTTTAGACTTCCAGAATCTGGTGACGGTTTTTCAAATCCTGATAATGACGTGAGAGGGCCTTGGAAAGCAGACCCATTTCAAGTTGGAGGTTGGAGACCTAACCAGCAATATGAAATTACAAATCCAAAAACTGGCGAAAAATACTTACCGAATACGGGTTCAAGTTGGAAAAATGATTTTGATAAATTTCAAATATTAATGAATGATAACAGAATTGTTTTTGGAACGTCAGGAGAAGCTGGTCCTCAAAGAAAAAGATTTTTATCAGAAGCGTTAGATAGAGGAAAAGTTACTAAGACATGGTGGGATGATGTTGGAGCTACAACCAATGGTACAACTTTAGTAAAAAATTTATTTAATAACTCCTCAGTTTTTACCAATCCTAAACCAGTTGATTTAATTGAAAAAATGATACAACTTGGAGACCATACCAAAAATGCTATTATTCTTGATTTTTTTGGGGGGTCATCTACCACTGCTCACGCTGTTTTCAATGTAAATATAAATTACAATAGAAATAATAAATTTATTTTGGTTCAATTACCTGAATTAATAAATGAAAAAGAGGTGGCGTATCAACAAGGATTTAAAAAAATCACAGAAATTGGCAAAGAACGCATTCGTAGAGCTGGTAAAAAAATAGCAGAAGAAAACCCAGATAAAGCAAAAGACTTAGACCTTGGATTTAAAGTGTTCAAATTAGATAGTTCCAACATCAAAGGTTGGGATGGCAATCCAGAAGACCTAGAAGCAAGTTTGTTTGATGCTCAAGAAAACATCAAAGCAGACCGTACCGAAGAAGATGTATTGTTTGAGATATTATTGAAGTATGGCTTAGACTTAACGCTACCAATTGATGAAAAGTTAATGGATGGTAAAAAAGTATTTAGCGTTGGGTTTGGTGCGTTATTTATTTGCTTAGCAGACGATATTACTAATAGAGTTGCCGAAGGGATTGGTGCTTGGAAACAAGAGCTAAATCCAGCTACATGCCGTGTAATTTTCAAAGACAGTGGTTTCTCAGATGTAGAAAAAGCAAATGCAGTACAGACCTTAAAACGATTTGGAATTAGTGAAATTAAAAGTATTTAATTAGTGAATTATGAAAATACAATTTGATAGTGCACTAAGTTACCAGCAAGAAGCTATAGATGCAATCGTAGATATATTCAAAGGGCAAGAAACTTGTGAATCTAATTTTACTGTTTATTCACCAGAATTTATAGCAAAGCAAGACCAAACAGTTTACAAAGCAAGTTTTACCGAATTAGGTTATGGTAACCGACTTACATTAACTGAAGGTAAAATATTGGAGAATGTACAAAACATTCAATTAGGTAACGGTTTAAAACCATCGGTACGTGGCGAAGTTAATCGTAACGAATTGGATTTTACAGTTGAAATGGAAACAGGTACTGGTAAGACGTATGTGTATCTGAGAACGATTTTGGAATTGTATACAAAATATGGTTTTTCTAAACATATAATCGTTGTTCCATCTATTCCAATCAAGGAAGGCGTTTACAAATCACTACAGATAACCAAAGAGCATTTACGTGAATTGTTTGATAACATCAATTATAATTTCTTTGTTTACGACAGTAGTAAATTAAATGAAGTTAGAGATTTTGCTACAAATGATAAGCTGGAGATAATGGTTATCAACATTGATGCTTTTGCTAAAAGCTTTGAAAACCCTAATGATATTAAAAAAACGGCAAATATTATACATCGTTACAATGATTCATTAGGGTATAAACCACTGGACTTAATAAAGAACACGAACCCATTTATCATTATTGACGAACCGCAAACGACAATGAGTACCGCTTTACGTAAAAAAGCAGTACAAAACTTAAATCCCTTGGCGATTGTTCGTTATTCTGCAACCCATAAAGAGAAAGTTAACTTGATGTACAAGTTGGATGCGGTTGATGCGTATGAAAAGAAATTGGTAAAGCAGATTGAAGTAGGTTCAGTGCAAACAGAAGGTGCAAACAGTCAAGCTTATATTCGATTACTAGAAATTAAATTGAGTAAAGGATTTCCAACAGCTAAACTCGAATTGGATATTTTTAAAGACGGCAGAATTACTAGAAAAGCAGTTTGGGTTAAACAGAATGAAGATTTATGGGAACTTACAGACCGTGATGAATATGAAGGATATATCATCAAGGACATATTTGGAGTTCAAGGAAACGAATATATAGATTTTACTAGTAAAGAAGATATTATTCGTTTAGGAGAAGCAATTGGCAATGTTGACGATAAGCAGATTAAAACAGCTTTAATTCGTAAAACAATTGAAGAGCATTTAGACAAAGAGCTTATTTTAAACCCACAAGGGATTAAAGTATTAAGCTTATTTTTTATTGATACAGTATCGAAGTATCGTATATATGATGAGGACGGTAATGCTACCAATGGAGCGTATGCAGAGATATTTGAAAAGGAATATACTCGTCTGATTTCAAAGCCTAAATACAATAGCTTATTTTCTGAAATTAAAGATATTGAACTAGAATCTAGTCAAATTCATAATGGTTACTTCTCTATTGATAAGAAATCCAAACGAAGCAATTCCAAAGATAAATTTGAGTACTTCAAAGATACGAGTGGAAGTATAAACGCTGATGAAGATACTTACAACCTTATCATGCGTGATAAAGAGACTTTGTTGTCTTTTTATGACGGGAAAGACAATTTGAAGAAAGTGAAGTTCATCTTTTCACATTCGGCATTAAAAGAAGGCTGGGATAATCCAAATGTATTTCAAATATGTACCCTAAAAGAAGCTGGTAACTCAGAAATTAGAAGGCGACAAGAAATTGGTCGTGGACTTCGTTTGTGTGTAAATCAAGATGGTGAACGTGTATATGGTCATGAGGTGAACACTTTGACAGTTATGGCTACAGAATCTTATGTCGATTTTGTCGATAATTTTCAGAAAGAAATTGAAGCTGAAACAGGTATTAAGTTTGGGGTGCTTGCAATTCATAGTTTTGGTGACGTGGTGGTAGAAATAATAAACATTGAGGATGAAGATGGAAATCCAACTACAGATACCGTTTATTTAGGTCAAGAGAAATCGGTAGAGCTTTTCAATCATTTAGTTGCAGTTGGTTATATTGATGCCAAAGGTAAAGTTCAAGACACGCTAAGAATTGCATTAAAAGACGGTGCTGTAAATCTTCCAGAAGAATTTACCGAAAACCCACAGGTTGCAAGTCAAATCATCAATACCCTTAAAGAAACAGCTGGTAGATTAGAGATAAAAGATGCTACGAAAAAGCAACTGGTTAGAGTAAACAAGATGGTGTTGGATAGTCCAGAGTTCCGTGAACTTTGGGAGCGAGTAAAGTTTAGGACAACATTCTCTGTAAACTTTGATTCAAACGAGTTAATTAAAAAATGTATTCAAGCGATTGATAATCAACTGAAAATCACTAGAGGTAAATTGACTTACAGTAAAGGTAAAATCACAATAGATGCTGGCGGAGTTGATATTAAGAATGTTGTTAGTGAATCCGAAACCTTATATGGCGAAGTGGAAAGATTACCAGACATCATTGGATATTTACAAAATGAAACTCAGCTTACTCGAAAATCTATTGTCAAGATTCTTACAGGAACTATAAGGTTAAAATACTTCAAGGCAAATCCACAAAAGTTTATAGAAGGATGTGTTGATATTATCAATGAACAAATGAGAATGCATATCATTGATGGTGTGAAGTATGAAAAATTAGGGGATGCAGAGTTTTATAGTCAAGAACTTTTTGAAAACCAAGAATTGTTTGGGTATTTGCAAAGTAATCTAAAAGAGAGTACGAAATCTCCATTTACTTATGTGGTATATGATTCTAGCGTAGAATCAAAGCTTGCACAACAATTTGAAGAGAGCAAAAATATTTCTGTTTATGCAAAACTTCCCGACTGGTTTAAAATAGATACCCCACTAGGAACTTACAATCCAGATTGGGCGGTATTATGGAAAGACAAAGACGAGGAAAAATTGTTCTTTGTAGTTGAATCTAAAGGCAGTACAGGTTTATTCGATTTAAGACCAAAAGAAAAAGCCAAAATTGATTGTGGTAAAAAACATTTTGAAACTATTGGTAGTGAAATGATTGTTGCCAGTAGTATTGAGGATGTGGTGGATTTTGCAACGAATTAATTATGGGTAGTTATTTTTCTCCAAAAAAATGTTTTTTTACGGATAAAGAAAAGAACGGATATAGTTCGGTGAAAATTGAAGGAACAAAAAAAATTATACTAAAGATAAAAGAAGGTGCTACAACTGAAGAAAAAGCAATTGTAATGCGAGAATGGTATCGCAAACAATTAAAGTTGCAGATTAAACCTTTATTAGAAAAATGGGAAAAAATCATTGAGGTTTCTACCAATGATTGGGGTGTAAAACACATGAAAACCAAATGGGGTTCATGTAATACTGATTCTAAAAGCATCTTACTCAACCTAGAGTTGGCAAAAAAATCACCAAT
>AAXX01000002.1 GCA_000169355.1 Flavobacteria bacterium BAL38 | reverse complement strand
AACATCTGGCATAGCAATTGGACCAGGAGGCAAACCTTTGTTTATATAGGTATTGTAAGGAGAATTTATTCGTAAATCATTATAAAAAACTCGTTTAATTTCTTGATCAAAATCGCCTGAACGTTTTTTAATTGCATAAATAACCGTAGGATCTGCCTGAAGTGGCATATCTTGGATCAAACGATTTAAGTAAACACCAGCCACCGTTGGTCTTTCATCTACTTTAGCCGTTTCTTTATGAACAATAGAAGCTAAGATATACACTTGAATAGGGGTTAAATTTTTAGCTTTTGCTTTTTCTAAACGCTCGTTATTCCAAAAAACTCGATACTCTTTTGATAATTTTTTAGCAATTTTTTCAGCTGTTGTATTCCAATAAAATTCATATGTATTGGGTATAAAAAGAGCTAAAACCGTTTCTTCTGTTAAACCATTTTCTTCTAAAAATGGGGTGTTTGTAAACGCTACTTCTAACTTTAAACTATCTGGTTCTAATTGAGTAGCCAAACGTTGAACTAATTTACCTAAAGTTTCTTGATTGTTAAATGCTACTTTAACAGGAACGTTTAGACGTAAACTTCTAACAATATCAAAACTAGTCATGTTTTTTTTCAACAAAAACTTGCCTGATTTTATATTCGTAGCGTAATTTCTTGAAGTCGCAACAAAATCAAATTTATCAATATCTTTTAATAAAGGAGATAACATTTCTTTTACCTCTTCATAGGAAGCATCGGTTGGCACATAAACAAACACCTCATCTTGTGCAAATTGGGTATTAGCAGTAAATGCTTTAAAATAAACAAATGTTCCTAATATAGTTGCTATTACTATCCCAGCTACAGCTACTATTGAAATAAGTTTTTTTACGTTCAAGGGGTACAGTTTTAGTATTTATTGATTAATTGATATAAAATTTCATCTTCATATTGATTGTTCATTTTATTCCAATCTTTTTTAACTCCTGTTTTTTCAAAGCCAAATTTAGTAAAAAGAGCTATACTAATTTCATTATTGTTCCCAATATTTGCATATAATTGATGTAATTGTAAATGATGAAAAGCATAATTAATAACAAGTTGTAATGATTCTGAACCAATTCCTGAATTTCGATTCGTTTCATTTGAAATAACAATACCAACACCAGCTCTATTATTTTTAGGATCAAAATCGAACAAATCGATTAATCCGATTGTTTCAAAACTACCAGTTAAACAAATGGCTAAACGTAATTGTTTGGCTTCATAAATATCTTGATGTGCATTTTCTAAATACTGACGAATTAAAAAACGACTATATGGTGTTTGTGTATTGCTAACTTCCCACACCGATTCGTTATTTTCTATAGCATAGATAAAATCCAAATCTTCAGGTTCGAGTGCGCGTAGGTATATATTAGTTCCTTTTAATGTTATCATTATCAATTACAAGTTCAAATACAAGTTCAAAAATCAAAAATCGTTACTCTTCAATCAAAAATCTAAATCAATTTTTCCTTCAAAAACAAAAGTAGCAGGTCCAATTAAGAAAACATTGGTATAATTTCCCTTATCAACATCAAATTGCACTTTTAATTTTCCGCCTTCAACATTCAAATCTATAATATTATTACTTGTTTTTCCGGTTTGATGCATGGCAATAGCAACTGCTGTTACACCTGTTCCACAAGATAAGGTTTCATCTTCTACTCCTCTTTCATAGGTGCGAACAGCAAAAATGTCATTTTCTAATTGGCTTACAAAATTTACATTACTACCTGCATCTCCATACAAATCAGAATAACGAATTTTTGCTCCTTCTGTTTTAATATCCAATTCTACTAAATTGTCTACTAATTGCACATGATGTGGCGAACCCGTATTTAAAAAAGTATAATTTTCTTGTTGATTAACGGTATCTACATCTTTCATTTGTAGCGCTACAATTCCTTTAGCATCTAAAGTTGCGTAATGATAACCATCAACCGCTTCAAACTCGGCTTTATTTTCGACAACACCCATTTGTTTGGCAAATGCAACCAAGCATCTACCTCCATTACCACACATCGAACTTTCATTACCATCCGAATTATAGTAAACCATTTTAAAATCATATTGTGGATGGTTTTCCAGCAAAATCAAACCATCACCGCCAATACCAAATCTTCTATCACAAAGTTGCTTAATTAAGTTAGTATCTTTTTTTGGAAAAAATTCAGATCGATTATCAATCATAACAAAATCGTTTCCAGTTCCTTGATATTTATAAAATGAAATTTGCATAGTAATTAATTTACACAAAAGTACAAATTATTAATAAGATGTTAAACATTGTTAATCGAGCGTTAAAGTGATTTTATGAATTATTTTTTATTTTAATTTTGAGTAAACAAAAATATAGAAATCATGAAAAAATTTGGAAGTTTAGTATTCGTATCATTATTTAGTGGTGCCGTAACATTAGGCGCTTACAAATTCTTTTTAGAACCAAATAACGCAGGCAAAATTACACTTGCATCAACTAATTACGCTAAAAATGTAAGCCTAGGAGCTGAAAACATAGATTTTACAGCTGCAGCAGAAAATACAGTTCACGCAGTTGTACACGTAAAAAATGTAAGTGTATCAAAAGTTCCTGGTAATATTATTGATTTTATGTATGGTTATAGAGGTGACAGAGAACAAACGCAAATTGGTACAGGTTCTGGAGTAATTATTACCGAAGACGGCTATATTGTTACAAACAACCACGTAATTCAAGATGCGACGGAATTAGAGGTTACATTAAACGACAACAAATCGTACAAGGCTAAATTAGTTGGAACCGATTCTAAAATGGATATTGCGCTTTTAAAAGTAGATGCTGATGAAAAATTACCCTATGTGTTTTTTGGAGATTCTGATGCTATTAAAGTTGGCGAATGGGTTTTGGCAGTTGGGAATCCGTATAACTTAAATTCTACTGTTACGGCTGGAATTGTTTCGGCAAAAGCTAGAAATTTATCAAACAACGGCATTCAATCTTTTATCCAAACCGATGCTGCAGTTAATCCTGGAAACAGTGGTGGTGCCTTAGTAAACACCCGTGGCGAATTAGTAGGAATTAACACCATGATTTCTTCGCCAACAGGAAGCTATGCGGGTTATTCGTTTGCTGTTCCATCGAATTTAACTAGAAAAATCATAGAAGATTTAATGCAGTTTGGAAATGTGCAACGCGGTGTATTAGGCGTTGAAGGTGGCGAATTGAATTCGAACTACGCAAAAGAATTAGGAATAAAAGAAACACAAGGTTTCTATATCAATAAGATAACTAAAAATTCGGGGGCTGAAAAAGCAGGATTAACAAAAGGTGATATTATTGTACAATTAGACGATAAAAAAATAAATGGTTTTGCTGAATTATCAGCTTATATTAATACAAAACGACCTAACGATATAATACAAGTAAGTGTATTACGAGATGGAAAACAAAAAATACTTCCTGTAAAGTTAACCAAAAAAGAAATTTTGAATTACGAGTTCAATGGAATTGAGTTTGAAGACATTGATGCTTCTGATAAAAAACAATTTAATATAAAGGAAGGCATCAAAATTAAAAAAGTGAATAATCCTGAATATGCAGAATATAGCGATATTTTAGATGGCGCAGTAATTTTAAGCATTGATGGCAACAAAGCAAAAGATATGGAAACGGTGTCTAGTTATTTGGCTAAAAAAGAAAATCAAAAAGCAAGATATCAGATCATTTCCAAAAACGGTCAAATGTATAGCATCATCATGTAAAATTCAAACTAAATTCTTTTTAAATACAATCGCAATACTTAATAGGTGTTACGATTTTTATTTAATTGAGCTCAAAATAGGTTCCAAATTCAAACCCTACGGAATTTAGTCCAAAATTTGGCTTTTGAAGATCTGCATTTGAAACATGTCTAAACACACATTTTGTATCAAAAGATACATTTTTCAATTTGTAATTGTATCCAAATGTAAGAATATCACTAAAAGCAAATCCTTTCTTTAATCGTTCTGTATCAGTATCAATATACATTGGACCCGAGTTTAATGTTGCAAATACTGATGAATTTAAATTTAAATATCGTCTGTAAACAACTCCTACATTTAAAACATATTCATTCATCGATTTTAGAGGCATAAATTTAGCTCTAAGTTCATCACCATTTTCAACTGTATGACTAATAAACCAATAATTTAACAACTGATGTTTGGATCTATAATAACTTGGCTCGATTAAGATTTCCCATGAATGTTTTCTCTTTTTAGAGAGATTAAAATGATTAGAAAATTTAATACACTTTGTTTCATAAGTATAATCTGAATCTTGATTTATAAAAGTATTCTGAGAGGCATAACCAAAAACCAAACCTGTTCTTAACCACTTATATTTAGGAATTGAATCTTGAGAATAACCAAAACCAAAAAACAAAAGGCAAAAGATATATATGAATTTTAGTTTCATTTCATTTTTTTTCAAAAATAGAAAAATAAACAAAATAAAAAGAGCCATTTAAAAATTCATTTTAAAACACTAAAAAAAATAAAAATAAATTTTACGAAAACGTTTGAAATATATACTTTTGCACCACAAAACAACACATAATTATTTCATGAGCAATATCTCTTTATACGAAAAAGAATTAGCTTTTCAGGCAGACAGAAGAAAAGCTGGTGTAGAATTCATTAAAATCATCAGTGATTTATGGTATGACAAATCAATTGAATTGGTTCTATTCCGCAATCAATTGATTGACAAAAACGTAAGTGAAATCATTAACTTACACGAATACGCTGGTGCTTTTGTTGAAAAGCCTATTAACGTTTTTGATTCCGTTGAAATTGCAAGTGCAATTGTTGATTTAGATTTACCACCTTCAAGAATTGATATTGGAAAATTAACTTACGAATATCATTTAGAAGATGACAAATACAATGATGCAAAAGCCTTTGTAATTGACAAATTAAAAAATGCTAAAAACTTTCAAGAAATAAAACCAAAGGATGTGGTTCTTTATGGTTTTGGTAGAATTGGTCGTTTATTAGCTCGTGAAATCATGTCTAAAATTGGAAAAGGACAACAATTACGTTTAAGAGCTATAGTAACTAGAGATAAAAATGACGCAGTTTTATTAGAAAAAAGAGCTTCATTATTGCGTTACGATTCTGTTCATGGTGATTTTCCAGGTTCTGTAATTGCAGATTCAGAAAATAATGCTTTAATAATTAATGGAACAACCGTTCATATCATTACAGCTAATTCTCCAGAAGAAATTGATTATACAGCATATGGCATTGAAGATGCATTAGTAATTGATAACACAGGAGCATTCACTACAGAAGAAGCATTAAAACGTCATTTAACTTCAAAAGGGGCTGATAAAGTTTTATTAACAGCACCTGGAAAAGGAGTTCCTAATATTGTTTACGGAGTAAATCATGAAGATTATAATCCAGATGAAGTAAATATTTTCTCTGCAGCTTCTTGTACAACAAATGCTATTACTCCAGTTTTAAAAGCTGTTGAAGATACTTTAGGTGTTGTAAAAGGACATTTAGAAACAATTCACGCTTATACAAATGACCAAAACTTAGTAGATAACATGCACAAAAAATACCGTAGAGGTCGTGCTGCTGCTTTAAATATGGTTATTACTGAAACTGGTGCCGGAAGTGCCGTTGCAAAAGCATTACCTGCATTAGCTGGAAAATTAACTTCAAATGCAATTCGTGTTCCAGTTCCTAATGGATCATTAGTAGTATTGAATTTAGAAGTTGGAAAAAACACTTCTATTGATGAAGTAAACAACATTATGAAAAAATATGCTTTAGAAGGCGATCTTGTAGAGCAAATTAAATATTCATTAAATAATGAATTAGTATCTTCAGATATTGTAGGAACATCAGCTCCTGCTATTTTTGATAGTAACGCAACCATTGTTTCTGGAGACGGAAAAAACATTGTAATGTATGTATGGTACGATAACGAATACGGTTATAGCCACCAAGTTATTCGTTTAGCTAAGTATATTGCTAAAGTAAGAAGATACAGCTACTATTAGTAGATGCTCATAAAAACCAAAAGCTCCTATTTTTCAATAGGAGCTTTTTTATATTTTGTCTTGTCCTGAAATAAGTTGACTAAATATTACATAATATGTCAACAAAAAAGAAAACTTCAAAAATTGAGAGTACTCCACAAATTTACAGTGAAGCATTTAAACGGCAAGTTGTAAGTGAATTTGAAAGGGGTTTATTTACAAAAGCAGAACTTCGAAGACGCTACAATATTTTAGGTAATAGTTGTATACCAAGATGGTTAAAAAAATATGGTAAATTTACCTATGAAGATAAAATAACATTTGGTCGTCCTATGAAAGATCCTCAACAACAACGTATAAAAGAGCTAGAAGCTCAATTAACTAAAAAAGAAGAAGAGTTAAAAGTATTCAAACGATTTATCGAAATAGCCGAACGCGAACTTAAAATTGATATTGTAAAAAAGTCTGGTTCTAAGCAGTCGAAGAAATAAACACAATTAGTTTGTTGACTACTTATGAGTTATGCGAACTGTTTGGATATACAAAACAGGCATTTTACAAGCGAAAATCAAAAATTAAAATATCTAAATACAATTCAGAATTATTAAGAAGTTTAGTTGTAAATATTCGTAAGCAATTACCCCGAACAGGTGGTAAAAAACTTTATTTAATGTTACAAGATGAATTTATAAAACATCATATATTAATTGGTCGAGATAATTTTTTAGATTTTTTAAAAGCGGAATATTTACAAGTTCCTAAAGCTCGAAGATATTACAAAACAACAAACTCAAGACATTGGATGAAACGCTATTCAAATTTAATAAGCAATTTAGAACTTAACAGACCTGAACAAGTTTGGGTTGCTGATATAACTTATTTACGAACAAAAGAGAAAACATATTATTTGCATTTACTCACTGATGCTTGTTCCAAGAAAATCGTTGGTTATCAACTATCAGATAATTTAATGAGTTCAAATACAGTAAAAGCTTTAGAAATGGCTTTGATTGACAGGAAAACAAAAAATAAACTCATTCACCATTCTGACAGAGGTTTACAATATTGTAGTAAAGAGTATACTGATTTGTTAAAGAAAAACAATATTTTAATTAGTATGACACAAGAATACGATCCATATGAAAATGCAATAGCTGAAAGAGTAAATGGAATTTTAAAAGAAGAATTTGGTTTACATGAAATCTTTGAAAATTATCAAAATTTAAAAAAACAAGTCACACAAGCCATTAGTTTATACAACAATTTTAGAATACATATGTCAATTAATATGATAACTCCAAACCAAGCACATCAACAAAAAACAATACATTTAAAACAATGGGGAAAAATAAATCGTAACAGAATTAATTCTGTTACGATTTAACTATATTTGAATTATTAACGAGTCAACCTTTTTTAGGACAACTCATTATAAAATTATCGATTACTCTTTCGCCGCCATATAACGTTCTGCATCTAAAGCCGCCATACAACCTGTTCCTGCAGCTGTAATAGCCTGACGATACACATGATCTGCTGCATCACCTGCTACAAAAACACCTGCTACATTTGTTTTTGAACTTCCTGGCACATTAACAATATAACCTGTTTCGTCTAACGTAATGTAGTCTGCAAAAATATCGGTGTTAGGTTTATGTCCAATCGCTACGAAGAATCCAGTTGCTGGAATATCAATCAACTCTCCAGTTGCTCTATTTTTAGCTCTTACACCTGTTACAACTTGTCCGTCTCCTAAAACTTCTTCGGTTTCAGTGTGCATTAAAATTTCGATGTTTTCTGTTTTTTGTACACGCTCTGCCATAATTTTAGATGCTCTAAATTTATCGCTACGAACTAACATCGTTACTTTTTTACATAATTTAGATAAGTAATGTGCTTCTTCACAAGCGCTATCTCCTGCTCCAACAATTACAACTTCCTGATTTCTATAGAAAAATCCGTCGCAAACCGCACAAGCAGAAACACCACCACCTAGTTTTAAATAATGTTGTTCCGATTCTAATCCTAAATATTTAGCTGAAGCTCCAGTAGAAATAATTACGGTTTCCGCATGAATTTCAATAGTATCATTAATCCACACTTTATGAATAGCTCCAGAGAAATCAACTTTTGTAGCCCATCCATCACGAATATCAGAGCCAAAACGTTTTGCCTGCTCTTGTAACTGAACCATCATATCAGGTCCGGTTACTCCTTCAGGATATCCTGGAAAATTTTCAACTTCATTTGTAGTTGTTAATTGTCCGCCTGGTTGTTGTCCTTGATATAAAACAGGATTCATATTTGCTCTTGCTGCATATATAGCTGCGGTGTATCCTGCAGGTCCTGAACCAATTATTAAACATTTTACTTTTTCAATTGTATCTGACATAACTTATAATCTTTTAAGAATAGCAAATGTAAGTTTTTAATTAAAAATAATTCTTAAAAATAGATTAGAATTAATTATAAACATATAGTTTTTAACAATAAAAAAACCTCCTTGAGTAAACAAGAAGGTTTCGTCGGGGTGGCAGGATTCGAACCTGCGGCCTCCTGCTCCCAAAGCAGGCGCGATAACCGGGCTACGCTACACCCCGTATTAGCGAGTGCAAATATATAACTAATTTCTATTGTATCAAAAAAATCAATTATTTTTTTTAAAATAAATTATTTAACATCAACAACCTATATTTTTTTAGCACTTATTCCAAAAACTTTCTTATCAAAACAAAAAAGACCTAGAATATTATTTCTATTTTTGCTAAAATAATCAACTTTAGAATCTTTATGCTTATTATAGGAATTGCCGGCGGTACCGGAAGTGGTAAAACAACAGTTGTACATCAGATTATGAACGAGTTACCTTCTTCAGAAGTGGGTATTATCTCTCAAGATTCTTATTATAAAGAAACACATCATTTAAGCTATGAAGAACGTACCAAAATCAATTTTGATCATCCAAGAGCTATAGATTTTGAACTTTTAGTTGCTCATTTAAAAGAATTAAAAGCAGGTCACACTATTGAACAACCCGTTTATTCTTTTGTAACTCACGATAGAACAGATGATAAAATTATCACACATCCAAGAAAAGTAATGATAGTTGAAGGTATCTTAATTCTAACCAATCCTGAATTAAGAGATATGTTTGATATTAAAGTTTACGTGCATGCCGATTCTGATGAAAGATTAATACGAAGATTAAAACGTGATATTGCAGAACGTGGAAGAGATATGGAGGAAGTTTTAAATCGTTATCAAAACACTTTAAAACCTATGCACGAACAATTTATCGAACCTACAAAAGCTTTTGCAGACATTATAATTCCTAATGACAAATACAATACAGTAGCTATTGATGTTGTTAGAGCTGTAATTAACCAAAGAATTGCATAATTATGAAAAAACTCAAAAATTTAATTTCCAAATATCCGTTCCTAAAATTTTTAGTGAATCGGTATATTTTGGTAATAATTCTTTTTGGGATTTGGATGATGTTTTTTGATAATTATTCCTATTTAGAACATCGTGTTTTAGATAAAGAGATTAATGAAATTGAAGACAACATTAATTATTATAAAAGCGAAATAAAAAAAGACAGTACGAGTATCAAACATCTAAAAAATGATGATAGAGTTGAAAAATATGCTCGTGAAAAATATTATATGAAGCGTGAAAACGAAGATATCTATATTATTGATTTTGAAGACAATAAAAAAGATTCTACCGAAACATTTCAAGAAAAAACAAATAGTAACAATTAAATATATAATTCGTGACTAATCATAAACTATTTTCAGAATTTGATTTTATTTCCACCAAACAATGGAAACAACAAATTCAATTTGAACTAAAAGGAGCCGATTACAACGAAACTCTTGTTTGGGAAAGTCCAGAAGGCATAAAAGTAAAACCGTTTTATCATAACGATGAATCGGAAGTAAATTTAAATGCAATTATTCCTTCAGATCCTTTTGCAATTGTGCAAAATATTTTTGTACATGATATACAAAAATCAAATTCACGTGCAATTGACACGCTAAAAAGAGGAGCAGAAAGTATTCGTTTTACAATTGAAAACGAAACAATTTCTATTGATGATTTAATGCAAAATCTTCCGTTAGAAAAAGTAATCTATTACCTTAATTTGCCTTTTCTATCAATCGATTTCGTTACCAAAATCAATGATTTTGCTTCAAAAAACAAGGCCAACATATCCATTCAAATTGACCCAATAGGACAATTAGCAAAAGATGGAAATTGGTTTGAAAACCTTGAAAAAGATTTTGATAAGCTAAAGAATATTGCAACTAAAACAGCAATTCCTTTTTTAACTATTTCTAGCGGAATTTATCAAAATGCTGGCGCAAATATGATTCAGCAATTGGCTTACACTTTAGCACATGCAAATGAATATTTCAATAGAATTTCAGCAATCAACCAACCCATTACTATTGAAGTCGCTGTTGGAACGAATTATTTTTTCGAAATAGCAAAACTAAGAGCCTTACGTCTTTTATTCAATACATTAGCAACAGAATTCAATCATAATTTCGATTGTCATATTATAGCAACTCCTACAAAACGTAACAAAACGATATACGATTACAACGTAAACATGTTACGAACTACAACAGAATGTATGGCTGCTATACTAGGCGGAACAAACGGAGTTGCCAATTTAGCATATGATGCTTTATACCATAAAGACAATGAATTTGGAGATCGAATTGCAAGAAACCAATTGTTAGTTTTAAAACATGAAAGTTATTTTGATAAAGTAAATAATCCTGCTGATGGTGCATATTACATTGAAACGTTAACGGAACAATTAGCCGAGAAAGCCTTAGAATTATTTAAAGATATCGAGAAAAACGGCGGTTTGATTTCGCAATTAATCGATGGAACGATTCAAAGAAAAATTAACGAGAGCACACAAAAAGAACAAGAGCTTTTTGATTCAGGCAAAGAAGTTTTGTTAGGAACTAACAAGTATCCAAACAAAAACGACCAAATGAAAAACGATTTGGAATTGTTTCCATTTGTAAAACAAAACGCTAGAAAAACGTTAATCACACCAATTATCGAAAAACGTTTGGCTGAAAAATTAGAACAAGAAAGATTAGCTTCGGAATAATTTCGTAACTTTCAGAAAAAGAAGACCATGGAAGCAATTAGAAGATTTGTAAAAGTAAAAAATCATCAAGTAAACATCACTTTACCTGAAGATTTCAATGCAGAAGAAGTAGAAGTGATAATTCTTCCAACTTCTAAGGAATATCAAATTCCGCAATGGCAAATTGATGAAGTTAGAGAACGAACCGAAAATTATTTAAAGAATCCTTCAGTTGGAATTGAATTTGATGATAATACTTTATCTGACGAAGATAAAAAGTTATTGGATTTTAGAGCCAATCAACCAAAAGAAGACTTCATTTCAGGAGAAGAATCAATAAACAGATTGAAGAAAAAATATGGAATATAAGGTTATTGTTTCGCCATTAGCAAATAATGATATTGAAAAAATTACCGACTTTTATGAAGCTATAACTATTGAAATTGTGGTCAGATTTTTGGAAGAACTTGAAGAAGCATACAAAGTTTTAAGTATAAATCCTCATTTCCAAATTAAATATAAATCATATAGGTCGATTCCTCTAAAAGTTTTTCCTTTTATATTAATTTTTGAAATTGACGAATACAATAAAGAAATAAAAATATTAAGTTGCTTTCATACATCTAGAAGCACCAAAAAATACCCAAAATAGTTTTATAACTATGAGAAAAGATATACAACATTTAAAGTTAAAAGTTAAAAGTCAGAAGTTAGAAGTTTCTCCAAACTCTAAACTCCAAACTTTAAACTCATTTACCACTGCAGAAGGAATTGAAGTAAAACCAACCTATTCTAAAGAAGATATTTCCGATTTAGAACATATTGGTTTTGCTGCTGGTTTTGCACCAAATTTACGCGGACCTTATTCAACTATGTACGTTCGCAGACCATGGACGATTCGTCAATATGCCGGATTTTCTACTGCGGAAGAAAGTAATGCTTTTTACAGAAGAAACTTAGCGGCTGGACAAAAAGGCTTATCCGTTGCCTTTGATTTAGCTACGCACAGAGGTTACGATTCTGATCATGAAAGAGTGGTTGGCGATGTTGGAAAAGCAGGAGTTGCCATCGATTCGGTGGAAGATATGAAAGTACTTTTCGACCAAATTCCGTTAGGTGAAATGTCGGTTTCGATGACGATGAACGGTGCGGTTTTACCCATTATGGCATTCTATATAGTGGCTGCGGAAGAACAAGGCGTTGCTCCTAACCTATTATCGGGAACGATTCAGAATGACATTCTAAAAGAATTTATGGTGCGAAATACCTACATTTATCCACCAACGCCTTCGATGAAAATTATTGCAGATATTTTCGAATATACAAGTAAAAATATGCCGAAATTCAACTCGATTTCGATTTCGGGTTACCATATGCAAGAAGCGGGAGCTACTGCAGATATTGAATTAGCTTACACTTTAGCCGATGGTTTAGAATACATTCGCACCGGTTTAGCGGCTGGAATGGACATTGATACGTTTGCTCCTCGCCTTTCGTTTTTCTGGGCGATTGGAATGAATCATTTTATGGAAATTGCTAAAATGCGTGCCGGTCGTATGCTTTGGGCAAAACTATTGAAACAGTTCCATCCAAAAGACGAAAAATCATTGGCTTTAAGAACGCATTGCCAAACTTCGGGTTGGAGTTTAACTGAGCAAGATCCTTTTAATAACGTAGCTCGAACTGCGATTGAAGCAGCTGCTGCGGCTTTTGGAGGAACACAATCGTTACACACCAATGCTTTAGACGAAGCGATTGCTTTACCAACCGATTTCTCAGCACGAATTGCTCGTAATACTCAAATCTTTTTACAAGAAGAAACTAAAATTTGTAAAACAGTTGACCCTTGGGCAGGAAGTTATTACGTAGAAAGTTTGACGGCTGAAATTGCTCAAAAAGCTTGGGCTTTAATTGAAGAAGTAGAAGAATTAGGTGGCATGACCAAAGCGATTGAAGCCGGAATTCCGAAATTAAGAATTGAAGAAGCTGCTGCTCGAAAACAAGCCCGTATCGACAGCAGTCAAGATATTATTGTTGGGGTGAACAAATACCGTTTGGAAAAAGAAGATCCGTTACATATTTTGGATGTAGATAACCAAATGGTGCGCAAACAACAAATTGAACGTTTAGAACAAATCAAAGCCACTCGCGATAACGCTAAAGTTGCCGAATGTTTAGCAAAATTAACCGAAAGCGCTGATTCCCATGTGCATGGGAATGACAACGGTGAAAATTTACTATCTTTAGCAGTAGAAGCAGCACGAAATAGAGCTACATTAGGTGAAATTAGTGATGCTTTAGAAGTTGTTTTCGGAAGATATAAAGCACAAATTAGAAGTTTTAGCGGCGTGTATAGTAAAGAAATTAAAAACGACGAAAGTTTTGAAAAAGCAAAACAATTAGCCGATGCATTCGCAAAGAAAGATGGGCGTCGTCCTCGTATTATGATTGCGAAAATGGGACAAGACGGTCACGATCGTGGTGCAAAAGTAGTAGCAACAGGTTATGCCGACGTAGGTTTTGACGTAGACATTGGTCCGTTATTCCAAACGCCACAAGAAGCAGCCAAACAAGCGGTTGAAAATGACGTACACATTTTAGGTGTTTCTTCTTTAGCAGCCGGACACAAAACTTTAGTACCACAAGTTATCGAAGAGCTAAAAAAATACGGAAGAGAAGATATTATGGTCATTGTTGGTGGTGTAATTCCACACCAAGACTATCAATTCTTATTCGAGGCCGGAGCTGTAGCGGTTTTTGGTCCTGGAACTAAAATTAGCGATGCCGCGATTACGATTTTAGAGGTTTTATTGGAGGAGTAAGATTCATCTGATTATATTTAAACCTGACAGGTTTCTGAAATCTGTCAGGTTTTCTTTTTGGCAAAATATTTTTTTACATACATTTGTAATTATATAAACGCCAGACAATTATGATTCAAGCCTTGCAACATGGTAACTATTACCATATTTACAATCGTGGAATTAATAGTGAAACACTATTTAAAGAAAAAGACAACTACGAACATTTCCTAAAACTTTTCGAATTATACATTGAACCAATTGCAGAAACTTTTGCATGGTGTTTAATGAAAAATCATTTTCATTTTATAGTTAGAATTAAAGAAACTGCGGAGATTGATTCAGATAAAAATAAAAATCCATCCCAAGCTTTTTCAAATCTTTTTAATGCCTATACAAAAGCATTTAATAAGAAATATAACCGACATGGAGCTTTATTTGAAAGACCTTTCAGAAGAAAACAAATTAACTTTGATACCTATTTACAAAATGTAATTGCTTACATACACAATAATCCTGTTCATCACAAAATTTGTTCACACCCAATAGAATATCCTTGGAGTTCTTACATTTCCTGTTTATCTGACAAACCAACGAAAATTAAGAGAACAGAAGTTATTGCATGTTTTGGAGATTTAGAAAATTTCAAATATGTACATCAAGAAAAAGGAAACTATTTCGCAATTGAAAGTTCATTGGGAATTTAATTTTGTTATTGATTTATACCTGACAGGTTTCGAAAACCTGTCAGGTTTGATATCGTATAAAACACTAGTAGTAATGTTGGTGGTTTTTTTTAAAAAATCCGTAAAATCAGCGTTGCAAAACATGAGTGTTATCTGCGTTCCAAATAATCATCCACCGCCACCACACCTTCTAAAAAATCAATACTTTTCACTTCTTCAAAAAAGTCGATTTCGGTTTCGTGAGGTAAAAAATCGGAGATGATGCGCACGATAAAATCTTGTGGTTTTTTCAAATATTTAAACGTGTAATCTTCCATATTGACTACCGTTTTTTCTGCTAAATCGGTTGTTCTTACAAACTTATCAGAAGTTAAAGATGACAAACAAGGTAAATTTAGCTTTGGCTTTTCGGTGATAATGGGTTTTCCGTTTTCAAACAAGCCGCCTTCGTAACCGTATAGCGATGCATTGGTAATTTCGATAGGTTTTCCTAAATGCAAATAATCGGGTAAATGGGCTTCTTTTCCTACTACAGCAGCAAAACCCATTAACACACAAATATCGTGAGGTGGCATTTGCATCATCGCCTTAGCCGTACTTTCACGACCAATTCCAGAAACGATTACTTCGTAGGTATGATTCAAATTCGGAATTCGAGCTAAAGCGTTTAGGACTTTTTCACGCTCAATTTCCATCGGTGTTAGGATAATTACTTTCAAAATCTTAGAATTAAACTACAAAATAAAGTAATTTGAAGAAATTAAAGTGTGTATATTCTCGAAAAATATAAAATCAAATTTAATACTCTCAAAAAGAATAAATTGGAATAATTTTTGAGAATATTACAAAATAATATACATTTGCATAACTATGAAACAAACAGTTACAATAACAGCAGATATCAAAATGGCTGCTACATTAAAAAAAATGGTTGCTTTGAAAAAAGAAAACCGTGAAATTGTTGTGGCAAAAATTAAGGCTTCAAAAAAATAAATGAGCACGAATTCATATTCATATACAAAAGAGGGCAATGACCCTCTTTTTACTTTTTTAACCAAGCATGGTTTAGAATATTATGTTTCGTTTAAGAAAATGGATTTAGAAAATGAGAATTTCAATAGACTTTATGCCATAGATTTTGGAGAATTAAACAACAAGAAATTCATAAAAGACGATTTGATTGAAAATACAATCATTGAGATTATTTTCGATTTCTTTGCATCTTATCCTGATAGTTTACTACACTATGTTTGTGATAGTTTAGATAACAAACAACTTTTTAGAAGTAAACTATTTGACAAATGGTATTCCAAATCAGATAACAAAGAATTTTCAAAATTGGAAATCAATTATGAAATCCCTGAGGAAGAAATTCGTTACAAACTCGAATTCATATTCAAAAATGAGTTTCATAATATCGAAATAGTAAAACAACATATCAAAACACAACTTGATGATTTTTCAAGTATGAAATAATTATCTCATGTCAAAACTACCTAACATCACCACCAGTATTTTTTCCGTAATGTCGCAATTAGCGAACGAACACGGAGCTATTAATTTATCGCAAGGATTTCCCAATTTTCCTGAAGACGAACGTTTGTTGCAAATTTCGGAGCGTATTATTCGAGAAAACATTCATCAATATACGCCAATGGCAGGTTTGCCTTCGTTATTGGAAAAAATTGCAAATCAAACGTTAAAACAATACGGTAGAAAAGTCAATACCGCAACTGAAATGTTGATTACAGCTGGAGCAACACAAGGTGTTTTTACTGCCATTAACACGTTTGTAAATCAAGGTGATGAAGTGTTGATTTTAGAACCAAGTTATGACAGTTACGAACCCTCGGTTTTGGTAGCCGGTGGGAAACCAGTTCGAGTGTCATTGAATTTAGACTATACACCTAATTTTAATACCATTGAAGCTTCGATTACTCCAAAAACAAAAATGATTGTGGTAAATAATCCGCATAATCCTACAGGCAGAATTTGGACAGAAAGTGATTTTGAATCTTTAGAAACGATATTAGAGAAACATCCTCAAATTCTTATTTTAGGTGACGAAGTGTATGAATACATTACGTTTTCGCAACCGCATATTTCGTTTAATACACGACCGAAGTTAGTAAACAGAACCATTATTGCTTCTTCTTTTGGAAAATCGTTACACGTTACGGGTTGGAAAGTGGGTTATTTAATTGCGCCTGAAAATTTAATGTACGAAATGAAAAAAGTACATCAATTTTTGGTGTTTAGTGTCAATAGTTTTTCGCAACACGCTATAGCTGAATATTTGGATGTGGTTGATTTTAGTGAAGTTTCGAAAATGTATCAAAAAAAGCGCGATTTATTTCAGGGACTTCTAAAAAATAGCCGTTTTGAACTAATGCCTTGTGATGGAACGTATTTTCAGGTAGTCAATTACAATGCAATTTCTAAAGAAAATGATGTGGATTTTGCAAAAAAACTTATTACAAAATTTGGTGTTGCCGCCATTCCAATATCTGTTTTTTATGAAGACGCTACAGACAAACACATGTTGCGTTTTTGTTTTGCCAAAACCAATGAAACATTAATTGCTGCTGCGGAAAAATTATGCTTATTATAAATGAAAATCAAACGATGTAGTTTAACTTTTTTACCGAAAAATCATTTTTTGATAAAATAAAAAAGTAATCCTTATTTTTTACTCTAAAAAATTGCAAAATAAAACTTAACAATACCTATACATTAAACAAAGGTTAATACTAAAATTTACTTGATATTGCTATTACAGACCATTATTTGATACTTAATTTTGTATAGTTTTTGTAAAATCATTTTTTAATTTTTTGCCAATTGAAAACATTACATTTATAAAAATTGATATTAAAAAGATGATTTCGTTAAAAAAAATAAGCTATTGTGCAATTTTACTAGTAGTCTTACTTAAACCCATTGTTACTTATGGACAATTAAGTTTTTGTACTGGCAGTAGTGGCTCACCTATATTTTTTGAAAATTTTGGAAGCGGCACAACTTACGGACCGGCATTACCTGCAGGAACAACAAATTACACCTATGTTAATAGTGGTTTTCCACAAGATGGTCAATATACATTGTTCTTTAGAACTAATTTAATTCCTAATTCCTCTAACTGGCTTTATTCTTTAGATCATACACCTGATAGTGAACCAAATGGAGTTAATGGAAAGTGTTTAATTGTTAATGCTAGCAATACCCCAGGGCAATTTTACAGAAGAACTGTCACTGGTTTATGCAGCAACACTCGTTTTGAATTTTCTGCTTGGCTACTAAATATTTATAATGCTGCATCAGGAGGTTGTACTGGCACAGGTATTCCAATTAATGTAACATTCGAAATTTGGGATGCAACAGATACCATATTGCTTCAATCTGGAAATACCGGAAATATTGCGGGAACATCGTTTCCTAACTGGAACCAATTTGGATTAGTTTTTACAATGCCCGCTTCGCAAACTTCTGTAATACTTAAAATGCGAAATAATGGAAATGGTGGTTGTGGAAATGATTTAGCTATTGATGATATTATGTTTAGAGCTTGTGGAGAATATAGCGTAATAACAGATACTGATACAGGCGGAAATAGTACTATTGTTTGTGAAAACACCATTGCATCCCATCCAAACTTAGCAGTAAATACAACAGGTTCAATCGCACATGTTTACCAATGGCAAGAAAGCAATGACAATATAAATTATACCGATATAGTTGGAGAAAATGGATCAAATTTCACAATTCCTATTTTAAACACAACGACGTATTACAGAGTTAAAGCCGCACAAGATATTTCAAATCTGAATAATCCATTTTGCTCTACACTTTCTGAAATTTACAAAGTTGTTGTAAATCCATCACCCAACCCTCCTATTTCAAACGGAGATGAAACTGTTTGTTCTAATCAGACTAGTAATTTAGAGGTAACAGTATCTGCAAATGAAAGTGTTAATTGGTATGATAGTCCGACAAATGGAAATTTATTGCTTTCAAATTCTTTACAATATACACCAACAGCTCCAGGAACTTATTATGCTGAATCTTTTAACACAATAACAAATTGTGTAAGCAACACAAGAACAGCTGTAACTCTTTTACCTGCAGTAACCATTTCTTTTTCAGGATCAACTACAATTTGCTCTTTAGAAAATACAGGAATAAATTTAACTGCATCTGATTCTAATGCAACTATTAACTGGACAGCCAGTTCAACTAACGTAACAGGATTTTCAAATGGCTCAGGAAATACTATTTCGCAAACATTAACTTATACAGGAAATGCTACTGGAACTGTAATTTATAATGTAACTCCAATAATTAATGGTTGTGAAGGAATACCACAAACGATAACGGTAACGGTAAATCCACGAACCAACATTACGCCTACTTTTTCAAGTATTCCTAATTCATATTGTTTAAACGAAGTCGCACCTTTGCTTCCAACCTCGTCATCTAATAGTACACCAATAAACGGAACATGGAGTCCTTCAACTATTAATACTTCAGTTGCCGGAATGACTACTTACACATTTACACCTCAAACAAATGCTTGTGTAAATTATGCTCCTTATTCTATAAATATTACGGTTAATAATACTATTTCACCTGATTTTAATGCGACTATTTTCTTTTGTTCTGGAGCAACTCCACCAACATTAAACACCACATCTCCAAACGGAATCAGTGGAATGTGGACACCTGCAACAATAGACAATTTGAACTCTGAAAGTTATCTTTTTACTCCAAATCCAAATCAGTGTGCTAACACACAAACGATAAACGTAACAGTAGGAACAAATAATACTACAATATCTTCAAATGGTCCTACAACGATTTGTTCTAACCAAACAACGGCTCTAAATTTAGTAGCTTCAGATCCAAATGCAACCATTAACTGGACAGCCAGTTCAACTGATGTAACAGGATTTTCAAACGGTTCAGGCAATTCTATTTCACAAACATTAACTTATACAGGAAATACTACTGGAACTGTCATTTATTCTATAAATTCAACACTTAATGGCTGCGTAGGAACACCACAAACGATAATGGTAACGGTAAATCCACAAACCAACATTACACCTGTTTTTACAGGAATTCAAACACTATATTGTTTAAATGAAATTGCAGCTCCACTTCCAGTTTTATCTAATAACAGTACTCCAATTAATGGAACTTGGAATCCTTCAACAATAGACACATCTACTTTAGGAACAACCACTTATACATTTATACCACAAACTATTCCTTGCACTACCATAACTGCTTATTCTATTTCTGTTACGATTGGAGATAATTTTTATCCTGATTTTACTGACAATATCGCTTTCTGTGCTGGAGAAACAGCACCAGTACTTACTGCAACGTCACCAAACGGGATAGTTGGTACTTGGACACCTTCAATAATTGATAATTTAGTTTCTGGAAGTTACACATTTACTCCAACATCTAATGCATGTGCAGTTCCGCAAACCATTACTACAACTGTTTTTCAACCAACTTTAACTGCAATTGAATACACGCTATCCGATGCCTTTTCAAACAACCAGATGGTTACAATTACCGCTATTTCAAATGGTGATTATTTGTACCAATTAGATGATGAAGTGCCTCAAGAAAGTAATGTTTTTGAAAATGTAATTCCAGGAAATCATACCATAACAGTTTATGACAAAAATGGTTGTTCTGCACCTATAAGTGAAGAAATTTTATTAATTGATTATCCAAATTACTTTACCCCAAACAATGACGGATATAACGATATTTGGCAAATAAACGGAATAAACAATTTAGACAATTGGAGTATTTCAATTTTTGACCGATATGGTAAATTACTAAAAACAATGAATTCAAACGTTCCTTTTTGGAATGGAATATACAATAATGAAGTATTACCAGCATCTGATTATTGGTTTACGATTACTTATACAGAAAACAATATTACCAAAATATTTAAATCGCATTTTAGTTTAATTCGTTAATTCTTCGCTTCAATATTTACAAGGTTTATTTTATAATCACTATATTTACTAAAACATAGAAATTATGGCAAAAAGTCAAGACGCGAAGAAAACGGCAAAAAAAGAACCATTAAAAACGGCAAAAGAAAAAAAAGAAGAAAAACGGACTAAAAAAAATACGCCAAAACGTGATTAATTAATACCCAAAACACGAATTATATTCGTGTTTCTTTTTTTTATTTGTAAAGAAACAAACACTAGAATACTGTTATAAAATTTAATAATTTTGAGTTGAAAATTATTTTTAAATCGATATTTTTCTGACTCTAAAACAGTTAAATCATACTTTAACCCATTGTTAACAAAATTGCCTTGAAAAAACCATAAATAATTGTATTTTTACCACTTAAATTTTTTAATTATCAAATGGGTAAAATCATTGCAATTGCCAATCAAAAAGGTGGCGTAGGAAAAACAACCACTTCGGTTAATTTGGCTGCTTCTCTTGGTGTTTTAGAAAAAAAAGTACTTTTAATTGATGCTGATCCACAAGCAAATGCTAGTTCTGGGTTAGGAATTGATGTAGAAAGTGTTGAAATTGGTTCTTATCAAGTTCTAGAACATAGTGCTACTCCTGAGCAAGCAATAGTTTCGTGTTCTGCACCAAATGTATCGGTAATTCCGGCTCATATAGACTTGGTTGCTATTGAAATTGAACTTGTTGATAAAGAAAATCGCGAGTACATGCTAAAACAAGCATTAGAAAGTATAAAAGATAAATACGATTATATTTTAATAGATTGCGCACCATCATTAGGCTTATTAACTCTTAATGCGTTAACAGCCGCAGATAGTGTTGTAATTCCTATTCAATGTGAATATTTTGCTTTAGAAGGTTTAGGAAAATTATTAAACACAATTAAAAGTGTTCAAAAAATTCACAATCCAAATTTAGATATTGAAGGCTTGCTATTAACTATGTACGATTCACGTTTACGTTTATCAAATCAAGTAGTGGAAGAAGTGCAAAAACACTTTAACGATATGGTTTTTGAAACTATTATTCAAAGAAATATCAAACTAAGCGAAGCTCCAAGTTTTGGAGAAAGTATTATAAACTATGATGCTACAAGCAAAGGAGCGTCAAACTATTTGAGCTTAGCAGAAGAAATTATTAAGAAAAATCAATAATATACAAGATGACAAAAGCGGTAAAAAAACAAGCCTTAGGAAGAGGATTATCGGCTTTATTGAAAGATCCTGAAAATGATATTAAATCAGCAGAGGACAAAAATGCAGATAAAGTTGTAGGAAATATTATTGAACTTGATATCGAATCGATTGAAATTAATCCATTTCAACCGAGAACGAATTTTAATGAAGAAACGTTACAAGAATTAGCTAAATCAATTAAAGAATTAGGTGTAATTCAACCTATAACCGTTAGGAAATTAGATTTTAATAAATTTCAATTAATTTCTGGAGAGCGTCGTTTACGTGCTTCAAAACTTATAGGTTTACAAACTGTTCCTGCCTACATTCGTTTAGCTAATGATAATGAATCATTAGTTATGGCTTTGGTAGAAAACATCCAACGTCATGATTTAGACCCAATTGAGGTTGCAATTTCGTACCAACGCTTAATTGAGGAAATCAATTTAACGCAAGAAGAATTGAGTGAACGCGTAGGAAAAAAACGTTCTACTATAACTAATTATCTTCGTTTGTTAAGATTAGATCCTATCATTCAAACTGGAATGAGAGACGGATTTATTTCAATGGGACACGGAAGAGCGTTAATTAATATTGAGAATCAAGATATTCAAAGTGATATTTACCATAAAGTTGTCACTCAAAACCTTTCGGTAAGAGAAACGGAAGCATTGGTAAAAAATTATCAAGATAGTTTAAAACCAAAAACAGCTAAGCCTGCAAAAGGGAACTCTTTTGATATTAAAGAAGACGAGAAAAAAGCGTTTGCTAACTATTTCGGTACCAAAGTTGACGTTAAAGTGGCAGGAAATGGAAAAGGAAAAATAACGATTCCTTTTCATTCGGAAGAAGACTTTAATCGTATATTAAAATTAATCAATTCTTAGTGAAAGCGCTTCAATACATAGCGGTTTTAATTTGTCTTTTTTTGAGTTTTCAAGGAAATGCACAAGAAGACATATCGTTAAAACCTTCAGATACTGTAAAAGCGATCATAAATCCTAATGCTCCCGCAAGAGCAGCTTTTTATTCGGCACTTTTACCAGGATTAGGTCAGGCATACAACAAAAAATATTGGAAAATTCCAATTGTTTATGCAGGTTTAGGCGCAGGACTTTATTATTATACTTTTAATCAAAAAAAATACCACGAATTTAGAGACGAATACAAAAGAAGATTAGACGGAACATTTGATCCAAATCATCCAATTTATGGCGATTTAGATAATGATCGTTTAATTCGTGCTCAAAAATTTCATCAAAGAAATAGAGATTTGTCGGCATTAATTACAGCAGGCATATATATTTTAAATATTATTGATGCTAACATTGATGCTCATTTAATGCAATTTAATGTTAATGACAACTTATCTCTTAAACCCGACATGAATCTAAATCAAATGGATTATAGATTCAATTACGGAATGACACTTACTTTTAATTTTTAACAAAATATTAGGTAACATTACTATTAATATAAGAACTAACAGGAATGAAAATTGCACTTTTAGGATATGGTAAAATGGGAAAAGTTATCGAAAAAATAGCTTTAGAACGCGGTCATGAAATCGTATTAAAAAAAGACCAAAGCAATAGTTTTGATGGATTGTTAAAAGCTGATATTGCTATCGATTTTAGTATTCCAGATAGTGCGGTTAGAAATATTACAGAATGTTTAAATAATGAAATTCCTGTTATATCAGGCACAACGGGATGGCTAAACGATTATCCGAAAATAGTAGCTTTGTGCGAAGAAAAAAATGGCAGTTTTATATACGGTTCTAATTTTAGTTTAGGAGTAAATATCTTTTTTGAATTGAATGAGTATTTTTCTAAAATGATGGCCAACCTGAAACAATACAGTGTTTCTATGGAAGAAATTCATCATACACAAAAATTAGATGCACCAAGTGGTACAGCTATAACTTTAGCTGAAGGAATTATTAAACATACTGATTATACAAATTGGACATTAGAAAATCCGACTAAAAATCAAATTGAAATTAATGCAAAGAGAATAGAAAATATTCCCGGTACACACAGTGTTTTTTATGATAGCGAAGTTGATCAAATTGAAATAAAACACACCGCTCATAGTCGAGAAGGTTTTGCATTAGGTGCTGTAGTTGCTGCCGAGTGGTTAGTAGGAAAAAAAGGAGTTTTTACAATGAAAGATGTATTAGGAATATAATCGTTAATAGTTTATTATCAATAGTTTATATTCATAAACCATAAAAACAAATATAGAATGGAAATATCAGGTTGGTTAATATTTATGTTATTAGTTCAAGTAATTCACGGAATTGGAACTTGGAAATTATATGTAAAAGCAGGGAGAAAAGCATGGGAAGCATTTATTCCGGTGTATAACGGAATTGTATTAATGCAAATTATCAATCGTCCAAAATATTGGATATTATTACTTTTTATTCCGGTAATTAATTTATTTTTATTTCCAATTATTTGGATTGAAACCTTAAGAACTTTTGGTAAAAAATCAACCTTAGATATGGTTTTAGGAGTTGTTACACTTGGACTTTACATTGCTTATGTAAACTACACTCAAGAAACGACATATCATCCAAATCGCGATTTAAAAGCACCGAACAAAACAATGGACACTCTAGGATCTATTTCTTTTGCAGTTGTTGTAGCGACTTTAGTGCACACCTATTTTATTCAACCATACACGATTCCAACTTCATCTTTAGAAAAATCATTATTAGTAGGTGACTTTTTATTCGTGAGTAAATTTCATTACGGAGCAAGAACGCCTTTGACGCCCATTGCAGCGCCAATGGTTCATGACACTTTGCCTGTAATAAAAGTAAAATCATATTTAGAAAAACCTTCTTTACCTTATTTCCGTTTTCCTGCATTGCAAAAAATTGAGCGTAATGACATTGTGGTTTTCAACTGGCCAGCCGATACGTTATATCATATGTATAAAGCGGCAGACAAACGTTACGACAAACCTATTGATAAAAAAACCAACTATGTAAAACGTTGTACAGCTATACCGGGTGATAAAATTGAAATAAAAGATGGAATTATTTTTATTATCGGAAAAGAATCGATACTTCCAGAAAGAGCTAAACCGCAATATTTTTATTTAGTTAAAACAAAAGAAACACCAATTGATAATATTAAAGAATACTATCAAATTACAGAAGGCTACCCTTTATTTGAAATTAATAATGAGATATGGAATAAACCTGGTTTAAAAGATGAATTAATTAGTAGATATGGATTTGAGGAAATTAAGAAAGATTCTTTAACATCTGTTATTACAGGACAAATTGATCAAGAAATTTACAATAAACTAGGGTTAATAATTTCTACAAATTATTTTTATGGAAATCTTACTTTTGAAAAATTTAATCAACTTAAATCAGATAGTAGAATTGCTACTGTAACTCGTCAAATTAGTAAAACAGCTGAAGATGGTATTTTCCCTGACAAACAAGATGGAAAACCTTCAAAATATAATAATTGGAATCGAGATAATATGGGTCCAATTTACATTCCTGAAGCTGGAAAATCTGTTGAACTAAATAAAGAGACACTACCATTTTATAAAAAAGTAATTGGTGAATACGAAGGAAACGATTTAAAAGTAAACGGAGATGAGATCCGAATCAATGGAGAGGTAGAAACCTCTTATACTTTTAAACAAGATTATTATTGGATGATGGGAGACAATCGTCATAACTCGTTAGACTCACGTTATTGGGGATTTGTTCCTGCTGATCATATTGTAGGAAAGCCTATTTTCATTTGGATGAGTATCGATGGTATCAATGATGGTATTAAAAATTGGAGCATTCGTTGGGATAGATTATTTACTACAGTAAGCGGTAAAGGCCAACCACAATCGTATTTTCAATATTTTTTAATAGCATTAGCCGTTTATTTTGGCTTTGATTATTTTAGAAAGAAGAAAAAGAAAAAAGAAGAAGCTTAATTTTAGGCTATTTCATGTAAATTTCACTATTAACACAAATTTTCATGTGCTAATTAGTGAAATTTATGTTTTAATAACTAATTAAAATATTTAATAATGAAAATCTTAATACATCCAACTTATTTCCCGTCGATTAGTCATTATATCGCTATGATTCAGGCTGATTCGGTTACGTTTGAAATGGAAGATAATTTTCAGAAACAAACCAACAGAAACAGGATGTATATTTATAGTCCAAATGGTGTTCAGCTATTGAATATACCCGTAAAACATGCTGTCGAAAAGCATCAAAAATATAAAGACGTTCGAATTGAAAACGATTTTGGATGGCAAAAAAATCATTTTAAATCTTTAGAAGCTGCTTATAGAACTTCTCCTTTTTTTGAATATTTTGAAGATGATTTTCGTCCGTTATTTGAAAAAAAACATGAATTTCTTATGGATTTGAATTTGGAAGTTTTTGAATTGGTAAATAATTCTTTAGGAATTAATATAAAAACCAAAAAAACTATTGAATTTTTCCATGAAGCAACTAATTATAATGATTTCAGACACTTAGTCAACGGAAAAAAAGATACTATTAAATTAGTAGAATACACTCAAGTTTTCAATGAAAAGCATGGTTTTTTAAATAATTTAAGTATTCTAGATTTACTATTTAATGAAGGCAGATATGCCGTTGATTATTTAAAGAAACAAAAAATATAAATAAATAAGCCTCTAAATTTAGAGGCTTATTATTTAAATATATTAATGAATTATCTTCTTAGTTACAACCTGATTGTTTTGGAATTTTACTTTTACTACTAATGGTTGGTTTGATTTTTTCAATTCAACAATTACTTGATTACTTGACACTTTTGAATCACTAATTAAAAGCCTTCCTAAAATATTAAACTTCAAAAGAAGAAATAGATTCAATTCCTGAATTCATATAAATTTTATTTGATTGTACATAATTATAATAATTAAATAAAAAAAGTTAACAATCAATGATTAAATCGATATAAAACAAAAAAAATCGTTGAAACAAAAAAAATAACTAGTTTGAAATTGAAAATCTAGCAATTTGAGGAAAATGATCACTTTGAAAAAAAGTATCTAAAGATTTATACTGCTTAACTTTAATTGTGTTTTCTACCAAAATATAATCTATTCGTGCAGGATAATATTTAAAATTATATGATTTTCCAAAACCAGAACCCGCTTCTTCAAAAGCATCAACCATATCTCCTTTTATGGTTCTATACACATATGAAAATGCACTATTATTTAAATCACCACAAATAATTTTAGGAAAAGAACAAGTATCATAATTTTTTTTAATTATTCAGCTGAGCTTGTTGCTCTGTAAACGCTTTACTCAATCTTCTATATATAAATTTAGATTTAGCCTCATCAATTTTATCTTCAATATCGGTGCTAATTTTTATTGATTGTAAATGCATACTGTATACTCTTAGTGTGTCTTTTTCTTTTACAATATCTGCAAAAATTACGTTATTACTAGAGTTTGGAAAATTAATTTCACCTTTATTTATAATCTTATAATTAGAGTAAATTGCTTGTCCGTATTTATTTTTTCCGCCATAAAGTTTTTCATAACTATACTTGTAATCTGATGCATTTACAGCATCATTTGGAGAAAATTCTTGTAAACATAAAATATTTGGTTTTTTTTCTTGAATCAATTTTAAAATTTGATCTGGAACATCATCTTTTGGCAACCAACCATATAAATTAAACAAACGAACATTGTAACTCATCAAAGTAAAATCGGAATCTTCTTTTGGTAAATTGGTTTCAGAAAACTTATAAAAACGATTAATAAATGTAATTCCAAACAATAATACAATGCCCGAAATCAAAACATATCGTTTTAATTGAAGCAACCAATATACAAAAAAGAAAAAATTGAGCATTAGAAAAAACGGCAATAGTAAAGTAAGTACACTTAAAAAAGGAAATGCTTTTGGCGCTAAAAACGGCAATGAATAAGCAAGAAAGGTTAATACAGTAAGTACTATATTAAAAAACAACATTATTTTGCTCAACCAAGTTTGTTTACGCATATTACTTTCCTGCTTTAAATAGAAATTCTTTTTCTTCTTTTGTTAAACTATCATAACCCGATTTACTGATTTTATCTAAAATTTCATCAATTTGTCTTTGTGTAATATCTTTTTCTTTTTGATACGAATTTACATTATTTTTTGTTGTATTTCGATGCACTTTTTTAAATGGCGTCTTCTTTTTAGGTTTGAAAAGATTTGCAAAAGCATCTAATAATGCAGAAAAAGTCTTTGTAATATCAGTACCTTTTTTTAATAATTTAATGTGAATAAATCCGAAAAAAGCGCCTCCTAAATGAGCTAAATGACCTCCTGTGTTTGCTAAAGGCAACTGAATTAAGTCGATTAAAAGAATTACAAATGCAACATGCCATAATTTCACTATACCAATTAATGGCATTCGTAATAGCATAAAAGGAGCATAAGTTGCAGTAGCAATCAAAATAGCCATAATAGCACCGCTAGCACCTAATAATAATGAAGACTTTCCAAAAACAAAATAAGTTAAGACAAAAGTAATTCCAGAAAAAATACCGCCTAAAACATAAACACCTAACAATTGTTTATCTGTAAAATATGTTGAAAACAATCTTCCAGAAAAATGCAAAACCATTAAATTAAAAACTAAATGCAAAAAACCAACATGAAAAAAATTAAATGTAATTAATGTCCAAGGATTCAATAAGAAAGTAGTTGCATTAGACGACAAAGCAATCCAACTTGGAAAACTAAAAATTCCAGTTGAAAAACTATAAAAAAACACCAAAGACAACAAAAAGAAACCAATATTCCAAAAGATTAACTTTTGAGTCATTCCGCCTGTTTTATATTGTAGTCTTAAATCGTCTAAAATATTCATATATTAAATTTTCAAATTCAAGTTCAAGTTCAAAACTCAAGAGATTAAAACGTCTCTGTATATACCTGTGTAATAATAAAATCTAAAAAAGATACTGAAACGAGTTCAGCATGACAAACTGAGAACTGATTTCTAAACACTGAATACTCTTATCTATCCCAACGGTTTTTATCAAACTGATTTTTTTTCCAAAACCACATCATAATAAATCCAATTAATGCTCCTCCTACGTGAGCAAAATGGGCTATCCCACTATTTGTATAACCTAGATAACCGCCAATAATTCCATACGAAACATCAAAAAGCAAAATCCAAATAGGTACAAAGTACTTCGCTTTAATTGGAACAGGAATAAACATCAAGGCTAATTCTGCATTTGGAAACATAAACGCAAAAGCTGCTAATAATCCGTAAATAGCTCCAGAAGCACCAACAGTAGGGGTTAAAGCTCCAATCATATTTTCAAAAACAGAAGTTGGCAAGACTTCTTTCCATGAAGTCATAAATTTCCCTTGATTCAGCACCTCCATTATTTCAACCTTATTAAATCCATTTTCAACAAGTCTATTTAATCCATCATGAAAGTAATAATAATTAACTCCGGAATGAATTAAAGCCGCACCAATTCCACAAGAAAAATAAAAAAACAAGAATTTTTTTGGACCCCACATTTTTTCTAATGTACTTCCAAAGGAAACCAAAGCAAACATATTAAAGAAAATATGCATCAAACTATATTTTGAATGCATGAACATGTGCGTAATAGGTTGCCAAAATTTAAAACCATCGCTTTCAAAATAATGCAACGACAATAATTCATTAGCTTGAGGCACAAAATAACTTCCTATAAAAAATAAAATATTTATAATTAAAAGTTGTTTTACGGTATCGGTCATATTATTCATCATAGAGCAAATCTTTTATCTAAATCTTCTACCGTTAAGGTAATGAAGGTTGGTTTTTGAAAAGGTGAAACATTAGGATCTTTACACGCAAATAGCGAATTCACTAAATTCTCTTGTTCTTTTACTGTTAAATAAGTTCCTGTTTTTACCGCCATACTCTTTGCCATCGATTTGGCAATACTATCGCTTTGTGAAAAACTACTTTCGGGAATCTCATTTTGTAAATTATTAATTAATTCTTCAATTACAATTGAAACTTCGCTTTCAGCCATTGCAATTGGCAAACCTGATATTTGTAATGAATCCGAATTAAAAGCATCAAATACAAATCCAGTATTTTCTAAAACGGGTTGTAATTCTTTAAGTAAAATCATTTCATCTGAAGAAAAATATAACTCTAAAGGAAATAACAATTGCTGGCTAGAAGCTTTATTTACGGTAATATTTGTTAAAAATTGTTCGTATAAAATGCGTTGATGCGCTCTTCCTTGATCGATAACCAACATGCCCGATTTTATAGCACTAACAATGTATTTTTTATGAATTTGATAGGTTGAAGTGGGCACTTTTTCTTCAAGTTCATCATCAAATAATTTACTTGTTACTTCTTCTGTTTCAAAACTAAAAGTATCTAATTCTTGCGTATCTTGCTTTAAACCAACGTACAAACTCTCCCAATTAGCCGTATTCGTTTCTTTTTTATAACTCCCAAATGAAGAAAGTGATTTAGTCGGTTTTTCATTGGCAAACGGATTAAAATTAGAATCCACTTGAATGGTAGGAAAATCGGCATCTTTATTTTTATACTGATACGGAGTATCTAAATTAGCATCGCGTTCAAAATCTAAAACTGGCGCTACGTTAAATTGTCCTAAACTGTGTTTTACAGCCGAACGCAAAATCGCATATAAGGAATGCTCATCATCAAACTTAATTTCAGTTTTAGTTGGATGAATATTGATATCAATTGTGTGAGGTGGCACTTGTAAATACAAGAAATAACTTGGTTGATTGCCTTCTTTTAGCAAACCTTCATACGCATTCATAATCGCATGATGCAAATAGGCACTTTTAATGTATCGATCGTTTACAAAGAAAAACTGTTCTCCTCTACTCTTTTTAGCAAATTCAGGCTTTCCTACAAATCCAGAAATGGTAATTAAATCGGTATCTTCGGTAACAGGAACTAATTTTTCATTGGTTTTTCCTCCAAAAATATTTACGATTCTCTGACGATAATTTGAACTTGGCAAATTGTATAATTCACTTCCATTATGAATCAACGTAAATGAAATCGACGGATGTGCCATAGCCACTCGCTGAAATTCATCCATTACATGACGAAATTCAACCGTTTCCGATTTTAGGAAATTTCTTCGGGCTGGAATATTAAAAAACAAATTCTTAACTGCAAAAGAAGTTCCTTTTGGCAAAACCGCCACTTCTTGCTTAACCAACTTACTGCCTTCAATAACAATATGATTTCCTAATTCTTCCTGATCTTGTTTGGTTTTCATTTCCACATGCGCAATTGCAGCAATAGAAGCCAATGCTTCTCCACGAAACCCTTTTGTATGCAAATCAAATAAATCTTCTGCTTGTCGAATTTTAGACGTTGCATGACGCTCGAAACACAAACGAGCATCGGTTGTATTCATTCCTAAACCGTTGTCAATGACTTGAACTAAGGTTTTTCCGGCTTCTTTTACAATTAATTTAATATCAGAAGCCTTTGCATCAACTGCATTTTCAAGTAATTCTTTTACTACCGAAGCCGGTCTTTGAACAACCTCTCCAGCAGCTATTTGATTAGCAACATGATCCGGTAAAAGTTGAATTATACTTGCAGCCATTAATGTTTGAATGTGTATTGAGTGATTTGCAAAAATAAAGAAATTATATGGTTTTTTCTATAGTTTAAAAAACCATCGTAGCTATTTTTTAAACAAAATGATTTGCTTTCGTTCAAACGATAACACTTTATCATTTTGCAATTCATTTATTAAAATATTTAATGTTGGGCGAGATAAACCAATTAATGATGCAATTTCTTTTTGAGTAAATGGATGTTTAATTACGGTATCACCAGAAACCGCATTCTTAAATCCGTGCTCTTCAGAAAGTTCTTTCAAAAATTCTAACAATCTAGTTTTTGCATCTTTGAAAAGCATAATCTGTAACCTTCGCTCTAATTTTTTAAATCGGTAACCTATGAATTTATAGATTGATATGCTAAACTCGGTATTTTTTCTAAGTAACTCATACATCATATCTAAAGAAACCACACATAATGAAACTTCATTATCTAATGCCTGAGCAAATTCGTTCCTTTTTTCTTCTCCAAGAATTGCTTTTTCTCCAAAGATTTGACCTTTAGATAAAATCGAAGTTATTATTTCTTCTCCGTCTTCAGTAAGATATCCAATTTTAATTTTACCCGAATTAACTAAAAAAACTTTATTCGCTAAATCATCTTCAAAATAGATATAATCACCTTTTTTAAAGAAATTAAAACTGTGGTCTTTTTCAAACTCTTTAAATTTATGTGGACAAAGAATTTGAAACACATCAATATTATCAAAAAACCAAATGGAGTTATTCATATAATTCTTCTGTTATTTTCTTCTAAAAATAGACAAATCAAAATCAATTACGTACATAAAAACCATTAATAACAATAAGACAATTATTAATATTCTCATATTAAAATTTCGGTTTCCTCTATGGCGACTATTTGTTCTAGCTTCACTCCAATGAGCACGAAAATCGTTATAATTAACTGTCTCTCTATCTCTACGTATAGAAGAATCAAAATCAAAAGGATTGTTTACCTCTTTACCTTGGTAATGACGAGGCGTATAATTAAACTTCTTGTTTTGTGGTAATTTTAGACCACCGCGACCAAACTTAAACATACTGCGCTATTTTTTTCAAATTTAACAAATTAAAAACTTTATACTTCTAATTATTTGTTAACAAAAATCCCGCCATAAGCGGGATTAAATATCTAATATTTTAAAAAAATTATGATTTTCTGTTTAAATCTACCATTTTAATAGCTGCAATTGCTGCTTCAACACCTTTATTTCCATGTTTTCCACCGCTTCTATCAATAGATTGTTGCATGTTATTATCTGTTAACAAACAAAAGATGGTTGGCACATCATACAAAAGATTTAAATCTTTCATTCCTTGCGTTACACCTTCACAAACAAACTCGAAATGCATGGTTTCACCCTTAATTACACAACCAATAACAATTACAGCATCTACTTCTTGTTTTTCATGCATTTGTCTAGCACCAAAAATCAATTCGAAACTTCCTGGCACATTCCAACGGATTATATTTTCTGGCAATGCCCCACAATCGGTTAATGCAGAAAATGCCCCATTATATAAACCTTCTGTTACTTGCTCATTCCATTCAGAAACAACAATCCCAAACCGAAAATCTTTCGCGTTTGGGATTGTGTTTTTATCGTAATTGGATAAATTTTTATTTTCTGTTGCCATTATTATTCTGTCATTGCAATGAAAGCATCAATATTTAAACCTTCTTTAGAAGTTTCAAATTTTTCTTTAATCTCAACAAATAATGCATGCGCTTCCGCTTTTTTACCAGCTGCTAAAGACAATTGAGCTGCTTTTAATAAAAATCTTGGTGTAGTAAAATCATTATTATTTGCTTCTGCCGCTTTTTTGTAATAAACAATAGCGTCATCAATTTTATTTGTTTCTGCTAAAGCATCTCCAATTGCACCAAGTGCTAAAGGATTTAAAATGGCATCATTCGATTTAAATTTTTCTAAATAAGTAATAGCACTTTTAAAATCACCTAAGTTTAAATAAGCCATACCTGCATGGTAATTTGCAAGGTTTCCTGCTGATGTTCCAGCATATTGCTCAGCAACTCCAATAAATCCTAATTTACCTTCACCACCTTTAAGTGCTAAATTATATAATGAATCGTTTTTCTCTGTAGCATCAACCGCTTGTTGAAAATATTGTTGTGCTTGAAAAATTTCGTTAGCTGCTTTTTCTTCTTTTGGTTCAACAATAAAACGATTGTATAATAAATATCCTAAAGTTCCTAAAGCAATAGCACCTACAATAGCCAATAATACTTTTTGATTTTTAGCTACCCACTCCTCAGTTCTTGAAGCTTTTTCGTCTAATGCATCAAAAACCTCAGCTGTAGTACTATCTTGAACATCTACTACTTCTTCAAATTCATTTTCAACTTTAGCCTCTTCTGGTTTTGGAGCTTTGTAACCTCTTTTGTTATATGTTGCCATTTAATTTAAATTTAATGAGGTGCAAAAATATAATTTTTATTAAAATTAAAAACCATTTTAGTATATATTTTTAACAAATTCAATTTACTTTTGCAAAAAGTCATATTTTTATCCACAAAATAACCCTTATTTATTGTGTTTTTAAAACAGTTATCGTTACTTAATTACAAGAATTTAGCACAAATTGAATTTGAATTTGATGCTAAAATTAATTGTTTTGTAGGTAAAAACGGGGTTGGAAAAACGAATATCCTAGATGCAATTTACCATTTGGCATATGGTAAAAGTTATTTTAATCCTTTAGCTATTCAAAATATCCGACATGGTGAAGAGTTTTTTGTTATTGACGCTTTACTAGAAAAAAACAATAAAGAAGAAAAAATTGTTTGTAGTTTAAAAAAAGGACAAAAAAAAACCATTAAAAGAAATGGAAAGATATATGATAAACTTTCTGAACATTTAGGATTAATTCCTCTAGTAATTATCTCTCCATCTGATTCTGATTTAATTGTTGAAGGAAGCGAAACAAGAAGAAAATTTATTGATAGCGTAATTGCTACATTAGACAATTCGTATTTGCAATTGCTAATTCAGTATCAAAAAATAGTAGCTCAAAGAAATGCCTTATTAAAGTATTTTGCATTGAATCAAACTTTTGATGCAGATAACCTTTCTATCTACAATGAACAACTAAGTCATTCAGGTCAATTAATTTTTGAGAAGAGAAAACAGTTTCTTTCCGATTTTATTCCAATTTTCGAAAAACATCACACCAATATTTCGGGTGGAAACGAAAAAGTGGCTTTAAAATACGAAAGCCAATTATTTAAAAAAAACTTACTCCTACTTTTAGAAGAATCACTTCAAAAAGATCGAATTATTCAATACACTAGTGCCGGAATTCATAAAGACGACTTAATTTTTGAAATTGAAGGGTACCCAATTAAGAAATTTGGATCACAAGGCCAACAGAAGTCTTTTTTAATTGCCTTGAAACTAGCCCAATTTGAATTCATGAAAAAACAAAGTGGTGAATTACCTATTTTACTATTTGATGATATTTTTGATAAATTAGATGAAACCCGAGTTCAAAAAATTGTAACTATGGTGAATGATGCCGTTTTTGGACAAATTTTTATTTCGGACACGCATGCTAAACGTACGGAGTTGATTATTAAAGAAACCCATCAATCGTATAAAATATTTTCCATTTAGTGCTGGATGATGGAAGCTGGAAGTTTTTTAAATAAATAGTCACATTAGTTCTTCTTTGTTCTTAAAAAGTCATTTTACTTTAAATAGTTAAGATAGATTTGATTCTTGAAATTTGTGTTTATTTTTGGAATTTCTACTATATACGTTACATTTGAAAAAAATTATTCCACGATGAATATTCAAACTAATTTCTCTTTAAAAAATTATAACACTTTCGGAATTGAAGCAAAAGCCAAACAATTTGTTTCGGTAAGTTCGATTGCAGAATTAAAAGAAGTGTTAACAGAAAACGACGATATTTTTATTTTAGGTGGTGGAAGCAATATGCTTTTAACGCAGGATATTCAAAAATTAGTCGTTCACATAAATTTAAAGGGAAGAGAAATTGTTGAAGAAAACGATGATTTTGCAGTTGTAAAAGCACAAGCTGGTGAAAACTGGCATGAATTTGTACTTTGGTGCATTGACCAAAATTTCGGCGGAATTGAGAATTTATCGTTGATTCCAGGAAATGTGGGTACAACTCCAATTCAAAATATTGGAGCTTATGGAGTAGAAATCAAAGACACTATGTTTTCTTGTGAAGCTTTAAACCTGAAAACATTAGAAATCGAAACGTTTACCAATGCGCAATGTAAATTCGAATATCGTGAAAGTATTTTCAAAAACGAATTAAAAAATCAATACATCATAACTTCTGTCAGTTTTAAATTAACGAAGAGAAATCATAAAGTTTCCACCACTTACGGAGCCATTGAAACCGAATTAAAACAAAACGGAATTGAAAACCCAACGTTAAAAGACGTTAGCAACGCTGTAATTGCCATTCGTCAAAGCAAATTACCTGACCCGAAAGAATTAGGTAATAGCGGAAGTTTCTTTAAAAATCCTATCATCGAAAAAGAAGCTTACGAAAAAGCAAAAGCACTTCACCCAGAAATGCCGCATTATGTAGTTTCAGAAACCGAAGTAAAAGTTCCTGCGGGTTGGTTAATTGAACAAGCTGGTTTTAAAGGAAAACGTTTTGGCGATGCTGGAGTTCATAAAAACCAAGCCTTGGTTTTGGTGAATTACGGAACCGCAACTGGAGCTGAAATTGTAGCGCTTTCGAGAAATATTCAACAAACGATTTTAGAAAAATTCGGAATTGCAATAGAAGCGGAAGTGAATATTATTTAGTTGGGAGATGGAAGTTAAAATCTTTGTATTTATTTATTTTTTTTAAACACATAGATTCTGTGTTGATTTACAACAAAAATCTATATTTTTTTATAATTTTGTTTTAAGTCAGTTTAAAACTAGACTCTATAGCGTGTTAAGCCATTTGTGTTTGCACGCTATTTTTATATTCTTTATCGTATATGGTTTGATTTTTATACAAAACATAACTCATTTCTAATAATTTTCTTTGTATCGATACTAATGCTTTCATTTTTATTCCATGTTTTGATACTAATCTTGCATATAATTCTTTGAAGTTTTCATCCCATTTTACAGCTACTAAAGAAGGAAAATGCATTGCTTTTCTAATACTTCTGTTTCCTTTTTTTGATATTTTAGGCTTTCCTTTTATTGATGTTCCTGATTGTTTCTCTTTTACATCAAGGCCAGCATAGCTAGTTAGTTGTTTTTTGTTACGTATCAATTCAAATCCATTTGTTTCTGCTAAAATTATTACCGCAGTCAATTCTCCTATCCCTGGAATAGTCATCATTCTATCTGTTTCTTTTTTCAACTCTGCATTGTTTTTCAGAATTTGAGAGATGTCATTTTTAATTTCATTTTCTTGTTTATTCAGTAATTTCATTCTTTCGCTTATTCTTTTTAAAGTCATTAAGTTGGGCTCAGCTTCTATTTTTTCTGCGTGTAACTGATTTTTTACAATTACTCTTTCCGCTACAATTTGATCTCGCTCTCTAGTTAATTGTTGTAATTTTTTGTAAACCGTCTTTGGTCTTTTCCATAAATCTAATTTTCTTTCTAGACCAAATCTTGCTATTACTTGAGAACATGTTTTGTCTGTAATAGTTTTTACTTCTAATGTTCTAAAATAATTACTTATTTTGTTTGGTAAAACGATACTAACTTTCAATTGATTGGTATCTAAAAAATAAGCAATCTTTTGGTGATAAACTCCCGTAGCTTCCATTACATAATGGACTTCTTTGGGATTTTCAACTAATTTAGCAACCCATTCAACCAAACTTAAAAATCCTTTGTCATTATTCTTGAAAACCTTATAAGAAAATAAATCAACGGATAAGTCCTCTAATAACCTTCCAATTGTTACCACCAATTCCTTTTGTGCAACATCAATTCCAACAACCTGTTTTAATTCCTTCATAACTTTAATTTTAAATAATAAAGTGATGAATCTTCCTTCGTCTTTTCTCCTTATTGGATATTCTGGATATTAAGCTAAACTTAATTCCTTACATTCTGTTCAGACTCTAAAAGATAAAAAAGAATGAGGATATTTCTATGTGAGAATATGTTTCTTTGAACTATTTAGACACATTTGTTCTCTCATTCTATTTCACTTTAAACTTGTAAAATTATTGACTTTAAATATTAAAATCTATAACTTAGCAAACATAGGAGACACAATAGTAACTTAACTTTGAACATAACTAGGCGTTTCACTTGACATAGCAAACATAAGAAATCCGTTTAAATCTGTGTTTTGCATTAGCAAATCTGTTCTATACACGTGCTAATTTTTTCCAACTTAAAGATTTCTTCCATTTCTTAAATCTGTGTTCCAAAAAATTTGAATTTGAATTTTGAGATTTGTTTGGAATTTGGGATTTGTTATTTGAATTTTAATTAATTTTGCAATTCAAAATAAAAAAGATGAAACTTATATTACTTACCATTGTACTTTTAGCTCTTGCTTTTGCAGGAATTGCTATTAAAATTTGGGCAAAAAAAGACGGAAAATTTGCAGGAACTTGCGCAAGCCAAAGTCCGTTTTTAAATAAAGAAGGTGAAAACTGTGGGTTTTGTGGTAAAACTCCGGAAGAAATGAAAGATTGCAGCGAACCTTCGCATTCATAATTTACTCAATTTATGGCCTTAACAATAGTTTTAATCGCATTTGCGGTTATTGTGTTTATTCAATTTATTTACTATTTATTTATTTTTGGAAAATTCTCTTTTGGAAGTAAAACAGATGGAACTCCGAAACGCTTACCTATTTCAATTATTGTTTGCGCTAAAAATGAAGAAGAAAATATCAAAAAATATTTTCAAACCTTGGTTACTCAAAATTATCCCGATTATGAAATTGTCTTAATTGACGATGCTTCGAGCGATGAAACTTTAGAACTTTTTGAAGCGTATGAAAAACAATATGCGAATGTAAAATTGGTAAAAGTTCAAAACAATGAGGCCTTTTGGGGTAATAAAAAATTTGCATTAACATTAGGAATTAAAGCCGCAAAAAATGAATATTTAGTATTCACTGATGCCGACTGTTATCCTTCAGGTAACGACTGGCTATTACAAATATCTAGTCAGTTTACGAAAGAAAAAACTATTGTTTTAGGTTATGGCGCTTACGAAAAAGTAAAAAACTCTTTCCTAAACAAAATCATTCGTTTTGAAACCATGTTAACCGCCACTCAATATTTTTCTTGGGCAAAAATTGGCAAACCTTACATGGGTGTTGGTCGTAATTTAGCTTACAAAAAAGAAGAATTTTTTAATGTTCGTGGCTTTATGGATCACATGAAAATACGTTCAGGCGATGATGATTTGTTTATTAATCAAGCAGCAAATAAAAAAAATACCACAATTTTATATACGCCAGAAAGTTTTACTTTTTCGGAACCAAAAACCACTTTTTCTTCTTGGATGTATCAAAAAAGAAGACATGCAACCACTGCCAAATTCTACAAAGGATTTGATAAATTTCAATTGGGCTTGTTTTTCATAACTCAATTTTGGTTTTTAGTTTTAGCAATTGTTTTGTTAGCATTTCAGTTCCAATGGATGATTGTGATTGGAATTATCGTTTTTAGATATTTATTCACTTGGATTTCCTTAGGCTATGCTGCCGGAAAACTTAAAGAAAAAGATGTGATGTATTGGTATCCAATTATTGAAATTGTGCTTATCTTTACCCAACTGAGCGTATTTTTTAGAAACCTCATCTCAAAACCTGTACATTGGAAGTAAATTCGGTTATTATTCAAGAAAACATCGAAAAAGCAAAAAAGGGAGACCAAGTTGCTTTCACCTTCTTATTAGATTTTTTCTGGAATGAAGTATATGGTTTTATGCTTAAACGCACCGAAAACGACACCGATACTGACGATATTGTGATTGAAACTTTTGCAAAAGCATTTGATAAAATTGCCACTTACAATCCAGAATATGGGTTTAATACTTGGTTAATTGCCATTGCAAAAAATGTTCATATTGATATGCTACGCAAGAAAAAAACCTCGCTTTTTGTAGAAATATCTGATGATGATAACCATAAAGCGTACAGTGTTGCCGATGATACCAATTCTGCCGAAGACGAGTTAATTATCGAACAAAATTTAGCCCAATTACTACAATATATCAAACAATTAAAACCTGCTTACCAGGAAGTCATTCAAATGCGTTATTTTCAAGAAATGACGTATCAAGAAATGGCTGAACAAATTGATGAACCACTGAATAACATCAAAATTAAATTGCTTCGAGCTAAGAAATTATTAGCGGAGATTATTTCGGGGAAGTAAACTTCTAAACAAATCTTAAAACTTTACAATCTATTATAGAAATCCACCATTTCTAATTATCTTTGCCTATCAAAATTTTGATTATGGACACGGCTATTGAAAATGTATTTCCACCAAGAGAACCCAAACCAAAATGGTTACGCGTAAAATTACCAACGGGTAAAAACTATACCGAACTAAGAGGATTAGTAGACAAATACAAACTGAATACGATTTGTACTTCGGGAAGTTGTCCTAATATGGGCGAATGTTGGGGCGAAGGAACAGCAACTTTCATGATTTTAGGAAACATTTGTACACGTTCGTGTGGCTTTTGTGGTGTAAAAACCGGTCGCCCAGAAACGGTGGATTGGGACGAACCTGAAAAAGTAGCGCGTTCTATCAAAATCATGAACATCAAACATGCGGTTATTACAAGTGTGGACCGTGATGATTTAAAAGATATGGGTTCAATTATTTGGGCAGAAACCGTGAAAGCGATTCGCCGAATGAATCCTAATACGACTTTAGAAACATTAATTCCAGATTTTCAAGGCAATACAAGAAATATAGACCGAATCATCGAAGTAGCTCCAGAAGTAGTTTCGCACAATATGGAAACCGTAAAACGTTTGACTCGCGAAGTGCGTATTCAAGCTAAATATGAGAAAAGCTTGGAAGTTTTGCGCTACTTGAAAGAGCAAGGCATCAAAAGAACTAAATCGGGTATTATGTTAGGTTTAGGTGAAACGGAAGAAGAAGTGATTCAAGTTTTACATGATTTAGCCGATGCAAAAGTAGATATTGTAACGATTGGTCAGTACTTACAACCAAGTAAAAAACATTTACCAGTAAAAGAATACATCACGCCAGAACAATTTGCAAAATACGAACAAATAGGAAAAGAATTAGGTTTTAGACATTTAGAAAGCGGTGCTTTAGTGCGTTCGTCTTATCATGCGGAGAAACATATTCACTAAAAAGGTTATGAGGTTAAAAGGTTAGAAGTTTAAAAGGGTTTGTAAAACCTATAAACTTTATTTCCTTTTAAACTTTTAAACACCTAAACTTTTAAACTCAAGAATGAAAACAAGAATTGCTATTAATGGTTTTGGAAGAATTGGACGTAATTTGTTTCGATTACTTTTGAATCATCCTACTATTGAAGTGGTTGCCATCAACGACATTGCAGATAACAAAACAATGGCGCATTTGGTAAAATACGATAGCATTCACGGTGTTTTGAATGATAACGTTTCGTTTTCTGAGGATTCAATTATTATCGGCGATACATCCTATTTATTTTTTCATGAAAGAGAAATCAAAAATTTAGATTGGAAATCAGTAAACGTTGATATTGTTATTGAATCGACTGGGAAATTCAAAACGTTTGAAGATATAAACCAACATATTTTAGCTGGAGCGAAAAAGGTAATTCTTTCTGCACCATCAGAAGTGGAAGAAATCAAGACTGTCGTTTTAGGGGTAAACGAACACATTTTAGAAGGAAGCGAAACGATAATTTCTAACGCTAGTTGTACGACGAATAATGCAGCTCCGATGATTAAAATCATTCAGGAATTGTGCGAAATTGAGCAAGCGTATATCACTACAGTTCACTCCTACACTACCGACCAAAGTTTACACGATCAACCTCATAAAGATTTACGAAGAGCGCGTGGAGCAGCACAATCTATTGTTCCTACAACAACAGGAGCAGCCAAAGCATTGACAAAAATATTTCCGAATTTAGAAGGAAAAATTGGAGGTTGTGGCATTCGTGTTCCTGTTCCAGATGGTTCATTAACGGATATTACTTTTAATGTAAAACGTCAAGTTTCTATTGAGGAAATTAATGACGCATTTAAAAAAGCTGCAGAAACCAATTTTAAAGGAATTTTAGATTATACCGAAGATCCAATTGTATCTGTAGACATTATTGGTAATAAAAATTCTTGTGTTTTTGATGCGCAATTAACTTCTGTAATTGACAAAATGGTTAAAATTGTTGGCTGGTATGATAACGAAATTGGATATTCATCTCGACTTATTGATCTTATAACTCATATTTCAAAAAAATAAATTTTTTGTTTTAGTTAAAAACATTAAATTGCAGAGATTAACTCAACTCAATATTCATTCTTGATTAAGCAAATTTTCATATTATTGTTTTTAGTAACTGCTAACAGTTACTCGCAGTCTGTATATAAAGATGCTGCAAAAATTAACGACAGTACTGATTATTATTTAGAGATTGGGCTTTTTAACAAAGAAGATAAAAAATCGTATTCAAAAGCGATTTTGTATACCGAAAAAGCAATTGATTATGCCAAAGAACATGATTTAAATGATAAACTTGCCGATTGCTATTTACAATTAGCTACTATTTTTTTTGAACTTGAAAAAAATGACTTAGCAATTGACTACTATATAAGAGCAATTAGTATTTACAGCAAAAGTGAACCAAAATCAAATATTGCACTTTCATATTATGGATTAGGAAAATGTTATCTTAAAAAAAATAATATTGCTTATGCGGAAAATTACTTTGAAAAAGCAACCGTTGTTTATGAGAAATTAAACTTTTTAGAAGCTATTGAGTTAATTAACCTTCAAAAAGCCATAATTAAAAAAGAAAAAGGTAGATACGAAGAAGCTGTCATTATACTAAAAGGCGTTATTGACAACATAAGTGATGATGCATTATTAAGTACAAAAACAGAAGCCTATATTCAAGTTGGTGAAATTGAGCTTATATTGAAAGACTATCCACAAGCGATTGACTTTTTAAATTTAGCCAAACAGACAAACGAAGCTAGTAACAACGACTATAAATTAACCAAGCGTATTTATAAGTTACTTAGTACAACCTACGAAAAGAACAACAACATTTCGAGTTCAAATTTTTATTTAAAGAAATACGTTAGTTTAACCGATTCTATTGGTAAATTCAATAATAGCAATTTAACAGAAAACACTGTTGACAAAATTCAATTTGACAAGCAACTTAAAACAATAGAACAATTAGACAAAGAAAGAAAAAGTCAGCAAAAAACCTTACGATTTTCTAAGCTAATTAGTATACTAAGTATTGCATTAATTTCTATTTTATCTTTGTTGAGTTTGTCTTTATATAAAAACAATAAAATTAGAACTAGTACAAACAAACTTTTAAAAGATAAAAACAAAGAGTTAACACTTGAAAAAGAAAAAGCTGAAAGAGCGTCTAAAGCTAGAGCCGATTTCTTATCTACTGTAAGTCATGAATTAAGAACACCATTAAACGCAATAAACGGAATAACTTACCTGCTTTTACAAGAAAAACCAAAGGTAAGTCAGTTAAATTATCTTAAATCGTTAGAGTTTTCTGGAAACTATTTGCTAAATTTCATAAATGATATATTAGAAATTAACCGATTGGAATCGGATAAGGTATTAATTGAAAAAATAAACTTCAACTTAACTGAATTAAGCGGAAACATTACAGCTTCTTTTAAAGAATTTATCAATGAAAACAATATAAACTTCCATTTAAATATTGATAATTCTATAACATATAATTTAAAAGGAGATCCAACCAAATTATCGCAAATTCTGATAAACTTATTAAACAATGCCATTAAATTTAGTAAAGATGGTGATGTTTGGTTCACAATTAAAAAGAAATCTGAAACGGAAAACAATGTATTTCTATATTTCGAAATAAGCGATAATGGAATTGGAATTCCTAAAGAAAAACAAGATGCCATTTTTGATAGTTTTAGCCAAGGTTCGGTAGAAATTAACAGAACTTATGGAGGAACAGGTTTAGGATTATCTATTGTGAAAAAGATTTTAGAAATAATGGGAAGTCAAATTCATTTAAAAAGTGAGTCTGGAAAAGGAAGCACATTTAGTTTTGAATTAGAATTTGAAAAAGGAATAAGAGATAATATTGTAATTGAAGTTAATCAGAAAGTTGAATTTTTAAACCAAAAAAATATTCTTTTGGTAGAAGACAACAAGATCAATCAAATGATTACTAAAAAAATGCTTGAAAAAAGAGGTATTACTTGTAAGATAATAGACAATGGTGAAGACGCCATCGAAGATGTTAAAACAAATAGTTACGATTTAATTTTAATGGATGTTCATTTACCTGGTATAAACGGAACTGAAGCTACAAGTGAGATAAGAAAATTCAACAACAAAATTCCTATTGTGGCATTAACTGCAATTTCTCTAAACGAAAATAGAGAAATGCTCTTATCCTACGGAATGAATGATGTAATCACCAAGCCTTTTGAACCAGAGCATTTCTATACTATCGTTACTAAATATTTGACTAGTAATTAACGATTAAGTTCTTAATTAAATTTCGAACATGAGGTTCTGCTTTTTGAGCGGCTTGTAGTACTTCTTCATGATTTACTTCTTCAATATTTTCTTCATCACCCATATCAGTAATTACAGAAACTCCAAAGCATTCCATGTTCATATGTCGTGCCACAATCACCTCTGGCACTGTAGACATTCCTACACAATCTGCCCCTAACGCTTTAACCATTTTATATTCGGCAAGGGTTTCAAATGTTGGTCCTTGTAAACCTAAGTAAATACCGCTTTTTAAATCTATATTTAATTCTTTTGCTAACTCAAATGCTTTTAAATTCATAGCCTTTGAATAAGGCTCACTCATATTTACAAATCTTGGTCCAAAACGTTCATCATTATGCCCGCGCAAAGGATGTTCAGGCATCATATTAACGTGGTCTGTAATTACTGCAACATCTCCAATTTTATATGTTGGATTAACACCTCCAGAAGCGTTAGATACAATTAGTTTTTCAACGCCTAAATATTTCATTACTCTCACTGGAAACGTTACTTGTTTCATATCGTACCCTTCGTAAAAATGAAAACGACCTTGCATTGCCACCACTTTTTTAGCTCCAATTGTTCCAAAAACTAAAGCACCTTTATGACCTTGAACGGTTGAAACTGGAAAATTTGGTATTTCTGTATATGGTATTGTGTATTCTATGGTAATATCTTCTGTAAATCCGCCTAATCCTGAACCTAAAATAACACCATATTCTGGAGTAAAATTGGTTTTATTTTTAATGAAACTAACTGTTTCTTGAACCTTTTTCCACATAATCTTTTATCGTTTTATCTATGTTTTTATTATTTAAAAAATCCGACTTTATTGGTAAATAAAACAACTGCGCTTTTGGCAACAATCCATTTAAACGAACAAAATCTTTTTCTGTTGTAATTATTTTTTTTCCGTTAGCTTTAGCCAAAATTTGTTCACAATCTTGTTTCGAAAAATGATGATGATCTGGAAAAACCAAAGTTTCATCGGTGTCATTTTTTAAAAATTCAAAGAATAACTTAGGCTTTGCAATTCCGGCAACCAATACTTTGCTTTCCTTTTTAATTTCAGAAACCAACAATTGTCTGTCGTTTCCAAAAACATAATCATCATACTGTATTGTTGTAAAAAAAACAGATTGTGCTACATTTAACTTTTCTCTGATTTTCTGCTGCGCAAGATCAGACAAATCCTCTGGACATTTTGTGACAATTATCATATCCGCTCTTTTTTTACCTGAGGACGGTTCGCGTAAATTCCCGAAAGGCAAAATATAATCATCACAAAACAAATCATCGTAAGCCGTAAGCAAAATATAAAATCCAGCTTTTACTTTCCTGTGCTGATAAGCATCGTCTAATAAAATGATATCTGGTTTATTAGCTAATTGAAGTAAACTTTCAATTCCATTTTTACGATTGGCATCAACTACAACTTGAATTTTAGGAAATTTCGAATAAAACTGAAAGGGTTCATCACCAATTGAACTCGCGGTAGCATTTTCGTCAGCCAATATAAACCCTTCAGAAGTTCGCTTGTAACCGCGACTCAAAACCGCAATTTTAAAGTCATCAGAAAGTAACCGAATTAAATATTCAATTTGAGGCGTTTTTCCTGTTCCGCCAACGCTAAGATTTCCAACAGCAATAATTGGAATATTAAAAGAAGAACTCTTGAAAATGCCTTTATCGTAAAGCCAATTTCGGATATAAGTAATTAGCCAATACAAAAAGGCTAATGGAAAAAGTATTTTTCGTAATAAAATCATATTACGAAAGTAATTATTTTGAGTGAAATTCATCTATTAAATACAGAAAATACCTTTTAAAATTTTATCTTTGATAATGAAAATTATTTAAAATGGAGTTACAAAAAATTCTTTCTGTTCTTGAAGAAATGGCACCACTTGGTTATGCTGAAGATTTTGATAATGTAGGACTTTTAGTTGGGAATCAAAATATGTCAATTTCAGGTATTTTGGTTTGTCATGATGCATTAGAATCGGTGATTGATGAGGCGATTTCGAAAAAATGTAATTTGGTCGTTTGCTTCCATCCTATTCTATTTTCGGGAATTAAGAAAATTACGGGTAAAAATTATGTAGAACGTGCCATTTTAAAAGCCATTAAAAATGATATTGCAATTTATGCCGTTCATACTGCTTTAGACAATCATCAGAATGGAGTTAATAAAATTTTCTGTGATGCACTAGGGTTAAAAAAATCTAAAGTTTTAATTCCAAAAGAAAATTACATTCAAAAATTAGTTACTTATACGATTCCGGAAAACGTTGAAAAATTGCGAAATGCCTTGTTTGATGCTGGAGCTGGAACCATTGGAAATTATGAAGATTGCAGTTTTAATTCGAAAGGAATTGGAACATATATGGGAAATGAAAATTCGAATCCAGAAATTGGTGAACGTTTTGAATTTGTCGAAAACGAAGAAATTAAAATCGAAATGACGTTTGAAAAGCATTTGCAAGGGAAAATCTTGAAAGCTTTATTCAAAAATCATGTGTATGAAGAAGTAGCTTACGAAATTTATCAATTAGAAAACAAACATCAAAATATTGGTTTGGGACGCGTGGGTGAATTCGAAAATCCGCTTTCTGAAACCGAGTTTTTGCAATTAGTAAAAGATAAATTACAATGTGGAGGTATTCGTCATTCGGCTTTTACTGGAAAATCAATAAAAAAAGTAGCCGTTTTAGGCGGAAGTGGAAGTTTTGCAATTAAAAACGCAATATCTTCAGGAGCAGACGCTTACCTTACGGCCGACTTAAAATACCATCAGTTTTATGAAGCTGAAAATCAGTTACTTTTAGCCGATATTGGTCACTTTGAAAGCGAAAGATATACAAAAAATTATATTGTTGATTTTCTTAAAGAAAAAATCACTAATTTTGCACCAAATTCGCTGCAATGCGGAATTATTTTATCAGAAGAAAATACAAATCCAGTTAAGTACTTTTAAATATGGCAACAATCAAAGAGCTAAGTGTAGAAGATAAGTTAAGAGCCCTTTATGCTTTACAACTAGTTGACTCTAAAATAGACGAAATAAGAAATGTAAGAGGAGAATTACCTCTTGAAGTAGAAGATTTAGAAGATGAAGTAGCAGGACTTTCTACTCGTTTAGACAAACTAAAAAGTGATTTAGAGACTATTGACGAGCAAATCAAAGAAAAGAAAAATGCAATTGATGAGCACAAAGCTGCCATTAAAAAATATTTAGAGCAACAAAAAAATGTTCGTAATAATAGAGAATTCAACTCTTTAACTAAAGAAGTGGAATTTCAGGAATTGGAAATTCAATTGGCTGAAAAACACATTAAAGAAATGAAGGCTTCTATCGAACATAGAAAAGAAGTAATTGCTCAAACTAAAGAAAAATTAGACGGAAAACAAACGCACTTAAAACATAAGAAAGCTGAATTAAGCGATATTATGGCTGAAACTGAAAAAGAAGAAAACTTTTTATCTTCTAAATCAGAAGAATTAAGAGGTCAAATCGAAGAGCGTTTAATTGCTGCATATGACAGAATTAGAACTAGCGTAAGAAACGGCTTAGCTGTAGTTTCTATTGAGCGTGGCGCTTCTGCAGGTTCATTCTTTACTATTCCACCACAAACACAAATGGAAATTGCTGCACGTAAAAAAATTATTACAGATGAGCACAGTGGAAGAATTTTAGTAGACGGTGTTTTAGCTGACGAAGAAAAAGAAAAAATGGAAAAATTATTTGCAGCGCTATAATTATTACATTTTCAAAATAACAGAAAGTCCTTTTTTTTAAAAGGGCTTTTTTTGTTTTTAATTACACCGAGATTCACAGAGTTTTTTTTGATTTTAATTGTGTTGAAAAGAGATACAAAGAGACATTTACTATTATAAGCTTTTAAGACAAAATACTTGACGAACTTTGCGATTAATTTATTTACACAGAGTTTCACAGAGCATTTTTTGATTTTGATTGTGTTGAAAAGAGATACAAAGAGACGTTTTACTTTTTAAAAACTTGTAAAAGAAACATTGTGTTACATTGTGAAAACTTTGAGAAACTTTGTGCAACAAAAAAATCACTAAAAAAACTTATCTTTGCATCATGGAAGAAAATGCAACCCGAATTAATAAGTTTCTATCAGAAACTGGTTTTTGTTCACGCAGAGAAGCCGATCGTTTGATTGAGCAAGGAAGAGTTACCATAAACGGAAAAGTCCCAGAAATGGGCACTAAAGTGACACCAAGTGACGAAGTACGCGTGAACGGCAAATTGATTCAGGAACGCACAGAAAAACCAATTTATTTAGCCTTCAACAAACCTGCTGGTATTGAATGCACTACAAATTTGGACGTTAGAGATAACATTATAGATTTCATTAACTATCCCGAGCGTATTTTTCCTATTGGTCGATTGGATAAAGCCAGTGAAGGTTTGATTTTTATGACGAATGATGGCGATATTGTAAATAAGATTCTTCGTGCGCGTAACAACCACGAAAAAGAATACATTGTAACCGTAAACCACCCAATTACCGACCGATTTATTGACCGAATGGCGAACGGAATTCCGATTTTGGAAACGATCACCAAGAAATGTAAAGTAGAACAAATTAGTAAATTTGTGTTCCGAATTATTTTAACGCAAGGTTTGAATAGACAAATTCGTAGAATGTGTGAATATTTAGATTACGAAGTAACGGCTTTGAAACGTACGCGAATTATTAATATTTCTTTAGACGTTGCCGAAGGCAAATACCGAAACTTAACTGATGCCGAAGTTGCTGAATTAAATAAATTAATTGAACCTTCAAGCAAAACTGAAGAAGCAAGTTTGCCAAGCAATAAAGGAAAATTTACTGGAAAAAGGAATTATGGGGAACGAAATAGGTAGTTTTAAATAACTAATTTGAAGTTAATATTACATACAATATTCTTACTACACCAAATATCATTATCCATTTAGCGAAAGGTAACAACTTTGATTTACTTTTTGCCATCTCCATATTATTTTTCTTAATGTTATAACTTGTATTTGGAGTATTTCCGTTTTCTTTAATAAATTCATCAAATTCATTTTTTTTGAGCAATGCATCATTATGAAAAGATTTTTCAGAATAATTAAATAGTACTGCTAATAGAGTACATACAGTTAACCAAAAATAGTTTGATTCAAAAATAGAATTCATATTATTTTTTATTACTTATTCTTTAATATTTATAAATATTCACGCAATTTACAAAACCCATTTCAAACCATAATATGGAAATCCGTAAAGTTATATACTACTTTTAAACAGTTACTTCCATAACATAATCATCCATTACATAACCATTCCCTATTTCGATAACTTCTTCTTTTACAATAGTAAAACCTAACTTTTCGTAGAAAAAACGTGCTTTGTTGTATTTGTTTACGTTTAAAAAAACGGCTTTTTGGTTTTGTGCTATGGCAATTTCAATGGCTTTGTCTATTAATAATTTGCCCAAACCTTTACCTTGTTCGGAAGACAACACATAAATTTTATGTATTTTAAGTTTTTGAGAATGGTAACAATTTAATTCATAGGACAAAAAACCAACGGCTCTTTCAGCATCTTTTAGGAGTAAAAAATGTTGCCCATTTTGGAATTGTGTTTCAAGTGCTTCAAGGCTATAAAACTGCGCCAACATATACTGCAACTGCTCTGACGAAAGGATTTCTCCATAAGCAGTAGGCCAAATTTCGTAAGCTAATTCAGCTACAATACTTAGTTGTTCTTTTTGTAATGGTACGATATTCATGTTGCTAAAATAAAAAAAACCTCCCATTTCTGAGAGGTTATTATGTTAAGCTTGTCCAGTAGGTCCAAAATTTAATGGAATGGCTGGCTGTTCGCCTTCTTCAATTTTTCCGTGTGCACTTTCAAATCGGTGTATGTTTTCGCCTAATGCTTTTAATAAACGTTTTGCATGTTGTGGTGTTAACACAATTCTTGATTTTACTTTTGCCTTTGGCACGCCTGGCATAATAGCCACGAAATCAACAACAAACTCAGAATTTGAGTGATTTATAATCGCTAAATTTGAATAGGTTCCTTCGGCAGTTTTTTCATCTAATTCGATGTTGATTTGCCCTTGTGGGTTGTTATTTTCCATTTTTTATTTTTTAAACATATAAGTCATAGAAGTTTTTAAATTTATTTGACTTATATTATGTTATTAGTTCATTTAAGTAATATTTGAAAATCTTATACAAGGATAAGTAATATTTTGATTAAAAAAAAACCTAACAAAAATTCTGTTAGGTTTTTAGTATTGGAATAGTGCTACTTTTAGTAATTAAATTCTTCTTTAGCAGCAACTAACTCATTGTATTCTTCTTTAGAACCTACTATCATATTGTCATAGTCTCTCATACCTGTACCGGCTGGGATTCTATGTCCTACAATAACATTTTCTTTCAATCCTTCTAATGTATCTACTTTACCTGCAACAGCAGCTTCGTTTAATACTTTAGTAGTTTCCTGGAACGATGCCGCAGAAATGAATGATTTCGTTTGTAACGATGCTCTCGTAATACCTTGAAGTACTGGAGTAGCAGTTGCTGTAATTACATCACGAGCTTCTACTAAATTTTTATCATTACGTTTTAATAACGAATTTTCATCTCTTAACTGACGTGGAGAAATAATTTGACCTGGTTTTAAATTTTCAGAGTCACCTGCTTCTTCTACCACTTTCATTCCATACAGTTTGTCGTTTTCAACAAGAAAATCACTTGTATGCGCTAATTGATCTTCTAAGAATAATGTATCTCCTGGATCTACGATTCTTACTTTACGCATCATTTGACGAATAACCACTTCAAAGTGTTTGTCATTGATTTTTACCCCTTGTAAACGGTATACTTCTTGAATTTCATTTACTAAATACTGTTGAACAGCAGATGGTCCTTGAATTCTTAAAATATCTTCTGGAGTAATTGCACCATCAGAAAGTGGCGTACCTGCTTTCACGTAGTCATTCTCTTGCACTAAGATTTGGTTCGAAAGTTTTACTAAGTATTTCTTTACTTCACCAAATTTAGACTCGATAGCAATTTCTCTATTTCCTCTTTTGATTTTCCCGAATGTTACAACACCGTCAATTTCAGAAACAACCGCTGGGTTAGATGGGTTACGAGCTTCTAATAACTCGGTAATTCTTGGTAAACCTCCCGTGATATCGCCAGTTTTAGAAGAACGACGTGGAATTTTTACTAAAATTTTACCGGCTTTAATTTTCTCTCCATTATCTACCATAAGGTGAGCTCCAACTGGTAAGTTGTAAGAACGAATTAATTCGCCATCTTTACCATAAATTAATAAAGTAGGAACTAATTTTTTATTTCTACCTTCAGAAATTACTTTTTCTTGGAAACCTGTTTGCTCATCGATTTCAACTAAGAACGATTGTCCTTGTTCTAAATCTTCATAAGCAATTTTTCCTGTAAATTCTGAAACAATAACTCCATTATATGGATCCCATTTACAAATTACAGTACCTTTTTCAACAACGTCTCCGTCTTTAACAAAAATACTTGAACCGTAAGGAATATAGTGTGTATTTAATAAAATACCTGTTTTAGCATCAACTAATTTTAATTCAGTAGAACGAGAAATTACGATATCAACAGTGTTTCCTTCAGCATCTTCACCTTTAACTGTTTTTAAATCTTCAATTTCTAATCTACCTGCAAAACGAGTTACAATATTTGATTCTTCAGAAATACCTCCAGCAACACCTCCAACGTGGAACGTACGAAGTGTTAACTGTGTACCTGGCTCACCAATTGATTGCGCTGCAATAACTCCAACTGCTTCACCTTTCTGAGTCATTTTACCAGTAGCTAAGTTTCTACCATAACATTTAGCACAAATACCTTTTGTAGCTTCACAAGTTAATGGAGAACGAACTTCTACTCTTTCTATTGGAGATACTTCAATTTTCTTAACAATAGCTTCTGTAATTTGCTCACCTGCATGAATTAAAATTTCATTATCAAGTGGATTAACTACATTTTGTAAAGCTACACGTCCTAAGATTCTTTCTCCTAAAGATTCAACAATCTCTTCGTTTTTCTTTAAAGCAGAAACTTCAATACCTCTTAAAGTACCACAATCTACAGAGTTTACAATAACATCTTGAGATACATCATGTAATCTACGAGTTAAGTAACCAGCATCGGCAGTTTTAAGAGCCGTATCCGCAAGACCTTTACGAGCACCGTGAGTAGAAATAAAGTACTCAAGGATAGAAAGTCCTTCTTTAAAGTTCGATAAAATTGGGTTTTCGATAATTTCACCACCACCAGCAGTAGATTTTTTAGGCTTAGCCATCAAACCACGCATACCAGTTAACTGACGAATTTGTTCTTTAGAACCCCTTGCTCCAGAGTCAAGCATCATATATACCGAGTTGAAACCTTGTTGGTCTTCACGGATATTTTTCATTGCTAACTCAGTTAATTGAGCATTCGCAGAAGTCCAAATATCAATAACTTGGTTGTAACGTTCGTTATTAGTAATAAGACCCATGCTATAGTTCATTGAAATTCCGTCAACTTGCTCACGAGCATCAGCGATTAACTGCGTTTTTTGTTCTGGAATTCTAATATCACCTAATGAGAAAGATAAACCTCCACGGAATGCGAACTTATACCCCATATCTTTCATGTTATCCAAGAAAGCTGCTGTTGTAGGAACGTTTGTAACCGCTAAGATTTTACCAATAATATCACGAAGTGATTTCTTAGTTAATACCTCATTAATATATCCTGCAGCTTCAGGTACTACTTCATTAAATAAAACTCTACCTGCTGTAGTTTGAATAATTTTATAAACTAATTCACCTTCTTCATTAAAATCTCTTGCTCTAATTCTCACTCTAGCATTTAATTCTAATTTTCCTTCATTCAAAGCAATATTTACTTCTTCAGCTGAATAGAAAGTTAAGCCTTCACCTAAAATTTTCATTTCTGGCGTAGACAAACGCTCTTTGGTCATATAATAAAGACCAAGAACCATGTCTTGAGAAGGTACTGTAATTGGAGCACCATTTGCAGGATTCAAGATATTGTGAGAAGCCAACATTAATAATTGTGCCTCTAAAATAGCTTCTGGTCCTAATGGTAAGTGAACCGCCATCTGGTCACCATCGAAATCGGCGTTGAATGCCGTACATACTAATGGGTGTAACTGGATTGCTTTTCCTTCAATTAACTTAGGTTGGAATGCTTGAATACCTAAACGGTGTAACGTAGGAGCACGGTTAAGTAATACCGGGTGACCTTTAATTACGTTTTCAAGGATATCCCATACAACTGGCTCTTTTTTGTCGATAATTTTCTTAGCCGACTTAACTGTTTTAACAATTCCTCTTTCGATTAATTTACGAATAACGAATGGTTTGTATAGTTCAGCAGCCATATCTTTTGGCAAACCACATTCAAACAATTTCATTTCTGGTCCAACGACAATTACTGAACGAGCAGAATAATCTACACGTTTTCCTAATAAGTTTTGACGGAAACGACCTTGTTTACCTTTTAATGAATCAGATAATGATTTTAATGGTCTGTTTGATTCTGTTTTAACAGCAGAAGCTTTACGTGTGTTATCAAATAATGAATCTACAGATTCTTGTAACATACGTTTTTCGTTTCTTAAGATAACTTCTGGAGCTTTAATCTCCATTAATCTTTTTAAACGGTTGTTACGAATGATAACTCTTCTGTATAAATCATTTAAATCTGAAGTTGCAAAACGACCTCCATCAAGCGGCACTAACGGACGCAATTCTGGTGGGATAACTGGAATAACTTTCAAAATCATCCATTCAGGACGGTTTTCTCTGTTTTTATTCGAGTCACGGAACGATTCTACAACATTTAAACGTTTTAATGCTTCTGTTTTACGTTGTTTAGATGTTTCGTTATTAGCAGCATGACGTAAACTATAAGAAAGTTCATCTAAGTCTGTACGAGCTAATAAATCCATAATACATTCAGCACCCATTTTAGCGATGAATTTATTAGGATCCTTGTCATCTAAATATTGGTTTTCCATTGGAAGTGTATCTAAAATATTTAAATACTCTTCTTCTGTAAGGAAATCTAATCTTTGTAATGATTCTCCATCAGCATTTTTAGCGATACCTGCTTGAATTACTACGTATCTTTCGTAGTAAATAATCATGTCTAATTTCTTAGAAGGCAACCCTAAAATATAACCAATTTTGTTTGGAAGTGAACGGAAATACCAAATGTGAGCAATTGGCACAACAAGGTTGATGTGACCTACTCTATCTCTACGTACTTTTTTCTCTGTTACTTCAACACCACATCGGTCACAAACGATTCCTTTGTAGCGAATTCTTTTATATTTTCCACAAGCACATTCATAATCTTTTACTGGACCGAAAATACGCTCACAGAAAAGACCATCTCTTTCTGGTTTGTGAGTACGATAGTTGATAGTTTCTGGTTTTAAAACCTCACCTCTAGATTCTCCTAAAATTGATTCTGGAGAAGCTAATCCTATCGTGATTTTGTTAAACCTTTTAATTTGGTTTTTATCTTTATTATTTCTATTATTCATCATAGTTTTTACTATTGATTTATTTTGCAATTAAAAATTGATTCTGAACAGCTGTAGTCATACTACTATTCTGTTGACTCGGATTACTTCTCTAAACTTCAAACCTAAATTTTGAAGTGCTAATTATAAAAACCACAAGGTTTAAATAAAAAATCGGAACGGTTTACGGTTATAAATCCTTAAAAACTTTATTTTGAAAAAGTATTCAGTTTTCAGTCGCAGTTTTCAGATTGAACTGCATACTGCGACTGTGACTGTTTACTATAATTATTCTTCTAATCTGATGTCTAATCCAAGACCTTTCAATTCATGCATTAATACATTGAATGATTCTGGTAATCCTGGTTCTGGCATAGTTTCACCCTTAACGATTGCTTCGTAAGTTTTAGCTCTACCAATTACGTCATCCGATTTAACAGTCAAGATTTCTCTTAAAGTACTTGATGCGCCATATGCTTCAAGTGCCCAAACCTCCATCTCTCCAAAACGCTGACCTCCAAATTGAGCTTTACCTCCTAATGGCTGTTGTGTAATTAACGAGTATGGACCAATTGAACGTGCGTGCATTTTATCATCTACCATATGTCCTAATTTCAACATGTAAATTACACCCACAGTTGCACGTTGGTGGAAACGCTCTCCAGTTCCTCCATCATACAAATACGTATGACCGAATCTTGGAATTCCAGCTTCGTCTGTAAATTCATTAATTTGATCTAAAGTAGCACCGTCAAAAATTGGAGTAGCAAATTTCTTGTTCAATTTTTGTCCAGCCCAACCAAGAACTGTTTCATAAATCTGACCGATGTTCATACGAGATGGTACTCCAAGTGGATTCAATACGATATCTACTGGTGTTCCGTCTTCTAAGAATGGCATATCTTCATGACGAACGATTTTTGCAACAATACCTTTGTTACCGTGACGTCCTGCCATTTTATCCCCTACTTTTAATTTACGTTTCTTAGCGATGTAAACTTTAGCAAGTTTTAAAATTCCAGAAGGTAATTCATCTCCAACAGTAATTGTAAATTTCTCTCTTCTTAACCAACCTTGTAAATCGTTTAATTTGATTTTGTAGTTGTGAATTAAGTCGTTCACCATTGCATTGGTATGCTCATCTGTTGTCCACTGACCTTTAGTTAAGTGAGCAAAATCTTCTACTCCTTGTAACATCTTTTTAGTGAATTTTTTACCTTTTGGTAATACTTCTTCCCCTAAATCGTTCATTACACCTTGAGAAGTTTTACCATCGATGATAACAAATAATTTTTCAATTAATTTGTCTTTCAAGTCAGTATACTTAACTTCAAATTCAGTTTCTAATTTATCAACGTCTTCTTTGTCTTTAGAACGTTTTCTCTTATCTTTTACTGCTTTCGCAAATAATTTTTTATCTAAAACCACACCGTGTAAAGATGGAGACGCTTTTAATGAAGCATCTTTTACATCACCTGCTTTATCACCGAAGATAGCTCTTAAAAGTTTTTCTTCTGGAGTAGGATCTGATTCTCCTTTTGGTGTAATTTTTCCGATTAAAATGTCGCCAGGTTTAACCTCTGCACCAATTCTAATCATACCGTTTTCATCTAAATCTTTAGTAGCTTCTTCAGAAACGTTTGGAATATCATTAGTTAATTCTTCGTTACCTAATTTAGTATCACGAACTTCTAATGTATAATCATCAATATGTAATGATGTAAAAATGTCATCACGTACTACTTTTTCAGAAATTACAATTGCATCCTCGAAGTTGTACCCTTTCCATGGCATGAACGCCACTTTTAAGTTTCTTCCGATTGCTAATTCTCCGTTTTGAGTAGCATAACCTTCACATAATACTTGCCCTTTAGCAACTCTGTCTCCTTTTCTTACGATAGGTTTAAGGTTGATACAAGTACTTTGGTTGGTTTTTCTATATTTGATTAATTGATACGTTTTGTCATCTGAATCAAAGCTTACCATACGTTCTTCTTCAGTTCTGTCGTATTTGATAGTAATCATATTAGCATCAACATACTCAACAGTTCCGTTACCTTCCGCATTGATTAATACTCTTGAATCAGAAGCAACTTGTCTTTCTAAACCAGTACCTACAATTGGAGCTTCAGGACGTAATAATGGAACGGCCTGACGCATCATGTTAGATCCCATCAACGCACGGTTCGCATCATCATGCTCTAAGAAAGGAATCAATGAAGCCGATATAGAAGCAATTTGATTTGGAGCTACGTCTGTGTAATGAATTTCAGTTGGATCAACAACTGGGAAATCACCTTCTTCACGAGCAATTACTTTATCTGCAGTAATTTTACCATTTGCATCCATTTCAATGTTTGCCTGAGCAATCATTTTACCTTCTTCTTCTTCTGCACTTAAGTAAACAGGAGTTGATTGTAAATCTACTACACCTTCTGTTACCTTACGGTAAGGTGTTTCGATGAATCCCATTCCGTTAACTTTAGCATAAACTCCTAAAGATGAAATCAAACCAATGTTTGGTCCCTCTGGTGTTTCAATTGGACAAAGTCTTCCGTAGTGCGTGTAGTGAACGTCACGAACCTCGAAACCAGCTCTTTCTCTAGATAAACCTCCAGGTCCAAGGGCAGATAAACGACGTTTGTGTGTAATCTCTGCTAATGGATTCGTTTGGTCCATGAACTGAGATAACTGGTTAGTTCCAAAGAATGAGTTAATAACCGATGATAATGTTTTAGCATTAATCAAATCGATTGGTGTAAACACCTCGTTATCACGAACATTCATTCTTTCACGGATAGTTCTAGCCATACGAGCTAAACCTACTCCGAACTGAGCTGATAATTGCTCACCAACTGTTCTTACACGACGGTTTGATAAGTGATCAATATCATCAATCTCTGCTTTAGAGTTGATTAATTCGATCAAATATTTAACGATTGTAATAATATCTTCTTTCGTTAAAACTTGTTTTTCCATTGGAATATCAAGGTTTAACTTTTTGTTCATTCTGTAACGACCAACTTCACCTAAGTTATAACGTTGATCAGAGAAGAACAATTTATCTATAATACCACGAGCCGTTTCCTCATCAGGCGGTTCCGCGTTACGTAATTGTCTGTAAATATGTTCAACAGCCTCTTTTTCAGAGTTTGTTGGATCTTTTTGTAACGTATTGTGAATAATTGTATAATCAGCCGCGTTGTTATCCTCTTTATGTAAAAGGATAGTTTTTACGTCTGCTTCAATTATTTCTTCAATATTATCTTTATCAAGTATTGTATCACGATCTAAGATAATTTCGTTACGTTCGATAGAAACTACTTCTCCAGTATCTTCATCTACGAAATCTTCATGCCATGTATTTAATACACGAGCAGCAAGTCTTCTTCCAGCATATTTTTTAATACCAGTTTTAGAAACTTTAATTTCTTCTGCTAAGTCGAAAATTTCCAAGATATCTTTATCTCTTTCAAATCCGATTGCTCTAAATAAAGTAGTAACAGGTAATTTTTTCTTTCTATCAATATACGCATACATTACGTTATTGATATCAGTAGCGAATTCAATCCAAGAACCTTTAAAAGGAATAATTCTGGCAGAATACAATTTAGTTCCATTTGCATGGAAAGACTGTCCAAAGAATACACCTGGAGATCTATGTAATTGCGATACAACTACACGCTCAGCACCATTAATTACGAATGTACCACTAGGAGTCATATATGGTATTGTTCCTAAATACACATCTTGAACGATTGTTTCAAAATCCTCGTGTTCAGGGTCAGTACAATATAATTTTAGTCTAGCTTTAAGAGGAACGCTATACGTTAAACCTCTGTCAATACACTCTTCGATGGTATATCTAGGTGGATCAATAAAATAATCTAGGAATTCTAATACGAACTGATTTCTCGTATCCGTAATTGGAAAGTTTTCCATGAAGGTATTATACAGCCCTTCGTTGCCTCTTTCGTCAGATTTAGTTTCCAATTGGAAAAAATCTTTAAACGATTTTACCTGAATATCTAGAAAATCTGGATATTGAGGAATGTTCTTAGTAGAAGCAAAATTTAATCTTTCAGTCTGATTAGCAATCATCAATGGATAAAATTTTGATTTAAAAAAAGTAATTTTTGTGTAAATACACTGTTTTAATAATACTTCCTTTTTAATAAACAATACATCTTTAAAATAAACCAGGAAAGATAGTTTAATTTTTTTCTTCGTTATTGTTTACCTTAAAACGCATAAAAAATACAATAATTTAATATACGCAAAATGGTTTAGGTCTTTGAGAACACTCCCAAGACCTAAACCTAGCTTATTAATGAGTAAAAATTATTTTAACTCAACTACAGCTCCAGCTTCTTCTAAAGCTTTCTTAAGACCTTCAGCCTCATCTTTAGAAACACCTTCTTTTACATTTGTTGGTGCAGCATCAACTAAATCTTTTGCTTCTTTAAGACCTAAACCAGTTAATTCTTTAACTGCTTTAACAACTCCTAATTTAGAAGCACCAGCTTCTTTTAATACTACTGTAAATTCAGTTTGCTCAGCAGCAGCTCCAGCATCTCCACCACCAGCAGCAACTACAACAGCTGCAGCAGCAGGCTCGATACCATACTCATCTTTTAATATTGTTGCTAATTCGTTAACTTCTTTAACTGTTAAGTTAACTAATTGTTCTGCGAATTGTTTCAAATCTGCCATTTTTTCTATCGTTTAAAATGTTTTGTAAAAAATATAATTTATTTGTGCGTACTTATTATTCTGCTCCTTCTTCCTTGTTAGGTTGATTTTTAAGAGCTGCAATAACTCTTTGAGCAGGAGATTGTAATAATCCAATGATTTCTCCAATAACTTCTTCTTTAGACTTGATAGCTACTAAGCTGTCTAATAAATTATCACCGATGTAAATTTCTTGGTTAATATAAGCTCCTTTAAAAAGTGGTTTTTCACCTTTCTTACGAAATTCTTTAATGATTTTTGCTGGACCATTAGCCGTATCAGCAATAAACATAGAAGTATTTCCTTTAAGAACTGTTGATAAATCACCAAAGTCGCTATCAGAAGCTTCCATTGCTTTTTCAAGTAATGTATTCTTCACAACTTCTAATTTAATACCTGCTTTAAAACAAGCTCTTCTTAAGTTTGAAGTAGTATCTGCATCTAGTCCTGAAATGTCTGCTAAATAGATAACATTAACATCCGCTAACTGTGCAGTTAAATCTTTAATCGCGATTGATTTTTCTTCTCTAGTCATACTAAAAATTTTTAACTACCAATTATATTGCTTTAGGATCTAAAGCAATAGCAGGACTCATTGTACAAGATAAGTGAATAGACTTAATATATGTACCTTTAGCTGCAGTTGGTTTTAATTTGATTAATGTTTGAACGATTTCGTGTGCATTTTCATAGATTTTATCAGCATCAAAAGATACTCTACCTATTCCTGCATGAACGATACCAGTTTTATCAACTTTGAAATCGATTTTACCAGCTTTTACTTCTGCAACAGCTTTAGCAACATCCATAGTTACAGTTCCTGTTTTAGGATTAGGCATTAAACCTCTTGGCCCTAAAACACGTCCTAATGGACCTAATTTACCCATAACAGCTGGCATAGTGATAATTACATCAACATCTGTCCAACCATCTTTGATTTTTTGAAGATAATCATCTAAACCTACGTGGTCTGCACCAGCAGCTTTAGCTTCCGCTTCTTTATCTGGAGTAACAAGAGCTAAAACTCTTACATCTTTACCAGTTCCGTGAGGTAATGTTACAACCCCTCTTACCATTTGATTCGCTTTTCTTGGATCTACCCCTAATTTAACTGCGATATCAACAGACTCATCAAATTTTGCAGAAGCAACTTGTTTAATTAATGCAGAAGCATCTTTTAAACTATAAAGTTTATTCTTCTCAATTTTTGCTGCAGCCTCTTTTTGCTTTTTTGTCAATTTTGCCATTGTCTAATTCTTTTAACGATTAAAAAGGAGCATTCCCTGTTACTGTTATACCCATAGATCTAGCTGTACCTGCAATCATACTCATAGCTTTCTCTAATGTAAACGCATTTAGATCGGCCATTTTGTCTTCAGCAATAGCTTTAATTTGGTCCCAAGTAACACTTGCAACTTTTTTACGATTTGGTTCACCAGAACCAGACTTTAATTTAGCTGCTTCTAATAATTGAATTGCAGCAGGTGGCGTTTTAACAACGAAGTCAAAAGACTTGTCTTTATACACAGTAATTTGTACTGGTAAAACTTTGCCAGGTTTATCTTGTGTTCTAGCATTGAACTGCTTACAGAACTCCATGATGTTAACCCCAGCAGCCCCCAAAGCAGGTCCAACCGGTGGCGATGGATTCGCTGCACCTCCCTTAACTTGTAGTTTAACTACTTTACTAACTTCTTTTGCCATTTTTAAAAAAATTTAGCACATCTATCAATTGGAAGCGATTGATGTGATTTATATATGTAACGAAAATTATACTTTTTCAACTTGCATAAAACTCAACTCTAATGGTGTTTTTCTTCCAAAAATTTTCACCATTACCTCTAGTTTACGCTTTTCTTCATTCACTTTTTCAATAGTACCATTAAAACCATTAAACGGTCCATCTACTACTTTTACAGTTTCACCAATATTATATGGTATAGCAACACTGTCAACTTTTACAGACAACTCATCTACTTTACCTAACATTCTATTTACTTCAGATTGTCTTAACGGCACAGCATCTCCTCCTTTAGTTTCTCCTAAAAAGCCAATAACACCAGGGATAGATTTGATAATATGAGGAATTTCACCTGTTAAATTAGCTTCGATCATAATATAACCAGGAAAGTATACTTTATCCTTAGCTATTTTTTTCCCGTCACGCACAGTAACAACTTTTTCAGTTGGAACAAGAACCTGAGAAATATAATCAGCCATACCTAATCTAGCTGTTTCTGTTTCAATGTAAGCTTTAACTTTGTTTTCCTGACCACTTACAGCTCTTACTACATACCATTTATTAACATTATTATCAGTCATACTATAAGTATTATTTTAAAATGTTAAAAAAACCTTCAAGAGCTTTTACAAATAATTCATCAACACCCCAAGTTAATAAGGCGAAAACAATTGAAAATACAGCCACAATTATTGTTAAACGTTGTACATCAGCCCAAATTGGCCAAGTTACATTAGTTTTCAATTCATGAAAAGCTTCAGATATGTAATTAACTACTTTTGTCATTTTAATCTTTATTTGCACGGGCGGAGGGATTCGAACCCCCATCAATGGTTTTGGAGACCACTATACTAGCCCTTGTACTACGCCCGTATGTTAAAAAACCAGCAGCAAAACTGCTGGTTTAATTATTATTGACTTATAATTAGTCTAAAATTTCAGTAACCTGACCAGCACCTACTGTTCTACCACCTTCACGGATAGCGAAACGTAAACCTACTGATAAAGCGATAGGACTTAACAAAGTAACATCAATTGTTAAGTTATCACCAGGCATAACCATCTCTACACCAGCTGGTAAAGAAATAGTACCCGTTACGTCAGTTGTACGTACATAGAACTGAGGACGGTAGTTATTATGGAATGGAGTATGACGTCCACCTTCTTCTTTTTTCAAGATATATACCTCAGCTTTGAAATGAGCGTGTGGCTTAACAGATCCTGGCTTAACAATTACCATTCCTCTTTTAATATCTTCTTTAGCGATACCTCTTAATAATAAACCTACGTTATCACCAGCTTCACCTCTATCAAGGATTTTACGGAACATCTCAACTCCTGTAATAGTAGAAGTTAATTTATCTGCACCCATACCAATGATTTCAACTGGATCTCCTGTATTAGCAACACCAGTTTCGATACGACCTGTAGCAACAGTTCCACGACCAGTAATTGTAAATACATCTTCAACTGGCATTAAGAAAGGTTTTTCAACGTCACGAACTGGTAATTCAATCCAGTTATCAACAGCTTCCATTAATTCCATGATAGTAGCAACCCATTTTGGATCACCATTCAATCCACCTAAAGCAGAACCTTGGATAACTGGACCATTATCTCCATCATATTGATAGAAAGATAATAAATCTCTAATTTCCATTTCTACTAATTCTAATAATTCAGCATCATCAACCATATCCACTTTGTTCATGAATACAACCATTCTAGGCACACCTACTTGACGACCTAAAAGGATGTGCTCTCTTGTTTGTGGCATAGGACCATCTGTAGCAGCAACTACTAAGATAGCACCGTCCATTTGAGCAGCACCTGTAACCATGTTCTTAACGTAATCCGCGTGACCTGGACAGTCAACGTGAGCGTAGTGACGGTTAGCTGTAGAATATTCTACGTGTGAAGTATTAATAGTAATACCTCTTTCTTTTTCTTCTGGAGCATTATCAATTTGATCAAATGATTTTGCTTCTGATAAACCAGCATCAGCTAATACTTTAGTAATTGCAGCTGTTAAGGTAGTTTTACCGTGGTCAACGTGTCCGATAGTTCCAATATTTAAATGGGGCTTCGAACGATCAAAGGTTTCTTTTGCCATGATTTAATAATTTAATCTTAGTTATATATTAGTGTTCAAAAAATAAACTTTTTTAAGAGCCAATGACGGGAATTGAACCCGTGACCTCTTCCTTACCAAGGAAGCACTCTACCCCTGAGCTACACCGGCTTTTGTGTATTCAGAAGTTAGCCGTCAGAATTTAGAAAAAACTAAACCCATCACTCTAAATTCAAAATCTCGTGGGGAGAGCAGGATTCGAACCTGCGAAGACGTAGTCAGCGGATTTACAGTCCGCCCTCGTTGGCCGCTTGAGTATCTCCCCAAACCTTTTACATTCAGTTACTTAAAAACTTGAGCCGATGGAGGGACTCGAACCCACGACCTGCTGATTACAAATCAGCTGCTCTAGCCAGCTGAGCTACACCGGCAACTTAAATATAAAAAGTCCGCTATTTCTAACGGACTGCAAATGTATATAATTTATTTTTGAATCAAAACATTTTTTATGTTTTTTTTATTTTTATAGATGCTCTCTTAATTTTTCTTTTCTTTTCAATATTACACGCTCTAATGAATCTACAGATAAATCAACACCTTCTTCAAAACTTTTAGTTGTTTTTTTTACTACAAAATCATCCCCAGGCACATTAATTTTTATCTCTACAGTTTTATTTTCTTTGTCGCTGGTATTTTCAAGCTTTAAAAAAACATCTGACGATACTATTTTGTCATAATATTTTTCCAATTTATCCATTTTTTCTTGAATGAAATCTATCAACTTTTTGTCTACATTAAAATTTACTGCTTGCACATTAACTTTCATAATTCTAATTTATTAAAAGGATTAAACAATAGAGTGGTTATTTATTTCTAGGATGCGCTTCCTGATATACTTTTTTTAATTCAGCCAAACTGCTGTGCGTATATATTTGAGTAGACGACAAACTAGCATGACCCAACAACTCTTTTACGGAATTTAAATCGGCCCCATTATTCAACAAATGTGTTGCAAATGAATGCCTAAGAACGTGTGGACTCTTTTTTTCTTTTTTCGAGACAGTACTAAAGTAATCATTTATTAACCGATAAACAAACGATTCACTTACTTTATTTCCTGTTTTAGACAAAATTAACATCTCATTATCGCTAATTAACTCTAAACCATTTCGCAAACTTTTATACTTCTTGTATAAATTCAACGTACAATCTAAAACAGGAATTATTCTTTCCTTATTTCTTTTCCCAATAACTCTAATTGTTTTTTGAATCTCGCTTACACTATTTAAATTTAAATTAATCAACTCAGCCCTTCTAATACCTGTTGTATAAAATAGTTCAATTATAAATCGATTCCGAATTCCTTCAAAATCATCTGCATATTCATTTTCAGAAAAAACATCCAATAATTCTTTTTCAGAAAAAGGAATTTGTACTTTTTTAGCTGTTTTTAAAGATTTGTGCTTTAATAATGGATTCACAGAAATCTGCTTCACCTTTAATAGAAATTTATAATACGACTTTAATGCAGAAATTTTACGATTGACTGAAGTAGTTGAAATATTATGCTCAACCAAAGTAACTATCCAATTTCTTATATTAGGATAAACAACTTCTTCCAAACTAATAGATTGACCAAGAAGATATTCTTGAAAAGATTGAATATCATCTAAATAAGCACGAACTGTTAAAGGAGAATAATTTTTCTCTTTAACCAAATAATCCTGATATGCTTGTAAATTTGTAGACATAAAAAAACCGCTAACAACAAAGTTACACTTTATTTATTAGCGGTTAGTATAGTTTATTCAAAAATATTAACTCTCTAAAGAGTCTCTTAATCCTTGGATATAAGCAGCTTTTTGAATTTTAGCTCTATTTGATACAGAAGGCTTAATGAAAGCTTGACGTGCACGTAACTGACGAACAGTTCCTGTTTTATCAAATTTTCTTTTATAGCGCTTTAATGCTCTATCGATATTTTCTCCGTCTTTAATTGGTATAATTAACATAATATAGACACCTCCTCTCGTTAAGGGTGCAAATGTAGAAAATAATTCTGAATTAGAAATTAAAAATTAAATAATTATTTAACTGCTGGTTTATAATTCTGATTATCAATTATCATTTTTGATAAAATCTCTTTCAAAATTTCAGAAGTTCCTCCACCAATTGGACCTAAACGACTATCTCTTAACAAACGTGCTAACGGATATTCTTCCATATAACCGTATCCGCCTAACATCTGTAAACAACTATAAATTGCCTCATCAGCCACTTTTGTTGATTTTAACTTAGCCATAGTTGCTTCCTTAACCACGTATTCGCCTTTATTTAATCTGGCTACTGCAGCATAATTAAAAACTTTACAATGCTCTACTTCTGTTGCATGTTCTACCATAGTATGTCTTAATGCTTGGAATTTATTAATTGTAGTTCCAAAAGCTTCACGTTGTGACATATATTCTATAGTATAATCAATTGCATATTCTGCTCTTGCATGAGCATTAATTGCCATAATTAAACGCTCTAAAGCAAAGTGTTGCATAATATAAGGAAATCCTTTTCCTTCTTCTCCCATTAAATTTTCTAATGGAATTTCTACATTATCAAATGCAATCTCTGCAGTATCCGAAGCTCTCCAACCTAATTTATCTAATTTAGTTGCAGATATTCCGCTTGTTTTTGCATCTACTAAAAAAATACTCACTCCTTTATTTCCTAACTCTGGAGTTGTTTTAGCCGCTACTACATAATAATCAGCATAAACTCCATTAGTAATAAAAGTTTTTGAACCGTTTATTACATAACTATCACCTTTTTTTACAGCTGTAGTTCGCATACCCGCTACATCGCTACCTCCAAAAGGTTCAGTAATACATAATGCACCTATTTTTTCACCTGCAATACTTGGAGCCAAATAGTCTTGTTTTATTCTTTCATCACCTTCTGCGTTTAAATGCGTCATCGCTAAATAGGCATGAGCCCACATTGCAGCAGCAAATCCAGAAGATTTTACTTTTTGCAGTTCTTCTAAAAAAACAACTGTATAAAATAAATCCAAATTCATTCCGCCATAAGCCTCTGGATAATTTATTCCGAAAAAACCCATTTCTCCGAATTTCTTCCAAATAAAACATTCTATTGTTCCTGTTTTTTCCCATTTTTCAATGTGAGGCACAACTTCTTTTTGTAAAAAATCTCGAAAACTAGCTCTAAATAATTGGTGTTCTTCTGTGAAGTATATTGAATTCATATAATTGAAATATTTTATAAAATTTTGATATTTTTTTAGAATTCCAAATATAAGGCGATTATTTTTATTTTTTCGTTAGGCATTCCTTTAATTTTTGTTAAATCCGCAATTTCTTTAATTCCGCTATTCATTGTTCTATACACGACAATTTCTTTTGCAAGCGCATAATTAAAATAAGGGAATCTTGCCAATTCTTTCATTGACAAATCATTAATTGCAATTTTTTTAATTCCTTCTGGAGATTTAACAAAAAAACGCTTTTCTAAATCAGCAATTGCTTCAGGAGAAATTCCCCAAATAAATTGAAACTGATCCATACTTACAAATCCACCAAACTTTTCTTTCTCGAGAAGAATTTTATCTGCAAGCTTTTCACCAATACCGTATACAGCAATCAACTCTTCTCTTGTGGCTGCATTAATATCTTTTTGAATGATTTTTACTTTTTCTTTTGGTAAAAACTTATGAAACTTTTCAGAAGTAGCAGTTCCTTTATTTTTAACCCAGTCTGGAAATTTAAAATAAGGACTAATTTTAGATAAAAACGAATTGGAAACTTTAGTAATTTGCTGAAATTCTATTGCCGAATTTACAAATTTTCCTTTTTTGCGATAAGCATGCAAACGATCAATTTCCTGAATAGTCATTCCTAGTTTATATCCTTTATAATCTGTAATATAATTAGGATTAAATGGATAGATCGTATCTTTCTTTGTAAATTGAATGTTTTTTAAACTATCAATCTCGCTTTGCACCATTAGCCAAGCTTTGTCTTCTGTATTATTTTTTGTCGAAACAAAATAATCAGCTAAAAAGTAATAACCCAATTGAGCAAAAACAATAATCACAAATAACAAAAAAATCCCACTTCTGTGTTCTCTTGAAAACAGGAAGTAGGATTTTAACTTATTCATAAATATACTATTTATTATCTTTTAATAGCTTTTATATAGCGAACCAATTCTTCTCTAACTTTAGGAAACAATAAGAAACATCCAATTAAATTAGGAACGGCCATCGCAAAAATCATTGCATCTGAAAAATCTGTAACCGCACCTAAACTTACTGCAGAACCAATTACAATAAAAATACAAAATAAGACTTTGTAACTATAGTCTGAAACTTTAGATCTTCCAAAAAGATACATCCAAGCTTGTAACCCATAATAAGACCAAGATAACATAGTTGAAATTGCAAAAAGAACAACAGCTAAAGTAAGCACATATGGAAACCATGGAATTACAGAAGCAAATGCTTTTGAAGTTGCCAATACACCATCTGGTGCTTTTACACCATATTCCATTATTGAACCATCACCGTTTGTTATTATAATTACTAATGCAGTCATTGTACAAACAACTACAGTATCTATAAATGGTTCTAATAAAGCCACTAAACCTTCAGATGCTGGGAATTTTGTTTTTACTGCTGAATGCGCAATCGCGGCAGAACCAACACCTGCTTCATTAGAAAATGCAGCTCTTTGAAACCCTATAATTAAGACACCTAATAAACCACCAGTGATCCCTTTAGCATTAAATGCACCATCAAAAATTTGATAAAAAGCATGACCTAAAAGATCTATATTAGCAAAAATTATTACCAATGCAGCTACAAAATATATACCAACCATAAATGGTACAATTTTTTCTGTTATTTTACCAATTCTTTTAATTCCACCAATTATAACGACACCAACCAAAAGAGCCATTAAAATTCCAAACACAACTCCTGCAGATGTAGAACTTGCACCAATCATAGAGTTAAATTGCTGTGCAGCTTGATTGGCTTGAAACATATTTCCACCACCAAAAGAACCACCAACACACATAATAGCAAAAACAACAGCAAGTACTTTTCCAAGTCCTTTTTTTCCTGTTTCAGCCAAACCTCTACTTAAATAATACATAGGCCCTCCAAAAACAGTTCCATCTTTCCCAATATCTCTATATTTAACACCTAATGTACATTCAACAAACTTAGAAGACATTCCTATAAGTCCAGCAACAATCATCCAGAAAGTAGCACCAGGACCACCTAAAGAAATTGCAATTGCAACTCCAGCAATATTACCCAAGCCTACAGTTCCAGAAAGCGCAGCTGTTAACGCTTGAAAATGCGAAACCTCTCCTTCTTTACCTTCAATGGCAATAGTATCAACTATATCTCCATCTACTTGATTTACAAATGCTTTTTTATCTGCCTCATGATGATCAACATCATCATATTTACCTCTAACAATATTGATTGCAGTAGGAAAACGTCTGAAGTTAACAAACTTAAAAATTACTGTAAAAATTAATCCTGCAGATAATAAAAGTATAATCACAAGAGGCATTTGAACACCTCCAGGAAAAGTTACCGGATAAAAAACTATTCCTCCCCATGCGTCAGAAATTGGCTTAAACCATTCATTGAATTTTTCATCCAATCCTTTTTCTTGTGAAAAGGTAAACAATGGAAATAATAATAAAATTTTTAAAAGCAATTTTTTCATTTTTAGTATTTTGGTTAGTTATGTTATAAATCAAAAACTGAACTTCTTTTTGTTCGTATCATATCTTTAAGCTTTAAAAGAAATGCTAATGTTAAATACAATCCAAAACCTAAGCCTACAGTTACAAAAGTAATGTACACAAAAAACAATCTTACATTAGTTGCACGCATTCCTAACTTATCTGCTAGTCTTGAAGCAACAAAAAAACCGTTTTTTTCAAAGTAATGAAATACACCTTGTACCATTTTTGATTTTATAAGTTTCAAATATACTTATTTTTTTAATAGATACAAACCCACAGCACATTCCAAACATTTTTTAACATCACAATATTCCTTTTTTAATTGCAATAAAGATTGTGAATCAAAAGCATTTTTAGAATAAACTCCAATTGTTGCAAACTTATCTATTATACTATTTTTTTCTGAATGAATCGATTTCATTAAATCAACAATCTCGTCTGAAATTTCTTTTTGTAAACTTTGTTCATAAGCAAATCTAACAGGAATTATAGTGTTAATGAGAATTAAATCTATAAAGGAACGAGACATTTTCTTTTTCTTTTGAATACTTATTTTATCGAAATTATAATGTGATTCCCAATAAATACTGACTTCAACATTGAATAAATTATAAATTTCTTCAATAGAATTAACATTCATTATTTTAGAAAAAAGATTTTGATGTGTATGATATAATATTGCTAGTTGTGCTAGTCGGATTGTTGGAAAATTATCTGGACGGTGTTTGAAAAATGCTACTTTGTCATATACTTTTTTTGAAATACCGTGTTTATGTAATATGTATTTATAATCTTGTTGTAGTTTATTTACATATGTATCTTGAAATTCAAAATCTAACATATTAGCTTGCCCAAAAAACAAGGCTTCCAAATTTTCAATTGAAAAAGATTCTTTTCTGATTATTGAAAAAGGAATAGATTTAGCCATATTAAAAAACAACAAACCATTAGTGTTTAAACCAAAATTTTTAGCCAACAAACAAAACAAAACAGCTTCCCAATCGTTGTTTAACTCTTCTAAAAGCAGCGAAATTTCTGTTGCTTTTCTTTCTAGTCGTTCAAAATATAAGCGTTCTTGCCAATTCTTAAAAATAAAATCATCAATAGTGCAAATTTCATTTTCACAATATATCCATGATTTTTGGGCAAGTAGTGACTGGTATTTGTGTAAATCAGATAGCGTAACAAATTCTTTTAGCTCAAGCGTAGGAATTTCTGAATTATCATTTCTAAAAATTGGCGTATCATACTCCCAAACCACATGTAAAATAACCGAATCGTAATTACTGTCTTTTTCGTGATTGTGCACATACCAATCCGATGATTTGAGATGAATTTCTACATTTCCAGCCCATTTTTGGTTTCCAATAATGAGTTGGGCATTAAAAAAATCGGGGCCGGCAAGTTGTAAATATTGACCTGAATTAAGAATCTGAATAGATTCTCCTGTTGTAGTTTTAAGTTGAGTAACAGCAAATTTCTTATGCTGCCACACGTGGTGCAAAAAATCTTCTTTCATTCTGTATGGCGTATATAATTGAAAAACAAAGATATAAAAAAACCTGTAAAAATTAATTTTACAGGTTTTTTTTAAAAAGAAAACTTAGTTTATTTTATAGAACCAATAATGTCATATTTAGTAATTATATGATGTTTACCATTTCCTAAATCAATTAAAACGGCTTGGTTATCTTTAGTGATTAATTTAGAAACATCTTCTACAAGTGTTCCAATTTTTACGATTGGAAATGGTTTTCCCATTACTTCACGAATAGGACGCTCTGCGGTATTTTTATCGGTGATAAAACTTTGAAATAAATCTGATTCATCAACAGAACCTACAAATCCATTTACATCAATCACTGGAATTTGTGAAATTTTATATTTTCTCATACGTTCAATTGCATGCGAAACTAATTCTTCTGTTCTAACAACAACCAAAGGTTTTTCGATGTGTTCTTTAATTAAATCTTCGGCTTTAGTAATTTCTTCCTCTAAGAAACCTCTTTCGCGCATCCAATCATCATTAAACATTTTACCAACATAACGGCTTCCAGAATCGTGAAATAAGACCACAACTACATCTTTTGGACCAAAGTGTTTTTTTAACTGCAATAAACCCTTTACAGCGGCTCCAGCAGAGTTTCCAACAAAAATTCCTTCTTCTAACGCTATTTTTCTTGTATAAACAGCTGCATCTTTATCGGTTACTTTTGTAAAACCGTCGATTAATGTAAAATCAACATTCTTTGGTAAAATGTCTTCACCAATTCCTTCTGTGATATACGAATAGATTTCATTCTCATCAAAAATTCCAGTTTCGTGGTATTTTTTAAAAACCGAACCATACGTATCAATTCCCCAAATTTTAATGTTTGGATTTTTTTCTTTTAAATATTTGGCAGTTCCTGAAATTGTTCCGCCTGTACCAACACCTACAACAAAGTGCGTAATTTTACCTTCTGTTTGTTCCCAAATTTCGGGTCCGGTTTGCTCGTAATGTGCAATGGCATTACTTGGATTATCGTATTGATTTACATACCAAGAATTTGGGATTTCATCTCCTAATTTTTTTGATACCGAATAATACGAGCGAGGATCGGTTGGTTCTACATCTGTTGGACAAACAATTACTTTTGCTCCAACGGCACGAAGAATATCAGATTTTTCTTTTGATTGCTTGTCTGAAATTACAAAAATACATTTATATCCTTTAACAATTGCTGCTAAAGCCAAACCCATTCCGGTGTTTCCTGAAGTTCCTTCAATAATTGTTCCACCTGGCTTTAAACGACCATCTGCTTCTGCATCTTCAATCATTTTTACAGCCATTCTGTCTTTTACAGAATTTCCTGGATTAAAAGTTTCAACTTTTGCTAGCACTAAAGCATCTACTTCTGCTGTTACTTTGTTTAACTTTACTAAAGGTGTATTTCCAATAGTTTCTAGTATATTTTTTGCGTATTTCATTTTAAAATTTAGAATTTAAAATTTAGAAAATGTATGTTTTCAAAATTGATTGCAAAGATAGTGTGAATATTACGAATACAAAAATGAAAATGAAAACCCAACTAACCCTGATTGCACGAAGTAGCTTGAGAGCTTGCGAACAACTACTCGTAAAAGCAGGAAAAAGGAAACCAACAATTCACTGTTGATTCGTTTCTATTGAAAGAAATTCCATACTAATCCAAAACGAACAATAAAGTCGCGATAAGGATAATTAGGTGCAGAATAAAAATCATAACCTGTCCAAGCCGAGTTAAAATGTTCTGCTTTTAAGAAAATTCGAGCTTGTTTTACTCTGGCATTTATAAAGAAATCGAACATAGGAAAGCCTCCTATTTTAGTTTCGTTTTGAACATAAAACTCACCAATTAAAGGATTGTAATCATTTGCATAATATTTATTGAAATATTGAAAAGTAACTCCTGTTTGTAAAAGCATTGCTTTTTTGAATACAAAATCAGAAAAATACAACGTATTTCTTGTTACAATTTGTGGAACATTAACTATTTCATTTGATTGATCCACTTTTTGATATAAAATTGTATTATCTAAAGCGAATTTCCAAAACTTAATTTCTTTACTAGCTGTTACAGCAAGATAATTAATCGTATTATCATACTGCATTGGTTTTACTTCTAAATTTGTTATATCGTTTGTAATATTATCAAAATACAAATGATCATTTAATACTTTGTAAGTAGTTGAGAGGTTTATCCATTTTGTTTGAACAGAAAATTCAAATTGATTTAATTTTTCATTTTTGAAATTATTGTACCAATTGTAATTTATATAGTCACTCTGGTATAAATTAAAATTCAAATTAGGTAAACTATTTAATTTTTGGTATTTGAATTGAAACGAATAATCATCATTAATTTTATAATTTGCATTAGCCTCAATATTAGAGATAGATTGATCTGTAATGGATTGAGACACGTGTAACCTCACATTGACTTTATTAATTAAGTAAGAATAATTTCCGCCAATCATATTGATTCTATCTGAAATAGAATTAGGAACAACAATATCACCACCAGAATTATAAACAACACTATTATAATAATAATTGTAATTATTATCGTCTATAAAAAATTCTAAATCACCATAAGATTTAGTGGTATAGGCTACGCCAAATTTATTATAGAAATGATTATAACGTGTTTTATTGTTAATATTTGTTGAAAAAGAATCACCAAACCTTGAATTAACTGAAGGTTGAGTAAATTGAAAAAACTTGTATTCTTGATTAAATTGATGCGTAAAAACTAAATTATTAGGATTGTTTTTATTTACTCTGAAAGAATGATCTACAAAAAAACGATTCCCTTTTAAAAGAGAAGTTGCATTTGTAAAATAAACTTGTATTCGTTCTCTTTCACCAAAAGGATCTTCACTTAATTCAAACTCACTTGAATTCACAATCCCACCATTTTCTTGGTTAGAAATATCTTGACCTGTAAAATGAGCATTTAAAAAGTATCGTTTATCTTCGGTAAAATAACTAGAGGTAAATCTAAAGTTACCTGAACTAGTTAAGTTATTTACATATTTACCTAAAGAGCGCAATCCCCTATACCCAATTGAAAAATTAAGATTTGGTTTGGTATTAACAGTTAAAAAAGCATATAAAGATTGCCCTTGTTCCATAACTGTTTTAAAATATAAATCGGTTAATGGAGTAGGAACAGAATAATACTTAACATCGTTTGCTTCTATGTAATTAAAATGTTTTGCTAAAAAACCAAAATTTGGGGAAGCATTTTTTGTATTTAAACCGAAGTTTAGCGTATTATATGTATGTCCTTCATTTGCAAAAGGCATTAAACCGAAAATATCTTTTCGGAGTAAATTATATTTATATTCACTTTGAATGGTAAGAGAAGTATCTACATAAGTGGTGTCTTTATGCAGTGTATAGATTTTATATAAATCGTGAGGAGCTTTTGCTAATAATTCTTTATTTTTTCCTTTATTAATATTCGCTAATGTATCATTTGGATCTGAGTTTTTATTTGGCAATCCACCAAAACCACCATTTACATTTCTAATTTGAGCATTAGAAATTCCTGATAAAGTAAGAAAAAGTAAAACTATTAAAAATCTCATTACAATTTATATAATGGCAAATGTAAGGAGATTTTTATGAATATAGAAGCAATAGGTAAAATCTATATAAAAAAGCAAAAAAAAACCGAAACAGTTACGTTTCGGTTTTTAATATATAAATAAGTAAATTATTCAATTACGAATTCATGTTCTGCAAAAGAACCAAAGTCACCTCCTCCAGAAAATAAAGAAGCTCCGTTGTTTAAGTTATTCATAGAATAAGATCCAGAAACAGTTGAGCTAGTATACATACCATCTCCCCAATCATCATAAATTACAAAAGTATAAGTACCAGGCGCTAAACATTTAACAACTGAAAAAGTACTTCTATCTGCAAAACCTAGAGCAGCATAACCTGTAATAAATGAACCTGTTGGATCTAAACCTCCAGAATCAATTACATTGAAATCTGCATCATATAATTCCCATGCAGTTTCTTCAGGATAGTTATCAAATTTAATTGACAATCTTGCACGAACAGAAGCACATGGTCTGAAAAGGTTGAAAGTAGATTTAGCACTACCTACACCTGTTAAAACACCATTTGAATATGTTCCATAGAAAGTAGATTGATTAGTAGCTTCATCAGCTTCTAAACTAACTACAATTTTATTACCGTCTACTAAACCATTACCAACTACTGTAACTTCGTAGATTCCTTCTTTAGAACCAGCAGGAATAGTTACAGAAGCAGGAACTGAAAAATTAGCAGCACCATGAGTAGTTGAAGGATCAACTACTAAATTAAAAGTTCTATCACTTCCAGAAGCTTCTGAAGCTAAGATACGACCTTCAACCACAACAGTTTCTGCATCTGAAAGTTCAACTGTTTGATAATTTTCTAATCCAACATAATTAACCGCTTGGCTATTACCTGAATTATCTTCTTCACAGCTTAACATTGTAAAAGTCAATGTAAGAGCAGTAAAGAAAGCTATTGATTTTTTTAACATCATAATTTTCATGATTTAATGATTAATTTTGACCAGTGATACTTGGATTATTATCCATTTCAACCTGAGGAATTTGGAATGACATTTCATCAATATCATAAGCAAAAGATTGACCAGCACGGAAAACGTGGCTGGTACCTCTAGTTACAGTAGCTTGATTACGTTTTAATGCTAAATAAGATTTACCTTCTCCCCAAAATTCAATTCTAGTTTGACGATAAATAGCAGTTTTAAGATCATCACCAGATAATGGATCTACATAAGCATCAGCATCAGCAGCACCACCAGATAAACGATTAGCCATAAACTGTTTTAATCTAGTTTTAGCACCAGCCTCATCTCCTGATTTAGCAGCAGCTTCAGCACTCAATAAATAAAACTCATCAACACGCATGAAGATATAATCAGTAGTAACGATTTGTTGACCACCTGCTGTTCTACCTTCGTCGAAAAATTTATTAATTGGCATTCTAATTGTAGTACCAGAAGTACCAAATTGAGTTCTTCTGATATCATTAGCAGGAATTAAAGCTAACAATCCAGTGTCAATAGTTTTTCTATCACCAGCCCATTGATAACTATATGTATAGTAGTCAACTTGACCCCACCAGTTTAATAACTGATGACCCATTTCTGTAGTAATATCGTAACCCCACATCCAAGATGGAGTGTTAACATCTCTAAAACCTGAACCAACACCTGGGAAAGCTAATTGACCTGTAGTAGTTAAAGAATAAGCTCCAGAATCAACAATCTCATCAGATAAAATTTTTGCATCAGGATAGTTACCCATTGCTGCGTAAGTATAAGCTAATAAACCTTTAGCAATGTTTTGGTTAATTTGTTGTTTAGAAGCTGGAACAAAACCATCTAATAAATCAATAGCATGTAATAAATCGCTCTCAATTAAGTCATAAATTTGAGAAGCTGGAACTTTAGCAGCAACAGTTACTTCACCATCATTGTATGGTAAAATTGGCTGTGCAGGATCATAAGCTCTTTGAAAAATTTGAGCTAAATAAAAATATGCATAAGCACGGTATGCTTTAGCTTGTCCTAAAAGTTGACGAGCTTGAGCAGTTGTAGGCTCTGCGTCATTACCACCAAAAGAATTAATTACATTGTTAGATAAATTAATAACTTTATAATAAAAACGCCATATAATACTATTCTCTTCACGAGAAAAGTCAACAGTAGCAACTAAGTTAGCTGTATTTTGATACCATCCGTATGAGTTAGCAGATAATGCCATATCTCCAGATAAAATATCTAACCAAATATCCACACCTTTTTGACCTAAGTCATAGTGTCTTGTACCTGTAATACCAGCTGGCTCAATTAATAAACTACCAATACCATTAAGACTTCCTTCTACTAATGCTGGATTAACATCCACATTATTAGCAATATCCTCACTAGTAATAACATTTGTGTTTCTTACTGGATCTAGGAAATCAGAACTACAACCCGCTGTTACAAGCGAAGTAGCTACTAAGAAATAAATAAATCTTCTTTTCATATTACAATTTTTTAAAATTCAATTTTAGTACCAAAACTAAAAGTAGTCATTGGCATGTAAATTCCAGAGTTAGACGAGTTAATCAAAGTTGATGGATTAAGTCCGTTTCTAGCACTGAACATTAATAAATTATCACCTGAAACAAATAAACTAAATTTAGACAAGTGTAATTTACTTAAGAAAGCTTCAGGTACATTATACCCTAATCTAACATTATTTAAAGACAAGAAATCTGCTTTTGTAAGGAAACGAGTAGATGCAGAATTAAAGTTAACATCTGAAGCTACACCAGAAGATAATCTTGGTACATCTGTAACATCACCATATTGTTTCCATGCATTGTGAATATCTCTATGCCAGTTATTAGCACCAATTAAATCAGAGTTATCCATTAATTGAGCATAACCATTATCGTAGATATGACCACCAATACTATAACTGAACTGAGCAGTTAAATCAAAATTCTTGTAAGCAGCATTTAAACGGAATGAACCTCTAACCTTAGGAATAGCAGATTTTCCAGTATATTTTTGAGTTGCTTGAGAATAATTAGTTGTTGTAGTTTTTAAAACTTTAGCATCTGGATTATCGTTCATGTAAATAGTCATACTACCAATTGGAGCATCACCATTATCAAAAACACCATTGTCATTTATATCATTATAGTATAAATTCCATAAACCAGCTCCTGTAGCAGGATCAACACCAGCCCACTCACGTAAATACCAATCATATAATGAATGACCTTCAGATAATCTACCATCTAAGACTTTTTTCTCACCAGTAAATACATCCGTTGGCATTTGAGTGATTTCATTTTTCAATATCTCCCCGTTAAAACCAACAGATAATTTTAAATCATCAGAAGTTTTAGCTTTTAAAATATGACCCATAACATCAAACTCGATACCACTATTACGTAACTGACCATCATTAATTTGCATAGTTGTATAACCAATGAAAGGAGGTAATGTTTGTGTAAAGAATAAATTCTCAGTGTTTTTTACATAATAGTCAACATTAACATCTAAACTATTGTTAAACCATGAAGACTCTAAACCAACTTGTGCAATTTTAGAAGTTTCCCAAGTTAAATCAGGATTAGCTAAAGTTGAACTTTCAGTAAATGAATAATCACCGTTTGGAGTTTGGTTAATAGATGAAAGTTGCCATCCATATTGTAAACTTGTACCTTGATCACCAATTAAACCGTAACTAGCTTTTAATTTCAAGAAGTCTATAAAACTAAATTTAGACATGAAATCTTCTTTAGAAACAATCCAACCTAAACCTGCAGAACCAAAAGTTCCCCATTTATTGTTGATAAAACGAGAAGAACCATCTCTTCTTACAGAACCTGTTAAGAAATATTTTTGGTTGTAGTTATAGTTTAACTGACCAAAATAAGAATCTATAGTCCATCTTTGAGAATAAGAAGAAGCTCTACCATAAGCTGAAGTATATTGAGATAAATCTAACGTGTTAGGTAAAATTGCTCCAGTTGCAGCAGCATTAAAATCTTTAAAAGTATTTGATGTAGACTCATGAGCAGCAAAAACTTCTAAACTATGATTTTCAAAAGTTTTACTGTAACGTAATAACTGTAAGAAATTTTGATTTACTGTAGAACTTACATCTTTAAATAAAGCACCATAATCAGCAGCAAAACCTCCATAATAAGGATTACTTCTAGAAGAACCATCAAATTGTTGATATTGACCACTGTAACGAGTTTCAAAAGTTAAAGATTTAGTCAAATCAACTGCAAAATTGAAGTTACCCAATAAAGTAGTAGCATCAGTTTGAGATAAGTCATAGTAAGCATCAGCAATACCATTAGTACTATTCCAAGCTCTACGTCCATAAATACTTCCGTAATCATATTGACTACCTCCAAAAATTGGATCAGCAACTAAATTACCAGCAGTATCTCTTAGGTATAAATCATAAATAGCAGGAGTTGTATTTGACAAAGCAAAGATATTTCCAGAAGAACCAGCAGAACCTTCACTATCAGATGAATTAGTATATCTAGCTCCTGTATAAGCCATATTACCACCTACTCTTAACCATTCTTTTGGCTTGTGCTCTAAATTAATTCTTGCAGTATAACGTTTGTAACTTGAATTAATAGCGTATCCTTGATCATCTAAATAACCAAAAGAAGTTGAATAACGAGTATCACCATTACCACCGCTAAACTGAACATTAGCTTCACTTCTATAACCTGTACCAAAAGCAGCATCTGACCATTTAGCCGGATTATATCTTCTAGCCACTCCATTAGCAACTTTTCCAGTAGCAGGATCAATTAACTGAGAACCATCAACATTCCAAATGTTATATTGACTGTTGATAGTTTCACCTGTACCATCACCATATAAATTAGAATTAGCATAAGATACTGGATCTAAATAACCTAACAACATACCTTTAGTTTTTAACGAACTCCAAGACGTTTCGATATACTCTTCTGGAGAATCAATAACATCATAGTTAGGTAACATTAAAGAGTTGATACTTGTTTTAAAATCAACAGAAACCAAAGTTTTACCAGCTTTACCTTGTTTTGTAGTAACCAAGATAACACCATTTGCCCCTCTAGATCCGTAGATCGAAGTTGCAGCTGCATCTTTTAAAACTGTGATATTTTCAATATCAGCAGGATTAATCGCACTGATATCACTACTATAAGGCGCACCATCAACTACGTACAAAGGAGCTTGATTCCCATTAACAGAACCAAAACCACGAATACGAATAGTTGCATCGCTACCAGGAGCACCTGAACCAGTAATTACGTTAACTCCGGCAACCTCACCTCTTAAAGCTTGAGAAATATTTGAAACCGTTTTAGCTTCTAAATTTTCTTTAACTAATTGAGTTGCTGTACCTGTAAATGCTTCTTTTGAGGTTTTACCGTAACCTACAACAATAACATCTACACCTTGTACAACATCATCTTTCAATAATACGTTGTAAGAATTAGCAGCAGCAATAACAATCTTAGCAGGTTTTTTACCTGTGTAAGTAATTACTAAAGCTTCACCTTGCTTAGCTTTGATAGTATAGTTACCATCAAAATCAGTTGTAGTACCACGAGTTGTTCCTTCAACAACAACGTTAGCACCTGCAATTGGGCCTAGTTCGTCAGAAACTACACCTGTAACAGTTTTCTCTTGCGCGAACGAAAACTGCATCGTAAACGCTACTAAAAGCGTAAAAATCCATTTGAACTTCGATCTCATATTAAATTTATTTGAGTTAGTTATTCCGCAAACTTCTTAATTATTTCTTAAATAAACAAATAATACTTCGGAATATTACTAATTTATTTTTGTTAAAGTTTTTGTTTTAAAAAAACATTTTACGGAAGTTTCTCTTACTTAAGATGAAAATATCGCATAAAGGTTGCGTATAAAATTATATTTTTGTCAAAAAAAAGTATGTTAAGCAAAAGTTACAGTAATTTAACATTAGAAATTGGAACCGACGAAGCCGGAAGAGGTTGTTTAGCTGGCCCAGTAACCGCCGCTGCTATTTTATTACCGGAACATTTTGAAAACACACTATTAAATGACTCCAAACAACTTTCTGAAAAAAACAGAAAAAAACTTAGACCTATTCTAGAAGAACTTGCAATTTCTTATGCAGTAACTCATATTTTTTCAAACGAAATAGACGAAATCAATATTCTTAATGCTTCCATGAAAGCCATGCAAAAATCTATTTTACAACTTAATACTAAACCAGAATATATCATAGTAGATGGTAATAGGCCATTGAATGGAAAATTAGGCATGAAACAAAAAACTGGAAAAATCTTTTCTGAAGAAGAAATTCAGTTTTTAAAATCGATACCCAATACAAGCATAGTTAAAGGTGATGCTAAATATTTAAGTATTGCAGCAGCTTCTGTTTTAGCAAAAACATACCGAGACGATTACATGGACGCAATTCATGAAGAATTTCCAATGTATAATTGGAAAAAAAACAAAGGTTACCCTACTGTTGAACACAGAGAGGCTATCAAAAAATATGGCGCTTGCAAATATCACCGAATGAGTTTTCGATTATTACCTGAGCAACTGGAATTGGAATTTTAAAGTTTTCAGTCGCAGTTTTCAGTCGCAGTTGGCTGTGGTATTCAAAAAACACTTCTGAAAACTGTGACTGAACACTGAAAACTATAAAACATTCGCTTCAAACAAATTTTGAAAATGTTTTAGAATTTTCTCTTTTACTTCTTGCTCTTCAATATGGCGGTTTAATTCAGCATGCATAGAAGTTACAGCTTTACCTTTTATACCACATGGAATTATATTGTCAAAATAACCTAAATCAGCATTTACGTTTAAAGCAAAACCGTGCATGGTTACCCAACGCGAAGCTCTAACTCCCATGGCGCAAATCTTTCTTGCAAATGGCGTACCAACATCAAACCAAACTCCGGTTTCTCCTTCGCTTCTAGTTCCGTGTAAACCGTATTCAGCTAAAGTTAGAATAATGGCCTCTTCTAAGAATCGTAAATATTTATGAATGTCAGTAAAAAAATTCTCTAAATCTAAAATCGGATAGCCTACTATTTGACCTGGACCGTGATATGTAATATCGCCACCTCTATTAATTTTATAAAAAGTAGCTCCTTTTGTTTCTAATTGTTTTTCGGAAAGTAATAAATTAGACACATCACCACTTTTTCCTAATGTGTAAACATGCGGATGTTCCACATATAAAAAGTAGTTTGGAGTAGCAAATGAAGTTTCCTCTCTCCTATTTTGAACTTTAATATCTACAATTTCTTTGAATAATTCTTCTTGATAATCCCAAGTGTCTTTGTAATCTTTATTTCCTAAATCTTGAAGTTGGACTTTTTTATTCATAGGTAAGAAGTTGTATTTTGAAAAGTGAAGCAAAGATACAAATAGTTTTTTGATGATGGAAGCTGAATAAAGAATGCTGGAAGTTGAAAAACTTGAAACTCTAAACTTTTAAACCCCTAAACTTTTAAACTTTTAAACTAATACCTATCTTTGCACGCTTAAATACAATACTATGCAACTTTCGGAACAAGAAATCATTAGAAGAGACAAACTAAACGCTTTGCGCGAACTTGGAATTAACCCTTATCCAGCGGATTTATTTCCGGTGAATCACACTTCAAAGCAGGTGAAGGAAAATTTTGAAGAAGGTAAGAAGGTTATTTTGGCTGGAAGAATGATGAGCGATAGAGATATGGGAAAAGCTTCGTTTGTCGAATTGCAAGATAGTGAAGGAAGAATTCAGTTATATTTTAACAGAGATGTACTTTGTCCTGGAGATGACAAAACACTATATAATCAGGTTTTTAGAAAATTAACTGATTTAGGAGATTTTATCGGAATTGAAGGTGAATTATTCATGACGAAAGTTGGCGCTATGTGTATTCGTGTGGATGATTTTAAGATGTTAAGCAAAACATTAAAACCGCTTCCGTTACCAAAAACTGATGAGGAAGGACATGTATTTGATGCGTTTACTGACCCTGAATTGCGTTACCGTATGCGTTACGTGGATTTAGTAGTAAATCCGCAGGTGAAAGAAGTGTTCATGAAAAGAACAAAATTGTTCACTGCTATGAGAACTTTTTTCAATGAAGCAGGTTATATGGAAGTGGAAACTCCGGTTTTACAATCGATTCCTGGTGGAGCGGCTGCAAGACCGTTTATTACACATCATAACAGCTTAGACATTCCATTATATATGAGAATTGCTAACGAATTATATTTAAAAAGATTAATCGTTGGTGGTTTTGATGGTGTTTACGAATTTTCGAAAAACTTCCGTAACGAAGGAATGGACAGAACACACAATCCAGAATTTACAGCAATGGAAATTTATGTAGCCTATAAAGACTACAACTGGATGATGGAAATGACAGAAAATTTACTAGAATATTGTGCTAATCAAGTAAATGGAACAACTGAAGCTACTTTTGGAGAACATAAAGTAAACTTCAAGGCACCTTATGCAAGAGTTACGATGACCGATGCTATCAAACAATTCACTGGTTTCGATATTACTGGAAAAACTGAGTCTGAATTATTTGAAGCAGCAAAATATATGGGAATTGAAGTAAACGATACCATGGGTAAAGGAAAGTTAATTGATGAAATCTTTGGTGAAAAATGTGAAGGCAACTTCATTCAACCTACTTTCATAACTGATTACCCTAAAGAAATGTCGCCTTTGTCTAAATCACACCGAGATAATCCAGAATTAACAGAACGCTTCGAATTGATGGTTTGTGGAAAAGAAATTGCAAATGCGTATTCGGAATTAAACGACCCAATTGACCAACGTGAGCGTTTTGAAGCACAAATGGCTTTAGCCGAGAAAGGTGATGATGAAGCAAACGGAATTATCGATGAAGATTTCTTAAGAGCTTTAGAATATGGAATGCCACCAACTTCTGGATTAGGAATTGGAATGGATCGTTTAATTATGTTTTTAACCAATAATGCTTCTATTCAAGAAGTGCTGTTCTTCCCGCAAATGCGTCCAGAGAAAAAAGGACCTGAATTAACAGAAGATGAAAAACATATCATTGAAATTTTAAAAGCTAATGAAGGAATTTCGATTGGAGATTTAAAAATAAAATCGGAATTAAGCGGAAAAAAATGGGATGCAGCCAGTAAAGGCATTAGCAAACATGGCTTACTTAAAATAGAAGTAAATGGCGAAAACAAAATTGCTATTTACACAGGGAAATAAATCAGATTAAAAGACTTCAATAATGAAGTCTTTTTTTTTACATTTACCAAAATCAACTCTCTTAAAAAAATGAAAAAAATAAGTTTATTAATTATTTTGTTTCAAAACATTATTGTTTTGGCTCAAACACCAACGTTTACTTGGAGTGAAAGCGCTTCGTCTATTGACAATGAATTAAATTTTACGATTCAAAATCATTTTGATGGTAATCGCATCTTTAAAATAAAATCGGCTTACAACGATAAAATTTTCAACAAAGATGTTTTTGTAGATATTTTTTCACCTAATGATGATTTCGAAAAAGATGAAAATAATTTTTCTGTAGGTTTAGAACAACCTGTGATGGGTAAAAACATGAAAACCTTAACACATCTTTTTTATTTAACAGGAAAAGATTATGTGTATTTTTTAACAGAATTCAATAGCGAAACTAAAGAATTTGAACTTTTTACGCAAAAAGCAAATATTGATACCGGAACAAAAACAAAAGCTACTTTTTTAACAAAAATGCCCGCAAAAAACATGTTTAATATTGGCGATTTCTTTATTGCACAATCTGAAAACAAACAGTTTTATGGTGTTATATCAAGACCTACAGGAGATAAAAAACTAAACGAAAAAGTTACGCTTTACGTTTTAGATACCAATTTTAAAATAGTAAAAAGTATTGAACACGAATTTGCTTTTACTACTAAACAGTCGTTCAATATTGATGTTCATGTTTCAAATAATGGAAATTTAGCTATAGTAAGAGAACTTGATTTACCAAAAATGAAACCCTACAAATCCTTGTTTTACTGGGATTCTAAGACACAAAACGTTGTTGAACATAATTTAAAACAAGATTTAGATTTTCAAGTTTCTCAATTTAAATGGAAAGAAACGGATAATGGAAACTATTTTATTGGAGGTATTAGCGATGGCAAACGAAAAGTAGGCATAGATTTAGGCGGTGCTTTACCTGAAGCAAACCCAACAAACTCGTTACTCTTAATGCATTTTGATGCTGATGGAAAAGTAGTTTTAAATGAAAAAATAGCTTTAGAAAAACAAAACAATATAAACCTTGAAGAAATAATTTTAAAAGACAACAAATTTTGGTTACTTTTCAATGAAATATACACAGGATCTAAACGTTTACCTGCACCAGACCCTTCTAAACCATTAGAAAGACCAACAGAATACTCTTATGTTTCAACTGGATTCACCGTTATTAAACTAGATGCTACCAGTGGAAAATTAGATTGGATTAGCAGAATTAAAAACGAAGAACCAAGAACCACAAACGACAATGGCGATCATGTAAAATACTTGCATTTCTTTAGAAACAATCAGTTAGTATTGATTTATAATAATTCGAGAGACATTAATATGAATACAAAATATTTTGTTCGCAATAGCCGTTTTGCTATTATGAGCATTATTAACAATGATGGTGCAGTAGTTAGCACTAAAGATATTCCAAATTCGGGAGTAGGAAAAACATACAACTTTTGTTATGAATTAGATTTATCTGTTGCCATTCCGGTTGATGAAAACACTTACATTGTTCGTTCTCGTTGCGGTAATTCTGCTCGATACGGTTATTTGAAATTTTAAAAACGAATTATTTTAAAAACTTTTTTACAAAAATTAAACTTTTTTACATTTACATAGTCTTATATATAGAAAACATAAAAATACACAAATTATGAAAAAACTTATTTTAGTTGTAGCGCTTACATTAAGTAGCTTAACATTTGCTCAAAACAAAAAATTTCAAGAATTAACACCTGATCAGGTAGCTGAACTTCAAACTAAACGAATGACACTTGATTTAGATTTAAATGCTAATCAACAAAAAGATGTTAAAGCATTATTATTAGAAGAAGCTAAAAAAAGAGAAGCTATTAAAACCGAAATGAAGGCTAGAAAAGAAGAAGATAAAAAATTTACTTCTAATGAAAAATACAAAAAGCAGATGGAAGTTTTAGACAATCAAATTGAATTAAAAGCAAAAATGAAAAAAGTTTTGAGCCCTGAACAAATGAAAAAATGGGAAGAAAAACAAAATAGCAGAAAAGCAATGATTGATAAATCTAAAAGAAAAGCAAAAGGAAATCAAGAATAATTTCTAAACATTATCATTTTTTTTTGTTTTTATTCTAAAAATAATTTAGATTTGACAAACTAAAAATAAATTTTACACAAACATGAAAAAAATAATCGCTGCATTTGTATTGTTTATTAGCGTTTCTATGACGGCTAATGCTCAAGATGTTAAAAAATCTAATTCTCAAGAAAAAAAAATTACTTCTGTTGAAACAACAAAAGTTGATTTTAATGATTTAGCAAAAAAAGACACTTATAAATTGGTAAAATTATTACAATTAGACCAACAAATGGCAAAAGATTTAAATGGGTTGTTTTTTTACAAGCACAATCAATTCAGTTTAGCTAAAAACGAAAATGAAAAAAATCAAATCAGCGAGCAAATTGAAGCTAAATTAAGAGCGACACTTACTCCAAGTCAAATGGATAAAATTACAAGTCAACCTGATTTACTTAAAAGCTTAATAAATTAAAAAAAGTCCCGATTTTATCGGGACTTTTTTTTTCTCATTTTATAACTCTTTTGCTACCTCTTTTATAGCATTAATTGTAAAATCTAAATCATCATAAGTTAATGCATCTGTAATAAACCACGTTTCATAGGCTGAAGGCGCAATATAAACACCTCTTTTTAATAAGCCATGAAAGAATTTTTTAAAGGTTTCATTATCACCATTTTTAGCGGTGGCAAAATCATAAACCGGATTCGCATCAAAATGAACCGAAATCATCGAACCAACTCTATTAATTGTAAAAGTAATTCCTTCCTCAGTAAGTACTTTTTGAATTCCATTTTCTAGATAAGCCGTTTTTTGTTCTAAACGAGTAAAAATTTCAGAATCTGCATTCAATGCCTTCAACATTTCTAATCCAGCAGCCATTGCTAGTGGATTTCCAGATAAAGTTCCCGCTTGATAAACCGGCCCTATTGGTGCTAAATAATTCATAATCTCCTCTCTTGCTGCAAAAGCTCCAACAGGTAATCCACCTCCTATTACTTTTCCAAAACAAACAATATCAGCTTGAATTTTGAATAACTCTTGAACACCGCCTTTTGCCAAGCGAAATCCAGTCATAACTTCATCAAATATTAACATTGCTCCAAACTCATAACAAAGCACCCTTAAACCTTCTAAAAAACCTTTATTTGGAGGGATACAACCCATATTTCCTGCCACAGGCTCTACAATAATTGCAGCAATTTCGTTTTTATTAGCTTCAAACAATGCTTTTACATTTTCAATATCATTATAAGCAGCTAACAAGGTGTCTTTTGCTGTCCCTTCTGTAACCCCTGGACTATTTGGTACACCAAAAGTACTAAGACCGCTTCCGGCAGCAATTAAAAACGAATCTGAATGTCCGTGATAGCATCCTGAAAATTTGATAATTTTATCGCGTTTTGTATAACCACGTGCTAATCGAATGGCACTCATGCAAGCTTCCGTACCTGAATTAACAAATCTAATTTTATCTATATTTGGAACCATGGAAATAGCCAACTGTGCAATTTGAGTTTCTAGCTCGGTAGGCATACCAAAAGAAGTTCCTTTTTTAGCTTTTTCGATTACTGCATTTACAACAGGTTCATAAGCATGACCTAAAATCATTGGACCCCAAGAATTAATATAATCAATTAAACGGTTTCCATCTTCATCATATAAATAGGCTCCTTTTGCTTCTTTCACAAAAATAGGAGTTCCTCCTACTCCTTTAAAAGCTCTAACCGGTGAATTTACTCCACCTGGTATAACTTTATTCGCTTCTATAAATAATTCGCTACTTCTTTTATATAACATTATTTTATTTTTAATTTTTGACCAATAGAAATGGTATTATCTGATAAATTGTTTAATTTCTTTAAATCGTTAACCGAAAGATTAAATCGTTTAGACAAAGAATATAAAGTATCCCCTTGTTGAATAGTGTAGTATTCATTACTATCTGATACAATTACTTGTTCATTTTTAGGATTATAGTCTCTACTTAAAACTTCATTATCATATTTATACAATTCGTATCGTTCAATTAATCCAATTAATTTATCCGGATATTTTACATCTGTAGCATAACCCGCTTCTTTTAATCCTTTAGCCCAAGATTTATAATCGCCTTTATCTAATTTAAACAATTTTGAATAACGCGTTCTTGTTGTTAAAAACAAAGAATGATCACGATAGGATTCTGAAGGATGTTTATACTTTCTAAAGCATTCTTGCGCGGCATCATCATCATGATGAATTGTTTCACCTGTCCAACCTGTATGACATTTTATTCCGAAATGATTATTGGCTGTTTGAGCTAATTTCCCTTTTCCCACACCCGATTCTAAAATCCCTTGCGCCAATGTAATACTTGCAGGAATTCCGAGTGATCTCATATTATTTTGAGCAATTTCTTTGAAATTATCAACATACAATTTAATTTCTTCAGCATACGTTTTAACACTTGAAGTAGCCTCTAAAGTTTCCTGAGAATTGTTTGATGCATCTGTATTCGTTGAAGTATTTATAATAACTGTTTTTGTCTCAGTTTTTGACTGGGCTACAGGTTTTTTCTTAGTAGTAATTTTAGCTTTAGTAGTTGTTCTTACAACTGGTCGAGAACTCCTACAACTTACTATAAAAAGGGCTAATAAAATTAGAGCCAGTTTAGTTTTCATCATAATTTATTATTTCTTTATTCTTATTTCGTAAAGCAAAATTCATGCCTTTAATTCCTTGTAAACCTCCAGTGTGAATCATTAAAATCTTAGAATTTTCAGGAAAATATCCATTCCTAATTTTATCTAAAACACCAAAAACCATCTTGCCCGTATACACAGGATCTAATGGAATAGTAGTTTGATTGTAGAATGAATTTAAAAACTCAATTAATTCATCTGTAACTTTACCATATCCTCCAAAATGATAGTCATCATTTATATCCCAATTGGTTTTCACTACAAAATTACGAATTACATCAGATAAAAATGCTCCTTTTAACGAAGAAAATCCAATAAGTTGCTGTTTTTCATTTGATGAATTAATTATTCCCGAAAACGTTCCACCTGTTCCAACTGCACTTACTACATGGGTAAAAAATTGCTTGTCTTCGTTTGTTAAAATTTCTTCACATCCTTTTATAGCCAATTCATTTGTGCCGCCTTCAGGTAGTAAGTAAAAATTTCCAAATATTTTCTGCAAATTTGCAATAAAAGACAAACTTTCTTTATCTCGATATGCTGATCTACTTACAAAATAAAACTGCATTCCTAATTCTTGTGCTTTTACTAAAGTAGGGTTTTCGTGAATTTTACTTTCTAATTCTTCTCCTCTTATTACTCCAATAGTTGTAAAACCATATTCGGCACCAGCACCTGCAACAGCCAAAATATGATTAGAAAAAGCACCTCCAAATGTTAACAAGGTTGCAAAACCTAATCTTTTTGCTTCCTCTATGTTATATTTGAGTTTTCTAAATTTATTTCCCGAAATAATAGGATGCAACAAATCATCCCTCTTCATGTAAAGTTCAATACCTTTAGGAAATGTAATTTGTATTTTTTGGTTAATTGATTCCATAAAAAAAGCAGCTAATTAAAGCTGCTTTCAAATATACTATAAAGCATATAATTATTTATTGTAAATAGATATTTTCTTAGAAATACTTAAATTGTCTTTTGTAGCTAATTTTACAACATATACACCCGTACTATAACTTGCTGTAGAAAAACGATATTCTGGAGCAGTACCTAAACTTTCTTTTTTTAATATAAGTTTACCTGTAACATCGTATAATTCTAGGGCTGAAATATCTTTAGCTTCTGAATTATATAACGTTAACATTTCATTTTGGTTATCTTGAGCAACAACAAAAAGAGATTCAACTTCTTCGATTGGTGTAGATAAGGTTGAATTTTTAAAAGTAATTTCAAATTGAGTTCTATTGTCTCCAGCTGGAAGTGTCATATCAAAAATACCATTCTTGATATCATAATAAACATCTGATTGTTTGTCATGTAAATATACTTCCTGATTAGCATCAAAATCGACTACATCTTTAACTTGAACTTTAAAGTTAGTTGCGCTAGTACATCTAAAACCTACTGGAATTCTTTTGTCTATATTAAATTGAACAGCCGTTGCAACATACTCATGCGGCATATCTGTTAACACATAATAAAATTCAGCTGCTTCAGACGAAGGAGAACGACCATCTGATCCATAATCAAAACCATCAGTAGCAGTATCTAAAAATGCAATAGTCGTAGGACGAACGCCTCCATTATTGTACATAGCATGAATTCTAATGTAAGGTGCTGTTCCTTTTTTAATTTGGGTATAATCGATACCTGCAACATTTGGTATTTCAGGGAAAAATTCAGAATCAGTATTATACACATCAGATAATGAATTTTCATTTGTTCTTGCAAATTGTGATTGACTAACAACTCCTTCTTTAACAAAAACTCTAAATGCATTTTTCATGGTAACATTTCCGCTTGCCGTTCCATACACCATAAAACCTTGACCTACTGGAGCAAACCTTCTTTCAAATGAGTTTCCAGTTCCAAAAGGAATACCACCAGTTTGATTTCCAGCACCATCATAAGTCCAAAAAGCAGCAGGCGTATAAATTGAAGTACCAGGAGTATAAACACCGTAACCTCCTTGGTATTGATTTAATGTGTGAGAATTTACAGTTACTTGTTCCCAAAAATAAGCCTGCCCATTAATTAGAGCCGCATTAGCAGGATCTAATAAATAAGCATTTAAATCTATTGCACTTGGGTAAGGGTTTCCAACAAGAGTAAAATTTGCAGGAGCAACCGTTACTGACATATTTCCATCATTTGGTTTTCCTCTAAAGTCATAACGTTGTCTACTACCTGAATTGTTTTGAACATTTTCAACAGCATCTGCAATAGTAGCATCAGTACCGGAAGTTCCTTTCATAGTAAAACCTTCACCTGGGTTTATTGTAGATCCAGATCCCACATAAGCCCATTGTGCATATGCAGTTGATGTTACGAATCTCCAAATCCAATAAGGAGCAATTGCTAATGGACTTGAAGTACCATTGTAATTACTAGTAGGCAATATCGTTGCCGGAGTACTTGCTGTTAAAGTAGTAGGACGGTGTAACATCGTAATTCCAAACGCTTCATTTCCTACAGTTGCCGTAGCATTTCCTACTGGTGAACACCAATAATTATATTGAAAATTATTTACTGTACCTTCTTGAAAAACAGATAACTTTCCTGCTCCAGTATTTGCTCCTGCACCAGTAGTTCCCTGTAATAATTGTGAATTATTTCTCAAAAAGAAATTACCATCATTTTGTAAATTTATATCTTGTTTAACATACATAAACTGATTATTTACAAACACATAGCTATTAGGACTTACATATACTTGCGAGAAAGCAGTAAAACATCCCAAAAATGCAAATAAAGAAAATATAATTTTTCTCATAATACTGAAATTAAATAAATTACGGAGCAAATATATGCAATAAATTTCATCAAATTATAATAAAAATTTAACTTTTTAGTAACTATTAAAGAACTTTATCTTAAATAAATAAAACTGAAAACTTTTTTTCAAGTTAATTTTCAAAAACAAACATTCTCATTCGAGAAAAATAAAAAACACGTCTTTTTCTTAACTAAATAAAGTAAGTGTTTCATTTTTAAAAAAATAAAAAACTATTTTGTTGTAAAAAGTAATCTTTTTCTTATTTTTTTTGTTACAAAAAAATATAAAAACAACAAAAATTGTGATTTAAACGTAAAAACAAAACATATCGTAGATAAAATTTTTGAAGAGAACAAATTCCACATACATTTACACATTGAACAGTTATTCTAAAAAAGTATACAGTTATTCTAATTTTTAAGAAAAAATGTGTATATTTACGAAGTTGTCATCTTTTTAGTTAAAAAAACCTAAATGATTCACAAAATTGACTAAATGTTTAAATATAGTACTTACTACTAAACATAAGCTTCCCCAAGCCAATTGTTTTAATTAAATTTTAGTTTTATGCAAAAAAAGTACGCATCAAAAATCGCTAAGTCGACTTCATCTCAAACAGCGACTTGTTCAAAAAAAATCTGGAACAAATCTTTATCGTCTTGGTTGATGTTATTATTTGTTTTCATTGGAATTTCTGATGTCTTTGGGCAAAGAAATGATTGCGACAGTAATGCAGGCGGTCAACTAACAGTCAACTCAACTTGTACATTTCAAACATGGGATTCTAATAACAGTACTGATTATTGGACTAGTGCAGCTGGTTGCAATGCTGCTGATTTAGATGATGCATGGGGATGGTTTGATGCTATAAGTACATCAACAACAATTACTTATTCACCAGATACACGAGATGCAATTCTAACTTTATTTGAGGGAGCTTGCGCTACGACAATGACCGCTGTAGCTTGTGCTGATGCATTTGGCAATGGTGGTGATGAAACAATTACATATTCTACAACTATAGGTCAAAGATATAGGGTAAGAATCCAAAGATATAATAGTAATAACGACATGACTGGTGATATATGTGTATATTCACCAACACCTTGTTCAGGTGCTCCTATTGGAGGTTCAATTATTGTTAACCCAATATCTGGAAATCCAGGTTCAACATATGGAGTTACTGCCTCAGGATTTTCTACTGGATTAGGAATAACATATCAATGGCAATATAGCGACACAGGAGCCGCTCCATGGACAAACCAAGGCGCATCATCAGGTACTTATACAGCACTAACTGGAATGATAGCACCTTCAATCGGAATTGTTAGAACATGGCAATTGCTAGTAACTTGTACAGCTTCTGGACTGAGTGCAAACTCTTCATCAGGAACATTTACACCAATTATGACAGTTCCTTCAACAGGAAACAATTCATACACAACTTGTTCTGGTAATATATATGACAATGGAGGTAGCACAGGAAATTATGCTACATCATCAAATGGATATTCAGTAATTAATCCTTCTACACCTGGAAGTTTTGTTAGCGTATCTGGCACAATAACATCAGAGGCAGGATATGATTATTTAACTATATATGATGGAACTGGCATTGGCGGAACAATTTTATGGGGAGGCTCCCCACATGGGTCAGGAACTACTTGTACAACTTTTACAGTTCCGACAATTACTTCAACAACAGGATCACTTACAATTCAATTTTATTCGGACACATCAGCAAATTGCTCAGGATTTGATTTAACAGTAAGTTGTTATACTCCACCACCTTGTGTGGCGCCAACAGCTCAACCAACCGCTTTAAGTTTAACGCCTTCTGGTAGTTCTATTTCAGGTAGTTTTACGGCGGCATCACCTGCATCGGATAGCTATTTAGTAGTGGTGAGTACTTCTGCAACACCTCCTACAGCTCCTGTAAATGGAACAACTTATACTATAGGCGGCACTTTAGCTCCAGGATATACAATTGTAGATACAGATACAAATACGACATTTACAGCAACTGGTTTAATACCACTTACAGCTTATTATTTCTATATTTATTCTTTTAATGGATTGTGTTCTGGAGGGCCTTTATATGTAGGAACAAGTCCTTTAACTGGTAATGCAACTACATTAACAGCAAATTATTGCGTACCTAGCTATAGTGACACTTTTTACCCACCCGTTCATTATATTAGAAGAGTTAGTTTTGTTGGTACATTACAAGATACCGACAATCCTAGTTCATATGATACAACCGCGCCTTACGGATATGAAGACTTTACTGGTTTAACACCAAGTATTCAAGCACAAGGAGAAGGTGTAAATATTTATATGGAGAGTACGTTTTCTGGATATTATAAAGCATGGGTAGATTGGAACCAAGACGGAGATTTTCTTGATGCAGGTGAAGACGTTTATGATGTGGGAGGAATTGCTCAATCAGCAACAACATTTGGTTTTATTGTACCTCCTGCAACTCCACCGGGAAATTATAGAGTTCGTTTACGTATGAGTGGACGTAATGGCGCCGGGGCTGATGGTGGTTTCGCTTGGGATGCCTGTACAACAAATGTTGCTTACTCTGGTGAAGCTGAAGATTATATTTTAACTGTTGTTGCTAGTTGTAATTCCATTATAACTGATGTAACTGATGGTGTAACGTGTGGTGCAGGAACAGTAAATTTAGCTGCTGTAGGCTCAGGAGGCCCTTCTGAATTTAGATGGTACACAACTGAAACTGGAGGTTTACCTGTGGCCACGACGGCAACAGGAAATTGGACTACTCCATCAATCGGAACAACAACAACTTACTGGGTTACTTGTTTTAATGGATGTGAATCCTTAGTAAGAACAAAGGTAATTGCTTATGTAAATCCAGTTGCTACAATATCTTTTACTCCATCAGTACCAGAAGTTTGTGGAGAAAACAACGTATTATCATTAACTGCAGCTGGAGATGTTCAACAAACATTTCTTGTTGATGAACATTTTACAAGTGGACTTGGAGTAATGACAAATCAAAACATTGTTAGTAATGGTGCTGATGATGCAATCACACAGTGGCAAACACAAACTAGTACATTTGTACCCGCACAACAAACTTGGTATCCAGCAATATCATCTGGTCTGAATGGCAATAATTTTGCTATGGCTACTTCAGATGTAGGACCAGTGACTACTCATAATGCCATTTTATCTCCAACAGTTAATACAAACACTTACTTGAATCTAACTTTATCATTTGATATATTTCATTCAAGATATTACGTAGATGGTACAAATCCAACATTGGAGTATATTACAATAGATATATCAACAAACGGCGGAGGTGCTTGGACTGAAATTGATAGATATTTAGCCGATATTGGATATGGTACACGTTTTGAAAACAGAACCTATGATTTGAGTGCATACATTAATGAAGCCAACTTTAGAGTTCGAATTCGTTACTATGGAGAATGGTGTGATGGATTAGCTATTGATAATTTCCAACTATTTGGTGATGTCCCATTAAATACAGCATTTGAATGGTCAGCAATTACTCCAGTTGAAGCTTTTGTTGATGCAGCTTGTACAACTAGTTATACAGCTGGGACACCTATTACAACTGTTTATGTAAGACCAACATTAGTTCAATTAGAAGCTACAACCTATGAATTCACTGCTACTGCAACTTTAACAAATGGATGCTCTGTAAGTCAAAATGTTATGATAGACAATAGATCAAAAGTTTGGAAAGGAACCAGCAGTAATGATTGGAACGATCCTAACAACTGGTTACCTGTTGGAGTTCCAGATCCTACAACTTGTGTTATTATTCCAGATGTAACTTCTACAAACTATTCAAATATAGGAGGTGCTGGTTACGATGCTTTTGGTAGAACATTACAAGTACTAGAAGATGGAGAACTTCAGTTACGTTCAGGCAATACAATTACTATTGGAAATTTTGTTGAAGTAAGAGGAAATGGTATTTTCAACATTGAAGATACAGCAAGCTTAATTCAAATTGATGATGTAGCTAATTCAGGAATAATTACTATGAGAAGAAACGCAACTCTAAAAGCTTTAGACTATGTATATTGGTCTTCACCGGTTGCTAGTTTTGCTTTAAATAATATTTCAACAACCACTTACCGTTACAAATGGATACCTACCATTGGTGCTAATACAAATGGCTGGGGTAATTGGTCTTTAGCAAATGAAAACATGGTAAATGGTAAAGGATATATTGTTAGAGGACCAGATAGTTTCACAGCTACACCACAAAACTACACACAAAACTTTGTAGGTGTACCTAACAATGGAATTATCAATATGCCTATAAGCAGAGGAACTTATGATGGTGCTAACTACAGTACGGGAGTTTCTGGTACTTTAGCAACAAATAATGATGACAACTGGAATTTAATAGGAAATCCGTATCCATCTGCTATTAATGCAAATCTATTCTTAGCTGCTAACACAAATATTGCAGGATTTATTAAATTTTGGACACACGGCACATTGCCATCCTCAGCAACCTCTGATCCATTTTATAACAATTATGGACAAAACTATACCGTAGCTGATTATGTAACTTACAATGCTACTGGAGCCAACCCTGCTATTGGCAACGGAAACATTGCAGCTGGCCAAGGATTCTTCGTATTAATGAATCATTCATCTGCAGCGGCTACTGAAAATGTGGTATTTAACAACAGTATGAGAAGAAACGATTACAGAAATGATTTATTCTTCAGAAACGGAAATGTTGCAAATAGCAATAACGAAGAAAAAAATAGAATTTGGTTAAACTTGGTAAGTCCTACTTCTAAATCTAGTTCAACTTTAGTAGGATATTTAACAAGCGCTACAGATGATCTTGATAGAATGTTTGATGCACCGGCTTTAGATGTAAAAACAAACTTTGAATTATATTCTTTTTCAAATACTGACAAATTAACAATTCAAGGAAAAAGTTTACCTTTTAATAATGAAGACCAAATTCCTTTAGGAATATCAATTTCAGAATCTGGAAATCATACTATAGGAATTTCAAAAGTAGATGGTTTATTTGAAAACGAAAATCAAAACATATATTTAGAAGACCTAACATTAGGAATAATTCATAATTTAAGAACTAGTCCATACAGTTTTACTGCAACTACTGGTAGATTTGAAAATCGTTTTATTTTAAAATTCAATAATGCTACATTAGGAAATGAAGATTTTATTGCTAACTCTGTAATCGTATATACAAATGAGGATATAAACATAAACGCTTCAAACAAAATTATTAAATCAGTTAAAATACATGATTTATTAGGTAGAGTGATTGGAATATTTAATAATGTAAATTCAAATACTTTTACAACTAGTAAAATTTCAAAAACACAAACAACACTTCTAATAGAAGTAACACTAGATAATGGAGCTACCGAAACCTATAAAGTAATTTTCTAAAAAAAAATAAAAAAATAACACAAAAAAAGAGCTAACAAATTGGAGGGCACTGAAAAAGTTCCTTTAAATAATAATAATTGCAATAATTTAAGGAGTAGAAAACTTAGTTTTTCTGCTCCTTTTTTCGTATATTTAGCTCTAATTATAGAGTTTTTTAGATGTTATTAAAGCAGCAAACAATACAATTTAGTGCTCATTCTACGTTGTATGATTTAATAGTTCCAAAGGAAAATATATTAAGAAAAATCAATGATTTAATTGATTTTTCCTTTATTTATGATGAGTTTTTAAACAAATACTGCACAACAAATGGTCGTATGGCAGAAAGTCCTGTTCGTATGTTTAAGTATTTACTTCTTAAAACAATTTACACTATTTCCGATGTAGATGTGGTGGAACGTTCTCAATATGATATGTCTTTTAAATATTTTTTGGATATGAATCCTGAAGACGATGTTATCAATCCAAGTTCGTTGACAAAGTTCAGAAAACTACGTTTGAAAGACACCGACTTATTAAATCTATTGATAAACAAAACAGTAACTATTGCTATTGAAAAAGGAATAATTCGTTCGAAGTCTATTATCGTTGATGCCACTCATACTTTATCAAGATCTAATCCGTTTTTAGCCATCGATGTATTGAGAGAACGCTCCAAGTTACTTCGAAAAACAATATACACCTTTGACGACCAATTTAAAGAACGTATGCCTCAAAAGAATACCGACAATGATTTAGAAAAGGAGTTGGTTTATTGTAAAGAATTAGAAAAACGTATCGAAAACGAGCCATCTATAAGTTCGATTCCTGCAGTGAAAGAGAAATTAAACCTGTTAAAGGAAACTGTGGAGGATACTCAAGAAAACCTAACTTTATCAAAAGATACCGATGCAAAAATAGGTCATAAATCTGCTGAGAGTTCCTTCTTTGGATACAAAACTCATTTGGCAATGACTGAAGAGCGCATCATTACTGCAGCCGTAGTAACATCGGGTGAAAAAGGTGATGGACCAGAATTGCCTAAGCTTATAGAAATTAGTCAAGAAAATGGAATTGATGTAGACACCATTATTGGTGATGCTGCTTACTCTGGAAAAGAAAATCTTAAAATCACAAGTGAGCAAAATATTAAAGTAGTAGCAAAATTAAATCCATCAATAACACAAGGAAACAGAAAAGATGCCGATAAATTTGATTATAATAAAGATGCCGATAGGTTTGTTTGCCCAGCAGGACATTTGGCAATAAAAAAAGCACGTGGTGGAAGTAAAAATATTGGAATAAATCAAGTAGACACTTATTATTTTGATGTCGAAAAATGCAAATCTTGTCCTTTAAAAAATGGTTGTTACAAAGAAGGAGCTAAAACTAAAACATATTCAGTATCTATAAAATCAGAACTACATCAAGACCAAATTTTTTTTCAAGAAACAGAATATTACAAAGAAAAAGCAAAACATCGATACAAGATAGAAGCCAAAAATAGCGAATTAAAAAATGTATACGGTTATGATAAAGCAATTTTATACGGCATTACCAATATGCAAATGCAAGGTGCAATAGCAATATTCACAGTAAACTTAAAAAGAATTCTCAAATTAATGTAGAAAACGCAATCTGCTCAGGTATTTTGAAAAAACAACCTGTAAAAGCCAAAAACAAACTTATACAACCTCCAATAAAAAACAGTTGCAAAAAGAAAAACGCTCATAACGGATATTTAAAATCCCGTTACAAGCGTTTTTTTATTGACTAAAAACGGTACTAATCAAAATAGTCGATGTTTTTCAGTGCCCTCATTTTATCGGGACTTTTTTTTGCGATATATTGTTAATAATTTTTTATAACATTTTATTTAATTTTTGTTATATTATTTTGATATTAGTTTATAAAAGTATACGTTTGCACCACAAAAATCAAACCTAACTAATAGAATTTCAAAACCGTATGAAAAAAATACTAATTTTTGCCCTAGCATTATTATTACATTTTAACACAACAGCACAAGTGGGTGTTGGAACAACGCTACCGGCTGGAGCACTTGATGTTAGCTCTACTACACAAGGATTAATACCTCCTAGAATAGCCTTAACCGCTTTAAATGTTGAAGCACCTGTTATAAATCCTCAAGGAGGAGGATTGGTTGCAGGAACTTTAGTTTGGAATACAGCTACTGCAGGAGTAATTCCTAACAATGTAGTTCCCGGAATGTACTACTGGGAAGGCACAAGATGGATCTCACTTGCAGGATCTCCAGGAGGTCTTGATTGGTCGCTATCTGGAAATACAGGTACCAATCCTGCTACAAATTATGTAGGAACTACAGATAATGTTCCTTTAATTTTGAGAGCTAACAGCATTGAAAGAATTAGAATGGGAACAGCTGAAACTGTAATTAACGAAGATGCTCAAAACTACGACTTTAGAGTTGAAGGAACTGGAGAAACTGAAATGTTTTTTGTAGATGCTAGCACAAATCACGTGCACATTAGAGCCGCATCACCTTTCCCAACAATCGATATGTTTACATCTGTAGGTGTAGCAAATGACTATCCAATTAACGGTTATGCTTCAGGCCAAGGAAACGCAGCTGTTTATGGACAACATACAACAACTGCAACAGCAACTGAAACAAATGTCGCTGGAGCTTTTGATGCAATGGGAACTGGTTATAGCACTCAACCTGGTTGGAATATTGGAGTTGTAGGAACAGGAGATGAAGCTGGTGTTTATGGAAGTAGCACATCTTCAGCAGGAAATAGACAAGGTGGATATTTTACTTCTTCAGATGCAGGAACAACTCAATCAATTGCAAGTATTGCTGGATTTACAACAACTGGAAATGATTATTATGGTGGTTATTTTGATGGGAATCAAAACACTGGAGATTGGGCATATGTAGGAATTAGAATTGGAGGAACAAACTATAAAATTAATGGAGGTGGTTCGGTTTCTACAAACGTCAAAGACGAAAATGATAAGTTAAGAATTTTGTTTGCTCCAGAAGCTCCTGAAATTGTATTTCAAGATTGGGGAACAGGAAAATTAATAAATGGTGAAGCATACATTTCAATAGATCCTGTATTAACTAAAAATATTTATGTAGACGAAAAACACCCTTTAAAAGTTTTTATTCAATTAGAAGGAGATTGTAATGGCGTATATGTTACAGAAAAAATTGCTTCAGGATTTAGAGTTAAAGAACTACAAAAAGGAACCTCTAATGTGTCTTTTTCTTGGCAAATTGTAGCTAACAGAGCAGATGAATTTGAAAATGGTGAATTACAATCTAAACATGTAGATGTAAGATTACCAGACGGTATTGGTAGAAAAGAATTTAACAGAAAAAAACTTCTATCTAAAAAACCTGAAGAAAAAGTAAAACCTGTAAAAAATTAAATAAAACATAAAGCATATCGTTTATGTTTTACGAAAATTCAAAAAATTCCAAAAAGACCTTTGCTTTAAATAGTAAAGGTCTTTTTCATTTGCATAAGCCTCTCGCTCAAACGAAATATTTAAATACGCTTTCCTCCTATCTTTATATTGAATAAGGCGAACTAAAAATTCAAGTCCATACCATAAATAAAAGAAAAACAGCAGAAGCTCTAACTGTTGCCGAATATGAATCTTTTCATGATTTAACAAAATGACATTTGATTTATCTTTTTTATCCGATAAAAATACAAACGGAAAAAAAGTAAATCCACGAAATCCTTTTGGAATTAAATATTTAAAAACTAGAACTATCATTTATGTAAAGTTGCAAAATTTCTTCTTTGTTTTTTATTTAATCAAAGGAAAGAAGTAATTGGTAAAAAAATATTTATTTTTGTAAAAGATAAAAATAACCATTTTTAAGTTGAATTTTTACATGAACGAACAATTAAATCCAAATAATTTAAAAGAAGGTGAAGATTTCTATTATACACCAGAGGGATACAAGTGTTTTACAGAGAAATATCATTTAAAAAGAGGATATTGTTGTAAAAGTGGATGCAGACATTGTCCTTATGGTTTTGATAAAAAAACCGGGACAAATAAAAAGTAATCCTTGTTTAGTCGCAATATTCAGTTAAAAAAATAAACATCAATACAACTTATAAAGAAATGACATTTCAAGAACAAATATTAGAAGGAATTCCATCGGTTTTACCAAATCCAAAACCTTACGAAGCAGATATTAATCACGCCCCTAAAAGAAAAGAAATTCTTTCAGACGATGAAAAAAAATTAGCTTTAAAAAATGCCTTGCGTTATTTTGAGCCAGAACATCACGCTACTTTAATTCCAGAATTTAAAGCCGAATTAGAGACTTACGGTAGAATATATATGTATCGTTTGCGTCCTGACTACAGAATGTACGCGAGACCAATTTCAGAATATCCTGGAAAATGTGAACAAGCAAAAGCTATTATGCTCATGATTCAAAACAATTTGGATTATGCCGTTGCTCAACATCCTCTCGAATTAATTACCTATGGCGGTAACGGTGCTGTTTTTTCCAATTGGGCACAATACCGTTTGACGATGAAATATTTGGCAGAAATGACCGAAGAACAGACATTAGCCATGTATTCTGGACACCCAATGGGATTATTTCCTTCGCATAAAGAAGCACCAAGAGTTGTGGTAACTAACGGTATGGTTATTCCAAATTATTCAAAACCAGATGATTGGGAAAAAATGAATGCTTTAGGCGTTTCACAATACGGACAAATGACCGCTGGAAGTTACATGTACATTGGTCCGCAAGGAATTGTTCACGGAACTACCATTACCGTTTTAAACGGATTTAGAAAAATAAAAAAATCGCCTAAAGGAGGCTTGTTTGTAACTTCAGGATTAGGTGGAATGAGTGGCGCTCAACCAAAAGCTGGAAACATTGCAGGTTGTGTAACCGTTTGTGCTGAAGTAAATCCAAAAATTACACGTATTCGTCATTCTCAAGGCTGGATTAATGAAGTAGTTGAAAATATAGACGAACTGGTACCAAGAGTTAAAAAAGCTCTTGAAAATAATGAAGTAGTTTCTATTGCTTATTTAGGAAATGTAGTTGATGTTTGGGAACGATTTGATCAAGAAAATTTAATAATCGACTTAGGATCTGATCAAACTTCTTTACACAACCCTTGGGCTGGCGGTTATTATCCTATCGGTTTTACTTTTGAAGAATCAAATGATATGATGGCTAACCATCCTGATAAATTTAAAGAAGAAGTTCAAAAAACGCTTCGACGACATGCAGAAGCAATTAACAAACATACCGCAAAAGGAACTTATTTCTTCGATTACGGAAATGCCTTTTTATTAGAAGCTTCTCGTGCTGGAGCCGATGTTTTTGCAGAAAATCACATCGATTTTAAATACAACAGCTACGTACAAGATATTATGGGACCTATGTGCTTCGATTATGGATTTGGACCATTCCGTTGGGTTTGTGCATCAGGAAATCCTGAAGATTTAGCTAAAACAGATGAAATTGCATGTGACGTTTTAGAAGAAATGATGAAAAACTCACCTGTTGAAATCCAACAACAAATGGCCGATAACATTCAATGGATTAAAGGCGCTAAAGAAAACAAATTAGTTGTAGGTTCTCAAGCTCGTATTTTATATGCAGATGCAGAAGGAAGAATTAAAATTGCGGAAGCTTTCAATCAGGCTATTGCAAAAGGAGAAATTGGTTATGTAATTTTGGGTCGTGACCATCATGATGTATCTGGAACCGATTCTCCTTATCGTGAAACTTCAAATATTTACGATGGTTCTCGTTTTACAGCTGATATGGCTATTCAAAATGTAATTGGAGATAGTTTTCGAGGCGCAACTTGGGTTTCCATACATAATGGAGGTGGCGTTGGCTGGGGAGAAGTTATCAACGGAGGATTTGGCATGGTTCTTGACGGTAGTAAAGAAGCATCAAGACGCTTAGAGTCAATGCTTTTTTGGGATGTAAACAACGGAATTTCAAGAAGAAGTTGGGCTAGAAATGACAACGCCATTTTTGCAATAAAAAGAGCTATGGAGACGCAACCTTTATTAAAAGTTACCATCCCTAATGTAGTAGATGAAAATCTTTTATAGTTTTACGTTTTTAAGTTCGTTTCCTATTTAACAACTTTAAACATGAAACATCAAACTTTAAAAAAATAATTATTATGAAGACACTTAAATTTATTCCCGTACTCCTACTCTTCGTTATTACATCTTGTAGTTCGGTTAGAGTGAATGCTGATTATTATAAAAAAGCTACTTTTACAAACTATAAAACTTATGCTTATTTAAAGAGTGGAATAGACAAAGTTGAGATTTCTGACTTAGACAAAAAAAGAATATTGTACTCAATTGAAGAAGTTATGACATCAAAAGGATTTAGTAAGTCTGAAAATCCAGATATTTTAATTAGCATTTTTACTAAAGAAAGAGAGCGTGTTGATGTGTACAATAATATGGGATTTGGTTGGGGTTGGAATCCTTGGTGGGGAATGGGAATGGGATATTCAAATGTAACAACTACTCCAGAAGGAACGCTTTTTATAGACCTAATTGACGCCAAAACAAAAGAGTTAGTTTGGCAAGGAGAAGGTAGCGGCTATCTTACTAAAAATACAGAAAAAAAAGATGCAAGAATCATGGAATTTGTTTCTAAAATTTTAGAGCAATATCCTCCAAAATAATTAAATAAACACAAAAAAGAGTTAACCAATAGTTAGCTCTTTTTTGTTTATTTATAAAACCTATATAAAATTATAGTAATTTTGCATTTAGCTATATTGAGCAAAATGGAAAAAACTAAAAAATCATTACTCTTCAAAATATTAAAAACAACAGGAATTACTTTCATAATTTCATTGTTGCTTTTAATTTTAATTCCACTTGTATTTGCCGACACAATTACTGAAAAAGTAAAAGTATTAGCGAACAATAATTTAGAAGGAGAACTTAATTTCCAAGATTCAGAATTGTCTTTTTTTACAAATTTCCCTTCCTTAACCTTAACCTTACACGAATTAAACTTAAATGGTTCAAAACCTTTTAAAAACAAATCTTTGATTTCGGCAAAACAAATTGGGTTTGGTATTGATACTTGGAGCTTAGTTTTTGGAAACCAAACACAAATAGATGAAATCTTTTTAAAAGAAGCAAAAATTACAATTTTAATTAATAAAAAAGGAGAAGCTAATTACAATATTTACAAATCGAATTCAAAAGATACAACAACTTCTTCTGAAAGCGCTTCTTTAAAATTAGAAAACATCCAAATCAGCAATAGCCAGTTGGTTTACAACGACAAATCTACAAAGATTTTGATTGAAGCAAAAGGCTTAAATTATAAAGGAAAAGGCGATTTATTGGAATCTAATTTCAACTTAAAAACTTCGGCTAAAATTGACAGTGTAAGCTTTGCTTATGACCAAAAAGAGTACTTAAAAAATAAAAAAGTTAAAGCCAATTTAATAACAAAAATCAACACCAACTCGCTTTCATTCATATTTGAGAAAAACGATTTGGTTATTAATAAATTACCCCTAGAATTTACTGGAATGTTTGATTTTCTTAAAAATGGATATCAAATGGATTTTGAATTAAAAACAGAAGACAGTAACTTAGAGGATTTATTCTCTGCATTGCCAGCAGAATATGTTTCGTGGATGAACGAAACTAAGTTGAAGGGTAAAACTTCTGCTTTCTTATCTTTAAAAGGAAAATATATTGCTTCCGAAAATTTAAGTCCCGAATTAAATTTTAACGTTAAAGTACGAAATGGCTATGTAAAACATACAAAAGCACCTTATCCTGTTGAAGATATTTTCTTAAATTTGGAGACTAAACTACCTAATTTAGACGTCAATCAACTAAAAGTACGATTAGATTCGTTATATTTTGATGTGAATAAAAATAATTTGAGCGCTATTTTAATTTCAGATGGTTTTGGCGATAAGTTAACTATTGATACGAAAGTAAAATCAAAATTAGATTTGGCATTTTTGAGCAATGCGCTTCAAATACCGGGTTTTAAATTAGCAGGAAATTTAGATGCTGATATTATATCCAAAGGAAACTACAATAAGAATGAAAAAAAATTTCCAATAACTAAAGGAAATTTTGAACTCAAAAACGGATTAATCCAAACGGCATATTATCCTAAACCTATTCAAAAAATCAATGTAAAAGCGAATTTAAATAGCCCAACAACTGATTTTAAAGATGCTTCTTTTGTGCTTTCTCCAGCAAATTTTACATTTGAAGGCGAACCTTTTAACTTAAATGCTTCGTTTAAAAATTTTGATGATATTAATTACGATGTAAAAGCGAAAGGAACAATAAATGTTGCTCGAATTTACAAAGTATTTTCGCAAAAAGGATTAGATGTTGATGGTTTCATAAAAACTGATTTAAGTTTGGCTGGAAAACAAAGCGATGCTTCAAATGGAAGAATTAGCAACTTAAAAAACAGTGGAACTCTTGAAGTAAAAAACATCAGAACCACAAGTGATTATTTGGCAAAACCATTCTTAATCGAAAACGGATTTTTCAAGTTCAATCAAGATAAGATGAACTTTTCTAATTTCAATGGAAAATATGGAACGTCTGATATTTCAATGAATGGAAATTTAGAAAACGTCATCAATTTTGTACTTTCGGAAAATCAAATTTTGAAAGGTAATTTCAATTTGACTTCCAATTATTTAAATATCAATGAGTTTATTCCAACCTCAACTTTTGAAACAGAGGATGAAGTTCAAAAAACAGAAGTTTCTGGAGTAGTTCAAATTCCAACCAACTTAAATATTGCCATCCAAACTAATGCCTTAAAAACACAATACGACGAAGTAACTATTGAAAATTTAAGAGGTAAATTAATCATTCAAAATGGTAGCTTACAACTTTCAAATAGTAGCTTAGGCATCATTGGAGCAACTGCAAAAATGGAGGCGATGTATAAAAATGAAGGCACACAAAAAGCGTATTTTGATTATAAAATTAATGCTACTGATTTTGATATTAAACGCGCTTATAACGAAATTAAAATGTTTCGAGAAATCGTAACTGCTGCCGAAAATGCAGAAGGAATTGTTGGTTTAAACTACACTATAAAAGGAGTTTTAAATAACAAAATGGAGCCTGTTATGCCATCTTTAGAAGGCAACGGTACATTATCGGTTAAACAAGTAAAAATGAAAGGGTTTAAATTATTAAATGTTGTTTCGGCTAAAACTGAAAATCCTGATATTCAAGATCCAGACATTTCTAAAGTAGATATTAAAACCACTATCAAAAACAACCTGGTTACTATTGAACGTTTCAAGTTTAAAGTAGCTGGTTTTAGATTGCGTTTTGAAGGACAAACGAGTTTAGATGGAAAATTAAACTTAAAAATGAGAATTGGATTACCTCCATTAGGCATTATAGGAATTCCAATAAAAGTTTTAGGAACTCAGGAAAATCCAGACATTAAATTAGGAAAAAAATCAGAAGATTTAGAAGAAACAGAGTATGTTGATGGTGTTACTCCAATAAACAATACTACTCCAGTAAATACTACAATTCCTACAACTGCAATTCAGAAAGATAGTATTCCAAAAACTGAACTCATTATTCCTGAAAACACAAATGAAATTCCAACGCCTATAATCCAAAAAGATAGTATCCCAAAAGCAAAACCAATAGTTCCTGTTGAAAAAGTAGAGGATTAGATTGCAATTAGTTTTATCAAATCTTTAAAAAGCTTTCCTTATTTCTTAAATATTCGTAATTTTACATCAAACATCTCAAGTAAAATTATGGAAACGCATTTTGAAAGCAATCCGCTGATTGACAGATTACCAAAACATTTAAAGCAGTTCATTAAACCACAAGTTTATGAAGATTACACACCTATAAACCAAGCGGTTTGGCGTTATGTAATGCGTAAAAATGTGTCTTACCTTTCAAAAGTTGCTCATAATTCTTATTTAGAAGGTTTAGAAAAAACAGGTTTAGAAATCGATAACATTCCAAATATGTATGGAATGAATCGTATTTTAAAAGAAATTGGCTGGGCAGCAGTTGCCGTTGACGGATTTATTCCGCCCAATGCCTTTATGGAATTTCAAGCCTATAATGTACTAGTAATTGCTTGCGATATTCGTCAGTTAGAACACATTGAATATACTCCTGCTCCAGACATTATTCACGAAGGTGCTGGCCACGCTCCTATTATAGCTAATCCAGAATATGCAGAATATTTAAGACGTTTTGGAGAAATAGGTTGTAAAGCGATATCATCATCTAGAGATTATGAAATGTACGAAGCTATTCGTTTGCTTTCAATATTAAAAGAAGCAGAAGACACACCTGAAGAAGAAATCAAAAAAGCGGAAGAGCAAGTGGATTATCTTCAAAAAAATATGGGAGAATTATCAGAAATGGCCCAAATAAGAAATTTACATTGGTGGACTGTAGAATATGGTTTAATTGGAACTGTAGAAAATCCTAAAATTTATGGGGCTGGATTATTATCATCCATCGGAGAAAGCGCATGGTGCATGACCGATAATGTAAAGAAAATTCCATATGATATTTCTGCAGCTTATCAAAGCTTTGATATTACAAAACCTCAACCTCAATTATATGTAACTCCTGATTTTGCTTATTTAAATCAGGTTTTAGAAGAATTTGCTAACACCATGGCGCTAAGAAAAGGTGGGCCAAAAAGTGTACAAAAATTAATCGATTCAAAAGCATTAGGCACCATTGAATTAAGTACAGGTTTGCAAATTTCGGGTGTTTTTACTAACGTAATTGAACACGAAGGAAAATCGGTTTATGTACAAACAACAGGAAAAACAGCACTTTCATACAGAGAAAAAGAATTAGTAGGTCATGGAACAGAATATCATGCTGAAGGTTTTGGATCGCCTATTGGAAAACTTAAAGGAATCAATTTAACAATTGAAGAAATGAGTCCGAGAGATTTACGTGCGTATGATATTTATGAAGGCGAACAAGTTACTTTAGAATTTGAAGGAAATATTACGGTAAAAGGAGAAATTATTACTGGTTCTAGAAATTTACAAGGTGAAATTTTATTAATTAAATTCAAGAATTGTACTGTTACACACAACGACACGGTTCTTTTTCAACCGGAATGGGGCATTTATGATATGGCTGTGGGTAAAAAAGTTATTTCTGCTTTTTCAGGACCTGCCGATGTAAATAGTTTCGATATGATAAATCACGTTCCATCTTCACAAACTATCAAACAAAAAAAATCACAAGAAAGAGAAGAATTAGAAAAATTATATTTAAGTATTCGCAACATTAGAGAAAATAAAACGGCCACAACCACTTTAAAAGAAGCTTTTGCTTCGGTTACGGCAAATCATCCAAACGATTGGTTATTATCCGTTGAAATTGCTGAATTAGCTAAAAAAGAAGATAATTCTGATTTAGTTGAAAAAGTTTTAAATCATTTAGAAAAAGTAAAAATCAATCGCCCAGAAATTGCTCATTTAATTAATGGAGGTTTAGAATTATTATTTCAAAAAGCTGTCGTTTAACGTTTGGTAACTTTTGTTACTGAATAGCTTAGCAAACCGGTTTATATTTGTAGAAAAATAATAATTATGGGAATTTTAGATTTTTTAGGATTAGGAGACAAAGCAAATGATGTTCAAGAATATGTTCAAAAAGGAGCCATTATTTTAGACGTTAGGACTCCTGATGAATTTAAAGAAGGTCATATAAAAGGTTCTAAAAATATTGCCTTACAAGTTTTAAATAGTAATATTGAAACCATTAAAAAATGGAATAAGCCAGTTATTGCATGTTGCCGTTCTGGAATGCGAAGTGCACAAGCTACTTCAATTTTAAAACAAAACGGAATTGATTGTATTAACGGTGGTGGCTGGACAAGCTTAGAAAATAAATTATAACAGAAAGTCCCGATTGTATCGGGATTTTTCATTTAAAAGGGTGTCGTTGTTGCCAATGTAACTCTGGCTCTAATTGTTTAAATATTTTACCAATATATTTATTAATTATTTTATTGTTATGATAAATAAACCCTGACATTTGAACAGGTGTTGCACCTACTGAACTCTTAATTTCTAATGCAGTTCTTCCAAAAATAATTCGTTTAAATCCATTCTCTATTCCATATTCAGTCATATTATAGAGCATGTTTAAATACAACATATTTTCTTTTTGAATGGTTTCGTCATAACCTAAAAAATAAGTTTCTAAAGTTTCATCATTTAATAAAAGTGTATGGAATCCTACTAATTTATCATTGAAAAAATAACCAAAAATCTGAAATCGATTACCACATTGACCTTTTAAAGTTGAAAAATGATTTTTCGCTAAGAAAAATGTGTTAAAAGGAGCATTTTTAGCTACATAATGATATAAATCATAAATAGTATTTTCATGTTGAACGACTTCTTCGAAAGAAAGGTTTTTAACAAGAATACTATTAAATTTTTTATGAGCACGTTTATACTGATCCCGGTATTTTTTAGAAAGTGCAGTAATATAATCATCCGCTGATTTCCAATTTTCATCTAAATTAAAAACCATATTGGGTTGAGTATTGAACTCGTATATATGTTTAAATCTAAATTGTTTCAACTCAATTGCACAATTTTGATAAAAATCCTTAAACGAAACTAAATGTATAGTAACACCTTTTTGTTTGAAATATTGAGTAATTTCATCTGCGCTTTGTAATAAAATTTCGCTAATATGTTCAAAATCAATTTCTTTAGAAAACACATACCCGTTTTGCCCTGTAATCATATTATTTCCTAAAAAGAGTGTATGAGAAGCAAAATTTTTGAAGATAAAATTTCGAATTGCCGTTTTAAAACATTGATCTCTTTCTCCGAAAGATTCTAATTTATTCAAATCTAAATATTGAGCTAATGAAACTCCTATTAATTCTGAATTTTCAAAAATACCAATATAAAAACACTCCATATTAACTGGAGCCGAACGCTCCAGTACAGATAAATATGGGGTTTGCAGGAAAACATTACTCTTAGCCACGGTGTCCCAAAGCGAAGGTAAAACTGCAACTGAATTGTATATTTTAAAAGTTATTCCGTTCAAATTAAAAAAATAAATCGCCCCACAAATGTAGAGCGATTCTTATATAATTAAATGTTAAATTATTTCCATCCGCAAATTATCGCTCCCATAATAGTCATTACAACCATCCAATATCCAGATGTAATTGCTGCATATCGAAATGATTTTCTTTCAAACAAACTATTGGTTGCTATACTTGGCATTAGAATAAATAAAGAAGCTAATAAACCATGAAAAGCACCATGCTTAAAAGTTCTAAAAGCATCTGAATAATCATTCATAAAAGCCAAATAAGATGGTTTTGCATTTGCTAAATCACCTCCAATCATTCCAAAAGCGCCAAATTGATGAATAGTTAACATTTGCATCATAAATGCTAACATAAAAGCAAAAAGAAAAGTTAGTCCAAAGATTTTTGCCATATTACCTTGTTTTATCTTTTCATCAGTCATTCCTATTTCATTCATCCAAATTGTTCCAAAAACTTTAGGATGGTACCAAACAAATCCAACAATAAAACTTGAGAGCGCTGCTACAATGACAGCTAAAAAATTAATTTCCATAATCAATATAGTTTTTTGGTTAGTATATCAAACCTACATATTTTTTATCAATTTAAAAAGGTGAAACAAATCTACCGGTTCTTTTTTCTTGTAAAAAGAAGATACAATTGTAAAAAATACCTCAAAAAAATTTCTGATTGTCCGTAAGCACTCATAATAGATAAAAATTTCATATATTTGATAAAAATTCAAGACATGAACTTATTTAATTTTACAGCAAATTTTGGAAGTGAAGAAGCTTGTAGACTCCATTTTAAAGAACAAAGAGATGAGATAGGAGTTGAATGTAAATGTGGTTCAAAAGAGCATTTTTGGATACAGAGTCGTTGGAGTTATGAATGTAAAAAGTGTAGAAGTAGAATTTCTTTACGAAGCGGAACTATAATGCAAAGTTCAAAGTTGTCATTTTTGACTTGGTACAAAACTATGTTTTTAATGAGTGCTACAAAAAAAGGATTTTCAAGTAAAGAAATCCAAAAGCAACTTGGACAAAAAAGATACGAACCAGTTTGGGCAATGGTTCATAAGTTAAGAAAGGCTATGGGTAACCGAGATGCTCGATATACCTTAGAAGGTATGATTGAATTTGATGAAGGCTATTTTACTGTTGAATCTTCTGAAATTGAACAAGAAAAAGGCATTCGAGGTAGAGGTGCAGTTGGTAAAGAAAATGTTGCAATTATGGCAGAATCAACAGTTTTGGAAGATTTGGAAAGCGGTAAAAAATCAACACAATGTCGTTATTTTAAAGCTAAAGTTTTAACCAACCATACTGCTGAGCAAATTAATCAAACAATACAAGAATCAATTAATGAAAAAAGTATTGTTTTTACAGATAAAAGTACATCATATGTAGATATTTCTAACTTTGTAGAATTGCACATAACTGAAAAATCTAACAAAGAAACCACAAAAGAAACTTTGAAATGGGTTCATATAACAATCAGTAACGCAAAAAGAAATTTGTTAGGAAATTACCATAAAATAAAAGGAAAATATCTTCAATTATATCTAAACGAGTTTGTGTACAAGTTAAATAGAAGATATTTTGAAGAAAAACTTTTCGATAGGCTTGTAATTGCTAATATTACAGGGTTATGACAGAAAACGGACAATCAGAAAAAAATTAATTAAAAACAGAAAGCGCAGGTAAAGCTTGATGATTAAAATCCCACAAGGCCTGATTTTCATATGAAGATCCATTTGTAGATTCTGTCCCTCTAAAAGCTATCCATTCGGTGCCCCAATAACAAAAACCCAATCCGTTTGGAGTATTTTTTAAAGTATTTTTAATTTGTTGAAAAAATGCTTTTTGACCTTCTGGGGAAGCAGGATAACTAGGATGTAATTGATTAGTTAAACCAATAATATTATTAGTCCAATCGTTCCACCCTAAAGTAAATGGATAAGATGTTTCTGCAATTAACACTTTTTTATTGTGGGTTTGTCCTAATGTAGTCATCGTTTGTTGCAATAAATTAATATCAGTTCCATGCCACATTGGATAATAAGACAAACCAATATAATCATAATCAATAGCTGACATTTTCGAAAAAAACCATGCAGAACCATCAATTCCCGCAAAATGCAACATAATTTTTGTTGTTGGATTATTAGCTCGAATTACTGAACTCGCACTAGTTAATAGCGACAAAAACTGAGTCTCATTAGTTGCTAAATTTCCCTCTGGAAAAATAAAGCCGCTATTAATTTCATTCCCAATTTGAAAAATATCGGGTTGGATTTCGTTTACAATAGTTGCTGTATAATTTTCAAATTGTGCTTTTAACTGATTAAAAGTTAAACCACTCCATGCATTAGGCTTTTCTTGATTACCAGGATCTGCCCAAGTGTCTGAATAATGAACGGTTAACCAAACTTTCATTCCATTATTTTTTACACGCTGTGCAAAAGTTTTTACTTCATTAAATCCTGACTGATTTACTGTTGGAGTATGCCAAAGTCTAATTCGTATGGTATTGCAGCCTGCATTTTTTAGTGTACGCAGTGCATCTTCAGCAATATTATTGGCATTGTAATAAGTAGAACCTTCAGATTCTATCAAAGGCAACATTGACATATCTGCTGCCTTGATAAACTCTTGATTATTATTTGATGCTTCTTCTTTAGAACAAGAAAAAGTAATAAGAATAGATAGTAACGATAGTAATTTTACACCAATTTTCATTACGTAAATATACTAAAAACTATTTTATACGTTTGCAACTAATTTTGAAGCACTTCTATATAAAAATTCATTGTAGATATGTCTTCTAGCAAAACGGCTTGGAGATTCTGCATTTACCATTTTAATGTAGGTAACTTTTGGCACACTGAAGTACTCATAGTTACTACCATCTAAAAATGAAATATACAACACACCATTATCCATGTAAAAATCTTGAATATTTACAGTAGTAGTAGTTTTTAAATAAACTTCTTTGTTTTTTTCTTGCGTTTCTGGAGCAATACTTACTAAAAAGTGATACGCTTCAATAATATTTTTACTTCTTTCTTCAGCAGCTAAACGCTCCACTGGATCTGCAATTGTATCAGGATGATCTTCCTTCATACTATTTCTGTAAATAGTTTTCAGTTCTTTTAACGTAGCTGTTTTGGTAACATCAAGTAACTTTCTGTACTCGGCAATTTTCTTTGGATTCATAGTATTTTAAAATAAAGGTGCAAAAGTAGTGTTTTTATTATTAAATCAAGCCAAAAAACCAAAACAATAACAAAACATAACCATTTATTAATGAATTAATTACATAAAAAAAAGCTTCACATTACTGTGAAGCTTCTTAGTAGTCCGCTGAAGACGGAGACTCGAACCTGTGTCCGCCTTGGCGGATATGAGCTCATGAACTTATAATTTAGAAACTACTTCTTTTATAAATTCCCTGCCATTTCCTGTTTTTAAAAATTTCTCTCTTTTTAATGCCTCAGATTTTGTTGTAAAAAATTCAACATAAACTACTTCCCAAGGTCTGAATTTAATTGTATATCCTTTTTTACTCAAATAATTGTGAGATTTAAATCGCTCAATCAAATTAGATGTAAAACCTACATAAGTCTTACCATAATCCTCAGAAAATAATATGTAAACCACAAATTCTTCCATAACTTTATAAAAAAAAGCTCCACATTTCTGTGAAGCTTCTTGGTAGCGGGAACAGGACTCGAACCTGTGACCTTCGGGTTATGAGCCCGACGAGCTGCCTACTGCTCTATCCCGCGATATATGTTTTTAAAACTTTTAATTTATCCAAATCTTGACCTGTGTCCGCCGTGGCGGATATGAGCCCGACGAGCTGCCTACTGCTCTATCCCGCGATGTGCGTTTTGTAATCTCAATAAGGCTACTTAGTAGCGGGAACAGGACTCGAACCTTGTCCGCCGTGGCGGATATGAGCCTTCCTGTAAACACTGATTTAATTACTTAGTAGCGGGAACAGGACTCGAACCTGTGACCTTCGGGTTATGAGCCCGACGAGCTGCCTACTGCTCTATCCCGCGATTTGTGAGTGCAAAGGTACAATCTTTATTTAAAATCACAAGACTTTTTTAAAAATAATGTTTTCTTTCTACTATTTAAGGCGTTATCACTACCTTTGCACCCATAAATATATTGAAATGGAGCACAAAGCAGGTTATGTTAATATTATTGGAAATCCGAATGTAGGAAAATCAACCCTTATGAATGCGTTTGTTGGCGAGCGTCTTTCTATTATCACATCGAAAGCACAAACTACTAGACATCGTATTTTAGGAATTGTAAATGGAGATGATTTTCAAGTTTTATTTTCAGATACGCCTGGAATTATTAAACCCGCGTATGAATTACAGAATTCGATGATGGATTTTGTGAAATCGGCTTTTGAAGATGCTGATATTTTAGTTTATATGGTGGAAATTGGAGAAAAAGAATTAAAAGACGAAGCGTTTTTTAATAAAATTATCCATTCTAAAATCCCAGTTTTGTTGTTATTAAACAAAATAGACAAATCGAACCAAGAACAACTAGAAGAACAAGTACAAGCTTGGAAAGAAAAAGTACCTAATGCAGAACTTTTTCCTATTTCGGCTTTAGAGAATTTTAATGTACAAACCGTTTTTGATAGAATTATCGAATTACTTCCGGTTTCTCCAGCGTTTTATCCTAAGGATGCATTAACCGATAAACCAGAACGTTTCTTTGTAAACGAGACTATTCGTGAGAAAATCTTATTAAACTACGACAAAGAAATTCCGTATGCTGTAGAAATTGAAACGGAAGAATTTATTGAAGATGATAACATTATTAGAATTCGCGCCGTAATTATGGTAGAACGCGATACTCAAAAAGGAATTATCATTGGTCACAAAGGTGCAGCTTTAAAGCGTGTAGGTATTCAAGCAAGAGAAGATTTAGAAAAATTCTTTGGAAAACAAATTCACTTGGCTACTTACGTTAAAGTAAATAAAGATTGGAGAAGCAGTGCTTACCAATTAAAACGTTTTGGATATAACCAGAAATAAGAAAAAAGAAAAAAGAGCAAAGATAAAAGATGCCTGATGAATACTCATCAGGTTTTTTTATTCCAAAACCTTATACATCAAATCTTCCAATTCATGCATTTGTGGTATACCACGTTCTCTATTTAATCGTGCCATAAAATAGAGTGAAAACCAAAATGCTACCATAATTCCCATAATACTGAAATCTAAAACCGTAGATTGTTTTAGCGACCAATGTGTGTAGGCCATCATTGCAAAAACTAAAAACAATCCTGCAATGATAAAGTGAAGAAACATAAAAAGCGTCCACAACAATTGCTCTGGACCAAAAAGACCTTTTACTGTTGTTTTATCTTCATTGGATTCTAATTCCAAATGTAAAAAAGGGGAATAGTATTTTCGTTTTTCTTTACTGAAATAGAAATACAAATGCTCGTCGATTATTTTTATTTGATAATCGGCTTTGAGTTCGGCTTTTAACTGTTTTGCTTTTTCTAAAATTTTATCGACACTATTATTTGATTCGACTTCAAATTTGGGACGAAGTGCGATGCTTTTTTCAGGTTCCATTTCTTCTGATTTTAAAGCTAATATATACAATTTTAACAAATGTTGAACAAATTTCATACCCTAGCCCAGATAAAAACGAAAACCCCGCAAATTTTTGAGGGCACTGAAAAAGTTCCTTTAAATAATAATAATTGCAATAATTTAAGGAGTAGAAAACTTAGTTTTTCTGCTCCTTTTTTCGTATATTTAGCTCTAATTATAGAGTTTTTTAGATGTTATTAAAGCAGCAAACAATACAATTTAGTGCTCATTCTACGTTGTATGATTTAATAGTTCCAAAGGAAAATATATTAAGAAAAATCAATGATTTAATTGATTTTTCCTTTATTTATGATGAGTTTTTAAACAAATACTGCACAACAAATGGTCGTATGGCAGAAAGTCCTGTTCGTATGTTTAAGTATTTACTTCTTAAAACAATTTACACTATTTCCGATGTAGATGTGGTGGAACGTTCTCAATATGATATGTCTTTTAAATATTTTTTGGATATGAATCCTGAAGACGATGTTATCAATCCAAGTTCGTTGACAAAGTTCAGAAAACTACGTTTGAAAGACACCGACTTATTAAATCTATTGATAAACAAAACAGTAACTATTGCTATTGAAAAAGGAATAATTCGTTCGAAGTCTATTATCGTTGATGCCACTCATACTTTATCAAGATCTAATCCGTTTTTAGCCATCGATGTATTGAGAGAACGCTCCAAGTTACTTCGAAAAACAATATACACCTTTGACGACCAATTTAAAGAACGTATGCCTCAAAAGAATACCGACAATGATTTAGAAAAGGAGTTGGTTTATTGTAAAGAATTAGAAAAACGTATCGAAAACGAGCCATCTATAAGTTCGATTCCTGCAGTGAAAGAGAAATTAAACCTGTTAAAGGAAACTGTGGAGGATACTCAAGAAAACCTAACTTTATCAAAAGATACCGATGCAAAAATAGGTCATAAATCTGCTGAGAGTTCCTTCTTTGGATACAAAACTCATTTGGCAATGACTGAAGAGCGCATCATTACTGCAGCCGTAGTAACATCGGGTGAAAAAGGTGATGGACCAGAATTGCCTAAGCTTATAGAAATTAGTCAAGAAAATGGAATTGATGTAGACACCATTATTGGTGATGCTGCTTACTCTGGAAAAGAAAATCTTAAAATCACAAGTGAGCAAAATATTAAAGTAGTAGCAAAATTAAATCCATCAATAACACAAGGAAACAGAAAAGATGCCGATAAATTTGATTATAATAAAGATGCCGATAGGTTTGTTTGCCCAGCAGGACATTTGGCAATAAAAAAAGCACGTGGTGGAAGTAAAAATATTGGAATAAATCAAGTAGACACTTATTATTTTGATGTCGAAAAATGCAAATCTTGTCCTTTAAAAAATGGTTGTTACAAAGAAGGAGCTAAAACTAAAACATATTCAGTATCTATAAAATCAGAACTACATCAAGACCAAATTTTTTTTCAAGAAACAGAATATTACAAAGAAAAAGCAAAACATCGATACAAGATAGAAGCCAAAAATAGCGAATTAAAAAATGTATACGGTTATGATAAAGCAATTTTATACGGCATTACCAATATGCAAATGCAAGGTGCAATAGCAATATTCACAGTAAACTTAAAAAGAATTCTCAAATTAATGTAGAAAACGCAATCTGCTCAGGTATTTTGAAAAAACAACCTGTAAAAGCCAAAAACAAACTTATACAACCTCCAATAAAAAACAGTTGCAAAAAGAAAAACGCTCATAACGGATATTTAAAATCCCGTTACAAGCGTTTTTTTATTGACTAAAAACGGTACTAATCAAAATAGTCGATGTTTTTCAGTGCCCTCCAAATTTTTGACCTATTTTTTCTTTTTATTTGGACAGCGACCATAGAAGCTGACCGAATAAATACAGAAAAAAAGAGCTAAAATTGTGGAGTTGTAGTGGGTAGCTGGAAAAAGCTACAAAAAAAATCGTACTTTTGCAGATTCAAAATAAGATTATGAATAATATTGTTGCCATTGTAGGAAGACCGAATGTTGGAAAATCCACATTTTTTAACCGTTTAATTCAGCGAAGAGAAGCTATTGTTGACTCGGTAAGCGGTGTTACGCGTGATAGAAATTATGGAAAAAGTGAATGGAATGGAAAGGAGTTTTCTGTAATTGACACGGGTGGTTATATCAAAGGTTCGGACGATATTTTTGAAGCTGAAATTCGCAAACAAGTAGAATTAGCTATTGACGAGGCAGATGCTATTATTTTTGTAGTAGATGTGGAAGAAGGAATTACTCCAATGGATGATGAAGTGGCTAAGTTACTTCGTAAGGTTAAAAAACCTGTTTTGTTAGTAATTAACAAAGTAGATAATGCGATGCGTGAAAAAGACGCAGTAGAATTTTACAACTTAGGATTAGGGGAATATTTCACGATTTCGGGAATGAGCGGAAGCGGAACAGGTGAACTTTTAGACAAATTAGTCGAAGTATTACCTGAAATGCCAGAAGTTACCGAAGAAGTAGAACCATTACCACGTTTTTGTGTTGTAGGTAGACCAAACGCAGGAAAATCATCTTTCATTAACGCTTTAATTGGCGAAGATAGATTTGTGGTAACCGATATTGCTGGAACTACTCGTGATGCAATTGATACAAGATACAACCGTTTTGGATTTGAATTTAACTTGGTTGATACAGCCGGAATTAGACGTAAAGCAAAAGTAAAAGAAGATTTAGAGTTTTACTCGGTAATGCGATCAGTAAGAGCTATTGAACACAGTGATGTTTGTTTATTAGTTATCGATGCTACTCGTGGATTTGAAGGTCAAGACCAAAGTATTTTTTGGTTGGCTGAAAAAAACCGTAAAGGAGTTGTAATCCTTGTAAACAAATGGGATTTGGTAGAAAAAGACACCATGACAACCCGTGATTACGAACGTAAGATTAGAGAAGAATTACAACCATTTACTGATGTGCCTATTCTTTTTATCTCGGCTTTAACCAAACAACGTTTACTAAAAGCATTAGAAACTGCTGTTGAAGTATTTGAAAACAGAAAACAACGTATTTCTACTTCTAAATTCAACGAGTTGATGTTGCCTATTATTGAAGCAACGCCACCACCAGCCTTAAAAGGAAAATATGTAAAAATTAAATATTGTATGCAGTTGCCAACACCAACACCTCAGTTTGTGTTTTTTGCTAACTTGCCACAATATGTAAAAGATCCATACAAACGTTTTATTGAAAATAAACTGAGAGAACAATACAATTTTAGTGGCGTTCCAATTGATATTTATTTCAGACAGAAATAGTAGAAAACCGAAGTTAACGCTTCGGTTTTTTTTGTGTTTATTGTTAAACTTTTCGTAAGAAAATTTTTATTCACACAATAAATATTTTATTTCGCTGTTAATTATTACTTAAACAAATTAACTGCTTTTTCATGTTAAAAAAATCACTTTTAATTGCATCGCTACTATTTACTTCCCTAATATTTAGTCAAAATACCGTTTCATTAAAAGGGAAGATAATCGACAAGAATACATCTGTACCACTTGAATCAGCTACAATTTATTTAAAATCAGTTAAAGATTCAACTTTAATAGATTATACCATTTCAGACAAAAATGGGAATTTTATTTTTAAGACTAAAAAAACAGAAAATTCAATCTATTTTAAAATTTCTTATATCGGATACAATGATTATTCGGAAAAAATTGAAAATTTAAAAGCCGATATTGATTTTGGATCCATCAAATTAGAAGAAAATGTTAGTTCGTTAAAAGAAATTATTATTCAATCTGAAGCGCCACCCGTAACTATTAAAAATGATACATTAGAATTTAATGCTTCATCTTTTAAAGTTCGTCCAGATGCCAATGTTGAAGCGCTTTTAAAACAATTACCAGGAGTGGAAATTGATGAAGAAGGAAAAATCACGGTCAACGGAAAAGAAGTAAATAATATTTTAGTTAACGGAAAACCTTTCTTTGGAAAAGATGGTAAAATTGCCACTCAGAATTTACCCGCTGACATTATAGATAAAGTACAAGTTACGGACACCAAAACTAAAGAAGAAGAACTCTCCGGACAAGACGCTACTTCTGATGAAAAGACGATTAATTTAACTATTCAAGAAGATAAAAATAAAGGTGTTTTTGGAAAAGCAAATGTTGGCTATGGAACAGATGATCGATACGAGTCGAGTTTGTTATTTAACTATTTTAAAGATACTCAAAAAATAAGTGTGCTTGGTTCTTCCAATAATATTAACTCAATAGGATTTTCGATGGATGAAATTTTTGATAATATGGGAGGCGGAAGAAACAATTCTATTTGGGTTAATGACAATGGAAGCTTTGGAATTAATGGAATGCAATTTGGAGGGAATAATGGAATTACGCAGTCTAACATGATTGGAGTAAACTTTGCAGATGAATGGGCAAAAAAGAAAATAAATCCGAATGGAAGTTACTATTATTCAAGTGCAGAAACAAACAACAACAATAGAACAAATAGAATTAATTTACTTCCTACCGGGAACACCAACACTTTAGCCGAATCTAAAACCAAATCCATAACAGACGGACACAATATTGAAATGGATTTTGAAATTAAACTAGATTCAACTGCAACTATATATCTTAGTCCAAGTTTTTCTAAAAGTGAAGTTAAGAACAAAAACTTTGGCTTTGATGCTACATTTGATGAAACCGGAGCTGCTTTAAACGAAAACACAAGTGATAACAACTGGACTAGCAAAAACAATACCTTTAAAAACAATATTTATTTTTACAAAGGATTTAAGAAAAAAGGTAGAGGAATTAGCGCTTCATTAAATAATGAAAACAGCAAAAATACATCTGATTTATTTACTAAAACAGCAACTACATTCTTTCAATCAGGAAGTTCTAACGATGACCGAGATCAATTCAGAATTGACGATTCTAAAAATGACAGCTTTAGAGCTGAAATAGGTTACAACGAACCTTTACGAGATTCGTTAGTATTTAATTTTAAAACTTCTTATAAATACAACAAAGCTAATGATGTAAGAGAAACGTATGATTTTGATAGTGGATTTAATTCTTATTCTAACTTTAATGATTTACTTTCAAATAAGATTTTTTCCACAACCTCATCAGTAAGTCCAATGGTTGGAATAAGTATTAGAAAAAAGAAAATTAGAGGAAGTATTTCTATGGGGACTGAAATTATTAATTTCAACAATCAATCTACCTATTTATCAACTAAAACTGCGGTAAATAAAAACTATATCTATCCAAAAATGAACGGATATGTTAGCATTACACTTGGTAAATCAAAATCGATTTATAGTTATTATTCTTACGAAGTAAATTTACCAACTGCCAACCAAATTTTACCCTTCCAAAATTTAGGAAATCCATTGAACACGTTTATTGGAAATGCCTATTTAAAGCCAAATGAAAATTATTCACTTTATACTAATTTTAATAATTATGATTACGCATCACGAAGTGGCTTTTATGCTTATGCCGGAGGTGATTATAATGTTAACGAAATTGTAGCTTCTACAACTTATGATTCTGATTTTAAAGCAACCACTACTTACCAAAACGTAGATAGAGCTTACAATACATATATTGGTTTTAATTTAAACAAATCCTTAAAACAGGAAAAAAGTACTTTTAAATATGGGTTTGGAATGCAACTAGGTTACGATTACAATCAAGGATTAACCAATGCAGAGTTGTTTGAATCTAAGGGATTAACTTTAAATCCGAGAGTTAACTTAACTTGGTCTATTGATGAACTGATTACGATTAATCCTTCCTATAAATACACTTACATTACTAATGACTTTACCAATTACGTTATAGATAATACCAAAAATTTTAAACATAGTGCTAAATTAGAAATTACGAGTTATTGGCCTAAAAAAGTAGTATTAGGAAGTGATTTTGGCTACAACTACAACTCTAATATTGCGGATGGTTTTCAAAAGGATTTCTATTTATGGAATTTAAGCTTGGGGTATAATTTTTACCAAGACAAATTATTAGCAAAAGTAAAAGTTTACGATCTTTTAAATCAGAATGTTAGTGCAACAAGAACCATTACTCCAACAGCAATTACCGATATGGAAAATACGGTTTTACAACAATATGTTATGTTTTCGTTAACCTATAAATTAGAAAAATTTGGAGGTAAAAAAGATAATGGTAATGGAATGATATTTATGGATTAACAACTAATTACAAAAAAACTCGTTAGAAATTCTAACGAGTTTTTTTGTAAATAAATAGTTGCTATTTAAAACGATTTTGTTAGTGTAATTCCTAAACCTGTACTTGGCGGCACAAATCTACAAACACCCCCTGCACATACCAAACCACCTCTTTGACGACCATAATTCACAGCAATTCTTGTACTACCTTTTTTATAGGCTCCTCCAAAATTATAAAAATGAATTTCAAATGGATCTGTTATGTCGTCAATAAGAATTGAAGGATTATGCTTATAACCATAATTATACATATCTGAAGCAAATACAGAAAATTTTGTATTTAAATTATATTCTATCAAAATAGCAGCCCAATTTTTTCTATCGTTATCTGCCCACATATGCTCTACTGCAATTTTTGCAGCTCTCCCTTTAGAAAATCTATAATCTCCTTCAAATGCAAGTATATTTGTTTTTACAATTACATTTGATGCTCCTGTAATTAATCTATTATTGTAATACTGATTTATATATGCAAAATTATAAGTTGCTTTAGTAGATACTTTTTTTGTTACTTCTAAATTAAAATCTGAAAAGTATCTATTCCCAAAACCAAAGAAATCTGTCTTGTAATCAGGCGGATATAGCACATAATCTGCTTTAAGATTGTTCCAATTACTATAATTAACAGCTATTTTAGTTCCGTATTTTCCTCCAATTTTTGTATCTTTTTTAAAATCATAAAACAAATCGATTTGACCTCCAATTTCACCAGCTTTTGTTACACCAGTATCTGGATCAACTAAAACTTGGGCCTGTGCTTGGTAAACATAAATATTTGCTAAATTAAAGTGATGTTGCTTAGTTAAACTAGGCACAAAATTCATTATTTTATCATTGTAATTTATACTTGTAGACAATGTCTCTGTGTAAGTTTCAGGAACTCTTTCAGAATAAAAGCTCATATTTTCAGTTCTTCTAAAATTCACATCCATACCAAATCCTTTTTTAGAATAACCAAAATTTAATAATAAGGCAGATCCTGGTTTAACAAAATCATTATTAATATCTAAATTATATAAAACAGCATCATCAGATTTGTAGTTGTATTCCGTAAACAAGTAAAAATTATTTTTAGAAAAATTAACTCTTCCAGCAAAAGCGTTTGTAAGATTATCAAAGTTTGGATCAACTTCATCTGTTTTTTCATATCTACCCACATAAGAAAAGCCTACAGATAAGTCTGAACCTTCTATTTTTAGCATTTTAAAAAGGTTAATATCTGAATTAAACCCATAAATTTCACCTTCTGAAACATCAAATCCTGTTCTATGATTTCCGTATAAGGCTGTAAAAAACAAATTATCTGTTGGGGTAAACGTTACTTTACCACCACGTATTGCATTATTAATTCCTAATGAACGGTCTTCCCAACTTCTAAGTAACAATCCGCTTCCAAATTGCTCATAAAAATACCCAGCCGTTACATCTAATTTTGCAGCTTTATAATTAACATACCATGTTCCAACATTAGTTTCATTATATTTTGGGTTATAATTTAAAATTGCATTTGGCGCATAGGCTTCACCTTGAATTCCTGCAGACCATTTACCATAATTAAGATTAAAATTCAAATAATTATTAGATCTCAATGGATCTTCTGGATGATTTATCTCTCTTTCGATATCATTTGTATACCATTGTGAATTAGATTCAATTCCTCCAAAAAAGTTAAATCTCGTTTTTTCTGTTTTAGTTTCTTCTGTTTGACCAAAAACTGCAGCATTTATGAATACTAAAAATAGTAGGATTATTTTTTTCATAATTTACAAAGTCTTTAATTTAGCTAATAACTCTTCTTCAGCTCCAGGAGTGTGACCATTTTGAATGAAAACGATTTTTCCATTTTTCACAACTATTAAATAAGGAATATTTGCAATTGACAATTTTCTTTTTAAATCCTGATTGGTATCTAATAAAACATTGTATTCCCATCCTTTACCATTTACAAGAGGCTTTACTCTTTTCTGAGTTCTAGAATCATCTGTAGAAACCGCTATTACTTCTACATTAATTTGTGTTTTCCAGTCTTGATAAACTTCACTAATTGCTTCAAGCTCCTGAATACATGGCGCACACCATGTAGCCCAAAAGGAAAAGACATATAATTTATCTGCTTCATTAAACGAAGATGTATTAATAGTTTCACTATCAAGAGATTTTAAATCCACAGACGGAAATTCTTGTTGTGAGTAAGCAATGTTACCAAAAAATAGTAAAAAAAGGGCTAATTTTTTCATTGATAAATAAATTATAAGTTTGAACAAAAAAAATGATTAATTAGTTAATACACAAACATTTTTAAATAAAAGTTAAGACTTTATTAACATTTAATTTTTTTTTTTATATTAGCGCAACTAAATACATCAACTATTATCCAAATCTAACAACCATGAAAAAAATTTTATTAGCTTTTGCCCTTTTAACAACACTTTTTAACACATCATGTAGTAGTGATAACGACTCTGGAGAAAACAACTCAAGTTCAGAACCTATTTCATCAATAACCGTAACTTCAAATTCTTCTTCTGTAGATGTTGGAACATCGGTTATTTTATCAACTGTAGGAAACAATAATGCAAGTGTAAGTTCTACTTCAACTTTTTACGTAAATGGAACTCAAATTTCTGGACGCTCATATACAACCTCAGTTGTAGGAACACTAGATATTTATGCAACACATGTAAATTCTGCTGGTGTAACATTAACATCACCAACAATTCAAGTTACGGTAAACGAAGTAATAAACTTCAATAAAAGAGTTTTAATTGAAGACTTTACAGGAACTTGGTGCCAATATTGCCCTAGAGTTGCTTATGCTATTGAATTGATTGAAGCAGAAACTTCAGATGTTGTGATTACTGCAATTCACAGAGGAAATGATCCTTATAATTTTTCTGGAGCAAGTGTTTTAGAAAATCAAATTGGATTAAGTGGATACCCAACAGCTATGTTAAATAGAAGTACAGAATGGAGTTACCCTGAAACATCAACTACAGCAATTAATCAGGCATTAAATTTAACAACAGGTATAAATCCTAAATTAGGTGTTGCATTAGAAACTTCAACTTCTGGAAATACTTCTACAGTAAACGTTAAAGTTAAATACGGTAAAAGTTTTAACAATCTTAAACTTGTTGTTTACGCTTTAGAAGATCATTTAATTTACAATCAAACTAACTCGACTACTTACTATGGAGGATCTAATCCAATAGTTGGTTTTGAACATAACCATGTTTTAAGAGCTGTTTTATCTAGCAGTATTTTAGGCGAAACAATTACAGGAGCTATGGGTTATAATGATGAGTTTTCTAAATCATTTACATATACAATACCATCTAGTGTAAATGCTAGTAACGTTCGATTTGTAGCTTTTGTTGTAGACTCAACTAATGCAGCATTAAATTCAAGAGATGCTGGTCCAAACGAAACACAAACATTTGAAATTGAATAACTTATTTGTTTAAATTTATAAAAAAACTCGTTAGAAATTCTAACGAGTTTTTTTATACTTTTTATTTTTTACTTCAAATCTACCAACTTCCGCCGGCACCACCTCCAGAGAAACCACCGCCACCAAAGCCACCGCCAAAACCTCCAGACGATCCACCACCAAAACTTCCTCCGCCTCCACTTCTTCCTAAACTACTTAGGATGATAATATCGGCTAAATCTAATCCTCTTCCACCACCTGAATTGCCTCCGCCTTTAGACTTTGAAATAATCAATATTATAATGAAGATAAAAATAAGGATTGGAAAAATTGGAAAATTATCTTTTTTCTCTTTTCGAGAACCTTTATACTTTCCTTTTAACACTTCAAAGATAGCATCGGCTCCTTTGTCTAAACCAGTATAGTAACTTCCCGATTTAAATTCGGGAATAATAATGTTTCTAATAAGCTCTCCATTTATTCCCGCAGTTAATTTTTCTTCAACTCCATAACCCGGAGCAATCCAAATTTTTCTGTCGTTCTTAGATAATAAAATTAAAATTCCGTTGTCTTCTTTTGCTTGCCCAATTCCCCATTGATGTGCCCATTTTGGAGTTAAAATTCCAATATCTTCTCCTTTTAAATCATCTATGGAAATAACTACAATTTGTGTAGAAGTTGAATCGGAATAGCGAATTAGCTTTTTTTCCAATTCTTTTTCCTCCAATTGATTTAAAACATCAGCATAATCGTAAACACTCGTTTGAAAACTGGGTTTATCTGGAATGGTAAATTGTGCATTTGCGTAAATTCCTGAAAGGAAAAATACTACTAAAATTAGTTTTTTCATATTATCCTCTTGAAATTTCGTTAGACAATTCGTTGGTATCATCTGATTGATAGGGGAAATATTTTTTCAATCGTTCACTAGCTTTAAGAATTCCTTCTACCAAGCCTTTTTTGAAGTTGCCTTCTTTAAAATTAGTAATTACGATATCTTTTGTACAATCCCAAAAATCAGATTCTACTGCTTCGTTGATTCCTTTATCGCCAATTATTGCAAATTTTTTATCTGCCACACACACATAAAACAAAACACCATTTCTTTCTTGTGTTTCATTCATTTGAAGTTCAAAAAAAACCTCCTGAGCTCTATCAAGAGGTGATTTTTCTGAATGTTCTTCTATGTGTACACGAATTTCTCCCGAAGTATTTTTTTCAGCTTCTACAATTGCCTGAACTATTTCTTGTTCTTCTGCTTTCGATAAGAAATCTTCGGTTTTAGACATTATTTTTTCTCGTTATTAAAGTCAAACTCTACCTCTACTGGTTTTTCTGCTCCAGCAACTGCTTTAAATACAGCTTTTTCTTTATATTCAGATAAAATTAAATTTCTAGGCATTTTCAAAACATAATTATTGTATGCTTCAACCGATTCATTAAAACGTGTTCTTGCTGTTAAAATCTGATTTTCTGTACTAGCCAATTCATCTTGTAATTTCAAGAAATTTTGATTCGCTTTTAAATCGGGATATTTCTCAACAGTAACCAATAATCTAGATAATGCAGATGACACACCACTTTGAGCTTGATTAAATTGTTCAAATTGCTCCGGAGTAATGTTTGTTGGGTCAACAGTAATTGATGTTGCTTTTGATCTTGCAGCAATAACAGCTTCTAACGTTGATTTTTCAAATTCGGCAGCACCTTTTACAGTTTTAACCAAATTTCCAATTAAGTCATTTCTTCTTTGATATGAGGTTTCAACATTACCCCATTCTTTTTTCACGGCTTGATCAACGGTAATTGCTCCATTTTTAACGCTAATATACCAAAACAAAAGGATTAGTAATAATCCACCACCAATCATCCAAGGCAAAAATTTTCTCATCATTTTTTTAATTTTAAAGTTTACTAATTTATTTATAGTTGATTTTTAATCGTATTCAATTGTGCTTTAATCGTTTCTAATTTGCTGATAATTTCAAATTTATCTAAGGTTTTTTTCTGACCTTCTTTCAAATGTGTTTTGGCACCTTCTAAGGTAAATCCGCGCTCTTTTACTAAATGATATATCAATTGCAAATTCTTTACATCCTCAGGTGTAAACATGCGATTTCCTTTAGCGTTTTTCTTTGGTTTTAGAATATCAAATTCTTTATCCCAAAAACGAATTAAGGAAGCGTTCACATCAAAGGCTTTGGCAATTTCGCCAATACTGTAATATCTTTTATTTGGTGCTAATTCTAAATGCATTTTTTCAAATTCAAGTTAAAGTTCAATAACAAGTTCAAAACTTCTGAAATCGTTAATCTAATGATTGATTCTCTTGGTTTGCTAATTTTGAAATCTCTATATATTCTTTTGCCGAAATACTTCCGTAATAGAAATTCAGTGGATTTACTCGAACATTTCCTTTAAAAACTTCATAATGTAAATGTGGCGCCTGACTTCGACCTGTGCTTCCCACATATCCAATTATATCACCACGTTTTACTCTTTGTCCTGGTCTACATTTGTATTTACTTAAATGAGCATATAATGTTTTATAACCATAACCATGATTAATTTCAATATGGTTTCCATAACCAGACAAAGAAGCATCTGCTTTATACACTACTCCATCACCTGTAGCATAAATTGGCGTTCCTGTTCTTGCTGTAAAATCCATTCCGTAATGAAATTTTCTAATTTTTGTAAACGGATCACTTCTATATCCATAACCCGACGCCATGTGTTTTAAATCTTCATTCTTAACCGGTTGAATTGCCGGAATTGCCGCTAACAATTTTTCTTTTTGTTTTGCTAAAGCTACAATTTCATCTAACGATTTGGATTGAATAACCAATTCTTTTGTTAATATATCCACTCGTTTTGTGGTGCTTTCTATCAAATCTGAATTATTAAAGCCTTCCAAATCTTTGTATCTGTTTACGCCACCAAATCCTGCTTTTCTTTCTTCTTCTGAAATTGGACTCGTATTAAAATAAATTCTGTAAATATTATTATCTCTATTTTCGATAGCGGTTAACACTTCGTTCATTAAATCTAATTTTTTATTTAAAACTTTATAATTTAATGCTAAAGCTTCAATTTCTCTCGCTTGAATTTTATCTTTTGGGGTTTCAAAATAACTAGTATTAATCAACAACAGGAAAATCAAAAACCCAAACAAAGCCGATGACAATAAAAACAACACAATATAGCCAAACTTCTTCCTTTTTTTTGTCTGAATTCGTTTATAAGCTAAATTTTCTGAATCGTAATAATATTTTACCTTCGACATAAATGAAAATATACTATTTTTGTGCCAAATTTATTGATTGACATAGGTTATACGAACAAATTTAAGAAATGTTTCATTCTAAAGCTATTTTATTTTTTAGTTGGGAAATTTTTCGAAAATCTAATTTCATATTCTTATCAAAATCAATAATTAAAACCAGAACTAAATAATTGATAATGAAATCACAAGACATTCGTAAACAATTTTTACAATTCTTCGAATCTAACGGACACTTAATTGTTCCTTCTGCGCCAATCGTTTTAAAAGACGATCCAACCTTGATGTTTAACAACTCGGGAATGGCCCAATTCAAAGAATATTTCTTAGGCAATGGAAATCCAAAAAGCCCAAGAATAGCCGATACGCAAAAATGTCTTCGTGTTTCAGGAAAACATAATGATTTAGAAGATGTAGGTTTTGATACTTATCACCACACCATGTTCGAAATGCTAGGCAACTGGTCTTTTGGCGATTATTTCAAAAAAGAAGCCATCAATTGGGCTTGGCAATTGCTAACTGAAGTTTATAAAATTCCGAAAGAAAATTTATACGTTTCTGTTTTTGAAGGAAATCCTGATGAGAATGTTCCGTTTGATCAAGAAGCATGGGATATTTGGAAGGAATTAATTAGCGAGGACCGCATTATTTTAGGAAATAAAAAAGATAATTTCTGGGAAATGGGCGATCAAGGGCCATGTGGACCTTGTTCTGAAATCCACGTAGATTTACGTACCGAAGCAGAAAAAGCGTTAGTTTCTGGAAAAAGTTTAGTGAATAACGACCATCCACAAGTAGTGGAAATTTGGAACAATGTATTCATGGAATTCAACCGAAAAGCTGATGGTTCACTAGAAAAATTACCAGCGCAACACGTTGATACCGGAATGGGGTTTGAGCGTTTATGTATGGCATTACAAGGAAAAACATCCAACTATGATACCGATGTTTTTACACCGCTTATTGAAAAAGTAGAACAAATTACAGGATTAAAATACACTTCTAACGAAGTTAAAAACATTTCAGAAGAACAAAACAAAACCAACATTGCGATTCGTGTAATTGTTGACCACGTTCGTGCTGTGGCGTTTGCTATTGCAGATGGTCAATTGCCTTCAAACACAGGTGCAGGATATGTAATTCGTAGAATTTTGCGTCGTGCGATTCGTTACGGATTTACGTTTTTAGGCACGAAAGAACCTTTCATTAATAAATTGGTAGAAGTGTTAGCGAATCAGATGGGCGAATTTTTCCCAGAAATTAAATCGCAACAACAATTGGTTACTAATGTAATTCGCGAAGAAGAAGCATCTTTCTTAAGAACTTTAGAACAAGGTTTACAATTGTTAGAAAATGTAATGGCTGAGACCTCTGGAAAAGAAGTTTCAGGTGCGAAAGCATTTGAATTGTATGATACTTTTGGTTTCCCAATTGACTTAACAGCCTTAATTCTTCGTGAAAAAGGATACGATTTAGACGAAGCAGGTTTCAATGTAGCAATGCAAGAACAAAAAGCACGTTCGCGTGCCGCTTCTGAGGTTTCTACTGAAGATTGGAACGTTTTAATCCCAGGAAACGTTGAAACATTCGTAGGTTATGATCAAACGGCAAATGAAGTAAAAATCACTCGTATTCGTAAAGTAGATTCTAAAAAAGATGGTGTTTTGTACCAAATTGTTTTAGATAACACGCCGTTTTATCCTGAAGGTGGAGGACAAGTTGGTGATAAAGGAACATTGGTTTCTGCTAACGAAACTATTGATATTATTGATACTAAGAAAGAAAATAACTTAATATTACATTTCGCAAAACAACTTCCAGAAAATATTGAAGCCGGATTTGTAGCAAAAGTAAATACTGATTTAAGAACTTCGACTTCTAAAAATCACTCAGCTACGCACTTGATGCATTTGGCTTTGAGAACCATTTTAGGAACACATGTGGAACAAAAAGGTTCTTTAGTGAATCCAAATTACTTGCGTTTTGATTTTTCGCATTTCAGTAAAGTTTCGGATGACGAATTACGTCAGGTTGAAGCAAGTGTAAATGCACAAATCGAAGCACAATTGCAATTGGTAGAACATAGAAATATTCCAATCAAAGAAGCATTAGACAAAGGTGCAATGGCGTTGTTTGGTGAAAAATATGGCGATAACGTTCGTATGATTGAATTTGGCGATAGTAAAGAATTATGTGGTGGAATTCACGTGAAAAACACCGCTGAAATCTGGCATTTCAAAATCATTTCTGAAGGAGCAGTTGCAGCTGGAATTCGTCGTATTGAAGCAATTACGGGTGATGCTGTGAAAGATTTTTATACTTCGCAAGAAAACACGTTAGCGGAAATCAAAGAAGTTTTGAAAAACCCGCAAGATGTTTTAAAATCGGTAGCTTCGTTACAAGATGATAATGCGAAATTAAAAAAACAAGTAGAGCAATTAGTTAAAGAAAAAATCGAAGGATTAAAAAATTCGTTGGTTGCCGATTTCCAAGAAGTAAACGGCATCCACTTTTTAGCAAAACAAGTTGATTTATCGATGAGTTCGACTAAAGATTTAGCGCAAGCTATTGGAACTTCAAAACCAAATGCGTTTGTATTCTTAGCTTCGATTGAAGATAATGCGCCAAATATTCATTGCTACATTTCAAAAGAACTAGTTGCTGAAAAAGGATTAAACGCTGGAAACGTCATCAGAGAATTAGGAAAACTAATTGACGGAAATGGTGGTGGACAACCTTTCTTCGCTTCAGGAAAAGGGAAAAATGTAGGTGGAATTAAGGAAGCTTTGGAGAAAGTGGTTGATTTCGTGAAATAATTAATCTAATTCTGATTGTCCGTAAGCACTCATAATAGATAAAAATTTCATATATTTGATAAAAATTCAAGACATGAACTTATTTAATTTTACAGCAAATTTTGGAAGTGAAGAAGCTTGTAGACTCCATTTTAAAGAACAAAGAGATGAGATAGGAGTTGAATGTAAATGTGGTTCAAAAGAGCATTTTTGGATACAGAGTCGTTGGAGTTATGAATGTAAAAAGTGTAGAAGTAGAATTTCTTTACGAAGCGGAACTATAATGCAAAGTTCAAAGTTGTCATTTTTGACTTGGTACAAAACTATGTTTTTAATGAGTGCTACAAAAAAAGGATTTTCAAGTAAAGAAATCCAAAAGCAACTTGGACAAAAAAGATACGAACCAGTTTGGGCAATGGTTCATAAGTTAAGAAAGGCTATGGGTAACCGAGATGCTCGATATACCTTAGAAGGTATGATTGAATTTGATGAAGGCTATTTTACTGTTGAATCTTCTGAAATTGAACAAGAAAAAGGCATTCGAGGTAGAGGTGCAGTTGGTAAAGAAAATGTTGCAATTATGGCAGAATCAACAGTTTTGGAAGATTTGGAAAGCGGTAAAAAATCAACACAATGTCGTTATTTTAAAGCTAAAGTTTTAACCAACCATACTGCTGAGCAAATTAATCAAACAATACAAGAATCAATTAATGAAAAAAGTATTGTTTTTACAGATAAAAGTACATCATATGTAGATATTTCTAACTTTGTAGAATTGCACATAACTGAAAAATCTAACAAAGAAACCACAAAAGAAACTTTGAAATGGGTTCATATAACAATCAGTAACGCAAAAAGAAATTTGTTAGGAAATTACCATAAAATAAAAGGAAAATATCTTCAATTATATCTAAACGAGTTTGTGTACAAGTTAAATAGAAGATATTTTGAAGAAAAACTTTTCGATAGGCTTGTAATTGCTAATATTACAGGGTTATGACAGAAAACGGACAATCAGAATCTAATTATAATTTAGTAAAGTCCTGAAATGATTCAGGACTTTTTTTATTCTATTACTGCAATCGCTTCAATTTCAATTAACCATTCTTTTCTTCCTAGACTTTGAATTCCAACTAAAGTACTTGCAGGATAATTTTCATTCCCTAGGAATTCTTTTCTAACTTTTCTGAAAATGGGTAAATCCACTTCGGAATTAAAATTTACGATGTAGGTATTCATTTTTACCACATCTTTAAAAGTAGCATTACAATTAGCCAGTTGCTTTTCTAAATTTTGAAAAGTGGCAATGGTTTGCGCTTCTAAATTTGCACCGTCACCAATTTGACCTGAAATGTAAAGCGTTTTGAAATTTCCAGTTTTTACAACTATGGTTTGAGAGAAGCCATCATTAGGTTCTAAATATTCTTTTTCAATCATTCCCTATAAGTTAACACTTATTAATTTACTATAAATAAACAAAAAAATAATAGAATTCTCACAATGCATGTCTGATTTTTTTCGTAACTTTAATAGAGAAAAAAAGACTAAATCATGAAAAATTTAATACTCATACTTGCATTTTTTGTTACAACGATAGTTGCAGCACAAGAAATAACTAATGAAAAGGAACATGAACTATCATACGGAATTACAATTGGAACTAATTTTTATAATATTGCCAATAATAATAAAGCAGACTCATTTATTCCTGAAAACCTAGCACCTGCTTTAGTATTAGGTGTATATGGTGAATATAATTTTACAAAAAATACGGGAGTTAAACTAGATGTTTTATATTATAGTAAAGATTTTTTATTTGACATTAAAAATACATTATTTAAAATGCATTTTATAGATTTATCTGCCAATTTTAAGTATGATTTTGGTGAAACCTATAGAGAAGGTTTCTACTTAATTGGAGGCCCTAAAATTTCTATAATTACTGACGCCACTTCTGATAATGAAGAAGATTATAAACACCATTTTGAAACCTTAAACTTAGGCGCTCAATTAGGTTTTGGCTGGCGTGTTCATAAATATATTGACATTCAAACAAAATTAGAATATGAAATAACCCCGTTTTTCAAATTAGACAACGGTCATAATAGTAAATTCATTAATGCAATTCTTTCTGCTAATTTTGATTTAGCTAGAATAATAAATTAATAAACTACTTTCGTTCACCTATTTGTTGGCGCCACATGGCATAATATAAACCTTTCTCTGCCACTAAATCATCATGCTTGCCTTGCTCTATTATTTTTCCTTGTTCGAGCACAAAAATAGTGTCGGCATGCATAATAGTAGATAATCGATGCGCAATTAAAACCGTTATTCTATTTTGATCTGAAATAGACCTTATCGTTTCGTTAATTTCTTCTTCTGTAATAGAATCTAATGCAGAAGTTGCTTCATCAAAAATTAATAAATTAGGTTTTCTTAAAATAGCTCTTGCAATAGATAAACGTTGCTTTTCGCCACCTGAAACTTTTATACCTCCTTCGCCAATAGTAGAATTCAATCCATCATCGGCACGATCTAATAATTTTTGGCAACTTGCTTTTTTCATTACGTCGTTTAATTCTTCATCTGTTGCATTTGGTTTCACAAACAATAAATTTTCACGAATAGTTCCCGAAAACAATTGCGCATCTTGTGTTACAAATCCTAATTGTCTTCTTAAATCTAATAAATCAATTTCAGAAGAATCGGTATTATTATACAAAACCTGTCCTTCAGCCGGTGGATACAAACCAACTAAAAGCTTAACCAAAGTAGTTTTACCTGAACCAGAAGGCCCAACAAAAGCTACTGTTTCTCCTTTTTTGATATTAAAATTTATGTTTTCAACTGCTTTTTGACTTGCCGATTTATGTTGAAAGGAAACATTTGAAAATTGTAAATGTGTAATAGGTCCAATGTTTTTAGGATTACTTGGTCTAAACTCTTTTGGAGCATTTAACAAGTCTTTAAAATTCTCCATAGAAACTTTAGTTTCATTAAGCGTAATAATAAAATTTCCTAACTCTTGTAACGGCCCAAAGATAAAAAAAGTAAAAAACACCATTGTTAGTAAATCTCCAACTAAAATTTTCTCGCCAAATAAAAAATAATACAGCGTAAAAACCACACAAGTTCTTAAAAAATGCACTGTAGTACCTTGTATAAAACTTAGACTTCTAATGAATCTGATTTTTTGTAATTCGAGTTGTAATATTTTTAAAGTGTTTAGATTTAAACGTTTTTCTTCTTGATGTGTTAAACCTAAACTTTTTACCAATTCTATATTTCGTAAACTTTCTGTTGTAGAACCTGCTAATGAATTTGTTTGAGTAACAATTTTACGAGAAACAACTTTTATTTTTTTTCCTAAATACGAACTTACCAATGCAATAATAGGAGCCGTAATTAAAAATATCAATGAAATTCGAGCATCTATTCTAGAAACGTAAATTATTACAAAAACGAATCCTATTATGGTTTGAAAAATCATAGAAACTGAAAGCGTAATTAACTTTTCAGAATCGGAACGAACCTTTGTTAATTTGCTTAAAGTTTCACCACTTCGTTGATCTTCAAATTCTTCAAAAGGCAGGTCTAATGATTTTTTTATTCCGTCTGTGTACATTTCGGCACCAGTTCGTTGAATAACACTATTTGTAAAATAATCTTGGAAGTTTTTAGTAATTCTTGAAATCATTGCTGCTCCAAGAGACAAACCCAACCAAAAAGCAACCGATTTAATAAAACCTAACTCGTTGCCTTTATATTTTGCCATTCCTACACCACAATCTTGCATTAATTTTCCGGTAATGATAGAATCGGATAAACTAAAACAAATATTAATTGTTGCCATTATTAAAGCAAAAAACAATAATAATTTATGCTTAATAATATAGGAATATAGTAATTTCATGAAATGTAATTTTAAGTTGCAAAAGTAGTCATAATAGTTATTGAAAAAGTTGCCTTAAAACATAAATATTTTGAAATTAAAATTCTTAATTTTGAAGAAATTAATATAATTTATGCAATTCAGAACTCAAGTACCTCTTCATAAAAATGAAATCGAAATTGATTATCATTCTAAAATTGTTTTATTAGGATCTTGTTTTGCTGAAAATATGGGAGAAAAATTTGAATATTATAAATTTCAAACCGCTATAAATCCGTTTGGAATTATTTTTAATCCGGTTTCATTGGCTAAAATTATTGAAAGAAGCGTACAAAAAAGTTATTTTACCGAAGCTGATATTTTTTTTCATAATGAGTTATGGCATTGCTTTGAAGTACATTCTGAATTATCGAATCCGAACAAAGAAATTTTTCTAAAGACTATAAACGAATTAATCCATTCAACAAATAAACAATTAAACGATTCAACTCACATCATCATCACATTAGGAACGTCGTGGGTGTACCGAAACATGAACAGCAACGAAATTGTGGCTAATTGCCATAAAGTGTCTCAAAAACAGTTTGTAAAAGAATTTCTTTTAGTTCCTGAAATAGAAGAAAGTTTAGAAAGTATTGTTTCATTAGTAAAAACGGTTAACCCAAATTGCAAATTCATATTTACGGTTTCGCCTGTGCGACATATCAAAGATGGTTTTATAGAAAACACATTAAGTAAAGCACATTTAATTGCTGCAATACATTCTGTTTTAAATCAAAAAATCTCGACTTCGCTCGAACTGACTACATCTAATCAAAAACAAAAAAACAACAAGCTATCAACAATCACCCATAACCCATCATACAACACCTATTTCCCTGCCTACGAAATTATGATGGACGAATTACGTGATTATCGTTTTTATGCGGAAGACATGTTGCACCCTAACCAAACTGCTGTAAATTACATTTGGGATTGTTTTTGCTCTACTTCAGTTACTACAGCTAGTTGTAAGATGATGAAAGAAATAGAAACGATTCAAAAAGGTTTAGCGCATCGTCCTTTTAATCCGGAGACGGAAAGTCATGAAAAATTCTTGACTCATTTGAAAAGTAAAATACTAAAAATTGAACAAGACTTTCCACAGATTTCTTTTGGCCAATAAATTTATATTGACACCATCAAAAACATAGAAAAATAGTACACAAAAACACCTTTACAACACTGCAAGCTTGCCCCAGATATTAGTGGAAATCTTTTTGTTAAAGAAAATTTATTTTTGTTGCTTTAAAAAAGCGACCAAGGAAAGCTCTTTTTATAGCCTACAAAAATATTTTGTTTTCAAAAAATTGAAATGAATAGCTGGATTAGGCTTACAAAAAAAAACAGTAACAATTGACACAAAATACGTCAAATGCCGTATTTGATGATTAGCTATTCACCGCTATATTTACATTAAATAAAATAAAGATGTATTACCTAAAATTTATTAAAAATAAGAAAATCGCAACAATTATTATAATTATTGCGATTACCCTTTTACTTTTAAATTGTGTTACTATACTATATTGTATTTAACTGTTTAATACTTCTATTTCTAATTGAACATTTTCCCAATCTTGTAATAGCTGCTCTAAATCTTTTTTCTTTTTCTCGTATGCAGCAAAAAAAGTAGCATCTTCTATATGTTTATCAAAATTTGAAGACAACGCTTTATCATCGAGCTGAATATCCTTTTCTAATTGTTGTATTTGACTTTCAATTTTGCTTAATCTATTTTGTAATGATTTGGCTTTCTTTTGGTCTTCGTATGAAATATTTTTTATTGCTTTATCCACCTTGGCATTAGAATTAGTAACCTCTTTCTTTTCAATTTCTCGCATATTCATTGCGTTTTTTTGTTCTAAGAAAAAGTTTATGTCACCTAAATATTCTCTAATTTTTTGGTCTTTAAATTCGTACACTATATTAGACATTCCTTGCAAGAAATCACGGTCGTGAGAAACCAATAACAAAGTTCCTTCAAATTGCTTTAAAGCAGCTTTTAAAACGTTTTTAGACTTAATATCTAAGTGATTGGTTGGTTCGTCCATTACCAAAACGTTTATAGGCTGCAAAAGTAATTTACATAACGCTAAACGATTTCGTTCGCCACCGGAAAGTACTTTTACTTTTTTCTCTACATCATCACCACGGAATAAAAAAGAACCTAACATATCGCGCACTTTTGAACGATTGGTATCGGTAGCCGCGTCTTCCATGGTTTGTAAAAGTGTAATTTCGCCATCTAAATATTCTGCCTGATTTTGAGCAAAGTAACCTAATTGCACATTGTGACCCAGTTTTATTGAACCTTCGTACTCAAACTCGTTTACGATTGCTTTCATAAAAGTTGATTTTCCTTGACCATTTTGACCAACGAAAGCCACTTTACTGCCGCGTTCTACTAAAAGTGAAATATCTTTTAAGATAACTTTTTCTCCGTAGGCTTTTGTAACATGTTCTGCTTCTACAACAACTCGCCCTGGTGTTTGAGAAACTGGAAATGAAATATTCATAACCGAATTATCGTCTTCATCAACTTCAATTCGTTCTACTTTATCTAATTTTTTAATCAGCGATTGCGCCATTGATGCTTTTGAAGCTTTAGCACGAAATTTCTCGATTAACTTTTCAGTTTCTTCGATTTTTTTGGCTTGATTTTTTTGTGTTGCCAATTGCTTTTCGCGGATTTCCTGACGCAACACTAAATATTCAGAATACGGTTTATTGAAATCGTAGGCTTTACCTAAAGAAATTTCAATTGTACGGTTGGTTACGTTATCTAAAAACATTTTATCGTGAGAAACAATAACAACTACTCCTGAAAAATTACGTAAAAAACCTTCTAACCAAATGATACTTTCTATATCCAGGTGATTGGTAGGCTCATCTAAAAGCAAAATATCATTAGATTGTAGTAATAATTTAGCTAGTTCTATACGCATACGCCATCCGCCAGAAAAAGTATTCGTTAAATTATCAAAATCTTCACGTTTAAAACCTAAACCTAAAAGAATTTTTTCGGTATCTCCTACATAATTATAACCACCTAGCACTTCATAATGATGTGTTACATCGCCTAACTCTTCAATTAAATCAGAATATTCTTGACTTTCATAATCTGTTCTTGTAGCTAATTGGTGATTGATTTCATCAATTCGAAATTCAGCACGTTTAATTTCAGAAAAAGCTTGATACGCTTCTTCTAAAACGGTTCTTCCTTCTTCAAAATCGATATCTTGACGAAGAAATCCCATTTTTACTTCTTTTTCAGTTGCAATAGTTCCACTATCGGGTTTAAAATCGCCAGCAAGCATTTTCAACATTGTTGATTTTCCTGCACCGTTTTTTCCAACAAGTCCTACTCTATCTCCAGAACCTAATCTAAAAGTTACTTCTTCAAAAAGATAAGTTCCACCAAATGAAACCGATAAATTATGTATGTTTAGCATTTATTTAGTTTAAATGTTTAAGAGTTTATGGGTTTAAAAAGTTACTAATTAATTAAACTCAAAATTCAGTAAACAAATTGATATATGTAATAATTGTTACACATAGAATAGTTAGTTATTGTACCTTTGTGTAAAATATTTTGCAAATGTTAAAAAAAGGATCCATATTAAATAGTATTTTAACAGGAAGTTGTCCAACTTGTCATGAAGAAAGCATGTATTTAGACAAAAATCCGTATAATGTTCTTAATGTTTACAAAATGCATGAGAATTGCAGCCATTGTGGAACCAAATATAAAATGGAGCCGTCTTTTTTTTATGGCGCCATGTATGTCAGTTATGCGCTTGGAATTGCATTTGGAGTAGCTGCATTTATTATTACTTATTTCTTTATAGGAGAAAAAAGTTTGGTAAATAATTTTATTGTAATAATAGCAACTTTAATCGTTTTTATGCCCGTAATTATGAGACTATCTCGAAATATTTGGATAAATATGTTTCTAAGTTATGACAAAGATTGGAAAGAACACAAAGGCGAAAAAAAACCTACACTAAGATAAAAAAACCATTAGTTAAGCTGAACTTGTTTAATCTTATTTATAAACTAATATAGATGCTGAAACAAATTCAGAATGATAATCTACTTTTTTTTATAGCATCTTATAATATCAATTTCTTTTTCTAACGGATCATTATTTTCTATATGTTGAAATAATTGATTTGCCAAATAAGGACCAAGCATTACACCACGAGTTCCTAATCCATTTAAAACATGTAATTGCTTATAAGTAGGATGTGTCCCTACTAATGGTCTTCTATCTTTTACTGTAGGACGAACTCCTGCAAAATGATTTACTATTTCAAAATCACATGAAATAATTTCTTTTAGCTTACTTATAAGTTCTTCTTTACCCGCTTCTGTTGGTGTATTCGATTTATCAGACCAATCATAAGTAGCACCCACTTTATACAAATCATTTCCAATTGGAAGAATAAAAACACTAGATTTAATTACTACATCTAGATCTAAATTAGGAGATTTTATGATTAATAATTCGCCTTTTGTTCCGTCTAAAGGTAAATCATTAAAATAAGGATTAGCATGTAATCCAAAGCCTTCAGCGAAAATGATATTTTTAGCTTTAGTGTTTTTATAAAGAATATGATCGTCAAAAAACTCAATAGCGTTATAGTCAAATGTATCATTTGAGAAACAATTAATAGATTGTAAATATTTAGAATACGCTTCAATTAAAACTGAAATATTTAAATAACCTGTGTGATTAACTTTACCGTAGTGAAAAGGAGAATCGATATTAGAAAACACTTTTTTAACTAAAGTTGCATCTAAAAAAGGAGATAAATTAGGTTTATCGACTGCTTGAAACCAATTATTTTGTTCTTCAATAGAATATAATTTTCTAAGAATTGGAAGTTCAAAATCAAAAGTTACATTTAGTTTTTTTTGTATATGATGATATAATGGAAATGCAAAATCAATTTGTTCTTTAGCTTTCCATACTTCACTAAATCGTTTTAAAACAACTGGATTATATAAACCACCCGCTACACGAGAAGAAGGTTGAGAATTATTATCAAAAACTAAAATTTTCTTATTTGCATTAAGGGCAATTTCGGAAAATGAAATACCTGCAAGACCGTTACCAACAATAATATAATCTATCATGGTGTAAAATTAAAAAACTCTTACCAAATGGTAAGAGTTTTTTAAATGAAATTGGAGAAATACTATTAATAATTCCACATATCTTGTTCAAAGTCACGAATCTTTTCTTTAACACGATCAGATTCTAATAATTGCATTTGAGCGTTTTCTTTCATATAGTCAGCAATTTTACGGTCACCGTAAACATTCTCTTCTAAATAAATCATTCCACTAAAACGACGAGCATTTAACATATGATCAAATGTAAATGGCATTGCTGAATTTCTATTATTGAAAGCAGTTGCTTCATGTAAAACATCTCTAGCGGAAGGAAAATAAACCCAAAAAAGTTCATTATACTCAGGCTCAGCAGCACTATCTTTCTTAGAGAAAACATCAATTATAACTGGTGATATACCCAACAATCGATATTTTAATTCGCCTTGTCTTTTGTCAAAATACCAATATCCAACTATTTTATACGCATTAACATCTATAGCTTCTAATTCAGTTTTTCTAATGAATTCGGCATCTAATTTCTTATCGCCTTTTCTATAAGCTTCGATATCTTCATTAACTCTTTCAGCACCAGCATCAGTTGTATCAATTGTAAACAATGATGATTCTATATCTTCTAATGTTTTCTTAGTAGTAAAATAACTAGAATCATATACTTCGGTAATTTTCCCTTCTCTTATACCATTAATTAAAACGTTATAAAGAGGCCTTCTCTCAGGAGAACTCATAACATCACCTTCAACAGGGAAATATAAAGGAAAATTTACTCTTTCATCAAGATCAATATATTCCCAAATACGTTTACCCATTAAGATATCTCTATCATGTACATAACCATATGGAAGTGGTTTGTCGTTATCCGCACTTAATTCAGCTTCCGTCTTTTTACCGATTTGATCGGGAGTCTTCGCATTTAATAAGTTTGATTGAGCAAAAGTAGTAGTACTTAAAACTAATACTAAAATTGCAATACTATTTCTCCAATTCATTTTATTCATTTTTTATTTGGTTTACAATATAAACTCAAATTAATTTAAATTATTGTATTTCGTAAGTACAAATTGAAACTTTTTTAGCCATTTGGTCAATACCCACAAAACTAGCTTTTATTTCAGAAATAACAACTACATCACCTCTACTTGCTTTAGAAATAACAGATTTAGCCTTAGCATCCATTTTATTTCCTCTAACAACAACTGTAGGTTGTCCTGGTACTTTAACATTAAATTGAGTAACATTAACTGTTACAGGAAAATCAAAATCTTCCATAACTGCAGTAACAGTACATACTTCTAAATTACTTTTAGGACCTTGATTTTTTTCAGAACCACCAACTTTTCCAGTAGGTGCAGGCAATCCTTTAATTCTAAATACTTGTGAACTTGACATTGATTTACCATCTGGCATAGTTGCAGTAACATTAATTTTAACTTCACTACCAGAACCTGCTTTCAACATAAATTTACCATCACCAACTTTAGTCATCCCAGGTGCATTTGCATTAACTTTATTAGAAGCTATACCAGGTACAGAAATTGAAATTGGGTTAGGAACACCACGGTAAACAACGTTCATTTTGTCAGCAGAAATAATTGCTTGATTAGGTCGGGGAACAACAACATAAATACCTTCAAATTTTAAAGGAATTTCTTTTCCATCTTCAAGAAATCCAAACTTTCCAGAAAACTTTTGTTCGCCTATACCACCAGCAGTCATAGAAATAACAGCTTGTCCATTTTCAATTTTTCCAGGTCCATCAAAAGAAGTAGGAACTGTATTTGCATCATAACGACCTAAAACAACTTTACCTTTAACATTTTCACCTTGGAAATATGCGTTTTTTTCTAAAACTACAATCGCTTGAAAGTTTTTCATAGATGCAGCAGTCTTTAAGGCGTTTCCTAGAAATAAATTATAAGCTCCTGCTTCAGTGTTTTTAACATCATTTTGCAAAGCAGTAACGAAAGTTAAAGTTGATACCGCTGGAAAACCTTTTGCTTTATAATCTAAAAATTTGATTTTAACACCTTCTTTATTTGCTATATCAGCTGTTGAAAATTTCTTTTCAATTTCTTTAATAAAAGGAATATATTTTACATCATTACCTAATACTTTTTTAATATCAGCAACATATTTATCGATACTAGAAACTATTTCAGTTCCGCGAGGACTATATCCGTCACCTTTGAACCATTTTTCATCAATAGTTGACTTATCCATAGATTCAAATGGTAATTTACCAGTTTTTTCATCAGGAGTATATCCTTCAGTAACTTCAGATTTAACAGTTTCTAAAAAAGCAATAAAATCATTTGAAATCTTAGCAACGTCTTTTGCTTTTTTAGCAGACTCACCATACTTAGCAGGTTCATCAGCTGCCTTAGTATTTAATGCTGATAATAAATTTTTATTAGCTTCTTCTGTTAACTTATTTGATTCTGTAAATTTGTCGTTAAAATTACCAAATGCTGATAATACTTCTTTTGACATGTTTAATGCCAACATTGCGATGAAAACCAAGTACATTAGGTTAATCATCTTCTGTCTAGGGGTTAATTTTCCTCCTGCCATTTTACTTTAAATTAGTTTTAATTAATAAATATTTAATGATAAAACTAATTATCCTCTGTTACTCATAGCAGTAAGCATTCCTCCATAAACTGCATTTAAAGATGCAATATTAGAAGTCATTGACTGCATTTGCTCTTTTAATTTAGCAGCGTTATCAGCGATTTCTTGATTTGCAGTAACATTTCTAGAAGCGCTGTCTAATTGTAATTTGTATAATCCGTTTAAAGCTTCCATTTGTGCAGCTGCTGTAGACATTTCTTCAGCATATTTCTTTTGTCCAGACATTGCATCAACTGTTGGAGAAATCGATTTTGCAGCTCCTTCGAAATTTTTAATACTGTTTCCTAGGCTAGCCATTAATTCACCATCAATTTTAGCTTCTTTCAACATAGAATCTAATTTTTGAGATAATAAACCTTGAGCATCCCCTGGATTTTCAGCTTTTGATTTTTTTCCATTAGATTCTCCACCAGCTAATTCAGGATAAACTAGAGACCAATCTAAGTCTTTTTCAACAGGTTCGAAAGCAGATAATGCGAAAATTGCTGCTTCGGTTAATAAACCTATAATAAGCATAATGTCTGCTCCAGTCCAGTGTTGTAGTTTAAATAATGCTCCAACGATTACTACTGCTGCTCCCATTCCGTATAGGAATCCCATCATTTTTTTGCTTAATAATGCCATAATAAATAAAATTTAGTTAGTTAAGTTAATTATATAAAATTGGTTAAATACTATTTTGGTCTGTTTCCTGTAGCTGCAGTACCCATGTAATCTTGTACTGTTCTGAAACCGATGTAACTTCTTGCAGAATCTGCATACTCATAATCACGAGTTGAAACCTGTAAGAAATAAGCAACATCTTTCCAAGAACCACCACGAACTACTTTTCTTTGGTTTTTCTTATCGGCAACATGAGGATTCATAGTTGAAACAAACTCATATGCTTCTGCATAGTAAGAAGACTCTGTCCATTCAGAAACGTTTCCTGCCATATTGTATAAGTTATAGTCATTAGGTTCGTACGACTTAGCTTCTACAGTATATAATGCTCCATCAGCAGCATAATCTCCACGGTTTGGTTTAAAGTTAGCCATAAAACAACCTCTGTCATTTTTAGCATAAGGACCACCCCAAGGATAAGTACCTCCTTCAAGACCACCTCTAGCAGCATATTCCCATTCAGCCTCAGTAGGCAAACGGAATGAATTTACTTGATCTCTACCTTTTTTCTTTTTGATATATGCATTTTTATACATAGTTCTCCAAGCACAAAATGCTTTTGCTTGATTCCAAGAAACCCCAACTACAGGATATTCCCCGTAAGCTTGATGCCAAAAATAATCATTATGCATTGGCTCATTATATGAATAAGCAAAATCTTTTATCCAAGCTGTTGTATCAGGATAGATCTCAATAGGCGGAGCATCTTCATAAAAGTTTTTACGTCCCTTTTTCTTTACAGCTTTATTCAAATCAACTTGGTTGTATTTGAATTTTAATTTAGACGCATCAACAGTTTTTAAACCATTATACGACTCAGATTCAGGTAAATACATTGAATCCATAACTTCCACATAAAATTCATCTGGATATTTACTTGGTTCTTTGATAACCTTAATCTTTTTATTTAATTTTCTACCTGCATAGATATCATCATCAGTACCAACACTATAATAATTCTCATACATGTACTTGTCGTAAGGTGTCATTTTTTCAGGATCAACGTCAGCAAATGCAAAATCACCAATACTTCCACCTTTTCCTCCACCAGAACCTGGCTTTTGACCTTGCTCATCTGCAAGTATAGCCAAACGAGTTCTGATTGTTGAATCTTTTACCCATTCAACAAACTGACGGTATTCACTATTGGTAATTTCAGTTTCATCCATATAAAATGAACGAACTGTAACTGTCTTAGTAGGTGCGTCTTGAATATTAGCTAAATCATCATCAGCTTTACCCATTGTAAAAGCGCCTCCTGGAATTAACGTCATTCCGTAAGGTTTCTCGGGATGCCATTTCCTCCCTTTAACTCCTACTAATTCTCCTTTATCGCCTTTACCACAACTGATAAATAATGACAAAATTGCTGAAAATGCAACAAACTTCTTCATATAAACTTGGGTTAAATGTAATTTCTATTTAAGGGCGTAAACCTATTCAATAATTTTGAAAAAAACAACATTTTTCTTGAAAACGTTTAAAAAAAAATGAAATTTAAGGCTCTACCTGTTTTAACAATGCTTTAACAGTTTGAAAAATAACGGCTTTAAGCAATATTCCTTCTTTGGGCTTTCCACCATCTTTCTGGAATTTCCTGCTCGCAAGCTGCTAAATAATCTTCATGCATGCAAGGTAATAACGTATTTCTTTTTAATTTATTGTTAACATTTGTTAAAAATGGTATTTCTATCCACCATCTTTCTGTTTTATTACTCTTATAAAACACTAATTCTTCATCATCAATCGGTACAATATACTTAATATAGTGCTCTTTCGTACCAAAAGGATATTCATTTGAACGAAAGCAAAAACCTTCAATAAAATACCAAAGCATTTGAGCAGTTAAAACAACTTCATTACTCGTAGTATTAAAGTTAAAAACACCAAACGAAGTTACTTTATCACTAATTCCTGCGTAACGAGCCAATGCACATATTTCTTTTCCAGTGAAACCATTTGGATTAAACTCATCAAAATTACCTGAATATGATGATTGTACAGAATTCATATCTATACTAACTAAATCTGCATCTCTAAAAACAGGTTCTGCCACCGTTATATTATTTGAAACTTCTCCCAATCGATACGCTTCAAAATATAATTTTTCTATCAAATCTATTTCTTCTTGCGAATTAAAATAAGTTTGAAAACCTAAGTTACTATAATTAAAAAGATTATTAGGCTCTTCAACGATTATTTTTGACAAAAAAGAACTAGAAACCAGATTTGTTTCCTTGGCAAAGTCAAATTGATTATCTACCGAAACCAAATTTACCATTTGATCTAAATTATCATATGCACGGTACATAGCATATGTAATATCTTGGCTTCCTCCTACAATAATAGGAATAATTTTTTTCTTAATAAGCTCAGAAATTAAATTTTTTACTACAAAATAAGTATCATCAATACTAGCACCTGCTTCAATTGTACCTAAATCTACAATTGTAGTATTCCAATTTCCAGGAAACATACTATAGAATTTCTTTCTGAAAATCTCAAAAGAAAATTCACTATTGTTTTTATTTGCTCCTCTATACTCATTTACTGTAATTATAGCTAAGGAAACATTTTCTAAGACCGGAAAATCTGTTTGAGTATGAAATACCACTTTTTTACCTAATGCTTGGTTAGATAAAGATTGAATAAACTCTTCTAATTCAGAAGAAATTGGTTGTAGAAAATCGAACACCATTTACTATTTCTTTTTTGCTGTTGTTTTTTTTGCAGGTGCTTTTTTTGCAGGTGCTTTTTTAGCAGCTGTTTTTTTAGCTGGCGTTTTCTTTTCAATTATTTCTTGAACCTGCGCTAATGTTAATTTTGTAGCATCAACATCTTTACTCAATTCAATTTTTATTTTTCCTTTTGTAATAACAGAACGACCCCAACGTGCTTTTTCAACTTTAATACCCTCTTCTTTCCAATCATGAAGCACTTTATCAATGTCTTTTTGTTGTTTCTCTTCGATTAATTCATTTAAATCTGATTGAGATAAATTATCGAAATTGTATTTTTTATTCACATTGATAAACATGCCGTTCCACTTAATGAAAGGTCCAAAACGACCAACACCTTTTTGGATTGGTAAATTATCATACATTCCAATTGGAGCATCTGCTTGTTCTTTCTCTAAAATTAAACTTTGAGCTGTTTCCATGGTTACATCCATAGGATCTACTCCTTTTGGCAACGAGATAAATTGCGTTCCAAACCTAACATAAGGTCCAAAACGACCATTGTTAACTTCAATTTCTTCTCCTTTATATGTACCTAATTGCTTTGGAAGTAAGAATAAATTCAACACTTCTTCTAACGTGATATTTCCGATATTTTGATCTTGACGTAAACTTGCGAATTGTTTATTTTCTTCGTCAATATCACCAATCTGAGCCATAGCTCCATATTTTCCTAAACGAACTGAAACTTGCTTTCCCGAAACAGGATGAACTCCTAAGATTCTTTCACCACTTTCTCTATCTGCATTTTTTTCAACATCAACTACATTTGGATGGAAGTGTTGGTAAAAATCATTCATCATTTTTGCCCAATCTACTTTTCCTTCAGCGATTTCGTCAAAATCTTGCTCCACTTTCGCAGTGAAATTATAATCTAAAATAGTTCCGAAGTTTTTTACCAAGAAATCATTTACGATAATTCCTATATCTGTTGGAACTAGTTTTCCTTTGTCCGAACCAACATTTTCAGTTAAAACTTGCGCTTTTACTTCGCTATTTTTTAATACTATTTGTGTATATTTTCTTTCTTGCCCTTCAAAACTTCCTTTTTCTACATAGGTTCTAGCAATAATTGTAGAAATAGTTGGCGCATATGTAGATGGACGACCGATTCCTAATTCTTCTAATTTTTTTACCAAAGAAGCTTCAGTGTAACGACTAGGCGGGCGAGAAAAACGTTCCGTACCTGTAATATAATTATTGACTAATTTTTCATTTACTTTTAAAGCAGGCAACATACCTTCTTGCTCTTCTTCATCGTCATCATGACCTTCTAAATATACTTTTAAAAATCCTTCAAATTTGATAACTTCTCCTGTTGCAGTAAAGGTTTCAGAATGATTGCTCGCTTCGATTTTTACATTAGTTCTTTCTAAATCAGCATCGCTCATTTGAGATGCTAACGTTCTTTTCCAAATTAAATCATATAATCGAGCTTGATCTCTGTCAATATTTACGGTATGACGCGACATATCAGTTGGACGAATTGCCTCATGCGCTTCTTGAGCTCCTTTCGATTTAGTATTAAAATTTCTTGGTTTAGAAAATTCAGCTCCGTAGTAACTTGTAATTTCTGCTTGAGCTGCCGCCATTGCTTCTTGTGATAAGTTTACACTATCCGTTCTCATGTAAGTAATAAGTCCGGCTTCGTATAAACGTTGCGCAATTTGCATGGTAATTCCAACAGGTAAATACAACTTTCTAGCTGCTTCTTGTTGCAATGTAGATGTTGTAAATGGAGCTGCAGGTGATTTTTTTGTTGGTTTTGTTTCTAAATGACCGACTTTGTATGACGAACCAATATTTTTGGATAAGAAATCTTCTGCTTCTTTTTTAGTAGTGAAATTCTTAGGTAATTTTGCTTTGAATATTTTCCCGGCTTCGTTTGTAAATTCTGCTGTAATACTATAAGAAGCTTCTGCGTTAAAATCTTGAATTTCTCTTTCGCGTTCTACAATCAAACGAACAGAAACCGATTGCACACGACCAGCAGACAAACCACCTTTTACTTTTTTCCAAAGTACTGGGGACAATTCGTAACCTACTAATCTGTCTAAAACTCTACGCGCTTGTTGTGCATTTACTAAATTATAATCTATTCCTCTCGGATTTTCGATTGCTTTTTGAATGGCTGTTTTTGTAATCTCATGAAAAACAATTCGCTTCGTTTTTTCGGGTTTTAAATTTAATTCTTCAGATAAGTGCCAAGAAATTGCTTCTCCCTCACGGTCCTCATCGGAAGCCAACCAAACCATTTCGGCATTTTTAGCTAATCCTTTTAATTTTGTCACTAAAGCTTTTTTATCAGTAGAAACTTCATATTTGGGTTTAAAGCCATTTTCTACATCGACCCCTATTTCTCTCGAAGGCAAGTCGGCAATATGACCATAACTCGATTCCACTTGATACTCACTTCCTAGAAATTTTTCGATGGTTTTTGCTTTTGCTGGTGACTCAACGATTACTAAATTCTTTGCCATTTCACTTTTTATTTGTTCGACAAAAGTATAGGTTTTTTTTAAATTTTAACATCCTGAACTTTTTTTTACCCCAAATTACCCTAAATTTTGGTTAAATTATACCTATATATATAGGTGTAAAATCCATGAAAAACGGCTACTTAGAATCGGAAGAAAAAATAATTTAAAAATTTCATGTTAAACCTTTTCTGCCATCTTGTCAGATTTTATAATTTAGTATTATCTTTGCAATCCGAAAGTACGGAATGTCTTAAAGGAAATCTTTATATGGAAAAGGAAATTGACGAGAAAAAACAAGGTCAGAGTTTAGTGCTTGACCAAAAAGAAGGAAATACAAAAAAACTTTTTATAGAAAGTTATGGTTGCCAAATGAATTTTTCGGACAGCGAAATTGTGGCTTCTATCCTTTATGAAAACGGATACAATACAACTCAAAACTTAGAAGATGCCGATTTAGTTTTGGTAAATACTTGTTCTATTCGCGATAAAGCGGAACAAACGATTCGTAAACGTCTAGAAAAATACAATGCAGTTAAGAAAATCAATCCAACCATGAAAGTTGGGGTTTTAGGCTGTATGGCTGAACGTTTGAAAAGTCAGTTTTTAGAAGAAGAGAAAATTGTAGACATGGTGGTTGGACCCGATGCATACAAAGATTTGCCTAATTTATTAGCTGAAGTAGAAGAAGGAAGAGACGCGATTAATGTAATTCTTTCAAAAGAAGAAACCTATGGTGATATTTCACCTGTTCGTTTAAATAGTAACGGAGTAAATGCTTTTGTTTCGATTACAAGAGGTTGCGACAATATGTGTACATTCTGCGTGGTTCCTTTTACACGAGGACGTGAGCGTAGTCGAGAACCACAAAGTATTATTGACGAAATTCAAGATTTATACGATAGAGGTTTCAAAGAAGTAACATTGTTAGGACAAAATGTAGACAGCTACCTTTGGTATGGTGGTGGTTTGAAAAAAGACTACGACAAAGCCACTGAAATACAAAAAGCAACCGCTATGGATTTTGCGCAATTGTTAGACAAATGTGCTACGTTGTTTCCAAAAATGCGTTTTAGATTCTCAACTTCAAATCCGCAAGATATGCATGAAGAAGTATTGCATGTAATTGCGAAACACCATAATATTTGTAATTACATTCACTTACCTGTTCAAAGTGGAAGTACAAGAATTTTAAAAGAAATGAATCGTCAACACACCCGTGAAGAATACATGGCGTTGATTGATAAAATATACTCGATTATTCCAGATATTTCATTGTCACAAGATATGATTGCAGGTTTCCCAACAGAAACGGAAGAAGATCATCAAGATACATTGAGTTTAATGGAATATGTAAAATATGACTTCGGATTTATGTTTGCGTATTCAGAACGCCCAGGAACATTAGCTGCCAGAAAAATGGAAGACGACGTTCCAGAAGAAGTTAAAAAACGTAGATTAACCGAAATTGTAGATTTACAACAAAAACACGGTTTAGAAAGAACACAACGTTTCATTGGACAAGAAGTAGAAGTATTGATTGAAAAAGAATCAAAACGTTCTGATGCACACTGGAGCGGAAGAAATTCTCAAAACACGGTAGTGGTTTTCCCAAAAGAAAATTACAAAGTAGGTGAATTTGTAATGGTAAAAATTACAGATTGTACCGCTGCAACTTTAATTGGAGAAGCAGTTGGATATTCAGAATTAATGAATTAAAATTAGTAGAAATAAACCTGTGGATTTGCAGTAATAATAATGAGATTGCTTCGTGCCTCGCAATGACAATATGGAATCAGTACAAGCTATAAAACAACGATTTGAAATTATTGGGAATGACCCAAAACTAAATCGTGCCGTAGAGAAAGCTATTCAGGTAGCTCCAACGGATATTTCGGTATTGGTAACAGGTGAAAGTGGTGTGGGAAAAGAAAGTATTCCTAAAATCATACACGCACTTTCGCATAGAAAACATGGGAAATACATTGCAGTAAACTGTGGCGCCATTCCTGAAGGAACAATTGACAGTGAACTTTTTGGTCATGAAAAAGGTTCGTTTACTGGAGCAACTGGAACACGTGAAGGATATTTTGAAGTTGCCGATGGCGGAACTATTTTTTTAGATGAAGTTGGCGAATTACCATTAACTACTCAGGTGCGTTTGTTGCGTGTTTTAGAAAATGGGGAATTCATTAAAGTGGGTTCATCGCAAGTGCAAAAAACAAATGTTCGTATTGTTGCGGCTACCAACGTAAACATGTTTGATGCGATTGAAAAAGGTAAATTTCGTGAAGATTTATTTTATCGTTTAAGTACGGTTGACATTATGTTGCCTCCACTTCGCGAACGTAAAGATGACATTCATTTGTTGTTTAGAAAATTTGCTGCCGATTTTGCTCACAAATACAAAATGCCGCCTATTAAATTAGATGAAGACGCCATTCAATTGTTGGTAAAATACAGATGGAGCGGAAATATCCGTCAGTTACGAAATGTAGCTGAGCAAATTTCAGTTTTAGAAACCAAACGTGAGATTTCTTTACAAACACTTCACTCCTATTTACCTCAAGAAAACGCAAATTTACCTTCAGTTGTAGGTAATAAAAAATCGGAAAGTGATTTTAGTAACGAGAGAGAAATCCTATACAAAGTACTTTTTGATATGAAAAGCGATTTGAACGATTTGAAAAAATTGACTTTAGAGTTGATGCAAAACGGAAGTTCAAAAGTGCAAGAAGCAAATAAAGGATTAATTCAGAAAATTTACGGAAAGCCAGAAGAAAATGCTATTTTTGAAGAAGAACCAAGATTAGAAATGCTTTCGAATAAAAGCAACCCAATTCAAGAAGAATTTGAAGACGATGACGATGATGAAAATTATTTATTTGCAGAAACTGTTGACGAAGAAGAAACGTTAAGTTTAGAAGCTAAAGAAATTGAATTAATTAAAAAATCATTGGAACGAAATAAAGGTAAAAGAAGAGCTGCCGCAGATGAATTAGGTATTTCGGAAAGAACTTTGTACAGAAAAATTAAACAATACGATTTATAATGAGATATTTAATACTTGTTTTTAGCATTGCTATTACTCTTTTAGTTAACAGTTGTGGCATTTATAACTTTACAGGAGCAAAACCCGTAAATGCTAAAACATTTCAGGTAAATTATTTTCAAAACAACGCGCCTTTAATTGAACCTGGAATTGAAAGAACTTTTACACTAGAACTTCAAGATATTATTCAAAGTCAAACCAATTTAAATTTAGTTACTCAAGGTGGAGAATTAATTTACGAAGGCGAAATTGTAGATTATCGCATTACACCTATGACTGCAACTGCAGATCAAAGAGCGGCTCAAAATAGATTAACCATTTCGGTAAATGTAAGATTTAGCAACAGAAACAGTGAAGATGATGATTTTGAAAAACGTTTTTCATTTTTCTATGATTTTGATGCAAATGAACAATTAGTAGGATCACAATTAACAACAGCTTTAGATGTAATTTTTGAGAGAATTACACAAGATATATTTAATGAGTCGTTAGCTAAATGGTAATTTTTAAACAGTTTTAAATTTTGAAATTGAAGTTGTAATTGAACTTGAAAATGAACATATCTGATTTAACATATCTTTTAAATAAGCCCGAAACCATAAACGAAAAGCAAACCATTGCTTTAGAGAATGTAGTTTTGCAGTTTCCTTATTTCCAGGCAGCTCGAGCTTTACACTTAAAAGGATTGTACAATCAAGATAGTTTTAGATACAATTACGAATTAAAAAAAACAGCGGCTTACACAACAGATAGGACTATTTTATTTGATTTTATAACTTCGGATAATTTCACAGCAATACAACAAGAGAAGATAGATGAAATTCAAAAATCATTATTAGATATTGAAGTGCATTATATAGAAGAAGTAATAGTTTCACCTCAAATAGAAACTATTTTTACGGAGGGAGAAAAAGCTGAGATTGAGGCAATAGAAAAAACTTCAGAAGAAAAATTAGATATTGGAAAACCTCTACCTTTTACACCTTCTGAAAAACACTCGTTTCAAGAATGGTTACAATTAACAAAATTTAGCCCAATTGAACGTGAAATTGAGGAAAAAAATACACAAAACGATCCTGAGAAAGAAAAAAAATTGGCATTGATAGATAAATTTATCGAAACCAATCCAAAAATTTCTCCGGTGAAGGAAATGACCAAACCACCTGCAAATATTAGCAAAAGTACCGAAGAGCCTACTCACTTAATGACTGAAACTTTAGCAAAAGTGTATTTAGAACAAAAAAAATATACAAAAGCTATACAAGCTTATGAAATATTAATTTTGAAATATCCAGAAAAAAGTAGTTTCTTTGCAGACCGAATAAATGAAATCAAAAATTTACAACAAAATAATAATTAATTATGGGATTCACAGGTTTTTTAATTGCGATAACAATTGTTTGTTTTTTATTAATCTTAGCTATTATGGTTCAAAACCCTAAAGGTGGAGGTTTATCTTCTTCATTTGGTGGTTCACAACAATTAGGTGGGGTTCAAAAAACAACAGACTTTTTAGATAAAAGTACTTGGACATTAGGTGGTATTTTAATTGCATTAATTTTACTTTCTAGTTTAAGCTTTAATGGAGCTGCATCTGGATCTAAAGTATTAGGAGACGATGAGTCTTCTATTCCAACAACAACTGTTCCTACAACTCCAGAGGCTGCTAAACAAGCTACTCCTGCAGTTGCAGCAGATTCTACAAAATAAGAATTGATAAAATATTTAAAATGCCAGCATGTCAGTGCTGGCATTTTTTTTACAGAAAAATTGTCAGAAAATTGATTTGGCACAATTTCTGAAAAACAACAAGCAACAATAATTTTAATAAATAAAATATATAACCATGTCATTAAACATTAAACCTATTTCAGATCGCGTAGTAATTGCTCCGTTAGCAGCAGAAACTACAACAGCTTCAGGAATTATTATTCCAGACACTGCAAAAGAGAAACCGCAAAAAGGTACTGTAGTAGCCGTAGGAAATGGTAAAAAAGATTATACCATGACTGTTAAAGTTGGTGATACAGTTTTATACGGAAAATATTCGGGAACAGAATTCAAATATGAAGGTAAAGATTACCTGATTATGAGAGAAGACGAAATTTACGCTATTCTATAATAATAGTTAAAAAAGAACTTTTAAACATTTAAACGTTAAACATTTAAACAAAACAAAAATGGCAAAAGATATAAAATTCGATATAGAAGCACGTGATGGATTAAAACGTGGTGTAGACGCATTAGCAAATGCAGTAAAAGTAACTTTAGGACCAAAAGGAAGAAACGTAATCATTTCAAAATCATTTGGTGGACCAACAGTAACTAAAGATGGTGTTTCTGTTGCAAAAGAAATCGAATTACAAGATCCATTAGAAAATATGGGAGCTCAAATGGTTAAAGAAGTAGCTTCAAAAACCAATGACTTAGCTGGAGACGGAACAACTACTGCAACGGTTTTAGCTCAGGCTATCGTTAAAGAAGGTTTAAAAAACGTAGCAGCTGGTGCAAACCCAATGGATTTAAAAAGAGGAATTGACAAAGCAGTGGAAACTATTGTTGCTGAATTAGGAAAACAATCAGTAGCTGTGGGCGATTCATCAGAAAAAATCAAACAAGTTGCCTCTATTTCTGCTAACAATGATGATACGATTGGTGATTTAATTGCAACTGCTTTTTCAAAAGTTGGAAAAGAAGGAGTTATCACTGTTGAAGAAGCAAAAGGAATGGAGACTTACGTTGATGTAGTTGAAGGAATGCAATTTGACAGAGGATATTTATCACCTTATTTTGTTACCGATGCTGATAAAATGGTAGCTGAGTTAAGTAATCCATACGTATTATTATACGATAAAAAAATATCTAATTTACAAGAATTGTTACCGGTTTTAGAACCAGTAGCGCAATCTGGAAGACCATTATTAATCATTGCTGAAGATGTTGACGGGCAAGCATTAGCAACATTAGTAGTAAACAAATTACGTGGAGGATTAAAAATTGCAGCTGTAAAAGCACCAGGTTTTGGAGACAGAAGAAAAGCTATGTTAGAAGACATCGCTATTTTAACTGGAGGAACTGTAATTGCTGAAGAAAGTGGCTATGCATTAGAAAACACTACTTTAGACATGCTTGGAACAGCAGAAAACATTACTATTGATAAAGATAATACAACTATTGTAAATGGTTCTGGTGACGCTGAAAATATTAAAGCAAGAGTCAACCAAATAAAATCTCAAATTGAAACTACTACTTCAGACTACGATAGAGAAAAATTACAAGAACGCTTAGCTAAATTAGCTGGTGGTGTTGCTGTTTTATATGTAGGAGCTGCTTCGGAAGTAGAAATGAAAGAGAAAAAAGACCGTGTTGATGATGCTTTACACGCAACAAGAGCTGCTGTAGAAGAAGGAATTGTCGCTGGTGGAGGTGTTGCTTTAGTTAGAGCAAAAGCAGCTTTAGCAAACATTAAAGCTGAAAATGCAGACGAAGCAACAGGAATTCAAATCATCAATAAGGCAGTTGAGTCTCCTTTAAGAACTATTGTTGAAAATGCTGGTGGAGAAGGTTCTGTAGTAATTGCAAAAGTTACTGAGGGAACAGCTGATTTCGGATTCAACGCTAAAACTGGAGAATATGTTCAAATGTTAGCTGCTGGAATTATAGATCCTAAAAAAGTAACTCGTGTAGCGCTAGAAAACGCTGCTTCTGTAGCTGGAATGATTTTAACTACAGAATGTGCTTTAATTGACATCAAAGAAGATAGTCCTGCAATGCCAATGGGCGGAGGAATGCCAGGAATGATGTAATTCAAAGTACGAAGTAAAAATACAAACTAATAAAAACCCCGATTTGAAAATTCAAATCGGGGTTTTTTAAAAACAACTAACTTTAAAAACTATAAATCAAAATTTCTAACAAATGTAGTTTGGATAATTGGGGTTGAAACAAAAGTGTTATTCCCTAAAACATCCCATTGATTCATATAACCTAACTGTAAATTTGTTTTAGGATTAAATTTATATCCTAAACCTAGATACAACCAATTTCTATTAAATGCTTTTGGAGCTAATTTATCGGTTTGTGAAAACCAAATTTCATCAAAACCTTGAAAAAAAAATTCATCTCCATTTGCTAATTTTTTTACTGTAGTGTTTACAGTTAAACGGTATCTAAATCTATTCCCATAATCGGTACCTGTTTTTGAATAAGAACCATCTAAATTTTGACCAACTGTATCAAACCATCTGTTTTCTTGTCTAAATCGATGCTGAAAGTGTACTTTTTGAATATCATGTTTTAATAAAACTTGCTCCCAAATATTATTTTCAACTACTCCAATTTTTGGATTTGGGTTGGGATCGTTTGGTTTATTATTTATATAAGAATAACCAAAACTAAACTCAACCATGTTATTCACGTGATAATCTACAGAAGGACGCCACAGAAAAGTTCCTTGTTCGTTCATAAACGCTCCTAAACGTTCATGTAATTCGTTTGAAACACTCCATTTAGAATTTATATTCAATCTATTTAACATAGTGAACCAAGTATTGGTGTCATCTCTTAAAATAGTTTCGTTTTGTGCATTACTAAATTGAAAACTAAAAATAGTTATCATTGTAATGGCTGTATATTTTAATAAATTTTTCATTTTTTTCGCATAGATATATTGGAAACCCTTTCGTGAGGGCTTCCAATTAAATTAAGTATAAAAAGATCTTATTTTGCTTTTCTTGAAGATAATGGATGACTAGAAAGCGGTTTATGATCATCTAATCCGATGATTTTAACCGTACTGTTATCATGCGATTCATAATCGTGTTTAAAATGCTCTAAATTCTCCATTACAGAATGATCAACTAATTTAGTTTTCTTCAAATCAATTGTTACGTTAAATCCAGGAGGAATAGCATCTAATTTACTTTTTACTCCTAAGTAATTAGTAAAAATAGCTGCTTTGTCAATTTCAACTAAATAATTATCTCCTTCAAAAGACACTAAAGTTGGTGCTTTAAACATTGAACTTAATGGAGTTCCATTAAATAAATGAATAATAATTTTTAATACAATACCAGCTGCAATTCCAACTAATAAATCTTCAAATAATGTAAAGAAAATAGTAACCAAGAAAATTGCTAATTGCTCTTTACCAATTTGGAAAGTATGAATAAACTCTTTTGGATGAGCCAATTTAACACCTACCGTAATTAACATTGCAGCTAAAGCAGCATTTGGAATCATTTCTAATATTGGTGCTGCTAACAACACGAATAAAAGAATAAAAACACCATGAAAAAAGTTTGCCCAACGCGTTTTTGCACCATTATTTACATTTGAAGAAGAACGAGCAACTTCAGATATCATTGGAATTCCACCTAAAAATGCTGCAAAAGTGTTTCCAATTCCAACTGCAATTAAATCTTTATTCATATCTGATTTTCTCTTAAAAGGATCTAATAAATCTATTGCTTTTACTGTTAAAAGCGATTCTAAAGTTCCAACCAAAGCAAACATAATAACATATTTAATAAAAACTCCTGTTTGCGATAATCCAGCAAAACTAGCATTCATTCCTAAACTATCAACAAAATTTCCAATCTTTACTAAAGCGTAAGCTGGCTCTGTTTCTTTAAAATGCATAAATAATTCGCACGGAATAGCAAATAATAAAACTACTAATGGAGCAGGAATCATTTTAATACTTTTGTTTTTGATATAAGGCCAACCCATCATAATGGCTAAACTTACAATCCCTATAAATGAAGCTTTTGGATCTAAATTCATTATAAAATTAGGAATATTCGCTAATAATTCAATTGGTCCTTTTCCTTTTCCTAAAAGAGGATCATCATTTAATAAAACAGGAATTTGCTTTGCTATAATAATAATTCCAATAGCAGCTAGCATTCCGTGAATAGCAGAAAGCGGAAAAAAGTCGGCTAATTTACCTAGTTTAAAAACCCCAAATAAAATTTGAACGATACCCGCAACAACCATTGCTCCTAGAGCTAATTTCCATCCTAAAATATTATCACCATGCCCAAATTCGGCAACTGAACCTGCAACAATTACAATTAAACCAGCCGCTGGCCCTTTAATTGTTAAACGTGAACCCATGAAAAAACTCACAAGAACTCCACCAATAATAGCCGTTAACAACCCCATAACTGGAGGGAATTCTGACGCTTTTGCAATTCCTAAACTTAAAGGCAATGCTAATAAGAAAACGATAAATCCTGAAATTGCATCTGTTTTAAAGTTTTCTTTTAATCCTGCTAATCCATCAGCAGGAATGTATTTTTTTATATTTGAATTCATTTTGAATAATGTATTAAGATGATTTATACGGTAACTCATGATATGTTTTTACATGAGGACCAAGAAATAAACGAGCATAAATACGAATTCCGGCAATACCCGAAACTACAAAGCTCGATGCAATAAAAAAGGCTAAGAAAAGTTGATTACTTTCAATGTGACTAAATATCAAATCTTCTCCAATAAATGTAGTTGTAATAGGAAATCCAGTAATACCTAAAGTAGCCAATAAGAAAAAGAAAGCAAACTTAGGGTGTTCATAAACATGTCCTAAATACTGACTGATTAGTATTTTGTTTTCTAATTTTCTTAATTGTAACAACGCTAAATAGCCCACAGTTCCGGCAACAATAATACCGGCTAAATAATAAGCAATTTCACTTATACTTACTTTATCATTAAAAACTATTGCTAATGCTATCCAGAAATGGTTTAAGACAATTAAAATCCAAGCTAAAAATGGACTTTTTCTTTCCGAAAAGGATTTAAAAACAAATACTAATCCAATAAAAGCAAACAATTCTGGAAGTATATTTGTCATTTGATATGGCAAATGCAATTTGAATTTATATGTGATTAACCCCATTACATAAATAGGAATGAAAAAGAAATAAATTCGTTTTATGTTTAAGAAATCCAATGATTTTCCAATGATTTTCAAAGGTTTCCATAAAACCATATTTAAAAACCCTTCTAAATTGAATTCTTTTAAAGCTAAAATATAAAGCGTGTATTCGATTTTCTTTGGATACGAATCTTCGATTGCTTTTTCTCTTGGTTTGAAATTATAAAACTGATCACGAATTAAGTAACTTACCACTGATGGAGAAACTAATAATTGATAGGTTCTTAAAAAGGCGTTTCCAGCAAAGTGAATTAAAGCTAAGGTTTCGAAACCTAAAGCAATTTCAATGAAAATAATTCCAATTTGAGAAATAGAACTATAAGCTACTTGACTTTTTACAGATGACTGAACTCTAGCCATAACCGATGCTGCCAAACTCGTAGTTAATCCCATTAATCCGATAGCAATTCGCATGGATGTTTGGTGCTCCCAAAAAGGATATGTTCTCAACATTAAGAAAACTCCTAAATGCACCGACAGCGATCCGTAAAAAATAGCACTCGAAGGCGTTGGCCCTTCCATTGCTCTTGGTAACCAAGATGAAAATGGAATTTGAGCTGATTTTGCAGCCGCAGCACAAGCCAAACAAAGCGCAATAAAAATACCTATCATTGAATGACTTTGCAAGTGTTCATTAACCAATTCGTAGTTATTCAACTTCATGAAGGTAATATTTTCATGAAATAAATGATGACTTGCCCACATAGCTAATAGTAATCCCACATCACCTATTCGATAAATTGAAAATACTTTAAATGCATTTTTAACTGGCAAATAACGTTCTCTATAAAAAGCAATTAAAAGGAAAGACGAAATTCCAATGATTTCCCAACCAATAAATAACGTTTCAAAATTTCCTGATAAAATAGCTAAGTTGTATCCGAAAAAGAAAAACAAAACCGTATTAAAAAAACGTTTGTATCCTTTTTCTCTATGTAAATAATAGCGACTATAAGTAGTAATCATTGAAGTTAATAAAGCACCAATGAATAAATAAACGGCAGAAATTTGATCAAAATAGAAATCAATAAAAAACTCATAATGAGCTGTTTTTAAAACTGATAATTCTACTAAGTTTAAATCTTGCGCTCCGTCTATTATCCAAAAAATAATAAAACCAACTAGCCCTATAAGTTGTAAAAAAACCGTTCCAAAAGCCGTCCATGAGATAGCTTTCTCTTTCGATTCAGGCAAAAACAAACTAATGATAAAGCCTAAAAACGGTAACAGTATAAAATATTGTAATATCTCGTTCATGACTTAAAATGTATTTGTAAATATTCCTGTTGGTAGATTCTCTTTTGTAGTTTCAGCTAACTGTAATTTATCGGCAATAAAATTAACTGCTTGCAACGGCTCGTATGAAATGAATTTCTCATCTTCAAACACAAAAAGTTCTTTTGTTTCCGGATGAACCGCTACTAATTTTACCCAATCGTTCTTGAACCATTCATAAGTTGCCGGATTTTTTGAAATCGCATACAATACCTTTTCTGGAAAATGTTCTGCGATAACTAATAATCTAACTGGATCGTGAACTTCAATCATTTGACTTGGTAAACCTGGTCGTAAATCGCCATCAATTCCATTAGCAACTCCAATTAATCCCATAACATTGTGAGGTAATTTAGAGCCAGCTCCTAGTTTTTGATTGTCTACTCTTGAGAAATAATATTCTAAATTAATTCCTCCGCCTACTGGCGCAACTGCACCTAAAATAATAGACAAATAATCTCCAGATGGATCTACTTCGTAATCATAGGAATTTAAAAAAGAACGTCTGTCTAAAAACAAATGTTTTGACAAACTTCTTCTTCCCACGATACACATTGCATTTGTAGCATGATTTAACTCTGGACGTGGTTCAAATAATGAAAGTGAACGACGTTTTACTTTTTCATGTACTTTTTCTAAAGTATCTGTAGAGTCAATAGTATCAAAACGTCTTGAACGTTCTTTAGCATTATTATCTAGTGCTTTTGTAAAGGTGATAACGTTTTGTTGATGTAAAATTCTATTTTCATCAGACAAGGTATCTTCATCATAAAAAGCAATCTCATCTCGTGTAGTATCATGTAAAGCGGGTAAAAACTGAGTAGCAACAGGAATATCGATGCCACGCTCTTTTAAAATTGCTCTTACACTAGGATGATTTGCTGCAAATGATGCTACTTTAGCATTTACAGAACTTGGTCTTCCACAACAAGCACCACAATCATAACCTGCGTAATGCGTATTATTGATACTAGTTGCTCCGTGACCTACTACATAAACAATAGGTGAAAAATCAGCTACAAGTCCAATACTTTTTAACAAACCTTCTACTCTATCAGCCATTTCTTCTACAGAAAACCCAATTTGTAAATCAGATTCTCTCTGATTGGCATCTTTGTTTTCGATGACCAATTTCGATTTTTTATGTAAATGTTTAAACGAAGCTGTTGTAGCTGGCGACATAGAAGGTTTAAAAATATTTAAGAATAATTTTAAAGCCGATGAAAAACCTAAGGTTTGACTAATTATCCAACCAAAAAACAACGAGTGCGTTTGTTTGTGATAATGAAAATCTTTTGCATGTTTTTTCTTTCTATGTTCTTCTTTAATTAAGTATTTTGGCGTTACTGGTGCCGGACATAATTTAGTGTAAAATTTTCCGTTTACAGGCTGATAAAAGAATTCGAAATTAAAGAAAGCGGCTGTTCCATAAGTAGAAGCTGCTGCATCAATATGTTCTATATGTCTTCTAAACGAACATTCTCTGTCGTCCATACAAAACATTCCTTGAAAGCTAGGCGTATTTTCTAGTTTAACTTCTTTTACATTTTGAACGTTTGATAAAACTGCGTCATATAAATTCCATTCAAATGCTTGTTGCCAAATAGATAATACATCAAAAAGTTCATTATACTCAACTTTTTCAAACAATAAAAATTCTTGATTTTCTATTTTAAATCCTAGAGGCGCCCAAATATCATTGAACTTTGTATCTAAAGTATCAATCTCTAAAAGCAATTCAAATTTTATTAATTCTTCTAACGTAATTTGCTTTGTATCTAATAAAGAACTCGGATTATTTTCGATAGTAGCTACCATTCCGCTCCAACCAGGATGACCAAATTGCTGATCGAACAAATACTGTTCAAACAACTCTTCTTTTCCCACAATTAACTCTAGTAATTGTGTAATGGAAGCGTCATCTTGTAGTAATTTTTTAGCTCTATTTGAGTTGAAAATTCCTTTAAAAGTATTTTTCTCTAATTCTTTTATTGAAGCTAAAAAACCTTTATCGTGAATTGGAAAATTCCAAATGGCAATACCTTGATCTAAATAACTACACAACACTCTAAACAATAAACTATGCGTAGATTTTTCAAGATTTATAGCATAATATTTTTTCCAATTAGAACGTAAGCTTCCTATTCTTGGAGAAACAGATTCATCATAATTTGTTTTCAATAATTTATCTTTCCAAACTGAAAGATTAGAAGCTCCTTTTGCTTTTACAACAACGCTATCTAAAACCGCTTCATTGATTTCTTTATTAGCAAATCGCTGTCTAAAATCGGCAATAGACAAATACGTTTTATAACCAAAAATTGCTGATGCTTCTAGTAAAGCTTCATGAAATTTTTTGTTTTGAAAAGCGTGTAACGTATTGTGATGCACAAAGTCTTTTAATGGATTTTGTGCTGGTAAATAATGGTTTAAGTTATGAAGAACTTCATGTTCGTCAAAACCAACGTTATGTGTTTTCATTGATTAATGAAATAAATTAATACACAGTGAAGAATCACAATCAAAATAATGATGTGATAAAAATTAAAGGTGTATTAAGAAAGATGAAACTTCCAATTACAATATAAATCGTAAAATGGAATAGTTTCTTTAGAAGTTAATAGTAATGTAGTGTATGAATTTGAGCTTTGTTTTAAATCCGTGTTTTTAAATTTAACAGCCTTGGAATTAACTAAAAACCAATCTAACTCAACTTCAAATTCAGGTTCAGATTCTATAAAGACAAACTCACTTTCTTCCACCTCAAGAGTGTGATAATGGAAAAAATTAGCTGTGTTATTATTTTGATGAAATTCAACTTGAGATTTAATTCCCGTATTCGTGTTTGGATTAGATCCAACACCAATAGCCCACATGAATAATGGGAGTATGAAAAACGGAAACAATTTTTTAAATTTATTCAAACTTGATTTCACTTTTTACCTAAAAGAAAGTACAAATGTATAGTATATTTTTAATAGAAATATTAATTTATAATTATTTTTAACAAAAAGAGGCTGTCCTAAAAGTCCAATATTGTCAAGCTGAACTCGTTTCAGCTTCTATAAATAATTGATTTTCAATATTTTTTAGATTCCGAAATAAATTCGGAATGACAAAATCAAGACTTTTCAGACAGCCTCTTTTTACTATTCCATTCTTTCATATAAACAACAACCATGTAATTTTTCATATACTGCATCAATAGCTTTTACAAATTCAGTATCATGACCTGCTGCCGCTATAGCTTTTGCAACATCTTCTTTAGAGCATTTTGTTTCATCTATAATTAAATGAATATCTCCATGATCGGCATGCCAATCGGCACTTTTAACCCCTTTAACTGAAAATGCAGCCTTTTCAATTCGCTTTTCGCACATTTCACAATTTCCAGCTACTTTGAATTCTACTTTTTTGTTTTTACTTTTCTTTTCCTGAGCTTGAACTGATATTCCAATTAATGAAACCAGCACAATTAAAATGAATTTTTTCATGTTATTATTTTTTTGTCTTAATACTTAATACTCAAATCTTAATACTATTTAATTTTAAATCGCAATCCAGCGTAATACATGGCTCCAAAAGTTGGTCCGTATATCATACTACTATCAAAATAAGTACCAAAAGGGTTTTCATTTTGAACAATTCCATTCTTTTGTTTGTAATTCCTCATGTTTTCACCTCCAATATACACTTCAAAAACACTTGAAAATGTTCTGGTAATTTGGGCATTTAAAACACCAAACGCAGGTGCATACTCATCTAAACGATATTGCACCGGATTAGATTGTGTAAATGGCAAACGTTGTTCGCCTAACCAATTGTATGTTACATCAAATTTCCATTGTTGTCCTTTATCTTTGATATGCGTTTCATAGGCTAAATTCCCAAAAACTCTATGTTTTGCTTGTAAAGCTCTTTGCAATTGACCTGTTGTAAATTGCGTTTGTACATCGTAATATTTATAAGCCGTTTTAAAGGTTAAATGCGTCATCAAATCAATTGAAAATTCGGCTTGAAATGAATTCGCAAAACTTTTCCCTTTTAAATTATAAAACAAAACGTCTTGAGGAGAATTATCGACATCTACAACTGCTTGGTTTTGAAAATCTGTTCTGTAGTAATCTAAAATCACCTCAGCATCTTTTCCTGCTAATTTGAATTTTTGAATAAAACTCAATCCATAATTCCATGCAATCTCCGGATTTAACCCATACAATTTTCCGTCTGTATTTAAGATTGAGAAATTTCTATTGGAAGCAAATAATTGTTGGTTTTCAGCAAAAATATTAGCAGCTCGTTTTCCTCTTCCGGCTGAAGCTCTAATTACAGCTTCTTTCCATGGATTGTAACGAATGTGTAATCTTGGCGTGATAAAAGTTCCTAAACGATTGTGATTATCAACTCTTGCTCCGGCTACTAAACTAAAATTATCAGTATTATCAAACGTGTACTCAAAAAAAGCACCAACCGAATTATCAATTCTTGAAAAATCGCGACTGAAATTCACATTTACAAACTCGTTATAATCATCATAAGTAAAATTTAAACCGGTTGTGAATTTATTCTTGGTGTTGTTGATAATCGAATTGAACAACAAGTTAGAATAAAAACTTTTTTGTTGAATATCATACTGACTTAAACCAAAATACGATTCTTGCTTATGTGATTGAAATGAATTTTGAAAACCAAAACTTTGATACGGCATATCTGGAAAAACGTAACCTGTTTTGTTTGAGATTTCTATTTTTTCAGTATTGATTTCACTTCCCCAAGCGTTTGTGGTTAATCTATCCGTATCAGGATTGAAATCCATTTCCCCTGCTTGCTTTTCATCGTTCATATAACGAACGTTTAAAAAACTGACAATGCCATTTTCAGCATCATTATATTGCCAACGATTTAAAACATTAACTTGTTTTCCGACTGGACCATCTAAAAATCCATCATCATTCATATCGTTTTTATTTTGTCTGGTATTACCATGCAAAAACAATGTAGAACTTAATTTATCTGAAAATTTGTTGTTAAAATGGGTGTTGATTTCATAACGTCCGTCTTGAGAACCATAGGCATTTAAGAAAAATGGAATATCGTTTATAGGCTTAAGAACTTCATAATTGATTTGTCCTGAAATACTTTCATAACCATTAATTACACTTCCAGCGCCTTTAGTAATCTGAATACTTTCTACCCAAGTTCCTGGTACAAAAGACAATCCGTAAGCTTGCGAAGCGCCACGAACCGAAGGAATGTTTTCTTCCGTAATTAAAATATAGGGACTTGTTAATCCTAACATTTTTATTTGACGATTTCCTGTTACGGCATCTGAAAAATTAACATCGATAGATGGATTGGTACTAAAGCTTTCAGACAAATTACAACAAGCTGCTTTTAGCAACTCTTTTTGCCCCATTACTTGAACATTTTGAACTTTGTATAAAGAATGTTCGGTTCCTTTTTTGGTTTTGGTAATTGTTACTTCTTTTAAAGTTTTCACTTCTTTTAAAACTACAGAAATAGTATTTGAAGTAATTTCAATTTTCTTAGTTTCAAAACCAATGTAACTTATCACTAAAGAGGAAGTCTCTAGAGGTTTTTTGATGGAAAAATTTCCATTTTCGTCTGTTGTGGTTCCTATTGATGTATTGAACCAAAACACATTAGCCCCTAATAAAGGTTGATTGTTTTCGTCTGTAACTATTCCTTTTATGGTTTCTTGAGAATAAACAAAACTTGAAACAAAGAATAGCAAAAACGCTATTTTTTTAAACATAATAATTTATTTATTGTTATTAATTCTTTGATTTACAGAATAAAAAACAATAAACTTATGCGTAAAAAACCAATTGACAGTAAAGTTTGTAGAGAGGCGGTGCGTGAGAATCGCAATAAAAAGCAACTTCATTAGAGGTTGCAATAACTGTCTCAAATGCAACTAAATTTGGTTTCCAATCGGCATTAAAAACAGTTGGTTCTAAATCTAATTGAAAGTTATTTACTAATATATCATCGGTCTTTTTCTCAACTTTTATTACTTTATTTGAACAACAAGAGTCGTGAGAATCTTCTTTAGCACAACAAGATTTTAGATCTTCAACACAAGGTTCGTCTTCTTGATATTGAAAAGAAACCGATGCAATTTCATCCTTACAATAATGCACAGCGAAACTTAACCCTAGATTGGCTAGCAATACTAGAGAAGCAAGAAGTATACTTATGTGTTTTCTGAAATTCATTACTGCAAAAGTACTATTTATTTTGCAATTTGCTGATAATAAAATGCTGGAATAAAAAGAACTAAAAAAATCGGTTGAATTAAAAAGCGTCTTAAATAAAATAAAATAAGATAGTCTGGCTGACTTGAAAGAAACAAAACAGCGTAAAATAATAGTATCAAAATCGCAAATAAAACCAAAAACAATATAGCAGAAAACTGAACTAGTTGTATTTGTTTAAAGAGTAAATAAATAATACATAATGAAAGTAATGTGTTTAATAAATACCTTGAGAATAATCCAAAAAACAATTTTAAACCATCAAAATCAGGTAAGGATTGAGTTTTAGTGTTATTCATAAAAAAAGATAAAAATGGATCATAAAAAAGATCATCTTCAAATACACGTACCATAACTAATCCTACTAAAAACAAAAAAAGAAATAAAACACGCATTTTATGATTACTAATTTTTTTTAACATAGCCAGAAAATTTAGTTATCCATAAAATCCACAACAAAAATACCACACCATAAATAAATAAAGGAAAAATACTACCGTGCAATATTTTTTCATAATCTGGATAATAATATAGAGCATAGCATAATAATGCAATTCTAACTACATTTAAAATATGAATTAATAGTATTCCTAGTCCAATATATAAACTTGTTTTCTTCCATTGAGTTGAAAACGAAAAAACAAAGGCAGCAAATAATATCATTACGCTAATAGCATTGCATCCTTCAACAACTCGTGCTACATATTTATGGTTGTAAAAAAGCTTAATAGAAGATTCAAATTCATGCGGAAATGTATGAGAAGTATCTGCAAATAGATTCAATAGATATACCGTTTGTTTTGCCACAACTTCAGTAAAAAAATCCACTTCATTCTTAGCAACATCATAATGATTTAAATACACTTTATATATAAAGGTAAAAACCACATAGAAAAGCAGGAACTTTGATAAAAAAACAAAGAAAGGTTTGTATTGAGAAAAAATATTTTTCAAACTGTGAATTTTTAACAAAAATATAGAATTTTTAATACGCAGGAATAAATACTTTTGTAAAAAAATAAAAAAATGAGTTTTGAAAATTTAAAACCTTTAGTTTCTTCGATACTAACAAAAGAAAACACAACAAGAGATGAAAAACTTTTAGCTGTTTGCCAATTACTAACCGATTCTATAGACTATTATAATTGGGTAGGTTATTACTTTGCTAATCATGAAACAAAAACCTTGCATTTAGGACCTTATGTAGGAGCAGAAACTGATCATACTGTAATTCCTTTTGGAAAAGGAATTTGCGGACAAGTTGCAGAATCAAACGCTAATTTTGTAGTACCAGATGTAAAAGCACAAGACAATTATATTGCATGTAGTTTTACAGTAAAATCAGAAATTGTAGTTCCTTTATTTGTTGAAGGAAAAAACATTGGTCAAATCGATATTGATTCTCATGTAATAGATCCATTTACTGAAGCAGACGAGCGCTTTTTAGAATTTGTAAATCAAGAAGTAGCAAAGTTATTTTTATAATTACTTGTGATTTTAAAAAATAAAACTACCTTTGCATCCGAATTGCAACCATACAATTCATACATAATAATCATTTAAAATAATATTAGCATGTACTTGACTAAAGAAACAAAAGCTGAAATTTTCGCTAAACACGGAGGTAAAGCTGAAAACACTGGATCTGCTGAAGGGCAAATCGCATTATTTACATTTAGAATTTCTCACTTAACTGAGCACTTGAAAAAAAATCGTCATGATTTTAACACAGAACGTTCATTAGTACTTTTAGTAGGAAAAAGAAGAAGTCTTCTTGACTATTTAAAGAAAAAAGATATCAACAGATATCGTGAGATTATTAAAGAATTAGGAATTAGAAAATAATCAACTAAAGGGGCTTTGTGCCCCTTTTTGTTTTTTTATATTGACAGAAAAAGTTTGGTTTTTCATTGGGTTATAAACAACTACACACACAACAACACAACTAAAACCCATTGTTTAATCAATTAGAGAATTAATTATGATTCCACAATTATTTGTAGAAAGCATCGATTTAGGTGATGGCAGAAGCATCACAATCGAGACAGGTCGTTTAGCCAAACAAGCAGACGGCTCTGTAGTAGTAAGAATTGGAAAGACTGTTATTTTAGGTACAGTTGTTTCCGCAAGAAAAGCAAGTCCAGGCATCGATTTTTTACCATTAACGGTAGATTATCGTGAAAAATTTGCTGCAGCAGGTCGTTTTCCAGGAGGTTTTTTCAAAAGAGAAGCACGTCCAAGCGACAGCGAAGTATTAACCATGAGATTAGTTGACCGTGTATTGCGTCCACTTTTCCCATCAGATTACCATGCAGAAGTTCAAGTTATGATTCAGTTAATGTCTCATGACGAGGATGTTATGCCAGATGCACTTGCAGGTTTAGCAGCTTCGGCAGCACTTGCATTGTCTGATATTCCTTTTGAAACTTTAATTTCTGAAGCTAGAGTTGGAAGAATTGATGGAAAATTCATCATCAACCCATCTCGTGCACAATTAGAATTGTCTGATATTGACATGATGATTGGAGCTTCAACTGATTCTATCGCAATGGTAGAAGGAGAAATGAAAGAAATCTCAGAAGCAGAAATGCTAGAAGCAATTAAATTTGCTCACGAACACATTAAAGTACAAATTGCAGCGCAAGAAAGATTAGCAACTGCTTTTGGAAAAAAAGAAGTTCGTACATACGAAACTGAAAAATCTGATGATGCTATTTACGCTAAAGTAAAAGCAGCAGCTTATGATAAAATTTACGCTATTGCAAGTAAAGGTTCAGCTAAACACGAACGCTCAGCTGCATTTGATGCTGTAAAAGAAGAAGTAAAAGCATTGTTTACTGAAGAAGAATTGGCAGAAAATGGAGATTTAGTTTCTAAATATTTCTATAAAACCAATAAAGAAGCAGTTCGTAATGTAACTTTAGATTTAGGAACTCGTTTAGACGGAAGAAAAACTACAGAAATCAGACCAATTTGGTGTGAAGTAGATTATTTACCATCTGTTCACGGTTCGGCATTATTTACACGTGGAGAAACGCAAGCTTTGGCAACTGCAACTTTAGGAACTTCTAGAGAAGCAAACCAAATCGACTCGCCTAGCGAGCAAGGTGAAGAAAAATTCTATTTACACTATAATTTTCCACCATTTTCTACAGGAGAAGCTCGTCCGTTAAGAGGAACTTCAAGAAGAGAAGTTGGTCATGGAAACTTAGCGCAAAGAGCATTGAAAAATATGATTCCTGCTGAAAATCCTTATACAATCAGAATTGTTTCTGAAGTATTAGAATCTAACGGTTCATCTTCAATGGCAACTGTTTGTGCTGGAACATTAGCTTTGATGGATGCTGGAGTTCAAATGATTCGTCCGGTTTCTGGAATTGCAATGGGATTAATTACTGACGGAGAACGTTTTGCTGTTTTATCTGATATTTTAGGAGATGAAGATCACTTAGGAGATATGGACTTTAAAGTAACGGGGACTTCAGAAGGAATTACAGCTTGTCAAATGGACATTAAAATTGACGGATTAAAATATGAAATTATGGAGCAAGCTTTAGCTCAAGCTCGTGATGGACGTTTACATATCTTAGGAAAATTAACTGAAACATTGGCTAAACCAAATACTGATGTTAAAGTTCATGCTCCAAAAATTATCATGAGAACCATTCCTGGAGCTTTCATTGGAGCGTTAATTGGTCCTGGTGGAAAAGTAATTCAAGAATTACAAAAAGCTACTGGAACTACTATCGTAATTAATGAGGTTGACGAACAAGGAGTTGTTGAAATTCTTGGAACTGATCCTGACGGAATTGCAGCAGTATTAGCTAAGATTGATTCTATCATTTTCAAACCAGCAATGGGAGAAGCTTATGAAGTAAAAGTAATTAAAATGTTAGATTTTGGAGCTGTTGTAGAATATACACAAGCACCAGGAAATGAAGTTTTATTACACGTTTCAGAATTGGCTTGGGAAAGAACAGAAAATGTTACTGATGTAGTGAACATGGGTGACGTTTTTATGGTGAAATACTTAGGTGTTGATCCTAAAACACGTAAAGAAAAAGTGTCAAGAAAAGCACTTTTACCAAGACCTCCAAGAGAAGAAAGACCTATTGAAAAAAAGGATACGCCACAAGGTTAATACTTAATTATTAGTTCATATAAAAACCCCAATTCAAAATTTTGAATTGGGGTTTTTGGTTTTTGAGGCTAAAAGTTCCAACTACCAGAAATACCAAAATTAATTGATGACGCTCCAAAATTTCTCTCAACTTTTGAATTAAATAGTGTATAGGGCGAATATTGATAATTGCAGTGCAATCCAAATCCGTAAAGAACAATTTTTATACCTTGCGACACGGCTATTGTATTTAACGTTGGCTTTATATCTAACTCATCATAAATTTCATCTTCTGGTTTTGAGTAATGCAGGTATTTCCAGCCAATTCCTGAATTAGATTCGATATGGAAATTTTCATTCTTAGATTGGAATAAAAACCGAGTATAACGAAACCCTAAGAAAAGTGCCGACTTACTTCCATCTAACCGAATATTTTCAGTTTCTGCATTATAATCGATGCTATTTCCTTTCACAATTCCACTTAATTCTACACCAAAATCAACAAACTGTCGCTTTGCAATTTTAGTACGCATATAAAAAGCAGTTGTAATTGAACTTTCATACTTATTCGCCAAATTCCCGAGTGGTTTCCCATAACTAACTTCTAAAATATTTCTTTTAAAAGCGTCAATTTTAGGAAAAACAATGGTGTCTTGCGCCCAAACAGAACAGCAAATAAAAAATAAAATTATTGACTTTTTCATTTTTATATTTTTTTAGTTTAATATATTAATTTGCAATGAAACATTATGTCCTTGCGGTTGCAATTCACTTTGTTTAATTAGATTTAAATTCCATCCATAGTACAATGTTATATATCCGAAAACGGACAAACCAATTTTAGGCATTATTCTTACTTGAGTTGAATCATTAGTAAAAAGAAAATCAGATGCTATTTGTCCTGAAAAAAATGCAAAAATATTTTCGTATGACAATTTTGTTCCAAATACATTCATATTACCAATTCTTAAGTATTCCAATCCAGCTCCAATATACTGAACTCGCATAATCATACCACCAAAACCAGGATCATTCTGCGGGTATGATGTTATTAAATATGATGCTTCTAATTCTAAACTCTCTTTAAAACCAGCTCCAAATCTATACCCATTCACATTTTCCCAAGGATTTAAAGAAAACCTATTTGCTTTTTGAGAATAACTATTGAAACTGCATAATATTCCAATAATCAAAAGCAGCTTATTCATCTTTTATAATTTTAAAAATATATTCTTTTTCTGAAGAGTTTTCTGCTCCAAATAACAAAAGCATTCCTTCACTGGTATAACTTCTTTTAAATAAAACAGTTTCATTATTCGGGATTTCAACTGTATATTTTGTCATTTGTTTTGAAATAAAAAGTATTGGAAAAGAAATCGTTTCATAATTGGTATAAAAAACAAAACGCTTTTTATGGTGTTTTCCGCTAACTTTAATTACAAACTGTTTCTTTAAAACATCTTGAAATGTTATGTACAACTCGTTTTTTTCTATTTTTAGCTCTAAAGGTTCAGCATAATCAATATTTTTTTTATCTGAAAATTCATTTATTAAGCTCCTAGAAAAATATTGATTGCCATAATGATGCTGAATCGTATCTAATTTATCATAAAACCGAATTGACATCGTTTTTGGCATTCTTTTAAAATCATCTTTATTAATTTGATTTTGAACACTACAAGAAGCTAAAAAAAACAGAAAAACAAATCGCCATTTTCTTTTAAAATATCGGTTTACAACCTTTGAATACTTTTTTAGATCTTGCTCCCGAAAAGATTCTAAATGTTCTCTGATTATTTTTCTCATAATTATTTAATTAGAAAACAAAAATATTTCGATAATCACAAATATAAATGTGAATATTAATTAATTCATTTCTTATATTTGTGAAAATCACAAAATATGAAATCGCAAGAAATTCTATTATCCACTATTCGGAATCTAATATCAAAAAACATTTCATTGAATGAGGAAATTGCTAGAATTCTAGACATTAGCTATGATGCAGCGCATAGACGAATTTCAATGAAGAGTAAATTTTCAATAGAAGAAACCGTAACAATTTGTGATTATTTCTCATTATCAATGGATTCTTTATTCAGAAATAAAGGCCAATTAATAATAGAAAAAACTAAAGAAATAACAACATTAACTGATTTTAAGGACTATTTTAAAAAAACAAATCAAATACTAACTACATTAAATCCAAAAGAAACAACAGTATATTATGCTGCAAAAGATATTCCTATGAATTATGCAGTTTCGGGAACATTATTTTCAAAATTTAAGTTTTTTATCTGGTTCAATCTTCTAAACAAAGAACAAAAATCTAGTTTTGAAGAATTTGCATTTGACGAATCTGTATTAGGTGGAAATAATAATTTAAAAACATTTTTTGAAAACTCTAAAAGAGTTGAAATTTGGAATGACACCACAATAAATAGTTCACTACAGCAAATAAGTTATTTTTTTGAAGCTGGTTTACTAACGTACAATAATGCTATATATATTTTAGAAGACTTAACTGAAATTATTAAAACAATAGAAAAAAAATGCGAGTTAGATACTGATGACTTTCAACTCTATTATAATGAGTTATTAATCCTTAATAATTCTGCGTTATTTAATTCAAAAGAAAAATCTGCATTTTTCCTTCCCTACAATGCACTTGGATATTATGTTACGTCTGACAAAAACACTTGCGAAGAACAAAAACAATATATTATAAATCAACTTTATAACTCCAAATCTTTAAATCAATCTGGCAAAAAAGATAGAAAAATTTTCTTCTTTAAAATGCATCAAAAAATACAATTTTATAAAGCAAAAATTGAAAATTATATAATTGAATAAGTTTTTTATAAAGTTGTGTAACTTTTTTATATGTTGACACGTATAATTACCAGAACTTTTAAAAAGTAAGGAGAAAATATAAATGAGACAGCTTAAAATTACCAAGCAGGTAACTAATCGTGAAACTGCTTCCCTGGACAAATATTTACAAGAAATTGGAAAAGTTGACCTTATAACCGCTGACGAAGAAGTAGAATTAGCACAAAGAATTAAAGCTGGAGACCAAAGAGCTTTAGAAAAATTAACAAAAGCTAATTTACGTTTCGTAGTCTCTGTAGCAAAACAATATCAAAATCAAGGACTTACACTTCCTGATTTAATTAACGAAGGAAATTTAGGATTAATTAAAGCAGCTCAACGTTTTGATGAAACGCGTGGATTTAAATTCATTTCATACGCAGTATGGTGGATTCGTCAATCCATTCTTCAAGCTCTAGCAGAACAATCTCGTATCGTTCGTTTACCATTAAACAAAATTGGTTCTATCAATAAAATCAACAAAATGTATGCGTTGTTAGAGCAATCTAATGAGCGTCCACCTTCTGCTGAAGAAATTGCAAAAGAATTAGACATGACAGTCAATGATGTAAAAGAGTCAATGAAAAACTCTGGCCGTCATTTATCTATGGATGCACCTCTTGTTGAAGGAGAAGATTCTAACTTATATGACGTTTTACGTTCAGGTGAATCTCCAAATCCAGATAGAGAATTAATTCATGAATCATTACAAACTGAAATCGAAAGAGCTTTAGAAACATTAACTCCAAGAGAGGCAGATGTAGTTCGTTTGTATTTTGGTTTAGGTGACCAACATCCTATGACTCTTGAAGAAATTGGAGAAACTTTTGACTTAACTCGTGAGCGTGTACGTCAAATTAAAGAAAAAGCGATTAGAAGATTAAAACATACTTCTAGAAGTAAAATTTTAAAAACGTATTTAGGATAACACTTCGACTGCGCTCAGTGTGACACTATAAAGATAACAACAGTCTAAGACTGTTCGTTTTTTGATTGATGATTGAAACTCCGGCTGATTACCGGAGTTTTTTTTATTAACACATTATTAACACATACCAATATTCAATAACAAAAAAGTAAACCTATAGTAAATAAACGATAACAAGTAAGCAGAATTAATCATCTAATATTGCGGTTTAAATACTAAACCAAAAAAAAAATGAAAAAAATTGTATTATTTATAATACTTGCATTTGCATCAAACCAGATTGTCAATGCACAAAAAAACGGAATCATATCCGGTAAAATTACTGAGGCTGAAACTAACTTTTCACTACCTGGAGCAACAATAAAATTAGAAGGTATTAATAAATATACGTACTCTAATCAAAATGGTGAATTTGAATTTTTAAATATTCCTGAGGGGAATTACCAAGTTGAGATTACTTATATTGGTTATGAAAAACAAACCCAAGAAGTAAAAGTGGAAGCAGGCAAAAACACAAACATAAAATTTGTGTTAATTACGGCTTCAAATGAACTTGAAAATGTAGTTGTTATTGGAGACCGTCTAAGAGGGCAAGCAAAAGCTTTAAATAAACAAAAAAGCAATCAAAATATTACAAATGTTATTTCATCTGACCAAACTGGTCGTTTCCCAGACGCAAATATTGGAGATGCACTTAAAAGAGTTCAAGCTATCACCATGCAGAATGATCAAGGTGAAGCTAGAAATATAATCATAAGAGGTCTAGCTCCTAACTTAAACTCTGTTACCTTGAATGGAGATAGAATTCCATCTGCTGAAGGAGATAATAGAAATGTTCAAATGGATTTAATTCCAGCAGATATGATTTCAACAATTGAAGTAAATAAAACTTTAACTTCAGATATGGATGCAGATGCAATTGGTGGATCTGTAAATTTAATAACAAGAGCAACTCCAAATGGCGAAAGAATTTCTGCTACACTTGCGGGTGGTTATGGACCAATTCGTGAAAAAGGAAATTATACTGCAGGTTTTGTATATGGAAATAGATATTTGGAAAACAAATTAGGAGTTGTATTTAGTGCTTCATACTTTAATAATATTTTTGGATCTGACAATGTAGAAGCTGTATGGGTTAAAGATGATTTTGATAACGTGTATATCGAAGAATATGATGTTAGAAAATATGATGTACAAAGAATTCGAAATTCATTTGCATTTGCAACAGATTACAAGTTTAACAATAACAATAGCATTTATTTTAATGCAATGTACAACATAAGAGATGACAGAGAAAATCGTTATCGTGCAAGATACAGAGGCATAGATCCAATTTATGATGTAAATGCTAACATTATTGGGTTTGAGGGAGACGTAAGAAGACAAACAAAAGGAGGTATTGATAACAAAAAAAATAAAAACGCGCGTTTAGAAAGACAAAAAGTTCAAAACTATTCTATTGGAGGTGAACATTTATTAAGTCCTAAATTAGATATGGATTGGTCTGTAAACTATGCAGAAGCTAGTGAAGATAGACCAAATGAACGTTATATCGAGTTTCAAAATAAGGGTCTAGATTTTGATATGAATTTAAACAATGCAAGATTCCCATTAATAACTGGAATTGGAGATAATTTAGCCGAAGATTTTGAATTTAGAACATTATCTGAAAACAAAAACTATACTGAAGAAAGTGAATTAGGTGCTAAAATTAATTTTAGAGTTCCTTTTTCAATTATTGAAAATCAAAAAGGTAGAATTCGCTTTGGTGCAAGATTAAGAATAAAAGATAAATTTAGAAACAATAATTTTTTCGAATATGAACCAATTGTAGATTTTGGAAATCTTAACACGCTTCAAACCACCTCATATGGTGGAGAAAATTGGCAAGCTGGTTCACAATATATCCCTGGAACTTTTGTAAGCAATTCATTTTTAGGAAATTTAGACCTTAATAACTCAGCAATATTCAACAAACAAGATATTCCTTCTGAATATTTAGGATTAAATTACAAAGCAAAAGAAAATATTTATGCAGGATATATAAGATATGATCAGGATTTCAATGATAAACTTTCTATGATTGCCGGTTTGAGATTAGAAAACACTTTCATTGATTATACAGCAAATTATATTGAAAACGAAGAAGACTTGGTAGGAGAAATTAACAATACTAACTCTTATACAAATGTTTTACCTAGTTTAGCTTTTAAATATAATAATGAAAAAGATTGGGTATATAGAGCTGCATTTACTACATCTATAGCAAGACCAAATTACTATGCATTATCTCCATTTTTAAGTGTTATACCTGATGATGATTCTGCAATTGACGCAGGTAATCCAAACCTTAAAGCTACGTATGCTTATAATTTTGATTTAATGTTAGAAAAATATTATAAATCAGTTGGTTTATTATCAGGTGGTGTGTTTTATAAAAAACTGAATGACTTTATTTACACTTACCGTGATAATCAATATACAAATGCAAAGTTTAGTCAAGATTTTCCTGACTTAGTGAATCCAATACCTACAGTTAATCCAGGAAATTGGTCTTTAACACAACAACGAAATGGAGAAAAAGTTAGTGTATATGGATTTGAAGTTGCAGTACAAAGACAATTAGATTTTATTCCTGGGAAATTCTTTAAAGGATTGGGAATCTACTTAAACTATACTTACACAGATTCTAAAGCAGAAGGTATTACAAATGCGGATGGAGATGAAAGAAAAGATGTAACTTTACCAGGAACAGCAACTCACATGTTTAATAGTTCTCTTTCATGGGAAAACAAAAAATTCTCTGCACGTATCTCATTAAATTATACTGCAGACTATTTAGATGAACTTGGTGGTGATTCTTTTGATGATAGATTTTATGACAAACAAACTTTTGTTGATGCAAATGCTTCCTATAAATTCACAAAACAATTAAGAATTTTTGCTGAGGCGAATAATCTTACAAATCAGCCCTTACGCTACTATCAAGGGGTTTCTGCCAGAACAATGCAAATGGAATATTATCAAGCAAGATTTAATCTAGGATTAAAATTTGATTTTTAATTTATAACTAATTTTTAATAAATTCGACAAGCTTAAAAGTTTGTCGAATTTATATTTATATAAAAAATAATTTCCTTCATGAAACATTTCATATACTTATTTGTACTATTACTAAATATACAAATTACAAATGCTCAAAAAAACGCTCAAAAAACACTAAAGGAGAGTGAAAACTTTATTGTTTTAGGCGATTTTGGAAGGTTTGGAGAATACAACCAAAAAGAAGTTGCAAACCAAATGGCTAAAACTGCTATTGAAATAGATCTAGATTTTGTAGTTTCAGTTGGAGATAATTTCTATCCATATGGTGTTCAGAGCACTCAAGATCCTCATTTTGAAAAATCATTTGAGAATGTATATCATCATTTTGATTTGCAATGTGATTGGTATTTAGGACTTGGAAATCATGATTATTCAGGAAATATACAAGCTCAAATTGACTATTCTAATGTTAGTAGAAGATGGCACTTGCCAAGTCAATATTTTGAACAAATAATTGAATTAAAAGGAGGAAAAAAACTACAGTTAATTTTTATTGATACAAATCCTTTTATAAAGAGTTATTACGAAAATAATGACGAAAAAGGACAAAACGTAAAAAAACAAGACACTATAGCCCAAAAAAAATGGCTTATAGAAACTTTAAGTAAAAAAAACGAAGCTATAACTTGGAAGATAGTTATAGGACATCATCCTATGTATTCAGGCGGAAAAAGAGTTAAAAGTCAAGATACTAAAGACATAGAAAACTTGTTAACACCAATATTTAACGAATATAAAGTAGATGCCTATTTGTGTGGTCACGAACATGATTTACAAATTATTAAATCAAAAAATTGTTACACTACTCAATTTCTATCAGGAGCTGGAAGTGAAGTTAGACCAACAGGGAATAGAGAAGGTACAATTTATGCCATTTCACTTCCAGGATTTATGACTTTTTCTGTAAATACAGAAAAAATGTTAGTTCATATAATTAATGAATCAGGAACTGTATTATATACACATGAAATTAATAAAAATAATGAATAAATTAAAATTAGCACTGTTTTCAATTATCATTCTAACTGGATGTAAAGATAAATTAGCCCCAATAGCTAAAAATGCCATAAAACCAAAACTAATTACTGAAAAAACACCACATGATACTGATGATCCAGCTATTTGGATTCACCCAACTAACACTTCAAGCAGCTTAATAATTGGAACTGATAAAGACTCTGATGGCGGTCTTTATTTATATGATTTAAATGGTAAAATTATAAAGAAATCAATTCCATTAAAAAGACCAAACAATGTAGATGTTGCTTATAAATTAAAAGTAGGTAACACAACTATTGATATAGCTGTAACTACTGAAAGAGAAACAAATAAAATTAGAGTGTTTTCTTTACCAAATCTAGAACCAATTGATAATGGAGGAATTGAAGTATTTGAAGGAGAAACCGAAAGAAATCCTATGGGAATTGCCCTTTACACACGACCTTCTGACGGGGAAATATTTGTAATAGTAGGAAGAAAAAATGGCCCATCTGGAAGTTATTTATGGCAATACCAATTGGAATCGATAAACGGAGTGGTACAAGCAAAAATCATAAGAAAATTTGGGAAATATAGTGGTAAAAAAGAAATAGAAGCAATAGCTATTGATAATGAATTAGGCTATATCTACTATTCCGACGAACAAACAGGAATTCGAAAGTATTTAGCAGACCCTTCAAAGAATGACAATAATGAAATAGCATTTTTTGGGCAAAATGATTTCAAATCCGACAATGAAGGAATAGCAATTTATAAAAAGACTGAAACTACTGGATATATTTTAGTTTCCAACCAACAAGCAAACACGTTTATTGTATATACTAGAGAAGAAAATTCAAACCAAGAAAATAAGCATATAAAAATTGCAGAAATACCAACATCAACAGTTGAATGCGACGGTGCAGATGCAACATCAATTCAGCTAAATCAAGCATTTCCAAAGGGCATGTTAGTAGCTATGAGCAATGGAATGACCTTTCATTATTATGATTGGAACTTAATCCAAAAAGAAATAGACAAGCAGAAAAACTAATTTAGATTAATTTTTAGAATAATACCTCCAATGATATTGGAGGTATTGCTTTTTTCGCTAGTAGCCAAAATTTAATCCAGAAGTTTAGAGAATTAAACTTTTAAACTTTTAAACTAAAAACTATCTTTGCACTAAACAACACACACTTTACAAGTTTATGAAAAACACATTTATTGCTCCTTCAGTACTTGCTGCTGATTTTGCTAATTTACAACGCGACATCGAAATGATTAATGCTAGTGACGCAGATTGGTTTCACATTGATATTATGGATGGTGTTTTTGTTCCGAATATTTCTTTTGGAATGCCAGTTTTAGACGCTATCAACAAACACGCAAAAAAAACAATTGATGTTCACTTAATGATTGTTGACCCTGACCGATACATTGCAACATTCAAAAAATTAGGAGCAGATGTTTTAACCGTTCATTACGAAGCTTGCACGCATTTACACAGAACACTTCAAGCTATTAAAGCAGAAGGCATGAAAGCTGGAGTTGCCTTAAATCCGCATACTAATGTAGATTTATTAGAAGATGTGATTCAGGATATTGATTTGGTTTGCATTATGAGCGTAAATCCTGGTTTTGGAGGTCAATCATTCATTGAAAACACTTACGATAAAGTAAAAAAACTAAAAGCATTAATTGAAAGAAAAAATGCATCTACTTTAATAGAAATTGATGGCGGTGTTACTAATAAAAATGCTAAACAATTAGCGGATGCTGGTGCTGATGTTTTAGTTGCAGGAAGTTATGTTTTTGGAGCTGAAAATCCGACAGCAACTATTACCGATTTGAAAGTAATCACGAAATAAAATAAATATAAACCTGACAAGTTTTTTGAAACCTGTCAGGTTTACAATTTAGAAAATAGTACTAATATTGCTCAATTAAGTATTTAATTAAATCGGTTGTAGTAATAATTCCTACTAACAAATCTCCTTCACAAACCGGCAACGCATGAAACTCTCTTGAAGATAATATTTGTGCTGCTTCTTTTATTGTGGTTTCAGGAGAAATAGAAACTAATTTTTTAGCCATTACTTGCTCTACAGTAAACATATTATAAACTGTAGTATCAACATCATCTTCATCTTCCATTGCATCTGCAAAAGAAATTCTAAGCAAATCGGTATAACTCAACATACCAATAATAACATTACCATTAACTACTGGAATATGTCTAATATGATGTTTTTTAAATAATATTTCTGCTTTAGTTAAATCATCAGAAAGGTTTAATTTAACTACATTTTTTGTCATAATTGATGACACCGGAACTGACTTTTTCATAACCTTTATATTTATTGATATAAATTTACTCAATAAATAAAAGTAAAAACATGATAGATATCAGTGTTTTTAAAATTCAGATGTTATAAAATATTTTTCGTTAAAATTAATCATATGCTTAACTCTTAAGAAAATAGAAGGGAATTTTGTTTTAAATTCTTGCGGCGATTCAAAAAAATATTCTAACAAAACCGCTACAAATTCAAATTGATTTTCATAAGCATAATCACGTAAAAATCCAGATTCGATAAGTTTTTGTTTCATTTGCGGATTAGATACAAGTTTAAACAAACTCTGTAAAGACTCATTAAACAAAACAAACGTTGCCTTTTCACTTTTTAAAGATTGAATATGAAATGCATGAGTAAATTCATGCAATCCAAGATTTAAATTATCGTTTGTTATATCAATTCCTTCTTTAAAGTGCTTCCAAGAAAAAACAATATTTTTTAATCTTGGATTAAATTCTCCTTTATGATAATTATCTGTTTGGGATGAATAATAAATATCTGGAAATATTAAAATAGTTTTAAATAGCGGATTTAAGTAATCTCGCATTCCGAATGTTAGCATGACATAAGTTGCAGAAATTGTTATTTTCATTTCTTCAGTAACAGAAATATCTCTACCTAAAAACTCATAATTAGAAATAAACATAGAAACGCGGTGTTCAAAATAACGCTTATATTTGGGTTTTAAATTGTTATAGAAATTAAAATTTGCAGCCAAAATATGCTTTTGACTTTCAGTTAAATTTTTAAATTGGATGTTAGCAAAAACTAATAAGGGTTTTTTATAATTTCTCAGATAAATAATCTCAATAACATAAAAAGCAAATACAAAGAATATTGCTGCAAATGGAACCACCACAACAAACATTGCAATATAATCGGCTAAAAATAACTCATGTTCAACAGGTGGCGGATTCATTGTAGGTTGGGTTGTTTTACACTTTTACAAATAACGCAAAAAGTCGCGTTATAAAATAAATAAAAACGCTATAAAAGCGTTTTTATTTATTTTGTGACCTCGAAGGGATTCGAACCCCCAACCCTCAGAGCCGAAATCTGATATTCTATCCAGTTGAACTACGAAGCCCTTTTTTTAAGTAAATAGTGAAAAGTGATAAACTAATTTATCTTTTTTACTTTTCACTATTTACTTTTCACTATTCTATTAAACTAATAATTTCTTTACAATTCCAGAAATTACTTTCCCTTCCGCTTGTCCTCCTATTTGAGCAGAAGCTAATCCCATAACTTTACCCATAGAAGCAATGCCAGAAGCACCTGTTTCTGCAATTATTTTTGCAATAATTGATTCTACTTCAGCTTCTGATAATTGTGCTGGTAAGAATTTCTCAATTACAGCAATTTGAGCCAATTCTGGTTCAGCTAAATCAGGACGATTTTGTGTAGTAAAAATCTCTGCACTATCTTTTCTCATTTTAACTAAGCGTTGTAACATTTTAATTTCTGCATCTTCAGTTAATCCATCTGCTGCTCCAGCTTCTGTTTTAGCTAAAATAATTGCCGATTTAATTGCTCTTAAAGCTTCTAATGCAACAGTGTCTTTTGCTTTCATAGCTTCTTTCATGTTGTCCATGATTTTTACCTCTAAACTCATATTGTAATTTTTTATTTATTGTAGTTGATTTATGTCCAAACCAAAAGCAAAGGTTTAACAAACATGGTGCAAAGGTAATAAAAAAACCCGAAAATTGCTCTTCGGGTTCTTTTAGGGTAGGTTAGTTTATTGCAGATTAATCTACATTATCGTGAAGGAATGAATTGTTTGAACGAAGTTGAATATCGTCGTTACTGTCAGTTCCTAATGACATTCTAGATTGATTGCTATTTGTGTTTGGAGTAGATGTTACATCTATTCCCATTCTTTTATAAGCTGGTTCTTTTTCAAACTCATCAATTTGCGAATTGCTATTGTTGAATTTGTGATTGAACTCTTTCATTTTTCTTTTGCGTTCGTCTGCTCTAAACTTTAATGTCTCTTCTATTGACATTTCAAGAGGCGAAACAGCATCAAATTTAATGTTGCTTTCTGGTTTGTTCATTTCACTTTTCATAGTGAAATTTAACTCTTCATCTACTGGCTCTGCAACTACTTCAACTGGCTTAGAAGCTACTAACTCATTTTCTTTTTCTAAATAGTCTTCTAATGAATATTTAATAATTCCGTTTTGGTTTACTTCTGTAACTGGAACTACGTTAATTGGATCTTTAACTTCCATTGCACGTGTTTCTGCAGATAAATCAAAAACAATAGTACTTTCTTCTTTTACTTCTGCTTTCGTTTCAAACAAGTCTAATGAAAAATTTATCTCTTCTTTAGCTACAACAAATTCAGGATCTTTTACTTCAATTTCTCTGATTTGTGGTGTAATGATTTCAAAACTTGGTGCTACATTTGGACTAACAATTTCAAAAGTTACATCAATATTTTTTAAAAAATCAGATGTTGGAACTAAATCAATTGTAGCTACTGGTGTATGAATTTCAAAAGTAGGAGCTTCAACTTCTTCCTCTAAAGTAAAAACGATTTTTTCTTCCATTTCATCACAAATTGGATTGATAATATCAGCTTTAACCTCTTCTACTTTCTGACTTTCGAAAATTGGTTCATTTACCGGAAGACTAGCAATCGTTTTATTTAATAATTCATGAACGATTTTTTGTTCATCTTCTAATGAATGAATGATTTTTTTAGGCTCTTGATTTACGATTTCTGCTTGCTGTTCAATATTAAAACCTGTAGCAATAACCGTTACTGAAATTGAATTTTCAAGTTTTTCGTCTTCACCTAATCCCATGATTATGTTTGCACTATAACCTGCTTCGTTTTGGATATATTCGTTGATTTCGCTAATTTCATCAATACTTATTTCGTTTTCTTCTCCAACACCCGAAACAATTAGAAGTAAAACTTGTTTAGCTCCTGTAATTTTATTGTCGTTTAACAATGGTGAATCTAAAGCACTTGTAATGGCTTTTTTTGCTTTTCCTTCACCTGACGCAATTGCAGAACCCATAATAGCTGTTCCACTATTAGCCAATACTGTTTTAGCATCACGTAAATCGATATTTTGAATATAATGTTGTGAAATTACCTCTGCAATACCACGAGCTGCCGTTGCCAACACTTCGTCAACTTTTGAATAACCTGATTTATACCCTAAGTTTCCGTATACTTCACGCAATTTATTATTATTGATAACGATCAAAGAATCAACTTGCTTTCTAAGGCGATCAACTCCAGCTAAAGCTTGATCTGAACGATTTTTACCTTCAAATTGAAAAGGAATTGTAACGATACCTACTGTTAAAATATCGCGTTCTTTTGCTAATTTAGCAATGATAGGAGCCGCTCCAGTACCTGTTCCACCACCCATTCCTGCGGTAATAAAAATCATTTTGGTGTTGCTGTCTAACATTTTTTCTATTTCAGCGATACTTTCGATTGCCGATTGTTGCCCAACTTCTGGATTTGCTCCAGCACCTAATCCTTCTGTTAAGCTAACACCTAACTGAATTTTATTTGGCACAGGACTATTTTGCAAAGCCTGAGAATCGGTATTACAAACTACAAAATCAACACCTTTAATCCCTTGTTTAAACATGTGATTAATAGCATTACTACCTCCACCTCCAACGCCAATTACTTTAATTACGTTAGATTGGTTTTTAGGTAAATCGAATGAAATGTTTCCAAATTCTGACATAGTATCTCCTTTTATTCTGCGTTATCTAAAAATTCTTTAATCTTATCAATGTATTTATCAAAAAACGAACGTTTGATTTTATCATCTGTCGTTTCGGTTTTGATAGACTCTACTGCTTTTGGCTCCTCTTGAACAATTGGTTCTTCAACTACAACTTGAGGTTTAACTGCAATAGGTTCTTCTTTTTTTATTTCAACAAATGGGGTAGCACTTTTGGTATTATTTCTAATACTGTTCATTACTAAACCAACTGCTGTAGCATAAAGCGGACTTGACAATTCTTCATTTGAATCTCCTGCTAAATGCTCGTTTGGATATCCAATTCTAGTATCCATTCCTGTTATATATTCAACTAGTTGTTTAATGTGTTGCAATTGTGCTCCACCACCAGTTAAAACAATTCCGGCAATTAATTTTTTCTTAGGATCTTCATGTCCGTATAATTTAATTTCGGCATAAACTTGCTCAATAATTTCCACAACTCTAGCGTGAATAATTTTTGACAAGTTTTTTAGCGAAATTTCTTTTGGCTCTCTACCTCTTAATCCAGGAATAGAAACAATTTCGTTGTCTTTATTTTCACCTGGCCAAGCTGAACCAAAACGCGTTTTTAACAACTCTGCTTGTTTTTCTATAATAGAACACCCTTCTTTAATATCTTCCGTAATAACGTTTCCGCCAAAAGGAATAACAGCAGTATGACGAATGATTCCGTCTTTAAATATGGCTAAATCTGTTGTTCCACCACCTATATCAATTAAAGCAACTCCTGCTTCTTTTTCTTCTTGACTTAATACCGCATCGGCAGAAGCTAATGGCTCAAGTGTTAATCCAGACAACTCTAATTCGGCACTTTTAACACATCTTCCTAAATTACGAATTGAAGCAGCTTGACCAACTACTACGTGAAAACTAGATTCTAATCTTCCTCCGTACATTCCGATTGGTTCTTTAATTTCAGCTTGACCATCAATTTTAAATTCTTGTGGCAATACATGAATTATTTCTTCACCTGGCAACATGGCTAACTTATGAACCTGACCAATTAATGTATCGATATCTGCATCGCCAATTACTTCTTCTGCATTTGGACGACTTATATAATCGCTATGTTGAATACTACGAATATGTTGTCCGGCAATACCCACTACAACATCATTAATTTTGTATCCTGAATTGTTTTCTGCTTCAATAACCGCTTGCTGAATAGACTGAATAGTTTGCGTAATATTATTTACAACACCTCTGTGCACACCTAAGCTTTTAGATTTTCCTACTCCTAGGATTTCTAGCTTACCGTATTCATTTTTCTTCCCAATCATTGCTACAATTTTTGTTGTACCAATATCTAATCCTACTGCGATGTTGTCTTTGTTCATACCCTTTTTCTATTTCTTACAAACCACTTGTTGAGTAAACATAACGTTAACCTCTTTATAATTCTTAATCAATGTATCTTTTATAGCATGTTGAAAAAATGCTTTGTAATTCTTAAGCTTATCTTCAACATTAATTGGTTTCCCAAATACTATTTTATAATCATAACTTCTGTTAGTTAAAATAACACTACCAGAAGGCATAATTTGTGCACCCGTAATATTTTTGCTTAAAAAATCATCTTTTTTGATTTGATTAAACAAAAACAAATATGGCCTACAATTTTCTTCACTAATTTCGCCAGTAACTAGCGGAACTCGTGCTGAAAAATTATCTGACAACGACATTTTATCACCTTTAGAATCAAGATAATAACTCTCGTTATCAGTAATAACTCTTACGATTGGGGTCTTTTGAGTAATACGCGTATTTAGAAGCCCGTCTATTGTTGAAAAAACTTGTGCTTTTTCAATCATCTCGTGATCATCGAGAACAGTTTCTAAAGTATTCAAATCTACCTTATCTTTTTGAATTGTTGAAGCACCTCCAAAATTTTGTATTAACAAGTTATTAACCATTTCATGTGTTAAAAACATATTTTCATTAGAATCAAATTTGATATCTATCTTATTGATTTTACGCTCACTATTTCTTTTAGAAGAAAAAGAATACAGGAAAATCATAACAAAAATGATTAACACCAAACGAACCGTATGCCAATTAATTCTTTTCATGAAGTGTTTTTTTAATATTTTTTACTAATTCTCCAATGTCTCCAGCTCCAATAGTTATAAACACATCTGCATCTGAATTTTTAAATGCAACTAATAATTCTTCTTTACTTACTAATTTTTTATTTGGGTTATTAATTTTATTTAACAACCAAGTCGAATTCACTCCTTCCATTGGCAACTCGCGTGCAGGATAAATTTCTAGTAAAAGAACTTCATCAAATTGACTTAAACTTTCAGCAAAGCCATCTACAAAATCTTTTGTTCGACTAAACAAATGAGGCTGAAAAGCTGCTATAATTTTTTTATTTGGATACAGCTCTCTAACCGCCTGATGCACTGCATTTATTTCTGTTGGATGATGTGCATAATCATCAATATACACTATATTTTCTTCTCTAATTTGAAAAGAGAAACGTCTTCTAACTCCTTTAAAACTTTTTAAAGCAGCAATTATATTTTCATTGGAAACACCATATGATTTTGCCATTGCTAAAGCCAAAAGCGCATTGGTTAAATTATGATGACCTGGCAATCCAAATTGCACATTTTCAATTAATTCTGATGGTGTTTTTACATCAAACACATAAAATCCATTTTCGATTCGGATGTTTTGCGCTGAAAAATTAGCATCATTATTTACACCAATAGTATATCCTTCTAGTGGCAATCCTTTTATAACATACAAATTATCGCTTGATGTTTTTGCTGCAAATTCTCTAAACGATTCTTCAATACTTGCAGCATCACCATAAATATCTAAATGATCTGCATCCATTGAAGTTACACAAGAAACATTTGGATGTAAATGCAAAAACGAACGATCAAACTCATCTGCTTCAACCACTGTAACGGTTTTTCCAGAGCCAATTAAATTAGAATTATAATTTTCTACAATTCCGCCTAAAAAAGCAGTTACATCTACTCCACTTTCAAACAAAACATGACCTAAAATACTAGACGTTGTTGTTTTTCCGTGTGTGCCTGCAACCGCAAAACAATACGTGTCTTTGGTTATGATTCCCAATACTTCAGCACGTTTTTTTACATTATAATTTCTTTCAACAAAATAATTCCATTCTGAATGCGTAACCGGAACTGCAGGAGTAACAATTACTAAAGTATTTTCTACATAAAAATCTTCTGGTATTAAACTAATATTATCTTCAAAATGAATTTCTAAACCAATGGCTTGTAATTCATCTGTTAATTGCGTTGGCGTTTTATCATAACCCACTACTTTTTTTCCAATAAATTGAAAATAGCGAGCCAAAGCACTCATTCCGATGCCACCAATTCCGATGAAGTAAACGTTATGTATTTGATTTAGGTTCATTTTTAAATTCAATTTCAAGTTCAAAATTCAATTTCAAACTTTTATTATTTACTTTTTTATTGAGCTTGTTCTTATAACTGAACTCGCTCTTGAAATATTATTTTATTAGCTTTACTATTTCTTCAACAATATCTTTAGTTGCATTTGGTAGTGCTAATTTTTTTATGTTTTGACTTAATTCTGATTGTTTACTTTCGTTAGAAATTAAGTCAGAAAAAACGGCTTCAAATTGGTTTTCTAATTCCGATTCTTTAATTAAAATAGCCCCACTTTTATCTGAAATAGCTTTAGCATTTTTTGTTTGGTGATCTTCAGCTACGTTTGGCGATGGAATAAAAATCGTAGGTTTTCCCACAATACACAATTCCGAAACAGACGATGCTCCTGAACGCGAAATTACAATATCTGCAGCAGCGTAAACCAAATCCATTCTGTCGATAAAAGCCAAAACAGTTACTTTTGGTGATGGATGATGGGTAATGGAAGCTGGGTGATTGATACTATCAAATTTTTTATATTCGTCGAAATATAATTTCCCGCATTGCCAAATGATTTGAATGTTTTGGCTCAATAAAAAATCCAACTCTTTCTCAATTAATTGGTTGATTCTTCGAGCGCCTAAACTTCCTCCTAAAACCAAAAGTGTTTTTTGCTTGCATCTAACTTAAAATATGTGATAGCTTCACTTTTGCTTGCTTCGTTAATTAAATCTTGACGCACTGGATTTCCAGTTAAAATCATTTTATCTTTTGGAAAAAACTGCTCTAAATTTTCGTAAGCCACACAAATTTTGTGTGCTTTTTTTGCTAATAATTTATTCGTAATTCCAGGATACGAATTTTGCTCTTGAATTACCGTTGGAATATTCAACATAGATGCTGCTTTTAAAACTGCTCCACTTGCAAAGCCTCCAGTTCCTATAACAACATTTGGTTTAAAACTTTTGATAATTTTAAACGAATTCAACATACTTGAAGCCAACTTTAAAGGAAACATTGCGTTATCTAGAGTCAGTTTTCTTTGTATTCCCGAAATCCACAACCCTTTTATTTCATAACCTGCTTGAGGAACTTTCTGCATTTCCATTTTATCTTTAGCACCTACAAAAAGGAACTCAGCCTCTGGAAAACGAGATTTTAATTCGTTTGCAATCGCAACTGCCGGATAAATATGTCCGCCGGTTCCACCTCCGCTAATTATGAATCTTGGTTGTTTCATTATTTTTTATTTAAAACAGCATTCATTGGATTTTGTCCATTTACTAAAACATCTCCATTTTCATCTTCAATTAATGATTCTCTAATTGAAGACTTCATATTATTAATTTTTTGCTGATTCTCATCAGCTTCCTTTTCTTCGTTTAATGAAACTTGCGCCTCTATAATTTGTTGCAAGGCTTCGTCTCGTTTACGTTTCTCTTCCAAATCTAGCGCAACTTCTTCATCTTTTTTGGTAACACTTAAAATGATACCAATTGCAATACAGGTCATCCAAATAGAAGTTCCTCCACTACTAATTAATGGTAAAGGCTGCCCAGTAACCGGAAGCAATTCTACCGCCACTCCCATGTTAATGAAAGCTTGAAAAATTATTGGAAATCCTAGACCAATGATTAATAATTTTCCGAATAAAGTAGTTGCTTTTTGCGCATTTATGATAAATCTAAAAAACAATAACAAATACAAAAAGATAATTCCCACCGCACCTACTAAACCATATTCTTCAACAATGATGGCAAAAATGAAATCGGAAGAAGATTGAGGTAAAAAGTTTTTTTGAACACTTTTCCCAGGACCTAATCCGTATATTTTTCCAGACGCAATAGCAATTTTAGCTTTTTCTATTTGGTAATCATCTTCATTAGGCGTATCATCTGAAAATCGTTCAATTCTTTTTTCCCAAGTGTTTACTCTACTAAAATACTTATTAGTTGGAAAAGCTTTAGCCAATAAAACAAACAGCATAATTGCAGCTATTCCCATAACTAAAACATAGCCTAAATATTTTAGCGGATAATATCCTATAAAAATTAGCATACAAACCATTGAAAAAATCAAGGCTGTTGTAGAAAAATTTGCTGGTAATATTAAAATTAATACAGCAGCTACAGGTAACCAAAGTTCTATTACTGATTCTTTAAAAGTATATTCTTTATCACTTACTTTAGCTAGGTATCGGGCAACATAAATCATTAGCACAATAAATGCTAAAGTAGAGGTTTGAAAACTAACGCCTACAAAAGGAATTTGAATCCATCTACTTGCATTTGCCCCGCCAATTTCAGTTCCTTTAAATAAAGTATAAACTAAAAGTAATATGACTAATGGAATTCCGAAAATTGAAAGTGCTTTAAAGTAATGATATGGTGTTTTATGAATGGCATAAATAATACCAAAACCTAACATTACATGTACAAAATGTTTAAACAAATATCCGATTGTTGTTCCTTTTCCAATAACATAAACCAAGTTGGTACTTGCGCTATATACAGGCAAAAACGAGATAAGTGCTAATAGAAAAACTATAGCCCAAATGGTTTTATCTCCTCGTATTTTACCAATTATATCAAACATTTTTTTTATTTTTAAACACATAGGAACATAGTTTCCATTTTCCTAAGATTGTGTTTAGTTATTACATTTTAAATAGATTTATAAATTATAAATAGCTTGTTTAAATTGTTTACCTCTGTCTTCGTAGTTTTCAAATAAATCGAAACTAGCACAAGCTGGCGATAACAGAACACTATCTCCTTTTTCTGCTAAACGTTGTGCAATTTGAACTGCCTCAGCCATTGAAGTAGTTTCTACCATAATATCAACTACATTATTAAATGTATTACTGATTTTTGTATTATCAACACCTAAGCAAACAATAGCTTTTACTTTTTCACGAACTAATGGCATTAATTCGTCATAATCATTTCCTTTATCAACACCACCTACAATCCAAACGGTTGGAGTAGTCATACTATCTAAAGCATAAAAAACCGAATTTACATTTGTTGCTTTTGAATCGTTAATATATTGCACGCCTTGAATTTTTAATACTTTCTCTAATCGGTGTTCAGCACCTTGAAAATTGGTTAAACTTTCTCTTATCGTTTGCTTTCTTATATTTAACAATTGCGCTACGGCTGTTGCAGCCATTGCGTTTTTAATGTTATGTTTTCCTTCTAGTGCAAGTTCGTTGATTGGCATAGTAAATGTATCGTTATTAATTGTGCTATTCATGTTGTTTTCATCTAAAAATCCTCCTTCTGCTTCTGGTTTTGTGGTAAGAGAAAAAGGAACTTTATTTGCTTTAATCGTATTATTTTTTAACCAATTTTTAATTGCTTCATCTTCATTATCATAAATTAAATAATCGGCTTCTGTTTGATTTTTTGTAATTCTAAATTTAGAATTGATATACAAGCTATAATCGTAATTGTATCTATCTAAATGATCTGGACTTATATTTGTAATTATTGCTATGTTTGGTTTATAGTTAAAAACGCCATCTAACTGAAAACTACTTAATTCTAAAACATAAATATCATGTTTGTTCTCGGCCACCTGCCATGCAAAACTTTTACCAATATTTCCTGCTAATCCTACATTTAAACCCGCTTCTTTTAAAACATGATATGTTAAAAGTGTTGTAGTTGTTTTTCCGTTACTTCCTGTTATCCCTACCGTTTTTGCTTGTGTAAATTGAATGGCAAATTCGATTTCTGAAATTACTGGAATATCTTTCTCTAATAGTTTTTTAACAATTGGAGCTTTTTCTGGAATTCCAGGACTTTTCATTACAACATCAGCATTCAGAATTAATTCTTCTGTATGCTTTTCATCTTCCCATTCAATACCATTACTTATAAGAACTTCTTTATAATTATCATTTATTTTTCCAAAATCAGAAACAAAAACATCATATCCTTTTTGTTTTCCTAAAATGGCGGTTCCTACTCCACTTTCACCACCGCCTAAAACTACCAGTCGCATTTTATCTTAATTTTAAAGAAACAAGTGAGAAAATAGCTAGTAGAATTCCTACAATCCAAAAGCGAGTTACAATCTTACTTTCGTGATATCCTTTTTTCTGATAATGGTGATGTAAAGGCGACATTAAAAAAACACGTCTTCCTTCGCCATATTTCTTTTTGGTATATTTAAAATAACTAACCTGAATCATAACTGATAAATTTTCGGCTAAGAAAATGCCACACAATACCGGAATTAATAGTTCTTTACGAATTGAAATTGCTATAACTGCAATAATTCCACCGATTGTTAAACTTCCTGTATCGCCCATAAAAACAGATGCTGGATACGCATTATACCAAAGAAATCCGACTAAAGCACCAACAAATGCCGACACATAAATAGTCATTTCTCCTGAGTTTGGGATATACATAATGTTTAGATAATCTGAAAAAATAATATTCCCCGAAACAAAGGTAAAAAGCCCGAGTGTTAGTACCGAAATTGCTGATGTTCCTGCAGCTAAACCATCAATTCCATCTGTTAAATTTGCACCATTAGACACCGCAGTAATAATTAAAATAACCATTGGGATAAAAATTAGCCAAGCATAATTTTTATAATCATCACCCATAAAAGACAAAACTTCGGCATAATCAAATTCATTATTTTTCAAAAAAGGAATGGTAGTTGCCGTTGATTTTTCTTCTAATTTGGTTGGATTACTATTATTTTCAATTTTAACTCTTTCTCCTAAAGTATCTTTTCTTACTGTAACTTCTGGACTGAAATACAAAACAGAACCAACAATTACACCTAAACCAACTTGACCAATAACTTTAAAAATTCCTTTTAATCCTTGTTTGTCCTTTTTGAAAATTTTAATATAATCGTCAATAAAACCAATGGTTCCCATCCATAACGTTGTTATAATTAACAATATAACATAGATGTTATTCAATTTTGCTAACAAAAAAACCGGAATAAGAGTCGCCAAAATAATTATTATTCCACCCATTGTAGGAGTTCCTGCTTTTTGAGTTTGTCCTTCCAAACCAAGTTCGCGAACTGTTTCACCTACTTGTTGATTTCTTAAAAAGTTAATTATTTTTTTACCATAAATTGTAGCAATTAACAACGACATAATAAAAGCTAATGCAGAGCGAAATGTAATGTATTGAAACACTCCTGCTCCGGGAACATCAAAAGCTTTGTCTAAGTATTGAAAGATGTAATATAACATAGTTAAAAAGTTTATGAGTTTAAAAGTTTACAAGTTGAACTCCTGAAAACTTTAATGCTACTATTTTATTTATTCAATTGTTGTAATAATTCGGTTATAATTTTTAAATCATCAAAATCATGTCGCAAACCATTTATTTCTTGATACGTTTCATGTCCTTTTCCTGCTATTAAAATAATATCATTTGGATTTGCCAATTGACAAGCGGTTTTAATGGCTTGTTTTCTATCTAATATGGAAACTGTTTTCTTGAAATTTTGAGGTTCAACCCCTTTTTCCATTTCTTCAATAATGGTTTCAGGATTTTCAGTTCTTGGATTATCCGATGTAAAAATGGCTTTATCACTTAATGATGACGCAATATTTGCCATTATAGGCCTTTTAGTTTTATCTCTATCACCACCACAACCAACAACTGTAATTAATTGTTCGTTTTTAGTACGAATATCTTCTATGGTTTTTAATACATTTTCTAAAGCATCTGGTGTGTGAGCATAGTCTACAATAGCGGTGATTTTTAAATCGGAAACAATAAATTGAAATCGTCCTGAAACACTTTCTAATTCAGAAAGTAAACGCAGTGCTTCCATTTTATCAATACCTAATTCTACAGCTACACCATAAATTGCTAACAAATTATAAGCATTAAACGAACCAATTAATTTTACCCAAACTTCATTGTCGTTAATTTTTAATAACAATCCTGATAGTTGATTTTCTAATATTTGAGCTTTATAATCTGCATAAGATTTTAAAGCGTATGATAGTTTTTTGGCTTTTGTATTTTGAAGCATTATTGCTCCATTTTTGTCATCAATATTTGTTATTGCAAATGCATCTTTTGATAAACCATCAAAAAAAGATTTCTTAACATCTCTATATTCTGCAAACGTATTATGATAATCTAAATGATCATGTGATAAATTAGTAAAAACGCCTCCCACAAATTGAAGTGCTTCTGTTCTTTTTTGATGAATTCCATGAGAGCTAACTTCCATAAAGCAAAATTCGCATCCGGCACCAATCATTTTGTCTAAATAATAATTTAACATTAATGAATCAGGTGTGGTATGTGTCGCTTTATATTCTTCATTATCCACCATAATTTTTACAGTTGATAACAATCCTACTTTGTAGCCCGCTTTTTTAAACAATTGGTATAACAATGAAGCAATTGTTGTCTTTCCGTTTGTTCCCGTTACACCAACTAATTTGATGTTATGCGAAGGATTATCAAAATAATTAGCCGATAAAAACGCTAATGCTTCATTAGTATCTTTTACCTTTATATACGTTACTCCATTTACAATATTACTTGGAAGCTCTTCGCAAATTATTGCAATAGCACCTAAACTTAGTGCTTTTTCTATGTAATCATGACCATTTGAAAGTGTTCCTTTAATTGCTACAAAAACATCGTTCAATTCAATTTTTCTAGAATCAAATTCAATTTTAGAGATAGCAATATCTGTAGTTCCATGAACTGCTTCAATTGCCACTTTATATAGTATGTCTTTTAAAATCTTCACGATAATTCTAGTGTAATAATTTGATTTTTATTAAAAGCTTGTCCTGATGTTAAGGATTGTGTTTTTACTCTTCCGATACCAATTACTTTAACCTTTAAACCTAAATTTTCTAGCAAAGCCACGGCATCCATTCCGTCCATTCCTTTAACGTTAGGTATTAGATTGCTTTCGTTTTCAACTGCTTTATAATATTTTGAATAGTTTTCTTCTTGAGAAGCAACTTTAGCATTAATATTTTTAACATGATTAGTTGAAGGTGAATCGGTAAATATTTTTTGCGCTATTCTTTTAAAAACGGGACCCGCTACATCAGCTCCGTAATATCCGGCGGCAACATTTGGTTTATGAACTACAACGATGCAAGAATATTTTGGTTGATCTGCTGGAAAATATCCTACAAATGATGAAGCATAATATAATTTTGATTTGTCTTTATAATTTACTTGAGCTGTTCCTGTTTTTCCTGCCATAGAAAAATCTTTTGAGTACAATTTTGAACCCGTTCCTCTTTTAACGACATTTTCTAAAACCTTATGAACTTTTCGCAAAGTTTCATCAGAACAGATTTTAGGATTAATAATTTCGGTATTGTATTTTTTAATGGTTTTATTCCATTCCTTTATTTCGCTTACAAAAATTGGTTTTACCATTACACCATTATTGGCAACAGCATTATACAAGGTTAACGTTTGCAAGGGCGTTACCGATACTCCATACCCAAAGGCCATCCAAGGCAAAGCTACTCCAGACCAGCCAGAAGTTCCTGGCTGAGGAATAAAAGGTTTTCCTTCACCTTTAATTGGCAATCCTAATGGTTTATTTAATCCATAACTATTGATTCTATCTACAAACTGTTTAGGATTGTCTTTATAACTTTCATATACCGATTGTACTAAAACTGTATTAGAAGAAACCTCAAAACCTTTTGCTAAAGATATTTTTCCATAACCTCCTTTATGAGAATCTCTTACACGTCTTTTATAATATTCAATTTCTCCACCTTTTGAATCGTAAACGGTACTTGTATCTGCTTTTTTATCATCTAAAACAGCAATTAAATCCATTAATTTGAATGTTGAACCAGGCTCATGGGATTCTGCAATTGCATAATTTTGAGTTTCATAATAAGAACCATCATTTGCTCTTCCTAAATTAGAAATTGCTTTTATGTTTCCTGTTTTTGTTTCCATTACTACCACACAACCATGATCTGCACTATAAAACTCAAGTTGTTTTAACAAAGCATGATGTGCAATATCTTGAATATAGACATCGATAGTAGAAATAATATCATAACCATCTTGTGGTTCTTTTTCGTTAAGATCGCTAATTGGTTTCCACTGATTTTTTGCAATTTTTTGCATCATTCTGTGGCCATTTTTTCCATTTAAGTAATTACGAAAAGCAAATTCCAATCCTTTACCATCTTCATCTGATCGCTCATAACCTATAGTTCTTTTTGCCACTAAACCAATTGGGTGTTCTCTAACTATTTTTTGTTCAATGATTAACCCACCTTTATTAGCTCCTTTATTAAAAAGAGGAAATGATTTTAATCGCATTTGCTCAGTATAGCTCATTTTTTTTGCAATGAACACATAACGACTTTTATTTGCTCGTGCCTTTTGAAGCTTAGCCTGATAAAACCCAGCGTTTTTACCTAACATTACAGCTAAGGAATCTGACAATCCTTTTATATTTTCTTTAAAATGCTCATCTGAAGGAGCAACTGCATCAAAATAAATTGTGTATTCTGGAATTGAAGTAGCTAATAAACTTCCATCTGCAGCATATACATTTCCTTTATTAGCAGGAATTGTAAAATTCTTAACCGTTCTTTCCTTTGCTAATTGACGATAATATTTACCATCAACCCATTGAATATTATTCAATTTAATTAAAACAAACACAGCCATTATGAAAAACATAACAGCTACAAAATACATGCGATTCGATATTTTTTTATCTTCTATTGCCATATTTTAAATTTGTCCCAAAAGGTTTTTTTATTTTCTGAACGCTTTACTACAATTTTGGTTGGCGGAACTTCTGACGGAATAATGTGTCGCGTTTCCATTTTTTTAGCCACTGTTGATTCCATTTTAAGTTTCATTAACTCAGAACGTTTATCAACAAATTCAGATCTTAATTCTTTAACCTGATTATTTAATTCCGTAATTTTATAATTCTTAGCATCGTATTGATGATTATTAGCAATCATTATCATTCCTAAAATCACTAAAAAAACAATGAATTTCCAGTTCTTAAGAGCGTCATCACTAATAAGAAATTTGGCTTTTAACAAACTGTAAACTCCGTTTTTCATTTATATTAAATTTTTTCTGCTACTCTTAATTTTGCGCTTCGTGCTCTATTATTAATTGCAATTTCTTCTTCAGATGGCACAATTAATTTTTCAATCGTTTTAAAAGGAACTTCGAAATTTCCAAAAAAATCTCTTTCTGGTTCCCCTTCAAACATTCCATTTTTTACAAAACGTTTTACTAATCTATCTTCTAAGGAGTGATAAGAAATAACACTCAATCTTCCGCCAGGTTTTAAAATTTCTAAAGATTGTTCTAAAAATTCTTTTAAAACTTCCATCTCTTGATTTACTTCAATTCGAATTGCCTGATATATTTGGGCTAAAATTTTATTTGCCTTATGACCAGGCAAAAACTTAGCTAAAACTTGCTTTAATTGATCTGAATTTCTAATTTCTTTATCTTTTCGAGCTGTAACAATAACATTTGCCATTGCTCTTGCATTCTTAAGTTCACCATAATTAAACAAAACTCGAGAAATTTCTTGCTCATCATATTCATTTACAACATGATAAGCACTTATATCGCCTTTTTGGTTCATTCGCATATCTAATTCCGCATCAAAACGTGTTGAAAAACCACGTTCAGCAACATCAAATTGATGAGAAGACACACCTAAATCTGCTAAAATTCCATCAACCTGCTTAATTCCGTGGAAACGTAAAAATCGTTTTATGAATCTAAAATTTTCATTAATTAAAGTAAATCGTTCATCGTAAATTGCATTTTTCAACGCATCTAAATCTTGGTCAAAAGCGAATAGTTTTCCGTTTTCACCCAAACGACTCATAATTTCTCTCGAATGTCCGCCGCCACCAAAAGTAACATCCACATACACTCCATCAGGACGAATATTTAATCCATCAACTGTTTCTTTTAACAATACCGGATTATGATATTCCATCTTCGTCGTCATTTAAATTACCCATTACATCTTCTGCCAAATCTGCGAAATCATCCGTAGCGTTTTCAATCGCGTTTTCGTATTTATCTTTATCCCAAATTTCGATGATATTGATAGCTGAATTCAATACAATATCTTTATCAATTTGAGCAAAAACCACTAAATCTTTCGGAATTAAAAGTCGTCCTGTTGCATCAATCTCTACCATTTTAACTCCTGCTGTAAATCTTCTAATAAAATCGTTGTTCTTTTTAACAAAACGATTTAGCTTATTGATTTTCAACATCATTTTATTCCACTCACTCATTGGGAATAATTCCAAACAAGGCTGGAAAACCGAACGTTTCAACACGAAACCTTCCTCTAAAGAACCCAATTGTTTCTTAAGCGACGCAGGGAGCATCAGCCTTCCTTTGGCATCTACTTTACATTCGTATGTTCCGATTAGTGTTTTCAATTTTTTATTTCAATTAGAATAAGTACAAATTTAGAAAAATTTTACCACTTTTTACCACATACTACCACTTTGTTAATAAGTTTTTGGATTTGAAAAAATGCTTTACCACTTTTAACAAAAGAATATTTGCAAAATTAAGAATTAAGAAGAATTTATATCAAAAATTCAAACATTAAAATAGAACATCAATTTCAATTAAAAAATCTAAAATTGTTGATAACTAACATTTTACAAGGCGTAAATGATTAAAATTTTCTCTATTAATTTTTTCTTTAGATTCTTCAATAAAATAGTATATTTGTCAATCATTAGAACTAATACTTTAAGTGGAATTTATGTTAAAAAAAGAAAAGAAATATACCTATTTTGAAGCTGGCGAAGGAACTCCAATAATCATTCTTCATGGTTTAATGGGAGGACTAAGCAACTTTGATGGTGTGGCTAATTTTTTTCCTCCTAAAGGATACAAAGTGGTAATTCCTGAATTACCTATTTACACGCAAAACATTTTAAAGACAAACGTTAAAGCATTTTCTAAATTTGTTAAAGACTTTGTTGTTCATAAAGGATTTGATCAAGTAATTCTTGTGGGAAATTCTTTAGGCGGACACATTGGACTGTATTTTACAAAAATGTATCCAGAACTTGTAAAAGCATTAGTAATTACTGGAAGTTCAGGCTTGTATGAAAGTGGAATGGGTGAAAGTTACCCAAAACGTGGTGATTATGAATACATTAAAAAGAAAGCTGAAGATGTTTTTTATAATCCTGAAATAGCAACCAAAGAAATAGTTGACGAAGTTTTTGCTACAGTTAATGATAGAATCAAATTGATTAAAACCTTAACCATTGCAAAGAGCGCTATTCGTCATAACATGGCGAAAGATTTACCTAAAATGACAACTCCAACATGTATAATTTGGGGTAGAAATGATAAAGTAACACCTCCTAATGTTGCAGAAGAATTTGATAAATTATTACCAAACTCAGAACTTTTTTGGATAGAAAAATGTGGCCATGCTGCCATGATGGAGCATCCAGATGCATTTAATCAAGTTTTGTTTGATTGGTTACAAAAGAAGAACATCTAGAGCATTCATTCCGAATTAATTTAACTACGTTGAATCTACGATTTCGGAATCTCTTTTTAAATTTTAGATTCTGACCCGAGCTTGCGAATTGACGAAGTAAACAAGTTCAGAATGACAAAACATATACTATGAAAATTAATACCGCCGAATTCGTAATTAGTAATTCAGAAGTAGATAAGTGTCCAAAAGAACGTTTACCTGAATACGCTTTTATTGGTCGATCTAATGTAGGGAAATCATCGTTGATTAACATGTTGACGAACCATAAAAATTTGGCAAAAACCTCATCAAAACCAGGGAAAACTCAGTTAATTAATCACTTTAAAATCAACAACAATTGGTTTTTAGTAGATTTACCAGGTTATGGATATGCCCGTGTTTCTAAGAAAACGAAAGCTGTTTTTCAACAATTTATTATGGACTATTTTGAGCAAAGAGAACAATTAGTTTGCGCCTTTGTTTTAATTGACATTCGATTAGAAGCTCAAAAAATTGATTTAGAATTCATGGAATATTTAGGAGAAAGTGAAATTCCGTTTGCGATTATTTTTACCAAATCAGATAAGCTAGGAAAAAACAAAGTAAACAATCATGTGGAAGCTTACAAGAAACAATTATTAGCTGGTGATTGGGCAGAAATGCCACCTTATTTTGTTACTTCGTCTTTGGAAGCTATTGGTAGAGAAGGAATTTTAGAATACATCAATCAAATAAACGAAGATATTTTTAAGAATGATAGTTTTATATAACTTCCAATAAATATAACAATTTACATAAAAAAATGCCGCTAAAACAATTAGCGGCATTTTTTTAAGCTTTTAATTCCATTTTTTCAGCGAAATAATCACAGAAATCGCGCATGGTATCCGACATTTTTTCATCGGCAGTGGCACGTTGAAAAGTATCTGCCATTGCTACTAAAGTCTGATGAAAAAATTGTTTCATTTCGTCAACTGGCATGTCTTTTGTCCATAAATCAATACGAAGTGTTTCTTTAGCTTTACTATCCCAAACTGATAATAATAACGCTTTAGCTTCTTCTTGCTCGATTCCGCCATCTTGTGCTGTCCATAATAATGTATCCGGAACATTATTTTCATCTAACCCAACGGTAATTTTTATATATGATGTTTTCATTTTTAAGGCTTTTTTGGTTTGTATTTTGAATTTTCGAAGATAGATTTAGAATCCATTGCTAATAATTGGTCTAAAGTTACATCTTTGTTGTTTTCCATATAACTTCTTACGATTTGCCAACCTAACCATTGCCCCACTCTTCCTGGAGTTTGATTATCTATTTCTAAATAGAATTTTGTAAAAGGTGATGGTTTAATAAATCGTAATTCGTTTTTAGGATTAGAATCGTACAAAAGTTTATTTTCAACTAAATTACTCCACATATAATATTCGTTTGCTTGACAAAACTGCAATTGTGTTTCAGTGTAGCCTATCTTAACTGCATCAGAATATTCAGGAATTAATTTATCTTTTACATATAATTCTTTTCCATAATAAATCATAGCAGAAAGCAAAGTTCTATCTGCTGGAGGCGCAATTTTACCATAACAAAAACTTGTTACTAAATTAGGTAAAATTTGATTTTGCTCCATTTCGGGCTTTTTAAATTCTGGAAAATCTACATAAAAACGATGATCTTTTCCCAAATAGCAATCTAGTGAAATAAGCGCTAAAGTATCTGTATAAAAAACTCTACCTTCTGTATCTACTTCATTAATTAAAGTAATTACTCTTGGCGTTTTATTCTTTGGAAAATAATACTGCACGTGTGCAAAAAGGTTTTTTAAATCAGTTTCTATTTTTCCTAAATTAGGATATTGCAGTTGTACTTCACCATAAAGTTCCTTTAATAAAGGGTCTTTTAATTTATTTACAAGCGTTGAATCTGAAATATGCGATGGAAAAAAATACGGATATTGTTCTTTAACTTTTTGCAAATCTTCTGGTTTAGATGTCCAAAAAATTCTATCAAATCGTTCTACTTTAAACTCAATTGGTATTTTAGCTACCTCTTCTTCCACTTTACCATCTTCTTTACAAGAAAAGAAAGTAATCGCAACAAGGACAAATAATAATTGCTTCATATAGCGTATTTTTTATATTTTTATCAAAACTAATTTGGTTTGCAAATATACAGTTATCGACTAATAAATTTTCATAAAAAAATGACAAATTCCAACACCTTTCAAGCAGAAAAAATCAATCAACATATTGTAAAATGGTTACTCGATTATGCTACTAACGCAAAAGTAAAGGGTTTTGTTGTGGGAATCTCTGGCGGAATTGACAGCGCTTTAACTTCTTCGCTTTGCGCACAAACTGGATTACCAACTTTATGCGTAGAAATGCCTATACATCAAGCTGAAAGTCATGTTAATAGAGCAAACGAGCACATTGATCAATTAAAAAAACGTTTTTCAAATGTTTTTAATGAAAGATCCGATTTAACTCCGATTTTTGAATCCTTTAAATCTCAAGTACCTTCTTCTGAAAATGAAGCTACTTTAAATCTTTCATTAGCGAATACGCGTGCTAGGTTACGAATGACTACTTTATATTATTTTGCTGGATTACATGGTTTTTTAGTAGCCGGAACTGGTAATAAAGTAGAAGATTTTGGCGTAGGATTTTTTACAAAATATGGAGATGGCGGAGTTGATATAAGTCCGATTGCTGATTTAGTGAAAAGTGAAGTTCGATTATTAGCTGCCTATTTACAAGTGCCAGAAAGTATTTTAAAAGCAAAACCAACCGATGGATTATTTGGTGATGACAGAAGCGATGAAGATCAAATTGGTGCAAATTACGACGAACTAGAATGGGCAATGCTTCAATTAGAACAAGGAAAAACAATAGAAGATTTTACAGATAGAGAAGCTCATGTTTTTTCTATTTATAAAAGATTAAATACAATTAACCAACACAAAATGAATCCAATACCTGTTTGTGTAATTCCAAAAAACATTAAATAATTACGATAAATTTTAACAAGTAATTACATTTTTTAGTAACTTTGAGAGTATATGTAAAAAATTTAATTTCTAGGTTATGATTAAAATATGTATCGCAGATAGTTTTCCGGTTGTAATCGAAGGATTGCAATCGTATTTTCAGGGTAATGAAAATATGGAAGTTATAGGAGCTGCTAAGAATTTAGAAGCTTTACTTTCTATATTAGACAATAAACGTTGTCAAATACTTATTCTTGAAGTAGAATTAGATGGTTTATCTAGTGTTAGAGATATTAAAAGTTTATTAAAAGACTATCCCGAAACTAAAATCATCCTTTTTACAAGAGTTTCTGAGCAAATGTATGCTCCAACAGCTATTAAAACAGGAGTTTCGGCTTATGTATCAAAAAATAGTTCCTTAAAAGAATTAGAATCAACTATTACAAAAGTAATTGAAGGAAATGTTGTTTTTAGTGATGCTGTTAAAAAAAGCATTGCTATTCTTAGTAAAGGAAAAAAATCGGAACGATTGTTTAAAAAATTATCAACAAGAGAAATTGAAGTGCTTCGGTACCTAAATGATGGTAAAAAAAATAAAGAAATAGCTCAAATTCTTAGTTTAGATGAAAAAACAATTAGTACGTACAAATTACGATTATTAGCTAAACTGAATGTAACTAACTTGGTGGATTTATTAAAAAAAGCAAAAGACTTAGATATAATTTAATTGTATCTTGATAAAACCCTACCTAAGCTTTTAGAAAACATATGCGTAAGCCCCAAATACGCCATAACCATTTCAAGTGATTCTCTATTATCTAATTCTTCTTCTGTAGATAAATTATTTTTTAGTTCGTCTATAATATTGTTAACCAAATACCAACGGAGCGTTATAATTGTTTCTGTTACATATTGGCTAATTGTCTCTTCTTTTTGTTTAACATAAATTTGTTGCACTTCCCAATTATGAAGAACTTCGCGCTCTTCATCCATTAAAACTGTAGTAACTTCTTGTGCTAATTCTTCAGGAAGATGCATTAAATATTTATCTAATTCAAAGACTTCATTTTCATTAAAGTAAGCAATTAAATGATTGTAAATTGCTTTAAAAACCGGATTAGCTAATTCTACTTCATCTTCTTGCAAGCTTAAATAAACCCTTTGATAAACTTTGTATTTGATTTTTTCTGTTACCTCAACAAATTCTTTATCTTCATTTTCTGACAAAATAGTATCCTCAAACTCTGCTTCTTTATTTCCATAAAGCAACAAAATTTGAATTATTTTGTGTTCAAGCTCATACTGAATATCTACTTTTGAAGCAGGCTGCGAAATATCGTTTTTTACTACTTCAAAAGCTTTTTGTTCCTCTTTATATTGTTTATTAGCTTCAGATAAATCTTTTTTGACTAACTGTGCTAAGGTATTAAAAAGTACATCTTCAGAAATATCCATAATTCTAGAACACTCCTTAATATATACTTCTCTTTTAATTCGGTCTGGAATTTTTGAAATACTTACTACCATATCACGAATCAAATCTGCTTTTTTAATAGGATCATTCTTAGCTTCTAACATCAATAAAGACGCCTTAAACTGAATGAAATCTTTAGCATTTTCTTCAAAATACAATAATAAATCTTCATATGAAGTTTTTCTAGCAAAACTATCTGGGTCATCGCCATCTGGAAACGTACATACTTTTACGTTCATTCCAGCTTCCAAAATTAAATCAATCCCTCGAATTGAAGCTCGAAGTCCGGCAGCATCACCATCAAAAAGCACCGTAATATTAGGTGTTAATCTATTAATTAAGCGAATCTGATCAGGCGTTAAAGCTGTTCCTGAAGAAGCAACAACGTTTTCAATTCCCGATTGATTCATTTGAATTACATCGGTATAGCCTTCTACCAAAAAACAGTTGTTTAATTTAGCAATAGCTTGTTTGGCATGAAAAATTCCGTATAAAACTTTACTCTTATGATAGATATCACTCTCAGGAGAATTTAGATATTTTGCTGCTTTTTTATCATTAGTAAGAATACGACCTCCAAAACCTAAAACACGACCACTCATGCTATGAATTGGGAACATTACACGCCCTTTAAATCGGTCGAACTGTTTGTCTTCCTTAACAATGGAAAGTCCGGTTTTGTCTAAATATTCTAAATTATAACCTTTTCCGAGTGCTTCTTTAGTAAAAGCATCCCAAGTTTCTGGCGAATATCCTAAACCGAATTTTTTAATAGTATCGGAAGTAAACCCACGTTCTTTAAAATACGATAATCCGATAGCTTTTCCTTCTTCGGTTTCTAATAAAGTATGATGGAAATATTTCTGAGCGAATTCAGAAACCAAATACATACTTTCTTTTTCATTCGCTTGTGCTACATCTTCATCGGTTTGAATCGTTTCTTCAATTTCGATATTGTATTTTACGGCTAAATATTTAATAGCTTCTGGATACGTAAAATGTTCGTGTTCCATTAAAAAAGTGACCGCATTCCCTCCTTTTCCAGAAGAAAAATCTTTCCAAATTTGCTTTACAGGAGACACCATAAAAGAAGGCGATTTCTCGTTCACGAATGGACTCAATCCTTTCAAATTACTTCCTGCACGTTTGAGTTGTACAAAATCGCCAATAACCTCCTCAACACGGGCGGTTTCAAAAACTTTTTCTATGGTGTCTTTTGATATCAAACTAGATTTTCGGATTTTAAGATTTTCGGATGTTGAAAAATCGAATTCAAAGTTACAAAGTTAATCCATAAAAAAATACAGGAAAACAAAAAAAGCACTTCATATGGCTGAAGTGCTTTTTTAAACAGAGAACTCAAACTAACCCATAATTTTAATTAAAATCAAAGCGTAATCCTAATGAAACGTTGTTTTGATCTATATTATTGTTCTTAAACATAGGATTTAAGTCATATTTAACATATAAACTAGTTTGCCCATAACCTAAATAAGCACTTAACCCATATGTAAAGTCAGAAACATTAAAATCGCCTTTTTGTTTATCCTTTACTTTTATACCGTCTTCTTCATATTTTAAAATTTGTTTCGATTTTACTCTAACACCTGCATAACCACCAATTCCTAAACGAACTGACTCGTGAGTTTTGAAATACGTTTTACTTCCATCTTTAGACATTTTTTTTGGTGTAAAATCGAATTCTAAATGAACTGGCGCTACTAAAAAAACATTTCTAAAACGAGAGTCATCTAAATTTACACTAGAAGTTACTAAATCGGTTTGGTCACCATTTTTAACGAAATAGCGGTTGTCAGTTGGACGAAGATTGTTATACATTACAGAAAGACCGTATTTGGCATGTAATAAATTATTGTTTTTAAAAATTCTTGAATTATAGGTTAATCCCCATTCATAAAAATGAGAACCCCAAACTCGAAAATCTGAGTCATTCAAATTTTCACCTTCTGTAATTACGTTATTTAATCCGAAAGCAAAAACAAATTGAGAAGTGGTTCTTTTCGATTTACGTTCGATTTTATCTTGTTCCCCTTTATAAATTTTAAAAGAAGTTACATTATATTCTGTTTGAGAACCAATAGAATCATTTGAGCTACCTCCTAAGGTTATTGTATGACCACCTTCGCCATATTTATAATACACATAAACTCTTTTACCATTAATAGTATCAATTTTATATGACATTCCTTTGTTTTCACTATCTAACTTAGATTGCACTAAATCGTCCATTTCTTTTTTGTATTTTTCCATACCGATTTCAATTCTATTGGCCGATTTTTCAGCAAAATCTAATTTTAACTGCTTTAATTGTTCCGATGACATTTCGTTCTGAACATTAGCACTTTCCAATGAATCAATTTTGTGTTTTAGCTCGGTTTTTTCTTTAAAAAGGAGAAAATCCATTTTAGTTGAAATCATCTCTAGCTTTTTTTCAAAAGTTTGTTCTTTCTTTTTAGTTTGCGCTGTAACTTTACTTAGAAAAGTAAAGGCAATAAGAATGGTATACAAAATAATTTTTTGCATGATTTTAAAATTTAAATTAATTAATGTTATTTTTTACTCGTAATTTCTGTTGGCTACTGCCGTCTTAGCTTCGTTAAAATTTCTTTTTAACTTATCAAATGTAGATTCTTTATAATTTTGTTGTATTTCATTCTCAACCTTTGTTAAAAGTTCAGTTGCGTTAATCTGAATTTTTGAAGTAGAGATGCTTTTTATTTTTACATTTTCTTCACTTTTAGGTTGTTCAATTTCTGCTAATAAATTTTCAGGAGAAACGTATTTGTATGTGTTGGGTGTTGGGTGTTGGGTGTTGGGTGTTGGGTTTTCTTGAATTATATTTTTCTCCTTAATCAATTCATTTGTTTCAACAGATTTTATAAATCTTGATTGTTTTTTTGAATAATTTACTTCATGCTGAACTAAAACTAGTTGATTATTTTCAACTGAAATATCATTTATTTTATTCGTTTCAACTGAATCTTTTTCTTCGTTAATTGTTGTTACAATCGGAATTGAATTATTAATTTCTGTAGTTTCGTTTGAATTGAAAAGAAAAAACCCCAATCCGATAAAAAGTATCATAGAAGCGGCTACAAAAAACCATCCGTAACCTTTTTTTGGCTTTTTTTCTTCTGAAACTGTAAGCATAGCATCTAATCTATCCCAAGCTTGAGCAGAAGGCTGAATTTCTCTAGCATTCAGCTTTTCTCTTATTTGATTATCTATTTTATGTTGTGCCATTGAGTTTCTTTTTTAATTCTGTTATTTGCTGCTGTAATAACTTTCGAGCGTGTGATAATTGCGATTTTGATGTTCCCTCACTTATTTTGAGCATTTCAGCTATTTCCTGATGTTTGTAGCCTTCAATCGCATATAAATTAAACACCATTTTGTAACCATCGGGTAAATTGTCAATCATGTTTTGAATGTCGTCTACCGTAAAATCTTCCATTTCATACACCGATTCGTTTTCACTCATCGTAACCTCTTCAATATCTTGGTGATTGAAATTATTCTTTTTCACTCGAAGAAAATCGATACATTCATATACCATAATTCTTCGAATCCAACCTTCAAAACTCCCTTTGTGTTCAAAATTTTTTAGATTAGTAAATACTTTCATAAATCCGGTAATCATAACATCTTCTGCGTGGTGAATGTCCTTTATATATTGACGACAAACACTTAACATTTTAGAAGAAAACTTGGCATAAATCTGCTGTTGTGCTTGTCGATTGTTTTCGACAGCCAACATAATCAGTTGTTTTTCTTCTTGATGTAGGTGAATTACTTTCATTTTCAAGTTCAATGTCAAGTTCAATATCAAACTCAATTTTATTCTAATTGAAATTGATTTTTGCTCTTGCTCTTGTTATTGAATTATTGCTTCTAATTATATAGACGAGAATGAATTTAAAATGGTTGCATGAAATGATAAATAAAAACAAAAGAACAGTTTACTTTCCTTGTATTTTTTGATTTATGTACTTTTTAGGAGAAAGTCCGGAGTAATTTTTGAAGCAAACAGAAAAGTAAGACGTTGAATTAAAACCACATTCAATAGCTAAAGTATCTACATTAACTTCTCCTGATTCAATTAACTTAATGGCATAATTAAGTCTTATTTCTCTGATATAAGTAGAAACATTAACTTGTTTAAATTTTCTAATTTTTTTATCTATTGTAGATTTACTCACGAAAATTTCACTTGCCAATTTTTCAATTGTAACATCTGTTTTAATATTTCGTATTACAATATCATCAATTTTATCAAAAAAATCATTTTTTCTTGATTTTACTTGAATTTTAGAAACTGGATTCTGAACCTGCTTGATTATGTTTTCTTTATATTGTAGAAAATTTTGAATTTTAAGAACTAATTCTTGAATTTTGAAAGGTTTATTAATAAAATCATTAACTCCATTTTGGAGCTGTTTAATCTTACTCTCAAAAGTAACATCTGCAGTAATAATTAAAAATGGAATTTGATCAAATTTTCTAAAATTTCTAATTTTTAAAAATAATTCTTCTCCAGACATTATAGGCATCATTAAGTCACATACAATTATATCTGGTAAATTGTTTTCTAAATAATGAAAAGCTTCTAAACCGTTTTGACACCACTTTACATTGTAATCATTAACAATTAATAATTCAGAAATTGTTTGTCCTAAAGAAATATCATCCTCTACTAAAAGTAATTCTGCCTTATTTTTTTTCATGTAGTAAAATTAACACATATTATTTTAAACTATCTATAAATAAACTTAAATCATAAGTAAATACAATAACTATTGTTTTTTTAAAAAATAAATTTGGTCAAACAAAAAAGAATGAATTCCACTCTCAATCTCTCTAAAAAACACAAACACAAGAAAAAAAACTATTCTTGCGAAGAGTCTGTTAAATTTAAAGACTTCATTAACAATTACAATATTGAAACAATTGATTCTCTAAAAGTAATAAGAAAAGAGAGAAAATCATACTTAATTTTTATGTTTTTATTAAATATAGTATTTGCTTATTTCTATTTAACAGAATTTAAGTGTCTTTTGTTCTATTTCATGCAACGTTATATTTAATAAGTTTCTTGTTTTTTAACCAATATGATTATATCGTGAAATTCACGATAGATAATGAAATAAAAAAGATTAAAATTTCACCTAAAGACCTTGATTTATTTAATCAATTAGAAAGCCGTTATTATTCAAAAAATATAATCCCTATAGTATTTATTAATGAATCACCTATTAAAAGCTATATCAGAAGCTAACAACCAACTTCTTAAGGAAGCAAACATACACAACGCACTACAAAACTGCATAACAGCATTAGGCAGTAATATAATGATTGATAGATGTTACATCTTCAAAAATGAAATTACTAATGATGGTGTTACTATTTTAAATTATGAATATGAATGGTGTAAAGAAGGCGCTACTCCATTTATTGGTAGTCCTGATTTAAGCGGACATACGTATGAAGCCTTCCCAGGTTTATTTGAACCTTTATCAAGCAACTTGCCTTTTTATGGCCTTGTAAAAGAAAGTTCCAATGAATTCTTCAGAGAGATAATGGAAATGCAGGACACTAAAGCTTATTTATTTACTCCAATTTTTTCTGATAATAAATTTTGGGGTTGGATAGGATTTGACGATTGCGAAAAAGAAAGAATTTGGTTAAATGAAGAGGTTACTGCATTACATACAGTTGCACATAATATTGGGTTAAGATTAAATCAAAATAAGATAAGACTTGATCTTGAAAACACACTGAACGAATTAGACTTTTACATGAAGAGTTCTAATCAGGCTAAATGGGAATGGAATATAATTACAGATAAAGTGAAATTTTCATATAATTGGTTTGGAATGTTAGGCTATGGAGATGACGAGCTTGATCATACTTTTGAAACTTGGGAATCTATAATTCACCCTGATGATTTAGTTGAAATTAAAAATAAAATTGACAATTATATCAGCAAAAAATCAGATAAATATGAAGATATTGTTAGATTAAAACATAAGTCTGGAAAATACCAATGGATTAAATACTCTGGAATATTAATCGAAAACGATTTGGGAATTCCAGAAAAAATGATTGGGACACATATTGATATTAGTGAAATTAAAAACAAAGAAACAGAACTTGCAAATCAACGAAACGAATACGATCATTTAGTAAATAATTTAGCTGAAATTATTTTTAAAACAGATCTTAACGGAAACCTTATTTTTTTAAATAATCAGTGGGAAGAAATTACAGGTCATAAAATTGAAAATTGCATTGGTACTAGTATCTTCAATTATCTTGAAAACTTAAACACTTTAAAGGTTAAAGAATTATTTGACAACTCTAATAGAACAAATAGTTTTGAAGCACAACTTATTAAAAAAAATAATGAAAAAATTTGGGGTTTACTATTATTAAGCATTGACTTTAGTGTAAGTACAAATGAAAAAATCATTATTGGAAGTATTACAGATATTGATAACACTATAAATCTTAAAAACCAACTCGAAATTTCTGAACAAAAATATCGATTTATAGCTAATAATACTTCCGACTTTATAATGCAGCATTTAACTGATGGAACTATAACTTATGTATCAAACACATCTGAAAAGATAACTGGTTATTTACCAGAAGAGTTACTACAAAGAAATCCATACGATTTTTTCCATCCAAGTGACGTTGAAAAAGCGAAAAAACAAAACCTAAATATACTTGACAACAAAAATGAAATTATCACATTTCGATTTAAAAAGAAAAACGGTAAATATATTTGGTTAGAAACCTATTCTAAAACCATTTTAGACAATCAAAATAATGTTGTTGGTATTCAAACATCAAATAGAAATATTACTAAAAGAATAAAAGATAAAGAAAACATACAACAAGCGCTAAAAAAAGAAAAAGAATTGAGCGAATTAAAATCGGGCTTCGTTACAATGGCTTCTCATCAATTTAGAACACCTTTATCTGTAATATATTCTAATGTTGAGTTATTAAATTACAAAATTGATTTACTAAAGTTAAATCCAAAAGAAGAATTAGAACGTATTTCTAGCAGAATTACAAACGAAGTAAACCGTATGACCGAACTAATGAACAATATATTAGTTTTTGGGACTTACGAATCAAAAAACTTAAAAGTAGAGTTAAAAGAATTTAATTTAAATGATTTCATCGATAATCTTATTGATACGTATTTTAATAATGAACAAGATGGGAGAAAAATTATTTTAGAGAAAAACGATTATGAAAATAATATTCAATGTGATGAAAGTTTATTAACTCATATTCTAAACAATTTAATTTCTAATGCTTTTAAATATTCTATAGGAAGTTCAAGTCCTATTATCAAAATTAATTACCTAAAAGACAAAATTAAAATTGAGATTATGGATTTTGGCATTGGAATACCAGAACAAGAAAACAAACATCTTTTTCAATCTTTTTATAGAGGAAGTAATACTTCAACCATAAAAGGATCTGGCTTAGGATTAATTATTGCCAAACAATTTACAGAATTATTAAATGGAACAATTAACATTACCAAAAAAGTTAATGAAATGACAACCGCAACTGTTACTATTCCGTATAAACAAAATAAACTATAAAAATAAACTATAATAAACTATAAAAAAATTGACAAATCTCTACAAGCATTTTTAAATTATTACAATGATTTTATCAAACACAAAGGTTTTGAACCAACAGCTTATGATGTAAATTTTTGGGTTATTAACTACTTCAACACTAAGAAAGTAAGCAAAATTAGCAAACATTCAAAAATGATAAGTAGTAATTAATAAAATCAGTTGGGTGAAATTAGTTTTTAATAAAATTTCACCCAACTGAATAATAAAGAAATTAATTAAAATTATTTTTTTCGTTCAATAACGTAATTTACCATTAAAATCAAAGAATCTTTGTATGGTGAAGAAGGAAAATCGGTAATAAGTTGTAATGCTTCTTGCTGAAACTGTATCATTTTGTTTTCAGCATACGTTAATCCGTTTTTGTCTTTCACAAATTGGATCACTTCTTTTACACGCTTTTTATCTTTGTTGTGGTTTTTAATAGAATTAATAACCCAACTTTTTTCTTTTGAAGAACAATTATTTAATGCATATATCAAAGGCAAGGTCATTTTTTGCTCTTTGATATCAATACCTGTTGGTTTTCCGATGGCATCATCTGTGTAATCGAATAAATCGTCTTTAATTTGGAATGCCATTCCGATAAGTTCTCCAAATTTGCGCATTTTTTCGACAACTGCTTTATCATCAGGAGCAACCGAACAAGCACCAAGCGAACAACAAGCAGCAATTAAAGTTGCCGTTTTTTGACGAATGATTTCATAATAAATATCTTCTGTAATATCTAATCTGCGAGCTTTTTCAATTTGAAGTAATTCTCCTTCACTCATTTCTCGAACAGCAACAGAAATTATTTTAAGTAAATCGAAATCGTTATTATCAATAGAAAGTAATAATCCTTTTGAAAGTAAAAAATCGCCTACTAAAACAGCAATTTTATTTTTCCAAAGAGCATTTATAGAAAAAAAGCCTCTTCTTTTATTACTATCATCCACAACGTCATCATGAACCAAAGTTGCTGTGTGAATTAATTCGATAACAGAAGCGCCACGATACGTTCTTTCATCAATAGAACCTCCTGAAACCATTTTAGCGGTTAAGAAAACAAACATTGGTCGCATTTGCTTTCCTTTTCTATTAACAATGTAATGGGTAATTCTATTTAATAAAGCGACTTTTGAAGACATAGAATCGCGAAACTTCTCTTCAAAGAGTTCCATTTCAGATGCTATAGGAAGCTTTATTTGTTCGGTTATTTTCATTGAGACACCAAAAGTACGAAAACAATTGCTAAAGGCAAAAATTAAAGATTCTGAAAAAATAATACTAAAGATTCCGAAACAATCCCGAAACTTCGGGACGGAATGACAAATTTTAGATTATGACTTATTCGCTAATTGTCCGCAAGCTGCATCAATGTCCTTTCCGCGACTTCTTCTCACTTTTGCTACTATATTACTTTTTGCTAAAGCTGTAATATATGCATTTGTAGCATCTTCAGAGGCTTGTTGAAACATGCCGTCGTCAATAGGATTGTATTCGATAAGATTAACTTTACAAGGAACATATTTGCAGAATTTCACCAAAGCATCAATAGACTTTTTATCGTCGTTGATTCCTTTCCAAACTACGTATTCATAAGTCACTTTACTTTTGGTTTTTCTGTACCAATATTCTAAAGCTTCTCTTAATTCTGTTAAAGGAAAACTTTTAGTAAATGGCATAATTTCGTTTCTAATTTCTTCAATTGCAGAATGTAAAGAAACCGCTAATTTGAATTTAACCTCATCATCGGCCATCTTTTTAATCATTTTAGAAACACCAGAAGTAGAAACTGTAATTCGCTTTGGAGACATTCCTAAACCTTCAGAAGAAGTTATCATGTCTATTGCCTTCATAACATTAGGGTAATTCATTAATGGCTCACCCATTCCCATGAAAACGATATTTGACAAAGGACGATCGTAATACAAACGACTTTCGTTATCAATTGCAGCTACTTGGTCATAGATTTCTCCTGGTTCCAAGTTACGCATGCGTTTTAAACGCGCTGTTGCACAAAAATTACAATCTAAACTACAACCTACTTGAGAAGAAACACAAGCGGTAGTTCGAGTTTCTGTTGGAATTAAAACCGATTCTACAATTAAATCATCATGCAAACGAACAGCATTTTTAACGGTTCCATCTTCGCTACGTTGTAAAGTATCTACTTTTATGTGATTAATAACAAAATTAGCTTGAAGCATAGCACGAGTTTCTTTTGAAACATTTGTCATATCTTCAAAAGTATGAGCGCGTTTACTCCATAACCATTCGTAAACTTGGTTGCCGCGAAAAGCCTTATCTCCATTAGAAACGAAAAAAGTTCGTAATTGTTCTTTTGTAAGTGCTCGTATGTCTTTTTTCTCGATTTGCATGGTGCAAAAGTAATGAATTTAGAAATTAGAATTCAGAATTTAGAAAATTGGATGGATTCTTTTTGTATTTTTGTTAAAAAGAATTTTATGGGAATTCCTGAATTAAAAGAAATAATCAAATTAAAGCTTGAAAATGCTGACGAACGTGTACTTCGTATTGTAAATTCAGTTTTAAATGAATATTCAAAAGAAACTGTTGCTTTTGATTCGAAAGGATATGCTTTAAATTTAGAAGAATATCAGTTAAAAGTTGAAGAAGGTTTTGACGACATTAAAAAAGGTAAAACATTAACAAACTATGAAATGGCGTTTAAAATTGAACAATTAAAAAAACAATAAATGTTGTTTTCTATTATTTGGACTTCAAAATCTTTTGAAGATATTTCAAACATCCATAATTATCTTTCCAATAAAATTTCAATTGAAACTGCTAACAAAATAATTGAGGAAATTTATCGAGCACCAAGTTCGATTACATTTACAGAACAATTTCAAATTGACGAATTCCGAAATGATTGTAGAAGAATTATTGTTAGAAATTATAAAATTCTCTATCATATTAAAGATTCTGAAATATTCGTAATTAGAGTTTTTAACACATTTCAAAATCCAATAAAAAGTTTATAAAATGCATTTCATATCAGAAGATTTAGAAGATTATGTTGCTAATCATTCGCAAGCCGAACCTGAATTATTAGCAAAATTAAACAAAGAAACCTACCAAAAAATAATGCAACCACGAATGTTGAGTGGTCATTTTCAAGGGAGAGTTTTAAGTATGCTTTCTAAAATTATTCGCCCTAAACATATATTGGAAATTGGAACCTATACGGGTTATGCTGCATTATGTTTAGCGGAAGGATTAGTAGAAAATGGCACTTTAGACACGATTGATATTGATGAAGAATTGGTTGATTTTCAAAGAAAATATTTTGATGCTTCGCCATGGAAAGATCAAATTTTTCAACATTTAGGTGATGCTGTTGCTATTATTCCGACTTTAAATAAAAAATTTGATTTGGTTTTTATTGATGCTGATAAAGAAAACTATGTAAATTATTTTCATTTAATAATTCCGATGATGAATAAAGGCGGCATTATTTTATCTGACAATGTTCTATGGAGTGGAAAAGTATTAGAAGAAGTTAAGGTAAACGATAAAAGCACTCCTGTTTTATTAGAATACAATCAACTATTAAATACTGACCCTAGAGTAGAAACGGTTTTGTTACCAATACGTGATGGTTTAACGGTTAGTCGGGTTTTGTAATTTTATTTAAAATACTATTTATGAAAATTTTAATCACATTTTTGGTTTTTCTTATAATTTCATGTCAAGATTTTGAGTCTACTAGAATTGTAAAAAATCAAAACAATGAAATTACAGAAAGTGAAATTTATGAGGTTATAAATTTCATCCTAATTGATATGAAGAAAAGTGATAGTTTAGAGAACTTTCAAGGTAAGTATATTGTCGACAAAACTACTGAACCTTTTTTTATAACAACCAACCAAAATTCAAAAAAGAAATTAAAGAAATATTTTACTAATTCTGATTTTAATTTCATGGAAAATCAATTAAAAAAAAGTAAAAATTTCAAACTAGAGCAAAGTAAAATAATTAGAAAGACAATTATCTCAAAAGATACTTTAGATAACTTAATTGATAATAATTCTCCACAAATGAGAGATGAATTTATAATAAATTTTGAGAAAAAATTTGGAAAATACTACTATAATGAGTTTAGTCTTCCCTTATTTTCTGTAGATAAAAAAACAGTATTGATTGAAATAAATTCTTTTTTAGGAGGTGGTCGTTTAATAATATTGAAGAAAAAAAATCAAAAATGGAAATCCACCATTGTCTCAATATGGACTTAATTTATTGAAGAAAATTTTGGAAGTAAAGAAATATAAATTCTATAAAATAAAATTCCGAAAGTAGCTCCAAACAAATAACCCGTTAAAATATCGCCTGGAAAATGCAATCCGAGGTAAATTCTACTAAAAGCAAAAATGAATGGAAATAAAAATAACAAGTAAGTGTGTTTGTAAAATTTTCTAATAAGTAAGAAAACAAACATGGTTGATGCCATTGAGTTTGCCGCATGACCAGAAAAAAAACTAAAAGAATTTCGATGTTCAACAATTCGTGCTATTTGGTTTACATCAATATCATTACAAGGTCTTAATCGTTGAAAACCATTTTTAAACAAATTAGTAATTTGATCCGTAAACGTAATTAAAACCGCCAAAAACAAGATGATAATTCCGAGATTTTTCCAACCTATTTTTTTTTGAAGTAAATAGAAAACAGCAATAAAAAAAGGAATCCAATAGATTTGCTTGGTTATAATTTGCCAAAAACCATCAAATGGAGTTGAACCTAATCCATTTAAAAAAACAAATAATTCTTTATCTAGTTGTATTACTTTTTCCAAAATAATTATTGCCTTTTAATGGGTCCGGTTATATTTTCAATATCTTCTTTTACTTTTTCAATTGGGTTTTGAATTTGCTCTAACGGATTAATCATATTATTAATTCCATCTTTCGCTTTATTAATTTCATCTGAAATTCCACCCGTTAAAGTATTCATATCTAAACCGCTGTCTTTAGCGCCATTTTGAATTTCACTTTTTATTTCATTTGTAGCGTTTTTTAATTGCGCCATACCTTTTCCTAAAGCACGGGCAATATCTGGAATTTTATCTGATCCAAATAACATTAAAACAACTAAAATGATGAAAAACAATTCACCTCCGCCTATTCCAAACATAGTTCGATTTTGAAAAATTAACTTCGCAAAGTTACAAAGTTTTATTGCGATTTATCTTAAAGTAATCAAAAAAAAAGACTATCCGAAGATAGTCTTAATTCTTATTTTTTCTCTAAAGTATCAAATTTAGATTCTGTTTCTTCTTTTGGCCAATAGTTATTTGTAACATCTATATCGGCTGTTTCTAATTTAGGATCTAATTGAATTTTTACCACTTTCTTTTCAGTAGCGAAAACTCGTTTTGCAGTCTCATTGTTTCTTCTCCAAATTTGAGCAGGAAAAGTTTGTGTTTCAGTAGTTCCATCTTCAAACTGAAGTTCTACAATAATTGGCATTATTAAACCTCCAGGCTTATCAAATTCAACTTCATAGAAAAAACTTGGTGTTTTTAATGCGTTAATTTCGGCTGCTGAATAGTTTTTAGTTAAGTAGTCATTTAAAGCTTGAACTTTAGAATAATCAAAACCTTTTGCTAATTCTGGTTTAAAATCAGTTGAAGCTTCTAACACCATTTTTAACATTGGTTGATTTGCATCTCCTATTTTTCTTCCTCTTCTATTAAATTGCGCTTTGGCTTCTGAAGGATCTTGCTCAATTACATAGTATTGTTTTACGTCTTTAATTCCTATATCTGTATAATCTGTAGAATAAAACCAACCTCTCCAAAACCAATCTAAATCAACAGCAGAAGCATCTTCCATTGTTCTAAAGAAATCTTCTGGAGTTGGGTGTTTAAACTTCCAACGATTTGCATACGTTTTAAATGCATGGTCAAATAACTCATGCCCCATAATAGTTTCTCTTAAAATATTTAATCCGGTTGCCGGTTTTCCGTAAGCGTTAGCTCCAAAATTGTAAATATTTTCAGAATTAGACATAATTGGCTCTAAATACTGTTGGTTTCCTTTCATGTAAGGTACAATATTTTTTGCTGGTCCTCTTGTAGCAGGAAAATTAGGATCAAAAGTAGTTTCTGTTAAATATTCTAAAAAAGTATTTAATCCTTCATCCATCCAAGTCCATTGTCTTTCATCAGAATTAACAATCATTGGAAAGAAATTGTGACCTACTTCGTGAATAATAACACCTAACATGCCATATTTAATTCTATCGCTTACAAATCCTGTTTCATCAGGACGACCATAATTCCAACAAATCATTGGATATTCCATTCCTTGGTCTTCAGCCGAAACCGAAACAGCTTTAGGATAAGGATAATCAAAAGTATGATGAGAATAGGTTTTTAAAGTATGAGCAACGGCTTTAGTAGATAAATCTCCCCATAACGGATTTGCTTCTTTAGGATAAACAGAAATAGCCAGCGGCTTATTTGTTGGCAAATTAACTGCCATTGCATCAATTATAAATTTTCTTGAAGTTGCAAATCCAAAATCACGAACATTTTGTGCTTTAAATTTCCATGTTTTCTTTTGTTCAGAAAAACTACTTTCTTTTGCAATTGCTTCGTCTTGAGTTACAATAACTACAGGTTTATCAAAAGTTTTTTCTGCTAATTCCCATCTTTTAACTTGCTCTGAAGTAAAAACCTCACTTCTATTTTGTAAAACTCCAGTTCCTTCCATTACGTGGTCAGCCGGAACCGTAATATTTACTTCGTAGTCTCCAAATACTAATGCAAATTCGCCTCTACCCCAAAATTGTTGATTTTGCCATCCTTCTACATCATTATAAACAGCCATTCTTGGGAAAAATTGTGCCATTACATACAGGCGATTTCCATCTTTAAATTGCTCATAACCCGAACGCCCATTGTTTGCTTGCTCTTGATAATTTACAATATTGTACCACCACTTAATTGAAAAAGAGATTTTTTCACCTTTTTTTAATGGTTTATCTAAATCTATACGCATCATAGTTTGATTTACAATGTATTTCATTGCATTTCCTTTTGCGTCTTTTACATAATCAATATTAAAACCTCCTGGGAAAGGATTTTCTATAAATTTTTTAGCAAAACCATCCGTCGTAATAGTTTTATTTAAAACTTCATTTTCAACTAATGGCGTTTTAGAATCTGGTCTTTCGATATTTTGTTCTAATTGCACCCATAAATAATCTAAATTTTCTGGCGAATTATTATAGTAAGTAATCGTTTCTGAACCGTATAATTTTTTGTTTTTATCATCTAACTCCAGATTCATTTTGTAATCTGCTTTTTGCTGATAATAAGCTGGTCCCGGAGCTCCAGATGCTGTTCTAAACATGTTTGGAGTTGCCATTTCATCATACATTTGACGAAATTTGTTTTCGTTATAATGTCCAGGTTCGCGTTTTTTTTCTTCTTTTTTTACTTCTTGAGCCAATGCTCCAAAAGAAATAAATAAAGATAAAAATGAACTCAATACAATTGAATTTTTCATAATAATTTGGTCAGTTTAATAGTCAATTTTTTCTTGTAATTCTGTATTAGTCAACAAAATGCTTTTTTTGTTACCATTTATATTGGTATGCACAATATTTTGTTGCTCCTTATAAATATCTGTTAATAATGAATTAAAGATTTCGAAGGTATTTATTTTTTTTGAAATAGCAATTTTAGTGTAAAAAATTAACACATCGCCTTCTACTTCTCTGGCTAAAAATTCAATATTTTGAGGCTTTCTATTGATGGAAATTTTAATGTTTTCTTTTAAATAATTTTTAATTAACGTTTCTGCTTCTGGCAATTCTTTAGAAGAAGTTAAATACACTTTTTTATTGTATTTCGATTCTAAAGCCTTTTCTAAATCATCAATAAAAATTCTATGCGTAATTTCGATTCTTTTTTTATTGGCTACATAATCAATTTGGGTAACCGAAACATAAAATTTATGAACAGCAAAAGAACTTAAAAGCAGAATTAATAAAAAAGGGAGTGCAATTTGTAAAAGATATTTCTTCATTTGGTAAAAATAGTAATTATTCTTTTTGTTTTTCTAATTTGTATGTTTTTGCTTTTTCGGTTAAATATTGAATAAGTTGCAATTCATATTCGGGTTTTAAAAAAAGAGACAAATCTTTAACTGGCATTTCAGCGTATTGCAAAAAGAATGGAATATCTTCATGTTTAATTTTTAAGGTTTCTACAAAAAAATTATGAGAAAAACGCTCAAAAATGTGGTCTGAGAATGATTTAGATTGGATATCTTTTTGTCTTCGTTCTTCAAAGGCAAACTCTGAATGTTTTTTAGGATTTCTATCTTTTACAAATAAACTTACTAATCCGGCACCAATGGCTAGAAAATTAAAATTTGACCCATTTGGCGCAAAATGACTTGGCATGGCTGTATTTATAGGAGTTCCAGATCGCACATCATCTTCATAATGTTTTACTATTTTGGCGTCTATTCCATAAAAAGCTTCTCCGTAAACCTGAATCCTTTTTGTGTCTACTTCAATTATTCCCGTAAGGGTATATGGTGTAACTTCTACTTCATCTAATTCGGTAACCTTTACTTGCAAGATAATTTCTAGTTCCTCTAGCCAAAAATCCTTATTTGTTAAAACATATTTTTTTGAATCGTATGAAATTCCTTGAATGTATAACGTATCCGTTGCTCTAGCTTTTATAGAAAATTTACCATCGGGATTAGTTACAGCTCCAATGTTTGATGTAATATTAAATACGGTTAGATTTTCTACTTCTATAGAATCGGCTACTATTCTACCCTTTAAAACTTTTCTATCTATATGTTGACTAAAACCAATTTGGGTTAACAATACGATAATCAAAAAAGTAAAATTATTCTTCATTATTATTCGTTTTTGATACATTCAATTCTTTCAACTTAGTATATTCTACCGCTAATTCAGATAAAATAAAAGTTGCCATTGCTTTGTTTTTATTTTTCATAGCCCTTACATACCTTTCGTTTTCAACAATGTAAAACAAAAAACCATCCACATAATCATCAGGGATTTTTAGCGTTTTAGTAAAATAACTTCTTTCAAAATAATCAGAAGTCTTTGCTTGTAAAATTTCTTTTCTTTCTACAACTAATTCCTTTTTCAACATACTTGTTCTTCCACTAATCGCATTAATTAGCCCATCTACACTCATTCCTCCTAACGGAATCAATAAAGGACTATACCATTTAAAATCTCCGGCAGTTGCAAGTTTTCGCTCTGCAGGTGTATAGGTTTTTTGATTGGCCGGAACAATTCCTAAAGAAACAGCATTTATGCTTTTATAATGAATTATTGCAATTTCATCTAATTCATTAATTAAAGACTCCATAGAAATTAACAATAATTCTTTATACAAATCATTTTCTTTAATAACGTAACGAGTTGCTTTTAAATTTACTGCACTAAATTGCAATGTATCAGAAACGTTTACTTTAATTTGAAAATATCCTCTCGAATCGGTAACTGTACCTTTGTTTTTAGACAAATTAATAACGTGAATATCTTCTAATAAGTTAGATTCTGAAACTATTTTACCATTTATTAATGTATCGTTCTGACAAAAAACAACAATAGAATAAAAGAAAAAAAAGAAAAATAGTTTTTTTGTCATGAATAAATTTTTATGCCTTGTAAATATAATTGCTTATCCTCAAAACGAAATCCTAATAAGATGATAAACTTATGTTAATACAATTTGGTAAATTTGTAAAAAAAATCAATGAAAAATATAATTATTGCTAGTACTTCAACCTTACATGGTGGAGCATATCTTGACTATTTATTACCAGAATTACAACAGTTTTTTTCAAATGTAAACGAATTACTTTTTATACCGTATGCAAGACCAAGTGGAATTTCTCATGAAGCATACACGCGAAAAGTAAACGAAGCTTTTGCTAAAATTAACATCACAGTTAAAGGAATTCATGAATTTGAAAATCCAACTGAAGCTATTGAAAATGCTCAAGGAATTTTTACAGGCGGAGGTAATACTTTTTTATTAGTTAGTCAATTGTACAAAAATAATGTAATTGACACCTTAGAAAGAGTCGTTAAAAACGGAACGCCTTATTTAGGAACCAGTGCCGGAAGCAATATTTGTGGATTAACAATGAATACAACTAATGATATGCCTATTGTATATCCGCCAAGTTTTAGAACTTTAGGATTTGTTTCATTTAATATCAATCCACATTATTTAGACCCAATTGAAGGTTCTACACACATGGGAGAAACAAGAGAAACGAGAATTAATGAATTTCATTATTTTAATCCGCAACCTGTTGTAGGATTGAGAGAAGGAAGTTGGTTAGCTGTAAAAGGAGATTCTATAAAATTAAAAGGAGATTTAACTGCTAGAATTTTTAAGAGAAACGAAACGCCAACTGAAGTAGTACCTGAAAGCGAACTAAATAATTTGAAATAAAAAAAGCCTTGCAATTGCAAGGCTTTTTCGAAGAGCGGAAGACGAGGCTCGAACTCGCGACAACCAGCTTGGAAGGCTGGAGCTCTACCAACTGAGCTACTTCCGCAGGTGATAATTTTTAAAACTTTATCTTGTTTTGGAGCGGAAGACGAGGCTCGAACTCGCGACAACCAGCTTGGAAGGCTGGAGCTCTACCAACTGAGCTACTTCCGCATTTGAATTACAAAAACTCTAATTTTATTAGGAGTTGTATGTATTTCTTTGGTGGGTGCAAATATACTTCAAAAGTTTTTTTAATTGCAAATTTTTTTAAATATTTTTTTCGAAGCAATTACACTAACTTTACACTAGAATAAACACATTTTACTAAATGATTAGCTTTTAATAAGTTATACAATTATGGAGATTAAAAAAATCAATGCAATTGACACTTATCCTGTTAGACATGAAGTTTTAAGAAAAGGAAAACCAATTGAAACATGTAAGTTTATAGGTGATGATGACGAAGAAACGACTCATTTTGGATTATATATAGATAACCAATTAATTGGAATTATCTCAATTTTTAAAGAAACTAACGCTATGTTCTCTGAAAGTAACCAATTTCAAATAAGAGGAATGGCTGTTTTAGAAGAATTTCAAGGAAAGGGATTTGGGGCACAATTAGTAAAAAAAGCAGAAAGTTTTTGTGTTAATCTAAAAGCTGAATTAATTTGGTTTAACGCCAGAGAAAAAGCGGTTCATTTTTACAAAAGTCTTGGATATACAATTATTGAGAACTCATTCCTTATTCCTGATGTTGGCATTCATTTTGTAATGTATAAGAAAATTTAATTATAAAAACGTAGTCCCTTTATAATACTAGTTGGTAATTTTTATGAAAAATATAACTTGTTTACTTGTTCTTTTAGCTCTTTTTTCTTGTAAAAAAGAACCAAAAGTTATTCCTTTTGACAACAGTGTAATTAAGGATACTATTTTAAATGTTGTAATAAGACCGGTGCATCCGGATTTACTCACCAATAAAACAGACAGTTTAAAATTATATTACGAGAATCTTAATTTTCATGAAATTTGGTATTTAGACGAAAACAGAAAAGATTTAATTAACGAAATCAAATTTTGCTATAACGATGGATTGAATCCAGATGATTACAAAATAAAGATCATTGAAGAATTAGAGAAAAAAAGAGCACAGCTAAAAGATGATGAAATTATAAAATATGATATTTTATTAACTGAAAATTTTGAAAAATTATCGAATCATCTTTACAAAGGAAAACTAAATCCTAAAGAACTTTACAACGACTGGGATTTAAATCCTAAAGAAATTGCGCTTTCAAACTTACTTGAAAAAGGAATTAAAGAAAAAACAATCGCAAGTACTTTTAATGCATTAAAACCAAATCATATTGTTTATAAATCACTAAAGAAAAGTTTATTAGAAATTAACAAATTACCCAATATCTCTTTTCAGAAAATTGAAATTAAAAACAAAATTATTTTAAATGACACTTTACCTGAAATGGTAAAAATTAAAAAAAGACTAGCCTATTGGAAAGATTACAAAAATAAAGACAGCTTAATAACTTGGGTATACGACACCATAACTTATAAAGCAGTTAAACGTTTTCAGGCAAGACACGGATTAGCTCAAGATGGCGTTATTGGAATTGGAACTATTAAAGCTTTAAACACGACTAAAAACGAAAGAATCGAGCAAATATTTGCAAATTTAGAGCGCTGGAAATGGTATCCTTTTGATTTAGGAGAAGAATACCTTATTGCTAATATTCCGGAATACATGCTTAATTATGTTACAAATAATGACACTGTTGCAAAATACCGAATAGTTGTAGGAACTAAAAAAAGAAAAACCCCTATTCTTACATCTAAATTATCAAATTTTGTATTTAATCCTACTTGGACAATTCCGCCCACTATAATAAAAGAAGATTTAACTCCGGCAGCTTCTAAAAACAGAAATTATTTCCCGTCAAGAAGTTTAACAATTTACAATAATAAAGGAACTGAAGTAAGTCCTGAAGAATGGAATCCTGCAAAAGCAAACAGTTATAGATATGTTCAAAAACCCGGATATAATAATTCTCTCGGCTTGGTTAAGCTTAATTTTTTAAATCGCCATTCGGTATATTTGCATGATACAAACCATAGAGACTACTTTTCTAAAACCTATCGTTCTTTAAGTTCTGGATGCGTTAGAGTTGAAACCCCATTAGTTTTAGTGAAACAAATTTTAGTAAAAAGTAATCAGGAAAAATGGAGCGGATCTGAAATAGATTCCATCATAAAATTAGAAAAAACAAAAACAGTTTCAATAAAAGACACCGTTAATATTTACATATTTTACTGGACAAGTTGGTTTGAAAACAACAAACTTCAATTTAGAGAAGATATTTATGATCTTGACAAAAGCTTGTATGAAAAATTAAAAAATAGCAACTAAAAGAATAAACTTTTACGAAACTAATTTAGATTTTGATACATAAGTTCTTGAAGGATGGTATATAAAAATACAAGATTTGTCTTTAATAGTTTTAATTAATTCTTGATGAATTTCATAAGGAACAGCAGGACATCCTTGACTTCTGCCTAATCTTCCTGTGTTTTTAATAAACGATTTACTTACATAATCAGCTCCGTGAATAACAACAGCTCTATTTCTTGCTTTATCATTAATTCCATATTCCATTCCGTCTAAACGTAAAGACAATCCGTGTTTCCCTTGATAAGCTTCGCCAGTAACATAAAAACCCAAACTACTTTTAAATGATTCGTTTATATTTGAAAAATTTGTAGCGTATTCTAAACCAGAATTTTTACCGTGAGCTACAAGCGATTTTAGAATTATTTTTTGAGTTTTCATATCTATAACCCACATTCTTTCTTGAGTAGATGACAAACTAAAATCAATAATAGTTAAAATTTCATTTACCACTTTTCCTTGCTGCTTTAGCTTTTCATACCCTTCAAAACCGGCAATAAAACTTTCAAATGTTGGCAAATTATAACCATTTGTATCAATTAAATTATAGAAAGATTTACTTTCGGCAATAAAAGCAGCTTTTGTGTTGGCAGCAATTAATTTTGGATCCGTAACTGTAACTTCATTCTTTGCATTTTCTAATACATATATAGGCTTAAAGGAAAATACACAAAATAAAATTAGAGGCAAAATTCTATAAATCATTGTTATTCTTGTAGTTATATTGTTGTTGTAAAGAGCCAAATATATTTATTATTTTTAAACCTACAAACTTTATTTAGCATTTTGTCGAAAATTTTAACCTTTCGTCGATTATTCGTACAAAAGTTAAACATTATATAAAAAAAGGAGACATATATATGAATATGATAATTTTGCATCTCTAATTCTGTATATGACAAACTCTATAAAACTACTTGTATTTATTTTTATCTCTTTTTCAACTTGCGCATTAGCACAGCAGAAAAAGACAATAGCGACAACCAAAACATCCGAATTTATTTCTATTGATGCCAATTTAAATGAAAAATCATGGGAAAATGCAGAAATAGCAACCGATTTTGTTTCATTTGAACCTAAGAACGGTACTCCAATTCCAAAAGAATTTAGAACAGAAGTAAAAGTCTTGTATACAGATGATGCTATATATATTGGCGCTACGTTGTACGACCCTGATCCTTCTAAAATATTAAAAGAACTAGTTGAAAGAGACGAAATTGGAACATCTGATTTTTTTGGTGTTTTTATCAATGGATATAATGACGGGCAACAAGAATTTAGGTTTTTTGTAACCGCAGCTAATGGACAAATTGATACAAATTTTACATCTTCTGATGGAGAAGACGGCTCATGGAATGCTATTTGGGAAAGCGATGCAAAAACAACCGAGTTTGGCTGGATCATTGAAATGAAAATTCCGTATGCTGCTTTACGTTTTCCGGAACAAGAAAAGCAAACTTGGGGACTTAATTTTTTTAGAGAAGTAAGAAGAGAAAGACAAAAATACACTTGGAGTCCTATTGACAATAAGATTGGAGCTATTTCGCAACAAGCAGGACTTTTAACCGGAATTGAAGATATTAAAACCCCTACCCGATTATTTTTAATTCCGTACACTTCATTTTATTTATCTGGAAGTGAAACACAAAAAACAAAAGGAGAATTAAAAGGCGGATTAGATGTTAAATACGGAATTAACGATGCATTTACTTTAGATGCTATTTTAGTTCCCGATTTTGGCCAAACTAAATACGATAATGTTATTTTAAATTTAGGTCCATTTGAACAACAATTCAACGAAAATCGACCATTTTTTACAGAAGGAACCGATTTATTTAGTAAAGGAAATTTACTGTATTCGAGAAGAATTGGACAAACTCCTGATTTAAATCTTAATTTAGCGGATAACGAATTTATTTCAGAATATCCTGGCGCCATAAATCTGTTAAACGCAATGAAAATTTCAGGACGTGACAAAGACGGATTAGGTATTGGGTTTCTTAATGCCATAACCGAAAAAACGATGGCTACGGTAGCCAACAACAACAATAATGATGAAACAAGACAAATGGTTGTTTCGCCACTAACAAATTACAATGTAACAGTATTTGACCAACGATTTAATCAAAATTCATCGGTAACTTTTATCAACACAAATGTCACAAGAGACGGAAGTTTCAGAGATGCCAATGTAACTGGATTATTGTTTGACTTAAACAACAAAACCAATAAATACAATGTTTCGGGAGGATTAAAATCGAGTAGTATTAGCGATACTCAAAATACAAACGGAATTAACGCATCCTTATTTCTAGCAGAAAATAGCGGCAACTTTAGATACAGTGTTGGTGGCGAATTCATGTCTAAAGATTTTGATAATAATGATTTGGGAATAAACTTTAGAACCAACTATTATTCTGTTTATAACAATGCTAGTTATCGCATTTTAAATCCAAACAGCATTTTTAATACTTTTAGAATAAGCTTGGCTTCCTATTTTGAATTTTACAAACCTACAAATCAAATTCAATCAAGTAATTTTAATGTGAATTTGAATTCTACAAATAAGAAAAATCATTATTTTGGTGGAGGATTTAATTTCAATCCATTTGAAAGTTACGATTATTACGAACCTCGTGTTGCTAATAGATATTTTGTAAATCCTAAAAATGCAGGAGGTTATTTCTATTTTTCGTCAAATTACAACAACAAATTTGCTTTAGATATTAACCCCTATATAACCCATGTAATTAATGAAAACCGATATGAAGCCGGAGTAAATATTAGTCCTAGATATCGTTTTAGCGATAAGTTTTCATTAGTCTATAGTTTTGATTACTTCAGACAACAAAATGATATTGGCTTCATCGATTTTGAAGACTCTAATATTATTTTTGCTAGAAGAGATAGAGACACTTACACTAATTCTATTACAAGTAAATTTTCTATTAGTAGTGTAATGAATTTTAATTTATCGGTTAGACATTATTGGTCATTAGCAGAAAACAATAAAATTAATAATTTGAATGAAGATGGAAGTTTATCTACAAACACTTCATATTCAACCAATAAAAACTCAAATTTTAGCACTTGGAATTTAGACTTATCCTATTCATGGTGGTTTGCACCAGGAAGTCAAATGTCTGTTTTGTATAGAAACAATGCGGCTACTTTTGACCGAAACATCAATAAAGATTTCAATTCAAATCTTTCTAACTTGTTTCAAGGTAATTTAAATCATATTTTATCAGTAAGTGTTCGCTATTTTATCGATTATAATCAGGCAAAAAACTGGATAAAAAAAGGATAACACTTCTTAAACGTTTTCGTAATTTCTTACTGTTTTTGGTTTAAAAAAAACGCAAATGCTTATATTTGTACAAACACTAAATCATGAACAAAAAAGTAATTTTAATGATATTAGACGGTTGGGGGAAATCGCCTGACCCGAAAGTTTCTGCTATTGATAACGCAAATACACCTTTTATAGACGGTTTATATTCTAAATATCCAAACGCACAATTAAGAACAGACGGCTTAAATGTTGGATTACCCGAAGGTCAAATGGGTAATTCAGAAGTAGGTCACATGAATCTTGGTGCTGGTAGAATTGTTTATCAAGATTTAGCTAAACTTAATTTAGCCGTTGAAAACAAAACCATGAGCCAAGAAAAACCACTTATGGATGCGTTTAACTATGCAAAAAAGAACAACAAAGCCATTCACTTTTTAGGATTAGTTTCTGATGGTGGAGTTCACTCTCACACTTCGCATTTAAGAGGATTAATTGATGTAGCGCAAAAAGAAGGAGTGCAAAACATGTATGTTCATGCTTTTACAGATGGACGAGATGTAGATCCAAAATCGGGAGTAAAATATATTTCAGATTTAGAAAATTATCTTCAAAATACCAATGCAAAATTAGCTTCAGTTATTGGAAGATATTATGCTATGGATAGAGACAAACGTTGGGAAAGAGTAAAATTAGCCTACGATTTAATGGTTAATGCAGAAGGAACACACTCAACAAATGCAGTAGCCAGTATTAACGCTAGTTATGCAAATAACGTAACAGACGAATTTATTCAACCCATTGTAATGGTTGACGAAAATAGTAATCCTATTGCTCAAATAAAAAACGACGATGTTGTTATTTTCTTCAACTTTAGAACCGATAGAGGAAGAGAATTAACCGAAGTATTGTCTCAAAAAGATTTTCATGAATTTAATATGCACAAATTAAATTTGTATTATGTTACCATGACAAATTACGACGAAACCTATGAAAATGTTCATGTAATTTATGACAAAGATAATGTAACTGAAACCTTAGGAGAAGTTCTTGAAAAAGCTAATAAAAAACAAATTCGTATTGCCGAAACAGAAAAATATCCACACGTTACCTTTTTCTTTTCTGGAGGTCGCGAAGAACCATTTGTGGGCGAAACACGTATTTTAAAAAATTCTCCAAAAGTAGCCACTTACGATTTACAGCCAGAAATGAGTGCTTTTGAATTAAAAGACGCTTTAGTTACTGAACTTAAAAAAGGTGAAGTTGATTTTGTTTGTTTAAATTTTGCTAATGGCGACATGGTAGGGCATACAGGAGTTATGGAAGCCGCAATTAAGGCTTGCGAAGCTGTAGACATTTGCGTAAAAGAAGTGGTTGAAACGGCTTTAGAAAACAATTACACAACGATTATAATTGCAGATCACGGAAATTGCGAAACAATGATTAATCCTGACGGTTCTCCAAATACAGCGCATACAACCAATCCGGTTCCTATTATTTTAGTTGATAAAAACTTAAAAAACATTAATAATGGCGTTTTAGGTGATATAGCACCAACTATTTTAGAATTAATGGGAATTGAAAAACCTGAAGTAATGACTTGTAATTCTTTATTATAATGAGAAAAATAGTTTTAGCACTTTTAGTTTTTTCTTTTTTCGGATGCTCAAGCACATTTAAAGGAGCATCAGGGCAAGATGGAAAACCTGGAGAAGACGGAAAACCCGGAACCTCAACGCATCAAAAAGGTGAAGATGGAAAAGATGGCGAAGATGGAAAATCAATCGCTATGATTTAAAATAATTTAAAAGTCTCGACAAAATCGAGACTTTTTTTTTGATCATTTCTAAAATAAAAGTTAAACTTTTATAATTTGATAGTATTACTATTATATTTGCAATCGGATTTAACTAATAATCTAACGCTATGAAAAAAGTATTTCAAATTTCAGCTTTGATCTTCTTCTTAGGAGTTTCATCATTTGCACAAAATAATGATGCAGATAAAGAATATACAAATATTGATGATGCATTAAAAAATCCTGAAAAAGTATATAAATTAAACTTAAGTAATCAAGAAATTAATATCACCAATGAACAATGGGAACTTTTTATTAATTTAGAGTATTTAAATTTAAAAAATGACAAACTTAAACAAATACCGAAAGAGATTTCCTATTTAAAACGCTTGAAAATTTTAGATTTAAGTGGCAATGATTTTATAGCATTACCAGATGAATTCTCTAATTTAATTAACTTAGAAGAGTTATATTTAAATGATGAAAAAAATCTGAAACTACCTGAAACACTTAAATTATTAGCTAAACTACCAAACTTAAAATCATTACACCTTGAAAACGACAACTTAGACAAGTTGCCAAGTGAAATTGAAAAATTAAAATCTTTAGAAAATTTATATTTGAATGACAATAATTTTAAAACAATTCCAAATCTAAAACCTTTAGATCATTTAAAATTTTTAGATTTAAGAAAAAATCATATCAAACCAGAATTGTTGGATCAGAGAAATTTGAATTTCGGATTTAAAATCATGTTATAAACCAATATTACCATGCCAAATTTACTTTCAAATGTAAAAATTACAATTAATGAAAAACTTTACGTTAAAGATCCTGAAACTTCAGAATTAGGACGTAAAATTTTAAAAAACAGTATCATTCTAATCGATGAAATTGGTTTTGAAGCCTTTACTTTTAAAAAACTTGGAGAAAAAATAAATTCTAATGAAAGTTCTATTTATCGCTATTTTGAAAACAAACACAAATTATTAGTTTATCTTTCCTCTTGGTATTGGTCTTGGATTGAATATAATTTAGTTTTTGCAACTCATAACATAATTGATCCTTTAGAAAAACTTACGATTAGTATTAAAATAATTACACAAAATATTGTAGATGATAAAAACACACCACATATTGACGAATCAATACTCAATAGAATTATAATATCTGATTTTTCAAAAACATTATTAACCAAAGATGTAGATGAAGAAAACAAAGAAGGCTTTTTCTTAGTTTATAAAAGATTAATTAATAGATTAATTGAAATTATAAGTTTAGTTAACCCTAATTATCCTTATTCTAAAAGTTTGGCATCTTCCTTAGTACAAGGATCGTTACACCAACATTATTTAAAAGATCATTTTAAAACAATAACTAACTTATCAGAAAAAGATTGTTTATCTGATTTTTATATTCATATGATTAAAAAAACATTACTATGAACCCAATAGAGAGATTTAAAAATTTAATTTTAGTTGATAAAAAAGATGTGTATCAACTACTTATTTATGCCGTTTTAGCAGGATTAATAAGTTTATCTATACCATTAGGTATTCAATCAATTATCAACTTTATTCAGGCAGGACAAGTAAGTACTTCATGGATTGTATTGGTTTTTATAGTCGTTTTAGGAGTTGCTTTTGTAGGAATTCTAAAAATTATGCAGTTTAGAATTACCGAAAACATACAGCAAAAAATATTTGTGCGTTCGTCATTTGAATTTGCTTACCGATTTCCAAAAATTAAATTCAATCAAATTTACAAACACTCACCACCAGAGTTAGCGAACAGATTTTTTGACACCTTAACGGTACAGAAAGGATTTTCAAAATTAATTTTAGAAGTTTCTACATCTGCACTTCAAATTATATTTGGAATATTATTGTTATCGCTATACCATCCATTTTTTATATTTTTTGGAATTATACTACTAGTTTTACTTTATTTAATATTTAAAATAAATTATGATTCTGGCTTATCTACCAGTTTAAAAGAATCAAAGTACAAATATAAAGTGGCACATTGGCTTCAAGAAATTGCTAGAAATCATTTGAGTTTTAAAAACGGAAAACTATTTGACTTTTCATTAAACAAAAATGACACCTTAGTAAATGAATATTTAGTACACAGAGAAAGTCATTTTAAGGTATTAAGAAAACAATTTATTCAATTAACTGGTTTTAAAGTTGTTATTACAGCTGGTTTATTAATTATTGGCGGAATGTTAGTTTTAAATCAACAAATGAACATTGGTCAGTTTGTAGCCGCAGAAATTATTATTATTACCATTATTTCTGCTGTAGAAAAATTGTTTTATGGTTTAGAATTGTTTTATGATGTAACCACGTCTTTAGAAAAGTTAGGAGCTGTTGTAGATTTAGAACTAGAACATACCGCAGAAAATAAAACTACTAAATACTATATAGATGATGATACCATTTGTATGGAAACTAAAGAAATTTCATTTCAGTTCCCAGACAGTGAAACTCCTGTAATTAAAGATATCAATCTTCAATTAAACAAAGGGGACCGAATGCTTATTCAAGGAGAAAACGGAAGTGGCAAAACAACCTTGCTTCGTTTGTTAGCAAGACTTTTAGAACCATCTACAGGTAGTGTTTTCTTAAACAATACAAACATCAAAAAATATTGTATTGATGATTTTAGAAATAACATTGGAGTAATTACAATAGACGACAGCCCTTTTGAAGGAACTATTTATGAAAACATTACCTGCAATAATCCTAATATTTCTAAAAAGGAAGTTGCTGACTTACTTGAAAAACTAAAATTAACCGATTTAATCAAATCATTACCTTTAGGATTAGATACTCTAATGGTTTCTGAAGGTAAAAGAATTAATTCGGCATCGGTACAAAAAATATTATTAGCACGTTGTTTAATTACTAACCCAAAAGTATTATTTTTAGAAGAGCCTGTAGAAAAATTAGACAAATATAGTGCGGGAGAAATTATAGATTTCTTAACCAGTCCAGAAAATCCTTGGACATTAGTTGTAATAGCAAAAGGAAATTATTGGAAAGAAAAATGTACAAAAATTGTAACATTAGAAAATAACACAATCAAATCTATTAAATAATTATGTTAAACATAACAAATAACAGAATTGAAAATTGGGTTGATATAAATAAATACAAATCAGCCAAAGTTTTTGAAGACAACAAAGGCTATCAAAACATAAAAAAAACAATCTGGGTTTTAGGTATACTTTTACTTGTATTTTTATTTTTACCATGGACACAAAATGTTTCAGGGCAAGGATCAGTAACTACCTTAAAACCAAATCAACGACCACAAGCCATTCAGACTATTATTGGTGGGCGAATTGAAAAATGGTATGTTCAAGAAGGCGATTTTGTAAAAAAAGGCGATACCATTATATTTATTTCAGAAACAAAAGAAGACTACTTAGATCCTGATTTAGTTGAAAACACTGGCAATCAAGTAAAAGCAAAAGAAAATGCTGCTATATCGTATTCAGATAAAGTTTTAGCGTTAGAAAATCAAATGAGTGCTATTCAAAATGAAAAAAATCTGAAATTAAAACAAGCTCAAAATAAACTGAAACAAGCTTATTTAAAAGTTCAAAGTGATAGTATCGATTTTGAAGCAAGTAAGACTCAATTAAAAATTGCAAGAACACAGTACAATCGTTCTGTAAATTTAGAAAAAGAAGGATTAAAGCCTATGACTGATGTTGAAGAAAAAAGAATGAAACTTCAAGACACAGAGGCAAAAATAATTACGCAAGAAAACAAGTATATTACTAGCAAAAATGAAGTATTAAATGCTACAATGGAGCTTAACAGAATTAGCGCAGAATATGCAGAAAAAAATGCAAAAGCGAGTAGCGATAAACAAACCGCATTAAGTTCGCAATTTGATACAGAAGCGCAAGTAAATAAACTTAAAAACCAATACAAGAACTATCAAATTAGAAATGGCATGTATTACATTACCGCCCCACAAGATGGTTATGTAAACAGAGCATTACAATCGGGTATTGGAGAAACCATAAAAGAAGGAACATCTGTGGTAAGTATTATGCCTGCTAATTTTGAAATTGCTGTAGAAACGTATATCGATCCAGTTAATTTTCCGTTAATAAACAAAGGCGAAAAAGTTCGTGTTTGGTTTGATGGTTGGCCTACTATTGTTTTTAGTGGCTGGCCAGGTGCTTCATTTGGAACATTTGGTGGTGTAATTGTGGCAAAAGAAAATTTTATCAGTCAAAACGGAAAATATCGTGTTTTAATTGCTCCAGATCCACAAGATAAAAAATGGCCTAAACAATTAAGTATAGGAGCCGGAACACAAACTTTAGCCTTATTAAACGATGTGCCAATTTGGTTTGAAATTTGGAGAACTTTAAACGGATTCCCTCCTAACTTTTACGAACCAACATCAACAGAAAAAACAAAAAAATAATGAAATCGAAACTATTTTATTTATTTCTTTTCTTTTGTAGTAATCTAAGTTTATTTGGACAAGATACCATGACCGAATTCAGCTTTAATGAATTTTTGGGTTATGTAAAAAAATACCATCCACTTGTAAAACAAGCCGATTTAAAACTGAATGAGGCTCAAGCAAATTTAATGCAAGCGAGAGGTGCATTTGATCCTAAAATTGAAGTAGAATACAACGAAAAGCAATTTAAAAACAGTGAATATTATTCTATTTTAAATAGTAGTTTTAAAATTCCGACTTGGTATGGCATTGAATTAAAAGCCGGATTTGATAATGCCGAAGGAATATATGTAAATCCAGAAAACACATTACCCAATAGCGGATTAACTTCTTTAGGAATTTCTGTGCCTATTGGTCAAGGATTGTTCATTAATCAACGCATGGCCGATATAAGAAAGGCTAAAATTTCTAGAAATTTAAATACGGCAGAAAGAAACCTTCAGGCTGTTGAAGTAATTTATGCGGCTTCGGTAAGCTATATGAGCTGGAAAAGAAGTTTTAACGAAGTTAAACTTTATGAAAACTATTTAGAAAATGCTTTAATTAGATACAAGGGAGTAGCAAAATTAATTGAAGAAGGAGACAAACCTGCAATTGATAGTGTAGAAGCTGGAATTGCCGTTAAAACCAGAAGATTAAATTTAGAAGATGCTAAACTTAAACTTACAAAAGCAAAATTAGAATTGTCAAATTATTTGTGGCTTGAAAACAATATTCCTTTAGAATTAAAAGACAATTTACAACCCGAAGATTTTCTTTCTAAATCTATAAAAGAAACACTGCAAATAAATGAACTTGCACCAATTGACCTAGACAATCATCCTAAAATTTTAGCAATAGACTCAAAAATAGCAATGTTAAAAGTAGATCGAAAATTAAAAGCAAATTCGTTATTGCCAAAATTAGACTTAAGTTATAACTATTTATCGGAACCAAGTTACATTGATAATTATCGTTTAGAAAATTATAAAATTGGAGTCAATTTTTCATTTCCTATATTTCTTAGAAAAGAAAGAGGAAGTTTAAAATTAGCCGATTTAAAAATTCAGGATTCCGAATTCGGATTACAATTTGAAAGAAAAAACCTGGAAAACAAAATTAATTCTCAACAACAAGAAATTGTTTCACTTGAAATTCAGCAAGATTATAACACCAAGCTAGTTAAAGATTTTACTACTTTGTTAAATGCAGAAGACCGATTATTTGAGATGGGAGAAAGTTCATTATTTATCATAAATTCAAGAGAGAATTCTTTAGTTAGTTCTCAACTTAATGAAATTGCTCTTGAAAACCGATATTTAAATGCAATTATTGGCCTATATAAAACTATTGCAAATCCGAACTAAAATTGAGCATGAAATAAGGAAAAGTGTTAATTATGCGGGTTTAATACGAAAAAGTAATAAATTAGCAATCCCAAACTATAAACATGAAAAAAACAAATCCTTATTTATTAATTTTTATACTTTTTATAAGTATAAGGTCATTCGGCCAAGGAGGAGCGTCTTCTTGTGCCGAACTAGCTGCTAATCCTGCAGCGTATCAATCTTGTGCAACAAATATTCCGTTCAGCAGTTCTGTTGGTGGAAATGGAGAAAATTTTAATTCAACTTGTATTCCTACACAATATGTAGGCCCTACCTGGTTTTTTATCGAAATAGATAATCCTGGAAATGTCACTTTACAAATTAGTCAACAAAATTTGGCTGGAAATGGTTCAGATGTTGATTTTGTTCTATGGGGACCTTTTCAAAATTTAAATAACATTTGTAATCAATTAAATCCTGCAAATGAAATAGATTGTAGTTATTTACCAGACAACGTTGAAACTGTCAATATTCCTAATAGTAATTCAGGTGATATATATGTAATTGTTATTGATAATTACTCTGGTCAAGCAGGAAATATATCTGTTACGCAAACAGGTGGTAGTGGAAGTACCAATTGCGATTTCTTATCTTCTGTTAGTCTGAACAATATTGATGGTTCGGTATTAACTATTTTAGATTATTGTAAACCTGACTCTAAAGAAATAGTAGCAACAATTGATATTTCTGACTTTCCGGGCGTTCCTGCTAACTTAAGATTCAATTACACTTGGTTTAAAGATGGAGTGCAAATAAATGCAATTTCAAATGCTACTTCTTCCACAAATAATCTAATTGTTACCGAAAGCGGCATTTATAAAGTGGTTACCACCGCCTATGATATTACTGTAAATCCGACAGGAAACTTAACTGGTTTAAGAGTGAGTGAATCCGAAGCTAATTTAAAGTTTCATGTAAAACCCGATGTTAGTATCTCAAATTCGAATACGGTTTGTTTAAATACAAATCCAGAATTAACATCAACAATTATAAATAATACAGATTTAAATACTACCATTGACATTTTAAACTATCAATGGTATCGAAATAATATAATTATTACTGGTGCAACTACACCTTCATTCACACCTATTTTACCAGGAGATTATTTCATAAATATTACGAATTCTCCTTGTTCAGAAACAGATTCTAATATAATAAGAATCATTGCTAATCCAAGTGTTCAAATTGCAACTAACACCACAATTTGTGAAGATGACACCTATACTATTACATCTACAAACGCGAATGCTAGTTTAAATAGTACTTTAACTTATCAGTGGTATAAAGACGGAGTAATAATTCCTGGTGCAAACAATTCTTCATACAACGTAAATAAATTAAATCAGGCATTAAACACTACTTCTCAATATTATTTAGAAACAGTAGAACAAGGAACTTGTACAAATACCTCAAACACAATTTCTATTACTATCAATGCTTTACCAATAATAAATACAGTTGCTACTACTTTAGAACAATGTGATTATATTGGCAACACATTAGATGGAATTGCTGAAACCAATCTTTTGCAGCTTTATAATTACTTTACAAATAATACTACTGGATTAACTTTGAATTTTTATTCTGATTCTGGGTTAACACAATTAATTCCAAACCCTACAAATTACATTAATACGAGTTCTCCATTTTTACAAACTATTTATGTTAAAGCCGTAAACGAAAATGTAACTCCAAACTGTACATCATCTGGCGTTGGAAATTTTATACTACAAATTAATCCAACAAGTGTTGCAAATTACCCTGACATTCCAGCTGTTTGTCCGGAAATAAATCTAAACTACGGATTTGTTAATTTTGATGCGCATCGTGTTTTAATTAAAAACACCTATTTTCCAAGTTCTGATGTAGCAATTTCTTTTCATTTAAATACATCAGATGCTTCAACTGGATTAAATGGACTAAATAATTCAAGTCAAATACCTGTTGGAACAACAACTATTTACACAAGAGTAATTTCAAACACAACTCAAAGTTGTGAAGGAATTGGAACTTTTAATGTTATTGTTTCACAAGCCCCTTTACAAAATAATATTGCGAACGAAAATTTATGTTTGCTAGATTCGTATTTATTAAGCACCAAAGACGTAGAAGCATTAGCAGGTCAAAATGCAACAGTAATAGTTTCCTATTTTAACACATTTGACAACGCAAGAGATAATATTTTAGTGATTAACAAAAATATACCGCTTCCATTAACATTAGGAACGAGAACTGTTTTTGCACGATTATTTGATTCACTAACACAATGTTTTTCAATAGTAAGTTTTAACTTAACTGTTTTTCCAAACCCAACTATTGTTCAGCCGTCACCAATTCGTCATTGTGGAGATATTACAGCAACTTTTAATTTAGAAAGTAGAATTAATCAAATCATTAATGGAAATTTAAATTATCAAGTTACTTTTTACGCTAATAATTCAGACGTATTAAGTAATAATGCTATTACAACTCCTGACAATTACACTAGTGGCACAACAACCATAATTTGTAAAGTTGTAGATGCGACTAATAATTCATGCGAATCATTTACTACATTAAATTTAGTAGTAATGGCTAATCCTGGCAGCATTAATAATCCAACACCAATAGAATTATGTAATGATTCTGGTTTTGAATATTTTGATTTAACTACAAGGGAATTACAAATGGCAGGAGCTACTCCTATAAATACGATAGAATTTAAATATTATAAAGTACTTTCTGATGCTTTAGGTAATACGAATTCAAATCGTATAATGGCGCCAACTAATTTCTTAAATACTACAATTAATTTTCAAAAGATATATGTTAGATTAAATAGTAGAACAAACATTGATAGCGAATCTGGACTAGCTTGTTATAAAATTTTAGAATTAGATTTATATGTAAGACCTTATCCAGAAAACAATCTTTTAAAAGAACCTTACACAATTTGTGTCGATCAATTAAACAACATAACCTATCCTGTTGAAATAAAAACACTATTAAATAGTAGCGATTATACTTTTCAATGGTTTACTGGTTATGATGCATTATCTGGGAATGAAATTCTTGGAGAAACTAGTACTTCTTTTACCACTTCAACTGTTGGTGAATATTCAGTAGTTGTTACAAACATTTCAAATGCGGCTAATTGTTCTTCTGTATTTAATGCAAGTACAGAAAATTCAATTGTACCTAATACACTTTCAATTACACCAAACGAATTAATTGCTTTTGGAATTGAAAATACGGTAACAGCAATTGTAACCCCAGTGTCTAACGATTATTTATATTCTATAAATGGATCTTATTTTCAAACCAGCAATGTATTTACAAATATTCCAGGTGGCGATTATACATTAACTGTTATCAATAAATATGGCTGTGGAAATATTAGTGCAACATTTACAATTGTAGATTACCCAAGTTATTTTACACCTAATGCAGATGGTTATAATGACACATGGAATATTAAAGGCAGTAGTGCCTTAGATGCTGCAATCATTAAAATCTTTGATAGATATGGTAAATTAATAAAACAAATTGACCCTAATAGTGAAGGATGGAATGGAACTTTCAATAACAAGCTACTTCCTTCTACAGATTATTGGTTTACTATTGAATATATAAAAGACAACGTAAAGAAAGAATTTAAAGGTCATTTTAGTTTAATACGATAAATTAAAAAATAGAGTGAGTTGTCCTAAAAAAGGTTGACTCGTTAATAATTCAAATATAGTTAAATCGTAACAGAATTAATTCTGTTACGATTTATTTTTCCCCATTGTTTTAAATGTATTGTTTTTTGTTGATGTGCTTGGTTTGGAGTTATCATATTAATTGACATATGTATTCTAAAATTGTTGTATAAACTAATAGCTTGTGTGACTTGTTTTTTTAAATTTTGATAATTTTCAAAGATTTCATGTAAACCAAATTCTTCTTTTAAGATTCCATTTACTCTTTCTGCTATTGCATTTTCATATGGATCGTATTCTTGTGTCATACTAATTAAAATATTGTTTTTCTTTAACAAATCAGTATACTCTTTACTACAATATTGTAAACCTCTGTCAGAATGGTGAATGAGTTTATTTTTTGTTTTCCTGTCAATCAAAGCCATTTCTAAAGCTTTTACTGTATTTGAACTCATTAAATTATCTGATAGTTGATAACCAACGATTTTCTTGGAACAAGCATCAGTGAGTAAATGCAAATAATATGTTTTCTCTTTTGTTCGTAAATAAGTTATATCAGCAACCCAAACTTGTTCAGGTCTGTTAAGTTCTAAATTGCTTATTAAATTTGAATAGCGTTTCATCCAATGTCTTGAGTTTGTTGTTTTGTAATATCTTCGAGCTTTAGGAACTTGTAAATATTCCGCTTTTAAAAAATCTAAAAAATTATCTCGACCAATTAATATATGATGTTTTATAAATTCATCTTGTAACATTAAATAAAGTTTTTTACCACCTGTTCGGGGTAATTGCTTACGAATATTTACAACTAAACTTCTTAATAATTCTGAATTGTATTTAGATATTTTAATTTTTGATTTTCGCTTGTAAAATGCCTGTTTTGTATATCCAAACAGTTCGCATAACTCATAAGTAGTCAACAAACTAATTGTGTTTATTTCTTCGACTGCTTGGAACCAGACTTTTTTACAATATCAATTTTAAGTTCGCGTTCGGCTATTTCGATAAATCGTTTGAATACTTTTAACTCTTCTTCTTTTTTAGTTAATTGAGCTTCTAGCTCTTTTATACGTTGTTGTTGAGGATCTTTCATAGGACGACCAAATGTTATTTTATCTTCATAGGTAAATTTACCATATTTTTTTAACCATCTTGGTATACAACTATTACCTAAAATATTGTAGCGTCTTCGAAGTTCTGCTTTTGTAAATAAACCCCTTTCAAATTCACTTACAACTTGCCGTTTAAATGCTTCACTGTAAATTTGTGGAGTACTCTCAATTTTTGAAGTTTTCTTTTTTGTTGACATATTATGTAATATTTAGTCAACTTATTTCAGGACAAGACAGAGCAATAAAAAAGCCTTCGCAATGCGAAGGCTTTTTTCCGTTTTATATCCAAAAATATATTAGTAACGACCTCTTGAGTTGTTGTCTCTATTGTTAGAGAAACCACCTCTACTTCCACCAGCGTTACGATCGAAGCTTCTTCTTTCGCCTTCTGGTTTTGGTTCAGATTTGTTAACAACGATTTTTCTACCTTCGATAGTTCCACCGTTTAATTCGTCAATTGCTTTTTGAGCCTCAGCATCATTAGCCATTTCAACAAATCCAAATCCTTTACTTCTTCCGGTAAATTTGTCAGAGATAATTTTAACTGATTCAACAGCTCCATACTCTTCAAAATAACCTCTTAAATCTGCTTCCTCTACACTGAAAGGAAGACTTCCTACAAAAATGTTCATCTATGAAAAATTTAATTCCTTACAAAGGTAGGCTATTTAATGTTGCAAAAAGGTTAAAGTTTAGTTTATTTTCAAAAACAATGCTTTTTTGCTAAAAAATTCAAAATCAAAATGTTAGATTTTTGAAAATTTATCAAAAACTTTTACATGTGTTTAGAGAATTTAAAAAAATAACAACCTTTTTTATTTATCTTAATCTATATTAAATTCATTTTATTTATGGCAACCCGTCATATCATAATACGCACGATCAACAGCTTCTTGATGAGATGGATGAGCAATTTTTACCAATTCCGAAACACGTTGTTTTAAGGTTTTCCCATATAAATCGGCAATTCCGTTTTCTGTAATTATATAATGTACGTGAGCTCTGGTAGTTACAACACCAGCACCTTGTTTTAAATAAGGTACAATTCTACTTTCTCCTTTTTTAGTGATAGATGGTAATGCAATAATTGCTTTACCTCCTTCGCTTAACGAAGCTCCTCTTATAAAATCCATTTGGCCACCAACACCAGAATACATTGCACTTCCTATAGAATCAGCACAAACTTGTCCTGTTACATCTACCTCTATAGCCGAATTAATCGCAACCATTCTTGGATTTCTTCGAATTCTTGCTGTATCGTTTACCATCGAAGATTCTTTCATCTCAATAAATGGATTGTCGTTTACAAAATCATACAAACGTTTTGAACCCATTAAAAAAGTCGCCAAAGCTCTTCCGCGTAATGTTCCTTTATAATTACAGTTAATTACATCGTTTTCAATTAAATCGATAACACCATCAGAAAACATTTCAGTATGTAAACCTAAATCTTTATGATTTGTTAATTTACTTAAAGCTGCATTAGGAATAGAACCAATTCCCATTTGAAGTGTGCTTTTATTTTCAATTAATGAAGCAACAAAAGCTCCTATTTTTTCTTCTTCCGCAGTAAAAGGAGTTACATCATGAGCAAATATTGGCACATTTACTTCCACTAAAAAATCAATTTCAGAAACGTGCATAATGCCATCACCAAAAGTTCTTGGCATATTAGGATTTACTTGCGCTATAACTGTTTTTGCATTTTCGATTGCAGCTACAGTTGCTTCTACAGAAACACCTAACGAACAATAGCCATGGCTATCTGGTGGTGAAACATGAATAAATACAACATCTAATTTTACTACATTTTTACGAAACAACAATGGAAGTTCGCTCAAAAAAACGGGCGTATAAGAACCATTTCCTGCTTTTAATGTATGACGAACATTTGCTCCAATAAAAAAGGAATTTACATGGAAACTTTCTGCTAATTCCGGATTTGCATATGGTGCATCACCTTCTGTATGCAAATGACATATTTCTACGTTTTTTAGTTCTGAAGCCCTATCTGTTAATGCTTTTGTTAAGATTGTTGGTGTAGCAGCTGCTGCTTGTACATAAACTCTATCACCACTTTTTACAATTTTCACAGCTTCTGCTGCAGTTACATATTTTCCCATACCTAATGAAATTTATGATACAAATTTATGATGAAATTTACGCATAAAACATGATATTGCTCATATTTGGTTAAAGGTTTTAGTCTAAACATAGAAGGAAATTAAAATTGAATTTTGAAATTAAACTTGTAATTGAACATGAATTCGTACTTTTGCCTCGAAATTTTTCATTATGATTGTACTTAAAACCCTTGAAGAAATTGAATTGATGCGCGAAAGTGCTTTAATTGTTTCAAAAACATTAGGAATGATTGCGAAGGAAATCAAACCTGGCGTAACTACTTTATATTTAGACAAATTAGCAGAAGATTTTATTCGTTCTCACGGAGCTGAACCTGCTTTTTTAGGCATGTATGGATTTCCAAACTCATTATGTATGAGTCCAAACACACAAGTTGTTCATGGAATTCCAAACAACATTCCTTTACAAGATGGCGATATTATATCGGTAGATTGTGGTGCTTTTAAAAATGGTTTTTATGGCGATCACGCTTATACATTTGAAGTGGGAGAAATTGCTCCAGAAACAAAAAAGTTATTACAAGTTACTAAAGAGTCTTTATACGTAGGAATTCGAGAAACTAAAGTGGGTAATCGTGTTGAAGATATTGGTCATGCGATTCAGCAATATTGCGAAAGTCACGGTTATGGTGTAGTTCGTGAATTATGCGGACATGGTTTAGGCAGAAAAATGCACGAAGATCCTGAAGTTCCTAATTATGGAAAACGTGGTCGAGGGAAAAAATTAGTCAACGGAATGGTAATCGCTATTGAACCGATGATTAATCAAGGAACTAAAAATATCAAACAACATAAAGACGGTTGGACGATTACTACTGCCGACGGAAAACCAAGTGCACATTTTGAACATGATGTTGCTATTGTTAATGGAAAACCTGAATTATTATCAACATTTGCATACATATATGAAGCCTTAGGAATTGTTAGCAATGAAGAAGACGGATTGAGAGAGAAACCTTTAGTATTATAAATTAAACAAACACAGATTTCACAGATTATCACAGATTATATTTTTTAATATGTTTGACGAATATTACTTAAAAGACGAAACCTATAACACCATTGGATTGTGTATGGAAGTACATAAAGTTTTAGGTAAAGGACATAACGAAAATGTTTATGGTGATGCTTTAGAATATGAATTTAAAATAAATAATATTCCTTATGAAAGAGAAAAACAATACAACATCAATTATAAAGGCATAGTTTTACCCCGATATTATTTTTCTGACTTTACAGTCTTTGGAGAAATCATATTAGAATTAAAAGCAATTCAGACACTTACTTCTAGTGAAACCAAACAAGTGTTAAATTATTTAGCAGCTTCTAAAAATAAAATTGGTTTGTTAGTAAATTTTGGAGAAGACAGTTTAAAATATAAAAGAATAATATTATAAAGATTCAACAAAAAAGAATCTGTGAAAATTTGTGAAATCTGTGTTCAAAAAAAATATGAAAAAACTTTTTAAACTTATATTAAATACCATTCCGCGTCCGATATTGATTAGATTGAGTATTGTGGTTCGCCCTGTTTTAGCTTTTTTATTAAAGGGAAGTCGCTTTACGGATCCAATTGATGGGAAAAGCTTTCGTATGTTTTTACCTTATGGATATGGAACACAACGCAACAACGTTTTATCACCAAGTACACTTTCATTAGAAAGACATCGTTTACTATGGTTGTATTTACAAAATGAAACTGATTTTTTTACGGCGCCAAAGAAAATATTACACTTTGCACCCGAACAAGAATTTTACAAACGTTTTAAAAAACAAACCAATTTAGATTATACGACTACCGATTTATTCTCGCCTTTAGCCGATGTTAAAGCAGATATTTGCAATTTACCTTTTGAAGATAATTCGTATGACATGATTTTATGTAATCACGTTTTGGAACATATTCCAGATGACACAAAGGCAATGCAAGAATTATATCGTGTTTTAAAAACAGGCGGAATGGGAATCTTTCAAATTCCACAAGATTTATCGCGTGATGTTACTTTTTCTGACGATTCTATTACCGATGAAAAAGAAAGAGCAAAAATCTTCGGGCAATACGACCACGTTAGAGTTTACGGAAGAGATTACTTTGACAAACTAAGAAGCATTGGTTTTAAAGTAGATGAAGTAGATTACACCAAAAAAATCACACCCGAATTAGTAGAAAAATATTGTTTAGCAAAAGGAGAAATTATTCCGGTTTGTTATAAATAATAAAAAAGGCTTTCATTATGAAAGCCTTTTTTATTACCCTTTAATTAAGTTCTTATAATTTTCTGTAGTAAATTGCTGCATTTTATTGTCTGAATCTGAATACAAAAGCATTACATGTAATTCTGGATGTTTTTGAAGAAACAACTTACTTTCTTCCAAACTCATCAACATAAAGGCTGTAGCATATCCGTCAGACAAACCTGCGGATTTTGATAAAACTGTTGCACTTAAAACATTATTTTTTTGCGCTAATCCTGTTTTCGGATTGATGATATGCACAAATTTTTCACCTGTTTTCTCATCAATCATAACTTTACGATAATTTCCCGAAGTTGCCATTCCTAAATTTTCAAGGCTTACTTTAGCAATTAATGTGCGCTCTTCTGGCATTTGTAAAGGATCGTCTACTCCTACTATCCAATTTTTATTATCTATTGTATTTTTTCCTAAAGCAAATAATTCGCCACCTATTTCTACAATGGCATTTTCAATTCCTTTAGATTTTAAATAATTTACCACTACATCAACTGAATACCCTTGAGCAATCGCATTAAAATCGATATAGGTTTCGTTATGCTTTTTAGTTATTGTGTTATCGGAATTCAAATTAATTTTATCAAACCCAACATAATTAAGCAAACTATCAATTTGTGTTTGATTTAAATTTTTATGTTGACGATTAGGACCAAAACCATATGCGTTTACTAAAACCCCAATAGTAGGATCAAACAACCCTTCGGTTTCTTTACAAATTTGTTTAGAAAGATGAAACGTTTCTGTAAAAAAATCATCTACTACAACTGACGTATCACCTGCGTTTATTTTGGAAATTTTAGAATCTGTTCTATAGGTTGAAAGCGATAAATCAAAAGCAGTTAACAAAGAATCTATTTGATTTTTAGTTACATTTTCTTCGGTTGCAACAAACTTGATAGAGTAAGTACTTCCTTGAGCCTCACCTTGAATAGTGAAAATTTGGGTTTCGTTTTTTTTGCACGAAGTCAATACTACTAGTAAAACTAGTAAATTATAAAAGTTCTTGATAGCCATTGTAATTGATAATATAATCAGATGTTGTGTAAACAGGTTTTTCAAAATCGTCTGCATTTGCTATACCAACTCCAGCAAACAATACTTTAGCTTTTTTTGTTTTAGCATGATTAATAAATGTTTCTATAAACAGAACATTTGGTTCATCTGGATTTATTGGGTATGGCACAGCCTGAACCATTACAAAATGAAGCGTATTTTGCGTATCTACACAAACAAATTGTGGATGCTTTTTTAATTGGCTATTAATTGCAATGAATTCAAAACCTTTTTTTTCAAGGTCTTTACCCACATGATTCATAGCAATTTGATGCAATTCTTGCTCGGTTAATTCTTCCATGTTACAAAAGTACGAATTGAATGGTTACAAATAAAAAAACCGACTCATTTCTGAATCGGTTTATTATAAATATTTATCCTCTTTGAAATTTATAAAATGATTTTTTGTGTGTAAACCTGACCATTTTTAAATTTTACCTTCAAAATTAATGTTTGATTATTTGTATTTAATAATGGTATAGAAAAAGTCTTATTATTTATTGAAATATTTTCGTAAAGTTTTCTACCCAACACATCAAACACATTGATTTCTTCAATATCTTCAGTAGAAGAAACTACATTAATAATCTTTGATTCGACATAAACAGTTAGATTGTTACTTGTAAAATCTTCAACACTTAAAACAGTTGGTTTATAAATAATTTCAAATCGATTATTCAATATTCCTGCTACCGCTGTAAAACTATAAGGAGAAGATTTTAAATCATGTACAACATTGTTTACATTATCTTTTATAAAAATATTTTGATTAGCAAATAAACCATCTAAAGCTCCAATTGCAATTGAATACTGACCATTTGAAGGAACTTTTACACCTATTTTAACAACATCTTCTTCTGAGAAAGGCAAAGCTTTTCCTTGAATCACCATTGGGTTATTCTCCAGTAACGAATAAATATTTTGATTATTTCTATAATTCGTTAAAGCATCATACAATCTATCTCTTCCATTAGTTGCTCTGTCGTTATAAGAAATAAGAGTTCTTGATGTTTCTGTAGTACTTACTAAGTCTAACCAAATTCTATGGTTTTCAAAATCATTTTCAATATTTGAAGTTCTATAAAACTGACTATTTGAAAACGTTTTATCTCTCATTGAATTATTAAATGTTACAGTGCTATTTGCTGCAGAACCTGAATTCATTAACACAAAGAAAGATTGACCTCCTCCAATTACACTTAGTGTCCCTGGACCACTAGTAGAACCTGCACCATTGATTGTTATATAATCTGAGGCAGAGTAATTTGAATTGAAATTATTATAAAATGAACTAGAATTTAAAGCAGTTGGCAACGTACTATGAGACCAAACACGAACAAAACCATCAATTTCTGAATTTGCATTTAAAAATGCATTTACTCCTATTGAAGATGGATAAGGATTGCCTATTAAATTCCAATTATCATCTGTGTCTGTTAATGTAATTCCACTAGAACTTACAGCACCAGAATTTAAGTTATCTCCTCGAGATATTACAGGTGAGTATACTCCGTTATTAGGAACTCCATTATTAAAATTAACCACCCAGTTTTGGTTAACCGTATTACTAAAACCATTTGGCGCTCTAACAATATATCCAACACCTGGATCCATTATTGAAGATGCATTAACCCAATTTCCTTGTCCAGAATTTGAATTTAATGCTGTTGGATTCCATGTCCAATAAAAAGCAGACGGAGTAAGTGGCGAAATATCATTTACATCAAAACCTGAAATTGGAGAAGACCAATAAACATAATCTTGTAATCTTACTGATGCTATTCTTTCATATGATATAGTGCCTGTATTTATAGCCAAATCATTTTCTTGAATTAAAGATCCATTATTAAAAATTGAGAAAGTACCATTATTAGTTAATTCATTCACAACTAAAACATAATTGTCTGCTTGGATATCAAAATTAAAACCAGAATTAACAACTAAACTACAGCATTCAAAACTTCCATTTAGCGCGGTGTTATAATCTCCATTAATTACAATGGCAATCTGTTTGTTAGGACTTCCATTTGACCACGTAGATCCATCCCAAGTAGAAACAATATCACCACAATTAATAGTAGATTTTGGCCCTAAAACATAACCTCCAGCTAAATTTGTAGAAAATGTAGCCTGAAAAATAACATCTGATCCAAAAGCTACAATAGTTGCTGGAATTTCTTCAATATTAAAACCACTAAAATTAATATCATTTACTAAATTTACCGGGTTGTCTATAACTTTTATCACATGAAGTTCTGTTCTTGATTTACCCGTAGCTGTTTCCCAAGCCAAAACCTCTGCATTTGTATAATAGAATGAAACGGTATAATTTCCGGTTGAAGAATCATTCGTTGGATTGATATAAAATGTTTTTGCTAAAATTTCATTTGCAACATTTGTATCAATAAAAGGTCCAGTAGCAGCTCCTAATGAAACTTGACTTCTATCTACTTCAACAGTTGTACATCCATAATCAAAAGTGGAAGCATTTTGAATAGTTCCCATTACATTATTAGTAGCTGGATCAAACCAATGTACTGTTTCATTATTTCGTAATTGTACATTATCTTTATTAGCACTATTTACTGCTTCTTGAATTACAGCTACAGTACTAGAAAACACTCTTACATTGTCTATTGCCATTCCGTAATTCCATCCGCCTCCATCTCTATAACGAAAAGCAAGTCTAAGATTAGTTTGTCCTAAATATGCTGCTAAGTTAATTGTATTACCGTTAACCCAAGGAGTAGAAATAGCACCTCCACCTAACGCCGTACTTGTATTCGTTAAAGTTTGTATTGTAGTCCACGTAGCTCCTCCATTTGTAGAAATACGCACTTCGCCTACTTCAGCTAAAACTCCAGCTGAAAAAGCATGATCAAAAGTTAAAGTTGCGTTTGACAAGCCTGCTAAACTAAATACTGGAGAAATTAGCATGTCATTATTTTTATTACAATTACAAGTGTCGTCATTACTAAAAGCAAATTGAGTTGCATTTGTATTTTGTATTGTCCAAAAAGCACTAGAAGCAGTAACCGCTGTACCTAATCTAAAAAAATCTGAACCTGCATTACCAGTAGAAGTAAAACCATTTGCACCTGAATTAAAATCTGCATTCATAATATCTACTGTAACAGATGGAGATGGTGCAAAATCATCATCATTAATTGTAATAAGGTGGTCTTTTAAAGTTCCTGATGTAATAACAGCATTACCACTCGTTGCAATATTCATTCCTATCAAAATATTCTCTGTTGACTCAACTTGTCCGTCGTTATAAATTCTAACGGTAACATTTCTGGTAGGAGTTGAACCTGCTGGAAAAATAACAGAAGCTGGAAAAATATCAAAATCTAAGCCTGAACCTGTCGCTGTTCCTGAAGTTGTAAATGTAACTGTTGCGTCAGCAGTAGGAGCTAAAGCAATTCCTAAACTCAAAACAACATCTTGATAACCACAATCAGTAGCTTCATTTATAATTGTTTCATCTGTATTAAACCCTATAATTGGTGAAGGTGGTTGACATTTAGTTGAAGATGCTAATTCCATTCTCCTAGGAGAAACTGTAAAAACGGTACGAATTCTTGATTTTTGATCTTCAGTAAAAATGTTCATACAAGCGTCATCGGTATAATCCATATAATTTTCAACCATATCTCTAGGATCTGGTGCAGGGTCAACACAACTATTTGTGTTTGGACATCCAAAATTGGCAGCATCTGAACCTGGAGTGTCAGCGCAAAAATCATCAACTGTGCAATTACCATCTCCCCATATATGACGCAATCCAACCCAGTGCCCTACCTCGTGAGTCATTGTTCTACCCAAATTATATGTTGGATTATAAGTACCCGCCGCATATGCTTGGGAACCAAACGCATCAAAAGAAGAAACAACACCGTCTGTATTAGCAGCTCCACCACTTGCAGTCAAACCTCCTAAACCAGAATTGTCTGGAAACTGGGCATAACCTAATGTTCCTGCCATACCTCCACCAAAACGAACCGACCACATATTTAAATATTGTGTTGGATCCCAAATTGTGGTAGTTTTCATTGCATCTGTTGCAGCCATAGAATTATAACTTGCTACACCGGTATTAACACGATTTATACCATTAGTTGCTGCACCAAATGGATCTGTTTGTGCCATACAAAATTCTATCTCAATATCTGCTCCTATAGGATTAGTGTTGTAACCTGGAGTGCCTAACATGCGTCTGAAGTCTTCATTTAAAACTCTAATTTGAGAAAGCACTTGGTTGTCATTAATGTTCTCTCCTGTTCCAACGGCATCTCCATTATGAATTACATGAACAACAACCGGAATTGTTAAAATAGTCGCTCTATTCAAGGTTCCATTTGCAACTTGTCTCTTATATTGTTCGATTTTTGGCGCTAACCAATCTTCAAATTCATTAATAGTTCCTCTACTAGGATTTTGAATTCTGCTTAAAGAATCGGCCTCTGTTGACAAGCATCTTACAACTCCAAATCTACGAACAGATTCTTTGTTGTGTGAAGTAAGTTTAATTTGTTTTTTTTGATCATTTTGTGCTTTTGCAAAAAAAGCGACAAATAACAATAATAGTAGGTACGTTTTTTTCATTATAAATATAGTTTGGGACTAATTTGAACGCAATGTAATAAAAATTATACTTTAACAACTGTTAAAAAACAAAAAAACCGACTCATTTCTGAATCGGTTTTGGTATATATAAATTTGGACTAACCTCCAAAATCATCAAATCTGATGTTATCTGGGTCTAAACCAAAGTCTTCCCCCATTTTTTGAACCGCTTTGTTCATCATAGGTGGACCACAGAAATATAATTCAATATCCTCAGGATTTTCATGTTTAGACAAATAGTTATCAATTACAACATTGTGAATAAACCCAACAAATCCGTCTCCTTCTCCATCAACACCTTCTTTCACTTTCCAGTTATCTTCTGGAGCTGGTTCAGAAAGCGCTAAATAGAATTTAAAGTTAGGAAAATCTTTTTCTAATGCTCTAAAATGATCTGTATAAAACAATTCACGCTTAGAACGACCTCCATACCAATACGTAACTTTTCTTCCTGTTTTTACTGTACGGAAAAGGTGATAAAGGTGAGAACGCATTGGCGCCATACCAGCACCTCCACCAACATATAGCATCTCTGCTTCTGATTCGTTGATAAAGAATTCACCATAAGGTCCTGAAACCACAACAGGGTCTCCAGCTTTTCTTGAGAAAACGTATGAAGAAGCAATACCTGGGTTTACTTTCATCCAATCGTTTATAGCTCTGTCAAAAGGAGGCGTTGCAATACGAACATTTAACATAATTTTTCTTCCTTCAGCTGGGTAAGAAGCCATAGAGTAAGCTCTTTCCACCAATTCGTCATTTTTCATAACTAAAGGCCATAACTTAAACTTATCCCACTCTGCTTTGAATTTTTCAGGATCACCAGGATGTTCTTCTGGATGAGCTGTAATATCCATGTCAGAAAATTTAACTTCACATTTAGGAATTTCAATTTGAATATACCCTCCTGCTTCGTAATGCATATCATCTGGTAATTCAACAATAAATTCTTTAATAAAAGAAGCTACGTTGTAGTTAGAATATACTTTAGCTTCGAATTTTTTAATTCCAAAAACTTCTTCTGGAACTTCGATAACCATATCATTCTTAACTTTAACTTGGCACCCAAGTCTCCATCCAGCAGCTAATTCTTTTCTACTAAAATGAGGAACTTCAGTTGGAAGTGCTTCCCCGCCACCTTCAGTTACAATACATTTACATTGAATACACGTTCCACCACCACCACAAGCTGATGGTAAAAAGATTTTATTATTTCCAAGAGTTGAAAGAAGTGAACTACCCGATTCAACTTCAATTTCATTTTCTCCATTAATTTTAATACTTACTGGCCCAGAAGGCAGTAATTTAGCTTTTGCACCAAGTAATATTCCTACTAAAAGGAAAACAATGGTTAAAAACACTACAACACTTAATACTATTTCCATAAGTTAATTGTTTTCTAATTATATTTTAATACCCATGAAACTCATGAATGCGATTGCCATTAATCCTGTAATTAAGAACGTAATTCCTAATCCTTTTAATGGTGCAGGTACATTTGAATAAGCAATTTTTTCTCTAATAGCTGCAATAGCTAAAATTGCTAAAAACCATCCAATACCAGAACCTAAACCGTAAGTTGTTGCTTCTGTTACTGAATTAAATGCTTTTTGCTGCATAAATAAAGAACCTCCTAAAATAGCACAGTTAACAGCGATTAATGGCAAGAAAATACCTAAAGCACTATATAATGCTGGAGCAAATTTTTCAACTACCATTTCTACTAATTGTACCATAGAAGCAATTACAGCAATAAACATGATAAAGCTTAAGAAGCTTAAGTCATATTCACCATATCCTGCCCATGCTAACGCTCCTGGTTTTAATAAATAATTATCTAATAAATAATTGATAGGCACTGTAATAGCTAATACAAATACTACTGCTACACCAAGTCCTACTGCCGTTTTAACTGTTTTAGAAACCGCTAAATAAGAACACATTCCAAGAAAATATGCGAAAATCATATTTTCAATGAAGATACTTTTTACAAATAAACTAGCTAATTCTTGCATTGTTATATATTTTAAATAGCAAAAGCTATTAGTTTTCTATTAATTTACGATTCTTAGCACGTTGCGCCCAAATGATTAAACCAACCACAATAAGTGCCATTGGAGATAATAACATTAGTCCGTTATTTTCATAACCCATTGCGTATAAGCCTGTAGAATCTGCAATAGTTGCTCCTTTATGACCAAGAACTTCAAATCCTAATAATTTTCCAGAACCTAATAATTCTCTAAAGAATGCTACTAAAACTAAGATTACACCATATCCTAAACCATTTCCTATTCCATCCATAAAAGATTTTCCTGGAGGATTAGCTAAAGCGAATGCCTCTAAACGTCCCATTACAATACAGTTTGTGATAATTAAACCAACAAATACTGATAATTGTTTACTAACATCATAAGCAAATGCTTTCAGTACTTGGTCAACTAAAATTACTAAAGCCGCTACAACTACTAACTGCACAATGATACGAATACGATTAGGAATTAAATTACGCAATAAAGAGATAATTAAATTACTAAAAGCCGTAACTACCATTACTGATAAAGCCATTACTATTGCAGGTTTTAATTGAACCGTAATAGCAAGAGCAGAACAAATACCTAATACCTGAACGGTAATTGGGTTATTGTCATTTAATGGATCAACCACTAAGGATTTTAAACTATTTTTTTCTGCCATGACTTCTTATTTTTGTTTATCAAAATAATTTTGGTAATGTGCTAATCTTTCTGCAACCATTGCAGAAACACCATTACTTGTAATTGTTGCTCCTGAAATTGCATCAACATCATTTGGAGTTGCGTTAGCTTTAACAACTTTTACTCCTTCAATTTTTCCTGAAGCATCTTTAATTTTTTTACCTACAAAACGGTCTTGAAACCATTTTTGAGTAATTTCTGCACCTAAACCTGGTGTTTCTCCTTTATGATCAAATACGGCACCTTTTACAGTATTCATATCTTCTTCTAAAGCAACATAACCCCAAATTGCATCCCATAATCCCGCTCCTCTTAAAGGAATGATATAGAATTTTTTACCACCTTCTTCTGCAAGATAAAGTGGGTATGTTTGTGCTGAAGCTGGTTTTGACAATTCTTCTTTTAAATCAACATTAAAAGCATCAACGCCATTTGCAACAGAACCATCTTCTTTTAAAGCTAATTTTTCTTTAATTACCGATTCAAATTTAGCTGCCGCAGCTTCTCTATCTACAACTACTCCTACAGAAGCAAGAATATTTTGCATCTTTTCTTTCTTAACATTTTCGTCCTGAGCTGGTTTTAATGATGTTGCAGTAAAAGCTAATAAAGCTCCTACAACCGTTACCATAATTCCTGCAAACAAAAAAGTATATCCGTTACTATTTCTATCCATGATTAAGCAGTTTTAAGTTGTTTTTTTGCAGCTCTTGCTTTTCTTCTTTTCACATTAGCTTCTACTACATAATGATCAATAGTTGGCGCGAACACATTTAATAATAAAATGGCTAGCATTACCCCTTCTGGATATGCAGGATTAAAAATTCTAATTAAAATACTAAAGAATCCAATTAAGAAACCATAAATATATTTACCTTTTGTAGTTTGAGCTCCAGAAACTGGATCTGTTGCCATAAAAACTATACCAAAAGCTAAACCTCCAACAAATAAATGATTTATCCATTCAAAACTCATTAAAGCATTTGCTCCCCAAGAATTGAAAGCAAAGGCAGTTAATGCAGCTCCAATAAAACCACTTACCATAATTCTCCAACTTCCAACTCCAGTGGCAACTAAAATAAGTCCACCAACTAAAATCCATAACGTTGAAGTTTCTGCTACTGAACCAGGTATTACTCCCGTAAACATGTCCATTGTAGAATAAGCTACATCTTTACCTGCTGCTAATTTACCTAAGATAGTCTCACCAGAAACAGCATCAACAGTAGAAGCATCAGCAACCCATACTTTATCTCCAGACATGAATGTTGGATAAGCGAAGAAAGCAAATGCTCTTGCTAATAAAGCAGGATTTAATATATTCATACCAGTTCCACCAAAAGCCTCTTTACCAATTACAACTGCAAACACAACTGAAAGTGCTAACATCCATAAAGGCAAATCAACCGGCATAACCATTGGAATTAATAATCCCGTAACTAAATAACCCTCATTAACTTCATGCCCTCTGTAAATTGCAAAAGCAAATTCTATTGCTAATCCAACCGCATAAGAAACGATAATCATTGGAATTACTTTCCATAAACCGAAAGTAAATAAATTTCCGAACGACATATCTGAACCTGAAATTTGTGAAAAATGTTGAAAACCTGCATTATAAATTCCGAAAATTAAAGCTGGAACTAATGCAAGAACAACAGTAATCATAGTTCTTTTTAAATCTACAGCATCGCGAATATGAGCTCCTTTTTTTGTTGTATGATTTGGAACATACAAGAAAGTATCAAGTGCATTAATCGCAGGTGCAAATTTTTCCAATTTTTGACCTTTCTCAAAAGGCTTCTTAATTTGGTCTATTTTATCTCTTAAAAATTTCATCTTTATCCTACTTCTTTAATCATTAAATCTAAAGACTTTCTAATAATATCTTGAGCCTCTAATTTAGATGTGTTAGTATAATCAATTAAAGCAAAATCTTCAGGCGCTACTTCATAGATACCTAAATTTTCCATTTTTTCGATATCATTTGCCATACAAGCTTTTAATAATTGCATTGGAAAAATATCAATTGGCATTACTTGCTCCATTTCACCGGTAACTACTAATGCTCTTTCCTCTCCATTTAAATTGGTATTAGGAGTATATTTTTTACCTGGCATTAAGAAAGATAAAGCGGTTCTTTGCATACTATGAACACTTGGAGATGCAAATGGCATCCAACCAAACATTCTATACACATTACCTTCTGGTATAACCGAAACAGTATTTGTGTAAAGATTTACAACACCATCTAAAGTTACTTTTTTACCGGTTAAAACATCTCCAGCAATAATTCTTACATTATCGTTTTTAATTTTCCCAGCAACTAAGTCACTCACTTGCGCTCCAGCAATTACATTATAATATTGAGGTTCCGAAACTTCAGAACCTACTAATGCAACTGTTCTGGTGCTGTTGAATTTACCTGTCAAAAATAATTCACCTATTAAAGCAACATCTTGAGGAGCAACTGTCCAAACTCTTTCTCCAGCACTAATTGGGTCAATTTTAGAAATTTGAACACCAACATTACCTGCAGGATGAGGACCATAAATTCTATGTAAAGCAACACCTTTTACATCACTAAAAATAGAGTTTCCTTTTCCTTTTAATGATAAATGAACTTTACCAGAAGTTAATTTTGCTAAAGCATCTACACCAACCTGAAAAGCAGCTAACTTGTTTTCTAAAACATACTCTGCGTCAGCTGCTAATGGAGCTGATGCATAAGTTGAAATAAAAATAGCTTTTGGCGTGTCAGCAGAATTAGCAATAACATCATAAGGACGTTGATTGATAAATGGCCAACATCCAGAAGCTAACAATTGTTCTTTTACTTCTTCTGTTGATAAATCGTTAGGATTTTTCTTGCTATGCTCAACGCAAATATCCTGAGAATCAGCAGCAATAAGAATCTCTAAAATGACTCTTTTTTCACCACGTTTGATCTCTTGAATTTTTCCGCTTACAGGAGCAACAAATTTAACTTTCTCATCTGATTTAGAATAGAAAATTACTTCTCCCGCTTTAACGTTATCTCCTTCTTTTACTACCATCTTTGGAGTTACTCCATGGAAGTCAGAAGGTTTAACAGCATAGACTTTCGAGCGAGTGGCATCAGCTATCTTATGAGCTGCTTCACCCTTCAACTTAAGGTCTAAACCTTTTTTAATTCGAATGTCTTTTGACATATTTTTGAAGATATGATTGTTAAAAAATTTACTATAAAACGTGCAAATTTAATCAATTACATAGCAGCATACCAAAAATAAAGTTGGAGATTTAGTTTATTTATAATAATTCTAAATTAGAAAGCGTTAATATATTAACAGGATTAGCAATTGTTATCAAAGATTTGTTATTTTTACATCTTTATTACTTTCAAATGAATAAAATTTTTTTCATATTTAGTCTTTTATATAGCCTTATTCTTTTCTCACAAAACGGAATTGAAAAAGATCCACCATTTAATATTAAGACTATATCTTTTACTGTTAACAATAATAATGTAATCCCTTTTTTTAAACTAGGCGAGTCATTCGAATTAAGATTTGATGATCTTTATGGTGATGAAGCAGATTACTATTACACCATTACACAATACAACTACGATTGGTCTGGACTTTCAGACCTTGCAAAAGTTGAATATTTAAACGGAATGGATAATCAACGAATTATTACGTATGAAAATTCGTTTAATACATTACAATTATATTCGCACTACAAACAAGTATTTCCAAATCGATTTAACCAAATTACTAAAAGCGGGAATTATATGATTACTGTTTTAAATGATGAAGGAGAAATTGTTTTTAGTCGTCGATTTATCATCTACGAAGAGCAAGTATCGATAGGATTATTAGTAAGAAGAGCTAGAGATTTTGATAGCCTTGATGGCAAACAAAACATTGAAATGACAATAAATTATGGCGATAGAGTTTTACAAAACCCTATTCAGAATGTAAAAGTTACGATTTTTCAAAATGGAAACTGGAAAAACAGTATTTCAAACATTAAGCCTCAGTACACTTTAGGATCTGAATTAATATACAGATACAATAAAGAAACACAATTTTGGGCTGGCAATGAAACTTATAGTATTGATAACAAAATTATTAGAGCAACGAATAACACTGTAGCAAAAGTAACTTCAGGAGACAACATTTACAACACTTATTTATACATAAATACACCTCGGAAAAAACTCCCTTACACCTATTTTCCTGATATAAATGGTAATTTTTTTATTCAAAATGCAAACGCAGCAAATCCACAAATTGAAGCAGATTACTCTTGGATTTATTTCGGACTTAACACTTCCAATTTATTTGATAAAGACATTTACATTGTGGGCATGTTCAACAATTATGCGTTAACAGATGAAAATAAAATGGAGTTTAATAAAATTTCGAATATGTATGAAAAAGCAATTTTATTAAAACAAGGATTTACAAATTACCAATACGTTATTACCGATAAATCTGGAAAAATAGATTATGAAAATGCAATTGATGGTAATTTTTTTCAAACTGAAAATAACTACACCACAATTGTATATTACAGAGGAAATAACGAACGATACGACAGAGTTATCGGAATTGCAAATACAAATAGTGAAGTTATCCGAAATTAAGAATGAGCAGAAAAGATATAAAATATAGAGGAACTCAATGTATCAACTGCGAAACATCGTTAGACATTAGCGAAAAATATTGTCATCATTGCGGACAATTAAACTCTACTAAAAAAATAACAATTAACGATTTTATAGAAGAGTTTTTTTCTAATTTTTATGCTTACGATTCTAGATTACGAAATTCCATCCTTTCTATTTTTACAAAACCAGGTGTTTTAGCAAAAGAATATAACGAAGGAAAAAGACACACTTATGCTAATCCTTTCCGATTATTTTTAAGCGTATCAATAATTCTTTTTATTTCTTTTAATGTAACGGAAGGTGATATGACACCATCGACTGACAGAGCAAAAGAAGAACTGAACAACGAACAACTTAAAGAAGAAATAAAAAAAGACAGTACTGCTTTAAAATTATTAAACGCTAACCCAGCAATAAAAAATAAACTTTTAAAAGATCAAATCGAATACAGCAAAGACTCTATTTACACTAAAAACTTTATTGATCAAAACATTAATCGAAATTTAGATCCTTTAGTTTATTACATAACTTCGCTAAGAAATTTCCACTTAAAATATCCAAAAAAATCAGATGCCCAAATACTAAAAGAATTAGGTTTTGAGAACAACTTTACCTACAACACAATTTGTAAAAAAGCAAAACTTTTTAAATCGAACAACATCTATGAAGAGCTTTTCGATTACTTTTACCAAAAGCTTCCGTTTTTTATTTTTCTTTCTTTACCCATATTAACATTAATGTTTTGGATCGTTTTTTATTCCAAAAAAATTAATTATACCGAACATTTAGTCTTTGCTTATACTTTTTTTACATTCATATTTTTATGCATGATGATTTTCAATTTAATAAGTTTAATAAGCGAAACGTTATCAAACTTTATCACTGGAATATCATTTGCGTTTTTATTTCCTCTATATTTCTACAAATCTTTAAGAAATTTTTATGAGCAAAGTCGTTGGATTACTATTATAAAATGTATACTTTTGAATCCGCTATTCTTTTTATTCTTAAGTATTTGTGCTTTAGTAATGATGCTTTTAGGAATAATTTTATTTTAATTTATGGTAAGTCAAATTACAAGAGGCATAAAAATTTCAGTTTTAACTAGTTTTGAAGGAACTTACTTCAAGAACTATAAGATTCATTTTGCCTTTACTTATCAAGTTACAATCGAAAACCAAAGTAAAGATTCGGTTCAATTAACCACACGTCATTGGGAAATTTATGACGCACTAAATAATATTGAGGTAGTAGATGGTGAAGGTGTAATTGGCGAAAAACCCGTTATAAAACCTGGTGAAAGTTATACTTATTCTTCCGGATGCTTACTTTCTTCTCCTATTGGAGCAATGAAAGGTTATTTTAATATGGTAAACTTTACCTCAACCAGAAGCTTTAGAGTCATTATCCCTACATTTAAACTTAGCGCTCCATTTGCTATTAATTAAAAGTTATCTATTTAAGCTAAGTCACTTTTGTTATCGATAATTCAAAATATACTTCGTATTTTTGTATTCGTTTACGAAAAACTAGTAAAACAACACACAAAATTGTCTAATTTTCACTCAAGGACTTTGTCTTAAATGAGCGAAGCTAAAATTCAAAACCATGTTAAAAGGATTTTTTAATGTCCCAAAAGCGGTTAACGAACCCGTAAAATCGTATGCACCAGGTTCTCCTGAAAGAGCAACTGTTGCAGCAACTTATACAAAAATGTGGAATTCTCAAGTTGAAGTTCCTTTATATATTGGTAACGAAGAAATTAAAACGGGTAATACCAAAAACATGTCGGCTCCACATGATCACCAACATATCGTAGGTGTTTATCATCAAGCAGACAGAGCCTTAGTTGAAAAAGCAATTACTTCTGCTTTAGAAGCTCGCAAAAAATGGGCAGCAATGGCTTGGGAAAACAGAGCTGGTATTTTCTTAAAAGCAGCTGAATTATTAGCTGGTCCATACCGTGCTAAAATCAATGCAGCGACTATGATTGCACAATCAAAAACGATTCACCAAGCCGAAATTGACGCTGCTTGTGAGTTAATTGACTTCTTACGTTACAACGTAGAATTCATGACAAAAATTTACGCTGACCAACCCGCTTCTACATCAGACATGTGGAATCGTGTTGAATACAGACCTTTAGAAGGTTTTGTATACGCAATTACTCCTTTCAACTTTACCGCTATTGCAGGAAATTTACCTTCAAGTGCTGCTTTAATGGGGAATGTGGTAGTTTGGAAACCAGCGGCAACACAAGTATATTCGGCTAACGTGATTATGCAAGTTTTTAAAGAAGCTGGTTTGCCAGATGGCGTTATCAATATGGTAATGGGTGATTCTGGAATGGTTTCTGACGTAGTTTTATCTAGTCCACATTTAGCGGGAGTTCACTTTACAGGTTCGACTGGCGTTTTTAATGACATTTGGAAAACAATCGGAAATAATATTTCAAATTATAAAACGTATCCAAGAATTGTTGGAGAAACTGGAGGAAAAGATTTCATCATTGCACATCCATCAGCTAATCCGGCTCAGGTTGCAGTAGGAATTGCTCGTGGTGCTTTTGAATTTCAAGGGCAAAAATGTAGTGCTGCTTCTCGTGTTTATGTGCCACAAAGTTTATGGCCAGCAATTCAAGCGAAATTAGAAGCCGATTTGAAAACGATGAAAATGGGTTCACCAGAAGATATGGGTAATTTTATTACTGCTGTAATTTCAGAAGCTTCGTTTGACAAATTAGCACGTTACATTGACCAAGCTAAAAAAGATAGCGATGCGGAAATAATCATTGGTGGAAATTATGATAAATCAAAAGGTTATTTTATAGAACCAACGGTTATTTTAACTTCAAATCCTAAATATTCAACTATGGAAACCGAATTATTTGGACCCGTAGTTACGATTTATGTATATGAAGACGCCAAATGGTCTGAAACATTAAAATTAGTTGACGAAACTTCAGAATATGCTTTAACAGGAGCTGTATTTAGCCAATGTCGTTATGCGGTGGAAGAAGCAACCGTTGCTTTACAAAATGCGGCTGGAAACTTCTATATCAACGACAAACCAACAGGTGCTGTTGTGGGAATGCAACCATTTGGAGGAGCAAGAGGTTCTGGAACTAACGATAAAGCTGGTTCATCTCAAAACTTATTGCGTTGGGCTTCTGTTAGAACCATCAAAGAAACATTTGTAACACCAGAAGATTATAAATATCCGTTTTTAGGATAATTCAAAGTACAAAGTGTAAAGTACTAAGTACAAAAAAGGGTTAAGATTTATTTTCTTAACCCTTTTTATTTTTAATTAATATAACTTATAAATTTCGTCAAAATCAACATAAGTATCTCTACTTAATGTAAATATTTGATTATCATTTTCGTCCAAAATCAAACCAATACTACAATCTTTTTTAGGAAAATAAATTTGATATATTCTTCCATCACTTAAAGTAATTCCATAAGTTTTTATTGAGTCATCAGATTCAATAGAATTCTGAGTGTAATCATAATTTATTGATTTTCCTAAACTATCCAGCAGAGTCATTTTTTTAGGAAAAAATTCAATTTCTAATTTATTTCCTTCTTTATCTAGGGCTTTCCATTTTCCTCTGTACGTATCAGAACCTTCACAAGAAAAGAGAAAAGAAAACAAAAAGACTAAAATAATTTTTTTCATAGAAAATACTAATCTTTAATAATACTATTTCTTATACTTCAACGGCAAATGCACCACTTTCTTCGTTTCAAAAAATTCATCAGTAAAAAAGTCCGATAAATTATATTCAGTAGCTTTTGGGAAAGCTGCCAATTCTTCGGTTAAATCGCCTCCTTTTAAATATAAAATTCCGTTGGCTAATTCGTGATTTTGTTTTTTTGAAATTTTACCATCTACCCAACTTACAAAATCAGGCATATTGGTTACCGCGCGACTAACAATAAAATCAAATTCTTGCTTTACCAATTCGGCACGTTTTTGTTCAGCTTTTACGTTTTTTAATCCTAAACCTGCAGCCACTTCATTCACTACACGGATTTTTTTCGCAATAACATCAATCAAATAAAAATCAACTTCTGGATGCAAAATAGCTAATGGAATTCCAGGAAAACCACCACCTGTTCCCACATCCATGATTTTGGAACCTGGACGGAATTCGATAATTTTTGCAATTCCTAATGAATGTAAAACGTGACGCGTGTATAATTCGTCGATGTCTTTACGTGAAATCACATTAATTTTTGCATTCCAATCTTCGTATAACGATTGTAATTTTTGAAACTGAAGTATTTGATTATCAGATAAATTAGGAAATTGTCTTAAAATTTCGTCCATTAGTTAAATTTTGCACAAAAATACGCTTTTTCGTGAATAAAAAATGAGGAATATCATAAATGAAAAAATTATAATAATTATCTTTGACAAAATTTGAATAGAATATTTATGAGTACTACATCCCCGATTTTCTCAAAAGAGGACAATCTGAAGTTTTTCAGAACATTAAATAAAAGAGTTAACGATTATTTCAAAGAAAATAAAATTGACAAAACTGGAAACTGGAAATTACATCTAAAAACAATTGTAATGTTCGGTCTTTTCCTAACTCCCTATTTCTTTTTACTTGCAAAAGATATGCCTTTTTGGACATATTTATTACTTAATGTAGTAATTGGAATTGGAATGGCAGGAGTTGGAATGAACGTAATGCACGATGGTAATCATGGTGCTTATTCAACCAAATCTTGGGTAAACAAATTAATGGGCGGAAGTATCTATATCTTAGCTGGAAATGTTTATAACTGGCAAGTACAACATAATGTTTTACATCATACTTATACTAACATTATAGGTCATGACGAAGATTTAGATGCAGGTCGTGTTATACGATTTACAAAAGAAGCTAAATGGGAAAAGTTTCATAAATTTCAACATTATTATTCAATTTTTTTATACGGATTATTAACGTTCAACTGGGCTATCACTACTGATTTCCTTCAAATGAAACGTTACTTAAAAAGAAAATTATCATATGGAGAAGCTAAAAGTCCTGCTTTTCAATGGACTACTTTAGTAATTACAAAAGTAATTTACTTTTCAATTTGGTTGGTTTTACCAATGGTTTTAGGAGTAGACTGGTGGTTAGTTTTACTAGGATTCGTAGTAATGCATTATACTGCAGGATTAATTTTAAGTGTAGTATTCCAATTAGCACACGTGGTAGAAGACACTGTAAACCCAATACCAGACGACAATGGTGAAATCGAAAATACTTGGGCTATTCACCAATTGTTTACTACCGCTAACTTTGCACCTAAAAACTGGATTGTAAATTATTATACAGGTGGATTAAATCATCAAATTGAACACCATATTTTCCCAAATATCAGTCACGTTCATTACAATAAGATTGCAGAGATTGTAAAACAAACAGCAGCTGAATGTAACTTACCATATCACGAGTTTAAAACGACTCGATCGGCAATCGCATCTCACTTCAAACATTTGAGAGAATTAGGAAGAAAACCACAATTAGCATAATAAACAGAGAGACGCGAGGAATCGCGTCTTTTGTATTAACTATAATAACTAACACACAATGAACCCGTTATCGGACAGAATCAACAACTTAGCTGTTTCACAAACATTAGCTATGGCAGCTTTGGCAAGAGAATTAAAAGCACAAGGAAAAGACATTATTAGCCTTAGTTTAGGAGAACCTGATTTCAACACTCCTGAATTTATTAAAGAAGCTGCAAAAAAAGCAATCGACGAAAACTACAGCACTTATACTCCTGTAGAAGGTTACTTAGAATTGAAAGAAGCCATTTGCAAAAAATTCAAAAGAGATAATAATTTAGACTACAAACCATCACAAATTGTAGTTTCTACAGGAGCTAAACAATCGTTATATAACATTGCACAAGTAATGTTAAACGATGGTGATGAAGTAATTCTTCCTGCTCCATATTGGGTTTCATATTTCGAAATCATCAAACTTTCTGGCGGTGTTCCTGTTGAAGTTCCTACTTCTGTAGAAAGCGATTTCAAAATCACACCAGAACAATTAGAAGCAGCAATCACACCAAAAACAAAAATGATGTGGTTCAGTTCACCTTGTAACCCAAGTGGTTCGGTTTACAATCGTGAAGAATTAACAGCTTTAGCTAAAGTTTTAGAAAAACATCCACACGTATATATAGTTTCAGACGAAATCTACGAACATATCAACTTTTCAGGAACATTTTGCAGTATTGCATCGATTCCAGGAATGTTAGAAAGAACAATCACAGTTAATGGAGTAGCAAAAGCATTCGCTATGACAGGTTGGAGAATTGGCTACATCGGAGCACCAGAATTTATCGCAAAAGCATGTACCAAGATTCAAGGACAAGTTACTTCGGGAGCGAATTCTATTGCACAAAGAGCTACGATTACTGCAGTTGAAGCTGATCCAAGCGTATTAAACGAAATGGTTTCAGCTTTCAAAAATCGTAGAGATTTAGTAGTAGGATTAGTAAACCAAATTCCAGGATTCAAATTGAATGTTCCAGAAGGTGCATTTTATGTGTTCCCTGATGTTTCTTTCTACTTTGGTAAAACTATTAAAGGAACCGAAATTAAAAACGCAACCGACTTTTCTATGTTCTTATTAGCAGAAGCAAATGTTGCAACGGTAACAGGTGATGCTTTTGGAAATCCAAACTGCATTCGTTTCTCTTACGCTACAAGTGAAGCTTTATTAACAGAAGCAATGAAAAGAATTAAAGAAGCGGTTTCTTAAATTATATTACAACAAATACATATTAGCACGAATTAATTTATAAATTAGATTAATTCGTGTTTTTTTATGTCCAAAATTCAAAAAAAGTCAACTTGAATTAGAAATCTCGGTTTTTTTGTATGAACTTTGCACACTTTTTTTCGGCAAATCCCGAATAATTAAAGCTTTACAAATGAAGAAGAAGATTGAAATTTTAGCGCCAGCAAAAGATTTAATTCAAGGAATTGCTGCTATTAACAGTGGTGCTGATGCGGTTTATATTGGTGCTCCTTTATATGGTGCTCGATCAAACGCCACCAATTCTGTGGAAGATATTGCGGAGTTGGTTAAATACGCACATTTATATAACGCTCAGGTTTTTGTGGTTATCAATACCATTTTATATGATAACGAATTAGAACCTTGTCGTCAATTGATTTGGAAATTGTATGACATTGGAGTAGATGCTTTAATCATTCAAGACATGGCGATTATGGAAATGGAGTTACCTCCTATCGTATTGCATGCCAGTACGCAAACTAATAATCGTGATGCCGATAAAATTAAATTCTTAGCTGATGCTGGAATCAAACGTGTGGTATTAGCGCGAGAGTTAAACTTGCATCAAATTAAAGAAATCAGTGAAGCTTCTGATGTAGAATTAGAATTCTTCGTAACGGGTGCTTTATGTGTTTCGTTTAGCGGAAATTGCTATATGAGTGTTGCCAATGGCGAACGTTCGGCAAATCGTGGTTCTTGTGCACAAAATTGTCGTTTACCGTATAATTTAATTGATGGAAATGGCGATACTCTAATAAAAAATAGTCACCTACTTTCAATTAAAGATTTTGATGTTTCGGACCAAATTCCAAATTTAGTTGAAGCTGGAATTGTTTCTTTCAAAATTGAAGGTCGTCTGAAAGATATCGTGTATGTAAAAAACAACGTTTCTTATTTACGTCAGAAATTAGATGCTTTCTTAAACGATAATAGCGATAAATATAGAAAAGCTTCTTCTGGAAAATGCACCTTCTTATTTGATTCTTCATTAGATAAAAGTTTTAACCGTGGTTATACCGATTATTTTGTAAATGAAAGACATCAAGCAATTGGTTCTTGGGAAAGTCCAAAATCAAAAGGTCAATACATTGGAAAATTAATGAAAACCGTTGGAAATTCATACGTAATTGAAAATGGTGAGTTATTAAACAATGGCGACGGATTGTGTTTCATCAACGAAAACAATGAAGCCGAAGGAATCTACGTTAACCGTGCAGAAAATGGAATCGTATATCCAAACGTATTAAAAGAAATCAAAGAAGGCACTTTCATTTATAGAAATAACGATGCCGCTTTCATAAAGTTAGTTGAAAGAGAAGACAGTGCCGTTCGAAAAATCAGCACAACTTTACTATTAAAAGAAAACGTAACAGGTTTTGAATTAATTGCTACCGACGAAGATGGAAATGTAAGTGTTGTAAATTTGGTTCACCCAAAGGAGCCAACAAAAAACAACGAATCTTTAGCAGAAAACTTCAAAATCAACTTAGCAAAAACAGGATTTACACCGTATACAGCTGATGAAATTACGATTGAATTTTCTGGAAATTGGTTCCTTCCGATTTCAAAAATCAACGAAATGCGAAGAACCGTTTACGAACAATTATCGGAAATTCGTTTGAAAAATTATGTGCGCAAAGAACACCAATTGGTTAAAACATCACATCCTTATCCAGAAACGAAATTGGATTTCATGTACAATGTTGCCAACAAAACCGCTCGTAAGTTTTACGAACGTCATGGTGTAACCGAAATTGAAAAAGCATTCGAATTACAATGGGATCCGGGAAAATCTCGCGTAATGACAACTAAATATTGCATCAAATATGAATTAGAACGTTGTCCAAAATACCATCGTGAAAACATGGACAAAAAAGTAAAAGAACCTTTGGTTTTGAAACAAGGCGAATTGGAATACAAACTAAAATTCAATTGCAAACCTTGTGAAATGGAAATTTGGGAAAAAGATGCCGAATTTGAAATTGAAGAAGATCATTTTCATTAATATAAAAACCGATGCTTAATTATTATACATCGGTTTTTTTATTCCTTTAATTTTTTAATCACTTTGGCTGGATTTCCAACGGCTAATGAATTTGCAGGAATATTTTTAGTTACTACAGAACCTGCGCCTATTGTACATCCATCACCAATTGTAACACCAGGACAAATTATAGTATTTCCTCCTATCCAACAATCGTTGCCAATAAAAATTGGTTTTGCAAATTCTGTTTTTCTTCTTTCCATTGCGTCTGTAGGATGTGTAGCGGTATAAATATGAACTCCCGGCCCAATAAACACATTATTACCTATTGTAACTTTTGCAGCATCTAAAACCACACAATTTACATTAAAATAAACCATTTCGCCCAATTGAATATTATATCCATAATCGCAATGAAAAGGAGGCTCGATATATATTCTTTTATGCGCATTTGGCAATAACTCTTTAAGGATATTTCGAGCATTACCATTCATTAGATATTCTGTAATATTTAATTTATGAAGTAATTTTTTAGCTTTATTTCTATCTAGAGATAATTCTTTATCATTGGAAAAATAATTTTCACCCGACAGCATTTTTTCTTTTTCGGTTTTCATAATTCAAATATAAACGAATTTTAAATATTCTAAAATTGAGGTTGTGAATTTAAATAATCAAATTCTCAAAATTATAATTTTTATTCCTAATTGGTTTTATTAATGCTTTTAGTGTAATACTTGTTATTTTTTTAAATTAAAAGTAAATTATTTGTATTTATACGTAAATAAAAAAGTTTTTTATTTAATGAATGTAAATTTGATTAAAATAAAAGTAAATTAAATCGTAACTTACAATTGTTTTTAGTTATATTTTAGATATACATACTGCCGCCCCCTTTAAATGTATTCATATAAAATAGATATATTATTTTAATATAAATACTTTATTTATGGAAATTTATTTTAATGAAAAGGAAGTGCTTGAAATTGTTAAAAGTGACAAATCAAGAAAATTTGAAGTCAATGAAATTGAAAAAATATACGTTACTTACAAGTATTGCATATTTTTTAAAGTCTACTATTTAAAAATAAAAACCAAAAATGGTAATGAACATTCTATTAAAATTGAAAGAAAGTACAAGTCTCGAATTAAAAGAGAGATTACTCAATTTATAATTCTAATGAATTGGGGACGATTGATAAAACAAGTATAATTAGTAACTTCTGCTGTTAAAATATTCTTAGCTATTTAATCTCTAACGGCATTTTCATCTAAGTTTTAACATACAAAATATGCAATGTGTCAAAGGAAAAATTTTTAAAAATTTTTCCTTTGACACATTGCATTATAGCTATTTGATTTAACTAAAGTTTATAGAATTATTCTAAATTATATTGTTATTATTAAATTATAAGTAATTTATTTTAATTTATAAGTAATTTTTAATATCTTTACTCTGATTAAAAAGCTATTTTTTAATTTAAAAATAGATTATAATATAATTTTGACAAGACATTTCGGTTCCCCCTCAATGAATTAAGAAAGAGTTTATAAATACTAATTTAAACACTTTGATTCATGAAAATTAATTACAAAGAAAAAAGCACAGTAGAAATTATTAATTTTTACAATTCAAAAAACATTAGTGTAAATAATATCGAAAAGATTTACGTTGGTTTTAAAGTTTTTTTATTCCTTAAGATGTATTATTTAAAAATTAAAACTAATGAAGGAGAGGTTTTGTCTTTTAAATTTGACAAAAAAAACAAAGATCGAATCAAAAAAGATGTTAGTAAAATTAGATCAATTATAAATTGGGATAAAACACTTGTAAATAATTAACTGTTTTGTATTAATTATATCGCCTTAATTCATTTCTAATTCTAAATAAAAGCTTTCTTTTATAAATCATTATGTAAATTTGTAGTTTATTAACTGCTAAATTATACATTATGCCCACTTTAGTTATACATAGAGGAAACACAAGAGGAAATGCAAATCATGGATGGCTAAATGCTTACCATAGTTTTAGCTTTGCTAGTTGGCACAATCCTGAAAGAGTTCAGTTTGGTGTTTTAAGAGTGCTAAACGATGACACCATTGCTGCTGGAATGGGTTTTGGCACTCATCCTCACGACAATATGGAAATTATTACTATTCCACTAGAAGGTGATTTAGCTCATAAAGACAGCATGGGAAATGCAGCAACCATTAAAACAGGCGATGTTCAAGTAATGAGTGCTGGGACCGGAATTCAACATAGCGAATTCAATCCAAATCAGGACCAACAAACAAAATTGTTTCAAATTTGGTTGTTTCCAAAAACTAGAAATGTAGCACCTCGTTACCAACAAATTACTTTAGACAAATCGTTACAAAAAAATAATTTTGCTCAAATACTTTCTCCAAATGCAGATGACGCAGGTGTTTGGATTCATCAAGATGCTTGGTTTTATCTGAGTGATTTTGATGCTGATTTTTCTAAAAAATTACTTCTAAAAAAAGAAGGAAACGGTTTTTACATTATGACTATTGAAGGAGAGATTGAAGTGAATGGTGAAAAACTAGAGAAAAGAGATGCAATAGGAATTTGGGAAACCCATGAAATTGAAATCAAAGCGAATTCAACTGCTAAGTTTTTAGTGATGGAAGTACCGATGTAATAATAAAATTTAAATTAATGAAAAAAATTATCGCTTTCGGGGCTTCATCAAGCAAAAATTCCATCAATAAACAACTAGCAACTTACACAGCTAATCAATTTCAAAATGTTGCTATTGAAATTTTAGATTTAAACGATTACGAAATGCCTATTTTTTCAGTTGACAAACAAGCGGAAAATGGCATTCATCCATTAGCACACGATTTCTATGTAAAAATTGGAAGTGCTGATTTAATAATAATTTCGTTTGCTGAACATAATGGAAATTTTTCGTCAGCATTTAAAAACATATTGGATTGGTCTTCACGAATAAATGCGAAGACTTTTCAAGAAAAACCAATGTTATTATTAGCTACTTCACCCGGAGCTCGCGGTGGAAGTTCGGTTTTAGATATTGCCACAAAACGATTTCCATTTCAAGGTGGAATTGTAAAAGGGAGTTTTTCATTACCAAGTTTCAATGATAATTTTGATTTAGAAAAAGGAATTACCAATGAAGAATTAAAAAATCAATTATTGAAAATTGTAAATTCAATTGAAATCACCAACAACTAGAAGTTTACCTAAGTAAACACCATTAAATAAAAAGGTGATACCATATATGACCACATACAAATAAATTTTACATATGTGAATTCAATAAAAATGTTATTTTTGCTAAAGTTTTGAGCTTATTTTTAACCTCATAAACCTTAAACTTTTAAACCAAAAACATGAAAGCATACGTATTTCCAGGTCAAGGAGCTCAATTCACAGGAATGGGTAAAGACTTATATGAAAATTCAGCCTCAGCTAAAGAACTTTTCGAAAAAGCAAATGAAATCTTAGGTTTCAGAATAACAGACATAATGTTTGAAGGAACTGCAGAACAATTAAAAGAAACAAAAGTAACACAACCAGCAGTTTTTTTACATTCGGTAATTTTAGCTAAAACATTAGAAAATTTCAAACCAGAAATGGTTGCAGGACATTCTTTAGGCGAATTTTCCGCTCTAGTAGCTAATGGCGTTTTATCTTTTGAAGACGGATTAAAATTAGTTTCACAAAGAGCTATGGCTATGCAAAAAGCTTGCGAAATTACACCTTCAACAATGGCTGCTGTTTTAAACTTAGAAGATAAAATAGTGGAAGATATTTGTGCTTCAATTGATGGTATTGTGGTGGCTGCAAATTACAACTGTCCGGGACAATTAGTGATTTCTGGCGAATACAAAGCGGTAGAATTAGCTTGTGAAAAAATGAAAGAAGCTGGAGCAAAACGCGCTTTAATTTTACCTGTTGGTGGCGCTTTTCATTCACCAATGATGGAGCCAGCTAGAGAAGAATTAGCAGCAGCAATTGAAGCTACAACTTTCTCTACTCCTATTTGTCCAGTATATCAAAATGTAACAGCGAGTGCAGTTTCTGATGCAAACGAAATCAAGAAAAACTTAATCATTCAATTAACAGCTCCTGTACGATGGACACAATCGGTACAACAAATGATTGCAGATGGCGCTTCTAGTTTTACTGAAGTTGGTCCTGGAAAAGTTTTAGTTGGATTAGTAAATAAAATCAATAAAGAAGTAGAAACGATTTCAGCTTAACTATAATAAAATCAAAATTACAATCCTCATGAACAAAATTCATGGGGATTTTTTATCTTTGACTAACAAGAAAAACCCATGACAAAAATACTTGAAATATTCCGTTCTATTGAAGTTGCAAAAGTGATTGCTCCAGAAATTGATTATAATGATTACATTGCTTTAGACTTGTCTATTTCAAACCGTGAATTACAAAATCATAAATTGGAAACCCCCATAGATTATGAAATTTTCATCCAAAACCATTTAGATAAAAATCAAGCTAAAATTGCTTTTGGCGGTTATATTGAAACCAGAAATTTATACCAAAGAAGTACGGTTTTTAAAAACACGAATTCAGACGAACGTAGTATTCATATAGGATTGGATTTATGGATTAATGAAGCAGCAACTATTCATGCTGCATTAACTGGAAAAATTCACAGTTTTCAAAATAATACAGCGTTAGGAGATTATGGTCCAACAATAATTTTAGAGCACAAAATAGAAGGTATTGTTTTCCATACACTTTATGGTCATTTAAGTGAAGCTAGTTTACTTGGTAAAAAAGTGGGTGATGTTGTTACTCAAGGAGAACAAATAGCAACTTTAGGTTTACCACCTATTAACGGTGATTATGCACCTCATTTACACTTTCAAATCATCATCGATATGGAAGAAAAAATTGGTGATTACCCTGGTGTTTGTTCTGAAAAAAAACTTGAATTTTATAAGAATAATTGCCCTAATCCAAATTTATTGTTGAAAATAAATTAACTCCTTATCTTTAGTTCCCACTTCCAAGCGCTTGCTAAAGCTTCTTCTAAAGATGATTGCGCCTTCCATCCTAAAACAGTATTGGCTTTATCTGTATTCGCAAAAGCTTCAATTACATCTCCTTCTCTTCTTTCTACAATTTGATACTTTAGTTGTTGTTCAGAAACTTTTTCAAAAGCAGTAATTACTTCTAAAACAGAACTACCAGTTCCAGTTCCTAAATTAAAGGTTTCTACTTTTTCAAGATTTTTATGATCTAATAATCGTTGTAAAGCAATTACATGCGCTTTTGCTAAATCAACTACATGAATATAATCGCGAATAGCAGTGCCATCTGCGGTTGGATAATCATTTCCGAAAACTGAAAGTTTATCACGTAAACCAATTGCTGTTTGTGTGATAAAAGGTACTAAATTTTGAGGAACTCCAAGTGGTAACTCTCCTATTTCAGCAGAAGAATGAGCTCCAATTGGATTAAAATAACGAAGTAATATTGAATTTAAATTGGTTACTTTAGCCACATCAGTTATTATCTCTTCTCCTATTTGTTTAGTATTTCCGTAAGGCGACATGGCTTGTTGAACAGGAGCATTTTCTGTAATTGGCATTTTTTCGGCCTGACCATAAACGGTACAAGACGAGCTGAAAATGAAATTAGCATTTTTCAATTCTTTAATTTCTTGTAAAAGATAAACTAAAGAATTAATGTTGTTTTCATAATATAATAATGGATTTTCAACACTTTCACCAACAGCTTTGCTAGCGGCAAAATGTATAACTCCAGCAATATCAAAATACTTTTTAAAGAAATTTTGAACAGCCGATTTTTCTCGCAAATCAATGTTTTCAAAAATTGGTTTTTTACCCGTTATTCTTTCAATTCCATCTAGTACATCAAGAGATGAATTAGATAAATTATCAACAACTATAACTTCAAAACCTTTATTTTGCAATTCAACAACCGTATGCGAACCTATAAAACCTAAACCTCCTGTAACTAATATCTTCATATTTTGATTTTCAGTCTCAGTCGCAGTAAACAGTAACTGGTACTGAATACTGAGACTGAGCACTATTATACGTATTCTAAAACTGCGTCTGTAATAAATTTAATTTGATCATCATCTAATTCAGTATGCATTGGCAATGCAATAACTTCTTTACACAACTGATTGGTTACAGGAAAATCTTCTTCTTTATAACGCGAATCTGCATAGGCTTTTTGACTGTGTAACGGAATTGGATAATATATAGCACATGGGATTCCTTTGGCCTGCAAATGCTCTAATAGTCCATCACGTTTTCCGTTCATAATACGAATTACATATTGATGAAACACATGACAATCACAAGATTCGCAAATAGTTGGTACCCAAATATTAGAATTCACACACAATGCTAAAGAATATTTTCTGGCAGCATCTTGACGTGCTTTATTGTACGTATCTAAATGTGGTAATTTCGCTTTCAAAACACCCGCTTGCATACTATCTAAACGCGAATTTACACCTACTACATCATGATGATAACGTTCATACATTCCGTGATTAACAATTCCTCTTAACGTATGAGCAAGTTTATCATCATTAGTAAAAATTGCTCCTCCATCTCCATAACAACCTAAATTTTTAGATGGAAAAAAAGAGGTTGCACCAACGTGTCCAATAGTTCCAACTTTCTTTTTAGAACCATCTTTTGATGTATAATCTGCTCCAATAGCTTGTGCATTATCTTCAATAACATATAAATTATGTTCGCGAGCAATATCCATAATAGCATCCATATTTGCCGAACGGCCAAATAAATGAACAGGAACAATTGCTTTTGTTTTTGGTGTAATGGCTTTACGAATTCCGTCAAGCGAAATGTTCATATTGTTCATATCAACATCTACTAAAACTGGAGTTAATTGCAACAAAGCAATCACTTCAACTGTAGCTGCGAATGTAAAATCGGCTGTAATTACCTCATCACCAGGTTTCAAATCCAATCCCATCATAGCAATTTGCAACGCATCTGTTCCATTAGCACATGGAATTACGTGTTTTACGCCCAAATATTTTTCTAAATCAGCTTGAAATTGATGAACTAATGGTCCGTTTATATAAGTATTGGTATCTAAAACTTCTTGAATAGAAGCGTTTACTTCTTCTTTTATTTTTTCATATTGACTTTTTAAGTCAACCATTTGTAATTTTCTCATTTGGAATAAAAATTAAGTCTAGCAAAAATAACAAATTCTATAGTACAAATTTTATCTAACTTAAAAAGAAACGTATTTTAGCACCATAAAATTCAATTATGCTATTTCTATACAACATAATTACGCTTTTAGCAGCCCAACTTTTGAAGATTGTAGCCCTTTTCAGTCCGAAAATGAAACTTTTTGTAGACGGACGAAAATCGGTTTTTCAAACTTTGGCTGATAAAATTCAAACTTCGGATAAAACAATTTGGTTTCATGCAGCTTCTTTAGGCGAATATGAGCAAGGTTTACCTGTTATTGAAGCTATAAAACAACAATTACCAACACATAAAATTGTAGTTACGTTTTTTTCCCCTTCGGGTTATGAAGTGCGAAAAAACAATACCGTTGCTGATGTTACGATTTATTTGCCTTTGGATACGATTTCGAATGCGAAACAATTTGTAGAATTAGTTCATCCAGAAATGGTGTTTTTTATCAAATATGAATATTGGCCAAATTACCTAAACGAACTAAAAAAGCAGCATATAAAAACCTATTTGATTTCGGGAATATTACGAGAAAATCAAGCGTTTTTTAATTGGTATGGCACATTTTACAGAAACGCCTTAAAAACATTTGATTACTTTTTTGTTCAGAATGAAAGTTCAAAAAATCTTCTACAAAGTATTGGATTTAACAATGTAAAAGTTTCTGGCGATACACGATTTGATCGCGTAGTTTCGATTTTAGAACGAGATAATTCATTAGATTTCATCGAACAATTTAAAAATCTCGACTCCGCTCGATTAGACAAAAATGTAAATCAAAAATCTAAAATTGTTGTTATCGGAAGTTCATGGCCAAAAGACGAAAGTTTATTAGTGAATTATATTAATCAAAGTTCGGATGACTTGAAATTTATTATTGCACCACATAATATTAAACAAGAGCAAATTCAAGAATTGAAAAATTCTATTTCTAAAAAAACAATTTTGTTTTCTGATGTAGAGACTCAATTAATCGCATCTCTACAGGAATATAACGTTTTCATTATTGACACCATCGGAATTTTAACCAAAATTTATTCGTATGCTGACATTGCCTATGTAGGTGGTGGACTTGGAACATCAGGTCTTCATAATATTTTGGAACCGGCGACTTTTGGTATTCCAGTTGTAATTGGGCCAAATTATTCTCATTTTGCTGAAGCTACAGCATTAGTTAATATGGAAGGCTGTATTTCTATTCAGAATCAAACTGAACTGAATGAAGCTTTTGATTTATTACTTCACAACGAAGACGAGCGATTAGAAAAAGGACATATTTGCAGCACGTTTGTTCAAATGAATAAAGGAGCTACTCAAACAATTATGAATTACATTGCTAACGAAACTATAAATTGATTTTTGTTACAAAACTAAAATTGTAACTTGCACCCACAAAAATTAAATTGATATGAAATTTTTAAAATTACTACTTGTTTTAGTTGTTTTCCAAGTTCAAGCGCAACAAGGAGGCATGTGGATTCCTTCGTTATTAAAAGGAACCAACGAAAAAGAAATGAAAGCTTTGGGAATGAAAATTAGTGCCGATGATATTTATTCGGTTAATCATTCTAGTTTAAAAGATGCTGTACCCCATTTTGATGGCGGTTGTACAGCGGAAATGATTTCGCCAAAAGGACTTTTATTAACCAATCACCACTGTGGTTACGACAATATTCAAAGTCATTCTACAGTTGAAAACGATTATTTAACGAATGGTTTTTGGGCTTATAAAATGGAAGATGAATTGCCAAACAAAGATTTAACCGTAACCTTCATTATCAAAATAGAAGATGTAACGAATAAAATATTTGATGGCGTTTTAAATCTTCCGACTGAAAGCGACAAACAAAAGAAAATCCAACAAAATATTGCAGCTGTTAGCAAAAGTTTTACAAAAGAAGCATGGCAAGACGCTATGATTCGTGCATTTTATGATGGAAATCAGTACTTATTATTTGTTACCGAAACTTTTAAAGATGTTCGTTTAGTTGGAGCACCGCCAAGTTCAATCGGAAAATTTGGATCGGATACTGATAACTGGGTTTGGCCTCGTCATACAGGTGATTTTTCATTATTCAGAATTTACGCGGATAAAAATAATCGTCCTGCAGAATACTCGAAAGACAACGTTCCTTACACTCCAAAACACTTTTTCCCAGTTTCTGCAAAAGGAATTCAGGAAAACGATTTTACAATGGTAATGGGTTATCCTGGAAGAACTCAGGAATATTTACCATCATTCGCTGTAGAACAAATTGTTAATGATTTAAATCCGGCTAAAATTGAAATTCGCGATGCCGCTTTAAAAGTGCAAGATGGTTTCATGCGAAAAGATAATGCGATTAAAATTCAATATGCTTCAAAATATGCTGGTGTTGCAAATTATTGGAAAAAATGGATTGGCGAAACTAAAGGTTTGAAAAAATCAAATGCTGTTGCGATCAAGAAAGAATTTGAAAAGAAATTTCAAGAAAGAGTTAACAAAGCAGGCAAACAAGCTGAATACGGAACTATTTTAGCTGATTTTGAAAGAAATTATTCAGATATTAAAGAATATGCCATTGCTAGAGATTATTTTTCTGAAGTAGTTTTAAGAAATTCAGAAATTTTATCTTTTGGATATCGATTATTTCAATTAGAACAAATTTATAATACTAGAGGAGAACAAGCCTTTAATGACAGAAAAAACAATTTAATTGTTGGTTTTGAAGACTTATACAAAAACTACAGTGCCCAAGTAGATGAGAAAGTATTTGAGAAATTGATTGGTTTATATGCTACAAAATCACCAAACCAATTTTTACCAGAAACCCTTGTTAATGTAAATGCGAATTCATTAACTACAGCTGTTTTTAGTACAACAAAATTAACCAACTACAATGGATTAAAAGATCTATTGAATGGAGATGCAAAATCGGTTTTAGAAAAATTAAATGAAGATTCAGCCTATAAATTAGTAAAATCTATTGCAAGTAGCTACCAAAAAAATGTAGCGCCAAAGTTTGATGAAATTAATTTAAAAAACATAGCCTTACAAAGAACTTATATGAAAGGAATTATGGAATTCTTCCCTAATGATAGAATTTTTCCTGATGCCAATAGTACTTTACGTGTAACTTATGGAAAAGTAAAAGGATATAAACCAAGCGATGCTGTTGTTTACGAACCTGTAAGTTATTTAGATGGTGTAATTGAAAAATATGTGCCTGGAGACTACGAATTTGATGTTCCTTCAAAATTAATTGACTTGTACAATAACAAAGATTACGGAAACTACGCAGACAAAAACGGAAAAATGCCTTTAGCTTTTATAGCAACCAATCATACTACCGGAGGAAACTCTGGAAGTCCTGCATTAGATGCAAAAGGAAACCTTATTGGATTAAATTTTGACCGAGTATGGGAAGGCACTATGAGCGACATTTATTATAGCCCTGAAATATGCAGAAATATTATGGTTGATACACGCTATATTTTGTTTATTATCGATAAATATGCAGGTGCAAAAAACCTAATAGACGAGATGACAATTGTATATCCTAAGTCGCAAAAAGCCAAATAATTAGACATATATTCATTAAAAAAAAGTTTGGCATAACATTTGAAATAAAGTATTTCGGAATCCAAAGAAAAAAAAATTAAAAAAAATGTCTAAAAATATTTTGACATGTTAAAAAATTTATATCTTTGCTCCGAATTAATAATTAACCTTTTATAATTTAGTAAGATGAAAAAAGTTGTTTTAAGTTTAGCAATTGTTGCTGCTATGTTCGTATCATGTAAAGAAAACACTGCTGAAGAAACTCCAGTAACTGATACAGTTGTTGAAGCTCCAGCTGAAGAAGTTACTGTTGATACTACTGTTGTTGATACTACTGCTGCACCTGCTGAGGCTGCACCAGCTGAAGCTGCACCTGCTCACTAATTAATTGCTGACAGAAAAAAATTAAGCTCCACCAAGTGGGGCTTTTTTAATATAAAAAAAATAGATTAATCAGATTCTATTTTTTAACAATAACCTTTTACACAAAATAAAATGAAAAAAATCGTATTAAGCTTAGCTATTGTATTTGCTATGTTCGTTTCTTGTAAAGAAGTTGCTACTGAAGTTGAAAACACTATTGACTCAACTACTACTGAAGTTGAAGAAACTGCAACTGAAGTTATGGATTCTACTGCTGTTGTTGTAGATTCTACTGTTGCTAAAGTTGAAGAAACAGCTAAAGTAAGCCTTCAAAAAGCTGAAGAAGTTATTAAATAATTAATTATTTAATATTCTAACAATTAAAAGTCCTGAAATTCAGGACTTTTATTATTTTAGTCAACTCCAAAAATATCCTCTGCAGAAGAAAAATCTAAAAATTCTGCCTTATCAGCATATTTAATTATCTCATCAATTCCTTTTTGAAGCAATAATTGCGTAGTATACCTTCTGCTAACAGCCACTTCATGACCATTCAATAACAATCGGAAGAAAAATTTTCCACTAGAAGATTTAAAACGCATAAAAACACATCGCTCTAATGACGCTTTAAGTTTTTCTATTTCCTCCTCACATTCAAAGCGCAACTCAAAATCGTTACTTGTAAAAATAGTTTTCCCTTTTCTAGAAACAAACTCATATTTATAAGCTCCGCTTAATCTTTGTGCGATTACAAATGTACCCATAGTTTAGATTGATAATTTTATAAAGAATTCTTTAAAGATAACAGAAAATTCTAAAACAAGAATTTAATAAACAAAAAAAGCTCCAGGCAGAACTATCTAGAATAGTTCGAAACTTTTTGTTTCAATACTTCGGAATCAAGTCAACTCCGAATTATAAAAGATTAAATCGTAAATTAATAACTCTTAAAAACAAAAAAAGCTCCGAACAATGTTCGGAGCTTTTGTACTCAAGGCGGGACTTGAACCCGCACGGGCATTACTACCCACTGGATTTTAAGTCCAGCGTGTCTACCAATTCCACCACTCAAGCAAATATTTTGGTATAGAGCGAAAAACGGGGTTCGAACCCGCGACCTCGACCTTGGCAAGGTCGCGCTCTACCAACTGAGCTATTTTCGCGTTTCGTATTATAATCTTTAAAGAACGTTGCTATACTTGTTCCGTATTGCGAGTGCAAATATAGCACATATTTTTATTCTCGCAAGAACTTTTTAAATAAAAATTAAAACTTTTTCATAACCTTTTGATAACGAATATTTTATTTTGAAATTATTTTTTAACCAACATTCGTTTTATTTCGTTTAGCTTCATTAAAGCTTCAACAGGCGTTAACGTATTGATGTCGATATTCATGATTTCTTCTTTAATATCTTCTAAAAGCGGATCATCTAAATTAAAGAAACTCAATTGCAATTCATCATTTACTGATTTAATTCCGGATAATTCTTCGCTGGAATGTCTTTTTTCTAATTGCTTCAATAATTTTTGTGCTTTTTGAATCACAATTTGAGGCATTCCTGCCATTTTTGCTACGTGAATACCAAAACTATGCGCACTTCCACCTTTAACCAATTTACGAATAAATAAAACCGTATCTTTTAATTCCTTTACCGAAACATTAAAATTCTGAATTCTGTCAAACGTAACTTCCATTTCGTTTAATTCATGATAATGCGTAGCAAAAAGTGTTTTCGGTTTGTTTGGATGTTCGTGCAAATATTCTGAAATCGCCCACGCTATCGAAATTCCGTCATAGGTTGACGTTCCTCTTCCAATTTCATCTAACAAAACCAAACTTCTTTCTGAAATATTATTCAAAATCGAAGCCGTTTCGTTCATTTCCACCATAAAAGTAGATTCACCCATCGAAATATTATCACTTGCTCCTACTCTAGTGAAAATTTTATCTACAATTCCCATTCTCACGCTTTCTGCTGGCACAAAACTTCCCATTTGCGCCATCAACACAATCAAAGCGGTTTGACGCAAAATTGCCGATTTTCCCGACATATTTGGACCGGTAATCATGATTATTTGTTGGGTTTCTCTATCCAAACACACATCATTAGAAATATATGGTACGCCAACTGGCAACTGCTTTTCAATTACGGGATGGCGTCCTTCATTAATTTCTAAATCAAAACTTTCATCTAAATCAGGACAAACGTATTTGTTATCAATCGCTAATTGCGTAAATGACGTCAAACAATCCAATTGCGCAATTAAATTGGCGTTCAACTGAACATGTTTGATATACGTAGCAATCCAATTCACCAATTGCTCAAACAACTGTGTTTCTAATTGATGGATTTTTTCCTCCGCTCCTAAAATTTTAGATTCGTATTCTTTTAGTTCTTCTGTAATGTAACGCTCGGCATTCACTAAGGTTTGCTTACGAATCCATTCCGCTGGAACTTTATCTTTGTGCGTATTTCTAACTTCAATATAATAACCAAAAACGTTATTAAACGACACTTTCAATGAAGGAATTCCAGAAGCAATACTTTCGCGTTGTTCTAATTCATCCAAATATCCTTTACCGGTTGAAGAAATCGCTCGTAATTCATCTAATTCTGAATGAACTCCAACGGCAATTGCGTTTCCTTTATTCACACTTACTGGTGCGTCTTCTTGAATAGTGGTTTTTATTTTCTCTCGTAACAATTCGCAAGCGTGTAAACTATCACCAATTACTCGTAAAGCTTCATTTTCACTCGACAAAGCCAATGTTTTAATTGGAATTATAGCATCTAACGAATCTTTCAAGAAATTGACTTCTCTTGGAGAAATTTTTCCTGTAGCCACTTTTGAAATCAAACGTTCTAAATCGGAAATTTGTTTGATTTGATATTGAATTTGCTGTAAAACTTCGGGATTGGTTTTCAAATATGAAATCACTTCATGACGACTTCTGATTTTTGAAATATCTTTCAACGGAAGCGCCAACCAACGTTTCAAAAGCCTTGCTCCCATTGCCGAAAGCGTTTTATCAATCACATCTAAAAGTGTTACTGCATTTGGATTATAACTGTGATATAATTCTAAATTTCGAATCGTGAATTTATCCATCCACACGTAAGCATCTTCGGCAATACGTTGAATATTGGTAATGTGTTGGATTTTATTATGTTGCGTTTCCGATAAATAATACAAAATTGCACCCGAAGCAATCAAACCTTCTGTTAATTCTTCTACTCCAAAACCTTTTAGCGAATTGGTTTGAAAATGTTTGGTCAAACTTTCTAGTGCATAATCTTCTTTGTACACCCAATCTTCCAAAAAGAACGTGTGAAAATCGTCACCATAAACCGAATTGAACTGATTTTTAAACTGTTTCGGAATTAAAATTTCACTAGGACGAAAGTTTTGCAATAATTTATCGATGTATTCTTCATTGCCTTGCGAAACTAAAAATTCACCAGTTGACACATCTAAAAATGCCACTCCAAGCGATTTTTTTCCAAAATAAACCGATGCTAAAAAGTTGTTTGACTTCGATTGTAACACCTCATCATTCATTGAAACCCCTGGCGTAACTAATTCCGTAACTCCACGCTTTACAATGGTTTTCGTCATTTTTGGATCTTCTAATTGATCACAAATCGCTACTCGAAGTCCGGCTTTAACTAACTTGGGTAAATAAGTGTTTATGGAATGATGCGGAAATCCCGCCAAGGCAGTTTCAGTCTCAGAACCAGCACCACGTTTTGTCAAAGTAATTCCTAAAATTCCTGCTGCTCTCACTGCATCTTCTCCAAAAGTTTCATAAAAATCGCCCACACGAAACAACAAACAGGCATCGGGATATTTGTTTTTTATCTCGTTGTATTGTTTCATTAAAGGCGTTTCCTTTGGTGCTTTATCGGGTGTTGCTGCAGATTTCTTCGCCACAATTTCAAATTTTAAGTATGATTGCGAAGGTAAGAAAATCAAAGACAATGGCAATATCATTTTCAAAAATCAAGTTTTAAAGTTTTATAATTAATCTTTACTTTTGCCACATGAGAAAATTAGCCAACGCAGAATTAGAACGCAAAAACATCGACGAGTTTAAAGAAGCTCAAAAAACACCAATTATTGTCATCTTAGACGACATTAGAAGTTTGCATAATATTGGTTCCGTTTTTAGAACTTCTGATGCTTTTTTGATTGAAAAGATTTATTTGTGTGGTATTACGGCTACTCCGCCCAACAAAGAAATTCACAAAACGGCTCTTGGCGCTACTGAGACTGTGACTTGGGAATATGCAAAAGACGTTTTAGAAGTAGTGCATCAATTGAAACAAGAAAATGTAAAAGTATATTCGGTGGAGCAAACGGAGAATGCCATTATGTTGGACGATTTTCAACCCGAAACCAATACAAAATATGCTTTAATTTTTGGAAACGAAGTAAAAGGGGTTTCGCAAGAAGCTATTAATTTGAGTGATGGTGTAATTGAGATTCCGCAATTAGGAAGTAAACATTCGTTGAATATTTCGGTGAGTGCTGGGATTGTGATATGGGATTTGTTTCAGAAGATGAAGTAAAATTTTAATACAAAGAAAAAGATTTTCTACATATTAATACTAATCTTTCTTGTGTATTTATTTGTTACAATTATTATTCCGCATATTCTAATCGAATACACTAGCATTGAAAGTCATAATGTTTTTAATAAAAAATAAAAATCTCGAAATTTTAATTTAGGAACACTGATTGAAGAAATTAAATAAATTTTTAAAATCTGTGTAAATCCGTTTAATCTGTGTTATCTGTGTTCCAAAATTAATTTTTAATCTTGGCATTAATCTCATTCAACAAAAACACATAATCTTCCTGTTTTTTTACAAAATCCAAATCCGAAACATCAATAATCAACACATTCAAATCGGTTTGTGTTTTGATGTAATCCAAATATCCATGATTAATTTTTTCTAAATAATCCGCTGGAATTTCTTGCTCGTAACTTCTGCCGCGTTTTTTGATGTTTTCCAAAAGACGCTCCGTGTTTTGATACAAATACACGTACAAATCAGGTTTTGGCATTTCTTTGTGAATAATGTCAAACATGGTTTTATACAAACGAAATTCGTCTTCCTGAAGTGTAACTTTAGCAAAAATCAAGGATTTGAAAATATGATAATCGGCCACCACAAAATCTTTAAACAAGTCAAATTGCGCTAAATCATCGGATAATTGTTGGTATCGATCAGCTAAAAACGACATTTCTAAAGGAAACGCATAGCGACTTTGATCTTTGTAAAATTTTGGCAAAAACGGATTATCTGCAAAACGCTCTAGCACTAATTTGGCATTGCAATCTTCCGCAATTTTGGTTGATAATGTGGTTTTTCCTGCACCAATATTTCCTTCTATCGCAATATAATTGAATTGTTGCAACTCTAGTCTTTCAATTGGTGAAACCAAAACTTCAAAAGCTTTTATTTCACTTTTATCTTCGGTTTGAGCAAACAACTGAGCAACCGATTTCTTTAAAATTGGATGCTCCCAATTTAAACCTAAATCCAACATCGGTTGTAATACAAACTTTCTGTTTTGCATTAATGGGTGCGGAACTTGCAAGGTTTCTGTTGCAATGATTTCTTCATCAAAAGCAATAATATCGATATCAATTATTCTAGCTTGGTATCCCAAATCTTTAGAACGAATACGCCCGAGTTCTTTTTCAACTTTTAAAACTTGATTTAAGATTTTTTGAACCTTTTTAGACGTATGGACTACTATTGCGCAATTTAAAAACGACTCACTTTCAAATCCCCAAGCCGGAGTTTCATATACTTTTGAAACCTTCACAACAGTAGCTATTTTGTTATGAATCAAATCAATACAAGAAACAATCGCCTCTAATCGATTTCCCTGATTGCTTCCTAAAGATAAAATTACTTGATGTTGACTCATATTAGCAAAATAACAAACAATTTTAGACTTATAATTTACCTTTTTTGTTTTTTTATGAACATGTAACATTTTTGTTTCTTTTACTACTTATAACAAAATAATAAATAGAATTAAAATGAAATTTTTAGGGAATGTATTAGCAACTATTGTTGGAATATTTATTTTTTGCATGATTTTCTTCTTTGGAATCATAATTATTGGCGCTATTGCTGGTAGTGGAGATGACACTGTGAGTGTAAAAAAGAATTCCGTTATAGAATTAGATCTTTCAAAAGTATCGTTTGATTATGCTGGAAAAACAAATTATAAAGACTTTAATTACTTTGAAGCGCATCATGATGGTGTTACCGATATTTTAAATGCGATTGAAGCAGCTAAAAATGATAATAAAATTAAAGGAATCTCCATTTTAAACAATCAATCGCAACTAGGTTTAGCACAAAGTAAAGCAGTTAGAGATAAATTAGACGAATTTAAAAAATCGGGAAAATTTGTTTATTCGTATTCAAATGGTTATTCTCAGGGTGAATATTATTTAAATTCGGTAGCCGATCAAGTGTATTTAAACCCAATGGGAGAAATCGATTTCAAAGGATTGTCTGCTGAAATTTTATACATGAAAGAATTGCAAGAAAAAGCCGGTGTAAAAATGGAAGTTATACGTCATGGTAAATTTAAAAGTGCTGTTGAACCCTACTTAGCTCAAGAAATGAGTCCAGAAAACCGTGAACAAATGACAGTTTTATTAAACTCGGTTTGGAATACAATTGTTACCGATATTTCTAAAAGCAGAAAATTATCTATTGCTCAATTAGACGCTATTGCAAATTCTTTAGGAGCAAGAACACCAGAATTAGCTTTAGCAAATAAATTAATTGACAAAATAGCTTATGAAGATGAATATCATGATGCTATTAGAGCAAAATTAAAATTAGACAAAAAAGAAAAATACGATATTGTTAGTATTACTGATTATGCTCAAAAAGCGGCTTCAACTGTTGAAGATTACTCAAAAGAGGATATTATTGCTGTAATTTATGCTCAAGGAGAAATTGCTGGTGGCGAAGGTGATGTAAATATAATAGGAGAAGGTTCAATCAATCGTTCTTTAAAAGAAGCTCGTGAAGATGATGATGTAAAAGCAATTGTTTTACGTGTTAACAGTCCGGGTGGAAGCGCTTTAACCTCAGAATTAATTTGGAGAGAAATAGAAATTACTAAAAAAGTAAAACCAGTTGTGGTTTCTATGGGAAATTATGCCGCTTCTGGAGGATATTATATTGCTGCTAATGCCGATAGAATTTTTGCAGAACCCAACACAATTACCGGATCAATTGGTGTTTTTGGAATGTTACCAAATATGAGTCAATTAAGTAAAAACATTGGGATTAACGCAGAGCAAGTAAAAACACATGAGAATGCAAGTGGATATAGTATTTTTGAACCAATTGACGAAAACTTTAAAGGGTTTGTTCTAGAAAGTATCGAAAAAATATATGCTACTTTCTTAAAACGTGTTGCCGATGGAAGAAAAATGACTACCGAACAAGTAGATTTAATTGCACAAGGAAGAGTATGGACAGGAATTGACGCTCATAAACTAGGTTTAGTGGACGAAATTGGTGGTTTAGATGCTGCCATTAAATATGCTGCTAAACTTGGAAAAACGAATTCCTACAGAACTGAAAACTTTCCGGAATATGAGAAAAGCTTTGAAGACATGTTAGCCAACTTTACCGGAATGGCCATGTTTAAAACTAAAGAGCAATTATTAAAAGAACAATTAGGTGAAGAAGGCTTCCAAATGTTAGAGCAAATCAAACGTGTAAAAAGTAGAAAAGGCATTCAAGCCATGATGCCTTATGAATTAAATATTCATTAATAAAAAGAAATAAAAAATTACAATCCCATTAACAATTTGTTTTTGGGATTTTTTTTTATAAGTTTCACACAAAATTAATACAAATACATACAAATGGTACTAATTTTGTAATAAGAAATTACATTCACTTCAAAAAATATAATTATGTTAAAAAAAGTTTTAAAAGGCACTGGAATTTTTCTTTTAGTAACCCTTATTGCCTTAGCCGCAGCGCCTTTTTTGTTTAAAGACAAAATTAAGGAAATGATTGCCAAAACTTTAAATGAAAGCGTAAATGCGAACATAGCATTTGAAGATGTAGATTTAAGTTTATTTAAAAGTTTTCCTAAAGCTAATGTTACGATTGAAAAGTTGAGCATTATTACAAAAGCGCCTTTTGAAAACGATACCCTTTTATATGCTGGTGAAACCAACGTAACCATGAGTATAAAAGAACTTTTTAAAGGAGATGACGAAGCAATGAATTTAGAGAGTTTTAGTGTAGTTGACGGAATTGTAAATATCATTTTCAATAAAGATGGTATAGGAAATTTTGACATCGCTATAAAAGAAGAAGCTGATAAAAAATCTTCTGAAAGCAAACCATTTGCTCTTTCTATTCAAAATTATGAAGTAGAAAATTTAAAATTCAGTTATGTTGATGAAAGCTCAAATATGAAAATGGTTTTAGATAGCATTTATCATGATGGAAAAGGAAATTTTGCAGCTCAAAAATTAGATTTAGAAACAAAAACTACTGCTAAACTTTCTTTTGAAATGGAAAAAACCAACTACATGAAAAATGTAGGAATTTCACTTGATGCCGTTTTAGGAATTGATTTAGAAAAAAGCAAATACGAATTTAAAGACAACAAAGCCTTAATTAATCAATTACCATTAGAATTCAACGGATTTATTCAAATGGTGGAAGCCGGTCAAACCTATGATTTAACATTTAAAACACCAACTTCCGATTTTAAGAACTTCTTAGGATTAATTCCTGAAGCATATTCAGGTGACATTAACAAAGTAAAAACCACAGGGCAATTTACTGTTGATGGAAAAGTAAAAGGTAATTTAACCGAGACTACTATTCCTGCTTTTGATATTAAAATTGCGTCTAAAAACGCGTCATTCCAATATCCTAATTTACCAAAATCGGTTAAAAATATCGTAATTGACACCCATATTATCAACGAAACAGGTGTAATGAATGATACCTATGTGAATTTGAACCAACTTTCGTTTTCAATTGATCAAGATGTATTTAATGCGAAAGCAACTGTTAAAAACATTGCAACAAATGCTTTAGTTGATGCCGAATTAAAAGGAACTGTTAATTTAGCAAATGTTACCAAAGCGTATCCTGTAAAGTTAGACAAACCGTTAACCGGAATTTTAAAAGCCGATGTAAAAACGAAGTTTGATATGAAATCAGTTGAAACTTCTCAATATCAAAACATTCAAAATTCGGGAATTGTTAGCTTAACTGGTTTCAATTATGAAGGTCCAGAAATGGCTAAACCATTCAAAATCAATCAAGCTTCAGTTGCTTTCAATCCAAATCAAATTCGTTTGAACCAATTTGACGCAAAAACAGGTTCATCCGACCTTCAAGTAAACGGAACTTTAGATAATTTTTACGGATTTATGTTTAAAAACCAAATTCTGAAAGGGAACTTTAACATGAACTCGACAAAATTAGTTGTTTCCGATTTCATGGCGCCAACTACAACTACTTCAGATGAAGGAAAGAAAACAACAGAAGCTGTAAAAATTCCTTCTTTCCTAGATTGTAGCATAACAGCTAAAGCAGGAACTGTAGTTTATGACAATTTAAACTTAAAAGATGTTTCTGGTAATATGGTAATTAGAGATGAAGCAATAAGTTTAAATAATTTAAAAATGGGCATTTTTGGAGGAAGCATTGGATTAACCGGAACCGTTTCAACCAAAGGAAACACACCAAAATTCGACATGGATTTAGGGTTAAATGCAGTAAATATTGCAGAATCGTTTTCGCAATTAGACATGCTAAAGTCAATAGCTCCAATTGCTGGTGTTATTAACGGAAAACTGAATTCAACCATTAAATTATCTGGGGATTTACAAAATGATATGACGCCAAATTTAAAAACACTTTCTGGGGATTTAATAGGTCAGTTATTATCTACAACCATTAATGAAAAGAATTCTGCCATGTTAACAACTTTAAGTTCAAACTTAAAATTCATAGACATGAGTAAAGTTAACTTAAATGACGTTAAAGCTGCTTTATCTTTCAAAGACGGAAAAGTAAATGTAAAACCTATGGATATCAAATATCAAGATATTACAGTAAATGTTGGCGGAACTCATGGTTTTGATCAAACGATGAATTATAATTTAAAATTTGATGTCCCAGTAAAATATTTAGGTAATGATGTAAACAATTTAATTGCAAAATTAACCCCTGCCGACCAAAAACAAATAACAAGTATTCCGGTAACCGGATTAATGACTGGTAATTTTTCACAACCCAAATTAAACACCGATTTAAAACAATCCACTACAAATTTAACTACCCAATTGGTTAAAATGCAAAAGGACAAATTAGTTAATCAAGGAACATCTGCTTTAACTAATATGTTGAATGGTACAAAAGGAAATAACTCTGGTACAACAACCGCAACAGATACTACAAAAGCAGCAACAACTCCAAAAGAAGAAATAAAAACTAAAGCTACTGATGCAATAAAAGGCTTGTTTGGAGGAAAAAAGAAAAAAGGAGAATAAATTTCAATTTTAAAGATAATTGATAAAACCCTTTCAAAATTTTGAAAGGGTTTTGTTTTATAAACTCATTTTTACCACATAACCTTCATAGGTTCTTACATTAAAAACGGTGCCGTCTTCAAAAAGTAAATATTGAGCTTTGATTCCGGTTAGCGTTCCTGAAAAATTGGGTGTTTTATCTAAATTTAAACTCGTTACTTTTTTTGGATAGTGTAAAACTGGAAAATCAAGTTGAATGATTTTTTCTTCCTTTGGGAAATAATCTTTTACTTCATTAGGTAACCAATCGAAAACTTTATTTCGTTCGGCAATTAAATCCATCTCTAGATATTCGTTTTTTAGCATTTTTTGCCAATTGGTTTTATCAGCAAAATGGTTTTTTAAAGCCACTTCTGTAATTCCTGCTAAATATCTATTTGGAACTTCTACAATTGGAATCGCTTGTATAGCACCTTGATCAATCCAACGAGTAGGAACTTGCGTTTTTCGGGTCACGCCTACTTTTACTTCACTTGATAAAGCTAAATACACCACATGAGGTTGCAATTGCACTCGTTTTTCATAAGCTAAATCTCTATCTTCAATATCTAAATGAGCCGTACTTAATTCGGGTTTCATAATCCAATCGCCCACCGCTGGACTACTCATAAAACAATCGTAGCAAAATCCTTGACGAAAAATTTTCTTGGCTTTTCCGCAATTCAAACATTGGTAACCTTGAAATTCAATTTCTATTGTTTTTCCTAGAAGTTGATTGATATTTAAAAAACTATTTTCAAAAACTAAATAATACTGAATTGGATTACTTAATTCGGTTTGCATTTTTGAAAGTGTGCCTTGATATATCATTTTATGTTAAGATTTCCTTTTTAGTCTTATTATTTAAAAAAAATGCTATTTTTGGTAAAGTTATTATTCATAATTCATAATTCAAAACGGAACGCGCTAAATGCCATTACAAATTATAAATTCTTTTGCTACTTGGATTTTAAAAAAACGAATTCATCAAATGGAATTGTTTTTAAAATATCCACATGAAGTACAAGATGAGTTGCTTTTTAGCCTAATCAAATCAGCCGAAAACACTCAAATTGGTAGAAAATATGATTTTTCTTCGATGAAAAACTACACGACATTTAGTGAAAGAATTCCTGTTTCAACCTATGAAGAGTTAGAACCTTTAATTGAACTCACGCGAAAAGGAGAACAAAATGTATTTTGGCATTCTAACATCAAATGGTTTGCAAAATCGAGTGGCACTACCAATGCTAAAAGTAAATTTATCCCTGTAAGTTCAGAAGCCTTAGAAAATTGTCATTATAAGGCTAGTAAAGATTTATTGTGTTTGTATTTGAATAACAATGAAGATTCTCAATTGTTTACAGGAAAAAGTTTGCGCCTAGGTGGAAGCAAGCAATTGTATGAAGACAACAATACTTTTTTTGGCGATTTATCGGCTATTTTGATTGACAACATGCCTATTTGGGCCGAATTTAGCTCCACACCTAGCAGTAAAATATCGTTGATGGGCGATTGGGAAACCAAACTTCCAGCTATCATCAATGAAACAATGAATGAAAATGTTACTAGCTTGGCTGGTGTACCTAGCTGGATGATGGTATTGTTACAAAAAACATTAGAAACTACAGGAAAATCAAACCTATTGGAACTGTGGCCAAATGCTGAAGTGTATTTTCATGGCGGTGTGAGTTTTGAACCCTATAAAGAACAATACAAAAAGTTATTTCCAAAAGATAGTTTTAAATACTACGAAATCTACAATGCTTCAGAAGGCTTTTTTGCAATTCAAGACCAAAACGATAGCGATGAGTTACTATTGATGCTAGATTATGGTATTTTTTACGAATTTATACCCATGGATACTTTTGGTACACTGAACCAAAGGGTTATTCGACTGAATCAAGTAGAATTGCATAAAAATTATGCTTTAGTTATTACGACTAATTCGGGCTTATGGCGCTATTTAATTGGCGACACTATTCGTTTTACTTCTTTAAATCCGTATCGCATTAAAGTTACAGGAAGAACCAAGCACCACATAAATGTTTTTGGAGAAGAATTAATGGTAGAAAACACGGATGCAGCCGTTGCAAAAACCTGTAAAGAATTCAACTGTGAAATTGTCGACTATACGGTTGCACCCATTTTTATGACCAATCAGCAAAAAGGGGCACACGAATGGATTATCGAATTTAAAACCAAACCCGATAATATTGAAAATTTCCGAAAGGCTTTAGATGAAAACCTGCAAAGTGTTAATTCAGATTATGAAGCTAAACGATACAATAACATGACCTTAAATCCGTTAGTATTAAATATAGCCAGAGAAAATTTATTTTATGATTGGCTAAAACAAGAAGATAAATTAGGCGGTCAACACAAAGTTCCAAGATTATCGAACGAACGAACGTATTTAGAAAGTTTACTATGCTTAAAATAATGAGAAAAAGAAATTTATTAATACTTGTATGCTTTTTATCACTATTAGCGACTGCTTGTGGACCAAGACGCTATGGCTGCGGACCAAGAAGATGTCATAATCTAACGCAACCTAAAAGTTACGATTTCTTATACAATACTTATCACAAAACACTTACTCACCAATCATTTCATATTAATAATTCATTATCAGGAGCCGTTTAACACTACTTCAAAGTAAAAAATTTAAATTATTTGTTGAAATTTGTTATTTTATTTTAACTATTTGTTTTTTTTGTTAAATATTATTATAATTTTGCGCTGTTTTTTAAGAAAGCATTAACAGTTTATTATTTAAGTATTTAATTTTATGAAACTAAACAAAACCTTTACTTTATTTTTACTTTTAATTAACTTATTATCTTTTGGGCAAGAGCCAAAACGTTCTGAAGGATCAGAAGCCGTTATTAATGCAATTAATAAAAATACAAAAGGAATAACTTTTATCACTGGTGATACAGGAATCAACTCAGAATTAAATGAAATTGGAACTACTTTTTTTAAAAATAAATACATCATTTTATCAAATAAAAAAAGAAGACATGCTGATGTAACTATTAATCCTATAACAAATACTACAAACAATAATTTATATTGTGTAGACGTAAAAGAAGATGGTAATTTATCGTTTCCTTTACTTTTCTCACAAGCTCTAGATTCTGAAAATGACGAGGGTTCTATAGGATTTTCTTCAGACCAAAGAACCATTTTCTTTACACAAGAAAACCCAAACAACAAACAAATATTTACACTTCACAAAGCAACACTTAATGAAAAGGATGCAAAAAAGTGGACAAATATTACCAATTTAAATATTGTTCCAGAAGGATATTCTGCAGAAACACCAAGCGTATCAGCAGATGGGAAAAAAATTTTTATTGCAACTAATATTCCAGGTGGATTTGGTGGATTTGATATATACGAAGCTACAATTGCTGAAGACGGAACAGTTGGTAAGTTAGTGAATTTAGGTCCAAATGTAAATACAGAAGCTGATGAAAAATATCCTTTTATGTCATCTGATAATAAGTATATATATTTTTCTTCAAAAGGACATTTAAACTTAGGAGGATATGATGTTTTTAGATCTGCTTATGTTGATAATACATTTTTAACCGCTATGAATCTTGGAACAGATTTAAATTCTAGAAGAGACGATTTAGCATTTGTAATGACATCTCCATCTAAAGGATATATTTCTACAGACAAACATCAATCTGGTAATTTTGACATTTTAAAATTTGAGATTAGAAAACAAGAAAATTTGTTTTTAAATTATACCATAGTAGAAGAAGTTTCAAAAACAGCTTTACCAAATGCAACTGTAATAGTAACAGACGAATTTGGAACCAAATTAACTGAAACACAATCTGATAATAATGGTAAAATCAAATTAGCTTTAGAGCCATTAACATTCTACAATGTTGAAGTTAACAAAGAAGGTTACGAAACCAAAAAACTAAACATTGCAACTGGTGACACTGAGAAGAATATTGCATTAACTCAGAAAAAAGCGGTTGTTACAGATGACACAATTGTAATTGAAAATATTTATTTTGATTTCAATAAATCAACTGTAAAAAAAGAGTCAGAATTATCATTAAATAAAATTGTTGAAGTTTTAACCAACAATGCTAACATGAGCATTACAATCAACGCTCATACAGACAGTAAAGGTTCTGAGGCATATAATCAAAAATTGTCTGAAAGTAGAGCGAAAGCAGCTTACCAGTATTTACTTAAAAAAGGAATTCCAGCTTCTCAGTTAACTTATAAAGGTTATGGAGAAAGCGAATTACTGGAAAAATGTGAAAAATGTACAGCAAGTCAGGATCAAGCCAACAGAAGAATTGAATTTAAAATTATCAAATAAAAACATACTAAATAGATTAACATATAAATATATTATGAAAAAAATAATTTTGGTTTCAGCAGTAGCAATTACATTTTTATTAACATCTTGCTCAAGCGGATGGAGTTGCCAAAAAAGATATTGCAACGCTAAACAAGTAAAAACAAAAACAATAGAGCAAAAGAAAAATGCTTAAAAAACAAAAAGGTCGCCAATTGGCGACCTTTTTGTTTTAAATATCTATTTTAAGAAACTGCTTTTAAACGCTGTAATAAATTTTTATTTAAACTATTTTCTGCATATTCCTTATTTACTTGTAAATGCTTATCTTCAGAGCTTGGTAATTCGTACATAGCATCCGTTAATATCGCTTCACATAACGAACGCAAGCCTCTTGCTCCTAATTTATATTCTAAGGCTTTAGAAACAATATAATTCAAAGCTTCTTCTTCGATTTCTAATGTTACCTCATCCATTTCAAACAATTTTTTATATTGTTTCACCAAGGCATTCTTAGGTTCAGTTAAAATAGCTCTTAACGTAGCAGCATCTAAAGGATCCATGTGTGTTAAAACAGGTAAACGACCAATAATTTCAGGAATTAATCCAAAATCTTTGACGTCTTTAGGAATTAAATATTGCAACAAATTATCTTTATCAATATGGTCGGTTCCAATAGACGAACTATAACCAACTGCTTGTCTGTTCAAACGTTTTGAAATGATTCTTTCAATTCCGTCAAAAGCACCACCCGCAATGAATAAGATATTTTGAGTATTTACTTCCACAAATTTTTGGTCGGGATGTTTTCTTCCTCCTTTTGGCGGTACATTAACCACCGTTCCTTCTAATAATTTCAATAAAGCTTGTTGAACACCTTCGCCTGAAACATCACGAGTTATCGATGGATTATCACTTTTACGAGCAATTTTATCTATTTCGTCAATAAATACAATTCCTCTTTCGGCTTTAGCTACATCATAATCGGCAGCTTGTAACAAACGAGTTAAGATACTTTCAACGTCTTCACCTACATAACCTGCTTCAGTTAAAACAGTTGCATCAACAATTGCTAACGGAACATTCAACATTTTTGCAATGGTTTTTGCTACTAATGTTTTACCGGTTCCGGTTTGTCCTACCATTAAGATATTACTTTTTTCAATCTCAACTTCGTCTTCTAATTGAATTTGCATCAAACGTTTGTAGTGATTATAAACCGCTACACTCATTACTTTTTTAGTTTGATCTTGCCCAATAACGTAATCATCTAAAAACGCACGAATTTCTTTTGGTTTCAACAGAATCAAATCGGCAACTAAATCTGAATTTCCAGACTGTTTTAATTCTTCTAGAACAATTCCGTGAGCTTGTTCGATACATTTGTCGCAAATATGCGCATTAATCCCTGCAATTAATAAATTGGTTTCAGGCTTTTTCCTTCCACAGAATGAACACTCTAATACTTCTTTAGCCATCCTTTTTTAGTTAGCAGTAACAGTATACAGTCACAGTTATATCGCTGAAAACTGTGACTGAAAACTGAAAACTATATTTATTTATCTTGTTAAAACTTCATCAATCATTCCGTATTCTTTTGCTTCTGCAGCAATCATCCAATAATCGCGTTCTGAATCTTTGTGTACTTTTTCAAAAGACTGTCCTGAATGTTTAGAAATGATTTCGTATAATTCATTTTTTAATTTCAACATTTCTTTCAAGTTGATTTCCATATCTGTCGCTACGCCTTGTGCGCCTCCAGATGGTTGGTGAATCATAACTCTTGAATGTGGTAATGCCGAACGTTTTCCTTCTGCACCAGCACATAGCAATACCGCTCCCATTGAAGCTGCCATTCCTGTACAAATTGTAGCTACGTCAGGTTTTACAAATTGCATTGTATCATAAATACCTAATCCAGCATAAACACTTCCTCCTGGAGAATTGATATAAATACTAATATCCTTAGAAGCATCAACACTTTCTAAGAATAATAATTGTGCCTGAATAATATTTGCCACATAATCGTCAACACCTGTTCCCATGAAGATAATTCTATCCATCATTAAACGTGAAAACACATCCATTGAAGCTACGTTTAATTGGCGTTCTTCAATAATATAAGGCGTCATACTTCCAACAATTTTATCGTAATATAAACTGTTTACTCCGTGATGCTTAGTAGCATATTTTTTAAATTGCTTCGCCAGTTCGAGCGTAGCTCTTGGGTCTTTTCCGTAATTCATAAATTAAGTTTAAAAGTTTATGTGTTTAAAAGTTTAAAAGGAATTAAACTTAAAACCATTAATATTTTGCAAAGTTCGTGCCTATTACTTTTTGTGACAAATTGTCTTGAAACAAAAAGCGCCAAAACTAGTCTGACGCTCAAAGATAATTATTTTTTGTGAGAAATTATTCTCCGTACATTTCTTTAATGAATTGATCGTAATTCACTTCTTTTGTTTTAGATTTTACTTTTTCTTTGTATAGACCTAACATTTTTTCACTCATTACTTGCTCAGATAAACGTTTTACCTCATCTTGGTTAGACATTACTCGAGCAACAATTCCATTAATTTCTTCTTCAGATGGATTTAATTGACCAAATTGAGCCATTTGTTTCTTGATTAATTCAGCAGTATGTGCTTTTAAATCTTCAAAAGTAATTTGTAGATTATTATCTGCCATTACTTTTCCTTCAATTAATTGAAAACGTAATCCTTTTTCGGCTTTTGCATATTCTTCTTCTGCTTGTTCTGCAGAAAGAGGATTTTCTCCAGCTGTTTGAATCCATTTTTTTAAGAAAGCAGCAGGCAATTCAAACTTTGTAGATTCAATTAAGAAATCTGTTACATCGTTTAAGAATTTTTGATCTGCTTGTTGTGCAAATTGCACCTCAGCATCTTCTTTAATTTTAGCTTTAACCTCTTCAACTGATTTTACTACTCCTTCTCCGAATAACTTATCAAATAACTCTTGGTTCATTTCTGCTTTTTCAACAGCATTAATTTCTTCAATTGTAAAATTTACCAAAATATCTAAACCATGAACATTATCATGACTTACTTTTAAATAATCCATAAGTTTGTGATCATCATCGAACAAACCTTTAGTTTCAACCGCAACTACATCACCCACTTTTTTACCAATAAAAGATTTTGCTACTTTTTTATTAGCAAAAATATCTAATGCAAAATTTGCAGGAGCATTAATTCCTTTTTCTTCATTTGTAAATGTTCCTCTAACTTCATAATCTGCTTTAACTTCAGACTGAGAAATTAATTTTCCGTATTGTTTTGCAATTCTGTCTACTTGATCATTTAACATTTTTTCATCTGCAATAACATTAAATTTAGTAACATTATTTTTCGCAGACAAATCAACTGAAAATTGTGGAGCCAATCCTAATTCGAAGTCAAAAGAAAAGTTTTCAGCATCCCAATCGATACTTTCAGTTACAACTGGAATTGGATTTCCAAGAATATCTAATTTTTCAGTAGATAAATAATTATTAAGAGAAGCTTGTAATACTTTGTTTACTTCTTCTAATAAAACAGCTTTACCATATTGTTTTTGAATTAAACTCATTGGAACTGCACCTTTTCTGAAACCAGAAATTGATGCATTTTTTCTATAATCTGCTAATACTTTTTCTACTTTATCAGAATAATCTTCTTTAGTGATTGCTACTGTTACAATAGCATTTAATGCATCAACTTGCTTTTTTGTAATGTTCATTATCTATTTATTTAAATACCATAAAAATTGGGTTGCAAAATTATAGAATTTTTACAACCCAAACAAGTTTTTAATTTATTGAAATTCAATTCGGTAAAAATTATTTTTCTTCGATAAATATTTTATTTAAAACAGACTGAATAATAGACAAGAGAATACTAAAAAATAATGCACTTAAAAATCCATCAACACTAAACTCTGCAATTAAATAATCGCAAATTAAAATAATAACTGCATTTATAACTAGTAAAAAAAAGCCTAGAGTAAACAATGTTACTGGAATAGTTAGCAATACAAAAATTGGCTTTAAAAAAGTATTTAACAACCCAAGTACAACTGCCACCATTAAAGCGCCTGTTAAACTAGTAACATGAACACCTGGTAAAAAATAAGAAAGTACAAAAACAACAATTGTACTAATTAAAAGCTTTATGATTAAATTCATTTTTATATTATTTTAGGAAAATTTAAAATTACAAAAAAAGGCATCAATAATGATGCCTTTTTGAAAAGTTTTAAAATTAATCCCTAATTTGAAGGAACAATATTAATTCCTGGGAAATATGATGGATTATGTAATGGCAAATTAGCATTATAAAATTCATTAATAACTTTTAAAATTTCATTAGCAATTACAGCATATCCACGTGCATTTGGATGAACTCCGTCTAAAGAAAATAACACAAGACCCTCAGTAGCAGAACCACTAAAGTAATTTGCTGTGTATAATTGCCCAGTTTCGATTCTTAATCCAGTTACCAATTGATTCATAATTGCATTCATATCTGCAACTGCAATATCATTTGCATTAGCAATAGACACAATTGAAGCATTATAAGCAGCAGTAGCATTAGCTACTCTAGCTTTTTCAGTAGCTGTTAACACCCATTTATTAGCCATTGGATAAGAAACACCATTTATGTTAATTAAAGCTGAAGGTGAAGAAGCGTTTGTTGTACCAATAACTGAAGAAGCTGGCAACACTACTAAATCTGCAGCAGTAGCTTGACGCGCTTTTCCAAAAACCATACCAAAAGCAGTTGCTGTAGGAACTCCTAAAGTACCAGATAAAGCTCCTGTAATTTCTGCAGATCTATCTATAGCATCAGCATCATAAATTAATATTGGATTTGCGGAAGTAGCAGATAATGGATTAACACGATTAGGCTCACCATAAGCAGTAAAAATACCATCTAAAGGACCATATAATTGTGCATTTAACGCATTAATATTCGCAGAACCTCCTAATGCTGTAGGAGATAATGGAGCGTAAGGAACCGTAGTAAAGTATGGAATAGAAGTTACACTAGGAATTGTACAAACAACACCTTTTGCACCGTTTGATGTTAATGTAGTAACTATTGTTGAATATACACTTGCAAAAACATTTGAGTTTGTAATATCATTCCCTCCGTAAGTAGCAGGATTCGTATTTCCAGTAAAGTTATGGTCAGCTGCTGGTGTTACCCCATCAGCTTGTGCACCACCACTAGTTGCATAAGCCAAAACATCATTTGCTCCTATCCAGTTAGTAAAAAAAGTTGGTGTTTTTAACATAGCATCACCTAAAACTGTTGCTGAAGGAGAAGTTGCGTGTCTTGCAAAATATGGATTTAATGCACCGTATCCTGGAAAAGTTAAATGAAATGATTTAGCACCTGGTACTCCCATATTATTGTAGGCAGTTGCTTGAGGTGTAAGCGTTATTGTAGGCGATCCTGCAATTGGCTGAACACCACCAACAGATGCATTAATTACTAATCTTGTTCCTGTTAAACCTTGAATTCCTCCTAAATTATTCACATCTTCTGCATAAGAAGGTTGAGTAAATTCACCACCTCCTACTAGCGCAAATTTTTGTGCTAATAAATTTGGGAAAGAATAAGTTTGACCCACACGGTAAACAGTTCCGTCCATATAACCAGCCGTTAATGAATTACCAACAGCTACATATGATGTAAAATCTGCGTCACCAGATGTGTAATTTGCATCTACTGTATTTTCAAATTCTGGTTCACAAGAAGCAAATCCAGCAGCTATAATAGCTAAATATATAAATTTATTTTTCATCTTTCGTTTAATTAAAAATTAGAAACCATAAGTAATACCAATACCTGGAGAGAAAACAGAAGACTTATAAGTTCCACCAAATGGAAGTGTATTTCCGTTTTCTTGATAATAATCGTAAGAATTATCGATTTCATCAAAATGTAAGTATAAGAATGAAAAATCAACCCCTAATTTACTATTTACCTGATATGTTAAACCTCCTGTGTATCCCATAGAATCGTTTCTTGGAGTTTCAGGTGCAAAATAACCATCTTGAACAGGGCTTTCATCAAAATACCAACCCGCTCTAAAGGTAAATTTATCATTTGCTTTGTACTGAGTACCTACTCTATAAGTACTTGAATTTTTATAATTTCTTGGGTTATTAGATGTATTTCTAATTGAACCATCTGCATTAAGAAAATCAACAGTTAAAGCTTCATAAACTCCCCACATTGCTCTATTGTAATCGAATGCTAACATCCATTTGTCAGTTACTTGATATGACATACCTACAGTTAATTCTGCTGGCAAAGGCAAGTCTGCATTAAAAGTAGTGTTTTGAAGTGTTGGAGTTGTTGAAGCAAATCCTGGCACATCATTAAAATTTGCATCTCCATCACGTGCTTCCATAATAATTTCAGAACGATAGTTCATACCTATTCTAAATTTATCTGTTGGGTTAAACATAAAACCAGCTGTATAACCCCAAGCAGTAATTCCTTTTGCGTCTAAAGTTACATCTGTACCACTTCCATCAACTGATAATAAAGGATTTATTGCTACATTTCTATTAAAATTAACCGAACCTGAAGCAAAAATAGGACCACCACCTACACTAAAATGCTCACCAACTCTTACAGAAATAGAAGGTTGAACAAAAATTGCTTTTAGGTCAATATTATTAACTAAATGAGCACCTTCCCAATCTTGATCCCATTCAACAGAACTTCCGTAAGGAGTATAAACTGCTAAACCAGCAGTAAACCAATCATTTAATCTATACGTTGCATATACACTAAAAGGTGTTCCTAAATTTTTTGTTTCAGCTTCCCAACCATATTGAGAATTTTGAAATTTTGTATTAGCAAACAAGGCATTTCCTCCTACTGACAAGTTGAATTTTTTATCTAAATAAGCCATCCCAGCCGGATTAAAGAAAGCAACCTCGGCACTATTTACTACAGCAACACCCGTGTGCCCCATAGCTAATTGTTTTTGACCTTGGATACTAACTCTATATCCACCTGCAAATGCAGTAGAGCCAGCCAAAGCCAATAATGTTAAAGAAAGTAATTTTCTCATAATTTAAATTTGTTAGTTTTTTTCTGAATTCGTAATAATCAATACTTCAAAATTATAACAAATTATGAATTTTACAATTTTTTTAACTAAAAAATTATGCATGCATAATTTTTTTTGCTTTTTTATTTTATAAAATCCATAACATATGTGTAAAAATCTTTTGGGTTTTCGGCATGAAGCCAATGACCAGCATTGTTTACCGTTTTAATAATTGCAGAAGGAAAATGATAATAAATGGTTTCAAAATCGGAATCTAAAATATAGTCAGATTTGTCTCCTCTTAAAAACAAAGTATCTTTTAAAAAAGTATTATTAAACGGCAAAACGGTTCCAATTGTTTCTATCTTTTCATTGAAAACTTTTAAATTAAACCGAAAAGCTAATTGCTCTGGCGATTCCCAATATAAATTTTTAAGTAAAAACTGTCGTGTACCAAAATCGTTGATATAACCTGAAACAATTTCTTCTACTTCTGCTCTACTTGGTTTCTTTGAAAAATCTACCGCATTTAATGCTGCTAAAATAGTTTGGTGATGAGGCGCATAATATTTAGGTCCAATATCTGCTACAATTAATTTTGAAACCAATTCTGGATAAGTTGTTGCTAATAACATAGCCACTTTTCCTCCCATAGAATGGCCAATAATTATTATATTGTTTAATTGATGATATTCACAATATTGCTTTACATCTTCAACCATTACTTCATAAGAAAAATCTTCTGAATGAAAACTTTTTCCATGATTTCTTAGATCTAATGCGTGTACTTGAAATCCTTCCGTAGCAAATTGAGATCCTAATGTTTTCCAATTATCAGACATCCCTAAAAAACCATGAATAATTACCATTGGCGTTCCTTCGCCTTCAATTCTTGAATGCAACAACATCTTATTTCAATTTTTGAAGATACATATTTACTACATTTTCTAATCCTAAGTATAATGACTCAGAAATTAAAGCATGACCAATAGAAACCTCTAACAAGCCAGGAATATTATCTTTAAAAAATTTAATATTATCTAAACTCAAATCATGACCCGCATTTATTCCTAAGCCTAACTCATTTGCTTTAAGAGCCGATTTTACATAAGAATCTATTCCAGCTTTATTTCCCAAACCAAATTCATGAGCAAATGATTCCGTGTACAATTCTATTCTTTCTGTACCGGTTGCTTTTGCTCCTTCAATCATTCGTTCATCTGCATCTACAAAAATAGAAGTCCGAATATTATTTCTTTGAAATTCCTGAATAACTTCTAATAAATACGATTGATGTTTTATTGTATCCCATCCTGCATTAGATGTTAATGCGCCAATTGCATCAGGTACTAATGTAACTTGCGTAGGTTTACATTCTAAAACTAAATCAATAAAATTATGTTGTGGATTTCCTTCTATATTATATTCGGTATACACCACCGGTTTTAAATCGCGAGCATCTTGATAACGAATATGTCTTTCATCTGGTCTTGGATGTATTGTAATTCCTTGCGCTCCAAATTGCTGAATATCCTTTGCAACTTTCAATAAATCAGGCACATTACCACCTCTAGAATTACGAAGCGTTGCTATTTTATTAATGTTTACAGATAATTTTGTCATGATGATTTTTTAATTTGTACAAAAATACAAAGTATAAGTTAGCTAGCATATGGTATTTTTTGATTATTTTGCGATATATTTTCATCAAATCCAAAATGAATAATCTTACAAGCTACTTAAACAACGAAATAAAACCATTAAAACATACTGATTCTATAGCAGAAGCTCAGGATTTGTTTGTGGATTTTCCTTATTCCCATTTTCCAGTAACAGAAGATGGTGTATATATAGGTTGTATAAGTAAAGAAAACACAGAACTTTTAGACAGTAATTCAATTGTTAATGAAACTCGTTTTCATTTTGAGCGATTTTTTGTACGCACAACAACCATTTGGCTTGATGTTTTAGAAATTTTCGCAAAAAACGAAAGTAATTTAGTTCCTGTTTTAGATGAAAAAAACAACTATTTAGGATATTATGAACTTGAAGATGTGATACGTTTTTTTCACGAAACTCCATTCCTAAAAGAAGAAGGTGGCATCATTGTCATAGAAAAAGAAACTGAAAAGTTTTCAATGAGTCAAGTAGCTCAAATAATTGAAAGCAATAACGCTAAAATTTTAGGATTATTTATTTCTAATGTAGTGGGTAAAAAAGTTGAAATTACAGTAAAAATTAGTCAAAGTGGACTAAACGATATTATTCAAACTTTTAGACGGTATGAATATGAAATTATTTCTGAACATCAAGATGATTCTTATTTGAATAGTTTAAAAGAACGTTCCGATTATTTAGACAAATACTTGAATATTTAAAATAACAATAATGAAAATAGCGCTTTTCGGTCAATATTATCAAAACAGTACAGCTGAGATCGTACAAAAAGTAGTTTCTTTTTTAGAGTCAAAAGCTATTAAAATTGCATTTGAAGCAAATTTTTTAGCCATACTAAAAGAAAAAAATATCATTTTAAAAGATTATGATACGTATTCAAGCTACAATGATTTGGATTCGAATTTCAAAGCATTAATAAGTATTGGTGGAGATGGAACTATTTTAAAAGCAGCAACATTTGTTAGGGATAAAAATATTCCTATTATAGGAATTAACGCAGGAAGATTAGGATTTTTAGCAACAATTCAATTTGAAAACATTGAGACCTTGCTTCAAAAACTCCTTAATAACGACTATGCTACTTCAAAAAGAACTTTACTAAGTATTGAGACTACACCAAATTATGAGAATTTTAGCGAATTAAATTTTGCGCTAAACGAAGTTACGGTAGCCCGAAAAGACACCACTTCGATGATTACTATTATTACTTATTTAAATGGAGAATATTTAACTTCTTACTGGGCTGACGGACTAATAATTTCCACACCCACAGGATCTACAGGATATTCTTTAAGTTGTGGCGGACCCGTGCTAACGCCAAATGTTGAAAGTTTAGTTATTACTCCAATGGCTCCACATAATTTAAATGCAAGACCTTTAGTAATAATGGATGATATGGAAATTGAACTTAGAATTTCTGGTAGAGAAGAGCAATTTTTAATTTCTTTAGATTCAAGAATTTCGGCTGTATCTAAAGACACAATTGTAAAAATAAAAAAATCACCATTTACCATTTCTATAATTGAATTTAAAGAAGAATCGTTTTTAAATACAATCAGAAAAAAACTACTTTGGGGAGAAGACAAAAGAAATTAACAGACTTTTTATATCATTTTTTAATTTTTAACGTTTTAAATATTCAAAAGACTACAAAAAAAACCTTTAAAATAGGGATAAGAAGTCATTATTGTTATATTTGCAAACTATTTTAAAAAATGAAGCACTTTTTATTATATATTTCACTGATTTTCTGCGGGTTTAGTTCGCATGCACAAATAAACGAATTAGGTGTGTTTTTTGGTGGCGTCAACTATATTGGTGATGTTGGACCAACCTCTTACATTGCACCAAACGAGTCAGCGATAGGAATAATTTATAAATGGAACAGAAGTCCTAGACACGCGTATCGTTTTTCATATACTCAAGGAAGTTTAAAATCTAACGATATTGACAGCGATGTGCCTAGTAGAAAATTAAGAGGCTTTTCGTTTGAAAATAGTGTAAAAGAATTTTCTGCTGGATTAGAATTTAATTTCATGGATTTTGACTTACATGATTCTAAAACAAAAGTATCTCCATATGTTTACAGTGGTATTAGTTACTTTATTTATGACGAAATTTTTATTTTAGATCAAACAAGTAAATTAGATTATCAAAGTAGTACTTTCTCTATCCCAATGGTTGTTGGAGTAAAAGGACGATTTTTAGAAAATTTTATAATTGGTGCCGAAGTTGGTTTTAGATATACTTTTACCGATAATTTAGACGGAAGTAATCCAAAAAATGATAATTTTGAAACATTACGTTTTGGAAATTTAAATAGTAACGATTGGTATGTATTTACCGGCTTAACATTAACATACACATTTGGCAAGAACCCTTGTTTTTGCGCAGAATAAAAAATGGATTTAGTTCAACAAATAAATACAGCAAGTTTACCAAAGCATTTAGCCATTATTATGGATGGAAATGGCAGATGGGCTAAACAAAAGGGTTTAATTCGAGCATTGGGTCACGAAAGTGGTACAAAGTCGGTTAAAGTTACTGTAGAAACTTGCGCTAAATTAGGCATTCAAAACCTTACACTTTATGCTTTTTCAACCGAAAACTGGAACCGTCCAAAACTAGAAGTTGAAACCTTAATGAAGTTATTAATTTCCTCTCTTAAGAAAGAAATTAAGACATTACAATCCAATAATATTAAATTAAATGCTATTGGAAATTTAACAAATTTACCCACAAAGGTTCAAAAAGAATTACAAGAAGTAATTGACAAAACCTCTGAAAACACTAGGATGACACTTACTTTAGCCCTTAGTTATGGCGCTAGAGAAGAGATTGTCCAAGCTGTTAAAAAAATATCAGATAAAGTTAAAAATAATATAATTTCTGAACAGGCTATTGACGAATCAATTATTAATCAGCATCTTTACACACACAATTTACCAGATGTAGATTTAGTAATCAGAACAAGTGGCGAACACAGAATAAGTAATTTTCTATTGTGGCAAATTGCTTATGCCGAATTTTATTTCACTGATGTCCTTTGGCCTGATTTTACAGAAAACAATTTGTATGAAGCAATTATTAGTTATCAAAAAAGAGAACGCCGATTTGGAAAAACAAGCGAACAAATTATACCCGAAAACAATGTTTAAAAAAGGAATACAATTACTTTCAATATTCATATTATTAAATAGCTCTTCACTATTTGCTCAAGACACAAAACTTGAGAGTGGTAAAGAATATATATTAGCAAAAATTGATGTTACAGGAAAAATAAGTTACAACGAACAAACTGTAACCACTTTTACCGGATTAGAAAAAGGACAACAAATAATTGTTCCAGGACAAGACATTAGTAATGCTATTAAAAAATTATGGAAATTAGGATTGTTTTCTGATGTAAATTTTTATGTAAATAAAATTGAAGGCGATAGCATCTTTTTAGAACTTAATATTAATGAATTACCTAAATTATCCGATGTAAAAATACAAGGAGTAAAAAAGGGAAAAACAGAAGAATTAATTAAAGAAACAGATTTAAAGAAAGGTAAAATAGTAAATGAAAATTTAATTACTACCACTAAAAATTATATCGAAAATAAATACAAAAAAGACGGCTATTACCAAGCCAAAGTAGTTATTAACACTATTCCTGACAGCTTAGACACTGAGGTTAAATTGGTTGTTAATATCGATAAAGGCGATAAAGTAAAAGTAAAAAGTATTGTATTTGAAGGCAACGACCAAATTAGTGATGCAAAACTTAGAAAAGCGTTTAAAAATACTAAACAGCGCAATCCGATTCGTATTTTCAAAAAATCTAAATTTATAAAAGAAAAATACAAAGAAGACTTAACTGCTGTTATTGATAAATATAAAGAAAAAGGAAATAGAGATGCTCGAATTATTTCTGATTCTGTTACTTACGACAAAAAATCAAATACTATTGCAATAAAAGTAAAACTTGAAGAAGGAAGAAAATATTATTTTGGAGATATTCGCTACCTTGGAAACACAGTTTATACTGAACGTCAACTAAATTCGATTCTAGGAATTAAAAAAGGAGATGTTTATAACGGTACTATTCTTCAAAAAAGAATTGCCGATCAAACCAAACCAGACGGTGAAGATTTGACAAACTTATATCAAAATAATGGTTATTTATTTTCAAGTATCAATCCTGTTGAAGTAAGAACAGCAAATGACACAATTGACTTTGAAATTAGAATTACTGAAGGTCCAATTGCGTATTTTAACAAAATTACTGTTGTAGGAAATGACAAAACAAATGACCATGTAATTTACAGAGAACTTAGAACAAAACCAGGACAAAAATACAGTAAAGAAGATTTAATTCGTTCAATTCGTGAAATAGGACAACTTGGATTTTTTGACCCTGAAGCTATTAAACCCGATTTCAAAAACGTAGATCCTCAAGCAGGAACAGTTGATATTGAATATAATGTAGTAGAAAAAGGATCAAGTCAAGTAGAACTACAAGGTGGTTACGGTGGCGGAGGTTTTATAGGAACTTTAGGACTATCTTTTAACAATTTCTCTGCAAGAAATATGTTTAAAAAAGGAGCATACAAACCGCTTCCTATGGGAGACGGACAAAAAATGTCTTTACGCTTACAAGGTAGTTCATTCTTTCAAACTTATAGTTTATCATTTTCTGAGCCATGGTTTGGTGGAAAAAAACCAGTTAGTTTTTCAACATCATTATCACATAGTAAACAATTTTTGTATAATTCAAGAACTAGAGATGTAACAAGAAGTCAAAGTTTTAACATTACATCATTATCTGTTGGATTAGCAAAAAGACTTAAAGTGCCCGATGATTATTTTGTATTATCACAAGCTGTTTCGTTTCAATACTATGACTTAAACAACTATAATACAGGATTATTTACATTTGGAGACGGTGCATCTAGAAACTTAGCTTATACTATTGGATTATCAAGAAATAGTAAAGGAGTAAATCCAATTTTCCCTACAATGGGGTCAGAATTTAGTATATCTGGTAAATTTACATTACCCTATTCACTATTTAATGGTGTAGATTATGCTAATTTAGAAAATTTAGCAGAAAATAAAGTTAAAGCTGCGGTGGCAGGAGAAGCTCCAGACGGTTCTAATTATCCTGCAGGAAGTTATTTGAATGACCAGGGCTACCCTGTTACAGACCCTGCAGATGCTGCAGTTGACAGAAGTAAAGTTGATCAAAAAAGATTTAATTGGTTAGAATATTATAAAATCAAATTTAAAGCTGACAACTATAATAGAATCTATGAAAAGTTGATTTTAAGAACTAATGCAGAATTTGGTTTCATGGGAGCATATAACTCAGATAGAGGTTTAGTTCCGTTTGAAAGATTCTTTTTAGGTGGAGATGGTTTAGCTAACTTTTCATTAGATGGACGAGAAGTAATTCAATTAAGAGGATATCCAAATAACTCATTGTCATCTCAAGATGGTGGAACTATATACAACAAGTTTTCATTAGAACTTCGTTATCCTATTACATTAAATCAGTCGGCTTCAATATATGCATTAAGTTTCTTAGAAGCCGGAGCAGCATTTGATACTTTTAAGCAATACAATCCTTTTAAACTTCAACGTTCTGCAGGAGTTGGTATCCGTGTATTTATGCCAGCATTTGGATTGTTAGGTATTGATTTTGCGCATGGATTTGATGCTATACCGGGAGACACTGCAAAAAGTGGTTGGCAAACTCACTTTATCATTGGACAACAATTTTAAGGTTTGTTAAGAGTTTTTTGTTAAATTCGTAAAAATATTTTATTATTTATTACGTTTAATACATCTAAAGAGAATCAAAAAGATTCGCCAACTAAACAAAATGAAAATGAAAAAACTAATATTTATACTTGCCTTATTATCGTTTCCTACTCAAGCACAAACTGCTAGAGGAGTCAAAATTGGTTATATAGATATGGAATACATCTTAGAAAAAGTTCCAGATTATGCTGAAGCAAATAATCAATTAGAGCAAAAAGCACAAAAGTGGAAACAAGAAATTGAGGTTAAAAAAACAGAAATAACAAAGTTAAAAGATGGTTTAAAAACAGAACGCGTTTTATTAACTAAAGAATTAATTGAGGAAAGAGAAGAAGAAATTGCCTATTTAGAAAAAGAACTTCTTGAATATCAAGAAAAACGTTTTGGTCCAAAAGGGGATTTAATCATTCAAAAAACGGTTTTAATCAAACCAATTCAAGATCAAATATTCACAATAGTTCAAGATGTAGCAGAACAAAGAAAATATGATTTTATATTTGATAAATCTTCTGATTTAACAATGCTATTTGCTGCTCAAAAATATGACATAAGTGATTTTGTTGTGAAAAAACTAACAGCTTCTCAAAAACGAGAAGAAATGTCTAAAAAACAACTTAAAGCACTTGAAGCTAAAGAAGCTTTAGAAGAAGGTTTGGAAGAAAATCCTGCTTTTACAGAAAGACAACGTCTTCTGGACGAAAAGAAAGCAGCTAGAGAAAAATTAATTGAAGAACGCAAACTTGCTAACGAACAAAAGAAAGCAGATGCTGCTGAAAAAAGAAAAAAACTACTTGAAGAACGTGATGCTAAAAAAAATGGCACAGTAATTGAAAAAGAAATAATAGCAGACTCAACGAATACAAAAGAAGTAAATAACAAAGAAGTACTAGAGGGAGTTGACAAAAAACCAACGCCTGCAGAAATAAGACAAAAAGCTATTGACGAAAGAAACAGAAAATTAGAGGAACGCAAAAAAGCAATAGAAGAAAAAAAGAAAAAGTTAGCTGAAGAAAAAGAGGCCGCTAAAAAAGCAAAAGAACAGAAAACAGAAATAGAGAACAAAAATTAAATAACTTAAATTTTAAAATTAAAAATGAAACAATTAAAAACCTTAGCAATCGCAATCGTACTTTTTATTGGAACTCAAGTTTCAGCTCAAACAAAAGTTGCTCATATAGATTTACAAGCTCTAATGACATCGATGCCTGAAATGAAAACAGCTCAAGATCAAATGAAGAAAATTCAAGAGACTTACGATAAAGATTACAAAAACATGGTGGCTGAATACCAAACAAAATTACAAAAATACGAACAAGAAGCTCCAACTGCTGGTGATGCATTAAACGAAACTCGTTCTAAAGAAATGCAAGACATGGGAACTCGTATTCAACAATTTCAACAAACAGCTCAAAAAGAACTAGGACAAAAAGAAATGGACTTATATAAGCCAATCATGGAAAAAGCTCAAACAGCTATCCAAAAAGTGGCAAAAGAAAAAGGTTTTAACTATGTTTTAGATGCTACTACAGGAAGCGGTTTATTAGTTGCTGATGGTACAGATTTATTAGCAGATGTAAAAAAATCATTAGGTTTCTAATTTATTAGCATATATAATTTTAAAAACTGCTCAATCTTGATTAAGATTGAGCAGTTTTTTTTATTTTTGTTATTATGATAAACGAAAATCCTATAGGTTTATTTGATTCTGGAATTGGTGGAACTTCTATATGGAAAGAAGTCCACTCGCTTTTACCAAATGAAAATACAATATATCTTGCTGACAGTAAGAATGCTCCCTATGGATTAAAATCGAAAGAAGAAATTATAGCACTAAGTTCTAAAAACACTGAATTATTACTAAATTTAAATTGCAAAATAATTATTGTAGCATGTAATACTGCTACAACTAATGCAATAAAAGAATTAAGAGCGAAATACGATGTGCCTTTTATAGGAATTGAACCTGCTATAAAACCTGCTGCAATACAATCTAAAACTCAAAAAATTGGCATATTAGCCACAAAAGGAACGCTTAATAGTGAACTATTTCATATAAGCGCAGCAAATCATCCAGAAGTTAAAATAATTGAACAAATAGGCCATGGATTAGTTCAATTAATAGAAAATGGAGATATTGATTCAGCAGAAATGGAAGATTTATTAAAAAGTTATTTAAATCCAATGATTGAGAAAAATATTGATTTCTTAGTTTTAGGATGTAGTCATTACCCCTATTTAATACCTCAGATAAAAAAAATAATTCCTGCTAAAATTAGAATAATCGATTCTGGCGAAGCTGTGGCAAAACAAACTCAAAATATATTAGAACAAAATTTTTTAATTAACACATCTAAAAATAAAAGCTCGCAAATATTCTATACGAATAGCGAGCCTGAAGTTTTAAAAAGCATATTAGATTACAAAGAAAAAGTAATCTTTAAAAATTTCTAATTTATTCGTCTTTAAACCAACCAGAATACATTACATAATTATTTGAAATACGTTCAATTTCTCCAGCAAAATCACTTTGATCAATATCCTTAACTTTTTTTGCAGGAACACCAGCGTAAATACAACCCGATTCAACCACCGTATTTTGTGTTATAACAGAACCCGCAGCAACTATTGAATTACTTTCAATAGTACAATTATCCATTACAATAGCTCCCATTCCAATTAAAACATTGTCTTTAATTGTACAACCATGCACAATAGCATTATGGCCTATTGATACATTATTACCTATAAGAGTTGGATGCTTTTGATAAGTACAATGTACAACTGCACCATCTTGGATATTGACTTTGTTACCAATTGTAATAGAATTGACATCACCTCTTAATACAGCATTAAACCATACACTACAATTAGAACCAAAAGTTACATCTCCAACAATAGTTGCGTTTTCAGCAACATAACAATCTTGTGGAATTTGAGGGAATTTTCCGTTTACTTCTTTAATTAACATATATATTCTTTTTAAAAAAAATGTCCCGATAAATCGGGACAAATATAGTTTTGTATAAAATTAATTGACCGCCGGACAATTACAATCCCAAGCTTTATCTTTACAGAATACGTTGATTCCTAAAGTGATTTGATGAAAACCACCGTTATCAAACTTAACATCTCCCATTATATGAGAATATGTATAAGAGAACATGAATTTATCGTAATTTAAACCAATTATAGGAGTAATCCATTGTAATTTTTGATCTTGTAACCCACTTCCATCAACATATTGAGCACCATCAAAACTTCTTCTATAAGATATTCCTCCCCAAAGTTTACCAAAATCTAATTGTTTGTATACTTTTAAATTTAAATCAATAGATTTTTCTTTTGTTTCTGAAACATATTGAAACATAAATGAAGGTTCAAATAATAAATCATTATCATTGCCAAATACAGCACCAGCGCTCCACAAATATTTACTTAAATTATCAGACTCAATATCTCTACTATACAATTCTCTTCTGCTTGCTAAGAAATTTTTAATAGTAAAATGAGTAAAGAAATCCATATAATGATAAGAAACTCCTAAATCCACATTGAAATAAGCATCTTTTTGAATAACACCTTGAACAATTACTGGATCAAAACCTGTATAATCTCTTCCATCAATTGTACTTTGAACAAAAGCTGTACTTAAACCAAAAGACAATTGATTTAAATCTAATGTTCCTCTTGAGAATCTTAAATGATGTGCATAAGTAAGCTTTGCTCCTTTTTGAGAATGATAACCATTTTTATCATTAAACAATATCATACCAACTCCTGAAACACCTTCTTCATCTAAAGCCGTATTAAAACTTACTGTTTGTAATGCAGGAGCATCCTCTTGACCAAACCATTGTTGACGACCAGTCAATCTAATTTTACCACAATTAGCAGCACCTGCCATAGATGGATGAATTAAATAATAATTATCCGACAAATAATCCGAATATACAGCAACTCCTTCTTGGGCAAAAGAAAATTGTGCTAATAAAAATGCTAAAATAAAATAACTCTTTTTAAAATTCATTGTAGATCTTGTTTAATGTAAACATACTTCTTTATAATTCTAATCAAATACTTAGGTTTTAAAACTAGAATTTATTAATATAAAAAAACAATATAATATGTCTTTTTGATACGAACTTGCCAAAGATATAAATTTTTAGGTTTCTTTTACATTTCACACAAAATATTCTTAAGTTAAATTTACATTTTTTTAATACTTTAAACATAAATAGTCACTATACTATTTAAAACACAACAAAATATAACAAAAAGTTAAATAAAAAAGTATGCAACTAAAACAAACAACATATCTTTTGAACTTTGTATCTTTGCAAAAAAATAAAAATCATGCAAGTAATCGCAACTAAAATAACTCAAAATCCAGCCATAGTAAAATTTGAATTGGATGAAAATATTGTAAGATCAGAAAATTTTGAATTTAAAAATATTGATGAAACTCAAAATTCTCCATTAGCAAAACAATTATTTTTTCTTCCTTTCGTTAAAACGGTTTATGTTTCAGGAAATTTCATTGCTATTGAAAAATTTTCAATTGTAGAATGGGAAGATGTACAAGAAGATGTTGCCAATCAAATTAATGAATTCATTTCTAATGGTGGAGAAATTATCAAAATTGATGAGAATAAAACAAAAAAGCAACCCGTTACAGTTTATGCTGAAACAACCCCTAACCCATCTGTGTTAAAATTTGTTTGCAATAAATTATTAACCAAAACAGCATTAGAGTGCAAAAACATTGACGAAACAATTGCTTCACCATTAGCAAAAGAGTTGTTTAAATTTCCATTTGTAAAAGAGATCTTTATAGATGAAAATTACATATCGGTTACCAAATTCGCAGTGACTGAATGGGATGAAATCACATTAGAACTAAGAACCTTCATTAAAGAATACATAGAAAACGGAAATACGGTAATCGATGAAACTGCTATTGTAAAAACAGAAATTCATCAAAAACAACAAGAAGCTTATTTTGACACGCTTGATGTTACATCGCAACAAATTATTAATATAATTGAAGAATATGTTAAACCAGCTGTTCAAAGTGACGGCGGAAATATTATGTTTGAATCTTTTGATCCAATTGAAAAAAGAGTAAAAGTAATTTTACAAGGCGCATGTAGTGGTTGCCCATCATCAACCTTTACCTTAAAAAACGGAATTGAAAACATGTTAAAAGATATGTTGAAAGATGAAAACATTAAAGTAGAAGCTATTAACGGATAATGACTTCTAAGATCAAAAACATAAAAAAAGAGCCTCACGGCTCTTTTTTTATGTTTTGATTATTTCTTATTATTTTGTTGATTAAACTCTTTAAACAATTCTAATAAATTCATGATAGATTTTATTAAATCGTTTGTTTCTAGCAATAAAGAGAAATACAGTTTACTATTTTTTGGACTTGTTTCAGTAGTTCGAATGCGATTAATTTGTTTTGAAATTAATTCCGATACCGTATCTAAGAAGACATTTTTCTCTTTTAATATTTCATCTAGTTTAGAAAAATCTTCCGTTTTAAAACTTTCTTCTAAACGACTAAACAATTCCTGTAACTGTGTATCTACCGATTTAAGATCGCGTATTTGATTGAATTTTAACTTTTTGTGGTTATTATTCACATGAGAATGACTGTTTGAAGTTATAAATTCTATAGACTGAACCATGTCTTGTAAATACCCTAAAATTAAAATATAAAATTTACTAGCTTCAACAGAATTATCATCTAGATTCTTAATAAAATAAAAAACATTGCTTTTTAGTTCATCAATTTCTTTTTCTAACTTTTTAAGTGATTTTTTATTTTCTTTTAATTTAGTTAAATCTTGTAATCCTAAATTATCAACAACACTTGAATATAAAGCGCTAGTTTTTCTTAATACTTTTGAGATTTGAGAAGAACTCTCTACAATCATCTCTTTAATAGTGCCAACATCTTCCTTTCTTAAACTTTTAATTTCATCTTCTTCTTGAACCTTTAATTTGTGCTTTCTTGAACTTCTGTATAACAAAATCCCTAACATTAAAATTAACGCCACAAAAGCAAAGACTTCTCCAATTTTTAAAACATAAGCAATTATAAAAGACATTACAAAAGCAACAATAGCGGTAAAAAACCAACCTCCAATTACATTAAAAACTCCGGCAATTCTATATACAGCACTTTCTCTATCCCAAGCTCTATCTGCAAAAGACGAACCCATTGCTACCATAAAAGTAACATATGTTGTAGACAGTGGCAATTTCATAGATGTTCCTATGGAAATTAAAATACTAGCTACCATTAAATTAACTGAAGCCCTAACCATATCAAAAGCCGGTTCATCTTCAGAGTTTTTATATTTTTTTTCTACTTTTTCAAAACGCTTGTCTATATGTATTTGAACACTTTTAGGTAAAAAGTAATTTATTCCTTCACCTAAATAAACTCCTGTTCTAACAATAAATCTAGATGCTGAGTTAGGAGAGAATTTTTCAACTCCATCACCTTGTCTAGATAAATTAACTCCGGTTTCAATTACGCTTTTTGCTTTTTTAGAAGTCCACAATGTAACAACCATTACAAACCCTGCAAATAATAAAAAGTAAAACGGCGCTACAATATCATCATTAGCCAAAGCCCCCATCATAAAGTCATCTCCTGAAACACCACCTCCTTGAAAAATTTGGTATGAATTGAATGCCGCAATTGGAACACCTATAAAGTTAACTAAATCATTACCCGCAAATGCTAATGCTAGAGCAAATGTTCCAATTACAATAATAACTCTTAGGATATTAATTTTGAAAAAACTAGAAGCAATTTGCGATAAAATTGTGAATAAAATAAAATTAAATCCTACAATCATAAGTTGGTTATCCTTAATCCAATTGTATTGATCTTTAGAAATAAAAGAAACCCCTTTTAAACCTTTTATCAAAATAAAGAAGGTAATAGCCGTAATTGCAATTCCTCCAAAAATAGCACCAAAATATTTTAATTTTTTTTCGTAATGAAAAGTAAAAATTAACCTAGATAAATATTGAACAAAACCACCTATACTAAAAGACAAAACAACAGATAACAATATACTGTAAACTATTTCGGAAGCTTTTTTAGTATTTATATAGGCTCCTAAATGATCTAATGTTTCATCTGTAGTATATATCTTATACAAAGCTAAACATACCGCAGCACCAAGCAATTCAAAAATAATAGAAACGGTAGTTGAAGTAGGCAAACCCATGGAATTAAAGACATCTAATAATAAAATATCAGAAATCATAACCGCCAAGAAAATGATCATAACATCATTAAAACTAAACATACTTGGAACAAAAATTCCACTTCTTGCAATTTCCATCATTCCACTAGAAAACAATGCACCAACTAAAACACCAATGCTAGCAACAATCATTGTAGTTTTAAAAGAAATAGCTTTGGAACCAATTGCTGAATTTAAAAAATTCACTGCGTCATTACTAACTCCAACCACCAAATCTATTATGGCTAAAGCTCCTAAGACAATTAACATGATTACATAAATCTGCTCCATTTTTATATGAATTAATTTAAATGCAAAAGTCCTTTAAGATTTTCATTCCTATGTTAATTTAATGTTATCATTTAAAATTTAGAAATCAAAAAACATAACATTTAGCAAGCTTAATTTAAATTTAAAAAAAGGAAAACGACAAACTTTTAGCACAACTAAATAACAAATTTTATCTTTGCTCCTATAAATAATTATTCAATTAAAATGACAACAATAGAAATTCAATTATATCTAGAAACCGTTAAACAACTAGTCTTAGAATATTCGCCAAAATTTGTGGTTGCTATACTAATATTATTAGTTGGGCTTTGGGGAACCAGCTTTGTAACCAAAACCGCAAAAAGAATAATGACAAAACGAAATATTGAATTAACATTATCCAACTTTATTGGTAATGTAATCTTTTGGACATTACGAATTGTATTATTTGTTACTGTAATTTCTAAGTTAGGCATAGAAACATCTTCTTTTGTTGCCATATTAGGAGCTGCAGGATTAGCAGTTGGTTTATCTTTACAAGGATCGTTATCAAATTTTGCAGGCGGAATTTTAATTATTCTTTTTAAACCTTTTAGACTGGGTGATTTTATAGAAGCTCAAGGCGTATTAGGAACAGTGAAAGACATAAAAATATTTTCAACTATTATTACTTCTCCAGATAATAAGCAAATTGTAATTCCAAATGCAGCATTGTCTAACGGAGTTATCACAAATTATACCGCTAATGGAATTAGAAGAGTTGATTTAATTATTTCTGTTGGATATGATTCTGATTTACAGCTGGTAAAAAACACGTTACACCAAATTATTCTGTCTATTCCTGAAATATTAGAAGAGCCAGAAACGACAATTTTTGTAAATGAACTAGCGGTAAGTTCAATAGATTTTGCTGTACGCCCTTATACAAAAAACGAACATCTGTTTGTTGTAAAATCAGCTATTTTAGAAAAATGTAAAGTAGAATTTGATAAAGCTGGCATCGAAATTCCATATCCACATCAGGTTGAAATTTCAAAACCTTTTAAATAAGATTATTTCGTTAAAACAAAATCTTTCAAATAATAAGGTTCAAAATAAGCAACATCTACAAAATCTTGTTTTTGATATTTGTTAAAGGATAATTTGCTCATTTCATTTGCAGAAGGAAATACAACATCGCTATGAAAAACAAACTTTTCATCGGTTAATACCTCTTTAAATTTTGCAGCCCCATCTCCTAATAAATGAATTTTTTCTGAAATTTCACTATAAGAAGTTTCATCTATTATTTCAGCTAGAGTTGTTCTAATTTGTAGCTGATTTTTATCGTAAAAAGCAGAAAAAACTTCCATTCTTCGAGCATCAATCATAGAAATTATAATTCCATCATCAATACGAACTTGATTGGCTAAAAGTTGTAATGTATCTATTGCTATTAAAGGAATATTTAATGCATAACAAAATCCCTTTGCAGAAGAAACGCCAATACGTAAACCAGTATACGAACCTGGACCTTGACTTACTGCTATAGCTGCTAAATCTGAAAAAATTAATTGATTTTCCAAAAGTAATTCTTCAATAAAAACATGTAATTTTTCGGCATGGGAAAAATTTTGCTCCGCAATTTCTTTGCATGCAATCGTTTTTCCTTCTTTTGCTAAAGCTACTGAACAATTTTTTGTTGCCGTTTCTATATTTAGAATAATTGACATAATCAGAATTTTGAAGTGCAAAGTTAAGAAGATAAACCCGTAAAAAAAACAAGGCGCAGTTAACTACGCCTTATCTACCCAAATTAACTAATAAGAGATCTACTTCTTACTGTCTTTTTTATCTTTTTCTGATTCTACACGAACTTTATCATTAGAAACTAAATCTTTAGAAACAGTTGTGTAAGGTCCAATAATAATTTCTTCTCCTGGTTTTAAACCCGAAATAATTTCAATATTAGAATCGTCTTGAATTCCTGTTTTTACAACTCTTAATTTAACTTTATCTCCAACTTTAATAAATACACATTCGTATTTTTTATCGCTTTTTGGAGCCGTACCTTTTTTCTCTTGTTCTTCTTTTTCTAATTCAGCTACAATATCTTTTTTAACTGAAGTGGTATCATCTTTTATTACAACAGCGCTAATTGGCACTGCTACAATATTTTCTTTACGTTTTGTAATAATATCAACCGTTGCTGTCATTCCTGGTCTAAACGGAGAGTAATTTTCTGGCTTACCTTCTAATAAATCTTGATACGATTCTTTTAAAATTCGAACTTTTACTTTAAAATTAGTTACCTGATCTGCAGTTAATGCTGAACTTGCCGAATTTGAAATACTAGTTACAATACCTTTAAACTCTCTTTTTAAATATGCATCTACTTCAATTTTTGCCGAATCTCCAATATTAACCTTTACAATGTCGTTTTCGTTTACATCAACTTCAACTTCCATATTGTTTAAGTTAGCAATTCTTAAAATTTCAGTTCCTGTCATTTGTTGCGTTCCTAAAACTCTTTCTCCTAATTCAATGTTTAATAATGAAATAGTTCCATCTGCCGGCGCATATATGGTGGTTCTACCTAAGTTGTCTTTTGCCTCAGTAACAGTTGCAGAAGCACTTTGAACTTGATAATAAGCCGATTGTTTATTAGCAACCGCTACTTCATAAGCTGATACGATTCTATCCCACTCTGACTTTGAAATAATTCCTTTTTCAAATAATTTTTGGTTTCTATCATAATTCGCTTTTGCTTCTTTAACTTGAGCATCTGCCTGACTTAAACCTGCTTTTGTAGTTGACATAGAAGCGACTGAACGATTAACACCTGATTCATATAAATCTGGGTTAATACGAACTAGTAAATCTCCTTTTTTAACTTGTTGTCCTTCTTTAACCGTTAACGCAATAACTTCTCCTGAAACTTCAGACGAAATTTTTACTTCAATTTCTGGTTGTATTTTACCTGTTGCCGAAACCGTTTCTATAATTGTGGTTTGTGCTACTTTTGACAATTCTACAATTTTAGAATCATCATTATTTCCGATAACGCCACCTTTTTTAAGTCCAACTAACAATAAGATTAGTCCAATTGCGCTTCCTAGTAAAATGTATATGGTTTTCTTTGACATGACTTGCTATTTATGTTTTATTATTGTTTTTTAATTAATGGAATTCCGAAATAAAATTCTAAAATTTTGGTTCTAAAAATATAATCGTACTTAGTTCGTAATACTTCAGATTGTGCGTTTTCAAATGCAATTGTAGATTGTGAAAAATCAAACGCATTTAACAAACCTACTTCATATCTTTCCTTAGAAAAATTAAAGGCTTGTTTACGAGCTTCTAATGTTTTTTGAGCTGCTTCAAATGCTTTTTTAGCATTAGAAACATCATTATAGGCCTGATATACATTTCGTTCTAAATCTAATTCAGCTTGTTTCAACTGAAATTCAGAACGCTCTTGATTAATTTTAGCTCTTTGCACTCTAGCACGAGTTGAAAATCCGTTAAAAATTGGCACATTTAACTGTAAACCTAGTGCAGTTCCATCAAACAAAGATAACTGGTCTATGAAATTATAAACCGGACTTTCAGACCAACGTGTGTTATATCCTACAAAACCTGTTAATGTTGGCAAATAAGATGAACGCGAAATACCAACATCTTTTTTTGCAACATCTACATTAGACAAAGCAATTTTAACATCTTTTACCGATTCTTTTGCTTTTTCTAAAATAGCTTCTTGAGTTTCATTTACAACGTTAGAAATTGGTAAATCGATTACTTCATCTGAAATATCAAAATTAACATAATCTTCAATTAATAAGGTTTGACACAATCCAATTTTAGAAATTAAAAGTGCATTTTCAGAATTAATTATTTGTTGTTCTTGTGAGGCATCTGTAGCTTGTAACTCAAAAATATCGCCCGCCGGAAGCGAACCCGCATCAATAAGTTCTTGCGTTCTTTTTATATTTTCTTTTGTTATTAAATTTTGATTTAATTGCACTTTTAATTGTTCTTTATTAAACAATATTTGCAAATAAGAATTAGCTACAGAAAGTGCAATATCGTCTTTCATTTTATCTAAACGATATGAATTTGCAATCTTATTTAATTTAGCTCTTTGTAATGTTTTCCAATTTGCCAATCCATTAAATAAAACAATACTAGAATTAGCTGAAGCAGAAAAAGATTTAAAAGTTTGATTTTGAAACTGATTTGTTACCGGATTAATACTTGCTCCCGTATTTACACTATAGTTCGCATTTCCACTTAATGTTGGTAAAAACCCTCCAACAGCTTCTAATTTATCTACAGAAGATGTTTTTAAATCAAGCTCAGATTGCTTAATTGAAATATTATTTTTTATGGCATAATCAACACATTCTTCAAGTGTCCATTTCTTTTCTTGTGCCGATAGTTGCATTCCAATCAACATTAGAAAGAAGAGTATTTTTTTTGTTGTCATTTTATGTGCTTTACTTCTCATTTCTTATAAGACCTTCATTTTACATTTTTGTTACAGATATCAATTAAAATTTTACTTTTACATCGAAAAAAAGTACTTACCAATTGCTAAAATGAAAACAATTATCGCCTTCACAATACTAGCTAGCACTTTGCTATTATTCGTTTCTTGCGGAACCACCAATAAAATTGAAGCACTTAAACCGGCTCCATCAAATAACGCAGCTGTTGTTTATAAAAATAAAATTTCGTTTATAGCCATGCCCGTTGAAATTTCATTGAAAGAAATTGAAAGTCAATTAAATAAAAACTTAAAAGGTTTAATTTATAATGACACTATTTTAACCGATGATAAAACCGAAATGAAAATTTGGAAAACGGCTCCAATTCAATTAACAGAAAAAAACGGAAATATCGTATCTATAATTCCTTTAAAAATTTGGGCAACATTTAAATACGGAACAGATTTTATGGGTTTAAACGATACGCGAGAAATTAATTTAAACGGAACCATTACATTAGACAGTAAGACTAACTTATACAATTGGAAATTAACAACCACTTCAAAAATTAATGATTTTGAATGGAACGAAAGTCCAAATATAGTAGTAGCTGGAAAAAAAGTTCCAATCACTTATATTATAAACCCAACATTAAGTATTTTTAAATCAAAAATTGCAAAAAAAATTGATGATGCCATTGATTCATCATGCGATTTTAAACCTCAAGTTTTATCTGTTTTAAAAAAATTGAGCACGCCTTTTTTAACAAATGAACAATATGAAGCTTGGTTTAAAATGGTTCCTATAGAATTATATGTTACAGAGGCCAAATTAGAAAAAACAAAAATTACTATGAACATGGGGTTAAAATGTAATATGCAAACCATGGTAGGACAAGAACCTAATAATAATTTTGAAGCCAAAAAAATTATTTTAAAACCAGTTGCCTCAATTCCGAATAAAACAACAGTTTCAGTTGTTGCCGTTTCTACTTACGAAAGTGCCAGTAAAATAGTTACCAAAAATTTCAACGGGCAAGAATTTGCTTCGGGAAGTAGAAAAATTGTGGTTCAAAAAGTTGATTTATGGGAAAAAGATGGTAAGATGATTATTGCACTAGATATTTCGGGAAGCATTAATGGAACTATTTATTTAACGGGAATTCCAAATTACAATCAAATTACTAAAGAAATATACTTTGATCAAATGGATTATGTTTTGAATACAAAAAATATTTTGATGAAATCGGCAAACTGGTTAATGCAAGGCACCATTTTAAAGAAAATTCAAGAAAGTTGCCGTTATTCGATTAAATCAAATTTAGAAGAAGGAAAAAAAAGCATGGATCCTTATTTATCTAATTATTCACCTATGAAAGGTGTATTTGTAAACGGAACTTTAAACGATTTCGAGTTTGAAAAAGTAGAAATTACAGATAAAGCCATTATTGCATTTATTACTACATCAGGAAAAATGAGCATAAATATTGACGGAATGGAGTAATAAAACAAAGTTTGTAATTCTGGACTTTTTAATTTAGTTGAATTTAGTTGAATTTACAATTTCAGAATCTTAAGATTTAAACATATTGATTTTGAGAAACTGAAACAAGTTCAGTTTGACAGAATTGCTACTTTTTCTTCCCGTATTTCAATCGGTAAATAGCATATCCTAAAACACCAACTAATATATAAGGAATTGCCATTAAATATACAATGCCATCATTAACTGCTTCTGCTTTAACTCCACCTTCTTCGCTTTCGAGAGCTGCACGACACATAGCACATTGAGCTTGAGTTGAAAGAGAAAAGAAAAAAGAGAAAAGAAAAAAGAAAAACACCTTCATCTTACAACCTCTTTGTTCTATTTTCTTTGTTCTATTTTCTTTAGTGAGCATAATAGGGAGAAATCATTAAATAAACTACAACTCCAGTAACGGCAACATATAACCAAATTGGGAAAGTAATTTTTGCAATTTTTTTATGCTTATCAAATTGTTCCGACCATGCTTTTACATAAGTTGTAAGCACTAAAGGAATAATTATAATTGATAATAAAATATGAGTAATTAAGATAAAATAATACACGTATTTTATCGCCCCTTCACCACCAAATTTAGTAGAATCGGAAGTCATATGATAGGCTACATACATTCCTAAAAACGCAACTGAACAAGCAATTGCAGATTTCATTAAATTTTCATGTAGTTTTCTGTTTTTGTTTTTAATTGCAATAACTGCTGCAACTAACAAAATAGCCGTTAATCCATTTATGGCAGCATAAATTGGTGGTAAAAAAGAAAGCGGTTGTACATCGAAACCTAACTTTTTAAGATTTACTCCAAATAATAAAGCAACCACCACAGGAATTGCAACAGATAGAACTACAATTAATTTATTATACTTTGTTTCTTTATTTGTTTCCATTTTTATTCTGCTAATAATTTTTTAATATCTTCTTTTATTGCTTCAACCCCCGAAGTTTCTAACCCATCGTAATACAAAATTGGATTGCCTTGAGCATCTTTTCTGCATCTGATTTTACCATCTTTATCAACTAAAGCAAATAAACCTGAATGTTCAAATCCTCCGGCTGCTTTGTTATTTTCACCAGCATATAAATTAAAACCTTTATTCGCCAAGCTGTATATATACTCTTTATCGCCGGTTAAAAAATGCCAATTGTAATGTTTTACTCCAAGTAAATCAGCATGTTCTTTTAAAACTTCAGATGTATCATGTTCTGGATCTATAGTTATTGAAGCTAAACCAAATTTAGGATTACCATAAAACTCTTCTTGTAATTGCAACATGCTTTGATTCATTTTAGGACATATTGTTGGACAAGTTGAAAAGAAAAACTCTACAACATATACTTTTCCTAAATAGTCTTTATCTGAAATAGCTTTATTGTCCTGATTTGTCAATTTGAATTCAGGAACTGATCCGATATATACCAATTTCTTTTCTTCACTTTTATTATTAAAAAAATTAAATATAATAAAAGCAAACAAAGCAACAAAAAAAACAAAAATTCCACCAAAAGCAAAAATTAAAATTTTTGTAAAAGAAACTTTAAATATAATCGAAATAATTTTTGATATTAAAACAATTACCAAAACCCCAATTAAAATAAATAAAAGCCCTAAAAATCTATCAATAAGGATATCTATATTCATAATCTACTTTTTTTTTATGTCTTTTATAATTATACTATCTTTATGTACCTTTTGAACCTCAAAATATTCGTACTTAACAACTTTATTATTAGTTAAATTATTTTCAATTTTAGGAACGGCCCAAATTCCAAAAATTAAAACAATGAAAGAAATTCCTATATAAGATTTATTTTTCATGATAACTTTTACTTTTGTTTTTCAATATTTTCTTTGATGTTATCTCTAAAAGCATCTTTTCTTTCGTTCTTATTCTTTTTAAGTGCCAAACGATACTCCCGTAGAATAATTTTGACATCATCTGTCATTTCATTATGTAAATCAGCTGCAGAAATGGTATTGTAACTTTCTTTATATTCTTCTTCACCTTTTTTATTCTTACCTTTTCTTCCTCTATGATTTAATTCTTTATCTACAATAATAACAGCTGATGTTCCTTTGTTTTCATCAAGATTTCCCATTAATTTATAACTATCATAAAATTCTTGGATTTTTTCAGGTGAAGAAAAAGAAAATTTCCAACCATTCATTTCACCAGTAATTGGCGCTAATTCATCAATAATTTGCTGGCATTTTTTCTCATTCCCTTGCGGAACTACCATTATCATTTGAAAATCTTTAAACCCTTTATATTTGTTGTAAATTTTCTGATTTAAATTAAAAAAATTACCTCTGTTTTCAATAACATTAGTTCCCACAAAACCCAAAACCGTAATTTTTCCTTTCATCGAAAGCGGTTCCCCATCTAAACTTGTCCAATCTGCAGGAATATCTTTATTGCCTTTAGAAATTGTTGGTAAAAATAATGAATTATGTGATGCCGTTGAGAATACCAAATAAATAGCAATTGGCAATATAAAGAGCGAAATTAAAACTAATTTATTTTTCATTAGGTTACACTAATTTTGTTCATACAAAAGTAAAAAAAAATCCCGATGAAATCGGGATTTAATATAAGAAACAAGTGTTAAAATATCCACTTTAAATGTCCTGTTTTATAAGTACCATAAATGTAATCTCCTTCAACTAATAAAATAAAACATAGATAAAGGATTAAGAATACAACGGTCCAAACAATAGATCTTCTAAACCATTTTTTTTCACCTTCCATGTGCATGAAAGCCCAAGTAATGTAATAAGCTTTAACGATAGTTAAAATAATGAATAACCAATTCAATAAATTCATTCCTAAGAAATTATTGAAGAATAAAGCTTTTGGTTTATAAATACCAAATAAAACCTCTACTATAGTTATGATAGAAAGAATTCCGAAAACTATCCAAATTCTTTTTGTATTTGATTCGTGTGCGTGTGCCATGATATACTTTTAATTATAATTATACTAAATAGAAGAAAGTAAATACGAATACCCACACTAAATCGACAAAGTGCCAGTATAATCCAACTTTTTCAACCATTTCGTAACTTTTTCTTTTTTCGTAAGTACCTAATAGAACGTTAAAGAAAATAATAACATTAATTAATACCCCTGTAAATACGTGGAATCCGTGGAAACCAGTAATAAAGAAAAAGAAGTTAGCAAATAATTTATGACCGTATTCGTTTCTAATTAAGTTAGCTCCTTCAACTACATATTTAGAATCGCTTAATCTTTTTAAAGATTCTTCTCTAGATAAAACTGTTTTATGTTTTTCAGCATTTAAAAATTCTGTACGAACCAAAATAGACTCATTAGATTTAAAACCTTCTACTACTTCATTTACTGAAAATGATGGTAATGAAGATTCGCCCATAAACCAAACTCCGTTACTTCTTTCATGTTGGGTTCTTACTTCAGGTAAAGTTGCAGCAAAATCAGCTAAAGCAACTCTTTTAAAAGTACCATCTTCTTGTTTTTGAACAAATTGTAAGATTGAACCTCCATTTGTTTCAACTGCACCATATTCTCCTTTGATGAAATTTTTCCATTCCCAAGCTTGAGAACCTAAGAAGATAAAACCACCAATGATAGTTAAAAACATGTAGAAAGCTACTTTTGCTTTATTCATGTGGTGACCTGCATCTACAGCTAACACCATAGTTACAGAAGAGAAAATTAAGATAAAAGTCATTAACGCTACATAATACATTGGTGCATTAACACCGTGTAAGAATGGAAAGTGGTTAAAAACCTCATCGGCGATAGGCCAAGTTTCAATGAATTTAAATCTTGAAAAACCGTACGCGGCTAAGAAACCAGAAAAGGTTAATGCATCTGATAAGATGAAAAACCACATCATCATTTTACCATAAGTTGCTCCTAATGGTCCTGGACCTCCGTCTAAAGCGTGTTCATCTGAAATAACTGTCGCTCCCATAAATTTTTTAATTGTTAAAAAGTTCCCAAATTTATTATTTTTTTTCTATTTGAAAAAATAGAAAAACAAAAACAAATAAACCCAAATAAAATCCATAAAGTGCCAATACATCGCACTTAGCTCAATACCAAGGGTTTGAGCCGAATTGTATTTTTGTTTATAATGATTATAAATTACTACTAATAGTGAAATTATGCCTCCAAAAAGATGTGCAACATGCACGATTACAAAAGCATACAGAAAAGAAACACTTACAGTACTTGATGGTCCTGTTGGAACTAATTGCATACTAAACAGTTCCGAAAAGCCATTAAATTGAAATACTACAAATAAAACTCCTAAAAATAGAGTTAAAACTAAAAAAAACATTCCTTTAGAATTTAATCCACTTTTAATAGCTTTATTTGCTAAATAAAATGTAAGGCTGCTTAGTAAAATAATTAATGTGCTTATAATTAAAGACTTAGGCATTCCAAAATCCGCAACCCAATCAGGTCTTTTTTTACTTACAATAAAACCGCTTGTTAGTCCAGCGAAAATCATACAAATACTAATCATTCCAAACCACAATAACATTCTATAGGTCTTCCCTTTACGCGACTGCTCTTCTTCAAAAGTCATTCTATTTTCCATAACTATCGTAAAAATTTATCTATAACATATATTATTTGCAACAAAGATATATAAGAAACACTTACAATCATTAATTTTCTTGCTGCTTTTGCATCCATCTCTTTGTACAACTTAAAAGCGTAAAACAACATCCACAATCCTAACAAAACTACTAAAGCAACTGAAATTTTACTTAAAAATAATTTTCCAGTAAATCCAAAAGCTGGAATTACAGATGCAATAATCATCCAAATAGTATATAATATGGTTTGTAAAGCGGTTTTTTTATCTCGCTCACCTGTTGGTAACATGAAAAAACCGGCTTTTTTGTAATCATCATATAAAAACCAACCAATTGCCCAAAAGTGAGGAAATTGCCAAAAAAATTGAATAATAAACAAAGTTCCTGCTTCAATTCCGAAATGTCCTGTAGCCGCAACCCAACCTAACATAAATGGAATAGCGCCCGGAAAAGCTCCAACAAAAACAGAAATTGGCGTAAGCGTTTTTAGCGGTGTATATAAACTTACATACATGAAAATCGAAATCGCACCAAACATGGCAGTCTTAGGATTTACATTATATAAAATTGCTAATCCTAAAATGGTTAAAACACTTCCTAAAATAAAAGCATTCTGTTTAGTTATTCTTCCAGATGGCAACGGACGGTTTTTAGTTCGGTCCATTTTGGCATCTAACTCTATTTCAATGATTTGATTGAAAACATTGGAAGCACCAACCATGCAATAACCTCCAACGATTAATAGCACTAAAACTAGCCATTGAAAAGGTTGTTCCTCATTAAATCCCAACAAATAACCCGCAATAGTAGAAACCACTACGCTAATAGATAAGCGTGCTTTTGTTATCTCTACAAAGTCTTTGTATAACGATTTTTTTAACTGAGGTTGAGTATTTATGTCCACTTTTGTGTTTTTCGCTGTGAAATTGCGCGCAAAGATACGATATGAAAATTAGAATTTAGAATTTAGAATTTAGAAAATTCGTTAAATGTGGGAATTATTAAATTTTAAATTTAAAAAGAAGTAAATCTTAATTAAAAAACGTTCAAAATAATTTGATAAATTAATAACTTACCTTTATAAAATGTGGCATTAATACTTTATATTTTATTTGATCATAAATACAAAAAAAGTTGATTTTATTATATCTGTAGTATTCTTTTTTAATTAAAACAGTTTCTTCTTTGCTAATACTTTCTAATTCATCAATATTTAATTCCAAAATATTAATGTTTTTTCTTTCTTTTTGTGCAAATGAGTTCATCTGAAAATAATTTTCATAAAATATGAATTCACAATAAGCTAAATTTGTATCATTATCTTCCTCAGTATTAAAAAAGTAATATTTTGGATTTAATTTATTATCCATTTTCAAGATTGGTAAATCAATATCAAAATAAAGAAGATATTCAATGCCTTTTTTGGAATATTTTGAACTTCCTGCACCAAAAGAAGTTATAAAATAAAAATCTTCCTTTTTTATATCATAAATCAGAAGACTTGAAGGCGAGGTAGAACCATATGATACAACTGAATCTTTATTTAAATCTTTGATTTCCTCATCAATTATTTTTTTCCAAATACTCAAAAAAATAATAAAATTAGAATCTTTTTTCAAACCCACAAAACAAACAGTATCCTTTTGATTATCAACATAGTAATAATTTTTACATTCTAATTTAGAATCTAAAATATCACCTTCTAATTTGAATTTTTTATCTATAATTAAATTAGTTGAATTCAATTCAGCCACTAATTCATTTATTGATTTTTCTTGAGAAAAGAAGGAAAAAGAATTTATTAAAAATAATAATGTGATTAACTTTTTCATATGTTTCAAAAAATTAAAAAATATTTACCTTCTAATAATCAAAATACCAGTTAAACAAGTCGCTTCTTAATCCTATTGAAAACCAAGTAGTATTGGATTGTACCGTTGCAATAGTTTCTGCTGTTGGATCAAAATTTCTGAACATTACATTCCCAAATACCTTTAAATTTGATGCTGGATTTACTAAATAACCCACTTGTAAATCGGCAATCATAACCGTAGTTTTATTTCCTTGCGCAATAGAAACTCCGGTATCGTAAGGACGATTTTCATCGTAATCTAAATAGATATTTCCTCCATAATTAAAGTTATCGGTTCCATTATTAAAATCAAAACCGCGTTGTCCGTAGATTAATTTCGCATCAGCAAAATATCTTCCTTTATAATAACGAGCAATTGCAACTAACTCTCTAAAATTAGCACCCCATAAATGCCCCATACTTTGGTTATTATGCCCATAATTCGTAATAGGATCGCTATGCGAATACACATATGGACGCACTTGATTATACTCTAGTTGAAGTAATAAGTTTTTAACTTTAAAAGCATCATAATATTTAACTCCAACTTGGTATGCAAATTTATTTCTCCAACTTTGATTGCTTGCTTTTACATCGCCAATAGCAAATTCATCAATTAAAAACTGTCCGTAGAAGTTAATCTGATTGTTCCATTTGTATTTAGAAGTTAATCCTAACAAGGCATTTCCTGTTTTAGACGATGAACCAAATTCAACTGTTCTGTAAAAAATCAAAGGATTTACAAAATTAAAATCGAATCCTCTATCATTTGTATTGGTCCAAACTACATTTTCAAAGAAACCTAAATTCCATCTTTTGGTTACATTCCAACTCAAATAATGACTTGCCATGTATTTTGTTGCATACGTTCCGTCAACAGTAGCCAAATCTCTAACATCTTTTAGCCACATGTAGGTATTTGTGTATTTAATTTTCCAAAAAGTGGTATTGATTTTAAAAAACGGATACGGACTTGCACCATCGCTTTGTAATAAAGAACGATATCCATCTCCTAGAAAATTTCTACCATAACCCAACTGAAGATTTAAAAAACTGTTTGGTTGATATTTAATATTTGCCTCTGCTAAAGGAAAATCGTAAGCATCTTCTTTAAATCGTTTTGCGATACCTATACCCGGAACAATTGCTGGATTTCCACCGGATGGTCGAATACTTTCGGCATATGCATTATAATAATCTGCAAACCTACCCTGACTTTCGTATATAGAAGTGGTAAATGTTAATTGAGAACCTAAACCACCCGTTACAATTAAACCTCTAGTGTTTACAAAAGTATTAGACGCTTCACTTTCTGTATCTTTTCCTATTCTAAAATCGAAAATTGGATTTAAAGTAAACCAATAACCTTCACCTTGAATAGCGACTAGGTTTTCATTCCAAATTTTTCTTCCCCACCAAGATTCTTTTTGTTTTAAAAAGGCTTTATTTACCGTTTCAAAATCATAATATTTTGCCACTTCATCATATGAATAAGGCTTTGAAGCGGTATGATTATTACTTCCTACTTGATTTAACAATGCATCAAAAACACCATAATTCTGATGTGAAAACTGAACAATTCCATTGCTCTTGAATTGTGGATTTTCAAAAGGTTTGTATTGAATATTATCGTATTCAGATAACTCTTTTTTATTATCTATTAAAAGGGTATTTGTTTTAGCATATTTAGTTGCTAAATCTTCTTGCTTATTTGGAGCAATTAAAGGAATATTTATTTTAATTGAAAATTTAGCATATGTAGGTTTACCCGAATAAGTTGCTGGCGAAACCTTTGGTAACGATTCAAAAACACGTTTAGCTTCATTTTTTAAAGATTCATGAGCAGCATCTATATGAATAACCTTAAATTTTCCGATTGTATCTACTTCAAAAACAGCAATTACAGTTCCTTTATAGTTTTGTTCCTGAATTTCTTGAGGGACTTTGTAGTTGCTGTAAAAATAATTTTGAATGGTGCTATAAAAACAAGATTCTTGTTGATTTAATTCTGCCGTTTTACATTCTGAAAACAGAGGAAATTGTTCATTAGACGAGTTTTGCGCAAAAGTTGACCATCCAAAAATCAACAACAATAAATAATATATTTTTTTCATTAATTTCATTTTAATAATCACTATTTGAAACTTCACCATTAGCGATTGCTTTAGCCGACGAAGTACCAATTCTTTTTACTCCTAATTGAATCATTTCTACTGCTTCTTCATACGTTCTAACTCCACCTGCTGCTTTTACAGGCAAAGGAAATGAATTTTCTAACATTAGTTTTATAGTTTGAACAGTGGCTCCATTTGGCATTCCTTCTGGTGTTTTATAAAAACCCGTTGAAGATTTTACAAACACTTTATCATATTCTTTTTCGCTAAAATTAGCAATAACAACATTTTTAATTAAAGCTGAAAGTTGAACAATTTGATGATTATTAAGCGCAGCTACTTCTATAATCCATTTTACAATTTTAGCATGAGCTAAGCCTAGCTTTGTACCTTGAATAACTTGTTGCTTTACAAAATCTAGTTCTCCTCTTTTAAAAGCTTCGTAATCTACTACAAAATCTAAATCATCTGCTCCATCTTCAATCGCTTTTTTTGCTTCTGCTAATTTTTCATCAATTGTTGCAGTTCCAAAAGGAAAGTCGATTACAGTTCCAATTGTAACTTTAGATTTAGATTCTTGAATCATTTTCTTTGCTAAAGCAACTTTATCTGGACGAATCATGATTAATTTAAAATCATTTTCAATTGCTTCTTGTATACAATTTACAACAATTTCAGTATTCTCATTTTCAGAAAGATTTGCTTGGCTTGCTGTTTTAAGATAGGTTGAATCTAAAAAATTCTTTATATTCATTTTATATTTGATTATGAGAATGTAAAAATAAAAAAATCCCATCGAAATGGGATATTTTATAGTAATTATATTTATTTTATTTCAATCGGAAACCAACTGGAATTGTATATTTAATTTTAACCGGAGTATCGCCTTGCATTGCCGGTATTAACTTAGGGATTCTTTTTACCGCTTTTTCTGCCGCCAACTGCATTTCTTTTGTAGATCTTTTGTTATTTAAAGCCGTAACATTAGTAATAGCTCCTTTTTCATCAATTACAAATTCTACTTGAACTACTCCTTGGTTTCCATCTTTTAAATCATCTTCTGGATAAATTAAATGTTTTACAATTGCTTTTGTTAGTTGCTCATCAAAACAAGCTTTTTGCTGTTCTCTACTTAAACCTTTACACGCTTGAAACATAGGCAATTGTTCAACAGAAAAAATATTTACTTCTCTTGGCTTTACTGGAACATTAGTGTCAGATGATAAATCATTTGTTGAAACCGGAGTTTTATCTATATCAGTATCTTGTGTTGCCGCTTTAAAGTCGTTCTCCTCTTTTTTAGGTTCTTCTTTGGTAGGTTTAAAAGAATGAACTACAACAGGAACTTTTACTGCAATAGGTTTACTAACTTCTTGTGCTTTAGTAGCAGGAGCTGGATTGTAAACAAATGTTGCTTCGGGCACAATTAGATCTGTAGGATTATATGTTATTTTTTTTACTTTATTTTCGAAATTAAATTCCAAAATAAATAAAATAACAATCATAGTTGCAATTAGTCCAACTTGAAAATAGATGAAACTATTTTTGGCTCTTTTTGGGAAATCGACATTTGTTTTCATAATATATAGATTAATAGTTAACGATTTGTTAATTAATCTATACAATTTATATGCCAAAAAAAATCCCAACTTAAAAAGTTGGGATTCTATATTATTGTAATTTGAATGTAATTGGTTGACTGTACTTAACTTTTACAGGTTTTCCACGTTGCATTCCTGGTTTAAATTTTGGTAATTTTTCGATTACACGTTTTGCCTCTTTCTCTAAAAGTTCTCCACCTTTAGGACCTCTTACTTGCACATTTGTAATACTTCCATCTTTATCAATAACAAACAAAACAGCTACTCTACCTTGAATATTATCTTCCATTGCTCGTTCAGGGTAATTTTGATTTCTCTTTATGTGTTTTGCCATTTGCTCCATAAAGCACTCTAGACGCTTGCTTTTTTCAACTTTTTCACATCCAGGAAAAACAGGAACATCTTCAATAACTGCAAAAGGTACTTCTTCATCAATTTCATCAGCTGTTCCACCTTCGTCACCGTACTGAGCAGCATTATTAACGACTACTGGTTTATTTTCATCTACTTCTGTAGTTTCAATTTTTTTATCTTCAATAACTTGCTTGTTATCAACAATTTGAATTACCTCTGGAGCAGGTGGTGGTGGTGGTGGTAATTTTTGTACTGGTGGCATTGTTAAAATCGCCTCTTCATCTTGTACAAAATTATCTAGAATATCTAATTTTTCAACCACAACTCTTGGGTCTTCTGATTTAAGCTCAATGCCAACATAAGTCAACAATAAAATAGCAGTAAGACCAACAAGGAAATATAATGAACTATTTCTCTTTGGATCTACATTAGGATTTTTCTTTATTTCCATAATTTTAATTTTGAAGTGCTAATATAGTTAATATTAGAAATGTTTTAAAAAAATTTATTAAAAATTTTATTTTTTACACAGTATAAGCAAATAAATCCTACAATTGCTCCTAACGAATTAGCAATGGCATCGTAAATATCAGCCCCTCTGTTTTTGGTTAATACACCTTGTAATATCTCAATAACTATGCCATATAGTATTACAAAAAGAATAATTAACAAATCATGTTTACTTTTAAAACAAGATTTACTTTTTGCTAAACTCAATAAAATAACAAAAACAGCATAAAATATAAAATGCACAACCTTATCATTCCCAGATACGTATCCTTTAGGAATACCATTTAGACTTACTAAACTTGCAATTGTAATTAAAACAGCCCAAGTTATAGCAAGATATAAATAGTTACGCTCCGATAAGTGCTTTATAATCTTCACTAGATAAAAGCGTTTCTACTTCAGATGCATCAGAAAATTTTACTTTCACCATCCAACCATCTCCATAAGGATCAGAATTTACTTTTTCAGGATCTGATTCTAATGAGTCATTAAATTCGATAATTTCTCCAGACAAAGGCAAAAACAAATCTGAAACGGTTTTCACAGCTTCAACTGTTCCAAAAACTTCGTCTTTATCTAAAGTTTGATCTAAAGTTTCCACCTCAACATATACGATATCACCCAATTCTTTTTGAGCAAAATCTGTAATTCCTACTGTTGCAACATCGCCTTCAATTGAAACCCACTCGTGGTCTTTAGTGTATTTTAAATTAGTTGGTATATTCATTTGGTTATAATTTTTTGACGTACAAATGTAATTTTATTTATTGAATTGAAAAAAAGGTTTTTGTTATTTTTTTGAATAAAAAAATAACCACTCAAAAAACTGATTTTGAGTGGTTGAGATATATTTTTATAAAATTTAAATTAATTCCCGAAATTGTATCGTAATGTAAATCCGCTTCTAATATTTGTTGTAGGAAAAGAAGTAGAAATTACCGCTTGAGAGAACTGATGATCATAGAAGAAAATAGCAGTTAAATTTTTACTAAAAGAATAATCTGCCGTCAATCGAACCGACCATAAATCTTGACCTCCTCCTAATTGATTGTTGTCGTAATCTAAATAACGAACAATTGTATTGTTTTTACGCAATGAAAAATCAGCTTTAATATTAATATCACTTTTAATAATTCCGCTTACATTATCTGCTAAAGCTGAATTAAACGTTACATCTTTAATTCTATATCCAAGACCAATTATGTATTCGTTTCCACTAACTTCTGTAAGCAAATTATTATCGAAACTCATATTTAACGTTCTGTCTTTTTTAAGTTCAGCCAGAATTTTTATTGAATTTTTCATTTCAAACTCAACCTTAACTAAAGGATTAAACTGTTCTGCAAGATTGACATTTGAAATAATCTTAGAAGCAAAGAAATTCCCATTGGCATCAACTGGAGCTGTATTTAAGTTAGAACGAAATGAATTGACATTATAACTTGCTCTATATCCGTGTTGAATTGAGAAACGTTTAAAATTATCTTTAAACCATTTATATCGCATAAGTCCAGTATATTTTATTGTCCAGTTTGGTAACGGAACATTTCTAAATACTCCGGTTGATACTTTAGCTACATCTTGACCCGAATATGCTGATAAAAATGAAGGCAATAATACTTGCTGGCTATTTTTTCCAAACCCAATAGGGTAGCCATCTGCATCTCTTGGAAATGATCCTCCTCCATAATAACCTTCTGCTAATCTGTTAGCAACTACTAATCTATTATCTCTAAAATCTTGAAATGTTTGAGAAAAGTTTACATCACTTTGTGTAAATGCAGTTGAAATTAAAATAGTTGAAACATTAAAATTACCAAAATCGTATGGAGCGCGCGAATTATATTGCCCAGCAGAAACATCATATTGTTCAGAAAAATTATAAGCATACGTTCTGTCTGCCGTTAAATCAATTTTCAAATCTGGAAACAATTCCATTTGAGCAGTGAAATTAATTTTTTTAGTTTCTACTTGAGTGAAGTTCTGATTAAATTCAGGGAATGTTGTTAACCAACCATTGCGTGCTGCTTCATATCGAACATCTGATTGACTTCCGAAAACAAAACCTAAGGTTGGTTTAGACGAACCAAAGAATCCTAAACCTGGAAGATATCCTGGTAAAACTGTTCCGTTATTTTCGGTATAATTAATTTGAATGTTTTTAACACTTGTAATCACTCCTATTAAACCACTCATAAAAAGACCTCTTTCAGAAGTTATATTTCCTTTTGGAGCCGTTACTTTTTGTCCTGGTTTTGGAACAGCATTTTTATCTTTATTAGTCACAACTTTTTTCTTATTGCTTTTGGTTTTAGTTAAACCAATATACTTATAAAACAAATCCATATTTAAAGTTGTATTTAACTTATGTGAATTTGCATTTTGGATAGTATTCCCTAAAGCATAAATATTGCCATCTTCACCAGTAACAGATGAAAAAGCATCTGACGAACGTTGCCAGTTATAATCTCCTGTATACGTATAAGTAGATTTAACAAAACTAAGCACTGGAATTTTATTAATTGGTAAATCGTAATTTACAACCAATTGTTGGTTGTGTTGATTTGATTCTCCAATATTCCAATAATCGTCCCAAATATCTAATCCATCAATTGGTAAATTATTTTCATCTAAATAATTACGAACGATATTATTAGATGAAGCAGTATAATTTAAACGAAGTGATTTTGTTACATTATAATTAAAGCCATACGTATAGTTAAAGAAATAGTTTCTTCTATACAAATCGCCAAGTCCAATTCCTTGCACATCAACTAATCTAAAACGTTGTCTGTTAAATTGACGAATTATATTTGAACTAAACGAAACATTACTTGGTAAATAGTTAAAATTAAAATCGCTCAACATTTTATAATAACCACTCTTCTTGAAAAGCTTTGTGTTTTTAAAAGGCTCAACTGTTTTTGGTTTAAAAGTATAAGCATAATCAACTGTAGTTCTATTTTGCTTATCAATTAAATTTTCAATTTCGTAATCATGATGTTCCGTTTCATTTAAAGAATAAGACAAAGTTAAATTCTCTACGTCGTAAAAATGAGTATTCTTTTCTGGATTTTTCTCTTTTTTAACTCCAATTAAATTGAAACTAGTTCTTTTTGTGTAATCAATTGCTCTTTGCTCAATATTTGCTCTTTCCGTTGCGTCATTTGTTATATCTAATAACTGATTTAATTCGATATCTTGATAAAAAGGATCAAATTTTGGCGTGATAGTTTCTTCGCCCACAGCATAATTAAACGGTAAATTTATTCCCCATTTTTTTGGTAATAGTTTGCCTAAATTTACATTTGTTACAATGTCATATTGAAAAACATCTTCTCTACTTCTTTCATTTGGACCTTGTTCTAAAGCGCCAAAACCGATAGTTCCTAATCTAGTTGTAGCCGAAACATTTGCAAAGTCAGCAAAATTGGTATCTAAATTAGCCACCGCAGCATAACCGCCTTTGTTATCCATATCAGACATACGAAGTTCGTTAAACCAAACTTCACCTCTCTTAATACTACCCGATTTATTTTTGATCCCGATCATTAAAGTTCTAACCAGTCCAAAATTTGGGTTTCCTTTTATTCCTAGAGTCAATCTATTACTAGAAGAACCAATTGCCTCTTCTTCTACAAATCCAACTCCATCTAAATCAAGCGAAATAGATGGATCATTCTGAAGAGCTAATATCTTTAACTTAGTTAATAAATCTAAAGAAATTTCTATTTCATTTTCAGAAGGCCAAACTTCATCTGGAGTTGAAGCACCATAAGCAGTAACTTTTAGAGGCATTTCAACTTGGTAGAAATTATCTGTAAAGTCATTTCCAAAACGAATAAAAGCGATTAATTCATCATCTTGTAAATCTCCGTTTTGAACTGCTTCTGCATGTAAAAACATACGTAGTTTTTTAAACTGACGCATATCTACATTTACATTTTTAAACACGGCTCTTGCATCATCATTCTCTAAACCATTAACTATTCCTCCTAATTTATCATAAACTCGTAAAGAAAGTGATTGCTCATTTTGATTAATAATCGTGTTGTTATTATATAATTGCTCTCGAACCACGCCTGGAGGAGTTACATAATTTATAGGACTTCTTTGTCCGTTTTCTTGAATATTTAAAGCCACTACATCAAATCCTGTATTTTCATCATCTGGATCAGGATCTAATTGATCGAATTTACCGGTATAACGTCTCCATTCCCCTCTAACCAAATCTAAAGCACCAAAACGTAGCGTAACTTCATCTTTAAATCCACTCATATACATTCTCATGAAACGAATGGAACGAAAATCTGAAATTGGACCTACTTTATTAGCATCTATAACCTCTAAAATTGGAATTTTATATAATATCCATCTTACTTTACCCACAGCACCATTTGGTAAATCTACATTGTCGTCTGTTCTAAAATCGGCAATATAATTTTGTCCCACCGGAACGTCTATATCATTATCTCCGTAAGCTTGAAAAGGAACTTCAAATTTAAAATAAGCGTTAATGGTGTTCATCGTATTGTCACGATTTACATCTTCAACATCTGGAAAAGTTGTATTCCCTCTATTATCATTAGTTACGTTAACAGGAGAATTTCCTTCAAATCCGTTATAGTTTTTATAGCGAGTAACTAAATCACCTGAAGTATTCAAATAAAATTGGTAATTATCCGCAGCAGGGTCTGGATAAGCCGCGAAAGCTGGAAATTTTGCAGCTTCACCAGCATCAGTTAATCCATCAAAACCAGCATCTTGCACCGCTCTATTCCCATCGTTAGTATCAAAAGCGTAAATTAATGATTGTGAGGCTGGAACTTGTCCCCAAGCAGTACTTAGTGTTGGTTGAGTCGAGCCTACTTCTGGCAATCCATTTTCATATAATTTTCTTCCATCTCTTAAAATATCCTCTGATATTTCACCAAGATTAAATACTAATTTACCTGTATTTGTTGGATCTGCTTTGTCGCCAGTATTTCCGTAATATGGATCCATTACCCAAAACTGAATATATTCTACATTCGATTGCTCAAAATTTGTAGAGTTTATGGCACGTGTTATACCCGCCCATGATTCAGGAGCTTCTAAATCTGTAAATTGATTTGACCCGCTTAAACTAGGATTAAAATTATATGGTCCTCTATCTTTAGGAAAGTATGTTAAGTCTAATGTACTTATAACGGTTGTTTGCCCTTGAGCAATATCGGTTACAGGATATAATTCTCGACTAAAAATACGTCTTGTTTTATTAAATGATAAATCATCATCATTAATTCCTGCTGGTGTTTGCGTATAGAAAACAGGATCAATTGAATACCAAGCTAATTTACTTCTTTTATAACCAACACTTAAATCATCGGCAAGTGGTTCTGCGGTGGTCGCAATTCCGTCATAATTACCTTCCAAAGGCACACTTGCTAATGTCCAAGCTTGAGGCGAACGCATATCAATTGTGGTTTGAGAACCTTCAAAATCATCTATATAAGTTGTTGCTTCACCGTTAAATTGATCCGCTTTAGAAGCCCCTGGTTTTAAATAAGCGATTTCACCTCTAAAAGATAAATTTGATGGAACATCCGTATCAATATTTGGCAACTTATTTACTAATCTTGTAAAAAACGGAACCTCTGTTGAGTAGTTTGTGTTAAATCCGAAAATGGTATTATTTACAGACTCTTGCCCATAATTTGATTTGGTTGTAAAAGGTCTTTCAGACATGTTTAAAACGGTAGCTGCCATTAAAAACTTATCATTAAACTTATGCTCTACATTTAATCCCCAAAAACGTCTTGTTTGTTGCCCAAAAACAGAATTGTTTTCTACTGAAACTTCAATTGGAGTATTAGATGCTTGTAATGATGGGTCAAGAATTTGTACCTTACCCATTTGATAATTTACCGTATAATCTACACCTTCAACCAAAACTCTTCCACCAGCAGTAACCACTACTGAACCTTGAGGAACATTAAAAGCACCAATTGAAATTCCGTCTCCACCTAAAGATTTAAAACGTCCTTTTAATTGAAACTTATTTTTTGCACTTTCCTGCAAAGCAGCTGCTTGAGTAGTTTTATACAAACTTCTAAAAACATACTTGGCTTGATTGCTATTATAGGTTAACGGATCATCGTAATTTTCAACCAAAGCCGGAACATCTAGTTTTTCAAATAAATGTTTACCAAAAGGCTCAACTGTTGTAAAAATAATTTTTCCTCTTTGTGTATCTACTGTTAATCCTGGGTAAAAGTCAAAAAAACCATCACCACCTTCTTGCGGGTCATTTGTATAATTTAATTGATCTAGATTAAACACTTTTAACAAGGGTGTTTGCTCTACATCTGAAGGCAAAGCATCAATCCCAGATTGCGTTATGTAATTTAAAGGCGACGGATCTGTATAAAGAATGTTTAATTTAAAATCTTCTTGTTGCAATTGATATCCACCAGGAATTTGGTAAATATTTTTCATCATTAAATTCCATGTAGGCATTGTATAATCTATACCTGCCACTTGATACTTATCAATAGTTAAATTACTTTTTAATAATTTTAACACTAATGCTTGAGAATTAGGAATACCGGTTCCGCCCACATTTGTTGCATCAACACCATCTGTACCAAATTCTCCCACTTGATAAACATCACTTCCAATCGTATATTGATAAGAAACTGCTAAAACTTCATCGTTTGCTAATCTCTGATTTAAGGAAATATATCCTAATTGCGGGTGATACGTATATTCTGTTGACGTTAATTTTCTTGCATTTTCTAGCTTAGCAAAATCAACTCCTTCAGAAGCGCCACCAACAACATTAAAACCATTAGATGCTAAAGAAACATCTCTAATAGAACTGTTTAAAAAATTACTTCCTATACTACTAGGATCATATTTATTATTGGAATTATTTGTGGGTGTATTTGCAGCAACATTGTAAAAAGTTGGGTTTGAAACTAAATCTATGTGAACCGTTTCTTGTGGCAAAACATTTGTGAGTGGCGCTTCTCCTAAATCTTGAAGTGCCACAATATTTCTTAGGTTATTTTCGGTAGAATTTACTCGATTTTGTTTGTTCGTTATCCAAACTTCAATTCTATTAATTTGAACACGCGAATTTACATACGGAAAAGTCTCTAAAGCTTTATCATAATTATTTCTAAAATATTGAGATAAGAAATAATGGCGATCGGCATCATAATCCAAGGCAAAAATTTCGAAATCTTGAAGTGTACCACCACCTTGAGAAGTAACTGATTTCGTTTGCGATTTTTGTTCAGAGAAAACTCCTGTAAAAGTTGTTTTACCAAATTGTAATTGCGCTTTTACCCCAAATAAACTTTGAGCTCCTCTAACCAATGAATTAGACAATGGGAAGCTAACATTTCCTACTTCTATTTTCTTAATTATATCATCTTCGGTAGGAGTGTATTCTAATTTAATTAAATTTTGAAATGCAAAAGTAGATTGTGTATCATAATTAACATTAACATTTAAACGTGTTCCAACCTTACCTTGTAAACCAACACTAATTCTTTGATCAAAATCGAAACTTGTTGTTTTTCTGTTTCTTGGAGAAAGAGATGGATTATCTTGTTTTGTAAAACGAATTCCTAAATCTAATTCTACAGAACCTGTAGGCTTTACATCAATGGTATTGCTCCCAAATATAGTTTCAAAAAATTTAGAATTTACATAATATCTTGGTAATAAATCTTTTTTAGCATCTTCGGAACCTGATTTTTTACCATCCATCGCTGCCGATTTTTCTTGGTAATATTTACGCATTCGTTCTCTCAAAACAAGTTCTTCAAATTGTTTTGGCGTAAGAATCATTGGATAATTAATATTAAACCCGTCAACAGAGCTCGTATAAATATAACGATCAGAAGCTGGATCATATGTATATTTATCTAAAATACTAACGGGATTAGGCATATTAAGTTTCCCTAAATCAACACCTGTTTTAATAGAATCTTTTTCCTCCTCGCCTACCTGAGCTTGTAGCGAAAAAGAAAAGAGCATAAAGAATAATGCTAGATTAAATTGTAATTTATTTATTGCTTTTAATATTATTTTTTTCAAGTTTTATAAATTTTTTAAAGCTTGTTTTATTAAGTTTTCAACAGTGGCGTTTGGGGTTTCTCTTATAATTTTGTCGATAACTTTTTCGGCTGCTTTCCTAGCAAATCCTAAAACTTCTAAAGCAGATAACGCTTCATCTTTATTTGTATTGCTTTCAATAACAGAAACTTCATCTAAATTATACACTTTTAACACTTTTTCCTTCAAATCAAGTATAATTCTTTGTGCTGTTTTTGCACCAATACCTTTCATTGATTGCATTGTTCCAATATCATTTGATGCAATTGCTTGTATAATTTGACTAGGAGCTAAGGAAGAGAGCATAGTTCTTGCTATACTTGCGCCAACTCCAGAAACCGAAATTAATAATTTAAACAACTCGCGCTCTTGCTTTTCTACAAATCCGTATAAGGTATGCGCATCTTCTTTAATTTGTAAAAAAGTAAATAATTTTAAACTTTCTGAATCAGGCAATAATGAATACGTATGCAAAGAAATATTAATATGATACCCCACACCATTACAATCGATAATTACTTCGGTTGGTGTTTTTTCAACTAATCGTCCTTGAATGTGAGCTATCATATTTGTATTATCTATTAGATTTTTTTCCTTTTTCTTGTGCGTCAACAACTGCCACTGCAGCCATATTAACCATTTCTTCAACACTTGCTCCTAATTGAAAAACGTGTACTGGTTTATCTAAACCAAGAATTATAGGACCAATTGATTCTGAATTATTTAATTCCTTTATTAATTTGTATGTAATATTCGCAGCGTCTAAATTAGGAAAAATAAGTGTATTAACTTTTTTATTTACTAATTTAGAAAAAGGAAATTTATTTTTTAGTAAATCTGGATTTAATGCAAAATCTGTTTGAATCTCTCCATCTACTATTAAATCAGGGAAATTTTCATGTAAATAGGCAACTGCTTGTCTTACTTTATTAGGACCTTCATAATTAGATGAGCCAAAATTAGAATAAGATACCATTGCAATTACTGGCTCCATACCAAACATTCTAACTGTTTTTGCCGTCATTAAAGCAATTCTTGCTAAATCATCAGCTGAAGGGTTAGGATTAATTGCAGTATCTGACAAGAAAATTGGACCTCTTGAGGTCATCATCATATTGGTAGTTGCAATTTTTGAAACTCCAGGAGCTTTATCTATTAATTGCATTACAGGTTTTATTGTTGATGGATAACTTCTTGAATGACCCGTAACCATTGCATCTGCTTCTCCGGTATTTACCATCATTAAACCAAAGTAATTTCGCTCGCGCATCCATTTTTCAGCCTCATAAAAGGTAACACCTTTGCGTTTTCTACTTTCCCAAAAATGTTGTGCGTAATCTAAACGTTTCGCATCACATTCTTTCGCTTTTGGATCAAAAATTGGCACTTCTACATCAAAACCAATTTCTTCTTTTAATTCCATAATGATTTCTTTGTTTCCTAATAAAACTGGAAAACCAATACCTTCTTCATGCACAATTTGAGCTGCTTTTAACACATCAATCTGATCTGCTTCAGCAAAAATAATGCGTTTTGGATTTGTTCTAGCTCTGTTTGTTAACAAACGAATCATTTTATTATCAGAACCCATTCGCTCTAATAACTCATCTTTATATTTATCCCAATCGGTAATTGGTGCTAATGCTACTCCTGATTCCATAGCCGCTTTTGCAACTGCTGGTGAAACTTCAGAAATTAATCTTGGGTCAAATGGTTTTGGAATAATATAATCGCGACCAAACGTTAATTTAGTTTCGCCATACGCAATATTTACTTGTTCTGGAACTGATGCTTTTGCCAAATTAGCTAAGGCAACAACAGCAGCTTTTTTCATGTCCTCATTAATTTTAGTCGCTCTAACATCTAAAGCCCCTCTAAAAATATATGGAAAACCAAGTACATTATTCACTTGGTTAGGATGGTCTGAACGACCTGTAGCCATAATGATATCTTTTCTAGTATCCATAGCTAATTGATACTCAATTTCAGGGGTTGGATTAGCCAAAGCAAAGACAATAGGATTATCAGCCATGCTTAGTAACATTTCTGGCGTTACGATATTTCCCGTAGACAATCCTACAAAAACATCGGCACCTTTCATAGCATGCGCTAAATCGTCAAAATGTTTATCTGTTGCATAGACACGTTGCATGTCTGAAATTTTTGGATCATCTTTTCGCAATGCCCCTTTACTGTTGAACATAACAACATTTTCAGGTTTTACACCAAACGCAACATATAAATTAACACAAGCAATAGCGGCCGAACCTGCTCCCGAAATTACCATAGTAACTTCTTCCATTTTCTTGCCTGCTAATTCCACAGCATTTAATAAAGCGGCTGATGAAATAATTGCAGTTCCGTGTTGATCATCGTGCATAACTGGAATATTCAATTCCTCTACCAAACGTCTTTCAATTTCAAAAGATTCTGGTGCTTTGATGTCTTCCAAGTTAATTCCTCCGAAAGTTGGAGAAATATTTTTTACTGTTGCAATGAATTCTTCGATGTCTTTTGTTCCTACTTCGATATCAAAAACATCAATATCAGCGAAGATTTTGAACAACAACCCTTTTCCTTCCATTACAGGTTTTGAAGCTTCTGGACCAATATCTCCCAAACCTAAAACAGCGGTTCCGTTTGAGATTACAGCTACTAAATTTCCTTTTGCGGTATATTTATAAACGTTGTTAACGTCTTTTTCAATTTCTAAACAAGGTTCTGCTACTCCTGGAGAATAAGCCAAAGCTAAATCTCTTTGTGTTGCATATTTTTTTGTGGGAACTACCTGGATTTTTCCCGGTTTAGGTTTTGCGTGATATAATAAGGCTTCTCTACGTTTACTATCTTTATGCATGGTTTTTTATTTTACTAACTTACAAATATAAGGGTATACGCATAAAATGAGAAATTATTTCGGTATTCTTTTGAAAAAAATAAATGGATTATTTATTGAAGTTGATTTGGTTTTAGACTTGAAGGAATATTTTATTTAAGCAAAACAATTACAATAATATTAAAAAACAATTCTCAACTATCAGAAATCAAAAAATCTTTCAGTATTTGACTTAAAATAATTATCTAAAATCAACTGATAATCCGGAATTGGTATTTTTTTCCATCCATTATAAGGAGATTTTGTAATACTGTCAGGAACGGGACAATCAACTAATAAAATAGACTTTTTTAAGTTATTATCATCTACTATACAAAAATATGATTTCCCAACAATACCTTCACTTCTTGTAAAGCACCATTCATTATATTCGTTATTCTTATAATTAAATTTAAAATATAGACCATCATAACCTTTCCCATGTGTGTTTTTTACCACTTTCCCAATTACAAACACTCCACCTCTTTTAAGATTTGACTTGTCATAATATGCAAACAAAGACACCAAAACGATTATCAAGATTACAATAATAAATTGTTTTTTTCTATTCATTTTTTATGATTTCATTTGTTGCTTCACCTTCTTAAACCCCGTCATCAACAAAACTACTAATAATTTCGAACGTTCTGAAAATAAATCAATTAATAATTTTGTATTGATACTGAATTAAATCATCTTTTCTAGAAAAATTTAGCACAATTTTATAATCCAATTCGTAAACAAAAAACAATAATATTCGATACCTAATTAGCACATCGTCATTTTCCTTAAAAAGATTATGCGGTTTTTTACCATCATGTTTATTCAAAAGATAGAAAGTTTCGTTATGAAAAAAATTTTTATTCTGGATTTTAATCTCTAAATAATTAACATTTCTAAATTGTTTCTCTTCAAAAATAATTTTTTTACAATAAAACATATTTGATCTAAAATAATTTCCATCTGCTGAAATTTTTTTCAACTTCCCCTCATTGTAGTTTAATGAAAAAAGCCAAAATAATTGATAAATAAAAAATAACGATAAAAGTATAGATAGTCTAATTGCAATTTTTTTAAACATATTTTATTTTTTAACCAAACCCTTCACCTTATTAAATCCCGTCATCAACAAAACGGCTACTAACCCAAATGCAATACCAACAACAAATTCAGCTAATGTTGATGGAATGCTATGTGGAATTAAATGATGAATATATTCGATATTATGAAGAAAAATTCCGCCCGAAACTAAAATAAGCGCGATAGTTCCTACGACAGCAAGGAGTTTAATAACCAATGGTAAGGCTTTAATTAAAATACTACCTAAAGAAGATAAAAATCCTTTTTCATTTCCATTTTTCATTAAATAAAAACCAGCATCGTCCATACGTACAATTAAAGCTACAATACCGTAAACTCCAATTGTAGCAATAATGGCGACAAAAGTTACACTCAAAATTTGAGTGATTAGCGGATGCTCTTTTTCCATTGCGGTTCCTAGAGCGATGATGACAATTTCAAGCGAAAGAATAAAATCGGTTTTAATAGCCGAACTTACTTTTGCTTTTTCAGAATTTTCGTCATTCTCCTCCAATTTACTTTCTTTGATAACTTCTTCACCTTTTTTAGCACGATGAAAAAGATATTCAATAATTTTCTCCACACCTTCGTAGGCCAAGTAAACTCCTCCAATGATTAAAGCGGCTTTAATGGCTGGCGGATACAACCAATTCAAAACAAAAACAACGGGTAGAATAATCAATTTATTGATAAACGAGCCTTTTGTAATTGCCCACAACACCGGAATTTCTCTTGAAGCTAAAAACCCAGTTGCTTTTTCGGCATTTACCGCCAAATCATCTCCTAAAATTCCAGCTGTTTTTTTAGTTGCTAATTTACTTGTCATGGCTACATCGTCCATCAATGCAGCGATATCGTCTAAGATTGCGAAAAATCCTGATGTCATAATTTTAAAAATTTATTTATTTTTAAGAACTCTCAAAACTACGGCAAAGTTTTCTTTTGGAAAATATTTTTTGTCTGAAAAAGTTTATACAATTTTATTTCTTCAAAAAATTGATATTACGAAGCAAGCCTTCATATTTGGTTCGTTTAACTGCTGAATTTTTAAATACTTTTTGAAAAGTATCAGTAGTTATTTCTTCCCAATCCGATTTTGAGAAATTTAAAATATCCGAATTCGCCTGAAAAAGCGGTTCATTATGTGGTTTAGAAAATCGATTCCACGGACAAACATCTTGGCACACATCACAACCAAACATCCAATCATCAAACTTACCTTTCATTTCTTGAGGCAAATTATCTTTCAATTCAATCGTGAAATACGAAATACATTTACTTCCATCCACAACATACGGAGCCACAATAGCTTCCGTCGGACAAGCATCCAAACAAGCAGTGCAAGAACCACAATGGTCTGTTGTTGGCGTATCGTAATCTAATTCCAAATCAATAATTAATTCGGCAATAAAATAGAACGAACCGACTTTTTGGGTGATAAGATTACTATTTTTTCCAATCCAACCCAAGCCACTTTTTGCCGCCCAAGCTTTGTCTAAAACTGGTGCCGAATCTACAAACGCTCTTCCAGAAACTTCGCCAATTTCGGTTTGAATGAAATGTAACAATTCCTTTAATTTCTCTTTTATGACATGATGGTAATCTTGTCCGTAAGCGTATTTAGAAATCTTATACGAATCTTCATTTTGAAGTTCGGAAGGATAATAATTTAATAATAATGAAATCACGCTTTTAGCATCATCCACCAAAAGCGTTGGATTCAATCGCTTGTCAAAATGGTTTTCCATATAACTCATTTGACCGTTCATATTATTATTGAGCCAATTTTCTAAACGAGGCGCTTCTTCTTCGAGAAAACCAGCTTTGGAAATACCACATGACAAAAAGCCGATTCTTTTGGATTCGGCTTTTATCAACTGTGTGTATTTTTCTTTATTGTTTATCAAACTAAAACAAACCCCCTTGAATATTATTTTTAATTTTTCCTAAATGTTTATAGGCTTTTTCGGTTACTTCTCTTCCGCGAGGCGTTCTCATTATGAAACCTTCTTGAATTAAGAAAGGTTCGTACACTTCTTCAATGGTTTCACCACTTTCTGAAACAGCGGTTGCCAAGGTTGATAATCCAACTGGTCCACCTTTGAATTTTTCGATTATGGTTAATAAAATTTTATTGTCCATTTCGTCTAATCCGTGTGCATCAACATTAAGTGCTTTTAATGCGAATTTTGCTATTTCAATGTCGATTTTTCCGTTTCCTTTGATTTGAGCAAAATCTCTAACACGACGCAATAAAGCATTGGCGATACGAGGTGTTCCTCTACTTCTGCCAGCGATTTCAATAGCCGCTTCCATCGTAATTGGCATCTTTAAAATAGAGGAACTACGTTGGACAATTGTGGTTAATAATTCGGTGTTATAATATTGTAATCGACTTTGAATTCCAAAACGAGCACGCATAGGAGCTGTCAACAATCCAGAACGAGTAGTTGCACCAACTAAAGTAAACGGATTCAAATTAATTTGAACCGTTCTTGCATTTGGACCCGACTCAATCATGATATCAATCTTGAAATCTTCCATTGCCGAATACAAATATTCTTCCACAATCGGACTTAAACGGTGAATTTCGTCAATGAATAAAACATCTCTATCTTCTAAGTTTGTCAATAATCCTGCTAAATCTCCTGGTTTATCTAAAACAGGTCCAGAAGTGATTTTGATTCCTACTCCTAACTCGTTAGCCAAGATATTTGCTAAAGTTGTTTTACCAAGACCTGGGGGTCCATGAAACAAAGTATGATCTAACGCTTCATTTCGTAAATTAGCCGCTTGCACAAAAACAATTAAATTTTCTAATACTTGATCTTGTCCAGCGAAGTCATCAAAACTTAATGGGCGTAATGCCTTTTCGATATCAATATCTTGCGGAGAATAGGATTCTTTATTTGGATTCAAATTATCATTCATAAAAACAAAGATAAGTAAAGTTATAAAACAAAAACCTCTCCAATTGGAGAGGTTTGTATATTGTGGAAAAAATCTTAGTGATGTAAAACTTCTTCTCCTTCTTTCATAGGTGTGATTTGCGTAACGAAGTCTTCATCATGACCTGGTTTACTGTAATCATAAGGCCATCTGTGTACTTCAGGAATTTCTCCAGGCCAGTTTCCGTGAATATGTTCTACAGGTGTAGTCCATTCTAAAGTATTAGATCTCCATGGATTTTGAGTTGCTTTCTTACCATAGAAAATACTATAGAAGAAGTTCCAGAAGAATACAATTTGGAATGCAGCTCCTACGATAGCAAAAATCGTAATTAAAACATTCACATCAGCTAATTCATCAAATAATGGGAAAGCAGAGTTAGTGTAGTAACGTCTTGGTAAACCAGCCATTCCGATAAAGTGCATTGGGAAGAAAACTCCGTAAGCACAAACAGCAGTTACCCAGAAGTGAACGTAACCTAAGTTTTTATTCATCATTCTACCAAACATTTTAGGGAACCAGTGGTAAACACCAGCAAAGAATCCGTAAAGTGCAGAGATACCCATTACTAAGTGGAAGTGAGCTACTACGAAATATGTATCGTGAACGTTAATATCTAAAGTTGAATCTCCAAGAATAATACCTGTTAAACCTCCAGTAATGAAAGTAGATACTAATCCGATAGAGAATAACATTGCAGGATTTAATTGTAAATTACCTTTCCATAATGTTGTAATGTAGTTAAAGGCTTTTACAGCAGATGGAATTGCAATTAATAATGTTGTAAAGGTAAATACTGAACCTAAGAAAGGATTCATACCAGAAATAAACATGTGGTGACCCCAAACAATAGTTGATAAGAATGCAATTGCTAAAATAGAAGCAATCATTGCACGGTAACCAAAAATTGGTTTTCTAGAGTTTGTAGCAATAATTTCAGACGTAATACCCAATGCAGGTAATAATACGATGTATACTTCAGGGTGACCTAAAAACCAAAATAAGTGTTCGAATAATACCGGAGAACCTCCTTGGTAATGTAAAACTTCACCTTGAATAAAAATATCTGACAAGAAGAATGATGTCCCAAAACTTCTATCAAAAATTAATAATAATGCAGCAGAAAATAATACTGGAAACGATACGATACCAATGATAGCTGTTACAAAGAAAGCCCAAACTGTTAATGGCAATCTTGTCATTGTCATACCTTTAGTTCTTAAGTTGATAACCGTAACAACATAGTTTAATGATCCCATTAAAGATGATGCAATGAAAATAGCCATAGAAGCCAACCATAAAGTCATTCCTAAACCTGATCCAGGAATTGCTTGTGGTAAAGCACTTAAAGGAGGATAAATTGTCCAACCTGCAGATGCTGGTCCTGACTCAATAAACAAAGAAGAGATCATAATGATACAAGAAATGAAGAACATCCAGAAAGAAAGCATGTTCATAAATCCTGAAGCCATATCACGAGCTCCAATTTGTAATGGAATCAATAAGTTACTAAAAGTACCACTCAAACCAGCGGTAAGTACAAAGAATACCATGATTGTTCCGTGAATAGTAACTAATGCAAGATAAATATCGTTACGCATTACTCCATCAGGAGCAAAATTATCTCCTAAGAATACTTTGAAAATTTCGAAAGATTCTTCTGGCCATGCAATTTGCATACGGAAGAATAAAGATAAAACAACTCCAACAATACCCATCAATAAACCTGAAATTAGGTATTGCTTTGCTATCATTTTGTGATCCAAACTAAAAATATATTTAGTTATGAAAGTTTCTTTATGATGACCGTGATCGTGTGACATACTAATTCTATTATATTTAATATAAAATAACTTATTTAATAACTTGAGCTATAACTTTAGTTGAATCAACCGCTACAACCGGAATTGTAACTGGTGCTTCTACTGGAGCTGGAGCGTTTGCATCTTTCCATTGTTGCGCTAAAGTTGGTTTTTCTGCTAACCAAGCTTTAAAATCTGCTGGTGAATCAACAATAATTTTCATTTGCATATTGTAGTGAGATGCACCACAAATCTTATTACATAATAATAAATAATCAAATGTATAAGGATCTAAAGCTACTCCACCATCAGCAACAATTTTTTTGCTGTTTTTTGTTCTGATTTTATTGATTTTATCCACTTTGGCAATTATAGCCTCATCATTTCTCATATCTGCAGTTGTTACTGTAGGAATAAATGAAAATTGTGTAATCATACCAGGAACACAGTTCATTTGCGCTCTAAAATGAGGCATGTAAGCAGAGTGTAAAACGTCTTGAGAACGCATTTTAAAGATAACTCTTTTACCAACTGGCAAATGCAATTCTGTAACTACTTTATCATCTTGAGCTGCTGGATCAGCTAAATCAACACCTAAAGTATTAATACCTTCGATTAATCTTACGTTAGCTTTTCCTAATGTTTTATCATCACCAGCATAACGTGCTTCCCAACCAAATTGTTTAGCATATAATTCGATAACAATTGCATCTTGTTCATCTTCTTTATCAATAAACATGATATCATTCCAAGTATATAAACCATACATGATTAAACCCGCTAAAACAATAACAGGAATAATTGTCCATATAGCTTCTAACTTATTATTATCAGCAAAGTATAATGCTTTTTGACCTTCTTTACCTCTATATTTAAAAGCAAAGTAGTGTAATAAAAACTGAGTGATAGTTTGTACGAAGAAAATCAATGCCATAGAAATAGCCATTAAATTATCAACCTCTGTACCATGTTCTGAACCTGGAGTACCAAGAACTAATTCACCCCAAGCATATAGTGAATAAATAGTAAAAACATAAATGAAACCTACGAAGGCAAACATCAAATAACCATTAACACTATTATCTTTATCGTTAGCAATTTCATCATTAGCTGAAGAACCACCAATTTGGGTTAAATCAAATATCTTAGTTAATTGCCATACTGCAATACCAACTAGAACTAAAATTATAAATACCAAGAAACTTGTCATTTTTATTTCTTTTTAACTATTAATAATGAAAATGTTTACTCTCCTCAATAAAAGGATTCCCTTTAGGCTCAATTGGAGCTTTAGTTAAAGCACTAAATACAATGAAAATAAATAAACCTAAGAAGAACATTAAAGAACTGATTTCAGGAATACCAATAAACCACTGATCACCAACTGTTGCAGGCATAATCATATTGAAGAAATCAATATAATGTCCGAATAAAATTACGATACCTGCCATAACTACAATCCAAGTTAAACGCTTGAAATCAGTATTGATTAAGATTAACAATGGGAAAATAAAGTTTAAAGCTAACATTCCAAAGAAAGGTAATTTATAGTGCTCTATACGAGTAACATAATAAGTAACCTCTTCTGGGATATTAGAATACCAAATTAACATAAATTGAGAGAACCATAAATAGGTCCAGAAAATACTAATACCGAACATAAATTTTGCTAAATCATGAATGTGACTTGTATTTACGTGTTCTAAATATCCTTTAGATTTTAAGTATAAAGTAATCATTGCAATTACAGTGATTCCACTTACGAAGAAACTAGCGAAAACATACCATCCGAACAAAGTACTGTACCAGTGTGGGTCAACAGACATAATCCAATCCCAAGACATGATAGATTCAGAAACGATGAAAAACACTAAAAAGAAAGCAGCTAGTTTAAAATTTCTCTTGTATGGAGCATTATCAGTAGCTGTATCTTGTGCAATAGAATTCTGTCTGAATTTGAAACGAACCCAATTCCAAACAGCCAAAAAGATTGCAGCTGTAACTAAAAATCTAACAACATTTAACCAACCTTTTTTGTTAAAAATTAATTTATCAAAATCTGCATGTTCAGGATTAATAACATCAGGATTCATCCAAACAAATAAATGATTTCCTTCAAAAACATGAGCTCCCGTTATTACTAAGAAAAGGAAAAATATTATAGAACCAGGTAATAAATACGCAGTAATACCTTCCATTACTCTAAATAAGATTGGAGACCAACCTGCTTGAGCCGCGTATTGAATAGCATAAAAAGCTAAAACACCAACTGAAATTAACATGAAGAATATACATGCTACATAAAGAGCAGCCCAAGGTTTATTTTGTAACTGATGTAAAACGTGTTCTAAATGCGCTGTATGGTCATCATGAGAATGAGCATCTGCAGTAGCATGTGCATCATGATTATCAGAATGTGCAGCAGGTTCAGCAACAACATCATGACTAACATCAGCATGAACTGAAGATGAATCAACATTATTAACTGAAGCATCAGCATGAGCTGCCAAAGTAGTAACATCAGAATCACTTACTTTAGTTTCACCATGCTCAACAGCATCTTTACCTTCTTCTATTGCATGAACAACTTCTCCATGAGCAGGAGCTGCAGAATGATTACCTTCATGATGGCTATTAGCCAATATTTTTTCAACATCCTCTATTGTTTTAGGTGCGGCCATGAAACCAATTCCAATACCAACTAAACCTAAAATCATTAGGATGAACGAAAAAGTTTTTAATTTACTTGAAAACGTGTACATATCTATTATTTTCAAAAAGTTTTACTATTATAATCCAGATTTAAGTTTTAAAACGTAATCAGTAACCTGCCATCTTTCATCTTGAGATAATTGATTAGCGTGCGACCCCATAGAATTTAATCCATAAGTGATTACGTGAAAAACACTTCCTTCTGTTATTTCTCTATCTTTATAATTTGGTACTCCAAGGAATTTTTCATTTTGAACTAAAATACCTTTTCCGTCACCCTTATCACCATGACATACTGCACAATAAACATTGAACAATAATTTACCTTTTTCAGTATCAATCGCAGTTGCATCTAAAGGAGATTTTAATGTAGCTTTAGCTAAAATATAACCTTCAGGAGTATTTGGAATTTCATAAGGAACAAACCCTCTTTTAATTGAACCTTCTGCTGGTATTTGAGCTTCTACTCCTCCTTTAAAAACATTATGTTCTGAATACGTTTCATAAGAAACCGCTTCATACATATTAGGAAAAAACTGATAGTTAGGTTTTGCTTTATCGAAACATGAAGTTGTCATTAAAGACAAACCTACAACTGCTGCTATTTTATATAAACTTTTCATAACTATCTATTAATGCTTATCTACTACTTTTACTTCAACTGCTCCAGTACTTGTAAAGAAAGATACTAATTCTTCTTCGTTACCGTGAACACCAACCTCCATTAAAAAATGATCATCAGTAGTTCTTACATCTGGATTCTCAGCTTGTTTAAATGGCCATAATTTACTTCTCATATAAAAAGTTATTACCATTAAGTGAGCCGCAAAGAAAACAGTTAATTCAAACATAATCGGTACGAAAGCAGGCATATTGTCAATATAACTGAAACTTGGTTTTCCTCCAATATCTTGAGGCCAATCTTGAATCATAATGAAATTCATTAAGGTTGTAGCTACTGTTAAACCAACTAATCCGTATATGAATGCACATATAGCAAGTCTTGTTGGAGCTAATCCCATTGCTTTATCCAATCCATGAACTGGGAATGGAGTATAAACTTCTTCAATATGATGATGAGCTGCTCTAGTTTGTTTTACAGCATCCATTAAAACATCATCATCATTATATATAGCGTGTATTACTTTATTACTCATGATATTAATGATTATCTGAATGATTATGACCGTGTTGTTCTCTTTCTCTTTTGTAATTATCTCCAGAACCTTTTAAGATTGTTTTAACTTCTGCTTGAGCAATTACTGGGAAACTTCTTGAATATAATAAGAACAATACAAAGAAGAATCCGATAGTTCCAATATAGATACCAGCATCAACAAAAGTTGGTTGGAACATTGTCCAAGAAGATGGTAAATAATCTCTATGTAAAGAAGTAACGATAATTACGAAACGTTCAAACCACATACCTACGTTTACAACGATAGAGATAATGAATGACGCCATAATATTTGTTCTAATTTTCTTAGACCACATTACTTGAGGAGAAACCACATTACAAGTCATCATTAAGAAATACGCCCACCAGTATGGTCCGGTTGCTCTATTTAAAAATGCATATTGTTCATATTCTACTCCTGAATACCAAGCTACAAATAACTCAGTAATATAAGCACAACCTACTATAGAACCTGTAATCATGATTACGATGTTCATTAATTCAATATGTTGTACTGTAATATAATCTTCTAAGTTTGATACTTTTCTCATGATAATAAGTAAAGTATTTACCATTGCAAATCCTGAGAAAATCGCTCCAGCAACGAAGTATGGAGGTAAAATTGTTGTATGCCATCCTGGAATAACAGAAGTAGCAAAGTCAAAGGATACAATAGTGTGTACAGAAAGTACAAGTGGAGTTGCTAAACCAGCTAAGACAAGAGAAACCTCTTCAAAACGTTGCCAATCTTTAGCTCTACCAGACCATCCAAAAGATAAAGTTGAATAAATTCTTTTTGTAAAAGGAGTTACCGCTCTATCACGTAACATAGCAAAATCAGGTAATAAACCAGTCCACCAGAATACTAATGAAACCGATAAGTACGTAGAAATTGCAAATACGTCCCATAATAATGGTGAGTTAAAATTCACCCATAATGATCCGAATTGATTTGGAATTGGTAATACCCAGTAACCTAACCATGGACGACCCATGTGGATAATTGGGAATAAACCTGCTTGCATTACCGAGAAAATCGTCATTGCTTCTGCAGAACGGTTAATAGCCATTCTCCATTTTTGACGGAATAATAATAATACTGCAGAAATAAGTGTTCCGGCGTGACCGATACCTACCCACCAAACGAAATTGGTGATATCCCAAGCCCAACCAACTGTTTTATTTAATCCCCATGTTCCAATACCAGTGGTAACAGTGTAAATCATACAACCTAATCCCCAAAGGAAAGCGGCTAATGCAATTGAAAAAACTGTCCACCATAGTTTGTTTGCTCTACCTTCTACAGGTCTAGCAACATCTACCGTTACATCGTGGTAAGATTTACTTCCTACTACTAAAGGTTTTCTAATGGGTGCTTCGTAATGAGACGACATAATCCTTTATATTGTTTCTATTAATTAATACTTATTTATCGTTTCTAACTTTCACGTGATACATCACGTTTGGTTTTGTTCCGATGTGCTCTAATAAATGATACATTCTTTCATCTTCTACTAGTTTAGCAACATCAGATTCAGAATTGTTAATATCACCAAATTTCATTGCTCCACTAGAACAAGCTGCAGAACATGCTGTTTTGAATTCATCGTTACCAACAACTCTTCCTTCACGTTTCGCTTTTAACTTAACAGCTTGAGTCATTTGGATACACATTGAACATTTTTCCATAACCCCACGAGAACGAACGTTTACATCAGGATTAAGAACCATACGACCTAAATCGTCATTCATGTGATAATCAAATTCACTATTTTTATTATATAAGAACCAGTTGAAACGTCTTACTTTATATGGACAGTTGTTCGCACAGTAACGAGTACCAACACATCTGTTATACGCCATATGATTTTGACCTTCTCTACTATGAGATGTTGCCGCAACAGGACAAACCGTCTCACAAGGAGCATGGTTACAGTGTTGACACATTACAGGTTGGAAAGCAACTTGTGGATTTTCTGAAGGATCTTCCATACTTGAAAAAGTATCAATCGAATTCATTAAACCAGAAGCTCCGTCTTTAACAACAATATCTCCAGCAAAAGTTTCTTGAGAAGAATAATATCTATCTATACGCAACCAGTGCATATCTCTACTTCTTCTAATTTCATCTTTACCTACAACTGGTACATTGTTTTCTGCGTGACATGCAATAACACATGCTCCACATCCTGTACAAGCATTTAAATCGATAGATAAATTAAAATGATGACCAATACTTCTATCAAAAGAATCCCATAAGTCAACTTCTGTAGCTGCTGTTGGTTTGTGATCTAGAGAAACCATAGGAACTGGGTTCCATTCTTTAGAATCAGCAGTATTAAAAATAGTTAAAGTAGTATCTTTAATGATATCTCCTCTACCCATTAATGTTTTTTGTAATTGAACACAAGCAAATTCATGTTCACCTTCTACAACACTTATAGTTGCAGATTGATTCGAATTTAAGTTAGCATATAAAGCGTATGCATTAACACCTACTTGCATTTCTTCTTTAAGTCCTAGTTTTTTACCATAACCAAAAGCTAACCCTAAAGTACCTTTTGCTTGCCCTGGCTGAATAATAACTGGCACTTTTTCTAAAGTAGCGTTTCCAACTTTGATTGTTACATAACTTCCGTTTAAACCTCCGTTTGCAACATTCCAGTTTTTAATCCCTTTTTCTTCAGCGTCTGCTTTTGAAATAGTAACATAGTTATCCCAAGATACTCTTGTAATAGGATCAGGAAACTCTTGTAACCATGGGTTATTTGCTTGTTGACCATCTCCCATTCCAACTTTAGAATACAATACTAAATCGAAATTTGAAGATTTTGCAGAAGCTAAAGTTGTAGCAGCAGCATTTGAATTGAACGGATTTGCATTCAAAGCATAAGCCTCAGCAACAATAAAACCGTCATGAACCGCTTGATTCCAAGATTTACCAGCTAATGATCCAGCAGCAAAACCTTTTAAGAAATCATAATAAGGAGTTGTATTATCTGTCCAAGCTAATAAAGCTTCTTGAAATTGTTTTGTATCAAATAATGGGCGAATTGTAGGCTGCATAACACTATAATTACTTCTAGTGATAGCAATATCTCCCCAAGATTCTAAATAATGTGGAGCAGCAGCAGCAATAGTTGTTACAGTTGAAGTTTCATCTTCTTTCATTGAGAAAGAAACAGAAAGTTTAACTGCTTTTAATGCTTCTACAAACTCTTTTGAATTTGATAATGTATAAGCTGGATTAACACCATTCATGATTAATGTATGAACTTTTCCTGCTTTCATATCAGCTACTAATTGAGTAACTGCTTTTGCGTCCCCTTTTCTAGTAAGAATAGCGTCATTTGGATTAAAAGCTTCTGATTGTAATGCTTGGTTAATTGCAATTGCCACTAATTGAGCATCTACATCATCCAAACCAGTAACAAAAACACCTTTATTTCCAGCTGCTTTTAATTGTTTAGCCGCTTTTACAACAGCCTCTTCATATTTATCAATTTTTGATGTACTTACAGCGCCACCAGTAACGATATTATAAATTTTAACTAACGCTTGTTTTTGAGCCGCAACATTCAATGGAATTCTAACATCTGCATTAGCACCTGCTAAAGACATATTAGCTTCGATTTGAATATGCTTAGACATCATTCCGTTTTTAGGAATACGACCTTGAGCATATCCTGCATCAAAACCTCCACCTTGCCAATCTCCTAAGAAATCTGCTCCAACAGAAACAATTGTATTCGCTTTTGAAAAATCGTAATTAGCTAAAGCTCTTACTCCATAAACTGATTGAAAAGCATCTAATGCATTTGATTCAGAAACCGCATCATAAACTACATGTTTAGTTGTAGGATATTTGGCAACTAAAGAAGCAATTAAAGCATCTGTAGAAGGACTTGCTATTGTATTTGTTAATACAACCACATTTCCACCTTTTGATTTAGCATCTTCTAAGCTAGCTTTAACTTTAGAGTTTACTTCAGCCCAAGTTGCTTCTTTACCAGCAATTTTTGACTGTTTTAAACGTAAACTATCATATAATGAAAGAACAGAAGCATGAACTCTTGCGTTTGCTCCAGTTTTAGCACCTTCTAAATTATTATTTTCTACTTTAATAGGACGACCCTCACGAGTTTTGATTAAAATATTAGCAAAATCAAAACCATCAGCCATTGTTGTTGCATAATAATCAGCAACACCAGGGATAATTTCTTCTGGTTGAACTACGTAAGGAATTGACTTTACAACAGGACCTTCACACGCTGCTAATGAAGCCGCAGCAGTACTAAATCCAACATATTTTAAAAAGTCACGACGAGTAGTTGACGAAGCAGACAAAGATTCTTTATCTCCTAAAAATTCATCAACAGGAATTGGTTCCACAAACTCGTTGTTTCTTAGCGTCTCAACAATAGAACTATTTTCGTTTAGTTCTTCAACACTTTTCCAGTATTTTTTGTTTGATGCCATTGTATAGTATATTAGCTTCTTAAATTATTTTTATTAATAGTGACATTTTCCACATTCTAAACCTCCCATTTGAGCAGCAGTTAACTGTGATACTCCGTATTTTTTAGAAAGTTCTTCGTGTACTTTTTTGTAGTAAGCATTATCTTCTACCTTCACATTTGTTTCTCTATGACAATTAATACACCATCCCATTGTAAGAGGCGCAAATTGTTTTTGGAATTCATATTCTTGAACAGGACCGTGACATGTTTGACATTCAACACCTGCAACAGTTACGTGTTGTGAGTGATTAAAATAAACGTGATCTGGCAAGTTATGAATTCTAACCCATTTAACTGGTTTAGTTTTACCCGTGTACTTTTGTAAAGATTTATCCCATCCAACTGCATCGTATAATTTTGCAATTTGCTCATCATAAAAAGCTTTAGAATGTTCTTCTGTAGCAGTTGTTTCAGCCACTTCACTAATGTTTTTATGACAATTCATACAAACATTTAAAGAAGGAATACCTGCATGCTTACTTACTCTAGCAGAAGAGTGACAGTATTTACAATCAATACCATTATCACCAGCATGAATTCTGTGCGAATAATGAATTGGTTGTACTGGCTCGTATCCTTGATCAACACCTATTTGCATCAACCATCCGTATGCAAAGTAAGCAGAAACCAATAACAATAAGATTACTGAAACCAATACTAAAAACTGATTCTTAACATAAGCTCTGAAAAGATTCATTATTGAACGATCTTTTCTTTCAACTTCTAATCCTTTAGCATCAGCAATTTTAGTAAGCATATTGTTCACTAGGAACAACATAACAACTAACATCATCATTACCAATGAAAGTACTCCTAAAATTACATTATTAGAAACACCAGAATCAGCAGTTGCTCCACCAGCCACAGCAGCTCCAGCAGGAGCCTCAGGTTTAGGCTCAGAAGTATATGCTATAATATTGTCAATATCTTCATTTGACAATTGTGGAAATGCCGTCATGGCAACTTTGTTGTTTTCTTCGAAAACTTTAATAGCTTGAGCATCTCCTGACTTGATTAATTCTCCACTATTCTTTATCCACTTGTACAACCATTCTTTATCATATTTAGCAGCAACACCACGAAGCGCAGGACCCGTAGCTTTAGCATCTAATTTATGACATGCAGCACAATTGGTATTAAATAATTCTTTACCCTTTGCCGCATCTTGAGCAAATGCAGATAAAGAAGTTACTAGCACGAATGCTAAACTGAAGAAAATCTTTGAAAACGATTTATGGTTACCCACCTTTTTCATATTTAAAATGATTATCGACTTAATTTGGTATACTTTTAGATATCACAATCTAAAAACAACACGTTATTTTTTCAAAACTCCGACAAAAATACAATATTCGAACTATTATTAAAACCTTAATTTTGTCTTAAAATGTAATTTATATTTGTTCTAAATAATTTTTGAGTGTTCGAATATCATCTTAAATTGTATTTTTGTATTAAAATCATTTACATATGAAAAAAATATCAAAACATAACTTATTGTACTTCTTTATAGTATCCTCTTTTTTATGTATTAAATCAAACGGACAAGATGCAAAAGCAACTGTTTCTGTTGATCCAAAAATTGATCAATTGTTAAAAGAAAAAAGAAAACTAAACAATAGCTTGTTTTTAAATGAAGGTTATAAAATTCAGATATTTTATGGCAATAGCGAAGACTCAAAAAAGAAATTGCAAGAGTTTAATAGAGAATTTAAAGACTTGGATAGCACTATTGTTTTTAATAGCCCCAACTACAAAGTATGGGTTGGTAATTTTAAAACCCGAATTGAAGTTGAACGAGTAATGATAGACATTAAAAAGAAATATCCATCCGCCTTAATTATTAAACCTTCTAACTAAAATAGTCAATAAAAAAGCCATTCTAAGTGAACATGCCCCAAAAAGTTAGACACTATTTGGGGCATTTTTATGGAAAGAAAAGTCAAGTATGATTACACATTTAAACTTGAATGTGTAGAATTAGTTTTAAAGAAACATTATTCAGAAGAATATGTTTCAAAATTGAAGCAGATTCCAAGATGGAATATTCGTAAATGGGTTAGTTTTTACAAGACCTATGGAGAAATAGCTTTGTTACCAAGAATAAATCAAAATTATTCTAAGGAATTTAAATTAAAAGTACTTAAAGTTATTGAGAAAGAATCACTTTCATTAATGGCGGCTGGTGTAAGATTTAATATTCCTAATATTTCGATGATTTTAAAATGGAAAAAAGATTTTGCTAACTTTGGATTAGAAGGGTTAGAATCAAAACCTAAAGGCAAACCAAAATCTATGGGCAATTTTAAACGAAAAAAAAGCAAATCAGACAAACCTTTAACAAGAGAAGAAGAACTATTAAAAGAAAACGAAAGACTTCGTTGTGAAAATGAATTACTAAAAAAGTTACAAGCCTTAATTCAAGCCAGGAGAAATCCCAAGCCATAATAGATTTAAGGCATAAATTTGATTTAGAATTGCTTCTAGATCTAACAAATATGGCACGCAGTAGCTTTTATTATCATCAAAAACAAAGCAGGTTACCTGATAAATATAAAGAAATTAAAGATTAATTAAAGCTATTTATCAACGACATAAAGGTCGTTATGGTTACAGACGAATAACTGATGTACTTCAAAATAAAGGTATAATTATTAATCACAAAACAGTTTTGCGATTGATGAAGTTGTTGGGATTAAAAAGCATAATAAGATTGAAAAAATACAAATCTTACAAAGGAGAACAAGGTAAAATAGCTCCAAACCTATTAGAGAGAAATTTTAAAGCCACAGCTCCAAATCAGAAATGGGCAACTGATGTTACTGAGTTTAATGTGTCTGGAGATAAGTTGTACTTATCGCCTATAATAGACTTGTTTAATCAAGAAATAATCAGCTATGAACTAACTGAACGACCAGTGTTTAATCAAGTAGTTATGATGTTAAAAAAAGCATTTAGAAAAATACCAAATAATACAAATTTACTACTCCATTCTGACCAAGGTTGGCAATATCAAATGAGGCAATATCAATATTTGTTAAAGAAAAAAGGTGTTTTACAAAGTATGTCAAGAAAAGGAAATTGTTTAGATAATGCTATTATTGAAAATTTCTTTGGAACACTAAAATCTGAAATGTTTTACACGCAAAAATTCAAATCAATAGAACAATTAAAAAAAGAAATCGATAAATACATTATCTATTACAATAACGAAAGAATTAAATCAAATTTAAACAAAATGAGTCCGATAAAATATCGAACTCATTATTATCAAAATTAATTATAAATTTGTCTAAACTTTTGGGTGCAGTCTAAAGAATGGCTTTTTTATTGACTATATAATTGAATTATTTCAATTTTTTCTTCACTTCTACTTCATGGAAACCTTCAATTAAATCATACTCACGAATATCGTTGTAATTTTTAATTTGCATACCACAATCATATCCTTTAGAAACTTCTTTAACATCATCTTTAAAACGTTTTAAAGTAGCTAATTCTCCAGTATATATTACAACACCTTCTCTAATTAAACGTATTCTAGAATTTCTAAATATTTTGCCATCTGTAATCATACATCCTGCAATAGTTCCAACTTTAGATACTTTAAAGATCTCTCTGATTTCAGCAGTACCTGTAATCTCTTCTTTCATTTCCGGAGACAACATTCCTTCCATAGCATCTTTTAAGTCATCAATTGCATCGTAAATAATAGAATAGTTACGGATATCGATTTCTTCTTTTTCAGCTAATTGTTTTGCGTTACCTTGAGGTCGAACATTAAATCCGATAATAATCGCATCAGAAGCAGATGCTAATAATACATCAGACTCTGTAATCGCTCCAACACCTTTATGAATAATATTGATTTGAATTTCTTCGGTAGATAATTTAGAGAACGAATCTGACAATGCTTCAACAGAACCATCTACATCTCCTTTAAGGATAATATTTAATTCTTTAAATTGTCCTAAAGCTATACGACGACCAATTTCGGCAAGCGTAATGTGTTTTTGAGTACGAACCGATTGCTCACGTTGTAATTGTGTACGTTTAGATGCAATTTGTTTTGCTTCTCTTTCGTCTTCGTAAACATTAAACTTATCACCTGCTGTTGGCGCACCATCTAAACCTAATACAGACACTGGAGTTGATGGACCCGCTTCTTTAATTTGGTGCCCTCTTTCATCAAACATAGCTCTAATTTTACCATGATTTTTTCCAGCTAACACATAATCTCCAATTCGAAGGGTTCCTGCTTGTACTAAAATAGTAGAAACATATCCTTTTCCTTTGTCTAATTGCGCCTCAACTACAGTTCCAAGTGCAGGTTTTTTTGGATTTGCAGTAAGTTCTAAAACTTCTGCTTCCAATAATACTTTTTCTAATAATTCTGTAATACCAATTCCTTGTTTTGCAGAAATATCATGCGATTGGTATTTTCCACCCCAATCTTCCACTAATAAATTCATTCCTGCTAATTGCTCTTTAATCTTTTCTGGATTAGCCGCTGGCTTATCTACTTTATTAATAGCAAAAATCATTGGAACTCCAGCTGCTTGTGCATGACTGATTGCTTCTTTTGTTTGTGGCATGATATCATCATCCGCAGCAATTACGATAATAGCGATATCTGTAACTTGAGCTCCACGTGCACGCATAGCGGTAAACGCCTCGTGACCTGGTGTATCTAAGAATGTGATTTTTTCACCATTTTCTAAAATTACTCCGTATGCTCCAATATGTTGTGTAATTCCTCCCGATTCACCCGCAATAACATTTGCTTTACGAATGTAATCTAATAAAGAGGTTTTACCGTGGTCAACGTGACCCATAACCGTAACAATAGGCGCTCTGTGAACTAAATCTTCTTGATTATCTTCAACAACTACTGCTGCTTCTTCAATATCGGTTGTTATGAATTCCAATTCAAATCCGAACTCATCAGCTACAATAGATAATGTTTCCGCATCTAAACGTTGGTTCATCGTTACCATGATTCCAAGAGACATACATGTTCCGATTACTTTTGTAATTGGCACATCCATTAATGAAGCAATTTCACCTACAGTAACAAATTCTGTTACTTTTAATGTTTTACTTCCTTCTTCTTGCGCTTGTAATTCATCATCAACACGTTGACGGTGAGAATCTCTTTTATCTCTACGGTATTTTGCCGATTTCGATTTGTTTCCTTTCCCTTGTAATCTTTCAAGCGTTTCTTTAATTTGATTTTTAACATCCTCTTCAGAAGGCTCTACCTTTTGAATGATTGGTTTTTTACCTTTATTAAATCCTCCAGCTGCACCACCTTTAACAAACTCTTTTTTAGGTCCGCCAGCATTACTATTTGCTCCAGGAGCACCTGGTCCTCCAGGCTTAATAATACGTTTACGTTTGTTTTTATTATTATTGGCAGCATTCGCTCCACCTGCATTAGGTGCTTGAGGAGTCCCCGGCTTTTTAATATCTTTTTTAGGATCTTCTTTTTTCTTTTTAGGCTTATCAAATTGAGATAAATCAATTTTTTGTCCTGTAAAAGTAGCACCTGATAATTTTTGATATTGAGTTTCAATTTTTACTTCACCCTCTTCATCTGTAGTTGGATCTGATTTTTCTTGAACCTCTTGAACTATTTTAACCACTTCTGTTTTTTCAACAACAGGAGTTTCTTCCTTAACTTCAGCTTTAACTGGTTCTGAAACTTTTTCTTCTACCGGTTTTACTTCAGCAACAACAGGTTTTTCAGACTTAACTTCTTGTTTTTTAGGACTTAAATCGATTTTACCAACGGCTTTTGGAGCAGATAAAATTGCTTTAGCCTTAATAATCTCTTGTCTTTGGCGTTCTTCTTCTTGCAAACGCTTTGCTTCGTTTTCTTTTTCAAGTTCGCGTTTAAGCGCCTCTTTTTCTTTTCTCTTTTCTTCACTCACTTCAAGAGAGGCAACCTTATTCCCTTTGTCAGCAGAAAATTGACCGCATAAGACTTTATATTCCTCTTGTGATATTTTAGCATTTGGACTAGCCTCTATTTCATGACCTTTTTCTTTTAGAAAATCCACAGCTCTATCAAGAGAAATATTTAACTCCCTTAAAATTTTGTTTATTCTTATTACTCTTTCTTCAGACATATAACCTTTTTAAAATTCTTTTATGTTGTGTGTTGTTTGGTTAAAGAATTATCCTTCTAATTCTTCTTTTAATATATTGATTACATCTAAAATAGTTTCCTCTTCAAGATCTGTTCTTCTTACCAAGTCAGCAACATCTTGATTTAATACGCTTCTAGCTGTATCTAAACCGATTTTTTCAAATTCTTCAATTATCCATGCTTCAATTTCATCAGAGAATTCTCTTAATTCCACATCGTCTTCTTCTTGAGCGATACCTTCTCTTATAACATCAATTTCATAACCCGTTAACAAACTAGCTAATTTAATGTTATTTCCTCCTCTACCGATAGCTTTAGATACTTCTTCAATTTTTAAGAACACTTCTGCCGTTTTAGCTTCTTCGTTAATTTTAACAGTAGAAACTTTTGCAGGACTTAATGCTCTTGTAATATATAATTGAGCGTTTGTTGTAAAATTAATTACATCAATATTTTCATTTCCTAACTCACGAACGATTCCGTGAATACGTGAACCTTTCATACCCACACAAGCACCAACAGGATCAATTCTATCATCATAAGAATCTACTGCTACTTTTGCTTTTTCTCCAGGTATACGTACCACTTTTTTAATAGTAATTAAACCATCAAAAACTTCAGGAATTTCTTGTTCGAATAATTTCTCTAAGAATTCTGGAGCTGTTCTTGACATGATGATTTGTGGCTTATTACCTTTCAATTCTACATTTTCAATAACACCTCTTACGTTGTCTCCTTTTTTGAAATAATCATTTGGAATTTGTTTTTCTTTTGGCAAAACAATTTCATTTCCTTCATCATCCATCAAAATTACAGCTTTTGGACGAACATGATGTACTTCTGCTGTATAAATATCACCTATTAAATCTTTAAATTGCTTGTAAAGATTTGTATTATCGTGTTCATGAATTTTAGAAATTAAATTTTGACGTAAAGACAAAATAGCTCTTCTACCTAATTGGATTAGTTTTACTTCTTCAGAAACATCTTCACCTACTTCAAAATCAGGTTCTATTCTTCTTGCTTCAGTTAAAGAAATTTCAGAATTTGGATCTTCTACTTCACCATCTTCCACCACTACACGATTTCTCCAAATCTCCATATCTCCTTTGTCAGGGTTAATGATGATATCAAAATTATCGTCAGATCCGTATTTCTTTTTTAATGCATTTCTAAATACATCCTCTAAAATTGCCATTAGCGTAACTCTATCTATGAGTTTGTCGTCTTTAAATTCTGAAAACGATTCTATTAATGCAATATTCTCCATGTCAACTCTTTATTTTAAAATGATATTATAACAATTGCTTCTTTTATATTCTCATAAGAAAGTTGCAGTTTTTTATCAACCGTTTCCTTTCCTTTTCCAATTTTTTTAGGCTCTCGATCTTGCCACTCTAAAGTTATTTTTTCGTCATCTGCCATTGTTAATTTAGCTTCAATTTCTTCTAACGAAATAGTCTTAACTTTAATAGTTCTGCCTATATTTTTCTTGTATTGTCTTACTAATTTTAGTGGACTTGAAACACCTGCAGAAGCTACTTCTAGAGAAAAATCTTGTTCTTCTCTATCTAAATTGTTTTCAACTGCTCTACTTATGTCGATACAATCTTGCAAATTTACTCCGGAATCGCCATCCAAAATAACACTAATTTTATTAGCCTCATTAATTGATAAATCTATCAAAAAAAGCTGCTCACGCTCGGCCAATGCCGCATCCAATACCTCTTGAACTTTATTTTTAAATGTCATATTTTTATAAAAAGAGGCACGCTGTGCGTGCCTCATAATCCTCTGTCCTTTAATAACGGAGCAAATATACAAATTTTTTTGAATTAAAAAAAAGATTGTCAGTTTGGATATTTTTTGTACTTTTATGGTGTAATTCATTTTACACTTTTAAATTAACCTAAAACAAACTTATGAAACGAATTTTAGTACCTACAGATTTTTCAAAACACGCCGAATACGCATTAAAAGTTGCCGCACAAATTGCAAAAAAAAATGATGGCGAAATTATTTTAGTTCACATGCTAGAATTACCATCATCTGGAAATGATGCAATGAGTTCTTCACACGATATACCTGAATTAATGTTCTTTAAGAACGCAGCATTAGCAAGACTTGACCAAATTATGGATGCTGAATATTTAAAAGGCATAAAAGTTTCAAGAATATTTCAATTTGAAATGGCATTTGAAGGAATTATCAAAAACGGCGAATCGCATAATGCAGATTTAATAGTTATGGGATCTCATGGAGCCAATGGAGTTCAAGAAATGTTTATTGGATCTAACACTGAAAAAGTGGTTAGAAACTCAAGCGTACCTGTTCTTGTAATCAAACGTGAAGAAGAAAATTTTAACGCAAATAAATTTGTATTTGCTTCTGACTTTTCTGAAGAAATAAAAAAACCTTTTGAAAAAGTTGTTGACTTTGTAAACAAATTCAATTCACATTTACACCTAGTAAATATTAACACTCCTAACAATTTCAAATCAACAAAAGTTGCTCAAAAAGCAATGAATGAATTTGTTGCAGAATTTAAAATTAATAATTGCACAACTCATATTTATAATGATATTAATGTAGAAAAAGGTATTTTACATTTTGCAAAAAGTATTGATGCTGATATTATAGGAATGAGCACTCATGGAAGAAAAGGCTTGTCTCACTTTTTCAATGGAAGCATTAGCGAAGACTTAGTAAATCATGCAAAAAGACCTGTTGTTACTTTTAAAATCTAATTTTAAAAGATTTTACAAATAAAAAAAGACCGCACTTGCGGTCTTTTTTTATTTGTAAGTTATACTATATTAACTACTTATCTAAAATAAAAAAACTCCACTTATTTCTAAGTGGAGTTTTGTTGGCCCACAAGGACTCGAACCTTGAATGACGGTACCAAAAACCGGAGTGTTACCATTACACCATGGGCCAATACCTAACAACCTTTTCGATTGCGAGTGCAAATGTAAAACATATTTTCTATTCTGCAAATTTTTCTAAAAAAAATATTAAAATATTTATTTAACTAATATAATAAACAAAAAAATAGTTTCTTTGTAGGAGAATCTAGAAAAACAAAATACAATATGAATTCATTCAACTTTAAAAAGTGGAACACCATCTTGGGTTGGGCTACTTTTATGGTAGCATTAATTACTTATTCATTAACAGTAGAACCTACCTTGAGTTTTTGGGATTGTGGCGAATACATTGCAACATCGGCCAATTTAGAAGTTGGACATCCACCAGGAGCTCCTTTATTTCAAATGCTAGGAGCATTTTTTGCCATGTTTGCATTTAGTCCAGATAAAATTGCATTAATGGTAAACTACCTTTCTGTATTTTCTAGTGCCTTTACTGTTCTTTTTATGTTTTGGTCGTTGACACTTTTATTAAAAAAACTAATTAGTAAAGAAGCCGAACTTTCAACTAATAATTCTATTATTATTCTAGGAAGCGCAACAATTGCTTCTTTATCTTTTGCGTTTACCGATAGTTTTTGGTATAATGCTGTAGAAGCAGAAGTATATGCCATGGCAACATTTTTGATTGCTCTGTTATTTTGGTTAGGATTAAGATGGGAACAAGAAATTAATACACCAAGAGGAAACAAATGGTTGTTACTTATATCTTTAGTAATTGGTCTTTCGTTTGGAGTTCACTTCATGGCTTTGTTAGCATTTCCTGCTATTGGATTTTTATATTTCTTTAAAAAATACCACAACATTACAGTTAAAAGTTTTTTAATTGCAAACGTTGTTATTGTAGCCATCTTACTATTTATATTTAAACTTTTACTTCCTTACACATTAGCTTTCTTTGGTAAAATAGAAATTTTCATGGTAAATAGCCTTGGAATGCCATTCAACTCAGGAACTATTTTTGCGTTTATTTTAATTGTTGCTGCTTTCTATTTTGGATTAAATTACACAAAGAAAAAAGGACATGTTTTTTATAATACTTTAATTTTAGCTACACTTTTTATTTTAATTGGATTTTCAACCTGGATGATGTTACCCATTAGAGCTAATGCAAATACACCAATTAATGAAAATAAGCCTTCTGATGCTGCTGAAGTTTTAGCTTATTATAATCGCGAACAATATGGTGAACAAAAATTGTTTTATGGACCACAATTTTCTGACACATACTCTGGCTTAGACCCTGTAACGCCATATTTAGATGAAAAACCGAATTATGAACGAGATTACAAAACAAAAAAATACGTAATAACAAACGATTACGTAAATGGGAAACAAAACACAGATGATGCGCATAAAGCGTTATTACCTAGAATGTGGAGTAATGAGCATAGAGAAAATTACATGATTTTTACTGAACCTTTAGAATTTAGAATTAATCCTGAATATGCTCATGAAGATGAATTAGTGGAAATTGTAACACAATTTAGAAAAGCATATGAAGCGGGAGAAATTGATGAAGGCGATTATGATAAATTTTTAAAAGGATATGGAGATTATCTAATTGTAGACAAACCTACTTTCTTCAATAACATGAAGTTTATGATACAGTATCAATTTGGATACATGTATGTTCGATATTTACTTTGGAATTTTGCCGGAAGACAAAGTGATGTTCAAGGAAAATATGACAATAGTAACGGAAACTGGCTAACAGGAATTAATTTCATTGACGAAGTTTTTACAGGAACTCAAAAAAACCTTCCTCCAGACATGAAAAACAATAAAGGAAGAAATATTTACTATGGAATTCCTTTACTTTTAGCTCTTATTGGTTTCATTTTTCATGCTATACGAGATAAAAAAAGTTTTTATGTTTTACTTGTTTTATTCTTGTTTACCGGATTAGCGCTAAAAATTTACTTAAACGAAAGACCATTTGAACCTAGAGAAAGAGATTATGCCTTAGTAGGCTCGTTCTATGTATTTGCTATGTGGATAGCTTATGGTATTTACGCCATTTTCGATACTCTAAAAAACTATATTCAACCTAAAATAGCTATAGCAGTAGTACTAACCACTACTTTATTAGCTTCGCCAGTAGTATTAGCTTCTCAAAATTGGGACGACCATGATCGTTCTAATAAAGATACAGCCTACACAATGGCAAAAGCTTATTTAGATTCGTGTGAACCAAATGCAATTTTATTTACCATTGGAGATAATGACACTTTTCCTCTTTGGTACATGCAAGAAATTGAAGGATACAGAACCGATATTCGAATAGTTAACACAAGTTTGTTTATGACCGATTGGTACATCGATCAAATGAAAATGAAATCTCATGATTCTGAACCAATTCCAAGTTCATTTAATAGAGAGCAATACAAAGGAAGTAATAGAGATTATAGTTTATATGTTGAAAGAACTAAAGACCCTCTATTATTAGATGAAATGATTAAGTTTATTTCACTAGATGATGAGCGCGCTAAAATTGAATTAAACAACGGTAAAAAAGCGAATTATTTCCCTTCTAAAAAAGTTATAATTCCTATTGATAAAGAAACAATAATTAAAAATAAAGTAGTTTCTGAAAAATTCTATGATTCAATCGTACCCGCTATTGAATTTGAAATTAAAGATAAGGCATTGTACAAAAACCGATTAATGATGTTAGACATTGTAAATCAAAACAACTGGAAGCGCCCTATTTACTTTACTGGAGGTAGTTTTGGTGAAGATGACTACATTTGGATGAAAGATTATCTTCAATTAGACGGAATGTGCTTTAAATTGGTTCCAATCAAAACTCCAGCAGAATCGCCTAGTCCAATGAAAATGGGAATGATTGATTCTGACAAAATGTACAATATTGTAATGAAATGGGATTGGGGAAATAGTGGAAAATCAATTATTTACCATGATGTAGAAACTCGTAAAAACAGTATAAGCTATAGAACTAATTTAGCTCGTTTAGTGGAAACTTTAATTAACGAAGAAAAACTAGATAAAGCAGAAAAAGTTATTGACTTAGCAATGGAAAAAATGCCAATTCAATACTTTGAATATTATTCTATGCTAGAGCCATTTGCAATGGGTTATTATGAAGTGGGTAAAAAGGAAAAAGCAAGAGCAATTATTTCTGAAGTAATTAAAAAATACCAAGAAAATCTAACGTACTATAACGGATGGAAACCAAGCGAACAAAATTTTGGCGCCATGGACATTATGTCTGATATTGAACAATACAGAAGCTTAATTCAAGTAGCAGAAGCTGCTGAAGATTTAGAATTTTATAACAAAGAAAAAGTGAAATTCAATAATTTCAATAAAATGTTCAAACGTTTTGGAAGAAAAATGGAATAACTAATTTTTAACCATTCAAAATGTTCCAAAAGAAAATTAATTCTTTTGGAACATTTTTTTTGTAGTAAATTTACATTATGAACTTCAACTGGGTAAAAATAAATAAACTAATTAAAAAGATTTTCTGTAATCAGATTTGGGAAATGCCAAATTCAGATAAAAAAATCTATTTAACTTTTGATGACGGCCCAATTCCAGAGGTTACCGAATGGGTTTTAGATGTTTTAAAATCGGAAGGCATTAAAGCAACTTTCTTTTGTATAGGAAATAACATCCAAAAACATCCTGAAGTTTATAAAAAAATACTTTCCGAAGGGCATCAAATAGGAAATCACACCTTCAACCATTTAAATGGCTGGAAAACTAAAACAAAAAGCTATTTAGGGAATTTTAAATTATATGAAACTGAACACTTAAAACTGAACACTGAACACTCATTTTTATTTCGTCCTCCTTACGGAAAAATAAAACCAAGCCAATCAAAAGCAATCAGAACATTAGGCTACAAAATAATTATGTGGGATGTATTAAGTTACGATTTTGACTCTAGCATTTCAGAAGAAAAATGTTTAGAAAACGTAATTTCAAATACAGCACAAGGAAGTATTATCGTTTTTCACGATAGTTTAAAAGCAGAAAAAAATCTAAAATATGCACTGCCAAAAGCAATACAACTCTTAAGAAATAAGGGATTTGTTTTTGATGTAATAAAATAAATTTACTACAACTAGTATCCTAAACGCAATTTAGGGTTAAGCCTGTTCTTGCACTAAAGAGATTAAAGTATTGGCATCAAGTTCGCCACTTTGTCTCCACACCATTTGACCTTCTTTATAAATCATTAAAGTAGGTAAACCTTTGATACGAAGTGCATCTGCTAATTCCTGATTTTTATCCACATCAATTTTAATTACGCGAGCTTTATCTCCTAAGGCTGCTGCTACATGACGAATTACTTCGTTCATAGCTACTGAAGGTTCATTCCACTCTGTAAAAAAATCGATAAGCACAGGTACTTGAGCATCGATAAGTTCTCCAAATTTTGACATAAATTGAATTTATTAGTATCAAAAAAATTATTTTTAACTCGAAAATAATATACAAATGTAGCATTTTTACTGAATTACGCTACATTTTCTCCTTTTTTTAGTTGAATAACTGTAATTTCGGGCATAATTCCTACTCGTCCAGGATAAGCATGAAAGCCAAATCCTCTATTTACATAAATATATCTTCCTGCATTTTCATACAATCCAGCCCATTGTTTATAAACATATTGTATAGGACTCCATTTAATCCAACCTGGAATTTCTATTCCAAATTGCAAACCATGTGTATGACCCGATAATGTTAAATGATAATGGTTTTCATCGTGCTGAATTTTCTCATCCCAATGGCTTGGATCGTGACTCATTACAATTTTAAAATCTTCTTTGGTTAAACCCTGAGAAGCTAAATTCAAATCACCACGTTCACCAAATTTTCTTCCCCAATTTTCAACACCAACGATGGCTAATTCTTGATTATCTTTTTTGATTTTCACATGCTCATTCAACAATAATTTGAAATCAATTTTGTTATGAATAGCCTTTATACCTTCAAAATTAGCCTGTTTTTCACTTTGTGAATTCCAATCTATATATTCACCATAATCGTGATTTCCTAAAATAGAAAACTTACCAAATTTTGGGTTATGAATTCCTTTAAAAGTAGCAATCCAAGGATCCATTTCGGTAGCATGTGTATTTACAATATCACCTGTAAACAAAACCATATCCGAATTTTGTTCATTAATCAAATCAATCGCATACTGAATTTTATCTGCATCATCAAAACTTCCACTGTGTACATCTGAAATATGCGTTATTGTGGTTCCGTCAAAAGCTTCAGGTAAATCAGGAAAAAACAACGTTTGTTTTATTACTTTAAAATTATATTTTCCAACAGTAATACCGTATAAAAAAGAGGCAAACGGAATAGCTGCAATTCCAAGGGCAATTTGGCTAACAAAACGTCTTCTTTCGGGTAAAAAACCTTCTGTATTACTTTTAGATATCAAAGAAATTATTCCTGAAAAAAAACGAATTATATCTTCTCCAAACAAAATAATGGTCAATAATAATTTTGGCACATAAAGCAACAACAACAAACCCATGGTCATCATGGTTTTTGGTGTTTGCCCAACACTTCTATCAAAATGATACAATTGATAAATTATATAAACCAAAGCGATAACTGAAGTAATAAAATAAAAAACAAAAAAAGCTTTAGACCTAATTAATGTTTTAAACGCCTGAAAAGCATAGATTTCAAGTATTGCTACAAATAGTAAAAAGATAACCCAACGAATCATTCTAAGATATTTTATGCAAAGTAAGGGACAAGTTGCACAAATTGATGCTATATTAAATGAATTTTAACAAAGTTTTTTTAATCAAAGAATTGTACTTTTACATTTTAAATGAAATTTCAAAACAATGTCACAAAAACGTCTTTTCCTTCTTGATGCCTACGCGCTTATCTTTCGTGGGTATTATGCTTTTATAAAAAATCCTCGTATCAATTCGAAAGGAATGGATACTTCTGCTATTATGGGATTTATGAATTCATTAATGGATGTCATAAAACGCGAAAAACCAGATCATTTAGCGGTGGCTTTTGATAAAGGAGGAAGCGATTACCGTTTTGAAATGTATCAAGAATACAAAGCGCACCGTGTCGAAACACCTGAAGCGATTAAAATTGCGGTTCCGTACATTCAAGAATTATTGCGTGCTATGCACATTCCGATTATCGAAAAAGCGGGTTTTGAAGCCGATGATTTAATTGGAACGTTAGCCAAACAAGCAGAAAAAGAAGGTTTCAAAGTGTTCATGGTAACGCCAGATAAGGATTTTGCCCAATTGGTTTCGGAAAATATTTTTATGTACAAACCGGCCCGAATGGGGAACGATATTGAGATTTGGGGAGTTCCTGAAGTCTTAGCAAAATTTGAAATCGAGCGTCCTGATCAAGTAATTGATTTCTTAGGAATGATGGGCGATTCTGCCGATAATATTCCGGGATTACCAGGCGTGGGTGAAAAAACAGCGAAGAAGTTCTTAGCCGAATATGGCACATTAGAAAATCTATTAGCCAACACGCATCAACTAAAAGGTGCCATGAAAGATAAAATCGAAGCGAATAAAGAACTCGGAATTTTATCCAAAAAATTAGCCACTATCCTACTCGATTGTCCGGTGACTTTTGATGCTGACGATTACGAATTATCAAAACCCGATGTGGAGAAAACTGATGCTTTGTTTCAGGAATTGGAATTCCGTCAAATGAAAGCGCAATTTGATAAGTTATTTGGTTCTGGAAAAGAGTATGACGAAATTGATGCCAACGGAAATACTTCTGAAATCCCACAACCCATTAAAAAAGCTCCAGCTAAAAAATCAAACGAAGACCAATTCGATTTGTTCGGTTTTAGTGATGAATCGGATGAACCAACAGCCAATCATTCCTATTATGCAACGTTAGAAAATACCACGCATTTTTACCAAATTATTCAAGGTGATTTACCTGTAAAATTATTAATGCAGAATTTATTAAATCAAACTTCGGTTTGTTTTGATACTGAAACTACTGGAATTGATGCTTTGAATGCCGAGTTAGTAGGAATGTCGTTCTCTTTCGAAAAAGGAAAAGGATTTTATGTTCCGTTTCCTGAAGACCAAGAAGAAGCGCAAACTTTAATTGAAAAATTCCGACCATTCTTCGAAAATGAAAACATCGAAAAAATAGGTCAGAACATGAAATACGACTTGAAAATTCTTTCGAATTACAACATGCAAGTCAAAGGAAAATTATTCGACACCATGATTGCGCATTATCTAATTAATCCTGATATGCGTCATAATATGGATGTGTTGTCGGAAACCTATTTGAAATATGCGCCAAAATCAATTGAAACTTTAATTGGTAAAAAAGGAAAAAATCAATTGTCGATGCGCGATGTTCCTTTGGAAGACATTAAAGAATATGCAACTGAAGATGCTGATATTACTTTTCAATTAAAGGAACATTTCCAACCGATTTTAGAAAAAGTAGGCACCAAAAAATTGTTTGACGAAATCGAAATTCCGCTAGTTCCTGTTTTAGCTGATATGGAAAAAGAAGGTATTCGTTTGGATGTTGAGTTTCTAAAAAATATGTCGGTTGACATGCAAAAAGAAATTGATGCGTTTGAACAACAAATTTACGAAACTGCGGGTGAGAAATTCAATTTGGCTTCCCCAAAACAGTTGGGTGATATTTTATTCGACAAACTAAAAATTGGTGGTGCGAAACAAAAGAAAACCAAAACCGGTCAATATGCCACTGGAGAAGAAGTTTTGAGTTATTTGGCCAACGAACATCAAATTGTGCGCGATATTTTAGAATGGCGTCAAATGGTAAAATTACAAAGTACGTATATTGATGCGTTGCCTAACCAAGTCGATAAAAAAACTGGAAGAGTGCATACCGATTATATGCAAACCGTGGCAGCTACAGGACGATTGAGCTCTACAAATCCAAACCTACAAAACATTCCAATTCGAACAGAAAAAGGACGATTAATTAGAAAAGCCTTCATTGCTCGCGATGAAAATTACACGTTACTTTCTGCCGATTATTCTCAAATTGAATTGCGCATTATTGCTGCTTTATGTGGTGAAGAAAACATGATTAAAGCCTTTCAAAATCACGAAGACATTCACAAAAGTACGGCTGCAAAAGTATTCAATATCCCTTTAGACGAAGTAACAAAAGAGCAAAGAAGTCATGCTAAAACCGTAAACTTCGGAATTATTTATGGGGTTTCGGCTTTTGGATTGAGTAATCAAACCAACTTATCTCGAAAAGAAAGCGCAGAATTAATTGAAGCGTATTATCAAACGTATCCAAAATTGAAATCGTTTATGACTTCGCAAGTAGATTTTGCGAGAGAAAACGGTTATGTGGAAACCATTTCTGGAAGAAGACGTTATTTGAAAGATATTAATTCAGCCAACGCAATTGTTCGTGGCGGTGCTGAACGAAATGCAGTGAATGCGCCAATTCAAGGTTCGGCTGCGGATATTATCAAAATTGCGATGATTAATATTCACAAAAAACTGACTTCTGAAAATTGGAAATCAAAAATGTTGTTGCAAGTACATGACGAATTAGTATTTGATGTGCACAACTCCGAATTAGAAAAAATTCAACCGATGATCAAACACGAAATGGAAAACGCTTTTAAAATGGCCGTTCCGTTAGATGTGGAAATTGGATTGGGTAAAAATTGGTTAGAAGCGCATTAGGAAAGTGGTCAGTGGACATCCCGAAACTTCGGGAGCAGTTGGCAGTTTGAATGGTTTTGTCTTTTCGACGAAGGAGAAATCTCATAATTTAATTTAAATGAAAATTTTAAAGAAAATCATAATAATTTTAATCATTATAGTTTCTGTAATAATTATAATGATTTATGACATTAATGATAGAAATCAATTTTATTCAGTTGCTACTGCTGAAGAAGAGTTAAAAACATTTTTTATGCACAAAACTTCTGAAGGCCAAGAAAAAGCTTATGAAGAGAACTTTGGAAATGAAAAATATAAATTCCCAAGAAAGAAAGTTGCTCAGATTAAATTGTATAAAAACATATTTTTAATAAGCCGATTAACATCGAAAAATATTTCTAAATCTGATAAAATCAAATTATTAAACTTCTTTAATAATTCAGAAAATTTTAGTTGGGGAGAAACTACTTGGAGTTTAGACGAATCTGAATATATTTTAAGATTTTTTGACGAAAATGAAGTTGAAGTTGGTAAAATTTGGCTTTGTCTTGAAGGTTGTGGAATGACTAAATCAATTCCTTTTTCGCCAAATATGAAATATGGTGGATTAAGTCAACTTGGAAGAAAGAATATTAAAGAGATTCTTGATGATTACTGAAAAAGAAATAATTGATTTTATTGAAACAGAATATTGGAAATCCAATCTTCAGTCGAATTCTGATATTTTTGAAACAGTAAGAATTAGTGGTGATGATTGTTCTGAATTGATAGAAAAATTTTCCAAAAAATACGATGTTGATATTTCAAACTTCTTATGGTATTTTCATCATGAAGAAGAAGGAAGTTGGAATAGTATTGGAGGATATTTTCATAAAACACCTGATAAATTGCTTAAAAGAATTCCAATTACACCAAAAATGCTTGCTAAGTTTGCTGAAACAAAAAAATGGGAAATTAATTATCCATATCATCAACTTCCTAAAAAAAGAAAAGACATCCTTTTTAATCAAATTGTATTAATTATTACTGCAATTCTGGCAATTATTGGATTCTTAATTAATATACTATAATTAATTTTCTGATTGTCCGTAAGCACTCATAATAGATAAAAATTTCATATATTTGATAAAAATTCAAGACATGAACTTATTTAATTTTACAGCAAATTTTGGAAGTGAAGAAGCTTGTAGACTCCATTTTAAAGAACAAAGAGATGAGATAGGAGTTGAATGTAAATGTGGTTCAAAAGAGCATTTTTGGATACAGAGTCGTTGGAGTTATGAATGTAAAAAGTGTAGAAGTAGAATTTCTTTACGAAGCGGAACTATAATGCAAAGTTCAAAGTTGTCATTTTTGACTTGGTACAAAACTATGTTTTTAATGAGTGCTACAAAAAAAGGATTTTCAAGTAAAGAAATCCAAAAGCAACTTGGACAAAAAAGATACGAACCAGTTTGGGCAATGGTTCATAAGTTAAGAAAGGCTATGGGTAACCGAGATGCTCGATATACCTTAGAAGGTATGATTGAATTTGATGAAGGCTATTTTACTGTTGAATCTTCTGAAATTGAACAAGAAAAAGGCATTCGAGGTAGAGGTGCAGTTGGTAAAGAAAATGTTGCAATTATGGCAGAATCAACAGTTTTGGAAGATTTGGAAAGCGGTAAAAAATCAACACAATGTCGTTATTTTAAAGCTAAAGTTTTAACCAACCATACTGCTGAGCAAATTAATCAAACAATACAAGAATCAATTAATGAAAAAAGTATTGTTTTTACAGATAAAAGTACATCATATGTAGATATTTCTAACTTTGTAGAATTGCACATAACTGAAAAATCTAACAAAGAAACCACAAAAGAAACTTTGAAATGGGTTCATATAACAATCAGTAACGCAAAAAGAAATTTGTTAGGAAATTACCATAAAATAAAAGGAAAATATCTTCAATTATATCTAAACGAGTTTGTGTACAAGTTAAATAGAAGATATTTTGAAGAAAAACTTTTCGATAGGCTTGTAATTGCTAATATTACAGGGTTATGACAGAAAACGGACAATCAGATTAATTTTATATATTTTTTTTGCCATTTCAAATAATATTTAGATATTTGTCTAAATATATAAATTAATATGAACGCAATTTTCAAAGCCTTGAACGACGAAACCAGAAGAGATATTCTGGAATTGCTGCGTAAACAGGAAATGACAGCTGGCGATATTGCGGACCAATTTCATATTTCAAAACCTAGTATTTCGCATCATTTAGATATTTTAAAACGTGCCGATTTAGTCACGAGCGAAAAAAAAGGACAATTTGTAGTCTATTCGTTGAACACTACAATTGTTGACGATATTTTACAATGGATTATTACTCTAAAAAAATAAAGTATGGAGAAGTTTAAAAAAGAAATTCCGTTTATTGCTGTCGCTTTGTTGCCTTTTGTTTACTTGGCTTACATTTGGAAAAGTTTACCAGAAAGTGTTCCAATGCATTGGAATGGTGCTGGAGAAATTGATCGTTATGGCGATAAAAACGAACTTTTATTAATGATTTTCATGCTAACTGGAATTAGCTATTTCATCTTTTTAATAATTCCGTACATAGATCCAAAACAAAAATTGCAAAACATGGGTAACAAACTGAATAATTTACGCCTAATTTTAGCATTATTCATGTCGGCTTTAGCGATTTACATTTTATATAGTGTACAACAAAAAACGAGTAATCCAGTTTTGATTTTTCCATTGGTTGGCTTACTTTTTGCTTTCTTAGGAAATTATTTTAAAACCATAAAACCGAATTATTTCATTGGTATCAAAACGCCTTGGACATTAGAAAACGAAGATGTTTGGAAAAAAACGCATGTAATGGGCGGGAAATTATGGTTCGTTGGCGGACTTTTAATGGCAATGACATTTGTGTTGCCAAATAAAATTCAAGTTTATACTTTTTTAGGAATTACTGCCGTTATTACGATTGTTCCAATTGTGTATTCGTATTTTGAATTCAAAAAAATTAAAAATCAGTAACAAAATAAAATCTTAACTACTAATTAGAAAAACGAAATAAAATGAAAAAAATACTTTTTTTTGTATTAGCTTTTTCGAGTTTTACTTTTGCTCAAGATAAATTCACACGAATTGATAGCTTGCTAAATTATTTGAACGAAAACAACAAATTCATGGGTTCGTTAACCATTCGCGAAGGTGAAAATGTGGTTTTCAATAAAGCCTATGGTTTTGCCGATGTTGAAAAAAATAGCAAAGCTGATCGTTTAACACGTTATAAAATAGGCTCCATTTCTAAAACCTTTACCGCTGTAATGGTCATGCAATTGATTGAAGAGAAAAAACTAACCTTGCAAACGAAATTAGCTCGTTTTTATCCGAAAATGCCAAATGCTGAAAAGATTTCGATTTACGATTTGTTACATCATAGAACCGGAATTGTAGATTTTGTAAATCAGGATTCAACTTTTCATAAAGTAATAGATCAAAAACATTCTAAAGAAGCTATTTTAAAAGTAATTACAGCTTACAAATCGAATTTTGAACCTGGAAGTAAATATGAATATAGTAATTCGAATTATTTTATTTTAGGCTGTATTATTGAAACCTTAACTAAAAAATCATACGCTGAAAACTTACAAAATCGTATTGTAAAAAAAGTAGGACTAGGCACTATTGAAGAAAAAACTGAAATGACAGACAAAGGTGCTGTTACGAATAAAGTTTTTATTCCAACCACGTACTACAAAGAAGAGGCTACAAATACTGAAAATAAAGAAAGTTTTTCGTATTATTTTGATGGAGAAAATTGGGCTAAATCCTATGAAAATCATAATTCAATTGCATTTTCATCTGGCGGCTTAACTTCTACTCCGGCAGATTTAACTAAATTTATTTATGCGCTTTTCGATGGAAAATTAGTAAAACCAACTTCTTTAGACCAAATGAAAGAAATTAAAGAAGGCTACGGAATGGCTTTGATTCAGTTTCCATTTGGAGAAAGACGTTTTTATGGTCATGGCGGAAGAATTGAAAATTTCAGCTCAATGTTAGGCTATTATCCAACTGAAAAATTAAGCTTTTCATTAATTTCAAATGGCGATAATTTTGTTCAAAACGATATTATCATTGGAATTCTGAGTATCTATTATAAAATGCCGTTTCCGTTTCCACAATTCATGAAAATGGATAAAGGCGAATTAGCAAAATTTACTGGAACTTATGCTTCAAAAGAAATTCCTATAAAAATTACTATTGACGAAAAAAATGGCGAATTATCGGCTCAAGCAACAGGACAAAGCGCCTTTCCTTTAACATTTAGAGAAGAAAAGACTTTCGTTTTTGCAGCAGCTGGAATTGAAATGGTATTTGGAGACAACTCCTTTATATTAAATCAAGGCGGAATGAAATTCAACTTCACAAAAGAATAAAGATGCAGAACACCATCGCAATCATCAAAAATATTACCAATAGTAAATATCTTGATATCATAGGAGTATTTTTGGTGGTGGGCGTTTCTGTCTATTTAGAATATTACAAAACCACATACGATTTTAGTTGGAACGGAAAAAACTACACTTTTTATTTAGGTTATTTTTCCATTCTAAACACGTGTTTATCGATGATGGCAACTCGGTTGGTGACCAAGAAAAACAATATTGGGAATTTAATCAGCACGTGTAACACCTTGTTGAGCGGTAGTATCGATTATTTGTTGGGAAATATTGGTGCGATTTTAACGTATCCCGTTTCGTTTTTTGGAAATTATTTTGCTTTCCGAATCTGGAAGAAAAAGCAATATTTGAATGCAATTGATGTTATCTTTTTCCGAAATATGGCAATTGGTTTACTCCTTTCGTTCGTGTTGAATTACATTGCTTTTACCACTTTCTCTGACAAAGCGATTGATTGGAACTTATTTTTTGCCATTGCCATTCCGGCTGGTATTAGTTTTGGCGGCACCTTTAATATAGGAAGAATGTATCCTGATAATTGGATTACTTGGCAAGTGTACAATATTTTTAAAATCATACAAAATATACTGCTAATGAACATTGCCAACACAGCAAAATATGTGTTTTATATGTTCAATGCTATTTTAGGTTATATTACTTGGAAGGATGATAAGAAGATGCAGAATTAGAATAAATTTCCATATTGAATATTTAAATTAAGACTGATTACTTTCTAATTTTTATCTTTCATCATTTTATCATACTCTTGCGTAGTGTAAAAATATTTAAACCCATTAAGATAATTAATTTTCCACTTACCATTTTCTTTTTTTGCCTTTACTCTATAAGTGTGAGACATTTGTTTATCCCAAGTCCAAACAAATTCAGCAATATCTTTATTTATTAGTAAACTATCAATGGTTAATGTTTTCCAATAATTATCCGGATAATCTTGACAACCACACCAATCATTAGCTCCAGTTTCCCAGAGAGAAATTCCATCATTTCTATTTCTCCATCTTAAGTCAGCTTTCCTTATTGAAGAATCAATACTTTTAGCTATTTGGTTGTGTTTTTTTAAAAAATCAATACTGAAGAAATTTGTCTTTTCAAAAATCTCAATATTGTTTCGATATTTATCCCAATCAATTCCAACAAAAATACTATCATTCTCATATTCATAAGGAAAATCATCAATTTCGTTATTCATGTTCCAGTCATAAACTTGTCTAACAAGGTTTGTTAATTCTAAGCTATCAACATTTGATTTGTTTGTTATTGCATTATCCTTTAAAGTAATATTATTTTGGAAATTTTCTTTACAACCAAAAAACAATATTATCAATAAAATTGCAAAGAGGAATTTTAAAATTCTCATATATACGAATATCTTTTCAGATCTAATTCAACTTCCTCGTAGATTCTCTCTGACGCAATTCTGTTTTAATCACCACGGTTTGTGGTTGATAAAACTCGTCTTTTGTGTTTAGTTTGTGAATTAACAATTCCGCAGCTTTGGCTCCTATTTCTGGTGCGTGTTGACTTACAGTAGATAAACTCGGCGTTAATCGTCTTGACCAAACACCATCGGCAAAACCAATAATATTCAATTCTTCAGGAATTCTAATTCCTTTTTTAATAGCAAATTTCATTGCCATTGTTGAAGCATGTTCATCTAAAGCAAAAACAGCATCTACCTTTTTATTATTAAATAGTTCTTTTAGTTTCGAATCGAATAATTCTAAATTGCTTTCTATTATAATTAGGTTCTCATCATAATGAGTACCTGTATTTTCAAATGCCTTTTTAAAACCATCAACACGAAGCTTACCTACGCTTAAATTATCTATGGTAGAAACTAAAGCAATATTTTTGCTCCCTAATTGAAGCAAATGGTTAGTAGCTTCAATTGAAGATTCAAAATCATCAACAATTACTTTATCACAACTTACGGTATCTGCCACTCTATCAAACATTACAATAGGCGTTCCACTGTTTATAATATCTTTAAAATGCTGGTGTTCTTTTAAAGATTGGGTTTCTTCGGCAACAGCTACAATAAAACCGTCAATAGTGCCATTGTTTAGCATGTCCATTACTTGCATTTCTTTTTTATAAGATTCATTAGAAATACCCGTAATAACATTATACCCTTTTGATAAGGCTTCTTTTTCGATACCACTAAAAACTTTAGCAAAAAAAGGATTTAAAATATTTGGAATAATTACACCTATAGTATTAGTGCGTTGGTTTTTTAAATTTTTAGCAATACTATTAGGTTTGTAGTTTTGCAATTTAGCATACTCTTGAATTTTAATTTTAGTTGCTTCACTAATTTCTGGGCTATCACTTAAAGCTTTTGAAACAGTAGAAATAGATACTTCAAATTCTTTTGCTATTTGTTTTAAGGTTGCTTTTGCTTTCATACTAAAAATTTAAAAAAGTAAAAATAGTTTATTTATAATAAATTTTAAACAAAAAACAGGAATTAAAAATAAGGCCAATACGTTATTAATAATATTTTCATTCAGGTATTTGTAATTCTAATAAATAATTGTACTTTTGCACTCCCTTTATTGGGAATGGAATGTTTAATTTAAATTAATTATTGTGAACACATTAAGCTACAAAACAGTATCAGCCAACAAAGCAACTGCAGACAAGCAGTGGATTGTTGTGGACGCTGAAGGGCATAACTTAGGTCGTTTATCAACAAAAGTAGCAATGCTTTTAAGAGGTAAATACAAGCCAAGTTATACACCGCACGTTGATTGTGGAGATAACGTAATTGTTATCAACGCAGAAAAAATCAACCTTACTGGTAACAAGTTAGATGACAAAACGTACATCAGACACACAGGTTACCCAGGAGGTCAAAGAACTTTAACTGCTAAAGTAATGCAACAGAAAAACCCTGCATTATTAGTAGAAAAAGCTATCAAAGGAATGTTACCTAAAAATAAATTAGGTGCTGAATTATTCCGTAATTTAAATGTATATGTAGGTACTGAGCACAAACATGCTGCTCAAACACCTAAAACCGTTAACCTAAACGATCTTAAGTAATGGGAGTTATTCACAAAATCGGTAGAAGAAAATGCGCTGTTGCACGTGTTTATGTTTCAGAAGGAACAGGAAAAATCACTGTAAACAAAAGAGAATTCACTAACTACTTCCCAACTGCTACTTTACAGTACAAAGTTATGCAACCAATGTCTATGACAGAAAATGCTTCAAACTTTGACGTTAAAGTAAACGTATACGGTGGTGGTTCGACAGGACAAGCAGAAGCTGTGAGAATGGCTATTGCAAGAGCAATGTGTGAAGTTGAGGCTGAAAACAGAGCTATCCTTAAACCAGAAGGATTATTAACAAGAGATCCTAGAATGGTAGAACGTAAAAAATTCGGTCAGAAAAAAGCACGTAAGAGATTCCAATTCTCAAAACGTTAATATTCGATATTTATCAGAATATTTTTTCAGATACATTTTTACAATTAAAATTGAATTAAAAACAAAGTTGTCGATATTCCTTGTAAAAAGGGAATTAGTTTAGCATCTAAATGAAGCCAAAAGCCAAAAGCCAAACGGAACATTGCTAATCACGGAACGTAAACTATTACACAATGGCAAACAAAATTGACGTTAAAGAGTTATTAGAAGCAGGTGTACATTTCGGACACATGACTCGTAAATGGGATCCAAACATGGCTCCTTACATTTATATGGAGCGTAATGGTATTCATATCATTAACCTATATAAGACTGCAGCTAAAATTGAAGAAGCTAATGAAGCTTTGAAAAAAATTGCTGCATCTGGTAGAAAAGTATTATTCGTTGCTACCAAAAAACAAGCAAAAGATATCGTTGCTGAGAAAGCAGCTGCATGTAACATGCCTTACATCACTGAAAGATGGCCTGGTGGTATGTTAACTAACTTCGTAACTATCCGTAAAGCTGTTAAGAAAATGGCTTCTATTGATAGAATGAAGAAAGACGGTACTTTCATGACTTTATCTAAAAAAGAAAGATTACAAGTAGATCGTCTACGTGCTAAATTAGAGAAAAACTTAGGTTCTATTGCTGATATGTCTAGACTTCCAGCAGCTCTTTTTGTAGTAGATGTTAAAGCTGAGCATATTGCAATTAAAGAAGCACAAAAATTAAACATTCCAGTTTTCGCAATGGTAGATACGAATTCGGATCCACGTCCAATTGATTTCGTTATTCCTGCTAATGATGATGCTTCTAAATCTATTGATAAAGTTTTATCTTTAGTATCTGCTGCTTTAATCGAAGGTCTTTCTGATAGAAAAGTTGAAAAAGACGAATTACCAGCTAAAGAAGTAGAAGCTACTGAAGCTCCTGCTACTGAAACTGAAGCATAAATAAATTAAGTTCCAAGAATTAAATTCCAAATTCCAAACTTGTTCTAACTTTTGTTAGCAATTTAGTAAAATTGGAATTTGGGATTTTATACTTGGAATTTTTTACTTTTATAAACAACAAATAAAAAACATACAAAATGGCAAATATTACTGCTGCAGACGTAAATAAATTAAGAACTATCACTGGTGCTGGAATGATGGATTGCAAAAAAGCATTAGTGGAAGCAGAAGGAGATTTCGATTTAGCTATCGAAAACTTAAGAAAAAAAGGTCAAAAAGTAGCTGCTAACCGTTCAGATAGAGAATCTACTGAAGGTGCCGCTATTGCTGTTATCAACGCAGACAAAACAGCTGGTGTAGCAATTACATTAAACTGTGAAACTGACTTCGTAGGTAAAAACGAATCTTTCGTAAAATTAGCTACAGACTTAGCAAACCAAGCATTAAACTTCGCTACTAAAGAAGAATTATTAGCTTCTGATTTCGGTGGAATCACTGTTGCTGAGAAATTAATTGAGCAAACTGGAGTTATTGGAGAAAAAATTGAAGTAGGTTCTTTCGAAAGATTAGAAGGTGCTTTTGTTGGATCATACATCCACGCTGGTAAAATTGCTACTTTAGTTGCATTATCTGCTAATGTTGAAGGCGCTGAAGAAGCTGCTAAAAACGTTGCAATGCAAGCTGCTGCAATGAACCCAATTGCTTTAAATGAAGCTGGTGTTGATGCTGCAATCATTGAAAAAGAAATCGAAATTGCTAAAGAGCAATTAAGAGCTGAAGGTAAGCCAGAAGCTATGTTAGATAATATCTCTAAAGGTAAAATCCAACGTTTCTACAAAGACAATACTTTAGTAAACCAAGATTATATCAAAGATGGTTCTATGAGTGTTGCTGCTTACATTAAATCAGTAGAAGGTAACTTAACTGTTTCTGGATTCAAAAGAGTTGCTTTAGGATAATTTTCCTAAATCAAGTACATATAAAACTTCAATCTTCGGATTGGAGTTTTTTTTATGACAAAATTCAGCTACTTTTGAAAAAACAATTGCAATGTTTCAAAGAAAAAAAGACATAATATATGTTGTATTGGCGGGAATTTTCATCACCAATGCTTTGGTAGCAGAATTAATTGGAGGGAAATTAATTTATGTAGGGAACACCGTAATGAGTTTAGGTATTTTGCCTTGGCCAATTGTTTTCATTACAACCGATTTAATAAACGAGTATTTTGGCGAAAAAGGAGTAAAAAAATTATCTTTCATTACAGCAGGATTAATTGCTTATACTTTTTTTCTGTTACTGATAGGGCTTCAAATTCCAGCTGTAACAGGAGAAGGCTTAATTTCTGACGAACAATTTAATGCGGTATTTGGTCAAAGCATGTGGATTATAATTGGAAGTATAACCGCTTTTTTAGTTTCGCAATTAATTGATGTTACCCTTTTTCATTACTTAAAAAACAAAACGGGCAAAAAAATGCTTTGGTTAAGAAGTACGGGGTCAACTGTAATTTCACAATTATTTGATAGTTTTATTGTGTTAGGAATTGCCTTTTGGTTACCCGGAAAAATAAACGCAGAAACCTTTGTAGCCTCTGCTTTTACGGGCTATTTTGTTAAGTTAATAATTGCAATTGGCTTAACCCCGTTAATATATTTGGGACACTATTTAATTGACAACTATTTAGGAGCAGAAAAACATGGAAACTAAACTAAGATGTGCTTGGTGCGAAAAAGACGATTTATATAGAAATTATCATGATAATGAATGGGGAAAACCTGTTTATGATGATGAAACTATTTTTGAATTTTTAATTTTAGAAACGTTCCAGGCGGGATTGAGTTGGTATACTGTTTTGGCAAAAAGAGAAAATTTCAGAAAAGCATTTGATAATTTTGATTGGAATAAAATTGCCAATTATACAGAAGAAAAAATGGAGCAACTAACAGAAGATGCTGGCATTATTCGAAACAAATTAAAAATCAAAGCAACGGTTACTAATGCGCAAGCTTTTATAAAAATACAGGAAGAATTTGGAAGTTTCTCTAAGTATATTTGGGAATTTGTAGATGGAAAACCCATAGATAACCAACCCAAAACCTTAAGCGAGGTAAAAGCAACTACACCTATTTCTGATGCTTTGAGCAAAGATTTAAAAAAACGCGGATTCAAATTTGTTGGATCTACCGTTGTATATGCACATATGCAAGCCACAGGAATGGTGAATGATCACATTATGGAATGTTTTACAAGAAAATAAAAAAATGAGCAACGACCCACTTCACGGAAAAACCTTAAAAACCATTGTAGAGCAATTAGTAGATTTTTACGGATTCGACACTTTAGCAGAACTTATTAATATTAACTGTTTTAAAGAAAATCCATCTGTAAATTCTAGTTTAAAATTTTTAAGAAAAACAGATTGGGCAAGAAAAAAAGTAGAAGAATTGTATGTTAGAACTTTGCCGAAGTTAAAAGAATAAAAAGATGAAGCAAGAAATAAGTGTCAATTATGCAATTAAAAGAGGGCAAATAATGGTAAATCTACCTGTTTTTATTGTCTTAATTGGATTTCCTTCATTATCCTGGTATTTATCTAATCAAAATATAATACCTGAGTGGGGAATATTAGTTGCTATAGGTTGTGGATTTGTTTTTGCATGGCTAATTTGGAGTTTTATGATTACTAAGTGGAGAATTTGGGCATTTAAAAATGTTAGAAATGTTCACGAATTAAAAAAAAGAGCTGTTCAAGCAAAACTAATTTGGAACGACAATCATATCTTCGAAAAAACAGAGATAAGAACAAAAAATGAAAAAATAAAACTAAAAAAAATCCAAGAGAAATTTGCATTTGAATATGTCTACAAAGAGGACTATTCAGTTTCACCAGTAACAAAAATATATTACTCAAAATTTAATTATAGTTTTCAACTTTTTATTGCAATAATAGTAATATATGTAGACGTTTTCGTTATTTACAAAGGTAATACTGAATTAAAAAATTTAGTTTTAGGATTGATTTCGATTTCGATTGGGATTTATTATGGTTTTTTAGGGTTTAAAAAAGCATCATATAAAGAGCCTATTATCATTATTGATAACAAAGGAATTACTTCAAAAAACATAGGATTTAAAAAATGGTCACAAATAAGTAATGAAGAAGTAATCACAGAAGGTTCTGGAAAATCAGAAAAAACATATCTTTTCTTTTGGTATGATAATGATGAATATGAGCAAATCGGTATTGATGAACTTAACATCTCACATAGAAAACTTGAAAATCTACTAAGAACTTACAGAATAAGATTTAATAAAAGAACAATGTGATATTAAGCCTTCAACACCATCAAAAAATCTTCTCTTTCAATTTCTACGCAACCTAAACTGTCTAAATGATCGTTATAGACTTGGCAATCTAACAAACGATAATTCGCCATTTCTAATTGTTTTGCTAAGGCAATAAAAGCCAATTTACTTGCATTAGACACTTTTGAAAACATACTTTCGCCACAAAAAACGTGACCTAAATCTACGCCATACAAACCACCAACCAATTCATCGTTTTGCCAAACCTCAACACTTTTTGCAATTCCTAATTCGTGTAATTTACAATAGGCTTCTACCATGTTATCGGTTATCCAAGTACCCGGTTGATCTTTTCTAGATATCTTTTTGCAGTTTAGAATTACGTCTCTAAAAGCGGTATTAAATGTAACCTTAAACTTTTTTTGATTGATGATGTTTCGCATACTTTTTGAAATCTTCAAATCTTCAAAAAACAACACCATACGTTCTGGCGGACTCCACCATAAAATAGGCTCGTCATCATCAAACCAAGGAAATATACCCGAATTATATGCCAAAAGTAATCGCTCTGGCGACAAATCTCCTCCAACTGCAACAATCCCTTCAGCGGAAGCCACTTCAATAGGTGGAAAATATAGCTCTTTGGTTAAAAAATACATTGTTCAAAAATCAAGTTCAATTAAAATATCAAATTTCAAGTTCAATAAAAAAGCCAGAAATTCAAGTATTGCTTAAACTTCTGACTTCTAAATTCTGACTTCTAACTTATTAAAAAGGTAAATCGTCGTGTTCTTCTTCTTTAAAGTTAGTTGCTGGTTCAAAAGCTTCTGCCGCTGGCATTGGAGGCATTTGAGGAGCTGATGGAGCTTCAGCTTGCATTTTTTCAATTCTCCAACCTTGAATAGAATTGAAATATTTAGTTTCTCCTTGTGGATTAACCCATTCTCTTCCTCTTAAGTTGATTGAAACTTTTACTTGTTCTCCAACATTATAACTGTTCAATAAATCGGTTTTATCTTGTGCAAACTCAATTAAAATATGTTGAGGATATTGCTCTTCAGTAGTAACTACTAGTTCTCTTTTTTTGAAAGATGCACTTACTTGTTGCACCGGATTAATTAATTTTACTCTTCCTAAAACTTCCATAATACTTAAATTTATTTTTTTGCTAATAACAATTTCCAAGCGTCTACAGCTCTTCCATTATCTACATACTCTTTTGCTTTTTGAAATTTTGTATCCATATCATCGGAACTTAAAACCGCTTTTACCTCAAAATTTTCTTTTACAAATATAGTAATTTCTTCTTCAGTTGGAATATTTTCTATGTTCCCTAATTTACCTAAATCGTTTCCATTAAAATAAGTACTTTCCTTAATAAAATTTGGAATCATATCTACTCCTACTCCTAAGGTAGTAAGTGGCTTTTCTACTTCGAACATTCCTACATTTGAACGACTATACCAATTGCCTCCCATACGAGCAACTAAATCAATTTTATGTTGATCAATCATACCCGATGCATCCAAAACAGCTTCATTGATGTGAATTTTTACCACTTCACATATCACTAAATTTCCAGCTCCACCTTGGTCACCTAAAGCAATCACATCGTTAATTTTACATTCAAATTGTACAGGACTTTCTGCAACTCTAAATGGTTTCACTTTGTCTGATTTTAGCATCGTAAATCCGGCTTTTTCAAACTCATTCACCCCGTCTGGATATTCCGTACTTGATAACGACATTTGTTGTACGATGTCATAATTCACTACATTAATTACAACTTCTCTAGTGTTTTGTGCATTAATCAATGTGTGTTTTGTAGTGTTATCACGCACGCGTCTTGCCGGTGAAAAAATTAAAATCGGTGGATTTGAACTAAACACATTAAAAAAACTAAATGGAGATAAATTTGGATTTCCATTACTGTCCATAGTACTTGCAAATGCTATAGGTCTTGGTGCAACTGCACTTTGTAAATATCCTTGTAATTTTGCTGGAGTTATTTCTTTTGGATCGATGCTTAACATACTGAAACTTTTTTTACAAAGATAATAAACAATTGCAATGTCAAGTTCAAAAATCAACTTCAATGTCAACTTCAATGTCAACTTCAATTTCAAGTTCAAAAATCAATTTCAAGTTCAACTTCAAAAGAATTTTAACCTTTCCGAAATCAAAAATCTTTAATAATCAATCATCATTCAAAGAATTAAATGTTTTTAGTATTTTTACATCAAATCTAGATACATGCAGTTTTCAGAAAGGCGAAATCTTACCCGTTGGTTTATTATAGTAGCTTCCTTTTTCATAGTAGTACTAATACTTTGGAACACCTACAATTTTTTTCAAATTTTTAAGAATGAAGAACGTGCTAAAATGGAATTTTGGTCGAGTGCTTTAACTACTGTAGCTAACGCAAATGAAAATTCTGACTTAGATTTACCTTTTGAAATCATTAGTAAAAATACTACAATTCCTATTTTTATTACCGATAACAAAGAAAGAATAATTGATCATAATAATATTGACGAAGAAATAGCGAAAGACAGTATTGCGTTAAAAAAATATTTTAATTCAATAAAAAATGACAATCAGCCCATTAAAATGGAGCGTTCTAAAAATAAATACCAATTGGTTTATTATGGAGATTCGCCTTTATTAAATAAATTAAAATATTATCCAATTGCTTTATTATTGATTATTATATTATTTGGTGCGGTTGTTTATAACTTTTACAAGGCGACCAAAATGTCAACTCAAAATAAACTTTGGGCAGGAATGGCTAAAGAAACAGCGCATCAAATTGGAACACCCTTATCTTCATTAATTGGTTGGTTAGAAATTTTAAAATTAGAAAATGTAGACGAAAGTACTGTTCAAGAAATAGAAAAAGACATTAACCGATTACAAACCATAACAGATCGTTTTTCAAAAATTGGAAGCGAGCCGGTTTTAGAAAACAGAGATATTATTGAAGATACCAAAACTACGGTTGAATACTTGAAATCGAGAGTTTCTAAACAAGTTGTTTTTAGTTTTTCAGCTCCAAATTATCCTATTTATTCCGCTATAAACCCTGCTTTGCATAGCTGGACAATTGAAAATTTAGTTAAGAATGCTATTGATGCCATGAAAGGTAAAGGAAGTTTAAACATTGCTATTTCGGAACTTGAAGATATCGTAAAAATTAAAATTACCGACACAGGAAAAGGGATTCCTAAAAATCAGTTTTCGAAAGTTTTTGAACCCGGATTTACCACAAAAAAACGCGGTTGGGGATTAGGGCTATCGCTTACCAAACGAATTGTTCAGGAATATCACAAAGGAAAAATTAGAGTAATACACTCTGAAATAGGAAAGGGAACAACTATGCAAATGAGTTTTAAGAAATCGACAACTATTTAATTAGCTTTCCAGACCAAATTACTTTATTTACCATTTTTTTTCGGTCTTTTTTGCTTTTGGATATGTAGTCTTTTACAAAATTATATTGTTCCTGCGATTGTTTTACAGATTCGGCAATTGACGATTTTAACTCATTAAAGTTTGCCGCATTTTCTTTACCAACACTACTTATTAAAGAAACTTCTTTTTGAATATTTTCTAATTTATCAGTAGGAGTTTTAATCATTTCTAACAGAATTGCATCAGAAAAAACGGGAGTAAAACCTTTGTTTCGGTAAATTATAAAATCATTTAGCAAAACAATTGCCACATTATAATCTTCTATTACTTCATTGAATTTTTCAATGTTTTTATTATATCTAGAAACATTAAAAACATTTTTCATGTAAGTATATTGTTCTAGAATTAAATCATTTATTATTTCATTTTCCTGAATTCGTTCTGAACTTTCAAATGCCTTATCAATTTCAGATAATTTTAAATATTTATCAATTTCAACTTGGTAATCATAATTTCTTTTGGGTTTGTTTTCATACGCTTTCCCATTATAAAATTCACGGTTTGAAATTGGCTCTTGAGTAAATTGCCATAAATAATCAAACGGCATGTGTGAAATAATTGCTGTAGAAGGCAGCATTTTGAAATGTTTTGAAATTATATTTCGAACAAATTGTTGATTTTTAACATAACCCGCATCCCAAGTAGGATCAAAAACATACCATTTACCATCTTTCATTTTAATGGTACACCAAGCATGAGAAAGATTGCCTATTTGATTGTTTAATTTAGTATATCCAGTAATAATTTGACATTGAAATCCTAATTGATCCACAATCGATTTAAAATATTTGGCATAATGAATACAAACGCCTTTTTTAGTTTCAATTGTTTTAGAAACAAAATCTTCATCGCTACTAAATAATTCTGTAGAAAAATTATAATTTACATCATAGGAAATAGTAGAAATTACATGAAAATAAGCTGCTTTAATTTGCAACTCTTCCCCTTTAAAACTAAGTTTAATATAGTTTGCAATTTCTTTAGTAGATTTTGATTGTTCTACTGAAATTAAACGCATTTGCTTTTCAACCAAAGAGTAACTATTCTTTACTTGTGCAAAAATAATTGACTGAAAAAAAAATAATAGGTAAAATTGATATTTCATGTTTTAATGAAAAAAAAACACCTATTGGTGTTTTCTTATTATAAATTCATTGTTATCTGACTAGCTAATTCTTGAAATTCTTCAGGCAACAAAGTTGTTTTACGTTGAAAACGCATATCGTCCATGTCTTGAAGCGGAATTAAATGTACATGCACATGTGGCACTTCTAACCCTACAACTGCAACACCAATTCTTTTGCATTCAACTGATTTTTCTAAAGCCTTTGCTACTTTTCTTGAAAACTTCATTAATCCTAAATAAAGTTCTTCTTCCATGTCAAAGATTTTATTAATCTCTTTTTTTGGAATACACAAAGTGTGGCCTTTTGCATTTGGATTCACATCTAAAAACGCTAAATAATTTTCATCCTCAGCGATTTTATAACATGGAATTTCTCCGTTTACTATTTTAGTGAAAATACTTGCCATTTTTAAACGTATTATTAGTCTCTTGTAATTTCTAAAACGTCAAATTTTAAAACGCCATTTGGCACGATTATTTCTGCTACTTCTCCAACAGATTTTCCTAGTAACCCTTTACCAATAGGAGAGGTTACAGAAATTTTTCCTGTTTTTAAATCGGCTTCGCTTTCTGCCACTAATGTATATTTCATTTCCATACCATTAGCTTGGTTTTTAATTTTAACTGTAGATAATACAAGTGCTTTTGATAAATCCAATTGTGATTCATCTATTAAACGTGCATTAGCAACAACCTCTTCCATTTTCGAAATTCTCATTTCTAATAATCCTTGCGCTTCTTTAGCAGCATCATATTCTGCATTTTCAGACAAATCACCTTTATCTCTTGCTTCTGCAATTGCTTGTGATGCTTTTGGGCGCTCTATACTTTTAAGTTGATCTAATTCGTCTCTTAATTTTTTTAATCCTTCTGCTGTGTAATAAGATACTGTACTCATAACTTCATCGTTTATAAAATAGAAGGAATCCCACCTACATGGGATTCCTTTTCACAAAGATAGTAATTTATTTTTAATATTAATTTATGACTTTACATAATGTATCTCAAAAGTAATTAATTAAATTTGTTTAACTTTTTTTAAGAAAAAAATGAAAAAATACTTAATACTTCTTTTACTACCCTTTTTATTTAGTTGCGAAAAAGATAATTTTAGCAACAACAATCCGTATTTACCAAATTATAGTTTTAATGTAAATATAAACATGAATTTACCACAATTTAGTAATTTACAATTTCCAAGCAATGCCGTTTATATAAATAATGGAAGTGCTGGAGTAAGAGGGATTATTGTTTTTAATACCGGCGGTAGTTATGTAGCATTTGATGCTGCTTGCCCTAATCAGGCATTAAGCAGCTGTTCTACCATGACTTTAACTGGTATAAATGCCGTTTGTGCTTGCGATGGCGCTTCTTACAGCTTATTTACAGGTCAGGCTGCTGGAATGCAATATCCTATGAAGCAATATCGAGTAGAACAATTAGATGCTTTATCGTTACGAGTTTATAATTAAGAAAAAGCCTGAAAGTAATATTCTTTCAGGCTTTTTGTTTTTACTAAAATTTCAAGCTCAACCCTAAAATGAAATTAATTCCTGCTTGCGGAAAATAACCTGTTCCTTCAATTGTATTTATAGTTCCAGGATTACTCCAATCATCATCATAAGTATAAAAATAGCCATTTGACTCATATTCTAAATCAAGAATATTGTTTATTAAGCCCGAAAAAACAATAGATTTAATCGTTTTGTTTAACTTCCATTCGTAATTAAGATTTAAATCATTTACAAAATACGCATCTAATTTTGAATTTTCTGAATCTATGTTACCCATATATTGTGCTCCAACAAATTTTGACAAAATTGAAACTTGAAAATTTTTAATAGGTAAAAAAGTAAGTCGATTTGCTAAAATTAAATTTGGCGAAAATGCAATGGCTGTGTTGCCTAAATTTTGCAAAACACCATCTCTTTGAAAATAAAAATCTTGGTTCTGATTTTGACTTATGGTTACATTTGGATTCAAAAATAATTTTTCTGTAATTGCAATTGTTGATTCCACCTCTAATCCTACTCTATAACTTTTACCGCTATTTGTAAAAACTGGAGAACCTACATCATTTAATGCTCCCGTTAAAACCAATTGATCATTGTATCTCATGTAAAAAGCATTGGCAGACAATTTCACTTTTCTAGAATTGTATTTCCAACCTAATTCATAATCAAATAAGCGTTCTGGTTTAATTGCACCGTTTTCGTAATCATCGCGTCTTGGTTCTTTATTGGCAATTCCAAAATAACCATAAAATGAATTTTTAGTATCTAATTGATAGTTTACCCCTGCTTTTGGATTGAAGAATCTAAAAGTATCATTTACATCTGAAAATTTTATACTTGTTGCATCGTAAAACACCATTCTGTATTGCAAATCGGTAAATAAATTCAATTTATTTGTTACGTTATAAGAAGCTTTTGTGTAGAAATTTACATCATCTTTATTACCATAATTATCGTAATATCGATTTGGATTCGGAATATAATTCTGTGTCCAAACTACTTCTCCGTAATGCAATCCTAAATAACGATTGGCCGCTCCGCCGATTAAAAAATCGGTTTTAGCATTTTTATAATTCAAAGAAAAAGTAGCTCCAAAAAAATCGTTGTCTAACCAACGCTTTCTGACTAAATCTGAAATCGAATTCCCATTAAAATCAGGTAAATTGTAATCGGTTAAATCTTCATCTTCTTTGTATTGTTCAAAATAACCTTTACCTATGGTGTAATGTAATGCTGCGTTCGAAATCCATTTTTCAGACCACTTTTCAGACCAATGCAATTGAAAATGATTTTGCCAATAATTATCGGTTTCATTATCATAGAATTGCATGTTTCCATTTTCATCAAAATACATTCCCGCAGGATTAAAAGTTCTGTCGTTTTTTAATTTTTCTGGATCTTCAATTCCGTACCAAGCCTGATACGTTTTTTCTTTTCCACCAAATGCCAATAATTTTATTAACGTAGTTTCTTTAACATAATTGGCATTAAAAAAATATCCAAACATATTAGAAGAAGCTCTATCTATAAATCCATCCGAAGCTATGTTAGAAATACGTGCATTCATTTCAAAATTGTTATGCAAGCCTGTTCCAAAAGCTATCGTATGTTTTCGGGTGGCAAAACTTCCTACGGAATTTGAAACCTCAGCATAAGCTTTCTCGTTAAATGATTTGGTTTGCATATTTAAACTCGCACCAAAAGCCCCAGCCCCGTTTGTTGAAGTTCCTACTCCTCGCTGTAGCTGAACACTTTCTAAAGAAGAAGCAAAGTCGGGCAAATTCACAAAAAAGGTTCCTTGACTTTCACTATCGTTAAAAGGAATTCCGTTTAAAGTGACATTGATTCGAGACCCATCTGATCCTCGAACTCTCATATACGTATAACCTACCCCATTTCCAGCATCTGTTGTACTTACCACAGAAGGTAAATATTGTAACAAAACAGGTATGTCTTGTCCTAAATTTCTAGGAGCAATTTCTGCTGCCGAAATATTTGTAAACGTAATAGGGTTTTTGTCTTTTGCTCTTACAGAAGTAACTGTAACTTCTTTTAGTTCCGTAATTTTTGTAGAATCTTTCTGTGTTTCTTGTGAAAAAGAGAAAAGAGAAAAGAACACAGAAAATAGACCCAAATAAATTTGTGCCTTAGTGCCTTTGCGGCAATCTTTTTTGAATAAAGTTTTCATTCGTAAAATATATACGAATAAAAGGGGCAATTACTCTTGGTTAAAAATTAAATTTGATACTCTTTGACGCCAATAAACGTGCACATTTATTTTTGTCAATTCCCTAAACAGCATTATCTGTTCTAGGTTCTATGGGTATGATCTCAGCTCGTTATTTAGAGCACCCCTTTGAGACGTGGCAAAGATAAAGCAATATCAATGACAATTGCAATAACAAAATTCAATTTATTTCATTTTTATTGCACTTGAATTTTGAACTTGCCATTGAAATTTAGTAGTTTGGTTTTTTTCTATTTTGTTTTAAAACGCTCATTACTTTTTTTGCATTGAGTCGTTTTTCTTTTACAGCTCTTGGAATTTTAGTTTCTTTACGTTCTTTAGAAACCAGTAAGTTATTTTCAATTAATTTGAAACATTTTTTAATAACAATTTCTTTATTTTTTAATTGACTTCTGTCTTCTTGACTCGTTAAGATTAGTATTCCTTCTTGTGTAAGTTTGGTAGCTATTTTCGTTTGAAGTACCATTTTTTCTTCTTCAGACAATCCTTTTGAATTGACTAAATCGAAAGTCAGTACCACTTTAGAAGACACTTTATTTACATTTTGTCCGCCTGCCCCACTACTTCTAACGGCTTTAAAAGTAAATTCAGAAAATAAAACAGTTTTATCCATTTTCAGATTGATGAGATGATTTTAATAAATCATTTACAGTTTTAACCGGATTAAAAGTTTCTAAAGGCACCTCAACAAAAATTGAAGTCCATTTTGCCATAGCGCCATTCCACAATCCCGGCAATTCAAACGCTTTAATTGGTTTACCATTTTTAGTCTTCTCAGTAATAAAAGCGGCTTTATGATCTACAAATTGAGTTAAATCGAACTTTTCGCCTTTAAAGTTTTTTACACCGCAAACTATATCAACCGGATTAAAATGTGTAGCTTTTTTAGCAATTCTTTTTTGTGTTTTGTTATTGGTGTCTATTTGAGAAGATTCAACAATTTGAAGTGTATGTCTACCCTTTTCATCTTGCACCCAAAATGGTCCACCACCAGGTTCTCCTTCATTTTTTACCATTCCACAAACACGAATTGGTCGGTTTAACACTTTAATTAAATATTCAATTTTATAGGATGTTTGAAAATAGTTAAATTCGTCTGGCAAAGGAAATGAAGCTTTTTCTTCCGCAAAAATTTTAATTTCAGTTAACTCTACTTCTGAAACATTTCCTTCAACTAATTTGTTTAAATAATAGAAAATTTGTCGTTGAACTTGCATCAAAATTGCACCTAATAATTTTTTATAAATTGAAATTACCTCAACATGATTTTGAGATACATTGTCTATATTCTTGATATAAATGAAATCAGAATCTAATGCATTTAAGTTTTCAATTAGCGCGCCATGACCTCCTGGTCTAAAAAACAAGGCATCATTTTCAATTCTAAACGGAGTATTATCTTCGTTAACAGCTAATGTATCTGAGGATTCATCTTGATAAGAAAAGCTAATTTCAAACTCTTCAAATTGATTCGTTATCTTTTCAAAATCTTGTTGAAATTCTTTAGTTATGGTAAAATGTATTTTTGTTTTTCTATCTGATCTTTTAAAGAAATCAGCTTCAAAAATATTTTCTTCAATTGGCGTTATAATTTTATCATCTTTCAAATGAAAGGGCAAAATTCCTTTTGGCTTGTGAGCAAAATGCAAACCTTCTTCACTAAGCAATGTTTTGATTAAATGATAATACTTATCATCACTTGAAAATGAGTAATAATCTGGAAACAACTCAATTGTTTTTTCTTTTAACTCTTTATAAAAAGGGAAATTTTTAAGTCCAAAAATAAAAATAGACATGTCTTTTGCGTTATTTTTATTAATGTAACCGTTTAACGTGTCATTTTCTGGATCAAACTCATTTAAAAATTCGTTTAAAAACTTAAACATACGTGTTGCTGCACCCGAAGCAGGAACAAATTTTTCAATAGTATAATTGTTTTTATATTTATCGAAATAACTTACAAAAGAATTTATTTCATTTTCAGAAAAATGCCAAACCCCATCGCCTACGGTTGCCGATTTTACTAAATTAATTTTAGGAATTCCTTGAATAAAAAGCGACAATTGCTGCTCTACTTTTTCTATAGAATTTCCTCTTTCTTTTATATAATTTATATCTTTTTCTGTAAAAATTTTCTCCATTCTAAATAGCCTAAAATAGCAATAATTGTAAATAACAAAAACTGTAAACTTGAGAATGTTAATCCTTTATAAAAATACAAAGGAACCGAAATAATGTCGGCAACAATCCAAATAATCCAGTTTTCAATTTTTCTTTTGGCCATGAGCCACATTCCCACAAAAAACAAAGCCGTTGTAAGTGTGTCAACATAAGCTGTCCAATCGGTAAATTTATGAAAAAAATGATAAACTAATGCAATAAAGAGTAAGGTTCCGCCAAAAATTAAACTCGAAAATACATAATCTTTTCGATTCATAACCGAAATTGGAAATACATTTGCTCCATTTTTCTTTCTTGTCCATAAATACCAACCTAAAATACTCATAAATGAGTAATATATATTGATAATAAAATCGCCAAACAATTTCCATTCTAGCAAAATATAAACATAAATAACAGTACTTATCAATCCTGTTGGATACAATAAAATATTATTTTTACGAGCAAACAGTACGCTTGTAATTCCGAAAACAACAGCGGTTAATTCAAGGAAAATAAAAAGATTAGAATAGTCTTTATATTGAGAAAACAGCAACTCTATCATACTGAAAAGAAATTATTATCGTTTTCAAAGGCTGTTCCTATTACCACCAAATCTGCTCCGGCATTATACACTTCCTGAATCGTTTTCATAGAACGAATGCCGCCACCAACAATTAATGGAATTTCGATATTTTGAGCTACATAGCGAATCATATCTAACGAAACGTGTTGATTCGCTCCACTTCCGGCTTCTAAATAAATTAATTTCTTTCCTAAAAATTCTCCTGCTTTTGCTGTTTTATAAGCCAATTCAATATTATCTTGTTCAATCGGTTGAGTTTGACTCACACGTTGCACAGCCGTTTCTTTTCCTCCATCAATTAGCAAATAACCTGTTGGGATAATTTCCAAATTAGATTTTGCTAATATATCTACCGAATTGATATGATGCTCAATCAAATACTCTGGATTTCGACCTGAAAGCAAACTCAAAAACAAAATTCCGTCGGCTTCATTGGAAATCTGGGAAGGATGACCTGGAAAAATTAAAACCGGTAACTGCGTAGTTGTTTTAATTATGGAAATCAGCTCGTCTAAATGTGTTCCATTAAAAGTACTTCCGCCGACAAAAATATGTGTGGCTGGGGATTTTTTTATTTTTTCAGACAAAATCAAAGCTTGTTCAATCGAAACCTTTTCGGGATCAATTAAAATAGCCAATAATTTTTGACGGTTCTTTTTCGCTTGAAGTATATTTTGATACAGGTTTTGCATTTTATTTTTTTGGGAAAGCACACACAAAGATATACTCTTCTACATTATAAAATTGAATATTAAAGTTTTCTATTTGGTTATTAAAATGCAAATTAGCAGAACACTTTCCGTCTTTTAAATTAAATTCGTCTTCAAAAATATGTTCTGGAAAACTAATTCCAACTTCGTTTTTAATTTTAAATATTGATTCTTTTACACCCCAAATTACAGTAGCTTTTGCAATTTTATCTGGAGTAGAAAGATTTTCCAAATGCTTCATTTCTAAAAACCTAGGCGCAATTTTAAGCGTTTTTTCTTTGCATTTTTCCATATCAATTCCCATTAATTCGGTACTTACACAAATACACGAAAATTCATGAGAATGAGAAATAGATATATGTTTGGGTGATGGGTTTTCTTCCAGTTTCCAACTTACAGTTTCTGGCCTTAAATGCGGTTTTCCACTTTCATCATAATGTAAATCATAATCGGTGTAGCCTAGATGTTGCAACAACATTCGTACAGCTAAAAAACCTTTTTGATGAGCTTCCGATTTCATTCCTTCTAAACGAAAAAGAGAGGTGTCTTTTAACGAAACTGCTCTAAATAATGAAGTTACGTCTTCGGTAATGTGCCAAAAATACGCCGTTGTATTTTCGTTTATTTGTATGGTTTTATGTAATGGCATTTATATTTTGTTGTTTTTCAAATCATTAGAATATTAAACAATTCACAAAATACTTAAATTCTTTCAGAAAATAAAAACTTATTTTGTAATTTTGCGCCCTAATTAAGAATATACAAATATACATAATAGATGAGTACACAAACATTACCTTATGTAGCTTACAAAGTGAAAGACATTTCACTTGCAGCTTGGGGAAGAAAAGAGATTGAATTAGCTGAAGCAGAAATGCCAGGTTTAATGGCTTTAAGAGCAGAATATGGAGCAACTCAACCTTTAAAAGGAGCAAGAATTGCTGGATGTCTTCACATGACAATTCAAACTGCTGTTTTGATTGAAACTTTAATTGCTTTAGGTGCAGAGGTTACTTGGTCATCTTGTAATATTTTCTCAACTCAAGATCAAGCTGCTGCTGCAATTGCTGCTGCTGGAATTCAAGTGTATGCTTGGAAAGGTTTAAATGAAGAAGATTTTGATTGGTGTATTGAGCAAACTTTATTCTTTGGTGAAGATAGAAAACCATTAAACATGATTTTGGATGATGGTGGAGATTTAACCAACATGGTTTTTGACCGTTACCCAGAATTAATTCCTGGAATCAATGGATTATCAGAAGAAACTACTACTGGAGTTCACCGTTTGTACGAAAGAATGAAAGCTGGAACATTACACATGCCCGCTATTAACGTTAACGATTCTGTTACTAAATCTAAATTTGATAACAAATACGGATGTAAGGAATCGGCTGTTGATGCTGTTAGAAGAGCGACAGACATTATGTTAGCTGGAAAAAGAGTGGTTGTTTGTGGATATGGTGATGTTGGAAAAGGAACTGCAGCTTCTTTTAGAGGTGCTGGTTCTATTGTAACCGTTACTGAAATTGATCCAATTTGTGCTTTACAAGCTGCAATGGACGGTTTTGAAGTTAAAAAATTAAACACTGTTGTTGGTATTGCCGACATTATTATTACAACTACTGGAAATAAAGACATCGTTTTAGGTTCGCACTTTGAGCAAATGAAAGACAAAACTATCGTTTGTAACATTGGTCACTTCGATAACGAAATTGATATGGCTTGGTTAAACAAAAACCATGGTGCATCTAAAATCGAAATTAAACCACAAGTAGATAAATATACAATTGCTGGAAATGATATCATCATTTTAGCGGAAGGTCGTTTAGTAAACTTAGGTTGTGCTACAGGTCACCCAAGTTTTGTAATGAGTAATTCATTTACAAACCAAACGTTAGCTCAAATTGAATTATGGACTAATATTTCTGCTTACAAAAACGAAGTGTACATGTTGCCTAAACATTTAGATGAAAAAGTAGCTGCTTTACACTTAGCTAAATTAGGAGTTGAATTAGAAACTTTACGTCCAGACCAAGCAGAATATATTGGTGTAGAAGTACAAGGTCCATTCAAACCAGAATATTACAGATACTAGTTTTTAGTAAAAAGTGATTAGTAAATAGTCACTTAAATATATAGAACCCTTGTATTCCGACCATTCGGAAATGTGAGGGTTTTTTATTTCATAAAAATTTAATTATCAACAAATTACAATACGACGTAACTTTTGGCGTTAAATTTGTACTAATCATCAATCATCAACCTGTCCGCCTTTGGTGGATCAAAATCAATCATCATGTTAAAACGTTTTTTTATGTTATGTTCGGGCGTAGATTCCGACGTAATTAATGGCTGTTCTAATGGCGAGCAAAACAAATATGCCGGAATTGGAGCAACCGTTTTCTTCACAGCCGTAATGGCTTTTATTGCGAGTTCTTATGCGCTTTTCACTGTTTTCGATAATGCGATTATTGCAATAGCTTTCGGTTTAGTTTGGGGCTTGCTAATTTTTAATTTGGATCGATTTATTGTTTCTACCATTAAAAAAAGAGATAGTTTTTTAGACGAATTCATTCAAGCTATTCCACGAATTGCTTTAGCGATAATTATTGCTATCGTAATTTCAAAACCTTTGGAAATTAAAATCTTTGAAAAAGAAATCAATACGGTTTTACTAAAAGAAAAGAATGAAATGATGTTGGCCAACAAAAAACAAGTCGCCAATTATTTTCAATCGGATTTAGATAAAAACAAAGCGCAAATTGATAGTTTAAAATCGGATATTCTTAAAAAAGAGAAAGAAGTAAATGATTTATATTCGGTTTACATCACTGAAGCCGAAGGAACTGCTGGAACTAAAAAGTTAGGCAAAGGTCCGGTTTATAAAGAAAAACGTGAAAAACATGATGCTTCATTGCAAGACTTAGCCACTTTAAAAGCTGCAAACCAAACAAAAATTACCGATTTAGAAGCCAAATCTAAAACCTTACAAGCTGATTTAGATAAAAAAGTTATCGAAACCCAACCTATTATCGAAGGTTTCGATGGTTTAATGGCACGAATAAATGCTTTGAACAAATTACCATTCTTACCATCTTTTTTCATTATGCTATTGTTTTTAGCGATTGAAACTTCGCCCATTATTGCCAAATTATTGTCGCCAAAAAGCGAATACGATTTCAAACAAGAAGACAACGAAATGGGCATCAAAAACATGCTAGCTCAAAATCGTTACCAAAGCGAATTACAAAAGAAAACCGATGCCGAAATCTACGATAAAGTCTATGCCGACATCAAAGAAGATAAAGAACTGTTCAACTACAAAAAGAAAAGTGCTATGGAATTGCTAAAACTCCAAGCTGATGGTTTTGTTGAGAAACAGAAGAAATCGATGTAGAGCTTAACCACAAAGTTCACCAAGATTTACACTAAGAACACAAAGAAAAACCCAACATATAATAAAATGTTGGGTTTTTCTTTACAAATAACTTTATGAACTTAAAGCTAAAAACTATGGTAAATAAGAATATCCATTTCTACTTTTCCAAAGGAAATATTTTTCTAAAATTACTTTATTAAAATCATAGATTACATTTGGAATCATGATGGCAAAAGTTCTTGGTTTGAAAAGACTTGTTGATAATAACAATACTTCTTTTTTACCAGCATCCATAACGCATAATCCGGGAATTCTTCCCCAAGCTTTTTCTTTTAGTTGGGTTTTACCTTCTGTTACTCTGATGATGTTTTCGGCCACTATTTTTCCGGTTTCATCACTTGGATAACCCGTTTTTGGTGAAGCAAAAGGCACTTTTCCTGGTGTAAATGGTAGCGGAACATTAACAGCAATTCCGGCTGCCCAAACATTTGGATAATCTACGTGTTGGTAACTGTCTTTAACCGGAATATAGCCTGTTGGTGTAGCATGTAATTCAGGAGAATTGGTTACAAATTCAACACCAATAAATGGTGGCATTAACATAGAGAATTTGAAAGGCAATTCTTCACCATTTGTCAATTTGATTTTATCTTCGGTAACTTCTTCAACTCCAACTTGTGTTTTATAATGAATATTAAACATACTCATGAACGATTTTAGCATGGTTTCGCCCATTGGCATTCCATCGATTCCAAAATGTCCTAAATAATCTTCAGGTGTAATCCAATATAAATCTACTTTTTTACGAATATTTTGTTCGCGAAGCCATTTTTCTACATTAAAAAGAAACTCATAAGCTGCGCCCATACAACCTGCATTTTGAGTCGCACCAATTACAATTGGGCCCGGATTTTTCTTAAATTCTTCCAAAGCAGTTCTTGCTTTCATCGCTCCGTTTGGCGTTCCAATATAATGCGTATGTTCTGCAACTCCTGGCGCTACATCGTATTTTACTCTAGGTCCTGTTGCTACTACTAAATGGTCGTATTTATAATCGCCTTTATCTGTAGTAACTATTTGGTTTTTTACATCAACTTTTAAAGCTTCTGCATTTACAAAATCCACTCCTTTTTTAGCTAAAATGGTGTCTTTTCTAAAAGAAATATCTTTGATATCTCGTCTTCCAAAAGGCACCCAAATTAATGATGGGATGAACAAAAACAATGGTGATTTATCAATTAAAATAACTTTATGTTGGTCTTTACCTTTTCTCTTTATTTCTAGGGCTGCAGTCATACCTGCAAAACTTCCTCCTATTACTACTGTTGTTTTCATTTTGTTTTAGTTTTATAATGTAAAGTTACCTAATAATCAAAACATTATCTGTTACAAAAGTTACACAAACAAAAAAGCCTGAAACGACAATTTCAGGCTTTAAATAGTATTTGTATTGTTTTATAGATATTTCAAAATCTCCGATTTCAATCGGTCATATTCTCCTTGAAGAATTAATCCATTATCTAATAATTTTTTATAGTTCTGAAGTTTTGCAAACAATTCGTCTTGAGATAAATTTGCCAATCCAAAATCGTTATTATGTGTAATTGGAGCTTCAATTTCTGTGTCGCGAATTACATCATTTGGAGTTGGTATAATTTCAGCATAATTAGTTACTTCCTCTGTTGGAGTTTCCTCAATAGCTTCTTCTTGAACTAGAGTTTCCGCTTTAACTTCTTCTATAATTGGAGTTGTTATTTTCGGATTTTTCAACAAATCCAATTGCTCTTTCGCGTAAGTGTATAATTTTCGAGCTTGATTTTTTGGTAAATAATCAACTGTGTGTGTTAAATCTGAATTAGTTGTAAAGGTAAAATCTGCTCCTAAAATACCTTCTTTTACAAATGAACCTGCAATATCATCCCAATCGTAATCAATGAATTCCATTGACAATCCTAAGTTTTTAGGTTTACATAAAATGATACGTTTGTTTGTCACCACAATGCTATCTGGGAAAATTGTCACTGCTGGTTTTTTCTGAACGGCAATGTAACCTACTTCTTCGTTTGACATTAAAAGATTCTCCAATTTAGCTGTGATTTTCTCAATAGCTTTTGGATCTTGATCTTCGTTTAATATTTTTTTTAAGTTGTCTATCATGATAGTTACTTTGAATTTTCTTTTAATAGCACAAAAGTAATGCCTAATTTTCTAATTCTTGAATTTCTTGTTGGACTTTTTTCGTTAAACTTTTGAAAACAAGTTCGTAGGAGTGATTAATCAATTCGCACATCATTTTATCGGAAACATCGCCATGAAATCGAACGGTATTCCAATGTATTTTACTCATGTGATATCCTGGTTCAATCGCTTCATATTCTGCTCGAAGTTCCAAAGCGCGTTCTGGATCACATTTTAAATTTAACGATGGTGTTACTTTTTCCCATTCGGATAATGAGGTTAGGCAAAACATTTTTCCGCCTACTTTAAACACCAAAGTATCTTCATCAAACGGAAAATGTTCGGTGACGCCTTTTTTAGATTGACAGAATTCGTAGAGTTGTTGAATGTCCATTTTTGAGTGATTAGTGAAAAGTAATTAGTGATTAGTTTTTTCTAAAGGAGTTTTAAATCTCATGAATTTGTATGAATAATCACTATCTGTTCGAAGTTTATAACCATTTTTCTTTACTTCTATAATAATGAATGCGCTTTTAGTAATTTTAATTTCATAAAAACCGTTTTTGTCAGATTTCAAGTTATAGTTATCTTCTCCAAGGTATTCACTAAAATTTGAAATCCCATTATCACTTTCATAACGATGATTTTTTATTTTAATTATAGCATTCTGAATGGGTTTATTTGTTTCTTTATCAAAAACATAACCAGATAAAAGAACATTTTTAGTGTCAGTAGCTGAATAAAACCAAAATGCTAAATACATCAAGAATAAAATTAAAATAGAGCCTAATATTATCAAAACCTTTTTCATAAAAACTCCTTACTCCAAACTAAACAAAACTGGTTTACTCGGACTTGCATCATTCTCAAACGAAGCGAATTGTAAATTCAAAATATAACTTCCGTCTTGAACTTCTTCATTAACATAAATCATCTCCGTAATTGTACAATTAAAACGAGCATCTTTATTTACTTGATTCACGTCTTTTACATTCCAAAATGCTTTGTGTGACAATAGTTTTCCTTCGTCGTGTTCTTTATCAACACTTGGCAAATCGATTAGTAAATGTTGGATGCCTTTTTCTCTGATAAAAATGGCTGCAGCTTCTTCCAAATAAGGCGGATTTGTATTGGAATAATTTAAATGTTTTTTACTTTCTAGATTGGGTAATGTTCTTATGATAATTGCTTCTATTGAGGCGTTATTTGTCTTATCGAGCGCAGTCGAGATATGTTCTTTCGTAATAACTAAATCTTCTCCAACCTTTTTTGGTTCTACTGAAATCAATTCCGCTGTAAAGAAAAACTGCTTCAAACATTGATTAATACTATAAAAATCTTTAGTAATATGTCCTAAACATTCTGTGTGCGTTCCATGGGCATGCGGATTGAAGAAAATATTATTAAAATTCGTTGACGATTTCCCTTCCGAAACTTTTCCTATCCAATCACCCATAGTTACAGGTGCAATTTCAGGTGCATTTTGATACCACGCAATCGGATTTTGCTCGTTATTTGTTAATGGAATAGAAATATCAATTGGTTTTGATAAATCGATTTGTAGTGATAAATTATTGTGAGTGATTATTGTTTTCAAAGCAATTATTGATTAAATTTACAATGATATTCAGATTTTAAAGATAGACAAAATGAAGAAATTTTTTGTGATTTTATCGCTTTTATCCACTTTTTGTTTGTTTTCTCAAACTAAAGTCGATACTATTCAACCGATTTTAGAACCAATTAATATCAATGCAAATTTGAATACACGCAACTATGTCTTTGGATTCAATCAACTCAACTTTTACACAAAAAATGATTTTTCTGTGTATAACAGAGCCACGATGATGAATGATAATTTTTCGGTTTATAAAGGGCAATTTGAATATAAAAATTCTATTTTCATTCCTGAAAACACGATATATAATTCTAAAATCGACTCTTTTAATCCAAATGGAGTTAGTGATTTTGGCAGCGCTTTATTAACTGGTGTTTTGAATTTAACATTGAGCTTGTTTAACACTAAATAAAATATTACTTATTTAATAAAAACAAATCACTAGCAATTCCATCACTCAAAAACTTTCCTTTTTTTGTTGTTTTCAAAATAGTCTCAACTTCGCTCAACTTGACACACTCTAATAATTCTTGGTCAAAATATTTTTTGGATTGCATTAATAAGTAATCTAAATAGGTTTTTCCAAATTCTTTCTCAATTCTTTCTAACGAAACACCCCAAATCGTTCGCAAACCCGTCATAATATATTCATTGTAGCGGTCGGTTTTTGTTAAGGTTTCAATTTCAATAGGTAATTTATTTTCTTGAATCGATTTAATATACAACGAATTATTAGAAACATTCCAACCTCTATTTTTTCCATCATAACTGTGCGCCGACGGACCAATTCCGATGTATTTTTTACCCAACCAATAACTGGAATTGTTTTTTGAAAAATAATTTTCTTTCCCAAAATTCGATAATTCGTAGTGAATGAAACCGTTTTCCGAAAGTTTGTCGACTAAAATATCAAAATGTTCCTGAGCGACTTCATCGTTTGGTTGCGGAATAATTCCTTTTTGAATAAACGAATGCAAAGCTGTTTTAGGCTCCACCGTTAACGCATAACTCGAAATATGCGGCACACCAAAAGACAAAGCAGTTTCAATATTTTGCAGCCATTTTTCATTACTCATTTGGGGGACTCCATAAATCAAATCGATAGAAATATTATCAAAATATTGTGTGGCAATTTCTAAACATTTCTTGGCTTCTTCCACATTGTGCGCGCGATTCATTAACTTTAAATCATCTTCAAAAAACGATTGAATTCCGATAGATAATCGGTTGACTCCAATTGTTTGCAGTTCTTCAAAAATGGTTCTCGACTCCGCTCGAACTGACAAATCTACTTCCTTGTCATATTGAGCGAAGTCGAAATTTAAATCATCTGGATTGGCTTCTACCGTAATTTCAGGGTTTTCGACTACTTTGAAGTTTTTATAAACTGCATCAATCAAAAATTTTAAATCTGAAATTTCTAAAATACTTGGCGTTCCACCACCAAAATAAATGGTTTCAATTGGTTCGGTTATGGATGATGGATGATGGGTGATGGAAGTGTTTTTACTTCGCATTTCAATTTCTTTAGCCAATGCCAAAACCATTTCGTCTTTCTTCTTCAAATTAGTTGAAAAATGAAAATCGCAATAGTGACAAGCTTGCTTGCAAAAAGGGATATGGATGTAGATTCCTGACATTTTATTAGTATTCAGTCGCAGTCGCAGTTTGCAGTACTGAGACTGAAAACTGAGACTGAAAACTATTTTTTAACTCTATCTTCATTATTCTTCACAAAAGCGTCCCAACCCGAATAACTTTTTTCGCCAACTACTTTTCCAGAATTGAAAAAATGACAAACCGCTGCTGCCAAACCATCGGTTGAATCGAGATTTTTGGGTAATTCTTTCAAACCTAATAATTGTTGAAGCATTTTGGCTACTTGTTCTTTGCTGGCGTTTCCGTTTCCGGTGATGGCCATTTTAATCTTTTTGGGTTCGTATTCTGTAATGGGAATATCTCTCGAAAGTCCGGCTGCCATGGCAACACCTTGTGCTCTTCCTAATTTCAGCATCGATTGTACATTTTTTCCAAAGAAAGGCGCTTCAATGGCAATTTCATCTGGATGATGGGTTTCGATTAACTCAATCGTTCGTTCAAAAATGACTTTTAATTTCTGATAATGGTTGTCGTATTTGGACAAAATGAGTTCGTTCAACTGTAGAAATTCCATTTTCTTGTTGACTACTTTGATTAATCCAAAACCCATAATTGTTGTTCCTGGGTCAATTCCTAATATGATGCGTTCGTTTGCCAATTATTTTGTTTCAAGTTTCAAGTTTCAAGTTCAAAGTTTTCGTTTCTTTGTACCAATGATTACAATTCCTCACAAAGCTAAGCAATTCCTTGTTTTTACCATCAAACTTTTGATTGTAATTGGTGCGTTTTATTTTATTTATAACCAAATAGCTAGTAATTCAAAATTAGAATGGAGTAAATTCCAGACTTTAGTTTTAGAAAAAACTTCCTTTTTGACCATCATTTTCATTTTAGTGTTTAGTGTTGCAAATCGCTATTTCGAAATTTTAAAATGGCAGAATTTAGTGAGTTTTATCAAACCAATTTCCGTTGGTGAAGCGAGTAAACAAGTTTTAGGTGCTTTAACAGCTGGGATTTTTACGCCTAACGGTTTAGGTGAATATGCCGGAAAAGCGATGTTTTTTAAAAAAGAACAAACTAAAAAAGTGGTATTCTTGAACCTGATTTGCAACGGAATTCAAATGATTCTTACGATTATTTTCGGAATTATTGGGTTAATTTTGATTGGATATTGGAAATGGGCTTTAGCGATAATTGGTATTTCTGTTGTGTTGTTGTTCGCTTCTATTCTTTCGAAAAATGTCACCATAAAAGGCTATTCTATTCAAAAGTTATTTCGTAAAATAAACGAAATTCCTAAGAAGATTCATCGAAAAAATATTTTGCTTGGCGTTTGTCGTTACCTAGTTTTCTCGCATCAATATTATATTTTGTTTTTGGTTTTTGATGTAGATTTACCTTATCTGACTTTGATTAGTTCCATTGCTACCGTTTACTTTTTAGCCTCTTCATTACCGAGCTTTCAATTTTTAGATTTTGCTGTAAAAGGAAGTGTGGCGATGTTTTTCTTTGGAAAATATGGTGTTAACGAATGGATTGTGATTTTCATAAGTACCTTAATGTGGTTTTTAAACGTAGTTTTACCCGTAGTAATTGGAAGTTATTACGTGATGCGATTTAAGTTGAATGACAAAAAAGCATAACCGATTTCTTTGTGTAAAAACGAAGTTTTCTTTGTCTTCTCATTATTTTTTTACACTTTTACTATGTTTCTATGTGTTTTAAAATTTAACACATAGCCACAATAGATTTTGATTGTGTTAATTTTAGTCCGAAGTTTTTGACGTTTCACTAAACATAGCTCACATAGAAGTATTTATAAATATGTTAGAATTAATTCTTGGAACTGTTTTTCTTATTTACATCCTATTCATTGGGCAACTGATCTATGGATTTAACCGAATGAAACGTTTTTCTAAAACAGAATTTACTCCAAAAACACCCTTTACCATTGTAGTTCCGTTCCGAAACGAAAAAGAGAATCTTCCGAATTTATTACATACGATTTCCTTATTAAATTATCCAAAGGAATTAGTAGAAGTGATTTTAGTGGATGATAACTCTGAAGAAGTGTTCAGTGTTCAGCATTCAGTGTTCCGTTTGAAAGTAATTAATAACGAAAGAAAATCAAATTCCCCAAAAAAAGATGCGATTGAAACGGCAATTGAAGTTGCTAAAAATAATTGGATTATTACTACCGATGCCGATTGTTTGGTTCAGCAAGATTGGTTAACGACTTACGATCAATATATTCAAGAAAATGAAGTTGAAATGGTAGCTTCTGGCGTTTGTTATGTTCCTAAAAACGGGTTTTTATCCGCTTTTCAGAATTTAGATTTCTTAAGCTTGCAAGGAGCCACGATTGGAAGTTTTGGTATTGATAAACCTTTTATGTGTAATGGTGCTAATTTTGCCTATTCCAAGCATTTTTTCAAGGAATTAAATGGTTTTCAAGGAAATGAAACGATTGCAAGCGGAGACGATGTTTTTTTATTGCAAAAAGCGGTTTCAGTTGCTCCAGAGAAAGTTGGGTTTTTATTCGCTAAAGAAAGTATTGTCGCTACAAAACCAGTTGCAACTTGGTATGAATTGTTTCAGCAAAGGGTTCGTTGGGCTTCGAAAAGTACGGGTTACTCTTCCGTTTATGGAAAGTTGTTAGCGCTTGTGGTTTTTGGTGGGAATTTGGCTTGGATTTTGAGTTTTTTGCTTTGGTTAATTGGAATTTTAGATCAAAACATTTTCATGCTTATTGTTACTTTAAAATTCCTAATCGATTTTATTTTACTCTATAAAACCGCTAATTTCTTCGAATCGAAATTACAATATGTGTTGGCGAGTAGTTTGTTGTATCCGTTTTTTAGTGTTTCGGTGGCGATGTATTCGTTATTTGGAAACTACAATTGGAAGGGAAGAAGTTTTAGAAAATAATAAGCGCGCAAAGACGCAATGTCGCAAAGTTTTTGGAACACAGATTTAATAAATTTGAGAAATTAAAAAATCTCGACTCCGCTCGATCTGACAAAATAATAAAAATAGGCACGAATTGTTTTTAACATATAAGTCATGTAAGTTTTTCGAAGTGAAAAATTTTTTTAATTAAGCTCAATTAAGATTATAAAAATTATTGAAATTTCTTAAATCTGTGTTCCTAACTTGAACTTGATTTTGAACTTGCTTAATTCTCAACTTTAATTATCACTGGAAGTACTAATTGGGTTTTTACTTTCACGCCTCTTTTAATTGCAGGTTCTACTTTTGGAAAATCAGACAAACGAGCAGTTAAAATGCTGTCAATTTTTGTTCTATCATACGTTACGCTATCTTTTGAAAACTGAGGTTCAAATTGCAAACTTGCATCGGGATTTATAGTCACTTTTACTTCAATAGTGTCCATTTCTGGATATAAGATTTGCAACGTATCAATTCCTATTCGATCTTGTATAGTTTGCGTTAAATAATCAAAAAAGCATTGTTTTTTTATTTCGGCATCTTTAATGGTATCACATTGCAAAACCGATGGAAATTCATCCACTTCATCCCAATTGATTTTTTTCAATTCTTGTTCCAATAATTCCTTTTCATCCGGAACTTCCTTTTCGAAGTACTGGCAAGAAACCATGGAAAACAAAAGTAAAAAAACTGAAAATCGCTTCATTATTTAATTTTTAATGCATCGTAAAGAAACAAAGTTATAAATTTGTTAGACAATAACTAAAATCTTATGGAATACTTTTTACTGATTCTGGGTTTGCTTTTAATGATAGTGGGAATTATTGGTAGTTTATTACCTGCTTTACCAGGGCCGCCTATTAGTTGGGTTGGGATATTGCTACTTTATTTTTGTCCTGGAATGGAAACGAACTATTGGTTACTAGGCATAACTTTAGTAATTGCTGTAGTGATTGTAGTTTTAGATTATGTAATTCCTGCAAAAGGGACTAAGTATTTTGGCGGAAGTAAATACGGAATTTGGGGAACGAATATTGGTTTGGTTGTTGGTTTATTTTTTCCGCCTTTTGGTTTTTTAATTGGTCCTTTTTTAGGCGCTTTAGTTGGTGAACTTATTTACAACTCAAACGAAGGAAAGCGTGCTTTTAAAGCCGCTACAGGTTCGTTTTTAGGTTTCTTAGCCGGAACATTTATTAAATTTTTGGTAAGTTTACTTTACTTAGGATTGTTTTTTGTTGTAGTTTGGCAGAATAGAGGGGTTTGGTTTTGATGGTTTGTAAAGAAAATTTAATCATGTTTCAATTAATTTGCGGACACTGAAAACATTTTCGCACCATTGTTGGGATGACAAATCAGATCAGATAGTTGGTCTATTTCTACTGAAAAAATACTTGATCTACTTTAATTCCTCTTCCATTGCTTTCTTATATTCTTCCATAGGGTCATTGAAGACAGACTCATAATTGATTTTTGTTTTTATTAAATTCAAAAAAACTTTAGAATCATTCATTTTAATTCCATTTTTTATAATACCATAATTCTCACCAAGACATAAAGTATCAACCTTTTTATTATTATGATGAATAAAAATTTTTAATCTAACATCAATATTTGATAACTCTTTAGAAATTTTCAACTTATTATATTCATTAAAGAAAATATTTAGAAAAATACTATCTGAAACTTTTCTGTAATGCATTGCATCACCCGATTTACAATTATCTTGAGTAAAATTACATTCCATTCTAACAGGAAATGTAGTTCCTTTTTGGATAAAATAAACACTTAAATAATCACTTTTATAACCTTTTGAAGCTTTTTTTCCGTGATGATTATTTTTGAATTCTGGCTCTTCTTTATTAAAACAACTGAAATTAATGAAGCTAAAAAATCAGTATCAATAAGTATTTTATGATTCTATTAATCATTTCTATTTTTAAATTATTCCTACTCAAATAAATTTCTTTTTTATGTCATTTTTCCAATCAAAAACGAAAATAAGAGTAATCTTATTGTTTTCCTATATTTTGAGCATAAAAAAAGCCCTCAAATTGAGAACTTAAACATGTTTTTAAAAAACCGAGACGTATAAAAATCAAAAAAGCCCTGCATAAATGCAAAGCTTTCCATTGGTCTAACTACTAAACCTTTTTGGTACTTTCGTACCTAAACAACACAACTATTTTAAATATTTTAAGAGGGCAAAAAAGCCTTTCTTTTACGAAAGGCTTCCTCTTTACTGGCGGTCTGGACGGGACTCGAACCCGCGACCCCATGCGTGACAGGCATGTATTCTAACCAACTGAACTACCAAACCAGTGCTTGATTGCGAGTGCAAATATACTACGCTTTTTCATTCCTGCAAATATTTTTGCAAAAAAAATTAAACTTTTTTCAGTGTTTTCAGCCAAACTTTTGTTTTTCAACCAAATACGTTGTCATAATTTTTTCAAATTTTTCATCCATAGAAACCGGAACATATCTAATTTGATATTGCATGCAATTTGATTCTATCTTTTTAAAATAGTCTTTAACTACTTTTTGATAGGCTTCTTGCGTGTTTTCGGCAAATAAATTAATTTCTTCTCCCGTTTCTACATCAATAAATTTTCGTGGTGTATTATCAAAACTAAAATTTAATTCCGTTTTTTTATCATATACATGAAAAACTACCACCTTATGTTTGTTATGTTTTAAATGTTGAAGTGCCTTGAATATTTTATCGTTATCTTCTTCCGAACCTTCGGAATGAAACATATCGGTAAACAAAATTACCATTGAACGACGGTGAATATTTTCGGCGATTTGATGTAAAAAAGTAACGGTGTCGGTTTTTTTGGTTTGCGAATTAATTTCTAAAATTTCTTCCAGTTTACTTAAAATCATCCGATGATGACGATCGCTTCCTTTTTCTGGCGAATAATATTCGTAAATATCCGAATACACACTCAATCCAACAGCATCGCGTTGCTTTTTAAGCAAATTCATCAAAACCGCAGAAGCTAAGATAGAAAACCCAATTTTATTCTCATAAAAAGGCTGTTTATCCTTTAATTTAGGATAATGCATCGAAGACGAATTATCGATAATCAAATGACAACGCAGATTGGTTTCTTCTTCGTAACGTTTGGTGTACAATCTATCGGTTTTAGCAAATAATTTCCAATCGATATGCTTAGTACTTTCACCTGGATTGTAAATTTTATGCTCAGCAAACTCTGCTGAAAATCCATGAAAAGGCGATTTATGCATACCCGAAATAAAACCTTCAACAATTTGATTAGCCAAAAGTTCTAAATGTTGAAAATTGGATATTTTTTCTATTTGCTGTTCTAAATTCATATCGTAAAGATAGAAAAAGATTTTTAAAATGGGATGCAGATGAAACGGATTCACTAAGGCCAAACGCAGATGAAAACTGATTTTTTATTATATAAACTCTTCCTATCAAAAAAAAAATAATAAAACCCCATGTAACTATGTGTTTTAAAAACAAAAAAGGCTCAACTTTCGTTGAACCTTCTTTAAATTATTTTCTAATGATATTATAGTAATGCATCAATTGCATCAGTATACGTTTTCTTAGGAGCAACTCCTACTTGTCTTCCTACTACTTCTCCGTTTTGGAAAATTAAAACCGTTGGAATGTTTCTTACACCATATTTTGCAGCAAATTCTTGGTTTGCGTCTACATCTACTTTTCCTACAACTGCTTTTCCTTCGTATTCTCCGTGAATTTCGTCGATAACTGGCCCAACCATTCTACATGGTCCACACCAAGCTGCCCAAAAATCTACTACTACTGGTTTGTCTGATTTTAATACTACTTCATCAAAAGTAGCATCTGTAATTGCTAATGCCATATTTTATTTTTTTAATTTACTTTTTATAAAGCAAAAATAGTTATTTATTTTTTATCCCTGCTATTTGTGAAATCGCTTTTACTTATTTCGTTATATATAAAAATGATTTACAATGTTTTTAACACAGCTAATAGTACATTTCCCTCTAATCGTTTTGAATAATTTGGATTGATGTATAAAAATTCAATTTCTTTATTTTCATTAATCACATAAACCGTTGGAACTGGAAGAAAACCTGGGTTTTTACCTTCTGAATACTTATCTAATTTACTTTTTTCTTTTTTAAAAGCAATTCCTAATGCTTGTGCAAAAACACCTTCGCTATCTGAAAATAATTGATACTTTAATTCTTTTTTATCTTCTGTTTGTTTTAAAAATGAAGGCGCATCCGGACTAATTGCTATTACTTGATAACCTAAATCAATTATTTGATTTTCAATTTCTTGCATGTCGGCTAGTTGCGAATTACAATATGGGCACCAACCTCCACGATAAAATACTAAAACTGTTTTCTTACTAATTATTTTATTCGTTTTTATTTCATTTCCGTCTACATCACGAAGTGAAATGTTTGGTATTTTTTCTCCTATTAAAAGTGGAGAAATATTTTCTGGAATGTCAGCAATTTGAGAAAACATACCAAATGAAATACTGAACAAAACTAATGTAACTATCTTTTTCATAATTTTTTTATTTAATGATACAAATTTAAGATTTGCATGAAAAACAAAATGTTAGCTAGTTTACAATTAGTTCAATTTAAAATTCAATTGCATTTTATCTAATTCTTGTAAAAGCTCGTTTGAAATTTTAACTTTCAATTTTCGACTCGGCATAGAAAGTTTTGTTTTTACTATAATTTCTTCTTTTTCTACCGGAACATCAATTTCTACGCTTTCTAATTCTTCAGCATCCATATCGTCAGTAATATCATCAACATCTATTTCCACCTCTTGTTTAACAGAAATAGAAGGTGTTTCTAAAACTCTGTTGATTTTTTCTAATTCCATTACTTCAATGGTAACGTTATTATCTCCTTTATTATCAACAAATATTTGATTTAAATGACTGACTAAATTTTCATTTATTTCGTTAATAGCAAATTGAAGTACTAATTTTTTTGCAAAAGTGGGTAATACTTCTATTAGCATTTTTACATCTAAAAATTGAATTCTAGGCTCCGATTTTTTACCTGTATCTCTATTGGTAAAACCATCTTTAACATTGATTTTTATGTATACAAATTGGTTTTGAAGTAAAAAGTGTCTGTATTTTAGATATTCTTCACCAAAAATCCTAAACTCATAACTTTCTTCATATCCTTCTAATACAAAGGAACCCCAACCATTTCCGTTTTTAGCGGTTCTGTGTTGCACATTTGTTACTATTCCTCCAAAAGATAAGTTTTTGCCCACATGCTGTTCTAAGCTTTTTAAAGATTCTAGTTTTGCATTACAGAAATATTTCATTTCATATTTGTAATCATCTAAAGGATGACCTGATATATAAATTCCAACAACTTCTTTTTCTTTGGCTAATTTTTCCATCGTACTCCAATCGTCACATGGCGGCACTATAGGTTCTGCAATTTGAACTTCCGATGCATCGCCAAACAAACTTACTTGAGATGAATTTTCATTCTCCTGAAACTTTGAACCATAACGGATGGCTTTTTCTAAAAACGTAATTCCGTCGCCATCATGGTGAAAATATTGTGCACGATGGGTGTCTGTAAACCCATCAAAACCTCCTGCCAAAGCTAAGCTTTCAAAAGCTTTTTTGTTGGCTGCACGCAAATCAATTTTTTTAGCTACATCAAAAATAGATTTATAAGGAGCTTCTTTTCTGTTTTGAACAATAGTATCTACTGCATTTGCTCCAACGCCTTTTACAGCACCCATTCCGAAACGAACAGCATAATTTTCATTTACTGTAAACTTATAATACGATTCATTAACATCTGGACCCAAAACTTGTAATCCCATTCGTTTACATTCTTCCATAAAGAACGAAACTTGTTTGATATCGTTCATATTATTAGAAAGCACTGCTGCCATGTATTCTGCAGGATAATGCGCTTTTAAATAAGCCGTTTGATAAGCAATCCAAGCATAACAAGTAGAATGCGATTTATTAAACGCATAACTTGCAAACGCTTCCCAGTCTTTCCAAATTTTCTCTAAAACTACTGGATCATGACCTTTTTCTGCTGCTTGGTTAATAAATTGAGGTTTCATTTTGTTCAAAACTTCAATCTGTTTTTTACCCATTGCCTTACGCAAAACATCGGCATCACCTTTTGAGAAACCTGCTAGTTTTTGAGACAAAAGCATTACTTGCTCTTGATATACCGTAATTCCGTAAGTTTCTCCAAGATATTCTTCACAAGCCTCTAAGTCGTATTTAATTTCTTCTTCTCCGTTTTTTCTTCGAACGAAAGAAGGAATATATTCCAATGGTCCTGGACGATATAATGCATTCATGGCAATTAAATCGGCAAAAACAGTTGGTTTTAAATCCTTCATGTATTTTTGCATTCCGGGCGACTCGTATTGAAAAACGCCTACCGTTTCACCTCTTTGAAACAACTCATATGTTTTTTCGTCATCAATTGGAAAATTATCAGGATCTAAATCAATTCCTAAACGATATTTTACCAATTTAACCGTGTCTTTAATTAAGGTCAAAGTTTTTAACCCTAAGAAGTCCATCTTTAATAAACCTGCACTTTCGGCTACCGAGTTATCAAATTGCGTTACATACAAATCGGAATCCTTTGCAGTAGTTACCGGAACGAAATTCGTAATATCGCTTGGTGTGATAATTACACCGCAAGCATGAATTCCAGTGTTTCGCATAGAACCCTCTAACACTTTTGCTTGCTGAATGGTTTCTCCTGCTAAATCTTCTGAATTCGCAATTTCAATTAATTCTTTTACTTTATCAAATTCTTCCGAACGCAATGCTTTTTTAACTTCACTTTCGTCTTCGGCTAAAAATCGGGCTAAATTCCATTTTGAAGGCATCATGCCTGGAATTAATTTGGCAATTCTATCCGCTTCAAATAATGGTAAATCTAATACACGAGCGGTATCTCGAATCGCTGACTTCGTGGCCATTTTACCATAAGTAATAATTTGCGCCACCTGATTGGAACCATATTTATTAATTACATAATCCATAACCCGACCTCGACCTTCATCATCAAAATCGATGTCGATATCGGGCATGGAAACCCTATCTGGATTAAGGAAACGCTCAAAAAGCAAATCGTACTTAATAGGATCGATATTTGTAATTCCTAAACAATACGCAACCGCAGAACCCGCAGCAGATCCACGACCTGGCCCAACGGAAACATCCATTTTTCGTGCTTCGGCAATGAAATCTTGTACAATTAAGAAATAGCCTGGATAACCCGAATTGGAAATTGTAAGTAATTCAAAATCCAAACGCTCTTTGATGTCATCTGTTAACTCAGGATAACGTTTTTCTGCTCCTAAATAGGTTAAATGTCTTAAATAATTATTTTCACCTCTAACTCCGCCATCTTCTGCATCTTCAGGAACTTCAAATTCATCAGGAATTTTAAATTTTGGAAGTAATACATCTCTATATAAAGAATAAGCTTCCACTTTATCGATTATTTCCTGAATATTAATAATGGCTTCGGGTAAATCAGCAAAAAGTTGCTTCATTTCGTCGCCCGACTTAAAGTAATACTCCTGATTAGGTAATCCGTATCGATAACCGCGACCGCGACCAATTGGTGTTGCTTGTTTTTCACCATCTTTTACACACAACAAAATATCGTGGGCATTAGCATCTTCTTTATTAACGTAATAGGTATTGTTAGTCGCAATTAACTTTACATTGTGCTTTTTTGCGAAAGCTATTAATGTTTGATTAACCCTATTTTCATCTTCTTGCTTGTGTCGCATTAATTCCAAATAGAAATCGGAGCCAAATTGCTCCTTCCACCAAATTAAAGCTTCTTCTGCTTGCGATTCTCCAACATTTAATATTTTACTCGGAATTTCACCATATAAATTACCAGACAACACCATGATATCTTCTTTATATTGCGCTACAATTTTTCTATCGATACGAGGCACATAATAAAATCCGTCTGTGTATGCAATTGAAGACATTTTAGCTAAATTGTGATAGCCTTTTTTGTTCTTTGCTAATAAGACCACTTGATTACCATTGTCTTTTTTGGTTTTATCTTTATGATCGTCACAAATATTAAACTCACAACCTACAATAGGTTTAATTTCAATTTCTGTGGGTTCTTCTCCTGCTTCAATAGCGGCTTCAATTTTTGCTTTAGCGGCTTTATTATGATTCATTACCGCACTCACAAAATGAAAAGCGCCCATCATGTTTCCGGTATCAGTCATAGCAACTGCAGGCATTTTAAATTTTGCCGAAGCTTTTACTAAATCATTAATCGCAATTGTCGATTGTAAAACCGAAAACTGAGTATGATTGTGCAGATGTGCATAGGCAGCATCTTTTAAATCTGATTTTACTTCCTCTGAAATTGTGGTTTGAACTTCCTCTTGTTCGATTTTTTTCAAACGAGCTCTAATTTCTTCAGAGGCTTTTTTTAGATTGATATGTTTTAATCCGATTAATTGGATTTCGCCCAAATTTTTTTCTCGGAAACTTCTAAAATATTCAGGTGTTACATCTAATTCTTCTTTGGTAAAAATTTCTCTTTTAATTAACTCTAAAAAACAACGCGTAGTTGCCTCTACATCGGCAGTTGCATTGTGTGCTTCTGCAAAAGGTTGATTAAATAAATATTGATGTAATTCAGTTAATGTTGGCAATTTGAATCTTCCGCCTCTACCGCCTGGTAATTTTAATAAATTAGCCGTAACTTCTGTACAGGTATCTAAAACCGGCATTTTAGATAAATCAGATCCAAAGTTTAATCGATGGAACTCGCATCCCATAATATTAACATCGAATCCTACATTTTGACCTACAATAAATTTCGTTTTAGAAAGTGCAATATTGAATTTTTCTAAAACTTCTGATAATAAAATTCCTTGCTCTAAAGCTAATTCTGTTGAAATACCATGAATTCTTTCTGCATCATACGGAATATTGAAACCTTCTGGCTTTACCAAATAATCTTGGTGCTCGATAAGATTCCCCATTTCATCGTGTAATTGCCATGCAATTTGTATACAACGAGGCCAGTTGTCGGTATCAGTTATTGGTGCCGACCAACTGCGAGGTAATCCTGTGGTTTCTGTATCGAAAATTAAGTACATTATATCTAGAAATTAGCAACTAAGCAACAGGCAATAGTCATAAAAACAAAAATACATTTTATGTTTTTGAATGCCAATTTTAGTTATCAACAAAACAAAAAAACCACCTGAATTACTCCAGATGGTTTGTTTAAAAAACTTTAAAAAATATTATCCGATAGGAATTTTATAAAACACACCTTCAGAGAAAGTAATTACCTCACCTTGCTCATTTACAGCATTAAATTTATATTTTCCCGTAAACAATCCGTTTTCAATTTCTTCAATTTCGATTTCTCCGTTACTTTGTTGAATATTTAATACTCTAAAAGTTGCATTGTTATTTCCTCCAACAATTGTAACAACATCACCAGGTCTGTATCCAATACCTCTTGCTACTACAGTAATTGCTGTAACAGTTCCGTTTGTTGTTTGAGTAGCAACTCTTAACCCAGAACCAGAACCTCCTGTTGTTTGAGCTCCTGATGCATTTGGCTGATATGCAGACCCTCTAGTAATCATTGAAGAAACTTTAAAAGCTGGTCCAGAATACAATCCGGTATCATAAAAATCTGAAAAACCATCAACATCATTAGAATACGTTGCAAAATTATTTTGATTAGTAGTTCCTAAAACATAAACTCCAGGATCAGTACTTGATGTTTCTAAAGTAAGTGTTTCATATTGATTGTAAGCCGAAATGGTCATTTTACCATCGGTATCGATTGAAACTCTAGCATCATTTGCTCTCCAAAAAACATCATTTTGTTTTGCTTGAAAAGCAGGTGTATTTGTTTGAATATCTTGTTGACAAGAAGTAAATAAAACGGTAACAGCTATTAAAGAAATTATTTTTTTCATTTGTATTTTTCCTAATAAATTAATGTAGGTAACAAAAATAAGTTTTTTATTGAAACAAACGTATTTTACAAGAAAAAATATTTTACATTAACTTATACATTTGTATTGCAAAGTTTTATATATTTGCACCCTTAAATAACCGAGGTCGAGAACCTCAAATTAATCACAAGATTATGTCAGTAAAAATTAGATTACAAAGACACGGAAAAAAAGGGAAACCTTTTTATTGGGTTGTTGCAGCAGATGCAAGATCAAAAAGAGATGGTAAATTCTTAGAAAAAATCGGAACTTACAATCCAAACACTAACCCAGCTACTATCGATTTAAACATCGAAAAAGCAGCGCAATGGTTATTCAATGGTGCTCAGCCAACTGACACTGCAAGAGCAATTTTATCTTACACAGGTGCTTTATTAAAACACCATTTAGATGGAGGAGTTCGTAAAGGTGCTTTAACTCAAGAACAAGCTGATGCTAAATTAGCTGCTTGGTTAGACGAAAAAGCTGGTAAAGTTGATGCAAAAAAATCTGGTTTATCTAAATCAGAAGCTGATGCAAAAGCAAAAGCATTTAAAGCTGAACAAGAAGCAAACGCAAAACGTATTGCTGCACAAGCTGAAGCTTTAAAAGCTGCTGAAGTAACTGAAGAAGTTGCTGAAGAGGCTACAGAAGAAGTAGTTGAAGCTGCTACAGAAGAAGCTCCAGCTGTTGAAGAAAACAACGAAGAAACTCAAGCATAATTTTATAGCGATTGTATGCGTAAAGAAGATTGTTTCTATTTAGGTAAAATCGCGAAAAAATTTAGTTTCAAAGGGGAAGTATTGGCATATTTAGATACCGACGAACCCGAATTGTATCAAAATTTGGAATCAGTTTTTGTTGAAATCAACAAAAGTCTGGTTCCATTTTTTATTGAAAGTAGTTCGCTTCACAAAGAAAAATTCTTACGTGTTCGATTTGAAGACATTCAAACCGAAGAAGAAGCAGACGAAATTATGGGAAGCGAAATTTACCTTCCACTTTCTATGTTACCCAAATTAGAAGGAACACAATTTTACTATCACGAAGTAATTGGATTTGATGTTATTGACCTAATGAGAGGAAACATCGGAAAAATTACTGCAATTAATGATAGTGGCGCCCAACCTCTTTTTGAAATCGATAAAAACGGAACTGAAATTTTAATTCCACTTATTGATGATTTCATCATTGCACTTGACAGAGCAAACAAAACCATTACTTTAGAAACTCCTGAAGGATTGGTTGACCTTTATTTACAGTAGTTGACAGTCGCAGTCACAGTTTACAGTTTTTTTTTTAAATTGTTTAAATTCATTCCTTATTCATTTTGTTCAAATTCAAACAATTTTTGGTTAATCAAGATCGTTGTGCTATGAAAATTGGCACGGATGGTGTTTTACTTGGTGCTTGGACTCCGTTAATCAATAATCCGTACAACGTTTTAGATATTGGTGCTGGAACCGGGATTTTGTCTTTGATGTTAGCACAAAGAAGCAATGCCGAACAAATTGATGCCATTGAAATTGACGAAGATGCTTATGAACAATGTGTAGAAAATTTTGAATCTTCGCCTTGGGGTGATAAATTATTTTGTTTTCATGCGGGTTTGGATGAATTTGTTGACGAACCTGAAGATGAGTACGATTTAATTATTTCCAATCCGCCTTTTTACACCGAAGATTATAAAACCGAAAATACTTCGAGAGATTTAGCACGTTTTGAAGACGCTTTACCTTTTGAAGAATTAATTAAAGCGGCTGCCTTATTACTTTCGGATAACGGAATTTTCTCAGTAATTATTCCTTATAAAGAAGAAGAGCGATTTGTTTCTTTATGTAAAGAATTGGATTTATTTCCATTAAAAATTACTCGTGTAAAAGGCACGCCAACAGCTGAAATTAAAAGAAGTTTATTAGCTTTTTGGCGAATGGAGCAAACGCCATTGATTGATGAATTAGTCATTGAAATTTCGAGACATAATTATACTCCTGAATATATTGAGTTAACGAAAGAGTTCTATTTGAAGATGTAACCCTAGCCCAGATAGAAGAGAAAATCCTTTTTATACCTGACAGGTTTTCGAAAACCTGCAAGGCATAAAAAGATTGAAACGGATAGCTGGATAAAGCTTCGAAAAATTATAACACTTGTTCATTGATTTGTTAAAAATCTTTACTTACTTTTGTGACTTTCAAATCAAAAACTATGAGACCAGACTTATTTCAATCTCCAGATTATTATTTATTAGACGAATTATTATCTGACGAACATAAAATGGTGCGTGATGCTGCACGTGCTTGGGTAAAAAAAGAAGTATCTCCTATTATTGAGGAATACGCTCAAAAAGCAGAATTTCCACATCAAATCGTAAAAGGTTTAGGAGAAATTGGTGGATTTGGTCCATATATTCCAGTGGAATATGGTGGTGCTGGATTAGATCAAATTTCTTACGGATTAATCATGCAAGAAATTGAAAGAGGAGATTCGGGTGTACGTTCGACTTCATCTGTTCAATCTTCATTGGTAATGTATCCTATTTGGAAATACGGAAACGAAGAACAAAGAATGAAATATTTACCAAAATTAGCCACTGGAGAATTCATTGGTTGTTTTGGTTTAACGGAACCAGATTACGGTTCAAATCCTGCTGGAATGGTTACTAATTATAAAGATATGGGTGATCATTATCTTTTAAATGGTGCTAAAATGTGGATTTCGAATGCACCTTTTGCTGACATTGCAGTAGTTTGGGCAAAAAACGAAGAAGGAAGAATTCACGGATTAATCGTGGAAAGAGGAATGGAAGGTTTTTCAACTCCTGAAACACACAACAAATGGTCGTTAAGAGCTTCTGCAACTGGAGAGCTTATTTTTGACAACGTTAAAGTTCCAAAAGAAAACTTATTACCAAACAAATCGGGATTAGGAGCACCACTAGGATGTTTAGATTCGGCACGTTATGGAATTGCTTGGGGAGCTATCGGAGCAGCAATGGATTGTTATGATACCGCTTTGAGATATTCAAAAGAGCGTATTCAATTTGACAAACCAATTGGAGCAACTCAATTACAACAAAAGAAATTAGCTGAAATGATTACTGAAATCACGAAAGCACAATTATTAACTTGGAGACTTGGAGTTTTAAGAAACGAAGGAAAAGCTACTACAGCTCAAATTTCGATGGCAAAGAGAAACAATGTTGATATGGCGTTAACGATTGCTCGTGATGCACGTCAAATGCTAGGTGGAATGGGAATTACAGGTGAATATTCTATCATGAGACACATGATGAATTTAGAATCTGTAGTGACTTATGAAGGAACTCACGACATTCACTTGTTAATTACAGGAATGGATGTTACAGGTTTCCCTGCATTTAAGTAATTAAACAATAGATAAAATTGATATAAAATGCTTCTCTTTTTAGGGAAGCATTTTTACATTTGTATAATATGAAATGAAAACCAAACGGGAATAAAATTTCATATAATAATTAAACCATTGTTATGAACATTCAAACTATAAACCAAACGATTCAAAGTCAGAAAGAACAATTATTAAACCATACGCTTTATAATAAAGTTAAAACGGTTGAAGATTTACATTGTTTTTTAGAAAACCACATTTATGCGGTGTGGGATTTTATGTCGTTACTAAAAGCCTTGCAGAATAAATTAACTTGCACTACTACTCCGTGGTTACCAATTGGAAATCCAGAAATTCGTTATTTAATTAATGAAATTGTTGTGGCAGAAGAAACCGATTTAACACTAGACGGAAAACGTCAAAGTCATTTTGAAATGTACTTAGATGCTATGACGCAATGTGGCGCTTCTACTAAACAAATTGCCGCTTTTTTAGAGAATGTTGAGGAAACTAAAAACATTTTTGTTTCAATTAACAATAGTGCTTTGCACGAAAATGTAAAAGGCTTTTTAGATTTTACTTTCCGTGTGATTGAACAAGGAAAACCTCATGAAATTGCAGCTGCTTTTACTTTTGGAAGAGAAGATTTGATTCCGAATATGTTTACTGAAATCTTGAAAAACTTTCAGCAAAACTTCCCTGAAACTGATTTGTCTAAACTAATTTATTATTTTGAAAGACATATTGAATTAGATGCTGATGAACACGGACCAATGGCGATGCAAATGATTGCAGAATTATGTGGTGATTCTGAACAAAAATGGAATGAAGTTCAAGAAATTTCAGTTTTAGCCTTAGAAAAAAGAATTGGACTTTGGAATGCTATTGAAGAGCAAGTGGAATTGAAACATGAATTAGTATAAAATCAAAAGCGAGAATTTCTTCTCGCTTTTTTTATTATTGTTCGGGTGCTATTTCAATTTCTAAACCTTCTAAATCTTTGGTAATGGGAATTTGGCAACCTAATCGTGAATTATCCTTTACGTGATAAGCTTCCCAAAGCATGGCTTCTTCATCTGGATTGCGATCTAAAGAAATTACATCATTCAACACATAACACTGGCAAGAAGCGCACATGGCCATTCCTCCACAAACTCCAACAGTTCCTTCTTCGGCTAATTCATAAGAACGAATTAACTCCATAATGTTCATATTCATGTCGGTTGGAGCTAACACTTCGTGTTTTACTCCGTTTCTGTCGGTTATGGAAATTTTTACGTCTTGACTCATTTTAATCTATTGATTTTACAACGGCTTTTTCTGCTTCTTTTCTTGTTCCGTCAAAACCATCTACTCCAGAAACGGTTGTATATTTTAATACATAACGTTTTCCTGGATTGATTCTGTTGTAGACGCTTTGGCACATTAAAGTCGCTTCGTGAAAACCACATAAAATCAATTTCAATTTCCCTGGATAAATGTTTACGTCACCGATAGCGTAAATTCCGTCGATGTTAGTTTGATAATCTAACGCATTATTTACTTTGATAGCATTTTTTTCAATTTCTAATCCCCAGTTGGCTATTGCGCCTAATTTTGGAGTTAAACCAAAAAGCGGAATAAAATAATCGGTTTTGAATTGTTCTAAAACACCATCTCTGTCTAACGTAATACTCTCAACATGATCTTTCCCTTGAATTCCAACAACTTCAGCAGGAGTAATTAAATTAATTTTACCTTCTTTTTTTAATTCCTGTACCTTTTCAACTGAATCTAATGCACCACGAAATTCATTTCTTCTATGAACAAGTGTTACTTTTTTAGCAACATTAGAAAGAAAAATACTCCAATCTAAAGCAGAATCTCCTCCGCCAGCAATTACAATTTCCTTATCACAGAATAATTCAGGATCTTTTACAAAATATTCAACACCTTTTTCTTCATAAAAAGTAATATTTTCAAGTGCTGGTTTTCTAGGTTCAAAAGTACCTAAACCTCCTGCAATTGCTACTGCTTTTGCATGATGCTTTGTTCCTTTATTAGTAGTTACAATAAAAGTTCCGTCTTCTAATTTATCTATAGTTTCAGCAGTTTCAGCCAAAGTAAATCCGGGTTGAAACTGTTTAATTTGCTCCATTAAATTAGTAACCAAATCTCCTGCTAGAACAGATGGATAACCTGGAATATCAAAAATAGGTTTCTTTGGATATAGCTCAGCTAACTGACCTCCTGGTTGAGGCAGCGCATCGATAATATGACATTTTAACTGTAACAATCCGGCTTCAAAAACAGCAAAAAGCCCTGTAGGACCTGCACCAATTATAAGAATATCTGTTTCAATCATTTTTTTAATTTTGAGAATAGCAAAGTAACAAACACGTAAAGTAATAAAGCATGATTTTTGTCATCCTTTCAATTTACTATGCTATATTTTCTACTGTTTCAATTTGAGGAACAAACTTTTTAATTGTAGTTTCTACACCCGCTTTCATAGTGCTTATGCTTAAACTACAATTTGTACAAGCGCCTTCTAAACGTACTTTTACATGTTTGTCATCAATAATTTCTACTAAAGTTATATCACCTCCATCCGAATTCAAAAACGGACGAATTTCATTTAATGCTTTTTCAACATTCTCTTTTATTTCTAATGTAGTCATATTTCTTTTAGTTTTCAGTCGCAGTTTTCAGTCGTAGTAAACAGCTTAAACTGTAAACTGAGACTGTAAACTGAATACTATTTTTTTACAGCAGAACAACCTGCCATTGTTGTTATTTTGATAGCTTCAGTTGGCGGCAACATTTCGTTACGATTTACTGTTTCTTGTACTACATTTCTTGTAATCGTTTCAAAAACTCCTTCTAAAACAGAAGCTGTTTGTAATGCTGCTGGGCGACCGTAATCACCTGCTTCACGAATACTTTGTACTAAAGGCACTTCTCCTAAAAGAGGCACTTGTAAATCTTCTGCTAAATTTTTAGCCCCTTCTTTTCCAAAGATATAATATTTATTTTCTGGTAATTCTTCAGGAGTAAAATAAGCCATATTTTCTATAATTCCTAAAACCGGAACGTTTATAGATTCTGACATAAACATCGAAACTCCTTTTTTAGCATCGGCTAATGCAACAGCTTGAGGTGTACTTACTACAACTGCACCAGTTATTGGTAACGACTGCATAATTGATAAGTGAATATCGCCTGTTCCTGGAGGTAAATCGATAAGCATGAAATCTAACTCACCCCAATTGGCATCAAAAATCATTTGATTTAACGCTTTTGCAGCCATAGGTCCTCTCCAAATAACCGCTTGGTCTGGTTTTGTAAAAAATCCGATAGACAAAATTTCTACACCATAACTAGAAACAGGTTGCATTTTAGATTTACCATTCACCTCAACTGAAATTGGTTTTGAATTTTCAACATCAAACATTATTGGCATTGAAGGTCCGTAAATATCAGCGTCTAAAACTCCTACTTTGAATCCCATTTTCGCAAGTGAAACGGCTAAATTAGCTGTAATAGTAGATTTACCAACACCACCTTTTCCAGAGGCAACTGCAATAATATTTGAAATTCCAGGAATTTGTTTTCCTCTAATCAAATTAGGGTTTTCTGGTTTTTCTGGAGCTTCTACTTTGATGTTTACTTTAACTTTTGCTTTCTCGTAAACTTTTTCGTGAATTACTTTGATAATATCTACTTCGGCGCGCTTTTTTATATGTAAAGCAGGTGTTGATAAAAGTAAATCAACCACAACTTCGTCTCCGAAAGTAATTACATTTTGAACCGCACCGCTTTCTACCATGTTTTTTCCTTCTCCTGCAACCGAAATGGTTTCTAGAGCAGTTAAAATTTCTTTTCTATCTAGTTTCATTTGTTTGAATTTTATATCAGACTTCTAATAACAAATTTACATTTTTATTCAGACTGATTTTAGATTGCAAAGATAATAAGAAGTTTAGGAGTTTAAAAGTTTAGATGTTTAAAGTTTTTATAATTTGATAGTTAGAATCTATTGTAATAAAAAAAGCAACCTTTTAAATAAAGATTGCTTTTTAAACTAACCGAAAAAGGGATTATTAATATTGTAAAAATAAATTGAAACAAATTTCAACATTGTCATTAACCACCACCATGCCTAATAATTTTTTAGGAGATTTTAATTTAAAATCTTTGATATTCAATTTCAAAAGTCCTTTTACATTCCCATTGCTTTGATTGTATGTTGCTGGAACTATGTATTCTTTTTCTGTTCCGGCAATTTTTACATGTAATTTAGTTGTAATATTCTCTTTTGCAGTGTTTATTTCTATCACATTTATTTCAATATGAGGATAATCATCTGCTTTAAGTATAGATTTAAAATCTTTTGTAATCATTTTATGAGCACAATCGAAACCGGTACTTTTTATTTCAAGTTTAGCACCTTCTAATAAAATTTTAGAATTGTTTCTTGTAATTGAAACATGTAAATCTTTTTCAATAAATTCTGAATTATACTTACATTCAAAACTATTTACATTTGATTTTCCTTTAATTATAACCTCACTTTTATTCGTGATTTTAACTTTTGTTTGATTTTTAGAAAAACCAAAACTTAAAAGAATACAAACTACTATTACATGAATTGCTCTCATAACTTTAAAATAAAAGCGAAAAGCTATTCTGCTTTTCGCTTTTGAATTTATTAATTTTTATTAGAAAGTGATTACTGCTTCAAACATTAATCCGTTGAATTTACCACCGTATAAATCATTTAAACTATTTCCACTAAATTGAGAATAATCATTATATGATTGAGAAGTGTAAGCTAATTTTGCTAAAATGTTTTTAGTCATAAACCATCCCACTGTAGATTCAAATCTATTAACACTTACTTTATCTGTAGCATTAGATAATTTTCCAGAAACTACATTATATCTTGCTCCTACATAGAATTTTTCGTTTGTACCAAATCTGTATACAACATCTCCTGCGTATTGATTTACTTTACGAGCTTCATCTACACCTTTTTTATCACCACCTTGAGCTAATTCGATAGTTCCAAAGAATTCAAATCCTTTAAATTTAACAAATGGATTGAACATTACAGTTGTAAACCAGTTACCAAATCCAGGGCTAAATCTACCAGTTGTTGCATTTGCAGCTAAATCTGTTGTAGCATTATTTGAAACCGGTGTAGCGTTGTAAGTATATGCAGCATGAGACATTACGTAATAGTAACGACTACCCGCTCTTTCAGAACCCCATGGATTACCACTCATGTTTGAGTTGTGAGATAATGACCCTGTTAATCTTACTCTTAAATCTGTATTAATTTGTTTATCAAATCCTAATTTAGCCAAAATTGTAGGACTAATTGTTGTGTTTTGATCTGGAGTTGCAACAGTTGTTGTACCAGGAACAAACTCTGTAACATTCTGATTTAATTTACCATTTGTCATACCAAACATTGAAACAAACCCGTTTCTGTTGTAGTATACCTCTGCACCCATTTCAGTTGTAAATGAATCCATAATATTACTTTCGATAAACGGATTTACTAAAGCACTACCGTTATCTGATCTTCTAAAATGGGCATCACCGTAGTTGTTTTCCATTTGTCCAATTTTAATAGTAGCATATTTCATAAATCCAGCTAAGAAATCTTTTTTAATGAAATCTAATTTGTCGATTTGTAAATATCCACCTTTAACCCAAGTTTCGTTATGGTGTCTTGCTGCTAAATATAAATCTAAATTTACACGAACACCGTCATATAACTGAGCCCCAATTGTCATGTTTGCAGTTGGCAAATTAAATTGATTTTCTAAATTATTTAATCTGTAATTTGTAATTGTTGCTCCATTTGAAGCCGTATAAGTCCCGTTTGGTTGATCATTAAAAGAATTCATTGCTTGAAATTGCAATGCAAAAGCACCACCTAAATCAATGCTTATCCCTTTAAATTCAACAGTGTCTTTTCTAACATCAAATTGATTAATTGCTCTTTGATCTCTTGGGATCATATTTTGCATTTGCCCAAAAGTAGGGGCTTGAGCCTGTGTTGTACCTGTAAAACTTAAGGCTGCTATCAGTACTGATAATTTAATTAATGTTTTCATGATTTGAAATTTTTATTATTTGTTTTAGTTATAAGTTCTTGTTTGAATTAATTGTAAGTTACTTTAAAATCGATGGTTACGTCTTTACCGGTTTTAATCGTTCCCATAAGTGCTGTTGGAGGTTTTACTCCGTAAATCGTCATGTCGATTTTTGTTTTTCCAGAATAAACTGCTTTTTTACCTAAAACCTTAACAGAGAAAGTTTGATTGATTCTTTTAGTAACACCAGCAATTGATAAATCGCCTTGAGTTTCTACTGTGAAATTACCATCTGTTGTTTTTGTGATTTTTGAAACACTTACTAATTTGAAGTTTATGGTTTTGTAAGTTTTACTATTTAATGCTTTGAATGTATTGTTATCCATTCCGTTTTTACCACTTTTTAGTTGCTCAACCTCTACTGAAAAGTCTAAACTTTTAATTGCTTTTAAATCGGCTGCTTCAATAGACATTGTTGATTGTCCACTCATTGCTTTAGCTTGAATTTCCCAATCATGTAAATTTGAAGTTCCAAACACTTCTAATTTACTTTCTGCTAAAACCACTTTAGATTCTTGTGCAACAATAGTGTTAAAACTACACATTACTATTAATACTGTAAGTAATGTTTTAAACTGTGTATTTAATTTGCTCATAATACCTAAATTTTATCGAATTATTATTTGTTCTAATTTTATAGTACAAATTTCAGTCGAAAAAAAAAGGTAGAACATGACAATTGTCACATTTGTTAAAAAAAGTTACAATTATTTTAAGAATTGTTTAACAAGACTTTAATATATAAATAATTATTGGCTGTTTTTATTTGTTTAGGCTAGGTTCCCAAAAATGTTTTTCGAAATCCAATATTTGGTTCTCGTTAATTTTTACACCTTCATTTTCAAGAAGTTGTTGCATTAAATTAGTTCCTTCAAAATGATGTTTGCCAGAAAGCAATCCTTTTCTATTAACAACTCGATGCGCAGGAACATCTTCTAAATTATGAGAAGCATTCATTGCCCAACCTACCATTCTGGCAGAACGAGTGGTTCCTAAAGCTTTTGCGATGGCTCCATAAGAAGTAACCTTCCCTTCTGGAATTTGGCGAACGATTTCGTAAACTCGTTCAAAAAAGTTGTCGTTATTTGAAGTTGACTTCGACAAATATTAAAAATACATTTTATATAGAGAAGAAATAGCAACAAAACCCGTTAATGCTGCAATTAGAAAATTAATATTTTTTACAATAAAAGCAAGTTTGTGTTCTATTAATTTGAAAAAACGAGCATATAAGTAAAAAACAAAATAAGTTCCAATAGCTGCTGCTAATGAAAACAATATAATAGAAATCATATCATATTGGAACAAATCTTTTGAAGCCATCATTAAACTAGTAATAGCATACCAAGGAATAGCAAACATATTAAAAGAGGATAATGCCATTCCATAAAAGAAACGATTCCTTTTAGCTTCAATTTTAACTTCGATTTCTTTTTGCTTCTTAGCTTTTATTCCCATAATAACAAAAGCTATTGTTAAAGCAATAAAAATAAAAGTTCCTACTTTTTTTAATCCATCACTAAAAACAGGATTAGCATCTAAAAATTTTGCGAAATAAGTACCTAAAAAACTTTGAACGAAAACGACAACAACAGCACCTAGCGCAAAATTTATTGCTTGTTTTTGATTTTCATTAATACTTATTTTGGCAATGGTCATGTTTAACATACCCGGAATAATTATTCCTACAATAGAAATAATTAATCCTAAAAAAATAGCTAATACAAAAGTCATAAATAGATTTTTATCAAAAGTATAAAAGTTTAAATTGAAAAAAGTAACATTTATTACTTAATTTTAAACTGTATATAAGTAATAGGTTTGTTCACTTCTAAATATTGACTTTCGTAAAAAGTTTGAATACCCGTAACTTCAGACGGTGCTCCTTCATTTTTATATATATTATGATTGGCGTAAATTACCTCATGCCCTTCACCATGTAATAATCCTAAGGTATAGCCATGCATAAATTCTGAATCTGTTTTTAAATGCATTAAACCACTAGGTTTCAATATTTTTTTATAATTATTTAAAAACTCAGAATTTGTCATTCTGTGTTTTGTTCTTTTGTATTTAATTTGAGGATCTGGAAATGTTATCCAAATTTCAGAAACTTCATTTTCTGTAAAAATATGATTAATTAATTCTATTTGGGTTCTAACAAAAGCAACATTGTTCATGCCAGAATCAACAGCTGTTTTAGCGCCACGCCAAAATCTTGCTCCTTTAATATCAATTCCAATGAAGTTCTTCTCAGGGAATCTTTCTGCTAAACCAACTGAATATTCTCCTTTTCCACAACCTAATTCTAAAACAATAGGATTGTCGTTTTTAAAGAACTCTTTATTCCACTTTCCTTTTAATGGAAATTGATCCCCTACAACTTCTTCTCTCGTTGGCTGAAAAACATTTTCAAACGTTTTGTTTTCGCTAAATCTTTTTAATTTATTTTTACTTCCCACAACTTCTTTTATTTATTCGACAAAATTAAGGAAATAATTAGCACTACAAATAAACTTTTAATAATGTTTCAATAACCTTAACATTAGATTAATTATCGTTTTTTGCATAAAACTTTTATTTTGAAGAAGCGTAAAGTTGAAGTGGCAGTTATTTCGGATGTTCACCTTGGAACGTATGGTTGTCATGCTAAAGAATTACTAGAGTATTTATCTTCTATAAAACCAAAAACACTAATTTTAAATGGCGATATTATAGATATATGGCAATTTAGAAAGTCGTATTTCCCGTCTCTACACCTAGAAGTAATTAAGAAAATTATTTCGCTAAGTACAAAAGGGACAAAAATCTACTACATTACAGGAAATCATGATGAGTTTTTAAGAAAATTTACAGATTTACACATGGGAAATATTAGTTTAATAGATAAATTAGTTTTAGAGTTAGATGATAAAAAAGCTTGGATTTTTCATGGAGACGTTTTTGACACATCAATTACTCATGCAAAATGGCTAGCAAAATTAGGCGGTTGGGGTTATGATATTTTAATTCTTATAAATCGTTTTGTTAATTGGGTTTTATCAAAATTCAACAAAGAACCTTATTCGCTTTCGAAAAAAATAAAAAACAATGTAAAATCTGCTGTTAAATTTATTACTAACTTTGAAAATGTTTGTGTTGATATAGCAATTGAAAATAAATTTGATTACGTAATTTGTGGACATATTCATGAACCAAAAATTGAATTTATGGAAAATGAAAAAGGAGACACAATGTATTTAAATTCAGGCGATTGGATTGAAAATTTAACAGCTTTAGAATACAACAATAAAAAATGGAAACTTTATAAGCACGACCGTAATTTACGTATAACGGAAAATGAGTATAATTTTGAAGATGAGAACAAGTTAGCCGAGCAATTTATTGCCATTTTAAAAAAATAATGAAAAAAAAGATACTCATAGCACCTTTAAATTGGGGTTTAGGACACGCTACAAGATGTATTCCTATAATAAAAGCACTAGAAGAAAATGGTTTTGAACCTATTATTGCTTCAGACGGTGCAGCATTACACTTGCTTAAAAAAGAATTTCCAAAATTAATTAATATTGAATTACCCGCATACAACATTCAATATGCTGAAAAAGGAAAAAATTTTAAATGGAAATTACTGTTTCAAATGCCAAAAATGTTGGAAGCTGTTAAAAAAGAAAAGAGAAAAATAAATAGAATTGTAGAAAATTATGAAATTGACGGCATTATAAGTGATAATCGTTTGGGAGCTTTTTCCAGTAAAGTTCCATCTGTATTTATTACCCATCAATTAAATGTGCTTTCAGGAAAAACTTCTTGGATAACTACAAAACTTCATTTTCGATATGTAAAACGATTTACAGCTTGTTGGGTTCCTGATGTTGCCGGAGTGGAAAATTTATCTGGAAAACTTGGTCATACTAAAAAGTATGAAAATAAAATAACTTATATAGGACCCTTAAGTAGAATTGAAAAAAAAGCATTACCTATTAAGTACGATATAATGGTTTTATTATCGGGCCCGGAACCTCAAAGAACGATGCTTGAAAATAAATTAAATAAGGAATTAAAAAAGACCGATAAAGAAATATTGTTTGTAAAAGGCGTTATAGAGCCATCACAACAAGTTGAAAAAGTAAATACAATTACGTATTATAACTTTATGAATTCTGAAGAATTGGCAACCGCTTTTAACGAAAGTGACGTTATTTTATGTCGTTCAGGCTATACAACAATAATGGATTTAGCTAAATTAGAAAAAAAAGCCTTTTTTATACCTACTCCTGGTCAATATGAACAAGAATATTTAGCTCAAAAATTAAAGTCGGAAATCATAGCGCCTAGTTGTAAGCAAGAAAAATTTAAAGTCTCTAAACTAGAAAAAATTCCTTTTTACAAAGGTTTTAAAGATGTATCTGTAGCGCAAAACTGGAACGAATTATTTAGCCTTTTCTAAAGTAAATGAAAATTCTGAACCAATTCCTAATTGACTTTCAACGTAGATTTTTTCATTGTGTCCTTCTATAATGTGCTTTACGATAGCTAAACCTAATCCTGAGCCACCTTCACTTCTAGCACCACTTTTATCTACTCTATAAAAACGCTCAAAAAGACGAGGAATGTTTTGTTTTTCAATTCCTTCTCCATTATCTGTAATGCGAACAATAACTTTATTGTTAATTAAATCTTCGATACTAACTTCGGTTGTGCCGCCTTTTTTTCCGTATTTTATTGAATTTACAACTAAATTGGTTACTATTTGCTGAATTTTCTCTTGATCAGCCAATACCCAAATAGGTTTAGAATACCTTGTGTCAAAAGTTAACGTAATGTTTTTATTAGAAGCTTTCATTTCAAATAAATCAAATACATTTTGAACTACCTCGACAATATTAAACTTAGTAACATCTAAATTAAGTTCACCTACCTCTAATTTGGTAATCATATCTAAATCTTTAACGATATAAATTAATCGTTCTACCCCTTTTTCGGCACGTTCTAAATATTTTTTTCGAATGTTTTTATCGTCCATTGGGCCATCTAACAACGTTAGTAAGTAGCCTTGAATAGTAAAAAGAGGCGTTTTTAATTCGTGAGAAACATTTCCAAGAAATTCTTTACGATATTCTTCTCTAATTTTTAATGTTTCAATTTCTAGTTTTTTATCTCGGGCAAACTTTTTAACTTCTTTAGTTAAAGTTGCCATATCTGTAGTAACTGGCTGATTAATGTAAGAAGTTGTTTCTAAGAGCGAAACATCGTCATATATTTTTTTTACTCTTTTGTAAATAAAATGCTCTACTCTAAATTGAATTAAAAAAAAAGTAGCACAATAAAAAACAAAAGAAAAAGCCAAAACGATTAATAAATCTAATGACTGAACAAAATAATGATACAATAAAATAGTTGCTAAAAAAAACAACGTTACATAAACGGATGACTTTAAAGCAAACTTATAAGATTTTTTAAATTTTAATTGCATTAAAATTCAATTTTATATCCCACACCTTTAATGGTTTTAAAAAAATCGTCTCCAATTTTTTCTCTAAGCTTTCTAATGTGAACATCTATTGTTCTTCCGCCTACAACCACTTCATTACCCCAAACTTTATCTAATATTTCTTCTCTAGTAAAAACCTTTCCTGGTTTAGTCGCTAACAAATAAAACAATTCAAATTCTTTACGAGGCAAAATAATTTCTACACCTTCTTTAACAATTTTATATTCTTCTCTATTAATTTCTATGTTACCAACATTTAATGTAGTACTCGATGAAGATCCTTCGGAGTCTTTAAATCTTCTTAATAAAGCTTGAACTTTACTAACTAAAACTTTAGGCTTGATAGGTTTTGCAATATAATCGTCTGCACCTGCATCAAAACCAGCCACTTGTGAATAATCTTCAGAACGAGCGGTTAAAAAAGTAATAACCGTATCTTGAAGTTCTGGAGTTTTTCTTATAATTTCACAAGCTTCCATTCCGTCCATTTCCGGCATCATAACATCCATAATAATTAACTGTGGAAGTTCTTTTTTTGCCATTGCCACTGCTTCTTTACCATTTGAAGCGGTAACGATTTGATAGCCTTCTTGAGAGAGATTATATCCTACTATTTCTAATATATCTTGCTCATCATCAACTAATAAGATCTTAATGTCTTTTTTTTTCATTACAACAAATGTTATGTTTTGCTTTGTAAAGGTAAATATAAAATAAAATGTTCAAAGCGATTTACAATTTTTTAATCTATTAACAATTAGGTAACATATTAACAACTAAATAATAACAAATGAATAACTTTTCAGTAACACAATAACAGTTCCTTTGCACCAAATTTAAAAACACAACATGAAACTACGTTTTTTATTATTGTCATTATTCTTTGCAACAGCTATGTTTGCACAAAATGGAACTGTAACTGGAACTATTTTAGATAAAGAATTTAACAACGAACCTTTAGCTTTTGCTAATATAGTAATTAAAGGAACAAAACAAGGAACTTCTACAGATGAGAATGGAAAATATTCTATTTCTCTAAAACCAGGAAATTACACAATAGTAATTGGTTACTTAGGATATGAAACTAAAGAAATTGCTTTTACAATTAAAGCAAATGAAAAAAAAGTAATTAATCATACCCTTGTTGCAAGTGGTGTTCAATTACAAGATATCGAAATTGTGCATATTGTTTCTAAGGAAAAAGAAAGTGCTTTATTACAAGAACAACAAAAAGCAGTTGAAATTAAACAATCAATTGGTGCTGAAGAAATTTCTAAAAAAGGAATTGGAGATGTTGCTGCTGCAGTAGCAAAAACTTCTGGGATTTCTAAACAAGAAGGTTCAAGTGATATTTACGTTAGAGGTCTTGGAGATAGATATAACTCAACAACTATGAATGGATTACCGTTACCTTCTAACAATCCTTCAACAAAAAATATGTCTTTAGATGTGTTTTCTACTGACATAGTTGAATATATTGGTATTGACAAAACATTCAACTACAAAAATTACGGTGATTTTGCTGGAGCAAACGTTGATATTGTTTCTAAAACATATAGAGGAAGTGGAATGGTTGAAGTAGGAACTGGAACAGGATTTAATTCAAATGCAATTTCTCAAAATAAATTTTATTTACAAGACGGACCTAATTTTCATGGTTTTAGTAACCAAGCAATACCAAGCAATCCTTTAGCAGGATATAACTTTACAACTAGCTGGGACAAACAAGCTGTTACACCAGTAAATGGGTCGTTCTATTTAAGAGGTGGAGATTCTTACGGAATTGGAAGTAATGGTAAGTTAAGTTTCTTTGTAAATGCTTCTTTTGATAATGGTTACACTTATAAAGAAGGCGCAAGAAGAGGAAGTGTTAACACTCAAGCAATTGCAGGAAAAGATTTTTTTAGACAATCATACGAATATAGTACTGGTTCAAATGCCATGGCTAATATCAACTACAAAATAAATAGCAATCATAATATCAAATTCAATTCAATGTATATTAATTCTACATCGCAAAAGCATGAAGAATTTAGAGGAATTATAGATATTTTTGATGCAGCACCTGATGGTGGTGGATTTGTTCGCCGTTCTACTTTTGAAAGAACCTCTTTATTAATTAATCAATTATTAGGAAATCACACATTAGGCAATCGTACAAACTTTGATTGGGGAGTTTCTTACAACATGATGTCAAATGTGATTCCTGATCGTATGCAAAATACATTTGTTCCTTTAGATAATGATAATCCAAATGTATCACCTTTAATTGTATCTAATTTAAATAAATCTGATAACCACAGATATTTTCAAGATATGACAGATGATGAATTAGCAGGAAATTTCACATTGACATATAAATTTGGTAAAAGAGAAGACGATACATTTAAAGGAAAATTGATCGCTGGATATAGTGGACGCTACAAAGAAATTAATTTTGATGCTACACAATTTAACTTTAAAATTAACTCTCAAGAAATAATAGATATAAACAACATTGATGGTTATTTTAACCAAAATAGTTTTAATTTAGGATATTTTGATATTCAAACATTTAGAGGTGGTTTAAGTGTTCCAAATGCATTAAGCCCTCAAAATTATAATGGTCAACAAATTATTTCTGCTGGGTTTGGAGCAATTGAATATCAGTTTACACCAAAATTATTTGTAATTGCAGGTTTCCGTTCTGAATACATCATTCAAGATATCTTTTATAGTACTTCATTAAAAACAGGTAAAAAACTAACTGACACTGTAGAGTATTTACCTTCATTAACTGCTAAATATGAAGTAAGCGAAAAACAAAATATAAAATTTGCAGCTAGTAAAACATATACTTTACCTCAGTTTAAAGAAAGAGCACCCTTCTTATTTGAAGAAGTTGGACAAAGTTATTTTGGTAACGAGAACTTATACAACTCAACAGATTACAATTTTGATTTAAAATGGGAAATGTTCCCTAAAAACGGTGAAGTTTTATCGTTTACAGGATTTGGAAAATACATACAAAACCCAATCAATCAAGTTACTGTAGCATCTGCAACAAATGATATTTCATGGGTTAATTCAGGTGAAAAAGCAATTGGATTAGGAATTGAAGGAGAATGGAGAAAAAGTATAATTTCAAAAGAAAACATTACTACTGGAGAAAAAACAAATTTAGGTTTTGGACTTAATGTTTCTTATTTATATACAAATCAAGATTTAGATACTCAAAAAGTTATTGTAGAAAACCCAGGAATAAGTGTAGCGTTTACAAATCAAGAGTCAAGATTATCAGGGGCTTCAGATTTATTAATAAACTCTGACCTTAGTTTTAACAAAGAATTTAAAAATGATAAATCATTAACTGCAACTTTAGCAGGTGGTTATTTTTCTGATAGAATTTACGCTTTAGGAGTTACAGGAAAAGGAGATTTAGTAGATAGTGAAGTTATTACAGTAGATTTCATATTAAAATTCAATCTTAGTAAAAATATTGGAATTGGATTTAGTGCTAAAAACTTAACAGATCCAACTATTGAAAGAAAACAAGACATTCAAGATATTGTAGTTGACTCTTATAAAAAAGGTAGAAACTTCAGTTTATCAATGAAGTATTCATTCTAAAACAATTAGTTAACATTAAATAAATATTAGGCGGATTTTTTTAAAATCCGCCTAACTATTTTTAATATATTCATAACATTTAGATAATCACTAAATAATCAAATCGTTATAGATTTGCTACAACAAATTAAATAACACACAAAATGAAAAATTTATTATTATCAGCTTTATCTATAGCTGTTTTAACTTTTACATCTTGCTCAAGAGATGAGAATTCAAATGACACCAATGCTGTTACTATCAATCCAGCAGATTTTAGAGGTGAATTATTATCAGGACAATCTGCAACACTAAACGCAAACCAAGTATATAATTTAACTGGTTCTTTTATTGTAAGAGGTGGAGCTACATTAACTATTCCTGCTGGAACAAGAATTGAAGCTACTGGTGGAACTGCTTCTTATATTGCAATTGCACAAGACGGATTATTATATGTTAATGGAACTTCAACTAATCCAGTTATTATGACAAGTGGAAATGTAGTAAAAGCTACTGGAGACTGGGGTGGATTAGTAATTTGCGGAAGAGCAAACACTAACAAAGGAGGTTCTACAGGACAAACTGCAACTTCTGAAGTAGGAGATTTAACTTATGGTGGTACTGAAAACACAGATAGTTCTGGAGTTATTCGTTACTTAAGAGTAGAATATACTGGAGCTGCATTTAATGCAACTAAAGAATTTAATGGAGTATCTTTATTTGGAGTAGGTAGTGGAACAGTTTTCGAATATGTACAAGCTTACAAAAGTGGAGATGACGGAATTGAATTTTTTGGTGGATCAGTTAATCCAAAATATTTAGTAGCATTTCATAGTGAAGATGATGCAATTGATTTTGCAGATGGATTTTCTGGAACAATTGAAAATGTATTTATTAAAGATGTAGCAAAAGCTGGTGTTGAAGGATCTAACAACGGAGACAATGGAGCAGCTACACCAACAACAAATGCAACATTAAAAAACTTTACAATTATTAAAGGTGCTTTAGCAGGTTCAGAACACGGAATGTTCTTGAAAGAAGGTACTGGAAGATGGAATTGTCAAAATATTTATATTGATGGTTTTACAAAAGGTTTAAAAATTAATTCTTCTACTGTAGACCCAAATTCTAATTCAAATGTAGATAGCGGATTTGTTACTTTTAACCCTATTTATTTTGGAACTTCAATTACAACTCAATCAGAATATGCAGGAACAAACACAACTTATCTTACTGTAGGTGCTAATACGGGTGCAGGTAACAGTGGAAACACTCCAACTTGGACTGCTGGTTGGACAACTGGATTGTAATATTTACAATAAAAAAATAAAAAAATTCCCTCCTAGTGAGGGAATTTTTATTTTAGTGGTAATTATTTTTATGATGTCAATAATTTAAAAAGAAATTTTTATCTTTGAATTAAATCAAATTAAACTTTATCTCTATGCCAATTAATAAACAAATAGTAAACGTCATTAAAAAATCGCTTTCTAAAATTGATTTTAGCAAACTTGAAGAAAAATGCACTAATGAAGCTCAAACTAGACAATATCTTATTGAGCCAATTATTGAAATTTTAGGGTACAGTAGAATGGATGACATGCTGACAGAAATAAATGCAGGTTGGGGACAAAAAAATGATAAAGCTGATATTGGATTATTAATAAGAGGTAAAAATCCAGAAATAATTGTCGAATGTAAAAAATACGGTAAATCATTAACAGACAAAGAAGCATGGCAATTAAATGGCTATTTTATAAATACTTCAAGTTGTAAAATTGGTATATTAACTAATGGAATAGAATGGAGAATTTATAGTGCAGATGAAGCAAATAAAGAAACAAGTTTAAACGTCATTCCGTTTTTAGTTTTAGATTTTAACAATATAAACGATAATTTGATCGAAAATTTATCCAAATTACACAAAAACAATATTGACATTAAAGAATTGCTGGAAGAAGCAACTGATTTTTATTTTCTTCAAGGCTTTTCAAATGCTTTTGCAACTGAATTATATGAACCATCTGATGATTTTATAAAAGCAATCTTTAACAGAATGAATGGTAAAAGAATGACTGACCAAATAAAGTTAAAGATCAGAGAACAAATTAATTCAAATACCATTCAAAACGCGCTTAATAAGGTAATTGAAGAAGAATCAAAAAATGGAAGTTTAATTATAACAACAGCAGAAGAATTAAAAATATATCACACAATTAAAACAATTCTCATTCACAAAAAGGAGATTGATGCGGATAGAATAACGTACAGAGATCAAAAAAATAGCTTTAATATTTTAGTTGACGATAATAACAAAAAAATCATTTGTAAAATATTAAATTCTCGAAACAATTATACAATTGAAATTAATGGAATGAAATATGAAGTTAAAGGTATAGAAAGTGTAGTTGCAATGAAAAAAATAATTTTAGATGCGGCTATGGTATATTTTCAAAAATAAAAAAAATTCCCTCCTAGTGAGGGAATTTTTATTTGGCATTGTATTTGTAATTAAAAAAAATAGTTATCTTTACACTCAATACTAGTTGTACATGAAAAAAAATTACATTTATATTTTTCTTCTTTTATCATTTTTGTTTTCTTTTAGCCTTCAGGCACAAGAGAACAAGTCTTCTATTGCAACAAAAACCCAAGAGCCTACAATTGAAGGCCTTACTATTTATCCAAACCCTGTAAACTCTGGAAAAATTTTTATTACTACAAAGTCATCTTTAGACAAAAAAGTAGAAATTTTTAATGTACTTGGTAAAAAAGTACTAGAGACCGTTATTACTTCAAAAGAAGTAAATATTGGACAATTAGAGGCTGGCATCTACATCATTAAAATTAAAGAAGGAGACGCTTCCGCAACTAGAAAATTAATTGTCAACTAGTTAATTAATTTTACCTCTTAAATTTAATTTTAAGTTAACAACTAAATAGTAGTCTAAAACTTAAAAACTTTTTATCTTTGTACTTTAATTAAAAATTCATAAAAATGAAAAAACTTTACACTTTATTATTATTAATTGGAAGTGCTGCAACTTTTGGACAAACATTTTTCACTGAAAATATGGGAACTCCTGGCGCAACAACAGATATTGCTGTTTACACGGGTTGGCAAAATACAACTCCAATTTCTTTTGCTGGTTTGGGTGATGTTAGAACATCGGCAGCATCGGCAGGTTATTCTGGAGCTTCTGGAAGCGGAAATGTATTTATCAATGCTATTGGTGAAAATCTTCAAATCAATGGAATAGATACTTCTCCATATTTAGCTACCGATATTGAATTATCTTTTGGTTATTTAACAAACCCAATAACAAATCAATTAGTTGTAGAGTATTCTACAGACGGTTCTATTTGGACACCTGTAACTTTTACAAATAATGCAAACACAAGTTGGAATTTAGTAACTATTCCTGGCGGGCAAATACCTTCATCTGCAACTTTATCATTAAGATTTACAAATCCAACAGCTGGTCAAATGAGACTTGATGATGTTAAATTATCTAATGTTTCATCTTCATGTGCATTATCATTAGGAACTGCTGTTGCTGCTTGTGATGCATCTACCTTAGCTTTAGATACTTATTCAGTTACAATTCCTTACACAGGTGGTGCAACTGAAACGTATGTCATCACAACAACTGGTACTGTGAGTGGTGATAACCCATCTACAATTGCTGCTGGAAACATTATTGTTACTTTCACTGAAGGAACTGCTTACGCCGTAAATGTTACTGGTGGAACATGTAATATTGATGTAACAGGAAACTCTCCAGAATGTAAACCAGAAAATGCATTACCTTATTATGAAGGGTTTGATTATACTGCGGGAAATTCTTTAGGAGCTGAACAAATGTGGACTAATGCAAATTCAGGTGATTTTATAACTGCTACAGCTGGAAGTTTAGCTTACACAGGATTAACAACTACTGGTAACTCTATTAGTTTTGATGGAGCAGGTATTGATTGTTTTTCTCCAATTACACCTACAACTTCAGGAACCGTTTATTATTCTTTCTTAATGAATATTGGAACTATGGCTGGTGTTACAAATACTAGTGGTGGTTATATAGCTGGAGTTGGTGAAGATAATACAACTTTAGGAGCAACTTTTTGGACAAAAAGAGTTGACGACACAAACTTCAATTTAGGTATAGAAGTTAGAACTGCAAATGCTGCTAACACTACTTTTGACGCTACTTCTTACCAAACAGGTCAAACATATTTTGTTGTTGTTGGATACACATTTAACGCAACTACAACAGCAGACGACGTAGTTAGCTTATGGGTAAATCCTGTTGTTGGAAGTCCAGAGCCAACTGCTACAATTACAGATACACATGCAGCAACTGACTTAGTTGACATTTCAACTTTCTTCTTAAGACAAGATAGTACAACTGAAACTCCTGCTGTTCAAATTGATGAATTAAGAATTGGAACAGCTTGGGCTGATGTTGTACCAGTAACTGCAAGTTTAACAGACAACAACATCAATGGTTTAACAATGTATCCAAATCCAGTATCTGGAAGCACATTAAACTTAACTTCTACTGCTAATGCAGCTATGTCAGTTCAAATATTTGATTTATTAGGTAAAGAAGTTTTAAAATCTAATGTAGTAAACAACACTGTAAACGTGGCTAAATTAACAGCTGGTGTTTATGTTGTTAAAATTACTGAAGAAGGAAAAACAGCTACAAGAAAATTAGTTGTTAAGTAATTTATAGATGCTGAACTATCCCGAAGCTTCGGGACAGCATAACAAATAAGAGGAAAGCATCAACGAAAGTTGGTGCTTTTTTTATAAAAATTATTAACTAAATAAAACCTATTTATTTTAATTAATTCTACAATTTCAGACAGATTTCAGTATAAAACAAAAATCTGCGAATCTGCGGTTAAAAAGAACATTTCTTTCTATTTTTGCAACATGATTTCACAAGAAGACATTTTCCAAATTAATTCAAAAAAAGAATTTGAAAAAATTACTTTAAAAGTTTTTCGTCATCAGTACGATACTAATTTGGTGTACCAACAATTTTGTAACTTCTTGAAGAAAGACAAAACCAACGTGAAATCGTTAACCGAAATTCCTTTTTTACCCATTCAGTTTTTTAAAAGTCATAACATTTTAAGTGCTGATGAATCTATTCAGCAAACGTTTACAAGTAGTGGCACCACTGGAATACAAACCAGTAAACATTTAGTAACTGATGTCAGTTGGTACGAAATGAGCTATCGCTTAGGTTTTTCAGAATTCTATGGAAACATTGAAGATTATTGCGTTTTAGCCTTACTTCCCTCCTATTTAGAGCGTGAAGGTTCGTCGTTAATTTATATGGTTGAAGATTTAATTGAAAGAAGTAATCATTCAGCTTCAGGATTTTATTTGAATAATCATAGTGAACTTTTGCAAAAAATCGAAAAACTAAATAAAGAAGGTCAAAACACAATTCTTATTGGAGTAACCTATGCTTTATTAGACCTAATCGAATATGCAGAATCTACTTCATTACCTCTTCAGAGATTTGGCAGCAACCTCATCATCATGGAAACTGGTGGCATGAAAGGCAAACGCAAAGAAATGATTCGAGAAGAATTACACACTATTTTATGCAATGGATTTGGCGTTTCTAAAATTCATTCCGAATATGGCATGACGGAGTTACTTTCGCAAGCGTATTCTCTTGGCGATGGCGTTTTTGAATGTGTGCCTTGGATGCAAATTCTTATTCGTGATACAGAAGATGCCTTAACTTATGTTTCCGAAAGAAAAACAGGTGGCATCAACGTTATTGATTTAGCCAATATCAATTCGTGTTCGTTTATTGCTACGCAAGATTTGGGAAAAAAATATCCCAACCATTCTTTCGAAGTGTTGGGACGTTTTGATAATTCTGATATTCGTGGTTGTAATCTGATGGTTATTTAACCTTAATTACATAATAATTTTTCTTTCCTTTTTGCAATAATAAGAATTGATTGTTGATTAAATCTTCTTTTGTAATGATTTTATCTTCTCCTACTTTCTCCTTATTTAAAGAAATTGAGTTTTGTTTCAATTCTCTACGCGCATCACTATTAGACGCTAAGAAGTTGGTTTTTGCAGCTAATGCCGCAATCATATCTAAACCTGCGTTCAAATCTTCCATAGAAATTTCTGCTTGAGGAACACCTTCAAATACTTCTAAAAACGTTTTCTCATCTAACTTTTTCAACTCATCCATAGACGGGCTAAAGAACGCATTTGAAGCAGCAATAGCATTTTCTAAATCTGCTGCCGAATGAACCATCACAGTAATTTCTTCAGCCAAACGCTTTTGTAAGACTCTTAAATGAGGCGCTTCATTATGTGCTGCAATTAATTTTTCAATCGTATCTTTATCTAAGAATGTGAAAATCTTAATGTATTTTTCTGCATCTACATCAGTAGCATTCAACCAAAATTGGTAAAATTTGTAAACTGAAGTTTTATCGGCATCTAACCAAACGTTTCCACCTTCCGATTTTCCGAATTTAGAACCGTCCGCTTTTGTAATTAATGGTGTGGTTAATGCGTATGCTTTCGATTTATCATCGTTACCTACATTCATTCTTCTTACCAATTCTGTACCCGTAGTAATGTTTCCCCATTGGTCACTTCCACCCATTTGAAGCAAACAATTGTAGTGTTTATTCAAATGATAAAAATCGTAGCCTTGAATTAATTGATAGGTAAATTCGGTAAAACTCATTCCTTCTGCACCTTCTTCTCCGCTTAAACGTTTTTTTACAGAGTCTTTAGACATCATGTAGTTTACGGTAATACGTTTTCCAATATCACGAGCAAAATCAATGAATGAAAAATCTTTCATCCAATCATAATTATTTACTAAAATTGGTGCATTTTCATCTTTAGCATCAAAATCTAAAAAGCGAGATAAAACACTCTTAATTCCTTCTACATTATGATTCAAAGTAGCTTCATCTAATAAATTTCTTTCATTAGATTTTCCAGAAGGATCACCAATCATTCCAGTTGCCCCTCCTACTAATGCAATGGCTTTATGACCCGATTTTCTCAAGTGCATTAATAGAATAATTTGCACTAAACTTCCAATATGTAAAGAGTCTGCCGTTGGATCAAAACCAATATAAGCTGTGGTAGCTTCTTTTAGTAATTGCTCTTCTGTTCCAGGCATCATATCATGAAACAAACCTCTCCAACGTAATTCTTCTACTAAATTCTTCATTTTGTGATTTAATTTTGGCAAAGATAACTTTTAGTTTAAAAGTTTAAAAGTTTTATTCAAAATTCAAGGGCAAATTCAATTTCAAAATCAAAATCAAGGACAATGTTTTTCGCTTCGCTCAAACAAAAACCTACATTAGGAGATTCCTCGTGAACTCGGAAAGACAAACGGAATCAGAAGAAACGGAAAATAGAAAACAGTAAAAAACATCTTCCAACTTCCAACTTCCAGCTTGCATCAAAAAATTATTATCTTTACAACATGATTTTAGTCACAGGAGCAACAGGATTAGTAGGTTCGCATTTATTAGTACAACTTCTTCAAGAAAATGAGGAAGTAAAAGCACTATTTCGTTCTGAAAAACAAATTGAAAAAGTAAAGAATGTTTTTGCTTTTCATAATCAAACAGCCCTTTTTGAGAAAATCAATTGGGTAAAAGGAGATATTACCGATGTTCCAACTTTGGAAATTGCTTTTGAAAATGTCACTTATGTGTATCATTGTGCTGCTTTAATTTCGTTTGACCCAAGCGATGAAGAAGAACTTAGAAAAATTAATATAGAGGGAACTGCCAACGTTGTAAATTGTTGCATTGATTTTGGTATAAAAAAACTATGTCATGTAAGTTCGATTGCGGCTTTAGGAACACCTAAAGAGCAAGAAACCACTATCACCGAAGAAACGGATTGGAATCCTGAAGAATTGCATAGCGATTATGCTATAACAAAATACGGAGCCGAAATGGAAGTTTGGCGTGGCCAACAAGAAGGCTTAGAAGTTGTAATTGTGAATCCGGGTGTAATTTTTGGTTATGGATTTCCAAAAAGAGGTAGCGATGTAATTATACAATCGGTAAAAAAAGGGATGCCATTTTACACAAAAGGAAGCATAGGAATTGTATCAGTTAAAGATGTAACCCATTGCATGATTCAACTCATGAAAAGTTCTATTAATGGCGAACGATTTATTCTTGTAGGAGAAAATATTGAAACTAAAAAACTGTTAACATTTATTGCTAATATACTTAACGTAAAAAGTCCGACAATAAAAGCTACAAAAACAATGACCTCTATAGCTTGGCGCCTTGATTGGTTGCTTGCTAAATTATTAAATAGAAAAAGGAAATTAACACAAAATACGGCAGCAGCTTCTCATTCAACTAGTGTATACGATGCTTCTAAAGTTAAATTAGAAATGGAATTTATATTTCAAAAAAAGGAAGAATATTTAACAACTATTCTACAGGACCAAAGTCTTTTTTAATATCTGTAGTGTCGTTATCTTTTTTAGATGCTTTATTAATTTTTTCTTGTTCTTGCTCTATTCTCTCAACTACTTTTCTGTAAATTTTTTTATATTTTTTAGGATCCGAAGCGTAATAACGTTGGTTTTGACTATACGTTGTACTATCAATTTTATACTTTTCAAAAATATACTTATCCATTTCAATATCAGCCTCTGCTAGCTTATATGTAAAGGAACCATCTGCTGCCTGAAGAATTGAAATATCAAAAATAATATTTACCATTACTTCTTCATCTAACAATTTATCTGGTTTAGGAGTTGGATTCTTTGAACAAGAAACCACGAATAAGCTAATAAATAAAAAAAGCAACTGTTTCATTATAAATTTCTTTCAAATAATAATCGTTGGCCTACTTTCATTTCTTTTACTTTACCATTATGATAAACTAATTTTCCATTAACAAAAGTATGTGTTATTCTTGATTTAAAGTTATATCCTTCAAATGGAGACCAACCACATTTTGCAATTATATTTTCTTTTTTTACATTCCAAGGCAAGTATGCATTAACAATAGCAATATCAGCATAATATCCTTCACGGATAAACCCTCTTTTTTCGATTTTGAAAATTTTTGCCGGATTATGACACATTTTCTCAACAATTTTTTCAACCGATATTTTTCCTTGATGATGCGCTTCAAACATAGCTACTACAGCATGTTGAACTAACGGCCCACCTGAAGGGCAAGTAGTATATAAATTCATTTTCTCTTCTAAAGTATGAGGAGCATGATCTGTAGCAACAACATCAATTCTATCGTCTAACAATGCTTTCCAAAGTCCATCTTTATCTGCTTGAGTTTTAACGGCTGGATTCCATTTTATTAAAGATCCTTTTGTTTCATAATCCGCATCTGTAAACCATAAATGATGAATACACACTTCTGCTGTAATTTGTTTTTCTTCTAAAGGAATTTTATTTGTAAATAAATCTAATTCTTTTGCTGTAGAAATGTGAAAAACGTGCAAACGAGCTCCTGTTTTTTTAGCCAAAGCAATTACTCTTTCTGTAGATTTGTAACACGCTTCTTCACTTCTAATTTCAGGATGTTTACTAACGGGAATATCATCTCCGTATATTTCTTTATATTTTTCTAAATTATTTTTTACAATAGTTTCATCTTCACTATGAACAGCTATTAATAATTTAGTAGATGAAAATATTTTTTCTAAAGAAGCAGTACTATCAACTAACATATCACCTGTTGATGATCCTAGAAAAAGTTTTAAACCCGCAACATTTCTTGGATTGGTTTTTAAAATTTCTTCTAAATTGTCATTTGTTCCTCCCATCATAAACGAATAATTTGCATATGATGTTTTAGCCGCAATTTGATATTTATCTTCTAATAATTCTTGAGTAACAGCATTTGGAACTGTATTTGGCTGTTCTATGAAAGACGTAATTCCTCCTGCAACAGCAGCTTTACTTTCTGATTCTATTGTTCCTTTGTGAGTAAGCCCTGGCTCTCTAAAATGCACTTGATCGTCAATTGCTCCAGGTATAACATAACTTCCTTCTGCGTCAATAATAACGCAGTCTGATGTTTTTACACTTATTTTTTCAGAAATTTCTTTAATAAATTCATTTTCAATTAAGATATCTCCTTCAAAAACTACACCTTCATTTACAATTTTGGCATTTCTAATTAAATATGTATTGGCACTCATTATAATTTATTAAATATTTTACGTATTCTCAACATTATTACTCCTACAACAGCTTCTCTAATAATTCCGCTGCTCATTTTAGATTGTCCTTTTGTTCTATCGGTAAAAATAATTGGGACTTCAACGATATTAAATTTATTCACAAAAGCACGGTATTTCATTTCTATTTGAAACGCATAACCTACAAATTTTATTTTATCTAAATTAATTGTTTCTAATACAATTCTTTTATAACATTTAAAACCTGCTGTTGCATCTGCAATTTTCATTCCAGTAATCATTCTTACATAAACCGATGCAAAATACGACAATAAAACTCGACTTAAAGGCCAATTTACAACATTTACCCCATTAGAATATCGAGATCCGATAGCCACATCAGCTCCGTTTTCACAAGCTGCTAATAATTTTTCTAAATCATTAGGATTGTGAGAAAAGTCGGCATCCATTTCAAAAATATACTCATAACCGTGAGAAATCGCCCATTTAAATCCCGCAACATAAGCTGTTCCTAATCCAGATTTTTTCATACGAACTTTTAAATGGAGTTGTGAAGGAAATTCTTGTTGAATCTCTTTCACTTTATCGGCAGTTCCATCAGGCGAGTTATCATCAACTATTAAAACATCAAACGGAGTTTTCAAAGCAAAAACAGCCTTAATTATTGCTTCAATATTTTCAATTTCGTTAAATGTAGGAATTATAACAACACCCTTTGTCATATAAAATCTTGTATTTTGATTACAAAAATAAACTATTTCTTGTAGACAATTCTTAATAATTTTATAATAATGAAAATGACACTATTTTTTGTAATTTTGTGCGCATATGTTAGCAATTCAATTACACGACCGAATTTTAGAAAGCAAAGACTGGGCAGCCATTTTGTTTATTGTTTGCTTAACTATAATTGCAGTAAACAAAACTGTTTCTTCTGTTCGTTTTAATGAATTTACTCGTTTAGCATACTCTGATAAATATACCAAAATATACAAAGACAGCAGTAACTTAATGAGCGGCTTTACAATTTCAATGTTTGTACTGCAATTGATTTCATTTTCATTTTTTACTTTATTAATGTTGAATCAATTCAACAAAGCAGTAAAGACCGACCTAATCATTTATATCCAAATCTTCACTTTTCTTAGTGTTTTTATTCTTTCCAAATTTTTGATTGAGAAAATTATTGCCACTGCATTTAAAATTGAAGAATTTAACGAACAATTTAATTTACTAAAAGTAAATTACAGAGCCTATTTTGGATTTATTTTGCTACCTATAAACATTATCTTATTCTACAATACAATAAATTCCGACTGGTTCTTTAAGATTTTATTAATTACATTAATCACTATAAACATCACTACTTACTTGGTTGCACTAAAATTATATCAAAATTTATTATTACGTAAAATATTTTATTTTATTTTATATCTTTGCACCCTTGAAATAGCACCTTACTATTTTATTTATAATTGGTTTACAAAAAATTAGAGAGAAATATGTCAAATTTGAAAGTGAAAACAATATTAGTTTCACAACCAGAGCCTAAAGTAGAAAATTCTCCTTATTTTGAGCTTCAAAATAAACTAAAGGTAAAAGTTGATTTTAGACCCTTCATTCATGTTGAAGGTGTTCCTGCTAAAGAGATAAGAGCTCAAAAAATCGATTTAAATAATTACACAGCTATTATTTTAACTAGTCGTAACTCTGTAGATCACTTTTTTAGAGTAGCAGAAGAAATGCGCTACAAAATACCTGAAGATTTAAAATATTTTTGTCAATCTGAAGCTGTCGCTTTCTATTTGCAACGTTATGTAGTTTATAGAAAAAGAAAAATATATGTAGGTCAAAAAGATTTTGTTGATATGTCTCCTTTAATTAAGAAATATAAAGACGAGAAATTCTTACTACCTTCTTCTGATCAATTAAATGCCGATATTCCACAAACGCTTGATGGATTGAAGGTAAATTGGGTTCCAGGAACTTTTTACAAAACGGTAATGAGTGATTTAACAGATTTAAAAGATGTATATTACGATGTTTTAGCGTTTTTTAGTCCTACTGGTATTAAATCATTATTTAAAAATTTCCCTGATTTTAAACAAAACGACACTCGTATAGCTGTTTTTGGTACTACAACTCATAAAGAAGCTTTAGACAGAGGTTTACGTGTAGATATTATGGCGCCAAGCCCTGGGACTCCATCGATGACTGGAGCTTTAGAAAAATATGTTGCTGAAGTAAATAAAGGAAAATAAAACATATTCCAAAATATTAAAACCCCAAATTCGAAAGAGTTTGGGTTTTTTACTGCTTTATAAGAACAAAAAAGTCCCGAAAATTTCGGGACTTTTTTACTATATAAATTTCTTAGATTACAATTGAGGACCAGCTGCTACTAATGATTTTCCTTCTTCATTATCTGTATATTGAACAAAGTTTTTAATAAATCTTGACGCTAAATCTTCTGCTTTTGTATTCCATTCAGTTGCATTTTCATACGTGTCTCTAGGATCTAAAATTGCTGGATTTACATCGTGTAATATAGTAGGAACAACAAAGTTAAATACTGGAATTACTTTCGTGTCTGCATTTTCAATTGAACCATCTAAAATAGCATCAATAATTGCACGTGTATCTTTAATAGAAATACGCTTTCCTGTACCATTCCAACCTGTGTTAACCATATAAGCAGTAGCATTGTGTTGCTCCATTTTCTTAACCAATTCTTCACCATATTTTGTTGGATGTAAAGATAAGAACGCTTTACCGAAACAAGCTGAGAATGTTGGTTCTGGTTGTGTTACACCTCTTTCAGTTCCTGCTAATTTAGCAGTAAATCCTGATAAGAAGTAATATTTAGTTTGCTCAGGAGTTAATTTAGAAACTGGAGGCATTACTCCAAATGCATCAGCGGTTAAGAAAATAACTTTCGTAGCATGACCTGCTTTAGAAACGGGTCTTACAATATTTTCAATATGATCAATAGGGTAAGAAACACGTGTGTTTTGGGTAACTGATCCATCTTTAAAATCAATTTCTCCATTTGCATCAACTGTTACGTTTTCTAATAATGCATCTCTTTTAATTGCACCATAAATATCTGGTTCATTTGCTGCGCTTAAATCGATAGTTTTAGCATAACACCCACCTTCAAAGTTAAAAACACCATCATTATCCCAACCATGTTCGTCGTCTCCAATTAATTCACGTTTTGGATCTGTAGATAAAGTAGTTTTTCCTGTTCCTGATAATCCGAAGAAAACAGCTACATCGCCATCTTTCCCTTTATTTGCCGAACAGTGCATTGAAGCAATTCCTTGTAATGGTAAGTAATAGTTCATCATAGAGAACAATCCTTTTTTCATTTCTCCACCATACCAAGTTCCACCAATTAATTGAATCTTCTCTGTTAAGTTAAATGCTACATACACTTCCGAATTTAATCCGTGATTTGCGTAATCTTTGAAACTTGTTTTTGAACCGTTCATTACAATAAAATCTGGCTCACCAAAATTTTCTAATTCTTCTTCCGTAGGACGGATAAACATATTTTTTACAAAGTGAGCTTGCCATGCCACTTCCATAATAAAACGAACTTTTAATCTTGTATTTTCATTAGCACCACAAAAAGCATCTACAACAAACAATCTTTTACCCGAAAGTTGATTAACTGTAGTTTCCTTTAATGCATTCCATGTGTTTTGAGAAATTGGTTTATTGTCGTTAGCCGCTTTATCAGAATTCCACCAAATAGTATTTTCTGTAACACTATCTTTTACAATGTACTTGTCTTTAGGAGAACGACCTGTAAATTCACCTGTCATTACATTAATCGCTCCTAGTTCTGTTAATTGACCTCTTTCGAAGCCTTCTAAAGCTGGATTTAATTCTTCATTATATAAAAATTCATAAGAAGGATTGTAGATTATTTCTGATACATTAACGATTCCGTATTTTTCTAACGAAATCGATTTCGTAATTTGATTATTTGTATCCATAAAATATTTGTTATGTTGTGTTTAAATAAAGTGCAAAATTATAAATTTAATTTCAGATAGCGTTTTAAATTATTGTTTTTTACTTAAAATAGAGTAAAATAAATAGCTCCAGGCCGAAATTAACAACAACCCTCCTATTGGCGTAATTGGTCCTAAAAATTTAGTTTTTAAGTTTGTAATGCCATTTGTAGCTAATAGATAGATAGATCCTGAAAAAAACAAAACCCCAGAAATTGTTAACCAAAAAATGATTAAACGCTCTTTTTCATTTAAAAAAGCAAAAGTTCCAATAAAAAACAAAAACAAGGCATGATACATTTGATAACGCACCCCTACCTCAAAAGATTGCAATTGTTCAATAGAAAGTACTTTTTTTAAAGCATGTGCACCAAAAGCTCCTAGAATAATAGCTGTAAATCCTAAAAAGGCAGCTACTAAAAGAATTTTTTTATCCATTTTTTTTAAATTTGAGACCAAAGATAGCAAAAGTTTTTATGTTAAATTATGACATAAATCAAGAATTAATTTTTATAAATATAACATTTCACTATCTTCGTGTGATATTTTACAACACATCAAAAGATGAGACATATTTTAGTTATTGGAGCCGGTAGATCTGCTTCATCACTTATAAAATACCTTTTAGAAAATTCCGAAAAGGAAAACCTTCATATCACAATTAGTGATTTATCGGAAGAATTAGCTAAACAAAAAACAAATAATCACAAAAATGCGACTGCAATAGGACTTGATATTTTTAACGAAAGTCAAAGAAAAGCTGAAATTCAAAAAGCAGATATTGTAGTATCAATGCTTCCTGCTCATTTGCACGTAGAAATTGCAAAAGATTGTATTTTATTCAAAAAACACATGGTTACAGCTTCTTATATTAGTGCAGCAATGCAAGAACTAGATGCTGCAGCTAAAGAAAACAACTTAATTTTTATGAACGAAATTGGTCTTGACCCAGGAATTGACCACATGAGTGCCATGAAAGTTTTAGATGAAATTAGAGAAAAAGGAGGCGATGTTATTTTATTTGAATCGTTTTGTGGTGGTTTAGTAGCTCCTGAAAGCGATACCAATTTATGGAATTATAAATTTACTTGGAATCCTAGAAATGTAGTTTTAGCAGGACAAGGTGGTGCAGCAAAATTTATTCAGGAAGGAAATTATAAATACATTCCGTATTCGAAACTTTTTAGAAGAACTGAATTTTTAGAAGTTGAAAATTATGGTAGATTTGAAGCTTACGCCAATAGAGATTCTTTAAAATACAGAAGTGTTTATGGTTTAGATGATGCACTTACATGCTATCGAGGAACTATAAGACGTGTTGGATATTCAAGAGCTTGGGATATTTTGGTACAACTTGGAATGACAGATGACTCGTATATAATTGACAATTCTGAAGAAATGAGTTACAGAGAATTTACAAATTCTTTTTTACCTTATCATCCAACAGATACAGTTGAAATAAAATTACGTGCTTTACAAAAAATTGATCAAGATGATATAATTTGGGATAAATTAGTTGAACTTGATTTGTTTAATCCTGATAAAAAAGTAGAATTAGTAAAAGCAACTCCAGCTCAAATATTAGAAAAAATTCTAGCCGAAAAATGGGCTTTACAACCAAATGATAAAGATATGATTGTAATGTATCACAAATTTGGCTATGAACTAAATGGAGAAAAAAAACAAATTGATTCTACCATGGTTTGTATTGGCGATGACCAAATTTATACTGCCATGGCTAAAACCGTAGGATTACCTGTTGCCATTGCAACCTTAAAAATCCTAAATAAAGAAATTACAACTCCGGGTGTTCAATTACCAATTAGTAAAGAAGTTTACACTCCTATTTTAAAAGAATTAGAAAGCTATGGAGTAATTTTTAAAGAAATGGAAGTTCCTTATTTAGGCTACAATCCTTTAAATGTTAAAAATTAATCTGAAACTATAAAGTTATTAATCCGAAATCGTAATAGGTTTCGGATTTTTTTATGCTTTTTGAAATCGATTTTGTATTTTTACTTTCAAATAAATTGAAAATGAAGATAAATCACTTACAAATTGAAATCGACGGAATCGACAAGGAAATACTTCGCGACTTAATGGAAGACGCTCGAAAACCTATTTTACAGATTGCCAATAAAATTGGGATTTCGGGTGCTGCAATTCATCAACGATTGCGTAAATTAGAACAAGCTGGTGTTATTTCGGGTTCAAAATTTGTAGTTGACACTAAAGTTTTGGGTTATAGCACAATGGCTTTTATTGGAATTTATTTGGAAAAAGCTTCTAGCAATCCAGAAGTCGTAAAAGAATTAAAAAAAATTCCAGAAGTTTTAGAATGTCATTATACAACAGGAAATTGGAGTATTTTAATCAAACTGATTTGTAGAGATAACGAACATTTAATGCAATTACTCAACAAAAAAATTCAACCTATAGATGGCGTTTCAAGAACGGAAACTTATATTTCTTTGGAACAACAAATAGAAAGACAAATACAACTATAAAATTCAAGTTCAAAATTCAAGTAGCAAAACCACTCTATGTAAAAATACAAACAAAAAAACCCAACTCTAATTGAATTTGGGTTTTAAAAAAATATGATTTATTTTAATCTCTACTAGCACCTACATAACGCATTACGTAATACAATAAAGTAGCAATAGAACCAATTGCCGCAACTAAATATGTACGAGCTGCCCATTTTAATGAATCTTCGGCACCAGCATATTCTTGTTGGCTTACCATGTTTTTATTTTTTAACCAAGCCAATGCTCTGTTACTTGCATCATACTCAACCGGGAGTGTAACAATTGAAAACAAAGTGGTTACTGCAAATAAAATAATCCCAATTAACAATAAAGATGGAAAGGTATTAATCATTAATATACCACCTATTAACACCCACTGCACTAATGAAGATGAAATTTGTACCATAGGCACCATTTTAGAACGCATTGTTAACCAACTATACGCTTGGGCGTGTTGTACAGCATGGCCACATTCGTGAGCCGCTACTGCAGCTGCGGCTGCATTTCTTTGATTATAAACTGCTTCAGATAAATTTACCGTTTTATCTGCAGGATTGTAATGATCTGTTAATCTTCCTGGAGTAGAAATCACTTTTACATCACGAATACCGTGATCTGCAAGCATTTTTTCAGCAATTTCAGCTCCACTCATTCCATTTCTTAAATGCACTTTTGAATAATAATCAAATTTAGATTGTAAGCGATTTGAAACTAACCAACTTACCAACATCACAATTCCTCCAATTATCATAGAACCTAAGTCAAACATATCTATAAATTTTAAAAATTAAATTTATTAAATTATATCAAAATATAAGCCAAATTTACAAAATGACAATTTGACATTTTATTTGTTTATTATACGTAAAAAATTAAAAATGTTACAAAAACGAATAGAAAAACCGCAGATTCGCAGATTTCAAATTAATCTGCGAATCTGCGGTTTAATATTATACATCTAGTTTGTCACTCTGAAAGAGTTTCTACAAAGTTTGCGTTAAACTTTTACGTAATGACAAAAATGTGCTGAAATTACCCCACCAAATTAATAATCTTGCCTGGAACGATAATCACTTTATTTGGTGTTCTGCCTTGTAATTGATTTTGTGTTCTTTCATCCGCCATTACGATTTCTTCAATTTGGGCTGCCGTTAAATCTAAAGGCAATTTAATTGTAAATCGCATTTTCCCATTGAACGAAACTGGGTATTCTTTTTCAGATTCTACCAAATATTTTTCTTCGAATTTTGGAAAAGCTACAGTGGCAATAGTCCCGAAGTTTCGGGATTCTTGACCTAAAGCACTCCATAATTCCTCTGCAATATGTGGCGCATAAGGCGAAACTAAAATCGCTAAAGGTTCTAAAATCGCTCTATGATTACATTTTAATTGTTGCAATTCGTTCACGCAAATCATGAATTGAGAAACCGACGTATTGAAAGAGAAATTCTCGATGTCTTCGGTAACTTTTTTGATGGTTTTATGTAACGATTTATACATTTCTGCCGTTGGTTCGTCGTTTACAATTACTGAACCATTATCATCAAAGTATAATCTCCATAGTTTTTTCAAGAAACCAGAAACGCCCGTAATTCCTGCTGTATTCCATGGTTTAGATTGCTCTAATGGTCCTAAAAACATTTCGTATAAACGTAAAGTATCCGCTCCATATTCTTCACAAATATCATCTGGCGAAACTACATTGTATTTCGATTTCGACATTTTTTCTACTTCACGACCCACGATGTATTTTCCATCTTCTAAAATGAATTCAGCATTTGCATAATCAGAATATAGTGAATGTGATTTGAATTTTTCGATGTCTAATTCATTAGTAATATCGTTAATTACAGATAAATCAACATGGATTGGAGTAAAATGCGACCATGCGGTTTTGCTTGAAAAAATCACTTGATTTCCAATAATATTATTCAAAACATCAACTTCATTGATCAACTCCGTACCTGCTTTAATCGATTTATCAATAATATTTTTTGATACAAAAATCACTTTTCTATTTTCTCCCTCATTAACCCCATATTCCCATCTATAAACAAAAGCACTCATTCCTAAAATCATTCCTTGATTAATTAATTTTTTGAATGGTTCTTCGGTTGGCGCGTAACCTCTGTCTTTTAAGAATTTATTCCAAAAACGAGAGTACAATAAATGTCCGGTTGCGTGCTCGCTTCCACCGATGTATAAATCTACGTTTTCCCAATATTTTAATACTTCTTCGTTTGCAAACTCTTCTGTGTTATGTGCATCCATATAACGCATCCAATACCAAGAAGAACCTGCCCAACCTGGCATGGTGTTCAATTCTAACGGAAAAACTTTCACGTTATCTATCAACTCACAACTCACAACTCCCGACTTTTCAACGTCCCATGCCCAAACCGTTGCATTTCCTAATGGTGGTTGTCCGTCTTCGGTTGGTAAATACTTTTCAACTTCTGGCAACACAATTGGCAAGTGTTTTTTGTCAATCATTTGTGGTAAACCATTCACGTAATAAACTGGAAAAGGTTCGCCCCAATATCTTTGGCGAGAGAAAACCGCATCACGTAAACGGTAATTTACTTTAGCATTTCCTGCGCCTATTTTTTCTAATGCTTCAATTGCTTTTTTCGTTCCCGATTTGTAATCTAATCCGTTTAAGAAATCAGAATTCACTAATTCGAAACCACCTTTTTCTCCGTAAGCGGCTTCTGAAATATCTTGGTTAAAAATGTTTTTAATTGCTGGCATTCCGTTAGTTCCTTTGAAGAAATTTGAGAAAGCATAATCACGCTCATCCCCACATGGAACCGCCATAACCGCACCCGTTCCGTAACCCGCTAACACGTAATCGCCAATCCAAACTGGAATTGGTTCTTTTGTAAAAGGATGTTCAGCATAAGCACCAGTGAAAACACCTGAAATGGTTTTTACATCTGCCATTCTTTCACGTTCTGAACGTTTTGCAGTCGCTTCAACATACGCTTCAACAGCAGCTTTTTGTTCTGGAGTGGTAATTTGAGCAACTAAATCGTGTTCTGGAGCTAATGTCATGAAAGTAACTCCGAAAATGGTATCAGGACGAGTTGTGAAAACTTCAATTGTTGCTGGAAGCTGGGTGCTGGGTGCTGGAAGAACTTTGAAAGAAACCATTGCTCCAACTGATTTCCCAATCCAATTACGTTGCGATTCTTTAATCGATTCACTCCAATCGATTTCGTTTAAACCTTGCAATAAACGTTCCGCGTAAGCAGAAATTCGCATGCTCCATTGTGTCATTTTCTTACGAACTACGGGATGTCCACCACGTTCTGAAACGCCGTTTACAATTTCGTCATTCGCTAAAACGGTTCCTAAAGCCGCGCACCAGTTTACTTCGGTTTCGGCCAAATAGGTTAATCTATATTGTAAAAGTATTTTTTGTTGTGCTGACGATGAAAATGATTTCCAATCTTCAGCTGAAAATGGAGCGATGTTATCATCACAAACCGCATTTACATTCGCATTTCCGTTTTTCTCAAATTCTTGCATTAACGTACAAATGCTTTCTGCTTTATCCGAATTTTTATTGTACCAAGATTCGAATAATTGAATGAAAATCCACTGTGTATGTTTGTAATAATCTGGATTCGAAGTACGTACTTCACGACTCCAATCGAAAGAAAAACCAATTCTATCCAACTGATTTCTATATCCTTGAATGGTGTTCCCTGATTTATCTACGCCACCTTCAATATTCATACGCGTTGTATCTGCAGGATGTTGCCCTGTTTGAATCGCATATTGTTCAGCTGGTAAACCAAACGAATCGTACCCTTGAGGATGTAACACGTTAAACCCTTGATGTCTTTTGTATCTTGCTACAATATCAGAAGCAATGTAACCTAGCGGATGCCCAACGTGTAAACCCGCTCCAGAAGGATAAGGAAACATATCTAATACATAGTATTTTGGCTTATCTGAAGTGTTACTTGCAGCAAAAGTTTGGTTTTCTGCCCAATATTGTTGCCATTTGGCTTCGATTTTTTCGTGATGGTATTTCATGATACGGTTTATAATTTGTTATTTATTGTTACAAACAATAAAAATCAGGTGCAAAAATACATTTTATAATACTAAAGTTAAAACTTTGTTGTTATATTCTATGTAAACAAAATTTCTTTACTATTTTTACAGCTTAAATAGAATTTTATGGCATCATCATTTGAAAATTACAACAAGCGACGATTAATTTCGTCTTACTTTTCAGTAGTTTTAAGTATTTTTTTAGTTTTATTCCTATTGGGAACTTTAGGTCTATTTGTTATAAATTCTAAAAAAATATCAAATGATTTTAAAGAAAATATTCCCATGACTGTTTTCTTCAAAAATGAAGCTAATGACAGCGCCTTAAGTGCATTTGACGTAGAAATAAAAAATTCTATGTTTATAAAAAACTATGCATTTGTTCATAAAGATAGTGCTGCGAAAAACAATGTAGATATTGTAGGGAAAGACTTTATGGAGTTTTTAGGTTTTAATCCTCTTCAAAATTCTTTCGACATTCATTTAAAAGGAGATTATGTTGTTGCAGATAGTATAAAAAAAATAGAACGAACTATTCGTAAAAACGAAATGGTTTCTGAGATTATCTATGACAAACAATTGGTTGATTTAGTAAACAATAATGTAAAAGAAATTAGTTTTTGGATTTTAATTATTAGCGGCATACTTTCTATTGTTGCCATGCTTTTAATTAATAGCTCTTTACGTTTATCTGTTTATTCACATCGATTTACCATCAAAACCATGCAAATGGTAGGCGCTACTAAGTCTTTTATTAGAAAACCTTTTATTTGGACTAGCATTAAACTAGGATTAGTTGGTTCTGCCTTGGCTATTATATCTTTATTGGGATTGGTTTTTTATGTGGATAAAGAATTTCCAAGCTTAGGAATTGCAAAAGATTATATCGCTATTGGAATTGTAGTTTCGGGCGTATTTATAGTTGGAATTATAATCACTTCTATTAGTACGTATTTTGCAACACAACGTTTCTTAAATTTAAAAACAGACGATTTATATTAATTTTCAGTGTTCAATTTATAGTGTTCAGTGAATTAAAAAAAATAAAAATGGAAAATAATAACAAACCCGAATTTCTTTTTGATAAAGTAAATTATAAAATTCTTTTAGTTGGCTTAGCTGTAATTGCTACTGGATTCATTTTAATGAGTGGCGGAGGAAGCGAAGATCCTAATGTTTTTAATGAAGAAATTTTTAATTTTAGAAGAATTCGTTTAGCTCCAACTGTTGTGTTAATTGGATTCGGAATTACAATTTATTCGATTTTAAAAAATCCTAAAAAATAGTGTTCGGAATTCAGTTATTAGTAAGCTGGTTTTGCTAATCACTAGTCACTATTTACTAATTACTAATTACTACAATGAATACACTTCAAGCTATTATTCTTGCTATAATTGAAGGAATAACCGAATTTTTACCCGTTTCTTCAACAGGACATATGATTATTGCTTCTTCTTTTTTTGGAATTGCAAGTGATGATTTTACAAAACTTTTTACCATTGTAATTCAATTAGGAACTATACTTTCAGTAATTGTTTTATATTTCAAACGCTTCTTTCAATCGCTTGATTTTTATTTCAAATTATTTGTAGCTTTTATTCCAGCGGTAATATTTGGATTATTGCTTAATGATTTTATAGATAGTTTATTAGAAAATCCTATTACTGTTGCTATTTCATTAGTAATTGGGGGAATTTTACTTTTAAAAGTGGACGAATGGTTTGGGAACGAAGAAGGAACCGAAATTTCATACCTAACCGCATTTAAAATTGGATTATTTCAATGTTTAGCAATGATTCCTGGTGTTTCTAGAAGTGGTGCAAGTATTGTAGGCGGTATGTCGCAAAAAATTTCCAGAACTACCGCTGCAGAGTTTTCTTTTTTCTTAGCAATACCTACTATGCTTGGCGCTACAGTTAAAAAAATATACGATTATAATAAAGAAGGATTTGTGCTTTCAGACGATCAAATTAATTTATTAATAATTGGTAATGTAGTTGGATTTATTGTTGCCTTAGTTGCTATAAAATCATTCATTGGATTTTTAACAAAATACGGTTTTAAAGTTTTTGGTTATTACCGAATAGTAGCCGGAATTGCGATTCTTCTAATTCATTTCTTTGTTCAAAAATTAACTATTATCTAATGACGGTAGAAGAAATTTTAGAAGGCAAAGTTATTCTGATAGACAAACCATTAAAATGGAGTTCATTTCAAGCCGTGAATAAACTAAAGTATGCGCTGATAAATGAATTGAAACTTCCTAAAAAATTCAAAATTGGTCATGCCGGAACATTAGATCCATTAGCAACTGGTTTGTTAATTATTTGTACCGGAAAATTTACTAAAAGAATTACCGAAATTCAGGCACAAACCAAAGAATATACCGGAACAATTGTACTTGGAGCCACAACTCCGTCATACGATTTGGAAACAGAAGTTGATGCTACCTTTCCAATAACTCATATTTCCGAAGCTTTAATTTTAGAAACTACTAAACAATTTATTGGCGAAATCGACCAAAAACCACCTGTTTTTTCTGCAATAAAAAAAGACGGAAAACGATTATATGAATCGGCTCGTGCTGGAATTGAAGTGGAAATTCAAGCAAGAAAGACTACAATTCATGAATTTGAAATTACTAGAATTGAGTTGCCTGAAGTTGATTTTAGAGTTACTTGTAGCAAAGGAACTTATATTCGTTCTTTAGCATTTGATTTTGGTTTAGCATTACAATCTGGCGGACATTTATCGGCACTGCGACGTACAAAAATTGGTGATTATGATGTTGTAAATGCAATTTCTCCTGATGCTTTTGAAAAATCGCTTCAAAATGAAAAATAAAATTTTATTTCTATTTTTTGTTTTATTTCAACTTAGTTTTTCACAAACTAAAAAAGATACATTAATTGCTGTTCCAAAACATTTAGCTGCTTCTAATAAATCATTTTCTGAAAAAAAATTTTACGAATCTCCAGAAAGTGAATCTGCCGATGGTGGAAATTACATGCAATTTGATGTTACAATTCCACTTCGAGGAAACAAAACCTACGGAGAAATAGATGCTAATGGAAACCGAAGTGATTATTGGTTTTTACCCGATGGAATTGGGGCCAAATTTGGATATGGTATACACTATAATAAATGGTTTGGAATTGCTGCAACTTCTGGTATTGATTGGTTAGGATCAGACAAATTAGTTGCTGTTCCGTTATATGCAAACTTTAGATTAAGTCCTAAAGTTGGAGAAGAAACGCGGATTACTTTACAATATGGAATTGGAAAATCTTTTGCAATTGGTAGAGGTAACTTAATGGGAACCTATCAAAAAATTAGTTTGGGATTAGAAAATACTGATGGTATTAGTTTGTTTGTTGAAATTAACAATCATGGTTACAAACTAAGAAATAATATAGATGAAGTATATAGTATAAGTATTGGAATTGCTTTAGTATCTTTTTAAAATGAAAAAAATTATTTTACTTTTAATTTGGTTTTCCTTTTATGGTTTTTCTCAAAATGTAAAACTAAAAACAGGTGATCTTTTATTTCAATCGATGAATTGTGGCCCTCTTTGCGAAGCTATTAACGAAGTTACCGAAGGTTATCAAGGAAAAGATTTTAGTCATATAGGAATGGTGTACATCAAAAACGACTCTATTCTTATTATAGAAGCTTCAGGAAAAAATGTAAAAATTACACCTTACGAAACCTTTAAAACCTACACAACAGAAGAAATGTTCGTTGGAAGATTAAAACGGAAATATCAAAAATATATTCCAGAAGCAATTGTGTTTTCGTTACAACAAGTTGGTGTTCCTTATGATGATGAATATCTATATAATAATGGTAAATATTACTGCTCGGAATTAATTTTTGATGCATTTTTGCATTCGTACAAAAAACCATTATTTGATTTGTATCCGATGACTTTCAAGTCACCAAAATCAAAAGAATATTTTAAAGTTTGGGCAGAGTATTATGAAAAATTAAAAATGGAAATTCCGGAAGGTCAATTAGGTTGTAACCCAGGCGGAATTTCCACTTCTGATAAATTGAATATTATTGGAACAATAAAATAAAATTTCAATATTAGGAACACAGATTGAAGAAATTTTAAAAATTACTTAAATTTCTATAATCTGTGTTCCAAAAAAAATCAACTTAAAACTTGCTCATGCATTTGTACAATTTCATTTTGAGTTGAAATTCCTTTATCGTGTAAATACCATTTTTGCAATTCTATTTTAGCTGTTTCATCAATTACGCCATGTTCTAATTTATAATCAGAAATTAATTGCTTTGCTCCTTTTGGTCTTGGACCCCAATCTGAAATTATTTCTAAATTTTCAGCATCTAACATAATCAATTTAGGAATTGCTTTTCCGCCATTCGTTAAAAAACGCTGCATTAAAGCATCATTATCGTCACGTAAAACAATTTTTAAGTCAATTTTTTCAGACACTTCACTCATTTTATTTATGATTGGTAAAATCTGAGCCGCATCGCCACACCAACCTTCTGCAATAACCAACCAAATATAATTTCTATCTAAATTCTCTAATTTAAATTTAACTTCGTCAATAATCGCAATTGTTTTTTCTAAACGATTCATTCGTGTTTCGTTTAATTCTGAAAAATGTAACAAATTTTCTGATTGAGTATGACCTGTAGATTGCCCAATTGCAATTAATTGAGCTACATGTTTTCTATAATTAGCATAAGAAAAACTATTTTCTAATGCATTTTGTATTGTATTTATCATCTTGTTAACTTTATTATGCAAATTTAGTTTTAATTTTGGCAATTAAATGTAAGCTATGTTACATATCGATTTAACTTCTAAATCAACTGGTTTAGCGCTTTCGGGTGGTGGATCAAAAGGAATTGCACATGCAGGCGCATTACAATTTTTAACAGAACAAGGCTTAAAACCATCTTGCATTGCTGGTTCGAGCGCTGGAGCAATTGTTGGTGCTATGTATTCATTTGGCAAAGAGCCTCAAGAAATTTTAGAATTTTTTAAATCCATTTACTTTTTTCATTGGAAACATTTTACTTTTAAAAAAGCCGGTATTGTAGATTCTGATTCATTTAAAGAATATTTTAGCGAAATATTTGGGGAAGTAAAATTAAACGAATTGAGAATTCCTACATATATTACAGCAACCGATATGATTAAAGGAAAATTAAAAATTTTTAATCAAGAAACCAAAGTGGTTGATGCCGTTTTAGCTTCAACAGCTGTTCCTGGAATGATTTCGCCATACGTAATAAATGGAAAATTATACAGCGATGGTGGAATTTTAAATCATTTTCCTGTAGATGTATTGCAAGGAAAATGCGAATCTATTATTGGGGTTTATGTAAGTCCTTTACAAAATATTGAAGCAAAAAATCTAAATTCTATTAAAGCTGTAACCTACAGAGCGCTTGAATTATTGACTGCATATTCAAATTTGCAAAAATTCAATCATTGCGACTGGATTATTGAACCTAAAAAATTAGCAGATTTTAGTACATTTGAAACCAATAAATCTAAAATGGATTTGATATTTGAAATTGGCTATAATGAAGCAAAAAATAGTTTTAAAAATTTAGGCTCATAAATGTTAAAAACATATTTTTTAGAAAAAAGCTATTTAACTATATTTGCATCGGAATATTTTTAAAAAATAGTTCAAAAACAACTATAACAACATATATCTGAATAAAATCAGATTAAACAACACAAAAAATGAAGTACAAAAGAATTCTTCTAAAATTAAGTGGCGAAGCTTTAATGGGTGAAAGACAATATGGTATTGATCCGCAACGTTTAGCTGAGTATGCCTCTGAAATAAAACAAATTCATGATAAAGGTGTAGAAATTGCAATTGTAATTGGCGGTGGAAATATTTTTAGAGGTGTTGCAGGTGCTAGTAATGGTATGGACAGAGTGCAAGGAGATTATATGGGAATGCTTGCCACTATAATTAATGGAATGGCATTACAAGGCGCTTTAGAAGAAGCAGGAATGCAAACCCGTTTACAAACAGCGTTAAAAATTGAAGCAATAGCAGAACCTTATATCAAAAGAAAAGCTACTCGTCATTTAGAAAAAGGAAGAATTGTTATTTTTGGTGCAGGAACAGGAAATCCTTATTTTACAACCGATACTGCCGCTGTTTTAAGAGGTGTTGAAATTGGAGCTGATGTAATTTTAAAAGGAACTCGTGTTGATGGTGTTTATACTTCTGATCCTGAAAAAAATGCAGATGCAGTTAAATTTGATTTTATTTCATTTGAAGATGTACTAGCAAAAGGATTAAATGTTATGGACACAACAGCTTTTACCTTAAGTCAAGAAAATAAATTACCTATTATAGTTTTTGATATGAATAAAGATGGGAATTTATTAAAAGTGTGTAATGGCGAAACCATTGGAACAACGGTTACAATATAATTTAGAATTCAGATTTTAGAATTCGAAAAATAAAAAATTTATACAATGACAGAAGAAATTAACTTTATTTTAGACAGTGCAAAAGAAGCTATGATAGGTTCCGTTGCGCATTTAGAGAAAGAATTTTTAAATATTAGAGCAGGAAAAGCTTCACCTCAAATGTTAGGTGGTGTTTTTGTAGATTATTACGGATCTCAAACTCCGTTATCGCAAGTTGCTAATATTAATGCTGCCGATGCACGAACTTTAACAGTTACACCTTGGGAAAAAAATATGTTACATCCTATTGAAAAAGCAATAATGATTGCTAATTTAGGATTAAACCCAATGAACAATGGAGATAATATCATTATCAATATTCCTGCCTTAACAGAAGAAAGAAGACGCGACTTAGTAAAACAAGCAAAATCTGAAGCAGAAGATGCAAAAATTGGAATTAGAAATCACCGAAAAGATGCTAATTCTGATATTAAAAAGGAAGAAAAAGAAGGAACTGCCGAAGATATTTGTAAAAAAGCAGAAGAAGATGTTCAAAAATTAACCGATTCTTTCATCAAGAAAATCGAAGAACTTTTAGCTGTAAAAGAAGCTGAAATTATGAAAGTATAAATTTAAGTCCCGATTAACACTCGGGATTTTTTATTTTGAATATATTTGTACAAAATCAATCTCTTCATGAAATATTTTTGGCTTTTCTTGAGCTTAATTATTACCAACAGTTTTGTTGCGCAAACCAAAATAAAAGGACAAGTTATAGACTTTGATACAAAAGTTCCTATTGCATTTGCTTCCGTTTCGTACAACAATACAAATTTCAATACCGATTGGGAAGGGAAATTTTTAGTAGAAGTCAACGATTTCAAACTACCCATAAAAGTTAACTTCAAAGGGTATTATGAAAAAATAACGTATCCACAACCAAAAACATTCAATATTACAATTAAGTTAGTAAATGACTTAAATGAAAAAAAAGCTGAAATTTATACAGAAAACAATGTAAACAACATTGTAAAAAAAGTAATTGAAAATAGAAAATTAAACGATCCCGAAAAAGGATTGTCGAGTTTTCAGTATAAAAACTACGAGTATCTTCAAGTAACAGCAAATCCAGACAGTATTGCATCAAAAATTGACACTATTTATAAAAAGAGATTTTTGAGAAAACCCTTAATGAAACTAGATTCAACAAATTATAAGTTTAAAAAGTTTTCAGAAAAGCAGCATTTATATCAAACTGAAAAAATAAATTTAATTCAGCACAATCAATTTCAAAATAAAGAAACAGTTTTAGCTACTAGAATGGCTGGTTTTAAACAGCCTGTTTATGAATATCTTGGACTTAAACTAATTTCATATTCCGTATATGAAAATCCATTCGAAATTTTAGAAATACCGGTACAAAATCCAATTTCTAATTTTGGTCGAAAACTATATAATTACAAGTTAATTGACACCGTTACAATTGATGGAAGAAAAGCTTATAGAATTTATTTTGAACCTAAAAAACTCAACACAAATCGTTTAAGAGGATTGTTATATATAGACACTATAAACTATGCTATTTGTAAAGCTTACTTTCGTATTTATGGTGTTGTAAACATTAATGCAACTTATACATTTGATTATAAAAAAGATATTGATATTTGGTTTCCAAAAAACAGAAAATTTAAAGTTTCTAAAGGTAATAATCATGAAGACATTAAACTTTTAGGTGGTACAATAAAATTCAGTTCTGATTTAGATTTAACCGAAAGTAAAAACGCAACAGATCAAGCCTATGTTTTAATAGAATCTACTCCTTTTGACATTGAAATAAACAAATCTATTGTCATTTCAAAACCTAGGGTAAAAATTGATGTTCCTAAATCGAGTTTATCACAAGAAGAAGATTACTGGAATATTTTTAAAAATGATTCACTAGATAAAAGAAAACTTAGAACATATACTTCAATAGATAGCTTATCGCTTTCTGAAAAAATAGAACACAAATTATTTTTAGGAAGAAAAATAATTAACGGCTACTTTCCTGTTTCAATATTCGACATCGATTTAAGAAGTATTATAAAGTATAATAATTTTGAAGGTTTTAGATTAGGATTAGGCGCCGTTACGAATTCTAAACTATCTGAAAAATACAAAGTCGCTTTTTATGGCGCTTATGGTTTAAAAGATGAAGCTTTTAAATTTGGAATTACGCCTTCTTACCTATTAGAAACTAAATCTGAAACCTGGATAAGTGCCTCTTATACAGACGACATTAGTGAGATAGCTCAAACCAATTTTGTTACTGATTCTCGAAGATTTAAAATCTATGACCCTAGACCCATAAATATTTCTACTTTTTACAACAACAAAATGAGTTTTGTTTTTGTAGAGAGTAAGTTTTTGCCTAAAACATCTAGTTATTTTGGAATTTCACATAACCAAATTCAACCACTTTTTGATTATACCTTTATAAACGATGATAAATTGTATAGTAATTATACTATTACGGCAGTACAATTGGCTTTTCAATGGAATCCTTTTAGTAATTATATGCAAACACCTATGGGTAAAATTGAATATGAAAAAAAACATCCAAAATTTTCACTTCAACTTACCCAAGCTTTGCCAAACGTATTAGATAACGACTTTACTTTTTCTAAAATAGATTTTAAAACCTATTACGAATTGCCTTATTTGTCAGGACAAAAAAGTTCTATATTATTGCAAACCGGTATTGCTTTTGGAGATGTGCCATTAACACATTTATACAGTATTGTTCCAAATAATTTAAATCGTGATGCCATTTTACAACGGATAACAATTGCAGGTAAAAACAGTTTTGAAACAATGTTCTTTAACGAGTTTTTCTCTGATAAATACGCATCATTACAATTAAAACACACTTTTAATAAAGTGCGCCTTGGTTATAAAATTAATCCCGAATTTACTGTTGTAACCAGAATGGCAATAGGTTCAAACAACAATAACAATCAACACCTTGGAATTGGTTACAAAACTCTTGAAGATGGTTTTTTTGAAAGCGGTGTTGAATGTAATAAAATTTTTAAAGGATTTGGTTTAGTTGCTTTTTACCGCTATGGACCAAATCAACTAGCCAATTTTGATGACAATATAGCCATTAAAATTTCTTATTATTTAGATTTAGGATTTTAAATTTAACGTAAAAATTACGCTCAGGACCAATATTTTAAGCAATATTCCTTACCTTTGCACCCTAATTTTTGAGAAATGTTAAAGTGGCTAAGCACTAGTTTTTGGGATTATATTGCCAGTAGAATTTTAAGAAATCGAATTTTTTTATTAGTTCTTGTCCTACTTTTTACCGTTTTTATGGCTTTTCAGTGGAAAAACATGCGTTTTACCTTTACTGAAGCTAACTTATTACCTGACGATCACGAAGTAAACATTGAATATAATTCGTTTTTAGATAAGTTTGGTGAAGAAGGCAACTTAGTTGTTCTTGGTTTTAAAGACGAAAAATTCTTCAACGAAAAAAACATAAAAGCGTGGGAAAAATTCATCTCCGAAATTAAAAAAGACAAAGCAGTAGAACTAACATTGTCTATAGATGACTTAAAAGTATTACGCAAAGACACTATTAATAAAAAATTCAACCTTGTTGCTTTTATTAATAACGATAGTATTTCAGACCCTTACTTAAAGCAGAAAAAAACTGAGTTTTTTAATAATTTACCTTTCTATGAAGGCATGCTTTTTAATAAAGAAAGTGGCGCTGTTCGTTTTGCTATTTACATGGATAAAAAAATAGTAAATACAAAAGCAAGAAAAGAATTTATTGAAAAATATTTAAGTAACGAAAAAATTGCAGCCTTTGAAAAAGAAACAGGCTTAGATCTTCGCGTTTCTGGAATGCCTTATATTAGAACCTTAAATGCAAAAAGCATAATTGATGAAATTGGATTGTTTGTTGGTGCTGCTTTAGCCATTACTTCCTTGTTGTTTTTCTTCTTTTTTAGAAGTATGCGCGCTACATTAATTTCAATGACTGTTGTAATTATTGGAGTAATGTGGTCTTTTGGAACACTTGGACTTTTAAATTATGAGATTACAGTGTTAACAGCAATTATTCCTCCATTAATAATTGTAATTGGTATTCCAAACTGTATTTTTCTTATTAATAAATACCAGCAAGAAATTAAAAACCATGGTAATAAAGCCAAGTCGTTAAAACGAGTAATCTCTAAAGTTGGAAATGCTACTTTGTTAACCAATTTAACTACAGCAGCTGGTTTTGGTACTTTTATTTTTACTGACAGCAAACTCCTTAAAGAATTTGGTGTAGTAGCTTCATTAAATATCGTTTTTTTATTTTTACTATGTCTATTAATAATTCCTATTGCATACAGCTACATGCCAATGCCAAAAGAGAAACACTTGGCGCATTTAGGAAAAAACTATATGGCATCGTTTATAAATTGGATTGAAAACACAATCAGACATCATAGAATTACCATTTTTATAGTTTCAATATGTATTTTAGTTTTGGGGATAATTGGAATTTTCCAAATTAAAATTTCGGGAAGTATTATTGAAGATATGCCTAAAAAAGCACCTTTTTTCAAAGATATCATATTCTACGAAAAAGAATTTAATGGTGTAATGCCATTAGAAATTGTAATTGATACTAAAAAACCAAAAGGAGCTTTAAAAACAGTTACATTAAAACGAATAAACGAACTGCAAGAAACTATTGAGGAAATCCCTGAATTATCTAAACCCGTATCGGTTGTTAATTTAGTAAAATATGCTAATCAGGCTTTTTATAACGGAAATCCCGATTTTTATGATTTACCAAATTCTAAACTTGAAGAAGCTTTAGTATTAACTTATGTAAAAAACTCAACTGAAAAAGGAAATGAAAACATGCTAAAAAGCTATGTCGACAGCACCGGTCAGTATGCTCGTGTTACCACTTTTATGAGAGATATTGGAACAGATAAAATGAAAAAAATTGAGGAAAGATTACAAGATAAAATAAATCTTATTTTTCCAAAAGAACGTTATACCGTTTCCATTACTGGTAAAGCTTATGTTTTTGAAAAAGGAACACACTATTTAATTGGTAATTTAGTTCAATCTTTATTATTTGCTATTTTATTAATTTCTTTTTTAATGGCTTTTATGTTCCGATCTTTTAAAATGATAATTGTATCGTTATTGCCAAACATATTACCTTTAATAATGACAGCCGGATTAATGGGGTATTTTGGAATCCCAATTAAGCCATCAACTATATTAGTATTTAGTATTGCATTCGGAATTTCAGTTGATGACACCATTCACTTTTTAGCCAAATACCGCCAAGAATTAAAAGCTAATAATTGGAAAATAAAAAGATCAGTTCATAGTACGGTTAAAGAAGCCGGAATAAGCATGTTTTATACATCGGTAGTCTTGTTTTTTGGATTCTCGGTATTTACACTTTCTAGTTTTGGTGGAACTGTAGCTTTAGGAGGATTAGTAGCCACAACTTTATTATTTGCTATGTTATCAAACCTAATTTTACTACCTGCTTTATTACTATCATTAGAAAAAACAATTGCTAATGAAAAAGAATTTCTTGAACCAACTTTAGATATCTTAGCAGAAGATCTTGAAGAAGATAATTCAAATGAAAAATAATATATTTTTCTTTAGTGTTATCTTTGCCTAAGGAATGAAAGAACCATATATTAAACCAATAAGTCCTATATAAATATTGAAATTTTATGTAGGTTTGTATTTTAAAATAAATAATTGAAATGAAACACTCAAAAATCATAGACCTTTTAAACAGCACAAAAATAGTACATGAAGTAACTACAAAAGGTTGGGTTAGAACATTTAGAAACAATCAATTTATTGCGTTGAACGATGGTTCAACTATTCATAATATTCAGTGCGTTGTAGATTTTGAAAACACACCAGAAGAAACTCTAAAAAGAATTACTACAGGAGCAGCAATTTGTGTTACCGGAACTTTAGCTGAAAGTCGTGGTGCAGGTCAAAATGTAGAAATCCAAGTTACTAAATTAGAAGTTTTAGGAGATAGTGATGCGGAAAAATTTCCTATGCAACCAAAAAAACACTCTTTAGAATTTTTAAGAGAAAATGCGCATTTACGTGTGCGAACTAATACTTTTGGTGCAATTATGAGAGTGCGATCGGTATTATCATTTGCTGTACACCAATATTTTCAAGAAAAAGGGTTTGTATATGTAAACACTCCTATTATAACAGGTTCTGATGCTGAAGGAGCTGGAGAAATGTTTAAAGTAACTGCTTTACCATTTGATGGTACTCCAAGAACAGAAGAAGGCAAAGTAAATTTTAAAGAAGATTTCTTTGGAAAAGAAACGAATCTTACCGTTTCAGGACAATTAGAAGCAGAAACTTACGCTATGGCATTAGGACAAGTGTATACATTTGGACCTACATTTAGAGCAGAAAATTCGAATACTTCTCGTCACTTAGCCGAATTTTGGATGATTGAACCAGAAGTCGCTTTTAATGATTTAGCGGATAACATGGATTTAGCGGAAGACTTTATTAAATATGTTATCAAATATGCTGTTGAAAAATGTGGCGATGATTTAAAATTCTTAGAAGGAAGATTAATCGACGAAGAAAAATCTAAACCGCAAGCAGATCGTAGCGAAATGAATTTATTAGACAAATTAAATTTTGTTTTAGAAAACAACTTTAAGCGCGTTTCCTATACGGAAGCTATTGATATTTTAAAAGACTCGACTCCAAATAAAAAGAAAAAATTCCAATACATTATTAATGAATGGGGTGCTGATTTACAAAGTGAGCACGAACGTTTCTTAGTTGAAAAACACTTCAAATGTCCGGTAATTTTATTTGATTATCCAGCAAAAATTAAAGCATTTTACATGCGATTAAACGACAATACAGAACCAGGAAAAGAAACAGTTAGAGCCATGGATATCTTATTCCCAGGTATTGGAGAAATCGTAGGTGGATCACAAAGAGAAGAGCGTTACGATGTATTAGTTGAAAAAATGAAAGCCTTAGGAATTGACGAAGAAGAATTATGGTGGTATTTAGATACTAGACGATTTGGATCGGCTGTTCACTCAGGATTTGGGTTAGGTTTCGAAAGATTAGTGCTTTTTGTAACAGGAATGACAAATATTAGAGACGTAATTCCTTTTCCTAGAACGCCAATGAATGCTGAATTCTAATAATTAGGTTATAAGTTTAAAAGGTTAAGAGTTTATAAGGTTTGAATCTCTTCTAAACTCTTAAACTATAAACTCTTAAACATAAAAACAATGCTTAAACACAGTTTACAATTCAAATTATCACAAAAATTATCGCCTCAACAAATTCAGTTGATGAAGTTAATTCAATTGCCTACGCAAGCTTTTGAACAACGTCTTCAAGAGGAATTAGTTGAAAATCCTGCTTTGGAAGAAAGTAGTAAGGAAGATAATTACGAAGCTGATGATTATGAAGTAAATACAAATGATGATGATTACGACGATTACGATAATGAACATATCGATACGCAAGACATCAACATTGATGAATATTTAAGCAACGACGAAACTCCAGATTACAAATATCAAACCAATAATTACAGTGATGACGATGACGATAAGTCACTACCATTTGCTGCTCCGGTTAGTTTTCATCAAGATTTAATAAATCAGCTTAATACTTTTATTTTAAGTGATGACGAACGCGATATTGCCGAATTTTTAGTTGGCAGTATTGATGATATGGGATATATAAGACGTACAATTCAAGATATTGTTGATGACATGGCCTTTACACAAGGTATTTATACAGATGAACCAACAGTAGAGCGAATATTACATTTAGTACAAGAATTAGAACCTGCTGGTGTGGGAGCAAGAGATTTACAAGAATGTTTATTGTTACAATTAAAACACAAAACACCTTCAGATTCAATTACACTAGCAATCAACGTAATTAATCAACAGTTTGATGCATTTAGTAAAAAACACTACGATAAATTATTACAAAAATTTGATGTTAATCAGCAACAATTAAGAAAAGCTATTGATGAAATTGAAAAACTAAATCCAAAACCAGGAGGTAGTTTCGATGGTAATCAAAAAATGATAGAACACATAGTTCCCGATTTTACGATTCGAATTGTTGATGGCGAATTAGAACTTTTGTTAAACGGAAGAAATGCACCAGAATTGCACGTTTCTAAAGATTATCAGGAAATGTTGCAGAGTTATAAAGACACTTCTGAAAAATCGAGTTCGCAAAAAGATGCCGTTCAATTTATCAAACAAAAATTAGATTCGGCAAAATGGTTTATTGATGCTATAAAACAGCGCCAAGAAACACTATATGTAACTATGAATGCGATTATGTTTTATCAGCAAGAATACTTTTTGGAAGGAGAAGAAACCAAACTTCGCCCAATGATTCTAAAAGATATTGCCGACATGGTTGGTTTAGACATTTCAACCGTTTCTCGTGTAGCAAATAGTAAATATGTTGATACACCTTACGGAACAAAATTAATTAAAGAATTCTTTAGCGAATCGATGACTAATGATCAAGGAGAAGAAGTTTCTACTATCGAAATTAAAAACATCTTACAACAAGTAATTTCTGAAGAAGACAAAAAGAAACCTTTACCAGATGATCAATTAGCCGAAATATTAAAAGAGCGAGGTTATCCTATTGCAAGAAGAACTATTGCGAAATACAGAGAGCAATTAGACATTCCTGTTGCCCGTTTGAGAAAGAAAATTTAAGGCCAACAATATGGATTTAAAAAAAATATTACCTGTTTTTTCTTATATTTTTCATCCCATATTTGTTTCAATTTATGGTGCTTTATTTTACTTTTTAATTACTCATTCCTTTTTTTATAATTCTCAAATTATAGTTACACTAGTTCAAGTAACTATATTAACATTGTTGTTACCAATATCAATGTATTTTTTATTTAGATCATTAGGCGTTGTAACTTCTTTTACAGAAGCCAGCATAAGCGAAAGAAAAATGCCAATTGCTGTGCAAGCCATTTTATTATTTGTATTAATAAAATTTAGTGTTTCTAAAGATACCGTTGCCGAACTGTATTTCTTTTTCTTAGGCGGATTTTTTAGCAGTGTAATTGTGTTAGCAAGCGTTATTTTAAAATTTAAAGCTAGTTTACACATGATAGGAATTAGTGCTTTAACGTGCTTTATTTATGGCTTAAGTATGTATTACCAAATGCCATTTGTAAATCTTATTGCTTTTTGCATTGTTTGTATGGGATTAGTGGCTTCATCACGTTTGTATATGAAAGCTCATACCTATATAGAACTTATAGCAGGAATTATTATTGGAGCTGGACCACAGGTGTTTTTGTATCAGTATTGGTTATAAAATATAAAACATCAAACCAATTTTCAAAGTCGTCATATTATTTTCAGCAGCAGTTTTACTTTTATCAAAAAAAGGATTTAAACCGTAATGAATATATGCATTCCAAGTATTAAAACCAAAAGTTAAATACGACGCATATTGAAACTTGTTTAAGATGTTATTTATATTCTCAGTTCCTGAACCTAAATCACCATCATATTGAAACCTACCATCAACAAGATAACTTGCCATAAAACCTCCATAAATTCTCCAAAATTTATGACTTTCAGGAGTTGCATTACGCCAACGAATTTCTAATGGCAAATCGATATAATGGAGTAATATTCTACTTTTAACAAGTTGAAAATTAGGATCATCAGAAATGGAAGATAAATCAATAGTCTGTTTTAAATCATTAAACGAATAACCAATACCTGGCGCTATAGACCAATGTCTGTTTTTTGAAATTGGAAAATCTCTTAAAAAACCAGCAGATAAACCAGTTGAAAATGAATATTGATTAAAATTATCAGGTTTTTTTTGAAGTAAATTATACGAAATAGATACATAAAACTGATCTTCTCTGAAAAGAGAATCTACAACGGGTTTAGTTTCTTGTTGAGAAAAACCAATTAGAGTATAAAACACAAAAAAAAGAGATACAAATAGACGCATTATTTTTTTTTATAAAAATAATAAAAAAAAGGCACGCTATTGCGTGCCTTTTTAATTTTATAAATAAAAAATACTATTCAACAGGGTTTCCTTGTGCTGTTGTATAATTTACTTTTAATTGATTTATTTTACGTAGCTCTAATTTGATTGCGCTTACTAATCCCATTTTAACATGTTTGTCAATTTTTAATGACGCAGTAAGGTATTTTTCATCTTCAGAGTTACGTTGTGCTCTTTCTGAAATAATAAAATTTCTGATATCAGCTGGTGAAGCCATTTTATCTGCTAATTGAATACGATCAGAAGATCCTAAAGTAGCACGATATCTTTCACTTGGTTTTCCAGCATATACATACATTACATATTGCTTTTTATGCAATTTAGCGGTTTGATTCGCTTTAGGTAATGTATTATCAATTTTTAAATTGCTATCTTTCATTGTAGTAGCCGTCATGAAGAAGAACAAAAGCATAAATACAATATCAGGTAAAGATGCAGTTGAAATAGCAGGAAGATCACCCGATTTTTTCTTTTTAAATTTAGACATACTTTCTTTCTATTATATTAATTATTTTTTTGGTTCTGCTTCTGAAAGTCTCATTGGATATAATTCTTGAATTTTTTCCACTTTCGGTTTCAAATCTTCTACTAAACCTTCGGTTGCTTTAGAAGCTGGATCGTTATAAATATAATCCATTTCTGTAAAAGTCATACCGTAGCGCTTCTTACACTCTTTATCTCTTAAGAAATTATAAGCTGCAACTAATTCATTTTGAACAGCTATATAAGTTTCGTAAGATGTTTGCCCATCATTGTTTAATGAAATAACCGCATCTTCAGGGCTATCTGAAGAAAGTGGATCTTTTTTTCCATTACAATAAGCACAAGTTCCTTTTCCATTATTTTCAAGAAAGTCAATTGCAGTTTGTCTTAAATCTTTAATATCAACCAATTTCTCTTCAACAAGAAGTTGGTTATCTTTATTTACTAAAACTGTTAAAATATTTCTATCATTAATTGGCGGAACAGGCGGGTTATCTTCCCAACGAGGCAATAAACGATTAATTCCTTGATCTACTCCAATAGTAGTCGTAACCAAGAAAAAAATCAAAAGCAAGAAAGCAATATCTGCCATAGAACCGGCATTTACTTCAGGTGGTAAACCTCTTCCTTTTCTAGCCATAATTATTTTTTAATTTTATTAAATCCTGTCCAAAACATAGTACCTATTGCAGCAACAGCTAACAAATAGAACGTATTTAAACCTGTACTAACCCATTTTGAAGTGCTTTCTGAAGCTAGTATTTCATTACTTGATGGAGATTTAACTTCTGTACCATCTGCCAAAATAAATGAAATTAAAACTACTCCTAAAAATACTCCAATTGAGATTAACGTTTTTTTCAAATTCTCTTTATTAGAGAATAAATTCTTAAATATATAAATCAATACTACTACTATACAAGCAAGTAGAATAACATATGATAAATATATAAGAGGTGAAATCCAACTATTGTCTTCGCTATCGCTTGTAGCCATTAAGCCTCCTAAGGCAACTAAACTTAATATTGAAATTACAATAGCTGCTATTTTTGTTACTTTGTGTAAATTCATAACAGTTATATATTTATTAATTATTTTTTGCTGTAATCAGATAACATATCTACTAAAGAGATAGATGCATCTTCCATATCATTAACGATTGAATCAATCTTAGCGGTGATATAGTTATAAAAAATTTGTAAAATAATAGCAACAATAAGACCGAATACGGTTGTTAATAACGCTACTTTAATACCTCCTGCAACTAAAGATGGCTCCATAGATCCAGCAGATTGAATTTGGTCAAACGCCTCAATCATACCAATTACAGTTCCCATGAAACCTAACATCGGTGCTAAAGCGATAAATAATGAAATCCAAGAAACGTTTTTCTCTAATTGACCCATTTGAACACCACCGTAAGCAACGATAGATTTTTCAGCTGAATCTAAACCGTGAGAATAACGATCTAAACCTTGATAGAAAATAGAAGCTACTGGACCAGCAGTATTTCTTGCTACTTCTTTAGCAGCATTAACACCACCAGAATTTAAAGCGCTTTCTACTTCACTAATTAATTTTTTAGAATTTGTAGAAGATAAGTTTAAATAGATAATTCTCTCGATAGCAATTGCTAAACCTAAAATTAAACAGATTAATACAATTCCCATGAAAGCAGGACCACCTTCAATAAAACGTTTTTTCATTCCTTGAGTAAAAGTAACTTCTTCAGCTGCAGCTTCGTCAGTTGTTGCTGTTGCTTCGTCAGTTGTTACTTCTGTAGCAGTTGAATCAGCTACTTGTTCTGTAGCAGGTGCTGCCGTTTGAGTTGAATCTTGAGCCTGAACATTTCCAAAAGTCATAAGCCCCGTGATTGCTAAAATAGAAAATAATCTTTTCATCGCTTTTGTTCTTAAATTTAATTAGTTAATTGGGTTTAAAGATATAAAAATATTTATAAATTTTTAAAATTAATATCTTTCTGCAGAGAGGAAGGGATTCGAACCCTCGATACCCTTGTGGAGTATACACACTTTCCAGGCGTGCGCCTTCGACCACTCGGCCACCTCTCTATTGAAACAATACTCGATTTTAAAGGTGCTAAATAACGCAAAAAATCTCATGTATAAAAATTTTAAGTGTTATTTTTAAATCATTTCTCCTCTGATTTCACTTTCAAATAAGGTCTTAAAGATATTATGTGGCACATTTTGACCTAACAAATACATTAATTTTGTAATAGCAGCCTCTGTTGTTATGTCTTTTCCAGAGATTACTCCTATGCTTTTCAATTGTGTACTGGTTTCATAATTTCCCATAGAAACACTACCTCCACTACATTGAGTAACGTTAATTACATGAATATTATTGTTAATAGCCTTTTCTAAAATTTGTACAAACCAATTTTCTGTTGGTGCGTTACCTGAACCATACGTTTCTAAAACAATCCCTTTTAAATTAGGAATGGAAAAGAAAGTAGATAAAACATTTTTATTAATACCAGGAAAAATCTTTAAAATTGCCACATTGTCATCAAAATCAGTATGCACTTTTAGTTTTTGGGCCGATTTTTTCTTAAGAATAATATCGTTATTTACTTTTAAATGCACTCCAGATTCTGCTAATTCAGGAAAATTAGGCGACGTAAACGCATTAAAATGTTCGGCGCTTATTTTTGTAGTTCGATTACCTCTATATAATTTATATTCAAAATACAAACACACTTCTTGTATAACCGGTTTGTTATTGTTTTGAAGTGAAGCAACTTGAATAGCCGTAATTAAATTTTCTTTTGCATCGGTTCTTAAATCACCAATTGGTAATTGAGAACCTGTAAAAATGACTGGTTTTGACAAGTTTTCTAACATAAAACTCAAAGCAGATGCGCTATACGACATTGTATCGGAGCCATGTAAAACTACAAACCCATCAAAATTAGAATAGTTTTCCTCTATAACTTTAGCCATTTTTTGCCAATTGGAAATATTCATATTAGAAGAATCTATAGGAATATCAAAAGAATAAGTTTCAATTTGGCAATCTAATAAATGTAGTTCGGGTATTCTGCTTAACAACTCATTAAAATCAAAAGCCTTAAGAGCTCCAGTTTTAAAATCTTTTACCATTCCGATGGTTCCACCGGTGTAGATTAAGAGTATTGTAGGTTTATGAGATGTCATTTGTATATTTCAATTTATTCACAACAGGATTAGCATACATTGCCAAGAAACCTTCTCTCATAGTTTCATTATTGGTATCAATTCGCATTTCTAATCTTCTTTCAAATAATTGACGTTCTTTTTCGTCATATAAGTGCGCAAATTTATTTGTTGTATACAAAATATCATATGCAATAAAGTTAGTAGGCCATAACTTATACGTTTGTAAAATAGAATCGTCTATTACATGGGCTAAGGCCTGAATTTGCTTATTATTATTATCGTTTTCAGCTTTTATTTTTTCAAACTCGTTTTCTAAAACGTCGCCTACATGTATATGAATACGTTTCTTTTGCCCAATAATACCACTTAATAAAGTAATAAAATCTTCGTTTTTTTCTTTTATATAAACCTCATCTTTAGAAAGCGCTAATAATTGAGGCATTTTCAAAGCATCTGTTGGATCGTATTCATAAGAAATAGAAACAGGAACAATTTTTAACTTCTTTAAAAAGTCCATACAACTTGATTCATCAGACGCCATGGCAATCATTTTTAAAACACCTTGATGGGTGGCGTCATTGCCATCTTTAGTTCTACCTTCTCTTTGAGCAATCCAAACAGAACGATTTTCTTTAGATAACAAATGATACATGTATTCTGACATTAACTTAGAACTTTGCAATAACTCTCTTGGCGACAAACCTCTTTGCACTAAAAAGTTTCTGTTTAATTTTGATAATTTAAGTAGAAAATCTTTTTGAACTAAGTTATCTCCAATTGCTGAAGCTGTCATTACCAATCCATGATCAAATAATGAAACATTTAGCAAAGAAGTATCTAAAATAATATCTCTATGATTTGAAATAAATAAAAAAGAGGTATTAGGTTCTAATTTATCAAATCCGGAAGTTGTTAAGCCTTCTGAACTTCTTTCTAAAACACGTTGTATTGACTGATAAACAAAATTAATTTGAAAATCTCTTATAGAATGTGTTTTACTTAATTGTTCTTTCCAAACATTTTCATCAACATCTGGAAATGTAAAATCCATCATGGCCTTCATCATAGGATGATGTAATGAAGATTTTAAAACTTCATTTACTTCTGAATCATAATAAGGACGAATAGAATCGAATTTTGACATATTTATTTTTAAACAATGCACAAAAGAACAAAATTTTTATGAATTGTACTTTGTTTTTAGGTTAAATTCCAAAAATGTGTTTTGAATTTTCGGTGGTAATTCTTGCAATTTCTTCTATTGACATTTGATAAATTTCGGCTAATTTTTGTGCAACTAATACTGTATAACTACTTTCATTACGTTTTCCTCTATGAGGAACAGGCGCTAAATAAGGCGAATCGGTTTCTAAAACGATGTATTTTAAATCGATTTGATTTAAAAATTGATCTATTTTTCCGTTTTTAAAAGTAGCAACACCTCCAATTCCTAGTTTTAATCCCAGTGAAATTGCTTGTTGGGCTTGTTCTAAATTCCCAGAAAAACAATGAAATATTCCAAATAACTTATCGTCTCTTTCGCTTTCTAGCACTTCAAAAACTTCATCAAAAGCATCACGACAATGGATATTTATGCCTAATCCGTGTATTTTAGCTAACTGGATTTGATCTTTGAATGCTTGTTTTTGAATCTCTAAAGTTGTTTTATCCCAAAACAAATCAATTCCGATTTCGCCTACTGCATAAAATTTCCTTTTAGTCAATTCTGTTGCAACAAAATTTAATTCGGCTTCATACGTTTCTGGTTTTACATAACAAGGATGCAATCCCATCATTAAAAAAACATGTTCTGGAAATTGGCTTTCCACTTCATACATTCTTTCAGCATAACTCGAATCTATTGAAGGCACAAACAAGCGTGACACTCCAGCATCAAAACTTCGTTGCATCATTTCTGCTCTGTCTTCACTAAACTGAGACGAGTATAAGTGTGTATGCGTATCGGTTAATATCATTCGTATAAAATTCAAAGTGCAAAGTTAGAATAAAAGAATTAAGATTAAAGAAATAAGTATTAAGACTGAAATAATGCAACTATTTTCTATTTTTGAATTATGGAAGATTTACAGGATTTTTTAAAAGGAAAAAAATACAAAAAGATAAAATTTACGGTGCTAAAAACACAGCATTTATTAATCAAAGGGAAAGTAAACGGAGTTAAAGGCAACTTTATTTTAGACACCGGAGCTAGCAATAGTTGTGTTGGGTTTGATAGTATTGAACAATTCAAATTAGATGCGCAATTTTCTGAAACCAAAGCGGCTGGTGCTGGAGCTACTGGGATAGAAACACAACTAGCAAAAAACAATGAAATTAAATTAGGAAGATGGAAAAACAACAACCTTCATTTAATTATTTTTGACATGAGTCATGTAAATGAAGCTTTGATACACTACAAAACTAAACCTGTAGATGGCATAATTGGTGCTGATATTCTACTGAAAGGAAAAGCAATAATTGATTATAGTAATCATTGTTTGTATTTGAAGTGAGTAAGATCAAAAATCAAGCTCAATTACAATTTCAAGCTCAATAATTTGGGACAAAATCAAAAACTTCTTTTCTCTTTTTTAAAACACAGATAGAAGAAATTGGAGAAATTTTAAAAGAAAAAATCCCAAACTCTTTTAGGAATTTGGGATTCTATATTTAGATTCTGAACCAAGTTCAGAATGACAATTAAAGTTCTAATGCTTTTTTCACATTTCCACCCATTAATAATTCTGCTGGGTTTTCTAATGCTTCTTTAACAGCTACTAAGAATCCTACAGACTCACGACCATCAATAATTCTGTGATCGTAAGATAAAGCTACATACATCATAGGATGAATTTCAACTTTTCCATTTACTGCAATAGGACGCTCAATAATATTATGCATTCCTAAAATTCCTGATTGAGGAGGATTGATAATTGGAGTTGATAACATACTTCCAAAAACACCACCATTTGTAATAGTAAAGGTTCCACCTGTCATATCATCAACAGTAATTTGACCATCACGAGCACGTAATGCTAATCTTTTAATTTCAGCTTCAATTCCTCTAAAAGTTAAGTTTTCTGCATTACGAACAACAGGCACCATTAACCCTTTTGGTCCTGAAACTGCAATTGAAATATCTGCAAAATCATACGCCACTTTGTAATCACCATCCATCATTGAATTCACATCTGGATATAATTCTAAAGCTCTAGTTACTGCTTTTGTAAAGAAAGACATATATCCTAAACCTAAACCATTGTGCTTAGCTTTAAATTCGTCTTTATATTGATTTCTAATAATATTAATTGGTGTCATATTAACTTCATTAAATGTAGTTAACATAGCCGTTTCGTTTTTAGCTGCTACTAAACGTTCAGCCACTTTTCTACGAAGCATAGAAAGTTTAATTCTTTCAGATGCACGATTCCCTCCAGTAGGAGTTCCCATTGACGGAACTGCATTAACAGCATCATCTTTAGTAATTCTTCCACCTTTACCTGTTCCAACAATGTCAGAAGGCTCGATGTTTTTTTCGTCTAATATTTTTCTTGCTGCTGGAGAAGGTGCTTGAGTTGCATACGTTTTCTCTGCTACTGGAGCTGCTTTAACTTCAGCATTAGGAGCTTCAACTGCTTTTGCTTCTTCTTTTGCTGGAGCACCACCATCTGGTTTTGCTGCACTTGTATCAATTAAACAAACTACTGCGCCAACAGCTACAGCATCACCTTCTTCTGCTTTTAATGTAATTATTCCACTTACTTCGGCAGGCAATTCTAATGTTGCTTTGTCAGAATCAACCTCAGCAATTGCTTGGTCTTTTTCTACATAATCACCATCTTTTACTAACCATGTAGCAATTTCTACTTCTTTAATTGATTCCCCTGGAGAAGGGACTTTCATTTCTAAAATCATGTTTTTTAGTTTAAAAGTTTAAAATAAGTTTAGAAGTTTAAAAGTTGTGTTAGTTTTAAACCTAAACTATTATCTGTTTTGTTTTTATTGAAATAATGTTTTATCAAAAACCATTGCAATAGCATTTTTTTGACGTTTTTTAGAACGCTCATAACTACCTGCAGCTGGTGCACTATATGCTTTTGGCGATGCCAATCTTAATTTTACTAAATCGAAATTCATTAACATAAAAGAATAAGCTCCCATGTTTTTAGGCTCTTCTTGTGCCCAAACATAATCATCTGCATTTGGATAACTGTCGATAATTGCTTTGATTTGATCAATTGCAAGTGGGAATAATTGTTCTAAACGAACTACTGCCACATCATTTCTGTTTAATTCTTCTCTTTGTGCAATAATATCATAATATACTTTACCTGTACAGAATACTAACGTTTTAATTGCTTTTTTATCTGATACATTTGGATCGTCTATTATTTCTTGGAAATGTCCTGTAGCTAATTCTTCTTTTGAAGAAACGGCTAATGGATGACGTAATAAACTTTTTGGTGTGAAAACAATTAATGGTTTTCTGAATTTTGTTTTCATTTGTCTTCTTAACAAGTGAAAAAAGTTAGCTGGCGTTGTACAATCTGCTATATACATATTGTGTTTTGCACACATTTGTAAATAACGTTCCATACGGGCAGATGAATGTTCAGCTCCTTGATTTTCATATCCATGAGGCAATAACATTACCAATCCGTTTTGATTGTTCCATTTGTCTTCACCTGCAGAAATATATTGGTCAATCATAATTTGGGCTCCGTTTGAGAAATCTCCAAATTGTGCTTCCCAAATTGTTAATGTGTTTGGAGATGCTAATGCGTAACCATACTCAAAACCAACAACACCATATTCTGAAAGGTGTGAATTATAAATATAAAAGTTTCCTTTTTTATCGTTTATTTTATCTAAAAGGATAACTTCTTCTTCTGAATCTTCAACTTTAACAACTGCATGTCTGTGAGAAAATGTTCCTCTTTCAACATCTTGACCAGAAATACGAACATTGTATCCTTCTTTTATTAATGAACCATAAGCTAATAATTCACCCATAGCCCAATCTAAATTATTATTCTCGAAATACATATCGTTTCGATCTTTAATAATTTTAGTTATTTTACTAATGAATTTTTTATCAGATGGTAATTCGCAAATTGTTTTTGCAATAGCTGTTAATTGATTTTGATCAAATGTTGTATCGTATTTTTTCAACATTCCTTCATCTGAAACTTGTTCAAAACCAACCCATTCATTTTGCATGAAAGGTGTAATTATAGTTAAATCTTTTTTACGAGATTCTTCTAAATTTTCATCTAATTTTGCTTTGTATTTTGCTTCTAATTCTTTTACATAATTAGCATCAATAATACCTTCTTGTTTTAATTTCTCTGCATAAATATCTCTTGGATTTTTGTGCTTAGAAATAGCTTTATATAAAATTGGCTGTGTAAATTTAGGCTCATCACCTTCATTATGACCATATTTTCTGTATCCTAATAAATCGATAAATACATCTGTACCAAATTCCATTCTATAATCTAATGCAAACAACATCGCATGTACAACAGCTTCAGCATCATCTGCATTTACGTGTAAAACAGGAGATAACGTAACTTTTGCAATATCCGTACAATAAGTTGATGAACGAGCATCTAAGTAATTAGTAGTAAATCCGACTTGGTTATTAATTACTAAGTGAATAGTTCCACCCGTCTTATAACCGTCTAATTTTGCCATTTGTATAATTTCATACACAATACCTTGACCCGCTACAGCAGCGTCGCCATGAACAGCAATAGGTAAAACTTTAGAAACATCTTCTTTATAGAAAACGTCTTGTTTTGCGCGAGTTATTCCTTCAATTACAGCTCCTACTGTTTCTAAGTGAGACGGATTTGGTGCTAAATTTAAATTGATTTTTTTACCTGAATCTGTTAATCTATCAGATGTTAAACCTAAATGGTATTTAACATCACCATCAAAATACATATCATCATCATAATCTTTACCATCAAATTCTGAGAAAATATTTTGAGTGTTTTTGCCAAAGATATTGGCCAAAACATTTAAACGGCCTCTATGCGCCATTCCCATTACAAATTGTTCTACTCCTCTATCTGCTGCTGCTTCAATAAGCGCATCTAAAGCAGGAATTGTAGATTCACAACCTTCTAAAGAAAAACGTTTTTGTCCTACATATTTAGCGTGTAAAAATGTTTCAAAAGATACCGCTTCATTTAATTTCTTTAAAATATTTTTCTTTTGATCGGAAGAAAAATTAGGTTGATTATCGTTTACATCTAATCTATTTTTAATCCATTCTTGAATTCTTGGCTCACGAATATACATGAATTCAACACCAATTGACTGACAGTACACATTTTCTAAATGTTTAATAATATCTGCCAAAGTACTTGGCTGCATATTAACCATTCTTGCAGCATCAAAAACAAGAGATAAATCAGCTTGCGATAATCCAAAATTTTCAATTGCTAATGAAGGTCCGTGAACTCTTCTGTCTCTTACTGGATTTGTTTTTGTGAATAAATGACCACGAGTTCTATAGCCTTCAATTAATTTAAGAACATTAAACTCTTTTTGCATTTTTTCAGAACCTTCTCCAGCGTTTGAAGAAGCCGCTCTAACTACTCTATCAGTAAAATCTTCTGAAGTATACCCTTCTTGAGCAAAATCAAATCCTTGAAAAAAACTTCTCCAGCTTGCTTCTACGCTGTCTGGGTTTTGTAAATATTGATCATATAAATCTGCAAAAAATGCAGTATGTGCAGCGTTTAAAAAGGAAAACCTATCCATAGTGAGTTGTCTTAAAGACCTATTAATTAAAAATATTACGCAAAAGTAAAACATTTTGCAATAATTTATCAAGGAAATTAATACTTTTATAACATTAATTTTTTTAAAAACGAATTATGAAAAAGAATTTCGTAATAAATTTAACATTGTTGTTAACTATTGTGTTTTTATTTGGATTTAAATCTGAAATTTACGCCCAACAAAACACTGAAATTAAAACAAAAAGTGATTTTTGGAACCATGTACAATTTGGGGGCGGATTAGGACTAGGAATTGGAAATGGATATACCGATATAATGGTGGCTCCAAGTGCTATTTATAATTTTAATTCCTATGTGTCTGCTGGAATTAGCACACAATATAGCTATGTTAAGCAACGTGATTTTTATAGTGCGAATATGTATGGAGGAAGTCTGATTGCTTTATTTAATCCTATTGATGAACTACAAATTTCAACAGAATTAGAGCAATTAAGAGTCAACCGAACTTTTAACGACACATTTGGAAATAATTCGCAAGATTTTTGGAATACTTCTTTATTTTTAGGAGCTGGATTTCGAAATGAGAATGTGACTTTTGGAGTTAGATATAATGTTTTACATCGTGATAGAGACAATATTTATGCCGAAGCTTTTATGCCATTTGTAAGGGTATTTTTTTAATACTTATTTCGAAACCACACCTTTTGCCATTCGCGTTTTAATACTAAAAAAGCAACTTGTTCTGATAATTCTACTAAGTCTGAACCATCTAATTTTTTAATTTGATCTTCTGGAACGTCTATGATGTAGAGTAAATTCAAATATTCAGCAAATTTGTATTGAATTAGTTTGTATATTTTTTCTTGAACCAAATTCTTAAATTCAAACGGAAAAATACTTGTTGGAACATCAATAGATTCATTTGCCAAAGCAAAATCTTTGTTTACTTGCTCAATCAATTTAAAGTACAAATGTTCTTCTTCGGCTTGCGAAATTAAAGCGTCAATATTTGCTGGTGGATTATACATAGTCAAGTTCAATTACAAATTCAAAAATCAAATTCAAATACAAAGATCAATACCAATTACAAGTTTTAATTTGAATTTTGTCCCGAAACTTCGGGATTGATATTGTCATTGCTCTTGATTACACGTTTCTTCCCATTAAATTTTCTCCAAAAGCTTTTAATATGGCTTTCTTTTCATTATCAATATCCATTTTTTCTAAAGTTTCAAATGCTTTAAAAGTGAAATCTTGAATCGCTTTTTTTGTAGCTTCGCTTGCTCCTGATCCATTAAAAATTGTGTTTACCGATTCTATTTTATCTTTATTTTCTGAAGGTTGAATGGAAAATAAATGCAACAATTGTTGTTTATCTTCTTCATTAGCAAACTCCATTGCTTTTAAATATAAATAGGTTTTCTTGTTTTCGATAATGTCTCCACCAACTTGTTTTCCAAAGGTTTCCGGATTTCCAAATGCGTCTAAATAATCATCTTGCAATTGAAAGGCAATCCCTAAATTTAATCCAAAATCATAAATTAAATCGGCATTTTCATCAGAAGTTTCAGCAACTATTGCTCCCATTTTCATGGCAGCTCCAACCAAAACCGCGGTTTTATATTCAATCATTTTTAGATATTCGGGAATAGTAACATCGTCTCGAGTTTCAAAATCCACATCATATTGTTGTCCTTCACAAACTTCTAAAGCTGTTTTACTAAATAATTTGGCTAATTTTTGAAAAGTTTTTGGTTCATAATTCTCAAAAAACTGATACGCTAAAATCAGCATCGCATCACCAGATAAAATTCCGGTATTCAAATCCCATTTTTCATGAACCGTTTGATTGCCTCTTCTTAAAGGAGCATCATCCATAATATCATCATGAATTAATGAAAAATTATGGAAAACTTCAATTGCTGTTGCTGCCGGAACTGCTTTTTCACAATCAACATTAAAAACTTCAGATGCCATTAATGTTAACACTGGTCGCATTCTTTTTCCACCAAGAGACAAAATATATTCTATTGGTTCGTATAAGTTTTTTGGCTCTTTATTAGCAACAATCTGAGAAAAATGATTGGCAATTTTGTCTTGATAATAGGAAACTGAATGCATTGTTCTAATTTTTTTGCTAAAATACTCCAAATAATGTCGAATGCCAAAATTAAGCAAATGTTAAATTTTCTTAAAAACTTAGGAAACTATTTTTGTGTTAAAAGTTTCCGTCATACATTTGCATCGAAATTTAAAACAAAAAATGTTTTGAATTTGAAAACAACAATAAAATGAAAGACCAAATTTTAATAAAAGCAACCGACATGTTTTTAACACTGGGATACAAAAGTGTTACTATGGATGATATTGCTGCTGAAATGGGAATTTCTAAAAAAACCATTTATCAACACTTTAGTAATAAAGACGCACTGGTAAAAGAGTCTACCTTGCATTTATTTGAAACAATATCTTGCGGTATTGATGATATTTGCGCCTTAGGTAAAAACCCAATTGAAGAACTATTTGTTATAAAAGAATTTGTAATGAAGAATTTAAAAAACGAAAGTACTTCGCCAATTTATCAGTTACAAAAGTATTACCCTAAAATTCACAAAACTTTAATGATAAGACAATTTGATAAAATGGGAGATTTTGTAATTGTAAATTTAGAAAAAGGAATAGAACAAGGTTTGTTTAGAAAAGAAATTAATTCTCCTTTAATTGCTCGATTTTATTTTGCAGGAATGACAAGTTTAAAAGACACTGAAATTTTTAATCCAGAACAATTTACTTCAAAAGAGGTACAAGTTTGTTATTTAGAATATCATTTAAGAGGAATTTGCACAGAAAAAGGAATACAAAAATTAGAACAACTATTAAAAATTGACCAATAAAATAAATATTTAAACAAATGAAACAAAAATTAACTGTACTCTGCTTAGTTATTGCTTCGGTACTATTTGCTCAAGAAGGCGAAAAAAAATCGTATTCTTTTACATTGCAGCAAGCAATTGAGCATGCTATTCAAAATAACTATTCGGCTATAAATGCTAATAGAGATATTGAAGCTGCTAAACAAAAGAAATGGGAAACAACAGCTTCGGGGCTTCCACAAATCAACAGTAACTTGCAATATTTAAACAATTTAGATTTCCAGGTTCAAGGGGTTTCAGGAAATGCGTTTAATCCTGGTGGCGATCCAAATGCCATTTCAACAATTGCTTTTGGAACTAAACATAGTATGAATGCATCTGCAACTTTAAGTCAATTAATTTTTGATGGTTCATATATTGTTGGCTTACAATCGGCTAAAGTATATTTACAAATTTCTCAAAACGCTAAAGAAAAAACAGATTTAGAAGTTAGAGAAATGGTAACCAATGCATATGGAAATGTATTACTTGCAAGAGAAAGTGTTGCCATTTTTGAAAAAAATAAATCTACTCTAGAAAAAACACTTCACGAAACTAAAGAAACATTTAAAAACGGATTAATTGAAGAAGAAAATGTAGAACAGCTACAAATTACTCTAACACAATTAAATAGCTCGTTATCTAATGCTAATAAAAGAGCTGATATTGCTTTAAATCTTTTAAAAATTTCTTTAGGAATTGATATTAATGAAGAAGTTCTTTTAAGCGAAAAACTAGATGATTTAGCAGTTTCAAATGTTGATTTAACTCTTTTTAGTGAAGATTTTGATGTAAATAATTCTACTGATTATAAAATTCAACAAAACAACGAAGAATCTAAAAGATTGCTTTTAAAATTAGAACGTTTTAGAGGATTACCTACAATTGGAGCGCAATTAAATTATGGAGCAAATACATTTTCTAATAATTTTGATTTAATCAGCACAAGTCAAAAATGGTATAATTATTCCAACTTTGGAGTAAACTTAAGCTTGCCTATTTTTAGTAGCTTTAGAGATAGAGCAAGAACACAACAAGCAAAAATTGCTTATGAACAAGCAAAAACGCAACTTTCAGAAACAGAACAAAGATTAAAATTACAATACCAACAAGCAAAAAGCGATTACGAATTTAGTATTGAGCAATACAGTGCTGTAAAAAGTAATTTAAATTTAGCTGAACGAATTGAAAAAAAGCAACAAATTAAATTTAAAGAAGGTATTTCTACAAGTTTTGATTATACCGAAGCACAGCGTCAATTATATAGTGCACAACAAAATTATTTACAATCAATGATTGATTTAATTAACAAAAAAGCAACTTTAGACAAACTAACTAATAAAAAATAATTCTACACAAATGAAAAAAATAGTATACATCAGTTTATTAGGCTTAATCATTACTTCTTGTGGTGGTGATGCTAAAACAGCTTCAGTTGACAAAGCAATTGAATCTAAAGATTTATCAAAAATAAAAGCAACAAGATCTGAAATTCAAAAACAATACGATGTTATTGGTGCTGAATTAGCAAAATTAGATCTTGCATTAGCAGAATTAGATACATTAAAGAAAATGGCTTTAGTAACAACTGCTACAGTTAAAGACACAATGTTTACACACTATATAGATATTCAAGGAAATATAGATACAAAACAAAATCTTATTATATATCCAGAGTTTGCTGGAGTACTAAATCAAGTATATGTTAAAGCCGGACAAAATGTTACAAAAGGGCAAATATTAGCTCGTATTGACGATGGTGGCTTAAGCAATCAACTGGCTCAAATGGAAACTCAAGCTACTTTGGCTAAAACAACATTTGAAAGACAAAAAAATCTTTGGGATCAAAAAATTGGTTCTGAAATTCAATTTTTACAAGCAAAAACGAACTATGAAGCTCAAATGAAAGCAGTAGCTCAAATGAAAGCTCAAGTGGCAAAAACAACTGTAAAAGCTCCTTTTTCAGGTGTTATAGACGAAGTAATTATAGACAAAGGGCAAGTTGTTGCTCCAGGACAGCCTTTAATGAGAATTGTTAATTTGGCTGATATGTATGTAACTTCTAATATTCCAGAGAGTTTCATTGGAAAAATTAAAGTTGGTGCATTTGTAGATGTGTATGTAAAATCTATAGGAAAAACATACAAAGGAAAAGTAAGACAAGTAGGAAACTACATTAATCCTAATAACAGAAACTTTAGTATAGAAGTAGCCGTTCCTAATACAGACAAATTATTACGTCCTAATCAAGTTGCTGTTTTAAAAATTGAAGATTACAAAAAACCTAATGCTATTTTAGTTCCTGAAAGTATTGTTACAGAAAATGCTGCTGGTGAAAAAATTATTTACACCATTGATTCTTCTTCAAAAGAACCAAAAGCAGTTAAAAAAACCATTCAAGTTGGTTTAATTTCAGGTGCCAATATTGAAGTTAAGTCTGGCTTAAACAAGGGAGAAATTATCATTATTGATGGTGCAAGAAGTGTACAAAATGGTGACATTGTAGAAATCATCAAAAAATAAGAATTAGAAAACTCTAAATACAATAGTATGAGCAATAAAATAACTAAAAGCTTTGGAATCTCTACATGGGCCATCAACAATAAGATGACGGTTTATGTGATTACAGCTATTATTTTACTTGGCGGTTTAATTTCATATTACTCTATGCCTCGTGAAGATTTTCCTGAAATTATTGAAACTAAAATTTATGTTAGTTCTGTAAATCCAGGAAATGCCGCTGAAGATGTTGAAAAACTAATTACTAAACCTTTAGAAGAAGAGTTTAATAATATTTCTGGTGTTACAAAAATTACATCAAACACACTTCAAGATTATTCTATGATATTAATAGAATTTGATGAAGATATTTCGGTTGATGCCGCTAAACAAAAAGTAAAAGACAAAGTAGATTTAGTAAAATCGGAAACCGATTGGCCTACAATGCCTGGAGGAGAAAAAGTAGAACCTAATGTTTTCGACTTAAACATAGCGGAAGAACAGCCAATCTTAAACATCAATTTATCTGGAGATTTACCTTTAGATAAATTAAAAGATTATGCTGAATATTTAGAAGATAAAATAGAGAGACTTCCACAAATTAAAGAAGCTGCTATTCGTGGCGCTCAAGAAAAAGAAGTTGAAATTGCAGTTGACATTTATAAAATGACAGCGGCTCAAGTAAGTTTCGACGATATTATTGGAGCTGTTTCTAGAGAAAACACAACCATTTCAGGTGGAAATATTGTTAATAACGGAATTAAGAAAAACATTCGTGTTGTAGGTGAAATTGAAAACCCAGCTGAACTTGAAAATGTAGTCGTTAAAAAACAAGACGGAGTAGTGTATTTAAAAGATATTGCAACTATTAAATTTCAACCTAAAGAAGCTACAACTTTTGCAAGAGAATATGGCAATGCTGTAGTAATGCTTGATGTTAAAAAACGTAGTGGCAAAAACATGATTGAAGCTACTGAAAGCATTAAAAAAATTGTAAAAGAAGCACAAGACAATTATTTTCCATCGAATTTAAAAATTACTATGGCAAATGACCAATCTTCAAGAACTATAAACCAAGTAGACGATTTAGTAAACAATATCATTTTTGGAGTATTACTTGTTGTAGGTGTTTTGATGTTTTTCTTAGGCTTTAGAAGTGCTTTATTCGTAGGATTTGCCATTCCGCTTTCTATGTTTATGTCCTACATTATTTTGGCTTCATTTGGAGTTACCTTAAATACTATGGTTCTTTTTGCCTTAGTAATGGCACTTGGAATGCTTGTAGATAATGGAATTGTGGTTGTAGAAAACGTACATTCGTTAATGAGCGAAGGGTTAAGCAGAAAACAAGCTGCTATTGAAGGTGTAGGAGAAATTGCATGGCCTATTATTGCCTCTACAGCTACTACTTTAGCTGCCTTTTTTCCTCTAGGATTATGGCCTGGAACTATGGGTAAATTCATGATTTATTTCCCAATGACATTATCTGTTGTTTTATTTTCTTCCTTATTTGTTGCTTTAGTTATCAATGCTTTAATTACTGCAGAATTCATGAAATTGGAAGAAGAAGAAATGTCTCAAAAATCGCTAATCAGAATTAGTGGAATATTAGGTGTTTTAGGAATAATTTTAGTCATTTTCGGGTTTACTACAAATACTGGTGGTCTAAGAGGTATAGGGAACTTAATGGTTTTCTTTGCAATTATGTTATGGGTTTATAAATATTATTTGTCAAGAGCACAAAAATATTTCATTGAAGTTACATTAGTAAAATTAGAAAACTTCTATAAAAAAGCGTTAACATTTGCTTTAAGCGGAAAAAAACCAATTTTCTTTTTACTAGGCACAATTGGATTGTTATTCTTTTCTTTTGTTTTAGTTGGAATTGCTCAACCAAAAGTATTGTTTTTCCCTGAAAATCAGCCGAATCAAATTATGACTTATATCGAATTTCCTGAAGGAACTGATATTGCAAAAACCAATGCTTTTACAAAAGAAATTGAGAAAAAAGTATATGCAGTTGCTAATAAATATACCGATGAGAAAAATTTCAATTTCATGGTAGAATCTGGCGTGGCACAGGTTGGTGAAGGTGCTGGTAATCCGCAAACAGATGGTGCTTCGCAAAACGAAATGCCACACAGAGGAAAAATTACACTTTCAATGCGTGAATATAAATTTAGAAAAGGAGTTCAAAGTAGCGACCTGATGAACGAAATTCGTGCTGCAGTTAAGGGATATCCTGGTGTTTCTATTATTGTAGAAAAAAATCAAAATGGTCCGCCTTCTGGTTATCCGGTTAACATTGAAATTTCTGGTGAAAATTATAACGACATGCTAATTGAAGCCGAAAAAGTGAAAGATTTCATCAACTCAAAAAATATTGCTGGTATTGAAGAGTTAAAATTAGATGTTAATAAATCTAAACCAGGATTAGAGGTTGTTGTAGACAGAAAAGTTGCTGGTCAATTAGGTGTTTCAACAGCACAAGTGGGTCAAACATTAAGACGATCTGTTTATGGAGAAAAAGTTTCTACTTATAAAAACGACAAAGATGATTACGAAATTAATGTTCGTTTTAATGAAGATTTAAAAAATGACAATAGTGCTATTTTTAATCAACCTGTTACGTTTAGAGACCAAGCCTCTGGAAGATTACAACAAGTGCCTATTGCAGCATTAATAGACAAAACCAATACCTCTTCATTTAATACTATTAAGAGAAAAAACTTAAAAAGAGTTATTACTGTATATTCAAATGTATTAGAAGGTTATAACGCAAATGAAATTGTTACTTCATTGAAAAAAGAAATGACTTCTTATAAAATGCCAAAAGATACCAATTTCGCTTTTACAGGAGAACAAGAAGAACAAGAAAAAAACTCTTCGTTCTTATTGAAAGCTTTATTAATTGCAATGGGAGGAATTGTATTAGTAATGGTAGCTCAATTTAACTCTATATCAAAACCAGCAATAATTATGTTTACGGTTTTATTAAGTTTTATTGGAGTATTTCTTGGATTGGTAATTTTTAGAAACGATTTCGTAATTATTATGACCATGATGGGAATTATTTCTTTGGCTGGAATTGTAGTTAATAATGGAATTGTATTAATTGATTACACACAACTCTTGTTAGACAGAAAAGCTGCTGAAATAGGATTAGAAGAAGGAGAAATATTAACTAAACAAGATTATTTTGAAGCCATTGTTGAAGGTGGTCGTTCAAGACTACGCCCGGTATTATTAACTGCAATTACAACAGTTTTAGGATTAATTCCTTTAGCAATTGGATTAAATATTGACTTCTTTGGATTATTTATTGATTACAACCCAAATATTTATATGGGAGGAGATAACGTTATTTTCTGGGGACCTTTAGCAAAAACTGTAATTTACGGATTAATATTTGCTACGTTCTTAACGTTAATAATTGTTCCTGTAATGTTCTATTTATTAAACAGAATGAAAATTAGATTTAAAAATAGAGGTAAGAATAAAGAAATATTACCTACAGTATAAAACAAAAATGTCCCGATTTTCATCGGGACATTTTTGTTATTGTAAACTAAATTAGTTTTTTACTAAAACATCTTTAGACCATTTTTTTACTTCTGCAATACGACTATCAGAAAAATCTACTTCATTTAAAGATGATTCAGACCAAAAAAACCATTTTCCAGTTTTAACTCCATTGTTGTATTCACCAATAGTTTGTTTAGAACCGTCTTCATTAAATGAAACCCATTTTCCGTTTGGTTTTCCATTTAAATAGTTACCTTCTTGTTTTATTTGTCCATTATCATAAAAAAAAGTTGCTTTAACTTCTTGTCCTATAATTTCATATTTTGGTTTTACTTCTTGTGCGAATGTTAGACTTGTCACTAACATAATTCCGGCAATCAATACATTTTTCATAGTCTTTTCTTTTAATTGGTTAACATTACTGTAACAAATATAAAAACTTTTTTACAATAAAAAAACTTTTTGGTAACAATTTGGTAACATTGGAAAAAATTTAACATAAAAAAAGCCAATACATAGAGTATTGGCTTACAATTAAGTATGTGTTTTTTATTTCAATAAACTATCTAAAAGCTCAATTAATTGAGATGAAGAAGGTCTTGCAGCATCAGCTTTTACAACCTTACCATCAGGACCTATTAACAAAAATCTAGGAATTGAATTAATTCCAAAAGCTTTAATAAAATCTGAATTCCAGTTTTTATCAGCAAATAATTGAATTCCACCTAACTCTTTATCAACAACAAATTTTTGCCATTTTTCATGATCTTTATCGGTATCAACAGAAATACTAACAAATTCAATATTTTTACCATGGTATTTTTCTTCCACCTTTTTTAAATGAGGAATTTCAGCTCTACAAGGGCCGCACCATGTTGCCCAAACATCAATATATACATATTTACCTCTTAAATCTTCTAACTTAGTTTTTCCTCCTTTATGATTTTCATAATCAAAACTTGCAGAAAGTGTTCCTTCAATTTTTTTAGCAGCTGCTTTTTGATTGTAATACTGAGTAAGCATCATACCTTCTTGAGCAATTCTATGCTTAATTTGTGCAACTAATCTTTCATCTAAGTTTGAACTTTCTAGTTTAGCTAAATCTTCTTTTTGTTTTTTATCTAAAGCTGCTTTAAAAACATCACCTTCTTGTTCTAACAAACCCTCTAACTCCATTTCAAATTTTTCGTCAGTAAGTGCTTTTTGTGCTAAATAATTACATTCCTTTGATCCTTTTCCGGTATATAAAATAGTTTCATCAAACTCTTTTGTATCTAAAGTCAAATATAAATCATCTCCAGCTTTTAAATACATCATAGACGATTCTGCTCCATCAGTAAATTGGTGTAAACCGTCAGTAACTTCAAAAGTTGTTTCAAAAACTCCTTTTTTATTAACTGGAATTTCTTGTTTAAATTTATTGGGGCCATAAATGGTTAAAGTGTCGCTGTTTCTGTTTTCAATTTTAGCCGAAAACTTAACTTTTCCTTTCACATCAGTCTGTGCAAAAGAAAAACTAACCGACAATACTAATAAGTAAACTAGTTTTTTCATAAAAATAAGTAAATAAGGTTTGTGTAAAATTATACTATTATTTTATAAAACGATAAAAACGAATTAAAATTCTATTATAATTAACAATTGAAACTAAAAATTTTCTTTTTTGTTCTTACTTTTGCATAAAATTTTTTAAAATGTACAGAAGTCATAATTGCGGCGAACTTAACGCTTCACATATTAATACAGAAGTTACCCTAGCTGGTTGGGTTCAAAAATCGAGAGACAAAGGTTTTATGATTTGGGTTGATTTACGTGATAGATACGGAATTACTCAATTAATTTTTGACGAAAAAAGAACAGATAAAGCTGTTTTTGAACGTGCTAAATCATTAGGTAGAGAATTTGTAATACAAATAAAAGGAACTGTTATTGAGCGTGAATCTAAAAACGCAAATATGGCAACTGGTGATATTGAAATTTTAGTTACCGAATTAACCGTTTTAAATGAAGCACAATTGCCTCCATTTACAATAGAAGATGAAACTGATGGTGGTGAAGATATTCGTATGAAATACCGTTATTTAGACATCAGAAGAAATCCGGTTAAAAACAACTTATTATTCCGTCATAAAGTATCAATGGAAGTAAGAAAATATCTTTCTGACCAAGGTTTTTGTGATGTGGAAACACCTTATTTAATTAAATCTACCCCAGAAGGTGCACGTGATTTCGTAGTACCAAGTAGAATGAATGAAGGCCAATTTTACGCTTTACCACAATCGCCTCAAACTTTTAAACAGTTATTGATGGTAGGCGGAATGGATAAATATTTCCAAATTGTAAAATGTTTCCGTGATGAAGATTTACGTGCAGACCGTCAGCCAGAATTTACACAAATAGACTGCGAAATGGCATTTGTTGAGCAAGAAGACATTTTAAATATGTTTGAAGGGTTAACACGTCATTTACTAAAAGAAATTAAAGGTGTTGAAGTAGAGAAATTTCCAAGAATAACATACGATTACGCTATGAAAACCTACGGGAACGACAAACCAGACATTCGTTTTGAAATGAAATTTGGTGAGTTAAATGCTGTAGCCCAACATAAAGATTTTCCAGTATTTAATTCAGCTGAATTACTAGTAGGAATTGCTGCTCCAGGCTGTGCTTCATACACAAGAAAAGAAATTGATGCTTTAATTGATTGGGTAAAACGCCCACAAGTTGGAGCTTCAGGAATGGTATATGTAAAATGCGAAGAAGATGGAACTTTCAAATCATCAGTAGATAAATTCTACGATCAAGAAGATTTGAAACAATGGGCCGAAATTACCAATGCAAAACCTGGTGATTTGATCTTAATTTTATCAGGAAACGCAAATAAAGTAAGAACTCAATTATCGGCACTTCGTATGGAAGTTGCTACAAGATTAGGATTACGTAAATCAGACGAATTTGCGCCATTATGGGTAGTTGATTTCCCATTATTAGAATGGGACGAAGAAAGCGGAAGATACCATGCAATGCACCATCCATTTACTTCACCAAAACCAGAAGATATGGCATTAATTGAAACTGAACCTGGAAAAGTTCGTGCAAATGCATATGATATGGTTTTAAACGGAAACGAAATTGGCGGAGGTTCTATTCGTATTCATGATAGAGATTTACAATCTAGAATGTTTGATTTATTAGGATTCAGCAAAGAAGAAGCACAAGCACAATTTGGATTTTTAATGAGTGCATTTGAATTTGGAGCGCCACCTCATGGAGGTTTGGCTTTTGGATTAGACCGTTTGGTTTCAATTTTAGGCGGACAAGAAACGATTCGCGATTTTATTGCTTTCCCTAAAAATAATTCAGGAAGAGATGTAATGATTGATGCTCCTTCAAAAATTGATGAAACTCAATTACAAGAATTACATATTAAATTAAGATAATAACAAAAGGTTCTTCAATAGAAGGACCTTTAATTTTTTTACCAAATGAAATGGATTATTAGAATTTTACTTATAGTAGTAATTAGTCTTGTAGGATATGGTTATTCTATAAAAAGCTACGAAAGCCCAGAAGGTGATAAATGGATTGGCGTAGGAATTTTAATTTTAGCCTTAGTCTTAATGCCTCTTTTTATTTATCATAGATATAAGAATAAAAACATTAATGATTATGTGTTTGATTTGAACAAATTTAAAAACAAAGACACTGATAATCAATAATTTTCAAATATTTACAACTTTTTCTTTTTTGTTTCGTAAATAAGTATATCTTTGACTATTATTAATTTTTTTATATTACACAAATGCGCACAGGCAAAGTTAAATTCTTCAATGAATCAAAAGGTTACGGTTTTATCACAGATGATGAAACAGGAAAAGACATTTTCGTACACGCAAGCGGAATGAGAGTTGAATCTCTTAATGAAGGTGATGCAGTTAGTTACGAAGAAGAAGAAGGAAGAAAAGGTAAAGTAGCTGCTCAAGTAGTAGTTATCGAAGACTAATATATATTATTTTTTGATTACCTAGAAAGACAAAGTCCCGATTAAATCGGGACTTTTTTTATGGGATAATATTAAGTTTTTGTCAAGCTGAACTCGTTTCAGCTTCTATTTTTTGGATTCTGAAACAAGTTCAGAATGACAAGTTTAAATTTTTTGAACTAAAAAAAGGACTACATAAATGCAGCCCTTTTTAAACTTAACTAACAAATATCTTATTTAAATAGATATTTCATTCCAAATAAAACATTCCCCTTTGGCATAGGAACAAACGTATTTTCAAAATACTCTGTGTTAAATATATTTTGAATTAACATGGTTAACTCGATACTTTTAGTTCTAAATGTCGTGTTCAAGTCATAAACATTATACGAAACTCTTGATGTTCTTTCTACATAACGGTAAGAAATGTTTTGACTGAATCCTTTAAAAAGTTGTATATCATAATTAAAAACTACTTGATGACGCATAGAGTTAATACCATTCTTTGACGTTAAATCTGTATTAATATTGTCATCAATATAAGTATAACCTAAGTTTAGCTGATTTTTAATTTTACCTAATGAAAAATTATACTTCAACGAAGATTCGAAACCTTTCGTTTCAACATCAATATTAACGGGTCTCCATAAATCGGCAGGAGTTGCTCTTCTATAATCGATAAAATTTTCTGTATTTCTATTAAAAAAAGCTACGTTAAAATCAACAGTATTAGCATGATATTTGAACCCTAATTCTTGAGCCAAAGCACGTTCCGCTTCTAAATTTGGGTTTCCTAAAGTAGACGGATCACTGTAATTTAAATCGGTATATGTTGGCACTCTGTATGTGTATCCTACGTTAGTATAAACACGAACTCTCTCCGATACTTTTACGCCTAAATCAATACCAGGAAAAGCTTTATTTTCAAAATCAGAAAAATAAGAAACCGCCACACCAGGAGTAATATCTAATACATTGTTAAACAAACCAAAACGGTGCTCTAAAAAAAAAGTAGCAATTTCTCTTTCATCATCACCTAAATTATTACTTTGAATCATATATTTAGAAAATTCTAAACCAAAACCCGTAATACCTATTTTAGATTCATATGAACCATTAAGTTCTACTGCGATTTTATTTGTAATATGTAAATTTCTGTAAACTGAAGGATTTGTTCTTATAAAAATATATTCATCTTGATTTCTTCTCCAATATACTCTTGGTTTAAAAGTAAAATTTCCACTTTTAAATTCAGTCGAAAACCCAATCAAACTTGCTTGCGTAACTTCATATGGCAAAGCAGCAGCACTTGTTACGCCATAAAAATTTTGAGCTCCAAACTTTCTTTCAGAAAAAGCAGATATTAAATTAATTGGTAATTTCAACTTATTGAATTTACTTCTCAATACATAATTTGTATTATCAAAATCAGTGTTTTTTCTATAACCATCAGAAGATTGCTTAGAAAAGTGAATCACATGATTGCTGTCTTCCAAATTAACAGCACCCGTAACTTCAGCAATAAATTGACCAAATGAACCTCCTTGAATCTTAGCAATAATAGAGTTCTCTAAATTATCGTTTGTTACAATATTGATTGCTCCCGTAAAAGCATTTTGTCCAAAAACACGAGCCGCAGGACCTTTAATCACTTCAATTCTTTTAATAACTTCTATTGGCAATGCTAAATTCATGGTATGATGACCTGTTTGAGGATCGTCAACTTTAATACCATCAATTAAAAGTAAGGTTTGATCAAAACCACCACCTCTAATGTACAAGTCGGCTTGCATTCCGTTTACACCTTGTCTTCTAACATCAACCCCAGCTAGTTGTTGCAATGCATCTGCTACATTTGTAATTCCAAGTTTTTTTATATCTTCTGCCGTAATAATTTGAATGGTTCTAGAATTTTCTTTAAAAGGCAAATCAATTCGAGACGACGAAACTATCACTTCACGTAAAGTGTCTGTTTTTTGGTTATTTTCTTGAGCATTACCTATTAAAGACACTAAAAAAAAGGCACTTAAAAAGTATTTATTTTTCATTTGAAATTTATTTTAAAACGATGCAAAAGTCGTAACTTTCCGGACTACTATAATAGTCCAGATTTAAAATGAAAGATAGTCCGGTTAACTCATTCTTAAAAGACTTTATTAGCATTGAAAAGTCTAATTCAACTGCTATTTATATTCAAATTGCACAACAAATTATAAATGCAATTCAGCGTGGCTATCTTGTAGAAGGAACTTCATTACCAGGAACTCGAATTTTTAGCACACTATTACATATAAATAGAAATACTGTTGTTGCTGTTTATGATGAATTAGCATCACAAGGTTGGGTTGAAATTATTGCAAATAAAGGAACATTTGTATTGGTACCAGAGCAAAAAACAGCAAATATAAAAGCAAGCTTTACCCCAATAGGAGATGTAAATAATTACTCAAAAACTACAGGATTTCCATTTCAATCTGCTTTTCATTTGTCTTCAACACAAGAAATTTCTGAAGCTAAATATGTATTAAACGATGGGTTACCTGATTTAAAACTGCACCCTATTCACGAATTTTCAAAATGGTACGGGGCTTCGATGAAACGAAAAACATTAATTTCAAAATGGAACCAAACATCAAAAACAAAATATTCGGTATTTGAAAATCAATTGTGTAATTATTTGAATGCAACAAGAGGATTCCACATTCAACCTAATAATTTAATTAGTACTCGAAGTACCGAAATGAGTTTGTATATTATATCGCAACTAATAATACGTCCAAAAGATATTGTTTTAGTGGGTAATTTAAGTAATTATGCTTCCAACATGATATTTCAGCAGGCGGGAGCAAATATTAAAACAATTCCTGTTGATGAGCATGGTTTAGATGTAGATTTCATTAAAAATAATTTTGAAAAAGGAGAAATTCGATGTGTTTATATTTGTGCTAACAGAGATTACCCTACAACCGTTTCTTTATCGCCAGAGCGAAGATTAAAACTACTTCAACTTGCATCATTATATAAATTTGCCATCATTGAAGATGATTTTGATTTTGATTTTCAATTTGATGGCTCCGCAATGCTACCTATGGCAAGTTCAGATGCAAATGGATTGGTTATTTATTTAGGAAAGTTAGGTCAATCTTTATTTCCAAGTTTTCAAATAGGATTTGTGGTAGCTCCAGAAAATTTAATTTTAGAAGCAAAAAACTATTTGCAAATGCTGGATAGTCAAGGTGATTTAATTCAGGAACAAATGCTCTCCGAATTAATTTATGAAGGAGAAATACATAGATTACTTAAAAAAAATATTTTGGTTTATAAAAAAAGACGCGATTATCTATGTCAAATGCTAACACAATATTTTAATGAAAAAATAAAATGGATAAAACCTTCTGGTGGATTAGCAATTTGGCTACAATTTCAAACTAACATTTCATTAGTACAACTAGCTGAGGAAGCGGAAAAAAATGATTTATTTCTTCCAAAAACAATTCTTTATCAAGATAAAAAAACATGTGCTATTCGTTTTGGATTTGGACATTTAAATGAAGATGAAATTGAAATTGTTATTAAAAAATTAAAGCAAGCTTATGACAGAATTAAAATATTATAAAACAAAAAAGTCCCGCAAATTGCGGGACTTTTACTATACACTATTTATTGTTTTAGTCAGCTAAAACAATAATCTTGTTTTCATTCATTTCTAATGTACCTGAATTAACAGGTAACCAATACGTTTGCTCATTTACTTTATTGAATTTAGAAACGAATTCTTTTTCAATTTTAATATTTTGAGCATTTATTTTCACATTTCCTTTTGTTAATAAAGATACAATTGGAGCGTGATTATTAAGCATTTGAAACTCACCATTAACCCCAGGAACAGATACTGAAGTAACTTCTCCTTTGAACAATGTAGCTTCTGGCGATACTATTTCTAAAATCATTTTTATTAGTTTTCAGTCTCAGTTTTCAGTCTCAGTTTCTGTAAACTGCTACTGGTAACTGATTACTAGTTATTATGCTTCTGCTAACATTTTTTGTCCAGCTTCGATAGCTTCTTCGATAGTACCTTTAAGGTTAAACGCTGCTTCTGGCAAGTGATCTAATTCACCATCCATAATCATGTTAAATCCTTTGATTGTTTCTTTAATATCAACTAATACACCTGGAATACCAGTAAATTGCTCAGCAACGTGGAAAGGTTGAGATAAGAAACGTTGTACACGACGAGCTCTTGATACAGCTAATTTATCATCTTCTGATAATTCCTCCATACCTAAGATGGCGATGATATCTTGTAATTGTTTGTATTTTTGAAGAATCTCTTTTACTCTTTGAGCACAGTCATAATGCTCGTTACCTAAGATTTCTGGAGTTAAGATACGAGAAGTAGAATCTAATGGATCTACTGCAGGATAGATACCTAACTCAGCAATTTTACGAGACAATACTGTTGTTGCATCTAAGTGAGCAAACGTTGTTGCTGGTGCAGGGTCAGTTAAGTCATCCGCAGGTACGTAAACCGCTTGTACAGATGTAATAGATCCTTTTTTAGTTGAAGTAATACGCTCTTGCATTGCACCCATTTCAGTTGCTAATGTAGGTTGGTAACCTACTGCAGATGGCATACGACCTAATAAAGCCGATACTTCAGAACCTGCTTGTGTAAAACGGAAGATATTGTCAACGAAGAATAATACGTCTTTACCTTGGTCAGATCCAGCTCCATCACGGAAATATTCAGCGATAGATAATCCTGAAAGTGCTACACGAGCACGAGCTCCAGGTGGCTCATTCATTTGTCCGAAAACGAAAGTAGCTTTAGACTCTCTCATTCCTGGCATATCAACTTTAGACAAATCCCATCCTCCATTTTCCATAGAGTGCATGAAATCGTCACCATATTTAATAATTCCTGACTCTAACATCTCGCGAAGTAAGTCATTTCCTTCACGTGTTCTTTCTCCTACTCCTGCGAATACAGAAAGACCACCGTGACCTTTTGCAATATTGTTAATCAACTCCTGAATTAATACAGTTTTACCTACTCCAGCACCACCAAATAATCCAATTTTTCCTCCTTTTGCATAAGGCTCAATAAGGTCGATTACTTTGATTCCTGTAAATAAAACTTCAGAAGAAGTTGATAAGTCTTCAAATTTTGGGGCTGTTCTGTGGATTGGCAAACCATTAGCACCTGCTTTAGGTAAATCTCCTAATCCATCAATTGCATCACCAATTACATTAAACAAACGACCAAAAACGTCTGCTCCAATTGGCATTTGAATTGGTGCACCAGTAGCAACTACTTCAACACCTCTTGCTAAACCATCAGTAGAGTCCATAGAAATGGTACGTACAGTGTTTTCACCAATGTGAGATTGAACTTCAAGTACTAATAAAGTACCATCTTTTTTAGTGATTTCTAATGAATCATAAATTTTAGGTAATTCGTTATTTGAGTCATTAAAAACGACGTCAACAACTGGCCCGATAATTTGTGCAACTTTTCCTGTGATTCTAGACATTGCTTATGTATTTATTTAATAGCTAATTAATGTTGAAAAAATGATGTATTTTTCCGAGTGCAAAGATAGTTTTTTTTGAAACAATTTTGCAATATATTTTTTGACTTTTTTACAATAAAAAAGCGAAATTGTAAAATTTCGCTTCTAAAATGTTATTCTACCGTTACGGATTTTGCTAAATTCCTAGGTTGATCGACATTACAACCTCTTAAAACTGCAATATGATACGACAATAATTGTAACGGAATTGTAGTTAATAACGGTGTAAATGGTTCGTTGGTTTCAGGAATCTCGATAACATGGTCTGCTAAAGCTCTAACTTGGGTATCACCTTTAGTAACTACGGCAATAATTTTTCCACTTCTCGATTTTATTTCTTGAATATTACTTACCACTTTATCATAATGTCCTTTATTTGGAGCAATTACAATTACTGGCATTGATTCATCAATTAAAGCAATAGGTCCGTGCTTCATTTCTGCTGCCGGATATCCTTCTGCATGGATATATGAAATTTCTTTTAATTTCAAAGCACCTTCTAAAGCTACAGGAAAATTATACCCTCTTCCTAAGTACAAACAATTAGTTGCGTCTTTATATATTTCCGCAATTTGTTTTGCAACTTCATTTGTTTGAAGCGCTTCTTCTACTTTTTCAGGAATTAATTCTAACTCCAACAAATAACGTTGATACTCTGAATTAGGCATTGTTCCTTTTGCTTTTGCTAAGCGAAGTGCTAACAATGTTAAGATAGTAATTTGTGTTGTGAAAGCTTTAGTAGATGCAACACCTATTTCTGGCCCTGCATGTGTATAAGCTCCTGCATGAGTTTCTCTAGAAATAGAAGAACCTACTACATTACAAACTCCAAAAACAAAAGCTCCATTTTCTTTCGCTAATTTAATAGCTGCTAAAGTATCTGCCGTTTCTCCAGACTGAGATATAGCAATAACAACATCATCTTTATTGATAATTGGATTTCTATATCTGAATTCAGATGCGTATTCTACTTCAACTGGAATTCTTGAAAATTCTTCAATAATATACTCTGCAACTAATCCGGCGTGCCATGAAGTTCCACAAGCAACAATAAGGATTCGTTTAGCGTTTAAGAATTTTTCTAAATTATCTTCAACTCCGGACATATGAACAATACCTTTGTTGGCTAATAGCCTTCCTCTATAGGTGTCTTTAATAACACTTGGTTGTTCGTAGATTTCTTTCATCATGAAATGATCATAACCTCCTTTTTCTATTTGCTCTAAATTTAATTGAAGCTCTTGAATATAAGGATCAACCAAAGAATCGTCTTTAATTTTTCTAACTTTTAATGGTTTATGTAAACGTACAATTGCCATTTCTTCATCTTCTAGATAAATAGCATTTGAAGTATATTCTATAAAAGGAGTTGCATCTGACGCGATGAAAAACTCGTCTTCACCAATTCCAATTGCCAAAGGACTTCCTAAACGAGCCACAATAATTTCGTCTGGTTTTTCTACATCAATAACCGCAATTGCATAAGCACCAATTACCTGATTTAAGGCAACTTGAACCGCCTTACCTAGTTTGCAATTTTCTTTTTTCTTTACCTCTTCAATTAAATTAATTAATACTTCTGTATCCGTATCTGATTTAAAAGTATAACCTCTTTTTATTAATTCTTGTTTTAATGGTTCATAGTTTTCGATGATTCCATTATGTATAATTACTAATTTTCCAGAGTTTGAAAAATGTGGATGAGAGTTTACATCATTAGGCACTCCATGAGTAGCCCAACGCGTATGACCCATACCTATTTTACCAAATGTATTTTTCTCAGCTTCTGCTTTTAATTCTAAATCAGAAACTTTACCTTTAGTCTTAGACAGTTTTAAATCTTGCCCATCGTACAAAACAATTCCAGCACTATCATAACCTCTATATTCTAAACGATGTAATCCTTTAATAATTACTGGATAAGCATCTCTATGTCCTATGTAACCTACAATTCCACACATATATTACTAATTAGGTTTAGTGAAATAAATATTTAACTTAAGTTTTTTGTCTGAATCATCAGGATTTGTGATTACATTTCCAAACAAAATGGTTCCTAATGGATTTAAAATTGACGCCAGTGGAATACTTTCAACTTCTACTCCATTAGCTAAAATTGGATTTTTAATAGTGGCTGTTGAAACAAGATTTATAGACTCTGTAACAGAGATTCCTATTTTAATATTATCTTGATAATCTCCATTATCATCAGCTTTTAAAACACTCTTAATATGTTCTGTTAACCTTACTGTATATTTAATCCCTTTTTTAGCATCATCTGTTTCTCTTTGAATAATACCTCCAAAAACTACTTTATTATTTTTTGAATTAGAACTTGTTGAACTATCAAATGAATAATCGATAATAACAACATTGTTTGTTGCATCAAATATATAAATTCTTTCTGGCTCACTATCTTTATCAACACCAACCATTGAAGTTTTATCTATATAAAAAGTAAGTATAGCATCATTAACTAACCAATTCTGATTAGTTACATTATTTCTTAGAGTTTCTAGTTCGCCATTTCCAAAAAGATCAATAAAGGCAACTGAACCATTTCCTCCTTTAATAAATAATTTATTGCTACCTAAAATTTCATCCGAATCACCTAAACCCGCTTGATAATCAACAGAATTTGTATGTTCTAAAAAATTAATACTATTATTTCTTAGTGTTGATGATGAATTATAACCCATTTTAAGCGAAAACTCTCTCCTAGTCCTTATTGGGTCTGGATTATCAACTGTTGGATCTGCAGACGCTTTATATAAAATTTTAAGTTCGGCTCTAGAAAAATCTAAAATTGCTAATGCTCCTTGACCTGCACTAATTTCTTCTACTTCAAATAAAAGACCTCTAAAATAATTTTTAAAAATGTTATTGTTAAACAGATTACCTGATGCAGTTGCATCTAAAATTTTTTGTTGGAAATAACTGCTTTTTAAATCTAACCACATGCCTGGAGTTTTTCTTTCTTTTATAACTCTTAGAGTGGTGTCATTTTGATCAGACAATACATCTCCATTACTATCTACATATAAACCTGAACCATCAGTTTTATAAATATATAATTCTTTATTACTAAAATAAAACTCATTATTTTGCGCAATGGCTGCACTATTATTTAGTATTTCAGTTCCTTTAAATGGATCTATTAAAGCCTTATCGTCACTGTAATATTTTTGAGATGACTGTAAATTATCTGTTGGGTCATAGTCTCTTAAATAATAACCATTTTCAACTACCGATAACTTAAACTTGCCTGTATCTGTATTTCCGTAAATTGAATCTAATTCATAAATACGCTCTCCAGAAGTTTCTGTAGATTGAAGAGAACTAAAATAAGGAACATATAAATACACTGAATCAATTACAGGATCATATCCAAAAGAAGGGTTTTCGGTACCAAGTTCAACTTGCGTCACAAAATGAGCCTTAGTAAGACCAAACTTTGGATTATCATAAATGCCTAAAGCATTTAAAGGTAAATTATTAGCTTGTACAGGTCCTGTCTCTTTAGTATATGCGATTAAATTTTCTACCTCATATTTTTCTAAATCAAAATGATTATCTCCAATTACATCTGAGTCTAAGGAATTAAAATCCTTATCACATGAAATTATAAGAACAAAAAGAAATAATAGTGATGATATTTTTAAAAAACTTTTTTTCATAATGGTAAAAACCTTTTATAGTAAGTGATTCTTGATAAATGAAGTATAAACTTCTTTAATAGTGTCTTTAGAGGCGAAAGGTAAAAAAGGTTTGTTTGAACTTTCTATAAATTTTGTTAAAGTTGGAGACAAGACCTCAGAACCAGCTACCACTGCATCTGAATGCATAATACAAACTTTCATTAAGTTTTCATAAGTAGGCGATGCTAAATCTAAAACCGAATCTTTATCAATATTATCAAATAAAACTTTATTGATGAATTCTTTATTTAATTCACCTTCAAAACCTTGTTCATAAACCGAAGAAATTATTTTTGTTTCAGCAAAAATTCCTTCATCTTTATAATAGTGTTTTAAGTAAACCGGCAACATGGCAGCCATCCATCCATGAACATGAATTACATCAGGAACCCAATTTAATTTTTTCACTGTTTCTACTACTCCTTTTGCGAAGAAAATAGCTCTTTCGTCATTATCTGGATATAAAACACCCTCTTCATCTGAAAAAGTAGCTTTTCTCTTGAAATATTCATCATTATCAATAAAATAAACTTGAATTCGCTCTTTAGGAATTGAAGCCACTTTAATAATTAGAGGCATATCCATATCATTTACCACCAAATTCATTCCTGATAAACGGATAACTTCATGCAATTGATGTCTTCTTTCATTGATATTACCATATCTAGGCATAAAAATTCGTATTTGTCCGCCTAAATCATTAATCATTTTTGGCATTTCATACGATTGTAACGACACTTCGTTTTCAGCTAAATAAGGCACCACTTCAGATGATACATACAATATCCTCTTGTCTTCCATAATGTATTCTAGTTAATTATTGTTTTAAAAAACCTTGCAAAATTACAAAATTTTATGGATTTATCCACTAAAATAGTAAGTTTGCACCTGAAATAACAAATTAGAAAATGCTCATTTTTAATAAAAAGTCTGATTTAAGTGCTTTTTTAAGCCCATTAATTAAACAAAATAAATCCATTGGATTTGTTCCTACCATGGGAGCACTGCATCAAGGACACCTATCGTTGCTGAAAAATTCGCTTTCAGAAAACGATGTTACAGTGATGAGTATTTTTGTGAATCCAACTCAATTTAACAATGCTGAAGATTTAGATAAATATCCACGAACTCTAGAACGCGATGTGCAAATAATGCAAAATTTAAGCAATAACATCATCGTTTATGCTCCGGAAGTAGCCGATATTTATAAAGGTAATACCATTTCTGAAAGTTTTGATTACGATGGCTTAGAAAACCAAATGGAAGGCAAGCATCGTCCTGGCCATTTTGATGGTGTTGGTACAATTGTGAAACGTTTATTTGAAATTATTTTACCAAACAAGGCTTATTTTGGCGAAAAAGATTTTCAACAACTTCAAATTGTGAGAAAACTAGTTTCAAAATATATTATTCCAGTTTCTATTATAGGATGTCCAATTCATAGAGAAGATAGTGGATTAGCCATGAGTTCTCGAAATGAAAGACTTTCAAAAATTACCAGAGAAAATGCAGCAATAATTTTTCAAATTCTAAAAGCTGCCAAAGATATATTTCAAACAAAATCATCACAGGAAACCATTTTATTTGTAAAAAACGAATTTAAAAAAATTCCAGAATTTCAATTAGAATATTTTGAAATTGCTGATGAAGAAACACTTTTACCAGTTTCTGAAAAAGAATCCAACAAAAAATATCGCGGATTTATCGCCATTTTCATTGAGAATATCAGATTAATTGATAATATTTCACTAAATTAATTACCTTTGCGACATGCAAATTCAAGTAGTAAAATCAAAAATTCATAGAGTAACCGTAACCGGTGCCGATTTGAATTACATAGGGAGTATCACCATAGACGAAGCACTTATGGAAGCGTCTAATATTATTGAGGGTGAAAAAGTACAAATCGTAAACATTAACAATGGGGAACGATTAGAAACTTACGCTATCAAAGGACCAAGAAATACAGGCGAAATAACCTTAAACGGACCTGCAGCTCGTAAAGTTCACAGAGGTGATATTGTTATCATTATTTCTTATGGAATAATGGATTTTGAAGAAGCAAAAAAATTCAAACCAACATTAGTTTTTCCAAACGAAAAAGATAACTCTTTAACTTAGTTTGAAAGTCAATATTAGAAAATTTTTAAGTCTTACTGTCCCGCTTTTTATCGGGCTAGGAATTATTTATTATCAATACACTACCCTGTCTTCTTCAGAAATAGAAAAAATTAAAATCAGCTTTATTAAAGCCGACTATTTCTACATTTTCCTATCTCTTTTTATTGCGCTTTTTGGCTATTGGTCAAGAGCCTATAGATGGAAATTTTCGCTACAACATTTAGGATATAATACACAATTTCGCAACGACTTAATGACCGTTTGTGTATCGTATTTTATAAATTTAACTATTCCTCGTTCTGGAGAAATTTCAAGAGCCGCATTATTAAAAAAATACGAAAAAGTTCCTTTTGACAAAGGATTTGGCACCATAGTAGCCGAAAGAATTGTAGATTTATTAATTTTTCTATTGTTCGTAATTATTGCTTTTGTTTTACAATTTGACAAGCTTTATAAATTTCTGATTGATAAACTTCCAGTAGAAAAAATAATCTATTTATTAATTGGAGGATTTTTGGTTTTTGTCATTTTTATTTTCGTTTGGATTTATGCCGAATGGAAAATTATCAAAAAATTAAAACAAAAACTTTCAGGTTTAATTGAAGGAATGACGAGTATTTTAAAAATGAAAGACAAATGGAACTACATTTTTCATTCCTTTTTTATATGGTTTACATATCTTTTAATGTTTTACGTAACCATTTATGCTTTACCAGAAACATCAAATATAGGATTTGACGTTGTAATTATGGGCTTTATTTTTGGAAGTTTAGCCGTAGGTTTTACAAACGGAGGAATTGGCGCATATCCTTTAGCTATAGCCTTAATTTATTCGCTTTATGGAATTCCAAATGATGTAGGCGTTGCTTTTGGTTGGTTAGTATGGACATCACAAACACTATTAACTATTTTCTTAGGATTATTATCTTATTTGCTTTTACCTATTTTAAATAAAAAATAAATTAGTAAATTGCTAATCTATTTTAACCAAACTATTTAAAATGAAAATCCCTATTACATTTTTGACCGTACTTTTTAGTTTTTTCCTTTTTGCCCAAAAGACCACAGAAACTATAGAATCAAAAAAACTTGGCACAAGAACATTTACGGTTGTAACGCCTCCTTCTTATGAAACAAATCCCGAAAAGAGCTACCCAACATTATTAATTTTAGATGGTGAATATCTATTAGATCCATTTGAAGGAATCCTAAAATATGGAGCTTATTGGGATGATTTACCTGAAATTATTATTATTGCCGTGAATCAAAATTATGGTGAAACTCGTTTTGCAGATAGCGAATTTGACGATGCTGGATTCCCATCAGGATCAGGCGCAAATTTCTTTGAATTTATAGGACAAGAATTATATCCTTATGTGGATAAAAAATACCGCACTATTCCCTTTCGAATGATTGCTGGTCATGACACGACAGCCGGTTTCTTAAACTTTTATTTATACAAAGACAATCCGATTTTTAACGCCTATATTTCTTTAGCTCCAGAAATGGCTCCAGAAATGGAAAAAAGAATTGCTGAACGTTTAGAAAAAATTACAAAACCTGTTTTTTATTATCAAGCAACAGGTGAAGCTGATTTAAAAGAAATCAACGAAAAAGCGGCGGAATTAGATGCTAATATTAAAGCCATTCCAAATGCTACTTTTAAATATCAAAACGATGCTTTCAAAGGCGCTTCGCATTATTCGTTGGTAGCTAAGGCGATTCCGAATGCAATTTATTTTATATTTGATGGCTATCAACCCATTTCAATGGTGGAATTTCAGGATAAAATTTTAAAATTAGATGCAGGTTATACCGATTATTTAATTGCTAAATATGATGAATTAGAAAAAAGATTTGGTTTTAAAATGAAACCAAGGTTAAGCGATTTTAAAGCAATTGAAGCTGCTATTTTAAAAAATAAAGCATATAATGAGTTACAACCTTTAGCTGATTTTGCCGACAAGCATTATCCTAAAACTATTTTAGGAACCTATCATCAAGCCTTGTACTTTGAAAAAACAGGTAACTATAAAAAAGCAGTTAAAACGTATCAAAGAGCCTTTACTTTAGAGCCAATTCGTGAATTAACAAAAGATTTTATGTTAAATAGAGCAGAAGCGTTAAAAGGTAAAGAAGACAAACCAACTGAAGAGCCTCCTGTTGAAGCTCCAGTTGAAGATACACCTGCTGAAAAAACTGAATAATATAAAATGAGTAAAGTAAAAACGGCTTTCTTTTGCCAAAACTGTGGTACCCAATATTCAAAATGGCAAGGCCAATGTAACGCCTGCAAAGAATGGAATACTATTGTTGAAGAATTAGTTCAAAAAGAAGAAAAAGTAGCTTGGAAAACAACTACAGCAACTTCAAAAGCCGCTACCAAACCTTTACTTATTAAAGAAATTGATACCGCACAAGAAATCCGATTGAACACAACAGATAACGAGTTGAATCGGGTTTTGGGTGGCGGATTAGTTCCTGGATCTTTAACCTTATTAGGTGGCGAACCCGGAATTGGAAAAAGTACGTTACTGTTGCAAATTGCTTTAAAATTACCTTATAAAACCCTTTATGTTTCGGGCGAGGAAAGCCAAAAACAGATAAAAATGCGTGCCGAACGCATTACTTCTAATGGCGATAATTGCTACATTTTAACCGAAACCAAAACACAAAATATCTTTCGTCAAATTTTAGAGATTCAACCCGATATTGTGATTATCGATTCGATTCAGACTTTGCATACGGATTATATCGAATCGTCGGCAGGAAGTATTTCTCAGATTAGAGAATGTACGGCTGAGTTGATTAAATATGCGAAAGAATCCAATGTTCCAGTTCTTTTAATTGGACACATCACCAAAGATGGCACCATTGCCGGACCCAAGATTTTAGAGCACATGGTTGATACCGTTTTACAATTTGAAGGCGATAGAAATCACGTGTACCGCATTTTACGTTCGTTAAAAAACCGTTTTGGTTCTACTGCCGAATTAGGTATTTACGAAATGCAAGGTTCGGGTTTACGCGAAGTCGACAATCCATCTGAAATATTAATTTCGCACAAAGACGAGCAACTTTCAGGAACTGCAATTGCCACTACTTTAGAAGGCATGCGCCCATTAATGATTGAAATTCAAGCCTTAGTAAGTACTGCGGTTTATGGAACACCGCAACGCAGCACTACAGGTTACAACGCCAAACGACTAAACATGATTTTAGCTGTTTTAGAAAAACGAGCTGGTTTTAGATTAGGCACCAAAGACGTTTTCCTAAACGTAACAGGAGGAATCTCAGTAGAAGACACAGCCATTGATTTAGCGGTTGTGGCCGCCATTTTATCCTCAAACGAAGACATTGCCATTACAGAAGGTTTTTGCTTTGCAGGTGAAGTAGGACTTTCAGGAGAAATTAGGCCTGTTAACCGTATTGAACAACGCATTCAAGAAGCAGAAAAATTAGGATTTACCACCATTTTTGTTTCCAAACACAACAAAATTTCCTTGAAAAACACCGGAATCAAAATTGTTTTAGTTGCAAAGATTGAAGATGTGGTAAGTGAGTTGTTTGGGTAGATATAATATTCAAAAGTTAAATTTACACACCATAGTCGATAGCGCGGAATTGCATTCCGTGCCCACAGTACACTTCAAAACAATTTCCAATTCATTTTCTAAACCGGCATAATTTCTGGCTGAACTAAAATAATAATCTTCAGGCAATGTAACAATTTTGTCTTTCACAGGATTATTATGAATGTATTCAATCTTTTGTTTTATAAATGAATTGCTGTAAATATGCTCAGCATGATAACCGTCTTGCCAAACTTTATATAGTTGTTCTCGTTTTAAATGTTCACAAGCTTTTTGAAAATACGCTAACAACCATTCTCTTCGACTTTCTGGTTCATCGATTATGGTTTGAATAATTTTTTTGGAAGTAAATTTTTTGAAATCTCTAATTACATCCGACAAAATAAAACCATTTGTGGCTTTGCAAAATAAATGAACATGACTACTCATAATGCAATATGCATAAATCTCTAGTCCTTTGTTTTGCTGGCAATGCTTTAGAGAATCGGTAATGATATATTTTTGACTTAATCGTGTAAAAACATCGATCCAACCTACAGTTGTTATGGTAATAAAGTAGGCGCCTTCAGTTGTGGTGGCTTTGTATTTTGTTGACATGGCGTGTAATTTATATTCAAATATAAAAAAACTTTGTCAATTATGATGTTGTGTTTTTTATTTACTATGAGGGCACGGAATGCAATTCCGCGCTATCGTAAGGTGAGATATCCGAGCGGTCGGGCGCTAAAATTGCACTATAGTTATGGTGAGATATTCGAGCTATGGGGTTTTACCATAGGTATCCCAATAACGTTCCGTTAACTGCATTTTGAGTGGAAATACTATTAGTTTTATTTATTAAATATGAATCTATTAATCCGTCATAATTTGTTTGAACTTCTATAGTATTTTCGTTTAAAACCTGAAAAGTAAAGCTAACCGATGAAGCTGGACAAAAACTACCAACACCTGTACTAGTTACCTGTCTTATTTTAAAAGTGTCATTATCTTCTGAATCAATTAAATTATTGACTGTATTATAAACACATGCGTCGTATTCTATATTGTTATAAGTACCAACCTCATAAAAAAGTGAAATACCAGTATCTTTAACATAAAACAATTTACCTGTTTTAAAAGTGTAAACAACCCCGTCAGCGTCTACCCATGATGTATTGTCATATGTATTTCTAAATAATTGATTAGAGTCAGAATCACTATTACTACATGAACTAATCATCAATGATAAACACAATAGAAGAAATAAAAATCTTTTCATTTTAATTTAATTAAAGAGTTATTTTTTGTCAAATATACTAAAAAATCAGATAACGCGGAATTGCATTCCGTGCCCACAATACAATAAAAAAACTAAATCCCCTCCAACAACTCCAGCGCCTTATTTACACTTTTTACATTATCAAATGTCAGTAATAAACGTAAGCCGTTTTTGGTTTCTTTTTCCTTCATTTTACAAATAGTGCCATTGCGTTGGGCAAATTGTAGTACGTTCATAAAACGGTTACTTTGGTAGAAATTACTTTGTTGGTCGCCAATAAAATAACCCACCATTTTACCTTGTTTCATGAGTAAACGTTCAATTCCCATAGCGGTAGCTTTCCATTTGATGCGCACGCTATTGAGTAATGCAATGGCTGGTTTTGGTAAGGCACCAAAACGGTCAATTAGTTTTTGTTCAAATTGTTGTAAGGTGGCTTCGTCTTTAATTTGGCTCAACTCGTTGTATAAATTCAAACGTTCGGTAATGTTGTTGATGTATTCATCTGGGAACAACAATTCGAAATCGGTATCAATTTGAATGTCTTTGACAAATTCTTTGGTTTCAATGTCGTTTTCTTCTTGGTACAAGTCTTTGAATTCGTTTTCTTTCAACTCGTCAATGGCTTCGTTCATAATTTTTTGGTACGTATCAAAACCAATTTCATTGATAAAACCACTTTGTTCACCACCTAATAAATCGCCCGCACCACGAATTTCCAAATCCTTCATCGCAATATTGAAACCACTTCCTAATTCGCTAAATTGTTCCAAAGCCGTTATACGTTTTTGCGCTTCACCTGTCATCATCGAATACGGTGGCGTAATGAAATAACAAAACGCTTTTTTATTACTTCTTCCCACACGACCACGCATTTGGTGCAAATCAGATAATCCGAAATTATTGGCGTTATTAATGAAAATCGTATTCGCATTTGGAACATCTAAACCACTTTCGATAATCGTAGTAGCGACCAAAACGTCAAATTCGCCTTCCATGAAAGCCAACATCAATTCTTCTAGTTTTTTACCCTCCATTTGACCGTGACCGATACCGACTTTTGCTCCTGGCACCAAGCGTTGAATCATTCCGGCTACTTCTTTGATGTTTTCAATTCGGTTATTGATAAAAAACACTTGACCACCACGCTGAATTTCATACGAAATCGCATCACGAATGGCTTCTTCGTTAAAACGAATCACATGCGTTTCAATTGGATAACGATTTGGCGGAGGTGTTGTAATTACCGATAAATCTCGAGCTGCCATCAACGAAAACTGCAACGTTCTCGGAATCGGAGTGGCTGTTAAAGTCAACGTATCGACATTCGTAGCTATGGTTTTCAATTTATCTTTTACGTTGACTCCGAATTTCTGTTCTTCGTCGATAATCAACAAACCTAAATCTTTAAACACTACATTTTTATTCACCAATTGATGTGTGCCAATCAAAATATCGACTTTTCCTTCTTGCAATTTTTGAAGCGTTTCCGATTTTTGTTTCGCTGTTCTAAATCGGTTCACATAACTTACGGTAACCGGCATATCTTTCAAACGTTCCGAAAACGTGCGGTAATGTTGATAAGCTAAAATAGTTGTTGGAACTAAAACAGCGACTTGTTTTCCGTTGTCCACCGCTTTAAATGCCGCACGAATAGCAACTTCTGTCTTTCCGAAACCAACGTCACCACAGACTAATCGGTCCATCGGACGCTCGTTTTCCATATCGGCTTTTACATCAGCTGTAGCTGTAATTTGGTCGGGTGTGTCTTCGTAAATGAATGAACTTTCTAATTCTTTTTGTAAATAACTATCGGGTGAAAACTGAAAACCTTTGTCTAATCTTCGCTTCGCATACAACTGAATTAGGTTGAACGCAATGTGTTTAATCCGTGCTTTTGTTTTTTGTTTTAGGGTTTTCCAAGCGTTGCTTCCTAATTTGTAAATCTTAGGTGGCGCGCCATCTTTTCCATTGTATTTTGAAATTTTATGCAGCGAATGAATGCTCACATACACAATATCGTTATCAGCATAAACCAATTTTATGGCTTCTTGCGTTTTGCCTTCCACCTGAATTTTCTGTAAACCACCAAACTTTCCAATACCGTGATCGATGTGCGTTACATAATCGCCAACCGACAACGAAGTCAGTTCTTTTAACGTAATGGTTTGTTTTTTTGAATAACCGTTTTTGATGGAAAACTTATGGTAACGCTCAAAAATTTGATGGTCGGTGTAACATGCAATTTGATTTTCTTCATCGATAAATCCTTCAAACAAAGGTAACACCATGGTTTTATATTGCTTGCGAACACTTTCGGAATTTTCAGCATCAATGTCTTCAAAAATATCATGAAAACGACTCGCCTGATTTTCATTGGAACAACACAAATAATTTTTGTACCCGTTAAAATGATTCTCGCTCAAATTGTTTAATAACAAATCGAATTGTTTATTGAAAGAAGGTTGCGGCTGAATATGAAATTCGACTTTTTTATCCGTTTTAAAAACAGCATTGGCATGCAATTCAATCACCGAAAAATCAAGTGCACGTTTTAAAAACTGCTTTTGATTTAAAAATAAATCTTCGGGTGGCGCGTGTTGAATATCTTTGGATAATTTATCGAAAGCTTCATTAGCTTTATCGAATAATTTATCCAATTGTTGTCCTAATAATTCGGTATTTTGAATGAGTAAAACCGTTTTTTCGTTGATATAATCTAAGAAACTTTCGCGGTTTTCTTGCAGTAATTTATTTTCAACATTTGGGATAATCGAAATCTTTTTCAGTTTTTCAATCGATAATTGTGTTTCGACATCAAAACTTCGGATACTGTCGATTTCGTTGCCAAAAAATTCGATTCGGTACGGATTATCATTGGAAAATGAAAATACATCGATAATTCCACCACGAACGGAAAATTCGCCCGGTTCGGTAACAAAATCTACTCGTTTGAAATTGTATTCAAAAAGTGTTTCGTTAATAAAATCAATGGACAATTTGTCTTCCACAGATAGTTTCAACGTGTTTTTCTCTAATTCTTTTCGGGTAACGACTTTCTCGAAAATGGCTTCGGCATACGAAACAATAATCGCAGGTTTTTTGCGCGAATTGATTCGGTTTAAAACCTCAGCACGAAGTAGCACATTGGCGTTATCGGTTTCTTCAATTTGATACGGTCTTCGGTAAGAACTTGGGTAAAAAAGTACGTCTTCGGCATTAATTAATTGCTCCAAATCGTTTAAATAATACGCCGCTTCTTCTTTATTACTGAATAAAATCAGGAATGGAAGTTCGGATTTTTTAAACAGTGAATGCGCCACAAAAGACAACGACGAGCCAACCAAACCAGTCATTTGAGACTTTTGGCGCACTGCGAATGTACTTTCTAAAACGGCAATCTTTGATGACTTATCGTAAATGGATATAATGTCGGACTTGCTCAAAATGTACTATTTTATTTTGTTTGAATTTTCCATTTTTTTTCGCATCTCATCTGGATTAGCATTTCGAGCTGTATCCAATGCTTGCAGCATGAGCTCTTCTCCAATTTCTTTTGGAATATCCTTTTTTATGATGATTTCATCCCATTGCTTGTATAAACCTTTTATCTCTTCGTTAATTTCAGGGATTAATTTCGCTATTTTTTGCTCAGGAATAATTCTTAAATTCAAAAAGGTTTCTAATGATTTTAACTTTGTATTTAATGTTGTTATTCTACTTAAAATTTGTGGTTTATTATATTCAAAAGGAATGGTAATGGATAAAGTATCTGCTTTTGAAGATAAATTTTTGGTTTTCATTTGAAAAGCTGATAAGGTAGATTTTGGTTTTTGAACCATTTCAATTTCAAACTGTCTCCATTCGTTCCATTTGTTCAATGTAACTGCAACTTCTTGTCTTGGTTTAGGGAAATTAAACTGCCACATTTTAGAAATATTTTTAAATACGGCTTCATTTTTTTGTGCTACTTTTTGTGCTTCTAGTTGCTGGTTTTCATTTTTACATGAAAAAAGGGTTACAGCTAAAATCAAAAAACTATAAAGGAAAACTTTCATTTTATTGAATTAAAGAACAAATGTACAAATGTTTACATTACGTAGCTACATTTCTACCAATATCTTAACAGTTAGGGGTAAACGAAATTGATTAATTGATTGTAAAAAATCAGTATGAGTATTTAAAATTATCAAATGTCTAAATTTAGCCTATGATTTATAAAAATATCTCAAAAAATCAACAAAAAAATTAGTACTAAATGTTATATTTGTTCCCTATTTTACACTAACAAATGGAAACAAAAATATTAATAATTGGTGCATGTGGACAAATTGGCACCGAACTTACTACAAAGCTTAGAGCTACCTATGGCGTTAATAATGTAGTAGCTTCTGACATTAGAAAACTAAATAATGATGTTGTTAATAATGGGATTTTTGAAGTAATCAATGCCTTAGACTACAATCAAATTGAGCATTTAATTGAACAATATCATATAACTGATGTTTATTTAATGGCCGCTTTATTATCTGCCACTGCTGAAAAAAATCCGGCTTTTGCTTGGGATTTAAATATGAATTCGTTGTTCCATGTTTTAAATTTAGCTAAAGCAGGTAAAATAAAGAAAATATTTTGGCCTTCTAGTATTGCCGTTTTTGGACCCACAACTCCAAGGCACAACACTCCACAATATACCATTATGGAACCTTCAACCGTTTATGGAATTTCGAAACAAACAGGCGAAAGATGGTGTGAATATTATCACAATCAATACGGAGTAGATGTAAGAAGTATTCGTTATCCTGGTTTAATTAGTTGGAGTACCGAAGCAGGTGGAGGAACTACAGATTATGCTGTAGATATTTATCATAAAGCGATAACCGATGGTAAATTTACCAGTTTTTTATCCGAAAACACCGAATTACCTATGATGTACATGGACGATGCTATTAAAGCCACTATTGGAATTATGCAAGCGCCATCAGAACAAATTAAAATACGTTCTTCGTATAATTTAGCCGCAATGAGTTTTACTCCGAAGCAAATTGGGGAAGAAATCAAAAAACATTATCACAACTTCGAATTAAGCTACGAGCCTGATTTCCGTCAGAAAATTGCAGATAGCTGGCCTGCAAGCATAGACGATACTGCTGCAAGAGAAGATTGGGGTTGGAAAAATGATTTTACTATTGAAAACATGACCGTTGATATGTTTAAAAACCTAAACGATAACAATTTATAATATTTATTTTTTATTTTTTTAAACTTTCCATTAAAGCGTCTTCTAAAGGCGCTTTAATTTTTACCACTTCGTCAACATTATCATTTGGCACTGTCATAGAAAGCACATAATGTTTAATTTTCCACTGTCCGTTTTCCTGAACTAAAACTCCAGAACCTCTACAAATTTTCATTTGAGTATTTAGCAATTCATCGAACCAAACCATTTTTCTGTCTTCACTAAAATAAATATTACGTTGGATAGCATTAAAACTCCAAGCTTTACCTTTATCAAAATAAGGCTTTGCAAATTTTTGAAATTGTAATTTATTCCAATTTTCAGTAGCATCTGTTCCTATAAAAATTGACTCTTCTGACAATAATCCAAAATAAGCATCGAAATTGGCAGCTGCAGCAGCTTTGTGCCAATTATCTAAAATAGTTGCTATTTCCACTTTTTGATTTTCAATTTTTGGTTTTGGAGCACACCCAATAGCTGCTAAAAAAAGAAGATAATATAATTTCATATTGCTTGTTTTTAAAATACTAAACAATCAAAAATACTATTTTATCTTCATAACTTTTCATTATGTTGCGTTAAATCTAATCCAACACGTTCTGAATTTTCGGAAACTCGTAAAGGAATAAACCAATTAGCTACTTTATACAACAAAATAGACCCGAAGAAAGTAAATAAGGCTACTAAAACTAACGCCATCATGTGATGCCCAAATACAGACCAACCTCCATGAAGCAAGCTTGCATTTTCGCCTTCTGCAAAAATAGCGGTTAATATCATTCCCATTATACCGCCCACTCCATGGCAAGCAAATACATCTAAAGTATCATCTATAGATTTTAATTTATTCCAATATAACATTTTGTTAGAGACAATAGCAGCAATAAATCCGAAGAAAATACTTTTTGGAATTGATATAAACCCTGCAGCAGGTGTTATAGCAACCAAACCTACAACCGCACCTATACAAGCTCCCAAAGCAGAGGCTTTTCTTCCGTTTATTCTATCGAAAAATATCCACGTCATCATAGCAGAAGCAGAAGCAATAGTTGTTGTAGCAAATGCCATTGCTGCTGTTCCATTAGCCGCTAATGCAGAACCTGCATTAAATCCAAACCAACCAAACCAAAGCATTCCGGTTCCCAATAATACAAAAGGAATATTGGTTGGAATATGTTCGCTATTTTTTCTTTTTCCTAAAACCAAAACCCCAGCTAATGCTGCAAAACCTGCACTCATGTGCACAACAGTTCCTCCAGCAAAATCTTTAACTCCAAAATAACTTCCTAAAAGACCGTTTGGATGCCAAACCATATGACATAATGGAGTATAAATAAACAATGTGAATAAACAAATGAAAAATAAATAACCTATGAATCGAACACGTTCTGCAAAAGAACCTGTTATAATAGCAGGTGTTATTACCGCAAATTTCATTTGAAATAAAGCAAATAAGACAAAAGGAATTGTGCTAGCTAATTTTTTATGAGGAAGCGAACCCACATTATCAAAAAACATATAATCAAAAGGGTTTCCAATGATTCCGTAGTGTTTGCCCGCTATTTCAAAACCTAAACTATCTCCAAAAGACAAACTAAAACCTACAACAACCCACAATAAACTTACTACTCCTAGCGAAATAAAACTTTGTAGCATTGTTGAAATCACATTCTTTTTTCCAACCATTCCTCCATAAAAAAAAGAAAGTCCTGGTGTCATTAATAACACAAAAGATGAAGATGTTAACAACCAAGCCACATCGGCATAGTTTATATCTTTAGATGATAAAAAATTATGCTTAAGACTATTACTATTTTCCCAAAACAAACTTGCAATTGCAACTACACAAATTATCACAAAAGAAACTATCCAGCGTTTTTTTATTTTCATACCCCTAAATTTTAAAGGGTAAATTTATAAAAATTACATTTATTATTGTTTTATATTTCAAAAACATAGGGGGCGTGATTAAACTTTTGTTAAAAATACAATTTAACCCCAGTTTATTTTAAATTTTATTTGTTTTATTCAACAAATTGAGATTGTTTCTGTAAATTTTAAAATAAATAAGCCTACTTAATGAATACCGTTTTTACATTTACAAATTCTTTAATTCCGTCTTCTGCTAATTCTCTTCCATATCCCGATTTTTTAATACCTCCAAAAGGCAATCTTGGGTCGGATTTTACCATTTCATTTATAAAAACAGCTCCTTCATTAAATGCTGAAATCTTAGTTTTAATACAATCAATATTTTGAGTAAAAACAGAAACACCTAAACCAAAATTTGACCTATTACTAAGTTCTATAGCTTCTTCAATAGTTTTAAAAGTTATAATTGCAGCTACTGGACCAAAAGTTTCTTCCTTAAAAACGGGCATTTCGGAAGTAACATTAGTTAAAATTGTAGGCTCATAAAAAGCATCTTTTCTATTTCCTCCACATATTAATGTAGCACCCATTTGAATTGATTTTTGTACTTGTAATTCTAATTCTTCTGCTAAATCAACTCGGGCTAAAGAACCTATTTGAGTTTCTTTATCTAATGGATTTCCAGATTTTAAGTTTTGTATTGCGACTTTGAATTTTGCTACAAACTCTTCTACAATATTTTCATGAACTAAAAATCGTTTGGCAGCAATACAACTTTGACCTGCATTTTGCATTCGTGCATTAACAGCCACTGAAACAGCTTTTTCTATATTGGCGTCTTCTAAAATGATGAAGGCATTGCTTCCGCCTAATTCTAAAACGCACTTTTTTAAATGTTTTCCCGCTTCAGTAGCAACGGCAATTCCGGCTTGTTCGCTTCCTGTTAAGGAAACGGCTTTAATGATTGGATTTGCGATAACATTAGCTACTTCGCTACTTGGAATAGGTAAATCTTGATAACAACCTTTTGGAAAACCAGCTTTTTCAAATATGGTTTGAATTAATTCGGCTGATTTTGGAACATTACTCGCATGTTTTACAACAACTATATTTCCAGCGATAATTGTTGGAACTGCAAATCGGAATACTTGCCAAAAAGGAAAATTCCATGGCATTACGCCTAAAATTACTCCTAAAGGTTCGTACGTAACGAAACTTTCTGACGCCTCTGTTTTTATAACTTTGGTCGATAAAAAATTTTCTGCATTTTCAAAATAGTAAGTACACAACAACGCACATTTTTCAACTTCAGCTATTGATTGAGCAATTGGTTTATGCATTTCATTTGTTATACATGTGGCATATTCTTGTTTGTTTTCTAAAAGCAACTTAGCCAATGTTGGTAAAAAAGAAATTCTATTTTGAATACTTAAATTACGCCATGAATGTTGGGTATTTTGTGAAACTTCTAAAAGATTTTGCATGCTAAAAGGTTTTTGTAAAAATACATTTTTTAATTGAAAACAAGGGCTGCGTTAGGGGTAGAAGCGATATCCTTTTATGTAGCGAAGCGAAATAAAAGATTTAGCGAATAGCCCGAACTCGCTATAAGCGGAGTAACGCCCAAATTAAAAAAGGAAATGATATCTTTGCGTGTATTTACAATTAAAAAAAATGGAAGATTGTTTTGAAGCCTTAATTGAAAGTTATTTAGAAACCAAAGTAGGTGTGGTAGAACATTTTGTTTCGGAAGAATTAGCGCAGCATTTGACAAACAGATTGTTTAATTTGAAAGAACAAAATTTATTGAAAGCTGCTGGAATTGGAAATGCAGCAAAATTAACTCAAAATTCAGCCATAAGAAGTGATGCTATTTATTGGTTAGACAGAGCTAATAATAACGAACATGAAAATGCGTTTTTAGATCAAGTAGATGTTTTTATTACCTATTTAAACCGAAGTTGTTATACCGGAATTACGGGTTGTGAATTTCATTTTGCGTTGTTTGATAAAGGTAGTTTTTACAGAAAGCATTTGGATCAATTTCAAGATAATTCGAGCCGACAGTTTTCAATGATTACCTATTTGAATGAAAATTGGCAACCTGAAGATGGTGGCGAATTGTGTATTTATGATGGTGAAGCCACTCAAAAAATAGCTCCAACGAATAGAAAAACAGTTTTTTTTAAAAGTAACGAATTGGTTCATGAAGTTTTAGAAACTCATAAACCAAGGTTAAGTGTTACGGGTTGGTTAAGAAGAGATTAAAAATCTCTGATAAATTAAACCTTGTCGTTTAAACCTATTCCAAAACCAAACATAGCTGCTACAAAAGCAAGATGAACAAATAAAACCACTTTTTGCCAAGTAGGTCTTTCGTTCCATTTTTGTTCTTGGTTAAAAGGGTCAAATGCTAATGCAATCCCGAGAGAAGCTGCTGCTTGCATATAATCTTTAGAAAAAAAGGCTTGAAAAATTCCTAACAATAAAAAACCTAAATAAAGAAATTTATTAAATTGAGTATTCATACTTTATAATTTTTTAAACAACTATTAGTTCGATTTATTTAAAAATTGTTACAAAATAGAAATAAAAAAAGCACTTACGTTATGTAAGTGCTTTTTTGCTCCCCCTCTTGGGCTCGAACCAAGGACCCTCTGATTAACAGTCAGATGCTCTAACCAACTGAGCTAAGGAGGAATCACCTCAAAGGTTTATATTGTTGCTTAAAAGTTTGCTCCCCCTCTTGGGCTCGAACCAAGGACCCTCTGATTAACAGTCAGATGCTCTAACCAACTGAGCTAAGGAGGAAGTTGTTTTATCTTTTAAGCGAGTGCAAATATAAACTGATTTTTTATTAACGCAAATTATTTTATTGAAAAAATTATAAAAGTTTATCTACTACTAATTGATATATGTCTTTTCCGAAAGTTAAAGCCATTAATGTCAGTAAGATAATCATTCCAGCAGTCTGTACATGACCTGCAGCTTTATCAGATAATTTTTTTCCTGTTATCATTTCAACAATAATAAATAATGAATGCCCACCATCTAATCCTGGTATTGGTAATAAGTTCATAAACGCTAATCCGATTGAGAATAAGGCGGTGAAATTCCAAATAAATTCCCAATTCCAAGTATCAGGTAAACGACGCGCAATTCCAATTGGACTTTGAACCTTAGTATACGCTTTTGTAGATGGTTTTAAGATTAATTTAAACTGTTTTACGTTATATACTAATAATGCCCAAGATTCTTTTACAGCAGCCGGTACTGCTTGACCAAATGTTAGGTGATTTGTTACTGTATATAATTTTTCATTTGATTTATCATCAAATCCAATTCCAATTTTACCAGCTTTAGGTATTTCTACTGAAATTTCTTTTTGTTCTCCGTTTCTTAGAAGAGAAACAATAATTTTATTCCCTTTATTTAAATCAATTAATTTTTTAAAATCTTTAATAGTTTTTGTTGGAATGTTATTTATTGATACCATTTCATCTTTAAACTCAATTCCTGCTTTTTCTGCAGCAGAATTTTTATCAAATTCAGAAACATAAGCATCTTGAAAACTATAATTAGAACTTACAAAAATATTATTGTTTAAACCTATTTTACCATTTGAATCAACTTTAACCGAAATTGAAATTGGATTGTTATCTCTAATTAGATCAAGTGTAACAGTTTGATTTTTATAATTTTTAAATTCGTCTGTAAATTCATCTAAATAAGTAAATTTCTTTCCGTTAATTCCAACAAATTCATCAAATCTTTTTATTTCAGATCCTTTTCCAACAGAATCTACAAAAACGTTATTGATTAAATTTCTTGCATAGAAAAATCCTTTACCTTCTTTACTGATGATTTCGCCTTTCATTTCATCAGTTAAAATAACATCAACTTTTGTTCCTTGACGTTCAACTTCAACATTATCTCCAAGTAAAACATCTAATGTCATACGATTAAAACTAGGTTGGAATTTTCCGTCAACTGAAATAATTTTATCACCATTTCTAAATCCAGCTTTCTGTCCTACTTCTCCAAATGCTAAACCATTTTCTTGAATTTTTTCTGTTGCAATGAATTTTTGACCAACAGTTGCATACATGATTGTAAAAATCAACCAAGCTAAAATTACATTTACAATAATTCCACCTAACATAATAATCAAACGTTGCCAAGCTGGTTTTGAACGAAATTCCCAAGGCTGAGCTTCTTCATTCATTTGCTCAGTATCCATACTTTCATCAATCATTCCCGAAAGTTTTACATAACCTCCTAATGGCAACCAACCAATTCCCCATTCTGTATCGCCAATTTTCTTTTTTACTAAAGAAAAACCAGCATCCATAAACAAGTAAAATTTCTCTACTCGAACCTTAAACATTTTGGCAGTAATGTAGTGACCAAATTCATGAAGAATAACTAAAACGGATAATATGAATAATATTTGTGCTACTTGAATCATTTTTATGCTTTTATTTAAACGACAAAAGTAAGGTTTTCACCTTACTTTTCATCATTATTTTATTTGTGAGCTATTTTTTTATAAAATTTTTATGAATTGTACCTTCTGAAGTAGTAATTTTCACCACATGCATTCCCGAGCTTAAATCATCAATTCTAAAATCTACGGATTGATGAGTTGCTAATAATTGACCTAAAGTATTATAAATTTCTACTTTCTCTAGCTGAATTGTTGTTGGCATCATGATGTGTAACTCTTCATTTGCTGGGTTAGGATAAACCGAAATTGTTTGTTCTAATTCAAAAGATTCGTTACCTAAAGTAACCACATTATTTCTTGAAACTATATGTTTATTAGGGTCAAATGTAACAGCATTTACCAAAAACGGAACCGCAACTATAAATTCTTGATTATTAAATGTATTATCTACAACAACATCATAATTTACTCCACCAGCACTTGTTAATCTAATTTCTAATGGCATTTCAAAATAAGAAACAGATGAGTGCGATTGTGTTTGGCTAACAGTAATTTTTACCTGGCCTGCACCCCAATTTTGAGCTGCTATAGTATAAGTTGGATAACCTTGCATGTACAACCAATCGTTAAAAAACTCTGAAAGACTGCTTCCGTGAACAGCTTCTAAATGACCTTTTAAATTATTAGTAACCGCATATCCATAAGCTAAATTAGTATCTGACAAATAATTACGTAAGGCCTGGAAAAAATTCGCATCGCCCATTACCCATCGTAACATATGCGTTACCATTGATCCTTTATCATATGAAAGTCTACTACTAAAAATTCTATTTACACTTAACGCTTCGGCATCTGTTAAATATACAGCTCCAGAAGTTTGAGAAGTAATGTTGTTTATTTTTCCGTTTTTCCATGTAACAAAACTTGAAGGACCATCTAATTCTTCAACCATAATTCCGGCGGTATATTCTGTTAATCCTTCATTTAACCAAATATCTTTCCATGTTCCACAAGTAACTTTATTTCCAAACCATTGGTGACCTAACTCATGGGCAATTAAACTTCTACCCCAACTTCCCATTGAAGACATTGTAGTATGTTCCATTCCGCCACCCCATCCAAATTGAACGTGACCATATTGCTCATTTCTGTAGGGATAAGGACCAAATTTCTCTTCAAAAACATTAATAATAGACGTTGTAACATCTATAGCATTTCTAACCGAAACAGTATTACTTTCAGGATATAAATAATTATTTACCGGAAAAAATGGACTATCGACTGTGCCTAACCCTGCCTGAATATTGTATGTAGCATAATTAGTTACATTTAAAGAAATTAAATAGGCTGGAATTGGATAATTGTGTTTAAAATGACGTGTTGTAATCCCACCTAATGTAACAGAACTTTGCAGTAATCCATTTGAAACGCCAATATAAGCATCTGGGCATGAAATATAGATATCAAAACTATCTATCTTATCATTTAAATCTTGTTTGCATGGCCACCAATCTCTTGCTCCAAAAGGCTCAGAAAGCGTAAAAATTACTGGTGTTCCACTATGTGTACTTCGTGTAAATCCTCCTTCAGCTTGAGGAGGCGAACCCGCATAGGTAATTTCAACTATTGCGCTATTTCCTGTGGAAAGCGTTGCTGGTAAATTAATATTTAATTCGTAATTACTTTGGTTAAAAGTAAGACTTGTACTGTTCATTGTTACTGAACTAACTGCTAAAGCTGTTGCCATATCAAATGTAACAGCATTCATATCAGACAAAGCTATAAAAGTAGTTTTTACCACTCCATTAATATAGGGTGTAGTGTTATTCGGATCAACCGAAAATCGCAATTCATGATACGTTATATCATAATTTTGAGTATTAGGATTTACTCTAAGATTTTGCATTGAAGAAGTGGATTTCATCTCGGCTTCCACCATTCTTTCATACTCTGTGTCATTGGTTTGGGCAAAACCAATAATTCCAGATAAAAGAAGTAGGTAATAAGTAATTTTTTTCATTTGTATGTAGGTTTAAAAAATTGGGGGCGTTGTTTTAGTTACTAGATCGCAACTTTATTTGCATTTAATTGCAAAATAAAAACGAATATACTAAAAATGTTTAATTTAAACCGATTTTAATACGAAATCCATAGTTATATATAAACTTTACAGCATTTTTGTTTTTTGTCGATTATCTAAATCCAATTTCATAAATTTGTGCTTTTAAAATCCAATATATTATGTTACAAATAGCGTACATTAGAGAAAACAAAGAAGAAGTAGTAAAAAAATTGGCTAAAAAAAACTTAGACGCCAAAGCTGCTATTGACGAAGTAATTGCTCTAGATGAAAAAAGAAGAGCTACACAAGCAGAATTAGACACTATTAAATCGGAATCTAATAAGCTATCCAAAGATATTGGTGATTTAATGAAAAGTGGTGAAAAAGCAAAAGCCGAAATTTTAAAAGAAAAATCGGTTCAACTTCGTGAAAAAGACAAAGAATTAACAGAAGTTTTAAACGCATTTGCTTCTAAATTACAAGAAGAGCTATACAAATTACCCAATTTACCAGCTGATATTGTTCCTGAAGGAAAAACGCCTGAAGAAAACTTAAATGTTTTTCAAGAAGGTGACATTCCTAAATTACACGAAGGCGCTTTGCCGCACTGGGAATTAGCAAAAAAATATGATTTAATCGATTTTGAATTAGGAGTTAAAATCACGGGAGCTGGTTTTCCAGTTTACAAAGGAAAATGTGCCAAATTACAACGTGCATTAATTACTTATTTCTTAGATAAAAATACAGATGCAGGCTATTTAGAGTACCAAGTTCCGCATATGGTAAACGAAGCTTCTGGCTTTGGAACAGGTCAATTACCTGACAAAGAAGGACAAATGTACCATGTGGGTGTAGATGATTTATATTTAATTCCAACTGCGGAAGTTCCGGTAACGAATATCTTTAGAGATGTTTTATTAAACGAAAATGATTTACCGGTACTTTGTACTGGATATACGCCATGTTTCCGTCGTGAAGCAGGTTCTTATGGCGCACACGTTCGTGGATTAAATCGTTTACACCAATTTGATAAAGTTGAAATCGTTCGTATTGAACATCCAGATAACTCGTACCAAGCCCTTGACGGAATGGTAGAACACGTAAAAGGAATTTTACAAGAATTAAAATTACCTTATCGTATTTTAAGATTATGCGGTGGCGATATGAGTTTTGCTTCGGCTTTAACCTATGATTTCGAAGTATATTCTACAGCACAAGAGCGTTGGTTAGAAATTAGTTCAGTTTCTAACTTTGAAACATTCCAAGCAAATCGTTTAAAATTACGTTTCAAGGATAAAGAAGGTAAAAACCAATTAGCGCACACATTAAACGGAAGTTCATTAGCATTACCA
>AAXX01000003.1 GCA_000169355.1 Flavobacteria bacterium BAL38 | reverse complement strand
AGGCACTGTTGCTTCAACAAGTATTTGTAGTTTAATTCCTCCCGCTACTCCAATTGTTAATCAGGAATGGAATGCAACTGGAGGAACTATCGAAATTATTACAGATGCGCTTTATGCCGCAGATGGTATTACAATTACAGGTTACACTCATAACATTAAATTTGTTAACGTAAACTTCTCTGGACCTTCAAATTCTTTTAGTTTTACAGAGTACACTTTTGGAAATCACGAGACCGATTTGTAAAAAAAATATTTTAAAAACGAAAGGACTATTCAAACTTGAGTAGTCCTTTTTTTTATTACTAGAAGTGAAATTCAAGTGAAATTACTAAGCGAAAATTTACTTCACATTTTGCTTAATATAAACTTCTGTTGCTCCCAAACCATATTTTTGATAGTTCGCATCTTGGAACGAAATGGTATCATATCGACCCAACATAAAATCCAATTCGGCTTTCAAAACACCTTCACCAACACCATGAATAAACACCACTTTAGGCATCCGATTTTTGATAGCAAAATCGAGTTGTCTTTTTGCAGTTTCCATCTGTAAAGTTAAAATATCATAGTTGCTCATTCCTCTTTTTGAAGGTACTAATTTTTCAATGTGCAAGTCAACTTCTAAGACAAACTCATCCTTACGAGAACGCTTTTCTTTAACAAAACTTCGCTTTTTTGGCTCTTCTTTGTCCTTTAAAACAGAACCTAAACTTTGAGTGGAGAAAAAACCACTTAACTCATTGGAATTGTATATTTTAACCAATTCGTTGACAAAAAATGTCATCACGAAATTATCAGTAGTTTCCACCGAAATTTCATTGTTTTCAACCTTTATTACTACTCCTGAAATATCGTCATCTAAAACCGCGACCTTATCTCCTACTTCAAATTTCTGTGTCATTTTCTTCTTCGTTTTTAGAGGGTATTTTTTTCATTAAACGGAATAATCCAAACATAAAAACTGCCATTGCTCCTATCATAATAAATCGATTTGGAGCTGGTTTTGATTGTTCAATCATGGCAAAAATTCCGACTGCTGCAAACATCAAAATGTATGAAAATTGCTTCATATTCTTCTTTCTTAAATTGTACTTTTTTAACTTTTCAAAAGTAGTGTTTTTAAAATTAGTATTTGTTTCTGAACTTTTTTTTGTAAACTTGTAAAGCAATTTTAAGTTAAAAATTAGTATGGAAGAACATATGTTGCCTTGTATGAACAAACAACTTTTTGGAGTCGAATGTCCGGGTTGTGGAACACAAAGAGCAATTGCATTTTTACTCGAAGGTGAGTTTTACGAAGCCTTTAAAATGTTCCCTGCTATTTATACTTTAGCATTGTTTTTTATTCTTTTAGGTTTACACCTATTTGACAAAAAAAGGAATTATACTAAGTTAGTAATTACAAGTGCTATTTTAAATGCCGTTGTCATCTTAGTAGCTTATTTTATTAAAATTTATTTAAACACTGTAACCAATTAAACTTTATATTTTATGGAAAATCAAAAATTACCTAATGCTACAATAGTACTTGTTTTAGGTATATTATCAGTATTAACAATTTGTTGTTATGGTATATTTAGTGTTATTTTTGGAATCATTGGTGTTGTTTTAGCTAATAAAGACAACAAATTGTATGCTGAAAACCCAACAATATATTCTAACTATAATAACTTAAAAATAGGTAAGATATTAAATATAATTGGTCTTGTAGTAGGTGCTATTTTCTTAATTATAATAATTACCGTAGTTGTTACACTTGGGGAAGAAGGATTATTACAAATGCAACAAGAAATGATGAGAAGACAAAGACTACAATAAGACTTTTAAAATAATTAAAAAGAACGCTATCAGTAAGTTAGCGTTCTTTTTTTATTTAATAACAACTCATTAACAAATCGTTCACAACACTTTTTTTGAGTTTGGCACGGCAATTGGAAATACTTTATCAAGCAACCGTTTTAGAAACGAGTTTTAAAATGAAGTTGCCAAACTTTTTAAATTGTTGTATTATGAAAAAAATTACACTTTTAGTAGTAGCCAGCTTCATACTGGTAGGAAGTATGGCTTATGCGTCAGAAAATCCTGTTTTTTCTGACAACACAGATAGAAGAGGGTATTACATTGACTATAGAGATGCAGAACCTATTATTTTTAGAGAACGCGGGATTGAGTTTATGTTGTTTCCAAATGGGGAATTTGACTTCAATACAAGACCTTCAGGATCAAGAAACACTGTAAATAGAACAAATGGCGCTCCTGGAGTTAGAGGTTATTATGGTCCATCTGAAAGAGGAATCCGTGTAGAGCATGATAATTTTGGTAGAGTAAGACGCGTTGGAAATGTTTACGTTAACTACGACGCTTTTGGAAGAGTAAAACGTATTGGAACAATATACATGAGCTACAATAGCTTTGCTGTAACAAGAGTTGGGAATATGCGAATTATTTACGACAGAAGAGGCCGAATTGTAGATGTTTATGGATTTATTAATGCTATGAATAGTAGCTATTATTACAACCCTAGAGGAACACATTATTCTGGAGGAAATGGTGGTTATGGAAACGGAAATGATTATGGAGATGACGAGAATGAAAATGACTATTACTACTACAGAAAAGACGGTTCTAAAGCAAAAATGTCTGATGATGACGTAAAAGAAATCAAAAGAGAAACTTTAGAAGTTAAGAGATAATAATAATAATAATTGGTTGGTTAGTTTGTTTTAATCCTGCGGATTCTGGGAAGATGAAGCAGGATTTTTTGTATTCAAGCGCAAAGTCAAAGTCAAAAAGCAAATTCAAAAAGCAATATCAAAAAGCAATATCAAAAAGCAATATCAAAGTCAAAGTCAAAAAATCACTTATCTGAACTTTTAAACTTTTTTAAACACATAGATTCATAGCCATGCTTTGCGAGTGTTTTTAGCCCGAAGATTCGGACGTTTCACTTGACATAATCAACATAGAAAACAAACTTAAATGACTTATATTTTTAAAAAATGGTTCTTAGCGGCTTTGCGAACTAGTATTACTTGAATATTCTCTTGAAAACAGAATTCATTACAAAATTAATATCCGAAGAAATCTTTAAATAATAACTCAATCCTACATAAAACAAACTCACTAAAATAGATTTCAGAATAATATTAACAAAAGGATGAAAAGGAAAATCCCAATAATAAAACAATACAAAACTTACAACTGCAATAACCAAAGCTAGTATTGTGTTTTTTGTAAACGGATATAACTTCATTTTAAACACTACAAAAAGTAATTTAGCTAAACTATATAACGTAATCGATATTAACGTTGCAATTGCTGCTCCATTCAATCCATAAAGCGGAATAAAGATCATGTTTAATGAAATTGTTAAAAAAACTAAGAATAATCCTAAAAACAAAACTGCTTTGTAATATTTTGAATTAAATATAATAGCATTATTGTTCCCTAAAATCAAATCGAAATACTTAGAAATTCCAATTAAGAAAACCACTGCAATTCCTTCACTATAACCTAAAGGCAAAACAGTATATAATTCGTTTATATTAACTAAAATTCCTATCAAAATTAAACCGCCAATAACTTGTAACGTAATGGAAGACTTTTTATACAACTCATTCAGTTCATCTTGCTTTTTATCGCTCATTAATTTTGCCGTAATTGGATACGTAATTTGATGCATTGCACGACTAGGAACCGCAATAACTGTCGCAATAAAAATAGCAACCGAATAAAAAGCAATATTATCAATATCGATATAAAAATTAAGCATAAATTTATCTACATCTAACAACAAGGTAGCTACACTACCCGATAAAATAATAAAAAAACAATACGTTAAAACGGCTTTAGCATTATCAGGAAAAACAAAATTAAAACTTGGTTTTTTTACTCGCATAGCATAAAAAAACATCACCACAAGAGTTACGAAATAGATTCCCATTAAAGCAAAAACGAATTCTTTTGGAGAAATGTAATCAAAATATACGGCAAACAAAAAGATTGAAATTAGAATTCGGAGCAAAACTTCTTTTACAAAACTACCGTAAACCGATTGTAAATGGACTTTTACCCAAGCATAAAAAATTTCAAAATACCCCATACAAAGTCCAATTACTGGAATTTGCCAAACATAATCATAAACAATTGCATTTTTTTGCGATAATAATTCTGCAATTTCATGATATCCGAAATAACCGATTAAGCTGATTGGAAGAATTGTTAGCAAAGGTAAAAGCAAAACAAATGTTAGAAACTGCGATTTTTTTGCATCAGAATCATATTCATTATAAAATTTTACCAAGGTATTATGCACTCCAAAAGCCATTAAAGGCATCATAATATTAGCTGCCGACAAAATAAAACCAACTAAACCATAAAAAGTATCGCCAAGAAATTGAGCATACATAAACAATGTGTTAATCGCACCAATTCCAAAACCTATGTAGGTAATGATGGTATTTTTAATCGATTGTTTGATGACAATTCCCATATTTTGAGTGAATAGTATTTAGTTATTAGTAATTAGCAGTTTGGCTAATTTTTCTGTCAATGCTTTTCTGCTGTATTGTTGTAAGCCAACAGGATACACTTTTAAATTTTCTTTTTGAAATTGTTCAAAACAAGTCAGAATTTGTGCTTTTAAAGCTTCTAATTCGTCGTATTTAAAAAAAGTTCCTGTATTGGTATCTTTTATGATTTGAGCGAAATCTGCGTTTTCAGGTCCAATAGCGATTATTGGGCGTTCTGAAACCATATATTCGAATAATTTCCCAGGAATAATACATTTAGTTTCTTCTGAATCAATTTCGATAAGTAACAAAACTTGCGAACTTCTTTGTTCGATTATGGCTTCATCATGAGGCAAATAGCCCAAATGATTCACGTATTTCTCCAACTTAAATTCTTTTAATGCTTGAAGCACCTCAGCACTCACCGCTCCTATTAACTTTAATTGGAATTGTTTTTTGAATTCGGGATTTTCTTTCGTAAGTTCTTTCAGCGCTTTCCATAATATTCTCGGATTTCTAGCCGATAAAAACGAACCAATGTGCGCCAATGTAAATTTTTCGTCCATTGGTTTCTTAATCACTTTTTCTACATCGTAACCATTTGTAATCACCTCGATTGGTTTAGAAGTAATAGCTTCAAATTCGGTTTTTGTTGTTGGGGAAGTTACTAAAAGTCGGTCACATGTATTCATGACTTCCTTTTCTAAATTTTTATGCTTTTTGGCTGCCCAAGAACTCAATTTTAGTTGTTTGTGATAGCCAATGGTTGTCCAAGGATCACGAAAATCGGCTAACCAAGTGATGTTTAGTTCTTTTTTCAATTGTAAACCTATCAAATGCAAACTATGTGGCGGACCGGTTGTAATTATCGTATCAATCTGATTTTCTTGAAGGTATTCTTTCAAAAACTTAACCGAAGGTTTTACCCAAAACACTCTTGCATCTGGAATAAAAACGTTGCCACGAATCCAAAGCATTGTTTTTTCTACAAACGATTGCTTTTTTTGATTCGGAATTATACCTGAACTGATTTTTTTGGTCTTATTTTTCGAAAAAACAGAGGCTAATCCGTAAGGTTCAAAAATAGGTTGTTTGATGATAATGGCTTTATCTGAAACTTCACTCAATAATTTCTCATCAATTAAAGGATACGTTGGATTTTCAGGAATATAAACGTGAGGCTCGATATTAAAATCGGGTAAAAACTTAACAAATTTCAACCAACGCTGTACTCCCGGACCTCCAGCTGGTGGCCAGTAATAGGAAATGATGAGTATTTTTTTTGTTTTCAAAATTCAGTTATGAATCAATATTATCGTTTAATTTACCTAATTCTTCTATATCTAATTGATCCTTGAGTCTGTTTGTTGATTTTTTTGCTATGATAAGATTTTTATAATCAATAAAATTAACCGGAGTATCTCCTATCATTAGAATTGTAGCATCAGACAAAAGAGAATCAAATGATTTATCCTCCAAACCCTTTACAGAAGTCATAACGTCTAAACGAAGTCCAAAATCTAATGTAAAATCTGTCCAGCCAGGAATAAATTGCATGGTTTCAATAGATTCAAAATCTCCTATACCAATATCTACAAAAGCTTTTCTTAGATTCTTTCTATTTTCAATGGAATCCTCAATTAAAATATCTAAATCTCCCGTATTTCTGTTATAACCATAAATATTAACTGCAAAACCACCAATAGTGATGTACTTTACATTATGTTTTTGAAAAGATTTCCAAATATTTAAAATTTGTGTAATCATTTCTTAATGGGATAAATTTTGGGAGCATTTTTTAAAGTATAAGAGAGCTCAATAATAACCATCAAGCGCTCTAATCGTTCTACATAAGATAGCGATTTTACTTCTGCTATTCGTTTAGCTTCTAACTTTTCGGGTTTATCGTGATTCAATTTTGCCTTCATTTTTTTTGACAGATATTCTTTCAAATTTACAAAATATTCAAGTTCAAAAATCGTTAATCTTCAGTCTTTTTCTTTCTCTCCAAATAAACTCCTGCTCCAATCAATATAAGCATTCCAATTGAACTGAATAGTGCAATTGTACTTCCTGTTTTTACCACTTCTGGTTCAAATTTGAATTCGATAGTATGTTTTCCTGCTGGAATTTCTAAGCCTCTTAAAACGTAGTTTACATTATGTATTCTAGCATCCTTTCCATCAATTTTGGCTTTCCAACCGTTTTTATAATACATTTCAGAGAAAACAGCGAAGCCATTTTTAGAATTATTTGAAATGTATTTTAAATGATTTGGTTTATATGAAACTAATTGAATTGTAGACAATGAATCTTTACCAGTTTCAAATTTATATACTCCTTTACGATATAACGGAGTCGAAAACGTTGCTTCATTTTTCGTATCTAAACTATCCAACGCTTTCATTTCTTCATTGGCAGATTTTACTATCTTGACTTTCTCAACAAACCAAGCATTTCCATTAGCAGCAGGATTTGTTAAGGCTAATTTTTGTCCGTTTTCATCGGATTGGATGACATATTTTACGTTTAACATGTTAAGAACACGAACGTTATTTTTAGCGATTTGGTAATCGAACAATTGTTGCATTCTTCTTGGTTTCGCTGCATGATAACCTCCAATTGATTTGTGGAAATACGATGTTCTTGCGTTGCTCATTCCGCCTTCTACTTCAAAAACTCTGAAATGTGTCGTATCTGCTAAAATTATTTGATCGGCATCAGATGGTGTAAAAGGCATATCCACTTCTCTTGTACTTCTAAACTGGTCTGGATTATTGTTTACATAACGTTTATCTACCATAAACAAGTCAAAAACCATTAAAACTCCCACTATAATAATTGCTGTAGTTTCTTTCATCAGGTTTTTTACAAATAAAAACAAAACTCCAAATGTTAATCCTACAAACAACATCGAACGCAAAACATCAGAAGTATACAACGCTGCTCTATCTATTTTTAATGTTCTAATGAAATCATCTCCATACGCTTGCGCGTACATTGCATCGTTTGCAGAAGAAAAAGCAAACATTCCTTTGATCAAGAATAAAATCACTAAAAGTCCGAAAGTAATGGCTCCAGATTTCCAAAGGGCATTCCATTTTACTTTTTCGTCTTGTTTGAAAAATTTGTACAATCCAACAATTGCTAAAGCCGTAATACATAATTCCAAAATAACTTGAATGGATGAAACCGCTCTGAATTTATTATAAAAAGGAATATAATTTATAAAGAAATCCGTTAAAAAACTGAAGTTTTTACCCCAAGAAAGTAATAATGAAAAAATAGCTCCTGCTAAAAACAAATATTTAATGTTTCGTTTTTCAACAAAAAACGCCATAACAAAAAAGAAAAACACAACTACCCCAATATAGGCTGGTGCTGCAACAATTGGCTGATTTCCCCAATAGGCAGGTGCATGTTCTACAAAACCTTGCACTTGGTCAGCTGGATAGCCTTGTGCTACAAAATTTTGATAGGTTTCAGATTCAATTCCTAAATTTTCATTGTTAGAACCTCCAAAAAGTCCGGGTGCAATTAAGTTTAAACTTTCGGCAACTCCGTAGCTGTATTCAGTGATGTAATCATAAGACATGGCATTGCTATCTGTCTTTGGAGAACCATCTGGATTAAACGTTAATTCACTATTATTACGAGTAGAAAATTTAGCATACTCGGAAGTTGCCATTAAATTAGTTGCATTGGCTCCTATGGCTAAAATTCCAGCTACAGCAAATACTCCAATAACTTTTCCTAATTCTTTGAATTCTTTATTTTTAACCGCTATTACAATATAGTATACGGCAATAATCAATAATAACAATAATAAATAATAGGTCATTTGGAAGTGATTCGCATTAATTTCTAATGCGGCTGCTACCATAGTTAGCAAACCTCCAATAATATATTTTCTTTGGAAGACTAATAAAACTCCGGCAACCACCATTGGCATATAGGCAATTGCATGCGCTTTAGCATTGTGCCCAACACCTAAAATTATAATCAAATAAGTTGACAACCCAAAGGCTAATGCTCCAAAAAACGCTTTTAATGGATCTACTTTTAACACCATCAACAACACATAAAACCCTAAGAAATAAAGAAATAAATAATCTGCTGGGCGTGGTAAAAAGCGTAACGCATCGTCTAGCATTCCGATTACGTCGTTTGGATATTTTGCACCTAATTGGTACGTTGGCATTCCTCCAAAAGCACTGTTAGTCCAGTAAGGCTCCTCACCTGTTTCTTTTCTGAAATCGATTTGCTCTTTTGCCATTCCGGTATATTGCACAATATCCGATTGAAAAATTTTATTCCCTTGCAAAACAGGATAAAAATAGATAAGAGCAACCAAAATAAATCCAACTAAAACTAATAAATGAGGATATAATGCTTTTAAATTCTTCATAAGTATAATAAAATAAGGTGCTAAATTAACTAAAAAAAGGATATTGTTAAAATATCCTTAGTGCTATTAAATTTAAATGACTATTTCACTTCTTCATAGTCAATGTATTCACCTACTTCTTTTTTAGGTTTTGGAGTTGGTGCGCTTGCTTGTGAAGCTCTACTTTGTTTTTCTTGTTGCTGTTTATATTGTTCCTGCATTTTTTCTTGCATTTTATTCACCGCTTTTTGCATTAGAATAGGAGCAAAAATTCGCATAAAAAATTTAAACAAATAGTAGCATAAAATTATAATTGCTAGAGTTCTTAATAAACTTGGGAAGGAAGCCATTTCCATTGATATACATTTTAAAATTCAAAAATACAGATATTGGTTAGTAAAACTTAAAAATTGTTTCTTAAAATTATGATAAAATAACTATTTTTGGAAATAAATCTATTTATTTATGAAATCTATTCAAGCACTTTTTATTTTAATCTTCGGAATTTCATCGCAAATTTCATTTGCACAATTTACAGATGAGATTAACTCCAATCGCCCAGGTCGATCGATGATGGCTTTTTCGGTTGGAAAAAAAATTATCCAAACAGAAACCGGTGTTACCTACATATCAGAAGACCATAACACATTAGACTACCAAGCTAAAGGTTTTATGGGGGAATTAGCAATAAGATATGGTGTTTTTAAAGAAGAATTAGAAGTAATTGGCGAAATTCAATATCAAAATGATAAACTTACATCGGGTAGTTATGAAGAAAAAAGAAATGGATTTAAACAACTTACAATAGGTGCAAAATATTTGATTTATGATCCTTTTAAAAACTATGAAGAAAAACCTAACTTATATAGTTGGAAAGCCAATCACAGTTTTAAATGGAGACAATTTATACCCGTATTTGCGATGTATGCTGGAGCAAATTTCAGTATTGGTGACAACCCTTTTAATTACGCACCTGTTGATATAAAAGAGCGAAGTTTTAGTCCGAAAGTTACAGCAATTGCACAAAATCATTTTGGAGGACATTGGGTTATGGTAACCAACTTAACGTATGACAAAATTGGGACAGATTTTGCTAGTATTAATTATGTTTTAACGCTTACTCGTGGATTTAATGCGCAATGGTCGGGTTTTATAGAAAATCAAGGTTATATGGGAGATTATTATAAAGATGTGTTTTTTAGAATTGGAGCTGCTTTCTTGTTTGACAAAAACATGCAAGTTGATGCTTCTATTGGAAAAAACATTAAAGACACCCCAGGTTTATTAAATGCCGGAATTGGCTTTTCTTGGCGATTTGCTGATCAATATCAAGAAGTGAAAATTGAAAAAGACAAAGGAAGCAAGATGGATAAAAAAGTTAAGAAAAAAGCTGAAAAAGAATCAAAAAAACGTAAAGACACAGTTGAATAAAAAATGATACAAATAAAAGAAGTAGTAACAAAAAAGGAAATGAAAGAATTTATTTTGTTTCCTTTTGAGTTATTTAAGAATAACCCTTATTGGGTTCCGCCAATAATTTCTGATGAACTTACTAATTTTGATAAAAATCTAAATCCAGTTTTCAAACATGCAGATGCTCATTTTTATGTTGCTTTAAAAGACAACAAAATAGTAGGTCGTATTGTAGCGATTATTAATTGGCAAGAAGTAAAAGAATTGGGTAAAAACAAAGTTCGTTTTGGTTGGTTTGATGTTATTGACGATATTGAAGTAACGAAAGCATTATTAGATAAAGTATATGAATTTGGACGCTTACATAACATGGATCATGCAGAAGGACCAATTGGCTTTTCTAATTTAGATAAAGTAGGCGTATTAACTGAAGGATTTGACCAAATGGGAACCATGATTTCGTGGTACAGTAATCCGTATTACAAAGAACACTTTGAAAAATTAGGTTTAAAGATCGAAAAAGAATTCATTGAAAGCCATTTTCCTTTTTCTAATGTAAAGCCTGAAATGTTTGTTCGTGCCAGTAAAATGGTTAAAGAACGATATAAACTCTCATTTAAAACTTATACTAAGACGAGTGAAATTATGCCTCATGTGGATGAAATGTTTGAATTATTCAATACATCATATGCAAAACTCCAATCGTTTGTTGCTGTTTCACCAGAACAAATAGAATACATTAAAAAGAAAAATATCAGTTTTATTAACCCAGAATACATTCAATTTGTATTTGATGAAAATAAAAAAATGGTCGCTTTTTCTATAGTAATGCCAAGTTTTGCCGAAGCGCTACAAAAAGCAAAAGGAAAATTATTCCCATTTGGATTTTGGCATTTACTACAAGCAAAAAAGCATTCTAAAGATGTTGTGTTTTATTTAATTGGAGTAACGCCTGAATACCAAAGTAGAGGATTAACAGCAATACTTTTTGAAGGATACTACAATGTTTTTACAAAAAAAGGGATAAAAACATGTATAAGAACAGCCGAATTAGAAGAAAATCACGCTATTCATAATCTCTGGAAAAATTTTGATCCTAAAATTCATAAAAAAAGAAAAACGTATTCCATAGCTATATAAAAAAAGAAACCACTTTATAAGTGGTTTCTTTTTTATTAAAATAACATTCAATAATTATACTTTTCCTGAATATATTAATTTATAATTTAGCTCTTTAAATTCCAAATCAAAGGGAGAATATAATAGCAAAAAAAAGTTATAATTAAAATAGAGATAATATTCATCCAAAAACCTTTTTTAACCATATCTTCAATTTTCAAATAACCAGATCCAAATACTACGGCATTTGGTGGAGTAGCTACAGGCAACATAAAAGCACAAGAAGCAGCTAAAGTTGCACTAACTAATAATATATATGGATGAATATTTATAATTTGTGCTAAAGAAACTAAAACAGGTAATAACATAGCGGTTGTAGCCATATTAGAAGTAATTTCGGTTAAGAAATTAACAGCTGTAATTAAAACAAAAAGCAATATTAAAACTGACACTCCTTCTAGCATAGTTAAATGATTTCCAATCCAGTCGGCTAAACCTGTAGTCTCAAAACCTATTGCTAATGCCATTCCTCCACCAAATAAAATTAATATTCCCCAAGGAAGCGTTACAGCATCTTTCCATGTCATTAAAGCTTCGCTGTTTTTTTTGCTTGGAATTATAAATAATAGTAACGCTGCCAGAATAGCAATAATGGTGTCATCAATTTTTGGAGATAATTTTACTAGTAAGAATGATCTCGTAATCCAAGCGAAAGCAGTTGCTACAAACACTAAAAATATAATTTTTTCTTGATAGGATATTGGACCTAGTTTTTCTAATTGGTTTTCTATTTCTTCTTTTCCGCCAGGAAATTCTTTTTGTTCTATTTTAAAAGCAATTCGGGTTAAATAAATCCAACATAAATAAAGTAAAACAAGACTTAACGGAAAACCAAACATAAACCATTGTAAAAATGTAATTTCGGTATGGTATGTTTTTTCAATTATTCCTGCTAATACAAGATTTGGCGGTGTTCCGATTAAGGTAGCCATTCCTCCGATTGAAGCACTATAAGCAATTCCTAACATTAGAATTTTTCCAAAAAGAATATTTTCATTATCTTTAGTATTAGGATTATCTTTTAAATGAGTAATTACAGCCATTCCTACAGGTAAAATCATTACGGCTGTGGCAGTATTTGAAATCCACATGGATAAAAAAGCAGTAGCTATCATAAATCCTAATACAATTCGGTTCATATTGGCCCCTATTAACTTAATGATTGTTAAGGCAATACGCTTGTGCAAATTCCATTTTTCTATGGCTATTGCCAAAATAAATCCTCCAAGAAATAAAAATATATACTGATGTCCATAGCTAGATGTAGTTTCACTTAATGATAAGCCTCCGCTCAAAGGAAAAAGAACTATGGGTAAAAGAGAAGTTATTGGTATTGCAATAGCTTCTGAAATCCACCAAGTAGCAATCCAAAAAGTTGAAGCCAAAACACCTACAGCAGCTTCGCTTAACCCATCAGGATGAAAATATAATTTGATTAAAACAAATAATAATGGTCCTAAAAAAAGGCCTATTTTTTTTTTTGTTATTTTCATTAGTAAAAGTTTATTATTAAATTATTTTTAAACACCTTCATATTATTGTTAGTTAAATAGTGATGAGACAGCGTTTTCTGCTGCTTCATTATAATCATGATTAGCATTAGAAACAATACGAAAAGTCCAATTAAAATTCATAGCGTTTGTAGTTGCCAATTGTTCACAAAATTGAAAATAGTTAATAGCTCTTTCTTTTCGATTTAAGCCTTGTGCATCTGCAAAAGAATTGTGTCTAAGTCCAGCGGCATTGGGATCATCATCATTTTCGCCCACTTGAACATAGACTTTTTTGTCAAAAAATAAAGACGATGACATGTTTTCTAATGGACTTTGATTTGTTCCATATGGAAAAACAATAGTATTTGTAGGGAAAGTGTACCAACCAGATGCCGAAACAACTGCCTTTTCAACTCGTGCAATAGGGTTAAACATCAAAAAACGATGAACAAATTGTCCGCCTGCTGAGTGACCGAACATATAATAAGTACCATTTGTATTATTTATTTGCGTTTTTACAAAATCAAATAAAGGTTCAATGATAGAAAAAGTCCATTCTGATTCAGGATTTAAAGAACTAGCTGAAGGATTATCGCCATCTATAAATACATTCCCTAAATTATAGCCATCGCCTCCGGGAAAGTTTTGTTCAGAAAATTCAGGAGCAATCACAATAAATCCCAATAATTGTGCTTTTGTTATTAAAGTATTTCGATAATCACTAGCATTTCTTTCGGTGCCATGAAAGACAAATAATATTGGAGTTGAAGCTGTTTTGTTTTCAGGAATATAATAATAAATATTCATAGTTTTGTTAAATGACACAACATTGTAAGTGAAAGTAAACAAACCAGAACCTGTTGAAAGATTGTCTATTGGTGTTGCTATATCAGCATTTTTTGAAACTTCATCTTTACTACAGGAAATTAAAATAAAAAAAAACATTAAGGTAATGTACATAAAGTTGTTTTGTATAAATCTCATCTGATTGTTCTCTAATTAAGCATTTGCTTCACAAATTAAATGCAAAAGCAATTAAATAAGCAGTACCAATTATTATATATACTGAATACCAATTATGGTTGTATTTTTACCTAAACAGTTCTGAAAAATATATTTAGAGACATTAAACTCTATTACAAATCCATTAAATAGCTGTAATAAATTTATGAAATGGCACTTATTATTGGTATTTAATTTTTTAATATTGTGGTATTATCATAAAAATTTTAATACAAGTAATTTTGGAATTTATTAATTGAAATTAAAACTAATTTGGTATCAATATTACATTTTTTAATTTGATTAATTTCATTCTAAATTATATTTAAAAACTTCAAAAAAATTATAAATAATGAATAAATACGAAATAGCAGTTGTTCCGGGCGATGGCATTGGCAATGAAGTCATACCAGAATCTATTAAAGTGTTAGATGTTTTGGCTGCTAAGTTTGGGTTCCAACTGGCGTATAAAAATTTTGATTACTCTTGTAAAAATTTTGCAAAAGATGGTAAAATGATGCCCGATGACGGATTAGAACGACTGCGTGATAGTGATTCTATCTTTTTAGGAGCAGTTGGCTATCCTGGTGTTCCGGATCATATTTCACTCTGGGGTTTGTTAATTCCAATTCGTAGGGCTTTTGAACAATATATAAATCTGCGTCCTGTTCGATTGTTAAAAGGAATTGAATCGCCTTTAAAAAATATTGGAAACGTTGATTATATGATTGTAAGAGAAAATAGTGAAGGTGAATATTCTGATATAGGTGGCAGATATAACGTTGGCAAACCAGATGAAATGGTAAAACAAGAAACTATTTTTACTAAAAAAGGAGTAGACAGGGTAATGAAATATGCCTTTGAATTGGCTCAAAAAAGAAAAAACAAACTCACAAGTGCCACAAAATCAAATGGTATTATTCATTCGATGACCTATTGGGACGAACGTTTTAAAGATATTGGCACACATTATCCAAATGTTGAAACAGCACAATTTCATATTGATATTTTATGTGCGCATTTTGTACAACACCCCGATTGGTTTGATGTAGTAGTAGCCAGCAATTTGTTTGGCGATATCTTGTCAGATCTAGGACCTGCGGTTGTAGGTGGCATCGGCATTGCAGCTGGTGGAAATATCAATCCAGAAAAAAAATATCCAAGTATGTTTGAGCCAGTTCACGGCAGTGCTCCTGATATTGCTGGTAAAAATATTGCAAATCCTATTGCATGTTTTTGGACTGGTGCGATGATGTTAGAACATTTAGGCGAAATTGAAGCTTCAAAAGAATTAATGCAAGCAATTGAAACTTTAACTAGTTCAAGAAAAGTTTTAACTAGAGATTTAGGAGGTAAAGCTTCAACAACAGAAGTAACTCATGAACTTATAAAAATTATTAAAACCAATAGTTTTTTTCAAATATAAAAAAGCAAACCATTTTGTATTAAAAACAGGACTTTAAGTTAAAACTTAAAGTCCTGTTTTTAATATTAACAGATAAAAATTACTTTAATTTAGCATCAAAAACAAGTTGAATTGTTTGTTCTAAATTAGCCTTGTCATAATTATATTCTTTTTCGGTATTAACCCTATGAACAATAACCATTTTTGATTCTGGATAGATCCCTAAAAGTTGCATTTCAAGACCCGTATGATAAAATGAAATAATGTCTTTTTTGTTTTCAGCCAAATGTAGTTTCCATAGCATCCCGTAAGCAATTCCTTTTTCCTCATCAATCATACTGTAAGGTTTCATGCTCACTTTTATCCATTCTTTTGGTACTATTTGCTTTCCATTCCAAACACCATCATTCAAATACAACTGACCAAAAAGTGCTAAATCTCTACTAGACATTCTAAAATGATAGGCAGGATATTTTGATTTGCTTTTTTGGTATTTATAATAGCCATCAATAGTGACTAGATTAACCTCTTCTTTAGAATCGCCATCAATATCCATAGAAATGCCTTTGTAATCTTTCATTCCTAGAGGTTCTGCTATTTGATTTTTAAATAATTCATAAATACTTTTTTCAGTTTGCTGTTCTAATATTGCTCCAAGTGTATTAAAATCCCAATTATTATAAAAGTAATATTTACCAGGTTTATACCTGTTTCGTTCTGGCAAATTGTTCCTCATGTTTTTTGTCATAGCAGCGGATAAATGATACACTCCCGATTTTGATTTTAATAAATCGGAAATTCTTGCGCTTAATTCAAAATTAGAAAGTTTCGGATTAATATCTTGAATATTAAGATCTTTCATGGTCATAGATGTATCTATTTTTTTTTCAGCAACAGCAATTCCAATTAAAGAGTGAATTAGGGGTTTTCTTATGGAATGAATTATATGTTTCTCAGAAGTATTTCCCCACTCGAAAATAACCTCTCCATCTATTAACACCATCATAGAAGATGCACCACTTTTTTCTAAAAAAGTTTTTAAGGTGTCTAATTTATTAATCGAATACCCTTTAATGTTAGGAGTTGAAGAATTAAGGTTTTGAGCATTTGAAAAATTACAAAATATAAGTGCTATGGAAATAAAGACATAGGTCTTTGTAAATATAAATTTTTGCATTTTTATTAAAATTAATTAAAGAAAATCTGATTGTCCGTAAGCACTCATAATAGATAAAAATTTCATATATTTGATAAAAATTCAAGACATGAACTTATTTAATTTTACAGCAAATTTTGGAAGTGAAGAAGCTTGTAGACTCCATTTTAAAGAACAAAGAGATGAGATAGGAGTTGAATGTAAATGTGGTTCAAAAGAGCATTTTTGGATACAGAGTCGTTGGAGTTATGAATGTAAAAAGTGTAGAAGTAGAATTTCTTTACGAAGCGGAACTATAATGCAAAGTTCAAAGTTGTCATTTTTGACTTGGTACAAAACTATGTTTTTAATGAGTGCTACAAAAAAAGGATTTTCAAGTAAAGAAATCCAAAAGCAACTTGGACAAAAAAGATACGAACCAGTTTGGGCAATGGTTCATAAGTTAAGAAAGGCTATGGGTAACCGAGATGCTCGATATACCTTAGAAGGTATGATTGAATTTGATGAAGGCTATTTTACTGTTGAATCTTCTGAAATTGAACAAGAAAAAGGCATTCGAGGTAGAGGTGCAGTTGGTAAAGAAAATGTTGCAATTATGGCAGAATCAACAGTTTTGGAAGATTTGGAAAGCGGTAAAAAATCAACACAATGTCGTTATTTTAAAGCTAAAGTTTTAACCAACCATACTGCTGAGCAAATTAATCAAACAATACAAGAATCAATTAATGAAAAAAGTATTGTTTTTACAGATAAAAGTACATCATATGTAGATATTTCTAACTTTGTAGAATTGCACATAACTGAAAAATCTAACAAAGAAACCACAAAAGAAACTTTGAAATGGGTTCATATAACAATCAGTAACGCAAAAAGAAATTTGTTAGGAAATTACCATAAAATAAAAGGAAAATATCTTCAATTATATCTAAACGAGTTTGTGTACAAGTTAAATAGAAGATATTTTGAAGAAAAACTTTTCGATAGGCTTGTAATTGCTAATATTACAGGGTTATGACAGAAAACGGACAATCAGAAAGAAAATTAAACTAATCAAATATTTTTTATTAATTAATCAAATAACACTAATTAATTAGTATATTGTGGGTACCAATTTTAACAAAAAATGAATACCAATTATCAATTTACCATAAGTCGAATTAAAGAAGAATATCAAAACCAAAAAGATATAAAACCTTTTGACAAGTACATTGTATTATATAGAAGTATAAAAAAATGTATTCTTAATAATGATTTACCCAATGAATGGATGCTCCCTTCTACTAGAGTTTTAGCACAAGAATTAAGTTTTTCAAGAACCACCATAAACAAAGCTTATGAACTTTTACAATTAGAAAAATTAATAATAGTAAAATCAGGTTCGGGCAATATTGTTAATTTTGATCATTCAAATTCTGTTGAAAAAAAAACAAATACTGAAAATTTCAAAAAAAACTTAAAATATCCAACTATAACAAAGAAAGGGAAATTATTCTTAAAAAATATGTCCTTAATAAATAGGCCAAATGATAGTAATTTAGCTTTTAAGCCCGGCTTACCACCCATAGACATATTTCCAATAAACCAATGGAAAAAATTATTAAATTCTTATTGGAGATACATAAAATCTTCTGGATTATCATATCATAAATCTACTGGTTTAGAAGAGTTAAAAAAAAGTATAAAAAATTATTTAAACATTAGTAGAAATATAAAATGCAGTAATAAACAAATTGTAATTGTTTCAGGAAATTTACAATCCTTATACCTTATTACTTCTGCATTAATTGAAAGCGGTGATTCGGTTATACTAGAAGACCCCACTTTTCCGAATGTACATTCTATATTTAAAAGTCAAGAAGCTAACATTATTGGAGTTAATGTAGATGAAGAAGGCATTGATATAAAAAAAATTAATTCATATAATCATTTACATCCAAAATTAATTCACACAACACCTTCTAATCATTATCCATTAGGCATTAAAATGAGTCTTAATAGAAGAAAAGAACTGCTAAATTGGGCGTCAAAAAACAATTCATTACTTATTGAAAATGATTATGAACCTGAAGTTACAAATCATGTAAATAGTATTCCAACATTGTTTAGTTTAGACAAAGAAGATAGAACCATTTATATTAGTACTTTTAACAGATTGCTTCATCCTTCCCTTAGGCTGGGTTTTATGATTGTTCCAGAGTTTTTAGTAGATACTATTGAAGCTATACAAGAACACTCTCATAGGTTTGTTTCACCGTCCATTCAAGTCGTTATGAATGAATTTATTGAACGTAATTATTTATTTCAACATCTCAAAAATGTAATTCAAGTTGCACAACTTAGACATGCCTTATTTATATCTGAATTTGAAAATGAAAACAAATGGATGTATATTGATAATAAAGAGTTTTGTAACCTTCATGTAGTTGCTAAATTTAAAAAAAATGTAAGTGAAAAAGAAGAATTAGAAATTATTAAAAAACTATCTCTTCATAATATTGTTACTTTTCCCCTAAGTATGTGCTATTTAGGTGAACATAAAGAAAAAGGATTTATTTTGGGTTATTCAGCAGTTAGACCAAATAAATTAATTCAAAAAGTGACACAAATGAAATCTATTTTAGAAAATGAACTAAAATTTTAATAAAGTAAGAAAAAATAAAATCGGTATTAAGATTTTTAACGGAGTGGTATGTTTTTAATTTAGTCTACATTGTTATTTTTGGTTAAATAATTTAAAAACAAATTCTTATGAAAAAACTTTACATTTTATTTTTTCTGACTTTTTTTACAGGATTTTCTCAGACAACATTAGCCCCAGGCGATTTAATTATTACATCTCTTGTAGCAGATGCTAATGATAGATTTCAATTTATTCCACTAGTAGATTTAGAAGCAGGAACTGTTATTTATTTTACAGAATCTGGTTGGAATGCTACTACTGGTGCATGGAGAAATAATGATTTAACTGAGGGTGTTCTTAAATACACAGCCCCTTCTGTAATTACTAAAGGAACAGTAATAACCGTTGAAGAAAGTGCTACTACAGAAGGTCAAATACTTCAACCTACAAATAATTCGGTTTTATTTACAGATTATGGAAACAATTGGGCATTATCAATTAGCGGAGATCAAATAATTGCATTTCAAAGTAGTCCCCCAGCAACATGGGATTCGGTAACAGATACAAATCCTTTTCCAAACCCAACTTTCCTTTTTATTGTTTCAAATGACAGTAACCTATGGTATGATGCAGTTTCAACAAATTCATCTGCAATTCCACCAGGGTTAACTAATGGTTCAACAGCAATTACACTCGGTAAATCAAATGCAATAGATGATGCTTGGGATAATGTATATTACGATTATGTTAATCATCCATTAGATGGGTTAGATAAAAATGCAATTATTGCATTAGTTGGTAATGCAGCTAACTGGATTGGTGATGATGCTATCGCAGACAATACAACTTATTGGCAAATAAATTCTTTTACTGTGCTTAGTACAAACGAATTTTCAACTTCAGAATTATCAATTTACCCTAACCCTGTAAATAATGGAATTATTACTATTGATTCTCAGTTACTGGGCGTAAAAAATATCCAACTATTTGATACCATGGGAAGAACCATACTAAAAACCCAACTAAATTCAAATCTATTAGACCTTAGTAATTTAAATTCTGGTTTATACTTATTAAACATAGCGATAGAAAACCGCAACGCAACATATAAAATCATAATTAAATAGTAAAAAACAACTAATTAACAAAAAGATGCTTAAAATTTGATAAGCATCTTTTTTTATTAATTACAAATCGGTATCTTTTATATTAATAAACTGGTATCTTTTATTAGGTATATTAAAAACTATTTTTGATTTAATAATTTTTAAAATCACTACAAATGAACAAAATAGCCATACTAAAAAAATCATTTATTGGTTTACTAATGTATATGATTATAATATCATGTGCTACAGATGATATTTTACCAACAATAGAAATTAGCGCATCAAACTTGAGTTTGAATGAAGCTAGTGGAGAAACAACTATTACAGTAACACTTAACACAGAAGTAAGTCAAAGTTTTTCCGTTCCTTTAACTTTCTCAGGCACTGCAATTCAGTCAGAGGATTATACGATTTCGGCAACTTCAATTATTATAAATGCAGGTAGCAGTTCCGGTTCTATCACAATTACAGGTTTACAAGACACAAATATTGAAGGAATTGAAACTTTAATAGTAAGTTTAGAAAATGTACAAAATGCATTAGTTTTATCAGAAGTGTCTGTAAACATTCAGGTATTAGATGACGATTCCGATACAGATAATGATGGTGTGCCAGATTCTGAAGATAATTGTCCAACTGAACCAGGAGAAATTGAAAATAACGGATGTCCTTGGCTCGGTTTTTTAATAAATGAAGTTCTTTATGACCCTGACACAAGTATGGCTGGTGATGCTAATGGTGACGGCACAAGAGAAGCAAATGAGGACGAATTTATAGAATTTTTTAATTCTGGATTAGCATTAGATATTTCAGGATATACCGTTTCTGACGAGACTGCCATAAGACATACTTTTCCTGCCGGAACTATTATTCCTAAAAATGGAGTATTAGTATTGTTTGGAGGAGGAGTGCCTACTGGTACTTTTGGTGGTGCTATAGTACAAACTGCTTCTCAAGGATTATTAAATATGAATAATGCTGGTGATATTGTTACCGTTCGAAATGTATCGGGTACAGTAATAGCCACTTTTGATATTTATCCTTTGTCTGGAAATCCTAATGATTCTTACACCAGAAACCCAGATTTAACTGGAAATTTTGTGCAGCATACTTCAATACCTGAATCAAATGGCGCAATGTTCTCTCCAGGAACAAAAATCAATGGTTCATCATTTTAATTATTAAAAGCATGAGTTGTTTAGGTCCAATTTTATCGATAGTTTTTATAGTTATAGCTGGAAAACTTTTATTAAAAAAATACAATCCACATGCTGTATTGTTGATTTTTGGTTTATTGATGCTTTCCACGGCATTAGTGTTACAATATAAAATGCCTGAATTGAAAGACACTTCTGGACTTGTAGTGTTTGATCTTTTTAAATATGTAACAGAATCATTTACAAATTTGAATTCCAATGTAGGTCTAATGATTATGGTTATTGGTGGTTTTGTGGCTTATACAGAAAAAATTGGTGCTTCAAATTGTTTAGTTTATGTAGCAATGAAACCTCTAAAATTATTTAAAAAATACCCCTATTTAGCGGCTTCATTAGTTATCCCTATTGGGCAAGTATTGTTTATAGCCATACCTTCTGCTGCGGGATTAGCGCTCCTATTAATGGCTTCGCTTTTTCCTATTTTAATAAATTTAGGGGTAAGCAAAACGGCTGCAGCTTCAGTAATTACGGCAGGCACTGCTTTAGGTATTGGTCCAGCTTCGGTTATTACTGCAAGTGCTTGTAGTATCGTAAATATTAGTGCCATAACGATGTTTATCAATCATCAATTGGTTGTTGCTATTATTTTAAATGTTGCCATGATGATTTCTTTTTATTTTGTAAATCGACACTATGATAAAAAAGATAAATCGTTATCTGAAACAATTGAAGTTACAGAAGAAAAATTAAAAGCACCGATTATTTATGCCATAATTCCTATAATACCAATTATTTTATTAATCGTTTTTTCTGATTTATTTAATTTTTTCAAGACTCCTATTACACTAGACACAACTACTGCCATGATCATCAGTTTATTCATTGCGCTTCTTTTTGAAATGATTAGAACTAAAGATATTAAACTTGTTTTTAACTCTTTAAAAGTTTTTTGGGACGGAATGGCAACTATTTTTAAAGGTGTCGTAACTTTAATTATAGCCGCCGATATTTTTGCAAAAGGATTGATTAGTCTTGGATTTATTAATGGCTTGGTAGACATATCTTTAAGTTTAGGATTAAATGCCACTGGAATTATTATTGTAATGACCGTAATGATATTTTTAGCTTCTATGTTAATGGGAAGTGGAAATGCTGCCTTTTTTGCATTCGGTCCATTAGTTCCAAATATTGCTTCAAAATTGGGCGTAAGCAGTACGCACATGATTATGCCTATGCAACTTTCCGCTTCTTTAGGAAGAACAATATCACCTGTAGCAGGTGTATTAATTGCAGTTGCTGAAATTGCAGGATTAACTACTCTAGAAATTGTTAAAAGAAATTTAATTCCATTAACAATAGCATTAGTAATAATGCTATGTTACCAACTTATATAACTATGTTAAAACTTATTAAAAATGCTGAAATTTATGCTCCTATTTCTTTAGGGAAAAAAGACATACTTATTGCTGGCGAAAAAATAGTTGCCATAGCAGATAATCTTGATCTATTTTCAACACATGCTACGGTTTGGGATGCCCAAGGAAAAATAACAACACCTGGTTTAATTGATCAACATATTCACATTATAGGTGCTGGTGGCAATAATGGCTTTGCCTCTATGACTCCAGAGGTAGGTTTAAGCGAACTTATTTCATGCGGTACCACAACAGTAGTTGGTTTATTAGGTACTGATGGTACTGCCAGGAATATTAGAACCTTGTATAGCAAAGTAAAATCATTAGAACAAGAAGGGATTTCAGCCTATATGTTTTGTGGTTATTATGGCTTAGATACAGTAACTATTACTGATAGTATTCAAGCTGATATGATTTGTATTGATAAAGTAATAGGTTGTAAAATTGCAATTAGTGATATTCGCTCATCATACCCAACGGCTGACGAATTAGTAAGAAAATTAAGAGATGTAAGAGTAGGTGGCATTATTGGAAATAAAAAAGGAATTCTACATATTCATCTAGGAAATTTAGAAACTAAAATGGACGTGCTTTTTGAACTTGTAAATAATTATCAATTTCCAATTGAACATATTTCACCTACTCATGTTGCACGAACAAAAACTTTATTTGATCAAGCCATAGAATTTGCAAAATTAGGAGGAATGATAGATATTACAACTGGAGCTTCTAAATACACAGATCCATATAAAGCCGTTTTATATGCTTTAGAAAATGGAGTAAACATTGATTATTTGACTTTTAGTACTGATGGACATGCTGGTTTAACAAAATTTGACGAAAACAGTATTAAAATTGGTATTAAAAAAGCTCCTATTGACCAAAATCTTTACGAAGTAATTCAATTAATAAAACAAGGAGGTTTATCTATAGAAGATGCTTTTAAATTGATAACAACAAATCCTGCAAAAAATTTAGGATTAAAAGAAAAGGGTAAAATAGCAGTTGGATTTGATGCTGACCTATGTTTTTTTACAGAAGATTTTAAATTAACGGATGTATTTGCAAGAGGAAAACATATGATGCAAAATTCAGAAATTATAGTCAAAGGAAGTTTTGAGTAATAAATATTCTATTATTCTTATTTTAACTTTTATTAAGAAACAGATAAAAATAGTAGTTAAAAACCATCTTAACTAACTTAAATAGCAACAAACCAACAATTACTGAAATAAATTATAGATATATGAAATTTTTTAAAATTATTATCTTTTTTTGTTTTGTATTTACGTTACCAAATACGCATGCTCAAAATATTAAAATGGAAGCATACAAATTTGGTGAAGGATTAAAATTCAAAACAGATGATGGAAAGGAACTTGAAATAAGTGGCTATATCCAGCCGTATTTAGAAAGTAAGCACTACACAAATGCTCAAGATTTAGAAGCTGCAAATAGATTTAGAATGAGACGTACCAGATTACGTTTTGATGGAAAATCTAGCGATAAAAAATTTAGCTATCGTTTACAAGTAGATTTAAGTGGTTCATCTGAAGTTGATGAGGAAACCGCCAATTATCTTTTAGATGCATATATAAATTATGACATTACCAAAAGAATAAATATTACTTTCGGACAGAGGGCCACTTATACTGACAATAGAGAATTATTCATGAATTCAAACTCTCTTCAATTTGTTGAAAGAAGTAGGTTAACTTCAGCTTTTTCATCTATTAGAGAGTTTGGTTTATTTATAGATGGTCGATATAAAACTGGTAAATATTCTTACCTAAGACCTTACTTTGTACTTACAAATGGAGATGGTTTGAATGTTTTAGGAAGAGATCATGGCGGTTTAAAAATTGGTGGAAGAATTGATTTTTTACCATTTGGTTTATTTAATAATGGTGGACAATTTAAACAAACAGATATTGTAAGAGAAAGAACTCCTAAGTTTGTAATTGGCGTAAATTATAGCTTAAATAATGGAATGAGCAGCAGAAGAGGTCGTACTAGTGGTACAATTTTATACTATAATGACAATAATGAAGAATCTTTACCTGATTATACCAAATATGGCGTCGATTTCTTGTTCAAATATAAAGGTTTTACTGCTTTAGGCGAATTTGTAAAATCTCAAGCTTCTGTTCCTAATGATATTACACAAAGAGTTAGAGTTGACGGAACAATTTCTTCAACATTTGATGTCAATGGTGTTCAAAACGTAGATGCTTATGTTAGAGGCAGAATGATGCTCGGGGAAGCTTATAACATTCAAGCAGGATACCTATTTAAAAACGGGATTTCTGTTGATGGCCGCTATACTTACCTAAAAGCGGATGAAAATTCATTTTTAAATAACCAAACTGTTTATAACCGTCCAAATTATTATTCAGTGGGTTTGAGTAAATATTTAGATCGAAACTTTGGAGCAAAAATCCAAGCAGCCTTTACTTATGTAGATGGAAGTAAAGGAATAAATGACAACGATGGCAATCCAATTGATAGTAATGAATGGATAGGAAGATTAATGTTAACTTTTACTTTTTAAACATGAAAAAGAATAATTACATACTCTTCTTATTATTTTTTATTTCACAGGTAAGCTTAGCTCAATTTAGTCCACAAAGTAAGAAAATTACCGAAAAATTTTTTCCTAAAAACGAGAAAATTGAAAACATAACCCCAGCGTTACAAAAGAAAAAAGGTTATACCAATTATGAAGAACTTATAACATTTTTAAATGGATTAGTGACACAACATCCTGATAAAATAAAATTAACATTCATTGGTGAAAGTCAAAAAGGAAAACAAATTCCAATAGTTTATTTAACAAATCAAAATGGTAATCAAAAATTAAAAGTTTGGATGCAAGGCGGTTTACATGGTGACGAATCTGCTAGTACCGAAGGAATGCTATATTTTTTATACAAAGTACTTAACGATAAAGATTATACTAATTTATTAGACAATTTAGATATTGCTGTTGTTCCGATGGCAAATATTGATGGTTATTTAAAAGAAGATAGATATTCAGCTAATGGTTTAGATTTAAATAGAGATCAAACAAAATTAATGGCCCAAGAGACAGTGGTTTTAAAAAAAGCTTTTACAGCTTTTAATCCAGAACTAGGTTTAGATTTTCATGAATACAGACCTTTTAGAAAAGATTTTGCCGAAATGGGTAATTTTGGTGTAACATCTGCTTATGATGCTATGTTTTTATATAGTGGAAACCTAAATGTTCCGTTAAATTTAAGAAAAATTACAGATACGCTTTTTGTTGAAAATGCTAAAATTAAAATGATTGAAAATGGCTTTAAACCTCGCAATTATATAACAACTCAAAAATATGAAGGCAATATTGAATTTAATCAAGGATCAAATAGTGCTCGTTCAAGTGCAACAAATTATGCTTTAAATAATATGATATCTACACTGTTTGAAATAAGAGGAGTGGGTATCGGAAAAACTTCTTTTAAAAGACGCATTGGCATAACATTTTTAATTGCTATTTCTTATCTCGAAACAGCGTCTTCAAATACAGAACTAATAAAAAATGAAATAGAAATAGCCAATAATTTAACAAATGATGTTGTGGTTACTAGTAAAAGAACAATTTATAAAGATTCTATTAAAATTATCGATTTAGAAACTGATGAACTTATAGATTTTGAGATAACTATTAGAGATGCATTGCAAACAAAACCTATTCTGAAAAGAAAAAGACCAATTGCCTATATTATTGATAAAAATCAAAATGAAATTATAACAAAATTAAAAGTATTGGGCATTACTATTGAAGAATTAAATGAAGATATCGAATTAGAAGTAGAAACCTATACTGTATCTGCTTACAATGAAAATACTGAAAAATATGAAAATATGAATCTACAAAACATAGAAACAATACTTAATAATAAAACAATACTTTTCCCGAAAGGAACTTTTAAAATACCTATGAATCAAAAAAGAGCAAATTTAATCATTGAAATTTTAGAACCAGAAGCTCCAAATAGTTTTGTAAGTTTTGGGGTGTTAGAAACTAAATTAAATCAAGAATTACCTATTTATAGATTATCAAAAAAGAACTAAAAAAATAAATTATGAAAAAAATAGTATATTTATCTTTATTTGTATGTACACTAAACTTATCGGCTCAAACAAATAATAGTCCTAATTCATCAAGTTTTAAATTTGATGATAAAGGTTTTAATTTTTCATTTGACAATGGTGCTTATGAATTTGGAATTAACGGTTTTATTCAACCAAATATTTCAGTTGAAAAAACTAAGGGAATAGAATCAATCAACAAGTTTAATGTTCAAAGATCTTTTTTTATAGTTAGCGGAAAAGCAGTTAAAGAAAAAGTTAGTTTTCTTGTTCAAACAGATTTTAGTACAGCAGATCCTTTATTAGATGCTTGGATTGCATACCATCCTTATAAAAATATAACCATTACAGGTGGCCAAAAACAAACTTTTGTAAACAATCGTGAAATGACCTATCGCGAAGATAAATTACAATTTACAGATCGCAGCTTATTAAGTAAAACTTTAAGCAAAACTGGTCGTGAATTTGGTTTATTTATAGAAACTAAATTTAAACTTACAAACACATTTGCAATAGCACCAATGCTTGCAGTAACTTCGGGCGATGGTAGAAACTCTTTTGGAGCATCCTCAACTGATACTGATTTAGGAGGTGTAAAAATTGGTGGTAGATTAGATATTTTTCCTTTAGGCTATTTTACTGAAGGTAATGATGTTTTTAGTGCTGATTTAGCTCATGAAAAAACTTTAAAATTTGTAATTGGTGGAGCAGTTAGTAAAAACACAGGTGTATCAAATGCTATAGGAGAAGGACACGGGGATTTTTTATTGTATGGTGCAAATGGGAAAAACAATCTTCCAGATTATTCAAAAGTCAATATTGATTTTTTATTAAAATACAAAGGTTTTTCTTTATTGGGAGAATATGCTAATGCTACTGCAAGTGGATTAGATTTAGTGTTTGTTGACGCCAATGCAACTCAAATACTTGTGCCACAAGAAATTAGCGAATATCTAGTACTTGGAAATAGTTATAATTTTCAAGCAGGTTATGTAACAAAAAAAGGGGTGAGTTTTGATGTTAGATACGAAACCGCTAAACCAGAATTTGAGTTAAATCCAAATTCAATTTTAACAGATTTTAATAGTTATACCTTGGGATTAACAAAATATTTCAAAAACAACAACTTAAAACTTCAAGCTTCATTTACCAATATAGATTATGCAAAAGCTGAGAATACAACTTTAGGACAATTACTTTTTCAAATAGGGTTTTAAATAAAATTTAAAAATATTCTAATTCTGTTATTTTTTAATTAATTTATAATGCCAAGTTTTGCCGAAGCGCTACAAAAAGCAAAAGGAAAATTATTCCCATTTGAATTTTGGCATTTACTACAAGCGAAAAAACATTCTAAAGATGTTGTGTTTTATTTAATTGGGGTAACTCCTGAATACCAAAGTAGAGGATTGACGGCAATACTTTTTGAAGGATACTACAATGTTTTTACAAAAAAAGGGATAAAAACATGCATAAGAACAGCCGAATTAGAAGAAAATCACGCTATTCATAATCTCTGGAAAAATTTTGATCCTAAAATTCATAAAAAAAGAAAAACGTATTCCATAGCTATATAAAAAAAGAAACCACATATAAAGTGGTTTCTTTTTTATTAAAATAACATTCTACAATTAAACGTTTTGCACACTTGCTTCAGCAATTTTTGCATATGTTCCATTAACTAATTTTTCTCTAATTGCTTCAAAAGCCGTTAAAGTTTCATTAATGTCCTCTATTGTGTGTGATGCAGTAGGAATCATTCTTAATAAGATAATACCTTTTGGAATTACTGGATATACTACAATTGAAAGGAAAATTCCGTAGTTTTCACGTAAATCGTTCACCATAATCATGGCTTCAGGAATAGAACCTTCTAAGTAAACCGGAGTAATACAAGTGTTTGTATCACCAATATTAAATCCTTTTTCTTTTAATCCACTTTGTAACGCATTTACGTTAACCCATAATTTATCTTTGATTTCAGATGAATTACGTAATAACTCTAAACGTTTTAATGAACCAATTGTTTGAATCATTGGTAACGCTTTAGCAAACATTTGCGAACGTAAGTTATATTTTAAATAATCGATAATATCTTTATCAGCCGCAACGAAGGCACCAATATTTGCCATTGATTTAGCAAAAGTTGAAAAATAAACATCAATTCCATCTTGACAACCTTGCTCCTCACCTGCTCCAGCTCCTGTTTTTCCTAGGGTTCCAAAACCATGAGCATCATCAACCAAAAGACGGAAATTGTATTTCTTTTTCATTTCTACAACTTCTTTCAACTTTCCTTGTTGACCACGCATTCCAAAAACACCTTCTGTAATGAATAAAATTCCGCCACCTGTTTCAGTAGCCAATTTTGTTGCACGTTGTAAGTTTTTCTCCATGCTTTCGATGTCGTTGTGCTTGTAAGTAAAACGCTTTCCACTATGCAAACGCACTCCATCAATAATACAAGCATGAGCATCAACATCATAAACAATTACATCATTTCTCGTTACCAAAGCGTCAATTGTTGACATAATTCCTTGATAACCGAAGTTTAATAAATAAGCTGATTCTTTCATAACGAAAGCTGCTAATTCATTTTCTAATTGTTCGTGATAATTAGTATGACCACTCATCATACGAGCTCCCATTGGGTAAGCAGCTCCATATTGCATTGCTGCTTCAGTATCTGCTTTTCTAACTTCTGGATGATTAGCTAATCCTAAATAATCATTTAAACTCCAGTTTAAAATATTTTTACCTTGAAATTGCATTCTTGGTCCTAATTCTCCTTCTAATTTAGGGAACACAAAATAACCTTCTGCTTGTGAAGCCCATTTTCCTAATGGACCTTTATTGTTTTGAATTCTTTCGAATAAATCTTTTACCATGATATAATAGGTGTTTAAAACGATGCAAAAGTATAAAGAAAAAAGTTTTTATTATAATTTATTTGGTATGAAAAATTTAAGATAAAAAAAAACTTAATTCTCCTTGTTTATTTAATAAATGGAATTACATTTGCACCGAACGACACAGAAATGTGGTTACACGTTCACCATGAAAGTCGATCGCTCCAGATCGGCTTTTGTACTTTATAGACGTTTCTTATATTTGTTTTATCCTATTTTATCCATTATGAAACTCGTATTCGCATCCAACAACAAAAATAAAATTCAGGAAATTCAGGCTTTAATTCCAAATTCAATTCAAATTCTAAGTTTAGAAGATATTGGATGCACAGAAGATATTCCTGAAACTGCAACAACTATTGAAGGAAATGCTATTCTTAAAGCAAATTATGTTAAAGAAAAATTTGGACTAAATTGTTTTGCTGATGATACGGGTTTAGAAGTTGAAGCTTTACATGGAGCCCCTGGCGTTTATTCGGCTCGATATGCAGGCGAACAAAAAGATGCAAACGACAATATGGATAAACTTTTAGTAGAATTAAAAGATAAAAGTAATAGAAAAGCCAACTTTAAGACTGTTATTGCTTTAAATTTAGAAAATAAACAAGAATTATTTACTGGAATAGTAAACGGAACAATTATTACTGAAAAAATAGGCACAAATGGCTTTGGTTATGACCCTATTTTTGTTGCAGAAAACTATAATAAAACCTTTGCAGAACTAAGTATGCAAGAAAAGCAACAATTAGCCACAGAGGAATTGCAGTTCAAAAATTAATCGAATTTTTAAACAAAATTTAAACAAAACACATCTGTTTTACTTTTTTATAAAACAATACTTACTTCATTTATTTTAAATTATTGAAAATCAGACGCTAACAAATTAGCTTATGTGATTTATAAACCGTACCTTTGCACCCAATTTAAAATATTTTATGAATAAATTTGAACAATTAGGATTGAATGAGTCGCTACTGCTGGCGATCAAAGATCTAGGATTTGAGAATCCGTCAGAAGTACAAGAAAAAGCGATTCCAGTACTATTGGAACAAAACACAGATTTAGTTGCCCTAGCGCAAACAGGTACAGGAAAAACCGCAGCTTTTGGTTTTCCGCTAATTCAAAAAATTGATGCTGAGAATAGAAATACTCAAGCTTTAATTTTATCGCCAACACGTGAATTATGCTTACAAATCACCAACGAGATTAAATTATACTCAAAGTACATAAAGGGGTTACATACAGTGGCTGTTTATGGTGGTGCAAGCATTACAGAACAAGCTAGAGAAGTTAAACGTGGTGCACAAATTATTGTGGCAACACCAGGTAGAATGCAAGACATGATAAACAGAGGTCTTGTAAACATTAAAAACATCGATTTTTGTATCTTAGATGAAGCAGATGAGATGTTAAACATGGGATTCTACGAAGACATTTGTTCCATTTTATCGGACACACCAGACGAGAAAAACACTTGGTTATTCTCTGCAACAATGCCTGCTGAAGTAGCGCGTATTGCAAAACAATTTATGTCTTCTCCTGTAGAAATTACAGTAGGAAGCAAAAATTCAGGTTCGGCTACCGTATCTCACGAATATTACTGCGTAAATGCTCGTGATCGTTACGAAGCTTTAAAACGTTTAGCAGATGCAAACCCAGATATTTTCTCGGTTGTATTTTGTAGAACGAAAAGAGACACTCAAGCAGTTGCTGAAAAACTTATCGAAGATGGTTACAACGCAGCGGCTTTACATGGAGATTTATCGCAAGCACAACGTGATGGGGTAATGAAATCGTTTAGAGGTCGTCAAATTCAAATGTTAGTTGCAACCGATGTTGCAGCTCGTGGAATTGATGTTGATAATATTACTCACGTAGTAAATTACCAATTACCTGACGAAATTGAAACGTACAATCACCGTTCAGGAAGAACTGGTAGAGCTGGAAAATTAGGAACTTCTATCGTAATCATTACAAAAAGTGAATTGCGTAAAATTTCTTCAATTGAAAGAATCATCCAACAAAAATTCCAAGAAAAAACCATTCCTTCTGGAATTGAAATTTGCGAAATTCAATTGTTGCACTTAGCTACTAAAATTAAAGATACAGAAGTAGATCACGAAATTGACAACTACTTACCTGCTATTAATGAAGTTTTAGATGGTTTATCTAAAGAAGAGTTAATTAAGAAAATGGTTTCTGTTGAATTCAATAGATTCATCAACTATTACAAATCGAAACGTGATTTATCAGGTGAAAGAGGAAATGATAGAGAAAGAAGTTCTGAACCAAGAGAAATTAGAGCGGGTGATCCTGTTCGTTATTTCATTAACATTGGAGCAAGAGATGATTTCGATTGGATGCAATTGAAAGATTTTATCAAAGAAACATTAGATTTAGGTAGAGATGACGTATTTAAAGTTGATGTAAAAGAAGGTTTCTCTTTCTTTAATACTGATGGCGAACACACTGAAAAAGTAATGGAAGTGTTAAACGGCTATGACATGAATGGTCGTAGAATTAACGTTGAAATTTCTAAAAACGATGGTGGCGGAAGACGTGATCATAACGGAAGAAGCTCAGGTGGTGGATTTGGCGGTGGAAGACGCGAAGGCGGATTTAATCGTGAAAGAAGCGGATCTAGTCCAAGAAGAGAAGGCGGAAGAGATAGTGGTGGATTCAGAGGAGAAAGAAGTGGTTCTGCTCCAAGAAGAGAAGGCGGAAGAGATAGTGGTGGATTCAGAGGAGAAAGAAGTAGTTCTGCTCCTAGAAGAGAATCTTCAACTGGATCTTCAGATAGAGCACCAAGACGTGCTGAAAGCGCTGGAGATACTGCAAGACCAAGAAGACCAAGAAGAAGTTAACGTTTTTCGTTAATTTTCTTATAAATTTATAAAAAACTACAAAATATCACCTTTTGATTCGTATTTTTGAATCATTAAATTAAAGGATGAGATATTTTGTAGTTTTTCTTTTTGTACTAATTTCAAATTTATGTTTTTCACAAACAGATTCGCTTGTGACGAATTTAAAAGGAACCGTTATACATAATGAAACCAAACTTCCTATGGGAAATGTTCACGTTATTAATACAACTCGCGTAAAAGGAACAGTAAGTAGCCCAAGCGGAACATTTGAAATTGAAGCTAAAGTAAACGACACTTTATTATTTAGTTATTTAAGTTACGAAACGGTTAAAGTAAAAGTAACTAATGACTGGATTAAGAACAATCCTACCAAAATTTATTTGAGCGAAAAAGCCTATGTATTAGACGAAGTAGTTGTTGCTAAATATAACCTAACAGGTTATGTTGAAGTTGATACTCGATTAATTCCGGTTGCTGATGATTCCTACCGATATAGTATTTCAGGTCTTAATGCAGGCTATGAGGGCGGCACCAGCAAACCAGGAGCTATTGCAAAACTTTTAGGTTCAATATCAAATCCTTCTGATTTTCTTTACAATATTTTTGGAAAAAGACCAAAAGAAATGAAAAAGCTAAAAGAAATGAAGAAAGATGATACCGTTAGAAATCTTTTAGCCACAAAATTTGATCGAGAAACACTTGCTGCTTTATTAGAAATTAATAAAGATGATATTCCTATTATACTTCAAAATTGCAATTATTCTGAGTATTTTATTCAAACTGCTAACGACTTGCAAATCATGGATGCCATTAGTGCTTGTTATGAAGAGTATAAAATCTTAAAAAAGAACAGATAATTGTTGTTTTTTTATTATAAATTCTTACAACTCAAATAATTTTCATAAGAGATTTTAGTTTATATTTGATGCAAGATTTTAAGGCGCATTCCCTTTAATTGATTTAAAACTAATTTGTTTTGATTATAACACTTTGTATATTATTACTTCTTGCTTATGCCTTTGATTTTAGTTCATCAAAGACAAAGATTCCTTCTGTAATACTACTTTTAATATTAGGATTCTCTGTAAAACAATTATTAAGTTTTGTTCATATAACTATTCCCGATCTTACTCCTATTTTACCTGTTTTAGGAACAATTGGTTTAATATTAATTGTACTTGAAGGTTCTTTAGAACTTGAATTAAATAAAAGTAAATTAGCATTTGTAGGTAAAACTTCTTTAATAGCCTTTTTACCTATTTTAATTTTTAGTTTTGGATTAGCATATGCTTTTTATTACTACGGAGATGCGAATACAACATATAAAATGGCATTGTCAAATGCTATTCCTTTTGCAATTATAAGTAGTGCTATTGCAATTCCTAGCGTTCATAATTTAACTTCTAAAAATAAAGAGTTTGTAACCTACGAAAGTAGCATGTCTGATATATTTGGCGTTATCTTTTTTAATTTTGTTACTTTAAATGCCGTTATAAACACTGAAAGATTTGTCAATTTATTTCTTCAGATTTTAGTAATTTTAGTAATTACATTTATTGCAACCATTGGTCTAGCCTTTTTATTAAGTAAAATTAAGCACCATATTAAATTTGCTCCCATTATATTAATGGTAGTTTTAATATATGAAATATCAAAAGTATACCACTTACCTGCGTTAATTTTTATTTTATTATTTGGATTGTTTTTAGGGAATTTAGATGAATTAAAACGCTATAAATTCATAGAAAGATTACAACCTGCAATTTTAAATAAAGAAGTAAAAAGATTTAAAGGTCTTACTTACGAAATTGTTTTTCTAATTCGCTCTTTATTCTTTTTATTGTTTGGTTATTTACTAGAAACATCAGAATTACTAAATTCAAAAACAATTGTTTGGGCCTTACTAATCGTTGCGGCTATCCTTTCAATTCGATTTATATTTTTAAAATTATTTAAAATCCCAATTAATCCATTAGTGTTTATTGCGCCTAGAGGATTAATCACCATTTTATTGTTTTTAACTATTCCAATAAGTCAAAAAGAAGCATTAGCTAACAAATCGTTAATTATTCAAGTAATTATTATAACAGCTTTAGTTATGATGATAGGACTAATGTCAAACACGAAAAAAAAGAAGGGAATTGAAGAGGAAATTGCAACTCCTGAAAATGAAGAAGATTAACTTCTTTCATGAAACTTTTGTTCAATAAAATCAATATCTTTTATTGTTTTACGAGTCCAATCTAATCGTTTTTCTAATACTTCATCTTCTGTTAATTTCCAATAAATATCAGATTGACGCAAACGATTTGTTATATCCTGAATGATAATAGCTGCAGAAACAGAAATATTCAAACTTTCTGTATAACCTACCATTGGAATTTTCAAAAACCCATCCGCTTGTTGCATTACTTCCTCCGACAAACCATCACGCTCCGTTCCAAAAAATAATGCTGACGGTTGTGTTATATCAAACTCATGCAATAAGCAAGAATCATTATGTGGTGTTGTGGCTATAATTTGATATCCTTTTTGCTTTAAATTAGTAATACAATCCTGAATAGAAGAAAAACGATTGATATCTACCCATTTTTCGGCTCCCATTGCAATTTCTTTGTCAATGCTTTTACCAAATTTCTGCTCCACTACATTTAATTCCTGAATTCCAAAAACTTCGCAACTACGCATTACAGCACTAGTATTGTGCAATTGAAACACATCTTCCATTGCAATTGTAAAATGTTTGGTACGATTTTTTAAAACCCGAAGAAAGCCTTCTTTTCGGTTTTCAGTAATAAATCCTTCCAAATATTCTAAAAGTTCAAACTTGTTAAAACTCATCTTTTTTCTTAAATTTACTACAAAGAAAAAGAAAAATTAACGATGAAAAAAATTGTAGTATTAACAGGTGCTGGAATTAGTGCCGAAAGCGGAATTAAAACATTCCGTGATGCTTATGGCTTGTGGGAAGGTCATGACATTATGGAAGTGGCGTCACCTATTGGTTGGAAAAAAAATCCAGAATTGGTTTTGGACTTTTACAACAAAAGAAGAGCTCAACTCCTAACTGTACGACCAAATAAAGCACATGAAATCTTGGCTGAATTAGAAGAACATTTCGATATTCATATCATTACTCAAAACGTTGATGATTTACATGAAAGAGCCGGAAGCAATAAAGTTATTCATTTGCATGGCGAATTATTAAAAGTCAGAAGTATTAGTAATGAAAACTTCGTTTTAGATTGGAAGCACGATTTGAATTTAGGCGATTTTGATTTAGATGGCAATCAATTACGACCACATATAGTTTGGTTTGGAGAAGATGTTCCTATGATAGAAAATGCTATTGATATTGTGGAAACAGCAGATGTTTTAATCATTATAGGAACTTCGTTACAAGTCTATCCAGCCGCTGGATTAATGAATTATGTAGAAAACCATGTGCCCGTTTTTTATATCGATCCTAAACCAGCTACAATTTACGATTTACCAAACGAGTTGAAAGTGTTACCGCTTACCGCCGTTGAAGGAATGAAAATCGTGAAAGAAGAACTTTTAAATTTAAAGTAAAAAACTCGAAACTAATTACTGATAACTAATCACTAATTACTAAATTTGCACTTCTTTAAACAACACACAACAAAATGCAATTAACAGAATTAAACGCTATTTCGCCAATTGATGGACGTTATAGAAGCAAAACTATTTCATTATCTCCTTATTTTTCAGAAGAAGCCTTAATTAAATACCGAGTTTTGGTAGAGGTTGAATATTTTATTGCTTTGCGCGAAGCCGATTTGCCTCAATTAGCCAAAATTGACAAATCAGTTTATGATTCATTAAGAGCCATTTACAAAAACTTTTCTACTGAAGATGCGCTTTGGATTAAAGAAACTGAAAAAACAACGAATCACGATGTAAAAGCGGTGGAATATTTCATCAAATCGAAATTCGACGGTTTAGGATTACAAGAATATAAAGAGTTTATCCATTTCGGATTGACTTCACAAGATATCAACAATACAGCAATTCCGCTTTCTACTAAAGAAGCGTTTGAAAACGTTTATTTACCAGGATTAATTGGTGTTATTGCCAAATTAAAAGAACTAGCTATGGAATGGAAAGACATTCCTTTATTAGCTAGAACTCATGGCCAACCAGCCTCTCCTACTCGTTTAGGAAAAGAAATTTTAGTTTTTGTAGAACGATTAGAAGAGCAAATGCGTTTATTATTCAACGTTCCTTTTGCTGCTAAATTTGGTGGTGCTACCGGAAATTACAACGCACACAAAGTAGCGTATCCAAACACCGATTGGAGAAAATTTGGAAGCGATTTCGTTGAAAACAGTCTAGGATTACACCATTCGTTCCCAACGACTCAAATTGAACATTACGATCATTTTGCCGCATTTTTCGATGCTTTAAAACGAATCAATACGATTTTAATCGACTTGGATAGAGACATTTGGACGTATGTTTCAATGGATTATTTCAAGCAAAAAATCAAAGCAGGAGAAATTGGTTCTTCAGCTATGCCACATAAAGTTAATCCAATTGATTTTGAAAATTCGGAAGGAAATTTAGGAATTGCAAATGCAATTTTCGAACATCTTTCAGCAAAATTACCACTTTCAAGATTACAACGCGATTTAACAGACAGTACTGTTTTACGTAATATTGGGGTTCCAATGGGACACACGTTAATCGCATTTGAAGCTACTTTGAAAGGCTTGAATAAATTGTTATTAAACGAAGAAAAATTCGCAGAAGATTTAGAGAAAAACTGGGCGGTGGTTGCTGAAGCAATCCAAACTATTTTACGTCGTGAAGGCTATCCAAATCCGTATGAAGCTTTGAAAGACTTAACTAGAACAAATACCGTAATTAACAAAGAAGCGATTCATAATTTCATTGGAACATTAAACGTTACGGAAGAAGTTAGAGCAGAATTAATGCAAATTACACCAAGTAATTATTTGGGAATTTAATAAATATATGTTTACAGATAGAATCATCAAAATAGTCTTTCTTTTTATTTTTTCAACAATTAATTTAGTTGCACAAAATACTGAGAAAGAATTAAAATTAATTTGGGAAAACCCTAAAAACGCTGATTCTATTAGACTCAAAGCAATAAATGCATATTATCCTGAAGTTGTTTTTTCAAATCCTGATAAAGCATTAACAGTAAGTAATCTTCATTATTCTATAGCTCAAAAATCGAATGTAGCTATCGAAAAAGTTAAGGCGCTTAAAGAAAGAGGAAAAGCATATTATGTAAAAGGAAATACAGACAAAGCCATAGAGTCTCTTAAAGAAGCCATAGTAATTCAATCTACTTTAAATGATGACGTTTCTTTAGCACGTTTAAATTCTAATCTTGCAAATGTTTACAGAGAACAAAACAAGTTTTTTGAAACCGTAAAATATTATAATTTAAGTTTAAAAATATTTCAAGATAACAAAGAAGAAAATGCAGAAGCCGATATTTTAAATAATTTAGGTTTGGTTTATTTTGATATAAACAATAATGAATTGGCTCTTGACTATTTCAACAAAGCACTTACATTGTATGAAAAATTAAATTTACAAGATAAAATAGGAAACATTTGGCTCAATATTGGATCTGCTTATTTTGAAGAAAAAGATAACAATAAAGCAATAAAATATGCACAAAAAGCATTAAAAATACTTGAATCAAACAACAATTTACTTTCAAGTTCTGATTGTTATTTGCTAATGGCAAAATCAAATCAAAGACTAAATAATTCTGAAAAAGCGTTTCTTTTTGCACAGAAAAGTCTTGAATTGAATCAAAATATTGGAAACACTACAAAAGTATTAGATAACAAAATCTATATTGCTGAACTTACTTTAAATTCAAATGTAAAAGAAGCCACAAAAATTGGTGAAGAAGTTTTGCCTCAATTAAACGCAGATACCGACAAAAAAATAAAAGCAAAATTATACCAATTATTATATAAATGCTATAAAGCAGAAAACAAAGTAGATTTGTCGCATAAAATGTATGACCAATACATTGTTTATAACGACAGTATAATTAAAGAGAAAAGCAATCTATCATTAATTAAGGAGTCGTTAAATCAAGAATTTAAAAATTCTCAAGAAGTTCTTAAGAAGAATCAACTAAAAAGAATAATTTTAATTGTTCTCATTTTTCTTTCACTTATTTTGTTATTGTTTTTTTATTCAAGAAAAAAATCAATAGCTAGCAAAAAGAAAAGAGATGAATTGCTAAAAGAAATAAAAGAACTTAAAAATAATAGTAATTTAGGTTTACCTATTTCAACCTCAAAATTTGAACTAAATAGAACTAAAATAGAAACTTCTATCGATCGAAAAATGAATGAAACCGATTGGAATGTTCTAAATATATTATTAGATGATCCTGTAATTTCTAATAAAGATATAGCCGAAAAAGCTTTTATGAGTGTTGACGGAATTGGCTCTTCTTTAAAACGAATGTATGACTATTTTGAAATAAAAGAATCAAAATATAAAAAAACATCATTAATTATGAAAGCGATAAAACTTTCTAATAATTAGAATTTATTTTCACTTTTATCAATGAAATCAGCACTTTCACTCCTAGACGTGATGTTTTTTTGAATAATTATCTTGAATTTTGAATAATTAATTTTAAAAATAAATGTTATGAAAAAGATTTTATCCTTATTATTTTTATCTGTTATTTTAGTTAGTTGTTCAAATGATGACAATGATCAGCAACCTGCAATTGAAAACACCATAATTGGAAGATGGCATTTAGTCGGTTTTGAACAAACTGTAATGTATGAATTTACAGCTACAGAAAGACATACTATTTATAGCTCTAATGGAGTTTTTGGTGATATCACAACCGCAATTCCAAATCCTAATCCTTGGGTATACGAAGGAGAAAATCTAGTCATTGATTTGTTTTTTGGTAATTCATCTGTATCAGTTCCTAATTTCAAATGTAATGGTAATGTGGTAGATTTAGTTTCAGAAAGTGGAACTACTACGCTATTTAGAGAAGGTTATAACATTAATAACTGTAATGAGTAAAAAATGTAAATTGATAATAAGTAGTTTCAAAAATTGAAGCTACTTATTATTCAAAAAAAACAGAATTAAAATTTAAAACTACATTCTATGAAGAAAATTACTTTTTTATTCTTATTTACCTCATTCATTTCTTTCGCACAATGGAATCAATTAGGGGCTGATATTGACGGTTTAGTTGCCAATGAACAATCAGGTACTTCAAACGATTTAAATGCTGACGGAACCGTTTTAATAGTTGGAGCGCCGAGAGCTATGGATAATGGAATTATGACAGGAAAAGCGAGAGTGTATGAGTGGAATGGCACAAACTGGACACAACGTGGAGATGATCTTATTGGATCTAATCAAGGAGATGTTTTTGGTGAAGCTGTAAGTATTAGTTCTGATGGAAATACTATTGCAGTTGGAGCTCCAGGCTTTCTAAATCCTTCTTACTTAAGTCCTACTGGTCCAATGGGATATACACGAATTTTTGAATGGAATGGTACATCTTGGATTCAAAAAGGAACTGATATCAATGGTGAAGCGCCTAATGATGTTGCTGGAAGCTCTATTAGTTTAAACACTAATGGAAATCGAATAGCAATTGGAGCAAGTTCTAATGATGGTGTAAACGGAAGTAGTTCTGGACATTGCCGTATTTATGAATGGAATGGTTCTTCTTGGAATCAATTAGGGAGTGATATTGATGGAGAAGCCGCAAATGATTTTTCTGGCTCTGTTTCAATAAATGCTACAGGCACAATCGTTGCTATAGGTGCGTCCGGAAATGATGCTGGTGGAACAAATACTGGTCAAGTACGAGTTTATGAATGGAATGGTAGTTCTTGGATTCAAAAAGGCACTGATATTGATAGTGATAATACAAACGCAAGTTTTGGATATACTATTTCTTTGGACACAAGTGGCAATACCTTTATTGCTGGAGGATATTCATTTGTTAATGGCGCTTTAGGATTTGTAAAAGTTTTTAGTTGGGACGGAACCGATTGGATTCAAAAAGGAGAAACTATTCTTGGCTCAACTGGAAGTGATTTTCTCGGAACAGCAGTAGATATTAGTCAAGATGGTAGCATTATAGCTGCTAGCTCATTAACACTCGTAAACGGCTATGTTCGTGTTTTTAAGTTTATTGGAAGTTCTTGGGTACAAGAAGGAACAGATGTTTTAGGGGAAGCAAATGGTGACCAATTAGGAAGGTCTATTAGTTTGAATGGAAATGGAAGTATTCTTGCTGCTGGAACTCCTTATAATGATGGTAACGGAACAAGTGCAGGTCATGTTCGTGTTTATGAAAACGCAACACTTTCGATAACAAATTTTTCAAATAACACTATTTCATTCTATCCAAATCCAACAAATGATATTATAAACGTTTCATCCTCTGAAACTATTGAAAGAATAACAGTTTACAACTTACTAGGTCAAGAAGTATTTTCTAAAGAAATAAATTCAAATGATTTTAAGTTAGATATTAATAACCAAGCATCAGGAACATATATTGCTAAAATTAATTCAAAAGGTAAATCTCAATCAATTAAATTAATTAAATTGTAGTCCTTTTAATACTTTAATTTATTTCAAAAATGCCAAAACCTATCAGTATTAAACTCATTTTCATTAGTTTACTGATAGGTTTTTTCTTTTATTCATGTTCGTCTACCAAAATCCCAAATTCCAAAGCAGGTGTTGTCATTACTTTTGATGATTACTTTGTAAACGAATGGAAAGAAGCGGATACTCAACTCGCAAAATATAGTTGGAAAGCTACTTTTTGCGTGAGTAATTTTGAAAAACTATCAAATACTGATATCTCAAATTTAAAAGCACTTCAAAACAAAGGGCACGAAATTGCTGGTCACGGATTTCGTCATCTCAATGCAAAAGAATTTACCAAGAAAAACAACAAACAGCAATACTTAATAGTTGAAATTTTTCCTTTAATCGAAGCATTTAAAAAAGAAGGCATCACTATTAAATCCTTTGCTTATCCTTTTGGAGCTAAAACACAAACCTTAGACTACGAATTACAAAAACATTTCAAAATTATTAGAGGAACTGCAAAAGGTGGCAAAAAAGTAGCTGATAATGCTAATTTCTTCAACGGAACTCGACTTGCAAACGGAATTGGAATCGACAGTAATTACGAGCATTTTAGTTTAAACTACTTAATTAAAGTTTTAAATTACGCTAAAAAATACAATAAAATAGTGGTCTTTTACGGACACAAACCTGTTGATAAGGCTACAAAAGAATATGAAGTAGAATTGAAAACGTTAGAAATGATTTGTCAATTTGTAATAGAAAATGAACTTAAATTTTATACACTTCAAGAACTGAATTCGTTAAAAAAATAATAAATATTTCCTTTATTATCTGTTGAAATTTTGACAGATAATCTGTTTTCACTATTTTAGTGAAAAATCAACTTTATGCCACTATTACTAACCACTTCAACGGTACATTTACCTAATTTAATTAGTGATTTAGGTTTAATTCTTGTTACTGCAGCCATTGCAGTTTTAATTTTTAGAATATTAAAACAACCTTTAGTTTTAGGATATTTAGTAGCTGGTTTTTTGGCTGGAAGCGAATTTGATTTATTCCCAACTGTAAAAGACATGAATAGTGTAACCGTTTGGGCAGAAATTGGAGTGATTTTCCTTTTATTCAGCTTAGGACTCGAATTCAGTTTCAAAAAACTAATGAAAGTCGGCGGAACTGCCTCTATAACTGCACTTACCCAAATTATCTTCATGGTAGCTTTAGGGTATTTCGTTGGACAACTAATGGATTGGAATAAAATAAACAGCTTATTTTTAGGCGTAATTTTATCAATTTCTTCCACAACCATAATTTTAAAAACCTTTGATGAATTAGGCGTAAAATCGCAAAAATTTGCTGGAAATGTAATTGGAGCGCTAATTGTACAAGACATTTTAGCGATTTTAATGATGGTTTTATTATCAACTGTTGCAGTGAGTCAGCAGTTTTCAGGTGGCGAACTGTTACAATCGGTTTTAAAATTGATTTTCTTTTTAACCATTTGGTTTGTAGCCGGAATTTTCTTTATCCCAACATTACTAAAAAAAGCAAAACACCTTTTAACAGATGAAATGTTACTTATCGTTTCATTGGCATTGTGTTTACTAATGGTATTATTTGCAGCAAATGTAGGCTTCTCGCCTGCTCTAGGCGCTTTTATTATGGGTTCCATTATTGCCGAAACCACACAAGCCGAACATATTGAACATTTGGTAAAACCCGTAAAAGATTTATTTGGAGCGGTTTTCTTTGTATCGGTTGGAATGTTGATTGATCCAGAAATGCTAATGAAATATGCAGTTCCAGTAGGAATTTTAACTTTAGTCGTAATTCTAGGACAATCACTTTCTTCAACAATTGGCGCTCTACTTTCGGGACAACCGCTAAAGCAATCGATTCAAACTGGAATGAGTTTATCGCAAATTGGAGAGTTTTCGTTCATCATTGCCACATTAGGAATGACGTTGAATGTAACGAGCGATTTTTTATATCCAATTGTAGTGGCTGTTTCGGCAATAACAACATTCACCACTCCTTTTATGGTAAAGTTTGCGACTCCCTTTTCTGTATATTTAGAAAAAAAGTTACCAAGACGATGGGTTAAAAAAATTGAACGCTACAGCGCAAACACAGATGCTATTAAATCGGTAAGTACATGGCAAATTGTACTAAAAGCGTATTTAACTCAGGTTATTATTCACTCTATCATTATTGTTGCCATTATTCTACTTTCATCAAAATACATACTGCCTTTGGTTTCAGATTCTAGATTCGGAAACGCAATTGCTGCTTTTATAACAGTGATTATTTTATCTCCATTTTTATGGGCTTTATCTCTAAGAAGAGTAGCTGTAAAACAAGTGCAAGAACTGTTACAGGTAAAAAAATATCAAGGTCCCATTCTCGTTTTAGTCTTCTTTAGAATTGCACTTTCATTATTTTATATGGGTTTTGTATTAAATGAATTTTTCTCACCCATAATTGCATTTGTTGCTTTAGTAATTGGAATTGTTTCTTATATTTTATTTCCAAAGCGACTCCATTCTTTTTACAATAAAATAGAAAGTCATTTTTTAATTAACTACAATGATCGAGAAATTACTAAGCAAACTAACAAGCGCCAAATCGTTTTATCCCCTTGGGATGGTCATATGACAGAATTTACGATTGCTGCTGCTTCAAACTTGGCAGGAAAATCATTAAAATCATTAAAAATTAGAGAACAATTTGGTATTAATATTGCCTCCATCAAACGTGGTGATATAACCATTAATATACCTGTAAGAAGTGAGCGCTTATTTCCTGGAGATGAAATCAACGTAATTGGAACCGATGAGCAAGTAAAATTATTCAAAAGCTATTTAGACAAACACGAAATAGACGAACCAGAAACTTTGGCTAAAGAAGACATTATTTTACAGCAATTAGCACTTAAAAATAGGGTTTGTATTGGCAAAAGCATACGAGATTCAGAAATAAGAGAAAAAACGCACGGCATCATCGTGGGAATCGAACGCAATGGTAAACGTATTCTTAACCCAGAATCGCACTGGATTTTAGAATCTGATGATATTTTATGGATTGCAGGTGATAGAAAAAAGATTAATGAGTTTTTGAAAGGGTAATTGTTTAGTATTCAGTTAGTAGTCACAGTGTTCAGTTATCCACAACTTTGTCATTCCGAAGGAATCTCTTGGATTATTTTGGCATGAAAGTTGGCATTAATCTAGATATCAAACCAAAAATTATGAGCAAACTTTTCTTCTTTATATCATTTTTGTTTTCTATTTCAATTTTTTCTCAAGAAGAAATTGAAATCAACTTTGAAAAATTAAATTCAAAAGTTACTATTTTAATAAACAATCACAGGAAATCGCTAAAATTAAAAGAATTTGAAAAAGATACTTTTCTTCTTAAAGCAGCTGAAGATCATAGTTTATATTTAAAAAAAATAGGATTGTTATCTCATGAACAAAGAGATATTATTAAAAAAAAACCACGTGATAGAGTATTTTTTTATGGTGGAAAAAAATTTGATCTTATAGGAGAAAACATCTTATTTACTTCAATTAAACATGAGAATTATAGTGAGAAGGATTTAGAAAAATTAGCTTTATCAATTTTTAATCAATGGAAAAATTCACCACCCCACTACAAAAATATTATCAATAAAGATTATAATTCTGCCGACTTAGGTTTCTTTATAGATGAAAAAAGAAATAGAATTTATGCTACACAAGTTTTTGGTCGTAAAGGAATAGAAATTCCAAATCAACTCTCTGAAAATGCTTTTGGTTTAAAGGTTAAAAATCAAAAATGTAAAACTATTGATCTTGGTACTAAATTACACATTGGAAATAGTATCCAAATTGAAGGAGAAAATGTTATTTTATATTATCATGACAAACAAGAATTTCAATCCATATTTTCTAATATTAAAGATGGAATAGCAATTGATTTTGTTGAAAAGGAACAAATGAGTTGCAACAAACCTAACACTTTTGATGTTTCTCCAATTTACGATGGCGTTATGTCAGAACCCATTTACAGAGAAGAATTATTAAAAAATAACACCGCTCAAAACGAATACAAGTTAATAACTAAAGTTGGAAAAGTACCCAATCATCTTATTGGAAAAGAAATTGTCGCTAATGTAATTTTAATTTTTGATAATTGTGCTTGTGAATATGTTGTGCCTTTAAAAGTTAATTCTAAAACAATAAATTTATTTCCTTTAGAACCAATCATTGAAGTGACAAATGATGCTAGTTTAAGCAATAAAGGAATCATATATACTGAAGAATTATTATTTGAATTTGACAAAAATAAAGTGAAATCAAATAATGAAAGTTACTATAAATTATACAATAAAGTTCATTCTACTCAAATATATAGTTATAGTTCCGTAGAGGGAAATGAAATATTAAACAAAAAACTATATAATGATAGAGCGGCTGAAATACAAAAATTTGCCAAAGATTCTTTAGGTATAAAAATAAAACCTTCGATAATTGTTGCAGAAGAAAATTGGGAAAAATGCTACATCCAATTAGCAATGGAAAATATGGAATATTTAGCAAGTAAACCCAAAAATGAAATCAGAAAATACATCAATTTAAAAAACAAAGATTTTGAAACGTATCTAAATGAACAAAGAGTATCTAAATTAGTTGTCAATTACTATGGAGAAATTGATAAAGATTCATTGTTAAAAGAACAAAATTTCGAATTATTATATGACTTAAATCTTAAAACAGCAATTTTCGACAAGGACTATAAAAGGGCTAATTTGGCACTTTCGAAAATATATTCTTTAGAGTTTAGTTCATGCATTTTTGATGAAATGGTTTTTAATGAAATAAAAACAAATCCTAAATTAGTTCAAAATGCAACGGCAGTAATCTGTAAAAATTTTAACCTAGATTATTTTAAAACAACTCAATTTTTGAAAATTTGGCTAGAAAAATTTGACTCTTTACCAAAAAATGCACAACTAAATTTATTGATCCTTTATTGTAGAATAAATAGCGAATTACTTGAAAAATGGGATATAAATTTTTCTAAACTAACTAATGTTATTAAGCCTGCTACAGTAGAAAATAAATTCATAACGTTTAAAGAAAATAAAAAATTACACTCAAATTTTGATTATATTTTACTCTATTATAGCAATCATATCAATGATTACAAGAACATTAATCAATATTTCGATAGAGTTTATTTGAGTTTTAAATCTAACATAAAAACGAAAGAAGACAGGATGAATTTAGCTTTGTTTGTTAATCATTGGAGTGTTTATAGCTATTGTATTGCTTTGCTCAAAAGCGAAATGAATAAACCATCATTTTCAAAAGAAGAAGCTTTATTATTAGCACAAACAGCTGCTTTATTCTTTGAAGAAAATAATGCAAAAACAAATCAACAAGTTTTAAACAGAGTTTACCAATTGAATAAAAAAGAATGGTGTGAATGGCAAAAAGAAAATTTTAATCTTTTAAGAAACGAACAAATTAAATCTGATTTCTGCAAAAAATGTAATAATATGTAACTAAACGAGTTATTATAAAAAATCTCCAACTAACATGAAAACCCATTTCACCTTACTCCTACTATTCATTTCGGCTTTAAGTTTTAGTCAAAATCAAAACAAAATTGATTTAGAAAAACTAAAAACAAAAGTATATCAATTGGTAAACGAAGAACGTTCCAATAACGACAGAAAAGTACTTGGTTTGGATCCTTATTTGAAAAAAGCCGCAGACGACCATGCCAAATACATTGCAAAAGCACAAACGTTATCGCACGAACAAACCGATAGTAAAAAGCAAAGTCCGAAAGATCGTGTATACTTTTATGGCGGGAATTCATTTGTTTTAGTGGGAGAAAACATATTATTCACTGGAATTAAAGACCAAATTTACTCTGAAACAGACTTAGAAGCTTTAGCTTTAAAAATGTTTAATCTTTGGAAGAAATCATCCAATCATTTGAAAAACATTTTAGATCATCAATATTTCTATACAAAAATCAGTTTTAGCATCGATTGGGAAAATAAAAGAATATATGCGGTGCAAGTTTTTGGAGCAAAATAAAAAAACCTGACAGGTTTCAAAAACCTGTCAGGTTTGTATTAACTATAATTTGAGATTCCTTCGGAATAACAAACGTTGTGTTTAACTGAGTACTGAGACTGAAGACTGAATACTCGAAAAACTATCTCGAATAATTCGGAGCTTCTTTTGTAATCGTCACATTGTGTGGGTGACTTTCGCCAATACCACTTGCTGTAATTCTAATGAAACGTCCGTTTTCTTGTAACGTTGGAATATCTTTTGCTCCACAATATCCCATTCCGGCTCTTAAACCACCTATGAATTGTTGCATGCTTTCGTTTAATTCTCCTTTGTATGGTACACGACCAACAATTCCTTCTGGAACTAATTTCTTTACATCGTCTTCCACATCTTGGAAATAACGGTCTTTCGAACCTTCTTGCATCGCTTCAACAGAACCCATTCCACGGTACGATTTGAATTTTCTTCCTTCAAAAATAATCGTTTCACCTGGAGATTCTTTTGTTCCTGCTAAAAGTGAACCTAACATCACACAATCAGCTCCTGCAGCAATTGCTTTTGGAATATCTCCTGTGTAACGAATTCCTCCATCAGCAATAACGGGAACTCCTGTTCCTTTTAAAGCCGCAGCTACTTCTAAAACCGCTGAAAATTGAGGAAATCCAACACCAGCTACAACTCTCGTTGTACAAATAGAACCTGGTCCAATTCCAACTTTCACAGCATCAGCTCCGTTTTGAGCCAAATATAAAGCTGCTTCTGGAGTAGCAATATTTCCAACAACTACATCTAAATCTGGGAATTTTGCTTTTACAGCTTTTAACACATCAACCACACCTTTTGTATGTCCGTGAGCGGTATCGATAATTACAGCATCAACACCTGCAGTTACTAAAGCCGTTGCTCTATCTAATGCATCAGCTGTTACACCTAAAGCGGCAGCCACACGTAAACGACCAAATCTATCTTTATTAGCAATTGGTTTTTGCGTTAATTTGGTAATATCTCTAAAGGTAATTAAACCCACTAATTTATTGTTGTTGTCAACTACAGGTAATTTTTCAATTTTATTTTCTTGAAGAATTCCTTCTGCTTCTTGTAACGTAGTGCCTTGAGCCGCTGTTACTAATTTTTCAGAAGTCATTACTTCTAAAATCGAACGGGTATTTACTTTTTCGAAACGTAAATCTCTATTGGTAACAATACCTTTTAAAATTCCGTTTTCATCAACTACTGGAATTCCGCCAATGCTAAATTCTTTCATAGCCATCTTCGCATCACCCACAGTTGCCGTTAATGGTAATGTAACTGGATCGATAATCATACCGCTTTCCGCACGTTTTACTTTCTTTACTTTCGCCGCTTGTTGCTCAATTGTCATGTTTTTGTGCAACACGCCAATTCCACCTTCTTGAGCCATAGCAATTGCCATAGAACTTTCGGTAACCGTATCCATTGCAGCGGAAACGATAGGAACATTCAAAGTAATATTTCTCGAAAACTTCGATTGAATACTAACTTCGCGTGGTAAGATTTCTGAATAATTTGGAATAAGCAAAACATCGTCGTAAGTAAGACCTTCGCCAACGATTTTAGTTGTGTGTGCTTTCATGGTGCAATTTGTAGTTGTTGTTAAATTGCGTGCAAATATACAAAAAAGTAATTAGTGATTAGTAATTAGTAATTAGTTTTTTTAGCCCAGATAGAAATGAAAAGCATTTTACTGAAGAATTCTATTTTATGTTGTGCTAAAAAAGCGACCTAAGAAGCTCTTTTTAGTGCTTACAAAAAAAGAATTGTGGATAAAATCTTGAAATGGATAGCTGGAATAACTTCTAATGAAACTCGCCAAATAATTTAGTCGCTTCGTTATAAGCACTTTCAAAACTCATTGGACTGGTATTCGTGTTTTCTCTTTTGGTTGTGAAATATGATAATAATTTTTCTGTTGGCATGTTACCTGTTAAATCGTCTTTCGCCATAGGACAACCACCAAAACCTTGAATCGCACCATCATAACGACGACAACCTGCATTGTAAGCCGCATCAATTTTTTCAAACCATTTGTCAGGCGTGGTATGAAGATGCGCTCCAAATTCGATATGTGAATATTTAGGAATTAAATTAGAGAACAAGTAATCAATAACTTCTGGAGTAGAACTTCCAACGGTATCAGAAAGTGAAAGGATTTTTACACCCATATTAGCTAATTTTTCAGTCCACTCGCCCACAATTTCAACATTCCAAGGATCTCCATACGGATTTCCAAAGCCCATTGAAATATAGGTTACCACTTCTTTATTGGTTTTATCAGCTATTTCTAATATTTCTTGCAATGTCACCAAACTTTCAGCAATGGTTTTATGCGTATTTCGCATTTGAAAGTTTTCAGAAATTGAAAAGGGGAAACCTAAATATTGAATTTCTTTGTGAATAGAAGCATTTTGAGCGCCTTGTGTATTAGCAATAATGGCTAATAATTTGCTGTTGGTTGCTGATAAATCCAATTGCGCTAAAACGGCAACCGTATCTTGCATTTGAGGAATTGCTTTTGGCGAAACAAAACTTCCAAAATCAAGAGTATCAAAACCAACACGCAATAACGATTGGATGTATTTCACCTTCTTTTCGGTTGGAATAAAAGGTTTGATACCTTGCATGGCATCACGAGGGCATTCGATAATTTTGATTGGATTCATTCTTCAAAAATATAAAAAAGAAAACGTTTTCGTGAAACCTATCTTTTATTTTTTTAGCAATGCCTTGTTAATATCTTTTATCAACTGCGGTCCTTCGTAAATAAACCCAGTATATAACTGAACCAAACTTGCTCCAGCTTCTAATTTTTCTAACGCATCTTCAGCGGTGTGAATACCTCCTACTCCTATGATTGGAAACGATTTATTGCTTTTTTCCGACAGAAAACGAATGACTTCTGTGGAACGTTTTGTTAATGGTTTTCCAGATAAACCACCCATTTCTGATTTGTTTTCCGATTGTAAACCTTCGCGATAAATAGTTGTATTGGTTGCAATTACACCTGCAATTTTAGTTTCATTTACAATATCTATAATGTCTAAAAGTTGCTCATCCGTTAAATCTGGAGCGATTTTTAAAAGAATTGGCTTCTGATTTGGTTTTGAATTGTTCTTATCTTGAAGCGTTTGTAATAACTCAGTCAAAGGCTTTTTATCTTGTAATTCGCGAAGATTTGGCGTGTTTGGCGAACTCACATTAACCACAAAATAATCGACATAGGGAAACAAAGCCTCAAAACAGATTTCGTAATCCTGAACCGCTTCTTCGTTTGGCGTGACTTTATTCTTCCCGATGTTTCCACCGATTAAAACGCCTTTGTTTTTTTTCAAACGTTCGACTGCTTCTTTTACACCACCATTATTGAAACCCATTCGGTTGATAATGGCGTTGTCTTCTTTTAGGCGGAACAAACGTTTTTTAGGATTTCCTTCTTGTCCCACAGGAGTCAACGTTCCAATTTCAATAAATCCGAAACCGAAATTCGATAACTCTTGATACAACTTCGCATCTTTGTCAAATCCTGCAGCTAATCCTACTGGATTTTTGAATTTAATTCCGAAAACTTCTCGTTCTAAACGAGCATCTTTTACTTCGTAAAGCGCTTGAAATAAGCCTGAAAAACCTGGAATTTTATTCAGAAAACGAATTAATGAAAAAGTAAAATAGTGCACTTTTTCTGGATCGAAACAGAAAAGTAACGGACGAATGAAAATTTTGTACATAGTGTGTTGTGTTGTTCTGCAAAAGTAAGAAAATGCTATTCCAAAAAAAAGTATTGCCGCATTTTGTAACAATAAAAGATTTGGTGCGTATAATTAGCAAGAACAAGTTCAAGTACAAAGACAAGTTCAAGAACAATTTTAAAAATTTATTTAGGAACACAGATTGAAGAAATTAAAAAAATCTGTGTAAATTTCTAAAATCGGTGTCATCTGTGTTCCAAAAAACAATTAAAAATATTCAAAATTCTAATTTCTAAATTCTAATTTCAAAATGGCTCAAACTCCTTCCAACATGTTACCACTGGGCACGATTGCTCCTGATTTTAATTTGAGAGACACCAACGCTACCGATTTTAAAACGTTTGCTGATTGTAAAGGCGAAAAAGGAACAATTGTCATGTTCATTTGCAATCATTGTCCGTTTGTACATCATGTGATGGACGAGGTAATTCGTGTGGTGAACGATTATCGTGTGCAAGGAATTGGTTTTGTGGCGATTTCGAGTAATGATGTAGTAAAGTATCCGCAAGATGCTCCTGAATTAATGACTGAATTTGCCTTTGAAAACGGATTTGAATTTCCATATCTATTTGACGAAACACAAGAAGTAGCCAAAGCCTACGATGCTGCTTGCACGCCTGATTTTTATCTTTTCGACAATCAAAACAAACTAGTTTACCGTGGACAATTAGACGACAGCCGCCCTGCAAACGGCATTCCGCTTAGTGGTTCTGATTTACGAAGTGCTATTGATGGTGTGGTGATGAATCGATTAATTAATCCAGAACAGAAACCGAGTATTGGGTGTAATATTAAGTGGAAGTGATGAAAAAAACTATAGAAATTATAATTTACCTTTTGGCATTAATTTTTGTTATAGATTTTTTATTACCTGGAACTGAAATCACAGGTAAAGCAATCTCAATCAAACAAGTTAGACAAAATTATTATAACGCTGGAGGAAACTCACATTTTAGTTACACACTTAAATGCGAAAACGAGATTTTTTTGATTTCAAAGGAATTTAGAAATAAAATAACTGAAGGCGATACAATTATAATAAAAAAATCTAAGATTTTTAATGAAGTTAATTCATATACATTTGATAATTTTTCTGAAACTTTTTCGTTAAGATTATTTTCTGGTTTAATCCTGCCTTTATTAGTTATAATAATAATTACAACTGAGAAAAAATTTAAATTAAAAAACAATACGCTGTCATTAATATTTAAGATTATGATGATTGGAAATATAATTTACGTGCTTTTATATTAATCTTTCACCAAAACCACATCAATCGGATTATTTGTTCTTGGCCCAAAAGTTCTGGCTTGGCGTTCGTTTTCACTCGAACACAAGATGTACATATTAAAAGCTTGCAATTGTACCAATTGTTCTTTGAACTTTCCTTTTGTGTCTTGAATTTTAATATAAAATTCTTCGGCAGGAAAGGTATTGGTTACTGAAAGTAAATAGGTATCTCCAGCATAAGGGAAAAACCATTTTATGGGTTCGTTTGGTTTACTAATTACATTATTTCTAGTAAAAACTAGTGGTTGATTGCCGTATTTCCAGCTGTATTTATTATTCTCGTTGATGACTTCTTCCCCTTTTTCATTGACCAACGTAATTTTTAAATCGGGAATATTCTCTGATTTTCCTTCTTCATGAGCTTTTACTACTAAATAAGAAGTAAAATCAAAGCCACAATGCGGCACTTGCCCGAATGAGAACAAAGAGAAAAGAAGAAAGAAAAAAGATAATTTGGTTTTCATAGCTAATAATTGGTTGTAAAAATACAAAAACAATACCAAAAAAATATCCGCCAATTGACGGATACTTTTATTATTTTATAAGATAAGCATATATTATTTCTCTTTCCTCATCTGAAATTTTAGCTTTCTTTTGCATATTCAACATAATTGGAATCCATTGTTCGGCTGAAAAACTTTTTGGATTGAACAAATCATGACATTTAGCACAATTGTTTTCGTATAATATTTTTCCTTGAGCTAATTCTGGACTTAAAACAGCTTCGGTTGTTATTGGTGCTTCTGGCTGACTTATTTTTGGTGAACAAGCATAAAAAACAGCTAAAATAAAAGCAATTGAGAATAATTTAATCTTCATAATTTGTTGGTTTAATTTGAGGTTATTTTGAAGCTATATTTACTATATATTCAAAGAAATATCGTTTTTAAATTTAATTTTTAAGGAACTACAAAGGAAACCGCATTTGCAGAAACCGTATTTAGATTTGGGAATACTTTTTTATTCAAATTAACATCTAAATATTCATTACTCCAATAGGATTCTCCGTAAGCTTTTACGTAAACTGTTTGCCCAGAAGTAAATCCAGCATTAATCAATTCAGTTTGTGTTAGAGTTGATTGATATGGATTGATTTGAGAAATAAAAGTTGGAGAATGGTACATGTAATTTGAATTACTAACTGTAGCACTGGTTGATAAAAAATATCTAACATATCTTCTGTTTGAATTATTTCCAGCTGGACTAGTTGTAATAGAAAAAACTACTTGTCCATTAACAATATTAACTAGTAAATCTGTTATCTCTGTGGAAGATGTTTTTCCTAAAGAAGGTATTTCTGTTATTGCATTTGCATTACCTTGATGGCTAAAATTAAACTTTTTAAAAACACCATATTGTGCTTTTTCATATTCAATAGTATACGTTCCAAATGGTACGTCTTCTAACACAAACTGTCCGTTACTATTTGTTAATGCTGTAATTAATGGATTTGTTCCAACCACTTTTACCAACATATTCGATTTATCTAAAAGCGTTGTTCCTTCGTCATATAAATTAACAGAACCTGTAATATTTGCCTTGGTGATAGGATCATTATTTGAATCATCACTACTGCATGATACCGTTGCTATTGCAAGGATAAACATTAAAATTTTAAATTTCATATCTTACTATTTTAATTTATTTTACAACAATACTTTCTTCATCAAATAATGGTGCCTCTTGACCAACTTCAACAAAAATAGCTTTATTCTTATTGCTTTCATGAATTTCAAAATACCTAATTCCGCTATTCCCAGAACCCCAAATAGCACACGTATGGGTAACTGGACCTTCTTCTGTTTGTTTCTGATAAGCAGCAAGTGATTCTCCAGAAGGTCTTAATTCATAGCGCGTTACCCCTTTTCGATTACATGCAATCTTATGAAAAACACATTTATCAGATTGTTTCCAATTCTTATCATCTTGCAATACTTCAAATACATCTTCAATTTTTTGATTTTTTAAATGAAATACTTGAATAACAAGACCTAAAGCAACCGGACTTCCATCTACTTGTTTTTCTATAAATGCACCAGGCAAAGTTTCACTTATTCCAACACTAATATCTTTACTTCTTTGAGCCCAAAACTCAATACCAGCCCCTGAAACTTTTTCCCAAACAAAACCTGCATACGCTTCTCTTGTTGGCTTATAAACGGATGTTTGAGTATTTTTAATTTCTTCTTTAGAAAAATTTGTTGTTTTACAACTAGATAAGAAAGAAAGCAAAAATAAAAAGATACAGATTTTTTTCATGGCTGTAAATTGATTTTCAACTATTAAATATCAAATTTATTGATTTTATTGTAAAAAAAATAATTATTTTTTGATAATGGAATGGACAAAAAAAATCCTGAAACAATGTTTCAGGATTTCAATTATTCATTTTGGTGTTTTATTTTACATCCATTAATTCAACGTCAAACACTAAAGTTGCATCTGGTGGAATTACTCCTCCAGCACCTCTAGAACCGTATCCTAAATAAGAAGGAATCACAAAACGAGCTTTATCTCCCACTTTTAATAAAGCAATACCTTCGTCCCATCCTTCAATCACTTGTCCAACTCCTAATTGAAATTCAATAGGTTGTTTTCTTTTGTAAGATGAATCAAAAACTTGTCCGTTTTCTAAAGCTCCTTGGTAGTGAACAGATACTTTTTTACCTTTTTCAGCTTGTTTACCACTACCTTTTTGAATGATTTGGTAACGTAAACCACTTTCAGTCTTTTGAAAACCAGCGGCTAATTTTTCTAAAGCTTCCTCTGCCATTTTTTTTTGCTCAGCAATTCTTTTCGCTCTCGAACCTTCAAATGTTCTGAAAGCTTCTACTGCGTTCCATTTTTGAGCCTCGTCTCCTACTCTAATGATTTCAATACTTTCCAAAGCATCGTCACCTTCAACGGCATCAACAACATCTTGTCCTTCAATTACGTGACCAAAAACAGTGTGTTTTCCATCTAACCAATTTGTTGGAACATGTGTAATAAAAAATTGAGAACCATTAGTACCAGGTCCAGCGTTTGCCATAGACAAAACGCCTGGCTTATCATGTTTTAAGCTTGGGTGAAACTCATCGTCGAAGTTGTAACCAGGACCACCCGTTCCTTGCCCTTGAGGACAACCACCTTGTATCATAAAATCAGGAATAACACGGTGAAATTTTAATCCATCATAATAAGGTTTTCCCATTGGACGAGCCGAATTTTCTAATTGACCTTCTGCTAATCCTACAAAGTTACCTACTGTACCTGGTGTTAAATCGTGTGTTAATTTTACTAAAATAGCACCTTTTGCCGTGTTAAATTTAGCGTATATTCCGTTTTCCATTGTTTTGTTTTTTAATTTGAAAGTGCAAAATTACAAAATAAATAGTAGATTTGATATACTTATTTGAATACTATGGAAGCTAAAGATTATATCAACATCAATAAAGAAACTTGGAACAACAAAGTCGATGTACATATTGACTCCGATTTTTATGACATGGAGGGTTTTCTGAACGGAAAATCAACCTTAAATGCTATAGAATTAGAATTACTTGGCGATGTAAAAGAAAAAAAGGTTTTACACTTACAATGTCATTTTGGTCAAGACACTATGACATTTTCAAGAATGGGCGCAAAAGCCACTGGTGTCGATTTATCAGACAAAGCCATTGAAAGAGCCAGAGAAATCAATGAAAAATTAAATTTAGATGCTACTTTTGTTTGCTGTGATATTTATGACGCACCCAATCATTTAGACGAAAAATTTGATATTGTTTTTACCAGTTATGGGACTATTGGTTGGTTACCTAATCTAGATCAATGGGCTAAGGTAATTTCACACTTTTTAAAACCCGGTGGAAAATTTGTTATGGCCGATTTTCATCCCGTAGTCTGGATGTTTGATAACGATTTCAAAGAAATTTTTTATAATTATTTCAATACCGAAGAAATTATTGAAGATGAATCTGGCACATATGCCGATCGATATGCAGAAATTGCAGCACAAACGGTTACTTGGAATCACCCCACTTCAGAACTTTTAAATGCTTTGATTACAAATAACTTGGAACTAAATTGTTATAACGAATTTGATTATTCTCCATACAATTGTTTCAATCAAACTGAAGAATTTGAACCCAATAAATTCCGAATTAAACATTTGGAAAACAAAATTCCAATGGTGTATTCACTTTCGGCAACTAAAAAATAATCTATTATCTTTGCACCATGCGAATTGATATTATTACAGTTTTACCCGAATTAATGCGAAGTCCGTTTGAGGCTTCTATTATGAAACGTGCCATTGAAAAAGGTTTGGTCGAAGTTCATTTTCATAATTTAAGAGACTACACTACTAACAAACAAAGGAGTGTAGACGATTATCAGTTTGGTGGCGGAGCAGGTATGGTGATGTCTGTTCAACCAATTGACACTTGTATTTCGAAACTAAAAAGCGAAAGAACATACGACGAAATCATCTACATGACGCCAGATGGGGAAACCTTGAACCAAAAAATGGCAAATTCCATTTCGATGTACGAAAACATTATGATTTTGTGCGGACATTACAAAGGTGTTGACCAACGTGTTCGTGATATGCATATTACACGCGAAATCTCGATTGGTGATTATGTATTGAGTGGTGGCGAAATTGGAGCTATTGTGTTTTGCGATGCGATTATCCGATTGATTCCTGGGGTTTTGAGTGATGAAACTTCGGCTTTAACAGATAGTTTTCAAGACAATTTATTATCACCTCCTATTTATACACGCCCAGCCGACTATAACGGATTAAAAGTTCCTGAAGTCTTATTGAGCGGAAATTTTGCTAAAATTGAAAAATGGCGTGAAGACATGGCGTACGAACATACCAAGAACAGAAGACCTGATTTACTGCAGGATTAGTCGCAATGTTCAGTGCTCAGTAGCAGTTGGCAGTCGCTATTTAATTTAAAAAATAGTTCTGAAAACTGAAACTAAAAACTGAGAAAAAAGTTGTATATATAAAATAAATTTGTAATTTTGCACCCACTTTGAATCAACCTCTGGCGATAGACGTGTATGTTGCTTTGAATCAAACTATTATAATTAAAGACTATGTCAAATTTAGTTGATTTCGTTAATAGCGAATTTGTTACAAAAAAAGATTTCCCTGCATTCGGAGCTGGTGATACTATCACTGTTTACTACGAAATTAAAGAGGGTGAAAAAACTAGAACTCAGTTCTTCAAAGGAGTTGTAATCCAAAGAAGAGGTACTGGAGCAACTGAAACTTTTACCATTCGTAAAATGTCAGGTTCTGTTGGTGTTGAGCGTATCTTCCCAGTAAACTTACCTGCTTTACAAAAAGTTGAAGTGAACCAAAGAGGTAAAGTTCGTAGAGCTCGTATCTACTACTTTAGAGATCTTACAGGTAAAAAAGCAAAAATCAAAGAAAGAAGATACAAAAACTAATTTGTACTTTCTCAATCATAAAAAGCCACAACAATGTTGTGGCTTTTTTATTGAACTTTATGCAAGATTTAAGCATTTATCCCAAATTATTTCTCTCAAAATTCTTATATTTGGCAGATTTAACAAATTATATTCAAACATAACACATAACATTCATGTCTAACCAATCTAAAATAATGTATACCATTACGGATGAAGCGCCAATGTTGGCAACACATTCGTTTCTACCTATTGTAAAAGCCTTTACAAAACCCGCAAACATTGCTATAGAAACAAGAGATATTTCATTAGCGGGTAGAATTTTATCTAACTTTCCAGAGTTCTTAAAAGAAGATCAAAAAATTGGAGACGCTTTATCTGAATTAGGACAATTAGCTACTACTCCAGAAGCAAATATTATTAAATTACCAAACATTTCAGCTTCAGTTCCTCAATTAAAAGAAGTAATTACTGAACTTCAATCTCAAGGATATAAAATTCCAAACTTCCCAGAAGAAGCTACTACAGAGGAAGAAAAAGAGATTAAAGCAAAATATGCAAAAGTTTTAGGTTCGGCTGTAAATCCAGTATTACGTGAAGGAAACTCTGACAGAAGAGCTCCAAAAGCAGTTAAAAACTACGCAAAAAACAATCCCCATTCTATGGGTGCTTGGTCTTCAGACTCAAAAACTGAGGTAGCTCATATGACAGATGGCGATTTTTACGGAAGTGAAAAATCAGTTACAGTAGCTGAAGCTTCTCAATTTGTAATCGAGTTTGTAGCAGAAAACGGAACTTCAAGTGTTTTAAAAGCGGCTGCTCCATTAAAAGCGGGTGAAATTATTGACTCATCTGTAATGAGCTTAAATGCTTTAAAAACATATGCGGCAAAAGAAATTGCTGATGCAAAAGCAAAAGGATTATTACTATCAGTTCATTTAAAAGCGACAATGATGAAGGTTTCTGACCCAATCATTTTTAGCGCAATTGTAAATGTTTTCTTTGCCGATGTATTTGCAAAATATGCTGATTTATTTGCAGAATTAAACGTAGATACCAAAAACGGATTAGGAGATGTTTATGCTAAAATTGCTGGACATCCTATGCAAACCGAAGTTGAAGCTGCTTTAAATGAAGCATTTGCTAACGGACCTGCAGTAGCCATGGTAAATTCTGAAAAAGGAATTACTAATTTCCAAATCCCTTCTGATGTTATTGTTGACGCTTCAATGCCTGCAATGATTAGAACTTCTGGTCAAATGTGGAATGCAGCCGGAAAACAACAAGATACTAAAGCATTAATTCCAGACAGATGCTACGCTGGTTTATATACTGCAACTATTGATTTCTGCAAGAAAAATGGCGCTTTTGACCCTAAAACAATGGGAAGCGTTCCAAATGTAGGATTGATGGCTCAAAAAGCAGAAGAATATGGTTCGCATGATAAAACGTTTCAAATGTCAGCAGCTGGAACTGTAAAAGTTACCGATGCCAATGGAAAAGTTTTTATGGAACAAAAGGTTGAAGCTGGCGATATTTTTAGAATGTGCCAAGTGAAAGATGCTCCTATTCAAGACTGGGTAAAATTAGCTGTTAACAGAGCAAGATTATCAAATACTCCTGCTGTTTTTTGGTTAGACGAAAACAGAGTACATGATAGAGAAGTAACTAAAAAAGTAACAACCTATTTAAAAGATTTTGACACTAACGGCTTAGATATTAGAATCTTAAATCCAATTGCTGCTACTCATTTTACTTTAGAACGATTAAAAGCAGGTTTAGATACTATTTCAGTGACTGGAAACGTATTGCGTGATTATTTAACTGATTTATTCCCTATTTTAGAATTAGGAACTTCTGCTAAAATGTTGTCAATTGTTCCTTTAATGAATGGTGGCGGATTGTTTGAAACTGGTGCTGGAGGTTCTGCTCCAAAACATATTGAACAATTTATTGAAGAAGGTTATTTACGTTGGGATTCTTTAGGAGAAATTTTAGCGTTAGGAGTTTCTTTAGAACATTTAGGCCAAACATTAAATAATGCTAAAGCCATGATTTTGTCTGAAACATTAGATGAAGCTACTGAAAAGTTTTTAGCTAATGATAAATCTCCAGCAAGAAAAATTGGTCAATTAGATAATAGAGGTTCTCATTTTTACATTGCATTGTATTGGGCTCAAGCATTAGCTGCTCAAGATAAAGATGCCGAATTAAAAGCAATCTTTACTCCTATTGCAACTGAGTTAACAGCAAACGAAGCAAAAATTAATGAAGAGTTAATTGCAGCGCAAGGAAAAGCACAAAATATTGGTGGTTATTATCATCCAAACTTTGAATTAACAGAAAAAGCAATGCGTCCGAGTACAACTTTAAATACTATTTTAGCAAAATTGAGCTAAATCTTAGTAAGAAGTATAAAAATAAAATAAGCGACCAATATTGGTCGCTTATTTTATTTTTTATCCATAGGTTTAATATATTCTATAGTAAATTTTGCAGATACTCCCGTATTTAGATTCCAATCATTTGTTGTTATCAAATTGTCGTTTTCATCATAAATAGCAAAAGTAGCCGTATTAGGCCCTGCTAAACCTTGGTTTAAAGCCAAAATATCGATGTTATTTTCTCCTTCTCTTAATTCAATGTAACTTGTTTTAAAATTAGACTCTAAATAAATCACATTAAAGGCAACTATTCCATTAAGTATTATTCTTATTTTATCTCCGTCAGGATCCATGTGATCTCTTGTCATTATTTTTAAAACCGGAGAAGTTACTTTAAATCTTCCAAAAAAAACATCTTCCCAACTTCCTTTTTGAACTTCTTTATTCAATCTTTTTTGAACTTCCTCACCAGGATTTTTAAATTCTGACTTTTTAATCATTACACTTTCCTCACCTTTCTTCTGATTCAAAATTGAATATCTTTTTAAATAATCATCATTTTTATCAAAAATACTTTTATAGGGTAAGGTTATAGTTTTGGATTCCGTGTCTACTTTTGCAGGTTCATCCCAATTCAACTTCAATTTAGAATTTTTAAAAGGATTATCCTTTTGTGCCATTACCGACACAAATTGAAAAAGAAAAAGGAATGCAAATAATTTAAATTTCATTAATAATCTTTTGAAAGTTGTAAAATTAAAACAATAATTGATTTTTAATTATAAATTAACATATGTTTTAAACTTTTACTTATATTTTTTGTGAAATTTGTATTACAAAATCTATACCAAAAAATAATGCTAAAACAAAAACTTTACTGGTGTTTATTCTTTTTTTCGCTATTAGGATTTGGACAAGAAAAAGTAATTTTAAGTGGAGTTGCTTCAGATACCAACAATAACGAAACTTTAATTGGAGTCTCTGTCTACATTTCTGAACTTAATATAGGAACTTATACTAACGAGTATGGCTTCTATTCTATTTCTGTACCTCAAGGTAATTATACAGTTCAAGTAAGTTATGTAGGATTTGAAACTATTTTAGAAAAAATAGAAATCAATCAAAATGTAAAAAAGAACTTTAGTTTAAAAGAAAGTAATCAAGAACTAAAAGAAGTTGTAATAACAAAAAACATATACAGAACGAACATAAAAAAACCAGAAATGAGTGTTAACAAACTTTCTATTAACACCATCAAACAAATGCCTGCAATTCTAGGAGAAACGGATGTTATAAAATCGATTTTAACATTACCTGGTGTTACAAATGCCGGAGAAGGGCAATCTGGATTTAATGTTCGTGGCGGTTCTGCAGATCAAAATTTAGTTTTACTTGACGAAGCTACGATATACAATACATCGCATTTATTTGGTTTCTTTTCTGTATTTAACACCGATGCAATTAAAGATCTTAAACTCTACAAAGGTGGCATCCCATCTCGTTTTGGAGGTCGAGTTGCTTCTGTATTAGAAATTTATCAAAAAGACGGGAATAATACTGATTTTCATATGAATGGAGGTATTGGTATTATTTCAAGTAGATTATTAGTTGAAGGACCAATTGTAAAAAACAAAGGATCGTTCTTGTTTGCAGGAAGAAGTTCTTATGCGCATTTGTTTTTAAAACTTACCGATAATAAAAATTCGGCTTATTTTTATGATTTAAACACCAAATTAAGTTATAAACTTAATGAAAACAACAACTTATATGCTTCTGGATATTTCGGAAGAGATGTTTTTAGTTTAAATGAAAGTTTTGTAAATACGTATGGAAATTCGGTATTTAATCTAAGATGGAATCATTTATTTTCAAATAAACTTTTCTCAAACCTATCTTTAATATATAGTGATTATTACTATGGATTAACATTAGATTTCATAGGATTTAATTGGGATAGCGGAATTAAAAATTACAACTTAAAATATGATTTTAAGCATTACCTTTCAGATAAAGTAAAATTATTTTATGGTGCCAATGCTATTTATCATGATTTTAATCCTGGAAAAATTGAACCAACAAATGATACTTCGGGAATTAACCCTGATCAATTGGCTAAAAAATATGCATTTGAACCTTCTGTATATATTGATGTTGAGCAGCAAATTACAGATAAATTAGCCATTAATTATGGTTTACGTTACAGTAAATTTTATCGCTTAGGAGACGAAGAAATTAATTTATATGCAAATAATCAGGCGGTTGTTTATAATGAAGATTTTCAAATTTATGAAAAAGCTACTCCTATAGGCTCAGAATATTTTGGAAAAAACAAAACAATTGCACAATTTGGCAATCTAGAACCTCGTGTTTCAATTGCATACACTTTAAACGAAAGCAGTTCAATTAAAGCAAGTTATAACAGAATGTCGCAATATTTGCATTTAATTTCTAACACCCAATCTCCAACACCACTAGATGTTTGGGCTCCAAGTGATGATTATTTAAAACCTCAAATTTTAGATCAAGTGGCATTTGGTTATTTTAAAAACTTCCAAAATGATGATTACACACTTGAAGTTGAAACTTTCTTTAAAAAACTTAAAAACAGACTTGATTATATAGACGGTGCCGATTTAATTGCAAATGACGATATTGAGCAAGTAGTTTTAAAAGGAGAAGCTAGAGCGTATGGTTTAGAAATTTTAGCTCGTAAAAATAATGGAAAACTTAATGGATGGATTTCCTATACTCTTTCTCGTTCCGAACAAAGAACACCAGGAAGAACAGCCGTGGAAACCGGAATCAATAATGGAGAATGGTATAAAACAGGTTGGGATAAACTACACAATATTGCTATTACTAGCATGTATAAACTAAATGAAAAATGGAGTTTTAGTAGCATTTTTTCACTTCAGTCTGGACAACCAGTTACGTATCCAAATGGACAATATCAATATCAAGGAATTAGCGTTCCTACATATGGATTACGTAATGAAAACCGATTACCAACTTACCATCGTTTAGATATATCGGCAACTTTAGTTCCTGAAAAAAATAAAACCAGAAACTGGCATGGTGAATGGGTTTTTGGAATTTACAATGTATACAGCAGGAAAAATGCTGCTTCAATTAGTTTTAGACAAAATCAAGACTCTGGAAATAACGAAGCGGTTCGATTGTCTATTTTTGGTATCGTACCAAGTGTAACCTATAATTTTAAATTTTAGTTATGACAAATAAATTATTAAAAATAGTATCGTTATTCCTTATCACATTCATAACTTCATTTACATTTATTAGTTGTGAGGATGTCGTTGAGATTGACTTACCAACCGCAGCACCAAGATTAGTAATTGATGCTTCTATAAAATGGCAAAAAGGAACGCTAGGAAATGAGCAAACCATAAAATTAAGCACAACTACCGATTTTTATTCTTCAACAATTCCTGCTGTAAGTGGAGCTACTGTTTACATTACTGATGGAAATGCAATTCAATATGACTTCAATGAAATTCCAGGCACAGGCGAATATGTTTGTACAAATTTTAATCCAGAAATTAGACAATCTTACACTTTAACTGTTATACATGACAGTCAAATATATATGGCTACAGAAGCATTAATAGAAGTTCCAACCATTGATTATGTGGAACAAACCGAAGATGGAGGCTTTACCGGAAATGAAAAAGAGGTAAAATTCTTTTATCAAGACAATGGATTAATTTCTAATTTTTATTTAGAAGAATATAATTCATCGTTTACAACGTTACCAGAATATGATGTTATAGATGATAGCTTTTTTCAAGGAAATCAAATGTTTGGCTTGTACACTAATGAAGACATGAAAACCGATGACACTTTACAATTTACACTCCACGGAATTTCGGAAACCTATTACAATTACATGAATATCTTATTAGGTATTGCTGGAGGAAATGGAGGAAGTCCTTTTCAAACTCCACCTGCAACTGTTAGAGGTAATATCGTTAATCAAACTAATTTTAATAATTTCGCTTTAGGATTCTTTAGATTATCAGAAACTGACACAATGATTTATATTGTTGAATAATTTTGTATAAATTCGTACTCCTTAATTCTAAAACTAAATGTCTTCACATCATATTGTTCGCGACGATCAAGAACCTGCTTTAATTATTGCTAATGGAGCAGCCTGTAGTGAAGAATTAATTGGACAATTACTAGAATGGTCGCCATTAGTGATTGTTTTAGATGCTGCAATTGAACGCGTTTTAGAACTTGGCATAAAAGTAGATGTTTTATTAGGCGATTTTGATCGTGAATTTAATCCTGAATATTATTTAGAAAAACAATATCCTTTAAAAATTGTTCATACACCCAATCAAGATAAAACAGATTTAGAAAAAGCTTTTGATTACCTTATAGAAGAAGGTCATAAAGCTGTAAATGTTGTTTGGGCCACCGGAAAACGTGCCGATCACACAATAACCAACATTACGAATATAGTAGCTTATCGAGATAAGTTGAAAATTGTTATACTTGATGATTATTCAAAAGTTTTTTTACTCCCTTTAACGTACAATAAATGGTATACCGCTAACACCGTGTTATCATTAATCCCGATTGGAAAAGTAAGCGGAATTACAACAAAAAACTTATTTTATACACTAAATAACGAAGAACTAACTATCGGTTATCGTACCGGAAGCAGCAATCATGTAACTGAAGACGGCATTGTTTCAATTGAACACAGTGAAGGCGATTTATTGCTAATGGAATGTTGGGATTAACTTTTTTCGTATCTTCGTAAAATGTTTTGTTATGAATACATTGGAACTAAAAAATATTCTAAAATTTAAAATTGACCGCATAAACGATAAAAAGTTTTTAGAGGAATTACCTATTTTGATAGAATCTAAAACTGACCCAATTATGTCGCTATCCAATGAACAAAAAAACAAATAAAATCGGTGTTAGAGGTTTACTAGTTGACAATCATTATCTTTTCTACGAAATTTTTCAAAAACACATTGTTGTTTTATCCGTTTGGGAAAACAGCCAAAACCCATCAAAATTAAAGCTTTAAATGAAATTCCAAGTTGTTTCAGAATACAAACCTACAGGTGACCAACCACAAGCCATTGAAAAACTTTCAAAAGGCATTGTAAACGGAGAAAAATATCAAACTTTACTTGGTGTTACAGGTTCTGGAAAAACATTTACGGTTGCTAATGTGGTTCAGGAAGTCCAAAAGCCTACTTTAGTTTTAGCACATAATAAAACTTTAGCGGCTCAATTATATTCGGAATTCAAGCAATTTTTCCCAAATAATTCGGTACAATATTTTGTATCGTATTACGATTATTATCAACCCGAAGCCTTTATTCCTGTTACAGGAACCTATATTGAAAAAGATTTATCTATTAACGAAGAATTAGAAAAATTGCGTTTAAGTACTACTTCTGCCCTACTTTCGGGACGTAGAGATATTATCGTAATTTCTTCTGTATCTTGTTTATACGGAATAGGAAATCCCGTTGAGTTTCAGAAAAATGTGGTGAATTTAGAAACTGGTCAGCAAATTTCTCGAACCAAATTATTACATCAATTGGTGCAAAGTTTATATTCGAGAACCGAAGCCGATTTCAATCCTGGAAATTTTAGAATTAAAGGCGATATAGTGGAAATTTTTCCAAGTTATGGCGACGAACCTTTCCGAATTCACTTTTTTGGAGACGAAATTGAAGAAATTGAAGCATTTGATGCTCGAACAGCGCAGGTTTTAGAACGCTATGAAAAATTATCGATATATCCGGCAAATATGTTTGTGACTTCGCCAGATGTATTACAAAATGCTATTTGGGCTATCCAACAAGATTTAGTAAAACAAGTCGATTATTTTAAAGAAATTGGAAAACATTTAGAAGCCAAACGATTGGAAGAACGAACTAATTTCGACTTAGAAATGATTCGCGAATTAGGCTATTGTTCAGGAATTGAAAACTATTCGCGTTATTTAGATGGAAGAGAACCTGGAACAAGACCTTTCTGCTTATTAGATTATTTTCCAGATGATTTTTTAATGGTGGTGGATGAAAGTCACGTTACGATTTCGCAAGTGCATGCCATGTATGGAGGTGATAGAAGCAGAAAAGAAAACTTAGTAGAATATGGTTTTAGATTGCCCGCTGCTATGGACAATCGTCCGTTGAAGTTTGAAGAATTTGAAGCTTTACAAAATCAAGTAATTTATGTATCGGCAACGCCAGCCGACTATGAATTAGAAAAAACAGAAGGCGTTTATGTAGAACAAGTAATTCGTCCTACAGGTTTATTAGATCCCATTATAGAAATTCGACCAAGTGCTAATCAAATTGATGATTTAATTGAAGAAATTCAATTGCGATGTGAAGCAGACGAACGCGTTTTAGTGACTACTTTAACCAAAAGAATGGCAGAAGAATTGGCCAAATACCTTACCAAAGTAGCTATTAGATGTCGTTATATTCATTCTGATGTAGATACATTAGAGCGTGTAGAAATCATGCAAGATTTAAGAAAAGGTGTATTTGATGTGCTAATTGGTGTGAATTTATTGCGTGAAGGTTTGGATTTACCTGAAGTTTCACTAGTAGCTATTTTAGATGCCGATAAAGAAGGTTTTTTACGTAGTCATCGTTCATTAACGCAAACTGTAGGTCGTGCTGCACGTAATGTAAACGGAAAAGCCATCATGTATGCCGATAAAATCACCAAAAGCATGCAAAAAACAATAGACGAAACCACCTACAGAAGAGAAAAACAAACTAAATACAACACCAAACACGGATTAGAACCAAAGGCTTTGAACAAAAGTTTAGGAAGTGCTTTAAGTGGTAATTCTGTTTCAACAGGCTATTTTGAAAAAGAAGCTTTAAAAGCGGCAGAGCCAGAAAGTTTGTATTTATCAAAACCGGAAATAGAAAAGAAAATAAGAGACATGCGTAAACTAATGGAAAAAGCCGCTAAAGAATTAGACTTTATGCAAGCTGCCAAATTACGCGATGATATAAAAGCATTGCAGGATAAATTGTAATTGAATGACTAATAAACGAAACGTCACTTCGAGTGATTTTATGTTTTAAAAACCCTAGTTTTTGGAATATAAAATTGTATCGAGAAATACAGAAACGAATTTTTCTTCTACAGTTCTCGATACATTTTTTATAAAATAGTTCAGACAATTTTATAAAAAAAACTCGAAGTGACGAAGATGATAAAATTAAAACCAGTAATAAAAAACATATGAGCAAAATTAACAACATTTTAAAACTAGAAGACGAAGTAGCCATCATTGAAGCTGTTGGGACATTAATTTGGGATAAAAAAGAAGAAACTGAAGACTTTTCATCATTAACAGATGAAGAAAAAGTATTTGTTTTTATCGATATTTTTGAAGGTGCTATGGGAGAAGGCGGATTTGAATTCTTCTTTTCTTCAGAATCTGGAAATTTTGTTGAAGAAATAATTACTTCTTATCAAGAAATAAAAGCGATTAAAACGGCTGAATTAATTTCAAATGCAGTTAAAATTTTTCCAAAAGGATACGATACTAACCTAGAAAATCGTATTGCTGCCATAGAAAAAGCTGATGAAAACACAATTTCTGGTTGGGAAGATTTAGACGAACTTTTCTTTACCAATGAAACTGAAGAAGATGTGGTTACACTTATTGTAAATTATATTAAAGACAACGAAAATCAGTTTGGAAACTAACTAATTATGTTGCTCACTAAAAACAGATAATAAAACTTCGGCAGGAACCATTCTTTCTGGCGAAGTTTTCATTAAATGCAATACACGTTTCATAGCAAATGGATTTAATCCCATATTAATACCAATTTCATTGATTTTAATTTGCTCTCTTTCGTGTAATACACCATCACAATGCATTAACAAAGCCAAACGATAGAACTGACAAATTCTATTGAATTCGTCTTTAATAACCACTGTTTTGTTACTAGTTTGAAACAATTTCAAAAACGTTTCCTTTTCTATTTCAAGTTCTTGAGATACAATTTCTAAGAAATCATACTCTCTGTCGTGCAATTCGCCATCTATTAATGCAAACGCAATCATTTCTTGCAATAAACTTATTTTTTCTTGGTAACTGTCCATCAAAATAGTAATTTTATGTCTTAGATATATTTCAAATATAAAAATGAAAAAGCACTATTTACTTGTTTCTGTCTTTTTTTTATTAACATACTATTGTGGATGGTCGCAAGGCAGCATTTCTACTTTTGAAATAAAAGCACCACAATTACAGACTTCAAAGAAAATTTGGGTGTATTTACCCTACAATTACGAGTCGTCGCAAAAGAAATTTCCAGTTATTTATATGCACGATGCGCAAAATCTGTTTGATGCCAAAACTTCTTATGCTGGAGAATGGCGTGTAGATGAAACTTTAGATAGTTTAAAAGCCGAAGTAATTATAATAGGTATTGAACACGGAAATGAAAAACGAATAAACGAACTTACTGCTTTTACCCATACAGAATATGGCGGAGGAAATGCCGATGCTTATTTAGATTTTATAGTAACCACATTAAAGCCTTATGTTGAAACAACATACAGAACTAAAACCGGAAAATACAATACAGCAATTGCAGGAAGCTCATTAGGTGGACTTGTTTCCTATTATGCCATTTTAAAATACCCAAAAGTGTTTGGAAAAGCAGCCGTTTTTTCGCCTTCATTTTGGATTAATCCCGAATTGTATACCCTTACAGAAAAGACAAAAAAAATAAACACTAAACTGTATTTTATGTGTGGCACATCAGAAAGTGAAACCATGGAGTCAGATATGGATAAAATGATAGCTCTAGTAAACGCAACTCGTTGTTCATGCTTGCACTTAACAAAAACTCAAAAAGTGAGTAACGGAAAGCATAACGAAAATTTATGGGCTAAAGAATTTGGAAAAGCGTACCTTTGGCTCTTTTAAAATTAGAATTTAGAATTTAGAATTTAGAATTTAAAATTTTTGAAATTGAATTTGAAATTGAACTTGAACTAGAATAATAAAATAGATACAAATGAATAATAACGATATTTTTAAAAAGTTACGCGTGGCGTTGCAATTAAGAGATGACCAAATTATTGAAATAGTAAACTTGGTTAATTTTAGAATTTCTAAGGGTGAATTAGCAGATATTTTTAGAAGCGAAGACCATCCTAATTATATGGAATGTGGCGATCAATTGTTGCGTAATTTTTTAAACGGATTAATTATTCATTTGCGCGGTACTAAAGAAGAGCCTAAAAACCCTAGAGAAGTACTGAGCGAAATTGCAAAGAACAAAACTTCGTTGTTTAAAGAAGATAAAAAGCCCGATTTTAAGAAAGAAGGCGAAAAAAAACCATTTAAACCCAAAGGCGCACCTGCTAAAAAACCATTTGGACAAGGAAAACCTTCTGACAAAAAACAAAAACCAGAAAGCCCAGTAGAACGCTTTAAGTTTAACTCAGGTAAAACTAAAAAATAACCAGAATCCTCAAGCAATTGGGGATTTTTTTGTTTCTGAAAATTTGTAACTATTTTTTTATATATTTGAAAAACGCAACTCTATTGCGCATATAAATTAGACAATAATTATGAAAATCAGATTATTAAATATATTAATCTTATTATTAACCTCTAAATTGGTGTTTTCGCAATCCATTTCAAATAAAGAATTCAGAAAGTCAGAGTGGTTTATTTCTAATAAAGACAGTGTTTTCTTTAAATCTGATACTCTAAAATTTATAAAGTATTCAAATCCAATAAAAGGATTTAACAATTTATATGAGGAGTCAGATTATTTTGATGATACTGAATCAATTATTTTAAAATTTACACAAAAAAAGTATTTGAATTTTTACGATAAAAAATTTCATTTGTATTCTCTTTCTTTAGAGAAATGGAACTTGAACAAAAAAGATTCAATTTTGAAAATAAGTAACAAAAAAGAAAATGACCTGGTATTTAAGATTATTAAAATTAAAAAAATACTTTACAAAAAAGGCCAAAAGGAATTTGAAACGACCGAAATGTTAGTTGTAAAAAAATAACTAATAACAATTCAGATTCATTGCTTATGACATTACTTGTGGAAAATCCTCATAATTTTTTTTATAAAGAAGCCAAAGCCTAAAATTTCAACTATCCTACCTCCTCTTCAAATACCCAATCACTGTTTCATTAAATATAGCCGGTTGTTCTACATTAACAACATGTCCACAGTTTTGAACAATGAAAAGTTCGGCCGTTTTTACATGATTGGCTACAACTTGCTTTACCGATGGTAAAAACATATAATCTTCTTCGCCCATTACGTAAAGCGTGGGGATATTTAATTCTTTTTGTCGAAACCAACGAAGAATCGGATTTATTTCTGCAGTTAGCTTAAACCATTTAATAAACTCTTTTTGGTATAATTTCTTGGCTTCGTTAATAAAAAGTAAGCGCGATTGTTTGTGGTTCTTTTTTGGCATTATCACAAAAGCAAAAAACTTGTACAAAACCAAATAGGGCAACACATATTTAAATGTATTTCCTAATCGCATTAAAACTTGTGAACGAAAGTTCATTTTTAAAATAGCGCCGCCTAAAATCATGCTTTTAACACGATTGGGATGCATTTCTGCCAATTGACGAATAACTATAGAACCTAAAGAAATTCCAACAAAATGAGACGATTCGATTTTTAAGTGCTCAATAACCTCAACAATATCTTCGGCAATAGCTTTAAACGTATATTTTTGCTTGAATGCCGCTTTTAATGGTTCTTTTGAATCTCCATGACCTCGTAAATCTAACAGTAATACATTAAAATGCTTTTGAAAATCGCGAATTTGTTTGAACCATACAGACGAACTTCCTCCTGCTCCATGAACAAAAGTAACCCATTCTGAACTCGATTCGTTTTTATAAATTGTATAGGAAATCAAAGCTTTATTTTTGCCAAATGTACTGCTTTTCAGAAGACTTACAAGTTGAACAAAATTTAAATTTTAGTATGCAGTAATTTAAAATAATCAAAGGCTTTTAATAATCGGCTTCCGTACCATGAAAACATTTCGCCATCTACAAAAACAGTTTTCGCATGATGTGTAAAACGGCCTATTTCAAAGGCATGTTCGTCTTTAAATGGAAAAGGTTCTGAGGATAAAAATACATAATCGGGATCGCCTTCTAATCGTATTTTCTTCAACTCAATTTCAGGATAACGTTCTTCTTTTTCTTTGTAAATATTCTCGAAACGATTCAATTGCAACAATTCGTTGATAAATGTACTATTTCCGGCCACCATGTGCGGATTTGCCCAAATGAAATAAGCGGCTTTTTTAATCGGTTTATCTTTGATAAATTGCTTGAAATCTTGGTAAGCAAAATTAATTTTATCAATCCATTTTTGTGCTTCAGTACGTTTGTTAAACAATTGACCAAAATCATGCATCATTTGTAAATTATCTTCAATCGTTATAATATCAGTTACCCAAACAGGACAAATAGCGCTTAATTCATCCGCAATTTCTTTGGTATTTTCTTCTTTATTGCAAATGATAATATCGGGCTGAAGTGCTTTTATTTTATCAAATTTTATATTTTTTGTACCTCCAACAATGGCTTTAGTCGATTTAAAATGAACAGGATGCACACAGAATTTGGTAATTCCAATGATGTTGTCTTCTAAACCTAAATCATAAAGTAATTCGGTTTGCGAAGGCACTAATGAAACAATTCGTAATGGTGAAAATTCAAAAGTGTGTTGGGTTCCTAACTGGTCTGAGTAAGTTTTAGCCACGAGTTAATTTTTATCTAAAAATTTAGCTATTGATTTGCAGTTAGAAATAATCAAATAGCCAAAAATTAGGTTAAGAAATCGTACTCCGAACCAAAAATAATCAACTTCATGACCTTCCATATATTGATAGGATGATTTAAATTTAAATTCATTTAAAATATCCATCAAAAACTGAGGAAAATTATCTACAATCATAAAACCACCAATTAAAATTATAGAGATTTTAAAAATAGCTTGATTATTTAAATTCCCAAGAACTATGCTTTCTTCATCAAATCCTTTGTCTAATTTTAGAAAATCGATAATTTTATCAGTAAATTTTACCATAAAAACTGAAAATGCAACAAGTACTAAAACGCATCCTACAAAAACTAGACTTAATGAAATATTATCTAACATTTGATTAAATGAAAGTAATTGCGGAAACAATGTAAATATTGATATTATTACAGAATATAGAGTAAAAACTTTGATTAATATTCGAAAAAAATCTCTTTTAGTCATATTATTTATTTAAAATTTGCTCCATTTCTTGTTGCAATTTTAATGCTTCTTCCCTAGCCTTTTCAGCAAAATCAGTTCCGTTTGAAGCATAAATTATACCTCGAGAAGAATTAATTAAAAGTCCAACATTATCGCTCATCCCATATTTACAAACCTCAGCTAAACTTCCGCCTTGAGCGCCAACTCCCGGAACTAATAAAAAACTATTGGGAACAATTTTTCTAATTTCAGTGAAATATTCGGCTTTTGTTGCCCCAACTACATACATTAAATTCTCTGAATTTTTCCATGATTTTGATGTTTCTAAAACCACTTTGTATAATTCTTGTCCGTTAACATTTTGCGTCTGAAAATCAAATGCTCCTTCGTTTGAAGTTAATGCTAACATTATGGTATGCTTATTTTTAAAAGCCAAGAAAGGTTCTACTGAATCTTTTCCCATATACGGAGCCACAGTAACCGAATTGAAGTTTAAATCTTCAAAAAAAGCTTTTGCGTACATAGATGATGTATTCCCTATATCACCACGTTTTGCATCGGCAATGGTGAAAATTTCTGGATACTTTTCGTTGATGTAATTAATCGTTTTTTCTAGCGATTGCCAACCTTTTATACCGTAAGCTTCATAAAATGCTGTATTCGGTTTATAAGAAACACACAAATCGTGAGTAGCATCTATAATGGCTTTATTGAATTCAAAAATAGGATCTTCGGTTTGTAATAAATGCTCTGGGATTTTATTCAAATCGACATCCAAACCGATGCATAAAAAAGATTTTTTTGTTTGTATTTGATTAATTAGGTGTTCAGTAGTCATTTTGTTGTTGATGTTGTTTAAACGCAAAGTTCGCAAAGTTTTTCACAAAGTTCACAAGGATTTAAAAAAAATGCCAAACAAATTATTGTTTAGCATCTTTTCTCTTTATTCTATTTTCTATTTTCTTTCATTTAGAACACTTCGTTTTCTTTCAATTTCTCCATGTTGTTAACCAACTGAAGTTCGTCAACAAATTTTTGAATTTTTCCGTTCATCACACCATCCATATCAAAAACGTCTAAACCAATTCTATGATCGGTTACACGACCTTGAGAATAGTTATACGTTCTAATTTTTGCCGAACGGTCACCTGAACTTACTTGCGAAGAACGTTTGGTTGCATCTTCCGCTTGTTTGATGGCTAATTCTTTTTCGTATAAACGAGAACGCAATACATCTAAAGCTTTGTCTTTATTTTTATGCTGCGATTTTTGATCCTGACATTGCGCTACCAATCCTGTTGGAATATGCGTTAAACGAACCGCTGACTTCGTAGTATTTACCGACTGACCACCAGGACCAGACGAACAGAAAAAGTCTACACGAACATCATTCATATCAATTTGAACATCAAATTCTTCCGCTTCTGGTAAAACCATTACCGTTGCTGCCGAAGTGTGCACACGTCCTTGTGTTTCTGTTTGAGGTACACGTTGAACACGGTGTACTCCAGCTTCAAATTTTAAAGTTCCGTATACATCTTCACCTGTAACTTCAAAAATTACCTCTTTAAAACCACCAGATGTTCCTTCACTAATATCAACCACAGAAGTTCTCCAACCACGAGCTTCGCAATATTTAGTATACATACGGAATAAATCTCCTGCAAAAATAGAAGCTTCATCTCCACCAGTTCCCGCACGGATTTCCACCATCACATTTTTCGCATCTTCTGGATCTTTAGGAATCAACATAAATTTGATTTCTTCTTCTAGTTGCGGTAAACGGTCTTTAGCTTCATCTAATTGCATTTTAGCCATCTCTACCATTTCGGCATCAGAACCATCAGCAATAATTTCGTTTGCTTCTTTTATATTTCCGTCAAGAGCAATATACTCTTCTCGTTTTTCAACTAAACCTTTAAGGTCTTTGTATTCTTTGTTTAATTGTACATAACGCTTTTGATCGGCAATCACATCAGGCTGAATAATCAAATCTGATATTTCGTCGAAACGTTGTTTAACATATTGTAATCTATCTAACATAACTGTTATTTATTTTGGAGTGCAAAGTTACAATTTTAGTTTAAAGTTTAAAAATTTAAGTTCTGAAACTTCGGAATAAAAGTTTTTACCTGAAAATCAATTCCTTATAAATATTATTTAAAATAAGTCTAAATAAATTTTGCAGTTTCGTTTCGACTTGATATTTTTGCGGTGTTATTTTAATTAAATCTAAATAAGATGTATAAAAACATATTCAAATCTATAGTAATACTGTTTTCATTAGAAGCTGCAGCACAACAAAATCTAAATGACGTAAGCATAAATGAAAACTATTTAACAGAAAACGATACTGTTAAAAGATTAAAAGAAGTAGTGATTCAGGGAAATCCTTCAAATACTATACCTAGTGCTGGTAAAGGAGGAATAAAAGCAATGGATTTACCACAAGCAACTACCGTAATTTCTAAAGAAGAATTAAAAAACCAACAAGTGGCATCTGTTTCAGATATTTTAAAAAATGCCAATGGAGTTTACATTATGGGCGCTACCGGAGGATATCAGGAGGAAATTGCATCTAGAGGTTTTTCATTATCAAGTAACAATACTTTTAAAAATGGAATTCGTTATTATAACGGAATGATGCTTGAAACCAGCGGATTAGAAAAAGTAGAATTCTTAAAAGGTAGTGCAGCTATGTTATATGGTAATGTTTCGCCAGGTGGAATTTTAAATATGGTAACTAAAAAACCACGTTATGAATTTGGTGGCGAAATAGGTTTTACAAATGCTAGTTTTAACACCTACAAACCAACTTTTGATGTTTATGGAAGCCTAAACAAGTCAAAAACTATTGGATTTCGATTTAATGGTGCTTATGAAAATGCGGCTAGTTTTAGAAACAATGTAAACTCGGAACGTTATTATTTTAATCCGTCTTTTGAATTTCAATTGGGAAAAAATACCGATTTATTAATTGAAACTGATTTTACAAACGATAGTAGAACACCTGATTTTGGAGCTGGAATTATTGATTATAAAATTGTTTCTATACCTAGAAATCGATTTTTAGGAGTAAGTTGGGGGCATTATGACAGCGAACAATTATCGAATACTATTACGGTTTCTCATCGTATTAATTCCAATTGGAACCTTAAATTCGTGAATGGAATTCGTTATTATACTACTGATTTGTTTTCAAATACACGACCAAACTCGGGCTCAAATGGAGCTGTGCAATCAAATGGAGATTGGAACAGAAGCATACAACGTACTGACGCAAAAGACAATTACTTTATTCAGCAATTAGATTTAACTGGTGAGTTTAAAACAGGTAAAATAGAACATAAAGTCTTATTTGGTGGCGATGTTGAAAATTTTAAAACACAAACAACAGCTTACAATCCGTTTGCAAATTACGACACTGTAAATATATTTGAAGATTATGATGCAGCAGCAGAACCTGCAATTCCTACTTTAAGCAAAAACACCTTAACAACTGCGCCTATTAGCCGTTTTGGAATTTATGCTCAAGATTTAATTTCATTCTCTGAAAACTGGAAAGCATTGGCAGGAATTCGTTATAGTTACCAAGATACAGAAAGTAATGTATATAAATATTCAGATGGTTCTAATGCCTTAACTGTAAATCATGACGGTGCATTTTCGCCAAGAATTGGAATTATTTATCAACCTTCAACTAATCATACTTTATTTGCAACGTATTCCAATTCATTTGAGTTAAACTCGGGTCAAGATGAAAGTGGAGCCAGCTTAAACCCTTCAATTGTTGATCAATATGAAGTGGGATTAAAAAATATTTTATTCAAAAATAAATTATTCTTAAATCTTACGCTGTACCAAATATCGAATGATAAATTTTACCAACAATCGCTTTCAAACGGAAACACCTATTCTTACATTAAAGTATTGGCTGGAGAGGTTACGAGTAAAGGAGTTGAGATTGACATTACTGCAAATCCAATAAACGGACTAACTATTATTGCTGGTTATAGTTTTAATGAAACTAAATTTGGTTCTAGTGAATATTATATTTCGGGAAGTCAGTTGCGTTATAATCCTAAAAACACGGCCAACTTAAGTGCTAATTATCAAATTAAAACCGGACGATTCAAAAATCTAAACTTTGGCATCATCAACACGTATTTTGGAGAACGTTATGCAGGAAGATCGACACGTGCACAGGTTGCTAATGATAGTAGACAATTGATTTATTTAACCGATTTTTTTCAAACTGATATAACTTTAAGTTACTCCTTTAATAAATTTACATTACGTTCTAAATTAAGTAATATTTTTAACGAATTAAATTACAATGTACATGATGATAATAGTGTAAATCCAATTGCGCCAAGAAACTATTCCTTGTCTTTAAACTATAATTTTTAAAACACCATGAAACAACAAAAATTAGTTAGAGATTTACATCGCGATTTTGGCTACTTCTATGTCGGATTGATTATTTCGTTTGCATTTTCAGGAATTTTAATGAACCACAGAGAACATTGGCATCCTGAAAAATACACGGTTGAAATAAAAAAAATTGAAGTACAGCTTCCGGAAGAAAACCAAATTACAGAAGAATTTGCTGAAAATTTAGGAAAACAATTGGGCATCGACGATAAAATGCGTCGCCAAAATGTAAAGAAAGGCACCTTCAAAATTTCATTTGAAAAACACGATGTAGAAATCGATATGAAAACAGGGAAAGGAGAGATTGTTTCTTTCAATAGAACGCCAATTATTAGCCAATCAATGAAGCTACACAAAAACACATCTAACTTGTGGATTTATTATTCTGATATTTTTGGAATTTCATTAATCTTAATTGCCATTACTGGAACTTTAATGATAACCCACGGAAAATATACTTTTAAAAATAGAGGTTGGAAACTAGCCATTGCAGGAATTGTATTTCCGCTATTAGTTTTGTTTGTTTTAAGTTAATTAAAAGGTTCACGAAAGTGAGCCTTTTTTTATGCTTCTAAAATAAAAATCATGTAACTATTTCAAAAAATAATATAAAACAACCTGCATTTTATAGGGTTAACTTTGCGAAAAGAAAACATGAAAAATGTCTTAAAAATAGTGGTTTTGGCAATTGGTTTACTTTCACATTCTTGTAAAGAAGAAAAGAAAGAGATTATAACCATTGTCAAACCTGAAATAAAAAGAAACGAACCTAAAGAAGTCGCCTATACATTTCAAAAAAGCGAAGAATGGTTAAAAACCGAAGGCACAAACACAAAAGCACTCAACTTAGTTTTAGCTCTAAATCGTGTGGACGCCGTGAATTTAAAAAAATTAGATTCGATAGTAGTGCCAACCGATTTTTCGGGTGATTTGGAATATTACATGCCTTTTCCGTTAGAAGTTGCGACTTTGAACGAAGTAAGTAAAATTATTCTGTTTTCGTATGCTACGCAAGCTTTCGCGACTTATGAATATGGCGTTTTAACACATACCGGACCTACAAGTCTGGGAAGAGAAAAAGACAAAACACCAACCGGTTTGTTTTTTACAAATTGGAAAGCGGAAGAAACCATAAGTACGTTTAACGATGAATGGAAACTAAAATGGAATTTCAACATTGAAAACAAATTGGGCGTTGGTTTTCATGAATATGAATTACCCGGTTATCCAGCTTCGCATTCTTGTTTGCGATTGTTAGAAAAAGATGCCAAAATGCTATACGAATTTGCCGATCAATGGGAATTAGAAAGCGCCGAAAAAGTAAAACTAAAAGGAACTCCCGTAGTTGTCTTTGGAAGCTACGATTTTAAAAACTCAAAAATTTGGAACACGTTACCACAAGATGCAAAAGCTTTATCCATTTCTGAAGCAACATTAAAAACCACTATTTTACCTTATTTGCCTACGATTTTAAAAGAACAAACAAAAAGAGAGAAAAAGTAATTTTGAATACATAAAGTTTAATTAGGTTCACGAAAGTGAACCTTTTTTGTTTAAATTTGAAAATAAAAATAATCAAATGCGTTATCTATTTATCATTTTAATAACTTCTATTTCCTTTGGACAATCAAAACCAAAAGATTTAACAGAAATTCATATTTACAACATAATAAATACATTTGATATTGAAACAGATCCAATAATGGATATTGATTTTTTTGAAGAAAGTTATTTAAGAGAAGATAATTTCCTTTTGTTAAAAACTACTGATAAAAAAGTTGTAAAGAAAATTTACAAATCTATTAGTCAATTAAGAAATTATAATAAGACGCAAAAAGATTACAACACACATTTTGGCAATGAAAGATTCAAAACAATGTTTGTAATAAAATACAATAGTCATCAAGACACTCTTTTTTATTCTACTAACACAAATGAAATCTATTATAAAAACTACATTGTAAAAGATGAAAAAGAAGAATTTAAAAAATCTTTATCTAAAGAAATAATTCAATTCTTGTATAGGGATTTAGCTTCTGAACGTGAAATAATTAAAAATTTGAGAACGAATTCAATTAGTAAAAATCAAATTTTAATAAACAACAAAAATATATTTGGTTACAATAGAATGCAATTCGAAAAAGAAGTTGCTAAAATCAATATAATCAGAACTGATTCTATAATTCTTGAAAATGTATCAGAAACTATAGTTGATTATTTTATCGAAGACAATAAAATTGTATTTCATCCTGATGATGAAAAAGTTTTTCTGTTAATCTTAGAAGATAATAATTTAAAACTCACTATCAATTCTATCGATATTAAAATTGGTGATTCAATTGATATTTTAAAAGATAAATTTAATTCTTCTTATACAAAATGGCTCAAAGCTCATAATTTTTATAATAGTGATATGAAAAATATCACATTTTTTGAAATCCATTTTAATGATTCAATTGGAGGCATAAATTTTGATATTTTGGATAATAAAATTTCAAAAATTTATATCGATTATAATTAGAAAATCCCGAGCTAACTCGGGATTTTATCTTTATGCTATATTCTTATTTCTTCACCGGAATATTCTCTAAAATTTCCAAAACAAACTTCCAAAATTTCTGAGACGATTTAATTGATGCTCTTTCATCTGGGCTGTGTGCTCCGTGAATGGTAGGTCCAAAAGAAATCATATCCATATTAGGATAATTGGTTCCTAAAATACCACATTCTAATCCAGCATGGCATGCTACTACTTTTGGTTTTTCACCGTTTTGTTTTTCGTAAATAGACGTCAAAACATCTAAAATTTCCGATTTTGGATTTGGTGTCCAACCTGGGTAACTTCCTGCAAAATCAACTTCGCAACCAAATAATTCGTATGCCGAACGTAATGCATTGGCTAAATCCATTTTAGAACTTTCCACAGACGAACGCGTTAAATTCTGAATCGAAATTTGTCCGTCTTTTACAATTACGCGTGCAATATTATTCGAAGTTTCTACCAAGTCTTCCATATCAGCCGACATTCTGTAAACACCGTTGTGTGCAGCATAAATTGCTCTTAGCAAACCTTCTTGCACGCCTAAATCCATTACTTTCGCTGGAACAGTATCGTTTTGAACAATCTCAATCGTTAAATTTGGTTCCATTGTTTTGAATTCGGTTTTGATGTCTCCAATTACTTCTTGCATGTCAAAAACAAAGGCTTCGTCATACATTTCAGCAATAATAACTTTCGCTACACTTTCTCTCGGAATCGCATTACGCAAACTTCCACCTGAAATTTCGGCGATTTGCAATCCAAAATTCTCAAATCCGTCAAATAACAAACGGTTCATGATTTTGTTAGCATTTCCTAATCCTTTATGAATATCCATTCCGGAGTGTCCACCTTGTAAACCTTTCACAGTAATCGTGTAACCCACAGAACCTTCTGGCGTTTCTTCTTCGTTGTAACCTCTTGTAGCGGTTACGTCAATTCCTCCCGCACAACCGATGTCGATTTCATCGTCTTCTTCGGTATCCATATTCAATAAAATTTCACCTTGTAACACACCGCCTTTTAAGTTCAAAGCACCTGTCATTCCAGTTTCTTCATCAATCGTAAACAAAGCCTCAATTGCAGGATGTTTGATGTCTGTAGATTCTAAAATCGCCATAATCATTGCTACTCCTAACCCATTATCAGCACCAAGTGTAGTTCCGCGAGCACGAACCCAATCACCATCCACATACATATCGATTCCTTGCGTGTCGAAATCAAAATTCGTATCATTATTTTTTTGGTGTACCATGTCCAAATGTCCTTGAAGAACAATTGGTTTGCGGTTTTCCATTCCTGGCGTTGCTGGTTTGCGAATGATAACGTTTCTGATTTCGTCTTCAAACGTTTCTAATCCTAAATTTTTACCGAAGTTTTTCATGAATTCAATTACACGACCTTCTTTTTTAGACGGACGTGGCACAGCATTCAAATCGGCAAATTTGTTCCAAAGTGGCTTTGGTTCCAGATTTCTAATTTCTTGGCTCATTATGCTTGTTTTTTGCCACAGATTGCACAGATTTTCACAGATTTTGAAAATTGATTAAAATGAAGCTCGATTTATAAATTTATTTTAAATCACAAAGTTACAAAGTTTAATTTCTTTACAAATTGATTTGTGATTATATTTACGTTTTAAAATACGCTGTGAAAAGAAAATTCATACTTCCTCTTCTTTTAATAATCCAAATCATCGTTGTGAAAACGATTGGTTTATTTCCTGATTTTGTAGAAAATTGGTACAGTAAAGGTTTTTATCCGGAATTGGCTTTCTTGTCAAGAAAAGCATTGGGTTGGTTACCATTTTCGCTTGGTGATGTGATTTATTTTATCCTGATTTTACTATTATTACGATGGATTTGGAAGCACCGAACTGGCTTTTTCAAAGAATGGAAAAATAACGGATTGGCTATATTGAGTTGGGTTTCGGTGTTTTACTTTTTCTTTCACATTCTTTGGGGAATGAACTACTACCGAATTCCGTTACATGAAAAACTACAGATTGAAAAGGAATATTCGGCAGAACAATTAAAAAAGTTTGCAGAAAAAATGTTGATAAAAACCAACGAATTACAATTGCAAATCACTAAAAATGATTCGTTAGCCGTTGTGATTCCGTATTCGGATGAAAAAATTTATAATTTGGCTTTGAAAGGGTATGAAAAATTACCTAATGATTTAAAAGAATTTCGTTACGAAGTAAAAAGTATCAAATCATCGTTATTTAGTTATCCGTTGAGTTATATGGGATTTGGTGGGTATTTGAATCCGTTTACCAACGAAGCGCAAGTGAATTATTTAAAACCTAAATACACTTCGCCTTTAACCACTTGCCACGAAATGGCGCATCAAACAGGAATTGGAAGCGAAAGCGAATGCAATTTCATCGGATTTATAACGGCTGCTAAAAATGAGGATTTGTATTTCCAATATTCAGCATATAGTTTTGCGTTGCGTTATGCGCTGAATAATTTAGAAGCTTTACAAGAAGGAAGTTCGAAGTGTTTTGCAGATAAAATCAACAAAGGTGTTTTGAAAAACTTTAAGGAAAATGAAATTTTTTGGAACCAATATAAAACTCCTATTAATACATTCTTTGAATATTTCTACGACAATTTTCTAAAAGCCAACCAACAAAAAGACGGGATGGAAGGGTATAGTAAGTTTGTAGGATTAGCGATTGGGTATGAAAACTTGTAACAAATTCGTTCAAAGAACTACTTATTAATTATGAAATCAGAATCGGAAGCACTTTTTGTTCAACAACTCAAAGAAAATCAGAATATAATCCACAAAATTTGTCGATTGTATACTACTGATTCAGATGCGCATAACGATTTGTTTCAGGAAATTACGATTCAATTATGGAAAGCTTTTCCAAACTTCAGAGGCGATTCGAAATTTTCAACTTGGGCCTATCGCGTAGGACTTAATACTGCCATTACTTTATATCGAAAAAAGAAACGAAGCATTGATACCATTGAGTTTGATAGTACTTTTCATAAAGTAACACAAGACGATTATAACTTTGAAGAAGAAGAAAAATTAAAGCTTTTGTATAATGCCATTAGCGAATTGAATGATATTGAAAAAGCCTTAGTTTTCTTGTATTTAGAAGATAAAGATTATACAGAAATTTCTGAAACATTGGGAATTAGTGAAGTGAATGCACGGGTAAAAATGAACCGTGTAAAAGGGAAATTAAAAAAAATATTAAATCCGTAACTCATGGATGAATTAGATATATTAAAAAAAGACTGGAAAAAACAAGAAAGTTCGTTCCAACAAATAGGCGAAAAAGAAATTTACGGTATGCTACACAAAGGCTCTTCGTCTATTGTGAAGTGGATTTTGATTATAAGCATTTTAGAGTTTTTGATTTTAAGAATTTTAGATCTTTCCATTTTTTTAGATAATGATTATTCTAAAAGAATGAAAGAAAACCATATTTACGATTTTGAAAAAATTGTTACCATTTTTAATTTTGCAATTCTTCTTGTTTTTATATATTTTTTCTATCAAAATTTAAAAACAATAAATTCTTCTTCTTCCGTAAAAAAATTAATGCAAGACATCATTAATACTCGAAAAATTGTTAAGTATTATGTTTGGTATAATCTTGTATTGGTTGGTTTTACAAGTGCTATAGTGATTTATTTTCAATTCATGTACGATAAAAACATTAATCAATTATATGATAAATATGAGATGTTTTTTATCTTAGGTGGTTTTTTATTTGTATTAACCATATTGTTTCTATTTTGGCTATTCTACAAATTACTTTATGGAATTTTATTACGAAGACTTCAAAAAAATTACAACGAACTTAAAAAAATTGATTACTAATGAAAAAGCTATTCATTTCTCTTTTGACCTTACTTACAGGTTTGTCATTTTCTCAAGAATTAGAAAAAAGTTTACTTTGGAAAATATCGGGTAATGGGTTAAAACAAGATTCTTTCTTGTATGGAACAATTCATATTACTTGCGATGCTTCTTTAGACAAGAACACTTTAAATGCATTAGAAAAAACAGAACAATTGTGTTTAGAACTCGATATGGATGACAAATCGATGCAAATGCAAATGATGAAGCATATGATGATGAAAGATGGTGTTAAATTATCTGCTTTATTAAATGAAGAAGATTTTAAAGTGGTTGATGCCTTTTTGAAAAAAAACTTAAATATGTCTGCAAAGATGTTTGATGGCTTTAAACCTTTCATAGTGACTACAATGCTTTATCCTAAAATGCTTGATTGTCCATTTCAATCGGTTGAAAGTGAGTTAATGAAAATAAGTAACGAACAAAAGGAAGAAGTTTTTGGATTGGAAACAGTAGAGGATCAAATGGAAGTTTTTGATAATATTTCCTATGAAATACAAGCTGCCGAATTAGTAAAAATGGCTAAAAGTGATTTACAAAAAGATAAAGACGAATTGAGCAAAATGATGAAAATCTATCAAAGTAAGGATATTGAAGGAATGCTTAAAATGATGGATGATTCTGACAATAAAATAACATCAGACAACCAAGATGTGTTGTTAACCAATAGAAACAAAAATTGGATTTCAAAAATGTCTGAAATAATGATGGAAAAACCAACATTCTTTGGCGTTGGTGCTGCGCATTTAGCTGGAGAAGAAGGCGTAATAAAACTATTACGAAAAAAAGGATATAAAGTAGAAGCAGTTCAATAAAAAAAAGAGGCAATGCCTCTTTTTTTTATTAGTATTTCCACATTCTTTCTCTATCTAATTTTGCTTCTTCTTCTAAAACTTCGGCAGGAATAACTTTTAATAAAGAAGGATGTTGCTCAATCGCAAATTCAATCATTTCTACTACTTCATCTACTGTTGCATTTTCGTAATCAATTTTTAATGGTTCTTTAATCACCATCGATTGCAAAATTCCTTTTTTCTTGATCATCAATCCTTTTCTATCAAAAGATCTTCGAAATCCATCAATTACTATGGGAACAACTATAGGTTTATGTTGTAAAATAATATGAGCAGTTCCTTTTCTAACTGGTTTAAACGAACGTGTAGTACCTTGAGGAAAAGTAATTACCCATCCGTCTTCTAAAGCAATTTTAATGTTCTCTGTATCATTTGGATTTACTTCTTTTTTTTCGGTCACATCTTTTCCTTTAGCACGCCAAGTTCTTTCAACAGTAATTGCACCTGCATAAGCCAATATTCTTGGCAACAAACCTTCTTGCATGGTTTCTTTTGCGGCAACATAATACATATTGAGTTTTGGATTCCACAAATAAAATACATTTTTAATGTTATTTTCTCTTCCTTTCAAACTTGCATTAAATACATGAAACATAGCTACCACATCGGCAAAATAAGTTTGATGATTTGAAATAAATAAAACATTCGTATCTGGCAAACTTCTTATAATTTCAGAACCTTCGATGTGCAATTGGTTAAAATATCGGTAACGTCGATGTGTTAAAAACCCTGCTATTCGAATTAACCAAGTCTTTAAAAATAATATATGTCCAAAAGGATTTCTCTTAAATAATCCCATAATTTTTTTATCTTTTTAACAACGTAAGAACGCAAAAGTAGTAAAATAGAGCATTTTAAAAAGAAAATTCAAATAAAAAAACATTTTAAACAAATCTGTGAAAAAATGAAGATAAAATTCTAAAGCAAAGCGCTTTTAATTGTTTCTTTTAACTCGCTCATCATCATTGCAGTAGCTCCCCAAACAACATATTTGTCCACCATAAAAGCAGGCACTTCAATATCGGTAGCATAAGAAGTGGACATTTTAACTTTGGTAATGCTTTTCTCGACTAAAAAATCAGCAATTGAAAATTCTAAAACCCTTTTTACTTCATCTAAGTCGGGAATAAAAGTCAACTCTTCATGAGAAATTCCCATAAATGGTGCTACCAAAAAATTACTAGGCGGAATATAAATTTCACTAAAAGCTTTAATAATCTGTACCTTATCAGGATGAATACCAACTTCTTCATGTGTTTCTCTTAATGCAGTTTGTTCTAAATTAGCATCAAAATCTTCCACTTTACCACCTGGAAAACCTATTTGCGAAGAATGTACTCCTGGATAAGAATTTTGCACAATTAATGCCAAATGAGTCATCTCATTTTTAGGATAAAAAAGCATAAGAACAGCAGCCTTTCTCGGATTTTTATCTTTGTAATTTTCTTCTTTTAAAAAAGAAATTCGCTCTAAAGGCGCCATTTTTGCATGCGCATCTGTAGAAAGAAGCGTTTCTTTTTCTATCTTTGGAATATGTTTTATAAAATCATAAAAAAGCATATCAACCTCATTTTAGCAACCTTAAAGGTAGCTATTTTTTTAAACAAAATAACATTCTAATCCAATAATATGTTCAGTAAAGAAGAAGCGCTTCAAATTAAAAAAGACTTTTGGATTGCCTTTGCAGCCGAATATCCGCGTAAATGGTTACTCTACAACACCAAAATTAAAGACGTAACTTTTAAGTTTTATGTTGATAATAAAAAAGCTCAAGTTTTACTTGATATAGAACCAAAGGACGAAGAAAAACGTAAAATTTATTACGAAAAAGTTGAATCGTTAAAAAATATTCTTTTAGAAGACTATTTAGAAGATGCCATTTTTGAACGTAATTTTTATTTAGAAAACGGAAAAATTATTAGTCGGGTTTGGGTAGAAATTACTGGAATAAGTATCAACAATAAAAACACTTGGAATACAATTTTTGATTTTTTTAATGAAAAAATGAGTGCTTTTGAGTTGTTTTTCTATGAAAACGAAGACTATATCAAAGATTTAGAAATTAATACTTAATTCAATATTTTGTTAATTAGTTAACACTTTATCTGAATTCTTACATTTAAATTTGAAAAAAAGTTAACTATGAAAAATTTATTTTTATTACTTTTAGTAATTACACTTCAGTCGTGTCAATCACAAAACAAAGAAACTAAACCTATGAATTCAAATTCAAAAAAAACAGATGCTGAATGGAAAGCAGACCTAACTCCAGAGCAATATGAAGTTTTAAGAAAAAAAGGGACAGAAAGAGCCTTTACTGGTGAATATTATGACCATTTTGAAAAAGGAAAATACGTTTGTGCAGGTTGTGGAAATGAATTATTTACATCAGACACCAAATTTGATTCGCACTGTGGTTGGCCTTCATTTGACAAAGCAATTAAAGGTTCTGTCGTTTATGTTCAAGATTTGAGTTATGGAATGGTAAGAACAGAGGTTATATGTGCTAAATGTGACGGCCATTTAGGTCATATTTTTGATGATGGTCCTAAAGAAACTACAGGTCAACGTTTTTGTATGAATTCTGTTTCTATAAAATTTGTTCCAGAAACAAAGTAAGAACATGTTAGTAGAAAACATAAAAAATAACCTTTACGAAAACATCGAATTGCTTCGTCAACTTACAAATGACGACTATTCACATAAAAATCCTGAATTAAGCAATGCTACCATTGGCGAACACATGCGACATATTATTGAATTATTTGAATGTTTGCTAGATAATTATGAATATGGATTAGTTAATTACGATAATAGAAAACGTGATTTAATCCTTCAGACCGATGTAAATGAGGCGCTTTTAAAAATTGAAAAAATTCTAGTAGAAATAGACAAGCCAAATAAATCGCTTTCATTAGTTCACAATTGTTACAGCACTTCTGAAACATTATCCACTAATTATTTTAGAGAATTGGTTTATAATTTAGAACACAGTATTCATCATCAGGCTTTAATAAAAGTTGTAGTACTTCGTTTACCGCATATTAAAGTTGCCAATTCCTTTGGAATAGCACCATCAACACTTGAATATCGAAGACAATGTGCACAGTAACGTATATTCCAACAAAAAACGGATGTATTATTACTTCTAACAGAGATGAGAAAATTGCAAGAGAAAAAGCAATTTCTCCTCAAGAATATGAAATTGAAGGCGAAAAAATAATTTTTCCAAAAGACCCAAAAGCTGGCGGAACTTGGATGGCTCATACTAATAGTAAAATTATTGTTTTACTTAATGGTGCAAAAGAAAAGCATATTTCTAAGAGCAATTATAAAAAAAGTAGAGGTTTAATTGTAATTGAATTAATGACTTCAAAAAACACTTTAAACCATTGGCAAAAAATAGATTTAAAAGATATAGAACCCTTCACAATTGTATTATTTGAAAACAATAAACTAATACAATTACAATGGAACGAAATAGAAAAAAGCAAAGAATTAATTAATGAAAATGAATTTCATATTTGGTCTTCTTCTACACTATATTCTAAAGAAATTAGAGCACAAAGAAAAAATTGGTTTGATCACTTTTTAAAATCAACAGGTAGCCCAAAAGCTAATGAAATTCTATACTTTCATCAATTTACAGAGACAGAAAATAAAGAATTTGGTTTGCAAATTAATCGTAATAACCAACTAAAAACAGTTAGTATTACGCAATGTTTGGTATCAAATTCAAAAATAGAAATGACTTATCTGGATTTATTCAATTAAAAGAATGACAAAATTTAATCTTTTCCTTCATAAACTAATCAATTGGGAATATTGGCCTTATCAAGTAGTTTATTTTCCGGTGTATTTTCAATATTTATTTTATGCGGCTAAAACACGCTCTTTTTTTTATTTCAATGCCTCAAATCCTTCAATTAAAAATGGTGGCTTTTTTATGGAATCAAAAAAAGAAATTTATGATTTAATTCCACCCGCTTTTTACCCAAAAACGATTTTAGTAAATTCTGATGAAAATTTCGAAACTATTGTTCAAAAAATTAATTCTGAAAACATCCAATTCCCTTTAATTGCAAAACCAGATATAGGCTTAAGAGGAACAGCCGTAAAAAAAATTCATAACACAAAAGAACTCGAAGCCTATTTTCAAAAAGCAAAATTTAATATTTTAATTCAAGATTTAATTCCGTACGAAAATGAAATTGGTCTGTTTTATGTAAAATTACCTAATCAGCTTGGAAAAATAACCGGAATCGTATCTAAAGAATTTATGATTGTAACTGGAAATGGAAAAAATACAATTCGCGAATTATTACATCAAGATAAACGGTATTTATTGCAATTAGAAACGTTAGAAGAAGAATACAAAGACAAATTAAACACGGTTTTAAAAGACAAAGAAAGTATTAATTTAGTTCCTTACGGGAATCATTGCAGAGGAACAAAATTTGTTGATGCTAGTCATGAAATTACAGCAGAAATGACGGCTAGTTTTAATGCCATTTGCAATCAAATTGAAGGTTTTTATTTTGGAAGAATGGATATTATGTTTTCTAATTTTAGTGACTTGGCAAAAGGAATAAACTTTCAAATTGTAGAAATTAACGGAGCTATTAGCGAGCCAACCCATATGTACGACCCTAAACACAGTCTGTTTTTTGGTTGGAAAGAACTTACACGTCATTTTCATTACATGTATCTTATTAGTAAAGAAAACAGAAAAAATGGAGCTAAATTCCTAACATTCAAAGAAGGTGTTTCTGAATTTAAAAAGCATCATAAACATTACGATACTATATTAGATTTTTAATTTTTTTTAATATGTTAAAAAACAATTATTTTTAAGAAAATAAATACAAAAAATAGAAATAAAATTTATATTTGATTAAATTTTATTTCCACATGAAAAACTTATTTTTATCGCTTTTAATCATTGGATGTTCCAATGTTTTTTCTCAGTCAAAAAGAGACTATTCTTTTGCTTATTCAACTGATTCAATTATTAGCACCGCATTTGGATATTACCAAAAAGAACAATACAGCAATGCAATAACTGAATTTAAAAAAATCGCAAAAACCGATCCTAAATATTTAGTTGCACAATATGAAATAGCACTTGCTTTATTTGCTGACAATAAAAAAGAGGAACTTTTAAATCATTTAGAAACGTTATATAAAGAGGATAAAATGAAAGATTATCCTTCATTATATACCCTATTTGGTACTTATTATAGCGATGAAAAAGAATACGATAAAGCAGAAAAAATATTTAACGAAGGAGCTCAATATTTAAGTAATTCATCGAATTTCTTATACAACCAAGCTATTTTATATTTAAGAAAAGAAGACAATCAAAAAAGTGCAGATATCTTAAAAAAAGCCATAACAATTAATCCTAATTTAGCCTCTGGACATTATTTTTTAGGTACTATTGCATTAGAAAACGGTAACATTGTAGAAGGTAGTATGGCTTTATTAAGTTATTTAGCTATTGCTCCAAACGGAAAATTTGCTCAAGAAGCCATCTTAAAATTAAATAAAAAATTTGGTGAAAATTATCTAACAAAAGGAAATGTTGTTTTTTCTAAAAGTGGTGATAATTATGAAGAATTAGTAACCATTTTAAGAAATCAATTACCATTAAGAAAAGCATACAAACTTAAAACGGATATAGACGATGTAATTATGCGTCAAATGCAAGCCGTTATGGAGTATAGTTTAGAACACAAAATGGGAAATGGCTTTTTTGAAACTACCTACATGCCTTGGATTAAAGATGTGGTAATTAAAAAACAATTCGTTGGCTTTAGCTATTACATGCTTATTGGACTTGAAGAACAATTAGGAAAAGAAATTAGTAAACACAAAAAAGAAATTACAACTTTCTACGAAAAGTACTACATGGTCGATTTTTGGAATCAATTTGCAAAAAGAAATGTAGAGCATTTTGGTAAAACCGAAGAAGTTGTAGTGTACTTAAATGACGGAAAACCATTTATTTTAGGTCCTGTTGTAAACAACAAAAAAGAAGGAAAATTTAAACTTTTAGGTGAAAATGGTAATATTGAAGGCGAGTTAAATCTAAAGAATGATGAATTAGATGGGTTGCAAAAATATTTCGATGAAAAGGGTAACCTTGAAATGGAAAAAATGTATGCTGCAGGAAAATTAAATGGTGAGAAAAAAGAATACTATTCTAATGGAAACATAAGCGTTATTGAAAACTATAAAGACGATGTCCTTCATGGATTAAGTAGCACTTTCCATGTGAATGGAGGAAAAAATTGCGAACTTAACTTTACAAATGGTGAAAGAGATGGTGCTTTAACGTGTTATTATCCAAACGGAACTAAAAGTAGCGTAATTACTTATGCAAATGGAGAATTAAACGGTTCTTATATATTATACAACGAGCTTGGTGATATTACAGTTTCAACAACTTATAAAAATGGTGAAATTGATGGAAAATACATGCAATATTTTGATGGTAAAATTTTAAAAGCTGAAGGAAATTACGCTAATGGTAAAATTTTAGGCAGCTATAAAAAATACTATTCAAATAATAAATTAGAATTTGAAAGTTTTTATACCAATGGAAAAATTTCAAAAACTATTAACTATTTCTATAATGGCTTAACTTCTTCTGAATTACTATTTAACGATAAAGAAGAGTTAGAATCATACAGTTATTTCAATCCAAAAGGAGAAAAATACTTTGAAGAAAAATACAAAGGAGGCGAATTAAAATCAGGACTTCAATATTCTGCTACAAATCCTAAACCTGTTGAAATAAATTTAACTAAAAAAGCGTTTACTATTTCTAGCTTAGAAAACAACAAACAAATAACGGGTTTCTTTGAAAAAGGTAAAAAAACAGGCGAATGGAATTATTTCTTTACAAATGGAAATTTAAAATATAAAGAAAGCTATTCAAATGGAAATCAAACGGGATTAGCTTATGCTTACAATAATAGAGGGCAATTACGATCGATTTCAAACTATGAAAATGATGCGTTAAATGGCGTTTATGAAATTTATGATAGTGGCATTTTAAATGAAGTATCATATTATTCAAACGGAACACAAAACGGACCATATCAAACTTTTTATGCAGATGGAACGCTAAAAGTAGACGGTTTTATTGTTGACAACGAAGTGAATTACTCTAAAACAACCTACAGACAATCTGGAAAGCTTTCTCAGATTTCTAAATTCATCGAAGGCGAAATTATTTATACAGAAAGCTACGATAGTAATGGCAAAAAAGAATTTGAATTAGATTATAAAAACAAAACGGGTAAAGTAAATTTAAATCTTAGCAACGGAGCTACGACTCAGGAATTCGAAATGGTAAATGGAAATTACAATGGAAAATTTACTTCAAAAGATAAATTAGGCAATATAATTTCAGATTTTCAATATGTTAACGGAAGAATCAATAATAATTATAAACACTACAGTCCATACGGAACGTTAATGTTTGAAAGAAATTACTACTGTGGTTTAATTAATGGTATCGATTCTCAATATGATTTAGTAGGTAATTTAAGAATTACTAGCGAATATTCATTTGGTAATGAAAATGGAAAAACAATTCGTTACTACCACAACAAGGCTAAAATGTTTGAATATAATGAATTAGATGGTCTAACAGATGGTGAGTACATCTACTATAATCAAAAAGGGGAACCAATTTTAAAAGTAGATTATGAAAGCAATGCTTTAGTAAGTTATGCTACTTTAAATAAAACAGGTGGATTTTCAGAAAAAATAAAAACACCTACTGAAAGTGCCGACATAACGTCAACGTATTCAAATGGTAAAACAGCTATAAAAGTTAACTTTGTAAAAGGTGTTCCTCATGGAAAATTATCGGTATTTAATGCCGAAGGAAAAGTAGAATACGAAGCAAATTACAAAAATGGTTTATTTGAAGGAGAAAGAACAGAGTATTATACAAATGGTAAAGTATACAAAAAAGAGAATTTGAAAAATGGTGATTTTGAGGGCACTCACACTTACTTTAAAGAAGACGGAAAACCATGGTTAACAGCAAATTATAAAAATGATGAGCTTCATGGCGACTTATTAATTTATACAAACGGTGTTTTAACACTAACTAAAAAATACGATTCAGATGAATTGGTTGAAATCATTAAATAAAAAAGCAGTTGCTTGTATGCTTATCGGATTATCTTCGATAGGCGTGCATGCACAACTCACTTTTGAAGACTACAAAAAAGAATATCCCGACTTCAACGAAGTTGTACTACTAGATTATCAAGGGTATGATATTTCTATTGAAAATAAAAAGTTAAAAATCATTCAAAATACTTCTTTTGAATCGATGATACTTTCAGAAAACGGAATTCACAATAACGAGGAATCTTTTACTTATTCTGAATTGGTTAAATTGCTAGAATATGATGCTTTTTCTATTGTAAATTCGAAAGGAAAAGAGAAAAAAATTAAGGTAACTCAATCAACTGAAAAAAACTCTAGTAGCCGATCTGTTTTTTATGATGACATTAAAGAAAGACAACTTATTTTTCCAAATTTAGAAACCGGAGCAAAAAAAGTATACAATTACAAACGCGAATTTGTCGACCCTTTTCTACTTCACAAATACATGTTCATTGGTGGATTTCCTATAAAAAATGCAACTTTTGAAGTAAAAACCGACAAAAATGTGAATATTGGCTATAAAATCTTTAACGATCCAAATAATACAATTGAATTTAAGAAAACGGAAGTAAAAGGTAAAACTGTTTACACCTGGACATTAAGAGATGTAAAAGCATTCAAATTTGAATCAAATAGTCCTGGCATATTACATTCCGCACCACATATAGACATTTATGTTAAAGATTACACCATAAACAATAACAAAACCGTTGTTTTAGACGATATTGCTTTATTGCATAAATACTATCAAGGTTTTGTAAACCAACTGAATAAAAAAGAATGTATCGACTTAAAAAAAATCACTGAAGAAATCACAAAAGATGAAAATTCAGATGAAGAAAAAATTAAAAGCATATTTTATTGGGTAAAAGACAACATTAAATATGTAGCTTTTGAAAATGGTTATGAAGGTTTTATCCCAAGAGAAGCATCATTGGTTTTCGAAAGAAAATTTGGTGACTGTAAAGACATGGCCAATATAATTGTTTCAATGGCAGAATATGCTAACATTAAAGATGTAAACTTATGTTGGATTGGAACAAGAGAAATACCTTATTCCTATACAGAATTAGCTACACCTGCAGTTGACAATCATATGATTGCTTCTTATAAAAAAGGAGACGAATATATTTTTTTAGATGCTACCGATAGAGAAACTCGCTACGGAATTCCAACTTCTTTTATACAAGGTAAAGAAGCGCTAATTAACAACGGAACAGAATTTAAAATTGTAAAAGTTCCGGTTGTAGCTGCTGTTAAAAATCAAGTAGACGATATAGTAAAAGTTCAAATTAAAGATGGAAAGTTAATAGGTAGCGGAAGAATGGAATTTAATGGTTTTAATAGAAGTATGACTTTAATGCAAATTGGAGATGCATCTGGCAAAACCCGTTTCGAAATGATCAAAAGTTTGGTTTTAAAAGGAAATAATAAATTCAATCTAAATTCATATACCGAAGAAAATATCAGCAATCGCGATTTACCATATAATGTAAATTACGAATTTGAATTAGATAACTATTTAATTAAAGTGGATAAAGAACTATACCTAAATCCATTTTTACACAAAATATTCGAAAAAAATCCAATCCAAAAAGACCGAAATACAGGATATGATTTTGAAATCGTTTCTTTCTTTAATTCAGAATTCGAATTTGAAATTCCTGCTAATTACAAAGTAAAGTACATTCCTAATAATTTTGAATTAGATAACGAGCTACTAAAAGTAGGAACTGTTTTCACTGAAAACAATAATAAAATGGTAGTCAAATTTACATTTGAAGTTAAAAAATTGGTAATAGAACCAAGCGATTTTGAATTGTGGGATGAAAGCATCAAAAAAATGAAAAGCAATTATAGCGAAACTTTAATTTTAACCGAAAAATAATAATCCAATTCAAATGAGAAATCTAATAACTAAAAGCATTCTTGTTTTATTTCTGTGTCAAATTAATACTATTTTAGCACAAGACTATACCTTTAAAGATTACCAATGGGAACAAAAACCAGCAGCCTTTTTGGCACCAGAACAATATAAAAATGAAAACGAACTAATTGTAAGTCGTACTATTAAAATTGAAGTGGTTACAGATAAAAACGGACCTAAACAATACTACTTACTTCACGATAAAATCTTTATTAATTCTGACGATGCTATAGAAAAAAACAACAAAATATACTTACCCTTTAGTCTAAATGAAAGTGTTGTTAAAAATGAAGCGCGTGTTATTTTAAAAAGTGGTAAAATAATTACTTTAGACAAAAAAGACATAAAAGAAGAAGTAGATGAAGAACGCGGGGTTAAATACAATTATTTCGCAATTAACGGATTAGAAAAAGGAGCCGTAATTGAAAAAATATTCGTTTTAGAAGAATCACCAGAACTAAATGGTAAAACATTTAGAATGCAAGATGATTTACCAATTATGGATATTAATTTCGAATTAATTCATCCAAATCATTTGGTATTTAAAACAAAAGGATACAATAATTTATCAGGAGCAGTAATAGACGATAAAATATTTAAAGATAAAATATCTATTTCTGTAAAAGAAACAAACGTTCCTAAACTAGAAGATGACGAAAAATATTCAAACTGGAAAGCCAATATTAAACACTTTAGATACAAATTAGATGCAAATTTATACAATGGCTCTAAAAATTTATACAACTACAAAGAATTTGCTTCAAACGTATTCGAAAGATTCAACACGGAATTAGACAAAAAAAGTCAAAAAGCTGTTGATGAATTTTGTAAAACAATTCCAAAATCTAATGATTTACAAGAACAAATTTGGAATATCGAAAACAAGGTTAAAAAAACAATTCCTTACAACCGTTATTTTGATACAAAAGAAAATTTAGCAGAAGTTATTAAAACCAAGCAAGCCAATCAAACCGAAACATTAGCTCTTTACTTAGCTATTTTCAAATATTTTAAAATTGAAAACCAAATTGTATTTGCTTCAAATCGTTATGATATTGCATTTGATCCTGAATTTGAAAGTTATGAAAATTTAGATGAGTTATTATTCTTTTTCCCATCTATAAACAAATTTATGACACCTACAGAAATTGAATACAGAATTCCATTAATTCCAAACATATTAGCAAACAATTATGGTCTTTTCATAAAAGGAAAAGAATTTGCAGGCGTTAAAATGGGAATTGGAGAAGTTAATTTTATTCCAATCCCAGGTGTTGAAATAACACACGATGTTATGAATATCACAATCGATTTCACAAAAGATATTGAAAATCCTACCATTACAGACGAAATATCGTTTGGAGGATACGCGGCATTAAATTTACAACCTATAAAAGATTTTGTACCTGCAGAACAATATAAAGAAATTTTAAAAAGTATAGCAGAAAACTATACCATTCAAGAAGAATACACTTCGTTAACAACAGAAAACGATGGAACAGAATTCATAGGAAAAAAACCTTTCGTTTTAAAAGTAACTTTTGAAGGAAAAGATTTAGTACAAAAAGCGGGAGAAAATTATTTATTCTCAGTAGGTAAAACAATTGGTTCCCAAATGGAATTATATCAAGAAAACAAACGTATGATGCCGGTAGAAATCGATTATCCTCACTCCTATTTACGTAAAATTAAAATCATATTACCAAAAGGAGTAACAGTTAAAAATCTAGAGAAATTTAACATGAGCCATAAAACAGACATTAATGGCAAAACAGAAGCTACCTTTGTAAGCAGTTACAAGACAGATGGAGATAAAATTCTAATTGAGAACACAGAATTCTATAATATTATTAATTATCCTTTAGAACACTTCGATTCGTACAAAGCAGTTATCAATGCTGCCGCCGACTTCAACAAAATAGTCATCGTACTAAATAAATAAACATGAAATCCGACTTCACAAGAGTCGGATTTTTTTATATCTAAAAGTAATTATACCTATTACCATTTCCTACTATTGAAAATAAAATGAGTAAATCATTACAATTATGATAGCAATACAATCGTTATTTTTATTATTTTCGTGATGAAATGAAGTTTTATACAAGTATAAATACAATGGTAAAGAATACCAAGACGAGTTAGGGCTTAACATGTACGATTACGGAGCGAGGAATTATGACCGTGCGTTAGGTAGAAGGATGAACATTGACCCTCTGGCGGAGAAATATAATAATTTTAGCCCTTATGTTTATGTATACAATAGTCCATTAAAATTTATAGACCCTGATGGAAAAGAAGGTATCGTTGTTTCAGGTTCTCCTGGAAATCATGGAAATGAAAAACATTTTTTAATTAATGGCTTAGATAGAGCTAAAGCAGCTAAAGGCAAAACACAAAGTGAAGACGAGAAAGTTACTTGGATAGTTTATAATGACCCTAAAGGTGGTTTTAGTTAAGAAATAATTTCTGAGTATAGTAAAAAAGCAAGTAAACTTGGTATAGAATTTAAAGTTGTTTCGAGTTCTGATGATATAGTTGACTATATAAACAATAAAACTGGGGGTGATAGTCGTTCTAAAGATAAGATTACAAGTTTTTATTATCTTGGTCACGCTACTCCAGAGGACTTAGATGTAGGTTATGCTGGTTCGGGTGATTACTTAGAGCCAGGTGATGATTTTAACAGTGAAGCTTTTTCTAGCGGTGCGTGGATTAATGTTGTAGGTGGTTGTAGAAGTGCTGTCGATGGAAATCTAATTGGTGAGCCATCTGTTGTCGACCAGTTTGTCGGATTAGTTGATTCTAAATCTACTGTTAATGGCTCAAGTGTAAAAGTTGATTACCCTGCAGGAGTTCGAACTGATACCCAATTAGTAAACTATACAGATGAAAATGGAAAAAAAGTGGAAGGTGAAATTATAACAAAAAAAGGAACTAAAAATTAAGTCATGTCAAAAATCAAAATTTTACTCATATTCTTGTTTATATTAACTGTATCATTAGTTTATTTTTGTTTTAATCCAATTGTCATTGACAATAGAAATTATAATATTAGTTATATTAATCAATATTTAGTTTTTGAAGAAAATGTTAAAATTTTAAAAAACATTGATTTTTCAAAAAAAGAAATAAAAGCAATTTTGTTGATTAAAGATGATATTAATTTATCTAATAAAATTAAAAAAGGCAAAGTTCTTGTTACTAATGATATTGAAATTATTAAACAAATTAAAAATAATTGGAATTTCACAAAAACTAATGGAGATATTTCTACAGTTGAAAATGAGCTATTTATTTACGAAAATGAAAAATTAATTTTAAGAACATTTATTGTGCTTGATGATAGTGTTGATAGTAATATCAATGGTATTCAAAATACTGAGTTGGGTTGGCTATCATCAAATTATGATATTATAGAGCAATGTAGTAAATTTAAAAGAGTATATTTTCCAATCATATTGTTGTAAATGAGATAATTAAAAGGGTAATGTCCCGATCGCTCGGATATGTTCAACGGTCGATAGCGCAGATTTGCAATCTGTGCCCACAAAGTAATTAAAATAGGATTAGTTAACTAGTTCGCAAAATGATAAACGGCATTACTATATGATTCAGAAGTGCCGTTTTTTTAATAGTAAAAACAAGAAATCCTAACCGTTAAAAGTTAGGATTTCTTGTTTTTAGTCCCATCGAGACGATATATTTAAAACAAAAAAGCCTGTCTAAATTAGACAGGCTTTTCAAAAGAAAGGCGGCGACATACTCTCCCACATAACTGCAGTACCATCTGCGCAATCGGGCTTAACTTCTCTGTTCGGAATGGGAAGAGGTGAGCCCCGACGCAATAACCACCTTAAGAGGTTATAATTGCTTTGGACAATTATTTCCAAAGTTAATTATCAATTATAAATTGTTAATTATCAATTGGACAATATCTTAACATACTGAGATAAATAAATTTAAAGAAAGTTTCTCTGCGTCCGCCGAGGCGGACGCAGATTTATACATAAGCTAACGGGTTATTAGTACTACTCGACTATGACATTACTGCCTTTACATCTATAGCCTATCGACCTAGTCATCTTCTAGGACCCTTAAAAGAAATCTCATCTTGTGGTGGGTTTCGCGCTTATATGCTTTCAGCGCTTATCCCTTCCCAACGTAGCTACTCTGCAGTGCTCCTGGCGGAACAACAGATACACCAGCGGTTAGTCCAATTCGGTCCTCTCGTACTAGAATCAGATCCACTCAAATTTCTAACGCCCACAGTAGATAGAGACCGAACTGTCTCACGACGTTCTGAACCCAGCTCGCGTGCCACTTTAATGGGCGAACAGCCCAACCCTTGGGACCTTCTCCAGCCCCAGGATGTGACGAGCCGACATCGAGGTGCCAAACCCCCCCGTCGATATGAGCTCTTGGGGGAGATCAGCCTGTTATCCCCGGCGTACCTTTTATCCTTTGAGCGATGGCCCTTCCATGCGGAACCACCGGATCACTATGCTCTACTTTCGTACCTGATCGACCTGTATGTCTCTCAGTCAAGCTCCCTTATGCCATTGCACTCTACGCACGGTTACCAAGCGTGCTGAGGGAACCTTTAGAAGCCTCCGTTACTCTTTTGGAGGCGACCACCCCAGTCAAACTACCCACCAAACAATGTCCCCCGTTATACGGGGTTAGGCCTCAGACAAGCAAAGGGTGGTATTTCAACAATGACTCCACAACGCCTAGCGACGCCACTTCATAGTCTCCCCCTATCCTACACATCACGTGTCCAAGGTCAATATTAAGCTATAGTAAAGGTGCACAGGGTCTTTTCGTCCCACTGCGGGTAAGCGGCATCTTCACCGCTACTACAATTTCACCGAGCTCATGGCTGAGACAGTATCCAGATCGTTACACCATTCGTGCAGGTCGGAACTTACCCGACAAGGAATTTCGCTACCTTAGGACCGTTATAGTTACGGCCGCCGTTTACTTGGGCTTCATTTCAATGCTTCTCCGAAGATAACATCTCCACTTAACCTTCAAGCACCGGGCAGGTGTCAGGCCCTATACTTCATCTTACGATTTTGCAGAGCCCTGTGTTTTTGATAAACAGTCGCCTGGATCTTTTCACTGCGGCCAGCATTGCTGCTGGCGACCTTTCTCCCGAAGTTACAGGTCTATTTTGCCTAATTCCTTAGCCATGAATCTCTCGAGCACCTTAGGATTCTCTCCTCAACTACCTGTGTCGGTTTACGGTACTGGTACTTATAATCTAAGTTTAGAAGATTTTCTTGGCAGCCTTTAGGTACACTATCACTTTGTCCGAAGACTCCGTGTACTATCGCATTTCACCAGTCCCAGCGGATTTGCCTACCGGGCCTATAGCTAAGTGCTTTAACGAACTATTCCGTCAGTTCGCGGTACTTTCACCACTGCGTCTCTCCATCACAATTATAAGTAGTACGGGAATATTAACCCGTTGGCCATCGACTGTCCCTTTCGGGTTCGCCTTAGGACCAGACTAACCCACAGCTGATTAGCATAGCTGTGGAAACCTTAGTTTTTCGGTGTGCGGGTTTCTCGCCCGCATTATCGTTACTTATGCCTACATTTTCTTTTCTAAACAGTCCAGCATGACTCACATCACACCTTCGACCCAGTTTAGAATGCTCCCCTACCACTTACGTAAAACGTAAATCCATAGCTTCGGTAATATGCTTATGCCCGATTATTATCCATGCTCGTCCGCTCGACTAGTGAGCTGTTACGCACTCTTTAAATGAATGGCTGCTTCCAAGCCAACATCCTAGCTGTCTGGGCAGACAAACCTCGTTATTTCAACTTAGCATATATTTGGGGACCTTAGCTGATGGTCTGGGTTCTTTCCCTCTCGGACATGGACCTTAGCACCCATGCCCTCACTGCTGGTAAACATTATATAGCATTCGGAGTTTGTCAGGAATTGGTAGGCGATGAAGCCCCCGCATCCAATCAGTAGCTCTACCTCTATATAACTTATACCCAGCGCTGCACCTAAATGCATTTCGGGGAGTACGAGCTATTTCCGAGTTTGATTGGCCTTTCACCCCTACCCACAGGTCATCCGAAGACTTTTCAACGTCAACCGGTTCGGACCTCCACTATGTGTTACCACAGCTTCATCCTGCCCATGGGTAGATCACACGGTTTCGCGTCTACCATTACTGACTAAAGCGCCCTATTCAGACTCGCTTTCGCTACGGATCCATACCATAAGTACTTATCCTTGCCAGCAACGGTAACTCGTAGGCTCATTATGCAAAAGGCACGCCGTCACCCCACGAAAGGGCTCCGACCGCTTGTAAGCGTATGGTTTCAGGATCTATTTCACTCCGTTATTCACGGTTCTTTTCACCTTTCCCTCACGGTACTGGTTCACTATCGGTCTCTCAGGAGTATTTAGCCTTAGCGGATGGTCCCGCCAAATTCACACAGGGTTTCACGTGCCCCGCGCTACTCAGGATACCACTATCTATATCTTCTCTTACCCATACAGGACTATCACCCTCTTTGGTTTACCTTTCCAGGTAATTCCGGTTCAATCCGCATAGAATATCGTGGTCCTACAACCCCAACATTGCCGTAACAACATTGGTTTGGGCTAATCCGCGTTCGCTCGCCACTACTTACGGAATCACTTTTGTTTTCTTCTCCTCCGCCTACTTAGATGTTTCAGTTCAGCGGGTTTGCTCTCCTATCGGAGTGACATGTCTTCAACATGCCGGGTTGCCCCATTCAGGTATCTACGGATCAATTCGTGTGTGCCAATCCCCGTAGCTTTTCGCAGCTTATCACGCCTTTCATCGCCTCTGAGAGCCTAGGCATCCCCCATACGCCCTTATTTTGCTTATGTGCCGCCTAATTCTATAAATAAAACTAGGACTTTCTTTATAAATACGTGATAAATCACGCATCTACTGTACTTTCTACTTTTTAAATATTTTTATCTCAATATGTCAATGAACTTTTATCTAGTGATAAGTGATAAGTAATTAGTGATAAGCTTTAGCTATTCACTTTTTACTCTTTACTATACACTCGAATAGTGGAGAATATCGGAGTCGAACCGATGACCTCCTGCGTGCAAGGCAGGCGCTCTAGCCAGCTGAGCTAATCCCCCGTTTTTTAGTGTTCAGTTAACAGTTATCAGTTAACAGTACTTCAAACGGTTACTCAACCTCTAAAATTTCCTTATAAGTAAAACATTGTAGTCCCGCCCAGACTCGAACTGGGGACCCCTACATTATCAGTGTAGTACTCTAACCAGCTGAGCTACGAGACTCTGTTTTTACTTATTTGTATTATTTGAATTAACAGCGAGAGTAATATTGATCTATACCTAAGATAGCTTCTCGTTTCTTCTCTAGAAAGGAGGTGTTCCAGCCGCACCTTCCGGTACGGCTACCTTGTTACGACTTAGCCCTAGTTACCAGTTTTACCCTAGGCAGCTCCTTGCGGTCACCGACTTCAGGCACCCCCAGCTTCCATGGCTTGACGGGCGGTGTGTACAAGGCCCGGGAACGTATTCACCGGATCATGGCTGATATCCGATTACTAGCGATTCCAGCTTCACGGAGTCGAGTTGCAGACTCCGATCCGAACTGAGATAGGTTTTGTAGATTCGCTCCTGCTCGCGCAGTGGCTGCTCTCTGTACCTACCATTGTAGCACGTGTGTGGCCCAGGACGTAAGGGCCGTGATGATTTGACGTCATCCCCACCTTCCTCACAGTTTACACTGGCAGTCTCGTTAGAGTTCCCGACATGACTCGCTGGCAACTAACGACAGGGGTTGCGCTCGTTATAGGACTTAACCTGACACCTCACGGCACGAGCTGACGACAACCATGCAGCACCTTGTAAATTGTCCGAAGAAAAAACTGTTTCCAGTCCTGTCAATCTACATTTAAGCCCTGGTAAGGTTCCTCGCGTATCATCGAATTAAACCACATGCTCCACCGCTTGTGCGGGCCCCCGTCAATTCCTTTGAGTTTCACACTTGCGTGCGTACTCCCCAGGTGGGATACTTATCACTTTCGCTTAGCCACTCAGATTACTCCGAACAGCTAGTATCCATCGTTTACGGCGTGGACTACCAGGGTATCTAATCCTGTTCGCTCCCCACGCTTTCGTCCATCAGCGTCAATCGTTTGTTAGTAACCTGCCTTCGCAATTGGTATTCCATGTAATATCTAAGCATTTCACCGCTACACTACATATTCTAGTTACTTCACAAAAATTCAAGCCTTACAGTATCAATGGCAGTTTCCTAGTTGAGCTAGGAGATTTCACCACTGACTTATAAGGCCGCCTACGGACCCTTTAAACCCAATGATTCCGGATAACGCTTGGACCCTCCGTATTACCGCGGCTGCTGGCACGGAGTTAGCCGGTCCTTATTCTTACAGTACCGTCAAGACGCTACACGTAGCGTTGTTTCTTCCTGTATAAAAGCAGTTTACACACCATAGATGCTTCTTCCTGCACGCGGCATGGCTGGTTCAGGCTTGCGCCCATTGACCAATATTCCTCACTGCTGCCTCCCGTAGGAGTCTGGTCCGTGTCTCAGTACCAGTGTGGGGGATCTCCCTCTCAGGACCCCTACCCATCATTGTCTTGGTAAGCCGTTACCTTACCAACTAACTAATGGGACGCATGCTCATCTTATACCGTTGGAACTTTAATTATTAAACCATGCGATTCAATAATACTATGGGGCATTAATCCAAATTTCTCTGGGCTATTCCCCTGTATAAGGTAGATTGCATACGCGTTACGCACCCGTGCGCCGGTCTCAAGTTCCGAAGAACTCTACCCCTCGACTTGCATGTGTTAGGCCTGCCGCTAGCGTTCATCCTGAGCCAGGATCAAACTCTTCATCGTATATTGTTTGTTAGATAAATCTAACTTATGTTTCGATTCAAGTCGCTAGTCTTTTTCAATGTATTCGAAAAATCTTACTCTCTCTTATTTTCAAACTTGTATTGCTACAAATTTGTGCTGTCAATTCAATATGTCTATGAACGTGTCATTCTTTTTTTGTTCGCCTCTCATTCGATTAGCGGGTGCAAAATTACAACTCTTTTTTAATCTGGCAAGCTTTTTTGAAAAAATTTTTTGATTATTTTTTCATAACCACTTTGCCAATATTTTCAAGAACTTATACTTCCCAATTCTCTCGTTTCGGGTCGGCGAAGATACTACCTTTACTTTCTATTATCCAAATCTTTTTTTAACTTTTTTTAAAGTTTTTTTGATTTGTTTAATCCTAAGTTTGTGTATGAACTTCTTCCTTAATGCGGGTGCAAAAGTAGGAATCTTTTTTATTCTCACAAGCCTTTTTAATTCTTTTTTTTTTCTTTTTTTTGACGCTTTTCTTAACTCTCTGATAACAAGGATTTAATATAGCAAAGTTTTTTTTTGAGGGTTTAACCACTAAGTGTGTAAATAAAGCGTAATGGTCGCAATGGAGGTGTTGGAAGGTTTTGTTTTATACTATATATATGTGTATGTATGGTTTCAGGTTTCAAGTTTCAAGTTTAGGGTTGTGTGAAGTTGTACACAGAGCTGCACCGAGTTTTTTCTTGATATGGATTGTGTTGAATGAGATACACAGAGTCCGAAACTTCGGTCCGAAACTTCGGTCCGAAGTGTCGGTCCGAAGTGTCGGACGTTGCACTTGTTGGAATTGGGGTTATGGCTTAACTGCGGAATTAAAGAACAAAGGCAAGGGCAAGGGCAAGATTTACTAGCGTTACGAGTCGTGGCGATAGTCATCTGGAATACCAAACGTCTTTAATAGCCCAGATGGAAGTGGAAATCTTTTTTTACCTTGTTTCGACTTCGCTCAACTTGACAAGGTAAAAAAAATTGTAACGGACAGCGGGACTAAAAGTTTTATAGAATGCAAAATGTGTGCTACTAATCTTTTTTAACAATATACCTATATATATATTGTATGGATTTTATTAATGCTTATATTTGCAACTTATAAATTTTAAAAAATGATAAAAGTTACTTTACCCGACGGGTCGGTTAAGGAGATGGTAAAAGGAGCCACTCCAATGGATGTTGCTAAAAGTATTAGCGAAGGATTAGCTAGAAATGTGATTTCTGCATCTTACAATGGCACTACTATTGAAACAACCACGACTTTAACGACGGACGGTACACTTGTTTTATATACTTGGAATGATGTTGCTGGAAAAAAAGCTTTTTGGCATTCAACTTCTCACGTAATGGCGCAAGCTTTAGAAGAATTATTCCCTGGAATTAAACTTACACTAGGTCCTGCTATTGATAACGGATTTTATTATGATGTAGATTTTGGTGAGCAAAGAATTACAGATGCTGACTTTAAGAAAATAGAAGACCGTGTTTTAGAAATTTCGAGAGAGAAACATGAATTTAAAATGCGTCCGGTTTCAAAAGCAGAAGCTTTAGATGTTTATAAAGACAATGAGTATAAAACGGAATTGATTTCGAATTTAGAAGACGGAACGATTACCTTTTGTGATCATGCTAACTTTTTTGATTTGTGTCGTGGTGGTCATATTCCGAATACGGGTATTATCAAAGCAATGAAAATTTTATCGGTTGCTGGTGCTTACTGGAGAGGTGATGAGAAAAACAAACAGTTAACTCGTGTTTACGGAATTTCGTTCCCGAAACAAAAAGACTTAACGGATTACCTTGAATTATTAGAAGAAGCAAAACGCAGAGACCATAGAAAATTAGGAAAAGAATTGGATTTATTCCATTTTTCTCCAAAAGTAGGTCAAGGGTTACCTTTATGGTTGCCAAAAGGTGCTGCTTTGCGCGATAGATTAGAGCAATTCTTGAAAAAAGCACAGAAAAAAGCAGGTTACGAGCAAGTAGTAACACCTCATATTGGGATGAAAGACTTGTATGTAACTTCTGGACACTATGCTAAATATGGTGCGGATAGTTTTCAACCCATTCATACACCAGCGGAAGGCGAAGAGTTTTTGTTAAAACCAATGAACTGTCCACACCACTGTGAGATTTATAATGCAAGACCTTGGTCGTACAAAGATTTACCAAAGCGTTATGCTGAATTTGGAACGGTTTATCGTTATGAGCAATCGGGAGAATTACATGGTTTAACTCGTGTTAGAGGATTTACTCAGGATGATGCGCATATTTTTTGTACACCTGATCAATTAGATACTGAGTTTAAAAATGTAATTGATTTAGTATTGTATGTTTTTGGTTCGTTAGGATTTGAAAACTTTACAGCACAAGTTTCCGTTCGTGATTTAGATAATCCGGATAAATATATAGGTAGCGTTGAAAACTGGGAAAAAGCAGAAAATGCAATTATTAGCGCAGCAAAAGACAAAGGATTGAATTATGTAATAGAAGCTGGTGAAGCCGCTTTCTACGGTCCGAAATTAGACTTCATGGTAAAAGATGCTTTAGGCAGAAGTTGGCAATTAGGAACAATTCAAGTAGATTACAACTTACCAGAGCGTTTTGAATTAACTTATAAAGGATCTGACGACAAATTACATAGACCTGTAATGATTCACCGAGCGCCTTTTGGTTCGATGGAACGTTTTATCGCTATTTTATTGGAACACACTGCAGGAAATTTCCCAATTTGGTTGATGCCAGAACAGGCTATAATCTTGTCTTTGAGTGAGAAATATGAAAATTATGCGAAAAAAGTTTTAGATTTGCTAGAAAATCACGAAATTCGCGCCCTAATTGACAACCGAAATGAAACAATCGGGAAGAAAATTAGAGAAGCGGAGATGAACAAATACCCGTTTATGCTGATTGTTGGCGAGGAAGAAGAGAAAAACGGAACGATTTCTGTGAGACAACGCGGACAAGAAGGAAAAGGAAATATATCGGTAACTATTGAGCAATTTGCGGCAATGATTAACGAAGAAATAAACAAAACATTAAAACAATTTTAAGTTTAACTAAAATTTTACAGCCATAGCAATTAGAAACAACAGAGGTTTTCAACCTCGCGAAGAGAAAAAAGCAGCACACCGTATCAACAATTTGATTCGTGTTCCTGAAGTACGTTTAGTAGGCGAAAATATTGAGCCTGGAGTATACAAAATAGCGGAAGCCCTTCGTTTTGCTGAAGAGCAGGAAGTAGATTTGGTAGAGATTTCTCCAAATGCTGAACCACCGGTTTGTAAGTTGATGGATTATGGTAAATTTTTGTACCAACAAAAGAAGAGAGATAAAGAACTTAAAGCTAAATCAACTCAAATCGTTGTAAAAGAGATTCGTTTTGGACCTCAAACTGATGAGCATGATTATGAATTTAAGAAAAAGAATGCCCTTAAATTTTTACAAGATGGTGCTAAATTAAAAGCATTTGTATTCTTTAAAGGACGTTCTATTATTTACAAAGAGCAAGGACAAATTTTGTTATTACGTTTGGCTCAAGAATTGGAAGAGTTTGGAAAAGTAGAAGCGATGCCAGTTTTAGAAGGAAAACGTATGATTATGTATATTGCTCCGAAAAAGAAAAAGTAAGCAGTTAGCAGTCGCAGTATTCAGTAATTACTCTGTAAACTGAAAACCGAGACTGAAAACTAAAAAATAATAAGTAAGATAGATTATAAATACAGGAAGAAAATGCCTAAAATGAAAACGAAATCTAGTGCTAAGAAACGATTCAAAGTTACTGGTTCTGGAAAGATCAAAAGAAAACACGCTTTTAAAAGTCACATTTTGACTAAAAAATCTAAAAAGCGTAAATTAGCTTTAACTCACTCTGGTTTGGTTCACAAAACAGATGAAAGAAGCATTAAACAACAATTAAATATTATTTAAGCCCCACCCCATCCCTCCCCAAAGGAGAGGGTGCCAAAAGGATAAATTATTTAATTAGTTTGTTTGGTTAAAACAATTTAGTAACCCTGGAGTGGGCTTAATGAAGTAAAAAGTACAAAGTAAAAAGTACAAAGAGCGGAGTTTAAAAGTATCGAAAGATCGCCTTACTGCAAAAAACATTTAAAATTATGCCAAGAGCAACAAATTCAGTAGCTACAAAAGCTAGAAAAAAAAGAGTATTAAAACAAGCCAAAGGTTTCTTTGGAAGACGTAAAAACGTTTGGACTGTAGCTAAAAACGCGGTAGAAAAAGCAATGTGCTATGCTTACCGTGATAGAAAACAAAACAAAAGAAATTTCCGTGCTTTATGGATTACGCGTATCAATGCTGGTGCACGTTTACATGGCATGAGTTATTCTCAATTTATGGGTAAAGTAAAAGCTAACAACATCGAATTGAACCGTAAAGTTCTTGCAGATTTAGCTATGAACCACTCAGAAGCTTTCACAGCTATCGTTAACAAAATTAAATAATTACGTCTAACTCAGTTTATCTTACTTATATATTAAACCCCGATGAAAATCGGGGTTTTTTATTTTAAGCACGGAATACAATTCCGCGGTATCGGTTTTTTTTTTGTATCGATTAATCTTTCCAAATATTAAATTGAGTCCTAATTAAATTCAATAAACAAGAGTAAGAATTTAACTCATCAACATCTGGAAAATACTCTAAATAACCCTCTGCATTTGCAAAACTAAATTGATTAACTTTATCATAATTTCTAATAAAAGCAATATAACCAATACCATCTGTAAAGGCTATTTTTCTATTACTTCCAAAATCATCTTTGTCAGATTCAAATTCTGTCTTTCCTTTCAATTTATAATCTATATCTTTTATATCAGGTAAAAACTCGGCATGGGTATCTAAAATTCTAGACCAAAATTGATTTAAATTGGAAGCAGAATGTAAATATTCCAAAGTAAATTTAGGTTTTTCATTTGATGTAATTGCATCAAAAAATGTATACAATTCAATTCTCCACAATTTATCTTTCAACTGATAAATTCTAAAAACTTCACTTCCATTTGTTGTACTGAAGTTTTTATATATTCTTAACTCTTTTGTAAATGCTAAACTATCGGAAATATTAATAACCTTATTGATTTTCTTATAGTCTTGAGAATACAAATTACAGAAGAACAATGCTAAAATTATAATTAAACTTCTTTTCATGGTTATGTTTTGATTGTGGGCACGGAATGCAATTCCGCAAAATCGAGTAGCTTTTCTTATTTAATATTCGTCATTATCAGAAAATATAAACCAATTTTCGCCTTGTCCCCAAAAATCTTGATTACTAATATAATCAGAGCGTTTTTTTCTGTCTTTGATTTCTCCTTTGCTGTCACAAGGTGCATAAACAAGTTGAACTCTTTTTAGTTTTTCAACATTCCAATTTTCAATTACATTAAAGGTTATCCAATATTTTTTTTCACAATCATCTTTTGGGTTTCCTATTATTTCAATACTACCTATCCCCAATTCTTTGAGTTCGTCTTTAATTTCTCCACTTATATTTTTAACGTATAAAGTAAGTTCTTTTTTTCGATCCCATTTCTTTAAATAAGTTTTTTCAAGTGTTAAAAGAATATGATTGAGTTTTGCTCTATTTTTATCAAATTTTTGATTGTTTTCAGTAAATATTTCCTCATAATTTGGAGCGCAACTTATTATTCCAGTTACAAGTAATAAAAATATTATCAATGTTAGTTTTCTCATAAAATTACTGGTAACTCGTTTATACCCTCAAATATATACAACTTTTTAATTATTCTGTAGTAAAAACCTTCTTTACTTTTATTCCTCAGAATTCAATATCTTTACACTTTAAAAACAATACTTTGAACACTACCAAAACCATCACCGGCTTTCATCCGAAAAACAAACACCACGGCAAATACGATTTTAAAACTTTAATTGCAGCTAATCCTGATTTAATGTCCTTTGTTGCGGTAAATGAATATGGAACCGAAACGATTGATTTTGCGAATCCGGATGCGGTGAAAATGTTGAACAAAGCTTTGCTGTTGCACTTTTATGGTTTGAAAAATTGGGATATTCCAAAAGGATTTCTTTGTCCGCCTATTCCAGGACGAGCAGAATACATTCATCAAGTTGCTGATATTTTAGAAGACACTTACGGAACGATTCAAACCAAGCATAAAATTCGCATTTTAGATGTCGGAATTGGTGCGAATTGTATTTATCCAATTATTGGTGTGTCGGAATACGATTGGCGCTTTGTGGGTAGCGAAATTGACAAACAAGCTTTTGAAGCGGCACAAGAAAATATTAATTCGAATCAGAAATTAAAAGAAAATGTTGCGTTGCGATTACAAAATTCCAAACGAAACATCTTCAAAAACATCATTCTTCCTGAAGACAAATTTGACATGACGATTTGTAATCCGCCTTTTCACAGTTCTAAAGAAGAAGCAAATAAAGGCACGATTCGCAAAAATAAAAACTTAGGCATTGAAGATTCCAAAAAACCAACCTTAAACTTTGGTGGTGTAAATAACGAATTGTGGTGCGAAGGTGGCGAACTAACGTTCATCAGTAATATGATTTATGAAAGCGTGCATTTTAAATCGCAATGCAAATGGTTTTCTTCTTTAGTTTCTAAAAAAGACAATTTAAAACCATTGCTTTCGCATCTTAAAAAAGTAAAAGCTACGTATCAAATTACAGAAATGAAACACGGGAATAAAGTGAGTAGAATTTTGTTTTGGACGTTTTTGAAAGAATGATGGATTATGGATGATGGGTGTTTTTAGTTCTCGATACATTTTGTATTTATAAATCTAAGGATTTACAAATACAAAACACTCGAAGTGACGGAAGTGGGATTTTGCCATAAAGTTAAATAATACTTTTTGTCATTCCGAACTTGTTTCGGAATCTATCTTAAGAAGCTGAAATCGAAGATTCAACGAAGTTAAACGAGTTCAGCTTGACAAATTTCAGGACAAATTTATTATTCAAAAACTTCCTCATTTTCCCCATCAAAACTAGCAAAAACCATACTTGGATGCGAATCTTGATGAAAGATATTTCCTTGTTTATCAATTCCGATGGCACCTGCAAAACCATCGTACGGTTTTAATTCGGCAAAGGTTTTTTCGAATGCTTTTTCTATTGCAAATCCGTCGGTAACGCGGGTTACAATTTTTGCTGCTGTGGCGTTACTTACGATGTCCTCGCCTACTCCTGTTAAACTTACCCCACAAAATTCGTTGGCATAATTTCCGGCAACGGTTGCCGAATCTGAGATTCTTCCTGGAATTTCAAATCCTTTTCCACCAGTGGAAGTCGCTACAGCAATTTTTCCGTTATTGTCTAAAGCTACACAACCAACGGTTCCCGTTCCTAATGAGGCTAATTTCGCTTCATATTCGGCTCTTCGTTGTGGAATTTCAGTTGAAAAAGGTTCAAATCCGTGTTTTCTGGCAAAGTTGGTTGCTCCGCTTCCGCCTAAAATTCGGTCATCGACTTGCATTAAAACTTCAGCAACTTGAATTGGATTTTTTACTTCTTCAATATTGATAACTCCACTCATTTTCTGCGATTCGCCATCCATTAAAGAAGCGCTCATTCTGATTTTTCCATCCGATTGAATTTGCGAACCAATTCCAGCATTAAACAATTCATCGTCTTCCAATTGCGAAACCGCATACACCACTGTTTCAAGTGCCGAATGATTTTGCAAATACGCATACGAATCTTTCACAATACGCAAAAGCGCCTGTTGTTTGGCAATTTTTGTTTCTATATTGGTTGATGATTCTGAGAAAAATCCGCCATGAATTATAATTTTAGACATAACTGTAAATTAAAAAGGAACACAGATTAAAGAAATTTTTAAAATTTATATAATTTCTTTAATCTGTGTTCCAAAATTATTTAAAAAATTAAACGTATTGTGAAGAATGAATCGTCATTTTATGAGTATCCAAATCAAATCTATCATACTGACTCATTACATGTGTAACTAAATGATTAATAGAAATTGGCTGACCTAATGCTACTTGTGTTAAATTAGTGTCTTTCACTTCTCTTCCATCAACCAAAATAACTAAACCAGAACCAATAGCTTCCATTTGACGTCCATTTGTAATTAACAACCCTGTATCTTCACCAAGTCCAACTCCTAGTACTTTTGGATTACCAACAACTGCTTGAAATAAACGTCCAATTCTTCCTCTTTTTACAAAATGAGTATCAATTACAACATCATCAATTAAACCTAAACCAGAAGTTATTTTTACTTCACCTTTTAATAAAGCTTCAGAACTACTGCCTTGATAAATCATGTTATTTGAAGCTGCTGCAGCACCCGCAGATGTTCCTGCATAGATAAAATCAGAATTTCTATATTTATCAATTAGAATTTCATCAAATGGAGTTCCTCCTAAAATTGAAGTTAATCGCAACTGATCGCCACCTGTAAACATAACAACATCTGCTGCCTTTAGTCGTTCTAAAATTTCAGGATCGCTAGCTTGTTCTCTTTTTTCGATATACAGAACATCTGTATTATTTGCTCCTAAATAGCTAAATGCTTTTATATACTCAGGACCTATTTCTCTAGGAATTACAGAAGCAGTTGTAATAACCTCAATTCGAGATTGTTCCTTATGTTTAGATTCGTTAATGATTCGTTTTAAAATTCCAGTTTCAAAGAAATTTAAATTCTTTGAAGGATCTTTATCTAAGTTGGTTTCAGTAAAACTTCCTTTATCTACAGCACCACCTATAATTATTAATTTTCCTTGTATTTCCATGCTGTAAAAATAACTATTTCTTAATACTACACAAATGAAATTTAAGGAAAGAAATAAAACTTATTGCATACTTTTCAACAAAATTAAAGTAGCTCTCCAAATTTTGTATCAAAATATTTAACACTATATATTTTATTTTTTTTTATAAAAAAAGATAACTATTTAATAATATTTTCTATTTTTAACAAAATCATTATCCATTTAAAATACAACTTTCAATTTTTATGAAAATATTAAAAATTCAAGCCCTAAAAGGTCCTAACATTTGGAGTGTTCAAAGAAAAAAATTAATTCAGATGCGATTAGACTTGGAAGAAATGGAGCAATCTCCAACCAATAAAATCGAAGGCTTTAGAGAGCGTATTGAAACTATGTTTCCAACTATGATAGAGCATAGATGCTCTGAAGGATGTAGAGGAGGGTTCTTTTCTCGAGTAGACAGAGGCACTTGGATGGGACATGTAATTGAGCATATTGCATTGGAAATCCAAACCTTAGCCGGAATGGAAACTGGGTTTGGAAGAACTAGGGAGACTAAAACACCTGGAATTTATAATGTTGTTTTTAGTTACACCGAAGAAAATGTAGGGATGTTTGCAGCGGAAAGTGCTGTTGCAATAGCTGAAGCTTTAATTTTAGGAGCTCCATATGATGTAGAAGCTGATATTCAGAAAATGCGTGAAATTCGTGAACGTGTTCGATTAGGCCCTTCAACTGGAAGTATAGTAGAAGAAGCGGTTGCAAGAGATATTCCTTGGATTAGACTAGGAACAAATTCTTTAGTACAGCTGGGTTACGGTGTTAACCAAATGCGATTTCAAGCTACTATAACTTGTAAAACAAGTAACATTGCTGTTGATATTGCATGTAATAAAGAAGAAACCAAACGTATGTTAGAATTGGCCTCTATTCCTGTGGCTAGTGGAGGTATTTGTGTTGATGAAGAAGATTTAGAAGATGTAATTAAGAAAATTGGCTATCCAATTGTAATTAAACCTTTAGATGGAAACCACGGTAAAGGCGCTTCTATAAATGTTAAAAATTGGGATGATGCAGTTGCTGGATTGGCATATGCTAAAAATTATAGCCGACGAGTAATTGTTGAAAAATTTATTACAGGTTATGATTTCCGTGTGTTGATTATTGATAATAAACTAGTAGCTGCTGCAAAAAGAGAGCCTGCTCATGTTAAAGGTGATGGAACACATACGATTGAGCAATTAATTGAAGAAACAAATAAAGATCCGAGAAGAGGTTACGGACATGAAAATGTGCTTACCCAAATTGACGTTGATCGAGATACCACCGATTTATTAGAAAAATTAGGCTATACATTAGAAACGATTCCAAGAAAAGACGAAGTAGTGTATTTAAAATCAACTGCCAACTTAAGTACCGGAGGAACTTCTGTAGATGTTACTGATATGATGCACCCAGAAAATATTTTTCTTTGCGAGCGAATTTCTCGTGTTATTGGGTTAGATATTTGTGGTGTTGATATAATGGCAGAAAACCTAACTCAACCATTAAAAGAAAATGGAGGTTGTATTTTAGAAGTTAACGCTGCGCCTGGATTTAGAATGCACTTAGCTCCTTCTGAAGGGTTACCAAGAAACGTGGCTGCTCCAGTAATTGATATGTTGTATCCACCAGGTAAACCAAGTCGTATTCCAATTATTGCAGTTACTGGAACAAACGGAAAAACTACCACTACCCGATTAATTGCTCATATTGTAAAAAACAACGGATTCAAAGTTGGTTTTACAACATCTGATGGAATTTATGTGCAAAATCACATGATGGAAAAAGGAGATACAACCGGACCTATTTCTGCAGAATATATTTTAAAAGATCCAACTGTAGAATTTGCAGTGTTAGAAACTGCAAGAGGCGGAATACTTAGATCTGGATTAGGTTTTAGCCGATGCGATATTGGAATTATAACTAACATTCAAGAAGATCATTTAGGTATAAGTGATATTAATACTTTAGAAGATTTAGCACGAGTAAAAGCTACAGTTGTAAAAAGTATTAAAAAAGATGGTTGGGCTATTTTGAATGCAGAAGACGAAAACTGTTTAAAAATTGCACAAGACTTAAATTGTAATATTGCTTATTTTAGTTTAGAAGAAAACACACCAATAGTAAAACAACTAGCAAAAGAAGGTAAAATTGTAGCTGTTTATGAAAATGGGTTTATTACGATAAAAAAAGGCGAATGGAAAATTCGAATTGAAAGAGCCACACATGTTCCGTTAACGCTTGGAGGAAAAGCAAAATTTATGATTGCAAATGTTTTAGCTGCCACTTTAGCGGCTTATTTGCAAGGATTTAAAACGGATGATATTAGTTTATCGTTACAAACATTTATCCCTAGTGCCGCGCAAACACCTGGAAGAATGAATATTTTTGAGTTTAAAAAATTCAAAGTATTAATTGATTTTGCTCATAATCCGGCAGGATATCGAGGTGTTGAAGAGTATTTATCTTCTGTAGAAGCTACCAAAAAAATAGGAATTATAGCAGGAGTTGGTGACCGAAGAGATGAAGACATTAAAGAATGTGCTACTATTGCTGCTCGAATGTTTGACCACATAATTATTCGTCAAGAAAAACATTTACGAGGAAGAACAGAAGAAGAAATTAACAATCTTATTTTAGAAGGAATTGCTGCTAGTGGCAAAACAGTAACGCATGAAATTATCACTAAAGAAGTTGAAGCATTAAAACACGCAATTAATAGTGCAGAAGACGGAAGTTTTATTACCGCTTTAAGTGATGTTATTACTAATGCTATTGATGTTGTTCAGGAATATTTAGACAAAGAAAACGAAGAAGCGTAATAAAAGTTAATTATCAAATATAAATCCCAAATTCTGAAAATGTTTTTGGGATTTTTTATATTTTTAAATCATTAACACTATTATATGCAAAACTTACACCATTTAATTAATCAATTAGAATCAAAAATATTACATTTTAAAACTACTAATCTTGCGATTTCTGAAGGAAGTGTGGGTTGGCATATTGAACACAGTTTAAAAACGATAGATCAAATTGTTACGGGTTGTAAAAATTCAAATCCGGTAAATTACAAATGGCGTTTTAACTTTAAACGTGTTTTAATAATGGGAATTGTTAAAAAAATCCCGAGAGGAAAAGCGAAAGCTCCTAAAATTGTTAGACCTGATGGAGCTATTTCATCAGATTCATTGCAATTAAGTTTACAAAAAGTAAAAGAAAATCTTATCGATTGGAATCAATTAGAAAAAAATGCACATTTTTCACATCCCTTTTTTGGCGATTTAAATAAAAAAGAGACAGAAGATTTTTTAGTATTACACACGAAACATCATTTGATGATTATTGATGATGTTTTGAAGTTAAATTAAGTTTTCAACTTCTTTTTTCTTGCAGCAGGAAATAATACATTATTTAAAATTAAACGATAACCTGGCGAATTAGGATGTAAATCTAAAACGGTTGGCGCATCTCCTACTCTATGTTGATAATCTTCTGGATCATGGCCACCGTAAAATGTAAACATTCCTTTCCCTTTTGTTCCATGAATATAACGTGCTTCTCCATTAATTTTACATTCACCCATAATTAAAACGTTTGATTTGATTTTCTCTGAATCAAAAGCCGTAGTTTGTCCCATGAATCCTTTTACTAATTGGGTGTGATTTTGACATAACATAGTCGGAATTGGATCCCATTTTGCAGAATATTCCATTAAAGTAAAATAATCTTTATCCATAACAAAAGCTCCTTTACCGTGTTTATCTGTAGTATCAATATCAGAAAACTCATATACAATTGGATTTCTTTCTAACTTATAATCTTTAAAAGCAAAGGTACTTGTATAATCTATTCGGGTTTGATAATTTGCATCTGAATCATCTCCATCAAACATAGGTTCGCAAATATCAACTCCTTCTGCAGAAAGCGCAATATCAAAACTATCTGTTGCAGAACACATGGCAAACATAAATCCGCCTCCAATTACAAAATCTCGTATTTTTTTGGCAACTTCCAATTTTTCTTCTGATACTTTATTGTAGCCCAATTTTTTAGCCAATGCTTCAGCATCTGCTTTTTGCTGTATGTACCAAGGTGTACTTCTATAATTTCCAAAAAACTTTCCGTATTGACCAGTAAAATCTTCATGATGTAAGTGTAACCAATCATATAATAACAACTGATCAGACAACACTTCTTCATCGTAAATCTCTGTATATGGAATTTCTGCATAGGTAAGTACCATTGTTACAGCATCATCCCAAGGTTGTTTGCCTTTTGGAGTATATACTGCAATTTTAGGTGATTTTTCTAAAACAACCGTTTCCATATTTTGAGAAGGCGAACTGATATCCTCTAAAATAGAATTTGTTGTAGCATCTGATAACACTTCAAAAGTTACACCCCTAATTTGACATTCTTTTCTTATTTCAGGAGCATCGGGCAATAAAAACGCACCACCTCTATAATTTAAAAGCCAACTAACTTTATAACTTTTTTCTAAAGCCCAATACGTAATTCCGTAGGCTTTTAAGTGATTTTGTTGCCCTTCAGCTTCCATTGGAAGTAAAACAAATGAAGCAAATAATGGCTGTAATGAAAAAAGAAAAATAAAGAGAATACTATTTTTTTTCATAATTTGGATTAAAATGGAACATCTGAATCGTCGTCAAAAGAATTCATAGTACTTCCGAAAGCCTCGTTTGGTGTTGGAAGATTAGGTGTTATAAAAGGATTTGAATCGTCTAAATTCATCTTAGAAGGCAATTCGTCAAATGGAGAACTAAAATCATCTAAATTTTCGAACTTTCCTAAGTTTCCAACGAACTTTAAGCGGATTTCATCTAAACCACCATTTCTGTGTTTTGCAACGATAAATTCAGCCTGACCTTGTGTAGGCGAGCGTTCTTCATCATCCCACTCATCAATTTTGTAATATTCTGGTCGGTAAATAAACGATACAATATCGGCATCTTGCTCAATTGCACCCGATTCACGAAGGTCGGAAAGTAAAGGTCTTTTACTAGAACCACGTGTTTCCACAGCACGCGATAACTGAGATAATGCAATAACTGGAACGTTTAATTCTTTTGCTAACGCTTTAAGGTTTCGGGAAATAGTTGAAATTTCTTGCTCACGATTTCCACCGCCTTTTCCATTTCCACCCGCTGTCATTAATTGTAAATAATCAACTACAATCATTTTGATTCCATATTGCGACGAAAGCCTTCTTGCTTTTGCACGTAAATCAAAAATAGATAGCGATGGTGTATCATCAATATATAAAGGTGCTTTTTCTAAGTTTTTTACTTTGATAGAAAGTTGCTCCCATTCGTGTTTTTCTAATTTTCCGGTTCTTAATTTTTCTGATGATAATCCGGTTTCAGAAGAAATTAAACGGGTTATTAACTGAACAGACGACATCTCTAATGAGAACAAAGCCACTGGATGATTGTAATCAACGGCCATATTTCGAGCCATTGAAAGTACAAAAGCGGTTTTACCCATACCCGGACGAGCTGCTATAATAATTAAATCGGATGGTTGCCAACCCGAAGTTAATTTATCTAAGTTATGGAATCCTGTTGCAATTCCACTCAAGCCTTCTTTTCCTGCAATTTCTTCAATACGTTTTTTAGCTTGAATTACTAAACTTTGAGCTGTTTCTGAACTACGCTTAATATTTCCTTGCGTTACTTCATACAGTTTTGATTCTGCTTTATCTAATAAATCAAATACATCGGTAGCATCATCATAAGATTCTTCAATAATTTCACTTGAAATTTTTATCAAACTTCTTTGAATAAATTTTTGCAGAATAATACGTGAGTGAAACTCAATATGCGCCGATGAAGATATCTTTTGAGTTAATTGAATTAAGTAAAAATCACCACCCGAAAGTTCTAGTTTTCCGTTTTTCTTTAATTGTGCTGAAACCGTTAATAAGTCAACCGGTTGTGTTTCATTGAAAAGTTGCACAATAGCTTCAAAAATATGCTTATGTGCTTCTTTATAAAAGGCATCAGGTTGTAAAATATCAATTACCTCATCTACCCCTTTTTTATCAATCATCATGGCACCAAGTACTGCTTCTTCAAGGTCTAACGCTTGAGGAGGTAGTTTTCCTTTTTCCAAATTGATAATAGTAGTTTTATCTACTTTTATTGGGTTCATATTTCTGACATTTTCCATATTGCGAAGTTAACCAAATTTTACAAAAAAACGTTTTGAGTTCTTAATAACGAACTGTTAATAACTTGAAATTATTGTTAATAAGCCAAAAAAAATCCGAAACTAATAGCTCCGGATTTAATATATTTTTGATTTACATCGGTTATTCTTTGAATTCACCCATATTACTATATTTATCCATTCGCTGAGCAACTAATTCTTTTGTTGATAAATCTTTTAATTCGTTAAAAGCTTTTGTTACAAATTCAGCTACAGTTTTAAAAGTAGTTTCTTTATCGTAATGAGCTCCACCTAGAGGTTCTGGTATAATATCATCAATTAACTTTTGTTTTTTCATATCAATTGAAGTTAATTTTAATGCTTCTGCAGCTTGCTCTTTGTACTCCCAACTTCTCCATAAAATAGACGAACAAGATTCTGGAGAAATTACAGAATACCAAGTGTTTTCTAACATGTATACTCTGTTACCTACTCCAATTCCTAATGCTCCACCTGAAGCTCCTTCTCCAATAATTATAGAAATAATAGGTGTTTTTAAACGAGCCATTTCAAAAATATTTCTTGCAATAGCCTCACCTTGTCCTCTTTCTTCTGCTTCTAAACCTGGATAAGCGCCTGGAGTATCTATTAATGTTAAAACGGGAATATTAAACTTTTCAGCCATTTTCATTAAACGAAGTGCCTTTCTATATCCTTCTGGATTTGCCATCCCAAAGTTTCTATATTGGCGCATTTTAGTATTTACTCCTTTTTGCTGACCAATAATCATAAATGATTGTCCGTTGATTTGACCTAATCCACCAATCATTGCTTTATCATCTTTGAAATTTCTGTCTCCAAAAAGTTCTAAAAATGTCCCTTTAGTTAGATTTTGAATATATTCTAATGTATACGGACGATTTGGATGACGTGATAATTGAACACGTTGCCAAGCCGTAAGGTTTTTATATATTTTCTTCTTAGTGTCTTCTAATTTCTTCTCAATTTGCTTGCAAGTATTAGATACATCGACATCTGATTCTTGACCAATAATTTGACATTTATCTAATTGGTCTTCAAGCTCTTTTATTGGTAATTCAAAATCTAAATATTCCATAATCGGTTTATTTGGGTTTGTGTTTGTTGTGACAAAGATAAAATTTTCAATTAACTTTAATAAACTAATCTTAATTAGTTGTTACTTTTTTTGTAACTTTTTACAATTCCGTTAGCAATTACAGTAGCTAAAATTAGTAAAGCCCCTATATAAAACAAAGGAGACATTTCTTCTCCATCTTTAAAAATTAGCAAGGCTAAAATAATTCCGTATATAGGTTCCAAATTTATAGTTAACATAACAGTAAACGGACTTAAAAATTTCATCACTTTTACTGAAGCCGAAAAAGCATAAGCAGTGCAAATTGATGACAATAAAAATAACCAAATTAAATCTTTACTAGAAAGTGTAAAAAAGGCTGGTGTAAAACTTCCTGCAAAAAACAAGTAAATACTTAAAAAGAAAACACCACTTGATAATTCATATAATGAAATAATATTCGGATTATATTCTTTAGCATATTTTCCGTTAATAACTGAGAAAAGAGCTGATAAAAAAGCTGAAGTAATAGCTAAATAAATTCCAGTTGCATATTTAGTTTCTACTTTAAAAATAATGCCTAATCCTACTACAACAATAAGTCCAAAAAGTAATTCATACCAAATAACTTTTCGTTTATAAAATATAGGTTCTAAGATAGAAGCAAAAAAAGCTCCAGTAGACAAACATGCTAATGTTATCGATACATTTGAAACTTTTATAGCTTGATAAAAAGTAAGCCAATGTGCCGCAATAATAATTCCTGAAACAATAAAACCTATTAAAACATTAAATGGCACTTTAATTTTTTCTTTAGAAAGCATTACAACAATCGTCATGATTGCCGAAGCAAAAAGCATTCGATACCAAACCAAATCTAAAGCTTCTAATGAAATTAGTTTCCCAAGAATGGCGGTAAAACCCCAAATAAATACAATTACATGAAGATGTAAATAACTTTTTAAATTATCGTTTTGCATTGCGGAGTAAATAAGCAGCTAAAATTCCGAAAACAATATTTGGAAACCAAACCGCTAAAAATGGAGGAATACTCGATTTTTCAGCTAAAGTTCCGAAAACTTTATCGAAGAAGATAAAAGTAAAGGCGATAACGATTCCAATTGCTAAATTAATTCCCATACCTCCTCTGCGTTTCATTGAAGAAACCGCAACTGCTATAATGGTTAAAATAAAAGCGGAAATTGGCAAACTAAATTTCTTATAAAAAACTACCAAGTACGTATTTATGTTTCCGTTTCCACGAGCTCTTTCTTTATTAATAAAAGAATTTAATTGTCCAATAGTCATGGTTTCTGCAACATAAACAACTGGAGTTAAATCATCGGGTTCAAAATTATAAGACAAATCAATTTTATCTAAAATTTCAATTTTATCATTATCAATACCTACAATTCTTTTATTGTATCCAAATAACGTATATTTTTTAGTTTTTTCACTATACCTTATTCTGTTTGCTGTTACTTTTTCTACTAATTTATTATCAATAATTTTTTCAAACGTAAAATTAAATCCAGTTTGCGATAAATAATTATAATTACTTACATAGATATTTTCTTCAATTTTACCTTCTTTTTAATTTGTCTAAAATATCTGATGTTTCTCTTGTTTGAGAATTCCCTTTTAAGTTTTGATATCTAAAATCGTTAAAACCTTTACTTGCTTGCGGAATTAAAAAAAATCCCATCAATAAAGCAAAAATAGATACAATTACTGCACCATATATAAAAGGTCTTAGGAATCTTGCAAACGAAATTCCTGAACTCAAAATTGCAATAATTTCAGTATTATTTGCTAATTTAGAGGTAAACCAAATGATAGATAAAAATAGAAATATAGGAAATAATAGATTGGCAAAATAGACAGTAAAATCGCCATAATAGACTAAAATATCTGTCAATGGGATTTTCTTCTCAATCATTTTATTCACTTTTTCCGAAACGTCAATCGTAATTCCTATCGGAATAAACATAATCAACATCACCGAAAAAGTAACCAAATAACGTTTTAAAATATATTTGTCTATTATTTTCATTTTCTGAATTTATAATCGTTGACTCATTTGAATCACCATTTTATCTTTCCATTCTCTGAATGTTCCTGCGATAATTTGCCTTCTTGCTTCGCGAACCAACCACATGTAAAACCCTAAATTATGAATAGTTGCAATTTGTTTTCCTAAGAATTCATTTGCAGCAAATAAGTGTCTTAAATATGCTTTTGAATATTCGGTATCCACCCAAGTGTGTCCCATTTCATCAATTGGAGAAAAATCGTCTTCCCACTTCTTATTTTTAATATTTATAGATCCGTAAGCCGTAAATAACATTCCATTTCTGGCATTACGAGTTGGCATAACACAATCGAACATATCAATTCCTAACGCAATATTTTCTAAAATATTGATAGGCGTTCCCACACCCATTAAATACCTTGGCTTGTCTTCTGGAAGAATTGCGGTAACAATTTCGGTCATTGCGTACATTTCTTCTGCAGGTTCTCCTACAGAAAGTCCGCCAATAGCATTTCCTTGTGCACCAGCATTAGCAATATATTCTGCCGATTGTTCTCGTAAATCTTTATAGGTACTTCCTTGAACAATAGGGAAAAACGTTTGTTCGTAACCGTATTTAAATGGTAATTTTTCTAAATGATTGATACATCTATCTAACCAACGGTGCGTCATGTGCATTGAACGTTTTGCATAACGATAATCACACGGATAAGGTGTACATTCATCAAAAGCCATAATAATATCGGCTCCAATAGTTCTTTGAATTTCCATTACATTTTCTGGCGAAAAGAAATGATACGAACCATCAATATGCGATTTGAATTTCACCCCTTCTTCTTTAATTTTTCTCCTTCCGGATAAAGAATACACTTGATATCCACCAGAATCGGTTAAGATATTTCTATCCCAATTCATGAATTTATGCAAACCTCCAGCGGCTTCTAAAATTTTGGTTTGAGGTCTTAAATATAAATGATAGGTATTACCTAATATAATATCTGGATTAATATCTTCTCTTAGCTCGCGCTGGTGTACTCCTTTTACAGAAGCCACGGTTCCTACGGGCATAAAAATTGGGGTTTCAATAACACCGTGATCAGTAGTTATTTTTCCAGCTCTGGCTTTACTTTTTGGGTCTTTGGTAATTAAATCAAACTTCATATTGTGCTTTTACGAAACGCAAAGATAATTTATTTTAGAATTTAGAAATTGGAATTTAGAATTATTTATGATAAGGCACGCAGATGAAACAGATTCGCATAAGCGAAACGCAGATTATAACTGATTTTTAAATTGGAACACAGATTGGAACAGATGAAAGAAATCTTAAAAATAATTTTTATTCTTTTTACACGTTTCCTTTGAAATTCAAAAGATACTTATGACAAACTACACATTTAATCAACTGTTAAATAAGAAAAGTGTAATGCAAAAAAACTGAACTTCTATCACCCTTCATCCATCTTCCATCTTCCATCAAAAAACAATTCTTAATAACTTCTAACAAAATGATTTGTACCACCAAAAAAATAAAATTACTTTTGCATTCAATTAACACATATATATCTTTTATAATGTCTAACACGCAACAACTACAAGATTTTACAACACAAGTTCGAAGAGATATTCTTCGTATGGTTCATGCCGTAAACTCAGGTCATCCAGGAGGTTCTTTGGGATGTGCTGAATTTTTGGTTACCCTTTACCAAGACGTTATGAAACGTAACGAAGGTTTTGATATGAACGGAATTGGTGAGGATTTATTCTTCTTATCAAACGGACATATTTCTCCCGTTTTTTATAGTGTTTTAGCTAGAAGCGGTTACTTTCCAGTAGCAGAATTAGCAACATTCAGAAAATTAAATTCAAGATTACAAGGCCACCCAACAACTCATGAAGGGTTACCTGGAATTAGAATGGCATCTGGTTCATTAGGACAAGGAATGTCAGTTGCAATTGGTGCTGCTCAAGCTAAAAAATTAAACAACGATTCTAATTTAGTTTTTGCTCTTTTAGGTGATGGTGAATTACAAGAAGGACAAAACTGGGAAGCTATCATGTATGCTTCTGCAAAAAAAGTAGATAACTTAATTGCCACTATTGATTTAAACGGAAAACAAATTGATGGAACTACAGATGAAGTTCTTAATATGGGAAGCGTAAAAGCAAAGTTTGAAGCTTTTGATTGGATTGTTTTAGAAATTGCTCAAGGAAACAATATTGATGCTATAAAAACTGGTTTATTAGGAGCAAAATCTAAAGCTGGAAACGGAAAACCTGTTTGTATTTTATTACACACTGAAATGGGTAGTGGAGTAGATTTTATGATGCACACACACGCTTGGCATGGAAAAGCACCAAATGATGAGCAATTAGCAAAAGCGTTAGAACAAAATGTTGAAACTTTAGGAGATTACTAGAATTATGAAAAAATATACAAACACAGGCAGCAAAGATACCCGTTCAGGATTTGGAGCTGGAATGACAGAATTAGGTCAAAAAAACGAAAATGTAGTAGCTCTTTGTGCCGATTTAATTGGTTCGTTAAAATTTGACGATTTCAAGAAAAATCACCCAGAGCGTTTCTTTCAAATTGGAATTGCAGAAGCGAATATGATTGGAATTGCTGCAGGTTTAACCATTGGTGGTAAAATTCCATTTACTGGAACATTTGCTAACTTTTCAACTGGTAGAGTTACGATCAATTCGTCATCAGTAGCATATTCAGATAAAAATGTAAAAATTTGTGCTTCTCACGCAGGATTAACACTAGGAGAAGATGGAGCTACACACCAAATCTTAGAAGATATTGGTTTAATGAAAATGTTACCTGGAATGACAGTGATTAACACTTGTGATTACAACCAAACTAAAGCCGCTACTTTAGCGTTAGCTGATCACCATGGTCCTGCTTATTTGCGTTTTGGTCGCCCAGTGGTGCCTAACTTTATGCCTGCTGACAAACCTTTCGTAATTGGAAAAGCCATTATGCTAAACGAAGGTACTGATGTTACGATTATTGCCACTGGACATTTAGTTTGGGAAGCATTAGTAGCAGCTGAAGCTTTAGAAGCAAAAGGAATTTCAGCTGAAGTAATTAACATTCACACGATAAAACCATTAGACGAAGAAGCAATTTTAAAATCGGTGAAGAAAACAGGTTGTGTAGTTACAGCGGAAGAACATAACATTATTGGTGGTTTAGGAGAAAGTGTTTCTAGAACGTTAGTTCAAAACCATTTATTGCCTCAAGAATTTGTTGCTGTAAACGACAGTTTTGGAGAAAGTGGAACACCTGACCAATTAATGGAAAAATACAAATTAAACAACCAAGCGATTGTTGAAGCGGTTGAAAAAGTAATAAAAAGAAAGTAATTTTCTATTTTAATTTACACTAAAATCCTCAAGCAATTGGGGATTTTTTTGTATATTGCTATACAATTAATTCTTCTACTAATTGAATAATCATTAAGAAATTCACTTCGATTAGAATTACAGCTGTAACGCTTATTATATAGCGTTTAAAAATGGGGTCTTAAAAATCTATAAAATGAAAAAGATATTATCCATATTATTCTTATTCATTGGGTTATCAACAATCCAATCTCAAACAGCTGCAAATTTAACAAATTTACAAACTCCAAATTTAGATGAAACCTCGGGTCTACTATTTTACAATAATAATATAATTACTTTTAATGATAGTGGTGGTGACGCTAATTTGTATGAAATTAATAGTACAACAGGTAACATTTTAAGAACAGTATCTATTACTAATGCTACAAATGTAGATTGGGAAGATATTACACAAGATGCATCTTTTATATATATTGACGACATTGGCAACAATAATGGCAATAGAACGGATTTAAAAGTATATAAAATTTCTAAAACCGATTATGATGGACCTGATAATACAGCTTTAGCTGAAATTATTTCTTATTCTTACGCAAATCAAAGTGATTTTACATCAAGTCCAAACAATAATAATTGGGATGCTGAAGGACTTATTTCATATGGAGACAAGTTGCTAATCTTTACAAAAAATTGGGTTAACAACATGGTAAATGTGTATTCAATTCCTAAAATAAGTGGTAGTTATAGCGCCCAATTAGAAAGCTCTTATAACACAAACGGATTAATTACAGGAGCAGAAACCTCTTTGAATGAAGATGTAATTTACCTAACGGGTTATAGTAGTTCTCAAGCACCATTTATGTATACTATACATAACATTCCTACTAGTAGTTTAGATGTGTTTTATGGAACTGTTTCCCAAAAAATTTCAAATATTGTTTCTTTAGGAAATCAGGTCGAAGCAATTGCGCTATTTGAGATTACACCAACTAAACACCGTTTGTATATTTCAAACGAAAAATACACCTTTTCTTCTGGACCAATATCAATAACTTTTCCTGCAAAATTATGGGTAATCGAAATTAATGCAGCTACTCTTTTAGATATCGCCGATAACATTGTAGACAATTCTATAATTCTTTATCCAAACCCTTTTGATGAATCATTCAAATTGAGTAAAATAGTTGATGAAATTGTAGTTTTTGATTTGTTTGGAAGAATAATTACAAAACAATATTTTGTAGACGAGATTTCATTAGAAAACCTTAGCCGAGGATCTTATTTCGCGCATATTAAAATCAACAACACACAACTTGTAAAACAAATAATCAAAAAATAATAAATTCAAACTATACAAACCTGAATTTGTATTTTATTCCTTTCTAAAGGTTTCTAAAAAACGATAACAAAATAGCATCATTCTCTTTTTCAGGAGTAAAAATATCAAGAATACTTGGTTTTTCGTTTTGATTTAAAAATGCTGAATATTGTTTTTCTAATGAAAATTCATCACTAGCTTCAAAATAATCCAATCCATACATTTTAGCTAAATGCGAGGCATTCAATTGATGTGAAGTTTCAAAAAACGTATTAAAAGTTTCGGTTTCTTGATGTCCTGGTAAAATTCTAAAAATTCCACCCCCACTATTATTTAGTAAAATTATTTTAAAATTCTTCGGAATATAATTGTTCCACAAAGCATTGCTATCATATAAAAAACTAATATCGCCAGTAATCAACATCGTTGGTAAATCAGACGCTAAAGCAGCTCCAATAGCTGTAGAAGTACTTCCATCGATTCCACTTGTGCCTCGATTGCAGAAAACTTGCACGGTTTTATTCAAATCAAACAATTGCAAATAGCGTATCGCCGAACTATTACTTACTTGTAACTGTATATTACTAGGCACATTTTTACAAAGAAAATCAAACACTTTAAAATCTGAAAATGGAATTTTCGCAGTGTATTCTTGGTGTTTCTCTACTCTATCTTTCCAAATAGTTGCAATATGAGATTGATACGAGCTATTATTAAAATTTTCATCCAATAACTGACTTAGAAAAGTATTAATTGTAGTTTCAAAATGATTTGTTAGCGCATCAAATGTATCATACGCACGCAATTCATCTACATGCCAATGATGAGCAGGTTTGTATTTTCGTAAAAACGCTTTTATACGTTTTGAAACAACCATTCCGCCAAATGTTAATAAAATTTCAGGTTGAAACGTTTTAAAATCATCGTCAGAAAAAGGCGTAATCAACGTATCAATTTGGTCGATAAATGTTAAATGATGTAAATTAGAAGTCTTTTCGGTTAAAACTACAACACTTGTATCCTTTGCTAATATATCTAAGTATTGTTGCTCTACTAAATTTGGAGACAACTCTCCTACTAAAACTAATTTCTTAGTGGCTTTATTCCAAGCTTCTTTTGTACTATTTCCAAGAGAAAAATATTTCTCTTCGGTAGTATAATCGATAATTTCAGGTTGTACTTGCAACTCGGAAACGGTTTCATACAAAGGCTCTTCAAAAGGCGCATTAATATGAACTGGTCCTTTATGAGCAACTGCTACTTGCAAAGCCATTTGAATGTTATTATCGTTTTCAGTTGATACATTTTCTAATAAATTTGCATTGTACAAACTGTGATTAGCAAATACATTTTCCTGACGAATGGTTTGTCCGTCTCCAATATCAATTTTGCTTTGCGGTCTGTCGGCAGAAATTACAACTAAAGGAATTTGGCTATAAAATGCTTCAGCAACAGCAGGATAATAATTTAATAAAGCTGAACCCGAAGTACATACTACTACTACAGGCTGTTTTAATTGTTGGGCAATTCCCAAAGCAAAAAAGGCAGCACATCGTTCATCAGCAATACTGTAACATTTGAAAAAGGGATTGTTTGTGAATCCAATAGTCAAAGGCGCGTTTCGAGAACCCGGAGAAATTACGATATGTTGGACTCCTTTTTGTTGGCAAATTTCTATAATGCTTTGCGCTAAAGGAATTTTGGGATACATCATTTTAAAAAAAATAACTAGACTACAAAGTTACGAAGTTGAAAAGGTTTTTAATACTTTTACTCCATAATTTCTTTATGAAATGGAGATAAAAATAAGAGACTACCAAACAGCAGATTGTCCTGCAATTTTAGCCATCATTAACGATGCGATTTTGCATTCGACTGCATTATACGATTACAACGAACGAACATTGGCTGCACAAGAAATGATATTTGAAGAAAAACTTCAGAAAGGTTTTCCTGTAATCGTTGCCGAAATGAATAATGAAGTTGTTGGTTTTGGTTATTATAGCGAATTCCGTTTCAGAGAAGCGTATAAATTCACGGTAGAGCATTCGGTTTATGCGAATAAGAATGCTATTGGAAAAGGTATTGGAAAATTACTTTTAACCGAATTAATCGAAAGAGCCAAACAACAAAACCTTCATACCATGATTGGCGTTATCGATTCTGAAAACACAAACAGCATCGATTTTCACAAGCGATTTGGTTTTGAAGAAGTTGGTTTTATTAAAGAATCAGGATTTAAATTTGACCGATGGCTGCATTCGGTTATTGTGCAAAAAATGCTTTAAAATTAGTCGCAGTTCTCAGTCGCAGTCAACAAATACTGAAAACTGCGACTGAAAACTGAATACTAAATTATTTCCCTTCTATCCAATTTACGATTTCAGCATCTGTTGGAAGTACTCTTGGCGATATTACTTTAGCTAATTCACCATTTTCATTAATTAAATATTTTTGAAAATTCCATTCTACATTGCTGTCTTGTAATCCATTTTTAGCTTTTTGAGTTAAAAATTGATAAACAGGATGCATATCATTCCCTTTAACTGAAATTTTAGCCATCATAGGAAAAGTTACACCATAATTTTTTTGACAAAAAGCGCCAATTTCTTTATTTGTTCCTGGCTCTTGAGATCCGAAATTATTTGCCGGAAATCCTACAATAACAAAATTTTTATCTTTATAAGTAGTATAAATTTCTTGTAACTGTTCATATTGTGGTGTTAACCCACATTCTGAAGCTGTGTTTACAACTAATATTTTCTTTCCTTTTAAGGTTGAAAAATCAAATTGATTTCCTTCTAAATCTTCTACTTTAAATTGATAAATGGTTTGTTTTTCCATAACTTTTTCTGAATTAGGCTCATTCATTTCTTTAGGTTGTGCTTGATTTTGACAACTCCAAAACGATACAATTACTGTAAATACTAAAAATGTCTTTTTCATTTTGTTTATTTTATTCAAATTTACCTTTTTCAAATTAATTTTATATTAAACATTTCATAAAAAAAGGCTATCTAAATGATAGCCTTTAAGATCTATTTTTATTTTTTAAAATACTTCTTATACGGGAAGTAAGCTATTGCCGATATTACTGCTAATATTAAGGCAATATAAAAATAATAAGTAACATTTTGTTTTTCTCCAGAAGCGTAACTGTGTAAACCGCTTAAGTGGAAGTTTACACCAAAATAGGTCATTACAATCGAAGCAAATGCAAAAACACTCATCACATTATAAATCCATCTTCCTCTTAAAGCAGGAACAAAACGTGCATGAATTACAAATGCATACACCATAATACTGATTAACGCCCAAGTTTCTTTTGGATCCCAACCCCAATAACGCCCCCAACTTTCGTTTGCCCACTGTCCGCCAAGGAAGTTTCCTATGGTTAACATTACTAAACCTACGGTTAAAGCCATTTCATTAATATAGGTGATTTCGTCAATGCTCATTTTCATTTTTTCTTTGTTCTTTTCATTTGTAAAAATCATCAAGAATAAAGCAACTAACCCTAAAATCATCCCTAAAGTAAATGGTCCATAACTTGCTACAATTACTGCAACGTGAATCTTTAACCAATATGAATTAAGAACGGGTTGTAAATTACCAATAGTAGGATCCATCCAATTCCAATGTGCAACCATCAAAATTATAGAAGCTACAAAAGCTGTAGATGCAACAGTTAGCTTTGATTTTCTTCCAAAAGCTAATCCGAAAAACATCGTAGCCCAACCCACATAAATCATACTTTCATACGAATCACTCCAAGGAGCATGTCCTGAAACGTACCATCTTAATAATAATCCTAGTGTATGTAAAATAAATAAGGTTATTATTAGTATATGAAATCCTAAAATTGTTTTTTTAACCCATTTTTTTGAATTAAGAATTTCAATGATAACAAAAGCTAACATTAAAACTCCTGCCAACATATACAAATAAAATAATCTTTTAAAAATATCATATTTATTATAAGTGATTTCAGAGCTAATTTTACTTTCAGATAACATTACTTCTTCTCCATATTTTTGTTGGTATTTTGTTAATCCTATTAATAAACTGCTTGGTAATTTATAATCGTTTGAAACCACCGACTTTTCCACTGCATTTAAGTAAAATGGAATAATATTTTTAATAGAATCTAATGAAGTTGCTGTTGGTTGATTTAATTCTAAAAAAGACATCCATTTGTTCGTTTTATCACCCGGAACAGGAAATACTTTTAAAATTTGTCCGCTTAAAGCAGAATATAACAAGTTTACTTTTTTATCGGCTTCAATAAAATCTTTTTGAAATTGATTTGGCACCGGTTCTTTGTAAGCTGCATCTAAATAGTTGCTTAATTTATAACCACCCGTTTCATCAAAAAATGCAATTAACGGAGCATATTTAACTTCTTTATCAACACCAATTAATTTTCGAATACTATCGTTTCCTCTTTTTAGATAAATAATTGGTAAGTTATACCAATATTGAGGATATTGTGTCATCGATAAAAACGCTTGATCAGAATTCATCCCTTCATAAGAATCGCTTTTTGAAACTTTACGAAGTAATTCAGACGAAAAAGTGTTGATGGGTTTCATTCGACCTCCATCCTGAATCACTATTCTTCCAAACTCAGCCGCTTGCTCTTTAGAAACGATATGTTCTTTTAATAAATCAAGTGTTTCTTTTTCACTTGGTCTTCGTGTGTCGTGTTGTGAAAATGTAAAAACCGAAAACAAAAGAAAAAATACAGTTAGCATACTTTCTTTTTTAGCTTTCACTTTTTCTAATTTTTCTTTTAAACTTGCAAATCGTGTGTTTTTATTAAATAAAATAGCCATTAAACCAAAGTATAAAAGGAAATATCCGATATATGTAATCCAAGTTCCCCAAAAATCATGACTTACCGATAATTGTGTTCCTTTTTCATCTGGATCAAATCCGGCTTGAAACAATCTAAAACCTCTGTAATCTAGAACATTATTCATAAAAACACTGTCTTTAAACGATTTCTTTTGTTCTGAATCTATAACTTCAATTTTACTTTTAAAAGCCGAATAACTCTTTTCTGTTCCTGGATATTTATCTGCAATAAATTTATCTAACTTAATTGTAAAAGGCGTATTATAAATTTTACTTCCAAAAAATAAAGTAAATTCTAATTCTCCAATTTTTACACTTTGCGGAATTCCTTGTTTCCCTTTTGCCCCTACTAATGTTACAACTTCTTCTTTTCCTTGTGTTTTAATTTTAACTTTTAAAGCATCATCGGTTTGTTTGTCTTTAAAATCATTATTCGATTTATAAGCCAATTCCCCTTTTATAGCAGGTTCAGGAAACACAAACTGTGCTCCACCAATATTATACAACGAACGCAACATTAAAGGTTGCACAGAATCTTTAACCACTTTTCCTTGCAATTTATCGGCCATTCTCATAAAATCTCCTTCAAAAGGAGTCTGAATCATATAGGCTTCGCTAATTTTAGAAATATTTATAGCGCCTTTAGTATATTTATTAAATGCAAAAAGCACATTATGTAAATTTTGAACTTCTCCTTCTTTTAAATAATGTTCATGGCGAGTTCCTCCACTCGATTCTACCATTTTAATCATTAACTGTCCGTTTTCTGAAGCCACAATTGTTTCAGATGCATTCATGATAAATTCTTGATGCTCTACCTCAAAAGGTATTCCGCTAAATTCACCTTTCATTGAAAAATCGTTGCTTGCAAATAGATTTAAAAAAGAATCGTCTTTAACTTCTGGAGCAAGAATTAAGCCTTTCTCGTGAGTTTTTCGTTTCATTTCCCCTTGATAATTACCATCAACTAATACCGTTAAATAAGGTTTATCTGAATAAATAATATTTGAAGATTCGCCTTCTCTAATTGGCATCATTCCTTCATAACTAATATAACGAGTAACAAAAGCGCCTACAATAATTAGAATAAAAGAAAGGTGCAATAATAAAGTAGCCCAGTTTTCTTTTTTTTGTAATTGGTAACGTTTAATATTACCTAAAAAGTTAATTACAAAAAACACCATAATAGATTCAAACCACCAAGAATTATAAACAATTACTCGAGCTGTATCGGTATTATAAGCGTCTTCAATAAAAGTTCCGGCAGCCATAGCCGCAGCAAAACCTATAAACAAAAGAGCCATTAAACGTGTTGAAAACAAAAAGGAGAATATTTTTTTTTCCATAAGATTTAGGAATACGTATTTATAAAATTGCCACAAATGTACTTAAATTGAAAAACTTTTTAACGAAGTTTAACATAGGATTTAGGATTTTAAGCAATGTTTAATTTAGTACAACAATTTAATTTCTTTCAAATCGTAAAAAGTAATGGCTTCATTTTCTAATTCTACTTTTAATTTTCCTTCCTTATTTACTCCAATAATTTTACCAACAAATCTTACTCCTAATTTGTCTTCGAATGCAGAAACCTTGCCTTTTTTAAAAAGTAAATCATGGTATTTATTCCAAAAATAATCTTCTCCTACAGACTTTACCTCTTCTAAATTTTTTTTAAGTTCATTAACAATACCAATCATCAACTCCTCTTTATCAAATATTTTATTTTCTAAAATAAACATTGATGAGGCTTGAGGTAAATTCTCAAAATAGTCCTGATTTACATTTATCCCAACACCTATAATAGATTGAATTTCATGCTGACTTTTAAAACTATTTTCAATTAAAATACCCGCAATTTTTTTATTGTCTGCCAAAATGTCGTTTGGCCATTTAATTTCAAAATTTAAATTACTTTTTGTTTTCAAACCCTCAACAATACTTATAGCAACTATTATATTTAAAGAAAATAAATTAATTTCTGATGTTAAAAAATTACATAAAACACTAAAAGTTAGGTTTTTACCACTATCCACAAGCCAATCAGAACCTCTCTGACCTTTACCTTTTGTTTGATGTTCTGCAACTACAATTGTAAAATTTTCAGTCTGCTTGTCATTAGCCAAATTCTTTAAAAAAGTATTGGTAGAATCTATGGCATTGAGTTTGATTATCTTCATGATACTAGTAAGAAAATTTAATCTTATGTTAAGGTTCAAAAATAATGACAAAAAATGATACCTTTGCATAAATACAAAAATAATAAATGGCGAAGAAGCAGATTAATAATGATGATTTATTAGCAAACATTATCAAAGGGATAGAAGAAGTAAAAGGAGAAAATATTGATATTCTTGATTTAAGAGAAATTGACAATACCGTTTGTGATTACTTTGTTATATGTAATGGAAATTCTAACACACAAGTAAATGCAATTGTAGGCTCAATACAAAAAATTGTTTCTAAAGAACTAAAAGACAAACCATGGCACGTGGAAGGTGCAGAAAATGAGAATGGGTTTTAATGGACTATGTAAATATTGTGGTTCATGTTTTCAAAAACACATTCGCGAATACTACCGAATAGAGAGTTTATGGGGTGATGCAAAAATCACAACCATTGAAACTAAATACTAAAAAATTATATGGCACAAAATAGTAATTCTAACTTCAAGTTTAGTCCATGGATGAGTATTGTACTTGTTCTAACGATTTTTTTTACAATTAGTCTATTTTCAGATGGTCTTGATTTAAGCAATCCTGGTAAAACTAGTTTATCAAAATTTAATGAATATTTAAATGCCGGTCAAGTTGATAAAGTAATCTTTACTAATACAAAAGCGACTGTTTTTCTAAAAAATGAAGCTTTAAAAGATAAAAGACACGACAAGGTAAAAAATGACATTACTGGTAAATTAAATACTAAAGGTCCTCATTATACTTTTGAAATTGGTGATTTAAGAACTTTTCAGGAAGCATTAGCAAAAGCAGACGCAGAAAAGAAAATCAATTCATATGAAAAAGAACCTGAAAGCATGTGGGGTGAAGTAATTTCAATGCTTTTACCTATTGCTATATTAATTGGTCTTTGGATCTTTATGATGCGAAGAATGTCTGGTGGTTCTGGTGGCGGAGGTGGTCAAATCTTCAGTATCGGAAAATCTAAGGCTAAATTATTTGATGAAAAGAACGATACTCGCATAACATTTGAAAATGTAGCTGGATTAGAAGGTGCTAAAGAAGAAATACAAGAAATTGTAGAATTCTTAAAAACTCCTGAAAAATACACTTCAATTGGTGGTAAAATACCAAAAGGAGCATTATTAGTTGGACCTCCAGGAACTGGAAAAACTCTATTAGCAAAAGCTGTAGCCGGTGAAGCTAAAGTACCTTTCTTCTCTTTGTCAGGTTCTGATTTTGTTGAAATGTTTGTAGGTGTTGGTGCTTCTCGTGTAAGAGATTTATTCAAACAAGCCAAAGAGAAATCACCATCAATCATTTTCATTGACGAAATTGACGCTGTGGGTAGAGCTCGTGGAAAAAACAACATGACAGGCGCTAACGACGAAAGAGAAAACACTTTAAATCAATTACTAACTGAGATGGATGGTTTTGGAACCAATTCAAACGTAATTGTATTAGCGGCAACCAATCGTGCCGATGTTTTAGACAAAGCATTATTACGTGCTGGTCGTTTTGATAGACAAATATATGTAGACTTACCAGACATTAGAGAACGTAAAGAAATTTTTGAGGTGCATTTAAAACCTTTAAAAAAATCAGAAGAATTAGACACTGAATTTTTAGCCAAACAAACACCAGGATTTTCTGGAGCTGATATTGCAAACGTTTGTAATGAAGCGGCTTTAATTGCTGCACGTAAAGACAAAAAAGCAGTTGACAAACAAGATTTCTTAGATGCCGTAGATAGAATTGTTGGTGGTTTAGAAAAGAAAAATAAAATTGTAACTCCTGCTGAAAAACGCGCTATTGCCATTCACGAAGCTGGGCACGCAACCGTAAGTTGGATGTTGGAACATGCTGCACCGCTTGTAAAAGTAACGATTGTTCCTCGTGGACAAAGTTTAGGAGCTGCATGGTATTTACCAGAAGAAAGATTAATTGTTCGTCCAGATCAAATGCTTGATGAAATGTGTGCAACAATGGGCGGAAGAGCGGCTGAAAAGGTTATTTTTAATGAAATTTCTACTGGAGCTTTGAGTGACTTAGAAAAAGTAACACGCCAAGCAAGAGCTATGGTAACAATATACGGACTAAATGACAAACTTGGAAACATAACATTTTATGATTCAACTGGGCAATCAGATTATAATTTTTCTAAACCTTATTCCGAAGAAACAGCAAAAGTTATTGATTCAGAAATTTCTAAATTAATTGAACAACAATATCAAAGAGCAATTCATCTTTTAGAAACCAATAAAGATAAATTAACACAATTAGCTGATATTCTGATAGAAAAAGAAGTTATTTTCAAAGATGATTTGGAAACCATTTTTGGAAAAAGACCGTTTGATAAAGAAGAGGAAATTACGGTTTCAGAATAAGTAGTTATCAACAAAATTATATTAATAAAAAACTTAGTTCTACCAATAAAGAACTAAGTTTTTTTTTATCTTTGATACTTATACTATAAAAAGCCAGAAAAAATACATGAGTCTTTTTAAAAAAATTTTTGGAAATTCAGGAAATGAAGACGATAACGACAAAAAAACTGATGTTAGAAGTCCTTACTCTCCTGAAACAACGATGCCAATAGATGACCAATTTACTTTCAATTTCAAAGAAAATGGAGGTAAGTTTATTTATTGCGAAAATTTACAAGAAATTGCAGAGAATTTTGAAAACATATTAGCAGAAAACGATTGGTTTGAATGCAATGCTCAATGCTATGATAACAGACTTATTTATTTACTAGACGAAAATAAATTAACTTACAAAAGCGACATAACTCCTGTTTTTATTCTTTCTCCTTGTGAGAATTTAATCGCAGATGAAGGTTCAATTTTATTTTCTTCTAATCAGTTTAAGCACTTTAAGCCAAACGAATTACCTACTAACATGATTATTTTTGCAACTACAAGTCAGATTGTAAATAGCAAAAGTGACGGGTTGAGGCGAATTAAAAATACGCACGAAAAAAATTATCCTTCAAATATTACTACAATTAAGTACTTTGAAGAAGTAAAAGAACAAGATTTTCTTCATTATGGAAGTTGTCATAAAAATCTTTATTTACTTCTTTTAGAAGATTTATAATAATGAACGAAACGCTAAAAAGAGCCTTATCTGGAGCCGTTTATGTTATTTTACTACTTGGCTGTATATCTTACTCTAGAGAGGGTTTAGCAATTCTGTTTGGTGTTTTTTTAGTTATTGGTGTTTATGAATTTTGCAAAATGTGCGGACTAAATTACTTTATTAGTATTCCCGTAGCTATTGCTTCCTATTATTTCTTATGGAATAAAAACTTAGATTTCAACTTAACAACAGGGTTAACAGCTATAGCAGTTGTAATTTCTATAAAGTTATTATTGTATCTTTTCAACACAAATAAAACCCATTTTAAAACCTATACACGTTATTTTTTATTATTTGGATACGTGATACTTCCATTCATATTAACAAATTATGTTGCAATGGGTGTAAAAGGATATAATCCAAAAATTTTAATATCCATTATCATTTTAATTTGGACTAATGATACGTTTGCTTATTTGGTTGGGAAAAATTTTGGGAAAAATAAACTATTCCCGAGTGTTTCGCCAAAAAAAACAATCGAAGGATTTGCAGGAGGTTTAGTATTCACAATTATTGGAGGAATTTTATTAGCACACTATTTCATCATGGCTACTAATCTATATATTTGGATTGTTATTGCCGCAATTGTTAGTATTTTCAGTACATTAGGAGATTTAATCGAATCTAAATTAAAACGTGTAGCTGGAATAAAAGATACAGGAAATATAATGCCTGGCCATGGAGGTATTCTAGATCGGCTAGATAGTATTATATTTGTCATCCCATTTATTAATTTATTTTATTTAATTTTATACTATGTTTCATAAAGAAGGATCTAAAATCATTTTTATTACATTACTACTTGTTGTAGGAATTATTTTCGCTACAGACTACTTAGTAGATATTACTTGGCTAAAAACAATTCTATATTTATTCGCTTTAGCTATACTAATATTAATATTACAATTTTTCAGAAATCCAACTCGTATTGCTGACAATAGCGACAATCATATTTTAGCTCCAGTAGACGGAAAAGTAGTTGTGATTGAAGAAGTTTACGAACCTGAATATTTCAAAGACAAACGACTAATGGTTTCCATTTTTATGTCACCAATAAATGTTCACGTTACACGTTACTGCGTAAACGGAATTGTTAAATATAGTAAATACCATCCAGGAAAATTCCTTGTTGCATGGCATCCAAAAGCAAGCGAAGAAAACGAAAGAACTACTGTTGTTATTAACAATAGAATTTATGGTGAAATCTTATATCGTCAAATTGCTGGTGCATTAGCAAGACGTATTGTGAATTACGCACAAGAAGGAATGAGAGTAGTTCAAGGAAAAGATGCTGGTTTCATTAAGTTTGGATCTAGAGTAGATATTTATTTGCCTTTAGGAACCGAAATTAATGTAAAATTAGGCAATAAGGTAATTGGAAACAAAACGGTTATCAGTAAAAAAGCATAAAGAATGACAGAAAAGGATATTAATACTTTATTTGAAGAGGCATTTACAAATGCACAATTGATTCCACAAGAATCAGTGCCACAAGATATGCAACTTATATTGTATGGTTTGTACAAACAAGCTACATCCGAAACTTCAAATCCTTTATTATTTCAAAATCCTCAAGATATTAGAAACGCATTCAAATTAAACGCTTGGATGCAAGTAAAACATCTTAAACCAGATGATGCTAAGGAAGAATACATTACCATCATAAATAAACTTCTTGAAGAACGTAACTTATAAATTCGCATTACAAATGAAAAAGACAGTCTTTATTTTGGCTTGTGTATCATTTTTGATGATGAGCTGCAGAAAAGAAAACCAACTTGAAGAAGTTAAAATTCCTGATCCTGAGGTAGAAACTAAAATTTCTGCTCTAGGAAATCCAGCAGATGTAAAAACTACAGAAGGTGGAATTTTTCAAATGCGCGGTTTAAAATATGCATATGATGGTTTAGAACCTCATATAGATGGACGAACAATGGAAATTCATTATTCAAAACATCATTTAGGTTATGCTAACAAACTAAACAAAGCAGTACTTGGAACCGATTTAGAATTAAAAACTGTTGAAGAAATTCTAAAAAACCTTGACACTAACAATAAAGAAATTCGAAATAATGCTGGAGGTTACTACAACCACAATTTATTTTTTGAGATTTTAAACCCAAAAGGAGGCGGAACTCCAAATGGTGCTTTAGCTGAAGCTATTACAACAGAAATGGGTTCGTTTGACAACTTACAAAAACAACTTACAGAAGCTGCTGCAAGACAATTTGGAAGTGGCTGGGCTTGGTTAGTAGTTACACGAGATGGCAAACTAGCCATTACTAGCACCGCCAACCAAGACAATCCGCTAATGCCGAATGCTGAAGTAAGAGGAACTCCAATTTTAGCTATTGATGTATGGGAACATGCTTATTACTTAAACTATCAAAACAAAAGAAGCGAGTATTTAACTTCTATTTTTAATGTAATTGATTGGAATATTGTAAACGCTAAATATGAAACAGCAGTTAGTAAAATCTAATTTACCTTTTCATACATTAATATTTTTTCTTCATAAATCTCAATTTCTATTAGCCTTTTTGTACTAAACTATTAAATATGTAATTAATGTAACTATTCTACATAATTATGTAATGCTTTTCATTTATAATAATGTCAAATTTGTATTGTTGTTATAATTAAATAACTGCCTTAAACAGTTCAAAATGAAAACAAAAATAGAATTAGAACAAGACATTATAAAAATGACGAATTCTATTCGGAAAAACTACCCTGAACTCGCTAAATACATTTCCGAAATTCCATCAAACAACTCAGAAAGCGAAGCAATTAATATTATAAATCTGAAAGATTATTATAATACGCTAGTAGAGTTGATAAGCGAATATTCAAAAACACATAAAGCTGCAAAAGATAAAATTGATGCTGAAAAATCTGTTTATTCAGACCTTCACATATATCCAAAGTCTGAAGATATATACCAACAATTTAAAGAAATGTCAGATTTAAATCCTGAAGATCTTTCTAAAAACAAAACTCCAAATGAAGAAGCAGACACTTCAAATGAAAAAGCCTTTAAAGACGACATGTCCGGTAAAGATTTAGATGTTCCTGGCTCAGAATTAGATGATTTACAAGAAAGTATAGGAAGTGAAGATGAAGAAAACAACTATTATAGTTTAGGAGGAGATAACCACAATAATTTAGAGGAAGATAACGGATAAAAAAAAACAAAATGAATAATAACGATTATCAATTTTGGGGAATGCACTTAATATGGTGGGTTATTTTATTAGTGTTTCTCTTTTGGATATTTGCCACACCCTATGACATTCCCGGTAAAAGAACAAAAAAAGATTCACCCCTCGGAATATTAAAAAAACGATATGCCTTAGGCGAAATAAATGAAGAAGAATTTAACGCTATGAAAAAAACAATAGAATCTAATTAATAGCGTAACTAATTGAATCATAAATAAAAACGGAAGTAAAACAGCTTTAACAAAAGCAAATAAAGAAGAAAATGGAAACACAAAAAAACTTAGGTATTTGGATGGATCATGCAACGGCTCAATTAATTGATTTAAATTCAAAAAAAAAGAATCACTCTATAACTTCAAAATTTACGTTTGAAACCAAAGAAGCCGTTTTACAAAGAAGTGAAAAAAGCATGCACAATAAACGCCAACAATTGCATGAAGCGTATTACAAAGAAATTGCAGATACCATTTTAAACTACGATCATGTGTTGTTATTTGGTCCAACAGACGCTAAAACAGAATTAAATAATTATTTGAACGAAGATTTACATTTTAAAAACATTCAAATTGATATTGAAGCAGCCGATAAAATGACGGATAATGAAAAAGATGCTTTTGTTAAAAGTTTTTTTGAAAATTAATTTTCTTTCTCAATGTAATAATTACATATTATTGATATAAAATTCAATAGCAATTTAAATAAAAAATCCCAATCTATCGATTGGGATTTTCTGTATTACTTCGTTAAGTACATTTTTCTTCTAGCGTATAAATCATAGAATTGATCATCTTTTAAATCATCTATAAACAAAATACTCTCACCGGTTGATTTCATTTCTGGTCCTAATGCTTTATTTACATTTTTAAACTTACTAAATGAAAACACAGGTTGCTTAATTGCATACCCTTTTAATTGCGGATTAAAAGTAAAATCGGTAACCTTATTATGACCTAACATTACTTTAGTTGCATAATTTACATAAGGTTCGCCATACGCTTTTGCAATAAACGGAACAGTACGAGAAGCTCTCGGATTGGCTTCAATAATATAAACTGTATCGTCTTTAATGGCAAACTGAATATTTATTAAACCAACTGTTTGTAATGCTCTAGCAATTTTGTGTGTATGATCTTTTATTTGTTGCATTACAAATTCTCCTAAATTAAAAGGAGGCAATGTAGCATTACTATCGCCTGAATGCACTCCACAAGGCTCTATGTGCTCCATTATTCCAATAATATAAACATTTCCATCCGCATCACAAATAGCATCTGCTTCAGCTTCTATAGCGCCATCTAAATAATGGTCTAACAATAATTTATTTCCTGGAATCGATTTTAATAAATCAATTACATGTTCTTCTAGTTCTTGTTTATTAATTACAATTTTCATTCCTTGTCCACCTAAAACGTATGAAGGACGAACTAACAACGGAAAATCTAAAGTGTCAGCTAAAACAGAAGCTTCTTCTGCACTTTCTGCAATTCCGAATTTAGGGAATGGAATATTCAATTCTGTTAATAAATCTGAGAATCTTCCTCTATCTTCAGCTAAATCTAAAGCATCAAATGAAGTTCCTAAAATTTTGATTCCGTATTTTGATAATTTTTCAGCTAATTTTAAAGCGGTTTGACCACCAAGTTGCACTATTACACCTTCTGGTTTTTCGTGTTGAATGATATCATAAATATGTTCCCAAAAAACAGGTTCAAAATATAATTTATCAGCTGTATCAAAATCGGTAGAAACCGTTTCAGGATTACAGTTAATCATGATGGTTTCATATCCACATTCTTTTGCTGCTAAAACTCCGTGAACACAAGAGTAATCAAACTCAATTCCTTGTCCAATTCTATTAGGACCAGAACCTAAAACAACAACTTTTTTCTTATCTGTAACAATACTTTCATTATGAACGTATCTTGTTCCATCAGCTTTCTCAATTTCCGCTTCAAAAGTAGAATAGAAATAAGGGGTTACCGCTTTAAATTCGGCAGCACAAGTATCAACAAGTTTGTAAACTCTATTAATTTTTTGTACTTGACGAAGGTTATAAACTTGACTTTCTAAACAACCCATCATATGAGCAATTTGTCTATCACCGTACCCTTTTTGTTTGGCTTCTAAAAGTAATTCTCTTGGAAGTGTATCAACTTTATAATTTGAAATTTCTCTTTCTAAATGGAATAATTCTTCATATTGTTTTAAGAACCACATGTCGATTTTTGTAATTTCATGAATTCTGCTTAACGGAATTCCCATTGCAATGGCATCATAAATTACGAAAACTCTGTCCCAACTCGCGAAAGTTAATTTTTCTATGATTTGTTCGTAGTTTTTGTAACCTTTTCCGTCTGCTCCTAACCCATTACGTTTGATTTCAAGCGACTGGGTAGCTTTATGAAGCGCCTCTTGGAACGAACGTCCAATTCCCATTACTTCTCCTACCGACTTCATTTGAAGTCCTAACGTACGATCTGAACCTTCAAATTTATCGAAGTTCCAACGAGGTATTTTTACAATTACATAATCTAATGTTGGTTCAAATAAAGCCGAAGTTGATTTTGTAATTTGATTTTGTAATTCATCTAAGTTATAACCTAAGGCTAATTTCGTTGCAATTTTTGCAATTGGATAACCTGTTGCTTTTGATGCTAATGCAGAAGAACGAGAAACACGAGGATTAATCTCGATAGCTACGATATCTTCTTTATCATCTGGAGAAACTGCAAATTGAACATTACAACCTCCAGCAAAATTTCCAATAGAACGCATCATTAAGATGGCCATATCACGCATTTTTTGGAATGTGGTATCTGACAAAGTCATCGCAGGTGCTACTGTAATACTATCTCCAGTATGAATTCCCATTGGATCCATATTTTCGATGGTACAAATGATTACAACATTATCATTTTTATCTCTAAGTAACTCTAACTCATACTCTTTCCAACCAATAAGTGCTTTATCGATAAGAACTTCGTGAATTGGAGACATTTCTAAACCATACGTTAGTTTTTCGTCAAATTCTTCTTTTGTATGAACAAAAGCAGCTCCAGTTCCTCCAAGAGTAAAAGAAGGTCGAATTACTAATGGAAAACCAAATTCTTGTGCAATTTCTTTACCTTTAAGAAAAGAGTTAGCTGTTTTTGCAGGTGCAGCCCCAACTCCTAATTTAGCTAAAAGTTGTTTAAATTGTTCTCTATCCTCGGTAATATTGATGGCATTTACATCAACACCTATCATATTTACATTAAAATCTTTCCAAATTCCTTTTTCATCAGCTTCCAAACAAAGGTTTAATGCAGTTTGTCCACCCATTGTTGGTAAAACTGAATCAATTTGCGGGTGCGCTTTAAGAATTTCAATAATTGATTTGGTTGTAAGCGGTTTTAAATAAACATGATCAGCCATTGAAGGATCGGTCATGATAGTTGCGGGATTTGAGTTAATTAAAATAACTTCAATTCCTTCTTCTCTAAGCGAACGTGCCGATTGAGATCCTGCGTAGTCAAATTCGCAAGCTTGTCCAATTACAATAGGTCCTGATCCAATAATTAATACCGATTTGATTGTTGTGTCTTTAGGCATTTTGTTGTAGTTATATTATAGGTAAGTAATGTGTTGTATGTATTATTAATTTGGTTATAAAAATAACAAGAAACTTATTTAAACTTCTCATTTACAGTTAAAACTTATTAAATTTTATAAACAAGTTTAAAAAAAAGCCGCTACTAATAAAAGTAACGGCTTTATATTTGTTTAAGCTATAAACATTATTTTTTGTGTCTTGGTTCGCAAGAAACAGTTAATTTATGTCTTCCTTTAGCTCTTCTACGAGCAAGCACTTTTCTTCCATTAGCAGAAGCCATTCTATCCATGAAACCGTGCTTATTTCTTCTTTTTCTTTTTGATGGTTGAAACGTTCTCTTACTCATTGTAGTATCTTTTAAAATCTATAATAAAAATCTTTTTAAAACTCATAGGTTTTCATCCCCTGAAAACCGAGTGCAAATATACAAAGACTTTTTTCATTCGCAAGTACTTTTTTAAAAATATTTTTAATTCATTTTATTATCTTTGTACACAACAAAAATACATCAATAATGTTTCACAAAAATATCAAATTAGTTTTAGCCGCTTTAATCGTTGCTTTTGGAATTTATCAGTTTACTGAAAACAATATAGGTAATGGAATTTTTTTAATTTTATTTTCTACTATCTTTATTTTCTTATATTTTAAAAACGAATTTATTTTATTAGCTTTTTTAAAATTAAGAAAGCAAGATTTTCCTGGAGCGCAAAAATGGTTGTCTTATATTAAAAACCCAGAAGCTGCTTTAGTACAAAAGCAACAAGGGTATTTTAACTACCTACATGGCTTAATGGTTTCGCAAACCAATTTAAATGAAGCTGAACGCTATTTTAAGAAAGCAATTGCACTAGGTTTATCTATGGACCAAGATTTGGCTTTAGCTAAACTACAATTAGCGGGTATAGCAATGACCCGAAGAAGAAAAATGGAAGCAACTTCTTTATTAAATGAAGCTAAGAAATTAGACAAACAAAATATGCTAAAAGATCAGATTAAAATGATGAAAGACCAAATGAAAAAAATGTAATTCATTTATATTTTATAATAAAAAAGCACCTTTACAGGTGCTTTTTTTATTTTCCGAGGAGCATTTTTCCTGCAATAAGTAAAAGAATAAAACCAAATACTTTTTTTAATATTTTTTGATCTAGATTAACTGCCATTTTACTTCCAAAGTAACCTCCAACAACAAAAAAAACAGCTATTATTCCCACATATCGCCAATCGATGTATCCTTCTTTATGATAGGTATATACTGCAATTGCTGTTACGGGAACCACTAATACAGCTAAACTTGTTCCTTGTGCTTGATGCTGACTAAAGCCAAAAAAAAGAACCAAAAGCGGCACCATAATTACACCGCCACCTACTCCAACTAGTCCGCTTAAAATTCCAGCTAAAACACCAATTAATACTAAAGATAAAATGACTTGAATATCCATTGGGTTCTTATTGTTTATTATATCCTGAGGTTGGTATTTCGATTTCATATGATTTTCCTGAAGTTACGGTTAGTTTTTTATCTCTCAACCAAGGATTATGAATTTTTAAAATTTTATAATTTACTCCTTGTGTTTTTGCAAATTGTGCTAAATCTGAAATACTCGAATCGATTACAATTTTTCGAGTGGGAACATTATAATATAAAGCTTCGTTAGGAATTTTAAAACCATATTTTTCAGAATGAGACATAATTTCTTTTAAAGCTAAAATTCGAAAAACATAACGAGACGTTTCTTCAGTAAGTAATAAATCGTAATAATCTTCAACTCCTTGCTCATCCATTTTTCTATTTATACCACTCATTCCACCATTGTAAGAAGCTGCAGCAAGTGTCCAAGAACCAAATTTTTCTTTTGCCACTAATAAGTATTTACAAGCCGCTTTTGTAGATTTTTCTAAATGATATCGTTCATCTACCTCATCACTTACTTCCATTCCTTTTTCTTTAGCAGTTGCAGGCATAAATTGCCAAACGCCTCTAGCTCCTGCTGGTGAAACAGCATTAACCAAACTGCTTTCAATTACTGCCAAATATTTAAAATCATCTGGAATTCCATATTCTTTTAAAATAGGTTCAATTATAGGAAATACTTTATTAGCTCTTTTAATCACTAAAGTTGTATTGGTATGATAATTCATATTGGTAATCATTTCCTTATCCAAACGCTCCTGAACATCTGCCATAAAAGTTGGCACTTCTTCTCCAGCGAAATCCATTTTTAAGTTATATCCTATTGGCGCATATTTAGTTTCGTCTGAAACTACACCATAAATAAAAAAACTACCCAAAATACCCACCAAAACCAGGATAGCTATTTTCTTTTTCATTAACTTTTTCATTATTTCTTTATTTTAAAATTAGTTTAGGTAAATTTTCATTCAACCATTTGAATTTATTAACAATCATAATATGTGTTCCACCCTTCAATACCATACAATTTTGAATGTTTTTTATTGGAAAAACGGCATCTGCATCGCCATGAATATGAATAACCGTTTCATTTACTTCTTTTTGTTTCCAACACAAAATAGTTTCAATTGCCCAATCTAAATATTTCTTATCGCGAACGGACAAATATTTCTCATATAACTTTAATCGTTTTGCTACTATATTATCTCCAAAAGCATATTTTGCCAATTTTTCAATATCAGCTAATAATTGAGTCGGAATTAACTTGTAGGCTTTAGTTGTTTTTGCGACTTTAAATCGGGAAGGGAATTCCGTATTCGATTTTACACTCGAAATGATAATTACTTTTCTTACTTTCATTTGTTTCGCCATTTCCTGAACTAAAACACCTCCAAAAGAAACCCCAACTAAAACTGGATTTTCATGCTGAATATTTTTAATCATGCGTAATGCATAACTTTCAATACACTCTTTATTATTAGGCAAAAACCATTCCAAAAAATACATTTCAAATTGATCTTCTGGTAATTTTATATTTTCAAAAATAGCAGGACTTGCCGCTAAACCAGGCATAAAATAAACTGGAACCTTACTCATTACCATTAATTTAAAAAAGTTTCGTAAATTTGCTCTCTAATTGAAGTTATCATGGAAATCAAAGATAATGAACTTTTAAGACAATTTGAAATTATTACCGAAACAGGTTTGGTTGCAATTGAGTATTCTGTACAAGAACGCAAGCTATTTTTAACCAAGTTTTGTAATAATAACAATGAAGATGAAGAGTTACATCATGAGTTTATTAAAACCGTACTAGAACAAGCAGAGGAACGAAAATTAAAAGTGGTGCCAACGCACGCAAAATTCATAAGTTTCTTCAGAAAGAATAGAAAATACAGAACACTTTTACCTCCAGGATTGATGATATAAATAATATCTTAGAAGAAATTCATCAAATAAAATTCCAAATTCCAACCTTTTAAACAGTTGGAATTTGGAATTTTTCGTTTAGAAATTGTAATCGTACACTTCCATCTTCATCTATTTTAGTTAGATTAATTTCGTGTAATGTGTTTACTAATTCAGGATTCCACGGTGTTTTTACTTTTACGTAATTTTCGGTAAATCCATGAATATAACCTTCTTTATTTTCGTTTTCAAATAAAACCGTTCTTTTAGTTCCTATTTGACTTTCATAAAAAGCTCTTCTTTTCTTTACAGAAAGTCCGCGTAACATTTTACTTCTTTTAGAACGTACGTTTGCAGGAACTACTCCTTCCATTTCTGCAGCTTCTGTATTATCTCTTTCCGAATAGGTGAAAACGTGTAGATATGAAATATCTAAATCATTCAAAAAATGATAGGTTTCTAAGAAATGCTCATCGGTTTCTCCAGGAAATCCTACTATTACATCTACTCCAATACAAGCATGTGGCATTACTTCTCTAATTTTATTTACACGATCTACGTATAATTCACGCAAATAACGACGTTTCATTTTTTTCAAAATATCATTACTTCCGCTTTGTAAAGGAATATGAAAATGAGGCACAAAAGCTCTTGACTTTGAAACCAATTCAATTGTTTCATTTTTTAACAAATTAGGTTCTATTGAAGAAATTCGCAAACGCTCTATTCCTTCTACTTTATCTAATTCGGTAACTAAATCTAAAAAAGTATGTTCGTGCTTTTTGTTTCCAAACTCTCCTTTTCCGTAATCGCCAATATTAACACCGGTCAAGACTATCTCTTTAATTCCTTTGGCAGAAATCTCCTTTGCATTTTTTAGAACACCTTCCATAGTATCACTTCTAGAAATTCCTCGAGCTAAAGGAATAGTACAATAGGTACATTTATAATCACAACCATCTTGTACTTTTAAAAAAGCACGTGTTCTATCTCCAAATGAATAACTACCTACATAAAAATCGGCTTCTTCAATTTCACAAGAATGCACTTCTCCCATGTCATTTTTAGACAAATCGTTTATGTAATCTGTAATTTTGAATTTTTCAGTTGCTCCTAAAACCAAATCCACACCATCAACTGCTGCTAATTCTTCTGGTTTTAATTGGGCATAACACCCAACAGCCGCAACAAAAGCTTTATCATTCAGCTTCATTGCTTTTTTTACAATTTGCTTAAATTGCTTATCGGCATTATCCGTAACGGAACAGGTATTAATTACATAAATATCTGCTATTTCTTCAAATTCCACACGTTCAAAACCTTCATTTTGAAAATCACGTGCAATAGTAGACGTTTCTGAGAAGTTCAATTTGCATCCTAAAGTGTAGAATGCGACTTTTTTCTTGTTTTCCATAAGTAAAACTCAATTAATGAAATCGTTGTCAAAAAATTGAGAATGCAAATTTACGGACAAAAAAATTAGCACCAAAATAAAAAGGCCAGACAAATGTCTAGCCTTTTAAAATTTTTATATTCCCCCTACAGAATTAAAAATTTCTATGATGTAAAACTAATATCATTTTCCAACCCGTGCATATGAAAATTAACAAGTGTACTTGTCTAGGTAATAAGTGGTAAAATGTAACTTTATTTGTAAAAATGCGTATAAGAAATAAACACAAATACTTATGGCAGGAGAAGGTTCAATGCTACATGCTATTAAAAGTTTAGCTTACAATAAGTCTTTAAGAAGTAGAAATAATCGTGTAAGCTGGAAAGATTACAAAATCCAAGACTTGACTCCTGGAAACGATCCTATTACATCTACTCCTGAACAACTAGATGCTATTCGCGTTAGAATACAAACCGAAAACAAAAAAAGAAAGAAACTCCAAATAATATTGGCACTTCTCTCAATTATCGTTGCGATTTTGGTGATCTATTTAATAACAAAAATCAATTATATAGGAATACAAATGGACTCTGGTTTATAGAAAAATTGGCACATTGACTATTCTTTTCTGTATTTTTTAGTTTCTTCAAAAATGTGTTCTAAAATCTTAGCGTCTTCTTCTGAAAATTCAACATGTCTGCGACTCATTACAACTTTAGCTACTTCAAAAGCTTTCTTTGTTAAATAAGTAGCAAACCCAGAAGCACCTCCCCAAGAAAAACTAGGTACAAAATTTCGCGGAAATCCAGAACCAAATATATTTGCCGATACACCAACTACTGTTCCTGTGTTAAACATGGTATTAATACCACATTTACTATGATCGCCCATCATTAAACCACAAAATTGCAATCCTGTTTTTGCAAAACCTTCAGTTTCATAACTCCACAAGCGCACCTCTTCGTAATTATTTTTAAGATTCGAGTTATTAGAATCGGCACCAATATTACACCATTCTCCTAAAACAGAATTCCCTAAAAAACCATCATGTCCTTTATTAGAATAACCAAATAAAACCGAATTATTAACCTCTCCTCCTACTCTACAATGAGGTCCAACAGTTGTTGCTCCATATATTTTAGTAGCTAATTTTACCTGTGCTTCTTCACAAAGTGCAAAAGGTCCTCTTATTACAGAACCCTCCATAATTTCAGCATTTTTTCCAATGTAAATTGGTCCAGTTGAAGCATTTAAAGTCACAAATTCTAATTTTGCTCCTTCTTCAAGAAATATATTTTCTGGTGCTATAACATTTACTGATTTTGGAATTGGCTGTGATGCTCTATCTTCTGTTAGTAAATCAAAATCTTCACGAATAGCTGCATCATTTTTAGCAAAAATATCCCATGTATTTTCTATTCGTAAATAATCTGAAGTAAAATCTATAATTTCATAGGTATCAAAATCTACTTCTTCTTGATTTTCATTGGTGTAAAAAGCAACTACTTCATCATTAATAAAAATAGCCTGATTGTTTTCTAAATTTTGAACCATTTCTACCAAAATAGGATTAGGCAAAAAAGAAGCATTAATCATAACGTTTTGTTCCATTTCAACCATTGGATACTTTTCCATTAAATACTCTTCTGTTAGAGTAGTTGTAGTAGTGCCTAAATGTTTTTCCCATTTTTCTCGAATAGTTAAAATTCCAACACGAATATCGGCAACAGGACGAGTAAAAGTAAATGGTAGCAATGCATTGCGAACGGTTCCATCAAAAAGTATATAGTTCATATTTGTTATTTTATCATTGAATTGTTGCATTGCAACGATTGTACATTAAAGATTCAAAAATACAATTTATTCCACAAAAAAAGCCTCACAAAATGTGAAGCTTTCTTATTATGTTGAAAAAACAAAAAATTATTTTGCTTTTTTAGCGTATTTGCTGTTGAATTTATCGATACGACCTGCAGTATCAATAAGTTTAGATTTACCTGTGTAAAAAGGGTGAGAAGTTCTTGAAATCTCCATTTTGAAAACTGGATACTCAACACCTTCGTGAGTAATAGTTTCTTTAGTTTCTACTGTAGATTTAGTAATAAAAACATCTTCATTTGACATGTCTTTGAATGCTACTAATCTGTAATTTTCTGGGTGAATACCTTTTTGCATAATATAAATCTTTTTTATTTGCGATTACAACTTGTTCCGCGGCTTTACTTAAGTAAAGGTGTAAACAATTTATAACCTTTTGTTTATAAACTTTTTATTTGAGAGTGCAAAATTACATTTAATTTTTAATTTACCAATGTTTCTGTAACTTTTTTTTATTTTTTATCTCTAATAGAGTAACGATTAGAATTCTTATATTTGTAAATTAATTAAACCAAAACAAACTATGAACGAAATTATTAAAAAAAACGGAATTAAATTCGGAGTAATCAGTGGATTATTCAGTGCATTTTATATTATTTCAATGTATATTGTTGATTACAAGTTATTCATCAATATTTGGCTAGGAGTTGCAGTAATGCTTGTTTTTCTAGCAATTGGTATTTTTCAGCTTAATGAATTGCGAAAAAATTTAGGTGGTTTTATGACTTTCAAAGAAGGATTCACAGGATATTTCATAGCTGCATTAATCGGAATATTAATTTCAACTTCTTTTTCAATCATTTTATTTAATTTAATTGATACCACTACAAGAGACTTAATCCATGAAGCACTTATCACATTTCAAGTAGAAAATTTGCAAAAATGGAATGTTCCTGCAAGTGAAATAAAAAAAGCAGTAAATAGCATGAAAGAAACACCTCAATTTTCAACATTAGGCTTGTTATATGGTGTCTTAAAATCATTATTAGGTTCAATTGTATTTGGATTAATTCTTGCTGCAATCTTCAAAAAAAACCAACCTGTATTCTAAATAAATGAACCTATCCATAGTTATCCCATTATTAAACGAACAAGAATCGTTACCCGAATTACACAATTGGATTGTAAAAGTGATGAATACTAATAACTTTTCTTACGAAATCCTTTTTATAGACGACGGTAGCACTGATGCTTCTTGGCAAACTATTTCACAGCTTTCAAATGAAAACCCAAATGTAAAAGGAATTCGTTTTTTAAGAAATTACGGGAAATCGCAAGCTTTGCACGCTGGATTTGCAAAAGCAAAAGGCGATGTTATCATCACTATGGATGCTGACTTACAAGATAGTCCTGATGAAATTCCTGAGTTATTTCGTTTAATTAATGATGAAAACTATGATTTAATTTCGGGTTGGAAGAAAAAACGTTACGATTCGGTTGTGGCAAAAAACATTCCTTCAAAACTATTTAATTGGGCAGCTAGAAAAACTTCAGGCGTAAAATTGAACGATTTTAATTGTGGATTAAAAGCCTATAAGAATAGTGTTATCAAAAACATAGAAGTTTCGGGCGAAATGCATCGATACATTCCGGTTTTGGCAAAAAATGCTGGGTTTTCAAACATAGGTGAAAAAGTAGTGATTCATCAAGCCAGAAAATACGGAAATTCTAAATTTGGAATGAGCCGTTTTATTAATGGTTTCTTAGATTTGATTACGATTTGGTTTCTTTCAACATTCGGAAAAAGACCTATGCACCTTTTCGGATTATTAGGCTCTATCATGTTTATTATTGGATTTTTATTCGCTTTCTATTTAGGAATCGATAAATTATTCATCAACACTTCAGGAAGATTAATAACCGAAAGACCGCAGTTTTATTTGTCATTAACAGCAATGTTAATAGGAACACAATTATTCTTAGCTGGTTTTTTAGGTGAAATTATCCTACGAACAAAAAATAACGAAGAGCGTTATAAGATTAGTGAGGAGTTGGGAGTTGAGAGTTGAGAGTAAAATAGAATTATTAACCATTTAATTATATACGCCATGCAAAAGTTAGAGATTATTACACAAAAAATTCATGAAATTAGAGGTCATAAAATAATGTTAGATTTTAATCTTGCAGAACTTTATGAAACTGAAACAAGAATTTTAAAACAAGCCGTAAGAAGAAATATTGAAAGATTTCCAAAAGATTTCATGTTTGAATTAACTGAAAACGAAATTATTTTATTGGTGTCACAATCTGTGATACCATCAAAAAGTAAACTTGGAGGCGCAAAACCTTATGCCTTTACAGAGCAAGGTGTTGCAATGCTTTCAAGTGTTTTAAATAATGAAAAAGCTATAGAAATAAATATAGCAATAATGAGAAGTTTTGTTTCGTTAAGAAAATTTGCTTTAACCTATGAAGAGCTAACCAAAAGACTCACAGAAGTTGAACAAAAATTTCCAGAAATTTACAAAGCTTTAAATTATCTGATGGATACCCATCAGAAAAATATAGAACAAAAAGAAAGAAGTAAAATTGGCTTCAAAAAGAAATAATAATATGCATATCGAACAAAGTATTTTAAACAAAGTAAACGAGTGGTTAACTCCTACTTTTGACAACGCAACGCAAGACGCAATCAAAGAAATGATGACTTCGGCTCCAAAAGAGTTGGAAGAAAGTTTCTATAAAAATTTAGAGTTTGGAACGGGTGGAATGCGCGGTGTTATGGGTGTTGGAACGAATCGTATCAACAAATATACACTTGGAAAAAACACACAAGGTTTATCTGATTATTTACATAAATCATTTCCAAACGAGCAATTAAAAGTAGCTATTGCATACGATTGTCGTCATAACAGTAATACATTAGCAAAAGTAGTGGCAGATGTGTTTTCGGCAAACGGAATTCATGTGTATTTGTTTTCAGATATGCGCCCAACGCCTGAATTATCCTTTGCAGTTCGTTATTTGAATTGTCATGCTGGAATTGTATTGACAGCTTCTCACAACCCACCAGAATACAACGGATACAAAGTTTATTGGCAAGATGGAGGTCAATTAGTTCCACCTCAAGATGCTGAAATTATTAAAGTAATCGAAGATTTAAAATATAGCGAAATTAAGTTCGAAGCCAATAACAATTTAATCGAATATATTGACACCAAAGTTGACGAAGCTTTCGCTAAATCAACTATCGAAAATGCAAGTTTTAATACGCAAACTGAAGCTAAAGCAAATTTAAAAATTGTATACACTTCATTGCACGGAACATCTATAAAAGCTATTCCAAATGTTTTAGCAAAAGCAGGTTACACCGATGTAAATATTGTTCCAGAACAAGCAGAACCAAATGGTGATTTCCCAACTGTAGTTTCTCCAAACCCAGAAGAACCAGAAGCATTGTCGATGGCAATTGCTTTGGCAGACAAAATTGGTGCGGATATGGTGGTCGGAACGGATCCAGATTCTGATCGTTTAGGTGTTGCGGTTCGTGATTTAGATGGAAACATCAAATTGCTTAACGGAAACCAAACCATGGTAATCATGACGGCTTTCCTATTAGAACAATGGAAACGCGCTGATAAATTCAAAGGAAATGAATTCATTGGTTCAACCATTGTTTCTACACCTATGATGTTGGAATTAGCAGCAGCTTACGATGTGGAATGTAAAGTTGGGTTAACAGGTTTCAAATGGATTGCAAAATTCATTAAAGATTTCCCAAATCAAAAATTTGTTGGTGGTGGTGAAGAAAGTTTTGGCTACATGGTAGGCGATGCCGTTCGTGATAAGGATGCCGTTGCTGCCATATTATTAGTGAGTGAAATTGCAGCTCAAGCAAAAGCTTCGGGAAGTTCGTTATATCAAGAATTATTGAATTTATATATTGATTTTGGATTTTATAAAGAATCTCTAATTTCGATTACTAAAAAAGGAATTGAAGGTGCTAACGAAATCAAACAAATGATGATTGATTTACGCGAAAATCCGTTGAAAGAAATTAACGGGCAACGTGTAATTTGCATTGAAGACTATCAAACTGCAAAAGGGAAATACTTCATGAATAACGAAGAATTTGAAATTCATATTCCAAAATCAAACGTATTAATTTACTATTTGGAAGACGGAAGTAAAATCTGTGCAAGACCAAGTGGTACTGAACCAAAAATTAAATTCTATTTCAGCGTAAATGGAGTTTTAGACTCGATTGAAAACGCAGAATCAGTAGAAAAAGAATTAGATAACAAAATTGCAGGAATTATTTCGGCAATGAAACTAAACTAAATGGACGAAAATTTTAAAAAGATAATTCCGTTTGCAAAAAAATTCAAAGGACACATTTTTTGGAATGTGTTCTTTAATGTTTTGTATGCTTTGTTTAGCACACTTTCATTTGTAGCGCTTTTCCCGTTAATGGAAGTTTTATTTAAAATGAATGAAGCTGTTACAGAATTACCAAAATATACTGGAATTTGGGAAGCAGGTTCGTATGGAAAACAATATTTACAATATTACATCACTAAATTATCAGTAGAAAACGGACCTCAATATGCACTATTACTAACAGTTGCATTAGTTATTTCTACCTTTTTATTCAAAAATGTATTTAACTATTTTGCATCGCAACATTTAACAAAAGTAAAAAACGGAGTACTTCGTGATTTGCGTGAAAAAATGTACGATAAAATTATTTCTTTGCCGATTTCCTACTATTCTGAAAAAAGAAAAGGTGATGTTATGGCTCGAATGCTTGGTGATGTTAATGAAGTTCAAAATTCATTTTTCATGGTTTTAGAACTTATTGTAAAAGAACCTTTAACCATTGTTTTTGCCATTATTGCCATGATGCGAATAAGTCTCGAATTAACGCTGTTTGTTTTTATTTTTATACCTATTTCTGGATTTATTATATCTAAAATCGGGAAAAGTTTAAAATCAAAATCGCAAAATGCTCAAAAAGAAAACGGCTTTTTAATTTCGGTGGTAGAAGAAAGTTTAGGCGGATTAAAAGTGGTTAAAAGCTATAATTCTGAAAGCTATTTCAAAACTATTTTCAATGATTCAATTGATAGATTACTTCGATTGAATAATAGCATTGGAAAGAAAAACAATTTAGCTTCTCCTATGAGCGAATTTATGGGAATAGTTACAATTGCAACACTTTTATGGTATGGCGGAAATTTAGTATTAATTGATAAAACATTAAACGGAGCACTTTTTATTGTTTATCTTGGACTAGCTTATAATATTTTAACTCCAGCAAAATCAATATCTAAAGCATCTTATGCCGTTAAAAATGGACTAGCTGCTGCTGAACGTGTTTTTGAAATATTAGAAGTTGAAAATACCATTACCAACAAAGAAAATGCTATAATCAAAGATTCTTTCAACGAAAAAATTAGCATTGAAAACATCAACTTTAGATATGCTGAAGAAAATGTATTGAAAAACTTTTCTCTAGAAGTACCTAAAGGGAAAACGGTGGCATTAGTTGGGCAATCTGGTTCTGGAAAAAGTACAATTGCTAATTTATTGACGCGTTTTTATGATGTGCAAGAAGGAACCGTAAAAATTGACGGAATTGATATTAAAGATATGACGTTACATTCGCTTCGTGATTTAATGGGATTGGTTACTCAGGATTCTATTTTATTTAATGATTCGATTAAAAACAATATTCGCTTAGGAAAACAAGATGCAACTGATGAAGAAATTATTGCCGCTTTAAAAGTGGCGAATGCTTACGAATTCGTTTCAGATTTACCTAACGGAATTGAAACTAATATTGGCGATGCGGGCGGAAAACTTTCGGGCGGACAAAAGCAACGTTTATCGATTGCAAGAGCTGTTTTGAAAAACCCTCCAATTATGATTTTAGATGAAGCTACTTCGGCTTTAGATACCGAAAGCGAAAAATTTGTTCAGGTTGCTTTGGAAAACATGATGCAAAATAGAACCTCTATCGTAATTGCACACCGTTTATCTACTATTCAAAAAGCAGATAAAATTGTAGTTATGCAAAAAGGTGAAATCGTAGAACAAGGAACGCATGACGAATTATTAGCTTTAAACGGAATGTATTCTAAGTTAGTGATGATGCAGAGTTTCGAGTAAATTAGCTCGCGGATTTAAACAGAATTTTGAATTTTAAAAATATAAGTAACATAAGTTTTAAAGTTTCGTATCTTTATGAATTAAGTTCATTTAAGATTTACACACAAACGTGTCATTCCGTTAGGAATCTCTTTAATAATTGAATTTTGAACTTGTAATTGAATTTGATTTTTGACATTGAAATTTGAAATTGAAAAATGTACATAAACAGCTCAAATATAACTTTACCAAAAGACAATGATACCATTGTTTGGAAATATTTGGACTTGTCTAAGTTTTTAGACATGTTGTTGTCGCGTCAGTTATTTATGTCGCGCTCAGATAAGTTTGAAGATCAATATGAAGGTACGTTTTCGGAACCTACTTTTGAGGAAATCAAAAAAATAGCCGCTAATAATCCGAAGTTTTTGGATTACTATAAATCGCATCGTGAAAAAGTAGTCATAAGCAGTTGGCATATTAATGAATATGAATCGTTTGCCATGTGGCAGATTTTTACTCAAAACACAGAAGGATTAGCCATTCAAACTACTATTGGCAGATTAAAAGAAGCCTTGCTTTCTGAGAAAAAAACAGAGCAATACATTGGCGCTGTAAACTATATTGATTACAAAAAAGAGTTTATTCCGTTTGAGGATACATTTTTTCCTTTCTTATTTAAACGAAAAAGTTTTCAATACGAGCGTGAAATTAGAATAATATCTGACGTTTCAACCAGCGGAATGAAAATTGATAACGGTTTAAAAATTGACATTGACATCAATCAATTAATAGAAAAAATATACATTCACCCTAAAAGTGAAAACTGGTATAAAAATTTGGTAATTGAATTGGTTTCGAAATTAGGTTTTGATTTTGAAATTGAAAAATCGGATTTAGAAAGTGATATTTTGATTTAGAGTTGGAACGCGGATGGGACGGATTCGCTGAAGCGAAACGCGGATTAAGCGGATTTATCCCTTGTTAATCTTAATTTTTCCCAAGGAATTAGTTTTGCCAACTTGATAAAGTAATTGAATAAATTATAAATATCTTCATAAATTTATTTTCAGACATTATAAAAACTTAACAAACATGATTTTAATTCGGAGTATACATTTCCACTTTCCAATCGTCTGATAACAAGTTTACATAGTGATAATGAACTTTATCATTTTTATCAAAAGCACCATTTTTGTTGATATCTTCAATACATCTAAAATACAAACGATTTTGTGCTTCAATAATATTCCAGTCGATTAATTCTTGAAATTCTTCTGAAAGTTTTGTAAAATTCTCGCCACTTGCTGTACTTAAATACAATGACTTAATATCGTTTTGATTAATTTTACCATCTTTATTCGTATCAGAATCTACTAAAGTATAAACAAATATTTGTTTTTTAGTTTTTGCAGCAATTCCGTCTAAAAAAGTAGCAGTTTGAATTTGGATTTTTTTATCGGTTAATGGCTTTGCATTTGTAGAATCGATATGTTGAAAATTTAAATTATCAAAAAAACCAGTAATTTCAAATCGATTATAATTAGAAATAGCATAACTCACTTGATTGGTTTTACTACTACCATATACTTTACTATTCGTATCGTACACCCTAACATCGCCAATAGGATGAATCAGATATTTTGTTCCTTCCATTAAGATAGGCAAATCGGCAATTTTTATTGAACCACTATCTCTTACAACCACTTCCGATTTAGCTTTACCTTCTTCGTAAATTACTTTTGGTGTTGTTTCTTCTTTTTTACAACTAATTAAAGCTGTAAATAAAACTAATGAAAAAAGAATATGTTTCATTCTGAAATTTTTATAGTCAAATATACTAAAAAACATTGATTACAACCTTGCAACTAATTTTATATTAAAAACTCGTGTGGTCATATAATTTGGAATTCCGTATTGCGATTTTGTATACACGTCTCTTACCCAAGTATTCGTAATTGAATTTTGATTGTTGAATAAGTTAAAAATTTCTAATCCCAATGATAATTCATTAAAAGGTTTTAACCACACTTTAGATGATTTTATTTTTTCATCTTTAAACACAAAAGAGAAACCAACATCGGCTCTTCTGTAATCATTTAAACGCAATTGATATGCATACGGATCTGCATATGATGGCGAACCTCCTGGCAATCCTGTGTTATATACTAAATTTAAATACAATCTTAGGTTGGGAATATTTGGCATATAATCTTGAAATAAGACTCCAAATTTTAATCGCTGATCTGTTGGACGAGCTATAAAACCTTTCCCATCTTGATTTTCTTCTGTTTTTAAATAACCAAAACTAAACCAAGATTCTGTTCCTGGTACAAATTCTCCATTTAAACGCGCATCAAATCCGTAAGCATACGCTTCAGCATTGTTGTTGGCTCTGTATCGAATACGCACATTATCAATTGTATACGTATTTACATCTGTAATATTTTTATAATACGCTTCGGAAACCAATTTAAATGGTCGGTTCCACATTTTAAAACTATAATCGTTACTTAACACCACATGTATTGATTGTTGCGCTTTTACATTCGTTTGCACAACTCCTTCATAATCGCGAAGTTCTCTGTAAAATGGTGGTTGGTGATACAATCCTCCAGATAAGCGAAACAGCATATCTTTGTCCCAGTTAGGTTTAAAAGCAAACTGAACCCTTGGAGAAAATGTAATTTGGCTATCGCCTTTAGGTCTTCCATCTGCATCTACTTGCCATTGATGAGCACGAACTCCGGCATTCATCCAATATTCGTGTTCGCCTAAATTTCCTCTGTAATTCCATTGAAAGTAGCCCGAAAAACGATTAATTCGGGTATAATTTGTAGCTCTAACATTTTGATAAGGCGCTAATGGTCCAACATATGGATTGTAAGGTTGATCATTTTGATAGTCTAAAATAGGATTTGGCAATGAAAACCCAGCAGAATCTATTACTTCCCATTCTACTAATCGATCTCTAATATCTTCAATAGTTAATTTTGCTCCCCATTCCAACTGAGATTTTTCATTTAGTTGGTGAAACCCTTTTACTTCGGCATTTACAATTAAAGCATCTAAATCGTTACGAGCATGATTTAACTGCGAACCTATTCCGCGGGTAAAAACAACATCTCCAAAAGATTCAGAACCAATATTAGCATCTACTTCACCTAAGCGATATTGCGCTAAAATATCGTAATATTCTTGCTCTTGCGTATGATAACCCGAAAGGATGAATTTTAATTTATTATTTTCATTATACTCATAAACTGCTTTTCCGGCACCAAAAAAAGTTCGGTATTGATCCTTTTCTTGACCTTCATAAAATACCAATAAAGCAATTGGTTCATCAATAGTTCCAAAATTAGTCTGACGCGTTAAAGGCTGATAATTGTATGTGTTTTGAGATATATTTCCTAAAAAGCTAAAATTCCATTTGGTTGAAGCATTGAAATTTAACAATGTTTGTACATCAAAAAAAGTAGGTCTAAAATTGGTTTGTGTTTCCTGACTATTTACCAAAAGGCTATTATCTCTATATCGAACCCCTGTTATATTACTCCATTTTTGATTTTTAGAAACCCCTTCAACAGTTAAACTTCCACCTAAAAGACTCGCCTCTAAACCAGCACCAAAGCGCTTAGGATTTCGATACGTGATATCTAAAACCGAAGATAATTTATCGCCATATTTAGACTGAAATCCACCGGCAGAAAAATCTACATTCTGAACCATATCGGTATTGGTAAAACTCAATCCTTCTTGTTGTCCAGAGCGAATTAAAAACGGACGATACACTTCAATTTCGTTGACATACACTAAATTTTCATCGTAATTTCCACCTCTCACCGCGTATGAAGTACTTAATTCATTATTGGAATAAACTCCTGGAAGTGTTTTAATTATATTTTCGATTCCGGGATTTGCCCCTGGAATTTTTCTAATAATAACGGGATCAATTGTAGTAACACCTTCAATTCTTTTTTTACTATCTGCCGTAATAAATACCTCACCAAACTCTTCTACTTTCGAATTCATTACCGGATTTAATTCAAAATCTTCATTTGGCTTAAGTTTTAACTCTAGTGTTGTCTTTTTTAATGAAACGTGAGAAAACGTAATGGCAACTTTTTTATTGGCATCAATTTCCAAAATATAAAAACCATTTTCATTGGAAACTGTTACCTTTTCTCCAACTTTTACCATTACATTTTCAACCGGATTGTTAAATTCATCTAAAATAACCCCTTTAACTCTGGCTTTTTGAGCCAAAAGTGTCGTTGAAAACAATGCAATAATGAGTACTAAAAATATATTTTTCAAAAGAATTCGTTTTAATTATCTAAAAAAGTAAGATTCAAAGGTAGTAGAATTTTGTAAATTATCAGTAACAACTAACTTGAAATCGTTTCTACCTTGAACGTAAATACCATCATCTAAATTGTGCACTAGTTTTTTTGTTTTATAATCATATTCTAACAAAATCCATTTTCCATTCAAATATCCATTATAGGTATTAATTCCCGATTGTAAATCACTGACAGAAACACTAATTGTTTTTTGTTCTTTTATCGTTTTACCTTCTACAAAATTAACATTGTAAATTCTGGGAGGTAATACATCTTGTGCCAATTTAAATTTACCTAATGTTTTGATTTTTACAGAAAATGTATTCCCTTTTCTATACGTTCTATTGTAATCTAATTTATAACCATCTAATGTAGCGATATATGTTTTTGCTAATTGTTCTTCGGTAAAACCTTTTACATCATTAAAAGTAATGGTAATGTTTTTATGAACAGGCACACTATCGTCGTGCAATGTTAAAACATCATTAGCAACATCAAAATTCAAGTAAAAATTAGAATAAAAAGCATTTTCTGGAATTTGTACCGAAACATTTTCTTTCTCAAATATAGCTTCATTTTTAGCTTTAACAAAATAAGGTGTTTTTTTAATCTCCTTTTTAATTGCTGTCTCAGTACTATAAAAAGTTATTGGAAGTATTAATTCTACTTTATTTCCATGAAAATCATACAACTCAACTCTATAGTTATAATTTGCGCCAGGTTGTACTTTTATTGTGCCATCTTTTTTATTATCTGCAACAATTGAAAGTGGATAATCTGTTAGTTGAAAAAGTTTTTGTACACGTTGCCCCATTAAATGAAAACGTTCATAATCGATAAAATTATTAATGTATCTAGATTCATCGAATGCAAAACCATCAAAATCATATTGGTAATACAAAACACCGTTTAAATACGCTTTTACTTTGTATAATCCGTTTTTATTGTAGCCATTTGTGCAAAAATCATACGCATTAATTCCAAAACCGATTTTACCATTTGCATTAACTTTTGTTCCTAAATAACTTCCGTCTGATTGCTTAGAAAAATTGACTTCAATGGGTTTTTGCGACTTATTTACAACAGTAGAATCTAAAGGATAAACCACAACACCTTGAATAACTGGTTTTCTTTCATCTTTTACTAATTTCTTAAAACCAAAATGCAACGGATTTAAAATTTCTTCCGATTTTGTATTTCGAAACTCAAAATGTAAATGAGGAGCACCACTTCCACCAGTATTTCCAGTAAAAGCTATAATGTCACCTTTTTTAACAGGCAATTCGGTAGGATACAAATACATTTCTACTTCATATGAAGTTTCTTCATATTGCTTTTTCTTAATGTAGTTTTGAATTGCTCCGTTAGCCGCTTGTAAATGTCCGTAAACCGAAGTGTAGCCATTTGGATGCGTTATATAAATAGCTTTTCCATAACCAAAAGTAGAAATTTTAATTCGGGAAACATAACCATCTCCGGCGGCATAAACAGGTAAACCTTCTACTCCTTTTGTCTTAAAATCTAAACCAGAATGAAAATGATTGCTTCGTAATTCTCCAAAAGAACCCGACAAGTCGAGCGGGATATCTAAAGGAGATTGAAAATAATCTTGAGGAAAATCCTGACTAAAAACAAAAAGTGGAACAAGTAAAAAGGCTAATAAAAATTTCATATGGAGTGTTTGTCTATTTCAAAAGTTGGAGGATATTGCGTGTATAAATTGGAGGTTACAAACTACAATTTATACGTGGTAATTTTATTGTTTTATGTTTTGCGCTAAATTAATAAAAATTATGATAGATAAAGTAAACAAAAACCATACCTTTAATAATGAATTAATTTCCAATAAGTTACAAATTATAAAAATTAATTCATAAAATTTAGTAAAAAGTATTGCTATTTTTGAATACTAATGCTAACTTTGTGAAATAATGAATGAATTGTATCATTAATGAATGGATTATCTGAATTAATTGATTCTCTAGAAGTTAAATTTTTTAAGCTCAATCAAAAAGTGGCTAAGCTTGAAAAGAAAAACGTAGAGTTGCAAGAAGAATTGTTGCTTTCTAAAAAAAATCAACAAGAGCAATCAGGCGAAGTAGAAGCTTTAAAGAACCAATTGGATACTCTTAAAATGGTAAACTCATTATTAGGCAGTGAAGAAAACAAAAGAGAAACAAAACTCAAAATAAATTCATTAATTCGAGAAATCGATTATTGTATAGCCCAACTTTCTGATTAGAAAGCATATGAGTGAAAAACTGAAAATTAAATTATCAATTGCAGATCGTGTGTATCCATTAACCGTGGATCCATCACAAGAAGAAGGTCTACGAAGTGCTACTAAAAAAATAGAAGCCATGATTAAACAGTTTGAACAAAGTTATGCCGTTAGAGATAAACAAGATGTTTTGGCTATGTGTGCTTTGCAATTTGCAGCACAAGTAGAACAAAAACAAATATCGGGCTCACAAGACAATGAAATAGCTTTAACCAGATTACAAAATTTGGATAAAAAATTGAGCGAGTTACTTTCTAAATAAATACGTTCTTACAATAACAAAGATACTGCCTACATTAGTATATATTTGATAAACTCAACACTAACAAATTAAACGAGTGAATCTTTGCAACTATAACAGGCCCTTTAGTGGGAAGTTTGAACTGCAGGTTAGCTTAAATCTTGTATAACAGAGTTTATACAAACACCTAATGTAGGCTTTTTTTATATAATTTTTTAACACATATAATGGATATACTAAGCATAATAATTGGAATTGTTGTCGGGATTGCCGGAGGTTTTGGAATTGCTAAATTTTTAGAAAAAAGCAATGTTTCCAACCTTATTAAAAACGCAAAAAAAGAAGCAGGTTCTATTTTAAAAGACGCTAAAACAGAAGCCGAAGCCACTAAAAAAGAAAAAATTCTTCAAGCAAAAGAGAAGTTTTTAGAACTTAAAGCGGAACACGAACAAGTTATTTTAGCTCGAGATAAAAAAACAGCTGAAGCCGAAAAAAGAACTCGCGATAAAGAATCTCAAATTTCTAATGAGTTAGCAAAAGCTAAAAAAGTTAACGATGAAGCAGAAAACAAAATTGCGGAATACGCTGCTAAAATTGAACTTTTAGAGAAAAAACAGCAAGAAGTTGACAAATTACATAAAAGCCAAGTAGAACAATTAGAAGTGATTTCTGGTTTATCTGCTGAAGATGCTAAAAACCAATTAGTAGAAAGTTTAAAAGCTGAAGCTAAAACAAATGCCATGTCTTTCATTCAAGACACTGTAGAAGAAGCTAAAATGACAGCTCATCAAGAAGCTAAGAAAATCATTATTAGTACTATTCAACGTGTAGGAACAGAAGAAGCAGTTGAAAATTGTGTTTCTGTATTCAACATTGAGTCTGATGATGTTAAAGGTAGAATTATTGGTCGTGAAGGTCGTAACATTAGAGCTTTAGAGGCTGCTACTGGAGTTGAAATTATTGTTGATGATACACCAGAAGCAATTATCTTATCTTGTTTTGATCCTGTTAGAAGAGAAATTGCTCGTTTAGCGTTACACAAGTTAGTAACCGACGGTCGTATTCACCCTGCTCGTATTGAAGAAGTAGTGGCTAAGACAGCTAAACAAATTGACGAAGAAATTATTGAAACAGGTAAACGTACTGTAATTGATTTAGGAATCCACGGATTACACCCGGAATTAATTAAAGTAGTGGGTAGAATGAAATACCGTTCATCTTACGGACAAAACTTATTACAACACTCGAGAGAGGTAGCTAAGTTATGTGGTATTATGGCAGCAGAATTAGGCTTAAACGTTAAATTAGCTAAAAGAGCTGGTTTATTACACGATATTGGAAAAGTACCTGATACTGAAAGCGAATTACCTCACGCAATCTTAGGAATGCAATGGGCAGAAAAATACGGTGAAAAAGAAGAAGTTTGTAATGCAATTGGAGCTCACCACGACGAAATTGAAATGAAATCATTGATTTCGCCAATTATCCAAGTTTGTGATGCTATTTCTGGAGCGCGCCCTGGTGCAAGAAGACAAGTATTAGATTCTTACATCCAACGTTTAAAAGATTTAGAAGATATTGCTTTTGGATTTAACGGAGTTAAAAATGCTTATGCAATTCAGGCAGGTAGAGAATTACGTGTAATTGTAGAAAGCGAAAAAGTATCTGATGATGCAGCCGTAAACTTATCGTTTGATATTTCTCAAAAAATTCAAACTGAAATGACATATCCTGGTCAAGTGAAAATTACAGTAATTAGAGAAACAAGAGCTGTGAATATTGCGAAGTAAGTTTTAGTTTTCAGTCGCAGTCGCATTCTCAGTTGACAGATAAAAAAAAAGATGTTTCAAAATTGAAACATCTTTTTTTTGTACGTTATAGTACTGTGACTGAAAACTGAGACTGCTAACTATTTACGTGGATGATAGTTATTCAAAACTTCCGATAAAAACTTTCGATCCAAATGCATATACACTTCTGTAGTCGTTATAGACTCATGTCCGAGCATTAATTGTATGGAACGCAAATCGGCTCCATTTTCTAATAAGTGAGTTGCAAAAGAATGTCGAAACGTGTGCGGACTAATGGTTTTATTTAAATTGATTTTTACAGCTAAATCCTTAATAATCGTAAAAACCATAGCGCGAGTTAATTGTTTACCTCTCCTATTTAGAAAAAGTGTGTCTTCATGTCCTTTCTGAACCGTATAATGCACTCTAATTAAATTCATATACGACGTAATGTATTTTATTGTAGAACCACCTACAGGAACAAAACGCTGTTTATTTCCTTTACCTGTTATTTTAATAAAGCCTTCTTCAAAAAATAAATCAGATATCTTTAACCCAACCAGTTCAGAAACACGTAAACCACAACTGTACAAGGTTTCTAACATTGCTCTGTTGCGTTCGCCTTCTGGTGTAGATAAATCGATTGCAGCAATTAAAGCGTCAATTTCTTCCGTAGCCAAAGTATCGGGTAATTTTCTACCGGTTTTAGGTACTTCAATTAATTCAAGTGGCGTGTCTTTTCTATAATCCTCAAAAACCAAATAATTAAAAAAACTTTTTAAACCTGAAATGAGACGCGACTGACTTCTGGCATTTACTTTTGAAGCTATTTCATAAATGAATTGTTGAATGGTTTCTTCTGAAATATGAATAGGCGAAACCTGAATATCATGAGTATTTAAGAACACAACCAGTTTTTCAATATCAAACGTGTAATTTTCAATGGTATTTTTAGACAGACCACGTTCTAAACGCAGATAATTTTGATATTCTTTAATATACGATTGCCAAGTACTCATGTACCAAAAATAGGCAAATTATAGGAATAAAAAAATCCCGAGGAATACTCGGGATAATGATATATTTAAAAAGTACAAATTAGAATTTGTAATTAAAGCCTAAATTTAAAGAAGAAAAAGTACTACCATCTACAGAAATTCCTTTATACCCTGTATACACTTCAAATTTTGTTGTTTGGTACCCTACTTTTGGTTGAAATAAAAAACCTCCATCATTTCCTTCTGGAGCTGTTCCTAATGCATAACCTAAATCTGCTCCTGCAAAAATATTTTCAGTAAAAGAATATTGTGCCGTTCCATATACAGGAACAAAAGCAGCATCTAAATTTTTAACTTCTACTGTTCCGGGTCCAACACCTAAATCAAATTCTTCTTTTTTACCTGAAAAATTTGTAAAACCTAACCCTACACCTGCATTAAATTTATCAGTAATTGCCCATGTGTAAGCAATATCTAATCCTACGTTTAAAGAATAAGAATCTTTAACATCTCCCATTGGTAAACCAACAGTAAGACCTCCTTTAAATTGTCCGTCTTGAGCATTAGCCAATGTAAACCCTAAAATGGCAACAAAGATGAATACGACTTTTTTCATATTTTACTTATTTTTTTTTGATTTATAGCACAAATTTATGCAATTTTTTAAAAAAAATAGTTTTAACCCATTATAAAAACGAAAAAACTTCAATTATGAAATAGTATAAAAACAAAAAAATCCCGCCGAAGCGGGATTTAATTTTATAAGAAAGTTACAAATTAGAATTTGTAGTTAACTCCGAAAGTTACAGCTCTCCAGTCTCCACCAAATCCAAAAGAAGAAGTTCCTTTAGCTCCAGAAGCATCAGATTTTTCAGATGAAAAACCTAAAACAGCTACACCAGCTTCGATTGAAAAGTTTGAAGATACGAAATAGTTTAAACCAGCACCTAAACCAGCATCAAAACCATTAAGTTTTCCACCACCAGCTAAATTATTTTTCATTGAAGAATAATCTAAACCTAAATTAGCGAATAAAGAAAATTGGTTAGCAGGAGTAAAATAGTAACGACCAAAAGCTCCTAATGTCAAACCTGACATATCATAAGTATCAACACCTGAAGACTTTTCTTTCATTGAAGCAAAACCTAATTTACCACCAATAGCGATGTTTTCAGTTAAGAAATAACCAACTTGTGGTGCAATTTCGAATCCGTTTGTTTTTACATCAGAATCTTTGTCATTAGTACTTCCAAATGTAAAAGCACCAGTTACAAAAACATCTCCTTTAGCAAATCCACCATTTGTAGATTTTTCTTCTTGTGCGTTAGCAAAACCGAAAGCCAATAATGCTACTGCAGATAATAAAACTTTTTTCATGTTTAGTTTAAATTTAAAGTTAATAAGGCAAATTTATATCATTTTTCTATACAAAATAACATATTTTGTTATGTTATTAACAATTTTATTAACAACAAAAATAGAAAATGTTAATAATCAAGGAGTTAAAAAAACAAAAAAACAAAAAATTAAAGTTTTTTTAATAAAACAAAAAGATAAAATATTTTAATAAAAAACATCAAATAACTGAAAATCAAATACTTCCCAAAATCGTTAAAAAATGTATTTCATCGAGTAAAACACAAAAAAATGCCTAAAAACGCTAAATAGCCTTACACTTGTTAATAAATTGATATAAAATTACGTTTACAATTGAGTGCAATGAAGTAATTATATAAATTTTTAAATTGTTTATAAAACTATAATTTAATAAATTTACACATCATGAAAAAAACAATCGTAACAATGATATTACTAGTTCTAGGAACTGGTTTATCGCAAGCACAATTACTACAATTTGGAGTAAAAGGAGGTCTTAACTTTGCTAACTACACTGGTGGAGATGTTTCGGGTGTCGATTTTAAAACCATAACAAGCTTTCATGCTGGAGCTGTAATGGAAGTAAAATTGTTTGAAAACTTTGCTTTACAACCCGAACTTTTATATTCTACTCAGGGCTCTGAGCTAGATGGCTTGGGAGACCAAATTAAAAACGAGTTAGGTTATATATCTATACCTGTTTTAGCAAAATTTTATTTAACACCTAATAAGTTAAGTTTAGAGTTAGGTCCGCAAGCTTCTTTTCTTGTAAGTGAGCGCAATAATGTTGATGCTGGAGACAGTAACAGTTTTGACTTTGCTATTGCCGGTGGATTGAGTTTTAAAATTACAGATGCCTTTTTTGTTTCTGGACGTTATGCTGCAGGTTTAACAGAACCTAAAAAAGATGCTGATGTTAAGAATTCTTTAATTCAATTTTCAGTAGGTTATATGTTTTAAGACTAAAACTCACAATATTTTATTAAAACCATTCTCAAAAGGAATGGTTTTTTTATTTTTACAAAAACAATCCGCATGAAGATTATTATTATAAACGGTCCAAATCTTAATTTATTAGGTAAAAGAGAGCCAGAAGTATATGGAAATGAAACTTTTGAATCGTACTTTAATAAATTACAAGTGCAATTTTCTTCTTTAACATTAGAATATTATCAAAGTAATATAGAAGGTGAAATCATTTCTAAAATTCAAGACACCGGATTTTCATATGATGGTATTATTTTAAATGCTGGTGCTTATACACATACTTCTATAGGTATAGGAGATGCTATAAAAGCGATTACTACACCTGTTATAGAAGTTCATATTTCCAATACGTTTTCAAGAGAATCGTTTCGTCATCAGTCTTATATATCTCCAAATGCAAAGGGAGTTATTATTGGCTTTGGGTTGCAGAGTTATGAATTGGCTTTGAGAGCTTTTGAGTAGCGTTGCACTTTTTTGTTACACAGAGATGCTCCGAGTAAAAGGAGATGCACAGAGTTTTAATATACTTTGTGTTGAATGTGAGTGATGGAGAGCGTTGCACTTGGTTGTTACACAGAGATACACCGAGAGTTTTATAAACTTTGTGTTGAATGTGAGAAAGAGAGCGTTGTACTTGGAGGCGTTGCACTTGTTTTTACACAGAGATTCACTGAGTAAAATGAGATGCACAGAGTTTTAATATACTTTGTGTTGAATGTGAGTGATGGAGAGCGTTGCACTTGGTTGTTACACAGAGATACACCGAGAGTTTTATAAACTTTGTGTTGAATGTGAGAAAGAGAGCGTTGTACTTGGAGGCGTTGCACTTGTTTTTACACGGAGATTCACTGAGTAAAATGAGATTCACCGAGAGTTTAATATATATTATGTGTAGAAAGAGAGTTTGAAAGAGCGTTGCACTTGGTTAATTAAAAAATATTTATAAAATTGAAATTATATTATGGAAGTTGATAAGTTAACTGAACAAGTAATTGGTTTAGCTATTGAAGTTCATCGTCATTTGGGTCCGGGATTATTAGAATCTGCTTATCAAGAATGTTTATATTATGAGTTAAAAAAAGCTAATTTGAAAGTTGAACGAGAGAAAAAACTTCCAATTGCTTACAAAGAAATCAAATTAGATCATGGGTATAAAATTGATTTATTAATAGAAGATCAATTGATTCTTGAATTAAAAACAGTTGAAACTTTTACAGATGTTCATAAAGCACAAATATTAACGTATATGAGATTAGGGAATTACAAAACCGGTTTGCTAATTAATTTTAATACCAAATTATTATCTCAAGGAATTAAAAGATTTTCCATGTAACAATAATTATCACAAAACGTCTAAAGTGTAAGCTTTGGACTCGGTGTAGCTCTCTAAAGACAAAAAAAATCAAAAAAGCTCTATGTAGCTCGGTGTAAAAAATAAGTGAAACGCCTCGGTGTAGCTCTCTCAAGACAAAGAAAATCAAAAAAAGCTCTGTGTAGCTCTGTGTAAAAAACAAGTGAAACGTCCGAAGCTTCCGACTCTGTGTAGCTCTATAAAGACAAAGATTATCAAAAAAAAGCTCTGCGTAGCTCGGTGTAAAAAAACAAACAACATGAAACAACAAATTACCCTACTATTATTATTTATTGCTTCCATCTCTTTTTCGCAAATAAAAGGAACCGTTAAAGACAAAGACGGCAACCCATTACCGTTTGTAAATATTTATATAGAGAACACCTATATAGGTACAACTTCAAACGAATTAGGTAAATATGAATTAAGCATAACTGAAAAAAGTAATGTTCCTTTAATTTTTCAATATTTAGGTTATAAAACACAAAAACAAATTCTAAATATTTCGCAATTCCCATATCAATTTGATGTCGTTTTAATTGAAGAAGATTTTCAGCTAAAAGAAGTAGTTGTGGTCAATAATGAAAATCCTGCCAATGAAATAATTAGAAATTCCATTAAAGAAAAAAAGAAAAACGCTGCAAAAACAGATAAGTTTGAAGCCGATTTTTATTCGAGAGGTGTTTTTAAAGCAAAAGACATTCCTAAGAAATTTATGGGAGTTGAAATTGGTGATTTAGAAGGTAACTTAGATTCTACCCGAAGTGGTATTATTTACCAATCGGAAACCGTATCTAAAATAAAGTTTCAAAAACCAGATAATTTAAAAGAAGAAATCATTGCATCTAAAATTGCTGGTGACGATAATGGCTTTAGTTACAATACGGCTTTAAATACAAATTATGACTTTTATGAGAATTATGTTGGTTTTGGAATTAATATGATTTCTCCAATTGCAGATAACGCTTTTAATTATTATAAATACAAATTAGAAAGCACATTTTACGACGATAAAAACCAATTAATTAATAAAATACAGGTTATTACAAAACGCGACAAAGAACCTGTTTTTGAAGGTTACATTTATATAGTAGAAGATTCGTGGGCTATTTATGGTATTGATTTGGATATAAAAGGATATCGAATGCAACAACCTATATTAGAGAACATGAAACTAACTCAAAATTTTAGTTACAATAGCGAAAATAAAATTTGGGCAAAAAATATTCAAACGTTAGATTTTCAGGCCGGAATTTTCGGAATGAAATTTACTGGTAAGTTTACACATGTATTTACTAATTATAATTTTAAAGATGCGTTTGAGAAAAAAACCTTTGGAAAAGAAATAGTTTCATTTGCTGAAAACGCTAACAAGAAAGAAGCTACTTTTTGGAATGAATTTAGACCTGTTCCATTAACTACGGAAGAATCTACTAATTACATTAAGAAAGATAGTATCCAGACCATTAGAAAGTCACAAGTGTATTTAGACTCGATAGATGCTAAAGGAAATAAATTCAAATTACTTAAAATTATTACAGGATATAACTATAAAAATTCGTTTAACAATTGGAATTTTAACTATCAAGGACTCACCAATTTGGGTTCTCTAAGTTATAATACGGTTCAAGGATACAATTTAGACAGTGGGTTCTCCTATAGAAAATGGAATGAAGAAACAGGAAAATTCACCTCGATTTCATCTACCTTTAATTATGGTTTTTCTGAAGATAGACTTCGTGTGAAAGGAAATTTCTACCATCGATTCAACAACCGAAACAATGCGTATATTAGTTTAAATGGTGGAAGTGCAATTAGTCAGTTCAATCCGAGTGAGCCAATTAGTAATTTAGTGAATTCGGTAGCAACTTTATTCTTTAAAAACAATTATATGAAATTGTACAATAAAGAATTTGCAGAAATTAACTATGGAAGAGAAGTAGTAAACGGCATTTATGCTTCTGGAAAATTACTTTATGAAAATCGTAGGGCTTTATTTAATACTACAGATTATACCTTTATTAAAAACGATGATTTGTATTTTTCTAATGATCCGTTGCAACCTGATAATTATACTTCTGTTCCGTTTGAAAAGCATCATATTATAAAGGCAAGTTTAGGAACACGTATTCGATTTGGACAAAAATACATTTCACGTCCTAACGGAAAAATAAATATTCAAAACGATGATTATCCAATATTGACTTTTTATTATGAAAAAGCATTTGGCGCTTCTAACAGCAACTATCATTATGATTTAATTAGCGGAACAATATCTTATAACAAAACAATAGGAAATAAAGGCGATTTTGGTTTACGCTTTAAAGCCGGAAAATTCTTTAATGCCGAGAACATTTCGTTTGTAGACTACAAACATTTTAACGGAAATCAAACACATGTAAATTTGATGAATAATTCATTAAACTCATTTAATTTACTACCTTATTATAGTCATTCTACAAATGATGCTTATTTAGAAACCCATATTGAACATAATTTTAAAGGTTTTATTATGAACAAAATTCCGTTGTTAAATAAATTACAATGGAATTTAATTGGAGGATTTCATCAGTTGAACATTCCAAACATGAAACCGTATCAAGAATTTACTGTTGGGTTTGATAATATAGGTTTTGGTAAATTCAGATTCTTACGTGTTGATTATGTTAGAAGCTATCAAAATGGTTATCAAGGAGATGGTGTGATGTTTGGGTTGAAGTTTTAAATCTTAAAGTTATTTAATTAGAGGAAGTTGAATTGAATATTTATTATATTTGTATATTGAAATTCTAATTTATTATGACAACATCAGCAATAAAACACGTAAATATTAAACTCAAAAATTTACCTGATACTTTGGTAGAAGAAGTGGAAAAATACATTGATTTTCTTGCATTTAAATACTCCCAAGAAAGTCAAGATGTGCCTCAGTGGCACAAAGATGTTGTATTACAACGCATTGAAAGTCAAGAATCTCCTGTTGATGCTTTTAAAATGATAGAAGAATTAGAAGGCTAACTATGATTAAGTACCAAATAGTTGCTGACCCGAGAGTTGCCAATGATTTGAAAGAAGCTCGTGATTTCTTAACTTCAAGAAGAAAAGGATATGGCAGTAAATTCTTAAAAGAATACAAAGCTCTTTTAAAAACCTTACAAAGTAATCCAGAGTTCCAATTAAGATACAAGAACATTCATTGTTTACCATTGAAAACATTCAGGTATATGGTTCATTTTACTGTTGATATCCCTAACAAAACAGTTCATATATACGCTGTGCTTTCAACTCATCAAAATCCTAACAAACATTGGTTATAAATTATTAAAGACATTTCTAAACGAATTGTCTTTTTTTATTAGTGTGCTTTACTCATTACTTTAATTAGATACTTCTTATTCTAAATTCAATTTTATCCTTTGGGTATATTACAACAAATTATAGTTGTGGTAATTAAAATTAGGTTTCTACCGTTCTCGACCCAGAGCGGGAATCGAACAGTTTATTTTAAACTTTCTAGTTGAACGGAATGATAAAATGTGTAATGAATCAACTGTAATTAAAACCATGAAATTTTGATAGAAGTGCTTTTTTTATTTCAAAAACACATCATATCCAAAACAAATGCAATTTTAAAAATTCGGAAAAACTAAAACAAGTCGCTATGCGTACCTGTGTCAAGAAGAAGTAAAATGAGTTCCGTATCGTTTTGTTTCCAAACTAAAAGCCAATCTGGTTTTATATGGCATTCCCAACAATCCTTATAGTTTCCGGATAATTTATGCGATTTATATTTTTGAGGAAGCTTACCGTCTTTTTGAAGTAAATCGATAACAACTTTTAATAAAGACAAATCATAATTTCTCTTTTTACAAAGCTTTAAACTTTTGTCAAATTTATTAGTTGTAGTTATAGTATACATTAACCCAATACTTTTTTGAACAAATCTTCGCTATTTTTATATTTTTTCACTTTACCTTTCTTCTCATCTTCAATTGCTTGATCTAAGCCTGAAACTTTTTTAAAAACTCCAAGTGAAAGAACATAGTCTATCGTTTTTTTTGCAATTGGGTTTCTTGCATCGAATTTTAATGTTATTTCTGCCATGATTATAGTATTTAAATACAAAGATACAAAAATCGTGCTAGTTAAATAAATAGATTATCAATTGATTTTTTATTTCAAAACACATCATATCCAAAACGCAACAATGCTAATCCAACCACAATTAAAAAGAAGATTCGAATAAATCCGTTTCCTTTAGAAATAGCTAACTTGGCACCTAACCACGAGCCTGTAACATTACAAATTGCCATTGGAATAGCAATCGTCCAAATAATTTTTCCTTTTAAGACGAATAAAGTAATGGAGCCTATATTGGTTGCCAAGTTGACTAATTTTGCGTAGATATTGGCTTTTAAAAAGTCGAAACCCAGAATAGCAATAAACGCCATGATTAGTAAACTTCCAGTTCCTGGACCAATAAAACCATCATAAAAACCTAAAAAAACACAAATTACACTTCCGTAAATATAGGTTTGCTTAGTGGTTAATTTATCAATTTGAAATTGGCCAAAATCTTTTTTGAAATAGGTATAAAGTAATAACAAAATCAAAATCACAAAAAGCAAGGGTTTCATGAAATCGTTTTGCATAACGTTAAGTAAACTCGAGCCTAAATAAGCAAAAATAAAAGAAACAATTGCCATTACAATAAATAACTTCCAATTGACTTTTGCAGATTTTAAATAATGATAGGTTGCCATACTTGTTCCGCTAAACCCCGGAATTTTGAGTGTTCCAATAATAGAAGCAACAGATACATTTGGTAACAATATTAAAGCTGCTGGAGTTTGAATTAAACCACCGCCACCCACAATAGCATCAATAAAACCAGCTATGAAGGAAGCAATGCAAAGAAAAATGATGATGTAAGTCTCCATACTACAGCTTTCAGTCTCAGTTTTCAGTCACAGTAAAACTGCTTACTGTAACTGAAAACTGAAAACTAATATTATACTCTTACGATATTAGCTCCGATAGCACGAAGTCTTTCGTCGATGCGCTCGTAACCTCTATCAATTTGTTCGATATTTTGAATAGTAGAAGTTCCTTTTGCTGTTAAAGCGGCAATTAATAAGGAAATTCCAGCTCTAATATCTGGTGAACTCATTGTAGTAGCTTTTAATTCCGATTGGAAATTATGTCCCATAACCACGGCTCTGTGCGGATCACACAACATAATTTTGGCTCCCATGTCAATTAATTTATCTACGAAGAACAAACGGCTTTCAAACATTTTTTGGTGAATTAAAACATCACCTTTTGCTTGTGTACAAACGACAAGAACAATACTCAATAAATCAGGTGTAAAACCTGGCCATGGAGCATCGGCAACTGTTAAAATAGAACCATCAATATCGGTTTTAATTTCATAACCTTCTTTATGAGCTGGAATGTAAATATCTTCGCCTTTTCTTTCTAACGTAATTCCTAATTTTCTAAACACGTTTGGAATTTGTCCTAAGTTATCCCAACTCACATTTTTAATCGTTATTTCGCTTCGTGTCATTGCCGCAAGACCAATCCAAGAACCAATTTCTACCATATCTGGTAAAATTCTATGCTCGCATCCGCCTAAACTTTCAACTCCTTCAATCGTTAATAAATTTGAACCTACGCCAGTAATTTTCGCACCCATAGAATTCAACATTTTACACAATTGTTGTAAGTAAGGCTCACAAGCAGCGTTATAAATCGTTGTTGTTCCTTCTGCTAAAACAGCTGCCATTACAATGTTTGCTGTTCCTGTTACTGAAGCTTCGTCTAACAACATGTAAGAACCTTTTAATCTTCCTTCGATTTCCACTCCGTAGAAATGGTCTTCTCTTTCGTATCTGAATTTTGCTCCAAGGTTAATAAAACCTTCAAAGTGCGTATCTAAACGACGACGCCCAATTTTATCTCCTCCAGGTTTTGGAATATAACCACAACCAAAACGCGCTAATAAAGGTCCAACAATCATAATAGAACCTCTTAAACTTCCGCCTTCTTTTTTAAAAGCTTCCGTTTTAAGATAATTTACATTTACTTCATCTGCTTGAAACGTGTAATCGCCAGGTCCGTTTTTTTGAATTTTAACTCCTAAATTACCTAAAAGTGTAATCAATTTGTTAACATCAATAATATCAGGAATATTGGTTACTCTTACTTTTTCAGAAGTTAATAAAACAGGACACAATACTTGTAAAGCTTCATTTTTTGCACCTTGTGGTGTTATTTCTCCTTTTAAAGCTTTTCCTCCTTCTATTTTAAATGTTCCCATGTAACTGCCTATTTTTTAAATGTATTTTTATTTTGATTGTTTTTATTCAAATGTCCTTTTGTATTGTTGTTTTTCTTGATAATTCCAACTTTACTAGGACCAAATTGTGTTTTATTAGAAACTTTCTTGTTCACTTTCATTAAATCGTGTGTGTTCGAAAGTTCTTCTTTTGTGCTCTTTAAATCGATTTTTCCATCAGATAATTCAAACAAGTGTTGAAAAATAATTTCGTCTGTAACCGTATCTTTATTCCAACTTAAATAACTCTTTTTCATATGATTAGCAATCACTAAGACCAAAGCGTTTTTTAAATCGCTTTCTTCCCAACTGTTCGCAACATCAATCATATATTTGATGTTATTTCCATAAAAACGATATTTTGGAAAATTCTGAGGATATTTTAAACGATCTGGTTTTTGAAATAAAATATCTTTTGATGGAATTGGATAAGGCGAATCGACATCTAAATTAAAATCAGACATGATAAACAACTGGTCCCATAATTTATGTTGAAAATCCAATACATCTCTTAAATGCGGATTTAAAGAACCCATTACAGAAATAATGTATCGTGCCGCTTTGTTTCGTTCCTCACGATTTTCAATTGCGGTTGCTTGATCGATTAATTTCTGCAAATGTCTTCCATATTCTGGAATAATCAAATGTGAACGTTCTGAATTATATTCTAAATAACTTACTTCTTCTTGCATGTTTATTTTATAATGAAATGATGCCTTCAATATCTGAAACGGCAATGTATTTATCTATCACACTTTGAGGACTTACCATCGTTACACTGATAGAAACACTAGTAAATTTACCTGTTTTAGACTGTTGTGTAGTAATAACCGCACCCATATCGTTAAATATAGCTTCTACTTTTGCAATACTATGCGCATTAGAAGGCATAATAAATTTATACAAATACTCTGAAGGCCAAAGGGTTGAATTTGTTAACTCTTCTTTTAATCTAATGTAAAAATCTTCTGTTTTCTTATCCATCATCATTTCTTATTGGAAAAGCAAATATACTTTTTTCTAATCAGAATTATATTGTAGTAACTTATAAATTTAACCCAGATTCCGAAATAGAAATCTACTCCAACTAAATTCTTCTTCAAAACCAAGAACTTACTCCCATTTTTAAATTCAATATACTTTAGTATTACATCTCTAAAAATAGTCCGTGAGCTCTTGATTTTATTGAATAATTCAGTTTCGCTACGAAGTCTAATACGGATTCTGGGTTTAAAGTTGATTAGATTTTTAAAAAAACTTACTTTTGCGCCTTAGAATTTCAGATATGAATAAAGAAATTGTGGTTTTAATAGGTGGACCAAGCTCTGGGAAAACCACTTTAATTGATGCTTTAAAAGAAAATGGACACACTTGTTATCCAGAAGTTTCGCGCGAAGTTATTCGTGAAGCCCAGGAACAAGGAATTGAACAATTGTTTCTTGAGAAACCACTTTTATTTAGTGAATTGCTTTTAGAAGGCAGAAAAAGACAGTACAAAGAAGCTTTAAATGAATCTTCTAATATTGTTTTTTTAGATCGTGGTATTCCAGATGTTTTGGCATACATGCATTACATTGGTGACTCTTACCCTTCGTTTTTTGATAAAGCTTGTCAGGAATTCAAATACACGGCCATATTTGTTTTACCTCCATGGAAAGAAATTTATGTTAGTGATGCAGAACGTTATGAAAATTACGAACAAGCAGTTTTAATTCACGAACATTTAATAGAAACCTATAAAAGTTATGGCTATTCTATAAGAGAAGTTCCTAAAGATACGGTTGCAAATAGAGTTGATTTTATCATGAAACATCTTGTTAAATAATTATTTTTGTATTTTAGTGTTTCTAAAAGCCAAACAACATGTCTGAAGCCTTACAAATTCTTCAAAAATATTGGAAACACGAGCGTTTTAGAGAACCTCAAGAAGAAATAATCCAGTCGGTATTAAATGGAAATGACACTTTTGCCCTTTTACCAACAGGTGGAGGAAAATCGTTATGTTTTCAAATTCCGGCTATTACTTTAAATGGAATTTGTTTGGTTATTTCTCCTTTGATTGCTCTAATGAAAGATCAAGTTCAGAATTTACAAAGTAAAAACATCAAAGCTATTGCATTAACTGGTGGCGTTTCTCAGGACGAAGTAATAGATATATTAGATAATTGCCAATTTGGAAATTACAAATTCTTATACCTTTCACCCGAACGTTTGCAACACGACTGGATTGTGGAACGCCTAAAACAATTGCCTATCAATTTAATTGCAATAGATGAAGCACATTGTGTAAGCCAATGGGGACATGATTTTAGACCCGCCTATTTGAAAATTTCGGCTTTAAAAACACACTTCCCTTCTACTCCATTTTTAGCCTTAACCGCTACAGCAAATAAAAGAGTTCAGGAAGATATTTGTACCCATTTAGCCTTTGTTAACCCAAAAATATTTACAAAGTCTTTTACTAGAGAAAATTTAGCTTATCACGTTATAAAAACCGAAGATAAACTCTTTAAAATTCGTCAGATTTTAACTAAAAATCCGCAATCTTCGATAATCTATGTTCGAAATAGAAAATCGTGCATTGAAACATCGCAACAGTTAAATCAATTAGGATTTACTTGTACGTTTTATCATGGTGGATTGCCTGCTAAAGAGAAAGAAAAAAACATGCAATCGTGGCTAGAAAACAAATCACAAGTAATGGTTGCTACAAATGCTTTTGGCATGGGAATAGACAAACCCGATGTAAAAACGGTTATTCACATTCAATTACCAGAAAATATTGAAAACTATTATCAAGAAGCTGGAAGAGCAGGAAGAAATGGCGAAAAAGCTTTTGGAATTATTTTAACCAATGCTACTGATATTAATTACACTAAAGCACAATTTATTGATGTTTTACCCGATAAAAAATTTGTAAGAGATGTTTATGTAAAACTAAATAATTACTTCCAAATTGCTTATGGTGAAGGTTATAATGAAAGTTTTGCCTTTAATTTAAACCAGTTTTGTGCGCAATATCAATTCCCAATAATTAAAACTTTTAATAGTTTACAATTTTTAGACCGACAAGGCATTTTAACTTTCCAGAATGAATCTTCGGAAAAAATTAATTTGCAATTTATTATTCCAAGTAAAGAAGTAATTCGTTACATTAGTTTGCATCCGCATGACGAACCCGTTATCACTACTATTTTAAGAACTTATTCTGGAATTTTTGAGGTAGAAACCACAATTAATCCGCATTTAGTTGCAAAAAAATCGCAATGCACAGAAAGTCAAGTTGAACAGGTAATAGATAAACTAGCCAAAAGTAATTGCATAATTTTACATGCCAAAAACAATGATAGTTACATTACGTTTAATGAGGCAAGAGAAGACGATTTAACAATAAATCGTGTCGCTAAATTTTTAGAGCATCAAAACAATTTAAAGCAAGAACAATTTCAGAGTGTTGTAAATTATATTTCAAATGAGGATACTTGCAAAAACAAAATGCTACTGGCTTATTTTGATGAAGTTACCAAAGAAGATTGCGGCATTTGTTCCTATTGCTTTTCTAAAAATAAAGACAATCCAATAGCTACCACACAATTGGTAATTGAATTATTAAAAAAAGAAGCGCTTTCTTCTAGAGAAATAGAAAGTAAACTTAACATTTCTTCAGAAGCTACTATCTTTGCCCTACAGTTATTATTAGAGAATAATAAAATTGCACTAAATTCAAACAATCAATATTACTTATTATAATGGAAAAACTTAGAATTGTATTCATGGGAACACCTGATTTTGCTGTTGGGATTCTGAATACCATTTATCAAAATAACTATGACATTGTAGGCGTTATAACAGCTCCAGACAAACCAGCAGGTCGTGGACAAAAAGTTAGTACAAGTGCTGTTAAAGAATATGCTTTAGAAAAAAACTTGCGTTTATTACAACCTACCAATTTAAAATCGGAAGATTTTTTAGCCGAATTAAAAAGTTTAGATGCCAATCTACAAGTTGTTGTTGCTTTTAGAATGTTACCCGAAGTGGTTTGGAGAATGCCAAAATTAGGAACATTTAACCTCCACGCATCTTTGTTACCAGAATATCGCGGAGCTGCCCCAATTAACTGGGCTATTATTAATGGCGAAACTAAAACCGGAGTTACTTCTTTCTTTATAGATGATAAAATAGATACAGGCGCTATAATTTTAAGTAAAGAAACTGCAATAGGTACAAACGAAACTGCAGGAGAATTACACGATCGTTTAATGCATGTAGGAAGTGAAACCGTTTTAGAAACTTTACAACTAATTGAATCCGAAAAGGCAAGCACTACTTTACAAGAAAATAATCTTGAGGTTAAAACCGCTTATAAATTAAATAAGGAAAATTGCAAAATAGATTGGTCGCAATCTGGACGAACTATTTTTAATTTAATTAGAGGGTTATCGCCTTATCCTGCGGCTTGGACTTACATTAAAGACGGAGAAAACGAATGGAATGTAAAAATATACATAGCTAGTTTTGAAAAGTCGGAACACTCAGATACAATTGGAAAAATAACAACAACAAAAAAAGAAATCTTTATAAATACTAAAGATGGTGTATTAAAAATAGAAAGCTTACAATTTCCGGGAAAGAAAAGAATGCTTGCACATGAATTATTAAACGGAATTTCATTTTCTGAAAATGCAATAGCACTTTAAGCCCCGAAAACACTATAAATGGTGGTGAAATTTTAAAAAACAAACAATGTTATTAACATTTAATCTATTTTATTAACATTTTAATCGAAAAATAGCACGAATGCTTGCGTAGTTCAACAATACCGCTAAATTTGTGATAAATAATTAAGTTTAACCAATTATAAATAACTTTAATCATGAACAAATCAGAATTAATCGATGCAATGGCAGCTTCTGCTGGTATTACAAAAGCAGCTGCTAAATTAGCTTTAGAATCATTTTTAAGCAATGTTGAAGGAACTCTAAACAAAGGTGGAAGAGTATCTTTAGTAGGTTTCGGATCTTGGTCAGTATCTAAAAGAGCTGCAAGAGATGGTAGAAATCCACAAACTGGTAAAACTATCAAAATTGCTGCTAAAAATGTAGTAAAATTCAAAGCTGGTGCTGAATTAGAAGGTGCAGTAAACAAATAATATTTTTGTTACATAAAAATAAGAGAGTCCCGATTTGTATCGGGACTCTTTTTTTACATTTATATGAGATTATTTTGAATTTCTGATTTTTTTTTGATAACTTTAGTTAATAAACTGCTGAAATATGATATCAACTCTACCAAAAAAAGGCCATTTGCTCATAGCAGAACCTTCTATTTTAGGCGATGTTTCTTTTAATCGCTCTGTAGTATTATTAGCAGAGCATAACAATGAAGGTTCAATAGGTTTTATCTTAAATAAACCTTTGAATTACACAATTAACGATTTACTTCCAGAAATAGAAGCTTCCTTTAAAATATACAATGGAGGACCTGTTGAGCAAGATGATTTATATTTTATTCACAATATTCCAGATGTTATTCCAAACAGTATAGAAATTTCTAATGGTATTTTTTGGGGTGGTGATTTTGAAACTACCAAACAACTTATAAACGAAGGTAAAATAACTAGAAACCATATTCGTTTTTTCTTAGGTTATAGCGGATGGAGTATTAATCAACTAGAAATTGAAATGCAAGAAAACGCATGGATAGTTTCCGAAAACACGCTTAAAGATAAATTATTATCTAAGGCAAGTGATTTGTTTTGGAAAGAAAAAATTATTGAACAAGGAGGAGAATATGTACTTTTTTCAAATTCGCCAGAAAATCCTATGCTTAACTAAGTCGGATTTTAGCATTCAATCGTTTTAACACATCATTTGCAAAATCGAATTGGTACCCTTTCTTTCTATATTGAGTAATGGGTTGAACACCAGAAATCACATTAGTTAAAAATAACTCGTCTGCTTTTTGTAAGTCAAAAGGAGAAATAGAAACTTCTTTCACTTCTATTCCTTCCATTTTTTTTAAAATTTCAATAACTTGTTTACGCATAATACCATTTAAACAGCCATCAGAAACTGGAGGTGTAATAATAACATTACCTGTTTTCATAAACAAATTACTTTGCAATGCTTCCACTACATTCTTTTCATCGTTTAAAACCAAACAATTATCGTAACCATTTTCATCGGCAAAAATACTTCCTGTAATTTGAAGCATTTTATTGTTTGTTTTCAGACTTGAAAGCAATTGTTTAGAAATATAATAATCTTTGTATAAATCTACCTCATATTGCTCTTTTACAATGGTATATAATTCGGAATGAAGAGGCGAAGCAGTAATTATAAATTTCACCTCTCTTGATTTTGGCAAATAAAACCCTTCAGAATCTCTGTAGACTGAAAAACGAACGCGGAACGAATTAGAAACAGGGAGTGACTGAATTAAATTTATAATTTGCTCTTCAAAATATTCCATGGTAAAATTCATCGGAATTTCCATACGACAAATACGCATAGATGCCATCAATCTAAAATAATGATCTTCAAGAAACAGCACTTTATTATCTAATACTTTAATAGTTTCAAAAACACTATCACCATACAAGAAACCTCTGTTCGAATCAATACTAATTGCGCTATTATCCTGAATATTTCCGTTACAATTTACCATAAAAAATCCCGATTATTAAATCGGGACAAATATAACTTATATAATTGAGTTTTTAAACAGAACCCAACACATGTTTTAAGTCGGAAATTTGATTTTCCCACAATAATTTAGATTCATCTAATTCATCTTCGTGAGCAAAATCTGAAATAACTATAGAAACGTCTTTTGTAATTTCGTCTTCCATAATTTTTATCTCAAAAAAGTAATCGGTTTCCGTATTATCTTCTTCTAACCATCTAAATTTTATTCTTTCTCCTGATTTTTTTGAAGCTAATTTTGCTTTTTCTTCAGAGTCATTCCATATAAAAGTAAAAAATTCACCTCTTGAATTTACGTTATCGGCAAACCATTCCGATAATCCTGATGGCGTTGAAATATATTGATATAGTAGTTGTGGGGAAGATTGAATTGGAAATTCTAATTCATATTTTACTTTAACACTCATTATTGTTTTATTTTGATGTTGGAAATATATACAGAATTAATTGAATATACAAAAAAACATTTTATTTATTTTTTTAAAAATTATATTTGCAAAGAATATAAATAGTTTTATATTTGCACCCGCATTCAACAAGGATGCTAGTCCAATTTTGGCGAGGTAGCTCAGTCGGTTAGAGCGCAGGATTCATAACCCTGAGGTCGGGAGTTCAAATCTCCCTCTCGCTACAAATTAACCCCTTAACATTTAATATGTTAAGGGGTTTTTTATAAGGTTTAATAAAATATTTTGTTTTTTTAGAGGAATAAATTTTAAAGTTATAACAAAAAATTAGTTAAATAATTATTTTATTTCACTCCAAGAATGCCCACCACACCCACCTCTTCCCGAACAACAACCACTATTTCTTGGACGAGTTTTTAAATTTACACTTATATTACAATAACTACATACATATTGGGTTTCACCTTCTTCCCCTACATCTGACCAACTATGCCCTGAAGAACAACCATTACCATCAGTTCTCGGACAACAGCCAGTTTTTGGATAACCAAATGTTGTTGAAGCAACTAACTTACAACAAGATGCATAACTTTGAGCAGTACAAATATAAACATTCCTTTTCTGTTTTTTTGGAGTTGAACTCTTTGAAGAATTAGTTGGTGTATAGGAATAAGGTTTAGGATTTTTTTCTGCTTCATTAAATCCCCAAATAAATGCCTTCATTAACCAATTATCATCATCAACATCATTCTTTTTTGATTTGTTTTTTGCTAAAATTTGTTTTGATTCAACAATTGGTTTGTTAGTCTCAATTTCATCGGGTTTTTCAATTTCATCGGGTTTTATTAAAAAATTTGAACGAACAAAAATTGCTTCGGGCATTTTAAATTTATAAAATTTTAGATTATTTACTAGTTTTCCTTTATTTAATCCTGGAAAATTTCCACTAATAATCACAAAATCATTATTAACTTTAAAAAAGCCAGTATTTACCTTATTATTACCAATATTATATTGCCAAAGTAATCTTTTCTGTTCTAAACTATATGCTTTTAAAGTTCCTGCAGAATTAGTAAGAATACAATTTTCGTTATTATTAAAATCATATAATCCCCCTGTAAAACCATAAAACAACTCTGTCCCTGAAAAAATACTCGACCCAAAAGCTCTACTATAAACTAAATAAGCTCCTGATTTTGAAAACTTAACATCACCAGGAAACTTATCTCTTAGCGTCTCAAAATCAGCATTTGATTTCACAAAAACATCAGCTATTTTCGAAAATGAGTCCAAATCAAAATAGCTCAAATAAGTTGAATCAATTCCTTTATAACTTAAAGCGATTTTTTTAATGTTCTCATTAATATCAAAATCCTCAACAGCAACATTATCAATTGATTTTTTAAGAATAATATTATTATCTTTTCCAATGCGTATTATTAAAGAGCCAAAACTTTGGATGCCATTTTCGGAATTTTCTATTAAAGCTTTTTCTTTCTTAAAATTATAAACTTTAATGTATGAACTATCTTTTAATACTTTACTCCCGATTTCAGTTAAATTTTGAATATTAATTTCGTCTATATTTTCTTTTGTAAAAAAAAATTTATTTTTATTTGTCAATTCGTATGGCAGTTGAGTGACAATTTTTTTAATTCCATTATTCAAATTTAAACTTAAAAAACTGTCTTTATCATAAATAGAACGTTTAATATTGTAATAAGCATAATCATTGTTTTTTGAAAACCCTATAAAATTAGGCTCCCCTGGCTTTTCATTTGTTAAGGTAGAAATTGGATTTTCAAAACTACCAAAATTAAAAACTATTTTATTTGTTTCTAAATTTACAATAGTTATCCAAATTTTTTTATCACCATTATTATTATATTCTCTTTCAGAGTTAAATATTATTTTATTAGTATTTGGTATTCTAATACTTTTGATTTTAGCAAAAAAACCCCATGCTTGACAAAAATTTTCATTTAAAGTAAATTCAGGTGTGGATACTTCAAACAAATCTGAATTTCCTCTATAGGCTCCGTTTTCATAGTTTTCGTCTTGTACTGAGTAATTATTATTATTCACACTAATACATGGCCCATTAAATGCTGAATTTATATTTGGTCCAAAAATTGTTTTATTTGTTTTAGCTACGTAGTAATTTAGAAAATTATCTTGTAGTTTATTATCCGTAAAAAAACCTGATAATTTATCCCCATTCATTAATTCAAGTGTTCCCCAACCATTTGCAGAATTATTTTTACATTGACCTACGTATTTAATAGCATTCGAAAAGAATAGTTTTCCATTAATTTCACAATTAGAAATGCCATCAATTGAAGGTTCAGGTTCTACAATTGTTTTTGAGATGTCAGTTGTGCTATTACTAACAGTTACTAAACTGTTTGAGTCAATTGTAATTGGAAGTGAATATAATACCCTAACTTTTTTACCATTTTGTTCCCCGGGATTCCATCTTGGGCAAGATTTTAAAATTCTGACAGCTTCTTTACCTGTTCCGTAACCAATATCCCTAAGAACTTTAATATCCGAAAGTGAACCGTCTTTTTCAACTACAAAAGTTACAAATACGTTTCCATTTAATTCCTCTTCATTTTGAACTTGGAAATTCTTTAAAAAGAAATTATAAAAATTATCCAAACCTCCAGGATAATTTGGTTTTACCTCAACACTTGCAGAATTGTAGATATTATTGTCTATTTCGTTATAAAGTTCTTTATTTTTTTCAGAATTATCACATTTAGGCCACTTTCTGCCTTCATTTTTACCAAAGTTAGTGAAGTGAGTCCATGCATTCATTCCTGCTCTTGCTACATCAGGATTTTGTTGTAAATATTTCTGTCTAGCAGATTCGCAATCTTGTTCTAAATTTTGAGAGTACATTAAAATACTAAACAACAATGAAACTGATAAAATGAATGTTTTTTTCATAAATTGAATTATTTATTTGATTGCGAAGATATTAAAAAAACATAAATCATCTGTAACTCTGATTTAAGAGGATTGAATCACATCAATTTTTTAACTTTTTCTAATGACGGGAGCAGAATAATTTTTTTATTTTGGAGTAAGAAAATGGAGTAAGGAATTGGAGTAAGGAATTATTCAATTAATCACTAAAAAACAACAAAAACCCCCGTAATTTATGGGAACTTAAAAGGTTTAATTATTTTCATAACCCTGAGGTCGGGAGTTCAAATCTCCCTCTCGCTACAAATTAACCCCTTAACATTTAATATGTTAAGGGGTTTTTTATAAGGTTTAATAAAATATTTTGTTTTTTTAGAGGAATAAATTTTAAAGTTATAACAAAAAATTAGTTAAATAATTATTTTATTTCACTCCAAGAATGCCCACCACACCCACCTCTTCCCGAACAACAACCACTATTTCTTGGACGAGTTTTTAAATTTACACTTATATTACAATAACTACATACATATTGGGTTTCACCTTCTTCCCCTACATCTGACCAACTATGTCCTGAAGAACAACCATTACCATCAGCTCTTGTACAGCAGCCAGTTTTTGGATAACCAAATGTTGTTGAAGCAACTAACTTACAACAAGATGCATAACTTTGAGCAGTACAAATATAAACTGTACGTATTCAAACTAAAGTGAACTTTTCCTAAGAGAGTATTTAGTTAATAATTCAAAGATAAATGTTTTTTTTGATTTGTTAAAGTACATATTTGACCTAAAAAATAGTTTCTCTATACATTACCCTTAATTTGGAAATTCAAAAATCGAAAGCATTAAAAAATTGATAGTTACAAAAGAGTTCAATATTCTTGTAGTACTACCAAATTGAAAAAATCGTGATTTTGCCTGGGAGACGCTAACTATTGAAGCTTTTTTCTACTTACAAGAAGCACGCATTATGGGTGGAACTCTTGGGCATAAAGTTGGACCTATTTGGTCTTTTCAGAAATGTACTAAAGAGAAATACAAAGGCAAGATTTTGAAATTGAAATATTTTAATAAGTTAAACCAATGTATTATAAAATTTGCATAGCAAAATTCAATTTTACTTCTTTTATTTTTTTCATTACTATTAAATAATTAATCCATAAAATTTAGAAATGAACAAAAACACAATTATCAAACAGATTACTATTACAAAACAAGATATTGTTTGCTTATTTTCAGATGAACTTTTTAATTCAGGTGCATTAGAAGAGTTTGAAAATGAAGAAATTGAAAAAATACACAAATTCATCACATATGAACTTATACAAACTTATTGTAAAAACGACATAGAACTTGTTTTAAAGAGTTTTAAGACAAGTATCGACGATATGGAAATAGATGAGCTTGAATTTTGGTTTGGATTCAATTGCAAGGGTTTTATTGACGAATTAAAAAAATATAAATATTTTGCCATTAATTAGTCTTTTTAGTTCTTTGACTATATTTATTATAGTAATAGATTGATGGGTCATAAAGACCGGCAAACCCCACCACGAGAAGAAGAGGATATGAAGTGGGGGAATTTGAAATCTATTCATACAATACAAATCCTCATTGAACGGAGCCGGATAAATGGGGTCGGAGTTTAACTCTGTAAACACTCGTGGGGCTGACTAATCAGTTGAGCAACCAGGGCACCTTCAAGTGTCGCAAGCTAAAATCCTAGCTTGCCCCAGCCCAGCTCGAAACAAGAAACTTTCCATTTTCTTAGCAGAAAATAGAAATGGAATTTGTAATTTATTAGTTGTTAAACAATAAAATAAGGGAGCAAATTGTTATAATATAAACCCAAATTTTATGAAAAAAATATCATTAACCTTATTATTATTTGTGTTAACATCATTCAACACAACTAAGACAAAAGATGAGTTGCTATTCAAAGATGAATACGGAAGACTCTCGGTCAACAAAGATTTTATTGTTGTGGATTACGCTACCGAAAAATATCTACAAGGCGTTGGGAAATATGTTCAAATGCTCGTGTTCTTGGATAAAAAGAATTATTTAGGTTCAGTAGATGAAAAGGAATACAATAGAAACAAGTCAACTATTCTTAAAAAATATCAGGAAGAGGCAAAAAAGAAGATGCCATTTTTTGATTATACAAGTAAATCATTACGTATTGAAAGAAGAAACAAAAGATGTTATTTTTTCTATTACGAACAACTCATTGAACTTGAATTTGGAAGAAAAATGGATGATGGGAGGTATTGTGTTGGCGGACATAATAGTGAACTTCAATGCAAAGAAAAAAACATAATTGTTACTCTATATTATGACGGGATATACAAATATGGTGAACGAATTATTAAAGATGATAAGAATAATGTAAAATCTCGTACTGATTTTGGTCCGGAACACAGGAAATCAGCAATTTATTAGTGTCTACAATCCAACCTCATTACAAAAATAACCAAGTCAAAAAATCACAAATTATACCAAATAAAAAAGTTGAGCGTTAGGTTTTGCTCAACTTTTTGCTCAAACATTTAATAAGAAACCCTTGTAAATACTGATACTTACAAGGGTTTTGTTGTGGTCCCACCTGGTATTTAAGTAAATGATTTATTTAACTCTATTAAGATTATGTTTTCTATGCATAAAATAAACAAGTAATAAAGTTAAAATAAACATCGGTAATACCCAATCATCTATGGGAGCTGCAGGTGCATTGCCCGGGTCGTTATCAATTGGAAAATCTGGATCCTGTGCTAAAAGTGGGGTGCTTACTAAACTGAAAGCAATTACATATAGCGTCAATACTGTAAATTTTATCTTTTTCATAAGGTACTATTTATAATTATTGATGTATATTTTTGTTGTAAATTGTTTGTTAGACTGCTTGATGGTAACCAAATAAATACCTTCATTTAAAATTGGTAAGCTAACCGTGTTTTGAATGTTTTCTAGAGTGCCTTGATGTACTACTTGTCCTAATAAATTATTTATTTCAAAACGAGCATCTCCTTCATTGGAATTCAATCGAATGTTAAGCAAGCCCTGCGTTACAGGATTAGGATAAATCGATGCCAATATAGTGGTAAAATCTGCATTGTTTAATGCCGATTGGTATACAATTCTAAATCGTTGGTCGGGATTTGTACTAGTAGCTGCAACTCCTGTAAATGGCACTGTTACAATTGTTCCGTCTGTTGGAATGGCAGTAAAAGTTCCTGTTGTGGTATCTTCTAAAAACGGTTGTAAGTTGCTGTTGCTGTAATTCTCTGTAAACAATCGCAATTCGTATGGTTGTACTGTTGTACTTGTTAAACGCATTGCTTGCACCGTTCCTGCTTGTGGCAAAGCTCGGTACTCAATAGATAAATTACTCGTTGCGTTTCTAAACATCAAACTTTCATTGAAATTAGAAATCTTAGGGGTATCGGTAGCATCCACATCATTGTTGCCAGTGCTTGAATTAACTGCCAAGATACCATCGGCTAATTGCCACTGGTTGTTATCTTGCTTGTACAACATCACTCTTATTTTATCAGAATCATTGGTTTGGGTTGCCGTAGCATTAGTTCTTGCAAACCAAGTGTTGCTGTTGCCAGTTACTTTGTGTGTTTCATTAATAGTAAAACTTGTACCTGTTGTTCTTACAAAGAAGCCTTGTCCGCTTTGGATGTACGCATCACCACCAGTTGGGGTTGAAGGAACCCAATTTGAACCGTCATAAGCTGCATAGCTCCCAAAACCTGTTGTTGGGTCTATCATCCAAATTTTTGCATTCACACCCGTATTGGTTGCAATTAAACTTACAGGATTAATAGCACTCGCATAAGGGTTACCGATTAGATTGTATTGATTTGCCGCTAGTGTTTTTGTTACCGTCCCTGTAATTAAATCACCTTTAGGTGTTAATGTTGATGGTATTGCTGCAGCTGAACCTAATATGGTACTCGTAGCATGAGGGCCTGTTGCAAAAACCAAAAAGGCATTATTTGCTGAAGCTTCCATTAAATTTGTAGTATTGGTATCAGTAACAGCACTCCATCCATTAGAATAACTATAAATATTAGCTTGAGGCCCTTGGAATAAGCCGTTATTACTGCTTGTTGGTGTTGCTGTTCCTGCCGGGTTCCATAAGGTAACACCAGTAAGGTTATCTGTAGCAGCTCCGTTATTTTGCCAATTGTAAAAAATACTGTTGCTTGAATTTCCTTTTACAGGGGCTGTTAACAAACGCCAACCTCGTTTAGCAGGAATATAACGCTCTACAGTAGCAGTACCTGACCCTAAAATTGTACCACTAAATTGATCAAAAACAGCAGTACCTAAATTACTACTTTTAAAAATTATATTTCCATTATTTGTTAATGTTGTACCCACTTTTAAAACCACACCAGCATCTACAATAACAACACCACCAGAATTGATAATCAACTCATCTAGTTCTTGATTTGAAGATATACGCAGAGTTGCTCCTGATTCAACTGTGATTTTATTAGTTGTTGGAATTGTTGTGCCACCTGTACGATTGAGTTGTAAAACACCACCATTAATTATGGTGGGTCCTGAATAGGTATTTGCTCCTGTAAGGGTTAGAGTACCTGTCCCTGTCTTAGTTAAGCTGTTTATCGAAAGAACTGAGGTTGTATTTGCTTGGAGTCCATCAGAGAGAACATCGTTAATAGTAAAACTTCCGTTACTACTTCCTATTGTTATTAAATTCGTGTTTTTTATATAGTCTGATGGTGCAGATGGATTATTATTCCAATAAATATTTTGATGTGATGTACCGTTCCAATCATCTTCTAAAAATAAAGAAAGGTCAGTTATTGGATTTGAATTATTAAGAAATACATCATATAAATGTGAGGTATTTGAACCATCAGTAATAGTTATGTTCATTCTATTAGGTGCAGTAAGCAAGCATGTAAAATCGAAATTCTTATATGAATTAGCACCTCCTATATCTATACTACCTGTAGAAGTAGCAGTATTAACAGTTCCGTTATAATAAGTAACATACCAGTTTCCATAATTAGATAAACGTACAGAAACAGATGCATTACTTAAACGATCATCCCAGCTATTTGTTGAAGAAGGATTGGATAGTAATGCAAATCCCATTTCACCAACAACAGTATTAGCACTTAAAGAAATTCTAAACTCATCACCAACTTGTAAACTTCTATAAGAACTAGTATTATCATTTCCGTTAATTCTAAACTTTCTCCAACACACCACTTGTTTAGTTGAGCTATTATTAGCATACATACCCATCTGATATGAGCCTTGATCGAAAGCTCCTGCAGTTCCAGTAGTATATATTTGTTCATAATGAGAGATTCTCTGTGATAACGAAACAGTTGTTTGTTGTCCAAATATAAAATCACTTGTCAGTAGTGATATACAAAGCAAACCAATTAAATAAAGTTTTTTCAAAATTTTGTATTCATTTTTCATATCAAGAAAAGTTAAAAATTAATTTCTGTATCCTTATATTTATGCAAAAAACTTATATAGTTGTGTTAAAACTATTTTAAACGCAATCTTTTTCAAATTCTTGCAAAACTTATTGCGCTATTCTTATTTATATGAATAAATAAATAAAAATATTATATTAATTTATAGGAAAAACTAACTATAAAGTAAAATTAGAACAAGTTACACTAAATTAATAAATTTTTTAATACACAAATAAAACAACGCAATAAAAAAGAAACTATAACGTTTTCGTGTTGATAAATTTGTACGTCTTCAAACTAAATTGGACTTTTGCTAAGAGAGTATTTAGTTAATAATTCAAAGATAAAAGATTTTTTTGATTTGTTGTTAATTTTGATTTTTGGTACTCATTTCTTCGGTTTATAATTGCAATTTTCTTTAATCGTTCACGTTCTTTTAAAATCAGTTCACCTCTCCCAAAATATACATCTGCTGACGATTTATAGTTTGCTTTGTTAAAAAATAATGCATTATAGCATTTGGCAGGAACAACTGTTGTTTTCATCATTTCATGTATACATATAGAGGCTAAATCTATATTGTTAGAGTACTTAAATCTTCGTATAATAAAAACTTACCTATTTTAAACTTAAAAAATGTATGTTTTGCTTCAAATGAGCGCTCGTTTCTATAAACAATTTCAATAATAGGTATTTTACCGATAAAAAGTGTGTTTAAACCGATTTAATATCAAAAATGTCATGAAAATGTCATGTTTTAAATTGGGTGTAAAGCAAAAGGTACTCTAATTTTAGCACGAACTAATTACAATTTAACCCTATTTAACATGCCTACTTTTATTTTCACAGTATCCAAATTTAGCAAGGTGCCTCTAACTATGTGTTTACTTTTAGTTTTATGTACTTTGAGTAGTAATGCTCAAACCTTAAATATAGTAACTCCAACAATAAAATAAATAAAGAATAAAACAGTGAAAAAAATCAATTCCATTTTAGCAGGTCTGTTACTCACAGCCAGCCTATTATTAACGCAACAGGCCACTGCCCAAGCACCCCAAAAAATGAGTTACCAATCGGTGCTTCGCAACAGCAGCAATGTTTTGTTGGCAAATACTGCAGTGGGTATTAGAATTAGTGTATTGCAAGGCAGTGCAACAGGCTCGGCTGTGTATGTAGAAACCCAAACAGCTACTACCAATGGTAATGGTTTGGTGAGCATACAAATAGGAACTGGTGCAGCCACAACAGGAACCTTTGCGGGTATAGACTGGGCAGCTGGACCCTACTTCATTAAAACCGAAACCGACCCAGCGGGTGGGAGCAACTACAGCATTACGGGTACGCAGGAAATACTGAGTGTGCCGTATGCGATGTATGCTGCAAAGAGTGGTGATGCTACCATAATGGGCGTTGTAGGGGGTTCATCTTCGGCTAATGGCGGTACTATAACGGCTGGTGTGTTAAGTTTAACCCCTGCGGATGCTACCAACGGCGGTATAGTTACTACAGGAACACAAACTTTTGCGGGCAACAAATTACTTACGGGCACATTGGGTGTGGGAACAACTACTCCAAGCGCTTCAGCAAAAGTTGAAATAGCTAGTACAACCCAAGGTTTTTTACCGCCGCGGATGACTTTTGCACAACGGAATTCAATTACAAGCCCTGCAACCGGACTAGTTATATTTTGTACTGATTGTGGACAAACAAGTGTTGGAGGCGAAGTACAAGTATATTCTGGAGGAATGTGGAGAAACATGATGGGAAGTGCTGCAGGTACCGATATAACTATTGGCAGTAGCTATGGTGGGGGTAAAATAGCGTACATATTACAACCTGGCGATCCAGGATATGATGCAAATACACAACATGGTTTAATTGCTGCAACCTCAGATCAAAGTACAGGAATTCGATGGTATAATGGTAGTTATATTGTAACAGGAGCAACAGGAACTGCTATAGGAACGGGGTTATCCAATACAAATATTATTATTGCAAGTCAAGGTGCTACTGCAACCAGCTATGCAGCAGGCTTAGCCAGAGCCTATACAGGTGGAGGATATACTGATTGGTATTTACCTAGCCAAGATGAATTAAATAAATTATATTTAAATAAAGCTGCTATTGGCGGTTTTGCTAGTGCCTACTATTGGAGTTCTACCGAGAACAATAACCTCATCGCTTGGGAGCAGGGCTTCGACAATGGCTTCCAGGCCAGCAACGGTAAGAACCTCACGGTCAGGGGTCGTGCTGTTCGGGCTTTTTAACTACTGGCCTACCGGCAGGCAGGTTTAACCATTTAACTACTTAAATATTACCGCGCAGCGGTCGGGTTTTTAAAAAATAATAACGGCAGTAACAAAAAATTAAAAAAATGAAAAAATCAATATCATTAGCCATCTATTTTCTGCTTTGCATAGTAAGGTTATCGGTACAAAGTAACACGGATGCATTAGGAGGCGAAGCCACAGGAACTGGTGGCAGCGCCAGCTTCACCGCAGGAGAGGTATTTTACACCTATAAAACCGGTGCAACAGGTTCTAGTACAGATGGGGTACAGCAAAACTTCGTTCCCATAATCTCTTCTTTTACGCCCGCTAGCGGTGCTCCGGGTACATTGGTAACCATTACAGGAACTGATTTAAACGGGCTATCCTCTTTTACTATTGGTGGCGTATCTGCCGTTGTAGTATCTAATACAGGAGAAACGTTGGTAGGTATGGTAATGCCAGGTGCGGCTACAGGCACGGTGGCAGTTAGCACACCAGGTGGTTTAGCTACAAGCGCTGGTACGTTTACCGTACAAAACACTCCTTTTCCCATTGCGCAACAAGGAACTAAATTGGTGGCTTCAAGCGGTTTGCTTTCACCAAGTCAGGGTTGGTCGGTAGCACTTTCTGCAGATGGTAAAACGGCTTTGGTAAGTGGCTATTATGACAACAATGGCGCAGGTGCCACTTGGGCTTATACCCGAACTGGAAATACTTGGTCACAACAAGCAAAATTAATAGGCACAGGAAATACTGGTAATGCATGGCAAGGTTTTTCTGTAGCACTTTCTGCAGATGGCAACACCGCTATTGTTGGTGGCGCTGTTGATGCTAGCGGAAAAGGCGCTGTATGGATTTTTACCCGTTCGGGTAGTACATGGGCTCAACAAGGAACAAAATTGGTGGCTTCGGATAGAGTGGGTAATGCGTGGTTTGGTAAATCAGTTTCGCTATCAGCCGATGGCAATACTGCCCTTGTGGGTGGTTACAATGATAATGCCAATGCTGGTGCCGCATGGATTTTTACCCGTTCAGGAACCACATGGACTCAGGAGGGAACTAAACTGGTAGGAACAGGAGCTATTGGAGCTGCACAGCAAGGTACCGCGGTTAGCCTTTCTGCTGATGGCAATATTGCCGCAATAGGCGGTGCAGGTGATGACAGCAATAAAGGAGCTACCTGGATATTTACCCGTTCGGGATCTACTTGGACACAACAAGGTAATAAACTAGTTGGAACTGGGGCTGTAGGTGCTTCTAAGCAAGGTCAATCTGTTGCGCTTTCTGCCGATGCTACTACATTATTGATTGGAGGTATTAATGCAACCAGCAATGTTAGCAATGCATGGGTTTTTACCCGTTCAGGAGCTACGTGGACGCAGCAAGGCACTACACTTGTAGGTTCTGATGCAATAGGTACTGCAGCCAACGGAACTTCTGTATCACTATCCGCAGATGGCAACACCGCGATGATGGGTAGTGTTACTGACAATGGTAACAGAGGTGCGGCATGGGTATTTACCCGTTCTGGAAATATTTATACGCAAAAAGGCAAAAAACTTTTAGCAACAGGTACAGTGGGAACTACTTTGTACATGGGCCGAAGTGTTGCCCTTTCAGCCGACGGTACGAATATGTTGGTAGGAGCTGATGGGGATGCTACTAGCCAAGGTGCGGCTTGGTCTTATGCTATTGGTGTTACTTATGACGGTAATGGCAATACAGGCGGAACTGTTCCTGCATCTCAGTTAGAGACCATAGGTTCTTCGGTAACGCTGGCAACAAATTCAGGAGCCCTCGTAAAAACGGGCAACACGTTTGCCGGATGGAATACCCTGTCCGATGGAACGGGAACTTCTTATACTGAAGCTGAAGCCATTACATTTGATGGTTCTTTACCATTGTTCGCACAGTGGACGCTTAATTATACAATTACCTACAATGCAAACGGTGGCACAGGTAGCATGGCCAATCAAGATATTGCCGAAGGAGCTACCGAAGCATTAACTGCCAATACGTTTACCCTTGCAGGCTATACCTTTGTGGGTTGGAATACGGTAGCCGATGGCACCGGTACTTACTACGCAGATCAAGCAGCTTACACCATGGGTAGTGACAATGTAACGCTGAATGCACAGTGGGTGGCAGACACAGATTTTTTTAGTATTACAATAGCTATTGATGATTTAAGCGCTACATCTGGTTATTATTATCTCTTGTTAGATTCGCAAACCCCAAATGGGAATATTTTTATTGATTGGGGTGATGCCAATGGTAGTTTAGAGATAAGGCAAGGGTCTTTTGAATTTGAACATCTTTATACTTCACCAGGAACGTATCACATTAGAGCATTTGGTGAGTTTGATGGATTAATTAGTCCCTTAGCATATTATGGTCCGGGTTTTGGTCTTCCAGAGACATTACAATCCGTAGACCAATGGGGTACTACCCAGTGGAGAACAATGGACCAAGCATTTGCAGGTTGCGTAAACTTGCAGATACTTGCCACCGATACACCAGACCTAAGTAATGCCACTAGTTTAAGTGAAACCTTTAGTGGTTGTACATCTTTAACAGGAGAAAATTTAGTAGGCTGGAACGTAAGTAATGTGACTAATATGGGCTCTATGTTCGATGGTGCCACCTCCTTTAACCAAAACATTGGCAGTTGGGATGTAAGTAGTGTCACAGGTATGGTCCGAATGTTCGCTGATGCCACCTCCTTTAACCAAGACATTGGTGATTGGAACGTGAGTAGTGTGACTAATATGCGTGCTATGTTCCGTGATGCCACCGCCTTTAACCAAGACCTTGGTACTTGGAATGTGAGTAGTGTGACTAATATGATCCTTATGTTTGAAAATGCCACCTCCTTTAACCAAGACATTGGCAGCTGGGATGTGAGTAGTGTGACTAACATGCAGGATATGTTCCAGAACGTAACCCTCTCTACAGCTAACTACGATGCATTGCTTACTGGTTGGGCATCACAAATCTTGCAACCAAGCGTAAATTTCGATGGTGGTAACAGCCAGTATTGTGCAGGTGCAGCAGCTCGCCAAAGTATTATAAATAGTTATGGTTGGAACATTACCGATGGGGGTATACTTAGTGTCAATCTTCAGGGTAATGGAACCCCAATTGTAGCAGGTGCTACAACAGTTTCAACTACAGACGACACTGATTTTGGTGTGGTGGCACAAAATACGCCAAGTATCAAAACCTACACCATACAAAATACAGGTACTTTGGCTTTAGCAGTTTCTAATATTGCTATAACAGGCACAGATGCTTCAGATTTTGTGTTCAGTAATATTACGCTACCAGCAACAGTACCAGCGGGTGGCGAAACCACATTTGATGTAACCTTTACCCCTGCAACATTCGGCACTAAAACAGCTACAGTAACGGTAAGTAGTGATGCTTGTGCTAACAGTAGTTATACCTTTGCTATTGGTGCATTGGTAAACCCTAGTATTACCTTTAATGCCAACGGTGGCGTAGGCACCATGGCTAACCAGTTGATTGCCGAAGGAGCTACCGAAGCATTAACTGCTAACTCCTTTACATTAGACGCCAATGACTTTGTGGGTTGGAATACTGCAGATGATGGCTCGGGTAGTTACTATACAAACCAAGCAGCTTACACCATGGGCAGTGCTAATGTCACGCTGTATGCACAGTGGGGGGTTCAGATCAGTGTACTCACAACATCCCCTACCGTAAACGCAATAGTTGCCCCTAATGACGCAAACATAACACTTGTTTTTAATGACAATGTAGATGCGACAAGTGTTACAGCTTCTAGCGTTAAAATTTCAGGAAATCAAGGCCTACCTCTAAGCTTTGCTAGCCCTACTGTTACAGCGGCTACGGTAGCATTAGCTCCTAACCGATCTTTTTTTCCAGGAGAAGTGATCACCACCACACTTACCACTGGTGTAAGTAGTAGTGCTGGTGTGCCTTTGCTAACTCCTTATACCTATCGTTTTACCGCAGCGGTAGCTGCAGCTAGTCCTGGAATATTTCCAAATGGGCAAAATATTATTACCACTGCGGCTAATACGGCTAGGATTGTTAGCACCGCAGATCTAGACGGCGATGGCGATTTAGATGTGCTGTCTGCTTCATATGATGCGATTGCCTGGTATGTCAATGATGGCTCGGGTAGCTTTGGGGCGCAACAAATTATTACTATTGCTGTAAATTACGTTACAAGTGTCAGCGCTGTAGATCTAGACGGCGATGGCGATTTAGATGTGCTGTCTAGTTCAGCCTTTGATGACAAAATTGCTTGGTATGAAAATAATGGCTCGGGTAGCTTTGGTGCCCAACAAATTATCACCACAGTGGCAGATGGGGCTGAAAGTGTCAGTGCCGCAGATTTAGACGGCGATGGCGATTTAGATGTGCTGTTTGCTTCATCTAATGATAACAAAATTGCCTGGTATGCCAATGATGGCTCGGGTAGCTTTGGGGCGCAACAAATTATTACTATTGCTGTAAATTACGTTACAAGTGTCAGTACCGCAGATTTAGACGGCGATGGCGATTTAGATGTGCTGTCTGCTTCATTTTATGATAACAAAATTGCATGGTATGCCAATGATGGCTCGGGTAGCTTTGGGGCGCAACAAATTATTACCACAGCGGCAAATGGTGCTTCTAGTGTTAGCACCGCAGATTTAGACGGCGATGGTGATTTAGATGTGCTGTCTGCTTCGAATATTTATACAGAAATTGTCTGGTATGCCAATGATGGCTCGGGTAGCTTTGGGGCGAAACAATATATTAATTCGCAGGGAGATTTTAGTAGTGTTACCACCGCAGATCTAGACGGCGATGGCGATTTAGATGTGCTGTCTGCTGTTTTTGGTTTTTCTGTTATATCTCCTAAAATTGCATGGTATGCCAATAATGGCTCGGGTAGCTTTGGGGCGCAACAAATTATTACCACTGCTGTAAGTGGGGCGGAAAGTGTCAGCACCGCAGATCTAGACGGCGATGGCGATGTAGATGTGCTGTCTGCTTCATTTTATGATGATAAAATTGCCTGGTATGAAAATTCAAATCCCACAATTACCTTTAATGCCAATGGTGGCGAAGGTACCATGGCTAACCAGTTGATTGCAGCAGGAGCTACTGCAGTATTAACTGCCAACACGTTTACACGAGAAGAATCTACTTTTTTGGGTTGGACTACTGCTGCGAATGGTACCGGTACTTTCTATGCAGACCAAGCAGCGTACACGATAGGTAGTGCTAACGTTACGCTATATGCGCAGTGGGGATTTGAAATCACTTTTAATGCCAATGGTGGTGTGGGTATGATGGACAACCAAGTTATTGCCGAAGGAGCTACCGCAGTACTTAGTGCTAACTCGTTTACACTAGCCAACTATGGCTTTTTGGGTTGGAATACCGCAGTCGATGGCTTGGGTACCCTCTATGCAGACCAAGCAGCGTACACCATGGGCAGTGCTAATGTAACGTTATATGCACAGTGGTTTCTTAAGTTAAGTGTACTAGCAACAACCCCTACCACAAACGCGATAGTTGTCGCTAACGACGCAAACATAACGCTTGTTTTTGATGACAATGTAGATGCGGCAAGTGTTACGGCTACCAATGTTAAAATTACTGGAAACCAAGGGCTACCTCTTAGCTTTGCTAGCCCTACTGTTACAGCGGCTACGGTAGCACTAGCTCCTAATCGTTCTTTTTTCCCAGGAGAAGTGATCACCACCACACTTACTACAAATGTAAGTAGTAGTGCTGGCGTACTTTTGGGAATCCCTTATAGTTATCGTTTTACCGCAGCGGTAGCTGCAGCTAGTCCTGGGACTTTTCCAAATGGGCAAAATACCATTACCACATTGGCAGATGGGGCTTTGAGTGTTAGCGCCGCTGATCTAGACGGCGATGGCGATTTAGATGTGCTGTCTGCATCAAGTACTGATGACAAAATTGCCTGGTATGCCAATGATGGCACAGGGGGCTTTGGTGGGCAACAAATTATCACCACAGCGGCAAATTATGCTTATGGTGTTAGCACCGCAGATTTAGACGGCGATGGCGATTTAGATGTGCTGTCTGCTTCACAATTAGATAACAAAATTGCCTGGTATGCCAATGATGGCACAGGAGGATTTGGTGGGCAACAAATTATTACAGTGGCAAGTCGTGCTTCGAGTGTTACCAGCGCAGATTTAGATGGCGATGGTGATTTAGATGTGCTTTCTGTTAGTAATAACCGAATTGCTTGGTATGCTAATGATGGATCGGGTAGCTTTGGGGCGCAACAAATTATTACCACAGCGGCAAATGGTGCTTCTAGTGTTAGCACCGCAGATTTAGACGGCGATGGCGATTTAGATGTGCTGTCTGCTTCATTAAATGATGATAAAATTGCCTGGTATGCCAATGATGGCTCGGGTAGCTTTGGTGCCCAACAAATTATTACCACAGTGGCAGATGGGGCTGTGCGTGTCAGTACCGCAGATTTAGACGGCGATGGCGATTTAGATGTGCTGTCTGCTTCATATTTTGATAACAAAATTGCCTGGTATGCCAATGATGGCTTGGGTAGCTTTGGTGTGCAACAAATTATTACCACAGATGCAAGTGCGGCTTTTGGTGTTAGCACCGCAGATTTAGACGGCGATGGCGATTTAGATGTGCTGTCTGCATCATTTGATGATGACAAAATTGCCTGGTATGCCAATGATGGCACAGGAGGATTTGGTGGGCAAAATATCATTACCACATTGGCAAATGGTGCTGTTAGTGTTAGCGCCGCTGATCTAGACGGCGATGGCGATTTAGATGTGCTCTCTGCATCATTTGATGATGACAAAATTGCCTGGTATGAAAATGCGGCGCCAACCTACACTATTACTTTTAATGCCAACGGTGGTGCAGGTACCATGGCCAATCAGTTGATTGCAGCAGGGACTACCGAAGCATTAACTGCCAATGCGTTTACACTTACAAACTATACCTTTGTGGGTTGGAATACGGCAGCCGATGGCACTGGTACTGACTACGCAGAACAGGCAGCTTACACCATGGGTAGTGCTGATGTAATCTTATATGCGCAGTGGGACAATACTGATGCTTTCATCACCACTTGGGAAACCACAACGGATAACGAGACCATCACCTTCCCACTCACAGCGGTAGGTGGTGCCAATATGACCATCGATTGGGGTGATGGTACTATAGAATCAGGTTTAGGTGATAACCCAAGCCATACCTACGCATTATCAGGCACCTATACGGTAGGTGTTGGTGGTACGTACGATCGTGTTAACTTTAATAACACAGGTAGTAAACTCAATATTAGAAGTATAGAGCAATGGGGCACCACAGCATGGAGTACGATGGCCAATGCATTTTATGGTTGTACTAACCTACAAGGTACTGCCACAGATAGCCCTGACCTGAGTAATGTGACTGATATGAGTCTTATGTTCTTAGGAGCATCCTCCTTTAACCAAAACATTGGCGATTGGAATGTCAGTAATGTGAATAGTATGAGCTATATGTTCTATAATGCCACCTCCTTTAACCAAGACATTGCTGCTTGGGATGTGAGTAGTGTGACTGATATGAGCGCTATGTTCTTAGGAGCAACCTCCTTTAACCAAAACATTGGTAATTGGGATGTGAGTAGTGTGACTACTATGAGCGCTATGTTTGCTGCTGCCACCTCCTTTAATCAAGACCTTGGCGGTTGGGATGTTATTAATGTGACCAATATGAGCGAAATGTTCGCTGGTGCCACCTCCTTTAACCAAGACATTGGTACTTGGAATGTGAGTAGTGTGACTAATATGGCAATTATGTTCGATGATGCCACCTCCTTTAACCAAAACATTGGTAGTTGGGTTGTGAGTAATGTGACCAATATGAGCGAAATGTTCGCTGGTGCCACCTCCTTTAACCAAAACATTAACAGTTGGGATGTCAGTAGTGTGACTGGTATGTCTGGCATGTTCAATAATGCCACCTCCTTTAACCAAAACATTGGTAATTGGAATGTCAGTAATGTGAATAGTATGAGCTATATGTTCTATAATGCCACCTCCTTTAACCAAGACATTGCTGCTTGGGATGTGAGTAGTGTGACTGATATGAGTCTTATGTTCTTAGGAGCAACCTCCTTTAACCAAAACATTGGGAATTGGGATGTGAGTAGTGTGACTTATATGGACAATATGTTCACTGGGGTAACGCTATCTACAATAAATTATGATGCACTGCTTACTGGATGGGCATCACAACCCTTGCAACAAGGCGTAAATTTCGATGGTGGTAATAGCCGGTATTGTGCAGGTGCAGCAGCTCGCCAAAGTATGATGGCTACTTATGGTTGGAACATTACCGATGGTGGTGCAGCAATTGCTGGATGTGCTGGTACTTTCATCACCACCTGGCAAGTCTTGAGTGACGGTACTATCACCTTCCCACTCACAGCGGTAGGTGGTGCCAATATGACCATCGATTGGGGTGATGGTACTATAGAATCAGGTTTAGGTGATAACCCAAGACATAGCTACTCCTTTTCAGGGACCTATACGGTAAGTGTTAATGGTACGTACGATCGTGTTAACTTTAATAACACAGGTAGTAAACTCAATATTAGAAGTATAGAGCAATGGGGCACCACACCCTGGAGTACCATGGACGGTGCATTTTGGGGTTGTGCCAACCTGCAAGGTAATGCCACAGATAGCCCTGACCTGAGTAGTGTGACTGATATGAGTCTTATGTTCTTAGGAGCAACCTCCTTTAACCAAAACATTGGGAATTGGGATGTGAGTAGTGTGACTGATATGAGCGCTATGTTCTTAGGAGCAACCTCCTTTAACCAAGATATTGGTAATTGGAATGTGAGTAGTGTGACTAATATGGCCTATATGTTCTTAGAAGCCACCTCCTTTAACCAAGATATTGGTAATTGGGATGTGAGTAGTGTGACTGATATGAGTGTAATGTTCTTAGGAGCAACAAACTTTAATCAAAACATTGGCGGTTGGGATGTGAGTAGTGTGACCAATATGGGCTCTATGTTCAGTGGTGCCACCTCCTTTAACCAAAACATTGGCGGTTGGGATGTGAGTAGTGTGACAGACATGACACAGATGTTCTATAATGCCACCTCTTTTAACCAAGACCTTGGCAGCTGGGATGTGAGTAGTGTGACTTATATGGACAATATGTTCACTGGGGTAACGCTATCTACAATAAATTATGATGCACTGCTTACTGGTTGGGCATCACAAACCTTGCAACCAAGCGTAATTTTCGATGGTGGTAATAGCCAGTATTGTGCAGGTGCAGCAGCTCGCCAAAGTATGATAAATAGTTATGGTTGGAACATTACCGATGGGGGTATACTAAATCCGGCAGAAATAAATCTTCAAGCAAATGGTCAAAACATAATTTCAGGTGATAGCTCCCCTGATGTAGCTGATGATACTGATTTTGGAACGGTAGTATTAAATACCCCAACCACCAAAACCTATACCATTCAAAATACAGGCACAAGCAATTTGTCAGTGGCTAGTATTGCACTTTCGGGTGTTGATGCGGCGGCGTTTATAGTGGGTGATGTTATGCTTCCAGCAACAATTGTTGCTGGTACTTCTGCTACTTTTACGGTCACCTTTAATGCAGCTACTTCAGGTGTTAAATCGGCAACGGTTACTATTACTAGTGATGATTGTGATGAAAGTGTTTATTCTTTCAATGTTCAGGGTAGTTCTATTGTAAATCCGACAGGCGTTATCAGTGGCGATGCCACAGTATGTAACGGTTCATCTACACAATTGAGCATAGCATTAACGGGTACAGCGCCTTGGAGTGTAACCTATACTGATGGCACTACACCTGTTACGGTAAATGCTATTGCTACTAGTCCGTATACGTTTTCGGTTAGTCCAAGTGCGACAACTACTTATACCCTTGTTGCGTTGAGTGACAGTCAAAGTACTGCCACTTCGAGTGATTTGAGTGGTAGTGCAACGGTTACTATCTATCCTGAAAAAAACTGGATCGGTGGCACAGGCAACTGGAGTAATGCTGCGAATTGGTCTTGTGGTTCCGTACCTTCTACTTTGGATAATATTACCATCAATGACGGCTCCCCAACACTGGATATTGACTTTACCGTAGCAGGCTCCCTCATCATAAGTGGAACGGGTGGTTTAACCATTAATCCATTAAAGACTCTAACCATTAGCGGATCGGCTGATTTCGGAGGAAAATCGGTGGTATTGCAATCTGATGCTAATGGGGACGCTATTATTGGACAAATTACGGGTACGTTATCAAATGCTAATAATGTTACTGTTGAGCGTTATATTCCTCAAGGGAAACGTGCATTCCGTTTTATAACACCTGGTGTTACGACTATTAATTTTATTTCAGGTAATTGGCAATTGGCAACTCATATTACAGGTTCTACAACAGGTTCTAGTGGTTTTGATCAAACTGCTTCAGGAAATCCTTCTATGTACACTTATAATAATACCGCTATTACTGGAACTGGATGGACGCCTATTGCTAATACCCATGCAACCTATCTAAAAGCAGCAGAGGGTTATCGTATATTAATTAGAGGAGACAGAACACCTTCTTTAATAACTAATGCTTCAGAAGCTAATATGAATGCTGCTATAACTTTACGTGCAACGGGAGAATTAAAAACAGGTCAAGTTGTTTTTAATTCATCTAGTTCACCTTCTATTAATACAACTACAAATACAACTACAAATGGTTTTAGTTTTGTAGGTAATCCTTATGTGAGTCCTGTTGATTGGCACACTGTTACAAAATCAGGGATTTTGGATTCTTACTACGCATGGGATGCTAATATGGGAACACCAACACAAAGAGGTCGTTACGTTGCTTATAGTGCTTCTACAGGATTTAACAACTTAGGAAATTCTGGTTCTTCACAAGTTGGACGATTTATTCAACCTGGACAAGCTTTTTTTGTTAGAAATTCTAGTTTAGGGACGCCTGGTACCTTAACTTTTAACGAAAGTGATAAAGCAGGAACTTTTGCCAGTGTTTTTAGAACACAAGAAGTTTTACTTGGTAAGTTGGGCATGTTAGTTTATGAACCAAATGAATTGTCTCTTGGATCTGCACCTATTGATGGAGTAGTTGCCTTATTTGGTGATAACTATACAAATGCTATCGATGTTGGAGATATAGAAAAATTGGAGTCTGCAGGAGAAAATATAGCATGGTTAAGTTCTAATAAAAAATTAACTATATCAACGTTATTTCCTGTAACAGACAATGATCAATTGTTAGTTAAAACATTACGATTCAGCGCTAATAAATCGTACACTTTTAAATTTGAACCTTTAAATTTTGACACTGCCATTTCCGCATTTTTAGTGGATCAATTTTTGAATACACAGTCTGAAATAGATTTAACCCAAGATAATATTATTGCTATAAACACTACTTCAGATGTTTTGTCTTATGGGGAAGATCGTTTCAAAATTGTGTTTCATGTTTCACAGTTAGGTAATGTGGATTTTGAATCTTCCATTCTTTTGTATCCTAATCCATCATCATTAAGTTCTTTTTACTTAAATCTTTCGAATTGGAATGATGCTACTAAAGTAATATTAAATAATGCTTTAGGTCAACAAATTCCAATAGCAGTAGAGTTAACGGATGGATTAACAAGACAATTCAAGTCTATGAATCCATTGCCAACAGGAATTTATTACATAACCATAACACAAGAAGGTAAAAATGTTACAAAAAAATGGATTGTACAATAAATTATAATTGAAAAATAAAAAAATAGTAATGAAAAAAACTCTATTAACTTTAGCTTTATTGTGTTTTATAAACATTCCACTTTGTGCACAAGAGAATTTTGATGAGGATACTATTGACACAACCCCTGCTGCAAATATAGATAGTTATTGGATTATATTATTTATAGCTGCAATAGGTTTGGGTTATGTGTTTTTAAATCAAAAATTAAGAATCAAAAAAAAGTATTACTAATTATTTAAAAAATTCTACAAATGATTTTGCTAAATTGAATTTAAAGACAAGATTTTTATTTCTGTAATTTGAACAGCTTTTAAGCTATATTTTTTATTTTAAATAATTACACCCAACGGGTTACATTCAAACTAAATAATTAACTTTGGAAACTATACGGCGATAGAATATAATAAATTTTTAAATGAATACAGCAAATAGTAAAATAAGCGGTATTTTAAAAAAAGGTACTAAGGTTTTAATTATAGCTTTAGTGGCTAATTTAGCACAGGCGCAAACAACTATAAACGCCGATAGTTTATCAAGGGTTAAGAATATCTCTATTAGAGTGCAATTAGGTATTCCAAATAATAATGCTTTGTTAAATCTCAATGCCTTAGAACGAAGAAACAAGTTAAAAGGTATTAATTATGTAAGTGTTGAAAAAATAGGTAGGCATAAAGTAGACTCCTTAATAAAAAGCATTCAGTTATTCGCAAAGCGCCAAGACGATACCGATTTAGCTCTAGAAATGGAACTACTTAATGTAAAATACAATCTATCAAACCAAACACCAGAATTTATTTTACAACGTCTATTAGAGTTAGATAGCAGTACCGAAGCTATTAATAAGCCTATGCATGTGAAATTTAAGTCTCTCTTAGGTACAGCTTTAATGGGTGCAGGACGTTTTACTGAAGGTTTATACGAGTTATTTAATGCGCGTCATCTGCTTAAAAATGGTATTTCAGACCCAGAAACTCATTATGATGTAACAAATGCTATAGCCAATTATGCCTATAGAAAACATCGTTTTAATTTGAGTAAAATTTTTTTTAAAGAATGCATAAATACGAGATTTAATTCTGATAAATCTTTAATTTTTAATAATTTGGGTTTATCGTATAGCAAACTAGGAATTTTAGATTCGTCTTATTATTACTATAAAATAGCCAAAGAAAAGGCCTTTGCCAATAAAAATTCTGTAATGCTTAAAGTGATAAATGGTAATATTGGTGAAATTTTATACAAGCAAGGTCGTTTTGAAGCTGCTATTCCTTTAATACAAGAAGATGCAGAGATGTGTTTAAGTGTAAATAGTTTTGGGAATGCTTCAAATGCGTTGGTATTACTGTCAGATATCTATCTGCAATTGGGCAATAATGCCAAAGCGGAAACCCTCTTGTTTCAGGCATTAGCCAATGCACGTAAGATAAACGATTTACGCAGAATGGAGCCTGTTTACAAACAATTAAGCAAATGGTACGCTGTAAAAGGAAACGCTACAAAAACACTAATTTATGCAGATTCCGCTAGTTATGTTGTAAATAAATTAAATGAAGAATTTTTTGCAGTTTCAAGTTTTGATGCAGAAAAATCAATTGAGTTAAACATAAGTAAAGTAGATTTATTAAAAGCAAAGCAATTACAATTAGTTCAACAGCAAAGGAATAGAGTATATCTCATTATTTTTATGGCACTTGCTATAATTTTGCCTTTAGTTGGTCTTATCATATCACTTTATATTAAAAAAGAACGCTTAAAGCGCGCAATTATAGAGGTTAAAAATATAGAGCTAGAAGACCAATTGTCAGTGTCAAGGATAGAATTAGACGCTTTGGTAGAATCTTTATTAGTGAAGTCTTTAAAAAAGGAAATCAAAAAAAATAAACTTTCTACGAAACTTCAATTAGATGAATTTAAAATTTTATTTAACGATACGTATCCGTTGTTTTCAGTAAACTTAGAAAAAAAGCATTCTAATCTTACCAACTCTGAAAAACTTTTGTTTTGCTTTACATTCTTAGGCCTGACTGATGAAGAAATTTCAATGATTCTAGGTGTAAATACCAATACGATAACCAAAACACGTAGTCGTGTCATGCAAAAATTAAATATAAAGGGTGTAAATAGCTTTAGAAATTACGTTGTACGTCTTCAAACTAAATTGGACTTTTGCTAAGAGAGTATTTAGTTAATAATTCAAAGATAAAAGATTTTTTTGATTTGTTGTTAATTTTGATTTTTGGTACTCATTTCTTCGGTTTATAATTGCAATTTTCTTTAATCGTTCACGTTCTTTTAAAATCAGTTCACCTCTCCCAAAATATACATCTGCTGGGGTTAAGTTGTTTAATGATTCATGATAGCGTTCATTGTTATAACGATAAACAAACTTTTCTAAAGCAGCTTCTAATTCTTCTGGAGCGAAGTAATTATCAAGTTTTACGACATTTTTTATGGTTCTGTGATAGCGTTCAATTTTTCCTTGTGTTTGCGGATGATTGGGTCTGCCATGTACTTGTTGCATTTGATAATTGTCTTTTAAATACGTTTTTAATTCGCTTGCAATATAGCACGAACCCTTGTCTGACAAGAGTTTTGGTTTTTGTTTAGTTACTAATTTTGCTTTTTTAATGGCAGAATCCACAGTTCTTTTTACATCATCGGCTTTCATATTGGAGCAAAGCTCCCAGTGAACAATGTATCTGCTGTAATCGTCCAAAACCGTACTCAAGTAATACCAACCCCAACCCAATATTTTAAAATAGGTAAAATCCGTTTGCCACATTTGATGAACAAAGCTTGTTTTGTCTGTAAATTCATTACCTGCGCTCAGAAAAATATGAGCTGGAGCTGTAATTAAACCTCTTGACTTTAAAATTCTGTAAACGCTTGATTCTGATAGGAATATTTGCTGTTCATCTGTCACTTTATAGGCTAATTCTCGTGAAGATAAATCAGGATATTCTAAAGCTAATTTTACAACTAAATTCTTCTGTTCTTGTGGAATGCTATTCCATTGTCTGTTTGATGCTCTTTTGGTTGGAAGCAATCCTTCAACACCATTTTCGCTGTAAGCATGATACCAATTGTAAAACATACTTTTATTGATTCCAATCTCCCGAAGTGTTCGATTTACGCCAATTTCTGAACGAGTAACCATGTGAATGATTTCTTGTTTTTCGGATACTGTAAGTCGCATATATTTCTTAAACTTTTCAGTTAATCCAGCATGTCCAAGCTTTTTTTTACAATATCGTAGCGTAAAACCAAATCGGCAATCATTACTTTTAAAGCCTGATTTTCTTTCTTGAGCTCTGCTACTTCATCACTGGTAGCTTCTCTTGTGGTATCGCCTGCTAAACGCTTTTTGCCTGCTTCTAAAAACTCTTTGTTCCATTTGTAAAACTGAGATTCATTAATGGAATACTTCCGACACAATTCTGCAACTGACATTTCTGCTCGTAAAGCTTCCATAACAATTTGAATTTTCTGTTCAGAACTAAAGATTCTTCGTGTATTTCTACGAATGTCTTTGATAAAATTCTCTGCTGTTTTTTTCTTAGGTGTTTTCATACTATTTCAAAGTTAATAATTTTTGAAAACACTCTCTTAGTTTTGACCTAAATCAGTCCACTTTATGCTGACGATTTACAATTTTCAGTTTAGCTTCGTCGTGTTCTTTGAAGGAATTGCTTTGGGTTAGATGATTTTCTAATGCTTCCATATCGTTTGCAACAAGTGTTGCACTGAATTCTTGTGCTCTTTGTAACATTCTGATATAAACTGCTGGGTCATCGTTTCTTGTTAGTCTTCTTAATGCACCTAAATAATCATCACGGTAAACCGTTGGAATTATGATTCTTGTTTGATTTGTTTTTACTAATTCGGCATTCATCATTACTCTTGCTATTCTACCGTTTCCATCTAAGAATGGATGGATTTCGCTTATCATAAACATGATGTAAGCTGCCTTAGCAAATGGTTCTTGTAATGCTTGATAATAGTCAAATCCTTTTATTAATGTTCCTCTTACTAAAGTATGGTCGACAAAATGTGTTTCTCCGGCACGGTTGTTTTTATCTTTGAATTGACCGGGCTTCTTTGAGGTTCTGGCTGCTAAAAGTATTTGATGTCTGTATTGTAAAATATTTAACAATTCTTCTGGATTTGAAGGAGTGATACTCATTTCCGTTTGATTGCTTACTAATTTGTATGTTCCTAAAATGTCATGAGAATCTTCATCACGATTTGGAATTGGCGTTTCTGTTTGAATGATACTTTTAGCTTCTTCTATTTCAAAAATAGTTCCTTCGATATAATTTGAAAAATAAGCTTCAAAGAAAGCAAAGTTTCTAAATGCATTGGTATCTGTATTTATATCTTTTCTCTCTTTATAGGGTTGTTGCTGTAATTCTATGAATAATTTTTCAAACAACTCTATTCTGTGTTTGTCATATGGATTTCCCAAAGCTCTTGCCAATGCCATTGGTGAAGTTAGTATTTTTGAAGGTTTTGTCGTTAATAAAGCACTTATTAGTTTGTTTAGCTTTTCAAATTCGGATTGCATTTCCAGTTTTTCTGCTATTTCTCTGGCTTTGTCTCTGAAATGATTTAGACCTTCTTCTCCTTTTACATGAACAATTTGTTCTAGTCTGTTTTCGATTTCGGGTAGTGTAAGTGTTTTGGAAGTTGGGCCTACTTGTCGAGACGTTTGCATATTTTCTAGAAAAGCTCTTTCTTGTTGTGCTACATATAATTCTCCAGCGAAAAGATTATCACCTTCAATTGCGGAGCTACCTTCCATAAAACGTATTGTTATTCCGGGAAGTTTAATTTTTTTGGTATAGGTATAGGTTACAAAAATTTGATTAGCAGATGTTGGTTTAAATTCTAAAGCAGAACGATGACTTAACACCGCACCTGGATACAACTTGCCTAAAATGGAAAAGATATTTCGTTTAATAATCATATCTTCTGATTCATTAAAATTTGAAGAATAGATACGCGGTGCAATTTTTTTTATTTGCCCTTCTTTTTCCAATTTACTTAATTGCCTATTTAAAGCATTATCGCTTGTTGCAAAAATGATTTCTTGTAAGTGGATTGGGATGTTATTTTCCATTATAAATGCTTTTGAAACTCAAAATTAGATATTTTTTTCCATTAAATAGTGGTTTTTAGCTAAAATTTTCCATTATAAATGTATTACTTATGGGATTTCAGTTCAACTACATGTGCTTTTTAGTGGAAAATAGTATTGTATTTTCCATTATAGACTTGTTTTACACAAAAATATTCTAGTATAAATATTTTGATAACATCAAAGTTGTAAAAAAATCAAAAATAACCACTTTATTAAGGAACTCCTGCTGGCTTTTTAAAATCTTGTAACTTATTATTTTAACTTATTTTGGGTGATAAATCGAAGGTTCACGACATCAATTTTAAAAAAATATAATAGAAAAAATGCCTAATTGTGTGTTGCTTGGAGATTGAAGAAATTTGCCTAAAAGTATACAATTAAAATTATTTGAAAAAATAAAAGTTAAATTAGAAACACCAAAAAGGATGAATTAAAAAAACTATAAACCACAACTTATATATTTAGAAAATCCAGAAAAAAAAATAGAAACATTATTCTCTCAATCATATCAAAAATTTATGATTAAACAAAATTATGCTAAATATTTTCAAGGTTTCAAAACAAGAATATTAGCAAAAACAACAGCATTAACTTTGGTGCAATTCATAAATAAATTTATTATTGAAATACCAATTAATAACATCAAAAATTAAATAATTTAATTACAACCAACGGGTTATTTGAAATAAAAAAATTACTATATTGCATCAGAAATTATTTTCAAATACAGTACACTAAACAGTACACTAAACAGTACACCAAACCGTACACTATTTTTAAAGAATATATCTTATTTGGGCAATAAAAAGGGAAAAAATCGAGTAAAAACTCAATTCATAACCCTGAGGTCACGGGTTCAACTCCCGTCTTCGCTACGAAAACCCGAAATTTTACATTATTGTAAATTTCGGGTTTTGTTTTTTAAAGCTAATTAACTGATTATGAAATTAAAACCTGTTTTTATATCCTTATTTATACTTTTAAGTTGCTTTGGATATTCTCAGTTAAAAACTATCACCAACCAAACCACATATCCATTTTGGATTAATATTCCACAAAAAGAAAGCACTGAAAAGCAACCCGTATTAATTTTTTTGCACGGAAAAAGCCTTTCGGGAACCGATTTAAATCGCGTAAGACGCTATGGAGTTCTTCGCGCAATGGATAAAGGAAGAAAAATTCCTGCTATTGTAGTAGCTCCTCAATTAGCAAAAGGCAACTGGAATCCTGATAAAGTTTTAGAAATTTTAGAATATGTAAAGAAAAATTACAATGTTGATGAATCTAGAATTTATGTTTGCGGCATGAGTTTAGGTGGTTACGGAACTTTACATTTTGCAGGAAAATATGCAGATAAAATTACAGCAGCAGTTACAATTTGTGGTGGAGGAAATACAAATGATGCTTGTAAATTAGCAACAATCCCTATTTGGATTCAGCATGGAGATAAAGATTATATAGTACCTCTTTCTGAATCGCAAAAAATTGTAAATGCTATTAGAAAATGTAATGACAAAGCCAATCTTATATTTACAATAATAAAAGGAGGAAATCACGGAACAGTTGAAAGTATATTTCATGAAGACGCAATGTACAATTGGTTATTTAAACAGAAAAGAGAGTAATTCACTGCTTTCACTTATCTTTGCATTATGAGTATTACATTATTATCTTCTCCTTTACAAGGTTTTACTGATTTCCGATTCAGAAATGCTTTTCACAAATACTTTGGTGGTATTGACACTTTTTATTCTCCGTACATAAAATTGAATGGAAAAATGATTATAAAAGGTTCATATGAACGTGATATTTTACCAGAAAACAATTCAACTTTAGAAGTAATTCCACAAATTATAACAAATGATGCTGAAGAATTTTTATTTGTTGCTAAATACGTTCAGCAATTTGGTTACAAAGAATTAAATTGGAATTTAGGTTGCCCTTACCCAATGGTGGCGAAATGTGGCATGGGATCTGGATTAATTAAGAATACAGACCAAATTGAACATATTTTAAAACGAGTTCATAATGAAACAGACATAATAGTTTCAATGAAAATGCGAATGGGTTATGAAAATCCTTCAGAAATATTAGATGTATTCCCTATTTTAGAACAATATCCAATAAAAAATATTGCAATTCATGCTCGCATTGGCAAACAACTGTATAAAGGAGGTGTAGATTTAGATTCTTTTCAAAAGTGCTTAGATCATTCTAAACATAAATTATATTACAATGGTGACATTACTTCGGTAACTAAATTTAAAGAAATGCAGGAACGTTTCCCATCTATAGATCATTTTATGATAGGAAGAGGTTTAATTGCCGATCCTTTTTTGCCAAGTATGATTAAAAACAACACTACAGAATACCCAAAAAACAGATATCAACTATTTGAAGAGTTTCATGATACTATTTATCAAGAATACGATGCTTATTTACAAGGTCCAACTCCAATTCGTATGAAAATGTTGGGTTTTTGGGAATACTTTTCAGAATCTTTTTCAAATCCTCAAAAGACGTACAAAAAAATTAAAAAGGCAGGAAATAGTAAAAATTATGAATTAGCTGTTAAAGAAATTTTTAAAAATGGCTAAAACCAAAAAAAATATTTTAAAATATTAAAAATCAACATTTTAAACGACTAATTTCCTGTCAAAACAGTTGTTTAAAAAAACCATACAGTTATTAATTTGCAATCCTTTTTGTAGTATTTTTTTCCAAACTTTACTCTAATAAATAGCTTAAAGAAACAAACACTATTATCAACAGATTATGAACTGAAAAATATTACCAAGAATTTTCCGTAATAAATTTTAAGCTCTCGATGCTAATAATGTCATTTCTTTAAAAAAAAGACATTTTATTATGGAAAAAAAAATCACCCTAGAGCACCATAAAATAGTTATTTCTATTTTATTTTTTTTCTATGTAGCAATTGGCAATGCTCAAGTACAAATTAATTATCAAGGTTTTGATAGTACTATAGAAGATACTTGGAATTATACCTCAACACTCAATACAGGTACAATTCAAACCAACACGTCTACTTTTGTTTCTGCACCTAATTCATTAAGATTGGGCGGTTCTGGGAGTTCTTCTCCAGATGACCCTTTTATAACACTAGATAACGTTGATATAAGTTTATACACAAATGTATATTTAAAAATCTATTTTTCATCAAACGGCTCACCTGATGATAAAGATGACTTATATCTAGATATTTCATATAATAATGGAGTTACTTACGCAACTTCTGTAAAACTTATTGATGGCAAAACGAGTACTTCTTCAGATATTTACTCATTTACTCATAGTGCGAGTTCTGGAAACACAGTTGGTTCTCCTTATATATTTTCAGTTCCTAGCGGAAATACTCAAATAAAAGTAAAAATACGATTTGACGAAAATAATGGACTAAATAATACCAGTGACTTCTATTTTATTGATAACGTTAGTCTGTATGGAAATAGTATTGGAAATCATTTTAATGTATTAGGTTTAAACGATTTAGTAGTTGCTCACAATTCCTCTGCTATTTTAGCAAATGGCACCTATTTTGGAGAAACTCAAATTTATACCGATCCAGTTACTAGAATATTTACCATACAAAATACAGGAACAACAACTATTAATTTAACAGGAAGTCCTTTAGTAGAAATTATTGGAAGTACCGATTTTACTGTTACTGTAAACCCTAGTAGTTCTATTATTGTAAGTAATTCAACAACATTTGAAATAGAATTCAACCCAACTACAACCGGAATAAAAACAGCTCAGGTTTCAATCGCAAGTAACAGTGACGATGCGAATCCTTATTTATTTGAAATTATAGGTAGTGGAATACAAACTTTTTTTGACAGTGATGGTGATGGTATTTTTGACAATGTAGATATTGATGATGATAATGATGGAATTCGAGATGATATTGAAGAATCAAATTGCAATTCTTTAACCGGAAATAAAATCAATTATAAATTTCTAAACGAAACATTTGGGGCTGGATCAAGAACTACAATTAATACAACCTACGATGCTTTAACCACTTACTGTTTTGAAGACGGAACCGTTGGAATAAACACCCCTGAATGCCCAAAACAAGATTTAACTGACTTAAACGATGGTAAATATACAGTAGGTCAATCAGCTCAAATAGCATCATGGGCTCCAACATATTGGTATCTTGGTGGAGATCATACAGGGAACCTCAACGGAAGAATGGCAATATTTAACGCTTCTTATACACCTGGAATTTTTTATACTGCAACTATTACTGGGGCATTGCCTAACATACCCATTACTTATAGTTTTTGGGTAATTAACCTAGATAGAACAGATGCGCCAGGAATTGCAACACGTTTACGCCCAAACGTGCGAGTTGAATTTAGAGACATGAGTAATAATTTAATAACATTTATAGAAACCGGTGATATTCCTCCAACAACAGCTGGTAATTTAGCTGGAGATTGGCAACATTTTACAGCAGATTTAAATTTAAACGTAAGTGCTTTTCGTGTAATTTTTATTAACAACGAAACTGGTGGTACTGGTAATGATTTAGCCTTAGACGATATTTTAATTTCTCAAACATTATGTGATTTAGATGGAGACAATATTGCCGATGTTTTTGATTTAGATTCAGATAATGACGGAATTCCAGATGTTGTTGAAGTTGGTTTAGGAAATCTATCAGATGGAAAAGCCTATTTATACAGTTGGGTTGACACCAATTTAAACGGCATGCATGATAGTGCAGAATCAAACATTGTTCCTGATTTCGATGGAGATGGAGCTCCAAATTATTTAGATTTGGATAGCGATAATGATGGTGTATTTGATGTTGATGAATCGTGGTCTGAAAATATAAATGCTTATGTAGGTTATGAAAATGGAGACGGAGATATTAACGGAAATGGAAGCGGAGACGGACCTGAAACAGAAACGTTTAGAAATAAAGATACTAATGGAGATGGAATTCTTGAAGGCTTTGGTGATGGAATTTTAGACATATACGATTATGCTGTAAATATTTATGGCAACTATGATCAAGGAACTAATATTGTACCTTTTAATTATTACGTAAAAGATACTGATGGTGATGGAAATCCAGATTATTTAGATGTAATGTCTAACGGATTAACTTTTGATATTTCACAAACACTTTATGCCCATTTAGACACCAATAATGATGGAATCATTGATGGAAATACCGATAGTGATGGAGATGGAATTTTAGATGCTTTTGATACCAATAATAGTGTATTTGGTTCTCCAAGAAACTTAGAAAGAAAACTATTCTTATCCTTTGACGGTAGAAACGACTATGCAACAGATGACAATATTATTATAAATTGGGAAAATGCTACTTTAATGGCTTGGATTAACATTAATAATGCATTTACTTCTGAAGGAGTTGTTGTTGGTCAAAATAAATTTCAAATTAAAATAACAAATTCTAAACAAGTTGAAGTTATTGGCAACGGAGTTTCTCTAATTAGTAGTGAAATCTTAAACACAGCACAATGGATTCATGTTGGAACGGTTTATGACGGTACAAATGAAACACTGAAATTGTTTATTAATGGAGAAATAGTAAATAGTACATCTGTTTCCGGAGTTATCTCTTCTGACACTTCACTATTTACTATTGGGAAAAATGCAATTTCAGATACACAATTCTTTAAAGGCAAAATAGATGAAGTACGATTATTTGATATCGCTTTATCTGATTCACAATTTCAAAAAATAGTGTATCAAGAAATTGAAGAAAACAGCAACCAAGTTAGAGGAGCTATTATTCCAAAAGATGTTCCAAACTTACTTTGGCCAAATCTAATTCGCTATTATAGAATGGATAACTACAAAGACGATGTAATTGACAATCATGCTACATTAATTATTGATACAACTCCCGGAGCTAAAATTTTTAATGTAAAAACAATTGCTCCTCAAGAAGCGCCAATGCCATTTATTACAGAACAAACAGGTGATTTTGCCACTGCTTCTCACTCAATTTCAAAACAAATTCGTGGCTTAGATGTAAATGATTACGATTGGTCAATTATTCAAGTAAATCATAATATTACATCTAATTCTAACCATATCGACTTAGGAATGTTTGTTAACGCAAGTGCTAGAATAGATGTTATTAACGACACCAAAATACAAAATGATTGGTATTTAAAATTAGATGGCATAATTGATTTACAAGAGTATTCGCAATTACTACAAACAGATGATAGCGATTTAGATCCTGCAAGTATCGGAAGTATAGAAAAAGACCAAAAAGGGACAGGAAACTTATATAATTACAACTATTGGTCTTCTCCCGTTAGTTCTGTTGTAAGTAGTACCGAAAACAACACCGGATTTACAGTTGGAAATATTTTGCGAGATGGAACCAATCCTGCGTCACCTCAAACAATTACGTGGATTGCTGGTGTAAATGGCGCTTCAAGTCCTATGAGACTTGCAAGATATTGGTTATATAAATTCACCAACTTAACATCTGAGTATGCCAATTGGCAACAAATTACAGAAAACACAGTACTTAAATCTGGTCAAGGGTACACAATGAAAGGAAGTGGTATTGTAATACCTCCAAGTGTGTTGGCTCAAAATTATGTTTTTTCTGGAAAACCAAATAACGGATTAATCAATAATACTGGAATTCAAATAGGAATTAATAATATTAACTTAGTTGGAAATCCATATGCATCAGCGCTTGATGCAGATGAATTTATTATAGACAACTTAAGCGCTATTACTGGATCGCTATATTTTTGGGAACATTATACTTCTAATAGCACTCACGTTCTATCAGGATATCAAGGTGGTTATGCTACCAGAAATTTAGTAGGCGGTGTTCCTCCTGTTTCCCCAGCATTAATAAGCGGATTAGGTTCAAGCTCTAGATTTCCTGGAAGATACATTCCAGTAGCACAAGGCTTTTTTGTAAAAGGAAACACAAATGGCGGACAAATTATATATCAAAATAGTCAACGTAAATTTGTTAAAGAAGACAATGTAAACTCAAACGAAATGTTCAGAACACCAAATCAATCTCTTAGTTTAAACAATAATAATGATGTAGAAGTTATTCCAGATTTATTTTCTAGAATAAGATTAGGCTATACGGGGAGCACTAATTATCACAGACAACTATTAATAGGTTTTATGAACGAACATGCAGACGATAGCTATAATTTAGGCTATGATGCCGAAATTATAGATATTCAACCAAACGATATTTATTTTCAAGCAGGAAGTTACAAATTAGTGATTCAGGGAGTTGGATTCTTTAACATAAATAATTCTTATCCGTTAACCCTAAAATCAAGTCAAACAGGTTTGGTTAATTTCATGATTGATGGATTAGAAAATTTTGACCCTAACCAACCTATTTATATTCACGATAACAGTAATAATACTTATTATAACTTAAGAACTTCAAATGCAAGTATTACTATACCTGCGGGAGAAATAACCAACAGATTCTCACTCAGATTTACTAACGAAACACTTTCATCAACTGACTTTGATTCAATGCCAACTACTGTGTTTTTTAATACGACAGAAAATAATATAGAAATTATAAACAACCAATTTTTGGAAATTGAAGAAGCTACATTATTCTCTCTTTTAGGTCAAAAAATAAGTAATTGGAAAATAAATAGTTCCGAAAAAAGCATAAAAATACCTGTTAAAAATATTGAAACAGGGGTTTATATTGTAAAATTAAAAACAACTGACAACCTTTATTTTAGCCAAAAAATTATCATTAAGTAGTGCATAACTACAAAATTCTACTTCTCTTAAAACGGGTGTTTTCTCCTTATGAAAATATCCGTTTTTATATTTTTAATTATTAAATCTTTAAGTAATTTCCAAGTTTTTTACCAATCAAATAGGCAATTCCAATTCCTAAGATTAAAATCCATAGATTCATAAAAACATAAAACGCATACGCTATTGGATTTTCTTCAGAATTAAAACAAAAATTTTCAATTAAAAAACAAAAATTAGTAGCTTCTTTAGAAAACTGAGACAACGCAAAACTCATTAAAAGTATAATTCCGATAGCCGAAAAAATATAAACCACATTTTTATTCATTAGTTTTTTGCCAGTTGGTTCAAACACATTTCGTTCAGCTTCAGAACGTTTATTGTTTTGAAGTGACCAAATTACTTTTTTTGCTTCGTCGTCTACATTCATATCAAAAATCAATTACAAGTTCAAGGGTAAAAATAAAACTCAAGTTCAAAAAGCAATTACAAATTCAAAAATCAATTTGTGTTAATCTTTGAAATCTGTGTTTTATTTATTTCAATAATGCAACTAAAGTCTCAAAATCCACTTTTTGCTGCTCACCAGATGCTAAATTTTTAATAGCATACTGATTGTTTTGTATTTCCTCCTCACCCACTAAAACCGTGAAAGGAATTCCGCGTTTATCGGCATGTTGAAATTGTTTTCCAATTTTTGCATTATCAGGATATAATTCTACTTTTATTCCGGCTTGACGCAATTTTCCAATGGCTTGCATAGCATATAAAGCTTCTTTATCTCCAAAATTTAAAAACAATGCTTTTGATGTCGCTAAAACAGCTTCTGGAAATAATCCAAGTTCTTCAATTACTAAAGCAATTCGGTCTAAACCAAACGAAATCCCAACACCACTCATATTTTTCAACCCAAAGATTCCGGTTAAATCATCATAGCGACCACCACCACCAATGGACCCCATAGCAACACCTTTAGGCGCAGCAACTTCAAAAATGGCACCCGTGTAGTAATTTAAACCACGAGCTAACGTTACATCTAAATCTAAGAAAGCGGTTTGTAAACCTAAAGTCGAAACGTTATCACAAATAAATTGCAACTCGTTTACGCCTTTCATTCCTTCTTCAGAATTAGCTAATAAAACAGCTAATTTTTCTATTTTTTCGTTGATGGTTCCTGTGAAATTAAACAAAGGCTGTACTTTTTCGATAGCGGTTTCCGAAATGCCTTTTTCTAACATTTCTTTTTTTACGCCGTCCTCACCTATTTTGTCTAATTTATCTAAAGCTACCGTAAAATCAATTAATTTATCCGAAGCGCCAATTACCTCAGCAATTCCAGATAATATTTTGCGGTTGTTAATTTTAATAGTCACTCCGTTTAATCCTAATTGCGAAAAAACCGAGTCATATAATTGCACCAACTCTACTTCTTGCCAAAGCGAATTCGAACCCACCACATCGGCATCACATTGATAAAATTCTCTAAAACGTCCTTTTTGAGGTCTATCGGCACGCCAAACCGGTTGAATTTGGTAACGTTTGAACGGAAACTCAATTTCATTTTGGTGTTGTACTACGTAACGCGCAAATGGAACGGTTAAATCGTAACGAAGGGCTTTTTCAGAAATTTTAGATGTAAACTGATTTAATTGAATTAGTTCTTCTTTAGAAATATCTTCTGCCGATTTTACTTGTAAATCATCAATCGAAACTGGAATTTCAATTTTATTTTTATTAAAAAAATAATTACCCGAATTCAAAATCTTAAAAATCAATCTATCACCTTCTTCGCCATATTTTCCCATTAAGGTTTCAGAATTTTCAAACGAAGGTGTTTCAATCGGTTGAAAACCAAATTTCTCAAAATTGGTTTTTATCGTACTGAAAATATAATTGCGTTTTGCCACCTCTGCTGGTGAAAAATCTCGGGTTCCTTTTGGTATGCTTGGTTTTTGTGCCATTTTTCTAATGTGTCAATTTGAAAATGTGTCAATAAGACAATTCTGATTTTTGTAGTGCAAATATCGGATATATTGTGGAGTTTAAAAAATCAAATCAAACATTTCAAAAATTGAAGTGTTGTTTTATGATTGTCAAATCGAGCGAAGTCGAGATTCATTCATTAAAAAGTTCTCGACTTCGCTCGAACTGACAAAATTCTCACTTTAAACTGTAACAAAAAAAAGATTATTTAGTCTTATAGTTATGGTAGGATTATTTAAAGAAAATACAAAAATTGCGCTTGATTCGATTAAAGGTCAGGCTTTACGCACTTCATTAACTGTAATGATTATTGCTATTGGAATTACCGCTTTAGTTGGAATTCTAACCGTAGTTTCTGCTTTAGAAAACACTATTTTAAAAGATTTTGCTTCAATGGGGGCGAATACTTTTTCTATAAGCAGATATGATTTTTCTTCCGAAATTAATCAGAATGATGCCGAACAACGTGTAAATCCTATTATTAGTTATCCAGAAGCAAAGGCATTTCAAGACAAATATAATTTTCCTTTTACAAATACATCCTTATCTTTTACAGCAGGTTCTGCAATTGAAGTAAAATATGGCGAAAAGAAAACCGATCCAGAAATTTCTATTGTAGGAATTGATGAGAATTTTTGTCCAAACAAAGGTTTGGAAGTGGTTAAAGGCAGAAACTTTAATTCATTTGATATATCAAACAATAATTATGTATGTGTTTTAGGTTCTGATTTTGAAAAAGGTCTATTTGAAAACATCAATCCTATTGACAAAATAATATCTATTCGTGGTGCTAAATTTAAAGTTATTGGCGTTTTAAAAGAAAAAGGATCTACGTTTGGAAACAGTCAAGATTTACGCGTAATGATTCCTATTCAAGTAGCACGCTCATTATTTTCTGCTCCTAATATTAATTATGATTTAGATGTTATGGTAAATAACGAAGCCTTGCTTGATGAAGCGGTTGACGATGCCATTATTACCATGCGAAGAGTTCGAAAATTAAGTCCGGTTTCAAAAGATAATTTCGGAATTGAACGAAGTGATGATCTAATTCAAACCTTACTTTCAAACACAGCTGTTCTTGGGATTTCGGCATGGGTTATTGGAATTATCACCATTTTTGGTTCTTCTATTGCCTTAATGAATATCATGCTCGTTTCCGTTACAGAAAGAACTCGAGAAATTGGAGTTAGAAAGTCGCTTGGCGCGAAAAAAAGCACCATTGCTTGGCAGTTTTTTACAGAAACTTTAATAATTGGTCAAATTGGAGGAATTGTTGGTATTATTTTAGGAATCTTAATTGGTTTCGGAATAGCATCTGCTATTGGATTTACCTTTACAACACCTTGGATGGCAATCATATGGGCTTTTGTTGTAACTTTTGCTGTAACTATACTTTCTGGATTAATTCCAGCGATAAAAGCATCGAAATTAGACCCTGTGGAAGCGTTGCGTTATGAATAAAAAGTTAACCACAAAGAGATAAAGTTTTTCGCAGAGTTCACTAAGAAACACTTAAAATTATACTGCTTTTTCAATATATGTTTGAATTGTAAAAAGTGAAACGCTCGGTGTATCTCTTTTCAACAGATTAAAAATCAAAAAAAACTCGGTGAATCTCTGTGTAAATTTGCGTAATTCATGTCAAACTAAACCGAACACCTAATCATTCGATCGTTACCATAGATATCCTTCTTCAAATCGATGTTTTTGAAACCTAGATTCTTTAATAATTCAACCGTTTCTTTTCCTAAATACTGATTAATTTCAAAGAACAACAACCCGTTTGGCGACAAGTTTTTTAACGCTAATTGAGCAATTTTTCTATAAAAAAGTAAGGCATCGGTATTTTCTACAAATAACGCTAAATGCGGTTCATAATCCAATACATTTTTCTTGATTTCTTGTTTTTCTAAATTACGAACGTAGGGAGGATTTGAAACGATTATATTGAAGGAAGATGGGTGATGGAAGTTGGGTGATGGAAGTTGGGATAAATCTTCAACTTCTAATATGTTAGTTTGAATGAAATTGATTTCAACCTTATTTGAAACTGCGTTTCTTTTAGCTACTTCTAATGCTTTTTCGGAAACATCAATTGCTGAAACATTGGCTTGTGGTAAGTTAGCTTTTAATGAAATAGGAATACAACCAGAACCCGTTCCAATGTCTAAAATGGTGATAGGTAATGGATAATGGGTAATGGGTGAATTTAAAATCCATTCTACCAATTCTTCTGTTTCTGGTCTTGGAATTAAAGTGTTTTCATTGACTTCAAATTGCAAACCGTAAAACCAAGCTTCACCTGTGATATATTGAATGGGTTTTTCTTGTTGTAAATCCGCTAAAATAGAATTCCACTTTTCAACATCATCTTCTGAAAGCTCAAAATTTGGATTCAAAGCGACATCTACTCGCTTTAAATTATGCAAATATTCGGTTAGGATGAAAAAGAAACTTTCGATTTCTTGTTCGTCTTGAATGTTTTTTAGCGAATCGAAAAAGTGATTTTTGTATTGTTTTAACAGCATAATTTTAAACTAATTTCTTCGTCATCCACACTTCACAACTACTGTGCACAGTGTTTCCCATAGGTCCACAAATATTTTCAAAACCAATTCGTTTGTAAAGTTTTTGTGCGGTTGTCATAAACGATAAGGTTTCCAAATAACAAATTTCAAAATCTTGTTTTTTAGCAAATTCCAAACATTTTTCAATGATTTTCTCTGCATAACCCGTTCCTCTGATTTCGGGAGCAAAATACATTTTTTGTAATTCACATACCGAATCATCACCATTCTCTAAAGGCGCCACACCACAGCCTCCCACTACTTTTCCATCGTGTTCCACTACATAATACACTGAACGAGGCGCTTGATAGACTTCATATAGTGTATCTAAAATTGGATCAGCATAAGCCGTTCCCACTTTTGGCGCATCTAATTCATGAAAAATAGCACGAATTACATTCGCAATCGACTCATTATCTTTTTGTTGGATTTCTCTAATTAGCATTGCATTTTTATTGTTGGGTAAAAGTACGTAAATTTAAATTTTATACAACTACATAGCACAAGTATAGATACGCCATAGTAAAGGTATATCAAAGTTTAGGTTGTGGTACCCTTACAGAAAACAAAGTTCGCATAAAATCCATTTTTTAATTGTTAAAAATCTTATTTTTGTATCATGACTACGCACGAATTTTACATAAAACGCTGTATTGAACTCGCTAAAAATGGTTTGGGAACTACGTATCCAAATCCGTTAGTGGGTAGTGTAATTGTATATGAAAACAAAATCATTGGCGAAGGTTGGCACAAAAAAGCTGGCGAACCTCATGCGGAAGTCAATGCGGTGAATTCGGTAAAAGATAAATCATTATTGAAAGAAGCTACAATTTATGTAAGTTTAGAACCCTGTAGCCATTTCGGAAAAACACCTCCGTGTTGTGATTTAATTATAGTAAATGAAATTCCGAATGTTGTGGTTGGAACCGTTGATCCATTTGCAAAAGTGGCCGGAAATGGCATTAAAAAACTAGTTGAAAGTGGTAAAAAAGTGACCGTTGGCATTTTAGAAGACGAATGTAACGAGCTCAACAAACGATTTTTTACCTTCCATCAAAAACAAAGACCTTATATTATTTTGAAATGGGCAGAAACAGCTAATGGATTTATTGCTCCGATTTCGAAAGAAGAAAAAAGTCCAATTTGGATTACGAATCAATATTCCAGACAATTGGTTCACAAATGGCGCACTGAAGAACAAGCTATTTTAGTGGGAACAAATACCGTTTTAGACGATAATCCAAAATTAGATGCACGTGATTTCTCTGAAAATAATCCAATTCGAGTTGTTTTAGATAAATCAGGAAAAGTATCAAAAAACTATCATGTTAAAGATAATTCACAAAAGACAATTTTTATAACAGAAAGTGAAAAATACGCATCAACAGAAAATTGTAACTACGAAAATACTATCTTTGATGTTAACCTTGTTCGTTCCATTTGTGACATTTTGTATAAAAACAACATACAATCTATTATAATTGAAGGCGGAACTAAAACCATACAATCCTTTATAGATGCAAATTTATGGGATGAAGCTAAAGTTTTTAGAGGGAAAAAAATATTTCAAAACGGTATTATTGCACCTATAATTTCTGGAAATCCAGTGGCTCGTTTTGAAATAATGAATGATGAACTTAAAATTTTCAAACAATTATGATTGAAGCAATTATTTTTGATTTTGGCGATGTATTTCTTAATTTAAACAAAGAAGCTGTTGAAACTGAATTTAGAAAATTAGGTTTAACTGAATGGCATGACGACTTAGATCAATTAAATAAAAAATACGAAATTGGAAAAATTGATGAATTAGAATTCATGCAAGGTTTTCAAAAACACCTTCCAAATATTGATTTAATCGATATTAGAACTGCTTGGAACTCAATTATAGGCGATTTTCCTTTGTATCGTTTAGAATTTTTACAAATGATTGCATCAAAGTATCGTTTATTTCTTTTAAGCAATACCGATTACACTCATATTGAAAAATTTGAACACAAAGAAGGTCAAACTTTTGCACGCGATTTTTACAGTTGCTTTGAAAAAGTATATTTTTCATATGAAATTGGGATGAGAAAACCCAACGAGGACGCATACAAATATGTAATTCATAATCATAATTTAAATCCCAAAAAGACTTTATTTGTTGATGATAAAAAAGAAAACACAGATATTGCAGAACAACTTGGATTACAAGTTTGGAATCTACAAGTAGGCAAAGAAGATGTAATTGAACTTTTTGATAAAAAAATAATATAACAGCTAAGTGATCTATTTATTATTAAGTATCATTTTTAATGCTTTACTTTTTGTAATTATAAAACTTTTTGCAAAATTTAACATCGACGCATTACCTGCATTAGTTATTAATTATATAGTAGCTTTTGGCGTTGGGTTGTTTTTTTTAGACCAACAAATAAATCCACAATCAGTCATTGAAAGTAATTGGTTTTATGGAAGTGTTTTATTAGGATTAGTTTTTATTGGCACTTTTTATGCTACCACATTAACATCTCAAATAAACGGATTATCTGTAGCATCAGTAGCTTCAAAAATGTCGGTTATAATTCCTATTAGCCTTGGTGTTCTTTTGTATAATGAAACTCTTGGAATTATTAAAGTTATTGGAATTATTTTAGCATTAATTGCAGTTTATTTCACTTCAAAAAAAGAAACAGGCGAAATACAAAAAATAAGCAATTTAATATATCCTATTTTAGTTTTTTTTGGAGCCGGAACTATTGATTCAAGTTTAAAATACCTTCAAACACATCATGTTGCATCAAATGAAATTGGTTTATTTTCATCCATAACATTTTTATGTGCTTTTAGTGTTGGTATTTTAATTTTAACCATTCAAGCAATTAAAGGTCAATTTAAACTGAATGGCAGAAATATTTTAGGCGGAATTATTTTAGGAATTCCAAATTACTTTTCTTTATATTTTTTAATAAAAATGTTAGAAGCAAAAGCTTTTCAAAGTGCCACATTATTTACGATTCACAATATTTCAATTGTTATTGTTTCAACCTTTGTGGGAATTCTATTTTTTAAAGAAAAAATTTCTATTCGAAATGCTTTTGGGATTGGATTGGCTTTATTTGCACTTTATTTAGTTACTTATTAAAATGGAGCTTTCAGATAACGATACCTATAAAACCATAAATCTTCAGTCAGAAGAAGTACTATTCAAAGAAAAAAACAGTAAATTTTTTGGATATGCATATCCTGTAACAACAGAAGAGGAAATTAAAGAAATTATAGAGCAACTTAGAAAAGTACATTTTTCAGCCAGACATTGGTGTTATGCGTATCAAATTGGTACCGAAAAAATACAATATCGCGCTAATGATGATGGCGAACCAAATAATAGTGCCGGAATGCCAATATATGGACAAATTCAGTCGTTTGAAGTTACAAACATACTAATTGTAGTAGTGCGTTATTTTGGAGGCGTAAAACTGGGCGTTGGAGGATTAATATCTGCTTATAAAACCGCTGCCCAAATGGCATTAGAAAATGCAGTTATTATTGAAAAAACAATTAACAAAAATTTCGTTATTTCTTTTGGTTATGCAAACATGAATAAAGTAATGCGAATCATTAAAGAAAAAAATTTACAAATAATTTCTCAAAAAATGGAAATGGATTGTGAAATTGAAATCGGAATTCGAAAAAAAAATGTCCAAAATCTTTTGGACACTTTTGAAAGTTTGTACGAAATTAAATTAACCGAAATTTAAAATTTTATAACGCATTTATCTTCTCCGAAACATAACTTGGCGGCAACATTGGACGTCCTGTTTTCATGTCTACAAAAACCAACATAGAATAACCCGTTGTTAACAACTCATTTGCCTCATTGTATATTTCGTAATCAAATTCTATCTTCACAGAAGTCTGACTTTTAAAAATTGTTTTAACGGTTAGCAAGTCATCATAACGAGCAGGCTTTTTATAATTCATGGTTAAAGTTACTACTGGCAACATCACACCGTTTTCTTCCATCCATTTATAAGAAACCCCCATATTCCTTAGCCATTCCACGCGTCCCATCTCAAAATATTGCGCATAATTACCATGATAAACAACTCCCATTTGATCGGTTTCGGCATAACGCACACGAACTTGAAACTGATATTCTCTCATATTAAAATAACATTAAATTAATCCTAAAAACTACTTACAGGGCATACAATTTTTTTTTCGAAAAATCAATAGCAAAAAATTTTTTTTTAAAGAAATTTGTTCACATATTTGCTATCCCAAAAAACAAGAACAGAATATTCATTCAGTTCGCTTTTGTAACCTTTACAAAACCTTAATAACAAATAATAATTAATTGAATTTATGACGAAAACTGCGCAATCGGTATGGAACAACTGTCTGTCTTTCATAAAAGACAATATTCAAGACCAAGCATTCAAGACTTGGTTTGAACCTATACAGTCAGTTGAGCTTAACGATAACGCGTTATCAATTCAAGTACCTAGTAAATTTTTCTACGAATGGTTAGAAGAACACTATGTAAAATTATTAAAAGTAGCTCTAACAAAAGAGTTAGGTCAGGGTGCAAAGTTATTGTATAAAATTAAGATGGAAAACACTTATGGCAATAAACTTCCATTTACTGAGCAAATTCCAAGTTACAACAGAACAGCGGTAAAACCTCAGGAAGTAGATGTGCCAATTGCTAATAAAAATCCAGAATTAAAAAATCCGTTTGTTATACCAGGAATTCGTAATTTAAAAATCGAATCGCAATTAAACGCAAATTACAGTTTTGATAATTTTCTTGAAGGAGATTCAAACCGTTTAGCAAGAAGTGCTGGTATGGCGGTTGCTAACAAACCTGGCGGAACTTCATTTAACCCATTATTAATTTTTGGTGGTGTTGGTTTAGGGAAAACGCATTTAGCGCATGCTATTGGTGTTGAAATCAAAGATAAATATCCAGAAAAAACCGTGTTGTATATTTCGGCTGAAATATTCACACAACAATATATCGATTCTGTTAAGAAAAACACACGTAACGATTTTATTCACTTCTATCAATTAATTGATGTTTTAATTATTGACGACGTACAATTCTTATCAGGTAAATCAGGAACACAAGATGTATTCTTTCACATCTTTAACCATTTACACCAAAACGGAAAACAAGTAATTTTAACTTCTGATAAAGCACCAGTTGACATGCAAGATATTGAGCAACGCTTATTATCTAGATTCAAATGGGGATTATCTGCAGAATTACACCAACCCGATTACGAAACTCGTATTTCTATCTTAAAAAATATTTTATTTAGAGATGGTGTTGAAATTCCTGACGAAATAGTAGAATATGTTGCTAAAAACATCAAATCTAACGTTCGTGAATTAGAAGGTGCTATTATTTCTTTAATTGCACAATCTTCATTTAACAAACGTGAAGTAAATCTTGAATTAGCAAAACAAGTAGTTGAAAAATTCGTTAAAAACGTAAAACGAGAAATTTCAATTGATTACATTCAAAAAATTGTTTCTGATTATTTTCAATTGGATATTGAAACTCTTCAATCCAAAACTAGAAAGCGTCATGTTGTACAAGCAAGACAGTTAGCGATGTTTTTTGCAAAGAAATTCACAAAAGCTTCTTTAGCTAATATTGGCTCACAAATTGGAGACAGAGACCACGCAACAGTTCTTCATGCTTGTAAAACAGTTGACAATTTAGTTACTACCGACAAACAATTTAGAAAATTCGTAGACGATATCAACAAGAAATTATCGCTGTAATTCATGGCTTCTAAAATCTTAATGGTTTGCTTAGGAAATATTTGCCGTTCTCCTTTGGCAGAAGGTATTATGCGTTCTAAACTTTCCAAAGATTTTATAGTGGATTCTGCAGGAACAGGTGGCTGGCACGCTGGCGAATTACCTGACAAACGTTCTATTTCAACTGCCAAGAATAAAGGTTTAGATATTACCAACCAAAGAGCCAGACAATTCAAAAAAAGTGATTTTGATACTTTTGATCATATTTTTGTAATGGATAATTCTAATTACAAAGATGTATTGGCCTTGGCTCCAAATGAAGAAGCAAAATCGAAAGTCAAGATGATTTTAAACGAAATTTTCCCAAATGAAAACGTTGATGTTCCCGACCCGTATTATGGCGGTCAAGACGGTTTTGAAAACGTTTATAATATGCTAGACCAAGCTTGTGAAGAAATTGCAAGAAAACTTAAGTAATAATATCATGAAATCAAACACTTTAGGCAAACTCTACTTAATCCCCATTACACTTTCCAATCCTGGAGAAACTACGGTAGTTCCTGAAGATGTTTTACCTCAAACCATAAAAAGAACCATTGATTTTGTAGATTATTATATAGTTGAAAACGAGAAAACCGCTCGTAAATTCATCAAAAGCATTCATCCCGAAAAGAAACAACCTGAATTAAAAATTTCGGTTTTAAATAAGCATACAGAAATTACAGAGCATAACGAATTTATACAACCTTTATTAAACGGAAAAAACATTGGTTTAATGAGCGAATCGGGTTGCCCTGGAATTGCCGACCCTGGTGCTGTGATTGTAAAATTAGCTCATGAAAAAGGAATTCAAGTAGTGCCGTTAGTAGGACCAAGTTCTATTATATTGGCTTTAATGGCAAGCGGAATGAATGGCCAAAGTTTTGCTTTTAATGGCTACTTACCTATTGACAAAAACGATAAAAAACAGGCTTTAAAGAATTTCGAACGTTTGTCGCAAGATAAAAATCAATCGCAATTGTTTATTGAAACACCGTATCGAAACAATAAATTAATGGAAGATTTGTTGCAAATTTTACAACCCAATACGTATTTATGTGTGGCTTGTGATATTACTTTACCAACAGAATTCATCAAAACCAAAACGGTTAACGAATGGAAAAAAGAAAAGGCCGATTTACATAATCGACCTTGTATTTTTATTATTCACAAAATGTAAAATTATTCTAAAACTACTTTAGCATTTACATCTGCTTTAATATGTGAAATATCGTAGTTTGAAAATTTTCTGATGTAACTTGATAAAGATGTTCCAAAACCATCTTTAAAACCATTACGTCCGTTACTTCTTAAATATTTCTTTACCGAACCTGCACCACCTAAATGTGCTGCTGCCACTAAGCCTGATTCTGTAATTTCAACACCGTTGATAATTCTACCAGAATATTTATCAATTTCTTTACGTAATTCCCACTTATTACGCGCAATTAAAGCCTCAAAAGCTTTATCCTGCCATTCAGCGTTACGTAAAAATTCTTGAAAATCATATACACCTACAGTTCGTAGTGTACTTCTTCCGAATTGGTATTTTCCCATATATCCGTATGGATTCACTAAATGTAAAATACCTCTTGACTCTTTGTAAGCCATTTTTTGAGCAAAACCAGCAAATGATTTACCAACGTGTGGTACTTTAACTGGAGTAATCTCTTCGTTTTCGTTTTCATTTGGAACATGATATTTAATAACCTCATTGTTCGTTAAATGAAACCCTTCCAATTTTTCTTCTTTAAAGGTTATAAAACCTGAAGATACAACTAATACTAGGAGTGTCAATCCTATAAAATACGACCTTTTTTTTATCATGAATTGTTATTTCTCAGCGTCTGTCACCCCATCTGAAATTACCGGTGCAAATATACAAAAAAAATTATAATATTGATTTACAGCATGTTAATCTTTTCTAAAAGTAGATAAAGTGTGCTTTAACTCCGTTATAATCATCGTATTGCAAAGTTGGTGCCGGAATTTTTATGGTATTAAAAATAGAGAAAAGGGACTTTAAAAAATGAGATTTTGTTTCAATTTTCGTCAAATCTACATCTAAACTAAGGTAAAATTGACGATATGGGTTTTGAATTATTCCATTTTCAACCGCTTCTTTATTTTTACCAAATAACATTCCTTCCGCACCATGGCCAATAGCAACATTTAGCCATTTAGGAATAAAGTTGTCTTTGGTAAACGAATGAATATTAAAAGACAACCAATAGGTTTGACCATTATAATCTTTTAAAATTTGTTCATTTAAAGAAGCACCTAGTGTTTCTGGACGTTGAGATGCGAATTGGGTTTGATGAAAGGAGAATTTTGGTATAATGCGTTGTTCTTTCCAAAGTAACTCTTGTGATACATAAAGAGCGGTTCCAGAAACATTGGCAATGATATCACCTGAAGATGCTCCCCATTCTTGCGAAAACCCATCAAAAACCTCAACTACCGTTAAAAAACCTAATCCAAGAGTAGCACCATAAATTAGTTGTTCTTTTTTTGTAGCGCCACTCCATTGCAACATATCAGCACCAACGCTACCTAAATGATAAGCAGAATACATGTGTCCTAACTTATCCATTTGCAGCCATTGACCGTTATCATTGATGAAATGAAAATTTGATTTTGGATAATCTTTGTACCAAAGTTGGTTTAAACCAATTAAAGTGGCTCCTAAAAAAACAGATTCTCCTACATAAACACCAGTTCTTCTTGGTTTATTAAGCGTATCAGAAGGTTTTAAGAAAGTATTAATAGATGATTGCGCCTGAGATAAAACAGATACAAAAAGAATCAGTAAGAATTTACACCTAAGAAATTGGCAACATTTAAAATTTGACTTGAACCCAAAAAGTTTCATTTTTATAAAAATTTTAAAATGTTGATTAAAATTCTTTGAAAAAAGCCCAATCCCGAAGCTTCGG
>AAXX01000004.1 GCA_000169355.1 Flavobacteria bacterium BAL38 | reverse complement strand
AAAACCGTTGAAAACAAAGGAGCAGTTCCACCAGGAATGTATAAACCGACTTTTTGAATTGGACGTTTTTCTTGCCAACACGTAACTCCAATAGTAGTTTCTACCACAATTTTATCTGTTTTTTGAGCTGCGTGAAATTGTTCGATATTCGATTTGGCTAATTGAATTGCTTTTTTTAATTCGGTAGCAACTTCCTTTTTAGCTAGTTCAATTTCTTCAGGAGTTACTTGAATATTTTCCAAAGTTACACCATCAAAGAAAGATGTATATTTTGCAATCGCTTTGTTGCCTTTTTGTTGGACTTTTTTGAAGATTTGCTTTACCGTTTCTTCTACATCAGAAAAAGTTTGAGTTGGTCTTTTGCAAATTTCTAACCAAGTTTCAGGTTGTGGATTATATATTTTTTTCATGATTCTATTTTTATTTTTTGAAACACATAGTTACATAGTTTTTATTCTAAAACTTTAGTCCGAAGCTTCGGACGTTTCAATTTAAATAGTTGACATAGCTACTTTTTAGATTCTTATTATTGAAATTTCTATGTGCCTATGTGTTTAATTTATTTACAATACCATTTTCTCTATTGGACATACTAAAATACCTTCGGCGCCGGCTTCTTTTAGTTGGTCGATGACTTCCCAAAATTTATCTTCATCGATTACGGAATGAACGCTGCTCCAACCTTCTTCTGCTAACGGCATAACGGTTGGACTTTTCAATACAGGAAGAATTTTACTGATTTCTGAGATTTTATCGTTTGGAACATTCATTAAAATGTATTTTGATTTTCTTGAACGTAAAACTGATTGAATTCGGAATTGAAGTTTTGCTACTACTTGTTTGGCTTCCTCTGAAATTTGTGGAGAAACCGCTAAAACAGCTTCGCTTTTTAAGATTACTTCTACTTCTTTTAAACCGTTTTTAAATAAGGTACTTCCGCTAGAAACGATATCTACAATTGCATCAGAAAGTCCAATATTTGGAGCAATTTCAACCGAACCTGAAATTTGGTGAATGTCTACGGAAATTCCTTTCGAAGAAAAGTAATCTACAACTGTTTTTGGATACGAAGTAGCTACTCTCAATCCGTTTAAATCTTGAATAGAATTGTAGTTGAAATTCTTTGGAACCGCTACAGAAACTTTGCATTTAGAGAAACCTAATTTTTCCGCGATTTGGATGTTCTGACCTTTTTCTACCAATAAATTATCTCCAACTATAGCAATATCAACTACACCATCAATCAAATATTGAGGAATATCGGAATTACGTAAATAATAAACTTCTAATGGAAAATTGGAAGCGGTAACTTTTAGTTGGTCGTTTCCATTATATACTGAAATTCCACAATCTTTTAAGATTTGAATACTTTCATCGTGAAGTCGACCTGATTTTTGAATAGCAATTTTTAATGTGTTCATTTTTAATTTTTGTTTTAAAAAAGTACACCAAGGGAGTTTTAAAAATGCTTGACAACAAAAAACCCGCTTGATGTACTCAAACGGGTTACTGATTATATGGATTAATTACATAGCATCGTTACTTCGCTTGAGCGGAGGTATGATGATGATGATGATGTAATTGATTTAAAAACATGATTTCTGTTATTATTTAACAATGCAAATGTAACAACTAATTTTTCGAATAAACAAAAGTTTTTAAAATTTATATTTTGTTTAAGCTAATTGTACTCCAAATAGATGACCAACAAGTGCGGTTAACACCATTGCAATTGTTCCCCAAAAGGTTACCCTAAGAACTGCTTTTGTAATACTCGATCCGCCAGTTTTAGCAGCTACAGCACCTAAAATTCCTAAAAATAAAATTGCTAAAACATAAAGGAAATATTCCATGTTATGTACTGAAAAAAATAGAGTTACCAATAATGGTAAAATACCTCCAACTGTAAATGCAACTCCAGAAGCTACTGCAGCTTGTAGCGGATTTGCCTGACTAATTTCGTTAATTCCTAATTCATCTCGAACATGAGCGCCTAAAGCATCATGAGCCGTTAATTCTTTTGCAACTAATAAAGCGGTTTCTTTTTTTAGTCCTCTTTCTTCATAGATAGTTGCCAATCGCTGAAGTTCGAGTTCGGGCATTTCTTCCAATTCAATTTTCTCTCTTTCGATATCGGCATGTTCCACATCGGTTTGGGAACTTACCGAAACATATTCTCCAGCAGCCATTGATAATGCTCCAGCTACTAAACCAGCTAACGTTGCTAATACAATAGGTTCTCTAAATTCGCTAGCTGCGGCAATACCAATAGCTAAACTAGATGTAGATAAAATACCATCGTTTGCTCCTAAAACAGCAGCTCTTAACCAATTACTTTTATGAATATAATGATTGTCTAAGTAATTATCATTTTGATTTTCCATAAACCTATTTTTTTAAGATTTAATCATCATCTCCTTCATTTTCAATTTCATCTTGCCCTGAATTATTAACACCCAATGATGTATTTTCTCTAATTTCGGTATGACGAACTTCTCCACCAGTAGTTCCTGTTTGTTTTCCTAAAAACACACCAACAAGTGCTATTATTAGAGCTAAATATGAAGCTAGATTTGCTTTTGCATGATTTTTAAAGTTTAAGAACAAACCAATAAGAGAAACTAAGCCTAAAGCATATAATACAAGAGCTAATTTTTCTGCCATTTCTTCATGTTCGTGAATTATTTGATCTGTTACTGATGGTAATTTTTCAGCAATTTCCTCTGCTCCTTCTCCTGTAGCCATACTAACAGCTGCAAATACAGCGGCTACAACAAAAAGTACATAGGCAACATTATTAATAATCTTATTTTTTAAAGCTATTCCTGTTATTAAAATTCCTAATCCAAAAATGGTTCCAATAATTGGAAAATGGTTCACCACCATATGTAAATGTGCGTCGTTCATAATTTCTATAATTTAATTGGTTATATCAAATACTCCTTTAGTTAAAATCTGTGTTTTTAAAGTTACGTAATTGTTTGGCAAAATCTCAGTAAACTTTTCATTTTTTTCTCCTAAATCAACAATTACTTTTTTGAAATTATATTTAGAATTGGGTTCTAAAACCAAAACATAAGATTTATTATTCTCTGAAAATATAGCATCATTAGGAACGGCAGCCCCTTTTTTTGAAGTTGTAATTATAAAAGCCTCTACAAACATTCCGGATAATAATTTACTTTTAATAGCAGAAGTAAGATCGCCAATAACAGCGATTGTTCGGTCTTTGTTTTCAATAGATTTCCCCACCATTTGAACAGTAGAACTAAAAACTTCATTAGAAGCTTCTGTTACTTTAAAAGAGATTTTTTGCCCTTGTTTCACATTCAAAATATCCTTTTCAAAAATACTTAAATTTAGATGTAAATAGTTTGTATCTACAATTTCTAATATAACATCTGAAGGCGACATAAACATTCCTACATTAGCATTCATAACTGTTACATCACCCGAGATTGGTGCGGTTATGGTAATTTGAGAAGTAAATATTCCTTTTTCAACATTTGCAGGATTGATGTGTAATAAAAGTAATTTTTCTCTTAATCCTTGGTACATTCCTTTTGCCTGGCGATAATCGCTTTCTGCTTTTAAATAGTTTTTTTGCGACGTAATTTTTTCAGTAAAAAGTGTTTTCTGACGTTCAAATTCCGATTTTAAATAATTAATTTGTTCGGCAACTTCTACATAATCTTTTTGCAAGTCTAAATAATCTGTATTTTCAAGCGTTATTAAAGCTTGTCCTTTAGTAACTTTATCTCCAACTAACAATTTAGTTGCTTTTACATAACCACCTAAAAAGGTTGTTACTTTTGCTCGATATTGAGGCGGAACATCTATTTTACCTGATGTTTTTACTGTTACATCAAAATCTTGTTCAATTGGTGTTCCTATTTCCATTTTTGAAGTAGAAAATTGTGTTTCAGTTACCGAAATAACTCCGTCTTCGACTTTTTCTGGTGCTATTTCTTCATTTTTACAAGAGATTAAAATAGCTACTGTACTTAGTATATATATGATTTTTTTCATTTTAATGAGATATTATAAATTTATGTATTGAATGTCTAATTGTGTTTTATTGAATAGAATTACAGCGTCTAAGTAATCAACTTGAATAGTTGTAGCATTTTCAAGACTTTGAATGTATTGAAAAAAATCAATTTCACCATTCTTATAGCTCATATTTGCTACCTTAATAATTTCTTCAGATACTTTTTTTCCGTAATTAGTGTAATAATCGATTGCCAATTGATATTGTGCCAATTCGCTGTTTTTTTGATTTATATAGGTTTCAATTTTTGTTTCTTCATTCTGTTTTTGTTGCTCCCACGATTGAGATTCTAATTTGGCAACTTTAGATTTTGCAACATTTCCATTGAATAAAATAGGCACTGAAATTCCTACTTGAAAACCATACAAAGATTGAGACAATCCATTGTTTTTTCCCTGGAAATATTCAAAATTTAAATCGGGTAACCAATTTTGATTTTGTAATTTTTCATTTGATTTGTATTTTTTTGTAATTGTTTCTAAATAAGAACTATATAATTCTTTACTTGTTGTATTACCTAAATTATTAATTAGGTTTATTTTGGAACTATTTATAACAATTTTTTCGTCTGATTGTATGTAGAATTGTAATAATTCTAACTGTGCTCTTTTCTCTTTATCAATTTGATTTAGTTTTGTTTGAATTTGTCTAAATTTTGCTTGAGCAGTAATTTTTTCTAAATAATTTGTTTCTCCTAATTCAAATCTTCTATCGCTTGCTTTTGAAAAATTTTGATACAAACTATCTAAATATCGATAGAGATTTTCTTGATTTTGCAAATACACAACTTGATAATATGATTTTGATACTTCTAAAGTTATTTTGTTTTTCTGTAATTCAAAACTTGCAAGTTCTTTGTCATATTCTGCTTTATTCACATTTCTTTGTGCTCCATAAACAGTAGGGAAAGCAAATGACTGTTGCGCTCCAAAAACTTTTAAAGGCAAATTATTAGTCGCTAAATTATTTTGATCGTAGCTATAATAAATAGTCGTTTTATTAAAATCATACGCTGTTTTTATATTCGCTTTTGCTTTATCTACTTGTAATTGACCTGCTTTTATACTTTTATTATTCAGTAGAGCTTTATTTACTAAACTATCTAATTCTGGATTGTTTTGTTGTGAAAAGCCAAGTAATGAAGTCAATAAAAATATAATACTATAAGTAGCACTTTGGTGTTTTTTGAATTTAGGTTTTTTAAACTCTTTACCATCAAAAACTTTAAATAATATAGGTAAAACAATCATGGTTAAAAGAGTTGCGGTAAATAATCCTCCAATAACAACAGTTGCTAATGGACGTTGTACCTCTGCTCCTGCCGATGATGAAATTGCCATTGGTAAAAATCCTAATGCAGCAGCTGATGCAGTTAATAAAACTGGGCGAAGTCTATCGGTTGTTCCTTTTAAAATAAGTTCGTTCATGTCTTTCATCCCTTGGTGTTTTAGTTCTTTAAAATGTTCGATTAAAACAATACCATTCAATACCGCAATTCCAAAAAGGGCAATAAATCCTACACCAGCAGAAATACTAAAAGGTAAATCTCTTATCCATAAAAATAAAACACCACCCACTGCAGAAAGCGGAATTGCAGAATATACCATTAAAGCTTCTTTTATTGATCCGAATGCAAAATGCAACAATACAAATATTAAGAATAAAGCAATTGGAACAGCAATCATTAATCGCGCTTTTGCACTTTGTAAATTTTCAAACTGACCACCATATGTTACACGATAACCTGAAGGAAGTTTAATTTTAGTGTCTATAATTTTCTTAACGTCATCAACTACACTTTGTAAATCGCGATTTCTAACGTTGATTCCAACAATAATTCTTCTGTTAGTGTTATCTCTTGAAATTTTTGCTGGACCTTCTGTATATTCAATTTTTGCCAACTCACGTAAAGGAATTTGTTCTCCATTAGGTGTTGAAACATATAAATTTCGTAAATCTTCTATATCTGTTCTGTTCGTTTTATCTAAACGCAATACCATGTCGAATCTTTTTTCGCCTTCAAAAACATTTCCGGCAACTTTACCAGCAAAAGCAAGAGAAATCATTTCATTTAAATCGGCAATATTTACGCCATATCTTGCAATTTTACTTCTGTCATATTGAACAAACATTTGAGGTAATCCTTCTGTTTTTTCGATAATAATATCTGAAGCGCCTTCAACATTTTTAATTGCTTTTTCTATTTCGTGTGCTTTTTGAGCTAAAACCTCTAAATCTTCACCAAAAATTTTAATAGCGACATCTGAACGAGAACCCGAGATTAATTCATTAAATCGCATTTCAATAGGCTGTGTAAACTCGATTTCCATATTTGGAATTTGTTTTTCAATAGCCGCTTTAATTTTATCAGCCAATTCATCTTTAGAATCGGCAGAAACCCATTCTGATTTTGGTTTTAATTTTACAATAATATCGCTTTCTTCCATACTCATAGGATCAGTAGGAACCTCTGCAGCACCAATTCTGCTCACTACTTGTTCTACTTCTGGAAAATTCTTTAAAATTGTTTTTTCTATTAAAGTAGTCGTTTCGATTGTTTTACTTAATGAAGTTCCTGTTTTAAGAACCGGTTGAATTACAAAATCGCCTTCATCTAGAGTTGGAATAAACTCACCTCCCATTGTTGCAAATAAACCAACAGCAAGAAATAATAAACCAACGGCACCATATAATACTTTTTTAGTGTTATTTAAAGCCCAATTTATCACTGGTAAATACCAAGAGTTTAATTTATTTATTAAACGATTAGAAATTGAATTTGGATTTTCTGCTTGAGGTTTTAAGAACAATGAAGCTGCCACCGGAACATATGTAAAACAAAACAACATAGCTCCTACTAAAGCAAAACTAAAGGTCATTGCCATAGGTTTGAACATTTTTCCTTCTACTCCAGAAAGTGATAAAATAGGAATGAATACAATTAAGATGATTAACTGGCCAAATACAGCCGAATTCATCATTTTTGAAGCACTCTTATAAGTAATTTCATCAATTTGAATTTGTTGTTCTGCTTTTGGTAATCCAACTAAATGTCTGGATTTGTGCGCAATTTGAAAAGCAATAAATTCAACAATAATAACGGCTCCGTCAATAATAATTCCAAAATCTATTGCACCTAAACTCATTAAGTTAGCGTCAATTCCAAAAATATTCATAAATGAAATTGCAAATAATAAACACAACGGAATAACAGAGGCAACAACCAAACCTGAACGCCAATTTCCTAATAAAAGAACAACAACAAATATTACAATTAAACAACCTAAAATTAAGTTTTCTGCTACTGTAAATGTAGTTTTACCTACTAATTCGCTTCGTTCAAGAAATCCGTTGATATAAACTCCTTCCGGAAGTGTTTTTTCAATTTCTGTCACTCTATTTTTCACATCATCAATTACTTGCTTCGAGTTTCCTCCTTTAAGCATCATTACTTGTCCTAATACCTTTTCTCCTTCACCATTTCCTGTAATGGCACCAAAGCGATTAGCATGACCAAATTGAACTTTTGCAATGTCTTTAATGTATATTGGTAAACCAGAATCGTTTTTAACAACGATATTCTCAATATCTTCAACAGAATTTACTTTTCCTTCTCCACGAATAAAGTAACTTTGATTGGTTTTTTCAATATAAGAACCACCCGCTATACTATTATTTTTTTCTAAAGCCGTAAAAATATCAGCTGTAGAAATATTCATTGCCTTTAAACTAGTTGGATTAATGGCAATTTCATATTGTTTTAAATAGCCGCCCCAAGTATTTATTTCTACTACCCCTTTAATTCCTGAAAGTTGTCTTTTTACAACCCAATCCTGAATCGTTCTTAAATCGGTAACCGAATATTGATTTTTAAATTCGGGCTTAACTTCTAAAGTATATTGATATATTTCGCCTAAACCCGTGGTAATTGGTCCCATTTCTGGTGTTCCAAATCCTTGAGGAATTTTTTCTGCAGCTGTTTTAATTTTTTCAGCAATAAGCTGTCTTGGTAGATAAGTGCCAATTTCATCATCAAACACTATGGTTACTACTGATAATCCGAATTTTGAAATAGAACGAATTTCTTTTACGCTTGGTAAATTGGCCATTTCAATTTCAACTGGATACGTAATATACTGTTCTATATCTTGAGTTGAAAGATTTCTAGAAGTGGTAATTACCTGAACTTGATTATTGGTAACGTCTGGAACTGCTCCAATTGAAATTTGGAAAAGTGAAAACAAACCAAATCCTAAAACACCAAGAGTAAATAGGATAATTATTAATTTGTTTTTTAAACTAAATGCGATGATTTTTTCTAACATTGTACTAATATTTACACTACAAAAGTAACGTATAAATATAGTAAAATTCTTAAGAACTACTTAAGGTTATCTAAGGGGAAACTTAAAATAAAGTTAGTTCCTTTATCTAATTCACTTTCTAAATGAATTTTAATTTTTAATAAATCGCAAAGTCTTTTAACTATAGATAAACCAAGTCCTGTTCCTTTAATTTCAGAATGATTAGAAACATCTGATCGATAAAAGGAATTAAATATTTTATCAATATCCGTTGCAGATATCCCAATTCCGTTATCTGTTATAGAAAACAATACTTCATTTGAAGTATTCGTTAAGGAAATTGAAATTTCACTTTGATAATTAGAGTATTTAACAGCATTAGAAATTAAATTACTAATAATAATAGAAATTAAATAATTATCTGAAACCAAATAAAAATCATTTTCGAAATGTGTAATTACTTTGATTTTTTTTGTTTCTATTTTATTCGAAAAACGAGTTAAATTATCAAGAATTATTGCATTTAAAAATATGGTTTCTTTTTTAATATTTTGCTTTTGATTTTCAAAACGAGCTAAAAGTAATAATTGATCTACCATATGATTCAATCGGTCTACTTCTGAAATACAAAATGCAATTTTTTCTTCATATTCTTGTTGGTTTCTTGGTTTTCTAATTAAAACCTCCATTGTTCCTTTAATAACCGCTAAAGGAGTTCTTAATTCATGTGAAGCATCAGAAGTAAATTGTTTTTCACGCTCAATAGCATTTTCAACTCTATTTAAGAGATTATTTATGTTCTCTGACAAAACATACAATTCATCTTTGTTTTCTGGTAATGGGATTCGGGTTTGCAAATTATCCTTAGTAATTTTACTAGAAGTTTCTATAATTGTTCGAACAGGAAGTATACTTCTCCCAGCAAAAAATCGTGCAATTAAGAACAATAAAATTAAAATTATTGGAAAGGTAATTAAAAGAATGTTTTTTAAAATTAAAACAATTTCAAAATCTTCTAATGACATTGCAACTACAAGATAGCCAACTATTTTTCCTTTATTTATAATAGCTGTTTGAATTTGTCTAATCGGAATATTATTTAATTTCGTATCAATAAAAACATCATTTTTATTATTAAATAACTTAAGATTAGAATTTTTAAGATTAGGAGATTTATCTATAAGTTCTTTGTTATTGTCATAATATTCTACAAAAACCGGATTAATGTTAATCGTATTGTGTTCTCTAGCTCTCCATTGATCTACATGAATTAAATACGTATCATTTGAATCTATATAAACATCGTCTAAATGTTTTAGTAATTCATCTTGAATTTCTTCATTTACATGGTTATTTACACTATAGTTTACTATATAATAAATAAATAAAAATACTATAGCAATAAGAATAGCACCACTTACAATGTAGTTAAACGCAATTCTATTTTTAAATGAAAATGAAAACATATTTATAATACTATTGATTCAAAATTAGGTTCTATGTGAATTAAAACATGTCCTAGTTCAAAAAGTTCGTTTCTTAAAGTGTCTTTTAAGCAATGTGCAATATCATGTCCTTCTTTAACCGATTTATTGCCATCAACCATTACGTGTAAGTCGACATGGTATTTCATTCCGGCTTTTCTAATAAAACACTTTTCAATACAAATAACGCCTGTTACCTCATTTGAAATTCGCTTTATTTCATTTTCTAAATCATGATATAAGTGCTCATCCATAATTTCACCTAAAGCTGGTCGAAATATTTTATAGCAATTATATAAAATAAACACAGAAGCTACTATTGCCGCCCAATCATCTGCAGCTTCATAACCTTTTCCAAAAAACAATGCAATTGAAATACCTATAAAAGCTGCAATAGACGTTATTGCATCGTTTCGATGATGCCAAGCATCTGCTTTTAAAGAACTACTTTTCGTTTCAATGCTTTTTTTCATTACAATTTGAAAAGAAATTTCTTTCCATATAATAATAGCTCCTAAAACAAAAAGAGTAAATGGTTTAGGTAATTCGTGCGGTGTATTTATATTATGAAAACTTTCAGAAGCTATAAAAACTGCCGAAGCAATAAGAAAACCAACAACTAAAAACGTTATTAAAGGTTCGGCTCTACCGTGTCCATAAGGATGATTTTCATCGGGAGGTTTATTGGAATATTTAATTCCGAAAAGAACTAAAAAGGAAGCAAAAATATCAGTAGTAGATTCAATTGCATCGGCAATTAAAGCGTAAGAATTTCCAAAATAACCAGCAACACCTTTAATTACTGCTAAAAGTGTATTTCCAATAATACTAAAATAAGTAGCTTTAATTGCTTTTTGTGTATTTGGCATGCTAATTATCGTTTGCTATATATCCTATTCCTCTAATAGTTTTAATTAAATCTTGATCTTTTGTTAGGTTTAGTTTTTTTCTAATAGCATTCATAAACACATCAATTACTCCTGTATCATACTCAAAATGAATATCCCAAACGTCTTCAATAATGTTAGTTCTGGTACAAACTTTACCTTTATTTTTAATTAAATATTCGAGTAATTCAAATTCTCGTTGGGTTAAAGATACTTCTTTATTATCTACAAATACTTGAAATTTTGATTTATCAATTGTAATATTTCCTAAAGTTAAAACTTTAACTTCATCTTTTGTACGAAAATGAATTTTGGTTCGTTCTAGTAATTCATCAAAGGAAAACGGTTTTTTAATGTAGTCATTTGCTCCTGCTTTTAATCCTTCAATTGTTTCTTGAACGGTATCTTTTGCAGTTAAAAAAATGATTGGTAAATTGGTTTTTTCTTTTCGAATTCTTTTACAAACATCAATCCCTTGAATTTTAGGCAACATCCAATCTAATAGAACCAAATCAACTTCAAGTTCTAGTGCTTTTCGTAAACCCTCTTCTCCATCTGATGCCGAAGAAATGGTATAGCCTTCTTCTTCCAAACCTTGTTTTAAGAAGTCTACAATTCCTTTTTCATCTTCAACTATTAAAATATGCATTACGAAATGGTGTTATTGTTCAACAAATTTAATTCCGAAAGTTATAATATTAGCATTTAATCCATCATTTCTATCGTAATGACTAAATCTAAAATCTATATTTTTAATACCAAATTTCCAAATTTTAGCATTTGTAAAAATATCTGTATATCCTACTCCAACCCCATATTGAGTGGCATTAAAAGTAGATAAGTCATAATCTGAAGTATAATATTTTTCAGTAGAAAGATGTGTTTCAAAAGGCGCAAAATATTTTGCTTTACCTTGAGTATAATATCTGTAAGATGGGAAAACGGTAAATTTATCAGATAATTTTATTGGAATTTCTATACTTGCTGTATGAGCAGTTACTCCCCAATCATCCCAATAATAACGGTAATACGTTCTGATTGCTACTCTTTCATTTAAATAATAATTTAATCTAGCGCCCACCGGAATTTTAAAACGAGTTCCAGGTAATCTTTCAATATCATCTGCTAATTGATAAACCCCATTGCCCGAATTAATGGAAGGATTGGTATAATATGGAATGTAAGCCGATTGCCCAATGTAATAATTGGCTTTGTCTGCAAAATAAACTCTTTGGTAAGGAGTTGACAACATACCTGATTGTGATAAAAGATCAAAAAAGACAGAAAACTGCATTTTTTTAGTAGCTACTTGAGAGAAACCAAAAGAAGCAGCATACGAATTTCTATTTGAGCTTTTCCAATTTGTAAAATCTGAAGGAAGATAAGATGTTGATGCAGCACCATTTTGGTCTAAAACGGTTACACCACTAAAAAAACCACTATTTAAAAAATTTGTACCATATTTAGCATATTCATGTAATTCAGTAGGATATATTGGTCTCCATTGGTCTAAATATACATTAACTTTTAGTGATACTTCAGAATTTTTATCATTGAATAATTTGGCAATTCCACCACCAAAACCAACAGAAGTATAATCGTACTCGTTTGAAAACGCAACATCTGCATTCCAAACAAAGTTTCTGTCATCACTAGAATGAGAATAATTGGCAACAACAGATGCATAAACATCTGATGCAGAAGCTCCTGAAGATGCTTGCCATGGAGTTCCAAATGGTCCTGCAACTTCTACTTTATCATCATCACCACCTCCACCTCCAGAAGCGCCTGTAGCATTAAAAGGATTAATATTACTCGAAGAAGCAGATGTATAAGCTGATAAACCTACATCTATGGTTAATACATCGTCATCATTTAATGGCATAGCCACAACAATATTGGATGCAAAATCAGTTAATTTTTCAGAACCAATTCCTCCAGAAACAGCAGAATGCACACCATCTTGCTTATAATAACTCGCAAGAAAATCTACTTCAGCTCCTTCTAATACGCGTTTTTTATAAGTCACTTTTGTAGAATCACTTTCTTGAGAAAAAGCAAAACAACTAAATAAAACAAATAAAATTACTATTTTATTTTTCATTTTTTATCCACTTAATTACATCCACAACCACCACCTGTTTTTCCTCCGTTTGCTCCTAAAGCCGCTTCACGATATACTTGAAAAGTAGTTTCGTAGCGTTCTGAACTTCTTGCTGAAAGCTTCATATCAGGATCATTTATATATTGTTTGTCGTATTCTTTAACCGAATACAAGAGGTAATTCCAACAAGAACAACTGCTATTATTACAATTTTTTTCATAATTACTGATATTTTTTAATGTCTATATTTTTTGATACATGAATAGCTCCTTTATCATCAACAATGATGCAACCTATTCCGTTTAACTGATTTACTAAATCTAATCCTACTTCAATTCCTAAAACAAATATACCTGTTGCTAGTGCATCTGCTAATTCGGTTTGTTTAGCAAAAACTGAAACACTTATTATTCCAGATGCCGGATAACCCGTTCTTGGATCTATAATATGTGAATATCTTTTACCATTGAATGTAACATATTTTTCATAACTGCCAGATGTTTCCACTGCACTGTCATCTAATGGAAATGTTGCAAAAACTTTATTTTTATTCATTGGATTTATAATTCCAACTGTCCAAGGCATTCCGTTTGGTTGCTTTCCCCAGGTATTTATATCTCCAGAGACATTTACTAAGCCAGAACTACATCCGTTTTCTTGTAATAAAGCCTTAATTTTATCTGCAATATAGCCTTGACCAATTCCTCCAAGACCTAATTTCATTCCTTCATTTTTTAGAAAAATAGAAGATTCATTTTTATTTAAAATAATATTTTGATACCCAACTTTTGCAACAGAATTTTTAATTGCTTCTGCTGTTGGCATTTCTTTCATGCTGCCATCAAACTTCCAAATTCTATCCATTGATGCATAACTAATATCAAATGCACCAGAAGTTAATTTTGAAATTCTAACTGCTCTTTGGACCAATTCAAAAACTTCATTATCAACTTTTATTGGAGCAATTCCGGCGTTCTTATTAACAGTTGAAATTTGTGAAGTAGGAATCCAATCTGAAATTAAATTTTCAACTCGTTTTACTTCTGAAATGGCCAACTCTAAAAATTGATTGCCTTTAATAGAATCTGTTGCTACAACCGTAATTTCAAACGGACTTCCTAACAAATTTTGTTTTTTCTTAAAAATTTGTTGGGAGTATGAATTACTTGCTACAAAAGCAAAAAAAAGGATTATTAATTTTTTCATTTTTTTTCTAAAGCATGAATCATTTTTATATATTCTTCAGGAGAAACGTTTTTAAACCCCATTTTTCCTAGTACTTTTCCATTTTTATCTAATAGAACAACTAAAGGAAAACTTCCTTCTAAATTATATTTTTCAGCTAATTTTCTATTGTTTTCGGTTTGCTCTTTTGGTAACTCATTCGCTTTTTTACGAGGGAAATTTGCTTTAACCAAAACCCATTCTTTTTCTGATTCGTTTTTAAAAACATCAGATTGCCAAATGTTTTTTTCTAATTTAATACAAGGAGCACACCAATCTGACCCAGAAAAAACGATAATGATGTTTTTATCTTCATTTTGAGCTAATGAAACCGCTTCATCAAAGTTATAGTTCCAATTTTGTGAGAAACTAAAATTAGAAACTAAAACAACCAAAAGACATAGTATTTTTTTCATCTTCATTAAATTTAATACAAATAAAACGCTTTTTATTTTTTTATCATATGAAGCGTCTTTGAAATTAAGTAAAACTTAAGAAAGTAAATGCACAAATTTTTATGGAATCTACTTTATTTTCAAGTACTTAATTTTTATGTTTATTTGCATTATAAAGCCCTTTTGCTTCTAATATTACATCTTTTAATATGTTATTATTTATTTCTTCAATTGAAAAATAACGTAACGATTTAACAGTGTTTCTATTTTCACTAATTAATTCATTTTGATTCCTTTTTAGTTGGAATCCTTTTGCAAATCCAACATCTAAAAATCCCTTTTTATGATTTGAAGCCAAATAACAAAATGGTTTTTTCTTGTAATACACATACGGAATTCCCCATTTAAAAAGTAATTCTGATTGTGAAAGCTCCTGCTCTATTACTGATAATACATGTAATATCATAGCTTGATATTGCTCTGGTTGTCTTAGTATGAAGGCTTCTGTAGGTTTCATTGTAATTTGTTTCTTCAAAAATAATTCAAAAAATATTTGGTCAGCAAATTATTTATTATTTACTTTGTAATTCAAAGTACTTTAAAATGGAAAACTACAACTATTTAAATGACATTAGCGAAATCAAAAATATGATGAACAAATCATCACGTTTTATTTCCTTGAGTGGTTTGTCTGGAATTTTAGCAGGCGTTTATGCATTAATTGGTGCATGGTTTGCTTATAAAACCATTTATTTTGACACTTCTACAATGGGGGCCTATCGTGATTTAGTAATTTCGGAAGAAGCTGTTATTCGTTTATTAGTTATTGCCACTTCTGTTTTAGTTTTGTCAATTCTAACCGGAATTGGATTAAGCATAAGAAAAGCGAGAAAAACTAGTGAAAGTATTTGGAATGCGGCTTCAAGACGATTGGTAATCAATTTCATGATTCCGTTAGCAACAGGAGGATTTTTCATTATCTTTTTAATTGAAAAAAACATGTTTGGACTCATCGCTCCCCTAACCTTAATATTTTATGGATTAGCTTGTGTAAATGCTAGTAAATATACAATTGGAGATGTTCGTTATTTAGGAATTACGATGATTGCTTTAGGTTTATTATCGACTTGGTTCTTGGGTTATGGGTTATTATTCTGGGCTTTAGGGTTTGGAGGTTGCCACATTTTATATGGAAGTTTAATGTATTTTAAATACGAGAGAAAGTAATATGCATTTTTTGATTGGCTTTAGTATATTTTTATTTTTTTGCATTTATTGGTTAAGAAAGAAAAAAATAAGCTACTTTAAAATAATTGCAATATCATCAATCAGTTTATATCTGATTTCAATTTTATCGTTACAATATTTTGATTATGTAGATAAACAAGAATTAAAAAAATTTGATTTAAATAATAATGGTAAAATTGAAGGAAATGAATACACATACGAATATGAACAATTAGAATTGAATATCATCAATGATAATGGAACAAACCTATTTTATATTTTTGGTTATCCATTTTGCTTAGTTTACTCAATCATCACAGTCTTAATCTTTTACATCGCAACAAAACTTTTAACCTTTTAAACCTTAAACTTTTAAACTCTTTTTAATGCTCAACATCATCCAAAATATCAACAAAGCCTTTGATCACCGAATTCGTTTGGGGATCATGTCGATATTGATGGTGAATGAAAGTGCCGATTTTAATATGCTAAAGGAACTTTTGGGAGTAACCGATGGCAACTTAGCTTCGCATACTAAAGCGTTAGAGTTAGAGAATTACATTCAGATTGAAAAACAATTTATTGGCAAAAAACCTAATACCAAATATAGTGCTACTAAAGAAGGAAGACAGGCCTTTACTTCTCACATTGAAGCACTCGAAAAACTAATCAAGAAAAGCTAACGCTATTTTTTTATCTATTTACTTTGAATTTCAAAGTACTTTTAATTATTATTTATGAAAGATCTATTCATCGAAAAAATGTACGAAATCAGTAAGAAACCCTATCAAAAATTTATCAAAAAAGGGAAAGCTTGGGATATAAACATATCAAAACTAATTCAACTACCTAACGATAGTTTAGGGTATCATTTAGGGTGCTTTTTATTGAAATATAATTTTGAAATCCAACCCAAATTAGAAGACCACGACATAATTCACGTGTTAACCAATACTGGAATATCAGTTGTGGAAGAAATTGGGATGCAATATTATCTATTCGGAAACGGAAAACGAAGTTTGTATTTACTGATGGTAATTCTTTCGGGAACGTTCTTCTATCCTACTCGGTTAAGGTATTTCATAAGGCAATATCAAAAAGGGAAAACAGCACATCAATTTTATGGATTAGATTTCTTGAATATGCTTTCTATTCCTATTTCAGCTATTCAGCAAAGCTTTAATATAAAATCATAATTAACATCTAATCAAATTAAAAACTAAAAAATCATGGAAACACAAATGCAACCACAACCTAAAACTTCAATTTTTCAATCTTCTACTGCAAAAATGATCATGGTAGGAATTTTAACTTTAGTTTTATTAATTCCACTTACATTAGTTCAGGATTTAATTACCGAACGAAGTCAGAGACAAAAGGAAGTAATTTCTGAAACGACTTCTAAATGGGGAAACTCCGTATATTTTTATGGTCCAATTTTAAAAATTCCGTATAAAGATCCAACCACGGGTATTAATAATTATGCTTATTTTTTCCCTGATAATTTAAATAGTAAATCGGAAGTAACAATGGTAAAACCATTAGAAAGAAGCATTTACAAATCAAATGTTTTTGCAACTACAATGCAATTTGACGGAACATATTCCCTTCTAGATTTTAGTTCTAAAGGAATTCCTGCTGAGAATATTTTTTGGAATCGTGCCAAAATTATGATTCGAACTACCAATTTAAAAAGTTTAAAAGACGAGGTAAAAATGAAAATTGGAAATCAAAACTTAGCATTTGAATCGGTAGCAAATTCGGCAAATGATAGTATTGAAAGTTTAGAAACCAATTATTTTGATTACAAATTAATGGAAAATAAAGCTGCGTTTAAATTTGATATTTCATTTAACGGAAGTAATCAAATTAAAATGGTACCTGTAGGAAAAACAACCTCGGCATCAATGACATCAAATTGGAATTCGCCTAATTTTAATGGTAACTTCTCTCCTACTTCAAGAGAAATTAACGACAAAGGTTTTACGGCAAATTGGAAAATATTACACTTTAATCGTCCGTTTTCACAACACTATTTTAATGTTTTACCCGAGTTATCCAAATATGCATTTGCTGTAAATTTTATTACTCCAGTTGATGAATATCAGCAAAACGAACGCGCTTCAAAATATGGGTTTTTAGTTATTGGATTGACCTTTTTAATTTTCTTTCTAATTCAGTCGATAAGTAAAATTAACATTCATATTTTTCAATATTCTATGATTGGGATTGCTCTAATCATGTTTTATTCCTTATTAATTTCCATTACAGAACACAGTTCGTTTTCGTTTGCTTATGCAATAGCTGCAAGTTCAGTAATCGTTTTAATTTCGTTGTATGCGATATCCATTTTAAAAGATAAAAAATTTCCATTATTTATAGGCGTTTCATTAACCGTTTTATACACTTTTATATTTGTTATTATTCAATTAGAAGATTACGCGCTGTTAGTAGGAAGCATCGGCTTGTTCCTGATATTGGCAGCCGTGATGTATTTCTCGAGAAAGATTGAGTGGAATAAATAGTTTTTTGAAGCGAATGGCTTAGGCGTTTTTGGAATTCATTTTCCTGCTTTTCGTCATGCACGGCATTTCCTTCAATCAGGGCTAAAAAGCCTATCATTTTAATAAAAATAAAAACTCCGAAGAAATTTATTTTCAATCGGAGTTTTATATTTAAAGTTAACCACTGTATACTAAACACTGATTACTGAACACTAACTAATGGCTTCCTTCAACTTCAATTGCATCTACATCAATATTTTGTTTCTTTAGCAAGCCTTTTACTAAAATTGCGAAAAGCGTTAAATAAGCAAAACAAACAACAGCTATAATATACGATTGATGAATTCCAATAATATCAGATAATTTTCCTTGAATTGGAGGAATAATTCCACCACCTAAAATCATCATCACTAAAAATGCAGAACCTTGTGAAGTATATTTTCCCAATCCAATGATTGACAAACTAAAAATAGAAGGCCACATAATACTACAAGCTAAACCACCTGCTAAAAAAGCATAAATGGCAACAGTTCCTGTGCTAAACAAACCAATTAACATGGCAAAAACTCCAAATGTTCCAAATATGGTTAACGTTCTTGCTGGTTTATCTTTACTTAAAAAGAAAGCACCAATCTGAATTAAAACACAAAAAACGTAATAATATAATGGCTTCATGTCTTTACCTGAAAGAATATTCACTCCTAAAATTATTCCAAAAGCAATTAACGGAACAATTACTAATGCTATTGTTTTTTTAAAACCTTGCAAATTGAAAACACTTACAGCACCTGCCCAACGACCAATCATTAAACTTCCCCAATACATAGAAATATAAGGGGCAATTTCTGATGACATTAAACCTCCAAAATCTTTTAATTTTAATAATTCACCCAAATTACTACCAATGGCTACTTCTACACCAACATACGTAAAAATAGCTAACATTCCCAAAACCAATTGCGGATATTGCATTGCTCCCCAACCTTCTGCTTTCTTTTTGGCAGAGGTATAAGAAAATATAATTCCACCCAAAATAACCGCTAAAGCTCCAAAAAGCAAATACATTCTATATTTTTCAAGAGGCATTTTTATGGTTGCAATTTCATCTGTTTGTGGTTTGATTTCTTTATTTAACTCTTCAATTGCTGCTTCAATTTGAGTTATTTTTATAGATTTTTCAGATTCTGATAACGTTTTATCTTGCTTGTTTAATACTAAATCATCAATAAGATTGTTAATTTTTTTTGTAGTAGGTTCTATTGTTTTTTCAATTGCAACGATTTCTTTTGCTTCGTCTGAGTTATAACTTGCAAAAACTGGGCTAAACATTACAATCAACAATCCTGTAATGACAACCAATGTATATAACGCTTTATTTGCTTTTTCAATTGGTTCTTCAGATATTCCAGAAGGTACTTTTTTAGAAAAATAAAACAAGGTTGCTGCTGCTACAAAAAGCAAACCAACACATATATATAAAATTACTACTTTGTTTAATTCTAACAATTTTATTTGTTCATCAGAAATAGAAGCTGCTGTTCCAAAAAGAGCTAAAGCAACTACAATTGGTCCGATGGTTGTCCCAAATGAATTGATTCCGCCACCAAGATTCACACGACTTGCACCAGTTTTTGGATCACCTAATAAAATTGCAAACGGATTAGCAGCAGTTTGCTGTAAAGAAAAACCTAACGCAACTATGAATAATCCTACTAACATTCCAGTATAAACACTTGCTTCAACAGCAATAATCATAGCACCAGCACCTAAAGCCGAAAATAACAATCCGTATACAATACTTTTCTTATATCCCCATTTACCTACAATATCTTTCCCCGATAAATTACCTAACGCAAATAACAATAATGCTCCAACATAATAAGCTGTATAAAAAGCAAAATCAACCAACTGCGATTGAAATTGGTCTAATGAAAAATAACTCTTACAAAATGGAATAAAAATACTATTTCCTGCGGCAATAAATCCCCAAAAGAAAAATACAGTAATAAGGGTATATAATGCAGGATAATTCGTTTTAATTTGGTTTGTACTCATAGTTTTTTGATTTTGTTAGTTTAATGAATGCTAAAATTTACAAATAGTAATTTGGTAAATAAAAATAGAATTAATTGCTAAATATACATTCAATAATGTTTTTATTTATAACAATTGAATAATTTTATTAACGAAAACGTTTTCGTGTTAATTAATATATTAAGGTACTAAATTGACATAAAAAAAACCCGATTTTCATCGGGTTATCAATTATTTTGATGCTAAAGTTTTCTATTTTTCATCAACATATCCTTGTAAATAAGCAAATCGAGGTGTTAATTTTCCATTTTCTGTCATTTTTGCTCGTTCTAAAATTCCGTCTTTATCACCATTAAAAAAGGCTGGAATAACATGTTTCATAAACATTTCACCAAAACCTTCACTGGCATCTTTTGGCAATTCGCATGGTAAATTATCTACAGACATTACCATGATGGATGCTGGATGCGTAAATGTAACTTCTTTATGCTCAATTGGCAAATATCCAAAGAATGGCTCCGCTATGGTTGATGCTTTTATAGTACAAGCTATTGGACCATCAACATCACAAGAAATATCAGCCACCACTTGAATTTTATTATCGGCTGCCTGTAACATTTCTCGAGTTAAAATATCGGGAGCTCCGTTTCCGTGAAAATGACCGGCAATAAAAAAATCAGCTACTTTAGTGAAACGACCAAAGTTAGAAATGTAATCTTGAGGATTTTTATAAAAATCAGATTTATCTAAAACCTGACCATCAATACGTTTGTTGTAATCTAAAACATCTATTTGGGTATAAACAGGCTCAGAATATTGTTTAGATAAAAAATCTTCAATTGCTACTTGCTTAATTTTTATTCCATCTAAAATCTCTTTTGCTCCCATTCCTACTTTTCCATGACCTGTAAGAACAATTTTTATATTGGGTAATGTTTGTCTTTTTAATCGGGCAATTAAATCCTCTCTATTTTTTAAAGTTTCTGCCTTTGCAACATTAAATAAATCATATTTAATTCCAAAAGCTCTGAAACCGTTATAGGCACCAACAATTCCTGCATATCTTCCAAAACCAATCAATCTTTTGTTTGTTGCATCAACAATAGTTTCGTGATCATACAATTCGATGTTTTTTTCAAGAATTGCTTGTAATAACTTTCTATTGTAGGATTGTTTTTTTATGGTGTGAGAAAAGAAAAAATATTTTTTATTTGGTAGTAAAGCATCAATCGGTACTTCTTTTACTCCAAAAAGAACATCACAATCATTTAAATCGGAAGTAACTTCAATTCCTAAATCGGAATACTGTTCATCAGAAAATATTCTAATATCTGAAGTTTCTACTTTGACTTTTGCTTCTGAATGTTCTGATTGTAAACGAACTAATTCTTCTGGTGTGAATACAACTCTTCTGTCAGGGGGATTTTTTCGTTCTTTAATAATTCCGAATTTCATAATTTATTTTATTATAACCAAACGTTGTGTTAATGTTACAAATATAACTTTTTAGTAGTCTTTGTCCAAACACTTTTTTAATTGAAAAAATGATAGTACTTTTGGCTCACTTTTAAAGTGAAGATTATTATACGATTTTATTATAATCTGAAACTAAATTCTGGGGTCGACTGGTTTTGACAGCGAGTGGAATTAACTAGTAAGCACGTCGAGCGTTGTATGTTTAGCTCGTAAATCCAAATGTACAAACTTATAAACGGCGAAAATAATTACGCTTTAGCTGCTTAATCTGAATTATAGTAAGATTTGCCAAGTTCCTACTAGGTAGGAAAGCTGGATTCTCCTCAAAAGCCCTGGTTTATGGCGGTTGGATTAGGAGAACCGTAAAAGTAAACCTAGGAACGGTAATGCTTTAAATCCGTTCTGACACTGATAAAGCTAAGTTAAAAGTGGCAGTTTCTAGCCTTGCTTTTAGTCGAAAATTTAATATGAAACTAAGCGTGTAGAAAGCTTTTTGATTGCTTGTTTGGACGAGAGTTCGATTCTCTCCGACTCCACTAGAGTGGACAACTCGATTTTTTTCGATAATTGTCCACTTTTTTTATTTTTTAAATCACTGTCTATCAATAACATATATCTTAAAACGTCATTGATTCTGGTAGTTCGACATTTTTTTCCGTTAAATTCAAATTTTTCAGGAAATATCGAACTAATTAACTGCTGTTTCTCTCTAATTGCAGAATTTAAATAATGGTTCTTTAGATTTGACAAGGCATCAACGCCATTTTTTAACCATTTTATATAATCACTATCAACTTTTTTTAATCTTTCAATTTCTTCAACTAATAATTGCTTTTGATTAGAGTATCTGGTCATTGTCTCCGAATATTGATTTGAGTCTATTTTACCGTCCACTAACAAATCTTGTAATTTTTCAATACGAACATTTGTTTCTGCTATACTATTCTTTAATTTTTCAAGTTGTAGTTTAGAATCTTTGGCATCACAATTTAATAAATCTTTAACCATCAATTGATAAATAACCTTTACCTCAGAAGTAAAACTAAAATCATCCAAAATACTTTCAAAAGTTTCATTTACTAAATCTTTTGAATATCTTTCTTTTGCACAATAATTACAATGATAATAAAAATATCTATTTCCTGTAGCACTTCTTGAACCACTTCCTGTTAATTTTTCACCACAATTAGAACATGACAATAATCCTCTCAATGGTAGTTCTTCATTCAATGATTTATAAACGGGTAGCTTTCTTATTTTGTTATTATCCGTTAGCATTTGTTGTACCTCAAAAAATAATTTTTCAGAAATTATTGCTTCATGGATACCTTCAATAATCATCATTGGTTCATCTTCACTTTTCGGAACAATAATTTTACCAACGTAAATTGGATTTCTCAATAATTTAGAGAAATTACTCCTACTGATAATAAATCCTTTTTTAGTTACCTCTTTTCTTATTTCACTTTGAAGTTTACCAATAGCTATCTGTTCAAACATATATTTTACATATTTAGCTTTTTCAGATGGAATAATAATAGGCTTATTTTTTGGGTCTCTTGTGTTTTTATATCCAAGAGGAGCTTGTCTGCACCAACGGCCAGCTTTCAAAGAACCTCTTACACCTCCCTTAATCTTTATTGATCTTCTATCATTATCTATCTCTGGAATTACTAAGTACAAAGCTAACATAGCCTTATTCTCAGGAATACTCAAATCTATTGGCTGTTCAATAGCTTGTACTTTAACTCCTAGTTTCTCCAAAGTAGATAACATAACGAGTGAATCTGAAAGATTTCGTGAAAATCTATCCCAAGAGGTAATTAATAGTAAATTGACTTCGCCTTTATTTCGCTTTACATATTGTAAAAAATTTTGGAATTCAGGTCGATTAAAATTTTTAGCTGAATGGTCCTCCATGTATTGTTTAACAATAGAAATATCATTCCTATCGCAATATTTAGTTAGTTGTTCTAATTGAACACCCAGACTATAACCCTTTGCTTGCTCATCACTACTCACCCGGCACATAATAACCGCTTTTTTCATAACAACTTTATTTTTTATAATTTTTCACTGTTTGTTTTGCTAATAACTCAATAAACCCCAGAATTTTATCAATTTCTTCTTTTGTTAAATTAGGATATTTATCGATTAATATTTTGCAATATCTGTCAAATAATTTCACATTTTACTAAATGTGCTTCACTTTCATTTCTATGATAAGTTTACAATTTAACATTTGATCTGATTTGTTCAGTATCTTAAAATTTTATTTTTTGTGTGTTTTCAAAATTTACAATTTTTCCATCAACAGTATCAATAGAGATAGATTGGTATTCTCCTTTTTTAATATAATCTAAAAGTCTACCTTCCATTTTAACTTTCTTTATTGATGTAACCTCCAATAACTCCATTTCTTTGTCTTTAAACCTAATTTTTATACTTTTTATCTTTCCATATCCTTTTCTAATATGTTTTAATAAATTGTGCTCGTTTTTAGTTAATATAGAAATCGTTTTTTTTTCAAATGCATTTTTTCCATCTACTAAAAAATTTGCAATTATATCAGTTAATGAAATGCTTAAATATGTTTTTGAAAGTAATTCTTCAGGTATATCTGTTTTTCCTATCTTATCAAATCCTTTTAATGTTTCAATAGAAAGCGGAAAATAAAATCCAGGTATATCTTTAAAAAAAAGAATTGACCATTTTTCTCCAGAACCAATTATACGACTAATCATTAATTCAAAATAACTAATACCTAAATCTATTTTTTCATTACTGCCGTTATCTTCTATTGATTTTAAATTATTTAAGGTAATGGCATCAAATTGCTCTTCTACACTTTGAAAATCTATTTTAATTGCTTCTATAATCTCTTTTATATTTGGTTTTATCATTAATTCAGATTTATAATTATCTATTTCCTCATAACTAAATCCAAATGCTCTTAATTCCTGAATTATTTTTACCCAGATATACTCAAAATAATTTAATCTTTTCCAATCCCCTTTATCTGAATTACCACCAATGTTTAACAAATTAGAACGTTCCCAATTAACCAAATCAGAATAGACCACATTCAACTCTGTTTTTAAAAAAACACGTTCATTCAACTTAAAAAGTAAATTTCCAATCACCAATTCAGGGTTGTCTTTATAATTTTCTAAAGAAATCATTTTTTTTTTTCAAAAATACAAAAAAGATTGTTTTATTACAAACTTTTTATATAATTTTGTTGAATTAATTTTAAAAAAAACTTTTATGAAAAATGAAAATTTTAGAAATTTCAATGTTTGTGGAAAAGCCACAGCAAGTCAAAAAGAAATTTACAGAAAAAAAGCACAAGAAGCAGGATTAAGTTTATCTGAATGGATAGTAACTACGTTGGATATTTATATTGAACAAGAAGAACTTAGAGAAAGAAATAAAAATCAAGTGTATAGAGATAAGAATAATGAAAAAGAAAAACTTGTTTACTATTATTGCAAAGAATCAATAAATCAAAATTTTACAGAGGAAAACAAACGGAATCATAATTCAAAAGAAGTTAAGTTAGATCTTGATAAAGAAATAATACAATTAAAATCGGTTTCAAATTCATTCTATCAAATTGGAATACTTGCTTTTATTGGGTCAATTTTTCTAGGAAAATAGTATCTTAATAATTTTGGGTATACGTGAGGTATACACTAAGAATACCTCACGTATACCTGTATATAGTCATCAAAAAGTGTACTTATTTAGTCAAAAACTAATAGAGTATTTTCAAAAATTATTATATTTGAATTATTAACTAATTACTATCTTAGGAAATGTCCACTTTAGTTTGAAGACATACAAAATTGGCATACTTGCTTTTATTGGGACAATGTTTCTAGGAAATTAGTTTATTAATAATTGATATAAAGTAGAAAATGATTTAATAAAAAAATATATTTTACTAAGTTAACCCGTTGGGTGAAATTAAATTAATTGATTTTTGATTTTATTTATTGGTCTATCAAAGATAAACTTATTGATATATTGAACAAGAGTTAGTGCGGTTATTTTGGCTAAAATCCTTGTTTTAAATCCTTCAAAAGTTTTAGCATAATTTCTTCTAATCAAGAATTGGTCGCATAGTTGGGAAAACAATGTTTCTATTCTTTTTCTAGATTTTCTGAATATGTACGGTTGTGGTTTATAATTCAGTTGATTCATTCTTTTTGGTGTTTCCAATTTTATATTTACCGATTGAAATAAATCCAATTGAATGCTTTCCGACAGACACCCTCTATCTCCAAGTAACACACAATCAGACATTTGTTGTTTTATATTTTTCAAAAAATGAACATCATGAACTTCTGCTTTGGTAATATCTAATGAATGAAAAACACCAGTAACAGAACAAACACCATGAAGTTTGTATCCGAAAAACCAATTGTTTTGGGAAGCACAAAAACCTTTGGAAGGTGCCGTTTCAAAATCGTCTTTACAGATTTTTATTCTGTTGTGACGTGAAAATTTACAAATCTCTAAAGGCATGCTGTCGATAATAAAGTAATCTTCAAAACGTAGAAATTGAGCAGCCAATTTTGTTCTAATTTGTTCTGAAAACAAAAACAGCTTTTTTCGTCTTTTATTAAACTGACTTCGCTCAATTAAATTTGGGATTTCGCATAGAGAAATCTGTTTGAAAAGTGAATTTTCACTATCAATCGACATGAATTCAGCTGTCAGACTCAAGGCAACCACCTCTAAATCAGTCATTTTTGGTTTTCTGCCAATTCCTGATTTAAACTCTAACTCAAAATTCAAAGAACATAAAATTTCTAAAACTCTAAAATAATTTTTTACTATATTTGTAATAAATGTTGGTTGTTTTGCGACTTCAAGATACTGAATTTCAGTATCTTGACCAACATTTGTTCAATTTATTTTACTTCAAATAATTTCACCCAACGGGTTAATAATAATAAAAAAACAAAAACCATGAAAAAACTACTCACAATTTGCCTTATAATGGCAACAGTATTTACTGTAAATGCGCAGGATACGAAACCTACTAAAGAGGAAACGATTAGTTGGCTGAAAGAGAAATTAGATAATTATTTAGAAGGAGACTATTGTAATCCAACTATTATATGGAATAAGTATGAAGTTCAAAATTTTGAGATAAATGAATGTGAAATATTAATAAAATTGAAATACACAACCAATAACTTAAGGGGATACACCGAATATTACGACATGATAATTTCCACTAAAAATATGGAGTTCAATCAATTAGGACATGCCGAGACAAATATTAAGGCCATAAAAAAGATACTTACAAAAACTACAAAATCGGAGTTTGAAGATAATATTGGCAAAGTATATTTTTCTGATAATACAAAGTGTCAAATTAAAGTCCGTTTCGACAGGGAAGAAAATCTACAATCAAGAATCAATACAGCACTCAAATATCTCGCCTCTTTTTGTCCTGAAAAGAAAAAAGAAACGTTTTAAAACAAAAAAAATATGAAAAAACTACTCACAATGTGCTTATTGATAGCAACAAGTTTTACTGTGAATGCGCAAGATAAAAAACCTACTGAAGAAGAAATAATAGATTATATTTTGACGATGATGAATACTGTAACTGAAATTAGACTAATTTATCAAGAAAGTCCCGGACGTGAAGGTTATGTCTTCTATAAGTATGAAGAACAAGATGTAAAGACCTATTTTGAAAACTGCACTTTATATTTTACGGAAAGCCAATTCGGAGGGATAAGTCGTAATTATGAAAGAACAGACAATGTTAAAATAGATTTTTCAAAAGTGGAATTGGTATATCAAGCCTACAAAAACGGTATTGATGGTGATAAAATATCTGGAGGTGAAATTATACATTGTAAATTAGTTGAGAAGATTGACGGTAAAAGTAAAATTAAATACTTGCCTTTATATACTTATGATGCGCAAAAAGTAATGAAAGCACTCAACCACCTCCGCAAACTTTGCGGCGCTCCAGACCCAATTAGCTTTGATTAACTTAAATAATAACAAAACCATGAAAAAACTACTCACTATTTGCCTTATAATGGCAACAGTATTTACAGCATTTGGACAAAACACAAAATATGGTGCATTAGCTATAGATAAGACCAATGGTTTCTACTACGGCTGGGCTTATGATTATAGTTCTTTAGCAGAAGCAGAAAAAAAAGCTTTACAGGAATGCAACAATAAAGGTGGAAACGCTGAAGTAGTACTCAGTTGGTCTGGGACAGGTTGTGCAGTTTACAGAACAATCGATGGCAATGTGGGTACGGCTTATGGCTGGGGAGTTGCCCCAACCAAGGCAGAGGCTGATGCAATTGCTACCAAAGAAGCTTTAAAAAGAAGCGGAGGTACCACTCCTACAAACTATGTTTGGGCATGTAATTCTGCTGGTACTGGTGATTTAGAAATAATTCTAAATGATAATAATATCAATTTGTCTAATCAACGGCTCCATCAAGCTGATGATGATGGAGCAATGTATGATTATATTGGCGATGTTGTCAATAATTTACCCCATGGTTTTGGTACGTTGACCTACGAAAAAAGTGGAAGTATTTATAAAGGAAATTTCCTCAAAGGAAAGAGAAGTGGATATGGTGTTTACATATTCAAAAGTGGCAGAAGATACGAAGGAGATTGGAAGAATGACAATATGCATGGCAAGGGAAAATGGACCGATGCAGCAGGTGGATACTATGAAGGCGATTATGTAAATGGGTTAATGCATGGATATGGAAAATATGTAGATGCTACTGGAAAAATCTTATTTGAAGGACGAATGGAAAACGATGAACCAGTAAAAAATTAATCAGATAAAATAATAAACAACATGAAAAAACTAATCACAATTTGCCTCATTATGGCAACACTATTTACAGTAAATGCGCAAGATGGGAAACCTACTAAGGAGCAAACGGTTGAGTTTATAAAAGCATATTTTAAAGATAAAGCATTTAATCTGAACAAGAGAGAAGGCGATAGTTTTCAGACTTGGAAATATAGAAACACTATTGTAGAATTCGATTTCAATTCATCAGTTATGACTATTCAATATGAAATGGAATACAATTATAATAATTACAAACTTCAGCTAAAAGACAATCAAATTTTCAATACTAAATATGTTTTCAATTTAGTTGACATTGAAAAGATAAATTATACATATAGTGGCAGAGGAACAGATTACAATATAGTTTTTGAATTCATTGGAGTGCCAAATAAAATACTTAAAGAGCATGACTATACTGGTGAAAAAGATGTTAAAAAAATCACTTTACCAGTTGATAAAACTTACAGTCTTGAGCCTACAGCAGAAGCAACAAAATTACTTAAAGCCTTCAACCACCTCCGCAAACTTTGTGGCGCCCCAGACCCAATAAGCTTTGATTAATTTAAAAATAACAAAACAACATGAAAAAACTACTCGCCATTTACCTAATAATAGCTACAACATTTACAGTAAAAGCACAGCATATGAGCTTTGATGAAACGGTAAAATATATTCAACAAAAAGTTGAGTGCTGTTCTGTTAACTACGATGATGGAACTGCTCGATATTCTAAAGTAGATATAACTAAAAATGGGCAGATTAAATTCATTAGGAATAATGAGGATAGCATGACATTTAATTTGTTCGATTTAAACAAGAGAGGAAGCTGTGAATGTGGTATTTCAAATGATGTTACTTATGTAGAATTTTGGTATGAAAATAATAGATGTAAAAGACTTAAAATGAATACCATGCCAGAAGCTGAAAGAGTCTCTAAGGCATTTTTGCATCTTCTTACTCTTTGTACAAAACAAAAAGATCCATTTCAAAATTAAAATCAATGAAAAAACTACTCACAATTTGCCTTATAATGGCAACCATTTTTACAGTGAATGCACAAGATAAAAAGCCTACTAAAGAGGAAACTGTGGCATTTATTAATAGAACAACTGCATTAACAGTCGGAAAAATATTTTATGGTAGCACGACAACTGAAGCAAAATTTAATTATGATTCTTATTTCTATAGTCAAACATTCAATGCCTTTCTTTCCACAACAAAAAAATACTCAGGCATATTATGGGAAACCATGGTTCCTGATCAAATACAAATTCTTAACGAAAGAGATATTGACATAATTGAAATCGGCATTCCCTTTACAAAAATAATAAAATTTGAAAGTACTTCTACAGGCAGTGATTCTAAAACTGAATATAATAATTGGTTACGAATTATAATACCTAAAGAAAAATTCGAGAGTATTAAAAAAGCCTGCCTTCGTCTTTCAGAAATAGCCAAAGAAGAAAACAAAGACCCATTTCAAGATTAATAACATGAAAAAACTAATCTTATTATTATTTTTAGTAACCATACTTACAAGCTTTACAAACACTAAAAAAGAAAACACGGCAACTCGCTATGCTTTTGTAACAGACACAGAGCATGACAAAGCCTATGATGAAGACGACAAAAATGGCTATGTAAACCTTGTTTCAAATATCGTAACCATAAACTGTGATATTAGTAACAACAACATAATGCATCAATTTATAGCTCACTACAGTGCCGAAGAAGAAACTAAAACTCGTAGTCGAGCTTTTGGTAGTTCGGTTATGCCTTTAGTGAGGATTTACAATAGCTATGATGAAGCAGTAGCATCTCGTAGAGATTGGCTCGCTGAAAGAGGCAGTGAAAGAAAACGAACCATTAAATATTTTTATGTAACCTGTAATTAACAAACTAAAAAACCAAAAACCATGAAAAAACTACTCACTATTTGCCTTATAATGGCAACCATTTTTACAGTGAATGCACAAGATAAAAAGCCTACTAAAGAGGAAACGATTGCATTTATAAATCGAACAATTGAATTATCGATTGGTTCTGAATATAATTATACATACACAACAAAGACATATTTTGACTATAATATTTATGAAAGAGAGAGTGTAATGAAAGTGGGAGAATTAGTGACTGGTAATTTTAAAGAAGAGTATTCGCTTTTAAAGTGGGAAAATCTAAGGATTAATAGTTTTCATTTGCAAAACTGCTCTTTTGGAGAAAATGATATATGTCAAGTTTGGATTTACTTTTCGAACCAAATTAGTTTTAGAGAAACTAGTACCGAAAAATATGGAGATCCTTCTGATAAAATAACTTTCAAACAATCATTAGCAATGTTAATTCCAAAAGGAAAATTCGAAAGTATCAAAAAAGCCTGTATTCGATTATCAGAAATCGCCAAAGAAGAAAACAAAGACCCATTTAAAGATTAAAACCATGAAAAAACTACTCACAATTTGCCTTATTATGGCAACAACTTTATCCATAAGTGCGCAAGAGGGAAAACCTACAAAAGAGGAGACAATAGCATATTTAGATAAAGTACTCAAAATGTCAATCGGGTATAAACATTATGGGGTAGTAGAGGATATAAGACAAGTAGAGTTTCGGATCAAATATTATTCTTTTACTGAATCAAAAGTTACTTTGACTCAGAATCAAACCGATTATAGGAATCACAGTTCCAAAAACGGAGAAACAAGTTGGGCAAATTTTGATTGGACAAATGTTAAAAGTATTACAACAAATAGTTTATCTAAAAATGATCAGTTGCCCAATGATAGTTTGTGGCGGGATAAAGAGCTTGAATCTATCAATATTAAATTTTCAAACCCAATAATAATAGACTGGGGAGATGGTCCTGAACCCAGATACAGTTTCGGATTACTCGTCCTCAAAACCAAAGCAGATAGTGCTATAAAAGCTTTAAATCGCTTAATAGAATTAGCCAAAGAAGAAAATAAAGACCCATTTAAAGATTAAAAACATGAAAAAACTAATCTTATTATTATTGTTAGTAACAGTACTCACAAGCTTTACAAACACTAGAAAAGAAAACACGGCAGCTCGTTATGCTTTTGTAACAGACACAGAGCATGACAAATCCCTTGATGAAGACGACAAAAATGGCTATGTAAACCTTGTTACAAATGTCGTAACCGTAAACTGTGATATTAGTAACAACAACATAATGCATCAATTTATAGCTCACTACAGTGCCGAAGAAGAAACCAAAACTCGTAGTCGAGCTTTTGGTAGTTCGGTTATGCCTTTAGTGAGGATTTACAATAGCTATGATGAAGCAGTAGCATCTCGTAGAGATTGGCTCGCTGAAAGAGGCAGTGAAAGAAAACGAACCATTAAATATTTTTATGTAACCTGTAATTAACAAACTAAAAAAACAAAAACAATGAAAAAACTACTCACAATTTGCCTTATAATGGCCACCGTATTTACTGTAAATGCGCAAGATGGAAAACCTACTAAGGAGGAAACTGTGGCATATCTTACCAGAAGTTTTAAACTTGTAGAAGGAGAAAAAATTTATATGGGGAAATATCGTGATATCACTCTAAGTAACTATGATTTTCAAGAAAGCTATATTAAAACCACATTTGATGATGGAAGTAGTGTAACGGATTCAGATTTTAAATGGGAGACTCTATATAATATAACTTCTATTGATTGTCCTACTTCTGATAAATATAAAGTATGCGAAATGAATGGAATTTTCAATTCAAGTTTTAAGTCAGACATTGGTACAACCAACTACTTCACTATTTATGTTTTAAAATCAAGAGCAGAAAGTGTTAAAAAAGCCTTTCTAAGGTTATCCGCAATAGCCAAAGAAGAAAACAAAGACCCATTTAAAGATTAAAACCAATGAAAAAACTAATCTTATTATTATTGCTAATAACAGTACTCACAAGCTTTACAAACACTAGAAAAGAAAACACAGCAGCTCGTTATGCTTTTGTAACAGACACAGAGCATGACAAAGCCTATGATGAAGATGCTAAAAATGGCTATGTAAATATTACTACAGGTGTTGTATCTGTAGATTGCAATATAGGAAAAAACGCTATAGAAGGACAGTATATAAAACACTATGCAGCCGAAGAAAGAACCCTAAACCGAGACAGGGCTTTTATAGGTTCTCCGGGCATTACAAACGCTTGGATTTACAATACCTATGATGAAGCTGTGGCATCTCGAAGAGATTGGCTTGCCAAAAAAGGAGCAGAAAGAAAACGAACTATTAAATATTTTTATGTAACCTGTAATTAACTAAATTTTTAACCTTTAAATTAAACTATTATGAAAACAAATTTTATCAAAAAAGGAATTGCACTATCTATGATAGCGCTAACATTTGCAGTGAGCTCAGCTTTTATTAAAACAGAAACAAAAGCTAAAAGCAACACTACCTATCATTTTGTTATCTTTTTCGAAAAAGGTAATACAGTGTATCTTTCAAAAGTGATCGATAAAGATGCCAATTTATACAGTTCGTGTAAAGATAAAGCGATGGTGGCATATCAAGATTATATAAAGGAAGAATATAATATGAGTGGACGTATTTGGGCAGCTAACTTCACTGATTTAAAAACAAGTCAAGACAAGAGAGAGTGTTTAAATAAACTTAAAAATGTTGAAAGTATTACTTACATTGAAACGCAATTCTCTTACAGTTGTAAATAATTAATAGCGACAAAAACCATTAAAAAATAGCACTTATCTATTTTATAATGGTTTTTGAATTTGACTTAAAAAAAGCTAATTTTCATTAAAAAACGTATAAAATGAAAAAAACAACCCTAACAATCATTCTCTTTTTCTTTTGTGTAACCATTTTTGCCCAAGAAGCAAAACCCTGCCTTTTTATAGGCACTTATGAAATAAACAAAAGAGGCATTTGTGGCGATTACGAATTGGTTCACGAGGAAATTATGGATTATGCTGATTTTGTTATAAAACGAATAAAATTTATTGAAGAACACAAAGCGCAAAGTCCAAGCACTAAATTTGTTGATAAAAACGAAAGTGTCATTGCCTATAAATACGAAAAAAAAGTATCGGGTTGGGGCTGTAACTCAAATGTAATAAGCACTAAAATAGGTAAAACCATTGAAGAATGTAACAAACAATTGGCAGACCAGTTGGCAAAATCACCTAAAGATTTTACAACACAACCTACTATTTTTTTTACTTGGCAAGGAAAAGGGAATAGTATGGCAGTATACACCAAAGATTTTGGAGGACTAAATGGCGCATTTACCTCTGGAAATACTGCTTCAAAAAATTTCATTTTAGCCAAATTAGCCAATAAAACATCCGATAAAACAGCCTACGTATTGCTAAAAACAGATAATGGTACTGAAATAGTGGAGTATATTAACCCAGGCGCCACACTTACTAAAAGTTACGAAACCAAAAATCTCGAAATTAAAGTAATTTATCTAGATAGTAAAAAGCCAAAACCTAGTGTAGATATTATTCAATCAATTAAAGAATATATTAGAGGAAAAGTAACCAATGAAAAGGGTAATATTAAAATTGAAAAAATGGGTTCAATTGGCGTTAGAGGATAATTTTAAACAAACAAAACTTAAAAACAAGTAAACAATGAAAAAACAAGCAATCACATTTTTTTTAATCCTAGCAGGATTTTTAACTTCTTTTGGCCAATCCTACCCTGAGATGGTAAATGTAGTAGGCGGTACCTTTACCATGGGCGATACCGAAATGGAAGGCGAAAAAAATGAGCAACCCACCCACCAAGTAACGCTTAAAACCTTTAAAATAGCCAAAACCGAAACCACAGTAGCCCAATGGAAAGTGTTTTGCAACGCCACAGGTCGAAGCATGCCCCAAACACCAAGCTGGGGCTGGATAGACAGCCACCCCATAGTAAATGTAAATTATGGCGATGCCGTAGCCTATTGCGACTGGCTTGCCGAAAAAATGGATGCCGACTACCGTTTGCCCACAGAAGCCGAATGGGAATATGCAGCCCGAGGTGGCAAACAAAGCAAAGGCACCAAATACAGTGGTGGCCGCAGCCTAGATAACGCTGGCTGGTATGACGCCAATAGTGGTAGCAAAACACACAGCGTAGCTACTAAAAACCCAAACGAATTAGGCATTTACGATATGAGCGGCAACGTGTATGAATGGTGCAAAGACTGGTATGGTCCCTACAGTGCCGCTGCTCAAACCAACCCTAGAGGTGCAACAAGCGGTGCTAACCGTGTTTTGCGTGGTGGCGGCTGGTACGACTCAGCATCGTACTGCCGTGTTGCCGATCGCGGCAGCAACGGCCCCGCTAGCCGCGACAGTGGCAGCGGTTTTCGGGTGGCACTTTCCCAGTAAACAGTTTGGCATTGCCTCTCCTTGCTCCCCTGAGCTTGTCGAAGGGTTAAGCTATTTTTTGGCTTAAAGCAAGGGAGGGACGACCGAAGCTAAAAGCTAAAAAATAAAGTGATACCGCTTTTGGCGGTCGAAATTTTATAAAAAACAATTAGACTTCATCGATCAAAATGAAAACTTACTAGTTCTAATTTCTAAAAGTTGTGTTTTGTGTTCTTTTTGTATTAAAAAAACAAGTATAAATGAAAAATAAATGCCTATTTCTTTTACTGTTTTTTCTGATTTTTTTACAAAACTATGCCCAAAATCAGCCGTTACTACAAAAACAAAAACTAGATGAATTCAGGTCTCTTTTTGTTCAAAATGTTAATTTAAAAATCGAGAGTCTCAGTTACTACAAAAATATAAATTTCACCATTGATGAATGCGATATAAAGATAGAAACCATAGATTATGAAAATAGTAATGAAAAAAGTGTTACAGTAATATTTCCAATATCAGGTGCTAAGCTGAAAAAAAACGGAGAACTACTTTATAAAACTGAAGTCATTAAGGAAATAATAGAAAATAAAATTACAAAAATAATAACCATCAATTTATATGAAAATTCTAATTACATCGGACTCCTTTTGAAACTTAAAAATAAAGAACAACGCAAAATAATACGAGAAAAATTAAAGGAACTATCTAGATATTGTAAATTAGAAAATTAATGAATGAAATGAAAAAATATATAATATATGTGTTCGTTCTTGCCTTGTCATCTAGTTGTGCATCAAAAAAAGAAATTATAAAATACGGACAACATTATAAAAAGTATCAAGATTATAAAAGTCTTGTTAAAGCGCTCGAATTGATACCTACAGCTATTACTACGGCAGAAGTTAAAAGAATATTAGGAGACCCTATTGATAACGGTTTTGATTATCGGTATTTAACCGATTCCATAAGTCCGAATAAATGCGCTGTTGGTGCGGTTTTCAATATTGATAAAAAAGGAATTATAACCCATAGTCGGGTAAACGAAATTTGTGAATAATCAATATTTAATACTAATTATTAATTAAAATGAAAAAAATAAAAAAAATGAAAAAATACTTCCTTATACTGCTTATTAATTTCTGTTGTTGTACTTGGGGGCAAACAGAGTTTTTCAAAACAAATATTGACTTTACAACTTCACAATTAAATAATTTTTATACTTCTTTTGCTGTAGATAGTTCACAAGTATATTTTAATGCTATTGATTATAATTTATATACTTACAATAAAGTAAATGGTAATTTAAATTGGAAATACAATATGGCTTTTAAAAGTAATACATCTCCAATTGTTTATCAAAAAAACTTGTTTTTAAGAAAATATATAGAACAAAATAAAAAAAAAATATTAATGCAAATTAATGCAATAAATGGAGACACAATTCATTCTCTTGAAATTGAAACAATAAATACAAAACCTCTTTTTAAAGATAATATAATGTATTGTACTGGAATTTATCCTAATATTGGAGGTGCAATGATAGCTTATAATTTTAAAAACAACCATCTTGTTTGGGCGGAATTTATTGCACATGGACTAGACAAGCAACCTATCTATTTTAAAAATAAAATATTTGCTAATGCTGAAGGCGATAATTGGTTTGAAATAGACTATAACGGAAAAATGTTAGATACAAAATGCAAGAAAAAAGCAAATATGTTTGCTGAAAATATTAAATGTGTTCAAAATTTCATACATATAAGTCATGATAAAAAAGGAATTACAGAAGATTTTTTACAAGAAAATATGGATAATTATGAAAATATAAGTTCTGCTTTTAATAATAGGAATACATTTTTATTAGGAAGTTTAAAACTGTTAATTCTAGGAAATAATCTCAAAATAACCAAAAAAATTGATATTGATCAAATAATACCAATTACTGAATCAGAAGAAAATTCTTTAAATAAAATTTTAAAAATAGATGATAATTCAATTTGGTTTTATTACGAAAATAACCTAGTTTTATATGACTATATTAAAAATAAAACAATAAAATACTATGATTTAACAAGTTATAACGCACACCAAATAATTTTAGATGAAAATAAATTATGGTTGATTTCAAAAGATTCAGGACAATTAATAGGTTTAGAATTGTAAAACATACTTTAATTATATATTTAAAATGAATCTGAACAAAAAAAAGGGTCTAAACAAAGAAGAAAAGAAATTTTGGCAAAAACATTTTAGAATTGAAAAAATGGAACAAATTTCTAACTTCTGGAATAGTTTAACTAGAATTGATTCTCAAGAAGATGATTTGTTTTTTTATTATATATCGTTAAGAGTTACATCAATATCAGAAATTCACTTAAAAGAAACTTTGATAACTGATGAAGGATTAAAATATATAACTATGTTTAATAATTTAAAGATATTATATTTGAGAAATCATACTAAAATTACAAAAAAAAGTATACCCTATTTTAATCAAATGAAGTCGTTAGAAAGTTTAAATATTACTAAAACAAAAATCACATTAACAGATTTATGTGAGCAACTAAATAATCAAAATATCAAAGAAGTTTTTTTAGATTCAGAAGAGAATGAAAACAATATACTTGAAAAAGGATTTATTTTAAAGACTAAAATGCCAAATTGTAATATTTATCTAAATACAAGCTTTACAACAGAAATCAATGGAAATATAATTAATCCCATATTTTAACAAACTTATTTTAAAACGGATTAGTTCTTAAAATTTTTAAGTAAAATGCCAAAATAATTATTTGTCAAATCGCTTAATACATTAAAGTAAAAACAATAAAACTATAAAATATTCAATTTTAATAGTTATAAATATTCGATACAGATTATTTAACAAAAATAATTAATTTAACACTTCAAAAACTTTTATCAAGTGTTTTTTCTCTTATAGTTGTTCATTTTTTTTTTTATAATGTTTATGTGTTTTTTTAGTTAACATTTAGTTTGAATAACGAAGCCTTACTTTGGCTCACATAAAAAAAAATGGTGATAAGTGATAAATTTGGATAAAAGAAAAGAGTACTTATACAAGTCAAAACTATTAGGGATTTTTTTAAATCCTTTAATTTCAAAGATTAATTAAATACTCAATTACAAAAAGGGCTAGTTTTGTTAAAGACTCTTATTATAATTTAATTAGATTAAGTTTTATTTTTTAAATTTTAATTTCTTTAAAAATCTTGATTAAATTACTTTAACTGTATTTTTAAATTCAATAAAAGTCGTAAATCAGACTCAAAAAAGTTCGAAACAACTCCTCTTTTCTCCACCCAAGAGGACAAATCCAATTTTTCAAGGATTTGTCCTCTATTTTTTTCTCCTAACTCATTGTCTTTCAGTAGTATTTCGAGTAAAAAGTCATTCATCTTAAGAGTTCGACATTTTTTATTATGAAAATACAACCTAGCAGGAAAGATAGTAGTCAATAATCGCTGTTTTCCCATAGTATCAGTGGATTTATAATAGTTCGACATATTTTCGAACATATTGGAGTTAGAAGATACCCATTTTTTAAAAACTAGATCGGTTTGGGTTGTTTCGTTCATTTGACTTTCAATACTTTTTTGTTTTTTAGTATATCGGGTTAAGGCTTCTTTGTATGCAACATTATCAATATCACCATCCACAAATTTATCTTGTAAACTTTTAATTCTATTTTGAATTTGGGTCAACTCTACTTGCAAAAAATGTTTAGAGGTTTCCCTAAGTTTTAGCTTTTTTTTCAATATTTCTTTTGCTTTTTGCTCTGCTAATTTTTTATAATCCGATTTAAACACCAACCGCGCTAAGATTTGTTCTGCTGTTTCATTCAACTGCTCTACTGAAAATCGGTCTTTTTTACATTCATTACAATGATAATAAGCATATCGTTTACCTGTAGCACTTCGAGATTTACTCGCCGTTAATTTCGCATCACAATGAAAACAATAGAACAACCCTTTTAGTGGATATTCATCGCGAACATAAGAATATCCTGAGGTTCTGTTGATTAACCTTCCCTCCATTCGTTCTTGCACTTTTTCAAATAGCTTTTCATTAATAATTGGTTCATGAATTGCTTTTATCACTTGTGCTGGCTCATCTCTCCAAGCGCCTAATGTTATTCTTCCTACATAGAAAGGAGTTCGAAGAATGTTGGATAGCCTACTTCGGCTTAAAAAGATACCTTGTTCGGCAAAATCTGTTAAAATATCTGATTGTAATTTTCCTTCGCTGTACTCTTTGAATGCTTTTTTTATATAAACTGCATTATGATCTGGAAGTATTATGGGGCGATTGTTTTCATCTCTACTATTTTTATACCCAAAAGGAGCTTTTCCAGGCCATCGCCCAGACTTTTTGGCAGCTCTAATACCTCCAGTTATCTTAATTGATTCTTCTGTCATTATCAATCTCAGGAATAGCTAAATACAAAGCCAACATTGCTTTACTTTCTGGAATAGATAAATCAATGGGTTGTTCAATTGCATGCACTTCAATTCCCAACTTTTTTAACCGTCTTATCATGATTAATGAATCGGTTAAGTTTCTTGAAAATCGATCCCAAGAGGTTACCAACAAAGTGTCGACTTTGCCGTTATTTCGTTGCATGGATTTGAGGAATTTCTCAAATTCAGGGCGGTTAAAATCCTTAGCCGAATGATCTTCTTTAAAACAACTCACAATATTAATGTTATTGTTTAAGCAATGTCTTTCAAGTTGTTCTTTTTGAATATTTAAACTATAGCCTTTTGCTTGTTCTTCGCTACTCACACGACACATTAAAATTGCATTTTTCATACCTAATTGTTCTTTAAAAAATCTTCTATACTAAGTTCAACTAATTGCTCTAATAATTCAAGAGCTAGTCTTCTTTTTTCGTTTTCTTCTTCGTTTGCTTCTTTTCTTTTTTGCTTTTCTTTTAAGTTCATTTGCTGTACACAAAAAGAAACAAGCTTTGTTTGTTTTTGTTTTTTAGCGATTGCTTGCTAAGGGCTACTTAGGACTTTTTTAAAATTTGTTTACTTGTATTATAAATAATAATATGCTCGTCATTCCTATATACAATTTCGGCCTGTTGGTATTGTTTCAATCCCAATAATTTCTTAATTTCTCTGGCTTGTTGTCCTCTTCGTTCTACTTTGGATTCATTTAAAATCGTAATGTCTCCTGAATCATGCTTTACAATTGTAATCTTCTTCCAATTATCTTGTTTTATTGCATCAAAAATTTTCAATTCATCATTACTGTATAAACCAAATTCGATATTATATTTTTCGAGTTTCTCATTTTCCAGCAATCCTTCTAGAATTAAATCCAATGAAATGATAAAACAACTTTTCCGATTAATAAACGTGTTAAATTCTGAAAGTAATACGTTTATATTTTCACTATCGTAATATTTACCTTTTGAATAAACAGTTGTTTCTACTGTACCAAATTCATCAATAGAAATCATAATATATTCTCGAAACCCCATTAATACTCTTCCAATAGCACTTCCTAACTTACTAAAGGCTAAAAATTTATCGTAACTACTCAAATAGTCATTTATAATTGTTTCAGTATCGATATTTAGAAGCTCTTTTTTTTTCTCCTCATCTAAATTTGCTGCTAACTTCAATAAAACACTTTGAAGAATTGCTTTATACTCAAAAATTAAATTTTTATCTAATTCAAGAATTAATTGGTCTTTTATACTTTTAATTGACTTAAGATCCAAGTTATATTTTCGAAACTCTACAATAAGCATTAACCATGTTGCATCCATCAGATTGAAAAATACTTTCTGGTTATTTTCAATATCTTCCGTATTTTCCAACAACAAATTTTCATTTTTCCAATAAAAAAAGGTTCTGGAGTTAACTCCAAGTTTACTAACAGGAATTTTTTTTTCTTTTATTTTAGGAAGTGGATTGAATATCATATTTTTAGTTTTTATATCACAAATGTATCATTTTTTTTATTCATTACAAATTTGTAATAAAAAAATTATATTTTTGTTTTGATTAAAAACTAAGATAATGAAAAAACCTATCAAATATTGTAAAAATATTGAATGCGAAGAGGCAATAGTAGACTATGCCTCAAGTAAGCGACTTTATTGTTCTGACTCTTGTAGAAATAGAGATGGTCATCTACGTCGGATGGATGAAAATATTGAATTTATAACATTTACCAAACAACTAAAGCAAAACTATTTGTTGCTTAATCAGTTTGCCGAAGCAGGAATTTATAAAGAACCATTGGCAAAGTTTGAAAGACTTGGTTTCAACACCTCTTATTTGCCACACTTTAAAAAATTTAATATTGAGGGAAGAAATTGCTATTGTTACACAATTAAAGATATAACATTTGAACTCGAAAATGAAAATTTTAAAAATCTAGTCATTCATAAATCTAAACATAAAATCAATGGAAGAAATTAAATTACCCAGCTATATGCAAATGGCTACTCCATTACATATTGCCCAAACATTAGGGAAAACCCTACAGAAAAAGAATTGGAAACCAATAAAAAAATAACTTACTTGATAATGGGAGGTTTACTAACAGCTTCCATAATTGTAATAGGTTTTCATTTGTACGATACTTACAAAGTGCAAAAAAAGGAGCAAACTGACTAAAAAAAATTCATAATCAGTGAAAATCAGTGAAAACTAGTTTTCAGCGCTAATAATCGCTAAAAACTACTGATTAGCGCTGATACAATGATTTTACTACCGTTGTTGTTTTTTAATTAAAGTTTGTTTTGATGAAAATAGAACAGTATTATTATTACTGTTGTTTATTTTTTTCAGAAAGTATTTTATTTAATTACTCTGTTGTCTGAACCCTATTGACTTATTCTCAAACCAAATGTTAGAATTTCTAACTCATTTTGTTGAAAATATGCCATAAGAAAAAACTTTAAATTACTCTAAAGTCTTTTGGATCGACTGTGAACCCTATTGACTTATTCTCAAACCAAATCCTAGAATTTATAGGTGATTTTGCTTAAAAAAGGCCTTAGAATTAGTTGTAGATGATAAAATTTCTATTGGTTAAACTTAATGCTTTATTTTATAAAGACTGGCGGATTATCAAGTTACTTTTATTTTCTATTTGATCCTTTTTTCCATTCAAAATCATTTGAGCTAAAATTTTTCCCATCGCTACAAAATCTGTAGATATCGTTGTAATGCCGTTTTCGACCACTTTTTTTAATGGAGTTTCGTTATAAGATATGATTCCGAAATCTACACCAAGAATAAAATTTTGTAGCTTTGATTTTTCAATCACTTTTACTAAATCCCTGTCATCAGGAATTATATAAACTTCGCCTTTTTTTATTTTCTGGTCTTTAAATTCAGTATAAACAGTATGGTTAAATCCGAAGTCTTTGCAGAATTTTTTAAAGCCAATTTTCATTCCTATGGGTTCTCTAAAGCCCGGGAAAATCATGTTTAGTTTTTCGTACTTGTTTAATTTAGTTTTACCCCTTTCTAAGCCATAATAAATATCTTTCTTGTGATTTTGATATACCGCAGGAAATGATTTTAACTCATTATTTGTTTGGTCTAATATATAAACATCGTCAACTGGTAGGGTTTTTATTATCGCAGCCGCCCCATCTAAATTTGTTGGCATAATGATATATTTAGTGTAGTTTCCATTGCTGTCATTAATTAGTTTTTGAAAAACTTGAAGATTAAAATGATGAAAAAAAATATCAACCTGAGTATTCATTCCAATATTTTCTATAAAAGAATTATACAGATCTTCCTTAAAAATATTAAGCTCATCAAAAAGTAAAAAAATCCTTTTTTTTACTTTTACCTCAATGGTTTTTATATAGTAGCCTTTACCAAGAATAGAATATATAATACCCCGCTTTTTTAATTCTTCATAAGCCAGAAGCACGGTATCACGGGAAATAGAAAACTCAAGGCATACTTTATTTATAGATGGAAGTTTATCATCTTTTTTCAAAAGTCCTTTTACAATAGTTTTTTCAATAGAGTAAATAATTTGTTTATACTTAGGTATGCCTAGATTATTTTGAATATTAATAAATTTCATAATAAAAAATTTTACAAATATACATAAAACTGGTAGGTACTAGTATGTAAAATAATGATATTTAAATTATATTTGAATTATATAAATTTTTGAAGAGCATTATGAATTCATTTTTAAATACTAGTTCTAAAATTAAATTCTTTGGCCATATACCTGATGGAGCTGCGGTCAACTCCTGTGATTTAACCAATAAAAACGGAATGCAATTAAAGGTTATCACTTTTGGCGCTACGATAACCTCATTAAAAATACCCTTGAAAAATGGTAGTTTTATTGACGTGGTCTTGGGTTTCGATACTTTGGAAGCCTATTTAAATTCCTTTAATATAAATAGTGCGCCGTATTTTGGAGCCACGATAGGGCGTTATGCTGGCAGGATTAATAATAGTACTTTTAGATTGAACGGCAAATCGATTGATTTAAATAACAATAATAATGGGCACTCCTTGCATGGTGGAAATATTGGCTTTAACCAAAAACAATGGGAGATTAAAAATGTTAATGAAGGGGAAAATCCATCTATAACGTTAAGTTATTTCAGTCCCGATGGGGAAGAAAATTACCCTGGTGATTTATCGATAGATTTGACCTACACTTTATCGGAAGAAAATGAATTGATTATTGAATACGTTGCCTCTACATCGGATGATACAATAATAAACTTGACACATCATAGTTATTTTAATCTTGATGGTCATAATTCCTCTATTCTTGAACAGGATTTATCAATTAATTCCAATAAAATATTGGAAACCAATGAACATACAATTCCAACGGGTCAATTTCTGAATTTAGAAAACAACCTTTTTGATTTTAAACAAGCTAAAAAATGCCCTCAAAAAATAGATTCCACTTTTGTTTTGAATGACGGGGAGAAATTCTCGGCTTCACTTTTCAGCCCTAAAAATAATTTAGAAATGTTGGTTTATACAAATCAACCGGCTGTGCATATTTATGTGGGAGGAAATTGTAATAATGAAATAAAAGGAAAGGAAAATACAGATTATCACAATTTGAGCGGGATTTGTTTTGAAACTCAAAATTTTCCAGACGCACCTAATCACGATCATTTTCCTGACTCTGTTTTGAGAAAAGATGAAGTATATCAACATAAGACTAGGTATAAATTTCAAGAAATTAAATAAAAAAAACCAAATTATAAATAATGAATGCGATTTTAATTAAAGACACAACTGATTTTTTTAAAGCTAAATTTGGAAATGTACCCGATAAAATAGTTCTTTCCCCAGGAAGAATTAATATTATTGGCGAACACATTGATTATAATGATGGTTATGTGTTACCCGCAGCTATTGATAAAATAGTTTGTTTTGCATTCGAAAAAAACAATTCAAATACCGCAAAAATTCATGCGATTGATCTGAATGAATCACTAATAATAGACGTTACAAAAGAAGAAACAATTAGCGATATCGTTTGGACTAATTATTTACGGGGTGTTTTATTTCAATTAAAATTAAAAGGATACAAAATAGGCGGTTTTAACTGCGTCTTTAGTAGTAATATTCCTATTGGTTCTGGTTTGTCGTCTTCGGCAGCCTTAGAATGTGGATTTTTATTTGGGATTAATGAAATGTTTAATTTGGATATAAAACCAATCGATATGGCTTTAATGGGGCAAAATGCTGAGCACTGGGTTGGAATTAATTGCGGCATCATGGATCAGTTTTCTAGTATTATGGGATTGGAAAACAAAGTAATAAAAATTGATTGCCGTACTTTGGATTATACATACCACGATGCTGATTTTGCCAATTATTCTTTAATTTTATTTGATAGTAACTTGCAACATTCCTTATTTACATCCGAATATAATAATCGACGGATAGAATGTGAAGAAGGATTAAGTATTATCAATGATAATTATCCTGAAATTAATAGCTTTAGAGATTGTAATGAAGAATTATTAATTGGTTTAAAATCTAAAATGACGGACAATGTTTTTAGAAGAAGTTTATATGCCGTAAAAGAAATAAAACGTGTCATTCAAGCATGTACTGCACTTGACAAAGGCGATATTGAAACGTTAGGTAAATTAATGTTTGAAACTCATCAAGGATTGTCTAAAGATTATGAAGTAAGCTGCGCAGAATTAGACTATCTGGTAGATTTGGCAAAAGCCGAAGAGGATGTAATTGGATCCCGGTTAATGGGAGGTGGCTTTGGAGGTTGCACCATCAATTTAGTAAAAAAAGGAAGTGAAAGTAAAATAAAAGAGAAATTTACCACATTATATGCTGAACATTTCAAAATAGATTTAATAACATACGATGTAAAAGTTTCTAACGGCACATCACTATATAAAAACTAATTTATAATGAAACCATTTGATATCTACCAAGATCCGCACCGACGATTTAATCCGCTCATAAACGAATGGGTTTTGGTTTCTCCACACCGAGCAAAACGTCCTTGGCAAGGTCAAAAGGAAACTGTTGCTAATGATGAAAGACCAGCATATGATCCAACTTGCTATTTATGTCCCGGTAATGTTCGGGCTAATGGAGAAGAAAATGCAAAATATATAAGTTCATTTGTTTTTGAAAATGATTTCGCAGCTTTAAAAAAAGAAGAAATTGAATTTAACGAAAATAGCAACGCTACTTTCTTTAAAGTAAAACCAGAGAGAGGAATTTCACGAGTGGTTTGTTTTTCACCAAAACACAATATCACGTTGCCAGAAATGGATTTGTCAACTATCGAAGAAATTATTCGAACTTGGCAAAAAGAATATACGGATTTGGGCAATGTTGATTATATTAATTATGTTCAAATTTTTGAAAACAAAGGAAGTGTCATGGGGTGTAGCAATCCACATCCACATGGACAAATTTGGGCACAATCCTCTATACCAACCCAAGTGGAGAAAACACAAAATAGTTTGAAATCCTATTTTGATAAAAATCAAAGCAATCTTTTAATTGACTATTTAAATGAAGAATTAAAATTAAAAGAGCGTATTGTCATTGAAAATAATAATTTTGTTGCCTTAGTTCCTTTTTGGGCAATTTGGCCATTTGAGACAATGATTATTTGCAAACGTCCTATCACAAAAATTACTGATTTTACTGATAATGAAATTGAAGATTACGCTAGTATTCTTAAGTTACTAACAATAAAATACGACAATCTTTTTGAGACTTCATTCCCCTACTCTTCTGGTATTCATCAAGCACCAACCGATGGGGAACTTCACCCAGAATGGCAATTTCACATGCACTTTTATCCACCCTTGTTGCGTTCTTCAACAGTTAAAAAATTTATGGTAGGATATGAAATGATGGGAGAATCTCAACGAGACATTACTGCTGAAAAAAGCGCTAAAATGTTAAAGGATTTGTCTGACGTACATTATAAAAGTAAATAAGACATGAAAATATTAGTAACAGGAGGTTTAGGATTTATCGGTTCACATACAGTTGTCGAATTGCAAAATAAAGGTTTTGATGTTGTAATTATTGACAATCTTTCCAATTCATCTGAATCTGTTTTAAAAGGTATTGTAGCCATTACTGGTAAAGAACCCCAATTTGAAAAATTAGATTTAAGGGAAAAAGCATCGGTACAAACTTTTTTTAAAAAACACAATGATGTGAGCAGTGTGATTCACTTTGCGGCATCAAAAGCTGTAGGTGAAAGCGTTAAAAATCCATTGTTATACTATGAAAACAATATTGCTTCTCTGATTTATTTATTACAAGAATTACAAGAAAAAACAGAAGCCCACTTTATTTTCAGTTCTTCCTGTACGGTTTATGGTCAGGCGGATGAAATGCCTATTGATGAATCTGCACCTATCAAACCCGCAATGTCTCCTTATGGAAATACCAAACAAATTGGTGAAGAAATTATAAGTGATGTTGCAAAAATGAGTTCTATCAACGCTATTTTATTGCGATATTTTAATCCAATTGGTTCGCACCCGTCTGCTGAAATAGGAGAATTACCAATTGGTGTTCCACAGAATTTAGTTCCATTCATTACGCAGACTGGTATTGGGTTGCGGAATGAATTAATGGTGTATGGAAACGATTATCCAACTGTTGATGGAACTTGTATTCGAGATTATATTCACGTAGTCGATTTGGCGAAGGCACACGTAGTGGCTTTAGAACGTCTTTTAGAAAATAAAAATGAAGATAAAGTTGAAATTTTCAACTTGGGAACAGGAATTGGTAGCTCCGTTCTTGAAGTGATATCGAGCTTTGAAAAAGTAAGCGGAAAACCATTTCCTTATAAAATTGTTGACAGAAGAGAAGGAGATGTTACCATGGCTTATGCCAGTACAGATAAAGCGAATACTATCTTGGGCTGGAAAACAGCATCATCTTTGGATCAGGCAATGGAAAGCGCTTGGAAATGGGAACAGAAAATTAGAAAAAATAATTTTCAATAGAATCTTAAAATCAAAATAGATTAAATTTTTTTTACACTATTTATTTAATTAACCTAAAAAAAACAAAATTATGAATACATTACAATTTGCAGACTACATGGTCTTTCTTGTTTACTTTTTCATAGTAGCTGGATATGGCTATTGGATTTACAAACGAAAACAAACAGCCAAAAACTCTGCTTCGCATGATTACTTTTTGGCTGAAGGATCGTTAACTTGGTGGGCTATTGGAACTTCCTTAATTGCTTCTAACATTTCGTCTGAGCAATTTATTGCCATGTCAGGCAATGGGTTTAAAATGGGATTGGCTATTGCAAGCTACGAATGGATGTCTGCATTGACGTTAATTATTGTAGCTGTGTTTTTTATTCCTGTTTACCTAAAAAATAAGATATATACAATGCCTCAGTTCCTTAATCAAAGATATAACGGAGATATTGCTATGATTATGGCTGTTTTCTGGTTGTTATTGTATATAATTGTTAATTTAACTTCTATCCTATACCTTGGGGCATTAGCAATTAACGGAATTTCAGGTATTAATCTTGATTTGTGCATGTATGGTCTGGCATTCTTTGCAATTATTATTTCTTTAGGAGGGATGAAAGTTATCGGTTATACCGATGTCATTCAAGTGGTTTTCCTAATTTTTGGTGGTTTAGTAACTACTTATTTAGCATTAGATAAAGTAGCTGAATTAAATGGACAACACGGAATGGTAAACGGATTCAATTATATGTTGAATCAATCTGGCGACCATTTCCACATGATATTTAAAAAAGATAGTTCAAATTTCCCAAGTTTGCCAGGACTTACCGTTTTATTAGGAGGTATGTGGATTGTAAACTTGAATTATTGGGGTTGTAATCAATATATAACTCAAAGAGCTTTAGGTGCTGATTTAAAAACTGCTAGAAGCGGAATTCTATTCGCTGCTTTCTTAAAATTATTAATGCCTGTTATTGTTGTTTTACCTGGTATTGCTGCTTATGTCATTTATACAAAAGGTGGTTTGCAAACAGAATTACTAGGCCCTGATGGCGTTCTAAATCCAGACAGATCATATCCAGTATTGTTAAACTTATTGCCAGTTGGGTTAAAAGGTTTATCGTTTGCCGCATTAACCGCTGCAGTTGTTGCCTCATTGGCAGGAAAAGTAAATAGTATTGCTACCATTTTTACATTGGATATTTACAAGAAAAAAATTGATGTAGATTGTAGTGAACAGAAAATGGTGCAAGTTGGAAAATGGGCTGTTTTTATAGCAATGATGTTAGCGGTAGTTATTGCACCACACCTAGGAATTGATAAAAAAGGGGGATTCGAATTTATTCAAGAATACACTGGATTCGTTAGCCCTGGGGTTTTCGCCATGTTTATTTTAGGATTCTTCTGGAAAAAAACAAGTTCAAATGCTGCCATGTTTGCAACCATTGGAGGTTTCATATTGTCAGTTGTATTTAAGTTTTTACCCAATTGGATGAATTTAGAATTTTTAAATTCAACAGGTTTCGCTGTATTAGTGCCTCAAGAGAATGGAACAAGTTTGTATGAAATTCCATTCATTGACCGTATGGGATTTGTATTTGTAATCTGTGTAGCTGTAATGATCGTTATTAGTTTATTTGACCAAAAACGAGGGATAAAATCTAAAGGATTAGAAATTGATTCCTCAATGTTTAAAGTAAATAGTGGGTTTTTAGCCGGTAGTTTATTAGTAACTGGTATCTTGGTTGCCTTGTATACTATTTTCTGGTAGATCCCTGGTATTTTATATATTTCGTTTCTTAAAATGAATTCAAAAACATTGAATTTTATTTAAATAATAATTCCGTACAAGTAGTGCAATAGAATCTTAAACAAAGCGAAAAGTATGCAGCAAAGGATTTAATAATTATTTCTTAGCTAAAGTCAGGATAAATAAAAATATTTTAAATTAATTTAGCTCTTCAAATAATAATAATAATATTATGAAAAATAATTTTTTGATCATTTTTCTGTGGTTAAATTTAATAATAACAGTAAATGTTTGTGTAGCACAACAAAAATCAAATAAGAAAGTAGTTCCAAAAAAAACAACTACAAAAAAAACATGTTGTACAACAGCAATTCCAAATAGGTTAGTGATTAATTCTTCAAATACAAACGTTGAAAATTCGTTGAAAATTACAGACAACAAAACTCACGAAGGCATGGTTTGGATTCCGGGTGGCATTTTTAGTATGGGAGGAGATAATGACCAAGCGCGTCAGGATGAATTCCCTAAGCACCAAGTAAAATTAAATGGTTTTTTCATGGACATTACTGAAGTTACCAATGAACAGTTTGCTAAATTTGTTGCCGCCACAGGTTATGTTACTACCGCTGAAAAAGATATTGATTGGGACGAATTAAAAAAACAATTGCCTTCAGACACTCCAAAACCAGATGCTGAAACACTTAAAGCTGCCTCTTTGGTTTTTGTACCAACTAGCGGCGAGGTGAGTCTTCAAGATTACAGCCAATGGTGGAATTGGTCACATGGAGCCAATTGGAAACATCCCCAAGGAAAAGACAGTACTATCGACGGAAAAGATAATTATCCTGTGGTACATATTAGTTGGGACGATGCAAATGCTTATTGTAAATGGGCAGGAAAACGTTTGCCAACTGAAGCCGAATGGGAATTTGCTGCAAGAGGAGGATTGTCAAAAAATGTATATACTTGGGGAAATGAAAAAGTAGATGAAGAGAAATTTCATTGCAACTATTTTCAAGGAAATTTTCCCTATAAAAATGAAGTTAGTGATGGGTTTATTGGCTCAGCCCCAGTAAAATCATTTCCAGCAAATGATTATGGCTTGTATGATATGTCTGGAAATGTTTGGGAATGGTGTGCCGATAAATACAACAATTTGTATTACGATTCGTTCAAGAAAGTCAAAGTGACAATAAACCCAATAGGACCTACAAAAAGTTATGATCCCGATGAACCCTTGGTTGAAAAGAGAGTGATGAGAGGTGGATCATTTTTATGTAATGAATCCTATTGTAGTGGTTATCGAGTGTCGGCAAGAATGAAAAGTTCTGCGGATTCTTCAATGGAACATTTAGGTTTTCGATGTGTTTCTAATTAATTGATTAACACGAAATAATATTGTAGTTTTTGTATTGCTTAAACGTCTATTTCTCTAGTAAAAGTTATTCAACAGCAGTCTAATATCTATTTCTCTAAAACAAAAACCACGCCTAGAGCGTGGTTTTGAATGAAATGACAATTAGCTTATTTTGCTAATAGTTTTTTTTGTTTTAGTAATCGATAACCAATTATAATCCCTATCAATAACATCGGAATTATATAATCATTTATTGGTCCTGGTGGTGCGTCTAGATCTTCTAGATTTCCATCAAAATTATCGTCTCCTGGCGCTTCTTGTGCAATTCCATTCAAGTTAGATAAGAGTATCAAACAAAATACTAGGGTATTTATGGCTTTATTTTTCATAAGTTCTAAAGTGTATTAATGATGATTATTGTATTATTTTTTTTGTTACTTTTGTTCCATTAGCAGCAGTAATTTCTATAAGCAACACTTGGTTTATTGCTGTTGTAGATAATTTGGTTTCTGAGGAATTGATTTGTTTTTTCTCAACCAACAAACGCCCTAGTAAATCATACACGCGAACAAGCTCCATAATCGTACTTCCTGAATTAATTCTTATATCGCCGTTATCGTTAAAAGCAATTACGCTGTTGGCTGTGAATGTTGGGTTGGTTTCCGCCAAAGTACTTTGGTACACCAATTCAAATCTTGAATTGAATGTTCCAATGGCACTTGCAAATGAGTAACTTCCTGCACTTAAATTGTTAACGGTATTTAGCAAATTATCTTTAAGGTAAATGGCTTGTCCAGTACTGAACAATCCATCAACGTGGTCAATTGCAATAGTATAGTTTCCTGCGGCATCCGTTTTAAAACCAAGTGGAACGCTATCTGAAGTTGAAAAAGGCATCGCGCGGCCTTGTATAGTATATTCCTCATTATTGATTATAGACGTTAAAGCAATTGGAGAATCATTAAAATAACGACCGTCAATAGCATTATCTACACCCGAAGTAGCTTCTGGCATGTAGGCAACCATTGTTTGACAAAAAGCACCAGTTATAGAAGTTAAGTTCAACCAAAAACGGCTTCTGTTTTCAATAGTTCTTAAAAATGTTGCAGAGGTATTAGACGATCTCATTGCATTTTTAAAACTCAATGTTGTTGCTCCAGGTGAAACAATAAATCCTTGTCCAACAGCAATATCTGCAGATGGTGTTAGTCCAAACGAAGTAGTTGTACTACCTGCTCTATTTAGTGTTGCGTATGCAGTTGTTGAAATATTGCCATTAGTTCTTCTCCAAAAATATAAGGTTCCAGCACTTGCATTTTCAGTGTAAAAAGCTTCAGCAGAAATTGTTGAAGGATATGGATTACCTGTAGCATAAAACTGGTTAGGAATAAGTGAAGATAATCCTTGGTTTCCATTGTTCAGTATTCCTGTGAAAACACCATTAAAAGTGTCTGGAGTTGCAGGAGCCCAAGTGTTAGGAGCACGAATTAAATAACCCGTTGCAGGAGCAAAATTTACAGGACTTGAAAAATCAACTGCATTATATTGATTAGTAGTTGAATTGTAAGTATAAAAACGATTGGCTAAAGTATTATTAGAAAACGTACGTAAATTTTGTCCCGCCACAGGCGAACTCCACAACGTATAATCATATAATTGTATAGAAGCACTGTTTCTTTTTACTATTGCAGTTCCAGAACCTGTATTGGCTACATTGTTTACTTGTATCAAGTTGGCATTGTTTTCTATAGTTATGGTACCATTGTTTATTATACCATTTTTTACAGTTAATGATCCACCAGCCACTGTCAAAGAACTACCACTGGTAATACTTAGTTGATTGCAATTTCTTGTTCCAGTTGAATTTACTGCATCAGATCCCACAATGTTCACATTATCATTTGTCCCCGGGACTATACCTCCAGCCCAAGTTGTTCCTGCAGACCAATTACCACCACCTGTACCGTTCGAAACAAGAGTTGGGAGGACATTGTCAAAAACAATTGAATCAATATAGATAAAATTGGTAAAATCTAAAAGTCCTCCTTCAGTCCCTTCTAATTGCCAGTTTGTAGCATCTAATCTCGGTACTGTCGCGGTATTAACACCAGTACGGTTTTTGTAAGTACCATTAGATTGAATAACCGTGTCATCAACAGCATAAGTCGCTGTTCCCGACCAAGTGTCTTTTACCGATATATTGATTGTCGGATATTGATCGCCTGTAAGGGCACTTAAATCAAAATCGTAGGTTTTATAGTTTGCATCACTTGTGGTAATAATTTGTCTTGGATTTAAATTCGTACTACCACATACTAACTGAATGTTATTATTGGTTGTCATATTCTTCAAAGTAATGTGCGCATATTTATTCGTTGTAACGTCAACACGAGCATAAGAGGTATTTAAACCCACTATACTGCTGTTTCTATTAGCACCAGTACTGTTGATTTTTAAAGTTCCTATTGACGATTCAGTTACTTGAATAGCAACTGCTCTTGTGAGAGTTGCAAAGCCGTCGGTTGTTGAATCAAAAGTAAAGGTATTTTGATAAGGCAAATTTAAAATTGAACCGTTTGCAGGACTTGTAGTTAAATAATTTTCAGAACCTGCAGCATTTACATTAAAAGTATACACTTTTACATAATAAGTGGAACCACGAGTAAGTCCGGTAATTGTTGCCGAATTGCCTGTACCATTATAGACAGCATAATTTCCAGTTCCTATTTGGGTGCCGAAGCCAAAGGCCAAGTTTGAAGTATAAATACCTCCATCTGTTGGATCTGTATCTACTGCACTTGTGGCTTTTACCAAAACGAGACTGTTAGAGCCATTTCCGGCTGTCCAGCTGATATCAAGCGTGGATCCTGTTACATTTCCTAAAGTTAAACCTGATGCTTGAATAGTTGGCTCTGTAGCAGATACTATAGGAGCTGTTGTAGTACTATTAAATGATAAACCGGTGGCTGAATAATTAAAAGCTTTATCAACAGTATATATTCTATAATAATAAGTAGTATTTTGAGCTAGCCCTAAATCAGTAAAATTTGTACCATTCCCCATATACACTACTTGTTCGTCAGTTGCCACAGTATTACCCACTGAATAAATACCACCTTGATTAGGAGTAGAAGCTGGGTCTGCTATTGTACTCCTTACCACCATATATCCCACAGCACCTTCAGTATCTGATCCAGCTGTCCAATTAATAGTTTGCTGACTTGACGTGATTGCAGAAACTATTGCACTAGATCCTACCGTAGGGGCAGTAGTATCTTCAGCTCCTGCATATACAACAATATCGTCAAATTCAGCAGTATAAGTTGCGTTTAGACGACCAAGCACAAGGAAATTACTTGATATTGCTGATGGCGTATATGAAACTGCTTTCCTTAACCAAGTACCATCACCAATAGTCATTCCAGCGACAGTAGTATAACCTCCACCATTACCAACACCTACACCGAAGCCAGCTACAGTAGAATTTCTATAATAATATTGAATGGTATAAGCAGTAGCAGCAGCAGGAGCAGTTCCTGTTGTTGTTGGACTCTGTAAAACTCTGTTAGCAGAAGTTGTTGAGTTTGCCACTGCAACAAAATTACTACCTGTTCTTGCACTTCCATTTGTAGTACTAGTAACAATTTTTGGTAGGGTTGTAACTGTAGTTTGGATTGTCCAAGCATTGGAAGAACCACTAGTAGTAACCGCTAGATTACCGGTTGAATACCCTTCAAATCCTCCATTAATGTATTGAAAGGAGCCAATAGTTTGTTGCCCCCAACTTGTGTTAGCGCTCACCAAAATCAAACAAAGGGTTAGTGCAAGTTGCATTAGTTTTTTTCTATTAAGTAATAGTTTTTTCATAATAATTATTTTTGGTTACTATTTCTATGTTACTATTATGTAAAATTAATTAACCATTTATACTAAACTAGTTGATAAAGTTTCATTTATGAGGCAAAAAAGTTTCAAATATTTAATTATTTGAAACAAAAAGAACAACTGAATGACACTTTTTGAATGATTGCATTATTATTTTAATTTGTTTATTTGTTTATCTATTTAAACTGGTAAATAAATAAACATTTCACATTAATTCTGATAAATATTTTTTTTGTAGCAACCTCAGTATTCAGTCAAAAATTGGTATATGAGAATGATCCATTGGTATTAAAGGCCAATTCCTTAGAAGATGGGCTAGGAACAATTTGTAACGAACGATTTGCCCAGTGTCAGCCCAAAAAGAATTCAAATACGAGTAATGAATATAACTTTAACGATATCAATTAAATATAAAATGTAGTTTTTATATTTTAAACCAATATTAAATTTAACAGTCTTAAACCTAAATAAAATTTTTAATTATGAATGAATATAGTTTAAAAAGCTTTGATAGAACAAGAAAAATTGTCATTATAGCACTAATTGCTTTCTCTAACATGGTAATAAGTCAAGTAGGTCCAAAATCTAGCTCTTTTGGTGTTTGGGATCGTGGAGAAGCAATGAATATAAGAGAGTATCCATTTTTAAAAGGAACATCCTGCGATTTTACCTGGGATGAAGTTGAAAAAACACCAGGAATATATGACTGGTCAATATTAGACAATGCTGTTGAAAGAGCCTATAAAGAAAAAATATCGCTATATATTTCTTTTGCAGCAGGGCCTAAAACACCTGAATGGGTTTATGAAAAAGGAGTGCCAAAAGTAATTACAAGCGCTACCAAAAAACCCGGGGCGTTTGATCATTATCCTTATTATCTATCTCCAGAATATAAAAAATATTATCACCGTTTTCTAACAGAAGTAGCTAAACATATTAGCACCTTTTCTAAAGAGAAAATAAGTGCTATTTCATTTATTCAAGTTAAAACAGGATGTACTGGAGATGAGTGTGCTTATAAAGGGGAGCCTATAGATAAAATTTATTCTTTACCAGTAAAAAGTGAAAAATGGAGAGAATTCCGTCTTGAAACCTTTGCCTTGCATGATAAATTGTTTGGTAAACAATCCGGATTGAATATTAGTATGCTTCTGAACAATCTAGAACCACAAAGCAATAACGGTAAAAATAATTTTGTTCAAGAATGGGATTGGGCCATTAAAAACCTTAAAGATGGTTTTGGAATCAAAAATGGAGCACTTTCCAGAGGACATCATTTAAGTGGAGAAATTGATGCAGTAAACACGTTTTTACCCTATCTAGTTGCCCCAAAAGGGGTAACACTTTTTCGTCGTTCTGAGATGGACCAAACCTGGACGCGTCCTTGGTATCAACTAAATGTTCAACTCAACTTTTACTGGGGAGCAATTAATGCCTTAAATGCGGGTCAAAGTGTTTGGGATGTTACAAGCGGCGCTTTGAAGGCTAGCAAGGAACAAGGATTCGATTATTCTTTCTATTTTTTCAATAAGTATGCCGGGCAAATACACCCTGAGACAGCAACCGATGCTTTCTGTGCCTTGCATAAAGGGTTGAATGCAGCCGATACAAAGGCTTATCCAGAAGATAAGTTTGGTAAAGCATCGCATGGAAATATTGATCGTATGGAAAAAATTACTGCCGAATATACGAAGTATGGAGCAGCAAACGAGGATAAAAATGCACTCAAAATGGGGCAAGTGAAGCAACGCGGTGACCAAGTTGGTTTCAATGATGCGGGTTGGGAAATATGGCCAGATAATTACTCCAGACTATTGTACCAAATTGAACCAGATGCTACATCCATTCCTTTATGGCGAGTGGGTGGTCCAATTACATCTGAATCCTCAATTTATTCAAGGTTTGCAAGAGGATTTGAACACGCAACGGGAAAAGATGCACTATACTTCAAACTTCATGAAGGTTTTTCTCAAAATAATAAACCTAAAGTAATGTCGATAACTGTGGTTTGGTATGATGCCATTGAAGGTTCTAAATGGAAACTTGATTACGATGCAGGAACCAAATCCATGAAGACAGCAATGACAGTAACCGGAAAAGGGGATAAAAAATGGCATCATGAAGTGGTAACTATTAAAGATGCCGTTTTCAAAAATGGAGGAACAAAAGGGGCTGACTTTGTACTATTGAATGCTGATGATAAAGATGATATATTTAGCCTTGTAGAGGTTCACCGAGGTGAACAAGAGCTACCTTTATTAAGACCTCAAGAAGAAAATCGTGCTTTCAAGGGTAGCGCTAAAGGAACCAAATATAGCAAAGGCGAAAACGCCGTTGAGGGTGATAAAGAAAAGAAAGGGAAAAAAGAAGATAAAGAGGAGAAAAGAGAAAAGAGAAAAAAAGAGAAAAAAAATATATAGCATTATGAAACGGGCAATAATAAAAAAATGGGCTACTTTCATATTGTTTGCATTAGGTCTATCTCAATTGACATTTTCACAAAAAAAGGGAAATGATATAAAAGATTTTGAGCGCCCACAGTGGGCGGGATTCTTTACCAATTGCAAGAATGAAAAAATTGACACAGAGCGGTTTCCTTTTATTAAAGGGGCTGCCGATAGAGTTAAGTGGGCTGACATAGAGACAAGTCCCGAGGAGTATGACTGGTCGAAAATGGATGCTCAAATCCGTAATGCCGTAAAGGGTAAGTATTATTACTATTTTGTCTTATGGACTGGCCCTCACTCTCCAGAATGGATTTATGAACAAGGGGTTCCCAAAGTGACTGTAAAAGGTGGCAAGGGAAAAGATTTTTTTCCCTATTACCTAAATCAAAACTACATCAATTACTTCCATCGTTTTATCGGCAAGCTAGCGGATCACATTGCCTCACTACCTGAGAAGGATAGAAACGTCTTTGCATTTATACAGCCCGCATTTGGATCTACGGGTGATAGACAACTTTATAAAGGTACACCCATTGACCATAAATATAAAATTAGTGCTCAGCAATATTTAGAGTTTTGCAGCGGAGCTACGAAACGTTTCTACGAAGCCTTCGATAAGCCAGAACTCAAACATATCCGATTCCTGTTTAATGTGGATAATGAAAGTAATCCTGAAGTATTGAAGGGTACTAAGGCTGCAAAAGCAGGTGAACTACTTTACGCGAATTGGCTTCGCAAAAACTATCCGATTGAGCTCCGAAAACAGCAATTTACGATTGCAATTGGTTATCAGACTAACGGAGAAATAATCCAAGATAATGAACTTCGCCCTACTTTTTTCGGTCTGAACGGCAAGAAACCGGAGTTTGTGCGCGGCGAGTTTTCTAAATTTGGGCAAGCTGGAATATTTCAGGAAAATCCGGTTTGGAATTATTATTGGACCGCTATTTCGACCGTCGATAGAGGACTTGATTTATGGGAGGTTGATTATAATATTGTAAAAACAGGACAATATGATGAAGGTTTTGCCTTCGCTAGTCGGTATTCTTATTACAAACAACCGCAGACTAGCCCGTATGCCTTTATCGCCCTTCGTGATGTGCTCGATAGTGCCGATTCTGTTCGCTTTCCTGAGGGAAAATATGGGAAGGCTGAACAGAGCAACGCAGAACGGGTAAATAAAATTGAAGCGGAATTCAATAAATACGGAGCAAAAGTCGGTGATTTGCATGCTGCTACTTCCCTATCGGGATCCAATTATCTCTATGAAGCCAAGGCGATGAACGATGTAGGATTCGAGCTCATTGCCAGAAACTATAGCCGATTTATTACACAGATCAATGCGAATGAAACCAGTGTCGGATTATGGCGGGTTGGACCCGAGAATCAGCCCTACGGCAGATATGCGAGAGGGTTTAAAAATTCAAACGGACGTAACCGGATGTATTTTGATCTGGATGACAATTTTCTATCAATGAAAGATAAGGAGCCAATCACTTTGAAAATCATATATTTGGATAAAGGGACCGGAAAATTCTCTGTTCGTTATGATTCCTCATCCAATACTGACAAAACCGCAGTTACCATCACCAAAGCCAACAGTGGCAATTGGGTAAGCAAAAGTATCACCATCGCCGATGGGGTGTTTGCCAATAAAGGTCCCAAAAATAGCGATTTCTCCTTGGTTAATGAGGATAATGAGGACGACGTTTTTCATATGATTGAAATTATGAAGGACAACCCGAAAAATTAAAAAAGAGGCTGTATCAATTTTATTTTGAACAGTCTCTTTTTAGTTCGTAAAAATCAATTTTAATATTATTTTTTCAATAACTATTTCATGATTTGTATTGTCATTAACAAAAAAAATGTTTTTCGATTTATTTAATGGCCTCAATCTATAAATGAAACAAATCTATACTAAAAATGAGACTATTTGCATCTATATTAAATAATGTTCAACAGTAAATTTGTAGAGTAAATCAAGGAGGTTAAAGATTTGATTTGTAAAATTAAACAAAATGGGCTTTCAATCAGATTTGGTAAAAGCTAAAACTAAAATACATATTCATAAAATAAAATGACAAAGAAAATTAAAAAAACAGTTACAATACTTTCGATAGTATTTTTAAACGGTTTAATGTCTTTTGCCGGAACCACTCAGCCATGGAAAGACATTAAGGTTGATGTTAATGCTAACGGAACAGTATCAACTACCAAAAACTTAAAAGAAATTGAGAATGGTTTTCAACGGTTAACTATATCGCTATCTAATAATAGCGATAAACCAATTACAATACAAAAAATTACTGTAAGCATTCCGATTGAAGCGCAGTTATCCGACAACTTGGATGTAGTTTTTGGAGCAAGTTGTATGGGTCGCACACCTTTGCTTATACAGAAGATAGGCAGTCAAACCAATCGTAGTTCGAGTAATATGTATGAAATGTTACGATTATCTGACGGTCAATATTTATTTGCAGGTGCAACTTCTTGGAGAATATTTATGCCGAATTTCACATTAAAACAAGGAGCTTTCGAAGTATGGTCTGACGGTGAAGGCAAACAATTAAAACCAGGCCAGACCATACAATACGAACAAATCGTACTTAGACGCGCTACCAACTGGCTTGAATTACTTGATCAATTTGGAACAGCGATTGCTGCAGAAAATAAAATTACCAAACTTAAGCCCGCCGATTTTAAAGGTTGGGCAACTTGGGATTATTATGGCAGAGTATTCACTCCAAAAGATATTTATGGTAATATGGACCAATTGAATAAATTGGCTCCAGAGGCAAATATGATTCAAATTGATGGTGGATGGTGGACCGAACGAGGAGATTATAAATCTATAAACTCGGGTCTTTTACCTGGCGGAATCAAGGATATTGTTAGCCGAATTAAGGCCGAAGGAAAAACTCCTGGAATACATTTTGATGGATTTAGAGGTGATGAAGCATCTGAAATATATAAAGCACATCCAGAGTACTTCCTTCATGATCAAGATGGAAAGTTGGTGGTCGAAGAGAATAAAAAAGCAGACAAAGTCATGCATTATATTTACTTCGATTACTCCCATCCAGGAGCAAGAGCACATATCGCAGATTGCATAAAAAACATGAAGGATAATTGGGGAATTCGTTATTTCAAGGTGGATTTTATGCGTTACGGCCTCGAGAAAGACACCAAACTTAGGAACAAACATGTTAAAAGTTTCAAAGCCTACGACCCTACAATCACAGGGGTAGAACGTTTTCGTTTGGGAATGAAAACCATGCGGGAAGCCATGGGAGATGATATCTATTTCTTAGGCTGTTCTGCTGTTTTTGGACCAACTATTGGGTTTGTAGACGGTATGCGAACTGGTGGCGACATCAATCCTATCTTCCAAGCTTTTCCTGAGCGTTGTTTAGGTAATTTAAGTAACTTTTATCTGAGCGGTAAAGTTTTCAATGGCGATGCTGATTACCTTGTTTTCCGCGAAGCCATAGACGAAGACGCAACAGTGTCTCAAGAAGATACAAAACACGGACACAGTATGACAATGAATGAAGCTCAAATGTGGGCCGATTTTAATATGCTATACGGCACTGCCCGATTACAAAGTGATAATTTAATGATACTTCGCCCAGAACGTAAAGCATTAGTGAAAGAAGTTTTTGAGTTTCCTGCGATGGAAGAAACCGTGCCGTTGGATTTTTGGGAACATGGAACTAATAAACAGGATGGGTTCGAGTTGATAATTGCCCGAAAGGATAAGGATATTTATCTTGGGGTTTTCAATTGGGGTGATAAACCTAAAGAATATGAATTGAAAGCATATGGAAAAACAAGTCCTTTGCTTTTAGAAGGTCGTCATTCTCAAATCATAAAATACGAAGGAAAAAAATCATTTGATGAACTATGCGAGAACATGAAATCGTTATAAGATATTTAATATTAAATAAGTCTATGCGTCTACATCTTTCTTAATAAGTTGGCTTAAATTATATCTAAATGAAAAAACAAGTTAAAAACTATTTATTAAATATAATTCCATTTATAATCTGTACGCTTTCTTTACATGCTCAAACGGCCATTTTACCAGTTAATTCCTATGGCGTTTGGGACAGATCAAATGGCTATGACATTTCAGTTGATACTGATTACAACTATTTAAAAGGCAAAAGCGCCGATGTAAACTGGGAAGATGTGCAACCAAATAACACAAATCAATACGATTGGTCTGAGATTCAAACTATATTACAAGCAGCTTACACTAACAATCAGATGGTAAACATAAGTGTAGGAGTTGGTCCTGATGCCCCAGCTTGGATTTACGCTAATGGTGTGCCGAGTGTGGCTACTAATGACACACAACATCCAAATTGGACTCAATATCCTTATTATTTAGATATCGATTATAAAACGTATTATTTCAATATGATAGAAAGTTTCGGTAATTTCTTACGAACACTTCCTTCAAACTTATTCAGTAAAATTGCTTATGTTCAGGTAAAAACGGGATGCACAGGTGATGAAGTTGCGTATAAGGGAACGCCTCTTAATTCCTCTTATACTATTTCCGATAATCAATGGCGTACTTTTCGTTTAGAAGTATTTGAAAAATTTAGACTAACGTTTAATACGGGGAATAGTAACACCAAAATTGGGCTTCTTTTTAACAATATTGATCCTGTTGACGAACCCTCAGAATGGCAATGGGTAACTAATTATGTTACTTATGGATTTGGTACCAAGGGTGGGGCTTATGCAAGGGGACATCATCTTTCAGACGAATTAGATTTCAAAACTACTTGGACACCATATCTGGTTAATCCACAAGGATTACATTTGTTTTCTGCTGCCGAAATGGATCAAACATGGACTAAACCATATTACCAAATTAATGTTCCACTAGGCTTTTATTGGGGTGCTTTAAGTGGGTTAAATACAGGTCTTTCGGTTTGGCTAGTTACTGAAAGCGCTTTAGTTCAAGCCCAAACAAAACCAGAATTACATGATGTTTTTAAGATGTTTAATAAATATTGCAAACAAGTATATCCAAGAACTGCTGATGCAGCTTATTCCATTTTCCATGAAGGATTAAATTCTCAAAACACAGTTAAATTTCCTGTAAGTCTTTATGGTGCTGCCAACCAATCAAATCAAGCTCGTTATACCGCAATATGTAATGCTTATTCAGCCAGAGGTGCACAAATGGATCATGTGTTTGCGGCCACTCAAGGACAAGTTTATCAGCGTGATCAGCAAACAGGGTATAATGATGCAGGTTGGAATATTGAAGAAGGGAATTACGAAAGATGGATAACTCAAATAAATCCAGATTTAACTTCAATTGGTCTCTTCAGAGTTAGAGGCGTTATTAATTCAAATTCATCTAAATACGATCGTTTTGCGCGATCTTTTCAAAACAGTAGTGGCAAAAATACAATGTATTTTAAATTCCATTCCGATGTGTTTTCTCTTTCAGATCCAGCTAGTTTAACATTTAAAATTACGTGGCTTGATAAAAATATAAATTCGACTTGGGCATTAAAATATTATAACTCATCAGGCTTGCAAACTGCCATAAATATAACAGGTATTGGAGATAATCAATGGAAAACAACTAACGTAACCATACAAAATCCAATTATTACCCAAAATGGAGTTTTTGGTTCTGATTTTATGTTAGTAAATACAGATAGTATTGATGATATCTTTCATGGCATTGAGATAGATATTACCCGAACAGGTTCCTTATCTTCTATTGATTATAATTCTGAAAACGCTGAAACATTAATTTTCCCAAACCCAACATCGTCTATGCTTTATTGGGATAAAAAAATTGTTTCAGATGAAATTATTATCTATAATTCAATAGGGCAAATAGTTTCAAACGTCAATAAACCAGAAAACAATTCACTTAGCCTACTAAATATAGAAAAAGGGACGTATTATATTGTATTTCTTAAAGAGAAAAAAAGAATTTTCACCAAAAAAATAATAAAAGAATAACAGCAGTAATAATAAAAACAATGCAATAGCTTTTTTTAATTTATGAAAGGATTAAACCTTTTTATTTATTGAAAGTCTAAAATTTTTAACTTTAAAACAAATATAAAAATGAAAAAATTAATTTTCGCAGTTTTATTGACTGCAAGTTTAAGCGGATTTGCTCAAGATTCTAAAAAAGGTGGTGCTGATAAAATGTTGCAAAAAATGACAACAGAATTATCTTTAACAACAGATCAACAAGCTCTTTTAAAACCAATTCTTGAAGAACAATCTGCATTGAGAAAAGACAGCAAGGAAAATCCAGATCATGCTGATACAAATAAAGTAAAAATCAAAGAACTTAATAAAAAAGTTAAAGAAGTATTAACACCTGCACAGCTAGAAATTCAAAAAGCTAAAGCTGAAGAAAAAAAAGAAGGTAAAGAGTAAAGACCAAATATTTCAAATAAATAAATAAACTTCTAGGAAACTGGAAGTTTTTTTTTGGAAAATAGTCAATTATTTAATAAATATTTCCCTATTGACATAATTGTATTTTGGGGTTGTACATGACTAATCAAATTCAAATAAATCAAAGTGTGTTTTAATTGAGACGAATTCACACTATAAAAGAGACTTTTGTACTACCATAAATCGTCTTTAAAGTTTAATTTTGATATAGTAACTAATTATTTATATGGAATAAAATTTAAATTTAACTTTTGTAAAATTTATTTTTACAGTATTTAAATTAATATTTATTCAAATTTGTTTAAAAAAACAACTTATTAATGAACCAAAAAATATGAAATTTAAATTATTAACAATTATTTTTTTAACATCTTTCTTAACCTCGTTTTCCCAAAATACGATTGAAGGAGTTGTTAATGATGATAAAGGTTTGCCCTTGATAGGAGCTCATGTAGTTGTCAAAGGAACTAAAACAGGGGTTTTAACCGATTTTGAAGGGGGTTTTAAAATAAACGCAAAATTCGGTGACGTCTTAATTGTTTCAAGTTTAGGCTTTGATAAAAAAGAAGTCAAAATACAGGGAAATTTTATAAAAATTGTTCTTGGAGAATTAAATGAAGTTTTGAATGAAGTTGTAGTAATCGGTTATGGTACTGTCAAGAAAAAGGATTTAACAGGAGCAGTTTCATCTATAAGAGCAACGAGTATAGAAAAAGGAGATCCAATAGATCTTCAAACGGCTTTTTCAGGTCGTGTAGCAGGTCTTCAAATAACACAAAATGATAATGGTTTAGGATCAGGTGTAAGGGCAATTATCCGTGGTGGTAGTTCACTTACTAGCGGCAATCAGCCTTTATATGTAATTGATAATTTCCCAATTATTCCAGATGATAATGTGTCATCAAATCCATTATCTGATTTAGATCCAGGTCAAATCAAGTCTATCGAAGTTTTAAAAGACGCATCTGCTACAGCTATCTACGGTGCAAGAGGATCGAATGGAGTAATTATTATCACAACAAAATTAGGAAAGGTAGGAAAGCCCGTAATTACTGCAACATTAAGTTCAGGTACCTCTTTTGTATCAAAATTTCCTAGGGTACTTACTGATTTAGAGTACCTCGATAGACAAATAATTGAAGATAAAATTAATTATTTAATGTCTGATGACACTGGGAATTTCAGCAGCACGTGGCAAGAAAAAAAAGATGCAAATGAACGTGGGGTAGATTGGGCAAAAGAGGCAACTCAGCTTGCTTCAACACGGAGGATGGATCTTAGCATTGGTGGGGGAACTAAAGAAGGATTAAATTATCAAATTTCAGGAAATTTTTTAGATCAAGAAGGTGTGGTTATTTATACTAATTTTAAAAGATATAATTTAAATTCTAACTTAGTTCAATCTATTGGTAAAAACACTAAAATTGGAACAAATATTAAATTGGCGTTTTCTAAAAATATTGGAAGAAGTCTTGATAAAGATGCCGATGGCATTTTTAAAAAGATTTTTTCAACCAATCCATTTCAGCCTATTAATTTTCAACTCGGAGCTATTGATATTGATCAAGAAACTGATACTGGAGACAATGAAAATGTTATTACTTATCTAAAAGATGTGAAAAATGAAACTCAAAGTAGTAGAATTATAGGAAATCTATTTTATGAAACAAAATTACATAGTAATTTGACTTTTTATACTAGTTATGGTTTTAATCGCGGGTATATTAATAACCAAATATTTTTACCCTCAACTGTATTGAAAGGATATCGGCAAAATGGAATAGCAGAATTTGAAAAAATTGAAGCTATAAATCAAGTATTTGAAACTCGATTAAGTTATAAGAAAGTAATAGATAATCACGATATTAATGCTACTGCAGTTGGAGAATTTTCAGATAATCTAAAAAGTATATTCACTGGAGGAGCAACAGGTTTTAGTAATCAAACAAATGGTTTTAATGATTTGTCAAGTGCAACTATACCAACTTTACCTAGAAATAATATAGCAAAAGATAACTTAATGTCTTTTTTAGGAAGACTGGCTTATGGTTATAATAATAAATACCTTTTAACTGCTTCCATTAGAGCAGACGGTTCATCAAAATTTGGGAAAGAGAATAAGTGGGGTTATTTTCCTTCTGTTGCTTTAGGATGGACAGTATCGGAGGAATCATTTATAAAAAATATGAATATTTTTGATAATTTTAAGCTGAGAGCATCTTATGGAGTAACTGGTAACAACCAGATACCAGCCTACAGCTCGTTATATTTATTAGAGCCTGGAAATTATGTATTTAATGATGTATTTTATACCGGAGTAGTACCGCTCCATGTAGCTAATCCTGACTTGAAGTGGGAAACTACTGCGCAATCCAATTTAGGTATTGATTTAGGTTTTTTTAAAAATCGTTTAAACATTACTGCTGAAGTTTATTCTAAAAAAACAACCGATTTATTGTTAGAAGTTCAAGTGCCTTTGTCCTCTGGATATGAAACTGCTTTAAAAAATATTGGATCTTTTAGTAATAAAGGTTTTGAATTAACCGTTAATTCAATCAATATTGATAATAGCGATTTTAAATGGAGATCTGATTTTACTTTTTCAATAAATAGAAATAAGGTGCTAAATTTAGGGGATAAGGATGAATTTTTTTTTAATGCTAATATTTTTCCAAGTAAATTCATGAATGAAATATTAATTCGTGTAGGACAATCAACTGGTATTTATTATGGATACATTGAAGATCAAATTATTAACAATCAAACAGAAGCGGCAAATAGCCCTTTACAAGATGTTTTAATTGAAGATGATTTTAATAACGGACAAGTAAAAATTTATGATGTCAATGGAGATGGTATAATTAATACTTATGACAAAGTGCCAATTGCTAATACAAATCCAGATTTTATTGGAGGTTTGAATAATGAATTTACTTATAAAAATTTTGACTTTAGTTTCTTTTTACGCTTTTCTTATGGTAATGACGTAATAAATGGAAATATTGGAAATTTAGATAAGGGAGGTATTAATAATTGGAATACATTAAAATCTATGTCCGATAATTCTTATAGTGCAGCCTATAATCCTACCGGTACTTTTCATGGTGAAAATGGTAATGGAGCTTATTCGTCTTTATTTCGAAGTGCTTATGTGGAAGATGGCTCTTTTTTAAAATGTGATTTCATAACATTAGGATATGCAATGCCTAAATCAATCGTAGAAAATTTAAATTTAAATAAATTTAGACTGTTTGCCAGGATAAACAATCCCTTTATGCTTACTAGATATTCTTGGTTTGATCCAGAAGTTAATGCAATAGGAGGAACAGCTGGTAGAGTTGGAGGAGGTGTAGATCTTGGTAGTTATCCTCGTAGCACCTCCATTACATTGGGTCTTTCACTTAATTTTTAATCTAAAAAATAAAAAAATGAAAAATAAAATCAAATATTTATTTCTTGTTGTATTGGTTTCAGGTTTTGTAGGATGTAGCGACTTATTAGATGAAGTTCCAGTTTCAGATCTTTCAATTGAAAATTCATTCAAAACAGAAGCCGATGCCATAGCTGCAATTGTAGGTGTATATAGTTCGTTGCATCTAGAAGGAGTATATGGAAAGAGTCAAAGTCTTTTTTCTACAGATGAACATAACGCAGGATCTAAAGTACCGCTTTCGGGATTAAACACATTCAATTTCACAGCCGACAACGTTGAAGTAATTTTGCCTATTTGGAGAGATCATTATAAGGGAATAAATCGAGCTAATTTGTCGATAACAAGAATTCCAAGTATTGATATGGATGTTGATGAAAGAAATACTCTAGTGGCAGAAGCAAAATTCATTAGGGCGTTATTGTACTTTAATTTAATACGTTACTTTGGTGATGTACCTTACAAAGAGGCAGAAACGACTTCATTTTCTGATCTAAATATTCCTAGAACTTCTGTTGCTACTATATATGAAAATATAATTGAAGATCTTGAATATGGCGTTGTACATTTAAAAGTAAAAAACGCATTTTTAGCAGGACATGCTACGCAAGATGCAGCTAAAACTTTATTAGCTAGCGTCTATCTTACAAGGGGTAGTATGGCTAGAAGAAATAATACCGGAGATGGTATAGCAGATTTTACTTTTGCAGCCAGATATTCTAAAGAAGTAATAGATGCAAATAGATATTCGTTGTGTCCTTATTTTCCAGATGCGTTTATAGTGCAAAATAAAAATAATGATGAAATTGTTTTTGATGTACAATTTAAATCCCCAGGATTAGGGGTAGGAAATACAATTGGTCTAAATATGGGGATTCCCTCAGATGCTTCAGGAATCGATAATTTATCCGCTGGTGGTTCGCAAGGAGCAATACGAGCGAATCCGTATCACCAATATTATTATGATGAAGCAGATAGTGTTCGATTGCAATGGACAGATGCGAGAATTAAAATAGTTTCCGCTACCGGTAAGTTTAGAAGATTGAGTGCTGTCGATAAAGAACCTGTTTCTGCTGCAAAATTTAGACGATATCCGGTTCGTAGTCCTGGCTACGCAATTCAAACAAATGATTACGATGTAAACTGGCCAATATTTAGATATGCAGAAGTATTATTAATATATGCTGAGGCAACAAACGAAATAAATGGACCAACACAACCGGCTATAGATGCTTTAAACCAACTTAGAGGTAGGGCTAGAAATGTTAATGCATCAGGGGTTCACGCTGATGTTTTACCACGTACCTTGATTCTACAAAACTCTATTGGTTTAGCCAATTTAACTCTTTCAAATCCTTTGGTTTCATCTCAAGCTGCTTTTAGAGATTATATCTTCTATGAGCGAAGTAGAGAGTTAAGTCAAGAAGGAAAAAGATGGTTTGATTTAGTCCGTTGGGGTTCCCTAAAGACTACTTTGCGAAATATGATTAATAAAATGAATGCGAAGTCATTAGAAGTACCTGTAGTTCAATGGCCTCCTCTACCTGGAATTACACAACCGCCTTCAACTACAACAATTTTATGGAAAAGATATTGGATTGGAAATAGCTCCGGAAATAATGGACAAACTGAAGAATGGAATAAAATTACTTCCAATGTTCAAGATTTTCATATGTTACTTCCAATACCAAATGCTGAGAGACTGGCAAATCCATCTATAGGTCCAAATAATCCTGGATATAATTAATTAAAAAAAATAAATAGTATGAAAACAAAATATTCAATAAGTATTTTAAAGCTTTTATCGATTTTGTTCTTATTCGCTTCCTGTGAAAAAGATGATTTAGACACATGGGTTACTATAGAAGCTGATAAAACAACAGTAGCTGTAGATTCAACTGTAACCTTCAAAATGTCTGGTAATGCCGAAACCTATGTTGTTTATACAGGAGATGCCAGTCACGATTTTACAAAAAGTTATTTAGTAATTACAGGTGGTAGAACAATTGATGATGAAAGTTATGTGCTAACACAAGCCAAGTTAGATATTTGGATTCCTATTTTGACTACTGAAATTGCAGCTTATAATATTACAAATCCCAATACACCACTTAATGCTAATGTTATAATTACTGGCTTACAGAACTTAGTAGAAAAATCGTATTATAAAGATACAGCAGCAATTAGAATTAGAGAGTTAATGCCAACACTCAAAACTTTTGCTAATTGCCAAAACCTAGTAGTTACTTATTTTACAAATTTAAGTGTATTATTAACTCCACCGGGTGGATTTTCTACTGGTGTAGCTATAAACAGATATAATTTGACTTATTCCTATAAATTTACTACCCCTGGAACCTATGTAGTAACGTTATTAGGCACCAGAATAGGTGATAAAATTTATTCAGGTTCTGGTTATATTTATAATAGCACTGCATCAGCTAGTGAATATAATTTTGGAAGAAATACAGCTACAGTAACTATTGTAGTTCAATAAAATTTTATGCTAAGATAATTTTAAAAAACCTGTCAATGACAGGTTTTTTTATAAAATGGAATTATTATAAAAAGAAAATTCTTTATAATAAATACACCCAAAATCTCAGACAAGCAATAAAGGAAGTCTAAGTTAATAGAAATTAAATTGGGTTTACGCTACTATCATAATAAAAGCAAAGTCCTTTATTTCTTCTACTTTTAACCATAAAAATACTAACTAGCTATGATCTATATTTTGTATTTTAATATATATTCTGAAGGCGACATTTTGTAATGAGATTTGAACCACTTAGAAAAATACTGTGGATTTGAATGACCTATAGCATATGCAATCTCAGATATATTCAAATCAGATTCTAGTAAAAGCTTGGTAGCCCTTTTCAATCGCACCGAATCAATAAATTCTTTCCCAGTAGTACCAGTAATTATCTTAACTTTTCTAAAAAAAGTCGAGCGACTCATAGAAAATTCATCTGCTATATTAATAATATTTAAATTATCCTCTTCTATGTTATCATTAACATATTTGAGTAGTTTTTCAATAAATTCTTTATCCTTACTATTTGTGGTTAAATCACCTGCATCTTCGTATTTATTAGTCAAAAATAAATTTTTGAATTTGTTTCTTGAATTTATGATATTTTTAATAGTTAGATTTAAAATTTTAATATTAAATGGTTTAGGAACAAAGTAATCTGCCCCAGATTTAACACCTTCAAATTGAGTATTCATATCGCCCTGAGCTGTTAAAAGAATTATCGGGATATGCGAAGTTTTAATGTCATTCTTAAGCGTCTCACATAGTTCAATACCATTCATTATAGGCATTACCAAGTCACTTATAATTATATCCGGTTGCAATTTATTTGCCATTTCAACACCTATTTGCCCATTATCTGCTGTATATATGTTGTAATTGTCCACAAAGTAATCGGCCATATTTTCAATTAAATCTTTATTGTCATCTACAAATAAAATAGTAGGCTTTTCTTCATTGAAATCTGTATTTTTAATAACTAATTCATTATTGACAACTTCATTGTCTTGATCATAATCAGCAATACTTAGAGCTCTGGGTATATCATTGTCCAAAAGGAATCTATCTGATTTTTCTTCATCAGAGTAAGCGTTTTCATCCAAAGGTAAATTCAAAGTAAAAGTAGTTCCAATATTTATTTCACTTCTGACTGAAATAGTTCCTTTATGAAGTTCAATCATTGATTTTGTCAAAGACAAACCTATTCCAAATCCATTAACATAGCGGTCCATATTACCTCCGTGATGGTAAAATCTATTGAATATTTTAGAAATATAATTAGGATCAATTCCTGAGCCATTATCGATGATGTCAATTATTAAAAATCCTTCATCCGAAGAAGGGAATGCTCTAATAATAATTCTACCCCCATTATTAGTATGTTTAATGGCATTGGAAACTAAATTATACATTATTTTACCGAGAGCATTTTTATCAAACCAAACAAATAATTCAGGTTCAAATGTGTCAATTGAGATTTTAATTTCTTTTGATTTTGCCAAAGACTTGAAAATAGTTTTGATATTTTTTAAAAACGTAATCATATCGTTTTTCTGAACTTTTAATTGGTAATTACCAGTCTCCATTTTGTGAATCGCCAATAACTCATTGGTCAATTCCAAAAGATTATTTACATTTTTATCAATAGTTAATGCTTCTTTTTCTTGTTTCGGATTAAGCTTAAAATTAGAAATCAGTTTTTCAATTGAACATAAAATTAGGGTTAGTGGCGTTCTGATTTCATGAGAAATGTTAATAAAGAATTCCAATTTTGATTGATTGATTTTCTCCATCTGCTCATGATATTGTTTTTCTAATTGCTCTTTATTTTTTTTCTCAAGTCGTTTTTTTGTAATTGATGATATTAATTTAATTAAAAAATAAAGCACTATTAAATAGATACAAAATGCCGGAAATGTTAGCCAAAATAATGGTTTTATTACTATAGATAAAGAGGTATATTTAGATTCCCACCTCCCATCTTCGTTAAATACTTTAATTTTAAATGTATAACTTCCTGGCGGTAAATTTTTATAATTCACTTCATGAGTATTAGCTGAAGCTGTCAACCAAGTTTCATCAAATCCTTCCAGAACATAGGCGTATTTACAATTTTTTTGATTGTAGTAATTTGGAGATAGGAAGTTAATTTCTATATTATTTTCAAAATGAGTAAGTGTCAGATTGTTAAAATCATTTTTAAGTATTCTATCATTTATATTTATACCATTAATTTTTATTTCACTAATATTTACAGGTTCGTTGTAATTGTCATATTTTGATTTATTAGGGAAAAAAGTTGAAATACCATCAATACCCCCAAAATATAATAATCCACTTGAGTCGGAATAAGAAGCGTGTTCTGTAAATTCATAGTTTTGAATACCGTCGTTTACATCATAAATTGTTGTCTTATACGATTGATTTAATTTAGCCAATCCCCTATTTGTTCCAACCCATATATTTCCTTGCTTATCGGTTTCTATGGATTGAATTAAATTACTAGGAAGTCCGTCCCGGATTGTGAATTTTTTTATTTTTGAGGCTGCTCCATCTTTATTTAATTTAATTTGAAACAGCCCATTTTTTGTACCCACCCAACTATTGTTATTGTTATCCAAAAGTATATCACATATATAGTCATTATTATCCAGACTATTTGGGTTTTGATTATATTGAGAAAAGTTGTTTATAGTGAAATCATTATTTAATTTAGCTACAACGAGTCCTTTAGTTTGTGTTCCAATCCACAAAAAATTGTGAATAGGATCATATTTAACAATTCGTACGAAATTTATAGAATTTAGAGAGGATGGAATCAAATTTTTATAGCTAACTTCGTTCACTATATTAAAATCATTTGTTAGTGAAAAACTAATAAGATTATTGTCAGTTCCTAGCCAATAATGATTCTTGACATTCGCAATTGAAAAAACAATTGGATTAGTTTTATTTTTCGTAATAAGCTTTTTAGTGCTATAATTATTTTTGGTAAATGTAACTAGATATAATCCGTCTGAGGTTCCTACTAGAATGTGTTGGTTGTCGATTTTGGATAATGCAAAGATTGATTTTCCATTCAGTATTGACTTCACAATTTTTTGATTGGTCGTGTCATAAATAAAAAGGCCTTCAAATAAAGTACCTACCCACAAATTATTAAATTCATCTTTAATAATTGATCTTGTATTACTAATTATTGAGTTGCTTTTATTATCTTTAATATGATAATTTTTAAATTTTAGTCCAGAATTATTTTGAAAAAAGACGCCGTTGCCTAAAGATCCAATCCAAAGTGTTTTATCTCGAGAAATAAAAATACTTTTAATTTTTCTAGTAGGTAAATCAATTGAGGTAATAGTTGAAGAGGAAAAATCATTATTCTTTAAGGCATCTTTATTTATTTTAATAGCCCCGTTAGCTCGGGAAGTCACAATAAGATTGTTTTGATGATCTTGAATGATATTTGCTATTCTAGAAAAATTGATGGCAGAATCCTTTTTTGGATAAATTTTAGTCGTAAAATAGTTTCCTTTATCTTCTTTTAAATGAAATAAACCATTGTTTTGAGTACCTATCCAGATATTTGAAAAGTTATCTTGAAAAAAAGCAGATATAGTAACATCTGTAGATTGTCCTATTCGAATTTTTTCTAAAATGATGATTTGATTACTACTGATTTTGGTTAAAATAACTTGGTTTTTATTGGTCAACCAATAGTTTCCATTTTTATCTTTTTCATGAATTTTTAAAGATTCAAGGTCTAAACTGGAAGGTATTTTATATCTAATACTCTTTTGGCAAATTGATTTTGTGTTTTCCTCCGTAAAAAGTTCTTTTCCCGAATTAATACTCCAAAGTCCATTTTGAGTAGTGAACATAATTTTACCATCAATCAATTTAATGGATTGTATATTTTGGCCAAAAAAATTATTTTTTGGATTGTATTTCTTTAGATTATATAATTTATGTGTAATGGGGTTATAAACAGTAAGGCCTTGCTCCGTAGCAATCCAAATATTACCGGCAAGATCTTGTGCAATTGAATTTATAGTATTGTCTGAAAGATCGTTGAAAGAATTTGACGCATAAAACGATCTAATATTTATGCCATCATAGCGGTTTAATCCATAGTGGGTACCAAACCACATATATCCATCTCTATCTTGAAATATTGCTGTTATGCCATTTTGCGACAATCCTTGCTTATTATCTATATTTTTAAAATTAATATTGTCACTCTGTACACCATATGAATATACATAAAAAAATAATGTAATTAGTACTGTTAGAATTCTTAGCATTTAATGTTTATATTGATTGTATAGTATATTTTCAAACTAAAATGGAGCCTTTGAATTAGAGCATTTAGTTAATAATCCAAAGATAATTGATTTTTTGTTAATTTTATTTTTTTGTACTCATTTTGGAATCAATTTTAATGGACTTTAAAATTGATACAGCAGTTTTTTTGCTATTTGCCTCAAAGACCTTTATGATGAAATTTTTTATTTCTTAAACTTTCAGTGTTTGAAATGCTGGAATGAAAAACATTACTAATAAAATTCTGTAAGCTAAAAACTAAAGGAAGATTATTTTAATTGATTGTAGCCGAGAAAATTAAAATTAGCCCCATTTTATTACTTTAGGCAGGAAAAACGATAAATAGTATAGATCTCATATTTTTCACCAGGCTTAAGAATAATTGTTGGAAATGATATTTGATTTGGAGAATTATAATCTTGAGTTTCTAGAGCAAACGATTCTCTATAGTGAAATGGTTTCCCCATTTTTCCAATATCGTTACCTTTAAAGAAATTGGCGCTAAAAAAATGTACCCCTAAATTATTGGTCAACACTTCTAATTTGCGACCACTTTTAGGATCTACAACCGTTGCAGCTAATACAATTTTATTGGACTTTTTTTTCTTTAAAACATAACTTTGATCATATCCTCCGCCAAAATTTAATTGTTCATTCGATTTTTCTAAACCAATATCGGCACCAATGAATTTCCCTTTTCTAAAATCAAATGGGGTTCCAGCAACTTTTAGAATCTCTCCTGTTTTAATTTTGTCGGGATTCACGGCGCAAAAATAATTGGATGGAATCGTTAGAATATGGTCTAAAATAGATCCATTACCCTCGCCTGCTAGGTTAAAAAAAGCATGATTAGTCAAATTTACAATAGTTGTTTTATCTGTTGTAGCTAATAATTTCAAGCTCAATTCATTATTTGAAGTCAACTGATACGTTGCTTCTACTTTTAGAGTACCAGGATATCCCATTTCTCCATCAACAGAAATATAAGACAATACAAGGGTACTATCTGTAACCGTTTTCACATCCCAAACTTGATTGTGAAACCCTTTTAATCCACCGTGTTGGTGATTGACACCATTATTTATAGGAAGAGAATGTATTTTTCTGTCTAGTTCCAAAGTTCCTTTAGCAATCCTTCCGATTACCCTTCCAACGATAGCGCCATGATATACGCCGGTTGCCTTTAAGTAATCGTCAATGCATTTAAACCCAAGAACAACATCGGCCGTTTGACCGTTTGTGTCTGGAGCGCATAAACTAACAATACGGCCGCCATAATTAGTTATGGCGGCCGTAAGATTTCCATTTTTTAGAAAAAACAAACCCACTTGTTTGCCATCAATCACCTTATTAAAATTTTGTGGATTAAGGGTCGCGCATTCGTTATTGTTTAAGTTACTTTGACTAAAAGCTTTCGAACAAATGAATAGCGTAATTAGTACTAAAAAAACAGCTTGTTTTTTCATTGTTATTTCAATTCAATTTTTTCTACGTTATTGTAGCTGTTGCCTCGAATCAATTCGAAATTTTTTATCAATTCTTTCAACTTTTTGGGTTGGGTTTTGGCAAGATTATTTTTTTGACCAATATCCTTTTTTAGATTATACAATTGAAACTCTTTGTCATTTCCCATTTCAATATTAACTTCTTCCAGAATTGGATCGCCAGAATAAGGCGGAATCATCATCCAATCGCCTTGACGAAAGGCCGTTTTAGTGTTGGCTTCAATAACCAAGTTCGTTCTTCCTTTATTACTTTTACCTGTAAAAACATCCAAAAGTTCCTGACTGTCTGTACTTTCTACATCAACATTGACCAACTTGGCTATGGATTCCAATAAATCGATTTGGCACACCAATGCATCTGAAACTAAAGGCTTAATCTGCCCTTTCCAATAGGTGAAAAATGGGACTCGTGTACCTGCTTCCAACAAACTGTATTTTCCGCCACGCAATGGACCGTTTGGTTTATGATTGCCTAGTTTCTCCACTGCATCATCATAATAACCATCATTCAATACGGGTCCGTTATCGCTTGAAAAGACAATTAAAGTATTATCTAAAACTCCTTCTTCTTTTAAGGTTTTTATGATTTCGCCCACGCAATAATCCGCTTCCAAAATAACATCTCCACGAGGTCCCATGCCTGATTTTCCAACAAATCTAGGGTTAGGAGTACGAGGTACGTGTGGCTGATTTAAAGCATAATATAAAAAAAACGGATTCTCTTTATGGCTTTTTACATAGTCTTGTGCTTTGGCCAAGAAATGATCTGCTAAATCAACATCACTCCAGTTTGCACTGGCTCCACCAGAAATATAACCAATTCTAGGAATACCGTTTACAATCGAACTGTTGTGACCATGATGCCATTTCATGGAGAGCAATTCAGGATTTTCTTTTCCTGTGGGTTGACCGGGGAAATTTTTATCATAATTTACCGAAATGGGATCCTTGATATCTAAATTAACTACTTTACCATTATCGATATAAATAGTAGGAACTCTATCTTGCGTGGCGGCCATAATATAAGAATAATCAAAACCTACATCATTAGGACCTGCATCTAATTGTTGATTCCAATCTACAATTCCTGTTCCTAAACCCAAATGCCACTTGCCCACAACGGCAGTTTGGTATCCTTTTTCTTTTAACATTTTAGGAATGGTTAGTTGCTCTTTACCTATCAATAAAGGAGCAGATCCCGGAAGTATTTTGGCGTCTCTATTTCTCCATGGATATACTCCGGTGAGCAGACCATACCGACTTGGGGTACAAGTTGCCGATGTGGCATATCCATTAGTAAATCGAACTCCTCCATTGGCTAAAGCATCAATATTAGGCGTTTTTATTGCGGTTGCTCCATAACAACTTAAATCTCCATATCCTAAATCGTCTAAATAAATAAAAACAATATTCGGTTTTACTGTTTTATCATTCGTTTGACTGTTGCTTTTTAAACTTATGGTAAAAGCAAAAAAGCTTAAAACAATATATTTGATTTCCATTGGTTAATGTGTTTTTACCTTTGCTTTTTTTGCTTTTTTCACTAATGGAAAAATTTCAGATTCTACTCTAGCGGTTTGCGCTATTTTTATAAACTCTGCTTTAAGTTCTGGCATCGTTTCGGCTAAATTATTTTTTTCAAAAGGATCTTGGGCAAGATTGTAAATTTCAATATTTTGTTTTTGACTTGTCTTATCATACACAAAATTTGCCTTCATGTCTCCTTTTCTAATAGCTTGACTTTGGCTGCGTTCCCAATACAGATAATCGTGTTGTTTTTGATTGTCCGTTTTTCCTAATAGTGTAGGTAAATAAGAAATTCCGTCAATATTATCAGGTGTTTTTGCCTTTACAATTTCTGCACAAGTAGGCAAAAAATCCCAAAAAGCGGAGATATGATTACTACTGCTTCCAGGAATAATTTTCCCTTTCCAAAAAGCAATTAAGGGGCTTTTAATTCCACCTTCATAAACTTCGGATTTTCTTCCTCTTAAATCTCCACCAGTACGTAGGTAACTATCTTCTTCTTTAGTAAGTGCAGATCCATTATCACTTGCGAAAATTATTAAGGTATTATCCAATAAATTCAGTTCTTTTAATTTCGCCATAATTTCGCCTACTTGTTGATCAAGTCTTGACGACAATGCAGCATATTTAGGAACGCTGAATTCTTCAGAATGAGCATCTCCTATCGGAAATCCAGTTTTTTTGGCATAATACTCTAATGTTTTATCATCGGGTTGGTGATACGGATTATGAGGTAAAGTAGGGCAAAAATACAGGAAGAAAGGATTGTTTTTATTGACTTCAACAAACTCTAATGCTCTATCTTTAATAATATCAGCGCTATACACAGAATAAGGAGCGTCTATATTTGCATTTAATTCAACTAGGTCATTTTTACGCAAATAGGAAGTGAAATAATTGTGGGCATGAATTTGACCATTATAACCATAAAACTGGTCAAAACCTTGATTGTTTGGCGATCCCTCTGAAGCTGGATAACCCAATCCCCATTTCCCAAAAGCTCCAGTTGTATATCCTGCAGTTTTCAAGATTTCAGCAACCGTGATTTCACTTGCAGGAATAGGCTCATTTCCTTCATAAGGAAGCGGTTTATTATCTCTAATATAAGCATGACCCGTATGTTTTCCGGTCATTAAAGTCCCTCGCGAAGGAGCGCAAATATTAGATCCACAATAATGATTAGAAAATTTCATTCCCTCTTTAGCTAATTGATCAATGTTGGGAGTTTCGATTATTTTACCGCCATAACTCCCCAACTCATTGTATCCCATATCATCGGCTAAAATGAAAACTATATTGGGTTTTTTAGTGTTTTTTGTTTCTTGGGCTTGTATCCCAAATGTTGCTATTAGGATTGCAAAAGTCAGTATGTTTTTTGTATTCATTTTTGTCTTTATATTTAAATTAATTTTCTCCGTCTTTTTCAACAAAACCTGAAGGGATTGGAACTGTTTTTTTACCAAAAACCTCAAAAAACCTGTCGAACATATTATAATACTTTTCTTTGTACATTTTTTTCATTTTTTCTTCTCGAGCTTGAGGGTAATAATCGAAAATATCTCCTTTTCCAAGTGCTCTAGGATCTTTTTGTCTTTTTAATTCCTGGTTCATTTGTGCACTTAATTGATTTCTTAATACAGCATATTTGGAATCAGAAGCGAGGTTATTAATACAATCTGGATCTATTTCCATATCATAAAGTTCCTCCATAGGTCGTTTTCCAAAAGATAGTTCATAATATTTATAATCTGGATCCTCTTTTTTTAGTTCTGTTAAATACGATTTTGTTGGTGAATTATCCACATTATTATACCCATATTCCGGGTCCCCGGCAGGCCATCTATTAGATTTGTAATTGTGAATATAAAGGTATTTATCAGTTCTAATTGCTCTAGCAGGATAACCAACATTTATTTGATCTCCTTCAATGCGACCCATATCATGACGTTCTTTTCCTAATAACGAAAAAGAACGTTTTTCATCGATTCTTCCAGATTTTTCAGAAAGTAAAAGATTTAGAAAACTTTTACCTGTCATTTGTTTATCGATTTTTAATCCCGCAACTTCCATAAGTGTTGGCGCAACATCAGGAAAATTAATAAAATCCGTTACTATCCTTCCCGGAATTATTTTGTCGCCCCATCGTACCACAAATGCTTCATGAAAATCTTCTTCATAAATTTGTCCTTTTATTCTTGGAAATGGCATTCCCTGATCGGAGGTTGCAATAATAATGGTATTGTCTAACAGCCCTCGCTTTTCGAGAGAAGCCAATGCTAAACCAATTTGACGATCATGGTATTCCACCTCTACTCCATAATCAGCCAAATCACCACGAACTAATTCATTGTCAGGAAAAAAGGCTTGAACCGTAACTTTACTCAAATCTTTATTTTCCTTTTTATAAGAATCTTTCTCGTATTTACGATGCGCCTCATGGGTTCCAAACCAAAAACAAAATGGCTTTTCTGTGTCTCTTTTAGTTAAAAACGCCTCGAAGTTAGATGCATAATCCTGCTTGCTTATTCCTTTGTATGGGGGTGTAAGCGAAATATCATTGTATTCCCAGCCTGCAGGATTGTGTTCTCCGTAGTACACTCCGGGTCCCCAACCTTTACCAGTATATCCTATGGCATATCCGCTTTCTTCTAACAATTTAGGGTAAAATTTCCATTTGGGCGGTATAACAGGAATGTGATTAGCCGCCTCTTCCAATTGCCAAGAGTACCTTCCTGTTAAAAAACAAGCCCTAGACGGTGAACATTTTGGATTACAAACATAGGCATTGGTAAAAAGCACGCCCTCATTTGCAATTCGATCAAAATTGGGTGTTTTAATATATTTAGAACCATACACGCCCATACTATTTCGTGAGATGTCGTCCCCCATAATAACAAGAATATTTGGGCGCTTATTTTGAGCCACTCCTTCAATCGAAGGAAAAAAACTTAATATTAAAAGCAAGGAAGAGTTCAATAAATAAAAACTATTTTTCATTTTTTTTAGATCCATGGTGGTGTATTAATTTATTTTCGTTGAATATTTACTTCAATACCGTTAAAAACATCATCGATTGAATCTGTATTTACCAATGCAAAGTCAGACGCCATTTTTCCACTATGGTTTAACTGCATATCAGAAACCTCAACTGTTACAGTTTTCCACTGGTTATCGCCCTTCCCTTTTATCTCAAGAGCCGTTTTCATTTCTTTTCCTTTGTTGTATTGCAATGCCCAAGTTGAACCCGGGTTTTTATCTAGCCAAGTTATGGTAAATTTTAAACTTTTCGGTTTTGAAGCGATAAACATCTCATCATCAAATTTAAAATACATGGTGTTTTTTCCTGTTGCATTTTCAAAAGAACGAGCAAAACGGTCATATTTTGAAGAGTTTTTGTCTATCTCACCTCTAACCCTGAAAAGTCCTATGGAAGTTTCGTCGGGTTTAATTTGATACAAGAAACGTTCAAAATTTCCTTCGGCAATATCCCATCCGGCATCGTTATATCCCTTTTGTCTCTCTCTTTGATTTACTTGACCTATATCGGCTGCTTCTAAATCATCCATTTTTGCCCCTCTTGAGGCATAGGCATTACAAATGTTTGTATAGCGTTCCAGATTTTTAGATTTTGCATTCCCAAATTTTTTCTCTGGGAATTTAATGGTATCAGCGGCATTTAAACCTTCGTGAAAAACAGAAAAGGCCGTAGTGGCAGAAGCTGGATAAACCTGCTGTGCGTATTTATTGTACATTTTAAAAATGTCTCTAATTTCCTGATGCTGCATTGCATATTGGATTGCTCTTTTAGAGCAATTATAAGACGATAATCCAGTATTAATTCCACTAAGGGCTGACCAATAAAAAGCCAATTCTGTATTGATGTTAAATATTTCTTTTCTCCAAGATTCATCCATTTCAGAAGCTGAGAAAAGTTTCATCCCTTTAGGATTAATAAGATAAGGCGTCCATTGTTCTTTGAATGATTGTTCGCCAGTTAAATGGTGTCCTCTATTGTAGGCGCCTCCTTTTATACCAAATCCAATTTTCGGGTCAATCGTATTCATCACCCAATTGTTAGCAACGGGACTTTTTATAGGATCAACATTATTAAATGTTAACACAATTTGACGGTCAGACACATCATTGAAATACTCCTTAAATTGCTCGAATGCTTCTATCCGATATTCTTCCCATACCTTTTTTTTGTCAATAGCAAATTTTTCATCTTCAGGTTCTCCTTTGTAGGGTTCTTCGTCACCAGTAGCGCCTGTTTTTACTTGTACAAAAGCAATACAATCGAATTTTTCTTTAGGCTGATTTCTCAAAAAAAGTGAGAATTGTTTTATCAATTCAAAATAATATTTCTTATGATTTTCATTTAAATAAAAGGGGTAATTGGCAAATTTTATAGCGTGTTTTTCAGGTTTTTTGCTAATTACTTTGACCAATGGCACACCATTATCATAGAGCCATAAAGGAGAATTTGGCCCTACATTTATGCTAATTTTTACTATTTTATGATATTTGGCTGCTGTATTTAATACTTCTTGAAATTGTGAGAAATCATATTTGCCTGGCCCGATGGATTGTACTTCTGCCCATGTAGCTGACACTTCTATGCCCAAAACAAAGTCGGCCTTTGGATCGGAATAGTCATCAACTCCTCCTCCACGATCCCAAACACCATAAGAACTAATGGGTACAGCTATTTTTTGTGCTTGTGATTTTGTAATAAAAAATAGAAAAAAGCCAATTAAGGCGGAGTATTTATAGAAAGCCTTCATAATCATTTTTTAAATTTATTTAGAAATAGTGTAAAAATCAATATTTTAAAAGTCTTCAGACTTAGTTATTTAATAAATACAAAATTATTCTTTAATAAATTGTTTTGCAACAACACTCCTGTTTTCTAGTTCCACTATAACAATATAAACTCCTTTTCCTAAAGCTGCAACATTCACATTCGAAGCATTGTTCTTAGATGCTACGTTTCTACCTTGCATATCAAATACTTCAATTTTAGTAATGCCATTAGATGAGCTTATATTCAAAACATCATTGGCAGGATTTGGATATAATGAAATTGTATTTTTAGTATTTCCAAAATCAGCAGTTCCTAAAGCTGAAGGAACAATATTATCAAAAACAATTGAATCAACATATACAGAATTAGTTAAATCCAATGCACCGCCAACAATTGCGCCAACCGCTGGAGCTATAGCTCCTGTTACATCACATATTGCCCAGTTTGCAGTATCTGTATGTGGTACTGCAGGCGAGACACTATTTGAACCAGATATATTTTTACAATAGGTATTTCCTGAAATTACAATTTCACCTATTGCATAAGTTGCTGTTGCTAACCAAGTATTCTTAACAGCAAAGTTTAATTCCGGAAATTGATACCCGCTATCCCAAGTAGTTAAATCAAAATCATAGGTTTTATAATCCGTATCAGAAGGCGTATAGGTTTGAATTGGATTGAAAGTAGTTACTACACCCCCCACTTTTCCATTTAATTGAAAAAATGTATTGGTTGAGGTGTTTTTTAAAGTAATGTGCGCATATTTATTTGTTCCTTCAACATGGGCAAATAATGATGATAAAGCTACTTTAGCATTGGTTGATGCTAAGGTTGTACAGTTAATTTTTAAAGTTGCTCTTAACGATTCGGTTGCTTGATCAGCCGTTGCTCTTGTAAGAGTAGTAAAACCTTCGGTTGTTGCATCAAAATTAAAAACGTTAACTTCTGGTGTTACAAGGTTAGCCAAAGGCTTAATGTAATCAATTAGGATATACTCTCCTGCTACAGGTGTATAGGAATTTCCACTACCTGAAGCTGCAGTGTTTTTTTTACATAATATATCAATACCAACAGCAGTACCTGTCCATGCGGTTACATCAATAGTGTAGGTTTGGTACTGCGTATCAGCGGTGGAAATTAAAACATTTCCATAATTAGCCGTAGTTCCTGCTGGAGCAAGTCTTAAATAGCTAATGGCGCTTACGTTTTTCAATCGTATTTCAATAAAGTTGATATTTGAATCCGCATTAATAGCTGCATCTGCCTTTTTTATTATTGGATTATTGCCCGTACCTGTAACAAAATCAACCCTTAAATCCCCAACTGACTGTGTCACTGTGTGTGCTCCTAAAGCTCCTCCAGAAGAATTGCACGTAAACCCCTCTGTATTAGAAGCCGTATTAAATTCCCAAGGACCTTGCGCAAAAGTCAAAAAAGGAAGTATTAAAAATAAATAAGTAATTTTTGTTTTCATATTTTTATATTTTTAAGTTGTAATTTGAGTAAAATTAAATGAAATCTCAAGATTAGTATTGGTGAAAAAGTGTCATTCATAACGTTAATTTGTTTCAATTGAAAGTTAAATCAAGAAGCTGTTATTAAAACATCGAGACTAATTTATTAAAACATAAAATCTCAAATTACTTAAATACTAGTTACTAGCTAAACCTTTTTTAATTCACTGTTTTTTTTAATTACCACTTTACTATTTTCGTATATAACTTTAACAATCAATAATTGGTTGGTGGCTTTAACTGATTTTTGTTGTGCAATTAATCTTCCGTGAATATCGTACACTTCAATAGTCATAATAACACTTGTCCCTGAATTTAAATATAAAGTGTCGTTGTTTATATAGATTCTTACATTGTTTTGGTTGAATTCAAAAGGAGTTCAAATTAGAAAGCAAAGGATTTCTGAGATTTGGCGCAATCAGTTTTATACTGGGAGAATATTCAATTCATTATTTGGAAGGTAGAATAATTAAGGGTTCCTGGGAGCCAATTATATCGGTTAGAGAATACAATCAATTGCAACGAATTCTCGAAGGTTCAAAGCAGTTTGGTGTTGTAAAAAATTACCGGTAAAGAAGAAAGTATTATCAAGAACTTCTGGGCAGGCTACTATATATCTTGATGGTATTTCTAAACTAACTTATTCATTACCAGCCTCATTAATGTCTAATAAATTAAATGTAATTGGTACAATAACTCCAAATTTTGGTAACCCTGGATATTTCAATCTTTCTGGAAAAATAGCACTTACACGTATTTACAAAGGTAGAGGATTAACGGCTTCTGAAGCATTAACCCATTTTGATCTTACTAAATCCCGCTTTGGGTTATAAATAATATATAGAATATATTTGTTGATATATCATTATCAATTACAAGCAGAAACAGTTTTTTGAATAAGATTTTCGTTTCAAAAGTTCGAAGACAAATCTTCTATCTCCACAAATCGAACCAAAACATCTCTATTTTTTTTGAGATGTTTTTTTGGTTCAAAAGTTCGAAGACAAATCTTCAATCTCCACAAACAAAAACTCCAAAACATGTCAAAAGCTCGCTTTTGTAAATGTTTTGGAGTTTTTGTTTGGGTAAGGTTTCCCTCATCAGGCTCACCGAAGGTAATCCTGTCAAACTTAGCAAATAATTACTCTTGAAAAACCAAGAAACCTTGCCACTGTAAATTGCCTGAAACAAGTCTAAAAGGCGATGAAATTCAACAGGTTGACCTTATATAAGTTAAAAGTAGTTTTCTTGATATTTTTCTTAATACTTCCAATATTTTTTTTAAATTTATATTTTATTTGTTTATTGATAATGGTCTATAACTAAAATAAGTTGCAAACTATTAGAAATATATACAAATTTTTTCTTTTAAATCATAACTCACAACGGGTTATCTTTATTAAAATTTTTGTTATGAAAATATTTTTATTTCTCTTTCCATTTATATGCTTATCAGTAGGGGCACAAGATTTAAAAATTAAAGACGATGTAAGCTTGTTAAAAACAAAAATTTATAATTCTAAAAATGGGGAACGCCTCAAATTATTAGATAATCTCTGTACGCTTGTTGAAAATAAAAAAGAATTTAAATATGATTCAATTGCAGAAGTGACTATCAATTATGCATTACAATTAGACTCCCTAAACATAGCGGCTAAAAATACCTATAAATTAATTTTTTTTAAAAATAATATTCTTTATAAACACGATCAAGGATTGAAAATTTTTAAAAATTTCTTTCAAAAAATCAATAAAATAAAACATTATAATATTTTGGGGGAATTTTATTTAAATGGTGCTGATAGCTATTATTTTACAGGTGATAAAAAAACGGCTCTAAAGTATTATGAAATTGCAGAAGGATTTGCTTTAAAAGTCAGAAATAAGAAATTAGCTGGAACTGCAAATCTACATATGGGCTTTGCATTAAAGGAAATGACAAATATCTATAACTCTTCAAAAAAATTGCAAAAAGCTAAAAAATATTTTAATGAAATTAAAGATACAACTAACATAATAGCTGCCAATTACGGGTTGGCACTATTATATAGTCAAAATGGGTTTTATATAGAAGCAAAAAAAGAGAGAAATGAAACCATTGCGTTGGCAAAAGCGAGCAATGATTATATAAATTTAGCCCTTTTGTATTATAATGCAGCTCAAGATTTGCGTAAAACCGGTCATATCAATGAATGCATTACTAATTTATTACTAGCAATTGAATTTGAAAAAAAGACTGGAGGTAACGACTATGTTTATTCTGAGATTATTTGTGAAATATTACTGGCTTATTTAGAGAATAATAATATTGATGCCGCTGAAAAATATTTGAAAGAAATAAATAATAATATTGACCGATTTAAGAATGATGAAAACAAAGAGAATTATTTAGAAGTTTTAAAAAATATCGCTTTTGCTCATAGAAATTTTAATGACGCTTTAAAACTAGGAAAAGAGCACTTAGAAATAGAAAAAAGAAAATTTAAAGCAGAAAAAATATTTGAAGCCGAAAACTTTTTATCAAAAGTATATAAAGCAATTGGGGATTATAAGAATGCATATTATCATGAGAATAAATATTTTGCTTTAAAAGATTCTCTTTTTAGCGAACAAAAGTTAAAATATTTTTCTTATTATCAATCGTTATATCAAACTAAAAAAAAGGATTTTCTAATTGAATCTCAAAAAAAGGATTTAGAATTTTTAGAAAAAAATAGCAAGTCTAATAAACTATTATTTATAGTAATTATTGGTATATTTATATTAGTTTCTATAGTTATCATTTTAATTCGTTCACGAAATGGAGCTAGAGAAAAGGAACTACTTATTCATTCTTTTTCTCAAAATCTTATTTCTAATCAAGAAGATGAAAGAAAACGATTAGCAAGAGATTTACATGATAGTATAGGACAAAAACTAATCGTACTTTATAAAAAAATTAATGGAATTGAAAGTAAAGAGGCATCATTACTTTGTAAAAATGCTATAGATGAATTAAGAACTATTTCTCATGGTTTGTATCCACCTCAAATGGAAGGCATATCATATACTGAAGCTATTAAATCTTTAATTAATGAAATAGATAGGAATACAAAATTATTTTTTACCTGTGATATTGAAACTATTGACAACTTAATTGATAGAGAACATGAATTACATTTATACCGGATTATTCAAGAATTACTTTCTAATATTTTAAAGCATTCCAAGGCTAAAGCTGTATTCGTTTCAGTTGAAAAACAAAAAAAATATATTAATGTTACAATTGAGGATAATGGACATGGGTTTGATGTTTCTAAAACTATTAACGAAAAAAATAAATTAGGGATGAAAACTTTATTGGAACGCGCAAAAAATATAAACGCTAAATTAGAATTTAAATCAGTTGCAAATAAAGGAACAATAGTACAACTAATTATACCCTTTTAAATGGATAAAAAAATACTTTCAATTATAATTGCAGACGATTATCCTATGATATTAGAAGGCTTGTTTAAAGAATTAACCTCAAGTGGGTACCATGTAATTGGGCAAGCGGTAGACGGTATGCAAGCATTAGAATTAATTATTAAACTACAACCGGATATTGCAATTTTAGATATAGATATGCCTTTTTTAAACGGGTTTGAAGTAGTGAAAATGGCCAAAGAAAAACGTGTAGCTACTAAATTTATAATACAATCTTTTCATAAAGAACCTCCAGTTGTAATGCATGCAAAGGCCATTCATATCCATGGGTTTTTATTAAAAGAAGATAGTTTCTCTGAAATAGAAAAGTGTATAAAAGCTGTGGCTAGTAATACTATATATTACAGCCCATCCTTGAATAGTGATTTTTTAACCACTTTAGATAAAAATTTATTTAGTTTAAAATTATTAACATTTTCAGAACTAACCATTCTAAAACTTATTTCTCAACAACAAAACACAAATAGTATTGCCGAGCAATTTAATGTTTCTGTAAGAACCATAGAAAAGCATCGAAGTAATATTATAAAAAAGTTAGAAATAGAGGGAGAAACCAAAAGGCTAACATATTGGGCTATAGAAAATAAAAAAATTATCTTGGATATGTAATTTTATATTGATTCCATGATGTTTCTTGTTTCAACAACAATAACAATTATTACTTCTTCTTATTTCTTAATAGGTTTATAAATTCATTTCATTTTAAATTCCTGAATTCGCTTAAAATTAAATCTATACTTAAATTTTCATCTTGTTTTTCTGTAACTATTTAACAGATTGATGAAAAACTCTGTTTTGATCTTATAAACAGAAATTTATAGGCTTCCCTACTACTACGTACTAAGCTAAAAAAATACGCATAAAATCAGTATTGTTACGTATTTCATATCTTAAAATACTAAAGTAAATTTACAACATAACATTAATACAAGGTTATTTCAAACTATAAATTTAAAATAACTACGTATTATAAATTCGTAATAATTACTAAACTCAAAACTTAAATTTATGTACAAAACAATCTTATTAGTCATTTTATTTTGTGTAAGCAATTCCATATTTTCACAAGAAATACTAACTGCTGCTGGAGGAAATGCTTCAGGAGTCGCTGGAAGTTCAAGTTTTTCTGTTGGTCAAGTAGTTTATATTTACAATACCGGCACAACAGGCTCTGTAGCCGAAGGTGTACAACATGCATTTGAAATAGTTACCTTGAGTAATCCGGAACTAACGACACTAACCTTGTCAGCGATGTTGTACCCAAATCCAACTACGGATCTAATTGTATTATCGCTACGAAATTCAGCACTAAGCGGTTTGAGCTACACTCTTTTTCATATCACAGGAAAAGCCATAGCCAATGGCAAGATTACCGCAGCAGACACACAAATTGAGTTGGGAAATTTACCTTCAGCAACCTATATCTTAAAAGTAAACCAGAATAATAAAGAGTTAAAAACATTTAAAATTATTAAAAAATGAAAAAACTATACACCATTTTAGTTGCCCTATTAATGACTGCAACGACCTTTGCCCAAGCCCCAGAGAAGATGAGTTACCAAGCGGTTATAAGAAACAGTAGCGATGCTTTAGTAGCCAACCAAGCAGTAGGTATGCGAATAAGCATACTGCAAACTACAGCAAATGGAACAGCTGTTTATGTAGAAACGCAAACCCCAACAACCAATATAAACGGTTTAGTAAGTATAGAAATAGGTAATGGAACACCTGTAACCGGAACCTTTGCAGGGATAGATTGGGCAACAGGGCCATACTTTATAAAAACAGAAACGGACCCAACAGGAAGTACAACATATACCATTACAGGCACAAGCCAGTTAATGAGCGTGCCTTATGCTTTGTATGCAAAAACATCTGGTAGCTCAATACCTGGCCCGCAGGGACCAGCAGGTCCTCAAGGTCCAGCAGGAGCTGATGGCCAAGGTGGTGTAACTACAGCTGGTTCAGGTATAAATGTAACAGGTGCTGGAACGTTAGCAAGTCCTTATGTAGTTAGCACAACAAGCCCATGCGGTTTGGCTATAGGGCAAACCTACCAAGGTGGAATTATCTTTTACTTAGATGCCTCAGGATGCCATGGGTTGATAAGTGCGCCAACAGATCAATCGATATCAGCCCAATGGTACAATGGAGCCTATATGGACACTAGAGCTTATGGAAGCGGATTGCTTGAAGGAAAGTATAACACTGTAATTATTAATAGTAATCAAGGAGGAGCGACTTCTGCTGCTGCGATTTGTGGTAGCTTAATGTTGGGAGTTTATGATGATTGGTATTTACCTTCAATTGAAGAATTGAATAAAATGTATCAAAACATAGGCCAGGGAAATGCCCTTTTAGGAAATGTTGGCGGTTTTGCTGATGGCGGCTATTGGAGTTCTACGGAGATCGATAACCTCCATGCGTGGGTACAGGGTTTCTTCTTTGGTGGGGACCCGGGCATCAGCTACGCTAAGGTCAACGACTTCTATGTTCGCGCTGTTCGGGCTTTTTAACTATTTATCAATTTAAATAGTGCCTATCAATTTTGACAAAAGTAAAATATTTATGAAAATTGAAAATCAAGGTTTTAAGGCTGTACAACCTTTATATATGTTTCTCGCTATTTTAATAGTACTTAGCGTGGTATTTAATTTTTTATTAGCTAACGAGGGCAGTATTAGATCTAGTAAAGGTCATATTTTGGTTATCACAATGATGTTTATCCCTACCATATCATATGTTATAACTAAAATTATATTTAAAAAAAAAGTTGATAATATTCGCTTTAAGATAAAGCACTTTACTTATGCCTTACAAGCTTATACGTTACCTTTTCTTTATGTGACCGTTGCATATTTTATTGTATGGCTATGTGGGTTTTATAATGATACTTTTGGGTGGTTACTTCTCTTATCGGGAATCCTAGCAACCTTAATAAACCTGTTGGTAGTCATTGGAGAAGAAATAGGCTGGCGTGGTTTTTTATTGAATGAGTTATCTAAAAGAATTTCCCCTTTGAAAGCTGCAATAATTGTAGGTTTTATTTGGTCTACTTGGCATATTCCAGGATTAATTTTTACCGATTACTCCTCAACATCTAATTTGTTGATAGGTATTCCTTCTTTTATAATTTCACTGACCATGTTGAGTATACCGATGGCTTTCTACGTATTTAAATCAAAGAGTATAATTCCTGCAATATTAATGCATGCCAGTCATAATGCCCTTATTCAAACCTTATATGAACCCATGTCAGTACAAACACCTTATAGTGATTTATTAAAAGATGAAACAGGTTTAATATTCATGCTTGTAAGTGTAGTCGTTGGAATGTATTTTGGGTTTAAACTTAAAGAAATTAATATTAAAATTTAGTATCATGAAACAAGTTATAATTTATCTAGCAACTAATTTATTTTTCATCAATATGGTATGTGCTCAAAATCAATCTTTAATTGTATTTAGACACGCTGATGATTATAATAACTCTACTGACTGGAATCCAGGACCTCATACCTTTACACTTCCAAACAATACAACTGTTGTTTTACCTTGGATACGCTTAAATTCAGATGGCATAACACGTGCCAATTTAATAGGACAAAACTTTTCTACTTGGCTCAGTAACGATTTAAATGCCCTTCCTTTAGGCCATGTTATAACACGAGATCCTGTACCTACAGAAAGTACACAAAACCCATTTTCAACCATTTGGCCAACCATAAATCAAAACCAAAATCCTTATGTAGCTAATTTGCCAGTTGGCGTTACCTTTTTTACAAATTTAAGTACTGTTATAAATAACATCAACATCAATGGCGGAAGTGCGTTATTCCCTCAATCAAACCATTCAACTTTAGTCTGTATGGATTGGCAAAATTTATGGGGTTTTGATGATAATGGTGTCGATACGTTTGATCCAAATTTGTTTTTAGGAAGTATTGCACCTAACCCTCAATTTATAGGAGATCTAGGCAAACCTACTAAAGCAGAACGTATGTATGTTTTTACCAATTTCAATAATTCAAATAAACGCTTTAATAATGTGGCGATTTATAACATTCAATCAAACGGAACGTTACAATTTATATCCAATAATAGCGCCTTAAGTAATTCAAGTTTTACTACAGACAGTATAGTTACTATAACTTACCCTAATCCCACTTCAGATTACGTAATGCTTTCTATTACCGACAGTGCTCTTACTGATTTAAGTTATAGCCTTTTTGATATTTCAGGAAAAGCCTTAGCCAATGGCAAGATTACCGCTGCAGACACAAAAATTGAGATGGGAAATTTACCTTTAGCAACCTATATCTTAAAAGTAAACCAGAATAACAAAGAGTTAAAAACATTTAAAATTATTAAAAAATGAAAAAACTATACACCATTTTAGTTGCCCTATTAATGACTGCAACGACCTTTGCCCAAGCCCCAGAGAAGATGAGCTATCAAGCTGTGGTTAGAGTTGTATCAGGAGCTTTAGTAAGTGAACAAGTAATTGGTATGAAAATAAGTATTTTACAAACTACAGCAACAGGAACAGCAGTTTACGTAGAAACCCAAATGCCAACTACAAATGTAAACGGTTTGGTAACATTAGAAATTGGTTCAGGAACTGCAGTAAGTGGAGATTTTACAACTATTGATTGGGCGAACGACACCTATTTTATAAAAACAGAGATCGACCCCACAGGAGGAACCAGTTACAATATAACAGGGACTAGCCAGTTGTTGAGTGTGCCTTATGCATTGCATGCTAAAACTGCTGAAAGTTTAGTTGGAGGCGGTTCAGGCGGCGGTGGTTTTACACACTACATTGGCGAAGAATTTGGCGGTGGAGTTGTTTTTCATTTATGGAAAGATGCATCAGGTGTTGAACATGGTTTGATAGTTGATAAAACTGATTTAAGTACAAGTCAAGTTTGGAGTAATATTGATGCGACTTTAATTGGTGCCTCTGCTCAAAGCAGTTGGGATGGCTTAAGCAATAGCAATGCGATAGTGGGACAAGCTGGACATACTAGCAGTGCTTCCGCACTTTGTTTGAACTCTACTAATGGCGGGCAAAGCGATTGGTACTTACCATCTGTTCAAGAGCTTAATATGCTTTGGAATAATTATTATACAGTAGCACGTTCATTGACACAAATTTCTGGTGCGACACAATTACAACCGACCTTCTATTGGAGTAGTACGGAGTACGGCACCAGCGCCGCGGGGTACTTCTTCTTCGACTATGGGCCTGCCTCCAGCAGCCTCAATAAGGGCACCACTTACTATGTGCGTGCGGTTCGGGCTTTTTAGTTATTTAACAATTTAAATAGTGCCTATCAATTTTGACAAAAGTAAAATATTTATGAAAATTGAAAATCAAGGTTTTAAGGCTGTACAACCTTTATATATGTTTCTCGCTATTTTAATAGTACTTAGCGTGGTATTTAATTTTTTATTAGCTAACGAGGGCAGTATTAGATCTAGTAAAGGTCATATTTTGGTTATCACAATGATGTTTATCCCTACCATATCATATGTTATAACTAAAATTATATTTAAAAAAAAGTTGATAATATTCGCTTTAAGATAAAGCACTTTACTTATGCCTTACAAGCTTATACGTTACCTTTTCTTTATGTGACCGTTGCGTATTTCATTGTATGGCTATGTGGGTTTTATAATGATACTTTTGGGTGGTTACTTCTCTTATCGGGAATCCTAGCAACCTTAATAAACCTGTTGGTAGTCATTGGAGAAGAAATAGGCTGGCGTGGTTTTTTATTGAATGAATTATCTAAAAGAATTTCCCCTTTGAAAGCTGCAATAATTGTAGGTTTTATTTGGTCTACTTGGCATATTCCAGGATTAATTTTTACCGATTACTCCTCAACATCTAATTTGTTGATAGGTATTCCTTCTTTTATAATTTCACTGACCATGTTGAGTATACCGATGGCTTTCTACGTATTTAAATCAAAGAGTATAATTCCTGCAATATTAATGCATGCCAGTCATAATGCCCTTATTCAAACCTTATATGAACCCATGTCAGTACAAACACCTTATAGTGATTTATTAAAAGATGAAACAGGTTTAATATTCATGCTTGTAAGTGTAGTCGTTGGAATGTATTTTGGGTTTAAACTTAAAGAAATTAATATTAAAATTTAGTATCATGAAACAAGTTATAATTTATCTAGCAACTAATTTATTTTTCATCAATATGGTATGTGCTCAAAATCAATCTTTAATTGTATTTAGACACGCTGATGATTATAATAACTCTACTGACTGGAATCCAGGACCTCATACCTTTACACTTCCAAACAATACAACTGTTGTTTTACCTTGGATACGCTTAAATTCAGATGGCATAACACGTGCCAATTTAATAGGACAAAACTTTTCTACTTGGCTCAGTAACGATTTAAATGCCCTTCCTTTAGGCCATGTTATAACACGAGATCCTGTACCTACAGAAAGTACACAAAACCCATTTTCAACCATTTGGCCAACCATAAATCAAAACCAAAATCCTTATGTAGCTAATTTGCCAGTTGGCGTTACCTTTTTTACAAATTTAAGTACTGTTATAAATAACATCAACATCAATGGCGGAAGTGCGTTATTCCCTCAATCAAACCATTCAACTTTAGTCTGTATGGATTGGCAAAATTTATGGGGTTTTGATGATAATGGTGTCGATACGTTTGATCCAAATTTGTTTTTAGGAAGTATTGCACCTAACCCTCAATTTATAGGAGATCTAGGCAAACCTACTAAAGCAGAACGTATGTATGTTTTTACCAATTTCAATAATTCAAATAAACGCTTTAATAATGTGGCGATTTATAACATTCAATCAAACGGAACGTTACAATTTATATCCAATAATAGCGCCTTAAGTAATTCAAGTTTTACTACAGACAGTATAGTTACTATAACTTACCCTAATCCCACTTCAGATTACGTAATGCTTTCTATTACCGACAGTGCTCTTACTGATTTAAGTTATAGCCTTTTTGATATTTCAGGAAAAGCCTTAGCCAATGGCAAGATTACCGCTGCAGACACAAAAATTGAGATGGGAAATTTACCTTTAGCAACCTATATCTTAAAAGTAAACCAGAATAACAAAGAGTTAAAAACATTTAAAATTATTAAAAAATGAAAAAACTATACACCATTTTAGTTGCCCTATTAATGACTGCAACGACCTTTGCCCAAGCCCCAGAGAAGATGAGTTACCAAGCGGTTATAAGAAACAGTAGCGATGCTTTAGTAGCCAACCAAGCAGTAGGTATGCGAATAAGCATACTGCAAACTACAGCAAATGGAACAGCTGTTTATGTAGAAACGCAAACCCCAACAACCAATATAAACGGTTTAGTAAGTATAGAAATAGGTAATGGAACACCTGTAACCGGAACCTTTGCAGGGATAGATTGGGCAACAGGGCCATACTTTATAAAAACAGAAACGGACCCAACAGGAAGTACAACATATACCATTACAGGCACAAGCCAGTTAATGAGCGTGCCTTATGCTTTGTATGCAAAGTATAGTGGCAACAGCACACCAACAACGCCTAATTTAGAATCGGTACTTTCAGAAAACAACTCCGCCAACAACCAGCAGATAAAAGATTTACAAGACCCAACAGAGGCTCAAGATGCGGTGACTTTATCTGTTTTATTGGAAAAGATTTCAGCGCTTCAATATCAAATCGATGTCTTACAATCTGCGACAGGTACAGGCACAGTAACGGATCAAGACGGTAACAGCTATATATACCTCACTTATGGCGACCAAGTCTGGACGGTGGAGAACGCCGAGATGGTGACATATCGAGACGGCACCCCTATTCCAGAGGTCACAGACCAAACAGAATGGTCAAATCTCACCACAGGAGCTTGGGCGTATCATGATAACGACCCCACAAAGCCAAGGCTTTATAACTGGTATGCGGTTATGGGTATACACGATACAGACCCTAATACACCAGATAAGGAATTTGCACCCGAGGGCTGGCATGTACCCACAGATACCGAGTGGACAACCTTAGAAAACCACCTCATAGCCAGTGGCTATAATTATGACGGTACTCCCACAGAAAACAAAATAGCCAAAGCTATGGCATCCACAACAGGTTGGATTAATTCAACAATTGCTGGAGCACCAGGCAACGACCAAAGCTTAAACAATAGCAGCGGCTTTAATGCCTTCCCTGAGGGTTACCGTTTCAACGATGGTTCGTTCCTCAGTGAGGGTAACGTTGCGTTCTTTTGGAGTTCCACTGAGAACAATTCAGATCTCGCATGGTTCCGCTACCTGTTCTACGATTACAGTAGCCTGGACAGGAGCCTCAATGGCAAGCGATTCGGCTTTTCAGTGCGTTTTGTTAGGGATTAAAAAACTTGACTCTTGACTCTTTAAGGGGCTGCCTTAAAAGCAGCCCCGTCTTTTACAATCAGCGCCTTATGGCACGAGTACTGTTAGAGCTTTTTAACAAATAAAATAATTAAAAAATGAAAAAACTACTAAGAAATAACAATCAAATAAATACTAAAATTTTCCTTACAATACTACAATTATTTGTAATGGGCATAGTATCTGGACAAACCACAATTCCTTATGAAGTAATTAATAACTCACCACATTTCTCAGATAATGAAATTTATATTGGCCTTGTGGGGCAAACCACTAGTTTGGGGGCAGTTTGGATTGATTTTAATACCAATGCTGCAAATGCACCTGCATTAATACCAATAAATGAAACCTATAATACCATTCACATAGAACCAGGCGATTGGGGGTATGCAGATATGTTCACGCCGTTAAGTGAAATAACCGATGGGACACTTCACATACCAGCAATTTTTGGATGCCGTATGTATATTTCGTTTGTTAATCCCATGTATATACATTTTTTTGATAGTGGCGGTTATACAGGTCCAGATCTACAAAACCCTGCAGATCCAAATAGTAATATTCGCTTTGAAATTATAGAGTTAACCTGGTCTTCGGCTGGTTTATGGACAAACACGACCCGTGTTGATGCTTATCAGTATCCAATGGGACTAGAAATATGGGGAACCTTTGAATCAAACAATGCATACAAAAAAGCAGGTGAATTAATTTCTCATGAAGAGATTATTAATTTATTTCAACAAGCGTTTCCTATTGGTGATGATTTTTATCCCTGCTACAGTGAAAATGACTTGATAGGACCATCAAATCTGCCAGGTATTATCGAACAGCCATCAAAATTAGAAGAATTTAAGGAGGGTGGTGTTTCTGAATTTTATTTCCAAGATTATATTGATGCAGTTTGGTCGTATTTTAAGGATAATGAATTGGCTGTGAGTATCCCTAACTGGGGGGTGTTTCGAGGTTACGTTGAAGAAGGTACCGATATTTTAAAAATGAGTAATGAAAATAATGTGGAAGCATGGATTAATGGTAGGCCAAATACTCAAGAAGTAATTGAAGCAAAAGGCAAATTAGCTGAAAATGTACTAGAAACCCCAAGTAATGATGCTGATCTTGTTTTTCAGGCACAATTTTGTGCTGCCATGAATAGAGGGGTTATAGATTACACCTTAGCTTCAGGAGTAGTGCAAGACTGGGGTAATGAAACAAATTTTTTTAATGCTAACTTTACTCATAACAAGTACGTTGCTTTTTTTCATCAACCAAATATAACGTATGATTCAAAAACCTATGCCTTTGCATATGACGATGTTTTTGATCAATCGTCTACATTGCAGACCTCTATACCAGATCACGCTAGAATTACAATTGGAGGCTTTTATGATTATAGCTTAGGAATAACTGAAAATACTACAGACAGTATACTTACTATAACCTACCCTAATCCCACTTCAGATTACGTAATGCTTTCTATTACCGACAGTGCTCTTACTGATTTAAGTTATAGCCTTTTTGATATTTCAGGAAAAGCCTTAGCCAATGGCAAGATTACCGCTGCAGACACAAAAATTGAGATGGGAAATTTACCTTTAGCAACCTATATCCTTAAAGTAAACCAGAATAACAAAGAGTTAAAAACATTTAAAATTATTAAAAAATGAAAAAACTATACACCATTTTAGTTTCCCTATTAATGACTGCAACGACCTTTGCCCAAGCCCCAGAGAAGATGAGTTACCAAGCGGTTATAAGAAACAGTAGCGATGCTTTAGTAGCCAACCAAGCAGTAGGTATGCGAATAAGCATACTGCAAACTACAGCAAATGGAACAGCTGTTTATGTAGAAACGCAAACCCCAACAACCAATATAAACGGTTTAGTAAGTATAGAAATAGGTAATGGAACACCTGTAACCGGAACCTTTGCAGGGATAGATTGGGCAACAGGGCCATACTTTATAAAAACAGAAACCGACCCAACAGGAAGTACAACTTATACTATAACTGGTACAAGCCAATTAATGAGTGTGCCTTATGCTTTGTATGCGGCCAAATCTGGAGAAAGTGCAGTTTTACAAGCACAAATAACTGCTTTACAAGCACAAATAACTGCTTTGCAAAACGCCAATGTAACACCACTACCAAACGTAACCATTGGCACACAAATATGGAGCAGCACCAACTTGGATGTAACCACCTACAGAGACGGCACACCCATACCACAAGTAACTGACCCTACTGCTTGGGCAAACTTAACCACAGGAGCATGGTGTTATTACAACAATGACCCTGCTAACGGAACTATTTATGGCAAGCTCTACAATTGGTATGCTGTGGCTGGAATCTATGATGCAGCTTCTTTGAATGACCCTTCACTTAGAAAACAATTAGCCCCACAAGGATGGCATGTTCCTAGTGATGCAGAATGGACCACTTTAACAACTTTCTTAGGAGGGGTAAGTGAGGCAGGCGGGAAAATGAAATCAACGGGCACGTCGCTTTGGTTATTCCCCAATTTAGCAGCAACCAACGAATCTGGTTTTACAGGTCTTCCAGGAGGTTGTCGCGGCAGCGGTGGCTCATTCGACTACGTTGGTAACGACGGTATCTGGTGGAGTTCGTCAGAGTCCAGTACAGCAGATGCTTGGAACCGTGGCCTGAATTGCAACTGGGGTTACGCCTACAGAGACAGCTACAATAAGAGGAACGGTTTTTCAGTTCGTTGCCTCAGGGATTAGACCCTTTTGCTCTTTGACCTTTAAAAAACAAAACTACGTCAGCAATGGTGTAGTTTTTTAGTTTAACGTGCAATCAATAGTTCTCACTCCAATCGTTTGCTTTGTTCCGTTGGGCTGTTTCAGTCGCTTTAACAAGCTTCCATTCCACAGACCACTTGAAATCAAAACTAAGGGCAGTTATGAAAAATAACAGCCCTTTTTTTGCTTTCTACGCTCCCAATCTTCACACGCGCACTCATTGCGTTCGTCAGGGCTTCTAAATTGAGAACTCTTAAAACCATCAGGATATAAAGCAATGTATCGCTCCCACCTAAGCTGAATAGTAACACCAACTTTCTTGAGTTCGCGATCCATTTGAGGGAAAAATTCAAAAAGCTTTTGTAGCTTAGGGTCTATGGTTTTAAGAGTATTCTGTGAAAATAAAACTTCAAGTTCAGCATCCGTTTTGGCATTAATAGCTTCAAAACTTAAACCTAGAAGTTCAAATAAAGAAATATATTTCTTTACCGTATTTCTCGAGAATGATAAATAATTGCTAATAAACAGCTTACTCTTACCATTACAGTGAAATTTAATTACTTTTCTAATCTTACTCATGTCTGTTACTTTATTTGCCATAATCCGTTTTTTGCACGAATGTATGGGTCAACAACATGAAAAAAAGTAATGGTTTTTAATGGCTAATTTACCCTAAAATTTAGGTGGTCAATTTGTACTGGAATTTGGTGGTCAGTTTGCACCGAAATCGATGGTCAATTTGTACTGGAAAGTGGTGGTCAATTTGACCGTTTTTTCCACCCAATAAATAAACTATTTAAATCAATTATTCCAACTTTTTCAAACTCAATAATAGTCGTAAATCAGACTCAAAAAAGTTCGAAATAACTCCCCTTTTCTCCACAGAAAAAGTCAAAATAAAAAGCCTGTAAATCGTATGATTTACAGGCTTTTAAATTGGGTAAATAAGGCATTAATTTTTTACATCAAAACGATCCAAGTTCATTACTTTAGTCCATGCTGAAATAAAATCGTTTACAAATTTTTGTTTGTTATCTGATTGCGCATAAACTTCTGCAATAGCTCTAAGTTCAGAGTTTGATCCAAAAATTAAATCGGCACGAGTAGCTGTCCATTTTAACTCGTTTGTTGTCATATTTCTTCCTTCAAAAAGTTCTTGATCATCTGAAGTTGCTTTCCAACTTGTTCCCATAGTTAATAAATTAACAAAGAAATCGTTCGTTAATTTATCTTTATTAGTTGAAAAAATACCATGACTAGAACCATCATAATTTGCATTTAAAGCTCTCATTCCACCTACTAAAACCGTCATTTCTGGAGCAGTTAATGTTAATAATTGTGCTTTATCTACAAGTAATTCTTCTGTAGCAATTGTATATTTTGTTTTTAAATAATTACGAAATCCGTCTGCATTAGGCTCTAATACAGCAAATGAAGCTACATCTGTTTGTTCTTGAGTTGCATCCATTCGGCCTGGAGTAAATGGCACTTGCAGAGAATATCCAGCATTTTTTGCTGCTTGCTCAACTCCTGTATTACCAGCTAATACAATTAAATCTGCTAAGGATACTTTTTTATCTTTAGATTTCGCATTAAAATCTGCTTGAATTTTTTCTAAAGCCGATAATACACGGTTTAATTGAACTGGATTATTAACTTCCCAACTTCTTTGTGGCTCTAAACGAATTCTTGCTCCGTTTGCTCCTCCTCTTCTATCTGAACCTCTAAACGTTGATGCTGAAGCCCATGCCACAGTTACTCTATCTTGAACAGATAATCCCGAAGCTAAAATTTGCTCTTTTAAAACTTTAATATCTTTATCTGAAACTAATTTATGATTTAAAGCCGGAATTGGATCTTGCCAAATTAAGTCTTCTTTTGGCGCTTCTGGTCCTATGTAAGTAGACTTAGGTCCCATATCACGATGAGTTAATTTAAACCATGCACGAGCAAAAGCATCGTTGAACGCATTTTGATCGGTTAAGAAACGTCTTGAAATTTTCTCGTAAATAGGGTCATAACGTAACGATAAGTCAGTCGTTAGCATATAAGGCTTGTGCATTTTGTTTTTATCGAATGCATCTGGAATAATTTTATCATCTGTTTTTGCAATCCATTGTTTTGCTCCTGCCGGACTTGTAGTTAATTCCCAATCGTATTTGAATAAGAACGTTAAGTAATCATGACTCCATTTTGCAGGAGTTGATGTCCAAGTAACCTCTAAACCTGATGTAATTGCATCTGTACCTTTTCCTGATTTGTAATCGCTTTTCCATCCAAAACCTTGCTCTTCAATTGCAGCTGCTTCTGGGTTTGCCCCAACATGTTTAGCATCGCCCGCACCATGAGTTTTTCCTAAAGTGTGTCCACCTGCAATTAATGCCACCGTTTCTTCATCATTCATTCCCATTCTTCCAAACGTTTCACGAATGTCTTTAGCAGCTAATACTGGGTCAGGGTTTCCATCAGGTCCTTCTGGATTTACATAGATTAATCCCATTTGAACTGCTGCCAACGGATTCTCTAATTTTCTTCCTTCCGAATAACGTTTGTCATCTAACCATTTGGTTTCTGATCCCCAATACACATGCGATTCTGGTTCCCAAACATCCGCTCTACCGCCGGCAAAACCATACGTTTTAAAGCCCATGTCTTCTAATGCCACGTTACCGGTTAAAATCATTAAGTCAGCCCAAGAGATTTTGTTACCATATTTTTGTTTAATTGGCCATAATAAACGGCGTGCTTTATCTAAGTTTCCATTATCTGGCCAACTATTTAAAGGAGCAAAACGTTGTTGTCCGGCACGAGATCCTCCTCTACCATCTCCTGTTCTATATGTTCCCGCACTGTGCCATGCCATTCGAATAAACAATCCACCATAATGACCAAAATCGGCTGGCCACCACTCTTGCGATTGGGTCATTAATTCGCGCAAATCTTTCTTAAGCGCTTCATAATCTAACGATTGGAATTCTTTTGCATAGTCAAATTTAGCTCCCATTGGATCTGACTTTTCAGAATTCTGACGCAATACATTCAAATTCAATTGATTTGGCCACCATTGTTTGTTTTTGTCTACCAATGTTGTTCCAACAGCCCCAGGAGTAGTCTTAACAGCTTTATTGTTGCTATTCACCTCCGAAGCATGAGGTCCACCATGAGGATTTTCTTTAGAAACACTCATTGTTTTTCCTGTAACCGGACAAGTTGCTGTTTCTTGAGCTAAAGTAAATAACCCGAGAAATAAACTGGTTGTTAATAAAACTTTTTTCATATATGTAAAATTTATTTATTCAGAACCATATAAGGTATCGCTTTTTTATTAATTGGTGTTTGTTTGCAACAAACTTGTTGTTAGTAGCGATATCATATTAAACTATTATTTGTTTTCTTTTTTTCAAATTTCGGGGTAAAATGAATTCGTTTTTTTAACTTTTTAATGTTATTACTTATTCAATTATAAGTTTTACTTATAGCAATGTTAGGGTAATAATAGTTATAAACTATTACAAAGTTTAAATTATAATTTATATTTTTATGTGAAATAAAAGTTTTACATAAAAAAAGCCTCAAAAGGAATGCCTTTTTGAGACTTTTTAATCATTAAGAAATACAAATTTATAAACTATAGTTAAAATTTAAACTCCATCTGTAATTTGCTTCTACATTGCCTCCTGTTAAATTCTGAGTTATTGGAAGCATAAAATTTGCTCCGAATGATAGTTTTTCTTTTCCAAGTTCGAATCCAATTTTACCAAATAAAATATCTCCTGATGTATTTCTAACCTTTTGTCCTAATTGGTAGTTACTTTCATAGACTTCGCCTGCAATTCCTAGTTGAGGCGCAAAGGAATAGTTATTTTTTTGATGTAAATAAAAGAATGTTCCGGCATAATTTAATTGATTTCCAAATCTATATTTTTTATCGTTTTCTGTTTTAATTACATAATTTAGTAATGTGTTTAGTCCAATTTGTTTTCTTCTAATTACATATTCTGTAGCTAAAAGATAATCCCAACTTCCCGTTCCTACTTGGTAACTTGGATTTACACTTCCATTGTTTAATTCATCAAATTTTCCTATTGGAATTTTTATTCCCGCACCTGCTTGTAAAGAATGGATAAAAAGGGTACTATCTTTATGTGTTTGAAATAATTGATACATTCCTAAAACCGTAACATCTCCTAATCCGCTACTATTTTGATTCCCAGTATTGGTTTCTCTATTGTGAAAATGATAAGGTAATAATGCAGAAATTTGAACCCGTTTAACCACAGGAATTCGAGCCCAAAGTTGAAGCGTATTAAAATTTTCAATATACCAAGGAGAATTAGAATACAAGCCATCTGTACTTTTATACGATTGATTAAAATAGCGAATGCCTATGAAATTTGTATTTAACATAGATGCAAATCCCATACTTCCGCCACTGGCAGAACAACCACAAGCATCGCAATCTTCTAATATATCGTATGAAAAATGAGGTAAGGCTGAAAATGGATTATTTGACAAACTATCGATTTCAGTTGATAAGCTCAATTGAAATGTTAGCAAAAAAAGTAGTTTATATATCTTTTTCATATTAAAATTCGGCAAATTTAGGATTCGTTAAAAATTCAGTATCAGTTAATGTTTTTAGAAATGCTATCAACTGCGTTTTCTCGGTTGAGCTTAGTGGAATTCCTAATGATCCAGAATTATTTAAACTCGGATCTAAATTTTGAGTATTAGAAACACCCGATGCATAATGATTCAATACCGCATCTAACGTATAGAAACGTCCGTCGTGCATATATGGTGCTGTTTTTTCTATATTTCTTAGACTTGGAACTTTAAATTTATATTTATCTGTTTCTAACTCAGAAAGACGATATCTACCTAAATCATTTATAGAAGGGTTAATAGGTAAGCCATTGTTTCTAAATGAATTATCAGTAAAAATATCAGTGGCATGACAAGAAGCACATTTTTGATTAAAAACTGCATAGCCAGCAAGTTCATCGTTAGTTAAATCGCCGCCTGTTTCATTTCTACGATATTTATCAAATTTAGAATTTGAGGAAGTTAACATGGTCATAAATTGCGTTAATGCTTTTAACATGTTTTCGGAGTTGATTTCGCCATCTTCAAAAGCTTGCTTATACAATCTTTTATATTCAGAATCGTTTTTCATCATGGCAATAATATCGATGATATTACCGTTCATTTCCAATTCGTTAGAAATAGGTGCCATGGATAACAATTCAATATGATCGGCAGCTCCATCCCAGAAAAATTGGGTTTGAAACGCCATGTTTTGAATAGGTGGTGCATTTCGGGTACCTATTCCATCCCCTACACCATGACTAAAGGTGTGACCGTGATGGGTAAACGCATCTTCTTGAATGTGACAAAAGCCACAAGCTACTACTCCATCTGAAGCCAAGCGACCATCATAAAATATTTTTTTTCCTAACTCAAAGCCTTTTTCGGTTATAGGATTGTTAGCCATATTATAAGCCAACGGTGGAAAATTAGATGGAACTTGGTAATCAATTGGAATATTTTGGTAATTATCTGAATCGTCTGATGAGCAACTGATTAATAAACCAATTGCCGACAGAATTAAATATTTTGTTTTAATATGTTCAAATTTTATTTATAAGCTGTAACATACGGTATCGCTTTTCTTTTTTAAAGGTGTTTATCTCACAACATTTTAATTTCTTTGGTGTTCGATGATTTTCAATTGCTTACGCAAACTTTTTGTGAATGGCGATTTCATATTACTACGTGTTTTAGCCCAGATGGAAATGAAAAGCCCGCAAAGGAAAAACAAATTGATTTTGTTGCTAAAAAATAGCGACTTAAGAAGCTTCTTTTTTTGCTTACAAAATTTTTGTTTTTCCTGTGGACTTGAAATGTACAGCTGGATTAGCTTCTGATGAAATTAGTCGTTGTGAACGTGGTGAACTTCAAATAATGTTGGAATATTATTTGCTGAAATGTTTTGCACTTTTGTTCCACCCATTACATCTAAACCTTCTTCAAAATTGATTACTGTTGTTCCGTCAATAATTTTCTTTAAATCGGTCATAATATGAACTTGAGGTGTAATATTGGTTCTAACTAATGCGTTATCTGGTAAGTCTAAAGTTACTGAAGCATAATTGTAAACATCTCCCGTTTTTCCTGTATGCACACGGTAATTTGCATCTGTATGTGATGCAGAAGTTACAGTTCCTTCAAACTTAACAAATTTATAACCTGCAGCCCAAGACCAAGTCATTCCTAATGCTTGAGCATCTGTCCACATGGTACCTTGACCGTTTGCACCAGCGTTAAATTGGTCAGCATCGACACCTATTCCGAAAGTTATTCTATTGTAATTTCCTGCAGGAATGTTTGGTAAGTTTAACAATGTATTTGCAGCATCTGATTCATTTACAAAGAAATAACTTTCGCTTTTAGGCACTGTGTAAGTTGAGCCATCTGTTTTAGTTAACACAATATTACTCACGATGTAAATAGCATTTGAGGCTTTTATCACTTCTCCATTTGAGTTGGTATAAGGTGTATTGAAAGCAAAATCAGCATCTCCATATACGTTATCGAATTCTAATTTTAAGTTTCCTTCACCTGTAATTTCGTTATTATCATCGTTAGAACAAGAAGTTAAGGCAATAGCAGCAACCATTGCAAGTGCAATATTTTTTAATTGTAATTTCATTTTATTTGATATTTTTAGTTTAAATTTTATAATATGAATGGTGTGGATATAGCATATGCTATCCATTCTTTTTTGGACATAAGAAATCCTATCGTTTCTATACTAGAAACAATAATTAAATAATTAAACTAAAATTGAGGGAGGGTGAAAGATGGACTGTATTGCAGTTAAAGCATACAAATTCTGATAAACAGAATTAATTTTGTTAGTTGTGAAAACAACACCATTGTAAGAAGTAAGCGATTTAAAATCTTCGTAAAACAAAACTTCGATTTCTTGTTTTACATTTTGCTTTTTATCTGATGAAGATGTGTTTTTATCTTCTTCAGCCGTTTTAGCAAGCTCTTTCTTTAAATGACATTTTCCGTTACATTTAAGTTCAGGCTTTTCTTTGTTTTCACAAAGTTCTTTTACAATATAGTCATAATTAACAATATATTCCAAAAATGGAATCGCTGGCCTTGCCAACATAAAAATACTGATTAATAATACTATTTTTTTCACAGTGCGAATTTACAAAAAAGTGAAGAAAATGTACTACAATCAGTATTTTTTTTTAAAACTAACTAAATTAATAAAGATAACAAGGGTTCTTTTTCGTTTAAGTATTGAAACTGAAATCCTTTTTCATTCATTTTGAATTTTACTGCAGCAATATCTTCTTCATTTTTTATTTCCAAACCTACAACTACGGGTCCAACGTCACGATTGTTCTTTTTTATAAATTGAAAATACGTTATATCATCTGACTCGTTCAATATCTCATTTACAAATTCTTTTAAAGCTCCAGGTCGTTGTGGAAACTGAATCATGAAATAATGTTTCAACCCTTCGTAAATTAAGGAACGTTCTTTTATTTCTTCGGTACGTTCAATGTCATTGTTACTTCCACTAACAACACAAACTACTGTTTTACCTTTAATTTCATCTGCAATAAAATCTAAAGCGGCAATAGATAACGCTCCAGCAGGCTCAACAACCATGGCTTCTTCATTATACAATTGCAAAATGGTAGAACATACTTTTCCTTCTGGTACCAAAACCATTTTATCTAAAGTATTTTTACAAACTGCAAAAGTTTCTTTTCCTACTTGCTTTACTGCTGCACCATCCACAAATTTATCAATAGAAGTTAAAGCAACGGCCTCATTTTGTTCTAAAGCAAATTGCATTGAAGGAGCTCCTTCAGGTTCAATACCTAATATTTTAGTAGTGGGACTAAGTTTTTTAAAAACCGTAGAAACGCCAGAAGCCAATCCACCACCACCAACAGGTAGTAACAAATAATCAATTGTGGGAACTTGCTCTGATAAAATCTCCAAACCAACAGTTCCTTGTCCGGCCATAACATCAATGTCATCAAACGGATGAATGAATTCTAACTGATTTTCATTTGCATATTGCTTTGCCGCATGAAAAGCATCATCAAAAGTATCCCCCGTTAAAACAATTTCCACGAACGATTTTCCAAATAATTGTACTTGTTTGATTTTTTGTTTTGGAGTTGTTTTTGGCATGTAAATTTTACCTTGAATTTGTAAAACCTGACACGAATAGGCTACACCTTGCGCATGATTACCAGCACTAGCACAAACAATTCCGTTTGCCTTTTGATGCGAATTTAACTGACTGATTTTATTGTAAGCTCCTCTGATTTTATAGGAACGCACTTGTTGTAAATCTTCACGCTTTAAATAAATGGAAGCTTGAAATTTATCCGATAAGTTGATACTGAATTGAAGTGGTGTTTTTACCACCACTCCATTCAGATTGTCTTGAGCTTTTACGATTTTATCAAATAAAGTCATTAGTTTAATTTTGGTCTTAATTTTCTAACCGCTGCACCCGCTTGCCATAATTCAGAATCGCGAATTTCTTTTAATTCTACTTCTAATTTTTGACGATAATCTGTTTTGCTACCTTCAGAAATCACTCGATTCGCTTCTCTTCCAGAAGACACTTCTTCGTATAAATTTTCAAAAACTGGAGTCGTAGCTTCTCTAAATTTTCCTTTCCAATCCAAAGCACCACGTTGAGCCGTTACAGAAGTATTAGCAAACATCCAATCCATTCCGTTTTCTGCAACTAAAGGCATTAAACTTTGTGTTAATTCTTCAACCGTTTCATTAAATGCTTCTGATGGTGAATGACCGTTTTTACGTAACACATTATATTGCGCTTCAAACAAACCCGCTAAAGCACCCATTAAAATTCCACGTTCGCCAGTTAAATCTGAATACACTTCTTTTTGAAAATCGGTTTCAAATAAATAACCAGAACCTACACCTATTCCTAATGCAATTGCTTTATCTTTTGCTCTTCCAGTAGCATCTTGAAATACAGCAATACTAGAATTAATTCCTTCACCTTTTAAGAACAATCTTCTTAATGAAGTTCCTGAACCTTTAGGTGCTACTAAAATTACATCTACATCTGCAGGAGGTACAATTCCCGTTTTTTCATTAAATGTAATTCCGAAACCATGAGAAAAATACAATGTTTTTCCTGCTGTTAAATGTTTTTTCACAGTATTCCATGCATCTATTTGACCTGCATCTGAAAGTAAATATTGAATAATTGTAGCGTTATCGCAAGCTTCATCAATATCAAATAAAGTTTCTCCTTCAATCCAACCATCTGCAAGTGCTTTTTCCCAGCTTTTTCCGCCTTTACGTTGCCCTACAATTACATTAAATCCGTTATCTCTTAAATTTAAAGATTGTCCAGGTCCTTGAACACCATAACCAATTACAGCAATTACTTCATGTTTTAATGTTTCTTGCGCTTTTGCTAATGGGAATTCGTCTCTTGTTATTACTGTTTCGTTAACTCCTCCAAAATTTATTGTTGCCATTTTTTTTCTTTTTTAATTTTAATTTACATTTGAAATACTTGATCTTTTTTATCTAAAAATTCGTTGTTAATTGTTTGCAGAGCTGGATTTTTTTGCTCCATTTCTACTACCTTTTTATGAATTCCTTCGCTTGCATTGATTATTGCAATTCGGGAACTTCTTACAAATTCGATTAAACCAAATTTGTCTAGTTTTTTAAGTAATTTATTAATTTCTTCTCCTTGCCCTGTAGCTTCAAAAACGGTATAATCGTTTCGAATTACAACTGCTTTAGCTCCATATTCTCTGAGTAAACGTTCTACTTTTACTTCATTAATAATTACTTCTGTAGGCACTTTATACAAAGCCATTTGTTGCCAAACAATTTCATCATTTGTGTTGCAATACACTTTAAAAACATCTACAATTTTCTCAATTTGTTTGACCAAATTTTTTACAACTGCTTCTGCCTCAATTACAACAATAGTAAATCGATAAATGTTTGGTACTTCGCTTGGTGAAGTATTAAAACTCTCTAAACTAATTTTTCGTCTTGAAAACATGATGGCTATTTTATTAATTAGTCCCACATGATTTTCAGTATATATGGTTAAAGTAAATTCTTTTTTCATTTCTTTTAATTTAGATATCTTCTTTACATAAAACAATTTCCGAAACTCCTTTTCCTTGTGGTACCATTGGAAAAACATTATCTTCCATACGAACTGCTACTTCTAACAAAAACGACTCTGGACAATCAATCATTTCTTGTAATGCCGATTTTAATTTTTCTCTCAAAGCCACTTTATTTCCTTTAATTCCATACCCTTTTGCTACTTGAACAAAATCGGGACTTTGAATATCGGTAAACGAATATCTTTTTTCATGAAATAGTTCCTGCCACTGACGCACCATTCCTAAAAAACTGTTGTTTAAAATCAGAATTTTTACATTGGGTTTGAACTGCATGATGGTTCCTAATTCTTGAATATTCATTTGCGCACCACCATCTCCCATTACAGCAATTACTGTTCGTTCAGGCGCTCCGTATTTAGCACCAATTGCAGCAGGAAGAGCAAATCCCATAGTTCCTAATCCGCCACTAGTGATATTACTTCTTGTTTTATTTTGATGCGAATAGCGACAAGTTATCATTTGGTGTTGGCCAACATCAGTAACCATTACCGCTTCTCCATTAGTTAATTCATTAATTAATTGAATCACTTCACCCATAGTAATTTCGCCTTCCGAAGGAAATAACTCTGGCTTAATTAACTTTTCCGTTTCAACTTCTATGGCTTTATGAAATTTTGAAATCCATTCTTGATGTGATTTTTGCGCTACTCTTTCTGTTAATAAGGGTAACGTTTCTTTACAATTTCCCCAAACAGGAATTGAAACCAGCACATTTTTATCAATCTCAGCAGGATCAATATCCAAATGAATAATTTGGGCTTGCTTTGCATATTTATCCAAACGACCCGTAACTCGGTCATCGAAACGCATTCCGATTGCAATTAAAACATCGCATTCATTGGTAAATAAATTAGGTGCATAGTTTCCGTGCATGCCTAACATTCCAACCGCTAAAGGATGGTTTGTTGGTATGGCACTCATACCCATAATTGTCCATGCTGCCGGAATTCCTGTTTTTTCTATGAATTGTAAAAACTCCTTTTCAGCATTTCCTAAAATTACGCCTTGACCAAAAATTACAAATGGTTTTTTAGCTTGATTAATAATTTCGGCCGCTTGTTCGATATAAGAAACTCTTACATCTGGTTGTGGTTTATAACTTCTTATAAACTCGCATTTTTCATACCCACTATAATTGAATAACTGTAATTGGGCATTTTTTGTGATATCAATTAATACCGGACCTGGTCTTCCACTTTTAGCAATATAAAAAGCTTTTGCTAAAACAGAAGGAATTTCGGAAGCATCGGTAATTTGGTAATTCCATTTCGTAACTGGTGACGTAATATTTACGATATCCGTTTCTTGAAAAGCATCGGTTCCTAATAAATGTGCAAAAACTTGCCCCGTAATACAAACTAAAGGAGTTGAATCGATCATAGCATCTGCAAGACCAGTAACCAAATTAGTTGCACCTGGACCACTTGTTGCAAAAACCACTCCTGTTGCGCCGCTTACTCTTGCTAAACCTTGAGCTGCATGAATAGCTCCTTGCTCATGACGAACTAAAATATGGTTTAATTGCTTTTTATAATCAAACAAAGCATCATAAATTGGCATAATAGCACCACCTGGATATCCAAAAATAGTAGTAATATTTTCGGCTAACAATGCTTCAATAACTGCAACACTTCCTGAAACTAGTGTTTCGGATTTCTGCTTTTCTGTTTCTTTTATTTCTAATGTATTCATTTTCTAATATTCATCGGTTACACAACCATTTGAAGCATCTGTAACTAATTTTGCATACTTTAATAACACACCATTAGTTACTTTTAATTTTGGTTGATTCCATTTACTTTTTCTATTCGCTAATTCTTCATCACCAACATGTAAATGAATGGTATTATCAACAGCATTAATTTCTATAATATCTTCATCTTCAACTAAAGCAATTGTACCTCCATCATAAGCTTCAGGTGAAATATGACCTACTACAAAACCATGAGTTCCTCCACTAAAACGACCATCGGTAATTAATGCAACACTTTTTCCTAAACCAGCACCAATTAAGGCTGATGTTGGCTTTAGCATTTCGGGCATTCCAGGTCCCCCCTTCGGACCTACATATCGTATAACTACGACATCGCCAGCTTTTATTTTTTTATCTTCGATACCTTTTATTAATTCTTTTTCACCATCAAAAACACGAGCTGGACCTTTAAAAAATTCGCCTTCTTTACCTGTTATTTTTGCTACGGAACCTTTTAAAGCAAGATTTCCATATAAAATTTGAAGATGCCCTGTAGTTTTTATTGGATTCTCTATCTGACGAATAATATTTTGATCGTTAAAATCAATATCTATTACTGCTTCTAAATTTTCTGCTAAAGTTTTACCTGTTACCGTAATACAATTTCCATGTAACATTCCTTTAGAAAGCAAATATTTTAAAACCATTGGCACACCACCTTTTTCATGTAGGTTTTGCATTAAATAATTTCCACCCGGTTTAAAATCGGCAATTAATGGAGTTGTATTGCTTAATCGTTGAAAATTATCCTGACTTATAGCTACTCCAACACTTTTTGCCATTGCAATCATATGCAAAACGGCATTTGTACTTCCTCCTAGAGCAATTAAAACGGTAATAGCATTTTCAAATGCTTCAAACGTCATAATGTCTTTTGGACAAATATTTTTTTCTAATAATAATTTTAAATATCCAGCGGCAGATTCACATTCTTCTATTTTATCATGACTTATAGCAGGATTTGAACTTGAATAAGGTAAGCTCATTCCTAATGCTTCAATAGCAATAGCCATTGTATTTGCCGTATACATGCCGCCACAAGCTCCTGCACCTGGACATGAATTCTTTATAATTCCTTTATAGTCTTCTTCAGAAATAGTACCCGCAATTTTTTCTCCTAATGCTTCAAATGCCGAAACAATATTCAAATCTTTACCTTGGTATTTTCCTGGTGCAATTGTACCACCATAAACCATTATCGATGGACGATTTAATCTTCCCATTGCAATAATACTTCCTGGCATATTTTTATCACAACCAGGAATAGAAATTACACCATCATAGTAATGACCTGAAACAACACTTTCAATACTATCTGCAATAATTTCTCTACTTACTAGAGAATAACGCATTCCATCAGTTCCGTTAGTAATACCGTCACTAATACCAATTGTGTTGAAAATTAAACCCACCATATCATTAGCATTAACTTCTTTTTTAATTAAAGCTGCTAAATGATTTAAATGCATATTACAAGTATTTCCATCATAACCCATTGAAGCAATTCCTATAAAAGGTTTTGCTAGTTGTTCTTCAGTTAAACCAATTCCATATAACATTGCTTGAGAAGCAGGTTGAGAAGGATCTTGTGTTATTGTTTTACTATATTTATTTAATTCCATTATAGGTATACATTTTGATATTCGTTATGAGCTACTCTTCTTTTATATTTTTTTTGAATGACAGCACCAATAGAATCTTCCCAATTTAATGGAAATTTATACTCATTTACGGATTCTATTCCTATTACTTCTGCCGCAGTTCCACAAAAGAATGCACTATCAGCTTTATATATTTCTTCGGGAGTAAAGTATTTTTCTTCTATTTCGTAACCTAACTCTTTTCCAATTTCTAAAACAGTTTGACGTGTAATTCCTGCTAGGATGTTTCCTAATGGAGCAGTAAATAATTTACCATCTTTTTCTAAGAAGAAATTAGCTCCAGGACCTTCTGCTATATATCCATTCATATCTGTTAATAAAGCTTCATCATAACCGTTTGCTTTAGCTTCTGTTGTTGCTAAAATGCTATTCGTGTAATGTCCAACTACTTTAGCTTCAACAAAACATGATTTTGGGTTTGGACGTTGAAAAGAAGACAACATTACTTTTAGTAATGAATCACCTAAATATTTTCCCCATTCCCATGCCATTATTACAACATTAACATCACTAGTTGGAGTTAATGACATATTTTCTCCTAAATACACTAGCGGCCTTACATAAGCATCTTTTAAATTGTTCATTTCTAACAATTTATAAGTAATTATTTCTAATTCTTTTTCAGTATATTTTAAATTGATGTGCATAACTTTTGCTGAATAATGCAATCTTTCGTAATGTTCTTTAGCTTTAAAAATTCGAACACCATCTGGAGTATCATAAGCTCTAATACCCTCAAAGACACCATTGCCATAATGCATGGTTTGATTGTAAATACTTACTGGAGCATCTTTAACTTTTACAAATTCTCCGTTAAAAAAAATGGTGGTGTTTTCGTTGTAATACATAATTTAAAAATTTAAAAAAAATAAAAAAAGCCTTCCCTGTATTGTATTCAGGAAAGGCTAATAAAAATCAAACCAATCCGTCTATATAACACGAATATTTTTTATAATACTAATTGTAATATTTATATTTTTCATTTGTTAGCTACATTTAATAATTAAGACTAAAAGTCCAATAGAAATAATGGTATTTATTAAGATTACAAATTTATTCCAGATATTTAAATTGTTTTTCTTCATCTTATCGTATCAAAGAGAAATGGGCTTTAAATTGTTTTCCTACTCCATTTTCTGTGTAATCTAATGTAAACCAGTAATCTGTTGATGGTAACTGTTCATCATTATAAGTACCATCCCACCCATTACTCGCTTCTGTTGTACTTAATTGTTTTAACAATTTACCATAACGGTCAAAGATGTATAATTTAGCATCTGCTTGGTTTAATCCTATAATGTTCCAAGTTTCGTTTATTCCATCTCCATTTGGTGTAAAATAGGTTGGGTAATCAATTATTAATACTTCTTGTGTCATATACGTACAACCTTCTGTATCGATAACTGTTACTAAATGTTCCCCTGCACTAACTCCGGTGAATACATTTGATGATTGGAAAGAACCTTCATCTAATGAATACATTATACTTCCTGAACCTCCAGTTACTGTTACTGTTATCGTAGCATTATCACTAAAATATTCACTTTGAACAATAGTCATTGTTGTTGCTGGTGTAGTTTCTGTAACTACAGCTGTTGCAGTTGGTAATAATGGGTCTGATGAACATCCTGTTAACCAATTAGTTGCTATTACACTATAAGTTCCTGCTTCATCAACTACTAATGTTGAATTTGTAGCTCCCGGAATAATATTTCCAGCACTATCAAACCATTCAAAATCATAATCTACATCATTTAAACCTGTGTTTAAAGTATACGTTTGATACACTTCTCCTGATGCAGTGATACAAATGTTTCCATCTGTTAGTACTGGTCGTGGCGATGGATTTACATTCACTCTATAGTCGGTATAACCTCCTTGACAATCTCCTAAAGTAGATCGAACACGATAAATAACATAACCTTGTGTATTTGTTGTAGCGGTTAAAATATCGTTTATAGTAACTGGCGCTACGCCTGTTCCTGGATTAGCTCCTGTTACATTTACAACTGTTAGTACTTCCCATGTTAATTCTGTTCCTAAAATAAGTGGGGAAACATCAACTATTAAATCAGTACCTTCTTCACTACATATTGTTTTTACAGGCGAAGGTATTGGCAATCCTGGATTTGGATTCACAGTTACAATTCCGCTTTGAAGTGTATTTCCAATACAACCATTTCGAACCGAGCTTACTTCAAAATAAATGGTTCCTGCTACTAATGGATTACTTGTAACCACTTGTAAATCAAATTCTGTTGTTGTAGAAGTTGCTGTAATAGTTCCTGAAGTAGTTCCTCCTACAACAGTTACACCACTTGTAATAGCTGTCCATGTGTAAGTAATTCCACTTATGTTGCCTACAATATCTAAATGAACATTTGAACCCGAACAAACCGCAGTATCAGAAACACTTACACTCTCAATTACTGGATTAGGATTAACTGTAATTTCTATTGTTCTCGGCGTTCCATCGCATCCATTAGCTCTTGGAATTATAACCATAGTAATAGTACCAATATTCTCAGTATCTGTTAGTGTTGCTATTTGATTAATATTCGTTTCATCTCCATTTGTAACATAGGTACCCGTAATATTAGATACCGTTGCACTCCAAGTATAAGTTGTTCCAATAATGTCACTACTTAAAACAATATCAGTTGAACTTACTGAACAAATATTTGAACTATATGATATGTTTGTGATGGTTGGTGTTCCCATATCTTGGTTATCGAAAGGAATAGATGCTAATGATGTACAAAATCCATTTCCTGAAGTTACCGTATAACTTGTTCCAACTGTCATGCCTGATATAAAACCTGTTGCTCCTACTGTTGGACCTGCTGGTGTAAATGTGTATGTGTTAGAAGCGCTGTAATTTGATATTGTAGAACTTCCTGCTGCAGAACAACTAGCGGCAACTGATGTGATAGTTGGTACTGCTGGTGTTGGTAATTGTGCAGCGTTACTAAAGCTTGCTGATGCTACTGAAGTACATCCACCATTGGTTGCTGTTACTGTATAACTTGTTCCAACTGTCATGCCTGAAATTACTCCTGCAACTCCTACTGTTGGTCCTGCTGGTGTAAATGTGTATGTGTTAGATGCGCTGTAATTTGATATTGTTGAGCTTCCTGCTGCAGAACAAGTAGCGGCAACTGATGTGATAGTTGGTACTGCTGGTGTTGGTAATTGTGCAGCGTTACTAAAGCTTGCTGATGCTACTGAAGTACATCCACCATTGGTTGCTGTTACTGTATAACTTGTTCCAACTGTCATGCCTGAGATTACTCCTGCAACTCCAACTGTTGGTCCTGCCGGTGTAAATGTGTATGTGTTAGAAGCGCTGTAATTTGATATTGTAGAACTTCCTGCAGCAGAACAACTAGCGGCAACTGATGTGATAGTTGGAATAGGTTGTGCTGCCAATTGAGCAGCATTGCTAAAACTTGCTGATGCTAATGAAGTACATCCGCCATTTGTTGCTGTTACTGTATAACTTGTTCCAACTGTCATACCTGAGATTACTCCTGCAACTCCTACTGTTGGTCCTGCTGGTGTAAATGCATACGTATTAGTTGCACTGTAATTTGATATTGTTGAGCTTCCTGCAGCAGAACAACTAGCGGCAACTGATGTTATAGTTGGTGTTACTGGTGTTGGTAATTGTGCAGCGTTACTAAAGCTTGCTGATGCTACTGAAGTACATCCTCCATAGGTTGCTGTTACGGTATAACTTGTTCCAACTGTCATGCCTGAGATTACTCCTGTTGCTCCTACTGTTGGTCCTGCTGGTGTAAAGGCATACGTATTAGTTGCACTGTAATTTGATATTGTAGAACTTCCTGCAGCAGAACAACTAGCAGCAACTGATGTGATAGTTGGTACTGCTGGCGTTGGTAATTGCGCTGCATTACTAAAACTTGCTGATGCTAATGAAGTACATCCACCATTGGTTGCTGTTACTGTATAACTTGTTCCAACTGTCATGCCTGAAATTACTCCTGCAACTCCTACTATTGGTCCTGCTGGTGTAAAGGCATACGTGTTAGATGCGCTGTAATTTGATATTGTAGAACTTCCAGCTGCTGAACAACTAGCAGCAACTGATGTGATAGTTGGTACTGCTGGTGTTGGTAATTGTGCCGCATTGCTAAAACTTGCTGATGCTACTGAAGTACATCCACCATTGGTTGCTGTTACGGTATAACTTGTTCCAACTGTCATGCCTGATATTAAACCTGTTGCTCCTACTGTTGGTCCTGCTGGTGTAAATGTGTATGTGTTAGAAGCGCTGTAATTTGATATTGTTGAACTTCCTGCTGCTGAACAACTAGCAGCAACTGATGTGATAGTTGGTACTGCTGGTGTTGGTAATTGTGCCGCATTGCTAAAACTTGCTGATGCTACTGAAGTACATCCACCATTGGTTGCTGTTACTGTATAACTTGTTCCAACTGTCATGCCTGAAATTACTCCTGCAACTCCTACTGTTGGTCCTGCTGGTGTAAATGCATACGTGTTAGATGCGCTGTAATTTGATATTGTAGAACTTCCTGCAGCAGAACAACTAGCGGCAACTGATGTGATAGTTGGTACTAGTGGTGTTGGTAATTGTGACGCATTGCTAAAACTTGCTGATGCTACTGAAGTACATCCGCCATTGGTTGCTGTTACGGTATAACTTGTTCCAACTGTCATGCCTGAGATTACTCCTGTTGCTCCTACTGTTGGACCTGCTGGTGTAAATGTGTATGTGTTAGAAGCGCTGTAATTTGATATTGTTGAGCTTCCAGCTGCAGAACAACTAGCAGCAACTGATGTGATAGTTGGTACTGCTGGTGTTGGTAATTGTGCAGCGTTACTAAAGCTTGCTGATGCTACTGAAGTACATCCACCATTGGTTGCTGTTACGGTATAACTTGTTCCAACTGTCATGCCTGAAATTACTCCGGCAACTCCTACTGTTGGTCCTGCTGGTGTAAAGGCATACGTGTTAGATGCGCTGTAATTTGATATTGTAGAACTTCCAGCTGCTGAACAACTAGCGGCAACTGATGTGATAGTTGGTGTTACTGGCGTTGGTAATTGAGCAGCATTACTAAAGCTTGCTGATGCTACTGAAGTACATCCACCATTGGTTGCTGTTACGGTATAACTTGTTCCTAGAATCATGCCTGAGATTAAACCTGTTGCTCCTACTGTTGGACCTGTTGGTGTAAATGTGTATGTATTAGAAGCGCTGTAATTTGATATTGTTGAACTTCCTGCAGCAGAACAACTAGCGGCAACTGATGTGATAGTTGGTGTTACTGGTGTTGGGAAAATTGTAAAACATTCTTGAACTGTAGTACCACATGACGCAATTGAAGTAACATCAGCAGTAATTACTATTTGATCGATTGAAATTGGTGGATCAATACTTGAACTAGCATCATTTTGCCATCTTACTCTAAATCTAAGATTTGCTTGATTATCCCATAAAGGATCTGTTCTAAAATCAGACAACCATGTTGTCTGTCTTCTTAGTTTGGCTCCAGCTTGTACCCAAGTAGTTCCTCCGTTTATACTGTATTCTATACTACCAAAATCATCTGAACCACTTGCATTTGTTTCTCCTTGGGCTAACCAATAAAAATTAAAAATAACGTTGGATTTTCCAACAGTATTGATAACCGTATTTAGAGTAGCTTTTTGATCCGATATTTGTCCATCAAAATTTGCATTATTTGGAATAAAGTTAACAGAACCTGGTCCGCATGTAGCTCCAGTTGTTGTAGTTGCTTTAATATGTAAATAATTACTATTTGGACTTGATGTAACCGCTGCAGGTTGATTTGGAACATTAGGAACTGTAAAAGTTCCTAATCCTGTCACACAACTTCCTCCTAAATAATCATTATTTAGTACAAAAATATTTGGTCCATTAGAATTATCTAAAGTCCAATTTCCTAATCCTGATTCAAAAGTTTCAGTGAATAAAGTTTGAGTAACAACACCTCCTAAAGAATTTGGAGAAGTTACATCAACACAATAAGTACCTGCTGGTAAACCTGTTAAACTAGTATTTGTAGTTAATGGAGTTTGAAAACCTGCAGGAAATGTATAACCAGAAGGACCACTTACCCAATTAAAAGTAGTACCGGTAGGTAATATAGAAGATAATAAAATAGAGCCTGGAGAACAATTTACAACTGTAGATGTATATGTTGCAGGTGTACCTGCAGTAATTGAAACATTTACTTGTGTTCTTGTACTTTCACATCCACCCACTGTTTGAGAAACCCAATAGGATGTTGCTGCTGTTAAAACTGGAGTAGTATATGGATTTCCAGTAAATATTGAACTACCTCCAGAAGAAGCGGTATACCAATTAACAGTACCTGTAACCGCTGATGCTGTTAAGGTAGCTGTTTGCCCTGAACAAATTGATAAATTGGTTGTGATTGGTGCACTTGGACCTGTCACTGTAACATTCATCGTTCTGGTTAAAGTACAATGATTTGGTGCAGCTAATCCATTATCCCAAGTATAAGTAATTGTATGAGAACCTACTCCTGCAACTTGCGGATCAAATACACCTATACCTCTGTCATCTGTATAATCATCACCAACAGAACCTGCAGGAGCAGGATCAAATCCATTTGAAACACCCGGACCTGAATAACTTCCGGTTCCTTGGAAAAACAATAATCCTGTTTTTAAAGATTCTGCACCAGCAGTAATTATCCATGTTCCAGTAGCCAATACAACTCCTGAAGTGTTGTCTGTAATTGTATACGTATAATTACCACTAGCTACATTGGTTTTATCTAAAGAATAATAGCAACCAGTAGGTCGTAAAAAATAATTATTAGATACTCCGCCAGCAGGAACTGTTAATGTCTCTACTAAAACATTAGCAGAATTATATCGATAAATAACTAAATTATTTAAATTACCCGTATTTGCAACTATTTCAATATTAACCGAATTAAATGGTAAACCTGAATCAAATGTTACTGGAAAGGTATCTGGTCCTAAAAATACCGCTGCATCTGAACAAGCAAAAGCTGTTTTAGTAATTGGATTTAATAAAAGATCATCAGAATACATTTGAATTTGATAATCTTGACAAGGAACCGCAGCTGGTATAACATTATAGTAACCAAGACCTTGAATATCTACTGAAGAACATAATGCTCCGCTAGTAACATTCATAGTAAAACAAAGCACATAATTTCCTGAAGATAATCCATCCCATTCTGGATTAAATCCGCTTGCAACAGATGATGCATTTGTTCTATTTGGGGGAATTGTAGCTCCACATGAAGAATCAGTTAATTGATATGTTATTACTTGTTCTAAAGGATTACCACATCCTCCAGGACTAGAAGAAGTTAACTGTTTAAAACCTAAAATTGTTGATCCGGCAACCACGGTAACTGGAACACATATTGTTATACTTTCTCCTGGCGCTAAAGGCGCATTACCAAACTGGTCACCCGCTAATCCTAAGTTAGTTGAAATTCCTGTTTGTCCTAATGCAGCCGTAGTAGTAGTCATTGAAATTACTGGACAACTTGGTGTAGCACATGTTGCACATGTTGAAGACAAAATGACAACAGAGGCTGTAGCAGTTCCACAAGCAGTTGGAACAGAAACAGTATATGTTCCAGGTGTACTTGTACTAGGTGTAACTTGTCCTGTTGTTGTATTTATAGTTAAACCAGCAGGGGTAGCTGAATAGCTACCAGAAACAGGTCCGTTTGTAACTGTAACATTAGAAGCCCCTGCATTAGGTAAAAAAGGACTTCCTGCATAATTTATTGTTGTTGCTGTTCCACCGTTTACTGTTACTGTAATATCTTGTGTACATGTTGTAACTCCATCAGTTAATGTTGCTCTATATGTAGTTGTTACAGCAGGAGAAACAGATATAGAAGTTGAAGGTGTTGTTGTAGTAGCAATTACAGTATTTGTAGATAAATCTGTAATTGTTAAAGTAGCAGTTGCATATCTTGTTATTCTAACATTATCTAACCCCCAACTATCTTGAGTTGCAGAAGTAGATTGTCTCTGCGTCCAACGAAATTTAGTATTTGCTGATAATGCTGCCGCTGGTAACGGTACAGTTGTTGTATTCCAATCATAAACATAAGTACCACAACCAATGTTTGCTGCAGAAGGAAAATTACTTTCAACACTCGGAAACATTAATTTTAAATTATTCCAAGAAGTTCCCCCATCAGTAGAATATTGTACATAAACTCCTTCATTATCATCTAAAGCTTCACATCCATTTCCTCCATTATCATCTGAGGCTTCTCTAAAATCAAAACTTAAATAACCACCACCACTAACATCATAAGAAGTTGTTTCTAACGTTCTTGGAGCAGCAGCATTTTGCATCCATACGAAAATTGAATTATCTGTATTGCTTGTAGCATAACCATAATTTGGCTCACATGTTAAAACACTTTGAAATGAAACTGACGCTGTACTAGACCAACCTGTACCAACCGTACTTGTATTAAAATCATTACTCATTAAAGGAACTCCTAAAACACCTGTAGCGCTTAAAAGAGAAGAACCTCCAACACAGATTGTACTTGGAGAAGCCGTTAAACCAACAGTGCATCCTGCAGATGCTTGTTTATAAGTAATAACTTGACCAACCCATCCTGCATAAGCTGAAGGACCCGTATATCTGAATGTTAATACACCTGATGCATTATTAGAACAAAATACTCCAGGACTCAAAACATCAGGTACACCTGGCGTACCCGTTTGACCTGTTCGATAAGGAGTTCCACCCGCATTATAATTTAAACTATAATCACCTCTTAATGTACCTATATTTCTTGAGGCTGTATTTGGACCGTCAAAAATTTCAAGATTTCCATTTGATATAAAACTTGTAAAATCTACACAAACAGCTTCGCCTGCAGTTGCCGGACTTAAAGTAATTGTATAACTAGTATTCCCATCATTTCCCGCAGGACCTCCAGCATCATAAAACACTTCTCCACCTGAAACATTTACTGTTCCACCTTGACTAATTAAAATGTTTTGTGCCAATCCAGATATTCCTATCATAAAAATAAAGAGGCTGAATATATATTTCATATTTTTGGGTTTTGTTTAAAACTATTAAAGTTTATAATATTTAATTAAATGATAATCTTTATTTAATTATAAGGATAATCTTTTTTATAAATAATTTTTCAAATTTAAAAATCCATTTTTATAAAAAGTATTAAAAAAATACTACTTTTTGTAATTCAGATTTACATATATATTTAAAGAATATCATATATATTTAGATTTAATATGATTTATAATTTTAATTCAGAATATTTATTATTAATTTTATTAAGATTTAAACTTAATTCTGAATTAAAATTATATTTTTCATTTCTTAGTTACATATTATTTATAGATTTATTCTATAATTTATTAAAAAAAGAAAGAGCACTACTTAAATTAAGTAATGCCCTTTCAACTAAAAATCAACTATAAACTATCTTTATTTCTTAACAATTAAGAATTCACTTCTTCTGTTCTGCGCATGTTCTTCTTCTGTACATGATTTGCAAGCTACTTTTGGTTCACTTTCCCCAAATCCTTGTCCTGATATTCTTTCTTTAGCAATGCCTTTGCTAATTAAGTATTGAACAGTAGATTTTGCTCTTCGGTCTGATAATTTCATGTTGTAACTATCACTACCTCTACTATCAGTATGCGATTTAGCGAATATTACCATTTCTGGATACTCATTCATAACCGCTACCAACTTATCTAACTCTGCAGCGCCTTCTGCTGTAATATTGCTTTTATTGAACTCAAAATAAATTGGTTGTAAGATTACTTCTGCTTCTGTTATGATTGGCATGATTGGTTTTAGCGTTATATCTACTGTCATATCAATTCCAAACTCATTATCTGGAATTTCAACTTTATAAATATTACTATTCTCATAACCTGATTTTGTTGCATAACTAATATAAACTGGAAGGCATTTTAATGTTGTTTCTGTTCTTCCAGATATATCAGTTGTAAAACTTGATAGAATATTTTGTTTTTCATCTGTTAAAACGACTAAAGCACCTTCAATTTCTTTTCCTGTAATTTCATCTCTTACAGTAGTTACTGCTCTAAAATTACAAATCGGATCTGCTTTGTAGATGTTATCTACTCCGTCTCTGTTACTAGAGAAGAAACCTACTTTCTTTGATGTATTGTATGTAAATGCAAAATCATCTTTTGATGTATTTACTGGTTCTCCTACATTGATTGCTTCATCGCTTTTGTTTAAATCCATCTTAAACACGTCCAATCCTCCAAAACCTGTTTTTCCGTTTGATGAGAAAAACAACACATTATCATCGGTAATGAATGGAAAACTCTCATTTGCTTCCGTATTTACTTTTGCACCTAAGTTTTCTGGTGTTCCATACTCATCTCCGTTTACTGATACTTTCCAAATGTCTTCTCCTCCAAAACCACCTGGCATGTTCGATGAGAAGTACAATGTTTTTCCATCTTTACTAATACTTGGATTTCTTACATCATACGCTTTATTGTTAAATGGAAGTGGTTTTGCGTTTACCCATTTATCACCTTCTTTAGTAGCTTTATAAAGATAAATTTTACCAAATTTTGCATTCTTTGGTTTGTCTTTTGTAAACTCTTTTTCATTAAAACTCTCGCTGCCGTAATACATTGTTGCACCATCGTTTGTGATACTCACTGGTCCATCGTGCCATTTCGTATTTATATTCTCAACTGCTACTGCATCGCTAATGGTGCCATTAGCATTATACGTTGCTTTATAAATATCTAAGTATGGCTCTTCGTTCCATCCGTTAGTTTTTCTTGAAGTATTTCTTGAACTTGAAAAATATACATTGTTATCATTGGTAAGTACAGCTCCAAAGTCTGTTTTATCACTACTTACATCTGATTTGGCAATATCATATAATTTAGTTTGTCCTTTTAATTCTGGAAGATAATTTGGTTTACTTACAAATGCTTTAGCTCTTTGGTCATTAGGAGCCAATTGTGCAAATTGTTGCATTTGTTTGTCTGATTCGTTGAAGTTTCCTTCAGCCTTTAGCATTTGAGCGTATTTATAATACGTTTCCGCATCTTGCTTCTGCTCTACTACTTTAGCATACCATTTTACTGCTTCTTTGGTATTAAAAACATTATAGTAGCTTTCTGCTAATTGTTTATAAACGTAGCTATCGGCTTTATTACCTTCTGCTAATTTTAAATATTCTTTGGCTGCATCAACGTATTCGTATCTATCGAACAACTTATCTGCTGCTTTTGTGTATTGATTTTGTGCACTAAGTATTCCACTTACCATCACAAAACTTAATGTTATATATAATTTTCTCATTGTACTTTGGTCGCTTTAGGTTAGAAGAATCTTGGTGAACTCGATACTTTCTTCGGGAAGTTCAAATCAAACAACAAGATAAGCTCGTGTGATGAAGGCGTCGTTACTTTCAAATCCGAAACAATATGATCGTATGCATAACCTATTCGTAAAGATGGCGTTACTGCATAATTTATCATAGCTCCAAAACTATCTTGTAAACGATAAGTACCACCAACCTCAAATTTTTGATTAAACATGAAATTCGCTGATAAATCTATAGAGGTTGGGGCTCCAAAAGCCGATTTCATCATGAAAAAAGGCTTGAACTTAACCGTATCATTAATATCAAAAACATACCCTCCTGTTAAAAAATAATGCGATACCTCTGAACCAAATTCTAACTGATCTCCGGTACGTTGAATATCCAAATGCTTAGATCGCATCATATTTGGAACTGATAATCCTAAATAATACTTGTTAGTATAATAGAAAAATCCAGATCCTAAATTAAAATAGGTATTGCTAATATCTTCACTAAAAGCAGGATCGGTAGGTTGTGGTAATGTGTAATTAATATCACTATACAATCCTACATTATGAAAAGTTAATCCCATTTTTAATCCAAAGGCCAACTTATGTTCGCCTCCTAAATTTAATGTATACGAAAAATCACCATAAACATTGTTCTCCTCAACAGGACCAATCTTGTCTGAGATAAAACTCAAACCTAATCCTACATTTCTTGCCAACTGGAGCGTGACCAAAAAAGAGTACCTGTAGTAGGCGCATCTTCAATCTCAACCCATTGCTTTCTGTATAATAATCCCATAGATAAATTATCTTTACTACCCGCATAGGCCGGATTCATTACACTCATATTATACATGTATTGTGTGTAATGGGGATCTTGTTGTGCAAAAGCAACTACACCTATAAATAAAATAACAACTTGAATAATTCTATCTTTCATCTTACTTGCTTTTAATTTAATCTGTTTAAATAAACCCATCCTGTTTTAACTGTTCCGTTTATAAATGTTAGTACATAATAATAGGTTGCTGATGGCAATTCATCTCCAGAATCTGTAGTTCCATCCCATTGGTTAGTATAATTATTCTGACTATAAACCTCCATACCATAGCGATTAAAAATCTGAGCTTTTTCAACATTTAAATTTGAAAGATCCCAAGTGTCATTATCTCCATCATTATTTGGTGAAATACCTTTTGGAATTAAACAAAATGTATTACTGATTGTTACAAAATCACTTGACATACATCCATTTAAAGTAACTTGAATCTCATAGGTGTCTGAATCTGTAATAACTATATTAGAGGATGTTCCTATTAAATCACCATTACTATTAAACCATTGATATGTAGCATTTAAAGTTTCTGATGCATTTAATTCATAATCTAATCCATTACAACCATGAGTAATAGAAACAACTGGTGTTTCATTCACAATTATCGTCATTGTTGTTACAGTAGCACATTGACCTGCTGTTGGTGTAAAAGTGTAAGTTGTCGTTGCCGTATTATCCAATGTTGGAGACCATGTTCCGTTTATTCCATTAGTAGAAGTCGTTGGCAAAGCTGATAAAGTAGCGCCTGAACAAATTGGAGCAACTGCAGTAAAAGTTGGTGTTACATTTGGAGTAACGGTAATCGTTAATGTTGTTGTTGTAGCACATTCACCTGCTGTTGGTGTAAATGTGTAAGTAGTAGTTGTTGTATTGTTTAGGGCTGGAGACCAAGTTCCGTTGATTCCATTAGTAGATGTCGTTGGCAACGCTGATAAAGTAGTGCCTGAACAAATTGGTGCAACTGCAGCAAAGATTGGTGTTACATTTGGATTAACAGTAATCGTTAAAGTCGTATTTGTAGCACATTGACCAGTTAATGGAGTAAAGGTGTAAGTTGTAGTTACCATATTATCTAATGCTGGAGACCACGATCCATTGATTCCATTAGTAGAAGTCGTTGGTAACGCTGATAAAGTAGCGCCTGAACAAATTGCGGCAACTGCAGCAAAAGTTGGTGTTACATTTGGATCAACGGTAATTGCTAATGTTGTTGTTGTAGCACATTGTCCTGCTGTTGGTGTAAAGGTATAAGTTGTAGTAGCTGTATTGTTTAAGGCTGGTGACCACGTTCCATTGATTCCATTAGTAGAAGTCGTTGGCAAAGCTGATAAAGTAGCGCCTGAACAAATTGGGGCAACTGCAGCAAAAGTTGGTGTTACATTTGGATTAACAGTAATCGTTAAAGTCGTATTAGTTGCACATTGTCCTGCTGTTGGTGTAAACGTATAAATTGTAGTTGTTGTATTGTTTAGGGCTGGCGACCAAGTTCCATTTATTCCATTAGTAGAAGTCGTTGGCAACGCTGATAAAGTAGCGCCTGAACAAATTGGTGCAACTGCAGCAAAAGTTGGTGTTACATTTGGATTAACAGTAATCGTTAAAGTTGTATTTGTAGCACATTGACCAGCTAATGGAGTAAAGGTGTAAGTTGTGGTTACCATATTATCTAATGCTGGAGACCAAGATCCGTTGATTCCATTAGTAGAAGTCGTTGGCAACGCTGATAAAGTAGCGCCTGAACAAATTGGTGCAACCGCAGCAAAAGTTGGTGTTACATTTGGATTAACAGTAATTGTTAAAGTAGTTGTTGTAGCACATTGACCTGCTGTTGGTGTAAATGTGTAGGTAGTAGTTGTTGTGTTGTTTAGGGCTGGAGACCAAGTTCCGTTGATTCCATTAGTAGAAGTCGTTGGTAACGCTGATAAAGTAGCGCCTGAACAAATTGGTGCAACTGCAGCAAAAGTTGGTGTTACATTTGGATTAACGGTAATTGTTAATGTTGTTGTTGTAGCACATTGTCCTGCTGTTGGTGTAAACGTATAAGTTGTAGTAGCTGTATTGTTTAAGGCTGGTGACCACGATCCATTGATTCCATTAGTAGAAGTCGTTGGCAACGCTGATAAAGTAGCGCCTGAACAAATTGGTGCAACTGCAGCAAAAGTTGGTGTTACATTTGGATTAACAGTAATTGTTAAAGTCGTATTAGTAGCACACTGTCCTGCTGTTGGTGTAAACGTATAAATTGTAATTGTTGTGTTGTTTAAGGCTGGCGACCACGTTCCGTTGATTCCATTAATAGAAGTCGTTGGCAAAGCTGATAAAGTAGCGCCTGAACATATTGGTGAAACAGCTGCAAAAGTTGGTGTTACATTTGGATTAACGGTAATTGTTAATGTTGTTGTTGTAGCACATTGACCTGCAGTTGGTGTAAACGTATAAATTGTAGTTGTTGTATTGTTTAGGGCTGGCGACCACGTTCCGTTGATTCCATTAGTAGAAGTCGTTGGCAACGCTGATAAAGTAGCGGCTGAACATATTGGTGAAACAGCTGCAAAAGTTGGTGTCACATTTGGATTAACAGTAATTGTAAAGAACATTGAAGGTCCTGAACACGCACCATCATTGGCAGTTACTGCTATTGTTGCAACTTGTTGCGTTGCTACATTGGCAGCAGTAAATGATGGAATATTACCAACTCCACTTGTACCTAGACCTATTAAAGTATTTGTATTTGTCCAAGTAAAAGTAACCCCTGCTGATGGGCTTGTAAAGTTAATTGCTGAAATAGTAGCATTTGAACAAGCAGAAATATTTCCAACTGTATCAACTATTGGTGTAGGACAATTTGATGAAACACAATTTGATGTTGCTGGTTGTCCACAAAGACTTCCAACTGGCGTAATAGTTATACTTACATTTTGACCTGCAGCTAAACTATTAATTGTAAATGTTGTCGTTGCATTAGATAAAGAACCTGTTACAGCTGGTCCTCCATCTACAGAATAAGAATAACTAAAACTTGTAGCATCAGCAATAGAATTCCAATTAAACGTAACACTTGAAGCTGTTGATACACCACAAGAGACAGTTAATACTGGAGTTGGATTAACTGTTATAGTTAATGTTGTTGTTGTAGCACATTGACCGGCTGTTGGTGTAAATGTGTAAGTAGTAGTTGTTGTGTTGTTTAGGGCTGGTGACCACGTTCCGTTGATTCCATTAGTAGAAGTCGTTGGTAAAGCAGATAAAGTAGCGCCTGAACAAATTGGTGCAACCGCAGCAAAAGTTGGTGTTACATTTGGATTAACAGTAATTGTTAAAGTAGTTGTTGTAGCACATTGACCTGCTGTTGGTGTAAATGTGTAGGTAGTAGTTGTTGTGTTGTTTAGGGCTGGAGACCAAGTTCCGTTGATTCCATTAGTAGAAGTCGTTGGCAACGCAGATAAAGTAGCGCCTGAACAAATTGGTGCAACTGCAGCAAAGGTTGGTGTTACATTTGGATTAACGATAATTGTAACATCTGAAGTACAAGATAAATCTGAAGCAGTCCATCTAAATACATTTGCACCAGTAGAAAGACCATTAACTACGGTATTTGGATTAGTATTAGAAACAAAAGTTCCAGAACCAGAAACAACACTCCATGTCCCAGTTGCTGGTGATACAGCAGCTAAAGTAGTGGATGTAATATTACATAAAGCTTGATCCGGACCTGCATCACAAGTAAATTCTGTAGTAAAACTTCCTGCTTCTATATACACAACACTGTCATAAGTAGCATCACCTACATCAGTAATTATAAGTTTAATATGATACGTTTGACCTGGAGTTAAACCGGTTTGACTTGCTGTTAGAATTCGAGTATTTCCATTTAATTGTGTACCATCAATAGTTCCTAAATATTCAGCCGTTGGAGTATTTTGTACCCATGCAGCATTTGCAGCTAAACAATTAGCCGCACTAGGAGCACCTCCACTTGATCCTACAACACCAGAATTTACCGAGTTAATAGAAACTTCAGAGCCATTTCCTAAACGTGCAATATTTCTAGCATTATTTGAAAATCCTTGACCACCAACAATGCCTGGCCCACTAATTAAAAATCCAAATTTATCATTATAAGTAGAACATTGATAATTTATAAATCCTGAATTATCACTGTATTCTTCTGATCCAAAAACATATCTAAATGAAACCGAATTTTCAACTGGTACAAAATCAAACTCTAAAATTGCACCATTGAAATAATTACTTGCACCAGCTAAAACATCTAAATCTTGAATTATTGGTGGAGCTGGTGTTCCTGTTTGTCTTAACTCTCCAGGTGTCCCAGAAGTATATGCTGTAGCCATTTGTGATGCTCTAGGATTTGAACCTAAAGCAAGTGGAATTGTTGATGTATTTCCTGTAGTTAAAACAATACCATTAGAAAAACCCATTTGTGCCAAGGTAGTAGTTGCTGTAGAAAAATAACCAACTTGGTATCGGGAAGAATTATTATAAACTCCTCTAAATTGAACATTTGAAATTACTGTACCACTAGTTGAAGGAACTAAAACCCCATCTACTAATTGAGTTGGCGTATATAATGTATTATTAATTGTAATTTGAGCAAATGAGTTAAACATACTCAAAGTCAATATAAATGACACTAAAACTATTCTGAAATTTACTTTCATTTTACTAACTTGTTAATTTAAAATTTTTATAGATTTTTTAACTCCATTTTCGCAAACCACGTTTAGAATATAAACGCAGTTTGAAACAGCAATGTTTTTATGAAAAAATTGTGAGGTATTATTAATTTCATTAATGAAAATTATTTTTCCAGTAACATCATATAATTCAACTTTTGAAATATTAATATTACTTTCAATACTTAGCAATCCATTATTTAAGAAGGCTATTACAGAAGTTTCATCTGAAATATTTTCATTAATATCATCTTTATTTAACTTGTAAACAATTTCAAATCTATCCTGAGTACCATCTTCATAAAAGAAATAATCTGACTGGGTTAAATCATGATAAAAGTTTAATTTTTTATCAAATAAATATATTTTTTGGGTGTTAAAAATACCTTCTTTTTTATTTAAACTTATTGTTAACATTGAAGTTGGATTCGTAATTGAATAATTTACCAACACTTTATCCGTTTCAACAAATTCACCTCTACCCTGAATAATTAATTTTTCATTTCCTAAAACAGAATAAAATTTAATTCTGGAAAGAGAATTAATTGGTCCATCGTATGCTTCATCAAAATCATTCGTAGCCTCTTTAATATATCCAATTAGCAATTCATTATATTTCCCATTTGAGTCTAATAAACGTAACCAAAATCTATCTTTTTCTTGACTTACACCTCTGTAAAATTGATTATTACTCGGTATATCTTTTGTTCGTTGAGAATTTGTAAACAATACGGTACCACTAACTTTAGCTCGCACCATAAAACCTTGCGCAGAAGCAATATAACCATTAGGCAATAATCCGTTAGGAGATTGTGAAGAAGCACCTGGCACACCAACTCCACCTGTTAAATTGAAAGAGGCATAATCCGCTTGTTGATAAAGTCCCGTTCCAGGATATGGAGTATTTGCTGACCATAAATATACAGTGCCATAAATTTTATCTTGATTATCGTTATAAAAATTTTGAAAATTAATTGCGCCTGGATATGGATTTCCTAGTAATGTGAAGTTTCTAAAAGCATTATGTTCTGTATCGTAATATTTAATAATTGCTGTATAGTCACCATTATTTGAAGTGCCAGAATAATTTAAAGTTATATTAGTTGGTGTAGTTCCTGCTGATGATTTGACTCTAGTAATAAATCCTGTACCTATTGTTGGTTCACTAACTAAACTTCTCCAACCTTCATAACTAAAATTAACACCATTAACACAAAAATCTGGATCCCAATAATATTTGATATCAAATTTTGAATTAAATACTGGAAGAATTGAATTGCTTACTGGTTTAGACCAATAAACATAATCCCATCTTATTTTGTTTCCTGTATTTTTTGTGAAATTAATATTTGGTGTAGCAATTGGCTCATCATTTAAATCTAATGGATGGTTAACCTGCACTAAATTAGCTTTAGAAGTAACATTAATTGTACCATTATTAAATATAGAATTTACAACATATACATAAGTTCCATTAGTATCGTCAACAATATCAAGTGTAACACCCGACTTAACTGTCATTTGACATGCGTTTATATTACCATTGGTTTGTGTATTGTAATTAGCATTTAAAATAACATGTTGGAAAATAGTTGGAGTACCTTTAGACCATGTAGAACCGTCCCATTTATTTTCAGTAACACAAGTTATTGTTGCAGATGCTGTTCCACAAACTCCATCAAAACGATCAATACAAGTTGTAAGAGGTAATGAAGTTGGTAAACTAGAAGATGACTCTGTAAATGCTCCGGACATTTCTGGTTTATCAATTGAAACTCCATTTGGAGATGCAACAATATCACCATTTCCACTTGTTCCTGTAGGAGTTAGTAAACCTTCAAATTTAATTGATGCCGCAGGAAAATCTACGTTATGTATATTTACTTGAGTTCCACTATATACTGTAAAAAAAGTATTGTTTTTAAAAGTGACATTAAATGTTGGTGAAAAACTTTGATCAAAATAAATATCTTCGCCTCTATCTGCACAACTATTAGTAGTAAAAGAACATGTTGTAAAATTAATATTACAAGTAACACCACTTGTGTTTTTTACACTTATAGCTCCACCATCTGCACTTGCATTATTTGCTTGATTGTTTGTAAAACTAGTATTACTTATATTGACATTTGTTAACGCTCCAGGCTGAATAAAAATTGCTCCTCCTCCATCTATGTTAGAGTTTCCTGCTGCTATATTTCCAGTAAAACAAGAATTATTAATATTTACGGTACCTGCAACTATGCACATACCTCCTCCTGCTTGTGAGGAATTATCATCAAATGTACATTTATTTATAGTTACATTAGCGGTGGTGCCTTCAACTCTTAGTCCTCCTCCATTGAAAGAAGTTACAACATTGTTATTAATACTGCAATTATCAAATACAACCGTAGAACCAACAATTTTATAGCCTCCTCCATAATTGGCAGACAATATACGATTACAAGGACTTCCTGAATTTCTAAATGTTACACTAGTAGCAGCACCAGAAACCAATACAGCACCTTGACCTGCACTACCAATATTAGCGTATACAAGAACTCTATTAAACTCAATTTCAGTTCCAGATGTAATAGAAAGAGCAATTCCATCACTTGCCAAATTATAATTTGTGATAGTTAATTTAGAAATTTTAACATTACTAGCTGAAACTACACCCCATCTATTTACTCCAGATGTACGTTTAAAAACTGTCAACTCTTCGCCTAAACCAATAATTTCTACTGATTTGTTAATATTTAAACCTACTTCATTATATTCTCCATAATCAACAAATATTCTGTCCCCATTTGAAGCTGCACTTATAGCAGCTGCTAAAGTAGCTTTAGGCAATGCTGCTGTCAAACCACTATTTGCATTATTCCCAGCAGCAGTTGTATAAACATCATCAGCTGTAAGCGCATTGTTTACAAAATAATCTGTTGCAAAAGCATTTCCACTTAAAGTAAAAACGAATAAAAATAAACATGTTTTAAGAGAGAGTAATTTTATTTTCATATATTTTAATGATTATTTAACTATTTATTAATCAATTTTTCAAAAGTAAATAAAAAAAACTAAGTAGTATTGAAAAAAAACCTTATTTTTGGACTTTAGAATATACACTATATGATCATAGAAGAATGTAAAAAAATCATAGAATCAATGTCTATGAACGAAAAAAGATACTTTAAAATATTTATTAATAAAAATATTTTTGGAAGTCAGAATAAATACCTACTACTTTTTAACATTATTAATATTAATGATATAATTAATGAAGAAACGTTAAAAAAACATGTAAAAGAACAAGATTATTCTGATAAAAACATTTCATATGATATAAATTATTTAAACAAAATAATTCTTAGATCATTAAATGAATTTCATCATGATAAAACTATAAGTTTAAAACTTCAAAATCATATAAAATCAGTAGAAATTTTATTTTATAAAGGTTTGTATGACGAATGTTTAAAGATCATTAGAAAAGCCAAAAAACTAAGTCTTAAAAATGAAAACGAAATTCTTATTTTAGAACTTCTCAACTGGGAAAAAAAATGTATGGGATATTCTAAAGGATTTTATGGAGCTATGTCGGTAAATGAAAAAATTGACTCCTATTTTAACTATATCATAGAGAATAGAGAAATTACGGATTTATATTATCATAGCTACTTTTTAAAAAATAATGTAGGTAAAATGCCTTTTGATAAAATTATTGAAGAATTTGATTCTATTATAGGGAATCCTATTTTTAAAAGAGATGGATTTGAACTCCATTCTGTTCAATCGAAAATATTTTATTTTTTAACTATTGCAAATTATTTTAATATTCTACAAGATAAAGATAAAGAAACCATTAATTTAGAAAAAACCATTGAAGTCTTTGATCTTAATCCTTTTTATAAAGAAGAAAATCCTTTAGATTATATTTCTGTTTACACTAGAATTATTGATATTTATAAAAAGAGTGACGATATTACATTTCACAATAAAATTGAAGCTTTACGTAGTTTTGAGAATATTTTAGATTTTCAAAAGAACGTTGCAAAAGAGCGTATATTTTTCCATACACATCACTCTGAATTAGAATTCTTAATCTTTAATAATAATTTTGAAGAAGGAACGAAAATAATGCAAATTGTTATAAAATCTTTAAAAGAAAACAAGTACAATATAGAACCGTATTATTTCATTGGAATCTATTATCAATTTGCTTGCATTCATCTTATTAATAAAAATTTATCTCAAAGTTTAAAGTATGTAAACTTAATTTTAAACGAATTTAAACTAGATGAACGACCAAAATCATTCATAAAAACTGAGATTTTAAATATGATTATTCATTATGAATTAAAAAATTACAAATTAGTTCTTCATAATTATAATGCATTCAATAAAAAGTATAAAAAAGTGTTCAAATTAAATTATATTGAGAAAAAAATTATTGAATTAATGATTCAAATTTCTGAAAATCCCTATTCAAAAAACGAAACTATTGAATTTAAAAACACCTATAAGAAAATCATAAAAAAAGAAATTTTAGAAGACAATATTTCAAACAAGATTTACATGAATTATTTAGTTTCTAAAACCAATCCTCAATAACTTTATTTTGTATAATACATTATAAATAAACTTTGTTTTGTAAAAAATAATCGGCCAAAACCAATGCTGCCATTGCTTCTACAATAGGAACAGCTCTTGGAACAACGCAAGGATCATGACGGCCTTTACCTTGTTGTTCTATAATTTCACCTTTATTATTTAAAACTTCTTGTTTTTGTAATAATGTTGCTACTGGTTTAAAAGCTACTCTAAAGTAAATATCCATTCCGTTTGAAATGCCACCTTGAATTCCTCCAGAAAGATTTGTTTTGGTTGTGCCATCAGAATTAAATAAATCGTTATGATCACTTCCTTTCATTTTAGCACCACAAAATCCACTACCAAATTCAAATCCTTTAACAGCATTTATAGATAACATTGCTTTTCCTAATTCGGCATGTAATTTATCAAAAACGGGTTCGCCCAATCCTATTGGCACATTTTGAATAACACAAGTTATGGTTCCTCCTATTGTATCACCTTGTTTTTTTATCTCTTTAATTAGCGCTTCCATACGTTCGGCTGATGCACTATCCGGACATCTAACTGCATTACTTTCTGTTTTAGAAAAATCTAATTCTTGATAGGGTTTATCTATATAAATTTCTCCTACCGATGAAACAAATGCGTTAATTTTTATAGATGGAATAATTTGCTTTGCAATTGCACCGGCTACTACTCTACTAGCTGTTTCTCGAGCTGAACTTCTTCCTCCACCTCTGTAATCTCTAATCCCATACTTTTGTTCATAAACATAATCAGCATGACTTGGTCGATATGTTTCTTTTATATGCGTATAATCGTCAGATTTTTGATTTGTATTTGGGATAACAAAACCAATGGAAGTTCCTGTAGTTTTTCCTTCAAAAATTCCAGATAAAAACTGCACCTGATCTTCTTCTTTTCTTTGTGTAACAATAGCAGATTGACCCGGTTTTCTTCTTTGCATTTCATTTCGAATAAAATCAAAATCTAATGATATTCCTGCAGGACATCCGTCTATAATACCACCTAAAGCTTCTCCGTGCGATTCACCAAAAGTGGTTAATTTTAATAATTTCCCGAAAGTATTTCCCGACATTACAGTTGATTTTAAATAATTCTTATAATACACACAAAGTTAATGTTTTTGAGTTATTATTAAACTTTTTAAGTCTATATTAAATAGTTACTAAATACTTTTATATATTAGCGTATTCCAAAAATAAAAAAATGAAAAAAATAAGTTCCCTACTAGTTCTACTTTTAATTACTATTTTATACTCTTGTTCTAGCGATGATTCTAATTCAGGAAGCGCTACTACTTTTTCAACTCCTTTAGCAATAGGTAACTATTGGACTTATGATGTAGAATCACAAACTGGAATAAGTAGAGATTCATTATTTATTGATAGTGAAAACACAATAAATAACAATACTTACAAAGTATTTAAAACAAAAAATGATGTTGCAACTGGATTTTATTCATCAACACTCAGAAATAATTCACTAAGAGAATCAAATGGTAAATTATTGTTAACAGGGGATTTAGCAATTGCAGCCAATCAAACACTTCCTTTTACAATAGATTTATCGTTAAATGATTTTATTATTTTTGATAAAAATGCTTCAAATAATCAAACTTTAAACGCTTCACCAAAAGCTGGAACTATAAATGAAACTGTTAATGGTTATCCTTTATCTATAAATTATTCTTTACAAACTTTTGGAGGAGAAACGCTTTCTACTTTTACTTCTCCAGATGGAACTATTTATACAAATGTAAAATCTACTAAAATAAAATTAAACTTAAATGTAACTACAGTTATCACGGTTTTAGGATCGCCTCAAACAATCACGGCTTTAGCGCCACAAGATGTATTAATTTCTACTTTATATTTAGCAGATGGAATTGGTGTTGTTTATGGAAATACCGTTACTTCATATACAATTAGCAGTTTTATTGCAAATGAATTACTTGTGCCTGAAACCGATACACAAACACAAGATGAATTTTTAGACACTTATGTAATTAATTAGTCTTAAAATACTAAATGTTATTCTCGCTAATAGGATGATAGATTATAATTACATCAATCTATCAACAACGCATCTTCTTTTATTACTTTAAAAGTTTTTAAAGCTTTTTCTAATTGATAGTTTTGGCATAAATCTTGTAAATAAAAGGCTATATTTGTAAAAATTTTTAAACATGAAGAAATTAATTTTATCAGCTGTTATGCTATTAGGTTTAGCATTCAGCACACAAGCACAGGACATATCTAAAAACGCATTAGGATTACGTTTAGGTGATAACGATGGTTTTGGAGGAGAAATTTCTTACCAACGAGGAATGGGGTCTAACAATCGTTTAGAAGTAGATTTAGGATGGAGAAACAGTAAAGATGTTGATGCTTTTAAAATCGTAGGTTTATACCAATGGGTATGGAATATTGATGGTGGTTTTAATTGGTATGCTGGTGTTGGTGGTGGTATAGGAAGCTGGAGCGTTAACAATGACGGATTTAAAGATAGCGGAAGTTTTATATTAGGTGCCGGAGATATTGGTATTGAATATAATTTTCAAGAAGCTCCAATCCAATTATCATTAGATTTTAGACCAGAATTATATTTTGGTGGAGATTATGCTGATTTTAGAGACGGATTTGGTCCTGATATTGCTTTAGGAATCAGATACAGATTTTAATTATAATTCAAAAGTCCCAATTAAATTGGGACTTTTTTTATTCAACAATTATTTTATTTCCTTTAGGAATTAACGCAATACAATACGGAGTAGTAATTACTGATGTAGCCATTTCTCCTTTTTTAGGTCCTGTTTCTTTCTTCTTTACAATAATTGTATCATTATCATTTACAATAGATTCGATAGTAATTTCATAACCACCCGAATTTTTCTGACCTTGATTTAAAACCAATATGTTTTTCTTTTTAAAATCAACTTTTAAAAAATTAGCAAATTGAGTTTCTTCTAATTTTAAAGATTCGATAAATTGAATATACGATTCATTATCTTGAATTACCATATGTCCGGCTTTTTCAGAACCACCTATTTGGTTATTATAAATAATAGTAAAAGTGGTATCCATAATTTTTTTAGGCGGACTACATGAAATTATTAAAAACAAAAAAGGTAAAATTTTGATCATTATTTCGAATTTAAAGCTTTAAAATACACTTGTTCATATAAAGGTAATATGTTTTGAATATCAAAAAGTTTAGCTGTTGCTAAAGCATTTACTTTAAACTGAGCTAATTTGGTTTCATCTTTAAGTAAAGCAATAGCATCTGAACTCATTTTAGCTACATCGCCAACATTACTTAAATAACCCGAAAAACCATCTTTATTTACTTCTGGTAATCCACCTGAATTACTAGAAATTACAGGAACCCCACAAGCCATAGCTTCAAGCGCTGCAAGACCAAAACTTTCGGTTTCTGAAGGAAGTAAAAACAAATCAGAGAAACATAAAATCTTATCTATTTCATTACTATTTCCAAAGAAAATTACTTTATTTTGAATACCTAATTGTTCGCATAAATATTCCGCATTTTCTTTTTCTGGTCCTTCTCCAACCATCATTAATTTTGAAGGAACTTCTTTTTGGATTTCAAAAAATATTCTAACAATATCTTCAATTCGTTTTACTTTTCTGAAATTTGAAATATGGGTAATAATTTTTTCATTTTCAGATGCCATTAAAGAACGATGACACGGAATATTTACATTTATTTCCTCTTTATTTAATTCAATAAAGTTTGGAATAACTTCAATATCATTTTTAATATCAAATAAACGATACGTATCATCTTTTAAACTTTGAGATACACTTGTTACTATATCTGATTTATTGATACTAAAACTTACTGCTGGCTTATAAAAAGGATGATTTCCAACTAATGTAATATCGGTTCCGTGAAGTGTGGTTACCATAGGAATGTGTATTCCTTCGTCGGCTAACATTTGCTTTGCCATATAACCTGCATAGGCATGCGGAATAGCATAATGAACATGTAGCACATCTATTTTATACAATTTCACCATATCTACTAGCTTACTCGAAAGGGCTAATTCATAAGGCTGATAATGAAATAATGGATATTCGGGAACGTGCACTTCATGATAATGTACATTCGGATTCAATAAAGCCAAACGAACAGGTTGGCTATATGTAATGAAATGAATTTCGTGACCTCTTTTGGCTAATTCTAAACCAAGTTCGGTTGCCACAACTCCACTTCCTCCAAACGTAGGGTAACAAACTATAGCAATTTTCATTTAAGTTAATTTTGAAATAAAATTACCATTTATAAAATTGGCAACTCTAAAACATTTGTTAAAAATTATTTTTTAAAAGCCGCTTCGTATGTATCAATCCAATCGGCTACTGTGATTTTTTTTACTAGTTCACCAATCAATTCAAACGGAATATTTTCAGGCTTTTTAATTCGTATGCAACTTTTTCCTATATCTAGTTTTTGTTTAGAATATTTTGGATATTCCGAAATAAACCAATCGTATAAATCAGGTTGAGCATAAATTCCCATATGATAAAAGTTGATGCTGTTTTTTTGACTAGCAAAACTCATAAATGGTAAAGGTAATTCTGGTGAACAGTGATAACCTTTTGGGTAAATAGAATGCGGCACAACGTATCCAACCATTCCATAACTAATACATTCTTGAAAGCCTTCAGGAAGGTTCTCTAAAATTACATTTCTTAATATTTGCAACGCTTCTCTCCTATCTGCAGGAGCTTCGTTGATGTATTGATCTACTGTAATTGCTTGTGATGTCATAGTTATTCAATTATAGCTTCGTAAATTACTTTTTGAATGTTTTCTCTAATGTTTTCTTTAGATAACTTATTACTCGCATTAGAATCAGGATAGGTTCTATTTGATAAGAAAACATACACAATTTCTTTTTCTGGGTCTGCCCAAGTCATGGTTCCTGTAAATCCAGTATGACCAAAACTAGTTAACGAGACACAACCACACGTTGGTCCTTCATTTCCTAATTGTGGTTTATCAAACCCTACTCCTCTTCTATTTCCTTCTTTACAGAAATAACACGTATTAAATTTATTAAAAGTATTTTCTGTAATATAAGTTCGACCTCCGTAGGTTCCTTTTTGAAGATACATTTGCATAATTTTTGCAACATCTAAAGCATTTGCAAATAAACCAGCATGACCCGAAATTCCTCCTTGCATTGCAGCAGCCATATCATGCACATAACCTTGCACTAACTGATGTCTAAAATAAGTATCATTTTCAGTTGGAATAATTCTATTTGCATTCATTTTTCTTAACGGATTATACATAATAGAACTGGCTCCAAGTGGCTCGTAAAAGTTAGTTTGAGCCAAATATTCAAGAGATTTTTTATGATGTAATTCTAAATATTCTTTAAATAGAATAAAAGTAAAATCGCTGTATTTGTATTGCTTTTTAGGCAATAATTCACTTTCTATAATAGTTTTAATAATGGTATCGTTATATCCTTTCTTTAAAAACAAATTATCGGCAACATGAATAGGAAACTCATCAGAAAATTCGCTTCTATAAAAATGAGTACTCGGTCTATTTAAGCTATCTAAAGTTGCTTTATAAAATGGAATCCAAGGTTGAAAACGGGCTTGATGCGTTAACATATCTAAAACAGTGGCATTGGCTTTATTTGAATTTTTAGAAGCAGGCAACATTGTTTTTAACTTAGTATCTAAAGTCAAATGTCCTTGATCAAACTCTTGCATTATATTTGGCAATGTAGCCACAATTTTTGTTAAAGATGCAATATCATAAACATCTGTATTGTTTACTTTTTGAGTAGCTTCATAAGTATGATTTCCGAATGATTTTTGATAAATTACCTTTCCTTTTCTGGCTACAACAACCTGTATTCCAGGTGTCATTTTCTTAGAAATGGCATAGTTAGCAATCGAATCTATTTTAGTTAAAATTTTCGAATTCATACCTACATTTTCAGGAATTTCAAATCCTAAACGCTTCACTTCTAGTGTTTCAATTCCTTCATTAACTTTAAATTCATCATCTATAGAAACAGGTAATTTTCCCTTTGCTCCCATGGCACCAAAAATAATTTGAGGTGCAATCGTTTGTGCTATATCGTTATTTTGATACGCTACAATAATTGTTTCAATTTCTTCAAAGTTTTTTAAGTTTGTTAACGAGTAAGGTTTTGTAAAACAGGTTAAAATAACGTCGTTTTGTTTTGCAATTTGATTAATCCAAAGCATTTCTTTGAAGTTCAAATTGTGATTTCTCCACGCACCATCTTGTTTGTGATAACCTATAATTACTTTCGTAAAATCTTGTAATTGAACTAAAACAGAATCTAAATTTTTATTTGAAATTTCAGTTATAGAAGCATAATTTCTCAAATTAGCCAAAAACGTATCTGAAGTGTCATTTCCTAATTTTATATAGGCAATTTTTTCTTTTTCAATATCTCGAATCGGAATTAACTTATCATGATTTTTTATAACAGTTATTGCATTTTCATAAAGTTTATAATTTAAAGCATCAAATTCAATTGCATTCAAATCTTTGTATAAATTATCCAAAACGATTGGTTGATAGTTGTTTAAATTGGCTTTGTATTTATAAATTAAAATTTTCTTTACCGAATACATTAAGCGTTCTTCAGTAATAATTCCTTTATCAAAAGCTTCTTTAAATTTTTTAATAGCTACCGGAACATTTTCGGCAAATAGCAAAACATCATTTCCTGCTAAAAAAGCTTCTAAATCAATATCACCTGGCTTTTTAAAATTACTTGCACCTTTCATATTTAATGCATCCGTAAAAATTAAACCTTCAAAATTTAATTCTTTTTTTAATAAATCGGTTACAACAGCATATGAAATTGAAGTAGGATAATTTTTTCGAGGTTCTAAACTTGGTACATTTAAATGCGCCACCATAATACTCGATAATCCATTTTTAATTAGTTCTTTATATGGAAACAATTCTACTTCATTTAATCGTTTTCTATCAAAATTTACTACAGGTAAAGTATGATGAGAATCGGTTGAAGTATCGCCATGACCAGGAAAATGCTTTGCAGTTGCAAAAACTCCTTCGTCTTGTAATCCTTTCATAAGAGCCAATGCTCTTACAGTAACATTATCTTTAGTTTCTCCAAATGAACGATTTCCAATTATCGGGTTTTTAGGATTGGTGTTGATGTCTACCACTGGAGCAAAATTAAAATGAATCCCCATTCTTTTTGATTGTTTTGCCATTTGATTTCCGGCTTTCTCAATCAATTTCATATCTTGAACAGCACCTAATGTCATGTTCCAAGGATAACGATAAGTAGAATCTAAACGCATACTCAATCCCCACTCTGCATCAATTCCAACAAATAATGGCACTTTAGCTTTTGATTGATATCTATTGGTTAAAGTAGCTTGACGAACTGGACCGCCTTGAAAAAATATTAAACCTCCAATTTTATACTCTTCAACTAATTTATCGATGGATTTATTATGAGCTTCGTCTTTATTAGAATAAGCGGCCACCATAAACAGTTGTCCGACTTTTTCTTCAAATGAAAATTGATTATAAACACTATCAACCCATATTTTTTGAGCAATTTCTTTTGAATTTACCTCAGATAATGAAGTGTTTTGAGAGAAGGATATAGATATTGAAACTATTGAAAAAAATAGTATAAAAAAATGTCGCATAAATAAAAGTTTGATTTTTTGTACTAAGAACTAAATCTATGCCAAATTACTATATTTCTCTTTTAAATTAAAGGGTGTTAGGTTTATTTTATGAAGAAAGTTGTTAACGACATTAATTGTTCTGGAAAGTTTTCAATTTTAATTAAAAAAATTATTGTAAAAGATCAATATGTCTATCATGATAACCTAACAAATAAAGAACACCGTCTAACCCAATACTAGAAATAGCACTTTGAGCATTATCTTTAACTTTAGGTTTTGCATGAAAAGCAATACCCAAACCAGCTAAATTTAACATTGGTAAATCATTAGCACCATCACCAATTGCAATAGTTTGACTAATATGAATCCCTTCTTTCTTTGCTAATTCTTTTAATAATTCTGCTTTTTTATTTCCATCAACAATTTCACCAATGTAGCCACCTGTTAAAGTTCCATCTTTAATTTCTAATTGATTTGCAAAAACATAATCGATACCTAATTCTTTTTGAAGATAATTACCAAAATAGGTAAAACCTCCTGAAAGTATGGCTGTTTTAAAACCATAAGCTTTTAATGTGTCTATAAGTCTTCTTGCTCCTTTAGTAATTGGCAAATTAAGAGCAACTTCTTCTAAAACATCTTCTTTTAAACCTTTTAAAAGTTGCATGCGTTGTTTAAAACTTTCGTTAAAGTCTATTTCGCCTTGCATAGCAGATTCTGTTATAGCTCTTACTTGTTCTCCTACTCCTGCTAGTTCGGCAAGTTCGTCTATAACTTCCGTTTGAATTAAAGTAGAATCCATATCAAAACAAACTAAACGTCTGTTTCTTCTATAAATATTATCTTCTTGAAAAGCAATATCAACATCTAAGTCTCTTGAAATTTGCATGAATTTTTCTGTAAATTCAGACTTATCTTTAATTATTCCTCTAATTGATAATTGAATTGATGCTCTAGGATAATCATCTTCTTTTACTAAGGAAGATCTTCCTGTTAAACGTTTTATAGCATCAATGTTTAGCTGTTTATCTGAAATTACTTTTGTTACTTCAGATATTTGTTCGGCAGTTAATTTTTCTCCTAAAAGAGTAACTATATAACGATCTTTTCCTTGAAGCCCAACCCAATTTTCATAATCTTCAAGAGAAATAGGTTTAAACTTGGCTTTAATTCCAAGTTCATACGATTTGAATAATAAGTCTTTTAAAACAGCAGCTGATTTTTTTCCAGATTTGATTTGAAAAAGAATTCCTAAAGATAAAGTATCATGAATATTTGCTTGACCAATATCTAACACTTTAGCATCGTATTCTGCTAAAACAGCTGTTAAAGATGAAGTTAATCCGGGTTTGTCTTGTCCTGATATATTTAATAAAAAAATATCGCTAGCCATAATGTTTTAAAAGTACGTTTAATAAGAAATATTTACTAAAAAAATCTATTGTGCCAACTTTCGCAAGCAGGAACTTCCCAGAAATCTTTCCATTCACCTAATGTATTTAATAAATTATTAAACACAATTGTATTTTCTGAAACGGCTTTTTCTTTAGCTAATTTTTTAAATTCTAATAAGGGTTTAAATGCAACGTGTTCACCTATTTTAAAAGTCACGTTCATTTTATCTAGTAAATCAACATTGTATTTTTGCTCTAAATTCTGAATTAACTGAACTGACGCATCAATTGAACAACCGGTAGCTGCTTTTACTTCTTGATTAACAGCAATTATAATAAATCGATTATAACGAGTAACAAATGACGATTCTAGATGTTCTCCGTGAGAAGTCCAGTTTTCTAAAAAGAACTTTAATTCTGTTTCAATTTCCTGAATTTCTTCGTCAGAGAATTTTCTATTAGATTGATAAATCCATATTTTAGAATCTTCAGGTAAAGTATCAAAAGGTACAAACATGTTTATTTTTTTATGATATCAGAAACAATTTTGAAAGATATAAATTGACCTAATTTAGCATCAAATAATTCCATTTCGTAATACGTAACATCTACAGCATCAGCTACTTTTAAAACCTTATCTGTTAATAAGAAAGCATTTTCAAAATTACTTAACAAGATGAATTGATTTGTTTTACCAGAATCTTCTTTGATAATAAAAGTTATAAATTGTTCTGATTTAATTTCTGAAACTTTTCCAGAAACTTCAAATTGTTCATCAGTATCATTATCTTCTTCCATATCATCTAACATGAATTTAAAAACAACAGGACATCTTAATCCCATTTTTTTTCCAACTTCATATCCTAACTCTTCCATTTTTGAATCGTTAGAGATAATGTCTTTACCATAATGTTTTTCAACATCTTTTTCATAGGCACTAATACCTTCTAACAAACAAATTCCAATTGTTAATTCGAAATTTTCTTTTGTAATTTCTTGTTTTTCAGCACAGCCACAAGCTTTTTCAGCTAATTTTTCAGATAACTGCTCTTTTGTTAGTTTTTGAGCAAAAGTAATATTTCCAACAAGTACTAATAATAATAGTATTTTTTTCATTTTAAGTTTTTAATTTATAAGTTTTGTGCATTTGCAATTATTTCTGCAATATCTAACACTTTAACTTCGTTTTCTTTGTGGGCAAATTTCACTCCATCTGTCATCATTGTATTACAATAAGGACAACCAGTAGCAATAATATTTGGAGTAGTTTCAAGAGCATCTTGTGTTCTTAAAACGTTAATTTCCATATTCCCTTTTTCAGGTTCTTTAAACATTTGAGCTCCACCAGCACCGCAACATAAAGCAGAACTTTTACTTCGTTTCATCTCAACAATTTGTGCATTTGTTTGCGATAATATTTCTCTTGGAGCTTGGTATTCATTGTTAGCTCTACCTAAATAACAAGGATCATGAAAAGTAATACGACTACCTTTATAAGTGTCTTTATTAAAATCAATACGTCCTTCTTTTAAAAGCTGTTGAATAAATTGAGTATGGTGAACAACTTCATAATTTCCACCTAAGCTTGGATATTCATTTTTTAAGCAATTAAACGAATGAGGATCGCAGGTTACAATTTTCTTTACTTCGTAAGCATTTAGCAATTCAATATTCATTAAAGCTTGCATTTGAAATAAAAATTCATTTCCAGCTCTTTTTGCTACATCCCCTGTACAACTTTCTTCTGTACCTAAAACTGCAAAATTTACATTTGCTTTGTTTAAAATTTTAACGAAAGCTCTTGTGATTTTTTTTGCTCTGTCATCGAAACTACCAGCAGAACCTACCCAAAATAAAATTTCAGGTTGTTTTCCTTCGGCCATCATTTGGGCCATTGTTGGTACAATTAAATTTTCAGACATAATATATACTATTTATGATAGTTAATGTAAAATTATTCGTTTACCCAATTTAAACGATCCATTTGATTGTATTGCCAAGGAGCACCGTTATTTTCAATATTACTCATCATATTGTTTAGCTCCATTGGTGCTGCACTTTGTTCCATTACCAAATAACGACGCATATCGATAATAATTGATAACGGACTAATATTAATTGGACATTCTTCAACACATGCATTACAAGTTGTACAAGCCCATAATTCTTCTGGAGTGATGTAATCGTTTAATAATGATTTACCATCATCAACAAAAACTCCTTTATTTAAATCGATATTTCTTCCTACTTCTTCTAAACGATCACGCGTATCCATCATAATCTTACGAGGCGATAATTTTTTACCTGTTTGATTTGCCGGACAAGAAGAAGTACAACGACCACACTCGGTACAGCTATAAGCATTTAATAATTGAACCCAATTTAAATCTTGAACATCTGAAGCTCCAAATTTTGCAGGAACAGCATCAGGGTTTGCTGGAGCTGCAAAATGATCTGCTGTTGGGTCCATCATTAATTTTACTTCATTTGTAACACTTTCTAAATTGTTTAATTTCCCTTTTGCATTTAAGTCGGCATAAAAAGTATTAGGGAAAGCTAATAAAATGTGTAAGTGTTTAGAGAAGTATAAATAGTTTAAGAAAACTAAAATTCCGGCAATGTGTAACCACCATGCAGCTCTTTCAATAATAAAAACTAAACTTGAATTTACTCCATTAAAAATTGGTGCTATAAATTGTGAAATTGGAAAACTTCCATGAGCACTATAATCTTTAAATCCCCCTGGAACATTCTGCAAATGAAAATCCGCAGCATTCATCAATAAGAATAACGTCATTAATACCACTTCAAAATATAAGATATAATTGGCGTCATTACTAGGTTTACCTTTTAAATCAGTACTTGTAAAACGAGCTAATTTAGTAACGTTTCTTCTAATCCAAAAAATAACAACTGTTATTAAAACTAATAAAGCTAAAATTTCAAATGTACCAATAAGTATATCATAAAATCCGCCCATAAAAGATAACACTCTATGAGTACCAAAAAGACCATCAATTATAATTTCAATAACTTCAATATTAATTACAACAAAACCTACATAAACAATAATGTGTAAAAAACCAGCTATTGGTCGTTTTACCATTTTAGACTGTCCTAATGCAACCATAGCCATATTCTTCCATCGTTCAGAAGCATTATCACTACGATCTACATCGTGGCCTAATTTTATATTTCGAATTAGTTTTTTTACATTAATTGCAAAATAACCTATACCAATTGCTAAAAGCAATGCGAAGAAAATATTATCTAAAAAATTCATCGTATAAAATTTATTTTTTTATTGAATCATTAACTGGTGCAACATATGGTTTGTTTTTCTTTCCAAAAAGCGAAACATTTACGTATCGCGTTGGATGTAGTCTTACATCTTGCAATAACAATTCTAATTCTTTAGAAGTATTAGTAAAGTTAGTATACATAGCATCGTCTTTCATTAATTTACCCATTGTTCCTTTACCACTATCAATGTCAGACATAATTTTATCTACATTAGCTAATGTTTTTTCTAAATTTTTAACCGTTTGCCCTAAGTTAGCAGAAGCAATTGAATCTGAAATTTTTGAAAAATTAGCTGTTGTTTTATCTAAGTTAGTTAAGGTAGAATTTAGTTTATTCTTGTTTTCTGCCACTAAACCATTAAGATTTTTGGAAACCTCACTAAATTCAGAAAGGGTTTTATTTAACTCAGATATACTATTTTTAAGATTTTGCTTCGTTTTTTCGTCTAAAATATCATTTACGTTTGCAAACAATACATCTGCATTGTCTAAAAGTTTTTGAACTTTAAATTGTAAAGGCTCTAGTTGTTGTGCTAAAGCATCTGTAATACCTAACTTGCTACTAGCTTTTAAATAATCGCCAGTTTTAATATAATTTTTATCTTGGAAATTAGGTTTAATAGCAATTTGTCTTCCTCCTACTAATCCAGAATCATAGATTTCAGCTATACTAGAATTAGAAATTGGAAAGTCGGTATTAATTTGCATTTCTACTAATAACTTTCCATCAGGTTGAATAGTAATAGCGTTTACTTTACCAATAGCTAAACCGTTTAAAGTTACTGGAGCCGAATTTACAAGTCCGGCTACATTGTCATAAACAACATAAACACGTGTACTACTTTCAAATAAGTCTTTTCCTTTTAAAAAATTATATCCCCAAATAAATAAAAATATAGATACAATTACTAGAACAGCGGTTTTAATTTCTTTTGTTAGTTTCAAAACATTATAATTTTTAACAAAAATAAACTTTTATTTTATTTTATGGCGTCGGTTACGTTTATTTTTATTCCATCTTTATAAGCAACAATAAAAGCAGTTGAATAACCTTTTTGTTTGGCTTCTTCTAATTTTTGCTTGGCATCATTGTAATTATTTTCTGATGCATAAAAATATTTATAAAGGCTTCCTGTAAATTCGGATGAAATTGGCTTTAATCCTTTAAAATTTGAAGGTATAGTTTGCAATTCTTTTGTACTTGCTGCAATTTGAATTTTAAACACAATACCTTTTTCATTACCCTTTTCAACCTTCTTAGGAGTTTCTTTACTAACAATTTCTTCTTTTGGTGCTACAACTTTCACATCTTCTTTTACATTATCAGTATTTGTTGGATTAAAGAACTCATTTTTATAATCCAAGATAGAACCCGCAATAGCTTCGGCTAATTTAGCTTGGCCTGATTCTGAATTTAAAAATTCGCCTTCTTCTTTATTAGAAACAAATCCCATTTCAATTAGTACTCTAGGCATGGTTATTTGTCTTAAAACTAAAAATCCTGCTTGCTTTACACCTCTATTTTTACTGTCTGTTTTTTTTGTGAAAAATTGTTGCACTCTACCGGCTAATTCTATACTTTGATCTAAATGTTCTTCTTGAAGTATAGAAATTCCTATAACAGATTCAGGAGAATTCGGATCAAAACCATCATATTTAATTTTATAGTCGGTTTCCAGAGTAACCACCTCATTTTCGCTTTTTGCAACTTCTAAATTGGATGCATTACGAGTAATACCCATTACATATGTTTCATTACCTGAAGCCGATTGATTTTTATTTGCATTACAATGCATGGAAACAAAAATACTTCCTTTAGATTTATTAGCAATGGTAGCTCTTTGCTGCAATTCTATAAAAACATCCGATTTACGTGTATACACAACTTCAATTTGTGGATCTTTTTCTAAAATAGCACCTACTCTTAGCGCTGTTTGTAAAGCAATATTTTTTTCAATATTACCATGATAAACAGCTCCGTAATCTTTTCCACCATGACCTGCATCTAAAACTACTTTAAATTTTTGTGTTTGGCTATACCCCGATAAAAAAAGCATTGTGGAAAATACAAATACAATTTTATTCAACATCTTCAATTAATTTTTAATTTGTGAATTTAACAATATAAGCCGTAGTAAAGCCTTTTTTCTTTGCTTCTTCTAGTTTTATTTTACAAGTATCATAATCGGTTTCTTTTCCGTAAAAATACTTGTATATTTTTTTCTCTTTTTCAAAACTAATAGGTTTTAAACCTTTAAAATTTGAAGATTTTGTTGCAACTTTTTTACTAAGAGCGCAAATTTGAACTTTGTAATAAACTTTATTAGAATTTGAATTATTACTTTCAGTTGTGTTAGAGTTATTATCTAGCGTAGATGAATTATCCGAAGATGTTTGTGTTTGAGTTTCTCCTTCGGAAACAGTGTTATAAAATTTGTTTTTATAGGTAATAATTGCATTTGAAATTGAACTAGACATTTCTTCCTTTCCTCCTTCAGAACTAATGTATGCTCCTTCTTCAGGATGAGAAACAAAACCTAATTCTATTAAAACTCCCGGCATTACCGTTGCATCTAAAACCCAAATTGGTTGCTGTTTTACACCTCTTGAATAACGATTATTTTTAGAAACAAAATTATTTTCTATATCAGACGCTAATTCAATACTTTGATTTAAAAATTCTTCTTGCAAAATTTTCAAGCCTAATAGCGTTGCCGGATTATTAGGATCAAATCCTTTATATTTTTCATTGTAGTTTTCTTCTAAAAAAATTACCCCATTTTCTTTTTTAGAAATATCTAAATTAGTATCAGTTCTAGACATTCCCATTACAAATGTTTCAGTCCCTTTTGCTGCTGTACTTTTTACACCATTACAATGTACCGAAATAAATAAATTGGCTTTAGCCTTATTTGCAATATTTGCTCTTTCTCTTAATTCGACAAAAACATCTGTTTTACGAGTATATATAACGGTTATATCTTTGTTTTGTTCTAATATTTTACCAATTTTTAATACAACAGCTAAAGCAATATCTTTTTCTTTAATATTTCCCCTCATTGTTCCTGGGTCTTTTCCTCCATGACCAGCATCTAAAACGACTTTAAATTTTGTTGAATTTTGAGAGAACATAAGTGTAGAACTCAAAATATATAAAAGAAAAAGTAAGGATTTGATGTTTATTTTATACTTCATAGATAATATCAGTCTTTTTATAAGTTATAATTTTATTAAAACATTATTTTTGCAAAAAAATATATGTAAGTTTGACACTTCAAAAAGTGAGCCAAATTTTTACAAAAATACTATTAAAAGCATTGCATACAAAGTTATTTCATATCGTTTTTTCAGTAATTTTACTAACATTAGGAACCACATCTGTTTTTTCTCAAGAAACCCCAATTCTTAATACTGTTACTTTACCAAAACCAGTTTTAGAAAAAACAAAAGATTCTACTGTGGTAGATACTGTTAAAAAGTCTAAACCTTTTTTAGAAGGGATAGTAAAAATGAAGGCAAAAGAATATGAAAAACTAGATCAAAAGAAAAAAACAGTTACGCTTCATGACGAAGCTGAAATATATTATACTGATTTTGAATTAAAAGCTGGTAGAATTGTTTTAGATTATGAAAAAAACTTAGTCTATGCCGGAAGATTAAAAGATTCTGCCGGAAACTATACACAACGACCTGTTTTTAAACAAGGTGAAAATGTGGTAGAACCCGATTCTATAATTTTTCATACCAAATCTAAAAGAGCCAAGGTTTGGAATTCAAGAACAAATCAAGGGGAACTTTTTATAAAAGCCGAAATTTCTAAAAAAGAAAATGATTCGGTTTATTTTATGAAAAATGCTCGACTTACCACATCTAAAAATATTGAAGATCCTGAATATTATTTTTTAGTAAAAAGAGTAAAATTTGTACCTCAGAAAAAAGTAGTTATCAATTCTACTCAAATGTATATTGCTGATGTACCTACTCCTATTTGGTTGCCTTTTGGATATTTTCCAATGTCTGAAAAAAGTACATCCGGATTTATTATGCCAACTCCAGGTCAAAATAATCAACAAGGTTACTTTTTACAAAATGGAGGTTATTATTTTGCATTGAGCGATTATTATGATTTAGCCGTTTTAGGAGATTATTACACCAATGGTAGTTATGGTTTACGAGCCGAAACAAGTTATGCAAAACGCTATAAATTTAATGGCCGTGCTAATTTTAGATTTGAGAATAATATACAAAGCGAAAAAGGTTTTCCTGATTATTTAAAATCAAGACAATATAACATTCAGTGGTCGCATAACCAAGATTCAAAGGCATCTCCAGATTCAAGATTTTCTGCTTCTGTAAATTTAGGAAGTAGTCAATATTATAGACAGTCTGTTAATTTAAATAATATTGGATCAACTGTAAACAATAACTTAAGTTCTTCTGTTGCATATTCAAAGACTTTTAAAAGTGTTCCACAGGTAAACATGTCGATATCTGCAACTCACTCACAAAATACAAATACCCAACAAATTGATATGACACTTCCTACATTTCAAGCAAGTGTAGATCGAATTTTTCCATTTGCTCCTGGTGATGGAATAAAAAAAGGGATTATTAAAAACATAAGTTTACAATATAATATTAGAGGAGAAAACAGAATTCGTACTACAGATTCCTTGTTTTTTAAACCTCAAATGTTTAGAGATGCGAGAACCGGATTTCAACATTCTATTCCAATTAGTACCAACTTTAAAATTTTAAAATATTTTAGTGTAACTGCTAGTGCAAATTACAATGAAGTTTGGGCATTAAATACAATTGAAAAATCTTTTAGCACTATAGAAAACAAAGTAGTTACAATTGATAAAAATGGGTTTGAATCATTTAGAACCTACAATTTTAATGTAGGTATTGGAACAACAATATACGGAACATTTAATTTTGGAGAAGACAAAAAAATTGAAGCTATTCGTCATGTTCTTCGACCTAATATTTCTTACGGATATACTCCTAGTTTTGATCAGTACTTTGAACGATATGCTTTAGACGCAACCGGAATAAATTTTTCAAACTATACAAAATTTGATAATGGTCTTTTTGGAGCGCCTTCAAATAGTATTTCAAATGCTATGAATATTTCGGTTAGTAATACTTTTGAAGCCAAAGTAAAAGACAAAGAGAGTAAGAAAGGCGAAACTAAAAAAGTAATGTTATTAAATAATTTAAACTTTGCCACTCGTTATGATTTTAATGCCGATTCGTTAAAATTAAAAGAAATTTCTGTTAGCGGTGGGACACAATTATTGAAGCAAAAAATGAATATTAATTTCGCTGCAATTCTTGACCCTTATGCTATTGATAATTCAGGAAAGAGAATAGAGAAATTTAATATAGATAATGGCGGAAGTTTATTGAGATTACCACGAGCAAATATTACATTAAATTATAGTTTTTCAAGTTCAAAAGGCGACGATAAAAGCAAATCATCTGAACAAAATGTTCAAAACGGCGGTCGTGGAGATGATTTATTTGGTGTAGGTGCCGATTTAAGTGATAACCGACAAAGTTTATTTGGAAATGATGAAGATGGCAAGAAAAAAGAACCCAATTCTGACTGGTATCGAACAAAATTACCTTGGGATTTAAGAATAGCCTATTCTATGAATTACAATAATACAAATAGGCAAGATGAAATTGCTTCCCATTCTTTAATGGCTTCTGGAAATATTGAATTAGCACCAAGATGGAAAGTAGGTTTTTCATCTGGATATGATTTTGTTCAAAAAGGAGTTACATTTACTCAATTACGATTTGAACGAGATTTAGAAAGTTGGAGAATGAGTTTTAACTGGGTTCCGTTTGGTCAAAACACCTATTGGGGATTCTTTATTGGTATTTCTTCTTCTATTTTAAGCGATATTAAATACGACAAACGACAATTACCAGATCGTGTTTTTAGACAATAACAAACGTAACCTATTATGAAAAAAATTATTTTTACAGAAAAAGCTCCTGCTCCTATTGGTCCATACAACCAAGCGGTTTTAGTTGGAAACACTTTATATTCATCAGGACAAATTGCTTCAGATCCTGCAACAATGGAATTGGTTTTAGATGATATTGAAACCGAAACTAAACAAGTTATGGAAAATTTAAAAGCGGTTTTAGAAGCTGCCGATATGACATTTGAAAACGTAATAAAAACTTCCATTTTTATTATGAATATGGGCGATTTTGCTCGTATAAATGCTGTTTACGGAAGTTACTTTAACGAGGCAACTGCTCCTGCAAGAGAAACGGTGCAAGTAGCCTGTTTACCAAAAAATGTTAATATCGAAATTTCAATGATAGCTGTAAAATAATAACGGTTTCTTAATACAATTACAATCCTCCAATTTATACTTGTGAGGATTTTTTTTATAATTTAGCTTAAATGAAATCGATAGATAAAATAATAATATTACTGTTTATAATAAGCGTAACGTTTGTAAATGCTCAATTTAAAGAAAACAACGCCTTATATACTTCTGGTGAACTAAATTTAGGTAATTATATTGGGGTTGATATTAATTTAAACTATATCTACAAAGAAAATTATAGTTTTAAAATTGGATACACAGGAAATATACGAAAACCTAAATCACAACCCGAAGATTATTCTTCTGGTTTAACAGGTGTTTTACTTTTTGGTGCGGCAAATCCTTATGATCAATTAGAGAATTATCAAATTGGAGTTGGGAAAATATATAAACTTAACCCTAGTGGAACTATTAGAGCAAATATTTCTTTAGGAGTAGGTTATACAATTATAAAAGAACCAGAAAATTGGATAAGAATTAATAATGGATTTTTAGCTGAAAATTACACTTGGAATTATAATAGATATAGTACTTTTAGTTTGATACTAAATCCCAAAATAGAATTTCCCTTTTCAAGATTTTATGGGTTAACCCTTTCTCCTCTATTCCAAATAAACAAAGACCGAACTTATATTGGAATTGGTGTTGGACAAATGATTGGATTATTACGAAAAAGAAAATAATTTCAAATTAAATCTCGTCTAATCCTAACAATAACAACTGAGCCGTAGCTTCATTAGTAGCTAACGGTACATTGTGGACATCACAAATACGTATTAACATATTAATATCTACTTCATGTGCGTGACTTGAATTTGGATCTTTAAAAAAAAGTACCATTTTAGTTTTACCTTCAGCAACTCTAGCTGCAATTTGAGCATCACCTCCTAAAGGTCCAGACAGCATTTTTTTAACTTTAAAACCAGCAGCTTCAGCTTTTCCACCGGTTGTACCTGTTGCAATAATTTTGATATTTTCTTTTGATAAAATAGCTTTGTTTTTGTTTAAAAACTGAACCATATCTGCTTTTTTTCCGTCGTGTGCAATAATTGCGATTTCCATAGTAATATTTTTCAATCCTAAATATAAAAAAAAATCCCAAATCAATTGAACAAAGATTTGGGATTGAATAAATTTTAAGAAATTACTTATTTAATATATGATATGCGATTAAGCCATCAATAGGTCTTCTAAGTACATTTCCTATTTTCATATCATACTTGTTTAGAATTGCTGTTAATTCATCAATCAAATAAAAAGCAATAGAACCAATAAAATGTACTGGAACATCTTTTGCATTTTCATATTGCATGATGTAATTTTTTGTAAACTTTTTTAATTCTTTTTTAATGATTTTTTTACAATACGGATGATCTTTATGCTTAATAATAAACTTAGCAAATGTTGCTAAATAAGCATTAGGATTTGACTCTTTATATAAATTATGCTTAATATAATCGGCATCTAAATTGTATTCTTCTTGAAATTCTTTAGCTAAATCTGCTGGCATTGTATTAAAATAGTAACCTCGTATTAAATGTCTGCCAAAACGATTTCCAGAACCATCATCCATTGCAATATATCCTAACGATTGTACTTTTTGATGCAAGGTTTTACCATCAAAATAACTGCAATTAGAACCTGTACCTAAAATACATACAATGGCTTCTTCGTCTTTAGGAGTTGTTGCATAAAAGGCAGCAAAAGTATCTTCGTGAACCGTAATTTTAGCATTTAAAAAATAGTCTTGAAAAATATCATTTAAATAATTTTTCATTCTATCAGTGCCGCAACCTGCTCCATAAAAAAACAAATGAGTTGCTTTTAATTTGTTGTGCGAGATATCAAATTTTTCTTCAAGACGATGAATAATTTGATCTTTGTCTAACACCTCTGGATTTAGACCTAATGTTTGAGTTGTGAATAATACTTTACCATTATCATCAATTGCTATCCAATCAGCTTTTGTAGATCCACTGTCAACTAATAATTTCATAATAAACTTGTGAGTTAAAGTAAATTAGAATTTAAAAAATCCTAATAGCTTTTATGTTAGTGTTAAATTACAAAAATCCCGTAAATAAATTACGGGATTTTGAAAATATATAAATTATAAACCAGCTACGTGAACAGATAAATCAATTAATTTGCATGAATAACCATATTCATTATCATACCAAGAAACAATTTTAAAGAAAGTAGAATTTAAACCAATTCCGGCTTTAGCATCAATAATTGAAGTTCTAGAATCAGAAATAAAATCTTGAGAAACCACTAAGTCTTCTGTATATCCTAAAATTCCTTTTAATTCGTTTTCTGACGCTTTTTTTAATACCGCCATCATTTCGTCATAAGTAGTTTCTTTTGCTACTTTTACGGTTAAATCTACAACAGAAACATCAACAGTAGGAACACGCATTGACATACCTGTTAATTTACCATCTAATTCAGGAATTACTTTTCCAACAGCTTTTGCTGCTCCTGTAGAAGAAGGTATAATATTAACTGAAGCAGCACGACCACCTCTCCAATCTTTTTTAGACGGACCATCGCAAGTCATTTGAGTTGAAGTAGTAGCATGAACCGTTGTCATTAATCCTTCAACAATACCAAAGTTATCATTAATTACTTTAGCTAAAGGTGCTAAACAATTCGTTGTACAAGATGCGTTAGACACTACAGTATCAGCAGCAGTTGCATTCATATGATTTACTCCCATTACAAACATTGGCGCATCTGCAGAAGGTGCAGAAATAACAACTTTCTTAGCTCCTCCAGTAATATGAGCATTTGCTGTTTCAATAGTAGTAAAGAAACCTGTACACTCTGCTACAACATCTACATCTACTTTAGCATCATCCCATTGAATTAATTTTGGATCTCTTTCTGCTGTAACTCTAATGAATTTATCATTAACGTATAATTGACCATCTTTAACTTCAACTTTTCCATTAAAACGACCATGAACTGAATCATATTTTAATAAATAAGCTAAATGATCTACATCTAATAAATCATTAATAGCTACAACTTCTACATTATCTCTATTAAATGTTTCTCTAAAAACAATTCTTCCAATTCTACCGAAACCGTTAATTCCTAATTTTACTTTTGACATTTTATTCTGTTTTATTTTTTTATTATTATGATGATACAATATCTGAAACTTTTACAAGTTCCATATCTATTTCATATTGTCCTTTTATGGCTTGCTCTAAAGGTGTTAGAGTAACTTTATCTTCATATAAACCAACCATAAAATTTGATTTACCTTCTAGAAGACTTTCTACTGCTTTCACACCTAATCTAGATGCTAAAACACGATCAAAACAAGAAGGCGAACCGCCACGTTGCATGTGTCCTAATACAGAAACTCGAACATCATACTCTGGCATATTTTCTTCAATGTAATCTTTTAATTCGAATACATTTTTACCAATTTTATCTCCTTCAGAAACAACAACTATACTTGATGTTTTACCTGATTCTTTACTTCTTTTTAAAGAGTCAACTAAACGATCCAATCCAAAAGCTTCTTCCGGAATTAGTATTTCTTCTGCTCCTGCTCCAATTCCTGCGTTTAATGCAATATGACCAGCATCTCTACCCATTACTTCTACAAAAAACAATCTATTGTGAGAATTTGCAGTATCTCTAATCTTATCAATAGCATCGATTACAGTGTTTAAAGCTGTATCATATCCTAAAGTATGACTTGTACCAAAAATATCATTATCTATTGTTCCTGGAATTCCTATAACCGAAAAACCATATTCTTCGTTAAAGATTTCAGCACCTGTAAAGCTTCCATCACCTCCAATTACCACAAATGAATCGATACCTGCAGCAACAAGATTATCGTATGCTTTTTTTCTACCTTCTGGAGTTCTGAATTCTTTTGAACGAGCCGATTTTAAAATAGTTCCTCCTTTGTTAATGATATTTTTAACATCTCTAGGTCCCATAGGTTTAAAATCACCTTCAATCATTCCTTGATATCCTCTATAAATACCAACACATTCTACATTATAATACGCACAAGCTCTGACAACAGCTCTAATAGCAGCATTCATTCCTGGTGAATCTCCACCTGAAGTTAAAACGCCTACTTTCTTAATCTTATTAGCCATAATTTTTGTTTGTTTATGTAAAGTTATAAAACGAAATATTAAAAAAGAGTATTTTTTGCTAACTATTTAATAATAGCAGCAAATTCAAACGTTTTCGTTAATAACTTTTTGATTTTTGTACTAAAAAAATACGAATTAATCGATTTCTGGAACTTTAATTGGTTCCTCTTTTAAAGCTTCAGCAGATTTAGCTTTTCGCTGATTTATGAATTCGATAAATTCTGGTGGAAATTCAGAATCTGGAAAATCATCTTGAGATTTTGATGGATCTACTTTCTTATTGCTTCTGAATATTTTTTGCATCATTTCTTTGAATGTGTCAAATTCAACATTATAAGTAATTCCTAAGCCTTGCGTATATCCTATTCCTTCTCCTACGTAGTTGATATCGTTTTCTCTATTAAATACATGAGCATTTAATGTACCATCTTCATTAATTTGAATTAGAACTTCTAAATTACCAACAATAACGGTTTCTGTTACACCACCAACTGGAACCCCAACTTTACCATTAATAGTAATTCTATCATTAATTCTTGTGTTCATAGTAACACCAACTCTATCAGAAATATCGGTTAATCTATTTCCTTGTGAATAATCTAAACCTAATTGTAAGTTACTGTCTTGGTCTGCAAAAAGACCATTAATAATAGAGCTAGCACCCTCTATAAGTGAACCGTATGCAGCGTTTCCTGTTGATTCTGCTGTAACAAAAGAACCCGTTGCCATTAATGCAAAAGCTTGAGTTTGTCGTGTATCTTTATCTTGTAATTTGTAGTCTATTTCACTTTTTAACACCGAACTTACGGTTGGGAAATCAATATTAAAATCGGGTTGTGGATTACTTAAATTTCCATTTAATAAGATAGTAACATTAGTATCTACTTTTCTGTTAAAAGAAGCACTTTCTACTAAAACAGCTGGGTTAGCCATTGTTTTATAAGTTGCTTTTAAATCTAAAACAGCATTCATTGGATCTCCATCCCAACGTATAGTTCCTCCTTTATCTACACTGAATTTTTTATCTATAATGCCACCATATTTAAAATTATATTGACCCTCTTGAACAATAAAATCTCCGTTCATTTGAAATTTACCTAATGTGTTAATTTCCATAAACATAGATCCTACTCCAGTACCTTTCATAGCGTGGCCTGTTTCGCGATTTAAAATAATTTCAATTTCGGCATCCGTATCAATATCAAAATCAAATTCAAGTTCTATCCCTTGGTAACGATTTTCTTTACTCTTATTTTCAGTTAATGATTTTTGAAATTCTTCAACTGTCATAAAATTAATAAACGAATTATCGCCAATATCTTCATCATCGTTAACCGGAATTTTAATGGAAGTTCCTTTCTCAGATTCTCCTGCTACTTTAATATTTAATGCATCAATAGATCCTGTAATACTTGCTTTACCCTTCATAAATGCAGTTCCGTAATAATAGGCATCATCTGAATCTTTTGTATCTAAAGCTAAAATATTATCCGATATTAAATGTAAATCTAGTCCCCAATCGCCTAATTTATCATGTTTTATAGTTCCATCAATTACACCCTTAGTTTTGTATTTGGTATCGGTAACTTCTATTTTTCTTAAACTAAATTGATGTTCTGTTAAATCTACTATGGCATTTTTTTCAAAATCATAGTCAACATTTAAATACGGAACACGCATACCTGCGTCATTAAGGTAGAGTCTACCATCAATTTCGGGTTCCGTTAACGAACCTTCAATTGTTGTTCTTCCGGTTGCATTTCCTCTTACATCAGACAAAACATTGCCCAGTAATGAACCAAATGGCGCTAAATTAAATTTTTCAAAACCTGCAACTAAATCTAAAGTCGATTGATCTCCAACAAAGTTAATATCTCCATCTAGAAAAAAGCGTTCATCACCATCTTGTTTTAAGCTAGAATTGACTTTAAACTCGTTAAAATTTTCATTTCCTTCTATTCTAAAATCTAAATCGCCTAACAAAAATTTATTTATCTTAAGACTATCAATTGTTATATTAGAAATAGGTTCATATAAATTTTTACTTTGTTTATATGTTATATTTCCATTTATCTTTCCACCAAAATCTAAACTATCTAATGTTGGGGTTACTTTATTTAGATCTACATCATCAAATGACAATTTAAAATCTTTATAAGTTGAATCTCTCATTGTTCCAAAAAAATCAATTTTTTGATCGTTATGAGATAAACTTAATTTTTCAAAATTGAAATTTTTAAAATTCTTATCAAAAACTATTTTATTATCATTGTTTTCTCCTTCATTAATAAACCACAAATAGTCTTTGAACTTAATTTCTGATTTTTTAAAACCTAAAATAGATTGTTTTTCCTCGTTAATAGTATGATATAAATTTAAATCATATGAATCTTGACTCTTTGGACCACCTTTAAATTCTGAACGTACAAACAAAGTATCATTTAACGTTACATTTATAAGATTAAAATCGGCAATTTTATAGGTGCTATTTTTAATAGAGTCAACGGTAATGTATGCGTTATATAAAGGATTTTTGTTATCGATATCTATTTTTACATTTTCAATGATATTTTCATAAGCTATTATATTTGGTGATGTAAAATCGAATACAAATCTTCCTTCATCTCCATTAATTTTACCTTCTAGTTTAGTATTTTCAGAAATTTTTACATCTGGCACAAACACTTCTACAATTTTATCATAAATAGTTAAATCAAAATCTAAGAATTGTCCTTTATCTAATTTATTTGGAGAATAATTAGCATACAAACTTCCAAGAGCATTTTCTACCATTTTTTGAAGTTGGTTAACTTTATATTTTCCTACAATTTGTCCGGTAATTATATCAGGTGAATTAATATCAATTGTTCTAACTCTTTCAGAATCAAAAGAAGAAACTACTTCAAAATCTTCAAAAAAGTAAGCATTTTTACTATTTTGATACGAAACATCATTAATTTTTAATATTCCAGCTATATCATCAATAGAATTTCCATCTGCTTTAAAACTAATATTTCCTTTAAAAATAGAAACAGAATCATTATCCACTAAATTCAAAACATACAAATCGGCATAATCAATTTGAGCTTTAAAATCATATTTTTTAGCAGTCAAACTTAAATCGATAATACCATCAAAATCCATTTTTAAATTAGGATCATTACTATTAAAATAGCCTTTATAATATGGCATTTTCATACTACCATCAACCGTTATATTTTGGTAATTATAACCATTATAGTAAAACTTTTGAATATCGCCTTTTATGGCTGTGTTTAGTAATTTTTGCGTAAATCCTCTTCCATCTACTTCTAAGTTTACGGTAGCTTTTCCAATATCTTGCTTTCCTAATAAAGTTCCTAAATCAAAATTATTTAATACTAAAGTTCCTTTATACAATGCATTATCTATAAAATCTATATTTTGCATAGAAAGATTACTTTCTAACTCGCCCAACTTAGACATTAAATAAACATCGGCATTTATGTATTTCTGAGTCAATTCTACTCCTCCAACCATATTTACGGTTCCTAACTTATCTAAAGTAGAAGGTAAATTTTTTCCAAGAATTTGAGGTAAAATTGCTACTAAACGCTGATAACTTGAAGTTAGTCTATCAAAATTACCTTTCATGTAAAAAGTTTGATTTCCTTTTCCAAAAAGATTTTTAAAATTAATTGATCCTATAATTTCGGATTGATTTTTATCAACTAATTTTAAATTATGTGTAGTAAAATTATTTAATGTACCTACTAAATGTGTATCAACATAAAATACATTGTTCTTTCCAAACTCATTGTAAAAATAATTCAAATCGTTAGTAGCTATTGATGCTTTATCAAATTGAACATCAAAAATTACTTTATTATTAAAATCTGAAAAATCTTTGCGATCGTATTTTAACTCTACACTACCAATCATTTCAGACTCGGCAGTTTTCATAGTTAAATCATTTAGTAAAATATTCTTTTTGGTATAAGTAAAATCAGATGTAATATTTTCAACCTTTAATCCTCTATGGTCTTGAAATGATAATTTGTTTATATACGTAGTTACATTTGCTCCTTTTATGAAAAAATCTTCAATTACGCCGTTAAGCTGAGTAAAATCGAGCATTTTTGGAGTAGAAAGATTATGATCTATATATTGAAAACGACTAGTAAATACGGTCATTTTATTTGCTTTCATTCTAAATTTACCCGAAGACGGAGAACCATCATCAAAAGCTTCAATGAATTTATCTAAATTCGTATAATTTTCATTTTTATAATTTATGATTCGAACATCTAAACCATGCATTATTACATCTTTTAGATACGGATGTCCTGGATCATAAATTTTTTTGAAACTAAGAATAGATGTATTTAGTTTTTTTATATAAAACAAAGTGTCTTTATGATGGTCTAAAACCAATACTTCGCCTAATTTAACACTTCCAAAAGGAGTTACGGCAACTGTACCAATAGTAATATTTGTTCCAAATGATTTATTTATGCTTTCTGTTGCATATTTACCTAAATACGTTTGAACTGAAGGTAATGACAAAAGAACTCCCAAAAGAAGTAACAACAGGAGAATTCCTATTATAATTCGAAATACTATTTTTTTAAATTTTTTGATACAATCTTTTGTTTTAAATTTGCAATCAATTACCTATTTAGTAGTAATCCAACAAAAATAAGGAATTTTGTAAGATAATTTACAATATCTTTAATTCAAATTTCGTGCCTAAAAATGCTAGAAAAAAAAATATTTACTTTAGCCATAGAAAGTTCATGTGATGATACATCGGCAGCCATACTTTGTAACGATATTGTTTTATCTAATATTGTTGCCAGACAAGCTATACATGAAGAATATGGTGGCGTTGTTCCTGAACTCGCTTCAAGAGCACATCAACAAAACATTGTTCCTGTAGTTGATGTAGCAATTAAAAAAGCAGGGATTACAAAAGAAGATTTAAATTGTATTGCTTTTACTCAAGGCCCTGGACTAATGGGGTCGTTACTTGTTGGTGGTTCTTTTGCGAAATCTATGAGTATGGCTTTAGACATTCCTTTAATTGCTATAAATCATATGAAAGCGCATATTTTAGCTCATTTTATAGCAGAAGAAGGTTACGAAAAACCAACATTCCCGTTTTTAGCTTTAACTATTTCAGGCGGACATACTCAAATTGTAAAAGTGACTAGTTTTTTTGATATGGAAATTATTGGAGAAACAACAGATGATGCTGTAGGAGAAGCATTTGATAAATCGGCAAAAATATTAGGACTTCCCTATCCTGGTGGACCGTTAATAGATAAATTTGCTCAAGAAGGCAATCCAAAAGCATTTCCTTTTACTAAGCCAAAAGTTCCTGGATTAAATTTTAGCTTTAGTGGTTTAAAAACTCAGATTTTATATTTTATTCAGAAAAATGCGGCATTAAATCCTAATTTTATTGAAGAAAACAAAGCAGATATTTGCGCTTCTATTCAATCTACCATTATCAATATTTTAATGGATAAGTTGAAATTAGCAGTTGCCGAAACTGGAATTAACAAAATTGCCATTGGTGGTGGTGTTTCGGCAAATTCAGGCATTAGAACCACATTGAAAGAAGCTGAAAAAAAATACGGCTGGAAAACTTATATTCCAAAATTTGAATACACAACCGACAACGCAGCCATGATTGGAATTGTAGGTTACTATAACTTTTTAGAAGGGAATTTTAGTAATGCCGAAATAACATCAAAAGCACGAATTGAATTTTAAAAACTATGCAACTATTCTATAATTCCGAAATAAAACAAGGAGATTCAACCTACTTTTTTGACAAAGAAGAAAGTAAACACATAGTTAAAGTATTACGTAAAAAAGAAGGTGATACAATATTTATCACTAACGGATTAGGTTTTTTATTTGAGTCGGAAATTATTTTGGCTTCCGAAAAAAAATGCGAAGTTAAAATTGCAAAAGAAACTTTTCAAGAACCTGTTGCTTTTTACACACACATTGCGGTTGCTCCTACTAAAATGAACGACCGATTAGAATGGTTTTTAGAGAAAGCTACTGAAATTGGTATTGATGAAATCACACCAATTATCTGCGATCATTCAGAACGAAAAGTATATAAAATTGATAGAGCTGAAAAAATTATTCAAGCTGCTATGAAACAATCCTTACACTATTATTTACCTAAAATAAACGAACCTACCTCACTTTCTCAATTTGTAAAATTGAATTTCGAAGGACAAAAATTTATTGCGCATTGTGAAGAAACAGATAAAAAATCGTTTAAAAATGAAATCAAACATAATGAAAAAATCACGATTTTAATAGGTCCAGAAGGTGATTTTTCTACAAAAGAAATTAATTTAGCGATTGCTAATCAATTTATTCCAGTAACTTTGGGAAATACAAGATTACGAACAGAAACTGCCGCTTTAGTGGCTTGTCATACAATTGCATTACAGAATGAATAAATTAATTTTAGTTGGAATTTTGTTGCTTTGGAATTGGGGAGTTTCCCAAGAAATTGCAGTTGCCAAATATGCTGGTGGTGGCGATTGGTATGCAAATCCGACGTCATTACCTAATTTAGTTAAGTTTTGCAATCAAAATATAAACACAACATTAAATACAAAAGTAGGAACTGTTGAAGTAGGAAGTGCCGAAATATTCACCTATCCTTTTATTCACATGACAGGTCATGGAAATGTTGTTTTTAGTGCTAACGATGTAATTAATCTTAGAAACTACCTTACTTCTGGTGGTTTTTTACATATTGATGATAATTATGGAATGGACGAATTCATTCGAAAAGAAATAAAAAAAGTATTTCCTGATAATCCATTAACAGTAATTCCTGCCAATCATATTATCTTTCAAAAACCTTACGCTTTCCAAATGGTTTGCCTAAAATTCACGAACACGATAATAAGCAGCCACAAGCTTTTGGGATATTTATAGAAGACAGAATCGTTTTACTTTACACGTATGAAGCAGATTTAGGCGATGGATGGGAAGATACAGAAGTTCATAACGATCCACAAACAGTAAGAGAAAAAGCACTTAAAATGGGTGCAAATATTATAAACTACGTTTTTAAAAATTAAGCACATGACTTCAAAAGATATTACCGTAGGAATCGTAAAAGCAGTTGCAATATTGTTAGTCAGTTGTTTGGCATTATTTTTTTTGTACAAAATCACAACCGTTATAATTTATTGTCTTGTAGCAATTGTAATTTCTTTATTATTAAATCCTTTAGTAAATTTTTTAAAAAGAAAATTTAAGTTTAAAAATACGCTAGCAGTTATAACTGCTATAGTTGTTGCGTTTATAATCATTTCGGGCTTCATTTTACTTTTTGTTCCGCTTATACTTGCACAAAGTGAAAATTTATCTTTATTAGATGTTAGTTCACTAGAAAGAAACTACCATTTACTTCTTGAAAACATTACTATTTTTTTAGATTCTTATAACATAAACACAAAACAATTAATAGAAAGCAGTAAATTATCTTCGTTTACAACTTTTGAGTTTATTCCTAATTTTTTAAATAGTTTTTTAAACACAATAGGAAATTTTAGTGTAGGATTTGCTTCTGTCCTTTTTATAACTTTTTTCATTTTAAAAGAAAATCATTCCTTTTATAGTAAGTTTAAAAAACTACTCCCTGAAAATCAAAAAGAAAAAATACTAAACTCTATTCACGACATAAATCGTTTATTATCAAGTTATTTTCTTGGTTTATTATTGCAATTAACCATAATTATGATTTTATACATCATTATATTCTTTATTTTTGGTGTAGAAAACGCAATCATAATAGCCTTACTTTGCGCCATATTTAATATTGTTCCTTACGTTGGACCATTAATTGCTTCAATTGTAGCAAGTTTATTAATTATGACAAGCGGAATTGGAACTGGGGCTGATTTTGCATCCGAAACTTTGCCAACAGCGATTTATGTCTTAATTGGAATGTCATTAGTTCAAGTTATCGATAATAATTTCACTTCTCCTCTAATTTTTTCCAAAAGTACCAACTCACATCCTTTAGAGATATTTTTAGTAATTTTAATTACGGGCATTTTATTTGGTATCGTAGGAATGATTATTGCAGTTCCGTTTTACACTTCATTAAAAGTAATTGGTAAAGAATTTTTTCCAGATAATAAGTTTATTAAAGTACTTACAAAAAACTTATAGTTTTGAATTTAGAATCTCTTTTACATACTGAAATACAAGATTTTATTACTGAAAATTTGAATTCGGATAGTTCAAAATTGGCTTTGAAAAAAAATCCATTTTCCGATGTAAATTATAGCATTATTATCAATCAAATCATTGCAAAAAAGAAAGCAAAAGATAAACTTCCAACGTGGTTTTCTACAGAAAATATCATTTATCCAGAGAAAATTTCTATCGAACAAACGTCTTCAGAAACTACCGCAAAATACAAATCTTCATTGGTTTCAGGAGAAATAATAATCGATTGTACTGGCGGATTTGGAATTGACGATTATTATTTTTCAAAACAATTCAAAACGGTTATTCATTGCGAGTTAAATTCTGATTTATCGAAAATTGTAAAACATAATTTTAAAGTTTTAAATGCAACTAACATCAAATGTTATCAAGGCGATAGTACTGAATTTTTAAAGAATTATCATGCTGAGCCTGTCGAAACCCAAAAATTCGATTGCATTTACATAGATCCTTCCCGACGAAATGACACCAAAGGGAAAGTATTCATGTTGGCCGATTGTTTACCTAATGTAGTGGAATTACAAGATTTTTATTATCAATTCACTAATACCCTTTTAATTAAAACTGCTCCTATTTTAGATCTTCATGCCGGTTTATTGGAATTGAAAAATGTTGCTGAAATTCACGTCGTTGCAGTTGATAATGAAGTTAAGGAGTTACTTTGGAAAATTGAAAAAGACTTTACGGAATCACCCGAAATTATAGCAGTTAATATTGAAAAAGAAAAACAAACGATTACTCGAATTGAAAGCTCAAAAAACTATTCTGCTCGTTATAGTTTGCCAAAAAAATACGTATATGAACCAAATGCTTCTTTAATGAAATCAGGAGCTTTTGAAGCCGTTTCTGAGTTGTTCTTAGTCAATAAATTGCACCAACATTCTCATTTATATACTTCTGATGAAATAGTAGAATTTCCGGGTAGAAAATTTAGTATTGATGCGATTGTTCCGTTTCAAAAGAAAGAAATTTCAGCCTACATTCAAGGTAAAAAAATGAATGTTTCAACCCGTAATTTCCCCATAAAACCTGAAGAAATAAAGAAAAAATATAAAATTCAAGATGGTGGAACAATTTTTGCTTTTTTTACCACGAATATGAATAATGAAAAAATAATTTTACTTTGCACCAAATTATAATCCAAATGAAATACCTTTTATCGCTTTTATTGTTACTTATGTTAAGTGTTACCGCTCAAAAAAAAGACTGTATTTACGATATTGAAGAAAAAACAGATTCTACATCTTTAAAAGTATTACCAAAAGTATTAATGCACGAAAAAATATTTGGTAACTCTAACGAATACTTATTTTTTTCTCTATTGAATAATAATGATATTCCTATGTTGAGTATTCAACAATTACAAAAAAGTAAAGATTTTATTAAAACCAATTGTATTACAAAAAAATCAAAAATTATATTGCAATTGGCTAATGGTAAAATCTTAACCTTATTAAGTGCTAACGATGAAAATTGTAGCGAATTAATGTATGACGAAAATGAAAAAAACAACATTAGAATATTAACCAGTTATTTTTATTTTACAAAAAGTAATTACGAAGATTTAAAAACTAGTCCCATTAGCATAATGCGAATTCAATTTGACGCAGAAACTAAAGATTACATCTTAAAAAGTGAATTAATCTCTGAAAATTTACAATCAAAAACCAAACCAGATAGTTATTTTATAGAGTTTTTGAAGTGTGTGGAGTAATTGTAGATTGAATAATTTAAAATAAGTAATAATCAATTAATTTTTTGAATTTTCTTATTACTCTCAGAAAAAACACATACAATAAAATCTATTTTTTGACCAGTAAAAGAATTCCATGAATCAATTTTAATGTTAACATCGTAATTTTCCCATTCTGATTTATTTGAAATTAAATCATCAAAAATAGTTTTATTACAGTATATCCAACCACTATAATTATCCTTACTGAATCCTCTGAAGTCAATATACTGCTTTAACTTCCCAAATTTCTCGTCAAAATCATTTGTTATATCTTGACAACTTTTTAAAGAATCATTTTTTGTTTTAATATTAATGTAAGCCTTTCCTTCAAAATGTATCCAATTATTTAATTTCTTTAGAGGATAATAAACTCCTTGTTTTGCGATTATTTTATGATGTATTTTTCTTGCTTCTTCAATTGAATTTGAAGAAAAACACTTTCTATAAATAGGTTTGTCAACTTTTAATTTTTTAAAAGGATTACCTTCAAAAACACAAGTTTTACCAATTCCAGACGCAAATACAAATCCACAACTAATATTCACATACATCTTTCCTATGATAGAATCTTTATTAATTAGATAAATACTATAATCATATCCACATTCCATTAGTTCATCTGTTTCTTCAGTTGCAATCCAGTTATTTTGTAATTCAATTAATTCTTTTTTATCTGAAATCACAAAATCTTTAAATGTATGAGAAATTTGATTAATTGTATCATAAGCTCTTTCATGAGTAAAGACTAGTTTATATTCATTTTTTAAAAAATCAATATCACTCAAGACTTTAACTTGAGAAAAAGATAAAATTGGAAATATGATTAGAAGGATTCTTTTCATAAAGGAGTATTGCTCATTATACTCTCAAATATATAAAACTTTTCAACAAAACAAAAATATTATAAGAAACTACCAAAAACAAAAAAGCCTTGCAAATGCAAGGCTTTTTGTGATCGCGCCAGGATTCGAACCTGGGACCTACTCATTAGAAGTGAGTTGCTCTATCCAGCTGAGCTACGCAACCTAAAATTATTATCGTCGGGGTGGCAGGATTCGAACCTGCGGCCTCCTGCTCCCAAAGCAGGCGCGATAACCGGGCTACGCTACACCCCGAAAACAAAAAAAAGCGGAGAGACAGGGACTCGAACCCTGGCGACGGTTACCCGTCGACAGATTAGCAATCTGCTCCGTTACCACTCCGGCACCTCTCCTATTATTCTGTAAGAACTTATCTTTTTTGCGGTTGCAAATGTATGTTTTCATTCCTTAATATACAACTATTATTAGAGTTTTTTTAATAATTTTTTAATATAAATTTTAAAAGCTCTAATATTCAATACAATAACAAAAGTATTATTTTTATAAATTAATTCAATTTAGATGAAAACCAAAATTAATACACTAAACCACAGAAATCAATTTTAATTATTAATAATTAATTTCATTTGCTTTTTTCAATAGAATAATCATATTTTCTTTATTAAAATTAGAATAAAAATAGTAATTTCGCAATTCAAATAAAAAACCTTTCTATCATGAACAAAAAAGTAGTTATCGTTTCTGCCGTAAGAACTCCAATTGGAAGTTTTATGGGAGCTTTATCTAGTGTACCAGCTACTAAGTTAGGTGCAGCTGCCATAAAAGGCGCTTTAAATAAAATCAATTTAGACCCTAAATTAGTTGACGAAGTTTTAATGGGAAATGTAGTTCAAGCTGGAAACGGCCAAGCTCCTGCAAGACAAGCTGCATTATATGCTGGTTTATCTGAAAATGTAGCTTGTACAACTATAAATAAAGTTTGTGCTAGTGGTATGAAAGCTGTTATGCAAGGCGCTCAAGCTATTATTGCCGGAGATGCTGAAATCGTAGTGGCAGGTGGTATGGAAAACATGAGTTTAATTCCGCATTACGTTCATTTAAGAAACGGTGTTAAATTTGGACCTACTTCGTTAATTGACGGGATGCAAAAAGACGGACTTACCGATGCATACGATAATAACGCTATGGGCGTATGTGCAGACTTATGTGCGTCTGAATATAATATTACAAGAGAAGATCAAGATAACTTCGCAATTCAATCGTATGAGCGTTCTGCGGCTGCTTGGGAAGCTGGTAGGTTTGATACAGAAATTGTTCCGGTTGAAGTTCCTCAAAGAAGAGGTGATGCTATCGTTGTTTCTAAAGATGAAGAATTTACTAATGTTAAGTTAGATAGAATTCCTTCATTAGCTGCGGTTTTCACAAAAGAAGGAACAGTTACTGCTGCTAATGCTTCCACTATTAATGACGGAGCCGCGGCTTTAGTTTTAATGAGCGAAGAAAAAGCACAATCTTTAGGATTAACACCTTTAGCTTATATTAAATCATATGCTGATGCTGCACAAGAGCCAAAATGGTTTACAACTGCACCTGCAAAAGCATTACCAAAAGCATTAGACAAAGCTGGTTTAACCGTTGCTGATGTTGATTTCTTTGAATTCAATGAAGCTTTTGCTGTGGTTGGATTAGCTAATGCACAAATCTTAGGATTAGACAATGATAAAATTAATGTAAACGGTGGAGCTGTTTCATTAGGACACCCTCTAGGATGTTCTGGAGCTAGAATTATTGTTACTTTAATTAATGTTTTAAATCAAAATAATGCTAAAATTGGAGCAGCTGCTATTTGTAATGGTGGTGGTGGTGCTTCGGCAATTGTTATTGAAAGAGCATAATTTATAACTTTTACTAATGATGAATTTTGAAATTTAGTTACATTTGTAATTAAATTCTTAATTCATCATTTTTTATTTTTACCAACATGTTTGGAATTTGTAATTTATCTATAGTACCCGTTAGAGCCGAAGCCAGCGATAGAAGCGAACAAGTTTCGCAATTACTCTTTGGCGAACACTTTAAAATTATTGAAATGACAGCCAAATGGGTGCAGGTAGAACTTGCATTTGATGGTTACATAGGTTGGATTGATTCCAAACAATATCAAGTTATAAATGAAGAACAATATAACATCTTATCTAGTTTACCAATTGTTTTAAATGCCGATTTAGTAGAATATATTACTACACCAAACAATCAATTGACTTCTATTATATTGGGCGCTTCTTTATCATTTTTAGATAACGAAGAAATAAACACCAACAAATACAGTTTTGAAGGTTTAAAAGTTTGTGGCGAAAAATCGAAATCTGATTTAATTAAAACAGCTTTCATGTATTTAAACACACCTTATTTGTGGGGTGGAAAATCGCCTTTCGGGATAGATTGCTCTGGATTTACCCAAATGGTGTATAAATTAAATGGTTATAAGCTACTTAGAGATGCTTCGCAACAAGCAACACAAGGTGAAGCATTGAGTTTTATTGAAGAAAGTGAACCTGGAGATTTAGCGTTTTTCGACAATGAAGAAGGCAATATTATTCATGTAGGTATTATGATGGAAAACAACTACATTATACATGCTTCTGGTAAAGTAAGAATAGATAGATTAGATCACTTAGGAATTTATAATTCAGAAATTAACAGACATACTCATAAACTTAGAGTTATTAAAAAAATTATATAAAAAAATCCCAATTTTCATTGGGATTTTTTGTTTAGTTTATAGCTTTAGCTTTTTCAGGTTGCCCTGAAATATCATAAGACATTTTCAAAATACTTTTTAAATTCTCATTACTTGAATCTATAGAATAAGCTTTTTCAAAATCAGGTAATGCTTTCGCAAACATATCTTTTCTTTTATTTACAAGCTCATCGTATTTTTTTGGATTATCTCGTGATGCATTAATTTCGTTTACTATCTTTTCTTCATCGGCTAATAAAGCATATCCAGAGTTATAGTAAATTTGAAATTCACCTTTTTTTAATTCTTCATCATTTGGAGCTAATTTTCTAGCTGTATTATAGGTAGATTTTGCTTTTTCAAGCTCAGCATTTTGAGAATAAAGCAATGCTAAGACTTTTAAAATTTCATGTTTTTTTGTTGAATTTTTTACTTCTCTTGGTTTTTCATGAGAACCTAAAGTAATAAATTGAGATCTCTCTGTTCTAGAACCAAATTCGTCTTCTTTACCACTTGCTTTATTTATTGCGTAATAGGTAAAACCATTATTTAAATAATCGCTATTAGCATATTCTTCATACATTTTTTGAGATAATTTATAATCTTCACTTTGTACTGCTAGTATAGCTGCATTTTTTAGCGATTTACCTTCTTCTTTAGGATCAAAAGTATACAAAGAGTAAAACAATGCTGATGATTCCTTAAATTTTGAAGTAGTATTTAAATTCATAGCTAATGCAGACAAACCTTTTTTGAACTCTGCTTTTTCTTGAATTAATTCATCAGAATACACTTTTTTTCCAGATTTTTTCTCAAAATCAATAGTTTCATTAATTACAGCTCCATAATCTTTTATAAATTCTGGATTATATAATTTCATTTGATCTTGCATGGTTGCTTTTTCTCCTTTAGAAGCTAAAACAACTGTAGGATACATTACTTTATAAAACTTAGCATATACTTTATCAGATTCTTCTGAAGCTAATGATTCTAACGCATCACTTGCTGTTTTATATTCTTGTAAGTCTTTTTCAGAAATTGTATTCTTACTATAAATTTTCTTTAATGTTTTTAGCTCATCTTTTTGAGCAAATGTTGCAACAGATAAGAATAATGCTGCACTTAATACTAATTTTTTCATGGTTCTAAAATTCTAGATTATACAAAAGCCCAAAATAAATTTGGGCTTTATACTTTTTTATTCTTGTGTTTCTTCTTCTGTTGAATCAATATCAGTGCCATTTTCAGCGTCTGAAATTTCTCCATTTTCGTCTAAAACAATTTCTTCGTCTTCACGAAGTACTTTTGTAACTGCTGCAATAGAATCGTTACCTTTAATGTTAATCAATTTAACACCTTGAGTTGCTCTACCCATTACTCTTAAATCAGAAACCATCATTCTAATAGTTAACCCCGATTTATTAATAATCATTAAATCATCGTCGTCTGTTACATTGTTGATAGCAATTAAAGCACCCGTTTTTTCAGTAATGTTTAATGTTTTTACACCTTTTCCTCCACGATTAGTAATTCGGTATACATCTACTCCATCTTCTTCAACTAATTTAGTACGTTTTCCGTAACCGTTTTCAGTAACTACTAAAATTTGTGTTTCGTTCACATCTTCTTTGTTAACCGTCACAATTCCAATTACTTCATCATTCTCATCCGCTAATGTAATTCCTCTAACTCCAGATGCAGTTCTACCCATTGGTCGCGTTTTTTCTTCTTCAAAACGAACCATTTTACCCGATTTTCCAGCAATTAATACTTGACTTGAACCATTAGTTAATTTTGCACCTAATAATTCATCACCTTCTTTAATTGTAATAGCTGCAACACCGTTTACACGAGGCTTAGAATATTTCTCTAAAGATGTTTTCTTAACTTGACCTTGTTTAGTTACCATGATTAAATTGTGGCTCTTAATGTAGTCTTGGTCTTTTAAGTCTTGTGTGCAAATAAATGCTTTTACTTTATCATCACTTTCTATGTTGATTAAGTTTTGAATAGCACGACCTTTACTTGCTTTAGTTCCTTCAGGAATTTCGTAAACACGCATCCAGTAACACTTACCTTTTTGTGTGAAATACATTAAATATTGATGATTTGTTGCCACAAATAAATGCTCTAAGAAATCTTGATCTCTTGTACCCGCCGATTTTTGCCCAACTCCTCCTCTATTTTGTGTTTTGTATTCTGATAATGAAGTACGTTTGATATATCCTGCATGAGAAATAGTAATTACTACACTTTCATCTGCAATTAAATCTTCAATACTAACATCGCCACCTGAATATTCAATTTGTGAACGACGCTCATCTCCATATTTATCTCTGATTTCCGCTAATTCGTCTTTAATTACCTGCATTCTCATTTCTTTGCTTGCCAATAATTCTTTCAAATACGTAATCAATTTCATAATTTCTTCGTATTCAGCGCGTAATTTATCTTGCTCAAGACCTGTTAATTGTCTTAAACGCATTTCTACGATTGCACGTGCTTGAATTTCCGATAATTTGAAACGTTCTATTAAACTTGATCTAGCTTCATCTCCATCTTTAGAAGCTCTAATAATTTTGATAACTTCATCAATATTATCAGAAGCAATAATTAAACCTTCTAAAATGTGAGCTCTTTCTTCTGCTTTTCTTAAATCAAATTGAGCTCTACGAACTACAACATCATGACGGTGTTCAACAAAATGATAAATCAAATCTTTTAGATTTAACATTTGCGGACGACCTTTTACTAATGCAATATTATTTACACTGAATGAAGATTGTAATTGTGTATATTTGTAAAGAGTGTTTAAAACTACGTTTGGAACTGCATCACGCTTTAATTCATAAACCACACGCATACCATTTCTATCCGATTCATCACGAATGTTAGAAATTCCTTCAATTTTTTTATCATTAACTAAATCGGCAGTATGTTTAATCATATTTGCCTTATTCACTTGATAAGGAATTTCAGTAACAATTATAGCTTCTCTACCATTTACTTCTTCAAAACCAACTTTAGCACGCATAACAATACGACCTCTTCCTGTTTTGAAGGCTTCTCTTACCCCTTCATAACCATATATAATACCTCCTGTTGGAAAATCGGGAGCTTTGATATAATTTATTAACTCATCAATTTCAATATCATTGTTATCGATATAAGCCAAAATACCATCAACAACTTCAGTTAAGTTGTGAGGCGCCATGTTAGTAGCCATACCTACTGCAATACCCGAAGCTCCATTAATTAATAAGGTAGGAACTTTAGTTGGCATAACTGTTGGTTCTTGTAAGGTATCATCAAAGTTCAATTGGAAATCCACTGTTTCTTTATCGATATCAGCCAACATTTCTTCCGAAATCTTTTTCATTCTGGCTTCAGTATAACGCATTGCCGCCGGACTATCACCATCTACTGAACCAAAATTCCCTTGTCCGTCAACCAATAAATAACGCATGCTCCATTCCTGAGCCATACGTACCATTGCGTCGTAAACTGAGGTATCTCCGTGTGGGTGATACTTTCCTAAAACCTCTCCGACAATTCTCGCCGATTTTTTGTGGGCAGATCTTGAGTTAACTCCCAAATCATACATTCCATAAAGTACTCTACGGTGAACAGGTTTTAAACCATCTCTAACATCAGGAAGTGCACGCGACACAATAACAGACATCGAATAATCGATGTAAGCTGATTTCATTTCTTCCTCAATGTTAATAGGAATTAACTTTTCTCCTTCTGACATAAGTATTTATATTAAAATTATCTATTAGTACTAAAACGTGCCAATATACGGCTTTTTGAACTTTTAGGACAAATTTTAAAACACTAATTTCGACTATTTATTAACAATTTTGTTTACAAATTGGTTATAAATCCTATTGCACTTTCTTTCTATTGTCAAATATTTTTTGTCATTTAGCATATCTGTACTTTTATAAGGTATGATTTTTGTATATACTTATAGAACTTTGTACTTTTACTTATATTACAATTGCTATGAACGATAATTTTTCACCAAGAGTTAGAGACGTTATAACCTTCAGTAAAGAAGAAGCTTTACGATTAGGTCATGACTTTATAGGCACTGAACACCTAATGCTAGGCATACTTAGAGATGGTAATGGAAAGGCTATCAATATTTTAAACAATTTAGCTGTAGATTTATCTCACTTAAGAAAAAAAGTAGAGATTTTAAGTCCTGCAAATCCTAATGGAATTCAAAATATTGAAAAGAAGAATTTACATCTTACACGTCAGGCCGAGCGGGCTTTAAAGACCACTTTTTTAGAAGCTAAACTTTTTAATAATTCAGAAATTAGTACAGCTCACTTATTGCTATGTATTTTACGCAATGAAAACGATCCTACAACCAAGTTGTTGAGTAAATTAAAAATAGATTATGAAACCGTTAAAGAACAATATACAGCCATGATGACAAACGAAGACGATTATTTAGAAAACTTGCCCAAAGCTGAGTCGTTTAATGACGATTCAGGACAAGATGACAGTTCAAAAGAAAGCGCATTTAACAACCCTCCTTCAGGAAATAAAACCAATAAGAAGTCAAAAACCCCTGTTTTAGATAATTTCGGACGCGATTTAACAGAAATGGCAGAAGAAGGTAAATTAGATCCTGTGGTAGGACGTGAAAAAGAAATTGAGCGTGTTTCTCAAATTTTAAGCCGTAGAAAGAAAAACAATCCTCTTTTAATTGGTGAGCCAGGTGTAGGTAAATCTGCAATTGCAGAAGGTTTGGCTTTGCGTATTATTAAGAAAAAAGTGTCTCGAAATTTATTCAATAAACGTGTGGTTACACTTGATTTAGCTAGTTTAGTAGCTGGAACTAAATACCGTGGTCAATTCGAAGAAAGAATGAAAGCGGTTATGAATGAATTAGAAAAAAACGATGACATCATTTTGTTTATCGATGAAATTCATACTATTGTTGGCGCAGGTGGAGCAACAGGTTCACTTGATGCTTCTAACATGTTTAAACCGGCTTTAGCAAGAGGCGAAATTCAATGTGTGGGCGCAACAACTTTAGACGAATATCGTCAGTATATTGAAAAAGATGGTGCACTGGAAAGACGTTTTCAAAAAGTAATTGTTGAGCCAACATCTGTTGAAGAAACGATTACCATTTTAAATAATATTAAGCCTAAATACGAAGATCATCATAATGTAATTTATACACCAGAAGCTATTGAAGCGTGTGTTAAATTAACAAATCGTTACATGACCGATCGTTTTCTTCCAGACAAAGCTATTGACGCATTAGATGAAGCAGGGTCTCGTGTTCACATTATCAATATTGATGTTCCGAAACAAATTTTGGAATTAGAACGTCAGTTAGAAGAAGTACGCGAACTAAAAAATACTGTCGTTAAAAAACAAAAATATGAAGAAGCAGCTAAACTTAGAGATGATGAAAAACGCATCGAAAAAGATTTAGCTATTGCGCAAGAACAATGGGAAGAAGATTCTAAAAATAACAAAGTTACCGTTACAGAAGATAACGTTGCCGATGTAGTTTCTATGATGACCGGAATTCCAGTAAACCGTATTGCACAAACTGAAAGTAATAAGTTAGCTCACTTACCTGAACTAATTAGAGGTAAGGTAATTGGGCAAGATGAAGCGGTGTTAAAAATTGCTAAATCAATACAAAGAAATCGTGCAGGTTTAAAAGACCCAAACAAACCAATTGGTTCCTTTATTTTCTTAGGTCAAACTGGTGTTGGAAAAACACAATTAGCAAAAGTAATTGCTAAAGAATTGTTTGATTCTGAAGATGCGTTAGTACGAATCGATATGAGTGAATACATGGAAAAATTCGCCATTTCTCGATTAGTTGGAGCGCCTCCGGGATACGTTGGATATGAAGAAGGTGGTCAATTAACTGAAAAAGTAAGAAGAAAACCTTATTGTGTAGTACTTTTAGATGAGATTGAAAAAGCACATCCAGATGTATTTAACATGATGCTTCAAGTTTTAGATGACGGACATTTAACAGATAGTTTAGGTCGTAAAATTGATTTTAGAAATACGATTATTATCATGACTTCTAATGTTGGAGCGCGTCAATTAAAAGATTTTGGACAAGGTGTTGGGTTTGGAACAGCTTCAAAAACAGCACAAGCCGAAGACAATTCTAAAGGAATTATAGAGAATGCGCTTAAGAAAGCATTTGCACCTGAGTTTTTAAATAGAATTGACGATGTAATTGTATTTAATGCACTTGAAAAACATGATATTGATAAAATTATTGATATTGAATTAGATAAATTATATTTGAGAGTAAAAGAATTAGGTTATACCTTAAAACTTTCTGACGCTGCTAAAGATTATATTGCCGAAAAAGGTTTTGACAAACAATTTGGAGCTCGACCGTTAAAAAGAGCTATTCAAAAATATGTTGAAGATGCATTAGCAGAAGAAATTATTACTTCTAAAATTCATGAAGGTGATCAAATTTTTATGGATTTAGATGCTGATAATCAAGAACTCAAAATAGTTATTAAAAAATTAGAAGAACCAAGCTCATAGCTTGGTTTTTTTATTTTAAACAATTTTAAAAATATATTAAAAAATATATTACATTAGATTCTTAATTTATTCGTTTAAAAATGTTAGACAAAGTTATTGTAGGTAGTGAAGAATGGTGTTCCTTCCCTACTTTGGGTATTCCAACAATTAAAGCACGTGTAGACTCTGGAGCTAAAACTTCGGCAATTCATGCACTTAATATTGTTACATTTGAAAAAGATAGTGAAAATTGGGTCAAATTTGACATCAATCCAATTCAAAACAATGCAAAGGCAATTATTCATTGTGAAGCTCCTTTAGTAGATAAAAGAGTCGTAAAAAGTTCAAGTGGGTTTAGAGAACAACGATATGTTATCAAAACCAAACTAGAAATTGGTGGAAAAACATGGGAAATTGAAGTTACTTTAACGAATAGAGATTCCATGGGTTTTCGTATGCTTTTAGGGCGCGAAGCCATGTCAGGACGTGTTTTGGTTGATCCAGAACAAAGATATTTATTAGGACAACCAACTACCGAAAAACTTAAAGAATATTATTACGCAACAAATGAATCTAAAAAAGGGCTAAAAATTGGATTATTAGCAAGTAATCCTGAATTATATAGTAACAAAAGAATTTTAGAAGCAGGCGAATTAAGAGGTCATGAAATGCATTTCCTAAATTTAAAGTACTGCTACATGAAATTAGATGCTGATACTCCTGAAATTCACTACAGAGGTGGAAAAGTACTTAATGACTTTGATGCTGTTATTCCAAGAATTCGCCCTAGTATGACCTATTATGGTTGTGCTTTAACAAGACAATTTGAAGCTTTAAAAGTATTTGCTTTAAATAACGCATCGGCTATTACGCAATCCAGAGATAAACTATTTTCATTACAATTATTATTAAATAACGGAGTTGATATTCCTACCACTGGATTTGCAAATTCACCTTTAGATACAGACGATTTAATTAAAATGGTAGGTGGTTCGCCTTTGATAGTAAAATTATTAGAGGGAACACAAGGAAAAGGTGTTGTTTTAGCAGAAACTAAAAAGGCTGCTGAATCTGTAATTAATGCGTTTAAAAGTTTAAATGCAAACATTTTAGTTCAAGAGTTTATTAAAGAAGCAAACGGTAAAGATTTAAGACTCTTTGTAGTAGACGGAAAAGTAGTTGCTGCAATGCAAAGAGAAGCTGCTCCGGGTGAATTTAGAGCAAATATTCACATGGGCGGAACTGCTTCTGTTGTAAAAATAACTGCAGAGGAAAAGAAAATCGCAATTAAAGCGGCTAAAGCCATGAACTTAAAAGTTGCAGGAGTAGATATTATTCGATCTTCTAAAGGGCCTTTATTATTAGAAGTAAACTCTTCACCAGGTTTAGAAGGAATTGAAGGAGCGACTCAAAAAGACATTGCTGGCGAAATGATAAAAGCAATTGAGAAAAACTTTAAGTGGAAATAGTTCAGTGTTCAAAATTAGATAGATTATGAAAAAAAAATATACAGTTCCATTAGTCTTTTTCCTTATAGGAATGGTGATAACAACTATAGGTTCATTATTTAAAATAATGCATTGGCCAGGAGCAGGATTTATGCTAATTATTGGAATGCTAACGGAGGCTTTTGCAATTATTTCTTTAATAATTGTTTTACTTAAAAAGGATAAATGAAATTAGTTTTCCAGATATTAATTATAATTATAGCCCTACTCCATCTTTATTTTTTGTGTCTTGAAATGTTTGCATGGACAACAAAAGCAAAAAAAGTATTTAGAAGTTTACCAGAAGATTTATTTGAAAAAACAAAAGTTTTAGCAGCAAATCAAGGTTTATATAACGGATTTTTAGCGGCAGGACTGTTATGGTTGTTATTTATTTCTGATAAAAATTGGAGCAACCATATCGCTTTATTCTTTATGTGTTGTGTAACAGTCGCTGGAATTTATGGCTGGTATTCTACAAAATC
>AAXX01000005.1 GCA_000169355.1 Flavobacteria bacterium BAL38 | reverse complement strand
CCTGTTGGACAAACTACAACGCATTGATTACAATCTATACAATCTCCTTTACCTGTTTCTTCTCTGTTTTCTCTTTTATCCCATTTAGCTCTTCCGGTTTTCCCTTCTCCTCTAACATGGTCATAAGCTACATTTATAGATTTGTTATCTAATAAAACACCTTGCATTCTACCATATGGACAAGCAATAATACATACTTGTTCTCTAAACCAAGCAAAAACAAAATAGAATACTCCTGTAAAAATCAATAAGGCAATAAGTGTACTCATATTAGTTGCAGGACCTTCGGTAATCATCTTTATTAGTTCGTCACTGCTAATTAAATACGCTAAAAAAACATTGGCAATAAAGAATGAAAAAATAAAAAAGACAATCCATTTAGTAACTCTTTTTCTTATTTTTTCAGCATCCCACTTTTGTTTTGCTAATCGTATTTGTGCACCTCTGTCTCCATCAATCCAATATTCTATACGTCTAAAAACCATTTCCATAAAAATAGTTTGCGGACAAAACCAACCACAAAAAATTCTACCAAATGCAACTGTAAAAAGAGTTAATCCAACAACTCCAACAATCATTGAAATTACAAATAAATGAAAATCTTGAGGCCAAAATGCAAATCCGAAAATACTAAAACGTCTTTCTAGTACATTAAACATTAAAAATTGATTTCCTCTTATTTTAATAAAAGGAGATGCAATTAAAAAAACCAAAAGAAAATAACTTAATAATTTTCTTTTTTCGTAAAATGGTCCAGAAGGTTTCTTTGGATGGATAAAATTTCTATTTCCATCTGCATTTATTGTTGCAATTGAATCTCTAAAACTATCGTCTGGTATATTTGACATGATTATTCTATTTTTAGTTAAAAAAGGTTTTGAGAAGTTCTCAAAACCTTTTAAAAACTACATTATTTTTTTATTGGATCTTCTACTTTAGTTGAATCTGAAACTACTACTTCTGGAGTTGCTTCCACTATTTCTTCTTTCCATATTTCTCCTTCAGCGGCTTTAGCTCCTGCAGGATTAGTTCCTTTTAATGTTAATATATAACTAGCAATATTTTGAATATCTGAAGAAGAAAGATTAGATTTCCAAGCTACCATTGAAGGATTGTTTTTACTTCCTTCTGAAATTAATTTGAAAATATTTTTAATTCCTCCTCCATTAATCCAATGGTCATCTGTTAAATTTGGACCTACTAAACCTCCACCATCGGCTTTATGACAGGCTGCACAAGCATTTGTAAAAATTTCTTTTCCTTTTGCTAAATTTGTAGCATCTGTTAAAGCTACTACTGTTTCATAACTTACTTCGTCGGCAGCATTTTTAGGCAATTTAGATTTCTCTAATTCAGCTAATTTTACTTCATTTTTAAATTCTTGTTCTTGGTCATATTCATTCATTACATGGAAACGAACCATATAAACCAATGCAAAAATAATTGTACCATAAAACAAATATACCCACCAAGGAGGTAATACATTATCTAGTTCTTTAATACCATCATAATCATGGTCTAACATAATGTCTTCTTCTCTTTCAATTTCTTTAGATCGAGTAAGTTTTTTTACCAAATTTTGGTACCATTGACTTTGTGTAAAAGAAACCGATTGAGCGTTTGCTAATTGATTCTTTTGTTCTTCAGTTAATAAATGATAAGTAACTTTATCAACAGCATCAATTACAATTTCTATTGCAATTAATAAAAAAAGGAATACTCCTAAAAATAAAGCAACCATAGGAAACTTTATAAAAGCTGGCCTATCTCCTGAATCGATAAAATATTCCAAAGCTGCAAATACAATTGCAAATAGTAATGGAACTCTTACGTATGCTGGAATTAATTTTTTCATATGTAAAAAATTTTGATGTTAAAAGAATCTGAACAATCATGAAATTTAACTTCATGATTGATTCAGTTTCTATCTAATTATAAATTATGACTATTCGTCGTTTAATGGCATTTCACTTATTTCTTTAATTTTCTCTTTACTATATGTAAAAGCCCAAACTGTGAACAATACAAACGCTGTAAAGAAAATTGTTAATGAAATAATAGGATAAATTTCAACTCCTGATATAGTTTCCAAATTATGTTTTATAAACTTTAGCATAACAATTATTTTTTAACTTGAGTATCTGTTCCTAATCTTTGTAAATAAGCAATAAGCGCTACAATCTCTCTGTTTTTTAAAGGAGAAGCTGTTTCTTTTTCAAATGATTTCTTAATATCTGGATTGGCTAATAAATTGGTTTCAATTTTTGATGCTTGATCATCCATATGTTTAAGTGCATTGTTAATTTCGGCATCAGTATAAGGAACACCTAAAGTTACCATAGCTCTCATTTTATCTTGAGTTGACGATCTGTCTAATTCGTCTTTAATTAACCATTGATATCTAGGCATGATTGATTTTTCATTTAAATTTTGAGGATCATACATGTGATTAAAATGCCAATCATCTGATCTACCTCCATTAAATGGTTTACCTGATACACCTTCACGGGCTAAATCTGGACCTGTACGTTTAGAACCCCATAAGAATGGATGATCGTAAACAAATTCTCCTGCTTTAGAATAATCTCCGTATCGCTCTACTTCTGAACGGAACGGACGTACCATTTGTGAGTGACAACCCACACAACCTTCACGGATGTATAAATCTCTACCTTCTAATTCAAGTGGTGTATATGGTTTAACAGCTGATATTGTAGGTATATTAGATTTTACTAGAATTGTAGGTAAAATTTGGATTAAACCTCCAATTAAAATTGCAACTGTAGTTAACAACATAAATTGAACCGGTTTTCTTTCTAACCAAGAGTGAAGTTTTTCACCTTTTAAACGGTTTGGAGAAATTACAGCTAAAGCTGGCGCCTCTGCCAATTCATCTTCTACTGCAGCACCTTGTTTAACAGTTCTAATGATATTATAAACTAAAACAATTACTCCTGTAAGATATAAAGTACCTCCAATAGCACGCATCCAATACATTGGCATTAATTCGGTTACTGTTTCTAGGAAGTTTCCATATTGTAAAGCACCGCCATCTGGTTTAAATTGTTTCCACATAGAAGCTTGAGTAAAACCAGCTACATACATTGGAAGCGAATATAAAATAATACCTAAAGTACCAATCCAAAAATGAAAGTTTGCTAATTTTTCAGAGAATAATTTCGTTTTAGTCATTCTTGGTATTAACCAATAGATCATACCAAATGATAAGAAACCATTCCAAGCTAATGCACCAACGTGAACGTGAGCAATAATCCAATCTGTAAAGTGTGCAATTGCGTTAACGTTTTTAAGAGATAACATTGGTCCTTCAAAAGTTGCCATACCATAACCTGTAATTGCAACTACGAAGAATTTTAATACAGCATCTGTACGAACTTTATCCCAAACACCTCTTAAAGTTAATAAACCATTAATCATACCTCCCCAAGATGGAGCAATCAACATTACAGAGAATACAACTCCTAAGTTTTGAGCCCAATCTGGTAAAGCAGTATATAGTAAATGGTGAGGTCCAGCCCAAATATAAATAAAGATTAACGACCAAAAGTGAATGATGGATAATCGATATGAATATACAGGACGATTTGCAACTTTTGGTACAAAGTAATACATCATACCTAAAAATGGCGTAGTTAAGAAAAATGCTACTGCATTATGACCGTACCACCATTGTACTAATGCATCTTGAACTCCTGCATAAACAGAATAAGACTTCATTGCAGAAACTGGTAATTCTAAACTATTAAAAATATGTAAAACTGCAACCGTTACAAACGTAGCAATGTAAAACCAAATGGCTACATAAATATGACGTTCTCTTCTTTTAATAATAGTTCCAATCATATTGATACCAAAAACTACCCAAATAAGAGCAATTGCAATATCAATTGGCCATTCTAACTCAGCGTATTCTTTTGAAGTTGAATATCCAAGGGGTAACGATATAGCCGCAGCAACAATAATTAATTGCCATCCCCAAAAGTGAACTTTACTTAAAAAGTCGCTCAGCATTCTTGTTTTTAATAATCGTTGCATGGAATAATAAACTCCTGCAAACATAGCGTTACCAACGAAGGCAAAAATGACCGCATTGGTATGTAAAGGTCTTAAGCGTCCAAAACTTAAAAACGAAATGCCGCTTGTTAAGTTTGGAAACAAAAATAGGAAAGCTAAAATAAGCCCTACTAACATCCCTACTACACCGAAAACGATACTAGCGTAGATGAAATTCCTTACAATTTTGTTGTCGTAATAAAATTGTTGCTTCTCCATAAATTAGATTGATTTTTGTTTTTCTGTTTGTATTAATTTGTTAGGATTTTCTTTTACAATTTCATCGTCAAATAACATTCTGACTGATGGTGTATAATCATCATCATATTGACCACTTTTAACTGCTTTTATAAAAGCAATTAAAAAGAATACTGCTACGCAAATACTAACTGTAATTAATATATAAATGACACTCATACCTTAAAATTGTGTTAACAAAGTTACTTTTACTGCTTTTTATAAAATATGACTTTTATCATATTATGAAATTTTATTATAATTAGTTTACAAATTGCTTTCTGGCGAACAAATTGGTAAGAATTGTTACAAAACTCACTATTGTTATTGTACTTAAAGGCATAATAATAGCAGCTACTATTGGATCTAAATCACCCGTAATTGCATAACTTAAACCCACGACATTATATAATAAAGACAATCCAAAACTCATATAAATAGTTTTCATGGCATTTTTAGAATAGCGCATAAAAAATGCAATTTTATCAAATTGTGTTGCATCTAAAATTCCATCGCAAGCTGGCGAAAACACATTTACGTTTTCAGAAATAGATAAACCTAAATTACTTTGTGCTAAAGCACCAGCATCGTTTAAGCCATCACCAACCATCATAACGTTTTTACCTTCTTTTTGTAAATTTTCAATATAATCCAGTTTTTGCTCTGGTTTTTGATTGAAAACTAAAATAGTTTTAGCTGGCAACATTTTTTCTAATATGCTACGTTCTCCATCGTTATCCCCTGATAAGATTACTAGATTATAATTATTTGCTAAATTTTCAAATAATGGCTCTAATCCTTTTCTGTATTGATTATTAAATACGTAACTACCTTTGTAAATACCATTGATTTCAACATGGACTTTGGTTTTCTTGTGCGTGTTTTCGGTCATGGTTTTTAGGAATTGAGACGAACCTAATTTTATTGAATTTCCATCGATCTCTGCGAAAATTCCTTTTCCGATAATTTCCTCGAAGCTTGAAGTGTCTAGCTTTTCTTGGTTGGGAATAAACTCGTACAATCTTCGGCTCAAAGGATGATTCGAGCCACGTAAAACATTCTTCAATAATTTTAATTCGGATGAATTTAATTCAATTCCTTCGTAGGTTATTGCGGTTTTTTTATTGGTTGTAATCGTTCCTGTTTTATCAAAAACAATGGTATCTACTTTTGCTAATTGTTCAACAGCCAATGCATTTTTTAAATACAATTTTCTTTTACCCAAAATTCTTAAAACATTACCTAAAGTAAACGGAGCTGTTAATGCCAATGCGCATGGACAAGCTACGATTAATATTGCCGTAAAAACATTAAATGCTGTGGTAACATCTATAAAAACCCAATAAATAAAAGAAACTATAGATAATCCTAATAAAGCAGGAGTAAAATAGCGACTAATTTTATCTGTGATGGTTTTGTGTTGTTGTTCCACTCTTTTTTGGAAGACATCATTACTCCATAATTGCGTTAAATAACTTTGAGAAACCGAAAACAACACTTCCATTTCGATAACTTTCCCCATTTGTTTTCCACCAGCGAATACCTTATCACCCGATTTTTTTTCGATTGGAACTGCTTCACCGGTAACAAAACTATAATCTATAGCCGCTTTTTCGGAAATTAAAATCCCATCTACCGGAATTAATTCTTGATTTCGAATAAGTAACCTATCCCCTTTTTCTATATCATATACCTGAACTGACTCTTCATCTCCATTAGGTAATATTTTTGTTATTGCAATAGGAAAATACGATTTATAATCGCGCTCAAAAGAAAGAAAATCATACGTTTTCTTTTGGAATAATTTTCCTAAAAGCATAAAGAAAATCAACCCCGTCATGCTATCAAAAAAGCCCTGGCCATAGCCAAAAATAATATCAACTGTACTTCTAATAAACATTACAATGATTCCTAGCGCAATAGGAATATCAAGATTTAAATTGCGACTTTTAATACTTTTCCAAGCAGAAACATAATAACCAGAACCCGAATAAATAAAAGAAGGTAATGATAATGCAAAAATTAACCATCTAAAAAAACCACGGTATTGATTAATCCAAAATTCTTCTACCTCAAAATATTCGGGAAACGAAAGCAGCATAATGTTTCCAAAACAGAAAAAAGCAACACCAATTTTATAAATTAAACTTCGGTCGATATTTTTCTTTCCTTCATCAAAATTTTCTAAACTAATATAAGGTTCATAACCAATTGAACTCAATAGATAAACAATATCTTTTAAAGAAGTTTTTTCGGGTTGAAAAGTTACTCGGACTTTCTTTTCTGGAAAATTTACTTGAGAAGTAGTTATTCCTGGGTGAAGTTTTTGTAGATTTTCCAAAATCCAAATACACGAACTACAGTGTATATGAGGAATGTAGAGTGAAACAATATGTGTTGAACGCTCTTGAAACTCCAATAATTTTGAAACAATTTCTTCATTTTCTAAAAAATCATATTTTCCTTTTATGTCTTGCGGAGTAGCACCCGGAGATGCTTGAAAATCATAATAACACGTTAATTCGTTCTGACTAAAAATTTCGTAAACAGTTTTACACCCATTACAACAAAACTTTTTTTCATCATAAACGATTTCGTCTTTTTTTATAATTTCATTACCACAATGGAAACAATTTTCTGTATCCATATATTTGCTCATTTTACCTGGCACAAAGTTTATAAAAGTGTTCCTTAAAAAATATGATATTTGTCATGCTTTTTCTATATTTGTATAGAATTTTAAACATTTGTTAAAATGGGTAAATGTGAACAATGCATTGTTAGGCAATTTAGTTCTTTAAAAGCTTTAAAAAAGGAAGAACTATTAAGAATGGCGGAGTGTAAAACTTCCTATACCATAAAAAAAGGAGAGCCAATCTTTGAAGAAGGAGACGTTATAAACGGTATTTATTGTGTGAAAGATGGAGTAAGTAAACTATCTAAACTAAGTGAAAACGGTAAAGATCAAATTGTAAAACTAGTAAAAGCAGGAGAACTTTTAGGACAACGCTCTATGATTAGCGATGAACCAGCAAATTTGAGTGCAGTCGCTCTTGAAGATATGGAAGTTTGCTTTATTCCTAAAACAGAAGTGATGCAGTTTTTTAATGAAAACAATCAGTTTTCAATGAATGTAATGCGAACGATATGTGATGATTTAAAAGTTTCAGATGATCATATGGTAAACATGGCTCAAAAAAATGTAAAACAACGATTAGCGGAAACCTTAATTTATTTAGAAGAATCTTTTGGAACTCATCAAGACGGATCATTACACATTCAACTATCCAGAGAAGAATTAGCCGGAATGATTGGCACCGCAACCGAAAGTTGTATTAGATTGCTTTCTGAACTTAAAAAAAGTAACTATATCGACTTAATTGGTAAGAAAATAGTCCTTTTAGATAAAAATAAACTTAAAAGAATAGTATAAAAAAATCCGCTTTTCAGAGGATTTCTTTATTATTCTGTTGGTCCATCCCAATTAGAAAAACCACCTAATAAATTAAAGGTATTTTCAAAACCTAATTGTTCCATGGCGTTACAAGCATTTGAACTACGCACTCCAGCAGCACAATACACATAATAATTTTTCGATTTATCTAACTCCTCTACTCTATAAATAAAACCTTGCCCTTTATAAATATCGATATTTATTGCCCCTGGAATATAACCATCGTTAAATTCATCTTCGGTACGAACATCTAGTATAACACCATTTTCATCTTGCGAAAACTGGCTCCCCCATGTGTTTTGATCTAAGTTTGTCATCTTTAATATTTTTTTTCAAAAGTACTATCAAAAAATGCAATTTTAAAACTTTAACAAAAATTTATTAAACATTTGTACATACAAATAAAATAATTACTACATTTGTACATACAAATTTTACAAAAACAAATGCGAATAGAAGAAATCATAAAACCAACTTATCCAATGGCTATTGAAAAGAAAACATTATTAAATGTAATGTTTACTCAAAATATCATTTCAGAAAAGTTTAATGAAATTTTAAAGCCATTTGATTTATCTCCAGAACAATTTAATGTGCTAAGAATTTTAAGAGGACAAAAGGGAAACCCTGTTAATATGTGTACCATTCAAGAAAGAATGATTGCCAAAACCAGTAATACAACTCGGTTAGTTGATAAATTACTACTAAAAGACTTAGTAATTAGAGAAATTTGTCCTGAGAACAGAAGAAAAATGGAAATTACCATTACCCATAAAGGTTTAGAATTACTTTCAAGTTTAGATCCTTTTGTAAATGAACACGAAAAAGGATTTGCAAAAAACTTAACTATAAACGAATTAGAATTATTAAACGAATTATTAGAGAAATTTAGAAATTAATATTAAAAATTACTATGAATACATTTATTGAAAATCAAAATTGGCGTTATGCTACTAAAAAATTTGATGCTACTAAAAAAATATCAGATAAGGACTTAGAAACTTTAAAAGAAGCTATTCGACTAAGTTCTTCTTCATACGGCTTACAATTGTACAAAGTCTTTATAATTGAAAATCCAGAACTTAGAGCTAAACTTCAACCGGTTTCTTGGGGACAATCACAAATTGTAGATGCTTCTCACCTATTAGTATTTGCTAACATTGTAGATGTACAAGAAAATCATATTGATGAATATGTTCAAAACATTGCTGCTACAAGAGGTTTGTCTATTGAAGACTTAAAAGGGTATTCTGATTTTATGAAATCTAAAATTGTTCCATTATCAGTAGAACAAAAATCTAATTGGACAGCGAAACAAACGTACTTAGCTTTAGGAAATTTAATAAATGCGGCAGCCGAATTAAAAATTGATGTAACTCCAATGGAAGGCTTTGAGCCTGAAAAATATAATGAAATTTTAGGTCTTAATGAGTTAGGCTTAAATGCTTCATTAGTTGCACCTATTGGATATCGTCATGAAGAAGATGCAACGCAACATTATGCAAAAGTTAGAAAATCAACCAAAGAATTATTTGAAACTATTTAATTATAACCCTTAAACATTAAAATTTAAAACATGAAAAATTTAAAATCAATTGCACTAGCTCTTGTAGCTTTAGTAACATTATCGGCAACAGCTCAAACAAAAAAAATTGATGCTTCTAAAAGTGGTATCAACTGGGTAGGTAAAAAAGTAACAGGTTCTCATGAAGGAACAATTAACTTACAAGAGGGTGCTTTAATCTTCAAAGGAAAAAAATTAGTTGGTGGAAACTTTACTGTTAACATGACAACTATTAACACAACTGATTTAGAAGGAAAAGGAAAAGCAAACTTAGATGGTCACTTAAAATCGGATGATTTCTTTGGTGTTGAAAAATATCCAACTGCAACTTTAGTATTCAAATCAATTGGAGAAAAAAGTGAAGGCGTTTATAATGTAACTGCAGATTTAACAATTAAAGGAAAAACAGAATCAATTAAGTTTGAAATTACAGTTTCTGGAAATACAGCTTCTACAAATTTAAAAGTAGACAGAACGAAATATGATATTAAATATGGTTCTGGAAGTTTCTTCTCTGATTTAGGAGACAAAACAATCTATGACGATTTCGAATTATCGGTGAAATTAGTATTCTAATTACCTGGGAAACATTGCTATGAAAAAGGAAAGCCTTGAAGTAAAATTCAAGGCTTTTTTTGTTTCCTTTTAGGATAAATAATAATCCGTTTGTGTTGTGAAATTATTAAATATATGGTGTTAGTGAAATTATTAAATATCTTACTAGAAAAGAAAACTAATGAAGCAAATCGAATATTTTTTGTGTTGTGAAATGACACAAAACTTCTCGAACTTGTACTAACTGCAAATCGAGAATTGTTTCTAATAAAATTTCACTTGTTCTCAATATAATTTTCTTACCAAAAGTAATCGAACTAATATAAAATTATAATTTAAAACTAATTTCATCCAACGAGCAGATATAATAAAAAAGTCCCAAAATTATAAATTTTGGGACTTTCAATAAATTACATTTTACTACTATTTAGACCATTCAGCAATGCTGTCTTTGTTCATTTTTTCGTAATCTCCATTTCCAGCTTTTACAGATAAAGCTAACGATTCTTTTGCAGTTGCAATAGCTCCTTTTTTATCACCATTTTTAGCTTGAATTAATGATTTTAGTCTTAAATACCAAAATGGAACATCTTTATCTTTTGGAGAATTTGAAATTGCACTATTTACCCAAGACAAAGCTTTTGTCATATCACTATTCGTTTGATAATAATATTGAGCTGCAGAAAAATAATCACCTGCAGATGGACCTGCTAATGTTTTTTCGATACTTTTTAAAGCTGTTTCTTGAGTTGGAACAGTAAACGGAATAGAAACCATTGTTCTTTCCCAAGCTAATTCAATAACCCCAGAATCATTTGTAAGGTTATTTAAAAAGATTGATAACGATTCTACTGATTTAGTTAATGTTTCTGGTTTAACATTAATTTTTAACGCTACATTAGATTCGTTCCAAGTTTCTGGTAAACCCCAATTGTTAGTATCTGTATAAAAAATAACATCCCAACTATCTGCTTTTGGGGTAGTATACAAGGCATATTTACCTTTCTTTAAATCTTTTCCTCCAACTTTTACATCCTCTGTAAAAGAAATAATAGTATTTGCATTAGCTCCAGTTCTCCACATTTTTCCAAATGGAACTAAATCGCCATATACAGTTCTACCTTTAGCACTTGGTCTTGAATATTCTACCTGAACCATAGTTAATCCAACGACTTGCTCTATTTTAGCAGATGGACTCGATTGAGGTGTTTTAACTTGTGCTTCAACAACAAAATTGGCTACTACTAAAGCCAACATAACAATAATTTTTCTCATAGGTTTAAATTTTGATTTTCAAATTTACAAATTGTAATAGAATCAAATGTTAATATAAACTTAAATGAATTATTTTTGTTTAATTTATATATAAAAAGATTAAACAAATTTATATCTTTACAAAAAATTGAACATGAAAATATATCAATTACACAAAAAGCAGAATTTACCTATTACTTTAGATCAAGCTTGGGAATTACTTTCTGATCCAAAAAATCTTCAAAAAATCACTCCAGAATATATGGGGTTTAAAATTTTATCTGGTGCAGATAGGCCTATGTTTCCAGGTCAAATTATTCAATATATAGTTACACCCGTACTAGGAATTCCGGCAAAATGGGTAACCGAAATTACACATGTAGTTGACAAACAGTATTTTGTAGATGAGCAAAGATTTGGTCCTTATGCGCTTTGGCATCACAAACATTTCATTAAAGAAATTCCTGGTGGAGTTGAAATGGAAGATATAATTGATTATAAAGTACCTATGGGAATTTTAGGTCAATTGGTTCATCCCTTTTTGGTTAAACCAAAACTGGAAGAAATATTTGAATATAGAAGAAAAAAATTAATTGAATTATTTGGTGAATTCAAACAATAAAATCATGAAAAACATACTACTTATAGGCGGTTCTTACGGAATAGGATTAGCCATTGCGCAAGAACTTAATAACGAAAACAACATTTTTATTGCTTCTAGAACTAATGAAAATTTAACAGGTTTAAATGTTACCCATATTCCTTTTGATGCGGCTACAGACACCTTAGATATTTCTAAACTACCAGCGGTTATTGATGGTTTGGTTTATTGCCCTGGAAGTATTAATTTACGTCCGTTTAGAGGATTAAAACCAGAAGCGTTTGAAACTGATTTACAAATTAATTTCATTAGTTTAGTAAAAGTAATTCAAACTGTTTTACCCAATTTAACAGCTAGTGATCAATCGAGCATTGTATTGTTTAGTTCTGTTGCAGCTTCAATGGGAATGCCGTTTCATACGAGTGTTGCTGCAGCAAAAGGAGCTATAGAAGGTTTTGCAAAAGCACTAGCAGCAGAATATGCTCCAAAGATTAGAGTAAACGTAATAGCACCCTCATTAACTGATACACCATTAGCTGATAAATTCTTAAACAACGAAACCAAACAAGAAAAATCAGCCGAACGTCATCCGTTAAAACGATTTGGAAAACCAGAAGACAGCGCCCAAATGGCAAGCTTTTTATTAAGTGATAAAAGCAGTTGGATTTCGGGACAAATTTTCCACGTAGACGGCGGTATGTCAACATTATTAGTAAACGGATAAAACAAATTCAAGGACAATTACAAATTCAAAAATCAAATCTCAAACTTGAAACCTTAAACTTGAAACCTTAAACTTGAAACAATAAACCACAAACAATTAACAACAAACATAAAAATGAATATCTTTTGGTTTAGACGCGATTTAAGATTGGAGGATAATGTAGGTTTATTTCATGCTTTAAATAGTACTGAAGATGTTTTGCCTATATTTATTTTTGATAGTGAAATTTTATCGCAACTTCCAAAAGATGATGCTCGGGTTTCGTTTATTCACGAACAATTAGAAAAAATCCAGTCGGAATTGAATAAAATTGGTAAATCATTAGCGGTTTTTCATGGTAAACCAATTGAAATTTTTACCCAATTAATTTCCGAAAATACAATTACATCGGTGTATACCAATCACGATTACGAACCATATGCTCGAAAGCGTGATAAGGAAATGAATCAACTTTTTACAACCAATGGAATTTCATTTTTAACAAGCAAAGATCAAGTCATTTTTGAAAAAAGCGAAGTGGTTAAAGACGACGGAAGTCCTTATGTGGTGTATACGCCTTTTTCTAAAAAATGGAAAGAGAACTTTAAAAAGATAAAACTGGTTCATTATACATCGGAAGATAAATTGGATAAAGTTGCAAAGCACTCCTACCCCTTTTTATCGTTAACAGACATTGGTTTTGAAAAATCGAATATAAAAGTATCTGCTTTTGATGTTTCCGAAAATTTAATTCAGAATTACGAAGCAACTCGAAATTTTCCGGCTTTGAATAAAACTTCTTATTTGGGAATTTATCTGAGATTTGGAGCGGTTTCAATTCGTAAAATGATTGCAAAAGCTATCGCTGAAAAAAATGATACCTTTTGGAACGAATTAATTTGGCGCGAATTCTTCATGCAAATTTTATGGCACTTTCCTCATACATACAATTCGAGTTTTAGACCTAAATATGACGGAATAGTATGGAATAATAATGAAGAATTATTTCAAAAATGGTGTGAAGGAAAAACTGGTTATCCTTTTGTTGATGCCGGAATGCGAGAATTAAACTCAACTGGTCACATGCACAATCGTGTTCGAATGATTGTAGCAAGTTTTCTATGCAAACATTTGCTAATCGATTGGCGTTGGGGCGAAACTTATTTTGCTCAAAAATTACTAGATTATGAAATGGCGAGTAATGTTGGAAATTGGCAATGGGCAGCAGGTTCTGGAGTTGATGCTGCACCGTATTTTAGAATTTTCAATCCAACCGAACAAATTAAGAAATTTGATAAAGATTTAAAATATATCAAAAAATGGATTCCGGAATTGGAAACCGAATATTATCCAAAACCTATTGTAGATCACAAAGAAGCACGAGAACGTTGCTTAAAAGTGTACAAAGAAGCCGTTGGATAACTAAGTTACCCTAAATAAAAAACTCATAAAATGAAAGTTGTTTGGTTCAAGAGAGATTTGCGTTTGCACGATCATGAAGCCTTACATGAAGCATTATCGACTTCTGGTAAAACTTTATTGCTTTATATTTTTGAACCTTCGCTGATGAAAGATATTCATTACAGTCAGCGTCATTTCGATTTTATAAAACAATCGTTAGAAGCGCTTCAAAAAGAATTGCAAAAATATCACACACAAATTTTAATTATTCAAGGCGAAGCGGTGCCAGTTTTTCAAAAGCTAACCCAAGTTATTTCTATACGAGAAATATATTCCCATCAAGAAACAGGAATAAAACTCACTTACGAAAGAGATTTGGCAGTGGGCAAACTCCTAAAAGAAAAGGGAATTATCTGGAACGAATACATTACCAATGGTGTCATTCGAGGCATAAAAAACAGAAAAAATTGGAAAGAAGATTGGTATGATTATATGGATAAAGACTGCTTACCTTTTAACCCAACACCAAGAAGTTTTGTAAAATATATTGAAATTGAAGAATTAGAAAATGCTTTTGATGTTCCTTCGATTAAAACAGTTCATAATCCAAATTTTCAAAAAGGAGGTGTTCCCACGGCATTGCGCTATATGAACTCTTTCTTTGAAGAACGTGTTCAAAATTATAGCAATCACATTTCAAAACCCGAATTAGGCAGAAAAGGTTGTAGCCGATTATCGCCTTATATTGCTTGGGGAAATATATCTATTAGACAAGTGTATACCAAAGCTTGGGAAATGCATCAACAAGGAAAATTCAAACGTCAGATTTCTAATTTTGCATCAAGATTACGATGGCAAGCCCATTTTATTCAGAAATTTGAAATGGAAAGCACAATGGAGTTCATCGCCGTAAATAAAGGCTATCGCAATTTGATTCAAAGAGTCAATGAGAAATATCATAAAGCTTGGATAACCGGAAAAACAGGGGTTCCATTAGTTGATGCATGCATGCGCTGTTTAAATACAACAGGTTATTTGAATTTTAGAATGCGTGCTTTGGTGGTTTCGTTTTACACGCATCATTTGTTTCAACCTTGGCAAAATTGCAGTCCGCATTTGGCGCAACAATTCCTAGATTTTGAACCTGGCATACATTATCCTCAAATTCAAATGCAAGCTGGTGTAACTGGAATTAATACCTTACGTGTTTATAATCCGGTGAAAAACTCATACGAACATGATGCTGATGGCACTTTTATTAAAAAATGGGTTCCAGAATTAGCAACTATTCCTGCAGAATTTATTCATGAACCTTGGAAATTGACACCAATAGAACAAATTTTGTATAATTTTGAAATTGGAAAAGATTATCCTTTACCTATTGTGAATTTAGAGGAAGCTAGGAAATTTTCTAGCGATTTCTTTTGGTCGATGCGAAAAAATGAGTCGGTTAAAAAAGACAGCAAACGAATTTTAGAAACACACACTTTTCAAGACAGAGAAATGAGTTAATTTAAATCTCGAACTTTCTCAAAATTCAATTCGTTAAAATGCTGAATAACCACATTTGCTTTTGATAAATCCTGATTTTTAGAGTGTAAACTATTATAGCCTACACAGAAAATTTCGGCAGAAACTGCGGCTTGAATTCCGTTTGTGCTATCTTCAATTACGATACAATTTTCTTTAGGTGCAATAGATAAACTAGCAGCATGCAGAAAAATAGCAGGATGCGGTTTCGATTTTGGAAAATCTTCACCCGAGACAATATGGGTAAAATATTGATGCAAATTAAATCGTGTAAACACACGGTTAATCGTAACATTTGACGCTGAAGAAGCAACAATTAATTGGATTCCATTTGCATACAAATCTTTAATTAAATCTTCAACTCCTTCAATTAAATACAAATCTTCTTTAGAATCAAAAGCATCATTAAATAAATGACGTTTACGTAAAACCAAATCTTCTACATTTTCAGATAAATTGAATTGTTCTTTTAATTTTTGAAAAATATTACGTGTTGAGTTACCTGTAAACGAAGTATACATTTCATCGGTTACATTGATATTTAATTCTTTAAAATGTTTATGATACGCATAATAATGAACCGGTTCGGTATCTACAATTACGCCATCCATATCGAAAATTACAGTTTGTATCATTTTTTAATCTTTAAAATCTAAACTTTTTTTGAAACACAGATTTAATAAATTATTATAATTTTTAAAATTTCTCCAATCTGTGTTCCTAACTTGTTATATCATTGAAAATTAGAATTCAAATTCTCTCCCATCATCGGCTAAAAACACGTTTTCAAAAATAGTTTGTGCTTCTGTTTTAAAAGGCTCAATAGAACCATATCGTGTGGAATAATGTCCTAAAATCAGTTGTTTCACATTTGCTAACTTCGCAATTTTTGCTGCTTCTTTTGCAGTCGTATGCTTTGTTTTTTCTGTATAATGTGCTTCTGAATCCAAAAACGTAGCTTCATGATACAACACATCAACCTCATTTATAATGGGAACAATTGATTCGTCATACATTGTATCACTACAAAAGGCATAACTTTTAGTAGCGTCTGGTGGCAAAGATAATAACTCGTTATCAATCACTTCACCTGAATCTAAAGTTACATTTCCTCCTGATTTGATTTTGTCGAAATAACATTTTTCAATTTTGTATTTGGCAACCGCTTCGATATTCAAATGGCGTTTCCCTAACTTTTCTTGAAATAAAAATCCGTTGGTATAAATACGATGATTTAAAGGAATTGTTTTTACAATTACCGTTTCATCTTCAAAAATAACTTCACTTTCTTTAGATTCTAGTTCGTGGAAATACAAATTGTAACCCGTAAACGAACCCGAAGCACGCAATTGTAACAAAATAATTTCTTTTACTCCTTTTGGACCATAAACGTGCAAATCGTTTTCGCGATTTAACAACATAAATGTAGAAATTAAACCAATTAATCCATAAAAATGATCGCCATGTAAATGCGAAATAAAAATATGATTAATACGAGAAAACTTAATTTTATGCTTGCGCAATTGCACTTGTGTTCCTTCACCACAATCGATTAGAAATAAATGATTCTTTATGTCTAACACTTGTGATGTTGGGTTGGTTATCGTTCTTGGAGTAGCTGCGTAACAGCCGAGTATTTGTAGTTTCATTTTTTAGTTGTCAGTCGCAGTTTTCAGTCGCAGTTAATGAATACTGTAAACTGAGACTGTAAACTTTTATTAAAATCCTAAATCGCGTTCAATTTCGTCCATTTCAATCATGTCATGAGCTTCTAAAACGGAAGGAACCACATTTAAATAATTTGGTACTTTATCAAAATCAACTGCGTCAGAAACAATAATCATTGATTTTTTTGCTTTTTTATGGGTTTTAGCCAATTCTTTAAAATGGACTAAATCTTTATTAGAAAGCGATTTATCGTGCGACATATCCAAAATTAAATTCTGACCTTGAAATGCATGATATTCATTGGTGATTTTACCCACAAAAGCTTCCACATTATTTTGTGTATCTTTGATGATGGTGGTATGTCCTTTTTGATCTACTTTCATTTTGGTGGTATTACTGATTACTGCTAATATAATAATTTAATTCTTAATCTTACTTGCCAATAAATAAATCACTGCCATACGAACCGCTACTCCATTTTCCACCTGATTTAAAATCACGGATTGCTGTGAATCGGCTACATCGGAAGTAATTTCAACACCTCTGTTGATTGGTCCTGGGTGCATGATTACGATTTCCTTGTTTAGCGAATCTAATAATTCTTTGGTTACACCATATTGTTGGGTATATTCTCTTGTGGTTGGGAAATAACTCATATCTAAACGTTCGTTTTGCACACGTAACATATTCGCTATATCAGCCCATTCTAAAGCTTTACGAAGATTTGGTTCAACGGTTACTCCTAGAGATTCTATGTATTTAGGAATCAACGTTTTTGGGCCGCACACTTTTACTTCTGCTCCTTGCATTTGTAAAGCAAAAATATTAGATAAGGCTACTCTCGAGTGCAAAATATCGCCTACAATTACAACTTTCTTTCCACCTACATCTCCTAATTTTTCTCTTATCGTAAAACTATCTAATAAGGCTTGTGTTGGGTGTTCGTGAGCGCCATCTCCTGCATTTACAATACTTGCACTAACATTTTGCGATAAAAAGTGAGCCGCTCCAGGACTACTGTGACGCATCACCACCATATCTACTTTCATTGATAAGATATTATTTACCGTATCTATCAAAGTTTCTCCTTTTTTAACCGAAGATTGTGCAGCAGAAAAACTAATCACATCCGCAGACAGACGTTTTTGAGCTAATTCGAAAGATAATTTGGTTCTGGTGCTGTTTTCAAAGAAAATATTAGCAATCGTAACATCTCTAAGTGATGGTACTTTTTTGATGGGACGATTAATTACTTCTTTAAACTGGTCGGCCGTTTCGAAGATTAAATCGATATCACTTTTTGTTATATGTTTTATTCCGATTAAATGATTTACTGATAATTCTTTCATTTATTTTGGTTGTTTGTTGTTTGTAGTTAGTGGTTTATTGTTACATTATTTTGTTACCAAATACACGGCATCTTCTCCATCGTTTTCAAGCCATTTTACTAATACTTTTTCATTATTTATGGCATCTACTTGTCTTCCTCTATAATCGGGCTGAATAGGTAAATGACGACTAAATCTTCTGTCTATTAAAGTTAGTAATTCTACCTCTGATGGTCTTCCGAAGGATTGAATAGCTGTTAAAGCGGCATTGATACTTCTTCCGGTATATAAAACATCATCAATAAAAACTACTTTTTTATCTTCTACTAAAAAATCGATTTGGGTTTTATTGGCTTCTAATGGTTTTTCGCCTCTTCTAAAATCATCACGAAAGAACGTAATATCTAAAAACCCCAATTGAATATTGGAAACTTGGTAATCTGATTCTAAAATTTGTTTGATTCTTTCGGCTAAAAATTTACCTCGAGGTTGTAAACCGATTAAGATAGTATTTGAGAAATCTAAATGATTTTCAATTAGTTGACAAGCTAATCGATGCAAGATAATGTGTACTTCTTTTGAAGTGAGCAAAACTTTTTGACTCATGATGTGTTGTTTGTACAAATTTAGAATTTATATTTCTAATAGCAATCGTATTGTAAAAAAAATCCCGTTACTAAAACTAGCAACGGGAATGATATTAAGAATACATTTTTTGTCTTAATTCTTTGATTTTGTCATCTTCTAAATATTCATCAAATGTCATGTATCTGTCGATGGCGCCATTTGGTGTTAATTCTAAAATTCGATTTCCTACCGTTTGTGCAAATTCGTGGTCATGAGTTGTAAACAAAACAGAACCTTTAAAGTTACTTAAAGAATTATTAAATGCTGTAATTGATTCAAGATCTAAGTGATTCGTTGGTTCATCTAACATTAAAACGTTAGCTCTAATCATCATCATACGCGATAACATACAACGAACTTTTTCTCCTCCAGATAAAACGTTACATTTTTTTAATGCTTCTTCTCCTGAGAAAATCATTTTCCCTAAGAACCCACGAACATATACTTCATCACGTTCTTCTTCCGTTTTAACCCATTGGCGTAACCAATCTACTAAGTTTAAATCTACACCATCAAAAAATTCATGATTATCAACTGGTAAATACGATTGTGTAGTGGTAATTCCCCAATCAAATGTTCCTGAATCTGGAGTTAATTTTTTATTTAAAATTTCATAAAAGGCAGATGTTGCTCTCGAATCTTTAGAAAAAACAACAATTTTATCGCCTTTCGCCATATTTAAGTCTACTCCTTTAAATAAAACATCGCCATCGATAGAAGCACTTAAATTTTGAACATTTAAAATTTGATCTCCAGCTTCTCTTTCTGTATCAAAAATAATGGCAGGATATCTTCTACTTGAAGGTTTAATCTCGTCTAAATTTAATTTTTCAATCATTTTTTTACGAGAAGTTGCTTGTTTTGATTTGGCAACATTCGCACTAAAACGACGAATAAAGTCTTCCAACTCCGCTTTTTTCTCTTCCGCTTTCTTATTTTGTTGTGCTTTTTGACGAGCCGCTAATTGCGAAGACTCATACCAAAACGTATAATTTCCAGAATAATGCGTAATTTTTCCAAAGTCAATATCCGAAACGTGTGTACAAACCGCATCTAAAAAGTGACGGTCATGCGAAACCACTAAAACCGTATTTTCATAATTGGCTAAGAAATTTTCTAACCAACCAATCGTTTCAAAATCCAAGTCATTGGTAGGCTCATCCATAATCAACACATCTGGATTTCCAAATAAAGCTTGTGCTAATAAAACACGAACTTTAAGTTTTCCATCCATCTCGCTCATTAAAGTGTAATGATATTCTGCAACAATTTCCAAGTTAGATAACATAGTTGCAGCATCACTTTCTGCATTCCATCCGTTCATTTCGTCAAACTGCAATTGTAACTCACCAATTCGGTTGGCATTTTCATCGGTATAATCAGCATACAAAGCATCCATTTCTGTTTTAATTGCATGCAATACTTTATTTCCCATTAAAACTGTTTCTAAAACAGTATGCTCGTCAAATAAATTGTGATTTTGGTTTAAAACCGACATACGTTTCCCTGGTTCAAGAATAACTCTACCAGATGTTGGATCCATTTCACCCGCAATAATTTTCATGAAAGTAGATTTCCCAGCACCATTAGCACCAATGATTCCATAGCAATTACCTTGAGTGAACGTTGTATTTACTTCATCGAATAAAATTCGTTTACCAAATTGAACCGATAAATTTGAAACTGTTAACATTTTTGTATTTTTTTATAAAACTGTTGCAAAAGTACTAAAAATAGTAGATTTTTGAACATTATAATTATAATTAATATAGGTTTATTTTAACTGAATGTTAACAAGCTAATTTAATTTTAACTAATACATTTGTTCTGAAATCAATAATCAATTAAATGATTAAAAATTACATTAAATACTTCTTGCCGCTTTCTGTGGTGCTTTTTACGTCTTTAACTTCTTGTAAAAAAGTTTTTAAAGAAGATAATTTTGTAGCTTACTTTGGAGGTGAAATATTAAATCCACAAGAAAAATATGTATTGTTTTTAAAAGATGATGAAGTGATTGACACAATTTATCTGGACAAAAACAATCGTTTTATGCATAAATTTGACTCACTAGCGCCTGGTTTATATACTTATAAGCACAATCCTGAATATCAATATGTTTATTTTGATAAGAATGATAGTTTAATGCTTAGAGTAAATACATTTGATTTTGATAACTCGGTTGTGTTTTGTGGAAGAGGCGATGAAAAAAACAATTTTTTAATGGAATTGTTTCTGAAAAATGATGCAGACCGTTCTTTAATGTATGATAAATTTGATAAAGATGTAAAAAGTTTTATAAAAAACATCGATTCAAGTTATGCTATTAGAAAATCATTTTATTTAAAACGCAAAGCCGAAATTGGTTGGGATGAAAATTTTGATTTAGTTGCAAGAGCAAGTTTAAATTTTCATCACATAACAAAAAAAGAAATATATCCTTACGCACATCAATTTAGAACTGGAGAAAATATTAGAACTAAGTTACCTTCTAATTATTATGATCACAGAAAAGAGGTTGATTTTGAAAATGCACTTTTAACAAACTATTCTCCTTTTATAAAATATGTGAGCGTTATGTTAAATAACGTTTCTTTACAAAAAGATCATTTAGATTTAAATGAAAATTCTTTAGAGAATAATATTGAAAAATTAAATATTACCGATACTTTAATTAAAAATCAAAAAGTTAAAAATGTTGTTTTAAATAACGTTGCAATGATGTACTTGTTAGAAGATCAAAACATGTACAACAACCAGAAATTTATTGAACGCTATTTAAAATTGTCTAGCGATACTAAAAACAAAGAAGAAATTAGAGAGTTATCAAACTCTGTTAAAAATTTAAAAGTAGGTAATACATTACCTAATATAAATTTAACAAACACTTCTAACGAGACCGTAGCAATTAATAGTATTATAACCAAACCAACAGTTTTATTCTTTTGGACAAGTCATGCTGAATCTCATTTTGTAGCTTCTCATAAAAAAATTGCAGAATTACAGGTAAAATATCCTAATTATGAATTTATTGCAGTAAATGTAAACGATACTAAAATTAATTGGGAAAATGCCTTAAAAAAATACAAGTTTCAAATTGCAAAAGAATTTCATGTAGAAGATTTTGAATTGGTTAAGAAAAAATGGGTCATTACTAAAATTCACAGAATTATCATCTTAAATGCTGATGGAACTATTAAAAATGGTTTTGCAAATTTGTTTGATGTGAATTTTGAACAGAATTTGAAATAAAATTAGTTTTGTTTGTGGTTAATCAATACTAATAAAAAAAGCGTTCTAATTAGAACGCTTTTTTGTTTTATATACTTGAGGAATTATTTATTTCCTTTTTCGTAATCAGCAATAAATTGAGCAATACCGATATCTGTTAATGGGTGTTTCAACAATCCAGTAATTGATGATAAAGGTCCAGTCATAACATCTGCACCAATTTTAGCACAGTTAATCACGTGCATTGTATGACGAACAGAAGCAGCTAAAATTTGCGTTTCAAATCCGTAGTTATCATAAATTTGACGAATTTCATCAATTAAATTTAAACCATCTGTAGAAACATCATCTAATCTTCCTAAGAAAGGCGAACAATATGTTGCTCCCGCTTTTGCAGCCAATAAAGCTTGACCAGCAGAGAAAATCAAAGTTACGTTTGTTTTAATTCCTTTATCAGAGAAATATTTACATGCTTTTACACCTTCTTTTGTCATAGGTAATTTAACAACAATTTGCTCGTGTAATTCAGCTAACTCCTCACCTTCTCTAATCATACCTTCTAAATCCATTGCATTTACTTCTGCACTTACATCACCGTCAACAATATTACAAATGTCAACATAATGTTTTAGGATATTGTTTTTTCCTGTAATGCCTTCTTTAGCCATTAACGATGGGTTTGTAGTAACTCCATCTAAAATTCCTAATTCTTGTGCTTCTTTAATTTGCTCTAAATTAGCTGTGTCAATAAAAAATTTCATCTTTTTAAATTTTAAAGTATTGTGTGTTGTTTTAAAGTGCAAAAGTAAGAAATCAATTCTTAATAAAATAAAAAAACCGCTCCATAAAATGAAGCGGTTAACCAAAAACTAAAAATTAAATTATTCTTGTTGGTTTGAAGTAGATTTTACAGCTAAATTGTAAATTACTAATCCAAATCCAATTTTGTTTATAGCATCTGCTATATTGTAAGCAATATCTACATTTCCTTTACCAAAAATACCTGTGTACCATCCATCAGTACCTAACATGTATCCTAAAGGATAAATTGCCCATCCAACTAGAACGAACCAACATAAAATTTTGTGGGCTTCTAGTACGTTTCCACCAGCAGCTTTGGCTAATTTTGATGCTTCTCCTAACCAAATTTCATAAGCAATTGCAAAATAAGCAATACCAGAAACTAATCCCCAAATCCATGCATTTGTTGGGTCAACAGCTTCACCAAAATATCCAGTAACTAACATTACGATTGAATAGAAAATCATTTTCCACAACAAACTTTGTTTAGCACCAGCTACTTTTAATATTAAATAAAATTCTAAACACATTAACGGCACAGTTAAAACCCAGTCAACATATCTAAAGAAAGTTGGCGATTCTTGGAAAGCATTCCAATAATCACGCATGTAAAAATAATGTACGGCAGCAATAAAAGTAATCAAACCTGAAACCAATACTGAAGTACGCCACTTTTTATCAAATTGATTTAATGATAAAAAGAAAAAAGCGGAAGCAGCCATCATAGCCATACTTCCAATAAAAAATGTAAACCCCACATAATCATTAGGTAGCATTTTTGCTACACTAGATGATAGAAACATTAAATTTGTCATAATAATAATAGTTTAAATTAGTTTGTTAAAGTAAATTTACAAAAAATTAAATAACATAAACAAGTTTTTTGTTTAATTTTTTCAATAAAAAATCAAACAAAATAAATTAAAAATGTATAAAATACAGAGTATATCGGTCTTTACAAGCTTTTTAGGTCTTTGGCTAAATTCTTATTTATCAGAGAGAAACCAAATATTTTTGGGTTTTTTATTGATTTTTACGTTTGGAATTTTGCATGGAGCTAACGATTTGGTCTTAATAAGTCAACTTGAAAATAGAAAAAAGCAAAATTTTTTAAAAATTTTAATATCCTATATAATTGTTGTTCTGATTTCTGTATTACTATTTACAAAAATTCCAATAGTAGCTTTAATATTATTTATATTAGTTAGCGCTTATCATTTTGGAGAACAACATTGGGAAGAAATAATAAAAGATGGAAATAACTTGATAAAGAAAATATTCCAATTCAATTATGGTTTAATAATTTTACTCTTATTATTTTACTTTAACAAACAAGAAGTTATAGAAATTGTTTTTAAAATTACAGCTTTTGCAATTAATGAAATAACAATAAGTATTGTGTTTTTAATAGCATTAGTATTGTTTTTAATTAATACCTATATAATGTATAAGAATTCAGCATCTTTTAAAAAGATTGTAATTGAACAACTATTTTACTTGATGTTGCTCTGTTTAATATTTAAAGTTTCAGGTTTGATATGGGGATTTACGATTTACTTTATTTTTTGGCACAGTATACCGTCTTTAAATGATCAAATACGTTTTTTATATGGTAACTATTCGTTTATCAATTTTAAGAAATACTTTAAATCTGCTTTTTTGTATTGGATAATTTCCTTAGTCGGAATAAGTCTTTTATATCTAATATCTAAAGACATGATTATATTTGATGCTTTGTTTTTTTCATTTTTAGCATCAATAACATTTCCACATGCTATTGTAATACTTAAGATGTATGAAAAATAAGATTTACAACTTATAATGATTCATCAACATTTTTTCATACACCGTATCCGGCAAAATGCGTTTTAAAACAATAGAAAACTTTTGAATAAAAGCACCAACTTTATAATGTACTTTTGGTTTTTTAGTTTGAATAATAGCAAAAATTGCTTCTGCCATTTCGTTTGGATTACTTCCGCTATCAACGTGCGAATCCATTTCTTTTAACGTATTTCCGTAAGGAACTTCATAAGCTGAACCTTTCATAACCGGAGCATGATAACGCCCTGCAGCAATATTTGTGGCAAAATCACCTGGTGCTACGTTTGTAATATCAATTCCGAAAGACTTTACTTCCATTCGCAACGCTTCGGTAATTAATTCTAGAGCGCCTTTTGAAGCCGAATAAACGCCACGATAAGGCAATCCCATATAACCAGCAATAGAGGTTATATTAATGATTAAACCCGATTTTTGCTCGCGCATTTGAGGCAAAACCGCTTTAATTACTTCAATAGGTCCAAATAAATTAGTTTCGAAATTATTTCGGATTTCTTCTGTTGGGATTTCTTCAATTGGACCTGTAATTCCAACTCCCGCATTATTAATTACGACATCTAATCTTCCATATTTCTGAATCACTTCAGTAACACAATTCACAATACTTTGCTTATCGCGAACGTCTAAAGCTACTAATGGAAATATTGAATTCGTGATTTTTTCAGGATTTCGGCTTGTGCCATACACTACAAAACCTTTTAGGTGTAAAAACTCGCCAATTGATTTTCCAATTCCTGATGAACCACCTGTAATTAATACTACTTTACTCATTTTAGTGTGAATTATATTGCGAAAATACGGCTTTAAATTATTTCAAGGAAATTCCTAGCCCAACTTTCTCTGAAAGCAACACTTTTCCTTTTTCGATGGTGCTTCCAAAAGCGATGTCGTTGGCAATTAAATTCGCACCATCTAAATCAACATAATCTACTAATGGAACCAAAACGGTTCCGGCTGAAATTCCTACGGTAGATTCGGTCATACAACCAATCATGATTTTGAAATCGTTGGCTCGTGCTTCATTGATTAGTTGTAAAGCTGGAGTCAATCCACCTGTTTTTAACAATTTAATGTTGATAGTTTTATAATGCGATTTTAAATCGGAAAGTTTGGTTTGTTCTTGACAATCTTCATCTGCCATCCAATTCGCAAATTTGGAAGTATTCAAATGAGAATAGTTTGAAATTCCAATTTTCATGGGTTGTTCAATATAAGTAAATTGAGCAGATGACGGATTTTCTTCCAATTGTTGACATTCGGAAATAGAGAAACTTCCATTCGCATCTAAAGCGATTTCTTTTTCGCATTTTAGTAATAAATCCAACGCTTTTTCATCGAAATGATTCCATTTTACCTTGAATTTATTCCAATCCGACTTTACGATTTTTTGTAATTGTTCTTCTATTGGCGCCACACTTATCGTGATGGAAGATTCGGGTAATTGCTTTACTTCTATCGAATTCAATTCTAAAAAACTTTTATTTTCTAACTTTCCAAACAAATCCCAATACGCGCAATCTAAAGCCGAACGTAAAAAAGAATGCAATTGCAAACTTTCTAAAAAAGCATAAAATTCGGTTGGATGATTTATGGATTTTTTTTCTATCTGTGTTTGGATTTCTGATAATTTCTGAATGAAATCATTTAAATTAATTCCATAATAATCAATTGCGGTGCATTCGCCATAACCTGTTTTTCCGTTTTTGGAAAGCGAAACAATTAAGGCTTCTCTGAACGAGTAACTTCCATAACTAATTGAAAACTTTTCTTTTAGTTGTAAGCGAACAATTTGCCAAGTGATTTTCATAGGAAATAGAATTGGTGTAAAAATAAAAAATCTCCGCAAAGGGAGATAAATAATATTAAAAAGATTGCTTCTTTCCTAGTAAATAAAAAATGGCAAGCGACCTACATCGCACCGCTACAACCACATACCTTTGCTGTGTTCCCACCCTGGAGGAGTCTGCAGGAGCTGGTCGTGTAGGACTTGCCGCTGCAAATATACAATCTTTTTATATTTTTGCAAGGCAATTGTGAGTATAAAAAATCATTGTATATTTACCTTATTAAATATTTCAACCATGTTAAAAGTTAAGCTATTCGCTTTCATTGTATTAGGTGTAATTTCGACTTCATGTAAAGACGATGAAAATGCATTAAAAAATTTATTTGAAATTGATACAACCAACATAAAACCAATTTTAAAACTCGAAGAAAGTGTTGACTTTGTCTTAAAAAACAAAGAAAATAAAGTTATTGATTCGGTTATTTATTATGTAAATAATGTAAAAGTAGGAGCTGTAAAAGGAAATGAAAAATTACACTTTGATTTAAACAAGCAGAAATTAGGAAATCAAACAATTAAAGCATTAGTTTATTTTGAAGGAAAAAATATTGATGTTACTTCTGGTTTTTCCATTTTTTCTAGTGTAGAAGCAAAAGTTTTAAACTTTAAAATTCTAAATACCTATCCACATGATATAAAAGCCTATACACAAGGTTTTGAATTTTATCGTGACACCTTATTTGAAGGAACAGGAAATGGCGCAGGAAATTCAACAGGAATAAAAGGAAAATCAAGTTTAAGAAAAACCGATTACAGAACAGGGAAAGTACTTAAATTAATTGAACTTGAAGATCGTTTTTTTGGCGAAGGAATAACCATTTTAAATAATAAGGTATATCAATTGACTTGGAGAAATAAAGAAGGCTATGTGTACAATGCTGATACTTTTAAAAAAGAAAAAACATTTACTTATGAAATGGAAGGTTGGGGTATTACAAATGATGGCGAAAAGTTATATATGAGTGATGGATCGGAAAAAATTTACATTTTAAACCCTGAAACCTTAAAAGTGGAAGATTATTTTAATGTGTACACAAATGGTTCAAAAATTGAATCGGTTAACGAATTAGAATGGATAAATGGAAAAATTTGGGCAAACATTTATCAAAAAGACGCAATAGCAATAATTGACCCAAAAACAGGAAGTGTTGAAAATGTAATTAATTGTGCCGAGTTAAAAGGAAAAGTTACACAACATCCTGACTTAGATTACTTTAATGGAATTGCATACAACCCAAAAACAAAAACAGTTTTTGTAACAGGTAAAAATTGGGATAAAACTTTTGAGATTACAGTTGAGTAGAAAAATTAACATATCTGTCCCTAAACCTTGTCATGAAAATTGGGAAGCAATGACTCCTGAAGAAAAAGGAAGGTTTTGTGGTGTTTGTTCTAAAACAGTGTTTGATTTTACAAAAGCAACTGATAAAGAAATTATTGAGCATTTAAATAAAGATGCAACTGCTTGTGGAAGGTTTGTTAGTTCTCAATTAAACCGTGATTTAATAGTTCAAAAAGAGAAATCATCTTATTGGATAATAGCTACTGCAACTGTATTTAGTTTTTTAGGAATTGGAAGTCAAACTGCTTATTCGCAAGTGAAGCAAGATACAATCCAAACTGATAAAAAACTAAATAAAAACATTATAACTACTACAAACAACCCAGTCACAATTACTGGGTTTGTTTCAGATGAATTAGGACCAATTGCGGGTGCAAATGTTGTTGTTAAAGGAACTACTAGAGGAATATCAACAGATTATGATGGGAAATACTCGATTGAAGTAAATGAAGGCGAAATATTAACTTATAATTATATAGGTTTTAAAACTATAGAAATAATTGTAGATTCTAAGAGTACTGCTATAAATGTAACAATGATTGAAGATGGAACTTTGGTATCTACAGGAATTGTTTTAATAGGAGGTATAAAAAAAAGAACTTTCTTCGGTAGACAAATTCAAAAAGTAAGAAACTGGTTCAGATAACTTACTTTTTTAAAGCTCTTTTCTTTTTGTAAAACTCTTTAGAGCTAATATAAATTGTTTTATCTAATTCGGTGTAAATCATATTATTTTCATCTGTAATAAAAAGCTTTTTTGTATAATTTACTTCGTTTTCAGTAGCTACTTTATTAATTATATCTTGAATTTCATCAGATGTAAATTCAAAAATGGCAAAAGCATTTTTGTAAACAGGTTTCTTAAACTTAATTTCAGTGGCTTTATCCCAAACTACATAGTTTTTACCTAAAATTTGCATTAGTTGAATCATATAAATTGGATCGGTTGCAGCAAACAAACTTCCACCAAACATAGAACCTACATAGTTTTTATTTTTATACGTTAAAGCAATTTTAATTTTAACAACATGTAAATCTTTGGAAACAAAAACAATTCTCCCACAACTTCTTCTATACATGGGCGAAATGTTAAACATTACCCTAAAAAGAGTTGATTTTTCAAAAAAACGATTAAAAAAAGCGAATAATTTATCGTACATAATTATTTAACCAATTTTTCTACAATTGATCTCACTGGTAAAATAGCAGTAGTTTCTTCAATACTTGGACCTGCAACCCAAACGGTTTTATATGTTACTTGAGTTGCCGCTTTTTCAGTGGCTTTCATTCCAATATAAAAACGAATCATTTTTACCCATTTTTTCAAACTCTTATTTTTGTTCAATAACGTTTCTAATGCACTTTGCTTAGTCCCTACTTTTTGAACGTAAGGCGTATTGATAACCGTGCAAGGTGTTCCTGAAATTCTTTCCGTCATTACGATATCTTTTGCAGCGTAATCAACACAGGCTTGCTTATATTCTTGAGAAACACCTGATTCAATAGAAGCTATAAACGGACTTCCAACAGAAACGCCTACAGCACCATAACTTAGCATTTTATCTAAATCAGCCTTGTTCCCTACTCCACCCGCTGAAATTACTGGCAATGTCGTATTCTCATTTAAAGACTTAATTAATTCTTCTGGATTAATATTTCCTCTGTGTCCACCAGCTTCATTATTTACTGCAACCAAGGCATCGGCACCTAAACTTTCAACTTTTTTAGCGAAAGATAAATCGGTAACATCACAAAATACTTTTATTCCTACTTTATGAGCTTCCTTAATTGTTTCTTCTGGAGAACCTAACGAAGTTAATATAAAGTCGACTTTTTCTTCACACAAAATTCGAAGTTGCTCTTTATATTTTACATTGGATTTATTAACAATTAAATTATAGCCAAAACTTCCACCCGCAACTTTTGCTGCTTTTAACTCTCTAATTGAAGCCTGAAGTTCCTCTAAAGTTCTGTAATTTAAAGCGGGTATACAACCTGCAATTCCACTTTTCATCCCTTCTACTACCATTTTAGTATTAGAAACTAAAAACATAGGTGCCATTATAACTGGATGAGTTATTTGTAAAAGTGATGTTAATGATTGTTTTTCCATTTTATTTATTTTAAACCAATTTTGAAAGAATTCAAATGCAATTTGTACCTACTTATAGTATTTATTGAATTTAATAGTACAAACTAACCTTAATAAGGAATTCAAATATAAGAAAATAAAATACTATGCATGCATAATAAAGTTAATATTTAACTAAAAAATCTGAAAAAAAATAAAATAACAGATGTTAAAATTCTTAATTAATTCTTAATAAAAGAACAGAGCATTAAAAATTAAAATAAATTTGAAAACAAACTAACTAAAAAAACATGATTAAGAAACTAACCTTATTAAGTTGTCTTGTTGTATTTTCCTTTTCTAACGACCTAATGGCTCAAAGTAAGAAAAAAGACAAGAAAAAAGCTTCAACTGAAAAAGTAATGCCTGAAGCAAAAAAACCGGATTCAAAAAAAGAACCAAAACCTTACAAAAAAGTAATTGATTCTACAGCAGTTACTCAAAAAGGATTAATTGATGTTCACAAAGTTGCCGATAAATATTTGTTTGAAATTTCTTATTCTTTGATAGGGAAAGAAATTATGACAATAACTAGATATTCTAAAACTCCAGCCGGAGGAGGTATATTTGGTGGTGAAGAAATAAACCGTCAGGTGGTTCGATTTGAAAAAGGACAAAACAACACAATTATTCTTCGTTCTATTACTTATGTAATAATGACTCCAGATGAAGACAAACCAATTACACAGTCGGTAAAAAATTCAAGCGCTGATCCTATTATCGGAATTTACGATATTTTAGCGTACAAAAAAGATGCTTCGGGAAAAAATAATGCTGCAAGCGTTATTGATATGACAAGTGCTTTTGAATCAGACACACAGATTTTCTCTTTAAATTCTGTAAATAAACAATTATTAAGTTTACAAGCTTTTCAAAAGGACAAATCATTTATACAATTTGTAAAAAGTTTTCCAATTAATACCGAAGTTAGAACAACTAAAACATTTACTACAGTTGCACCTCAAATTTCAAGAACTCCAACTCCAAGAATTGGGGTTAATTTACCAGCAGGTTTAGATGCCGGTGTTGTTACAATGGAAATAAATACTTCGTTTATTTTGCTTCCTGAAAATCCAATGCGTAAACGTGCATTTGATAAACGAGTAGGTTATTTTGCAAACGGATACGATGTTTTTGAAGAAGATTCTCAAAAAGCAGAAACAGAAATTTTTGCAGTAAGATGGCGTTTAGAACCAAAAAATGCAGAAGATGCTGAAAAACAAAAACGTGGAGAACTTATTGAACCAAAGAAACCTATCGTTTATTATTTAGATCCTGCAACACCTGATAAATGGAAACCTTTCATTAAACAAGGAATAGACGATTGGCAAGAAGCCTTTGAATTTGCGGGTTGGAAAAATGCTATTCGTGGCGAATATTGGCCAGAAAACGATCCTACAATGAGTTTAGAAGATGCACGTTTTTCTGTATTAAGATATTTTGCTGCAGAAATTCAAAATGCATACGGACCAAATGTTCATGACCCAAGAACAGGAGAAATCATGGAAAGTCATATTGGTTGGTATCATAATATTATGAGTTTATTGCGCGACTGGTATTTAATTCAAACAGCTGCTGTTGATCCTCAAGCTAGAAATAAAAAATTTGATGATAAGTTAATGGGCGAATTAATTCGTTTTGTAGCTGCTCACGAAGTAGGTCATACACTCGGACTTCGCCATAACATGGGAGCAAGTAATGCTACTCCGGTTGAAATGTTACGAAATCCAGAATTCCAAAAGAAAAACGGACATACTTCTTCAATCATGGATTATGCACGTTTTAATTATGTTGCACAACCAGAAGATGGTGTTACTGACTTATTTCCAAGAATTGGTGATTATGACAAATGGGCCATTAAATGGGGTTATTCTTACTTTAAAGACGCTAAAGATGCAGATGCAGAAAAAGCAGTTTTAAACGAAATGACGAAAGATGCCTATAAAAATCGTCGTTTGTGGTTTGGTACCGAAACTAATCCGTACGATCCTAGATATCAAACAGAAGATTTAGGAGACAATGCTATGAAAGCTTCTGAATATGGAATTAAAAATTTAAAAAGAATTTTACCTAATTTAATTGTATGGAGTAAAGAAAACGGAGAAGATTATAATGAATTAAATGGTCTTTACAACTCATTAACTGGTCAATTTAGACGTTATATGGGGCATGTTACTAAAAATGTTGGTGGTATTTATGAAACTCCAAAAACATATGACATGGAAGGCAATCAATACGAAGTTGTTCCTTCTGCTATTCAAAATGAAGCGGTTGCATTTTTAAATAAGCAATTATTTAAAACTCCAATGTGGTTATTAGATCAAAATGTATTGTCTAAAATTAAACCAGAGAACGGTGTTGAAGCTATTAAATCAATTCAAGACGGAACTTTATCTAGCTTATTATCTGGAGATAGATTAGTTCGTTTATTAGAAACTTCTTCTCAAAGTAAAGCTAATTATTCAGTAGATGAATTAATGAGCGATTTAAGAAGAGGCATTTTCTCTGAAATAAAAATCAACGCTCCTATCGATATTTACAGAAGAAATTTACAAAAATTATTTGTTTCTAAACTTATCGAAACCATGTCTAGTGACAAAAGCAATGTAACATCATTTAGCGGAAGACGTATCGTTTTAGCTGATACAGATATCCCTTCTATTGCTAGAGGTCAATTAAACGAACTTAAAAGTCAATTAAAAGTTGCTGCAACAACTTCAACTGATAGATTAACTAAATTCCATTTAAATGATTTAGTGGCTCGAATAGAAAATGCAATGAAACCAAAATAATTTATTATTTTAAAAACAAAAGGGGAAAACAATTTATGTTTTCCCCTTTTTTATATTAAGATATTCGTTTTATCTTTTCTTTTTTGTTCCTGAACTTTTAGGATTACCTTTAATCTCATATTTATTTGAAGCTGTGTTAAAAACGTACGTACTGTTTTGAGTTTTTGTTTTTAATCCAAAACTACCATCTGCATTTAAACTAAATTCAAATCCTTCACTTCTGTTTTTTTCAACTTCATGAGAGGCTGTTTTATTAGCATCTAAAAATACCGTTTCTTTAATGTGAGAAGATTTATGAATATTTCCTAATAGCAGCGTTTTAGCAACAACATCCCAAAGTTGATCTTCTGTTAGTACGCCATTCTCTTTCTTTAATTTGGTGTCTACTTTAATTTCTTCTTTCCAGCTTACATGGTACAACTTTTTACCTTGTGTCATATAACTTTTAAGAGTAAAATTTGTTGGTTTAAAAGTTATTTTATCCAGCTTTTTTACTTCCAGTGTATCAATTTTTCCTTCATTTTTTACGAATAACACAACTCTTTTTCCTGATTTTTCAGAAATAACTTCAGCAGAAACATTATCAACAGTTGCTAAAATTATGTTTTTAGGAGCCGGTTTAGCTTTACTTTTTTGTGCAAAACTGATGGTAGAAACAAATAGTACAAGAAATAAAAATAGTTTTTTCATATTAGTAGGTTGTTAAATTAAGTTCCTAATATACAAAAAAATAGCACTGAATTACTTTTAAACAAAAAAACCGAATCATTTCTGATTCGGTTTTAAATTTATTTACGATTTGTAAATTATTTCACTTCTTCGAAATCTACATCTTGCGTTTGGTCTCCTGAAGCACTTGCTTGTGGCTCAGCTTGAGAAGCTGCTTGCTCTTGTGATTTGTACATTTCTTCTGTAGCTGTTTTCCAAGCTGCATTTACATTGTCTAAACCTTTTTGAATAGCGTCTAAATCTTGAGATTCATGACCCATTTTCAATTCAGTTAAAGCATATTCAATTGCAGTTTTGTGCTCTTCAGTTAATTTATCACCAATTTCTTTTAATTGACTTTCTGTTTGGAAAATCATCGAATCAGCTTCGTTTAACTTATCTGCTCTATCTTTAGCTAATCTGTCTGCTTCTGCATTCATTTCAGCATCTTTTTTCATTTTTTCGATTTCTTCAGCTGTTAATCCAGAAGAAGCTTCAATACGAATATCATGAGATTTTCCAGTTCCTTTATCAGTAGCCGAAACTTTAATAATACCATTCGCATCAATATCGAAAGTTACTTCAATCTGAGGAACTCCTCTTGGTGCTGGTGGAATACCATCTAAGTTAAAACGTCCAATTGTTTTATTGTCAGCAGCCATTGGTCTTGCTCCTTGTAAAACATGTAACTCAACTGTTGGTTGATTATCTGCAGCAGTAGAGAAAATCTGTGATTTTTTTGTTGGAATAGTTGTATTAGACTCAATAAGAGTTGTCATAACACCACCCATTGTTTCAATTCCTAAAGATAAAGGTGTAACGTCTAATAATAAAACGTCTTTTACTTCACCAGTTAAAACTCCACCTTGAATAGCAGCTCCAATTGCAACTACTTCATCAGGATTAACTCCTTTTGATGGTTTTTTACCAAAGAATTTTTCAACTTGCTCTTGAATAACTGGGATACGAGTTGAACCTCCAACTAAGATAACTTCGTCGATATCAGAAACTGATAAACCAGCATCTTTTAACGCTTTAGCAACTGGTTCCATAGAACGTTTTACTAAAGTTTTAGCTAATTGTTCAAATTTAGCTCTAGTTAATGTTTGCACTAAGTGTTTTGGTCCAGAAGCTGTAGCTGTTACGTATGGTAAGTTAATTTCTGTTTGAGCAGAAGCTGATAATTCAATTTTAGCTTTTTCAGCTGCTTCTTTTAAACGTTGCAATGCCATTGGGTCTTTACGTAAATCAACACCTTCAGCAGCATTGAATTCGTTAGCTAACCAATCGATAATTACTTGGTCAAAATCATCTCCACCTAAGTGAGTATCTCCGTTTGTAGATAATACTTCAAAAACTCCGTCTCCTAATTCTAAAACAGAAATATCAAATGTACCTCCTCCTAAATCGTAAACGGCAATTTTTTGGTCTTTACCTTGTTTGTCTAATCCATAAGCTAAAGCTGCTGCTGTAGGCTCATTGATGATACGCATAACTTTTAAACCTGCAATTTCTCCAGCTTCTTTAGTAGCTTGACGTTGTGCATCGTTAAAGTAAGCAGGAACAGTAATAACTGCTTCAGAAACTGAATGACCTAAATAGTCTTCAGCTGTTTTTTTCATTTTTTGAAGTGTCATTGCTGACAATTCTTGTGGTGTGTATAAACGACCATCGATATCTACACGTGGTGTATCGTTGTCCCCTTTTACTACCTTGTAAGCTACCGTTGAAGCTTCTTTTGCACTTTCAGTGTACTTGTTACCCATAAAACGTTTGATAGAAGCAATCGTTTTTGTTGGGTTAGTTACTGCTTGTCTTTTTGCCGGATCTCCAACTTTAATTTCACCACCTTCTACAAATGCAATTACAGATGGTGTTGTTCTTTTTCCTTCTGCGTTTGCAATTACAACAGGTTCTCCACCTTCCATTACAGCCACACAAGAGTTGGTTGTTCCTAAGTCGATTCCAATAATTTTACTCATTTTTATACTTGTTAGATTTTAAATTTCAATTTTAAACTCAAACTCTTTAATTCAATCATTGTGCCATTACTTAAAATAAGGAAAATTGACAGAAAACAACTAATGTCAGGTTTAAAACACTGACAACATGACATAAAAGATTAATTTGACTGCTCATTTTCAAATAGAGTCTTTGACAAAAAATCAATAAATGGTATATAATTTTATTATAAAACTAAAAACAGTGAAGTATTTTACGAATTCCTAATTATATTTGTTCTCAATAAATTTTAGATATGGAATGTATTTCTGTTTTTGATATGTTAAAAATTGGTGTTGGACCTTCTAGTTCGCACACCCTTGGTCCTTGGCGAGCTGCCGAACAATTTTTAAAAGAATTACGAGAGCGAAATCTAATTGATACAATTATTAGTGTAAAAGTAGATTTATATGGTTCTTTATCATTAACTGGAAAAGGGCATGCCACCGATTTAGCCGTTATGCTAGGTTTAAGTGGTGCAGATCCAGAATATATTCCGGTTGAGAGTATTGATGTGATAATTACGGCTATAAAAAATAAGAAAGAAATTTTTCTTGGAAATGAAATATTAATTCCGTTTTGTTTTGAAACTGATATTGTGTTCAATAGAAACTTTTTACCATTTCATGCCAACGGCTTAACTTTTACAGCCAAAACCGATACAGAAACATATTCGGAAACCTATTATTCTATAGGTGGAGGTTTTGTGGTTAAAGAAAAAGAAGAAAACCATAAAGAAGAAATTTTACATAATTTTCCTTATCCAGTTGAAAAAGCCAATGAATTATTAGCTTTTTGCTTAGCCGAAAATAAAAAAATATCTGAAATCGTTTACGAAAATGAAAAAACAATGCGTAGCGAAGAAGATATTCACAATGAACTACTTCGCATTTGGGATACCATGTTAGAATGCATGTACATAGGGTGTCATTCAGAAGGGATTTTGCCTGGCGGACTAAATGTTAGACGAAGAGCGTATGACATGCATAAAAATTTAATTGGGGTTTTACCTTATGAAGATCCTTATTCGTGGTTACAAATAATAAGACAAACCGAAGTTAAATTCCGTCAGATTTTAAAATGGGTTAGCTGTTTTGCTTTAGCGGTAAATGAAGTAAATGCTTCTTTAGGTCGTGTGGTTACAGCACCAACTAACGGAAGTGCTGGAGTAATTCCGGCGGTTTTAATGTATTATTTGGTGATTGAAAATCATGAAGCTGGAGAAAAAGAAATCAAGCAATTTTTAATGGTAGCGGGCGAAATTGGCTCTATATTCAAAAAGGGAGCTACCATTTCAGCAGCTATGGGTGGATGTCAGGCAGAAATTGGGGTTTCAAGTGCTATGGCAGCAGCGGCTTTGTGTGAATTAATGGGTGGAACTCCAGCCCAAGTTACCATGGCAGCCGAAATTGCAATGGAACATCATTTGGGTTTAACTTGCGACCCAATTGGTGGTTTAGTACAAATTCCGTGTATTGAAAGAAATACCATGGGAGCCATAAAAGCTATTAATGCAGCCGAATTAGCCTTAGAAACCGATGCTTTAAACGCGAAAGTGCCATTAGATAAAGTAATTAACACCATGTGGCAAACTGCAAAAGACATGAACTCTAAATACAAAGAAACGTCAGAAGGTGGTTTAGCGGTTGCAGTAAACATGTCGGATTGTTAATGAAAAGCAATCGTTTAAATTATTTTATCATTGCTTTATTGGTAATGCTTTTGGGAATTTTTTCAAGAAAAATAAGTGGCATTCCTTTATTTATAGGTGATGTTTTGTATGCTGTTTTAATTTATTTTGGGTTTCGATTCTTATTTATTGAATCAAAAAAATCAACTTCACTCCTATTGAGTTTGCTTTTTTGTTTTGGTATCGAAATCCTACAGTTAGTTCAAATCGATTGGTTAATTGCCATTCGTAAAACCACTTTAGGTCATTACATTTTGGGACAAGGTTTCCTTTGGTTGGATTTGTTTTGTTATGTTATAGGAAGTTTAGCTGCTTATTGTTTTGATAAGTTATTTCTTTCTTCTCGTATCAATTAAATGTATAATTTGCCATTTCCCATTGTCGTTATACAATGTAAATGCATTGGCTCCTATATGGCTTAAATTGCCATTTACATAAAACTCATAAGGTGTCCAAACGTGAGCTAAATTACCATCAATTTCAATTTTATAATCGATAAGTTTTTCAAAAAAAATTAAATCCAATGGAATTGCTGATATCGATTTTAAAAATTCATCAAACTCTTCTGAAACAAGCTTATTTCCTTCTTTAGTATTGGCAATTGTTTTCATTACAATTTCGGGATGACAAAGCGATTTTAATGCCACAGTATCTTTAGCATGAAAAGCAGCAAAAAAATCGTCCACTACTTTTTTTGGAGTAGTTTCTTGAGCAAAAAGGGAACTTGATAAACTAAAAAGTATTAAAAAAATAAATGTTTTCATACCGTCTGATTTTAATGCATAAGTAGCACTTGAACTAAATATGTTACAATTCCAGCAACATATCCTGCTAATGCTAAAGGCGTAATTTTTTTCATATACCACATAAAAGAAATTTTTTCTTTTTCCATAATTGCAACCCCAGCAGCAGAACCAATAATTAACATACTTCCGCCTGTTCCAGCACATAAAGCAATAAACTCCCATAAACTACTGTCAATTGGAAACTGTGAAATTGGAAACATTCCTTGAGTAGCGGCTACTAAACTTCCATTATCTACAATAGAAGATAAAAATCCAATAACTACAATCATAGCGTTATTGCTTGGTAATGTGTTCTGAAGGAAAACAGCCATTTCAGAAAGAACATGAGTTTCTTGTAATGCAAATACCATCAATAAAATTCCCATAAAATATAAAATAGAACTTACATCCACTTTAGTTAATGCAGAAGCTACAGAAAATTTATCTTTTTCCTCCTGTGGTTTATTTCTATGATAATTTATAGATACTAATGAAACAAACGCTAATGAAATTAAAACACCAATAAATGGAGGTAATCCCGTAAAAGTTTTAATAACAGGAACCATTACTAATCCAAAAACACCAGCTAAAAAAACGCTTAAACTACCACGCATTTTTTCTTCTCTTTTTGCATCGGCCATAGAAATTTGTGCTCTTAAAACAGCAAAACCTTTCATTTTAAAACTCGCTAAAATTAATGGAACAACCAATACCATAATAGAAGGTAAAATCAGTATTTTAACAATTCCAAATGCACTAACTTGTCCTCCTATCCACAATAAAGTTGTAGTTACATCTCCTATAGGACTAAAAGCTCCACCAGCATTTGCTGCAATTACAACAACACCCGCTAATATCATTCTTATTTCGCCTTTTGGCATTAATTTCTTTAGCAATGTTATCATAATAATTGCTGTAGCTAAATTATCCAGTAAAGCTGACAAAATAAATGTAACAATCCCAACAATCCATAATAACCTTAAAACAGATTTTGTTCTAATTCTGTGTGTAATAACTGTAAATCCTTTGTGCAAGTCAATTAACTCTACAATTGTCATTGCACCTAAAAGAAATATTAAAAGTCCCGCAATTTCGCCAAAATATGCAATTAATTTTTCGGAAACTTCATGGGGATTTCCAACATGAAATATAGCGATTACTACCCAACACAATGCTCCTGTTAAAATTGCTGTAATGGTTTTATTGATTCGAATTGGTGATTCAAAAATAATCATCAAATAGCCTAACAAGGCAACAAAAAGTAATATTGGTATCATCTAAATATAGATCTAATTTAACCTTACTAAATTATGCTATTATTCTATATTATTTCGATTTTAACAAAATATTATTTTTGCATTTAAAAAAGCAAATAACATTTACTACATTTGTATTACAAAGCAAATAAATTATGTCTGTAGCAAAAAAAGATTACAAAAGAATTACCACAAAAACTTTAATTGAAATGAAAGAAAATGGAGAAAAAATCTCCATGCTAACAGCCTATGACTATACAATGGCTAAAATTGTTGATAGTTCTGGTGTTGATGTAATTTTAGTTGGCGATTCTGCAAGTAATGTAATGGCCGGACATGAGACGACTCTTCCAATAACATTAGATCAAATGATTTATCATGCCTCAAGTGTGGTTAGAGCTTGTGAAAGAGCCTTAGTTGTAGTCGATTTACCGTTTGGAAGTTATCAGTCTGATCCTAAAGAAGCTTTACGATCATCTATTCGTATAATGAAAGAAAGTGGTGGCCACGCCGTTAAATTAGAGGGTGGAAGTGAAATTAAAGATTCCATTAAAAAAATATTAAATGCTGGTATTCCTGTAATGGGGCATTTAGGATTAACACCTCAATCTATTTATAAATTTGGAACTTACACCGTAAGAGCTAAAGAAGAAGAAGAAGCTGAAAAATTAATTGAAGATGCAAAAATGTTGGAACGAATTGGTTGTTTTGCATTGGTTTTAGAAAAAATTCCAGCTCATTTAGCAGAAAAAGTAGCTAAAAGTATTTCTATCCCTGTAATTGGAATTGGTGCCGGAAGCGGTGTTGATGGTCAAGTTTTAGTGTTACACGATATGATAGGAATGACGCACGAATTTAGTCCAAGATTCTTAAGAAGATACATGAATTTGTACGAAGAAATGACTTCGGCAATTGGACAATACGTTACAGATGTTAAATCTAAAGATTTTCCAAACGAAAACGAACAATATTAATTGATTGATTAGATTTTTATTTTGAAAGAAAAAATAGTTTCTACCAAAGATAATCTTCAAATTATTCATGAAGATAACCATATTATTGTCGTTAATAAACGAGTAGGTGATATTGTTCAAGGCGATATTACCGGAGATAAACCTCTTTCCGATGTTGTTAAAGAATATATCAAAATAAAATACAATAAACCTGGTGATGTTTTTTTAGGAGTTGTACATAGATTAGACAGACCTACAACCGGAATTGTTGTTTTTGCTAAAACTTCAAAAGCATTAACTCGGTTAAATGAAAGTTTTAAAAATAGAGAAACTCAAAAAACGTATTGGGCTGTTGTAAAAAACACTCCACCTAAAGAGAAAGATACACTAACTCATTTTCTAAAACGAAATTCTAAAAATAATACTTCAAAAGCGCATTTAAAAGAAATTCCCGATAGCAAAAAAGCGAGTTTATCGTATCAAATTATAAAAAAATTAGACAATTATTTTGCACTCGAAATAGATTTACATACCGGTAGACATCATCAAATTAGAGCACAATTACAAGCTATTGGATGCCCCATTAAAGGAGATTTAAAATATGGCTTTGACAGAAGTAATCCTGATGGAGGTATACATCTTCATGCTAAAAAATTAGTTTTAAAGCATCCTGTTTCAAAAGAAATTATTACTTTTAATGCTACAACACCTAATGATTCTATTTGGAATTCATTATAAATACTTACATATGAAAAAACTAATACTCTCATTATCATTACTTTTTACAATTTATTCGTTTTCTCAAGAACATTTTAGCGGAATTTCTACCTCTAAAAGAGGAGGTTTGTTAAATGCTGCAAATAACCCAGCAGAGTTAGCAAACATGAATACAAAATTTGAGATAAATGTCTTTAATTTTTCGGTAGCAATGGCTAATAATAAAATATCTATTACTGACTTAATTAGTGGAGACAATGTAGAAGATAAATTGTTTGAAGGTGATGAAGCTGTAAATTTAAGATTTGACACTCAATTTTACGGACCTTCATTTGCTTACAAAAAAGGAAAATGGGGATTTGGAATAAATTCTTCTGCTTATATAAAAGCAAATGTTGTAAACGTAGATTCAAAATTAGGTGAAGCAATTAAAAACGGAGATTTAAGCAATTTATTTACGCAAACAAATTTATCTTCAAATGATAACCAACGTTTAAATGCTACAACTTGGGGTGAATTAAGCTTTAACATTGCAAGAAATTTAATAGATTCTCCAAAACATAAAATTAATGTGGGTGCCAATCTAAGATTATTATTCCCAGGAGCATATGCTAACTTTTCTGCCACTAATTTAAACGGAACATTAGTAAATAATTTTGGAGATATTTCTTTAATAAATGCTACTGCAAACGTTAATATATCCTATGCCGGAGTTTTAGCAAATAATTACAATGATCAAAGTAATTATAATGAATTTTTCTCTCAAGGGATTAATGGTTTTGCAGCCGATTTAGGTTTTAATTACCGATTAAAAGATGAAACCGATGCTAATAGTTATAAATTAAACACTGGACTTTCTGTAAAAAACTTGGGTTCAATGACATTTAAGTCTGATAATAATTTAAGTAAAAATTATATTTTAAATGTAAGCGGAATTGAAAGTTTAGACATTAATCAATTTCAAAATGTTGAAAGCATGGAAGAAATTGAAGCTATTTTGAACGATCCTGCAAATGCTAGTTATTTTCAAAGCACTTCAAGTTCGTCAGATGTTACTATAAAATTACCAACCGTTATTAATGCTTATGCAGACGTACGTTTAACTAAAAAATGGTTTGTGACTGGAACAATTAACCAAAAAATTTCTGATGATACCGAAAGTGATTTCACTACTACTCAAAATTCATATTCATTAATTCCTAGATTTACCACTAAATGGTTTGAAGCCTATGCTCCTATTGCTGCCAATGAAATTTCAGGATTTACAAGTGGAATTGGTTTCAGATTATCAGGTTTTTTTATAGGTTCTAATAGTGCTATTTCTGCATTAGCAAGTAATGGAAAACAAGCCGATTTATATTTAGGAGTTCGTTTCGGATTTTAATAATTTTTAAAAATATTTTATATGAAATGGAAAGGTAGACGTCAAAGTGACAACGTAGAGGATAGAAGAGGAATGTCGGGCGGAGGAAAAGTTGTCGCTGGTGGAGGTATTTTAGGAATTATTATTCTTTTACTTCAAGTTTTTGGTGGCGAAACAGGTCAAACCATTGCTCCTGTATTAGAGCAAATGAATCAAGGTCAACAAACCGAACAAGTAGAACAAAGAGAACTCACAGCGGCTGAAAAAGAAATGGGTGAATTTGTTTCAACTGTTTTTGCTGATACTGAAGACATTTGGACTAAAATATTTGAGGAAAATAATTTAGGAAGATACAAACAGCCTAAAATGGTCTTATTTTCGGGTGCTGTAGAAACCGCTTGTGGTGGTGCAAGTTCTGCTTCTGGACCTTTCTATTGTCCGGGTGACCAAAAGGTGTATATGGATTTAACCTTTTTTGAAGAACTTCGTACTCGTTTTGGTGCTAAAGGTGGTGATTTTGCAATTGCTTATGTAATTGCTCATGAAGTAGGACATCACGTTCAAACCTTACTAGGAACATCAGCTAAAGTTAGAAAATTGCAACAAACGAAAAGTGAAAAAGAAGCAAATAAATTATCGGTTTGTTTAGAATTACAAGCCGATTTTTACGGAGGTCTTTGGGCACATTACAATCAAAAATATCTAGAAGTTGGTGATATTGAAGAAGCGTTAGATGCTGCTCATGCAGTGGGCGACGATGCCATTCAAAGCAAAATGCAAGGCCATGTTGTTCCTGATTCTTTTACACATGGTTCATCTGCTCAACGAATGAAATGGTTTAAAAAAGGTTTTAATTCTGGAGACATTACACAAGGAGATACATTTTCTGAAGAATTATAAAATATACTATCACTTTTTTACAATAAAATTAAAATTTTCGTTTCAAATTATATAATTCGTAAAACGTTAATTTATAGCACAATTTTAAGGTATGTTCATGCAAATTTGAACATACCTTTTTTATTTTTGAAAAAAATAAATGCGCTAAAATGAAAGTAGGAATCGACGCTATTCAATTTGATATACCAAAAATATATTTACCCATTTCAGTATTAGCACAACAAAGAAACATTGAAGCTGAAAAACTTACAAAAGGTTTAGGTTTACAAAAAATGAGTTTTCTTGATGTGTACCAAGATGTAATTACTTTGGGTGCAAATGCTGTGGTAAAACTAATTGAGCAAGAAAATTTAAATCTGTCCGAAATTGCTAAAATTTATGTTGGAACCGAAAGTGGTGTTGATAGTTCAAAACCTGTTGCTTCTTACATTTTAAATTTAATAGAACAAAAATTTGGAGCAAATTCACTTCAAAATTGCGATGTTGTCGATTTAACCTTTGCCTGTATTGGTGCTGTAGATGCAATGCAATCATGTGTTGATTTTGTTCGATTAAATCCTTCAAAAAAAGCAATTGTAATAGCCACTGATAATGCCAAATACGATTTAAATTCAACTGGCGAATATACACAAGGAGCTGGAGCAATTGCCATGTTAATTACTTCAAACCCTAAAATTCTTGCCTTTTCAAAAGAAACAGGAATTTCTACACAAGGAGTTTTTGATTTTTTCAAACCCAAACAAACAATCGAAAAGAAAGCCATCACCAAAAATAATTCTAACGAAAATTGGTTTGATATTCTAGAAAACGAAATTACTATTAGTAAAGAACAACCTGTTTTTGATGGTCAATATTCAAACACTTGTTACATTAATAGAATAACGGGTGCTTATGAAAATTTCAAAAAAGAAAGGAATCAAAACGATATTATTTTTAATAATTGGGATTTAATATTTATGCACCTTCCCTACTGTTTTCAAGGCAGAAGAACTTTTATAGAAATTTTTGCTAAAGAAAATCAAGAATTAGTTAACAATCAAAATGGAGAAACGAATAAAGATAAAATTAAAGCATTATCAAAATCTACTGAATATTTAGATTTAGTAAATTCAAAAATTTATCCTTCAGAAATTGCTTCTGGAAATGTTGGAAATATTTATACCGGATCCATTTTTTTAGGATTATTATCTGCATTATATTATTCCGCACAAGAAAACAACGATTTAAATAACAAAAAAACAGGTTTCATTGCTTATGGAAGTGGCTCTAAATCAAAAGTTTTTGAAGCAGAAATTCAATCAGAATGGAAAAATACAATTCTAAAAACAAAACTGTTTGAAGCACTAGAGCAAAGAACAGAAATTTCATTTGAAACGTATGAAAAACTTCATAAAAAAGAATTAAAATCAGCTGTTTTAGAACCCAAAAACGAGTTTGTATTAGATTATATTGAAAAAGAAAACCCAGTTTTAAAAGGAGCTCGTTATTATAAATTAGTAGAGTAATTATTTTTGGTTTTCTTTAATTATATTTGAAGAATAACTATAAAAATATAATTTCTGGAAAAGTTACCAAATTCAATTGATGCACCAGAATCTGATTATTTATATATTGAAACTTCTCAAATTATAAATGCCGGAAAAGGTTTGTTTACCGCTATAGATATTTACAAAGATGAAATTATTTCTATTTTTAAAGGAGAAATTTTATCCGAAAAGGAAGCTCAAAAAAGAGTTTCGGAAGGGCATGATAAATATTTTATGAACATGATTGATGGAACCATTTTAGACGCTATGCATACCGAATGTTTTGCTAAATTTGCTAACGATGCCGAAGCTTTCTCTAAATTAGAATTCAAAAATAATTCCAAAATTACATTAGACGACAACAATAATGTTTGCATCGTAGCTACAAAAAAAATTAAATCTGGAGAAGAAATTTTTTGTAGTTATGGCGCAAAATATTGGAAAAAGCATAAATAATTCAAATCTATTTCCTGATTAGAATATTTTTTGTATTTTTGTTTAACTTTTTTAATTAAATATTAAACAAATGAATGTCTCATCGAAAAAAGAGTTCGCAGAAATTGAAATAGATAGAATAATTGAAATGGCTTGGGAAGACAGAACTCCGTTTGATGCAATAAAGTTTCAATTTGGTTTGAGGGAAGCAGATGTTAAGGCTTTAATGAAAAAAGAACTCAAATTTAGTAGTTATAAACTATGGAGAAAAAGAGTTGAAAATTGTAATACAAAACATTCTGCCAAACGAGTTGAAGGAATTGATAGATTCAAATGCAAATTACAAAGAGCCATAACAAATAATAAAATTTCTAAAAGATAAAAATGAAAAGTAAAATTCCTGATAATATAGTTTTTTCTGAAGAAAATGGATATAATGCTAATGTGCTTGCATATCCTACTAGTGTTGGTGCTCCAGTAATTAAATTGGATAACGTTGTGGATTGGAAAAATATTGGAATTAGAAACGTTAATAAAGAATTTGAAAGTAAGTTTAACGAACTTAAAGTTGAGTATGAAAAATTAATGCAAGAGTATGAATGGAATGAAATTTTATACAACGCTAAATATTCATTTGAACCTATAATTGGAGAAACGTATCATTTGTACTTAGCAAAAGATGGTTCCAATTTTCTTTCGTTAATTCATCCCGATTATTGGAATAAAGAACATATTGGTTCCTTTAAACTAAATAGCAATAAAAAGTGGATTCAAATTGACTCCAAACAAGATTTGTTTTAAATTATGGAATTCTTCTAATTACGTCTAGAAGAATTCCATAATTTAAACTCAAAACTAGCCTAACCAACCTTCCCTATCCAAACTTCTGTATTGAATTGCTTCAGCAATATGATGCGATTGAATATTTGAAGACGCTTCTAAATCGGCAATTGTTCTTGAGACTTTTAAAATTCTATCGTACGCTCTGGCAGATAAATTCAAACGTTCCATAGCGGTTTTTAACAACTGTAACGAAACCTCATCTAAAGCACAAAATTCACGAATTAAATTACTGCTCATTTGCGCATTGTAATGAATAAATTCAAAATTCTCAAATCGTTGTGATTGAATTTCCCTTGCTTTTGTTACTCTTTTTCTTATTTCGGTACTACTTTCTGCTTTTCTTGTCTCGGTTAATTTTTCAAATGGAACAGGCGTAACCTCTATATGAATATCAATTCTATCCAATAAAGGTCCAGAAATCTTACTTAAATAGCGTTGCATTTCCATTGGAGACGAACTTACAGGTGCATTCGGATCATTAAAATAACCACCCGGACTCGGATTCATACTCGCCACCAACATAAACGAAGATGGATAGGTAATTGTAAATTTCGCTCTAGAAATCGTGACTTCTCTATCTTCTAATGGCTGACGCATAACTTCTAAAACTTCGCGTTTAAATTCGGGTAATTCATCTAAAAATAAAACACCATTGTGAGCCAATGAAATTTCGCCCGGTTGCGGATAACTTCCGCCTCCAACTAAAGAAACCGAACTCGCCGTATGATGTGGACTTCTGAAAGGGCGTTGCGCCATCAAACCTACATCTTTCGTCTTTCCGGCTACCGAATGAATTTTGGTTGTTTCTAAAGCCTCTCGCATGGTCATGGGCGGTAAAATACTTGGCAATCGTTTGGCTAACATTGTTTTTCCTGAACCTGGAGGACCAATTAAAATAATATTATGTCCTCCAGCTGCTGCAATTTCCATGCATCTTTTAATTCCTTCCTGACCTTTAACATCTGAAAAATCATGCTCTGGAAAATCTAATGTTTTATTAAATTCTTCTTTGGTATCAATTGTTGTGGGAACTAAATCACTATTTCCTTCAAAAAAATGAATGACTTGTAATACATTTTCTACGCCATAAACATCAAGACCTTCAACAATTGCTGCTTCTTTTACATTTTGAAAAGGTAAAATCAACCCTTTAAATCCTTCTTCTTTAGCTTTAATTGCAATTGACAAAGCGCCTTTTATAGGTTGCAAACCTCCATCGAGCGATAATTCGCCCATAATTACATAGTTGTGAATATCTTCTGATTTTATTTGAGAAGAAGCCGCAAGTATGCCTATTGCTAATGTTAAATCATAAGCAGAACCCTCTTTTCGTAAATCGGCAGGCGCCATATTTACTGTAATTTTTTTTCCTGGAAAGTTATAATTGTTATTTTTTAAAGCAGCTGCAATACGGTAACTACTTTCTTTTATTGCAGAATCGGGTAAACCTACCAAGTGGTAGCCAATTCCTTTATCTATGTTTACTTCTACCGTAATGGTAGTAGCTTCAACGCCAAAAACGGCGCTTCCGAATACTTTTACTAACATGGCTTATAATTTTTTAAATGGCTTATATAGATGCAAATATATAAAAATATTTAAAAAAAATTAAGCGCTAACCTAATTTTATAAAATCCTTATATCCCTTTAAATTAGGGATTCTACTTTAAAATAAGTAAATTTGCAACTTGTTATTTGATTTCTTTTGTCTAAATCTAGACAATTTAAGGCCTTGCCTTTCTATTTATCAATCGATATTTTCAGTTTGAGCTGAAAGCCTCTTGGAAAATCCAATTTGGTGTATTTATACTAACATTCGTAAAGTTTTTACGGATAAATTTATATTGATATGAATTTTACAATTATTAATGCTACAACCGGAAATTCAGACGAATTTTCTAATGAAAAAATCGTTCATTTTTTATTCACTCATTTAGAAGAATATGGCGATACCAAAGAAGATATTCAAAAGTGTATCGACTATGTTATGCATCCACAAAAAGGAGGGCAAATTATAATTGGAACTGATGAAAATAAAATCGTTGGGATAGTTATATTAAACAACACCGGAATGAAAGATTATATTCCTGAAAACATATTAGTTTATATTGCTGTAGATAACAGCCAAAGAGGAAAAGGATACGGGAAACAGCTGATGCAAAAAGCAATAGCATCTGTTAAAGGAAATATTGCATTACATGTAGAACCAAACAATCCAGCAAAATTGCTTTATGAAAAACTAGGTTTTACAAACAAGTATTTAGAAATGCGTTTAACAAAATAAATATGGCTTTTTTAAAATTATATAAAACCAAATTACAACATAATTATAGCTTCTTAAATACGTTGTTTAAAGAACGAAACATCGAATGGGGAATTGTAACAAAGATTCTGTGCGGAAATACCATTTATTTAAAAGAACTATTAGATCTGGGCGTTACAGAAATGCACGACTCAAGAATTAGTAATTTAAAAAAGATAAAAAAACTAAATCCAGAGGTCCAAACCGTATATATAAAACCTCCATCAAAACTAAATATTAAAAAAATAGTTGAATTTGCCGATGTAAGTTTTAATACTGAAATCTATACCATTAAATTATTATCTGAAGAAGCTAAAAGACAAGAAAAAATCCATAAAATAATCATTATGATTGAAATGGGTGATTTGCGTGAAGGCGTATTAGGAGAAGAATTAATATCGTTTTACGAACAAGTGTTTAGTTTACCAAATATCGAAATAAGAGGAATTGGCACTAATTTAAATTGTTTAAGTGGTGTTATGCCTACTCAGGATAAATTAATTCAATTGAGTTTATATAAACAATTGATTGAAGCAAAATTTAATGTGAAAATTCCTTGGGTTTCTGGAGGAACTTCAGTTGCTGTTCCTTTATTATTAAAGAATGCCAGACCAATGGCCGTTAATCATTTTAGAATTGGAGAAGCGTTATTTTTTGGAAAAGATTTATTTACGGGTGAAACCATAGAAGGCATGCATCATGATGTTTTTAAACTCTATGCCGAAATTATAGAAATAACTGAAAAACCAAATAACCCAACGGGTGAATTAGGTGAAAATGTTGCTGGAAATACTTTTGAAGTAGATGAAAATGTAGATTTAAGTGAAACTTCGTTACGCGCTATTTTAGATTTTGGCTTGTTAGACATGCAACCGCAATATTTAACCCCAACAGACGAGTCTATCACTATAATTGATTCAAGTTCTGATATGACCGTTATTGATATAAGTTATTCTAAAAACAAATATAAAGTAGGCGATTTAGTTTCCTTTAACCTGCAATATATGGGAGCGTTATATCTTTTAAATTCAGATTATATTGAAAAAATAGTGGAATAAAAAAATCCCGATTACTCGGGATTTAATTTATTTTTTGAATTTTGAAATACCTTCTTTCAACCATGATTTGTATTCTGTAACATCTGGTGTATAGCCAACTGGTTGATTTAAATTAGACTCGTCGTGTCCCATTAAAATATAATAAGGTTGAATATTAGCTTTATATTTTGTAATTGCTAAATCACTCCATTTTTTACCATAGGTAGTTATCTCTTTCCCAGATTTAGTTGTATAAACTTCGTCTTTAGGCAATTCTTTTCTATCATCTACATACAAAGAGACAAGTACAACATCATTTTTAAGAATACTTAAAATTTCAGGTTTTGCCCATACTAATTCTTCCATACGTCTACAGTTTACACATGTTACTCCTGTAAAATCAATTAAAACTGGTTTGTTTACCTTTTTTGCATATGCTAAACCTTCATCATAATCATGAAAAGCAACGATTTTATGAGGTCCATATTGAGCATGTTCTGGTAATTTTTCTCCTGAATTACTATTTGATTCTATACTGTTTTTTGCTCCTACTCCGTTTGGACTTTCACTATAAGACATTGGTGGTGGAAAACCACTAATCACATTTAATGGAGCTCCCCATAAACCTGGAATTAAATAGATTGCAAAGGTTAATGATAATAAACCTAACAATAATCTTCCTACAGATATATGTGAAAGAGGGCTATCATGAGGTAAAGTAATTTTTCCAAAAAGATATAATGCTAAACCTAGAAATAATGCCACCCAAATAGCAATAAAAGTTTCTCTTTCTAAAATATGCCAATCCATAACTAAATCAGCCATTGAGAAAAATTTGAAAGCTAAAGCCAATTCTATAAAACCAAATACAACTTTAACGGTATTTAACCAACCACCTGATTTTGGCAAATTACCCATCATACTTGGGAATAACGCAAAAATCATAAATGGAAAAGCTAAACCAACTCCAAATCCTAACATAGCAATAGTTAATAAAGTTGCGCCACCATCTGTTGATAAAGCACCACCAATTACCAAACCAAGAGCAGGTCCTGTACATGAAAATGAAACAATTATTAAAGTTAATGCCATGAAGAAAATTCCTATCAAACCTCCTTTATTTGAGGCATTATCAACTTTATTAGCTAAACTAGATGGAATAGTAATCTCAAATGCGCCTAAAAAAGATATCGCAAAAATGGTAAAAACTGCAAAAAAGAATAAATTCAAATAAGGATTTGTTGATACCTCGTAAAAGACATCTTCACTAATTCCTTCAAAAATATGAAATGGTAATGAAATCAACACATAAATCAATACAATAAAGAAACCATACATTAACGCATTAAATCTACCTTTCTTTTTATCACCATGAGCACTTTGCTTCAAGAAAAAACTTACTGTCATTGGAATCATTGGGAATACACAAGGTGTAAAGGTTACCAAAATTCCAGCCAATAAAGTAGCTAAAAATAATAACCAACCATTCTTTTTCTCTTCTTTTGGAGCCGAGGTAGGAACAATTTTTTCTGCGGTTTTCTCAGTATCTGAAATTACAACAGATGATGAATCTAATTTAGTAGTTGTTGAATCTACTATAGTATTAGTAATTGTTTCAACAACAGGAATTTTAATTTCTGGTAATTTAAAAGTAAATGTTTCGTCTTGTTGGATACATTGTTCTTTACATACCTGATATTCAACGTATACTTTAACTTCTTTAAGTTGGGCGTTTGTAACTTTAATTACTTGCTTAAATTGGGCTGTATTTGCAAAATAATATTCATCTACCTCAAAAATATCATTAAATACTTTTTTGTATGCACTTTCCTTAGTTTTTCCAACTAAGGTAAAATTTCCTTTTGCATTTTTATAATCAAATACTGTTGGCAATGGACCATCTTCTGGAGTAAATTGTGAATACATGTGCCACTCTTTTTCAATAGTAGCGTCCATTACTAATTCAAATTCAGTTTCCGATTTTTGAACCACTTTGGTTTTCCATTTTACTGGATTTATAATTTGACCTTGAGCAACAAAGGCGAATAACAATAAAATGTAGGTAAGTTTTCTCATTATTTAACTTCTATTTTTATACTATTTTGTGTTGTTTTTAGTGTTTTAAAGCGATTATCAGCTCGTTTTCCAATAACCCAAACAATTTGGTCTGCAGAACATAAAAGCCATTGATTTTCTTTATCTAAAAGCGAATATTTCTCATCTTTAAAATATTTGCTCAATTTCTTTTTTCCTGTCATTCCAAGAGGATAAAACTCATCTCCTTCTTGCCATTTTCTAATAGTAAGCGGAAACTTGATTTTATCTTCGTCTACAAATATACAATTTGAATTTACATCTTTACCCCCTGAAAACCTTGTAATGGAAAGTTTTAAGGGAATATTAACTTTACTTTCAATCGAATCAATAAAATAAACTTCATTATTACTTGCAGCTTTTCTTTCAGAAAGAATCAATTTATTACGATCTTTTAATAAAACATGCGTATTAGAAAACACTTGCTTTCCGGATTGTGCTGTAACTAAATCATAAATATCATTCCACGCTGTAAAATCATATTGTTTTAAAAAGGAATGCAAATAGGTTTTATAATTTGGAATTTGGAGTAATTTATTCAAATCAAAATTAATGGTATCTTCAATTTCAGTTGCCACTTCTTTGTACACAATATACGAAGCATCATCAGCCATTCCTTTTGTATCATTCAAATGACTAATAGTTTTTGAAATGAAGACAAAAATTCGGGATTTATTTCCTTTAAAATAGGAACAACATCGTGTCGTAATTTGTTTCGCAAATATTTAGTAGTTGCATTGCTAGCATCTTCTCGCCATTGAATATTATTTACTTTTGCATACTGTTCAATTTCTTCTCTTGAAAATGGTAATAATGGTCTTATTATTTGGTCGTTAATTTCTGGAATTCCTGTTAAGCCATCAATTCCTGTTCCTCTTGACAAATTAATTAAAAACGTTTCCAAGCTATCATCTAAATGATGCGCTGTTGCTACAAACTGTACATCATTTTCTTCCATTTGCTCATAAAACCAGTTGTATCTTAATTTTCTAGCGGTAACTTGTATGGATTCTTTAAGCTCTTTTGCAATCATTTCCGTTTCAAAAAAACCAATACGCAACTGAATGTTATTTTCTTCACAATAATCATGAATAAAACGCATATCAGCATCGCTTTCTTCGCCACGTAATTTAAAATTACAATGTAAAACACCAAACGAAAACTGAAAATGTTGAAACAAATGCAATAAAACCATGCTATCTATTCCGCCACTTACTGCAATATAAAATTTGTCTCTTTGCAAAAAAGAAAAATGGGATTGAATATGTTTTGTGAATTTTATTAGCATGACCAAAAATAAGGAATTAATTTTTCTCTAATACCCAATTGAGTAAATTCTCTTTATCTACAATAGCCCAAGAATGTGGATGTCTTGTGCCATCAGCTCTATAACCTTTATTTTTAGTATTAATTAATTCTATTTTTTTAAAACCATTATTTTTTAAATTATTATAAAGTTGTTCAATAAAGTATGAATTTATCTCATCTTTTTGGTTTTTACGATTTGTTAACCACCAATCAAAATCGGGTTCGGTATATAACCTAATTTTTAATTTTTTAAGATTTTCTAAATTAGTAATAGTATTGGTTTCTCGAGTGTAAGGCGATAGTTTCTCATATAATGAAATGGAATCTTTTGGATTACCAAACTCAGAATTAAATGTATCAATTATCCAATTTGCTTCCTCAACTGATTCACTTGAGAAATTTGTAATAATACTTTTTTCTGAAACTTTATACAATCCCAACAAATCAATAGGAGAATCAACAATAAAAACTCCTTTTGGTTGAATTGAATTTTCTTCTTTAATCAAATAATTACTTAGTAACAAAGTAACATTTCCGCCACCTGAAAATCCACCAATATAAACATTATCAGTACTTAATTTATTATTTTCAAAAATTGAATTAAAGTGTTTGGTCAAATTTTGTAATTCGCTATCTTTCAAATAAAGTTTAAAATTATAATTCATTAAAATAACAGAAACGCCTTTCTTATTGGCTTCTTCGATGATTGGAAATTCATTTTTTGTGTTTTCAATATCACAAGGAAAACAAGGAAACAATACCAAAGTAGCTTTTGAATTGGCAACTTTATAAATCTCGAATTCTTTATCAATTATATGATTTACTTCTGAAACAGAAGATTTACATGAAAATAAAATGGTAACAACAATTAAAACAAAGAATATTTTTTTCATAACTATTTTATTTTAAAACCTCAAACATTGCTTTTGCCTTTAACAAACATTCTTCATACTCCATTTCTGGAATGGCTTGAGAAGTAATAGCACTTCCGACAGAAAAAGATAAATATTGATTTTGTGAATTATACAAAATACTTCTGATGACCACATTAAAATCGAAATCTCCATTTGGAGTAAAATAGCCTACTGCTCCACTGTATAATCCGCGTTTGGTTTCTTCTAATGCTTCAATGATTTGCATAGCCGAAATCTTTGGTGCGCCAGTCATGCTTCCCATAGGAAAAGTGGTTCTCAGAATTTCAATTGGTGAAGTTGTATTTTCTACTTCGGAAACTATCGTTGAAATCATTTGGTGAACTTGCTTAAAGGTATAAATTTGGCACAATTCTTCCACTTGAACGCTTCCTTTTGTAGCAGTGTGCGATAAATCGTTTCGAACTAAATCTACAATCATAATGTTTTCAGAACGCTCTTTTTCGTTTTGAGCTAAATCGGATTTTAATTGTTCGTCTTGCTCTAAGTCGAAACTTCTTCTTGCCGTGCCTTTTATGGGTTGGGAAATGACATTGGTTCCTTCTTTTCGCAAATAACGTTCAGGTGAAGCGGAAAGTAAATACTGAAAATTATTTTTGAAATACACCGCAAATGGTGGTTCGGAAATAGCATTTAGTTTTTGATAGATCTCCAAGGGTTCTATTTGAGCCTTTTCGGAATAAAATTCCATACAAAAATTGGCTTCGTATATGTCGCCACGATGAATGTGTTCGAGCATTTTTGAAACTTTGGAAAGGTAGTTTTCTTTTGAGATTCTCTGATTTATTGTAATTTCTCGCAAAGTCGCAGAGTCGCAAAGTTCTGACAAAACAATATCGTTGAAATCAGCTTCTATTTCGTCATCGCACATTCGTAAATATTGGATTTCAACTTGATTTTCTTTGATTAAAAACAACTTTTTAGGTTGAAAGAAAAACAAATCGGGAAAATCTAATCCATCAAAATTGTTGGAATATAAATCTTCGGTATCGTTTTTTAAATCGTAAGATAAATAGCCAAACAACCAATCTTTCGTTTGACTTTGGTATTGATACAAATCTTGAAACGCATTTTCGTAATCGGTTTTAATAGATGTAAAAGCATCAACAGCTAAAACTGCATCATAACTTGAATATTGCTGATGATAATTGTTAGAATCTAAAAAAACGACTTCTCTGTGTTGGTTAGCCCAATGCAAAAGTTGGTTTTTAAAGTCGGAAAACTGCGAAATATCTTTTGTAATTACTGTTCTCAAATTGGAAAATTTACTTCGTAAAAGTACAACAAAAAAATAGTTGTTGAAAATAGTACAATTGCTTAAAATTTGGCACGATTTTTATTCTTGTCTCTATAACTAACCAAAAAACTACTTTAATTATGAAAATTGCAACTATTATTGTTCGTGTACTTTTAGGAGCTATGATGCTTTTTGCTTCTATTTCTTATTTTTTCAATTTAATGGGAGAACAACCTGAGCCTACAGGAGATTTAGCTACACTAATGGCGGGTTTCATAGCTTCAAAATACATTTTCCCGGTAGCAAAAACTATTGAATTATTAGCAGGATTAATGCTGGTAAGCGGTAAATTTGTTCGACTAGGAACTATCATTTTATTACCAATAAGCATCAATATTTTTCTAATTCACGTAGTTGTAACTGGCACCGATATTCCAATGGCAGCTGCCATCTTATTCGCCAATGTGTTTTTAATTTATGCTAATTGGGATGGTTTTAAAGAAATTGTGAAAGCATAAATTCATAAAATAACAAATAATAAAACTGACTTTTAGCTAACATATAAACCCAAAATTGAGAATATAAGTATGATTTCGTCATACATCTAAACTAGTTAACAAACACTGGATAACCGAAAAAAAATATGAGAATCATTGAATGGAATTGTCAGGGAGCATTTAGAAAAAAAAATGATAGGATTTTGTCATTGCAACCTGATATTTTGATAGTTCCAGAGTGTGAATCGGAAAATAAACTAAAATTCGGTGATTTAACTCCAAAACCTAATGACTTTTTCTGGTACGGTGATTCTGAAAACAAAGGAATTGGAATTTTCTCATACTCGGACTACAAATTTGAATTATTAAAAATTTTTAACCCAAGATTTAGATTTATTATTCCGCTAAAAGTAATAGGTAAAGACAGTTCATTTTTGCTTTTTGCAATTTGGGCAATGGATAATAAAGAAAAACCAGAAGAAAGATACATCGGGCAGATTTGGCTTGCGATAAATTATTACTCAAATCTTTTATCCTTACCATGTATTTTGACGGGTGATTTCAATTCAAACAAAATATGGGACGAAAAAGAACGAGTTGGAAATCATTCTGATATGGTTGGCTTTCTAGAAAAGAAAAATATTTTTTGTTTGTACCATATGCAAGAAAATATTGAACAAGGAAAAGAAATTCATCCAACTTTTCATATGTATCGGAAGACTGAAAAACCTTACCACATTGATTATTTTTTTGCATCAGACTTGATTATTAAAGATGGTTTTGAAATTAAAGTAGGTAAAGTGGAAAATTGGATTGATTTAAGTGACCATGTTCCTTTGACTCTTGAAGTAATAACAAAAACGAAACTTGAAAAAATAAACGATTTGTTCAGTGAACACATGACAATTATATTAAAGGAATTATCAGCTGACTCTAAAACACGATTTAATGATATAATTGCAGACTTGATTGAAAAAGCAAAAAAAATAGATAATTTAAACGAATCAATTAAGAATTTAAAAAAACGAGAACAATTTATTGAAAAATATGAGAAACTGTTTGAAATAGATAAATTGATTAACAAATTGTATGAATAATATTTACTAAACCCGATAACGCGGATTTACAATCCGTGCCAATAAAAAAATCCCAAACTCAATTGAATTTGGGATTTTTATCCTTCGACAAGCTCAGGATGACATTTATTGTTTTACACGTGTAATGCTCTGTTATCTGTAGCTGCTAATGCTGCTTCTTTGATAGCTTCTGCAAACGTTGGGTGTGCGTGAGACATTCTTGAAATATCTTCTGCACTTGCTCTAAATTCCATTGCTGTAACAGCTTCTGCAATTAAATCAGCACATCTTGCTCCAATCATATGAACTCCTAAAACTTCATCTGTTTTGGTATCCGCTAAGATTTTTACAAATCCGTCAGTGTTGCCACCAGCTCTAGCTCTTCCTAAGGCTTTGAATGGAAAACTTCCTGCTTTATAAGCTACTCCTTCCGCTTTTAATTGCTCTTCTGTTTTACCAACAGCGGCAACTTCTGGCCAAGTGTACACTACACCTGGAATTAAATTATAATCGATATGAGGTTTTTGTCCCGCTAAAATTTCGGCAACCATTACACCTTCTTCTTCTGCTTTGTGTGCTAACATCGCTCCACGAACTACATCACCAATTGCATAAACATTTGAAGCCGAAGTTTGTAAATGATCATTTACTTCGATTTGACCTCTATCCGTAACTTTTACTCCTGCTTTTTCAGCATTTAAACCATCAGTATAAGGACGACGACCTACAGAAACTAATGAATAATCACCTTCTAATGTGATGATTTCACCTTTAGCATTTTCTGCTTTTACCGTTACTACATCTCCAGCTCTTTCAACCGATTGCACTTTGTGAGATGTGTAGAATTTCATTCCTTGTTTTTTCAACACTTTAGTCAATTCTTTTGATAAAGCGGCATCCATTCCTGGAATAATTCTGTCCATGAATTCAACTACAGAAACTTGTGCTCCTAAACGTAAATACACCTGACCTAATTCGATTCCGATAACACCACCACCAATAATTACTAAGTGTTTTGGAACTTCTTTCAGTTTCAAAGCTTCAGTAGAAGTAATGATTCTTTCTTTGTCTAATTTGATAAATGGTAAGCTAGATGGTTTAGAACCTGTTGCAATAATAATATTTTTAGATTCGATGATTTCCGAAGAACCATCTTCTTTAGTCACTTTTACAGAAGTAGCGCTTTCAAATGAACCTACTCCATTAAAAACAGTAATGTTATTTTTATCCATTAAATATTTAACACCACCCGAAGTTTGATCTACAACTGCTTGTTTACGAGCAATCATTTTTTCTAAATTCACTTTTACTTCACCCGAAACTTCAATTCCGTGGTCTGCAAAGTGTTGCAACTCTTCATAATGATGCGAGGAAGCTAATAATGCTTTAGAAGGAATACATCCTACATTTAAACACGTTCCTCCTAGAGTAGAATATTTTTCAATAATAGCAGTTTTAAAACCTAATTGGGCACAACGGATTGCTGAAACATATCCTCCAGGTCCAGAACCGATAATGGTTACATCAAATTGACTCATGATTTTATATAAAGTTTGTTGTTTGACTTAAATTCGGATACAAAAGTAACGCTTTTTGAATTAATTCTTTGTTAGATTTTTGGTAAATTATTATAGCTTTTTATAAAGTAAAAGCTGTGGTGTTTTTAACTTCACCAATCATAAAGGAACTATGCGTACTTCCAATATGCTGTAAAGCTGTTAATTTAGTAACCATAAATTCTCTATACTCCTCCATATCTTTTACACATACTTTTAAAATATAGTCGTAATCTCCACTCACGTGAAAACATTCTAAAACTTCATTTAATTTTACTACTTCATTTTCAAACGTAGTTACGAAATCTTTAGTGTGCTGTATTAATTTAATATGACAAAATACGACAAAGGCTTTTTCTACCTTAATTCTGTCTAAAATTGCTACATATTTACTAATAACACCTTCTCTTTCTAGTTTTTTAATTCGTTCATAAACTGCAGTTACAGAAAGATTTAAAACCATAGAAAGTTCCTTCGTTGTCTTCTTGGTGTCGTTTTGGAGTAATCCTAATAATTTTTTATCAATAGCATCCATTGTTAGTTGTGTTGTTTGGTTGTTGTTTGTTGTCGGCAAATGTAAGTAAAATGAAAATTATTTAGAAATTTAAACTACTTTTTAAAACAAAAATAGATATATTTTCTAATTTATTATATAAACATTGATTTATAATTTATCAATTAGTAGTTTTGATTTAAAATAAACAACTAAACTTATAAGTTATGGAAAATTTTAAACCAGCAGACAAAATTCAAGATTTACAATATTTTGGTGAGTTTGGAGGTGTAAATCCTTCAATTTCAGATAGTTCTACCTATACATTTCTTTCAGCAAAAACCATGTTTGACACCTTTGAAGGAAATACAGAAGGATGTTACTTATATTCTCGTCATTCATCTCCAAGTAACTTATACTTAGACAAGGCATTAGCAGCAATGGAAGGAACAGAATCGGCAAACGTTTCTGCTTCTGGAATGGGCGCTATTACACCTACGCTTTTACAATTATGTGGAAACGGAGATCATATTGTTTCAAGTAGAACTATTTATGGAGGAACATATGCTTTTTTAAAGAATTTCGTTCCAAGAATGGGTATCAAAACTACATTTGTTGACATCACAAAACTAGACGTCGTTGAAGCGGCTATTACTCCAAATACAAAGGTTTTATATTGCGAAACGGTTAGTAATCCCTTATTAGAAGTGGCTAACTTAGTAGAACTTTCTAAAATTGCAAAAAAACACAATTTAAAATTAGTTGTTGATAATACGTTTTCACCATTATCTGTTTCTCCTATAAAACTTGGAGCCGATATCGTAATACACTCGTTAACAAAATACATTAACGGAAGTAGCGATACTGTTGGTGGTGTAGTTTGTGCTTCACAAGAATTTATTAACGATTTAAAAAACGTAAATTCAGGAGCTAGTATGCTTTTAGGTCCAACAATGGACAGTTTACGTTCTGCTTCTGTAATGAAAAACTTAAGAACCTTACACATCAGAATGAAACAACACAGCCACAACGCAATGTATTTGGCTAACAAATTAGAAGCGGACGGAATTAAAACAGTTTATCCTGGATTAAAAAGTCACCCAAGTCATGAAATATATGCTAAGATGATTAATCCAGAATATGGTTTCGGAGGAATGATGACTATTGATGTAGGAAGTTTAGACAAAGCCAATGCTTTGATGGAATTAATGCAAGAAAGAAACTTAGGTTACTTAGCGGTAAGTTTAGGATTTTATAAAACGTTATTCAGCGCTCCTGGGACTTCAACTTCATCTGAAATTCCATTAGAAGAACAAGCTGAAATGGGCTTAACCGATGGTTTAATTCGTTTTTCTATAGGTTTAGACAACGATATAGAAAGAACCTATCAAATGATGAAACAATGCATGGTGGAATTAGGTGTTTTATAATTCTTTCCAAATAAATTCACTTAAATCCGATTTAGTAATGAATCGGATTTTTTATTTTAATGATACTTTGTTGTGAAATTTGATTTTTCTATATTGCAGACTCAAATAAAACTAAATGAATACAAAAATCATACAAAACAAAGAACTAAATATTTTTGAAGCCATAATTCCAGTAATTGCGTTAATAGGCATGTTAGCTTATAATGTATACATATATGGAGATGAAGCACTTGGTGGAAGCAATCAGTTTGTTTTATTATTAGGAGCAGCAGTTGCAGCAATTGTTGGTTTTTTTAATAAAGTGTCTTATAAAAAAATGCTTGATGAAGTAGCAGAAAACATAAAATCGACAGCTGGAGCCATTTTAATTTTATTAATGGTTGGTTCTTTAGCCGGAACTTGGCTAATTAGCGGAATTATTCCTTCTATGATATACTATGGATTACAAATTTTAAATCCTACCATTTTTTTACCTGCCACTTTAATAATTTGCTCTGTAATTTCTATTGCTACTGGTAGTTCATGGACTACATCTGCAACTGTTGGTATTGCTTTAATTGGAATTGGTGGTGCATTAGGATTTGATTTAGGAATGGTAGCTGGTGCCGTAATTTCTGGCGCCTATTTTGGTGATAAATTATCTCCAATGTCAGATACAACCAACCTTGCTCCTGCCATGGCTGGAACCGATTTGTTTACTCATATTAGATATATGACTTTAACAACTATTCCTACTTATATTATTACATTAATCATTTTTGTGATTTTAGGATTAACCGTTAAAACAACTGGAATTGCAAATACTGAAGCTTTATTAACAGATATTCAAAAATCATTCAACATTACACCTTGGTTATTTTTAGTCCCAATTATTGTGATAGGTTTAATTATTAAAAAAACAGAACCTTTAATTGCTTTATTAGTTGGAACTTTATTAGGTGGTGTTTTTGCATTAATTTTTCAACCTAATATTGTTTTAATGCTTTCTGGTGGAACTGAATTAACTTTTGCAACCGGTTACAAAGGAGTTATGAATGCCATTACAACTAAAACAGTAATACCTACTACAAATGAAACATTAGCTGATTTGTTTACAGCTGGAGGAATGGAAAAAATGTTAGGCACTATTTGGTTGATATTATGTGCAATGGTTTTTGGAGGTATAATGGACGCTATTGGTGCTTTAGCAAGAATTAGTCAGTTTTTATTAAAATTAGCACATACCACTTTTGGTTTGTTTGCTTCAACTGTTGGAAGTTGTTTGGCTTTAAACATAACAGCTTCAGATCAGTATTTAGCTATTGTTGTACCCGGAAAAATGTTTGCAAAGGCATATAAAGACAAAGGTTTAGCACCAGAAAACTTGAGCAGAACATTAGAAGATTCTGGCACAGTAACTTCGGTTTTAATACCATGGAATACTTGTGGAGCTTACCAGTCAGGAGCTTTAGGAGTTTCTACGTTTGATTATATTCCGTATGCGATTTTTAACTATCTAAGTCCGTTTATGACTTTAATTTTTGCAGCGTTTAATATCAAAATCAAACAATTGGTTTCAGATATTAAATAATAAGAATATTATAAAGAAAATCTATTTTTATATAAAAATTAACCATTACTTAAATTAAGTAGTGGTTTTTTTATTCGTAAATTTGTATCAAGAAAATTAATAATAATCTTAAAAAATAAAATTATGTCATTAGTAGGAAAAAAATTCCCAAACATTACAGTTGATGCAATCTCTTTTATGGGAGATAATTTAAGAATTAACGTTTTAGAAGAAGCTACAAAAAACAAGAAAAAAGTACTATTGTTCTGGTATCCTAAAGATTTTACTTTCGTTTGCCCAACAGAATTACATGCTTTTCAAGCGGCTTTAGGTGAATTTGAAAAAAGAAACACAATGGTAATTGGCGCTTCTTGTGATACTAACGAAGTACACTTTGCATGGTTAAATACAGCAAAAGATAATGGTGGAATTGAAGGTGTAACTTATCCTTTATTAGCGGATACGACTCGTAATTTATCTGCTGCTTTAGATATTTTAGATGCAGAATGGGTATACAATGATGATTTAAATGACGAAATCTTAGAAGGATCTAACGTAACATTTAGAGCTACTTATTTAATTGACGAAGATGGTAAAATTTTCCACGAAAGTGTAAACGACATGCCATTAGGAAGAAATGTAAATGAATATTTAAGATTAGTAGACGCTTATACACACGTTCAAACTAAAGGAGAAGTTTGTCCTGCAAACTGGGAAGAAGGAAAAGATGCAATGAGTGCTGATAGAAATAGTACTGCTGCTTACTTAGCTTCACATTAATAATTTTGTTTCAAGTTTCAGGTTTCAGGCTATTCAACTTGGAACTTGAAACTTTAAACTTTAAACTAAAAAAAATGTTTACAGAAATAGAACAAGATAATTTAGCAGAAGTAGTTGCAAATAACGAAACTGTTGTAGTACAATTTTCTGCTACTTGGTGTGGAAATTGTCGTATCATGAAACCAAAATTTAAAATGATGGCTTCTCAGAATGAATCAATTGCATTTGTAATTGTAGATGCTGAAAAATTTCCAGAATCAAGAAAATTAGCCAAAGTAGATAATTTACCTACGTTTGCTACTTTTAAGAATGGTGCTTTAGTAAATCAAACACAAACTAATAAAGCAGAAGTTTTAGCGGAATTAGTTGCAGAAGTAGTTTAAAAGTATTGTTTAAAAGTTTAAGTGTTTATTGGGTTAAAAGTAATATAGTAAGTATTTATTAGCTTCAAATCAATTACTCGAAAACCTTTCTGAACTTTTAAACTCTTAACCTTTTAAACTCTTAACTTTATTAACTTTTAAACAAAAAACAAATGAAATTACCAGTTATAAAACAGTTAACTCAATTTATTGAAGATAACGATCAAGATTATTTGGTAGAAACAATAGAAGTTCTAGAAAATCTTTGTGAAGTTTCTTCTTTAAAAGATGAAGAATTAGATGTAATTGCCGAATTAATTTCAAACATGTATGGTGCACTTGAAGTAAACCAAATGATAAAAGAAGGCAAAGATAAAAAAACAGCCTTGAACGATTTTATGAAACGTGTTTTAGGTTCAATAGATAAATAATTACAAAGCTCCATCTGGGGCTTTTATTTTTATTGAATTTTCATCAAAATTAAATTATTTTAGAAAATTTAACGTATATTTTATATATTGCACATTATTATCCCCTAAAATAATGTGTATGAACAAAATTACTTCTTTTCTAATATCTTGCTTTTTATTTATTTCTTCAATTGGATTTGCACAAAATCAAAGAATAGAATTCAAACCTAGATCTGCAGAATTTGAATACTTTGAATACAGAAATGATAGTATTTTTCCATTAAAAACACCAATAGACAATTCTACAAGTAGGGTTTTCGAAAGTAAATTACCTTATCCTATAATTTTCATTCACGGATTAAATTCTAGTTCTGAAACATGGAATGCCGCTACAGATTATTATGATACACAATACAGCTTTACTTATGGTGGTCGTTTTGACTTTTGCTTGAACGCAGACAACAACAATGCCACCACAAATAAAAACTTTTTCCCCACTGCCGGAGCAGATATAGCTGCATTTGAATCATTAGTTCAAAATGGTGATTATTATTATGTGAATTTTAATGTGAATCCTAATGGTGCTGTAGGAACAACCGTTTTAAGTAATCAATCAGCCGTTGCAAAACAAGGAGCTGCAGTTAAAGTTGCTGTTCAAAGAGTAATGGAAGTTACTGGAAAAGATAAAGTAATTTTAGTTGGACATAGTATGGGCGGTTTGGCTTCTAGAGAATACATTCAAAATTCTTATAATTGGCAAGCGGACAATCAACACCATGTAGCAAAATTATTAACTGTAGGAACACCACACGGAGGAAGTAATGCTAGTGACGTTGGACTAGGATGGTTTGCAGGAATCCAAACACGTTCCGAAGCAATTCGCGACTTGAAAACCACCTATTACTACAGTGGTGACCAAGGACGTTTTTTATTTGGAGGAATGGAAGTAAATAATTCTTCAAATATGAACGAACATTTAACTGGAGATGACTTTTACAATTATGACGTTAACTGCAATGGGATTATTGGAGAAAACGTTCAAGGCTTGAATCAAAAATCAATTGATCAATTAATTGATTTTTCATGTGTAATTGGACGAATTACGAATGCTTTTGGCAGTAATATTACAACTGATGGTGTTGTAGAAGAACCATCATCAAATTTTAATCACTACTATCCTTCTCTTACTTATCCAGCTAAGCTATTTTATTTTAATTCGGGATATGACATACTTGAAAATCATACCGAGTTGCCAGGATACTATTACCAACAAATGCAAGGATTAGATGAACCTAATGTTAAAGAGTTAGCATATGGAATAAACACAAACAAAGATTACATTGGTTATACAACAGTTCAAAACCCAACAGGTGCAGACAATGATTACTTTAAATTCACAGTTGCAGATAATGTAAATGCTGTAGTTACTGTAAGTAGTATTGTAACTTCTTCTATGAATGGAACTATTTTAAATGCAGCAGGCACAGCTGTTGGAGTTTCACAAAACAATAGCGGAAATACGTTAAGTTTTACAAGAACGCTTACACCGGGAGATTACTTTTTAAAGCTTACGAGTACAAGTCCTACAAACACGAATTACCAAACACCATATCAATTTAATATTACAACTACTTTAAGTTCAGAAGATAATAGCTTTGCTAGTTTTACTTACTATCCTAATCCTGTTAAAGATATTTTACATTTAGATAATATAAGTTTAACCAAAGCAAGTATTTATAGTGTTTTGGGACAATTAATTGATACTAAAACTTTTGAAAATACAACTACAAACACATTAGATTTAGCTGGTTTAGAAAGCGGAATTTACTTAGTAGTTCTAGAAAACGATTCCCAACAAAAAACAATAAAAGTAATTAAAGAATAAACCGAAAAGTTGTCTAAAATTATTCTCTATTGTCATTCTGAATTTATTTAACTTCGTTGAATCTTCGATTTCAGAATCTAAAATACATTAGAAGCTGAAACGAGTTCAGCTTGACAGAAATGATATTTTAGACAACTTTTTTTATTTGAAATATTTCTTTCTTAACCAAAAAGCCACATTTACTAAAATTATCAAAGCCGGAACTTCTACTAAAGGTCCAATAACTCCAGCAAATGCTTGTCCGCTATTGATTCCGAATACACCTATGGAAACAGCAATAGCTAATTCAAAATTATTTCCAGAAGCTGTGAACGATAAAGCCACAGCATCTCGATAATTGGCTCCTATTTTCTTAGCCACAAAAAACATTAAGAAAAACATAATAGCAAAGAAAATCACTAATGGAATAGCGATTCGAACAACATCCATTGGTAAATCGACAATCATTTCGCCTTTTAAGCTGAACATCACGACAATCGTAAAAAGTAATGCAATCAATGTTATTGGCGAAACAAACGGAATAAACGTTTGATTGAAAAACTTATCTCCGATATATTTTTTAATCGCAAAACGACTAATTACTGCTAATGCAAATGGAATTCCTAAATAGATTCCAACGGTTTGAGCAATTTCTGAAATAGTGATATTTAATGCTAAGCCTTTGATTCCGAATAAAGGCAACATGATTTCCAAATAGAAATAAGCATACAAACTAAAAAAGAAAACTTGTAACAAACTATTAATTCCGATTAAACCAGCAGTTAATTCACGGTTCCCTTCGGCTAGCTCATTCCAAACGATAACCATGGCAATACAAGGCGCAATTCCTATAATAATTAACCCTGTCATGTATTCTGGATAGTTCTTCAAAAAGAAAGTAGCTAATAAAAACATTAAAAACGGACCTACAATCCAAGTAATGAAAAACGAAGCCGATAATAACTTTGGTTTTTCAAACATTTGAGGCACTTTAGAAAAATCGATTTTGGTTAATGGTGGATACATCATTAAAATTAATCCAATTGCCAATGGAATATTTGTAGTTCCAGATGAAAATGAATTGATAAAATCAGCTGAATTGGGAATAAAATAACCTATTCCTACTCCAATTAACATCGCTAAGAAAATCCAAAGCGTTAAAAATCGGTCTAAAAATCCTAATCGTTTTTTCATATTATAGTATTAACCACAAAGTACACTAAGAAGGTACAATGTTCACAATTGATAAATTATTTTATTTGTGAGAATACAAAATGCATTTCACTTGCAATTTGCAAACTACGTTCTGTGTATTTTTCGTTCATTAATTCGGTCCCATCAAATGCTTTTGGATCATCGTATTTGATTGGGAATCTGGCTTCTGCTCCAAAAACCATGGGACAACCTTCGTCAGCATTATTACACGTCATGATGGCTCCGTAGTTACTTTTCGGATTAAAATCATCGAAATAGGCTTTTGAAAAACAGATTATTGGATGTTGGTTGTCATCAAATTTCACTGCATACACCGGATTTTGTTCTTCGCTCAATCTTTTAATTTGAAAACCTTGATTGACTAATGTTTCAGCTACTTTTGGAAACATGGCTGTGGCTTCGGTTCCGCCAGAATAGCAAAAAATATTCTTGATTCCAAATTGAAACGCCATGGTTTGTGCCCAAATTTGGGATAAATGACTTCTTCTGGAATTGTGTGTGCAAATGAAGTTCAATCGGATTTCTTCGTTAGTATTCACTTTATTTTGAATGTATTCGACTAAAGGATTCAACACTTCTTTACGTTCCTCTGAAACTACAATTTTAGCAATTGATTCGATGGTTTTTGATAAATTTTCTAACATAATTATTTGAGTGATTAGTAAAAAGTAATTAGTGATTAGCTGATTTTGGATTAAAAAATTAACAACAACCTGAATCTGGTGCACAACAAGAAGTTTCTTTTGGTTTCCACTCACCTATTTTAACTTTCAACTTTTCGGGTGGGATGCCGCATTTGTCTTTTGCTAAACAATCGGTTAGTTTTGATACTAATAAAAAATTAGTGCCATTGAACTCTAAATCAAATTTTCCGATGGTTTCCTTCATTTGATATTCTACTTCGATTTCTAAATCTGGTATTTGCAGTTTAGATTCAGACAATTCGATAATATGTACTAATTTTTCTGGATGCAAACGATGATCGTAATCGTTTGCTTCCCAAAGTTGGAAGTTTGCGACTTCTTCTGTTCGAACAACTCCACCGCAATCGATGAAATGTTTCGTGATTTTCCCTACTTCTGTAACGTGGAAATGGTTTAGAACTAATTCGCCATTTGGCAATTGAAAAGCAATAGTGGTTAGCTTTTTTAATTCGGATTTGATTTCGGATAATTTCATTTTTTATGTATTAAGATTGTAGAATTAAGTATTAAGATTAAATCCCTTCGACTTCGCTCAGGGTGACACAATCGAAATTAGCAACATTTATTTTTTAACTTGTGACGGATCATACCAAAGTGATTTTCAATTTTATCAATTGTATCTGGATTGATGCAGTAACAAATAGCGGTTCCTTCGATGGTTCCTTTGATGATATTAGCGTTTTTTAATTCTTTTAAGTGTTGTGAAATCGTAGGTTGCGCTAAAGGCAGTTCGTTTACAATATCGCCACAAATGCATGAATCAACAGTTAATAAATAGTCTACAATAGCAATACGAGCAGGATGTGATAAAGCTTTAAATAACGTTGCCATTTCGTTTTGTTCTACTGAAAAGGATTCTGATTTTGATGCTCCCATAATTTTTATAAATTATTATATTGCAATATTACGATAAACAAATATAATACACAATAAAAAATCCCGAAATTTCTTTCGGGATTGATTTTATAGATGCTGATTCGCCTAGGCGAACAGCATGACAAAAAAGTGAGATTATTTACCTCCTTTTTCCATTTTAGCTTTTAATTCAGCAAGAATATCGTTATTATCACCTAAAGTAGATGTTTGAGCCGAAGTATTTGATGTAGTTTCAACTGCAGCTTTAACGTTTTTCTCTTCTTCTTCTCTGAAGATAGCTGTATGAGAAGCTACTACTCTTTTGAATTCTTTATTGAACTCAATAACTTTAAAGTCAGCAGTATCTCCTTTTTTCAATTTTTTACCGTCTTCTTTTTCTAAGTGACGTGTAGGAATGAAAGCAACGATATCGTCACCAAATTCTACAGTAGCCCCTTTATCAACGATTTCAGCAATAGTACCGTTATGAACAGTTCCTACAGCGAAAGCATCTTCGTATTTATCCCATGGGTTAGCAGTAGTTTGTTTGTGACCTAAAGATAATTTACGACCTTCAACGTCTAATTCTAATACTACTACATCCATATTGTCTCCTACGTTTACAAATTCAGATGGGTGTTTGATTTTCTTAGTCCAAGATAAATCAGAAATATATACTAAACCATCGATACCTTCTTCTAACTCTACGAAAATTCCGAAGTTAGTAAAGTTTCTAACGATTCCAGTGTGTTTAGAACCTACTGGATATTTAGCAGTGATATCAGTCCATGGATCTTGCGTCATTTGTTTGATACCTAAAGACATTTTTCTTTCGTCTCTGTCTAAAGTTAAAACAACTGCTTCCACTTCGTCTCCAATTTTCATGAAATCTTGAGCACTTCTTAAGTGAGTAGACCAAGACATTTCAGAAACGTGGATTAAACCTTCTACACCTTCAGCAACTTCGATGAAAGCACCGTAATCAGCTAAAACAACTACTTTACCTTTTACTTTATCACCAACTTTTAATTCAGCTCCTAAAGCATCCCATGGATGAGCGTTTAATTGTTTTAAACCTAATTGGATTCTTGTTTTCTCATCATCGAAATCAAGGATTACCACGTTTAATTTTTGGTCTAATTCAAGAACTTCGCTTGGGTGATTAATTCTTGACCAAGATAAGTCAGTAATGTGGATTAATCCATCTACTCCACCTAAATCAATAAATACACCGTAAGAAGTAATGTTTTTAACAACACCTTCTAATACTTGTCCTTTTTCTAATTGACCAATGATTTCTTTTTTCTGTACTTCAATATCTGCTTCAATAAGCGCTTTGTGAGATACTACTACGTTTTTGAATTCGTGGTTAATTTTAACTACTTTGAATTCCATAGTTTTGTTCACATATTGATCGTAATCACGGATAGGTTTCACATCAATTTGTGAACCTGGTAAGAAAGCTTCGATTCCGAAAACATCTACAATCATACCACCTTTAGTTCTACATTTAACGAAACCATTAACGATTTCTCCTGTTTCGTTAGCAGAAATAACTCTATCCCATGCTTTGATAGTTCTAGCTTTTCTGTGAGATAACACTAATTGACCTGTTTTATCTTCACGAACGTCGATAAGTACTTCTACTTTATCACCAACTTTTAAGTTTGGATTGTAACGGAATTCGTTTAAAGAAATTACACCTTCAGATTTAGCGTTGATGTCTACAATTGCATCTCTATCAGTAATTCTAACCACTACTCCTTCTACTACTTCTTCTTGATCTGTAGCAATGAATGTTTTAGTTACTAGATCTTCAAATTCTTGTAAGTTTTTTTCATCTACTGGGTCAATTCCTTCTTGGAAGTTATGCCAGTTAAAATTCGCTAAAAACTCTTCTTGTGTTTTGTTAATTTCAGACATGCTGATTAAAAATTTGTATGCCGTGTTACTAGCGTTTCTTAATGCGAATAGAAAACAACAGCAGTGTTTTACTTAAATGATTGATACCTAATGGAAACGCTATCCGCCAAAAGGTGCGCAAAATTACAACTATATTTTTGATTTACAAAAACTTTACAGCTTGTTTTTAACAAATTCTAACATTTATTTATGTTTTGTAAATAAGTTATTTTAGGTACATTTGCAGAAATTTAATAGATAAAATGAAAAAAATAGTTTTTATTGTTGCTTCTGTTCTTTTAATTGTTTCATGTAACAATCTTAAGGATAATGAGTTTTTAATTGCTGGTACGATTGCTGGTGTTGAAAACGGAAAAAAAGTTTTTGTTGAAGTACAAACAGAAACAGGCTCTGTTGCTAAGGACACTGCTATTGTAACCGACGGAAAGTTTGAATTGAAAGGTATTGCCGATGGTATTGATATTGGTTTTATTAGAATTGAAAATATGGAAATTAATTTACCTATTATTTTAGAACAAGGTAAAATTGAAATTGATATTGTTAAAGATTCGATTCATAAATCTACTTTAGGAGGTACTCCTAATAACGATAAGTTTCAAAAATTTAATACTGAAACTAGAGTTATTTCTGAAAAAGTAATGAAGTTTGAAAAAACTAACGGCCCTGCTATGCAAGAGGCTCGTACTAATAATGATACAGTTACTGTAAATAAATTATTAAAAGAGTATAAGAAATTTCAGGATGAAATGAACGACTACTCTAAAAAGTTCATTAAAGAGAATCCGGATGCCTATTTATCTGTTTTATTATTAGAGAATTTTTTAATGAGACAATATTTAACTACTGAAGAAGTTAAATCGTATTATAATGGTTTGAGCAAGGAATTGGCTGCTACTAAAAGCGGTAAGAAAATTAAAACAGCTTTAGACGCTATGTCTGCGATTGTTATTGGCAAACCTGCTCCTCTTTTTACAGGACCTACTCCTGATGGAAAAACAGTTTCTTTAAAAGAGTCTTTAGGAAAGGTTACTATTATAGATTTCTGGGCTTCTTGGTGTGGTCCTTGTAGAGCAGAAAACCCTAACGTAGTGGCTATGTATAAAGAATTACACGAGAAAGGTTTAAACATTATTGGTGTTTCTTTAGATAAAGATGCTGATAAATGGAAAGAGGCTATTGCTAAAGATAATTTAACTTGGGCTCATGTTTCTAACCTTAAGTTTTGGGAAGATCCTATTGCTAAACAATATAATGTACAAGCTATTCCTGCTACTTTTATTTTAGATGCTAATGGAATTATTGTAGCAAAAGACCTTAGAGGTGAAGAATTACGTGCTAAAGTAATTGCTCTTTTAGAGGCTAAATAATCTGATATTTTTATAAAATTAAAAAATCTTCCGAAGAAGATTTTTTTTATGTTTTTCATTTACAGAAAGTTATAAAATAGTATAAAAAATTGTAAAAAATATCTTTGCTGATATGAAAAACAATTCTATATTTGCAACCGCTTAGTCAAATAAGTAAGATGGCTTGGGGAGATACTCAAGCGGCCAACGAGGGCGGACTGTAAATCCGCTGATTACATCTTCGCAGGTTCGAATCCTGCTCTCCCCACAAAAGCACTTCTAACGAGGTGCTTTTTTTGTATCTGACTGTTTCTAGTATTGCATACATCTTACATACACTATCTATACTTTATCTATACACTATCTATGGAGTATCTCCCTAGTATGACTTTTTTTCTTTTTTTGTTCTCGATACAATTTTAAAAAGCAAAAATTGGCATTTTTTCCTTTTAAAATCACTCGAACTGACGGTGTTGATGCGATTTTACTGGTTCTCGACACACGTCTCTTCGAGTGCGAAGCGTATCGAGAAGTTTTTGTCTGTTTTATTTTATAAAAAAAATATACGGTTTACGTGTTCTCGATACAATTTTAAAAAGCAAAAATTGGCATTTTTTCCTTTTAAAATCACTCGAACTGACGGTGGTGATGCCATTTTACTGGTTCTCGATACAATTTTACAAGGCAAAAATTAGCATTTTTTCCTTTTAAAATCACTCGAACTGACGGTGGTGGAAATGGTGTTTTTTGTTTTGTCTCGACTTCGCTCGACTTGACAATGGTGGTGATTTTATAAATTATACTTGTTATTAGTAAATTATAAAAAAATAGAGTGAAAAATTAAAAACTATATTTTTTTATGTATTTTTGAGTAAAATTAATCCTTCAATGAATTTATTAGATAATCATAATAAAGATATTTCGATTTTATGTAAAGCGCATAAAGTAAAATCTTTATATGCTTTTGGTTCTGTCTTGACTGATAAATTTAATAACGAAAGTGATGTTGATTTGATTGTTGATTTTGAAAATTTGGATGTTTTAGATTATGGCGATAATTATTATAATTTAAAGTTTTCACTTGAACGTATTTTAAAACGAAGTATTGACTTATTAGAAGAAAAAGCTATAAAAAATCCGTATTTTAGAAAAAAATTGAATCAAAATAAAGTATTGATTTATGGATGATTCTATTAAAACTTGGCTTTATGATATTTTAAGTTCAATAAATGAAATTGAAAGTTACTTTGTTGAAACTCCAAAAATGTTTGAAATTTATCAAAATGATTTAAGGACTAAAAGGGCTATTGAGAGAAATATTGAGATTATTGGAGAAGCAATGAATCGAATTCTTAAAGAGAATAGTACTATTGAAATTTCGAATTCAAGAAAAATTGTTGATGTACGAAATAGAATAATTCATGGATATGATTCCGTGTCTGATGATGTGATTTGGGGTATTGTTGTTAAAAACTTACCTATTTTACGAAATGAAGTAGAAATTCTTTTAAATAGTTAAAACAATTAATTATTTTACTGTTTTAATTAACATAATTTTTGTGTTCATTTTTTTGTTCTTTATTTAATTTTAATTGTTCTCGATACATTTTTACTTTGCATAATCACTCGAACTGACGGTGGTGGGAATGGTGCTTTTTGTTTTGTCTCGACTTCGCTCGACTTGACAATGGTGGTGGTTTTGTGTTTCTCGACTTCGCTTGACTTTACAATGGTTTGGGTATTTTATTTTTATTTTATATATTTGTGATATATAAGCCATTAAATAATTATTTGCCATGAAAACTATACGTATTGAGAAGATTTTTCACCATGGTGCTTATCGCATTGGGGTGTTTTTTGATAAGGATTTTGAAGTTATTGCTGTTTTAAAACGATTAGGTGCTACTTATAGTGGTTCTCGTCGTTGTTGGTATTTAGATTATTCTAAGGTTTCTTATCATTTATTACGTTCTCATTTTCCGGATTTGGTGGTTGTTACTGAATCTTCTATTCCTACTCTGGTGACCGGTGTTGATAACCGTGACCTTTCACCCATAGCTTCTTCAAGCGCTCTTCAGTTAGGCTCTGTTGTGAGTAATCCTGAACATAAACAATCTGTTGTTTCTTCTGATAAATTGAGGTTACAATTGTTGCCAAGTATAGGTAAATATTGGGTTTTTAAAATGCATTTTCATCATGAAATTAGTAAACAACTTTTAAAGGTTAAAGGGGTTTACTGGAACGGTAATTATAAAAGTTACATGGTTTTTAGGAATGAGGTGGTTAAAAAAGAGGTTGAGGGTATTTTAGGTGTTTCGGGGTTTTTTGGATTGGATTATTTTGTTAAAGATTCTTTTGTTGTTAAAGGAAAAATAAAGGTTTTGCCTCATGCTGAAGCTGTTTCATGGATGGAGGTTTATGTTCCTAAAGTGTTGCTGGTTCATGAGAAATTGAAGCGGTTTTCAATGATGCGTTTTAGCAAGAGTAAGAATTGTTATTTGCTTCCGGCTGCTCCGGTTGTAGTGGATTCTTTGCATTTGCAGTTTGAGAATACGGGGATTGAGATTGAAATATTGCTTCCGAAAAATTATTTAGATAAGCGTAATTTGCCTAATAAAAAGCAGCTGGATTTGTCTAAAACGAAGAAGAGTTTGCTGGATATGGTTCCTGAAAAGGCTCACTTGTATTTGAGTGGTATGGTTGATACATTATTAGCCTTGAATTATAGTAGTTCTACTTTGCGCACGTATTGTGGTGCTTTTATTCAGTTTTTGCGCTATTTTGCTTTTAGGAATCCGGAGGAAATAAGTAGAGAGGAGATTATTCGCTTTTTAGGTTCGTTAATGGAGCGAGGCTTGTCGGCCACTAGTGGTCATAGTATGGTGAATGGGGTTCAGTTTTACTATCAGCAAGTTTTAGGAAAGCGCGATTTTACATTTGTGCTTCCGCGTCCGAAAAAGGAGAAGAAACTTCCGGTTGTATTGACGATGGAGGAATGTTTGCTAATTTTTAAGGTGGTGGATAATCCGAAACATAAGTTGCTATTATTGATTGGTTATGGTGCTGGATTGCGAGTGAGTGAGATTGTGAGTTTAAAATGGAGTGATATTTTATTTGAGGAGCACAAAATACATGTTAAAAATGCCAAGGGAAAGAAAGATCGTATGGTAATGTTGCCCTACTCTATTGTTAGTTCGTTGCAATTGTATAGAGAGTTGTACAAGGGCAAGTTGTATGTTTTTGAGGGTCAGTTTGCTGGTGAGCCTTATAGTACAGGGAGTGTGCAACAGGTTATGCGTACGGCATTAAAGTTAAGTGGCTTAGAGAAAAAAGCAACTGTACACACATTGCGTCATAGTTTTGCGACTCATTTACTTGAGAATGGCACCGATATACGATACATTCAGCAATTTTTAGGACATTCGAGTATTAAAACGACTACTGTTTATACGCATTTAACCAAAACGGCTGTAGATAAAATACAGAGTCCGTTAGACCGAATGATTGATTTAAAAAGTAAGAAAAAACTTGATGAATAATTTTTACAATATAAAAAAGTTGTATATATTTGATGATATATACAAGTTACCTGCAAGCGTTCCGAGCGACACGAACATCTGAAAAAATAACGAAATTTTCACTACTTTTGCCCAAAAAACGTAAGTAAAACAATGCTCCAAACAATTCAAATCATTGCTTTAATACAAGGGATTTTTGTCCTTTTAGTCTTGTTTACAAATCGGAAAGATTACAAAAAAACTACTTTTTGGTTGCTCTTTGGAAGTTTAATCTCTGTTTTACTTTACATCTTGGGTGATGACAAAAACAATCTGTTTGTTGAAAATAGAGATTGGTTTCTTTTTGATAATACCTTATTTGTAACCTTTCTGTTTTTGTTTTTCAAGTATTACAAAAATGAAAGAGAAAAATTTATAAAATCCAATTATCTATTTTTTCTTCCCAACATTTTTTATTTAATTCTTGAAGTATTCGAAATAAAATTACCCAAAGAAAACTTTAATATTGAAATTCTAGAAGTGATTTTGGAATTAACTTTTGTGATTTATCTAGTCTTAATTTTACATTCTGTTTTTACGAATAAAAGAAGAATTTGGACTATTTATTTTGTTATTCCAATTGTTATTTTACTTGTGTTTTCTTGTATAAATGATACTCTTAAAATAATTGGATTAAAAGAATTAACTTTTTTCAGCAATCAAAACTTTAACTCCTATCTTTTATTAATTGTCGCCTTTCTATTCTACTTTATTTCTTTTAAATTATTGACTAATAACAAATATATTTTGCCAAAAAACGAAATAAGCAAATACAAAAATTCTAATCTGAACACAAAACTGATTGAACAATATAAGTCGGATTTAATTAATGCAATGAAAATAGATAAATTGTACTTGAATGGAAAATTAACCATTCAAGATGTTTCAGAAAAACTCAATATTCCAAAACATTATATTTCGGAAGTTTTAAACGAACACATGAAAACAAATTTCCAAGATTTCATCAATGAATACAGAGTAGAAGAATTTATAAAATGCCTAAAAAATGACCAAAATAATCAATTTACACTTTTAGGAATTGCCATAGATGTGGGTTTTAATTCTAAATCTTCTTTTAATGCTATATTCAAGAAATTCAAAGGTTTAACACCAACTGAATTCAAAAAAAATCTTGTGCAAAACAACTAATTTGTACAAAAAAATTATTCTGCACTTGTCTTTTTTTATTTACTCGTAGTTACTAACGTTATTTGCAGTATAATTTAAAATTGATCAAAAATGTTTCCACAAAATGCATCAAAAAAAGTACTATACTTTTTGATTTTACAACTTTCATTCTTCTCAATCACAAACGCACAAACAAGTGTAACCGTTTCGGGAATTATAAAGGACAAAAATAGCAAAGCTGTTTTGCCTTTTGTAAACGTGTTGATAAAAACAGAAAAAGACAATTCATTTATTAGTGGAACAGTAACCAACGAAGAAGGACGTTTTTCTTTATCAAAAATAAAATCTGGAAACTACTATTTAGAGGTTTCTTTTATCGGCTACAAAACATCAAAACAATCGCTTTATGTTGGAAATCTAACGGAATTTTTAGACATCAACACTATTGAATTGGAAGAAGAAACTACCACATTACAAGAAGTTGTTGTAACAGGAAAAACTTCCGAATTAAGTGCTGCAATGGACAAAAAAACTTTTTCTCTAAAAGACAATATTAGTCAAAGTGGTGGTTCGGTTTTACAAGCTATGCAAAATTTACCAAGTGTTACAGTACAAGACGGAAAAGTACAACTTCGTGGAAACGATAAAGTGACTGTACTCATTGACGGAAAACAAACAGCATTAACAGGTTTTGGCAACCAAACAGGATTAGATAATATTCCTGCTTCTGCGATTGAAAAAATTGAAATCATCAACAATCCTTCTGCCAAATATGATGTAAATGGAAACGCAGGGATTATCAATATTATTTACAAGAAAAACAAAAAAGATGGTTTTAATGGAAAGATTGGTTTTACAACAGGTGTAGGTTCTCTTTGGGTGCGAAAAGAAAATTTACCATCCATAAGACAACAATATACTTTTACACCAAAAATCAACCCAAGCGTTTCACTCAATTATAGAAAAAACAAAGTCAATGTCTTTTTTCAAGGCGATTACTTATATACTGAAACGCTTAACAAAAATGAATTTGTAACAAGAAATTACGACAATGGCGATGTAATTAATTCACAATTAAAACGCAACAGAAACACACATTTTACGACATTGAAAAGTGGTTTTGATTATGCAATTAACGACCAAAATTCTTTGACTGTTTCAGGACTTTTTGGAAGTGAAAAAATAATTGACAAAGGCGACCAACCATTTTTTAATGGAGACTTTTCACAACGAAATAGACTTTGGCAGTTTTTAGAAGATGAATTAAAAACAACTATTATGGCAACTGCCATTTATCAACACAAATTTAAAGAAGCAGGACATTTGCTAAATATTGGTTTCAATTACACTTTTCACAGAGAAGACGAAAAATATTTTTACGACAATTATTTGCCAACTTCCACAGGAACAGATGCGTTTAAATTATTATCTGACGAGCAAGTTTATGATTTTAATTTTGACTACATAAAACCACTTAAATACGGACGAATTGAAACAGGAATTAAACTTCGTAACAGAAATATACCGACAAATATGCAATTTATACCAGGTGTAAATTCAGTTTTAGACACCAATGCAGGCGGTTGGGCAACTTATAAAGAACTAATTCCTGCCGTTTATGGAAACTATATTTTTGAAAATAAAAAATGGGAAGCCGAACTAGGTTTAAGAATTGAGTATGTAAAAATTCAATATGACGTTAATCCTAATCATATTGTTTATCAAAGTGATGGATATAATTATACCCAACCGTTTCCAAATTTACGTTTGGCATACAAAATTAACGACAATAACAAAGTTTCTATTTTCTACAACCGAAGAGTTGACCGACCTAACGAAGTTGATATTCGTATTTTTCCAAAATATGACGATGCAGAAATAATTAAAGTTGGGAATCCTGCATTGCGACCACAATTTACAAATTCGATAGAATTGGGCTATAAAAAAAATTGGGAAAAAGGAAGTTTATATAATGCTATTTATCACAGATTTGCTGACGGAACGATTACAAGAATTTCTAGTACTGTTCCACCAAGTAATTTAATTTATGCAACATTTCAAAACGTAAATAAAAGTTACAACACAGGAATTGAAATGGTTTTAGCACAAGAAATTTCTAAATTGTACGCATTCAATATTAATCTAAACGCATACAGAAATCAAATAGATGCATTTACTGTTGAAAACAAATATCCTACTACACATACATTTTCAGCAGACAAACAAGAAATATATTCTGGAAATATTAAATTGAACAATACGTTTCATTTTCCTAAAAACATAGATGTGCAATTAACAGGTATTTATTTAGCGCCCGACATTATTCCACAAGGAAAAATTAAATCGAGATTTTCATTAGACCTTGGACTAAAAAAAGCAATTCAAAAAGGGAAAGGCGAGCTCTTTTTTAACGCGTCAGATTTGCTAAACACAATGATAATCAAAAAAGAAATCAACGGACAAGGCTTTAATTATAACAGTAATGACTATTACGAAACACAAGTAATAAGGCTTGGATATAGTTATAAATTTTAACGGAAAGTGCAATACGGAAAATACGCCAGCAGGTAACAGCCGTTTCTCGCAATTGCGAATTTTGTGGTAAGTTCACGTTTACGTTTCGCAAGAAATATTATCTTTGATAGAAAATATAAAGTTCCGAACTTCGCAACTGACGAGAAGCAGCGGAACGTTGTAGGCAATACTCGAGCAACAGACCGCAGAAATAAATCCAATCAAAAAAATACTAAAAAAGAAAGTTATTCGTTACTATAACAATGAAAAACATTTTACAAATATTTCTAATTACTTTTTACTCGTTGGGAACGATTTTTTTACCAATGGGTAATTTTTCTGTAATTGGAGATTTACCTAAAATGTATGACCATTGTAAAGCAACAGAAGATAAAGATATGACTGCTTTAGATTTTCTCACTGACCATTTGATAAACATTGATAGTTTATTTGATAAACACGATAATGGTGATGAACAAAAACCACACAAAAGTATTGACTTAACAATTCATCATATCACTAATATAGTTTTTCAAGAAATAAATAATATAGAATTCAAATCAAGTAAAATCATTATTTCAAATGCGGTTTTAATTCCAGATTATGAAAATTCTATCTATTCTCACAATCCAATTTCTTCAATTTTTCGACCTCCTATTTTTGCATAATTTAACACAGTTAATCCTTTTTAAAAAAGGAGAACAAGACTATTATTAAATTTTAAATTATTCAAAAAAATGAAAAATATATTTTTCGTTGCATTGGCTATTGTATGTAGTTCAGCAACAATTACTGCACAAAGTAAAGCACCAAAAGAAGTAGAAACAGCTTTTTACTCAAAATTTCCAAAAGCAACTAAAGTAAAGTGGGATAAAGAAAATGCTACCGAGTACGAAGCAAGTTTTACAGAAAACAATGTAAAACATTCAGCTAATTATAGTAGTAAAGGCGAATGGTTAGAAACCGAAAGTCCCACAACTTTTGTACAACTTCCTGCAAAAGTTCAAAACACCTTCAATACTTCTCACAAAGGAGCAAAAATAAAAGCGGTTGCCAAAATAGAAAACAATAAAGGCGAAACGCAATACGAAATTGAAGTTAAAAAAGGCTTAAAAACGGTTGAGTATTTTTATAATCAAGATGGTAAATTAGTTCAATAATTAATCACAGCGAGCAAATCAAAAGTTGATTTGCTCGCTTAATTATAAAAATATGGAAACAAAAAACATAAACAAGATAGCTGAAATAACATTATTATTTTGGCTTATGAAAATAGTCGCAACAACACTTGGTGAAACCTTGGGCGATTTTATTTCTATGACTTTAAACTTGGGATATTCAACAGGAATAGCAATAACATTAGTTTTCTTTATTGTACTTTTATATATCCAATTAAAAACAGCAAATTATAAACCCATAGCATTTTGGCTTGTAATTATTGCAACCACAACGCTCGGTACTGAAATCTCCGATTTTATAGACCGAAGTCTAAATTTAGGTTATACAATAGGAAGTTTGATATTACTTATCGGCTTACTCCTAACTTTGTTTTTATGGTACAAAAAATATAATAATCTAACTGTTAGTCCAATAATCGAAAACAAAAAAGAAATTTACTTTTGGATTGCGGTTCTTTTTTCCAATAGTCTTGGCACAGCATTTGGCGATTATTTGAGCGATGTTATTGGTTTTACATATCTTCAAGGTGCATTAATTACAGCTACAATTATTGTTTTTGTAGTCTTGCTACACTATTTTACAAAACTAAACGAAGCCTTATTGTTTTGGTTAGCATTTGTATTTACTCGCCCATTTGGTGCTACATTTGGCGATTTTTTAACCAAACCAATCACAAAAGGTGGTTTAGATTTAGGTACACTACAAGCATCAATAGTTTCGATAATTATAATGCTTTTCCTTATTTATTATTCTCATAAAAAACTAGAAACTAATTCAAATTAAAATGAAACACATACCAAAAATAAATTTCATCTATTGGGTGCTAATGATAATCGCTACAACAACAGGCGAAATTGTAGGCAATTATATTTCAAGAGATTTGGGTTTAGGCTACAAAATTGGTTCAATACTACTAGTAACAACTTTTGTATCTGCTATTCTATATTCTATTCTATATTCTATTCTAACCAAAAAATTTAATCAATTATTTTATTGGTTTCTTATTATTCTTGGCAATATTGGTGGAACAAATATTGCCGATTTAATTTGCATTGACCTAAATTTAGGAACTATTTATGGTTCATTATTAGTCATTTTTGCGTTTTTTATGATTTTATTAGCTATAAAAATAATATCAAAAAAGCAAAGTGTAATTACTGATATGAAAATTGAATTTCTCTATTGGTTTGCTATACTAACATCAAGTACATTTGGCACAACATCGGGCGATTTTTTGTCTAACGATACACCTCTCGGAGCAGATGGCGGTACAATTTTATTAATTGCATTATTGATAGTTTCAATTCTATTATTACGTTTCAAACAAATTTCAAAAGATTTATTTTATTGGTTAGCAATAATCATAATTCATCCAATTGGTGCCACTTTTGGAAATTATATTTCTAAACCAGCAGGGCTAAATTTTGGAAATGTTTACACAAGTATATTTCTAATTATTTTTTTTTCAATAGTTTATAACATTAATCAAAAAACTAAAAATGAAATCAAATAAATATAAAATTATAACTTTAATTTTTGCTTTCTGTTCATACTATTCTAACGCACAACAATTACAACAAAAAGATAGTTTAAAAAATACTAAAACAGAAAATCTAAAATTCAAATACAAACAACTCATTATTCCAACTGTATTAATGGCTTATGGAATTATAGGAATTGAGAGCGATGGTTTAAAATTCATTAATTCAGGCATAAAAGAAGAAGTAAACGAAAACATAGATAATAAAATTACGATAGATGATTTTTCACAATATGCACCAGCACTTTCGGTTTACGCACTAAATCTTGGAGGAATAAAAGGAAAAAACAATTTGAGAGATAGAAGTATTATATTAGGAACTTCTTATTTATTGATGGGTACTTCAGTATATGCTTTAAAAAACATCACAAAAATAGAAAGACCCGACCATAGTGGTTTTAATTCATTTCCGTCAGGGCATACTGCAACTGCATTTGCAGGAGCAGAATTTTTATGGCAAGAATACAAAGATGTTTCTATATGGTATGGTATTTCAGGTTATTTAGTTGCCACAGGTACTGGTATATTTCGCATATACAACGATAAACATTGGCTTACCGATGTTGCTATGGGTGCAGGAATAGGTATTTTAAGCACTAAAATTGCCTATTGGATTTTCCCATATATTGACAATCATATTTTTAAATCCAAAAAAAATATAAATTCAGCAATGGTAGCACCTTTTTATAATGGCAATCAAATCGGTTTAGGAATGGTAATAAATTTAAAATAGTACATTTTGCGTTTTATCATAAATTTTTTTTTTTGAAATATATTAATCTCTAAAAACTAAAATATGGCATCAACATCAGAAGTAGGTCACGCAAAAAATGTAGCAAACTTTCAAGATTTAATTGAGTTTGTTACTGGTTATGGAGCAACTTATAATCCATCAAAAAGCAGTCTTAAATTGGCTCAACTTGTTGCATTAAAAGCAACAGCAGAAACAAAACTAACAGACGTAATTTCAAAAAACACAAATTACAACAACAAAGTAAATGAACGTATGGTTGCTTTTAGCAACTTAAAATCATTATCAACTCGTTTAGTCAACGCATTGCAAACAACAGATGCAACAACCCAAACGATTAACGATGCTAAAACATTCAACCGCAAAATGCAAGGTAAAAAAGCGTCTGCTTCGCAAACGCCAACCGACCCAAATGCACCAGCACCAACAACAATTTCTACAAGCCAACAATCTTACGACCAACTAATACAACATTTATCAGGTTTAAAGTCAGTTTTAGAAGAAGAACCAAGCTATACACCAAACGAAGCAGAATTACAAGTTGCTACAATTGATGCAAAAATTGCAGACTTAACAGCTAAAAATACAGCAGTATCAACAGCATACACAAACATAAGCAATTCAAGAATTTCAAGAAACGAAACTCTTTACACAAGCGACAACGGAATTTTTGAAACAGCAAGCGAAGTAAAAAAATACATTAAATCAGTTTTTGGAGCAAGCAGTCCACAATATAACCAAGTAAGCGGAATTAAATTCAGCAAACCAAAATTATAGCACAACCCAAAACGAAAAGAAAGAAAAAACAAAAAGACTTATTGCTCACGCAATAAGTCTTTTGTCATACTTTTTTAGGTTATCGTCTACCCTATTTAGAAATTTAGCAACCGTATTTAGATTTAAAACAACCAATTTTAAATATATTCAATACATCAAAAGAATTATAATAAACACAATTAGAAAACTGCTAAACATAAATAGATATATGACATACAATTTTAGATTTATGGCATACCTAAAAAGAATTATGGCATACATTTTTAGATTTAGAGCATACATAAATAGAAATCTTCCGAACTGCGAAAGGATACTGCTTAAATCGTTGGAATTGACATTTAGTACTTTATAAGAAGTACTGCCTACAACAGCGGTTTCAAGAAATGGCGAGGCACGGATTTATCAGAAATTGGAAAGGTTTTTATTTAAAGTTTTGTTTATATTTGTAAAGGCTTGGTCTTGGTTCATCGCCACTTCTTGAAGCCGCGAAACGTTGTGCGTCATGCTATAGCAACAATACAGACCTGAAACTGGCTGTGAAAAATAACTTAGATAAAAACAGGGAAGCCGAAAACTGAATAGAGTAGGTAAAAGAAAAATTTACATAAAATGAAAAAAAAAGTATTAATCTATCTTTTTGCATTGTGCTCATTAACCTCATTTGCACAAGACAAAGCCTCACTAACAAAAGAGGAAACCGTTAATTACTTAAAGAAAAAAATTAACGAAATCGATGGACACTATCGGACTCCTGGTGGCCTAACGAACCGATTATATTTTAAAAACACAAGTTTTGATTTGGATAACAACTTATTACAACTAAAAACAACTAGAAAAAATATGCTTGAGGAATTTGGAGGTAATTGCGGATATTTTGAAAACGTTAATATTACTTGGTTCAACCCAGCGCATATTAAAGATATTATACTGGTTGAGCCTAACCTGGGAGAACCTGTGGGACTTGTAAAAATTACTTTGATTGGAAAAGTAGGGAGAGATATACAAGAAGCTTATGCATACCAAAAACAAAATAGCAACACAGGCAATTGTTATAATTGGGAGAGGTCTGACCTTAAAGAATATAGTGTCTCAGAAATCTCCATTCCCTTTTTAGCTACAGATCCGTCTAACTTTAATAAGATGAAAAAGGCATTGGAATATCTTCGCGATTTGTATAAGGCGGAAGATGATCCATTTGGTAATTAAACAAAATCATTCCAAAGAAAATGACAAAATTTTATAGAATTTTCCTGTTAATCTTCACGTTGCTTTCTTTAAAGGCAACCGCTCAAACCATTGGCATTGGTGAAGTAATAAGTATTGAATCAAAAGCGTTGACATTTGAAAACAATAGAGCAAAAATTGCTCTATATAAAGAAGAGCTAATAAATCTTGAATCCTTATGGAGGGATAAAATTCAGAAGCTAAAAGATGAGCTTTCTGCCCTTTACAAGGAAAGAGACAATTTAATTGCCGATATGAAGGTAGGAGCAAGATGTAGTCAGTGTGGTGGTTGGAAGTCAGATTTTGAAAAGAAAGGTGAAAACTTTGAAAAACATCTAGGTGAAGTAAAAGGTTATGCAATACCTGCTACAACAGAAGAACTGGAAGCAACAAGAAAATTGTTTACTGAAAAGATTGCCATGAAAAAAGTACAAATTCAAAATTTGGAAAAAAGTGACAATCCAGTTAATAAAAAACTAAATGACATTAGTAATTTAGAAAAAGCTAATGAAACTTTATGTAAAGAAATATCAACCCATAGTAAAAACTATGAGACAAAAGTATTTTCAGAGGCTAAAGGGCAACATGATAATTGGGTAAACGATTTAATGAGTTATGCTACTAATATTCTCATTGCGGATGATAAAATAACAATCTACAAAGCTAGAACATTACGTTACGAACAGGAATTTCAAAAAGAAAGTGAGATAATAAAATTAAGAGTAAAAAAAGAAAATTTAGATGCACAAAATGAAAAAAATGCTAAAATAGTTACTAACCAACAACGAATTAAAGAAATTCAAATTGAGCAAACTAATTATTTATCTCCATTAGAATCTAACTTAAATGATTTAAAAACACAAAAGAATGAAACTGAAAAAGAGCTAATTGGCCATACTATACCTGATAGTACAAAAGCAGAACTTACCACTAGCTTGAATCAATTAATATTACAAATTACGTCTATAGAAAATAATATATTTGATTACAACACTAACGTTAAAAGCAAGATTACATCGTTAGAAAATGAGAGTAAAAAGTTGAAGGATGAAGTTTTTCAATTGAGCACCAATCTCGCGAAACAACAAGCACTTGAAATTGCAAAGATTAAACCAAATTATGATAAAAAGAAATTTGAAGCAAATGAATCAGTAACCAAATCAACAGCTGAACTTGCAAGTGCAAAAAAGTCATATTCAGAAAAAGCAGAGTTTTATAAAAAACAAAATCTACTTTATGTAGACCAAGTAGTTTCAGAAAGTAATAGGATGGTATCTGCTGGACAAAAAATTAACTGTCCAGTTTGGAATGAAGCAAGATTCCTTGTCATGGGAAACTGGAATAAAGTTTTCCCTTGTGTAAACTCTTTAACAACAATGGCAAAACCATATAGTTATAATGTTTTTAATTCATATTGTCCAGGTAAATCTGCAGCTTCATATATGGCTACATACAAAAGTTTTTTAATGGGATTGAGTGAAGATGATAAAGAAGCAGTGAGGGGAAACAGTAATGTGTTTTGGTTTGAGCAAATAACAAAATAAAAGAAATAAAATACTATAACAAAGCACGAACGCACAACACGGGTTTAGCAAAAGTGGCGGTTCAGTGCTCCGAAGACATATTTGTGGATAATCAAACATTGGTTTTCCGCATCAACATTTGTAGTGAAAATCGCCACCTTCGCCAAGCCCGAAAACGTTGTAAAACAGTTTAGAAAATCCAGGAGAATTCAATAACTTAATGCAACAAATGATAATTTTTATCTTTGTTGCTCATCAAGCGATGATTCGGAATCTAATAGTGACATCATTATTGGAAAATGGAGAACGATTGAAAAATATGAATCAAATATACAAGTCGGATTAGAGACTTGTGAACCACATTTCTACACTGAGTATAAATCCGACAAATCAATTATAAGTGATAGAATTTTATCTGATGAATTTCCACAAGAATGTGGTATTGTGTCTACAGAATTAGGTTGGAACTGGACAAATCTTGGAAATAATCAATACAGAATAAGATATATGGAAGAACAAGGTACTATAATAACAGTATATAAAGAAGGAGAAAATTTAGTTATTGAAAGTGCAGATGGAATAACCAAAACAATTAGAGAACCTTTTTAAAAACTGTTTACAACAGCTGTTTTGCACAATGGCTTGGGCTTGGTTTTTCCTTCGGAAAAACCTCTACGAATCGAAAATTTGTCTTTATTTGTTGTTGTCAGTCTAGACAAAGTTTTAATAGACTACAAACGAGAAAAAGGAATTGAAAATGTAAAGTCGCCAGATGGAAAAGATAAGATTTACTTTATGTCAGTAACAGAAGATGATAAAGGAGACCTTTGGATGTTAACCTACGAACAGGGAGTATGGCGATATAATGGAAAAACCATTACTCAATATGAAGTTAAAGATAATAATAAAGATATTAAACTATTCTCCATTTACAAAGACAACAATGGCTACATATGGCTTGGAACACACGAAAACGGTGCATATAAGTTTAATGGAACATCATTTGAAAAATTTAAACCCTAATAAGGTATTTCATTTCAAAAGCTAAAAAAATGATTTGCTTGCAACAAACATTTACTTATATTTACTAAAATCTTTATTAAAAAAAATAATTATTTCCCTAGATAATTTAAAAGATACATATTAATTTTAAAAAAATACTATGAAAAACATATTTACAATTGAAGTATCAAACGAAATTATTGACCGAATAAACAACTTAACACCTACTGCCAAACCTACTTGGGGAAAAATGAATGTTGCACAAATGCTAGCCCATTGTAATGTTAGTTATGCACAGACTTATTATCCTGAAAATTTTAAAAAACCTAATTTTTTTCTAAAACTAATTTTAAAAAATCTAGTAAAAAGTCATGTAGTAAATACAAAACCATTTAATAAAAATGGTAGAACGGCTCCTGATTTTATTATTACTGATACTCGAAATTTTGAGAATGAAAAATCAATTTTAATTGAAAATATAAAAAAAACACAACAACTTGGAGCAGCCTACTTTGAACAAAGAGAAAATTTTTCGTTTGGCAAATTAACTGCTTCTGAATGGAACAATATGCTGTATAAACACTTAGATCATCATTTAAATCAATTTGATGTTTAAAACTAAGGTATTTCTACAGTTTCTTGTTTTGATTTCTATTGTCTAAAATTATAAACTTAATTCAAATGTTAAAAATTAAAACAATATTATTTTCATTGCTATTATTGTTATTTATTATTTCATGTAAAGGGCAAATTAAAAGACCCGAAATAATAAAAATACACAAAGACAGCATAACTTTAAGAGCCGAATTGTTGCCCGAATATAGAAATAGTGTTCATGATAAAGAATACCAAGGAAACCAAATAAGTGGTGTTATTAGAACTGTTTTTCAAGATAAAAAAGGTGATTTTTGGTTTGGTACACAAAATGGCCTTTGTTTATATAATAAAGATGGTTTAGTCTATTTTGAACTTAAAGACGCTAATGGTCAAAATATAACGGTTCATGCTATTATTGAAGATAAAATTGGAAATATTTGGATAGGTTATGGTGGAGGTATCGCAAAATACGACGGAAAGTATTTTACTGCATATCATCAGAAAGAAATACTTATTAATAATGGGCTTTGGAGCATGATGATGGATAAAAAAGGAAAACTTTGGATTGGTACTACTCAAGGCGTTTTTACCTTTAATGGAGAAGTATTTGAACATTTTGAAATTCCTGAGGGAAAAATAGATGATACAAGAGGAATTAGTACTACTAAAATAATTCATTCTATTATAGAAGACCAAAATGGTAAAATATGGTTTGCAACTAATGGTGGTGTTTACATTTATGATGGAAATTCTTTAAAAAACATTTCTGAGCAAGACGGACTCCAATCTGATTTTGCAAGTCAAATAATTGAAAGTACAGACGGAAATTTTTGGATTTCAACCACTACAGGAATATTTCGATATAATGAAAAAACATTAACTAATATTACCGAAAAACTTATAAATAAAGACGGAAACATTGGTTGTATTTATGAAGATAAGAATGGAACACTTTGGTTTAGTGTTAACAAACGTGATATTTATAGTTACAATGGCAAAGTATTTACAAAAATTAAAAATAAAGAAAATGACTTTACCCCATTTCCTTTCCAAATTTATCAAGATCAAAAGGACAGAATGTGGTTTGTAGGTTTTAAAGGTGCGTACCGATATGAAAATGATACATTTATTAATGTAACCAGAACTGGTCCTTGGTAAAAAAGTTTTTTTTTTACCAATCAGTTTATAATTTATTCATCTTTTGAAGGATAAACAAAACTACAATTGGCACTAATAAAGCTACTACAGTGGTAGTTTGTGAAGAAATTAACTCAGGGTATTTGGCTAATGTAATTCCGTAACCTCCAATTGCACCTCCAAAATGCGCTACATGACCAATATTGTCATTTTTAGCTTTCATTCCATAAATAGAAAACAGTAAATAAGCAAATCCAAAAATATAGCCCGGAATAAATCCATACATATACAAATTAGGTTCTAATAAAATAGCACTAAAAATAACACCCGTAACAGCACCTGAGGCACCCACAGCTCTGTACGAATAATCATTTTTATGAAAATAAAAAGTAAGTAAATTTCCTGCTAATAAACTTCCAATATAGATATAAAGAAAATAAAGAACAGTAGTATTGTAAATTACATATGGTGCAAAAAAATACAATGTAAACATATTAAAAAACAAATGTTGAAAATCTACATGTAAAAATCCTGAGCTAAACATACGTAATTGCTCTCCAGATTTAATGCTTCCAATATGAAATTCGTATTTTCTAAAAAAAGAACTATCGTTTATAGCTTTATAACTTATTAGTGCATTAATACCTATAAGTAGTAATAAAATAATGTTCATGAAATGTATTTTTTGTAAATTTAGGAATACTTTATCAAATTTACTTACAACTAAAAAAGTATATTTGTAAAAAATTTTAAAGAATGCAATTATTAGTTTACCTACTTATCTATCCTTTATTGCTGATAATATCTATACTACCTTTCCGTATTTTTTATTTATTGTCTGATATTGTTTGTTTTTTAACTTACGATGTAATTGGATATCGAAAAAAAGTGGTTAGAAACAATATAAAATTGGCTTTACCTCATTTATCTGATAAAGAAAGACTTGCCATTGAAAAGAAATTCTATGTTCATTTATGTGATATGTTTCTAGAAATGATTAAAACTATTTCTATATCTCAAAAAGAGATGGAAAAACGTTTTACTTTTAGTAATATGGAAGTGTATTATGAATTGGAAAAAAAGAACAAAAGTATTGCTTTAATGTGTGCTCATTATGCTAGTTACGAATGGGTTATTTCGATGAATTATTACATAAATCACAAAGGATACGGAATTTATAAAAAATTAGCCAATCCGCATTTTGATAAACTAGTAAAAAGAATTCGTTCTAAATTTAAAGCAGAATTGATTCCGACAAAAAATACAATTCCAATAATTACAGAAAATTACAAAAATAACATTTTAAGTATATATGGTTTTGCTAGTGATCAATCGCCAAGACCTAACTCAGCTCATCATTGGACTTCTTTCATGGGACATGTTGTTCCTGTTCATACCGGAGCTGAAATGCTTGCCAAACGTTTTGATATGAATGTAATTTTTTTGAAAGTTAAAAAAATTAAAAGAGGCTACTATGAAGCAAGCTTTGAAGTACTTTCTGATGATGTCACTTCTGTTCCTAATTATGAAATTACTGATAAATTCTTAAAATTAGTTGAAGAACAAATACACGAAGCACCTGAGTTCTACTTTTGGACACATAAACGTTGGAAAAATATAGAAGGAAAGCTCAAGTAATTACTGAGCTTTCCTTTTTTTAAACCTTAAACCAATTGTGAACCATTTCTTTGATTTCGCCTTTAGCACTTTTGTGAACGAATTCATTGTTTTTAGGATTGTATTCGTAATCTAATTCCCATTCTTTATGATTAGCTGCTAAAGCTTTAATATTTTCGCAAACAAATGCTATCTCTTCTGTTGTTGTTGTTGGATGAATTGACATTCTAATCCAGCCTGGCTTTTGAATTAAATCTCCAGATGAAATTTTACAAACTAAATCATGAGATGTTTCCTGATCTACATGCAATAAATAATGTCCGTAAGTTCCGGCGCAACTACAACCACCGCGAGTTTGAATTCCAAATTTATCATTTAATAATTTTACGCCTAAATTAAAATGTAAATCATCAATATAAAACGAAATTACACCTAAACGATCTTTGTGCTCATTTGCTAAAATGTGTAAATTATCAATATTTCCTAGAGTTTCAAAAATATAGTCGACTAACTCATGTTCGCGATCTAAAATATTTTGAACGCCCATTTTTTCTTTCAATTGAATAGCCAAAGCTGTTTTCATTACTTGAAGAAAACCCGGAGTTCCTCCATCTTCCCTATCTTCAATATTATCAATATATTTATGTTCACCCCAAGGATTTGTCCAACTAACCGTTCCCCCACCAGGACAATCAGGAACATTATTTTTATATAAGTTTTTATTAAAAATCATAACTCCAGAAGTTCCAGGACCTCCTAAAAACTTATGAGGAGAAAAGAAAATTGCATCTAAATAACTTTCAGCATCTTCAGGATGCATATTAATGGCCACATACGGACCCGAACAAGCAAAATCTACAAAACAAACTCCGTTATTTTGATGCATTAATTTTGCAACTTCATGGTAAGGTGTTTTAATTCCTGTTACATTTGAGCAAGAGGTAATAGAAGCAATTTTAAAACTTCTATCTTTATATTGATCTAATAATGCTTTGAATTCCTTCATGCAGAACAATCCGTTTTTATCTGCCGGAATTACGACTACATCTGCAATGGTTTCTAACCAAGAGGTTTGATTAGAATGATGTTCCATGTGAGATATAAAAACAATTGGTTTTATAGCCTCTGGAATTGCTGTAAACTCTTTTAAATTTTCAGGAATACGAAGTCCTAAAATACGTTGTAATTTATTTACAACTCCAGTCATTCCAGTTCCATCAGTAATTAAAATATCTGAATCTAAAGCATTTACATGACGTTTAATAATATGACGTGCTTCATGATAAGCCATTGTCATTGCGGTACCTGTAACCGAAGTTTCAGTATGTGTATTGGCTACAAAAGGACCAAATTCATTCATTAATTTCTCTTCAATTGGTCGGTATAATCTTCCGCTTGCTGTCCAATCGGTATAGATTATTTTCTTTTCTCCAAAAGGTGATTGAAAATTTTGATTGATTCCAATTATATCTTTTCTAAATTCATCAAAATAACCTTCTAATTGGGTTTTTGTAGTTGTAGTCGACATTGTACTGAATTTTTACTCTTTAGTTTATTTTAATATAAAACCGTTTCAACTGTTTCAAACTGGGTTGGTTTTCCTTCTGTAACAAAATATTTTAGCAGAATTTGTCCCCATAAATCTCCGTTAGAAAATTCGGCAATAATCCATCTATGATTTAATGTTTTAGACGTATTAATTAAAAAAGCTTTTCCATCAATTGGTTCATAAGGCACTAAAGGATTTCCGTTTTTGTTTTCATTTAAAGCAACAAGATCTTCTTTTACTTTTATTGCTACTTTTTGATAATCTAAATTACTAGAATAAAAGTATTCTTGTGCATCTTCATCACTTTCTAATGCAAAATAATTTGCACTAGCCAAGCTTGAAACAGAATCTCTTGAAATTTTAAGATGCTCTTTTATTTTAACTACTTCATTGTCTTTTGCTTCTAATATTTTAGTAGCATTAACGTATTGAAAAACATTAAACAGTAACGAAAAAATTAAAGCATACATTATTACATTTTTCATAATTATTCTAAATTTATTTCAAGGTTATCATAAGCTACAAACACATTTTTAGGTAATTTATTCTGAATTTCTTCATGAAATCCAAACAAATGACTAATGTGTGTTAAATAGGTTGTTTTTGGTTGCACCAAAGATATGAAATGTAAAACTTCTTCTAAATTAAAATGTGTAGCATGTTGTTCTTCTCGTAAACAATTAACAACTAATACTTCACAATTTTTAATTTTATCAATTTCTGAAGTTTCAATGGTTTTTACATCGGTTAAATAAACAAAATTTTGAATGCGATATCCAAAAACTTGTAACGAACCATGGTAGGCATTAATTGGAATAACAACTTCGTTATTAACTAAAAACGGTACATTATTTATTACTTCATTTTCTATTACAGATGGAGCGCCCGGATATTTATTTTCTGTTTGAAATATATAATCAAATCTTTTTTCTAAGTTTTTTAAAACTCTAGTATGCGCATAAATAGCAATTGCTCCTTGTTTGAAAAAGAAGGGGCGAATATCATCTAAACCTGCTGTATGATCGGCATGCTCGTGTGTAAATAATAAAGCATCAATTTTTGGACATTTTGAAGTTAGCATTTGTTGTCTAAAATCGGGGCCGCAATCAATTACAATAGAATTATTATCGGTTTCAATCCATACCGAAACACGCAATCTTTTGTCTTTATCATCTGAACTTAAACATACCGAGTGCTGGCTTCCAATTACTGGAATTCCTTGAGATGTTCCTGTTCCTAAGAAATATACCTTCAATTTGTAAAGTTTTGCACAAAAATAACAATAATTATGGTGTTATTTTACAAAATGATTAACTTTGCAATTGAGGACTAAAATTAACTACTGCCCCAACAATTATTTCAAAGAAAAGTATGGTTACAAATATTAAAGTTCGTGGAGATAAAGTTATCGAACAAATCCCTTCGATTAAAGACAAAGCGCTTCGTATAAATCTGAATGAAAGTATTTACGGAACCTTTGCTGAGATTGGAGCCGGACAAGAAACTGTTCGTAACTTTTTTAGAGCTGGAGCTTCTTCCGGAACTATAGCTAAAGCAATGTCAGCCTATGATAAAGATTTTAGTGATGCCATTTATGGAATTGAAGAAGATGGTAGATATGTTACAGAAAGTCGTCTTCGTAAAATGTTAACTCATGAGATTAATCTTGTTGAGCAACGTTTAGATAGAGAGAAACATCCCGATAAATTATTCTTTAGTTATGCAAATACAGTGGCAACTATTGATTTTGCAAAACAATTTAAAGGCCATGGTTGGGTAGGAATTGTTTACCAAGTTGAACCAGATGAAGATTATAACGAAATTATACTTCACATTCGCTTTAAAGAAAACGATGCTAAACTACAACAAGAAACCTTAGGTATTTTAGGTGTAAACTTAATTTATGGTGCCTTTTACAAATATAACGATCCAAAAAAATTACTTCGCTATTTATACGATCATTTAGATAAAGACCAATTAGAGATTGATACAATTAATTTCTCAGGTCCACGTTTTGCTAATGTTGACAACCGATTAATGAGTCTTCAATTAGTGAAAAATGGCATGACAGATGCCGTAATGTTTGGTCCTGATGGAAAAAACATACTTCCAGCAGCTGTTTTGTACAAGAAAAATATCTTGGCATTAAGAGGAAGTTTTAGACCGGTTACTAAAGTAAACATGAATATGTATGAAAAATCATATAACATGTTTATTCAAGAAAACAAGGTAGACAAAGAGAATACTTTTGTTGTGTTTGAAATTACACTTTCTAACTTAAAAGCAGAGGGAGAAATTGACGAACGCGATTTCTTAGACCGTGCTGAACTTTTATGTAAGTTAGGACAAACCGTTATGATTTCTAACTTCCAAGAATATTTTAAAGTGGTGGAATATTTCTCTAACTACTCTAAAGCGCGTATGGGATTAGCTATGGGAGTTAACAATTTAGTTGAGATTTTCGACGAAAAATACTACCGCCATTTATCAGGTGGAATTTTAGAAGCGTTTGGAAAATTATTTTACCGCGACTTAAAAGTGTATTTGTATCCTATGAAAGATGAAATAGGAAACATTATTACTTCTGAAAATTTAAAAGTACATCCAAGAATGAAAGAGTTATATAAATTCTTTAAATTCAATGGAAAAGTAATTGATATTAAAAACTTTGAAGAAAAGAATTTAGATATTTTCTCAAGAAAAATTCTAAAAATGATTTGCAAAGATGAAAAAGGCTGGGAAGATATGCTTCCTAAAGGCACATCAGACATCATTAAAAAAGAAAAATTGTTTTCTTATGCTTGTGAGGTTGATTTTAAAGAAAAGTAAACGGAAGAAATTAATTAATCTATTTTAGATTCCATAATTTTAAAAAAACCACATAGAAACATAGGTAAAAAAGGGTAATATAGCCCAATAATTGGGTTACACAAAGTCTATGTTAACTATCTAAAGTAAAACGTCTTTTTACTTTTTAGTTCAAATCTATGTTCCTATGTGGTAAATAATCACTCCAAAAAGAGTAATTATTCATTTAAAAAAACAAACCACATGAACATTCGTCTTTTAACTATTGGGAAAACCGACAATAAATCGTTACAAACCTTAATTGATGATTACACGAAGCGATTGTCTTTTTATGTGAAATTTGATTTGGAAATTATTCCCGACATCAAAAATGTAAAAAATTTATCGGAAGCACAACAAAAAGAAAAGGAAGGCGAATTGATTCTTTCTAAAATCACCCCAACTGACCATTTAATTTTACTAGACGAAAACGGAAAAACCTTCAGCAGTGTTGGTTTCTCCGACTTTTTACAAAAGAAAATGAATGCCGGAATTAAAACCTTAGCATTCGTAATCGGTGGACCATATGGATTTAGCGAAACAGTTTACCAAAAAGCGCAAGGTAAAGTTTCGTTATCAGAAATGACGTTTTCACATCAAATGGTACGTCTTTTTGTAATCGAACAAATTTATAGAGGATTTACGATTTTGAGAAACGAACCGTATCATCATCAGTGATAAGTAAAAATGAAAAAGTTAAAAGTAGAAAGTAAAAGGAATTAGTTTTAGCTTTAATCAATTAACACTTTACAATATTTCATCTCATATTTAAATTCACTACCAACATTCAAAATCTTCCCTCGATATTCTAAATTATTATAAGGCAACATTTCTACAATTTTAATTTCGAGAGTAAAGTGTTTTCTTTGTTTATTTACAATTACTCCTTTAATTAAGAAATCATAATCTTGATACGTACAATTTTTACAAATTGAGTAATTACTACTTATTGTTTTTTTTGTTATATCCAACCCAAATGGGATTCTTACAGTGTCTCCAATTTTTAAATTTTTAAAATCATTTTTATTTATTCTATCTAATTCCTTTAATTCCTTACCTATTTTGTCTAAATCTGGTTTGTGTGCTTTAAAATTTCTATCGTAACAGATATTATTATTTTGAAAAAGTCTATTATTAATAGCCTTTAAATGTATGTTATTCAAATTATCATATCTTTTCTTACGAAGCCTATCGCTTTTTTTTGGCGTCATAAAGTCATAAATTACAAAATGCATCATTATAACTTCAATATTATCACAATCTTCCTTCAATTTTACATCTGTAGACTCCATGCCTGTATAGCGAAAGAATAAACTATCATTTTTTTGTGAAATGTTAATTTTAAATCGACCATCAAAATCCGTTTCTCCAAGTAGTTCATTGTCAGAATTTCTAATTTGTGCTCCAGCTAGTGGCTCTAAATCCTCAGAAATCACTTTACCATAAACACTTCGATTTTGTCCATTGACGAAAAAACTAAAAAAAAGTAAAACTATTGTTATTACACTATTAATCTTCATTATTATCTAATTTAAAGCAAGATTCTTCCTACTACCTCGAACAATTCCCAACTCGTAACTTGAAACTTGCAACTCGAAACTACAACTTACACCCACATTCTGGCAATTTCTTCTCATCATACACAAACTCAAAAGAAGACAGTTGAATTTCAGCATTTGTTGCTTTCCAAGCCAAAATTTTATTTTGAATGTATTGCTCATATGTTAAGCGATTATCAAAATTCAAGTGCAGCATCGTTATTTTTCCATCATTTGTAAAGTTGGCAAATTCTTTAATAAATTCGATAAATTCATCTCTTTCAATATCGTTTCCATCCACTGTAATTTTGTTGTCTTTATTAAAATTTACAGTGAAATTATGGTACGTTCTATAATGTTCGGCATGACTTTTAATAAAGAACTTAGAAAAATGTTTGCTGTATTTATATTGCACATCGGTAAATGGAAAAAATGCTAAATTTTTAGCTACACTATCCGAATAAGTGAAAACATTCATCGTTCCAACTTTTGAATGCGAACTGCTTTTCTTTTTTTCTTGTAATTGCATTAGTTCCGGAATTACCAATTTTAATGGCAAACGCTTATCTATATTAAAAACCCAGTTGGTTGATGAAATAGAGTTTTTACGATTTACCTCTACAATTGTATCTAATTTCTCTTTAAAATCGGGATTTTCTTGAGTTTTAAAAAACATATAAATAGGAGAATGATCTGTTATTTCTTTCATAACAGAAACATTTTCTTGTGGTAATAAAACCTCTGTATTGTTACAAGAAAACAAACTTAGCAACACAATAACACTACCTAATTTTTTCATTATTAATTCAATTTAGTAACTAATTTAATACATTCCACTGCTTCTTTTACATCGTGAACGCGTAATATTTTTGCTCCTTTTTGCAAGGCAATTGTATTTAAAACCGAAGTTCCGTTTAAGGCTTCTTCCGGATGAGTATCTAATACTTTATAAATCATGGATTTTCTTGAAACACCAGCCAACAAAGGTAATTCTAACATAGAAAACAACTCCATTTTTTGTAAAACTTCGTAATTCTGATCCAATGTTTTGGCAAATCCAAATCCGGGATCTATAATAATATCTGAAATACCAAAACTTCTCGCTTTATTAATTCGCTCCGAAAAATAGAATATCATTTCCTTCACAATATCATCATATTGAGATAAACTTTGCATCGTTTGTGGATTGCCTTTCATGTGCATCATAATATACGGTACTTTCAAATCAGCAACAATTTCCAACATTTTTCCATCTAATAAACCTGCCGAAATATCATTTACTATTGCAACACCATGTTCTACCGCTTCTTTAGCAACATTGGCTCTAAAAGTATCAACCGACAAATTAATCATGGGAAAAGTAGCTACCAATTGTTTAACTATAGGAATTAACCTTTTTATTTCTTCCTCTTCCGAAACAAATTCGGCACTTGGCTTACTCGAATACGCGCCAATATCAATAAAATCAGCACCTTCAGTTAGCATTTTTTCTACTTGCTGTATAATCGAATTAATTTCTTTATGCTTGCCGCCATCGTAAAACGAATTAGGTGTAACATTCAAAATTCCCATTACTTTTGGTAATGTTAAATCGATAAGTCTACTATTACAATTGATTGTCATTTTATTTGTATTTCTTTTTACTTTTGACTTTTCACTTTTGACTTAATTCATTACTTTTGGTAAAATTTCACACAAATATAAAGCAAATAATGTCGAATACTTCTCAACAATATGATAAAGTTATAGCGGTTTGTCGCGATTTATTTTCAAAAAAAGCACATGATTACGGAACTGCATGGCGAATTTTACGTTTACCTTCATTAACAGATCAGATTTATATAAAAGCACAACGAATTAGAAGTTTACAAGAAAATGAAGTTCGTAAAGTGGACGAAGGTGAAGCATCAGAATTCATAGGAATTATTAATTATTGTGCAATGGCTTTAATTCAAATGGAAAAAGGAATTGCAGATCAACCTGATATGACTGCTGATGAATCGGTGCTATTATATGACGAAAAAATTGCACTGACTAAAGCCTTAATGGAAAACAAAAATCATGATTACGGTGAAGCTTGGCGCGAAATGAGAGTAAGCAGTTTAACCGATTTGATTCTTCAAAAATTACTTCGCGTAAAACAAATAGAAGATAATAAAGGAAAAACTTTAGTTTCGGAAGGAATTGATGCTAATTATCAAGACATGATTAATTATTCGGTTTTTGCCTTAATTTTAATGGAAAATAAATAACAAGTCGTTAACACCTTACCTTTTTAGGAAGTTGTATTTTAGCGATATAATTTTGTTATTACACAGAGTTACATAGAGATTTTTTTTGAATTAGCTTGTTTTTTTTGAGATACACCGAGAAGTTTAACCTAAACTTCTAAATCATCAAAATCTCAATAATAAAGATTTTAAAAATTATTTAAATTTCTTCAATCTGTGTTCCGAAAACTTATAATTTGTAATTTATTACGAGAAATTTAAAAACTATGAAAAAAGAAAACTTAAGTTGGATTTTACGCCTTATTATTTCAGCCTTATTTATACTTTCAGCTGTTGCTAAATTATATCCATCGCCATATTTTGCAATTTCAACTTTTGAAGTAAAACAATTGTATCCGTTAGGATTTTCTGAAGGTTTAGCACCTTATTTTTCAAGAATTTTAATCGGAATCGAATTTGCTTTAGGAATTTCAATTTTATTAAAAGATTACTTAAAAAAAATTACGATTCCCGCAACCATTTTATTATTAGCCGTTTTTGTAATTCATTTAAGCTATACGACTTTTATAAGTGGAAATGCTGGTAATTGTGGTTGTTTTGGCGAGTTACTTCCTATGACACCGGTAGAAGCCATCATTAAAAATATCATCGCTATTGGATTATTAGTTTGGTTATTTAAATTATTACCAGCAGATAAAAAATCGAACTTTTGGCTATTAAAATCGGTTGGATTAGGTTGTGTTTTAGCGCTTTTCATGTTGGCTCCTATTCGTCCAGTTGCAGAAAATATTGAAGCACCTATTTCTGAAATGCAAGAAAATTTAGGCATTGTTGCCGATTCTACTTCTTCACTAACTACTGAAGTTCCAGAGGTAGAAGTTTCTCCAATAGAAATACCAAAACCTGAAGTAGTAGCAAATACAAGTAAGATAGAAGAAGAAACTCCTAAGAAAGTAAAATCGGGCTACGAAAAATATTTCCCAGGAATTGATAACGGCAAGAAAATTCTGTGCTACTTTGTTCCGGGTTGCGACCATTGTATGGATACCGCAAAAGAATTGAATGAAATGCGTAAAAAAGACAAGAACTTTCCTCCTGTTTTTGTAATTTTCATGAACGAAGAACCAGAGAAAATCCCGACCTTCTTTGAATTTGCAGGAACTAAATTCCAATACAAAATGATTGATGTTATTCCGTTTTGGACAGAATTAGGTTCTGGAAGAGACACACCAGGAGTAAAATATCTTTGGAACGGAAACGAATTTAAATATTACGACGGAATTAGTGAAAACAAATTCAATGGCACTGAGTTCAAAAAGCTAATAAAAAAACCGTATTCGGAATTAAAAAAATAATTTTAAACACATAAAAACATAGGAAATTGTAAAGCGTTGTCTATTGTGATAAAATCCTAAGATTTTATTCTAAAAACAACTTTTAAAAGAAAGCTATTAAAATAAAAACTATGAGCCTATGTGTTTTAAATCAAAAAAGAGAATTATGAAAAAAATATTCGTTTTAGCATCCCTGCTAATCACCACATTAGGCTGTGCTCAAAAAGAAGAAACCACATTTAAAAAAGAAGGTTTAGAAAACGTAATGGTTAACATGGAAAATCAACCCATTACATTTGCTGAAATCTTAAAAAAGAATGAAGGAAAAACAATTGTAATTGATGTTTGGGCTTCTTGGTGCTCAGACTGTGTAAAAGGAATGCCAAAAGTTAAAGCTTTACAAGAAAAATATCCAGATGCTACTTATCTATTTATCTCGATGGATAAAACCTATGAAGCTTGGTTAAAAGGAATTGAAAAACACGAACTAAAAGGTGAACATTATCTAACTTCCGATGGAATGAAAGGTGTTTTTGGAAAATCGATCAATTTAGATTGGATTCCACGCTATATAGTTGTGGATAAAACGGGTAAAATTGCACTTTACAAAGTAATTGAAGCCGATGATGAAAAATTAATAAAAATAGTAGACTCTTTAAAATAAAATCATGAGAAAAAACATTGTTGCCGGAAACTGGAAAATGCATAAAAACCAACAGGAAACTATTGCATTATTAGAAGAAATTATAGCAAATCATCCTAAAACTGCTACCGAAATAGTAGTTGCTCCAACCTTTGTTAATTTAGCAAAAGCGGTTGAAACTACAAAAGAACATAACATTACTGTAGCCGCTCAAAACATGCATCAAGCAGAAGGTGGCGCTTATACTGGAGAAATTGCAGCTGGTATGTTAACCGATATTGGTGTAAACACCGTAATTTTGGGTCACAGTGAAAGACGTGCTTATTTTCATGAATCCGATGCCTTGTTGGCTAGCAAAGTAGACACTGCTTTTAAACATGAAATGCGTGTTATTTTCTGTTTTGGCGAGGAATTAAAAGATCGTCAAATAAACAATCATTTTAATGTGGTTGAATACCAATTAAGAGATGCTTTATTTCATTTAGAAAAAAAAGATTGGGCTAGTATTGTTTTAGCATACGAACCAGTATGGGCAATTGGAACAGGTGAAACGGCTTCTCCTGAGCAAGCGCAAGAAATGCATAAATTTATTAGATCGTTAGTAGAAAAAGTATACGGATTTGATATTGCAGACAACCTAACTATTTTATATGGTGGAAGTGTAAAACCTGACAATGCAAAAGAAATATTCTCAAAACCTGATGTTGATGGAGGTTTAATAGGTGGCGCTGCCTTAAAAGCAGAAGACTTTTTAGCTATTGTGAATGGGTTTTAATTTTGTTGGAACACGGATTTAACGGATTTACACAGATTTTATAATGACTTTAATTCATTAAATAGATATTCAAATTAAAAAACTCCGATTTTCATCGGAGTTTTTGTTTTTATTGATTCATCGAAATTAAAAATTCTTCGTTGTTTCGTGTTTTCTTAAATCTATCGTGAATGAAATCCATTGCTTCCACTGGGTTCATATCAGCTAAGTATTTACGCATTATCCACATTCTGTGAATCGTGTTTTCGTCTAATAATAAATCATCACGACGCGTACTTGAAGAAACCAAGTCGATTGCAGGGAAAATACGCTTATTAGAAATTCTTCTATCCAATTGTAACTCCATGTTACCCGTTCCTTTGAATTCCTCAAAGATAACTTCGTCCATTTTAGATCCAGTTTCTGTTAATGCTGTAGCGATGATACTTAACGAACCACCATTTTCTACATTACGAGCTGCTCCAAAGAAACGTTTTGGTTTTTGTAAAGCGTTGGCATCTACTCCACCACTTAATATTTTCCCAGATGCTGGTTGTACTGTATTGTATGCTCTTGCTAAACGTGTAATAGAATCTAATAAGATAACTACATCGTGACCACATTCTACTAAACGTTTTGCTTTCTCTAAAACAATATTAGCAATTTTTACATGTTCTTGTGGTTCTCTATCAAAAGTAGAAGCAATTACTTCTCCACGCACACTACGTTGCATATCGGTTACCTCTTCTGGTCGTTCGTCGATAAGTAAAACAATTAGATACACTTCAGGATGATTAGCAGCAATTGCATTTGCAACATCTTTCAATAACATGGTTTTACCTGTCTTTGGTTGGGCCACAATCATACCACGTTGTCCTTTTCCTATTGGAGAAAACAAATCGATAATACGAGTTGAAATGGTACTGTTTCTATCCGCTAAATTGAATTTTTCTGTTGGGAAAACAGGCGTTAAATGTTCAAAAGAAATTCTATCACGAACTACCTGAGGATCATGCCCGTTAATTTTTAACACTTTTACAAGTGGAAAATACTTCTCCCCTTCTTTTGGCGGACGAACAACTCCTTTTACAGTATCACCCGTTTTTAAACCAAATAAACGAATTTGAGATGTTGATAAATAAATATCATCAGGAGATGCTAAGTAATTATAGTCAGACGAACGTAAAAATCCGTAACCATCAGGCATCATCTCTAAAACACCTTCACTTTCAATAATTCCATCGAACTCATAATCAGGTTCTCTAAAATTAGGTTTTTTATTTTGGTGGGGATTTTTGTTGGTATTGTTTCCGTTTGAACCTTCGCTTGGATTATTCTTTTTATAATCGGGATGGTTTGGATTATTTTGATTTGCCTTATAATTTGGATTTTTAGACAAATTTTTCTCGTTTTGAGCAATTTCTGTAGCTTCTGAAGTTTCTGCAGTTGTAGTTTCTTCTTTGGTAAGCGCTTCTTTATTTGCTTTTTGTGGCAAAGGTTTTTTATCTTTAAAATCTTTACGAGGTAACTTATTGTTTGGTTTTGCAACAAAATCTTTCGTTTCTGCTACTTTAACCTCTTCTACAACCACTTCTTCTTTAACTGGAATAATTTCCTCAGGTAAATCTTTTAAGGGTTGCGAAAACAAGTCTTTTTTAATTTTTGGCGCTTGATTTACTTCTTTTTTAGGAAGCATTCGCGCTCTTTTTTCTTTAGGTTGATCAGCTAGTTTTTCGGCTGGTAATTCAGTTTTAATTACTTCGGGTTTAGCTGCTTGTAAATCTAAAATCTGATAAACCAAATCATCTTTTTTAAGAGAACGGTATTTATTGATTTTAGCTACTTTTGCAATCTCTTGCAAATCAGAGAGTTTCATCTCCTTTAATACTTCAATATCAAACATGGATATAATTTGAATAAAATTGTTGATTGTTTTAAATCAAAAAAAGATAGATTTTTTTTTGAGGCGTAAGATATCGTAGAATGAAGTACTTACGAATAATACTATGCAATAGTACGAATAAATTTGGATATTACAATAGTTTTTATTGAAAAGAAATACTATTTTTGCTTAACAAAATTAAAAGTAGCATGTTACAAAGAATTCAAACGGTATATTTAGGAATCAGCGCTATTGCGATGGGAGCTTTACCTTTTGTTTTTTCATTATGGACTACTAGTGAAAAAAAAGAGGTGTTTTTTACTTCTTCTTTATTATATATCGTTTTATTTGTATTATCGGCTGTATTAGCAGTTTTTAGTATTATCAATTTTAAAAAGAGACAACATCAATTTGTTTTAAACAGATTGAACATGATATTTAACTTTATTTTACTAGGATTTTTTGTGTATCGCTCGCTAAACTTATCCGGAGAAACTTTGGTTTCAGAGAAGGGTATTGGGATGTTTCTTCCTGCAATTTCTATCGTTTTATTAGTCTTGGCAAACAAGGCAATTAAAAAGGACGAAGATCTCGTAAAATCTGTTGATCGATTACGATAAACCTATCATCTTAGTTTATTAGTGCGAAGAAAAAATCCGAAGCGAAAGTTTCGGATTTTTTTGTTAATACTATTTTTTGTCAAGTCGAGCGAAGTCGAGACTCGTTAATCAAGAAAAGTTCTCGACTTCGCTCGAACTGACAAACTACAAACTTTTTACTCAAAACTTCAAATTCAAAACTACTTCTTCCCTATTTCTATTATTTCCAAATTTTCAATTTTATCACCATTAATTTGAAATCGAAGCATTGTTCTAACTTGATGAAATCCATATTTTCCGCAAGCACCCGGATTCATATGTAGTAAATTTAATTTCTTATCAAATTGTACTTTTAAAATATGTGAATGACCGCAAATGAATAATTTTGGAGGATTTTTTGTGATTTCGGAACGAATTGCTGGGTTGTATTTATCTGGATAACCTCCAATATGGGTAATCCAAACCTCAACGCCTTCGCAGAAAAAACGATTGTTTAAAGGAAACTCCATTCGGGCTTTGTCATCGTCTATGTTGCCGTAAACCCCTCGAAGTGGTTTTAACTTTTTTATGGCATCAGTAACTGCTAAATCGCCAATATCGCCAGCGTGCCAAACCTCATCCGCCTGGCTTACATATTTTAAAATGGTATCATCCATGTGGCTATGGGTATCAGATAGCAGTAGTATTTTCTTCATGAAACAAAATTAAGTTTTTATTATCACAATTAGAAAGGAACTTTACTTTTGAATTTTGTAAATTTGCATCTTATTAAAAAATCTGAACACTAAATACTGAACACTGACCATTATATTTTGAGATATTTCATTGAATTTGCCTACAACGGAAAAAATTTTCACGGATTTCAGAGTCAACCTGATGCTTCATCGGTGCAAGAAACTTTGGAAAAAGCACTTTCTACTTTATTTAGAGAGAAAATTGCTATCGTTGGTGCCGGAAGAACCGATTCTGGTGTGCATGCCAAACAAATGTATGCGCATTTTGAAACCGAATTGGAATTGGATTCTGAATATTGGTCACACAAATTGAATTCTTTTTTACCGCCATCAATTGTGGTGTATCGTATTTTTAAAGTGACGGATAATGCTCATGCGCGTTTTGATGCCTCTTCAAGAACTTACGAATATTACATGCACACCTTTAAAGATGCGTTTATAACCGATGGAAGTTGGTATCATTCTCATCAATTAAATTTGGACAAAATGAATGAAGCTTGTGCTATTTTGTTTGAGTATAATGATTTTGAGTGTTTTTCAAAAGTACATACCGATGTGAATACGTTTAATTGTAAAATTTCAGAAGCACATTGGAAACAAGTAGGAAATCAGCTTATCTTTACCATCACTGCCGATCGATTTTTACGAAATATGGTAAGAGCGATTGTGGGAACCATGGTAAATATTGGATTAGGAAAAATAGAAGTCGCTGATTTAAGAACCATCATCGAAAGTAAAAACAGAGGAAAAGCCGGATTTTCAGTTCCAGCACATGGATTGTATTTGGTGAATGTTAGGTATCCGTATATAGAAGACAGAAAATAGATTTTAGAAAATAGAACACAGAAAATAGATAATAGATAAATGAAGCTCATCAAATCCAAATCACTAAAAAAAGTATTACACTATGCGAAGCCTTACCAAAAAAGGTTCAATTGGGTAATCGTTTGGGCTATTTTACTTTCTATTTTCGCTGCAGCGCGACCGTATTTATTAAAACAAACGGTTGACGAGTATATAAAACCTGAAGATAAAAACGGATTACTTTTATACGTTGTCATCATGGCAGCGGTACTTTTATTAGAAGTGCTAGCTCAGTTTTACTTTACGTATTGGGCAAATTGGCTTGGACAAGACATTATTAAAGACATTCGCGAAAAATTATTTCATCATATTACTTCATTTAAAATGAAATATTTTGATAATGAATCCGTTGGTAAATTAGTAACACGTTCGGTTTCAGATATCGAGTCAATTGCAAGTATTTTTAGCCAAGGTTTATTTATGATCGTGAGTGATATGCTAAAAATGATCGTAATTTTAGGTATTATGCTTTTTATGAACTGGAAATTATCGCTAATCGTTTTAGCTGCAATGCCAGTTTTGATTTACGCTACCGATGTTTTCCAAAAGAAAATGAAAGTGGCTTTTAACGAAGTTAGAAATGAAATTGCGAATCTAAATACCTTTGTTCAGGAACGATTAACCGGAATGAAAATCGTACAACTTTTCAACCGAGAAGCTATCGAATTAGAAAAGTTCAAAGAAATCAATCAGAAACACAATGTGGCATGGTTGAAAAATATTTTATACAACTCGATCTTCTTCCCTATTGCCGACATCGTTTCCTCTTTAACATTAGGTGCAATTGTATATTATGCCGGAATCTCAATTATGAATGGCGACTCTATAACGACAGTAGGAGATTTATTTGCTTATACCATGTTAATTAATATGTTATTTAACCCATTACGACAAATTGCAGACAAATTCAATGTAATGCAAATGGGAATTATAGCTGCTGATAGAGTTTTTGAAATTTTAGAAAAAGACGAAAATGTTCAAGATAAAGGAACTATTATAGCTAGCCATTTTAAAGGATTAATGGAAGTAAAAGATGTTCGTTTTGGCTACATAAAAGACGAAGAAGTTTTAAAAGGTATTAATTTAGAAGTGCAACCAGGTGAAACCATTGCCATTGTTGGAAGTACAGGTGCAGGAAAATCAACTATCATTAATTTACTGAATCGTTTTTACGAAATCAATTCAGGTGAAATTAAAATTGACAATCACAATATAAACGATTATACATTAGAAAGTCTTCGCAAGCAAATTGCCATTGTTTTACAAGATGTTTTCTTGTTTGCCGATACCATTTATCACAACATCACCTTGCATAACGAAGCCATTTCGAGAGAAGAAGTAATTGCTGCAGCTAAAAAAATTGGTGTGCACGATTTCATCATGACCTTACCGGAAGGTTACGATTACAACGTAAAAGAACGTGGCGTGATGCTATCTTCGGGACAGCGCCAATTGATTGCTTTTTTGAGAGCGTATGTAAGTAATCCAAGTATTTTGATTTTAGATGAAGCTACGTCATCTATTGATACCCATTCAGAAGAATTAATTCAAAAAGCTACAGAAACCATTACCAAGGATAGAACTTCCATTGTTATTGCTCACCGCTTGGCAACTATTGTCAATGCTAGCAAAATAATCGTAATGGACAAAGGTCAAATCGTGGAACAAGGCACGCATCAAGAATTATTAACGAAAGCAAATGGATATTACAAGAAGTTGTATGATTCACAGTTTGCTGTTGAAGTTGAGTAGTTATCTTAGTCGCAGTCTTCAGTCGCAGTCACAGTTTATCATGCTGTCAAACATAACTTGAACTAACATTTTTTCTTAGGAACACAGATTTAATAAATTTTAGTAATTTTTAAAATTTATTAAATCTGTGTTCCTAAAATTATAATTTATTTGAATTTTGGAATTTGAATTTTGAAGTTTATTTAATTTTATTTCCTTAAATTCGCAACTTATAAATAAAACTGAAATACTTTATAAAAATGAAATACGATATCATAGTTTTAGGAAGTGGTCCTGGTGGTTATGTAACTGCTATTAGAGCATCACAATTAGGCTTTAAAGTAGCCGTTATTGAAAAAGAAAATTTGGGTGGAATTTGTTTAAATTGGGGTTGTATTCCAACGAAAGCATTATTAAAATCGGCTCAAGTTTTTGATTACCTAAAACATGCTTCCGATTATGGATTAACTGTTACCGCATTTGATAAAGACTTCAACGCTGTTGTAAAACGTTCTAGAGACGTTGCAGAAGGAATGAGCAAAGGTGTTCAATTCTTAATGAAGAAAAATAAAATTGATGTAATTGATGGTTTTGGAAAAGTAAAACCAGGTAAAAAAGTGGATGTTACTGCAGCGGATGGAAAAGTAACTGAATATACTGCAGATCATATCATTATTGCAACAGGAGCGCGTTCTCGCGAATTGCCAAACTTACCACAAGATGGTAAAAAAGTAATTGGATACCGCCAAGCCATGACATTACCTGAACAACCAAAGAAAATGATTGTTGTAGGTTCTGGTGCGATTGGAGTTGAGTTTGCACATTTTTATAACGCAATGGGAACAGAAGTGACGATTGTAGAATTTATGCCAAACATTGTTCCTGTAGAAGACGAAGATATTTCAAAACAAATGGAACGCTCTATGAAAAAAGCAGGCGTTTCTATCATGACAAATGCTTCTGTGGAACGAATTGATACTTCTGGAAACGGAGTTAAGGCATTCGTTAAAACCGCTAAAGGAGAAGAAGTTTTAGAAGCGGATATCTTATTATCAGCTGTTGGAATTAAAACCAACATCGAAAACATTGGATTAGAAGAAACAGGTATTGCTACCGATAGAGATAAAATCTTAGTAAACGCATATTACCAAACTAACGTTCCGGGTTACTACGCAATTGGTGATGTAACGCCAGGACAAGCTTTAGCACACGTTGCTTCTGCTGAAGGTATTTTATGTGTGGAAAAAATTGCAGGTTTACACGTTGAAGCGTTAGATTACGGAAACATTCCAGGTTGTACGTATGCTACTCCAGAAATTGCTTCTGTGGGTATGACGGAAAAACAAGCGAAAGAAAAAGGATACGAAATCAAAGTGGGTAAATTCCCATTCTCAGCTTCAGGAAAAGCAAAAGCAGCTGGAACTCCAGACGGATTTGTAAAAGTAATTTTCGATGCCAAATACGGCGAATGGTTAGGTTGCCACATGATTGGTGCTGGCGTTACTGATATGATTGCAGAAGCAGTTGTAGCTCGTAAATTAGAAACCACAGGACACGAAATCTTAAAAGCTGTTCACCCGCACCCTACTATGAGTGAAGCGGTTATGGAAGCGGTTGCTGAAGCTTACGGTGAAGTAATTCACTTATAAGTAAAAAGTACAAAGATTAAAGTACAAAGTATATAGAGAAATCCGATTTGTGAAAGCAAGTCGGATTTATTATTTTTAAAAAATGAAAAACAACATCGCTAAATTATTATTTGCTAGTGGCATACTCCTATTTCTTTTGGGATTTGTCATGAATTACTATAGTTTTTCATCCACAAGCTACAAATTTAGTCATAGAATTCATTCTGTAACTGAAAAACAAATTGACGGATTTAGTCTAAAATTAATAGGCTTATTGGTTTTTATTATGGGAGCTGTTGCCTATTATGATAATCCTAAAAAGAATACTACCAATTCAAACGGCAATTTTAAAAAAGCTCGAGAAATGGAAAAACTCATGAGAAGCATCAAAAAAAACAAAAAATAATACTTATTAAATCCAAAAAACATGTTTGAACTTTTCTTCATTATCTTATTCGCTGTTTTATTTTTATTCCTCATAAAATCATACAAAGAAGATAAAATGGAAAGACTTGAAATGAGAAAAAGACTTATGGAAGACGTAGAGGAAACTCCCTGTTATTCTATGTCTAATGATGAAATAGAAAGTTTCAAAGCGATGTTACTTTCCGAAAAAATTCTTTCAATTAAAGTGTTTCAGATTAATGATACGTTTTATGATTTGAAAAATAAAAATCAATATATCATTGATGGTGGTGTGGAATTTAATTTACCCAAAGGATATTTATCTTTTGGATTTTCATCTTATTTTGACCAGTACGTTTTAAATTCAGAACCATTTAGGAAAAATTATACTCATGAAAATGAATATGAGCTGGCTCAAAATGATATCCCTGAGATTTATAATTTTATAAACAAACGTATCATAGATGTAAATTTCAAAATAAAGGAATTTAATGAGATAATTGATTACACCATGAAAACTCAAAAGATAAAGAAACCTATTGAAATAGTCTTAAAATTTGAAAATGATGAAATTTTACAATTATCAAGTATAAACTTCGATTTAGGTAAAAATTCTGAACCAAAAAACTATATCTATTCTAACGATGAAGAAATTTTAATTGCCTTTAAAGAAACCAACATAAAATCATAAAAACTAAATCCGATTTGTGAAAGCAGGTCGGATTTTTTTGTTTTAGTAATTGATAACTTGGAAATTGTTTGTAGTAAAAATTAATTATATTTGATTGAAATTATGATGCCTAATCTAAATAATCCTTGAAAAAATCCTTAAAAAATTACATTCAAAATAACAATAACTTTATAAATATGCTTAAAAAAGTAATATTGTTTTTCATCCTAATTAATACTGTAAATTTCTTTGCACAAAATAGCAAACAGGAATTTTATGACACTAAGGGTAATAAAATTTCCAAAGAAAAATTCTTGAAATTAGAAGATCATAAAGTGAACATTTCCATTGGTTTAGAGTATGACACTTTACAAGTTTTTAAATTAATCAACAGAATTAATATTGATGTTTTAGACACTGTATCTTTAGAAAATTTAAAGAATTATCTCGAATTAAACTATGGGCAAAAAATTGCTAATGATGAATATATTGTAATAAACTACGTTACAGCCAATCCTATATTAAAAAAAGATAAATACTTATCTCTTTGGACAATTCTTCAACCTAATTATATTAAAAAATTACACACCAAAGTAAAGTGCAAACAATTTTGGATACACGATGAATTACAAATAGATTTAGATACTTATAAATATCCACATATCAATTGGTTTAAAGAAAAAGATAATTTTATTAAAAATTTATTTTATCCTTTTCAATTTAGTTATGGAAATTGTACTATAATTTCCCCTAATGGAAAATTTTACAGTTATTTTGGGGAATATGGTCCTGAAAAAGTTTATAAAGGTATTCAAACTTTAAAAAAATTATAGTAAAATCAATAAAATCCCACTCCAACAAAGTCGGATTTTTTTTTTTAGTAATTGATAACTTGGAAATTGTTTGTAGGAAAAATTAATTATATTTGAGAAATTCATCTTTCAAGAATCAATAACTAAATGGAATCATTAATACACTTTTTCTTTGAACTTTTAAAAACAACTATTTTAGGTTTTATCTACGCCACAATTTTATATTATATCTATAATTTAATTCCAGAAAATAAAAAACCTAAGTGGATTAAAAGTTGGTTAAAAACCAAAAAAAGACTTTGGTTATCTATTTCATTATTTCTCTTATTTTATATGTTTACACCATACGGTAATCATGGATTAGGTGACTTAGCAAGAATTCCTATTAGTTTTTCAAAAGAAATCATCAACATAAATTCGTCAAATTATGGAAAATTGGATGAAATAAAAAGTAGTGAAGACAATGATATTTATTTGACACAATTTAAAAAAGCAAACAACATTTTGTGTGCCAATTTAGATAGTGATTTTTATGATTATCAGAACTCTTTCTTTGTATATGATATTGATACTGAAAAGTTAGAAGAATTTGAAACTGAAGACGATTACAACAAATTTGCCGAAAGTAAAAATTTACCAAAATCAAATAAATTGAAAAGTTTTAAAGAAAATTATAGTGAATATTGGAGCGGTTGGAGATTTTTACTGTTACCTTGATTTTAGCTTAATATTTCTAAAAGGATTTATCTCACTAAACAAAATAATAATTTGAAAGAAAATATTACAACTTATAAAATTTACGAAAATTCAATACGATTGAATCAAATAATCGTTTCAGAAATTAAAGAAAATGTTTTTAAAAAGCGTTTTAATCTTTCGGGAGATATTACAAACAACAATATATTTGAAGTGTATAATTGTGTTTCATTTATTGTATTTAAACCCAATCTTGGTCCATTAATCAAACTAAAAGTAAATCTTGAAAATGTAAACAACAACAAAACCGAAAGTGTTTTAAAATTAGAACGGTTAAACGGATTTACATTTTATGTTCAATATTGGTTTTCTTTATTTTTTACTATTACAACTTTTATAATTAGCTTATATTACTTAATCACAACGGGAATTGATAATATTCAATCGTTCCTTTTACCCACAATTAGTTTTATATACTTTTCAATTATTAAACTTATTACCAAAAGTTTAACAAAAAGTTTAATATTTCGAATTGAAAACATTTTAAAAATTGAAAAAATAAAATTCTTAAAACTATAGCAAATAAAGTAATTTAAACTCACATCCTAAACCAAAATCCCACTCCAACAAAGTCGGATTTTTTTATGTTTTATATGATTAATTTTAAAAGAACTCATAAATTGAAAAAAAAAAGCTTAAATTTAAATCTGAGTTGAGTAAAAGTTTGAAAGATGAACTTTTTAATAAAATTTGAAGAAACTTATAAAACTATAAAACATGAAAATCAATAAGCTCTTTTTAATGTTGGTGCTGCTAATTATGAATTCATTTTCAATTCAGGCACAAAACAATGAGGAAGAAAAACTAAATCTTCCTGGCGATAATTTAAACTTATATGCAGTTTTAAATTTATTTCAAGAATCAGAAACACTAGAACTATTTGAAAAAAATCTAAATGCAGAAGATTCAAAAATCAACAATCTTGATTTAAATAATGATGATAAAATAGATTATATAAAAGTCATTGACAATGTAGAGGGAGATACGCACTTCATTGTATTACAAGTAGCAATAAACGATAAAGAAAATCAGGATGTTGCTGTGTTTAGTGTTAGTAAAGACGAAAACAAGCAAATTCAAATTCAGTTAATTGGTGACGAAGAATTATACGGAAAAGATTATATTATTGAACCAAAATCTGAAGACGCAACAGCACAAGGTAGCACACCTAATCCTGGTTATTCTACAAATACCACAAATTCAGAAGGTAAAACCGTGGTGATTGAAAAAACAGTAATTGTTCAGGTTTCCGCTTGGCCAGTTGTAAACTATATATATGCTCCAGCCTATGTTCGATGGAATTCTCCATGGTATTGGGGTTATTATCCTTCGTATTGGAATCCTTGGAGACCGTATTATTGGCACCATTATTATGGATATCACTCGCATTGGCATTCACATTATCACGGACGCTATCACAGTGGGCGTTATTATCGTACTCCATTGTATCGAAATAATTATTACAGCAGAAATAGAATATACTCATCTACAGTTAGAAGCAATAGAGACATTGGTAGATATAATAAAACTTACTCAAGACCAGAAACAAGAAAAGACGGGTCTGCCGAGTTTACTCGTACAAACAAAAACAGCACGCGTCCAACTTATCCTTCTACAAGAAATTCAGGTAATATTAATACCCCAAACCGAACAAATAACAACTCAACTAGACCATCTACTAGACCATCTACTAGACCAACAACAAAACCGGCGACAAGACCTGCAACAAGACCGACTACAAAACCATCAACTAGACCGTCAGCGAAACCGGCAACGAAACCGGCGACTAGACCTGCAACTAGACCGACTACAAAACCAGCGACTAGACCAGCGGTAAAAAATAATTCAAGAACTAATAAAAAAACTGCCTTTTAAACGAAGTAAAATAAAAATATTTAAATGTGACTAACCATATCTATAGGAGTTTTTAAAATGAAACTAAAATCCGATTTGTATTCAAATCGGATTTTTTTTAAATAAGTAATCTATTAAAAAACAACAATTACAATCTAAATTGATTAAATTTGAAAGACTTAAAACTAAGTTATCATCTAAAATTATGAAAAAATATTTCGACAACATAATTAAAGTGATAAAAGCTTTCTTAATTGAGATTGGAGAAATCTCCTATTTTGCAGGTCGGTTTTTTAAAGAATTTTGGAAACCCCCTTACGAATTTAAAGAGTTCTTACGCCAATGCTATTTTATTGGTAACCGTTCGCTATTTTTAGTTGGGGTAACGGGATTTATTATTGGATTGGTTTTCACGTTACAGTCGCGACCTACCTTGCAAGAGTTTGGTGCGGTTTCATGGATGGCTTCCATGGTGAGTGTTTCTATAATTAGAGAAATTGGTCCAATCATCACCGCTTTAATTTGCGCGGGAAGAATTGGGTCGGGTATTGGAGCCGAATTAGGTTCTATGAAAGTTACCGAACAAATAGATGCTATGGAAGTTTCAGGCACCAATCCGTTTAAATATTTAGTCATAACCCGAATTCTAGCTACTAGTCTAATGTTGCCGCTGTTAGTTATTTTTGGCGACGTGTTAGCCATCTATGGTTCCTATTTAGTGGAAAATGTTAAAGACAATGTATCGTTTCAACTTTACTTTAATCAGGTTTTTAATATATTAGAATTTAGCGATCTTATTCCGGCAACTTTAAAAACATTTTTCTTTGGTTTTGCCATTGGATTAATAGGTTGCTACAAAGGGTATTATTGTAAAAAAGGTACGGCTGGCGTTGGAAAAGCAGCCAATGAAGCAGTTGTTTATACCTCTATGCTACTATTTGTAATTGATTTTATTGCCGTTTTTGTAACCAACATTTTTTATGACATGTAATATGGAAACAAAAAAAGAGCCCATAATAGTAATAAAAGATTTGCATAAAACTTTTGGAACCAACACCGTTTTAAATGGCTTTCATATGGTTTTAAACGAAGGAGAAAACTTGGTAGTAATGGGAAAATCAGGTTCTGGAAAATCGGTGATGATTAAATGTGTTATTGGATTAGAAACACCCGATAGTGGCTCTATTTTTGTAATGAACAAAGAAATTAATACGCTTGAACGCGAGGAAATTGACGAACTTCGCACCGAAATTGGCTTTCTTTTTCAAGGAAGTGCCTTATATGATTCAATGTCGGTGCGAGAAAATTTAGAATTCCCATTACGAAGACACACCAAAAAATTTGGCAAAATTGAAGACACTACTCCGTTAGTTATGGAAGCATTAGAAAGTGTAGGTTTAGCAAGCGCAATTGACTTAATGCCAAATGAACTTTCGGGTGGAATGAAACGTAGAATTGCCTTAGCTAGAACCTTAATACTAAAACCAAAAATAATTTTATACGATGAACCTACAACAGGTTTAGATCCTATAACTTCAAAAGAAATTATACTTTTGATGCAATCCATTCAAGAAAAATACAATACTTCCTCTATTATCATTACGCATGATGTAGATTGTGCCAAAGCAATCGCAAATCGAATGGTTTTGTTGATTGATGGAATTAACTATATTGAAGGAACTTTTGATGAATTAAACGCTTCAAACGATCCGAAAGTGCAAGCCTTTTTTAAATAAAATAGTATGGAAAAAACAGATCAACAAAAAATACGATTGGGTTTATTTATCATTATAGGTTCGCTATTTTTTTTAGCAGCGATTTATTTTGTGGGAAATAAGCAAAATTTATTTGGCAACACAAGTAACCTAAAAGCGGTTTTTGGCAATGTAAGCGGCTTACAAGTAGGAAATAACGTTAGATATGCCGGAATGGATATTGGAACCGTTAAGAGCATTGAAATGGTGAATGATACAACTATAAATGTATCGATGGCTATTGAAGATAAAATGCTAATACATATTAAAAAAGATGCCATAGCCACGATAGGTTCTGACGGATTAGTGGGTAATATGATTATTAATATTATTCCAGGAAAAGGAAATGAAAATGCTGTTATTCCTGGCGATATTATTCAATCTTATAGTAAATCTAGCACAGATGAAATGCTAAAAACATTAGATGTAACCAACAAAAACGCAGCACTTTTAACAGCCGACTTATTAAAAATAACGCATGAAATCAACAAAGGAAATGGAACCGTTGGTGTACTTATTCGAGATTCATTAATGGCGCAAGATTTAAAAGCTACAATGAATTATTTAAAGGAAACCACAAAGGGAACCACTGCATCTGTGGCTAATTTAAATAAAATGATTGCTGATTTGAATCAAAAAGACAATGTAATTGGCGTTTTAAAAGATAAAGAAGTTGCCATTAAAGTAAAAACAATTATTGATAATTTAGAAAAATCGAGTGGCGAAATTGACAAAGTAGTGACCAATTTGAATACTACCATTACCAACATCAAAGAAGGAAAAGGGGCGCTGAATTATTTATCTAATGATCCTAATTTGGTTAAAAAAATAGATTCTACCATGATAAATTTAAACGAAGCAAGCTACAAACTAAATGAAAATTTAGAAGCACTAAAACACAACTTTTTGTTTAGAGGTTATTTCAAAAAACAAGCGAAGGAGAAGGCGAAGCAAGAGAAATAGAATTTAAAAAAACGTTTACAAAATCTAATAATTATTACCTAAATACCACCGAATATAATCATCTGTTACTTTTTTTAAATCAAAAGCTTTGTAAGTTATAGAATTTTTAGGAATCAAATCTCTTATTATTTCATTCGCTAAAAGATTAACATAGGCATAGTCAGCCATATAATTTTCGTTGAAATTTTTTATTATTGGCTGCCCAATAGCATTATTTACAAAAGAAAAATCATATGATGTAATATTGTTTTTTGATGTAATTATTATTCTTGCAAAATTGTAGTAGCCAATAGTAATCATTTGATTTTTAGATAAATTAATAGATGAAACATATTTATCAAAATGCTCAAAACTTTGAATAGAATCAATTATTTCATTTCTGTATTCACAATCAAAAAAATCATAACAATCTACTTTATAAAATTTATCCATTTTCTTTGATAATTTTATAATTCTGCGCTTTGATGGTTTTTTGATTTTTGATTTTAAAAATGCAAATGAAAAATTTTGCTTGTCTGTATTCAAATTTTTCATTAAATCTAATAGAATCTTTGAATCACACTTTTTGCTGAGATTTGTAATTGAAGAATCTTTACTGAATTTTGTTGCATTCTGTCTTGAAATATTCCACAACTTTTGATATGTTGTTAATTCAAAATTACCATCTTCTAATTTTTTAAAAATAAATTTTTCAGACCTAGCATAAACACCATCAAGAGGAAAACACTGAGCTCCATATCCGTAAAAAAATTCTATTTTACTAATAGTGTCTAATGGTTGTCCTAAGCAAACACTTGTATAAAAAAATATAAAAAGTAGTATTTTTTTCATAATGTAAAACTTAATGAAATGTGTTTATTTAGAAGTTATAATTTCTCCTTCACCAACTTTAAAACCAATTCAAATTGCTCTTTTTTACTGAGTGATGAATTATCAATTTCAATAGCATCATCCGCTTTTACAAGTGGCGAATCGTCTCTGTGGGTATCAATATAATCACGCTCTTCCACGTTTTGAAGTACTTCGTCAAAGGTAACGTGTTGTCCTTTTTCTACCAATTCATCAAATCTTCGTTGTGCTCTCGTTTTTGAACTTGCGGTCATGAATAATTTTAATTCAGCGTCAGGAAAAACAACGGTACAAATATCTCTTCCATCCATCACAATACCTTTATCTATACCCATTTCTTGCTGTTGTTCTACTAATTTAGCACGAACTTCAGAAATTTCAGCCACTTTACTCACCATACGAGATACTTCGATAGTTCTGATTTGCATCTCAATATTTTCGTTATTCAAATACATTTCGGCAAATCCTAAAGTAGGATTGAATTGAAAACGCAAATTAATCGTTGGCAATTGAGCAATCAAACTGGCTTTGTCTAAATGTGTTTCAGAAACCAAGTTGTGTTGCATCGCAAAATACGCTACAGCGCGATACATTGCACCGGTATCAACATAAACGTAACCTAATGCTGCAGCCAATTGCTTTGCTAATGTACTTTTTCCTGTCGACGAAAAACCGTCTATTGCTATGGTAATTTTTTTCATATTTTTTTGCCATAAATGAGCGAATTATTTTTTAATGTAAGTCGCTGAATTATGAGTTTTTAAATTTTTAATAGTAAGAAATTCATCCATAAAATATCTATTTCTATAAGCTATAATTTGATAAACTGGTTCTTCATTTAAAAATATTGTATCATTCATTAAAACCATATTATCAAATGAAATTACATCTCTAAATTCATATGAATTCTTTTTATAAATCTTCCAAGTTGAGTTATGCAAATCATTTTCATTAATCTGACAAGACAACATCAAAAAGCAAAATATTGGAAAAAACAACAATCTCATTTCAAATTTAATTTTTGCCTTTTTAAACATATAAGTCATAAAAGTTTTTTAAGTATTACTTTATGAATAATGAAGTTCATTTAAGCTAATTACTTTTTACTAATCACTCAACTTCTACTACAAATCAATCATCAAACCAAACAAACTGGTATTGGCTGCTACGGTATATCTTGAATACGAATAATCAAATTTAACCTTTCCAAATCGAATTCCAAAACCAACGGAAATTCCAGAGAAATTTCGTTGCTCTAAAATTCGTAACTCTTCACTTCTTCTAAAATTATACCCTAATCTAATATTAAAGCCTTTTTCTGGAAACAATTCAGCTCCTAAAATTAAATGGCGTAAAGCATTGTTAAAAAAAGACACTTTTTCTTCTTCAGAACCTCCATCCAAACTACCTTCTGCTCTATTTGGGTTTGAAAAAGCAATATTCCATTGTTGCAAATTTTCAAAAGTCATGTGCCAACGAATAGGAACGTTTTCCATTAATTGTGAAATTCCAGCATCTATAGCTAAAGGAAGTTTTTCATTGGTATCTTCATAAGGTTTAATTTGAAATCCTAAATTTCTAACCGTTAACCCATAATTAATGTCGTTATCATAATCAACATATAAAAATCCTAAATCTACTGCAGCTCCCCATGAATTATAACTTTCTAATGTAGATGAAATTAATTTTGCGTTGGCACCCACATACATATCTGTCCATGGCAAATTATAAGCATAACCAAGCGATAATGCAGCTTCACTCCCTGTAAAATCGGATGTTAAATTACCAAATTCGTCTCTACCTTCAAAAGTTCCGTAATTAACATAACTAATTCCTGCGTGAAAGGTTTGTAAATGTCGGTCATAAGTATACGCGTAAGCAGCCGTTCCGTAGGACACTTCGCCATAATAACTTCCGTAATTTGCAGATAAACGATTGTGCATTTTAATATTAATTGTAGCCGGATTATAAAATGCCTGATTAACATCGTAATCAACTACTGTAACCGTTTTTCCACCTAAAGCAGCTTGTCTGGGAGATTGTGCTAAATTTAAAAACTGATATACACTTTTACCTCCTATTTGACTAAAACCAGTAGCCGATAGCAGAAATAATAAAAGGAATAGAGTTTTTCTTAGCATTTTATGTTGTTAATCTTACTTATAACGCAACTGCGAAGATAAAATTATATCAGTTAGTAAACAAAAAAAGAAGAGGGTGTCCTAAAAGTCTATTGTTGTCAAGCTGAACTCGTTTCAGCTTCTATAAATAATTGAATATCAAAAATTTAGATTCTGAAATAAATTCAGAATGACATAATCACAACTTTCTATACAACCTCTCCTTAGAATATTGTTTTTAAAATTACTTTTTAGTTTCTAAAACTTTAGCATTTTTAACCTTCTGATCCGTGATTGCAATAGCTAAAACTTCACTCATTTTATCCACGTAATGAAATGTTAAACCTTCAATGTAATCGGGTTTAATTTCTTCAATATCACGTTTGTTTTCTTTACACAAAATAATTTCTTTAATGTTGGCTCTTTTAGCTGCCAATATTTTTTCTTTAATTCCGCCAACAGGCAACACTTTTCCACGAAGCGTTATTTCTCCTGTCATGGCAATATTTTTCTTAATTCTTTTTTGAGTAAATGAAGATACCATTGAAGTTAACATAGCAATTCCGGCACTAGGACCATCTTTTGGAGTGGCTCCTTCTGGCACGTGAATATGAATATTATAATTATTTAAAACCTCTGGTTCTATTCCTAAATTTTCAGCGTTAGCACGAATGTACTCTAAAGCAATTGTAACCGATTCTTTCATTACAATTCCTAAATTTCCGGTCATGGTCATGCTGCCTTTTCCTTTTGAAATTAAAGATTCGATAAATAAAATATCACCGCCTACAGATGTCCATGCTAAACCTGTAACAACTCCAGCCACATCATTATTTTCGTATTTATCGCGTTCCATTCGAGGCGATTTCAATACTTCTAAAATATCAGCATCCGAAACTTTAACATTATACGGTTCCTCCATAGCAATTGATTTTGCTGCATGACGCACCACTTGAGCAATTTTCTTCTCTAAACCACGCACACCCGATTCACGCGTATAACCTACTACGATTTTTTCTAATTGTTTTTTACCAATTTGTAAATCTTTAGCCGTTAATCCGTGTTCTTTTAATTGTTTAGGCAACAAATGTGTCTTTGCAATTTCAATTTTTTCTTCAATCGTATAACCCGTCATTTCGATGATTTCCATACGATCACGAAGCGCTGGTTGAATTGGAGATAAACTATTTGAAGTAGCAATAAACATTACTTTAGACAAATCGTACCCTAATTCCAAGAAATTATCATGGAATTCTTTGTTTTGCTCTGGATCTAAAACTTCTAATAAAGCAGAAGAAGGATCGCCATTATGACTAGAAGATAATTTATCTATTTCATCTAAAACAAATACTGGATTTGATGTTTTGGCTTTTTTAATGTTTTGAAGAATTCGTCCTGGCATTGCACCAATATAAGTTTTACGGTGACCACGAATTTCTGCTTCGTCACGTAAACCACCAAGAGACATTCGGATATATTCTCTACCTAATGCTTCTGCAACCGACTTTCCAATGGAAGTTTTTCCCACACCTGGAGGTCCGTACAAACAAAGAATTGGCGATTTCATATCATTTCTCAGTTTCAAAACTGCTAAATGTTCGATAATACGTTTTTTTACTTCTTCTAATCCGTAATGATCTCTATCTAAGATTTTTTGCGCGCGTTTTAAATCGAAATTATCTTTGGTAAATTCGTTCCAAGGTAATTCTAAAAACAACTCAATATAATTGCGTTGAATTCCAAAATCAGGAGAGTTTGGATTGGTTCGTTGCAATTTAGACAATTCTTTTTCAAAATGTTTTGCCGTATTATCGTCCCATTTTTTCTTTAAACCTTTAGCGCGCATTTCCTCAATTTCAGCTTCATACGAAACACCGCCCAATTCCTCTTGGATGGTTTTCATTTGTTGCTGTAAGAAATATTCGCGTTGTTGTTGATCTAAATCAAAACGAACTTTAGACTGAATATCGTTTCGAACTTCTAATTTTTGAAGCTCTAAGTTCATAAAACGTAAAGTTTCAAGCGCTCGATCTTTTAAATTAGGAATCGATAATAACTTTTGTTTTTCATCAACTGAAAGATTCATGTTAGATGAAACAAAATTGATTAAAAACGGATTACTTTCAATGTTTTTAATAGCGAAAGTAGCCTCTGTAGGAATATTTGGACTTTCCTTTATGATTTGAATTGCTAATTCTTTTATTGCATCAACAATCGTTTTGAATTCTACATTTTTATCGTCTGGGCGTTCCTCTGAAACTTCTTTAATTGTAGCTTTTAAATAAGGTTCTTCCTGTGTAAAAGCTTCTACTTCAAAACGTTTTTTCCCTTGAAGAATTACGGTTGTATTTCCATCAGGCATTTTAAGAACACGCATAATTCGCGCTACCGTACCAATATGATGTACATCATTTGGTGTTGGATCTTCTTCATTTTCATCAATTTGTGCTACAACACCAATAATTTTTCCTTTGGCATTGGCATCATTAATTAATTTAATCGATTTATCTCTTCCGGCTGTAATAGGAATTACAACACCAGGAAATAAAACAGTGTTTCGTAAAGGTAAAATAGCAATATCTTTAGGCAAAGCCTCATTATTCATTTCTTCTTCATCCTCTGGCGTCATTAATGGAATTAATTCTGCGTCTGGATCCATTTCTTGAAGTGACAAATTGTCAAGCGCTAGTATTTTTTGATTTGGCATAATAATATTTATGGTCTTTTTGTCAGTGTTAAATAAAAACAACTACTTTTCAAATTTACATAGAAAATCGTTATCAAACTGATAATCAATTTATAAAATGATTTTAAATAGTAATTTCAAAAGTAATAGTTCAAGATGTATGCCATAAAAAAATCCCGAAACAATCGGGATTTAAATTATATTACATCAATTGTTTATTTGGTAAAAACTATTTGAAGATTTGATGTCAAATAAATTGGTTCTCCACCCGAAGTAGTTCCTACAACTTCTCCATTTTGAACTGTTGAAACTATCGTATTTCCAGATAAAGTTGCAACATCTGTATATTCAACGCCTCCGTCTATATAAGTTATTGATAATTGATTACCTGATAAAGCCCAAGTTCCAGTGAAATTTCCTTCATCAAAACATTCAATTGTTGAAGTTGTTCCATTTGTATTAATATCAATTCCTTTACTATCCGCAACAAAAGTATTATTACTGTTCAGCGTAATGAAACTACCATTAAAACAATTAGTTTCATTCATTTGATTAGTTGAAGCAGAACCGTCTCCATTCAAATCGGTAGGAATTGAAGAATTAAAAGCAGTCATGTAATAAGTTCCGGTAATCGATGAACTTGATGAAATATCAATTGCTGGATCAATAGGTTCATTATCACATGAAATAGTTACAAATGCTATTGATAAAACTAAAAGTGATAAAATTGATTTTATAGATTTCATAATTAAATTTTAAAAGTCCTCAAATATAAAAAGATATTTTATTTATTGGGTACTCTGAGTAATAAAAGTAGCCCAACAACAAAAAATAAAATTAAAAATAAAATGGCATTTTGAATTTTACCTGTTACATCTGCAATAAATCCGTAAGTAAACATGCCGATTACAATTCCTATTTTTTCTGCTACATCATAAAAACTAAAAAAAGAAGTTGTATCGTTTGTTCCATCAGGTATAAATTTAGAATATGTGGAACGCGACAAAGATTGAATTCCTCCCATAACTAATCCTACGAAAAATGCAGCTATGTAAAAATCAATTGGTGTGATTACAAAATAAGCATACGTACAAATTAAAATCCAAGAGAAATTTAAAAGTATTAATACTTTAATATTTCCATATTTTAGAACTAATCTTGAAGTAATCAACGCACCACTAATTGCCACAATTTGAATTACTAATATACTTATAATCAATCCAATAAATCTATTACTATCACTTCCCCACTGCACTTCTTTTTCCCCAAAATAAGCGGCAATAATCATAATAGTTTGTACTGCCATACTGTAAACGAAGAAAGCACCTAAATAACGTCGCAAGGCTTTTAATTCTTTTATTTGTTTCCAAACTTTTAATAACTCTTTAAAGCCATTAAAAATAATATTTTTATGAAGTTTGTTTTCATTTTTGTTGTTAGGTAAGTAATAATAGGTATACTGACTAAAACCCATCCACCAAATTCCAACTAAAATAAAGGAATAACGCATCATTTGAAGTTTATGAGAATCATCAACTAACATTACCATTCCTAAACAAACAAGTAATAAAACAACACTGCCGGCATACCCTAAACTAAATCCTTTTGCACTAATTGCATCTTGTTGTTCTTTATGAGCAATATCGGGTAAATACGAATTATAAAACACCAAACTTCCCCAAAAACCTATTAATGCTAATAAATAAAAAACCAAACTTAAAACCACTGTATCTAAAGAAAAGAAGTACAATGACATACAAGAGATAGTTCCAATGTAACAGAAAAGTTTCAAGAAAAACTTCTTATTTCCCATATAATCGGCAATTCCAGATAATAATGGCGATATAAAAGCAATAATTAAAAAACCTAATGCGGTTACATAACTTATTAAAGCTTCGCTTCGAACTGAAAAACCAAACAATACAATTTCTTCAATGTTTTTTTGACGAAACAAAGCACCATAATACAAAGGAAAAATTGTAGAAGAAATAACCAAAGCGTAAACCGAATTTGCCCAATCATAAAAAGCCCAAGCGTTTAGCAGTTTTGAATCGCCTTTTTGAAGTTTTTGCATAGCATTTGTTTTAAAATAAAAAATCCCAACAATGTTGGGATTCAAATATAATAGTTTTTTTTAATTATTTAAACGTAACGCCAAACTTGGCTGCTTCTGCTTTAGCCTGAGGAATTAATTCTTTAATTTTTGCAATACGTGTAGCATTACTTGGGTGAGTACTCATAAATTCTGGTGGAGATTGACCCCCTGATTGTGCTGCCATTCTTTCCCAAAATGCTACAGCAGTATCCGGATTGTATCCTGCAATTGCCATTAAAGTTAAACCAATCATGTCGGCTTCGCTTTCGTGCGATCTACTGAAAGGTAACATCCCTCCAAATTGAGTAGTTGCTCCATACGCAGTCATAGCCAATTGTTGCGTTTCTTGAGATTTATTACCCGTAGCCACAGCCAACCCAGCAGCTCCTGCTTGTTGTAATACACCTGCACTCATTCTTTGTTGTCCATGATTTGCTAATGCATGCGCCACTTCATGTCCCATTACAGTAGCCATTCCTGAATCGTCTTTACAAATTGGCATAATACCTGTATAAAACACAATTTTTCCACCTGGCATGCACCAAGCATTCACCTCTTTACTGTCAACTAATTTATATTCCCAAGCATAACCATCTAAATACCCTGTATTTCCATTAGCATTTAACCATCTTTCGGCTGCTACTTTAATTTTAGTACCAACAGTTTCTACTCTCTTAGCATCTGAAGTGCCGTTGATTACTTTATTTTCAGACAGAAACTGATTGTATTGCTGAAAAGCTGAAGGCAAAATTTCGCTATTTGGAACTAAAGCCAAGGTACTTTTTCCCGTAAAAGGGTTCTTAGCACAAGATACAACTAAAGCTAAAACAAAAAGAGTAACGATTTTAAATTTTATATTCATAATCAAATAATTTATTTTGACAAATTTACATTTTTTTAATTTGAACTTATAAGATACTATTCCTTTTAGTTTGATTTTTAACTATAATTTATATTCTATTTTTAAGTCAGATTTTTATAAGTTGTAACTTGCAGAAAAATTAATACAATGCCAAAAAACAAACAAAAACAAGCTCAAGTAATTGAAATTCCAAAAGCTATTTTGTTTACAGCAAAATTTTTGCAAGCTGTTTCACCTTCTCTTACCACAAAGTTTGCAGCCAAACTTTTTACAACGCCAATAAAACACAAATTACCCAAACGAGAACTACATATGGAACGTGAAAGCGTTCAAAAAAGTATTTTAGTTCCTGAAATTCAAAAAGAAATTGTGGTTTATGAATATGGAAAGAGTGAAAAGAAAATCTTACTAGTTCATGGTTGGTCTGGTAGAGGAACACAATTAGTTAAAATAGCAGATGAAATGCTAAAAATGGGTTATATGACCATTAGTTTTGATGCACCAGCACATGGAAAATCGAAAGGAAATTCATCTATTATGATTGAATTTATTGCTTCTATTTTAGAAATCGACAAACAATTTGGACCATTTGAATTTGCAATAGGACATTCTCTTGGTGGTATGTCGGTTTTAAATGCAATTAAACAAAATCTTCAAGTTAAAAAAGCGGTAACAATAGGAAGTGGCGATATTATTCAAGACATCATTGATGATTTTATACTTAAACTAAAATTAAAACCTGAATTTGGAATTAAATTAAGAGATTATTTTGAAACGAAATATGGTGGAAAAATGGACGATTATTCCGCTTACAAAGCAGCTGAAAAAACAAATATTCCTGTATTAGTTATTCATGATAAAAATGACGATGATGTATCGATAAAGGCAGCTTACAATATTCAAAAGCATTTGAAACAATCTGAAATCATGATAACCGAAGGTTTAGGTCATCGTAAGATTTTAGGCGATGAAACCGTAATTCAAAAAATAAGAGAATTCATTTTAAAATAAAAAAGTCCTTCAAATGAAGGACTTTTAGCTTTTTAGAAGTTAGGTGATAAATTGTATTTTTTGTAGAAATTATCTAAAGCATCTAACACCTCATCTTCGGTATCTACAATTTGAATTAAATTTAAATCATCTGGATTGGCATTTTTCATTTTGTCAATCATAACGGTTTTAATCCAATCTAATAATCCAGACCAAAATTCTGAACCTACTAAAATAATAGGAAATTTTCCAATTTTCTTAGTCTGAATCAATGTTACCGCTTCGAATAACTCGTCTAATGTTCCGAAACCTCCTGGCATAACCACGAAACCTTGCGAATATTTTACAAACATTACTTTTCTTACGAAGAAGTAATCGAAATTTAAGTTTTTATCTTTATCGATATACGGATTAAAGTGTTGCTCAAAAGGCAATTCAATATTTAAACCTACCGAAATTCCGCCTCCATAATGCGCTCCTTTGTTACCAGCTTCCATGATTCCAGGACCACCACCCGTAATTACACCATAACCAGCTTTACTGATTTTAAAAGCGATTTTTTCTGCTAATAAATAGTTTTTATCTTCTGGTTTTGTTCTTGCCGAACCAAAAATAGAGACACAAGGACCTATTCTTCCCATTGATTCATAACCATTTACAAACTCAGACATAATTTTAAAAATTGCCCAAGAATCATTTGAACGTATTTCGTTCCATGTTTTTTGTTTGAATTTCTCTTGAATTCTGTGATCTTCGTTTTCGTATTGATCTGCTGCCATAATAATTTAAGTTAATTTGTTTATAAACAAACTATTAGGTTATTTTAATTACATTTTTAGCAGTGTTGTTGTGTGTAGTAATTAGATTGCTAAGATAATTCTTTTTTCAAAAACTGTGCAGTATAACTCTTTTTATTTTTTACAATTTCTTCGGGAGTTCCTTTTGCTACAACCTCTCCACCACCTTTTCCACCTTCGTAACCAATATCAATTACGTAATCAGCTAATTTTACAACATCTAAATTATGCTCGATAATTAACACTGTGTTTCCTTTTTCAACCAATACATTAATTACATCCATCAAAACTCGAATGTCTTCAAAATGCAAACCTGTTGTAGGTTCATCTAAAATATAAAAGGTATTTCCTGTATCTTTTTTTGATAATTCGGTTGCCAATTTAATTCGTTGGGCTTCTCCACCAGAAAGTGTTGTACTTTGTTGACCTAATGTAATATAACCTAATCCTACATCCTGAATCGTTTTTACTTTTCGATAGATTTTCGGAATATTTTCAAAGAATTCAACCGCTTCATCTACTGTCATATTCAATACATCTGAAATCGATTTTCCTTTGTAACGAATTTCCAATGTTTCTCTGTTGAATCGTTTTCCCATACAGGTTTCACATTCCACATAAACATCAGGTAAAAAGCTCATTTCAATCGTTCTCACACCCGATCCTTCACAGGTTTCACAACGACCTCCTTTTACATTAAAACTAAATCTTCCTGGTTTATAACCACGAATCATTGCTTCAGGCGTTTGCGTGTATAAACTTCTGATTTCTGAAAACACATCCGTATAAGTCGCTGGATTAGAACGTGGTGTTCTTCCAATAGGACTTTGGTCAATGTCGATTACTTTGTCAATATGCTCTAAACCTTCGATTTTCTTGTAAGGTTGTGGTTTCTTTACCGCATTGAAAAAATGCGTATTTAATATCGGATACAAGGTTTCGTTAATCAATGTTGATTTTCCACTTCCCGAAACACCGGTTACACAGACTAATTTCCCTAACGGAATTTCGATGGAAACATTTTTTAAATTATTTCCTGTAGCACCTGATAATTTAATTGACTTTCCGTTGCCTTGTCTACGCGTTTTTGGCACTTCAATCTTCATTTTACCGTTTAAATATTGTGCGGTAATCGTATCTTCTTTCAATAATTCTTTTGGTGTTCCTTTACTAATGATTTGACCTCCAAAACGGCCTGCTTTCGGACCAATATCAATCACATAATCAGCACGTTCAATCATATCTTTATCATGTTCTACCACGATTACGGAATTGCCGATATCGCGTAAACTTTCTAAAGATTTAATCAATCTTTCATTGTCTCTTTGGTGCAAACCAATACTTGGTTCATCTAAAATATACAAAACTCCAACCAATTGCGAACCAATTTGTGTAGCCAATCGAATACGTTGCGCCTCGCCACCCGAAAGCGATTTTGAACTACGATTTAGTGATAAATAATTCAAACCAACATCTAACAAAAATTGTAATCTGGCTGTAATTTCTTTAACAACCTCGACTGCGATAACTTTTTGTTTTTCAGATAAATGATTATCTAAATCAGCAAACCATTCCGATAATTCGGCAATATCCATTTGAACTAATTCGCCAATATTTTTTCCGTTTAATTTGAAATACAATGATTCTTTTCTTAAACGTGTTCCTTTACATTCTGGACATTCATTTTCGTCCATAAATTCTTTTGCCCAACGTTTAATACTTGCCGAATCGGAATTATCGTATTGGTTTTTAATGAAGTTTGAAATTCCTTCAAAATCAATTTTATAATCTTTAGTAATCCCCATAACCTTTGATACGACTGAGAATTTTTCATTTCCGCCATACAAAATCATATTCATTGCATCTTGCGGAATATCGGCAATAGCATCGGTTATTTTGAAATCATATTTTTGTGCAATAATTTCCAATTGCTTAAAAATCCAAGAACTTTTATATTCGCCCAAAGGTGCAAAACCACCATTTTTAATTGACGTTTTTGGATTTGGAATTATTTTTTGAAGATTGATTTCATTCACAGTTCCTAATCCGTTACAACTAGAACAAGCTCCTTTTGGCGAATTGAATGAAAAATTATTGGGTTCTGGATTTGGATATGAAATTCCGGAAGAAGGACACATTAAATTACGGCTATAAAAGCGTACTTCTTGGCTTTCTTGTTCAATTACCATCATTACATCATCACCATGATACATAGCTGTTTTGATGCTTTCCGATAAACGTTTATTTGTGTCTTCTTCGGTATCAATAGCCATTCTATCAATAACAATTTCAATATCGTGTGTTTTATAACGATCGACTTTCATGCCGAATTCTAAATCACGTATTTGTCCATTCACACGAACTTTCAGGAAACCTTGTTTTGCAATTTGCTCAAATAATTCGCGATAATGTCCTTTACGAGAACGAACAACTGGCGCCAAAATGTTAATGCGTTTTCCATTAAAATCTTCAACAATTAACTGCTTTATTTGATCATCAGAATACGAAACCATTTTTTCTCCCGAATTGTAGCTATAAGCATCTGCTCCTCTAGCATACAATAACCTTAAAAAGTCGTATATTTCTGTGATTGTTCCAACGGTTGATCGCGGCGATTTGCTTGTCGTTTTTTGCTCAATAGCAATTACAGGCGAAAGTCCGTCGATTTTATCCACATCAGGACGCTCTAATCCGCCCAAAAACTGACGCGCATAAGCAGAGAACGTTTCTATATATCTTCGCTGACCTTCAGCATAGATTGTATCAAATGCTAAAGACGATTTTCCGGAACCCGATAAACCTGTAATAACTACTAGTTTTTCACGCGGAATGGATACATCAATATTTTTAAGATTATGGGCTCTGGCACCAATAATTTCGATAGTTTCTTCAGTTGTATGTTGCATAATTTTTGGCAAAACGCAAAGATACTGATTTCAAACTGATTTTTATAGTAGACAACTGTGAAGAAAATAAAAAAAGAAAGCGTTATAGCAAACGCTTTCTCTGTCTATTATTGATGTAATCATTAATTGCTTTTTTTGTGGTAACCCAATTTCTACCTTCTTTATAGGCATCAATTTTTCCTTGACGCGCTAATAGACTAACGTATTCTTGACTATAAGGTGAATTAGGTTCACTAACGATATTTGCTATCGACTGATAATCTTCATCATTTTCGCTAGGAATAGAAGTTAGATAAATATTAACCGTTCTTTCTAAAGCTTGACACATTAATAACGTTAATTTTTGATAATTACCATTATTAGCCTGATTTAATGCATCATAATATTTTTTTCTATCGTTTTTTAAGATGATGGCTGGCGGAAAACCTTTTCGCATGAGTAATAAATTCATAGCTAAACGAACCGTTCTTCCATTTCCATCAAAAAAAGGATGAATCCAAACTAATTTATGATGAAAAATAGTTGCCAACTCAATATCATTTAATTGTAACGGATTTTCATTTACAAATAGAATTAATTCATCTAACAAGTCAGAAACTTTATTTGCATTAGGCGGCATAAAATTAGCTCCAGTAATTCTTACACCAGCATTTCTAATTCTCCCTGCAAAATCATCTTCAATAGTACGCAATACTGAACCATGGAGTGATAAAACATCAATACTTCTTAAAACATAATCATCATTAATAATTTGATATAAATAATTAATTGCATGTTCGTGATTTTTTGCTTCAAAGTGTTCTCGCAACGATTTTCCTTTAACAGTAATGCCCTCTTGAAGTACCATTTGTGTTTCTCGAAGTGAAAGTGTATTACCTTCAATACTATTAGAATTATAGGTCCATTCTATAGAAAGTGACTCTTTAATTTTTGAAATAGCGGAATATGGAAGTGGTCTATTTTGATTAAGCACAGCTAGTTTATCATACAATCTATCGAAAGTTGATTGAAATTCTTCTCGGTAAGATAAATCGATATTCCACATATTTATTTATTTTATGACACAAAGATATTAATATCGTTTGTATTAAAAAAACATATTATCCGATATTAAGGTTTTTTACATACGAAATTAGATATCAAATGTTATATTTTTAATAAATATCTGATTTCTTTAATATGTGTTCAGAAAAATTGTTTTAAGATTTTAATTTTGAAATTGTTATTGAGATTGATTTTGCAATTGAAATTACTCAATAATCATTGATTTCAATCGGTGTCTGTATTTTTCTAAAACTAATTGTTTATTAATAAAACCTAAGAAAAAACCATCTTTTAAAACAGGTAACACTTTACATTCAGACGAATCAAATTTATCCATTATGGTTTCTAGAGTTTCATCATAAAAAATAATTTCTTTTGGCTGCTGCATTATTTCTTCTACAGCAGTATATTTTACTTTGAACTGAGAAAACACTATGGGACGAATTTCATCTAATAAAACAAGTCCTAACAAACTATTTTTATCATCTAAAACCGGAAAAATATCAGCATCAGATTGTTGAATTTTTTCTACTAATTCTTCCAAATCTGGTTTTAAAGTTATCGCCTTAAAATCTATCTGAATTAGTTTTGACACATCTATAGAATTTAAAATATTTGTATCTCTATTATCTGTAAAAACTTCCCCTTTATCTGCCAAATTTTTAATATCAAATGAATGAGGTTCAAATCGTTTAGATATTGCAAAACTTACAGAAGAAACAATCATTAAAGGAATCATTAAATTATAGCCTCCAGTAATTTCAGCAATTAAGAAAATAGCCGTTAAAGGAGCATGAAACAATCCGCTCAAAATACCAGCCATTCCTACTAAAGTAAAATTCCCAACTGGAAGTTTTGTAACGCCAATTAAATTTAAAAAAGAAGCCATAGAGAATCCCAAGTAAGAACCTACAAAAAGAGATGGTGCAAAATTACCTCCATTACCTCCTGCTCCTAATGTTAAACTCGTTGCATAAACTTTAATTAGCATTGTTAAACTAACAAAAATGAGCAAAATCCATGATGAATCTTGAAAGCGCTCAAAAACAGTATTTTGAACTAATTCTCTGGATTGATTATCTGCCAAAAACTTAATACTTTCATACCCTTCTCCAAACAATGATGGAAAAAAGAAAATTAAAACCCCTAAAATACCAGCTCCAAATAAAGCTTTATTAATATAATTAAATTTTAATTTTGAGAAATAATGTTCAACCTTTCTAAAAGTTCTTGCGTAATTAATAGATACAAATCCGCTTAAAACACCCAATAAAATATAATATGGTAAATTATGAAAATCAAAAAATTGAACTTTTTTAAACGAAAATAAAATATTTTCATTCAAAACAACAGTAGAAATTAGTGCTCCAGTTGCAGCACTAATCATAATTGGAATAAAAGCTGTAATACTAATTTCTGCTAAAACAACTTCTACTGCAAACAAAACTCCAGCAATTGGAGCATTAAAAGCAGCACCTATTCCGGCAGCAACACCACAAGCTAATAAAAGTGTTCTATCTTTATAACTTAATCTGTAATTTTGTGCATAGTTACTTCCAAAAGCAGCACCTGTAATGGTAATTGGAGATTCTAACCCGGCACTTCCACCCATTCCTACAGTAAACGAACTTGTGATAATTTGTGCAAACATTTGTTTACGAGGCATGATTCCGCGTTTTTTTGCCACCGAATACATAATTTGAGAAGTTCCTTTTTCAATAGAATCATCTAAAACTTTTTTTACAATGATTACCGTAATAATAATTCCAATTATAGGAAGCGTACTATTACTATATGGAAGATGTAAAATATCATCTAATTTTTGAGACGATTTAAAAACCCAATGTGCAAATGTTTTTAAAACAATAACGGCTAATGCGGAAGAAATTCCGACTAAAACACAAGATACATATATAAATTGTCGCGGCGTTAAAAGCGATTTTAAAAGGAAAATAAACCGCTCTAAACGTCTAAAAGATCTATATAAAAACGTTTTTAAAGAAAATGATTTATTTCTAGGCATTTAATATGAGTTAAAATGCGAATTTAGTCATTTCTAATTAGAACAAAAAAGTTTACAAACTATTTAATTCAATTAATCTTAATTGGCAAGAAATTATTAATTCCTCAAAAAAAACAAAAAACTCAGATTCAAATTCTAAATAAAACTCTTGTAACTCTACAATTGCTTCTTGCATATTTACTCTATGCTTAGTTTTATAATCCATTTGAAATAATATCATTTTCATTCCTTCAATTGTGGCATAACTTACAAACCAGTTTCTAGCAATCATATAAGGCATCATGGCAATTATTCTATCCGTTAGAATGTTTCTATTCGTTTCTAATAATTTATAAAAATCATTAGCATATTTTTCTAATTTCTCGTCTGAATAATTACTCCAGTTTTTAGCCAAAAAATGATCGTACAAAATATCCATAATAACCCCAGAATAATGTCCGTATTTTTCGTGTAACCGATGTTTACTTTTTCTGTAAATTGGATGGAAATCAGTAAAACTATCAATATGTCGATGTAACAAAATACCTTTTTTTAGTTCTGGCGCAAAATTTTCATAATCATTACCTTTTATACTATCTGCCATGAAATTACCAATTTTTAATAAATCGTTATTTCCTGACAAGTAAACATGAGCGAGATAATTCATACTGAAATTAGATTTGAAATTTAGAGTTTAATGGCTTAAAAATGGTTTTTATTTTTTTTTGGTAAAAATTCAATAGTAAATATATAAAAATCTTTCCGATTTTTATCGAAATCCAATTGCTAACTTTTATATTTGTAGTACAAATTATATTAACACTAAACTTTAAACTCATAACTTTTAAAAATAATTAAATGACATTAATAAAATCTATATCAGGAATTCGAGGCACCATTGGTGGAGCTGTTGGAGATAATTTAACTCCAGTTGACGCCGTAAAATTTGCCTCAGCTTATGGTTCATTTTTAAAAATAAGACACGCTTCCAAAACGAACGAGCGTTTAAAAGTAGTTATAGGCAGAGATGCTCGAATTTCTGGACCAATGATTCATAATTTAGTTATGAATACACTGGTAGGATTAGGAATTGATGTAATTGATTTAGGTCTATCTACAACACCAACAGTAGAAATTGCTGTTCCTTTAGAACAAGCTGATGGTGGAATCATTTTAACTGCATCTCACAATCCAAAACAATGGAATGCGCTTAAATTATTAAACGAAAAAGGTGAATTTTTAAGTGGAAAAGAAGGTGAATTAATTTTAGAAATTGCCGAAAATGAAGCATTTGATTTTTCTGATGTTGATAATTTAGGAGAAGTTATAGAAAACAACGCTTACATGGATATTCATATTGATGAAGTGCTAGAATTACCTTTAGTTGATGCTGATTTGGTTAAAACGAAAAAATTTAAAGTGGTTGTTGATGGAGTAAATTCATCTGGAGGAATTATAATTCCTAATTTGTTAGAACAAATGGGAGTTGAAGTAGTAAAATTGTACTGTGAACCAAATGGCCATTTTCCTCATAATCCAGAACCTTTAAAAGAGCATTTAGGAGATATTTGTAAATTGGTTATTGAAGAAAAAGCCGATTTTGGAATTGTAGTAGATCCTGACGTAGATAGATTAGCTTTTATTTCAAACGATGGTGAAATGTTTGGAGAAGAATATACTTTAGTAGCCGTTGCCGATTATGTTTTATCGAAAACTCCAGGAAATACAGTTTCAAACATGTCGTCTTCTAGAGCATTGCGCGATATTACCGAAAAACATGGCGGAACCTACCAAGCAAGTGCTGTAGGCGAAGTAAATGTGGTAGAATTAATGAAGAAAACAAATGCTATAATTGGCGGTGAAGGAAATGGCGGAATTATCTATCCATCATCGCACTATGGAAGAGATAGTATGGTGGGAGTTGCTTTATTTTTAACTTATTTAGCAAATCAAGATAAAACGGTTGCCGAAATAAGAGCTTCGTATCCACAATATTACATGAGTAAAAATAAAATTGAGTTAACCCCTCAAATTGATGTAGATAATGTTTTAGCTACGTTAACCGAAAAATACAAATCGGAAAATATTACGACTATTGACGGAGTAAAAATCGATTTTCCAACTGAATGGGTACATTTGAGAAAATCAAACACGGAACCTATTATCAGAATTTATACTGAAGCACCAACACAATCAGAAGCCGATATTTTAGCCGAAAGATTTGTAAAGGAACTTAAAGAAATTGCAGGTATTTAAAATAGAAAAAGGTCAGATTAAAATCTGACCTTTTTTCTATTTAATAATAATCTTTTTAGTTGTAGACTCCGTTCCATTAGTTACTTTTACCAAATACATTCCAGCATGTAAATCCAAATTAAGTTGAATTTCATTATCAAAATTTTCAGTTTGAACCAATTGCCCTGTAATGGTATAAATTTCTACTTTTGAACTTCCTTCTAAACCAGAAACAATTAAATAGTCAGAAGCTGGATTTGGGTAAACCGCTACTCTATTTTCAATTGGATTTTGAGTAGATAAAGTTGAAAACCATTGTTGACCAAAATTAGCTCCAAAAATATAATCTGCTAAATTTGGATAATCCACAAAAGGATTTCTGTTCATTTGCCACGTATAAATATAATTGTTACGATTCATTTCAAAATCGTCTCTTGTATCTGAAGTATTCCAGGTTAATAAAGTCGCTAAGTCACCAATATTCCCAGATGCAGTTGTTGTACTTGGTAAATACTCACTTGGATCTCCATTAACAACATGTAACCCATCAAAACGAACAGCCATATAAAACAAAGCTCTTGCAACATCTCCACGCCATGAACCTTGGGTTCCTGAAGGTCCATTGTAAACAGTAGAAGAAGCAACTGTTCCGTAATTTTTATTGTTTCTAGAAGAGTTTTCCTGCCCACTTACTGCCCTAATGTGATGTGCATCTGAAACACCATCTATAGTTGTTGCAGCACTTGTAGGTAACCAAACATTTATACCATCTGCTGTATCGCCATTAGCCACATCAAATCCTCCTCTTGATTGACAAAAAATATGTTCTCTATTCCATTTACCCACAATACTACTTGTGTTTTGTTGGTCTAATTTAGAAAAAGGCTGCTCGGTATAAATACACCAAACCTGATTATTATTGTTTGGGTTTCTATCAGAAGATCTTAAAATTTCCCATATATCGGCATAACTATGCAATCTAACAACACCCGGATTTGCAATAATATTCTGCAATTCTTGTTTTAATGCTACTCCAGATAAACCTTCGAGAGAATCATAATATCCTAATGGAATAGTTGGAGTTACTATATTATAGGTAGGATTTAATGGAGTTCCCCATGGATCTGTTGCAAAGTTAGCATCATAAACTCTATAAATTGTGTTATTATTATAAGAAACGTATCCAACGGGCAACGATTGCAAAACAAATTTCATTTCTTCATCACCTTCATCAATACCATCATTAGCAATGATAATTCCATTTTGTGTAGTTGTTTGCCCAACCGGTATCATAACTGTTAAACCGCCTGAAAAATCTAGATTAGTGAAATTCCCATTGGCTAATGTAAAATTCATAATTAAGTTTTCATTCTGAACGGGTTGACTCGTTGTAAAAGTAATATTAAAACTATCTCCTTCATTAAAACTAGTTTGAGAAAAAGAAACTGTTATATAATTAATTGGAATACCAGAACCATCATTATTCAAACCTGGTGTAGGTAATTTAACTTCATAAGTTCCATCATTCTTTCTTTGAATAGAATGAGAATCTTTTAAGCCATTAGCATTTTCATTTGAGCAAACTGTAACACCTAATATCGACATTAAATTTGTTGGCACCGAAGTAGTATTATTGTACGCAAGAGCATCTATCAAATTTGAAGTTGTTGCTATTGTTCCAGGTTGAACAGCAAATTGAAAATCAGATTCATTTCCAAGATAAATTGCTACAATATCAGGTCCATTTTGAATTTTATTGTTTGGAAAAAGTCCAATAGGTGTTGGAGATACTAAACTATTCCCAAAATGAGCTATACCATTTATATCTGTTGTATATCCATCTAAATCAAAAGCATAATAGCAAGAAGTGTTCGTTTCATTATAAAACACCAAAACATAACCATCCAAAGAGAAATTTGGCGTAGCAGATTTCAATTCAACAAATTCTAATTGATCTGTACCTGGCGTATCCGCATCTATCTCATTAATAACAATTTGAGAGTAAATTGAAATTCCTAATAAAAGAAATATAAGAGTAAGTATTTTTTTAGACATAAAAAACTATTTTACTCAAAATTACGAATATTAAGTTGAAACTAAATTCAATTAAGTATATACTTTGAAAATTTAAGATTAATTTAAGTATATTTTCATTTTTTTTCAGCTATTTGAAGCAACTTTTTACTTAATTTGTCATCTAACAATAAAACCAATAAATCAATTGAAATTTTTAATCAAAATAGTTTTTTTAGTAGTTCCACTTTTGATTTTTTCTCAGCATTCTTCAAAAATGTCTGTTAAGATTAATATTGAAGAAAAGATACTATTGGTAAATCAAGTTTTAACCTACAATAATACAAGTAATGATACTTTAAAATATATTATTTTAAACGATTGGAATAATGCTTTTTCATCAAAATCGTCCGCTTTAGCAAAACGTTTTTCTGATGAATACATAAGAGCCTTTCATTTAGCAACAGAAAAAGAAAGAGGTTTTACCGATGTTAAAAACATGATTGATACCAATTTTAAACCTCTTAAATGGAGTCGCTCTGATGGAAATATTGATTTAATAAAGGTTGAATTAAACGAACCTATTTTGCCTTGTACAAAACAAACTTTTACCTTTATTTATGAAGTAAAAATTCCGGATTCTAAGTTTACAAAATATGGTTATGACAATAATGGAAGAATCATTTTAAAAAATTGGTATTTGAATCCTTCACGATTTGAACATAAGCAATTTATTAAATTAAGTAATGAAAATATTGATGATATTCCAAATGCTTTTTCAGATTTTGATATTGAATTTGAATTACCATCCGATTACTCATTATCTAGTAATTTACAGGAAATCAACAGTGTAAATTCTTCAAATACAAAAACAATCACATTAAAAGCAAACAACAAATCTGAAGCTACATTAACAATTGAACCAAAAAACACCTTTCAAAACTATAAAAATGAAATTATTGAAGTAAGTTGTGGAATAGAAGATAATAGAGTAAATGATATTGATAAAGCTGTGATTTTTGATAAAATAAGTCGTTTTACCGCTGCAAAATTAGGATTACCTATTTCAACTAAAATAATAATAACTCAAGAAGATTATTCGAGACAACCTTTTTATGGATTAAATCAACTTCCCAGTTTTTTAAGTCCGTTTTCAAATAATTTAATTTATGAATTAAAATTTCTAAAAACCTATTTAAATAATTATTTAAAAGAAAATTTAAACTTAAATCAAAGACGTGATTATTGGATTTATGATGGAATTCAAATGTTCATCATGATGCAATATGTAGATGAATATTATCCTGACTTAAAAATGACAGGAAACATTGCTAGTTTAAAAATATTAAAATCATATCACTTCATCAATTTAAGTTTTAATGAACAATACAGCTATTTATATATGCTAATGGCACGTAAAAACTTAGATCAAGCACTTAATGAGCCAAAGAATAGATTAATAAAATTTAACGAACAAATTGCAAGTAAATACAGAGCGGGTTTAAGTTTAAAATATCTAGATAGTTATTTAGAAAACAATATTGTTCATAACAGTATTAAAGAATTTATTCAAGAAAATCAATATTTTGGAACCAATTCGCGACAGTTTGAAACCGTTTTAGTAAAAAATAGTCAAAAAGATATCAATTGGTTTTTTAGAACCGTTATAGAGTCAAGAGATTTAATTGATTACAAATTTGGAAAAGTAACTAAAACTAATGATTCTATTTCAGTAAATATCATAAACAGAACAAATACTAATGTTCCTATTTCACTTTATCAATTAAAAGATAACCAAGTTATTAATAAAATTTGGGTAACCAACATTAAAACAGATTCTACATTTGTAATTCCAAGATTAGGAGCAGATAAACTAACATTGAATTACAATAATGAAGTGCCAGAATACAACTTAAGAAATAACTGGAAATCATTAAAAGGATTTTTCTTTAACAATCGTCCTATAAAATTTAATTTTATGAGAGATTTAGAAGAACCATATTATAATCAAATTTTTTATGTACCTGAAGTAGAATTCAATGCATATGATGGAATTGCTGTAGGAATTAAGCTAAGTAATCGTTCTGTTTTAAACAAGCCTTTTACATTTAGTGCAACTCCTATGTTTTCATCTAATACAGGAAAATTTGTTGGAAAAGCATCTTTTGTAGTAGAAGATAATATAAGAGATGAAGGAAAATTATATCGCATTAAATATATTATCAGAGGAAGTCAGTTTCATTATGCTCAAGATGCAACTTATACCGATTTTGTTCCCACTGTTCAGTTTTTATTTCGAGACAAAAATTTAAGAACTAATAAAAATGAATTTATTCAATTAAGACAAGTATATATTAACAGAGAAGCATCACCATTTGTTACTGAAAACACTCAAAATTATAACATTTTTAATGCAAAATATGGCAATTTCCAATCTGAAGGAACAAAACACTTTTCAATTTTAAACGATTTACAATTATCCAATTCATTTGGAAAAGTAGCAACAGAGCTTCATTACAGAAAATTGTTTGAAAATAATAGACAAATTAGTTTCCGCTTTTATGCCGGAGCTTTTATGTATAATAGTACAAATACCGATTTTTTTAGTTTTGGTTTAGATAGACCAAACGATTACATGTTTGATTATAATTTATTAGGAAGAAGTGAAACTACAGGAATTTATAGTCAGCAATATGTTTATGGAGAAGGCGGATTTAAGTCTAAATTAGACACAAGATTTGCTAATCAATGGATTACAACTGTAAATGGAACATTTAATATTTGGAATTGGGTTCAAATCTATGGCGATGTTGGAATGTTAAAAAACAAATTTCACAATCCAAAATTTGTTTATGATTCTGGTTTTCATTTGAATTTAGTACCGGATTATTTTGAGTTATTTTTACCAGTATATTCTTCAAACGGGTTCTCTTTAAACGATCCTAATTATGGCCAGCAAATTCGATTTGTAGTTACCTTAAGTCCAAAAACATTAATTTCATTATTTACAAGAAAATGGCTTTAATAGTTTTTTATCTATTTAAATAAGAATTTCACAACATAACTGCAATTTTTAATGAATTGATTGCGTTTTTCAAATTAAAACTATTGATAATTTAATAATAATTAAAAAAATATTATACTATCTATTGTTTTATTACTGGTTTTAATTAAATTTGTTTAAATATCAAATTCGGATAAACGGCTTATGAAAGTAGCAACAACACCAGAGGTAGTTTCTTTTGAAGATTTCAAAAAAGAAGTCATCAACGATTATAAAATTGCAAAAATTAGTAGAGAATGTAGCCTTCTTGGAAGAAAAGAAGTGCTTACTGGCAAAGCTAAATTTGGTATTTTTGGTGACGGTAAAGAAGTACCGCAATTAGCATTAGCAAAAGCATTTCAAAATGGAGATTTCCGTTCTGGATACTACCGCGATCAAACTTTTATGATGGCAATTGGCGAATTAAATATCGAGCATTTTTTTGCCGGCTTATATGGTCATACCGATATAAATTTTGACCCAATGAGTGCTGGACGCCAAATGGGCGGTCACTTCGCAACACATTCATTAGACGAAAACGGAAATTGGAAAAACTTAACCCAACAAAAAAATTCGAGTTCTGATATTTCACCTACTGCTGGGCAAATGCCTCGTTTATTAGGATTGGCTCAGGCTTCTAAAATATACCGAAATGTTTCTGGAATTAACCAAACTAATTTTTCTGAAAACGGAAATGAAGTGGCTTGGGGAACCATCGGAAATGCTTCAACTTCTGAAGGTTTATTCTTTGAAACTATTAATGCTGCTGGTGTTTTACAAGTACCAATGGTAATGAGTGTTTGGGACGACGAATACGGAATTTCGGTTCACGCTCGTCATCAAACAACTAAAGAAAACATCTCAGAAATCTTAAAAGGATTTCAACGTGATGAAAATAATAAAGGTTATGAAATCTTACGCGTTAAAGGTTGGGATTACCCATCTTTAGTCGAAACGTATCAAAAAGCATCGCAAATTGCGCGTGAAGAACATGTTCCAGTTTTAGTGCATGTTCAAGAATTAACGCAACCACAAGGTCACTCAACTTCTGGAAGTCACGAGCGCTACAAAAATGCAAATCGTTTGGCTTGGGAAAGTGAATTTGATTGTTTGGCTAAAATGAAAAATTGGTTAATTGAAAACAATATTGCTACTTTAGAAGAGTTAGATGAAATTGATACTAAAGCTAAAAAAGACGTTTTAGAAGGCAAAAAAGCCGCTTGGACAAACTTTACAGCACCAATAAAAGCAGAACAACAAGAATTAGTTTCATTACTAAATAACATAGCAGCTCAAAGTGATAATAAAGTTTTTATGGATAAAATTGCAAATGACATTGCATCGATTAAAGAACCTATTCGAAAAGATCTTTTAGTTGCTTCTAGGAAAGCGTTACGCATGATTATTAAAGAAAATTCACGCGTAAATTTAGCTTCATGGATTGAAAATTATTTAGAAAAAATTCAACCAAAATTTAGTTCGCACTTATTTTCGCATTCAGACAAAAACGTTTTAAATGCAAAAGAAGTTTTACCTATTTATGATGCTTCAGTAGAAGATGTTGATGCTCGTTTGGTTTTAAGAGATAATTTTGATGCTATTTTTTCAAAATATCCAGAAACGCTAATTTTTGGAGAAGATGCAGGAAACATTGGTGATGTAAACCAAGGTTTAGAAGGCATGCAAGAAAAATATGGAGAATTACGCGTTGCCGATGTGGGAATTCGTGAAGCTACTATTTTAGGTCAAGGAATTGGAATGGCAATGCGTGGATTACGTCCAATTGCTGAAATTCAATATTTAGATTATTTGTTGTACGCTATCCAAATCATGAGTGATGATTTAGCAACATTACAATACAGAACAGCTGGTCGTCAAAAAGCACCGTTAATTATAAGAACTCGTGGTCACCGTTTAGAAGGTGTTTGGCATTCAGGTTCACCAATGGGTATGATTATCAATGCTATTAGAGGAATTCACGTTTTAGTTCCTAGAAACATGACCAAAGCTGCTGGTTTTTATAATGCTTTGTTAGAATCAGATGAACCCGCATTAGTAATCGAATGTTTAAATGGTTACCGTTTAAAAGAAAAAATGCCAACAAATTTAGGTGAATTCAAAACACCTATCGGAGTGGTTGAAACTATTAAACAAGGAACGGATATCACATTAGTTTCTTACGGATCTACTTTACGTTTAGTTGAACAAGCGGCAAACGAGTTAGAATCTGTTGGAATTAGCGCTGAAATTATTGATATACAATCGTTATTACCTTTCGATATTAATCATGATATTGTAAAATCGGTAGCAAAAACAAGTCGTTTATTAGTAATTGACGAAGATGTTCCTGGTGGAGCAAGTGCTTATATTTTACAAGAAATTATAGAAAATCAAAAAGCCTACCAACATTTAGATAGCGCACCACAAACATTGGCTTCAAAAGCACACCGTCCTGCATATGGAACCGATGGAGATTACTTCTCAAAACCTTCAACAGAAGACATTTTTGAGAAAGTATATGCGATTATGAATGAGGCAAATCCAACAAAATATCCAAGTTTGTATTAAAAAATTTGTTTATTCAAAATTTTATTCGAAATATTTGCAACATACAATTAAGAAAATGATTTCAATTTTAAACAATACTTGGTGGTGGTCTAACTTACGTCGAACTTCGTGAGCGAATCCTGCTATAGTATCATTTAAAACCAAATACATAGAAAAGGCTTGTCAATCACGACAAGCCTTTTTTTATTGCCAAAAATTAAACAAATATGAAAAAATACAAGTTACATACTAATTACAAACAAATTCTAGCTGACACTATTACGCCAGTAAGTGTTAACTTAAAAATTCGCGATAAGTTTCCTAATAGTATTTTGTTAGAAAGTTCTGATTATCATGCGAATGACAACAGTTTTTCTTACATCTGTTTCAATCCAATTGCTTCTATTAAAGTGGAAAATCAAAAAATTGAAACAAATTTTCCAGATGGTTTTTCAGAAATTATACCAATTGATGCAGCTGTAAACGTGGCTAAAGAAATTGAAAATTTCTCAAAGCAATTTCTAACTGAAAAGTCGGATTTCAAATTTATTACACAAGGATTATTTGGTTACATAAGTTACGATGCCATTCAATATTTTGAAAAAGTATCGATTGCAAAAAAATCAACAGAAAATGAAATTCCTGAAATCTATTACGCTGTTTATCAAAATATTATTGCCATCAATCATTTCAAAAACGAAGCGTATTTATTTTGTCATAGTTTTGACGGAAGCAACAATATCGCTGAAATTGAACAATTATTACAATCGAAAAACTTTGCTTCATTTTCGTTTCAAAAATCAGGAAACGGCACTTCAAACTTAACCGATGACGAATTCAAAAACTACGTTTCACTAGCCAAAAAACATTGTTTACGTGGCGATGTTTTCCAATTGGTGCTTTCTAGACGATTTTCACAAAGCTTTAAAGGTGATGAATTCAATGTATATCGTGCTTTACGAAGTATTAACCCTTCACCGTATTTGTTCTATTTCGATTATGGAAATTTCAAAATATTTGGTTCATCACCAGAAGCGCAATTGGTAATTAAAAATAACTATGCCGAAATTCATCCTATCGCAGGCACATTCAAACGAACCGGAAACGACGAACAAGATGCCGAATTAGCCAAAAGGTTAGGTCAAGACGCCAAAGAAAACAGCGAACACGTCATGTTAGTCGATTTAGCAAGAAACGATTTAAGCCGAAGTTGTAACGAAGTTAAAGTAGAGAAATACAAGGAAGTTCAATTTTTCTCTCACGTGATTCATTTGGTATCAAAAGTATCAGGAAAATTAAAAGAAAATCATACTTTTATGGAATTAGTTGCCAAAACATTTCCTGCAGGAACTTTAACGGGAGCCCCGAAAATAAAAGCCATGCAATTAATTGAAAATATTGAGAAATCTAATCGAAGTTTCTACGGTGGTGCAATTGGAGTACTTGATTTTGAAGGCAATTTCAATCACGCCATTATGATTCGTTCCTTTTTAAGTAAAAATCACACCTTACATTTTCAAGCTGGAGCCGGAATTGTAGAAAGTTCCTCCGAAGAAAACGAAATGCAAGAAGTGTACAACAAGTTAGGCGCTTTGCAAAAAGCTTTAGATTTAGCAGAAAACATATAAACAAATGCAAGAACAAGTTCAATAACAAATTGTCAAGTCGAGCGTAGTCGAGACTTTTTAAATTTTCAAATTTTTAAAATCTGTGTTCCAAAAAAAATGAACTTGAATTTTAAAATTGAATTTGCCCTTGAAATTGAAAAAAAATTAAAGAAATGAAAATAGCAGTTATAGACAATTACGATAGTTTTACCTACAATTTAGTCCACTATTTAGAGGATTTGAATGTTCAAGTAACCGTTTTTAGAAACGATGAATTTGAATTGAATGAATTAGAAAAATTCGATAAAATATTACTTTCGCCAGGTCCAGGCATTCCAGATGAAGCCGGCTTATTAAAAGAGGTTATCAAAAAATATGCTGCTACAAAAAGTATTTTCGGAGTTTGTTTAGGTTTACAAGCTATAGGAGAAGTTTTCGGTGGCACTTTAACCAACCTAGAAAAAGTCTATCACGGTGTGGCAACTCAAGTCACTAAAACGGAAGATGATTTCATTTTCAACGATTTACCTAATGACATTGAAGTGGGACGTTACCATTCATGGGTCGTTTCCAACGAAAACCTTCCAGCTGATTTAATCGTAACTTCTGTTGATGAAAATGGTGAAATCATGTCGATGAAACATGCTCATTTAGATATTAGAGGAGTTCAATATCATCCTGAAAGTGTGTTAACTCCTTTCGGAAAAAAAATCCTAGAAAATTGGCTTTTGAATTAGTATTCAGTAGTCAGTTAGAAGTGTTCAGTTTATAAAAAATTCAAATGAAAAACATATTAAATCGATTAATTAATCACGAAATCTTAACCAAAGAAGAAGCCAAAGACGTATTGGTCAATATTTCTTCTGGAAGTTATAATCCAAGTCAAATGGCTGCTTTTATGACGGTTTATATGATGCGAAGTATTACTATAGAAGAATTATCTGGTTTCCGTGAAGCTTTGTTAGAATTGTGTATTCCCGTTGATTTTTCCGCTTACAATACTATTGATTTGTGTGGAACTGGTGGCGATGGAAAAGACACTTTTAATATTTCAACTTTAGCTTCTTTTATCGTAGCTGGTGCCGGAATTAAAGTGGCAAAACACGGCAATTATGGCGTGTCTTCAATTTCAGGATCGAGTAATGTGATGGAAAAAATGGGGGTGAAATTTACTAACGATTCCGATTTTCTAACTAAATCCATCGAAGAAACTAATATTGCTATTTTGCACGCGCCACTCTTCCACCCTGCTATGAAAAATGTGGGTCCGATTCGAAAAGAATTAGGTGTGAAAACTTTTTTTAATATGTTGGGGCCAATGGTAAATCCTTCCTTTCCAAAAAATCAAATGGTTGGTGTTTTTAGTTTAGAATTGGCTCGAATGTATGCGTATTTATACCAAAACACGACCACTAACTATTCCATCTTACATGGATTGAGTGGGTTTGACGAAGTTTCATTGACCGATGAAGTGAAAATCATTTCCAACACATCCGAACAGATTTTAAAACCATCCGATTTCAAATTACCCGAATGTAAACTAGAATCCATAAAAGGAGGAACAACAATAGATGAATCTGCTAAAATTTTCTACGATGTCATTTCTGGAAAAGGATCAACGGCTCAAAACAATGTGGTTTGTGTTAATGCTGCCATCGCCATTCAAACCATTGAAAAATCGAATTATGATGAAGCTATAGCAAAAGCGCAAGAAAGTTTAGTAAGCGGAAAAGCATTAGAAAAAATGAAAAAATTAATCGAAATAAGTAACTAAAATTTATCCATTCGAGCGCAGTCGAGAACATACGAACATCTCGAATCCGCTCGATGTGACACAAAATAAGTAACCATGAATATCTTAGATAAAATAATCATCGATAAAAAGCGAGAAGTGCAATTAAAGAAAAGCATTATACCTGTTTCGCAATTGGAAGCTTCTGTTTTGTTCAACTCTCGAACGTATTCGTTAAGTAAATTATTAAAAAACAGCGTTTCAGGAATTATTGCGGAGCATAAACGTCGTTCGCCTTCGAAATCGATTATCAATAACAATCATTCCGTTGAAGATGTGGTTTTAGGATACCAAAATGCTGGAGTTTGTGGGATTTCAGTTTTAACCGATTCCAAGTATTTTGGTGGAAGTTTAGATGATTTATTATTAGCAAAAGCTACTGTAAATATTCCATTATTACAAAAAGAATTCATTGTTGACGAATATCAAATTCTAGAAGCCAAAGCCAACGGAGCCGATGTTATTTTACTAATTTCAGCCGTTTTAACTCGAAATGAAATCAAACAACTTTCAGAATTTGCTCAAAGTTTAGGATTAGAAGTACTATTAGAAGTGCACAATTTGGAAGAATTAGAAAAATCGATTATGCCAAGTTTGGATATGATTGGTGTAAACAATCGCAATTTAAAAACCTTTGAAGTGAATTTAGATTACAGCAAAGAATTAGCTTCTAAAATTCCAGACGAATTTGTAAAAGTTTCAGAAAGTGGCATTAGTTCTATTGAAGCAGTGAAAGAATTACAACAATTTGGTTATCAAGGATTTTTAATGGGAGAACACTTTATGAAAACGGAAAATCCTGGGTTGGAAGCTAAAAGTTTTATAACCAACTTAATTTTTTAAAATTAACTACATAGAAATATAGATTAAAAATGTAAGAGGAATTCTCAGTAAACATAGGCTGTAAAATCTTAAAAAAGTGAAATATCTAGACAAAATAAATCTAAAAACTATGTTTCTATGTGGTAAAAATATAAGATTATGAAAAACGTAAAACTGAAAATTTGTGGAATGAAATATCCAGAGAATATTCAAGATATTTCAACTTTACATCCTGATTATTTGGGTTTTATTTTCTGGGAAAAATCGAGTCGGTATATGAATTTAGAAACAATTCCTGAAATTCCAAAATCTATCAAAAAAGTCGGAGTTTTTGTAAATTCATCCATACAAGAAATTATTTCAAAAGTAAAGCAATATGAACTAGATGTCCTACAATTACATGGCAATGAATCCGCAAGTTTTTGTACCGAAATCAAACACCTGAATGTCGAAATTATCAAAGTATTTTCCATTGGTACTAATTTTGATTTCAGCGTTTTAGAAAAATTTCTTCCAATGGTTGATTATTTCCTTTTTGATACCAAAGGAAAACTTCCAGGTGGAAACGGCGTTACTTTCGATTGGAACCTGTTGGAAAAATATCCATTTGACAAACCGTTTTTCTTAAGTGGTGGCATTGGAATAAATGAAATAGAAGCTATTATTGAGTTCCAAAAAAACAAAGTTGCTGAAAAATGTATCGCTATCGACGTAAACAGCCAATTTGAAACAAAACCTGGCTTGAAAAATAAAATTGAATTAGAAAAATTTAAAAAATTGCTTTATGAACACAAAATATAATGTTGACGAAAACGGCTTTTACGGCCAATTTGGAGGCGCTTTTATTCCTGAAATGTTATACCCAAATGTGGAAGAATTAAAAGAAAATTACTTAAAAATAATGGCTGAATCTTCATTTCAAGAAGAATTTAATGACTTATTACAGCAATTTGTTGGTCGACCTACGCCATTATATTTTGCCAAACGTTTATCAGAAAAATACAACACCAAAATCTACTTGAAGCGAGAAGATTTGTGTCATACAGGCGCACACAAAATAAACAATACGATTGGCCAAATTTTAGTTGCCAAACGCATAGGAAAAACTAGAATTATTGCCGAAACTGGCGCTGGTCAACACGGTGTTGCAACGGCAACCGTTTGCGCTTTAATGGGTTTGGAATGCATTGTGTATATGGGTGAAGTCGACATTAAAAGACAAGCACCAAACGTAGCTCGAATGAAAATGTTGGGAGCAGAAGTTCGTCCAGCCACTTCGGGTTCAAAAACGTTGAAGGATGCCACCAATGAAGCCATTCGCGATTGGATCAACAATCCGATTGATACGTTTTATATTATTGGTTCTGTGGTTGGACCTCATCCTTATCCCGATATGGTTGCCCGTTTTCAAAGTGTGATATCAAAAGAAATTAAATCCCAACTTCTAACACAAGAAGGCAGAGAAAATCCAGATTACGTGATTGCTTGTGTGGGTGGCGGAAGTAATGCTGCTGGTGCTTTTTACGAATTTTTAGATGAAGAATCAGTAAAATTAATTGCTGTGGAAGCCGCTGGTCATGGTGTAAATTCTGGAGAAAGTGCGGCGACTTCTGTTTTGGGAAAAATTGGCATCATACACGGAAGTAAAACTTTATTAATGCAAACCGAAGACGGACAAATTACTGAGCCTTACTCTATTTCTGCTGGATTGGATTATCCTGGTGTGGGTCCGCTTCATGCGCATTTACACGACACCAAACGCGCTGAATTTATTGCAATCACCGATTCAGAAGCCATGCAATCAGGATTAGAAATTTCAAAAAAAGAAGGCATTATTCCTGCCATAGAAACAGCACACGCTTTTTCGGTTTTGGATAAAAAACATTTCCAACCAAATGATATTGTGGTTATTAACTTATCAGGAAGAGGCGATAAGGATTTGAATACGTATATCGATTATTTTAATTTGAGTGAATAGTAATTAGTAAAAAGTGATTAGCTAAAAATAACATGAATAGAATCAACCAAAAATTACAAGAAGATAAAAAACTGCTATCTATTTATTTTACAGCAGGTTATCCCAAATTAAATGATACGGTTTCCATTATTCAAGAACTGGAAAAAAATGGTGTGGATATGATTGAAATTGGGTTACCATTTTCCGATCCGTTAGCCGATGGACCTACCATTCAAGAAAGTTCGACTATTGCTATTGAAAACGGAATGACGACTTCACTCCTATTCAAACAATTAAAAGATATTCGAAAAACCGTTCAAATTCCGTTGATTATTATGGGATATTTTAATCCGATGATGCAATTTGGAATGGAGAAATTTTGTCAGAAATGTGCCGAAGTTGGTATCGACGGTTTAATAATTCCTGATTTACCATTATATGTTTATGAAAATGAATACAAAGCTATTTTTGAAAAATATGGTTTAAAAAATGTTTTCCTAATTACACCACAAACTTCTTTCGAACGCATTCAACAAATCGATGCTATTTCAGATAGTTTTATTTACATGGTGAGTTCGGCTGCAGTTACGGGAAGTCAATCTGGATTTGGAACAGAACAAAAAGAATATTTCAAAAGAATTGCTGATTTGAACTTGAAAAATCCGCAAATTGTAGGTTTTGGAATAAAAGACAATGAAACCTTCACGCAAGCTACACAATATCAAAAAGGAGCGATTATTGGGAGTGCTTTTATAACGTTTTTAAGAAAGAACAAAATAGAATCCATGAAAAATTTTATTGAATTAATAAAAAAATAAGAACAAATCCCAAATCCATTTCATAAATAGAATTTGGGATTTTCTATTTTTCATGATTCTAAATTTTAACATTTTTAGGTCTACCCATTAAAATTTGGTAAATTTGAGATTCAGAAAAAAATCAAAAAATGAGTAATACCCATAAAAAATTAAATCAGTTAGCTTCAACTGCTATTTGTGGAAATGATATTAGTTCATCTGTTTTATATGTTTCCGCATTAGCAATTTCATTCGCAGGACAATATGCATGGATTACATTACTAATTGTATCGTTAGTGCTTTTTTTATTCCGAAAAATTTATGGTGAAGTTGTAGGTGCTCTTCCTTTAAATGGTGGTGCATACAATGCTCTTTTAAATACAACTAGCAAAGGAACAGCATCTTTAGCGGCGACTTTAACATTGTTATCTTACATGGCAACTGCTGTGATTTCTGCAAATGAAGGTATTCATTATTTACATCATCTAATTCCTGTTTTACCAATAATACCCATTACCATTGTTTTACTTTGTGTTTTTGCGTTACTAGCTATAATAGGAATTACCGAATCTGCAAAAGTAGCAATTGGAATTTTTATTTTTCATCTAACATCATTAGCCATTTTGAGCGGATTTGTAATCTATTATTTAATTCAAAACGGTGTTGGTACTTTTTTTGAAAACTGGCATTTTCCTACAACAGGTGGAAGTATTTCTACCGCAATTTTTCTTGGATTTGCAGCCTCTATGTTAGGCGTTTCTGGATTTGAAAGTTCTGCTAATTTTGTTGAAGAACAAGAAAAAGGCGTTTTTCCAAAAACGTTAAGAAACATGTGGTCTATTGTGAGTATTATTAATCCCTTAATGGCCATTTTTGCTCTAGCATTATTTGCAATTCCATTGTTACAAAGTAATGATTATCAAAATACATTATTAATACAAATGGGCGAACATGTTGGTGGTCATTGGATTGCTTCATTAATTGCAATAGATGCCTTTTTAGTATTAAGTGGAGCTGTTTTAACAAGTTTTGTAGGCGTTACAGGCTTATTAGAACGAATGACATTAGATAGAATTCTTCCCCCTTTCTTCTTAAAGAAAAACAAAAAAGGAAGTTCTTACAGAATTGTAATACTATTTTTAATTCTTTCTGTTTCTGTCTTATTAATTACAAACGGAGATGTGCGCTTATTAGCGGGTGTGTATACCATTTCATTTTTATCAGTAATGGCACTGTTTGGCATTGGTAACATTTTACTTAAAATAAAAAGAAATTCATTGCCTAGACCAGAAAAAGCGGGTTGGTTATCAGTAATTGTTGCTATTATTGCTGTTTTAATTGCACTTTGGGGAAATGTAGTAATGCCTCCAAAAGATAATTTACCAAGTAATTTATTCGTGTTTTCAATTTATTTTGTGCCTACTATTTTATTTATAGCGGTAATGCTAAATAGAACTATTTTATTGAAGGCTATATTAAAAATATTAGATGCTTTTTTTGATCCAATTCGAAAATTTTCAGTGAATTCAGATAGAGCAATTAAAAAAGTTTTAAATAAAATTAATCAACAAGAATTTATATTTTTTACTAAAGGAGATAATATTGCTACTTTAAACAAAGTAATGCTGTACATTGAGCGTAATGAACATACTAAAAAAATTAAAATTGTAACGGTTTTAGAAAAAGGACAAACGGGTCCGTCCAATTTAAAACAAGAAATTGACTTTTTAGACAGAGAATATCCTGAAATTGATATTGAACTTATTATTTTAGAAGGAAAGTTTACACCTGAATTGATTCAAGAATTATCGGTAAAATGGAACATCCCTGTTAACTTTATGTTTATTGGTTCTCCAAGTAATAAATTTCCATACAAAATTGAAGAATTAGGTGGTGTTAGACTGATAATTTAATAGTTAAAATCTTAGGTTAGCGTTTTTAGAATGTAAAACACAATATAAAAGAGTGTTAAATCTTTTAAAGAAGAATTCTATTTATTTACTTTTAAAGTATAAACGATTAACTATGAAACTTACTTTACTTCTACTATTAACAATTATGAACACCACAATAATTTTCGATTTTAACAAAAGCTCATCTATTAGTAATTGGAAAATTATAGATGATGGCGTTATGGGCGGTTTATCTCAAGGGCGTTTTTCTATTAATAATGATGGGAATGGTGTATTTGAAGGTGCTATTTCTCTTGAAAATAATGGCGGATTTTCTTCCGTACGCCATACTTTTAATAAGATTAATGTAAATTCAGAAAGTATAGTATGTATTCGTTTAAAAGGAGATGGAAAAGCTTATCAATTTAGAATTAAAGACAAAAACGAATCTTATTTTTCTTATATAACTACATTTCAAACTACCGGTGAATGGCAAACTATAGACATTAAACTAACCGATTTATATCCATCTTACAGAGGTAGAAGGCTTAATTTGCCTAATTTTAATAATGATTCTTTTGAAGAAATTGTATTTTTAATCGGTAACAAAAAAAATGAATCTTTTAAATTACTACTAGACAAAATTGAACTTAAATAAAGTTACACAACTAATCAAATTTATAAATTATAATTAGAATGTGTTAAAATGTTTAAATGCTTGTAATAATAAAACAAGTTTAACGACTAAATACTATATTTGTTTTAAACTTTATAAAAAACAAAACATCGAACTATGAAAAAAATATTGTTTTCAGGTGCCGTTTTATCATTGTTACTTTCGAGTTGTACAAGTGCACAAAAAACAGCAAAGAAACCTGCAGAAGCTGGTGATTATATAAATACAATAACAGCGGCAGAACTAAGTAAACACTTATATATTGTTGCTGGTGACGAAATGGAAGGCAGAAATACTGGTGAACAGGGTCAGAAAAAAGCAGGCCAATATTTAATTAATGAATACAAAAAAGCGGGATTAAGTTATCCTGATGCAGCAACAGATTGGTACCAAAAAGTACCTTCTGAATTTATGAAAAGAGGATTTGCACCAAAATTAAATGATTCTGAAAACATTTGGGCTTTTATTAAAGGATCAGAAAAACCAGATGAAATTGTTGTTATTTCTGCTCATTATGATCACGTAGGAATGAAAAATGGTGAAGTTTTTAATGGTGCTGATGATGATGGTTCGGGAACTGTTGCTTTGTTAGAAATTGCTCAAGCTTTTAAAGAAGCTGAGAAAAACGGACACGGACCTAAACGTTCTATTTTATTCTTACATGTAACCGGAGAAGAACATGGCTTACATGGATCAAGATTTTATTCTGAAAATCCGTTATTTCCTCTTAAAAATACTGTTGCCGATATCAATATTGATATGATTGGACGTAGAGATACACTTCATCCAGCTACTAACAATTATATTTATGTAATTGGTTCTGATAGGTTAAGTAGTGAATTACACACTCTTAATGAAGCAGCTAATGCTAAATACACTAAGATGGAATTAGATTATAAATACAATGACAGAAACGATCCAGAAAGAATTTACTATCGTTCTGACCATTATAATTTTGCAAAACACGGAATTCCTTCTATTTTCTTCTTTAACGGAATTCATGCTGATTACCACTTACCTAGTGATACTCCAGATAAAATTGAATATGATGCTTTAGCAAAACGTGCTCAATTAGCATTTGCATTGGCTTGGGAAATTGCAAATAGAGAAGAACGAATACTAGTTGATAAAGACGGAAAATAACAATATTGAATATTATACAAAACAAAAAACTCCTGAATTTAAATATTCAGGAGTTTTTTTATTTTAAAATTGTAAGTTTTAGAAAACAAACATAGCTCTTTCACTCATTAATTCGTTTACTTCATCAGCAACTTGTTCTAAAACAGCTTCATCAGTATAGTTCATTAACACTTTATCGATTAAAGCAACAACCGTTTCCATATCTTCTTCTACTAAACCACGAGTGGTTATAGCTGGAGTTCCTACACGAATACCAGAAGTAACAAATGGTGATTTATCATCAAATGGTACCATATTTTTATTTACTGTAATCTCAGCTTTCACTAATGCATTTTCAGCATCTTTACCTGAAATTCCTTTATTTCTTAAATCAATTAACATCATGTGATTATCAGTACCACCAGAAATCAATTTATAACCTCTTTTATTAAATGCTTCTGCCATAGCTTGAGCATTACTTTTAACTTGCATTGCATAACGGAAAAACTCATCGGTTAAACATTCTCCAAAAGCAACGGCTTTAGCAGCAATAATGTGCATTAATGGTCCTCCTTGATTTCCAGGAAAAACTGACATATCTAATACATGACTCATCATTCTGATTTCTCCTTTTGGAGTAGTTAATCCCCAAGGATTTTCAAAGTCTTGGCCCATCATAATCATTCCACCTCTTGGTCCTCTTAAGGTTTTATGTGTAGTTGTTGTAACAATATGACAATGTGGAATTGGATCGTTTAATAAGCCTTTTGCAATTAAACCTGCTGGATGTGAAATATCGGCTAACAATAAAGCACCAACGCTATCTGCTATTGCTCTGAAACGGGCAAAATCCATATCACGAGAATAAGCCGAAGCTCCTGCAATAATCATTTTGGGTTTACTTGCTAAAGCAATTTCTTGAATTTTATCATAATTTAAAACACCTGTTTCTTCTTCTACACCATAAAAAACAGGATTGTATAATTTACCCGAAAAATTTACAGGAGAACCATGTGTTAAATGCCCTCCATGAGATAAATCAAACCCTAAAATAGTATCTCCTGGTTTTAAACAAGCTGCAAAAACCGCTGTATTTGCCTGAGATCCAGAATGTGGTTGTACATTTACATATGCTGCTCCAAATAAAGCTTTAGCTCTATCAATAGCAATTTGTTCCACAACATCTACCACTTCACAACCACCATAGTAACGTTTACCAGGATAGCCTTCGGCATATTTGTTTGTTAAACATGAACCAGCAGCTTCCATCACTTGGTCACTTACAAAGTTTTCAGAAGCAATTAATTCAATTCCGTGAATTTGTCTATCTTGTTCGTCAAGAATTAGGTCAAAAATTTGTTCGTCGCGTTGCATTGCAATAAATATTCGTTAAAATTAGGTCAAAATTACAAAAAAGGTTTGTTACATTGATAGATAATTTTATATTTGATTCATAATTTTTCAACAACAAACTAACAATATATTTATGCCAATTATCGCAAACGATATTAACAGAAAATCATGGATTCCTGTACCAGAAAACAGCGACTTCCCTATTCAAAACATTCCTTTTGGTGTTTTTATTACAAAGATGACGTTATAACCATTGGAACTCGAATGGAAATTGCGCAATTGATATGGGCGCATTACAACAATTAGGGTATTTGAAGGTATTGAATTAACAGACGATATGTCATGCAAGATACTTTAAACGATTTATTCTGACGGAAAGAAAACTTGGCGATTAGTTCGTAATCGTTTAGCTGAACTTTTTGATGAAAATAATTCAAAATTAAGAGACAACAAAAAACATAGAGATGTTGTAATTTTTAAAGTAGAAGATATTGAAATGCTTTTACCTGTTCAAATTGGTGATTATACCGATTTTTACAGCTCTAAAGAACATGCAACTAACGTAGGAAAAATGTTTCGTGATCCAGAAAATGCATTATTACCAAACTGGTTACATATACCGGTAGGTTATCACGGAAGAAGTTCTACAATTGTTCCTTCAGGAATTCCAGTACACAGACCTTACGGACAAACGTTACCAAACGGAGAAACAACTCCTGTTTTTGGACCTTCTAGATTAGTCGATTTTGAATTAGAAACTGCATTTATTACAACTGATGCTAATTTAATGGGAGAACCTATTCCAGTTGAAGATGCAGAAGATCATATATTTGGTATGGTTTTATTTAACGATTGGAGTGCTCGTGATATTCAAAAATGGGAATATGTGCCACTTGGCCCATTCCTAGCAAAAAACTTTGCCTCGTCAATTTCTCCTTGGATTGTAACAATGGATGCGTTAGAACCATTCCGTGTAAAAGGACCTGAACAATCCCCAGAACCATTGCCTTACTTACAACAAAAAGGTAAAAAAGCATTTGACATTAATTTAGAAGTTATAATTCATCCTGAAAATTCAGAAGAAACTGTAGTTTCTCGTTCCAACTTCAAATACATGTATTGGTCTATGGCGCAACAATTGGCGCATCATACCATTAATGGATGTAGAGTGAATTCAGGAGACATGATGGGAAGTGGAACGATTTCTGGACCAACAGAAGATTCTTTTGGTTCAATGCTCGAATTAACTTGGGGCGGTCAAAAACCAATTAAAATGAACGATGGCACAGAAAGAAAATTCATAAACGACAACGATACTGTAATTGTTAGAGGATTTTGCCAAAAAGATAATTTCAGAATCGGTTTTGGAGAAGTTTCGAGTAAACTTTTACCAGCAGTTGATTTGAAATTTTAAACTGATATTTATTTACTAGTAAACTCCGAAATTTAATTTCGGAGTTTTTTTTTAAGCCTTTTAGAAGTGGCATCCTTTTTGTTTTATGAAAAAAAACAAAAAGATAAAAGGTTCAGCTAGTCTCAAGATTTAAAAAAACGAATCAACAATACAATTAGCCCCGAAAAAATTTTATCTTTGTCAAAATAACCTTTTTATGAAGAAAATTACTTTATTATTTTTATCGCTTATTGTTGTTTCATGTGGTGTGAAGCAAACACAATCTATGCTAAGTAATGGCGATTATGATGGCGCTATCAATCGAGCTTTAGAAGGCTTAAGAACCAATAAAAACTCTAAAGGAAACCAAGATTATGTGTATTTGTTAGAAGAAGCTTTTGCTAAGGCAAAGCAACGCGATTTAGAATCATTAAACTTATTGATTAAAGAGAATAATCCGGCTAACTATGAAAGGGTTTTTAACTTATATACTCAACTTCACAATCGTCAAGAACGCATTAAGCCTGTTTTACCATTACAATTAATTAAAGAAGGTAGAAATGCTATTTTTCCTATGGATGACTATTCAGATGAATTAATAAGTAGTAAAAATAATTTATCTGGATTTTTATATGCTAATGCAAAAAAATTATTACTGTCTAAAAATAAAATGGACTTTAGACAAGCCTATGATGATTTAGCTTACTTAGATAGATTAAATCCAAACTATAAAGATGTTCGTAGTTTAATGGATGAAGCCCAATTTAAAGGAACCGACTTTGTTCATGTTTATACCAAAAATGAAACGAATATGGTAATTCCAACGCGTTTACAAGACGATTTATTGGATTTTAGCACGTATGGAATAAATGATAAATGGACGGTTTACCATAACAATAAACAAAAAAACATCAACTATGATTTTGGTATGATCGTGAACTTTAGACAAATTAATATTTCTCCAGAACAAGTGAGAGAAAAACAATTTATCAAAGAAAAACAAATTAAGGACGGAACTAAAACTTTGTTAGACGCCAACGGAAATGTAGTTAAAGACAGTTTAGGCAATGCTATTAAAGTGGATAACATGAAAACGATTACCGTTAGTATTTACGAATTTACACAGTTTAAATCGTGCCAAGTTACCGCTAAAGTAGATTATATTGATTTTAGAACCAACCAATTAATTGATGCTTTTCCTGTAACAAGCGAATTTATTTTTGATTACATCTACGCTAACTATAACGGAGATAAACGTGCCTGTGAAGAAAATTATTACCAGTTTTTTGATCGTAGAGCCGTTCCTTTTCCAAGTAATGAACAAATGGTTTATGATACTGGCGAAGATTTAAAAGCAAAACTAAAAGGCATTATTACCAATAATATGTTTAGAAGGTAAGTTTTATATAGATTAAGAATTAAAGACAGTATTAAAATACTGTCTTTTTTTTTGCTTACGAGAATTTAAAATTCAAAAAAATGACACTTTTTAAGTCATTTTGACATTATTTTAAATATAAAACCATTCAAAATCAGTCATATTGACCGATTATTAACATTGGAATACATATTGACGATTCATATAGTAAGCAACAAAAACAAAGCAACTATGAACATCAACAAATTCACAATCAAATCGCAAGAAGCTTTGCAACAAGCTCAGCAAATTGCTCAAAGTTTTGGACAACAACAAGTCGAAAACGAACATATTTTTAAAGGCGTTCTAGAAGTAGATGAAAATGTAACACCTTTCATTTTGAAAAAACTCAACATTAATATTGAGCTCTTCAAAAAGGTATTAGATAGCACCATTCAAAGTTTTCCAAAAGTATCTGGAGGAGAAATGCAATTCTCTCGCGATGCAGGAACTGCAATGAACGAAGCGGAAATCATTGCTAAAAAAATGAATGATGAATTCGTTTCTATCGAACATTTACTTTTAGCTATTTTTAAATCAAAGAGTAAAGTCGCGCAAATTTTAAAAGATCAAGGAGCTACTTACAACGGATTAGAAGCTGCAATTTCAGAAATGCGCAAAGGAGAACGTGTAACATCAGCTTCGGCGGAAGAAACATACAATTCACTGAATAAATATGCTAAAAACCTTAATGTATTAGCAAAAAGTGGCAAATTAGATCCAGTAATCGGTCGTGATGAAGAAATTCGTAGAGTTTTACAAATTTTAACGCGCCGTACCAAAAACAATCCAATGTTGGTTGGTGAACCTGGTGTTGGTAAAACAGCCATTGCTGAGGGTTTAGCACACCGAATTGTTGATGGTGATGTTCCAGAAAATCTAAAAGACAAAATTGTCTACTCATTAGATATGGGTGCTTTAATCGCTGGGGCAAAATACAAAGGAGAGTTTGAAGAACGATTAAAAGCAGTGGTAAAAGAAGTAACTTCTGCCGAAGGCGATATCGTACTTTTTATTGACGAAATTCACACACTTGTTGGCGCAGGTGGTGGCGAAGGTGCCATGGATGCTGCTAATATTTTAAAACCTGCTTTGGCTCGTGGCGAATTACGTGCCATTGGAGCAACAACTTTAGACGAATACCAAAAATATTTTGAAAAAGACAAAGCATTGGAACGACGTTTTCAAAAAGTTTTAGTAGATGAACCCGATACTGAAAGTGCAATTTCAATTTTGCGAGGTATCAAAGAAAAATACGAAACCCATCATAAAGTGCGTATTAAAGATGATGCTATTATTGCGGCTGTCGAATTATCACAACGTTATATTACCAATCGTTTTCTTCCAGATAAAGCAATAGATTTAATGGATGAAGCGGCTTCTAAATTGCGTATGGAAATCAATTCAAAACCAGAAGAATTGGATGTTTTGGATAGAAAAATTATGCAGTTGGAAATTGAAATGGAAGCAATTAAACGTGAAAATGACGAAACCAAATTGAAAGGTTTGGGAATGGATTTGGCCAATTTAAAAGAAGAGCGAAACGAAATTTTTACCAAATGGAAATCTGAAAAAGATGTGGTAGATAATATTCAAAACGTAAAACAAGAAATTGAAGATTTTAAAACCGAAGCAGAACAAGCAGAACGCAATGGTGATTATGGAAAAGTAGCCGAAATTCGTTACGGAAAAATTAAAGAAGCACAAGAACGACTAGATGTTTTACAAATACAATTAGCTGAAAATCAATCGGGAACCTCTTTAATAAAAGAAGAAGTAACTCGAGAAGATATTGCCGAAGTTGTTGCCAAATGGACCGGAATTCCCGTAATGAAAATGCTACAAGGTGAACGAGAAAAACTTTTAAAATTGGAAGATGAATTGCATCATAGAGTTGTGGGACAAGAAGAAGCTATTGAAGCCGTAAGTGATGCTGTTCGTAGAAGTCGTGCTGGTTTACAAGATATGAAAAAACCTATCGGTTCGTTCTTGTTCTTAGGAACTACTGGTGTGGGTAAAACAGAATTAGCAAAAGCATTAGCCGAATATTTATTTGATGATGAAAAAGCGATGACTCGAATTGACATGAGTGAATACCAAGAACGCCATTCTGTAAGCAGATTAGTGGGTGCACCTCCAGGATATGTAGGTTATGACGAAGGCGGACAATTGACTGAAGCGGTAAGAAGAAAACCGTATTCTGTAGTATTATTAGATGAAATTGAAAAAGCTCATCCTGATACTTTTAATATATTATTACAAGTTTTAGATGAAGGTCGATTAACAGATAACAAAGGTCGTGTTGCGGATTTTAAAAACACAATCATCATCATGACTTCCAATATGGGAAGCGCTATTATACAAGAAAAATTTGAAAACTTGAAAGGTTCTGTAGAAGCAGCTACCGAAGCCGCAAAAATAGAAGTTTTAGGTGTATTAAAACAAACCGTTCGACCTGAGTTTATAAATAGAATAGATGAAATTGTAATGTTTACACCCTTAACTGAAGCCAATATTAAACAAATTGTAAGTTTACAACTAAAAGGTGTAACCAAAATGTTAGCGCATCAAAACATTACGATGGATGCAACTCAAGAAGCCATAGATTATTTAGCTCAGAAAGGTTACGATCCACAATATGGCGCACGACCAGTAAAACGAGTTATTCAACGTGAAGTTTTAAACCAACTTTCAAAAGAAATTTTAGCAGGAAAAGTAACTGTTGACAGCATTATTTTATTAGACAGTTTTGATGGTCAATTGGTTTTTAGAAATGAAAGTGAATTAGTGAAATAATTTAAAACTACCATAAACCCCCTTAATTCATGGGTTAAAATGAGTTAGATTGTTTTAGTTTGAGAAACACCGGTTAAAGTTTAATCGGTGTTTCTTTTTTTTTTAAATTACTTTCTCTTAAAAGTAGTTCTTATAATATCATTTGGAAAAACCACCACACTTTCGTGACCAGATTTAGAAACAGAAGCTACTCCAAAATAATAATTATCAATAACAATTCCTTCTAATTCAAAATTATCTACATCGCCTACAAAACGACTAAATTCCCATTGTGGTGAAGTGGTTAAGCGCCAATAAATTTTATATCCAATTATATTTTCATCAGAAACCTTATCCCATTTTAATTTGGTGTTGGGTTGTACAATACCTCCAATTTTTACATTTTTAGGTTCAGGTGTTGCCCATGCTAAACTGGCTAATGTAATTGCGTTTACAGCAGTTAATTTTTTTGCACATTCAAAATTAACACCTTCAATAACATCACCATATTTAATTCCATTTTCAGTTCGTAAATCTTGATGTTGGCGATTATAATTTTCATGTGCTTCCATAATTCGTACACCCGAAAAACCTAAATCATTAAAAGGTCGGTGATGTCCTCCTCTACCAAATCTATCCAATCGATATACCATCATCGGATTCATTTCAGGCATATAGGTAGTGGTTAATTTATGAATGTATCTTGCTAATTGACGTGAAATACCATCTACTTCTCCACCATAAAAACGTCTATTATTTTTCTCTTTTTCCGTTTCAGTAATTGGTGTAGGTTCAGAGAAAATTCTGAAAGTGCGATTATCAATTACACCATCAACTCCTTCAATATTTCCAATCATATCATTGTTTAGAACTCCAATAATATCCCAATTATTCTTTTTTGCGTATTCGGCAAAACCTTTTCCACCAAACAAACCTTGCTCCTCACCCGATAATCCTAGATATACAATGTTATAATCAAATTTATACTTCGATAAAACTCTTGCAGCTTCAATTGTTCCTGCCATTCCAGAAGCATTATCATTTGCACCAGGAGCATCTTTAGTAAAATCGATTGGATCTGAATTTCTACTATCAATATCACCTGTCATAATCACGTAACGATTGCTGTTTTTTGTACCTTTTTGAACCGCCACAACATTTACAATCCATGTGTCTTTTGGAACTCGTTCACCATCATTTGTGGTTACATAATCTTTTTGATAAAAAACGTCTAAGCAATTAGAACAATCTTTGGAAATAGTTTCAAATTCAGATTTAATCCATCGTCTTGCAGCGCCTATTCCTCTTTTAGTAGAAATAGTATCGCTAAATGTATTTCTTGTACCAAAATTGGCTAACGTTTTAATATCATTCTCAATTCTTTTAGATGACACTTCGGTTATGATATCATAAACTCTAGCGTCGGTTTGCGAAAAAACAAAACCACCTAAAAGCATCATAAACAATACATAATATTTTTTCATCATAATTTTTATTTCAAATTTAGTAATTCAAATTGTAAGTACACAAAAGAATTAACACAAAACAAAACAACTTTGTTAAGCTAACTCTAGTAAAAATGTTAAATTTAAATTTCAAACCAATTCAATTTTATTCAGATAATATTTATTTTTACCAAATTAACTAACAAAACTTCATAAATGTCAAATTTCACAACTAAAGAAAAATTAAAACATTTGTTGTCTTTTCCTGTAATTGTAGCTGCATTAGGCTACTTTGTTGACATATATGATTTATTACTTTTTGGAATTGTTCGTGTTCCAAGTTTAAAAGATTTAAATTTAGACATAGACACGGCAGGAACATTAATTCTGAATTTTCAAATGGTTGGTTTGCTTTTAGGAGGAATTCTTTGGGGAGTTTTAGGTGATAAAAAAGGGCGTCTTTCTGTTTTATTTGGATCTATTTTAGTTTATTCTATAGCTAATATTGCTTGTGGTTTCTTACCTCATTTTCCTGTTGAAGACAAAACCATGTTATATGCCTGGTTGCGCTTTATTGCGGGAATTGGCTTGGCTGGTGAACTTGGAGCCGGAATTACTTTAGTCTCTGAATCGTTACCAAAACATTTACGAGCTATTGGAACTTCCATAGTTGCTGGTTTTGGTTTGCTTGGAGCAGTGGTAGCGCAATTAACAGTTGAACTTGCTGGAGATTGGACTATTGCCTATTTTATTGGAGGTGCTTTAGGCTTAATGCTTTTAGTATTGCGAATAAGTGTAGCAGAATCGGGCATTTACAATGATATTAGACACGACAGTAATATTAAAAAAGGGAATTTCTTTTCGTTTTTTACCAATTGGAATCGCTTTGTAAAATACATAAAGTGTATTGCAATTGGATTACCGACCTGGTTTTGCATTGGAATTTTAGCAGTAATGGGCAATCAATTTGCACCTGTTTTAGGAATTGAATCCATTCAACCCGGAAAAGCTATAATGTGGGCTTATGTTGGAATTTCTGTAGGAGATTTTACTAGCGGTTTTATTTCGCATTGGCTTCATTCTAGAAAGAAAGCTATTTTCTACATGATGCTGTTTACACTTGTAGGAATTGGTTTAATGCTTTTTGGCGGAACAAAAACAGAAAACATGTATTACTTTTATTGTGCATGGTTAGGCTTAGGAACTGGCTATTGGGCTATGTTTGTAACGGTTGGAGCTGAACAATTTGGAACAAATATTAGAAGTACAGCTACAACGACCATTCCAAATATGGTTAGAGGATTAGTCCCTGTTATGTTAATAGCCTTTGATAGTCTTAAAATTAATAATGGCGTAATTATTGCAGCTTGCATTGTGGGAGTATTTGCTTTTGGACTAGGTATTTATGCCACCTTAACAATAGACGAAACCCATAATAAAGACTTAGATTTTAATGAATAAAATCAACTAAATGAAAAAAATACAACTTTACTCCCTCTTATTTATAGTTGGGTTAGTAATTTCCGGAGTTTATCCTAAAGAATACTTTACTTGGTTTTTAGAAGTTTTACCTACAATTATCGGTTTCCTGATTTTAGCTTTTACTTATAAAAAGTTCCCATTTACAAATTTTACTTATTTCTTTATTCTTATTCATTGTTATATTTTATTTCTTGGTGGACATTATACATATGCAGAAGTCCCTTTATTTGATTGGATAAAAGAAACATTTGATCAAACCCGAAACAATTATGACAAAGTGGGCCATTTTGCTCAAGGTTTTGTTCCAGCCATGATTACCAGAGAATTATTTATAAGAAAAAATGTAATTTCCAATCCTAGATTCTTTAACTTCGTTATCGTTAGTATTTGTTTAGCAATTAGTGCAGCATACGAATGGTTAGAATGGGGTGTTTCTTTATGTACTGGAGATGGTGGCGATGCTTTTTTAGGAACCCAAGGCTACGTTTGGGACACTCAATCAGATATGTTGTATGCAACTATTGGAGCAATTAGTATGTTGATTTTATTTAGTAAAAGACACGATAAAGCTATCCAAGAGCAATTTCAAGCTCAATAACAAGATTCAAATTAAAAAAAATAATGTTACAACTTAATTTCTCTCCTTTTCCAATACTAGAATCTGAACGTTTACGTTTTAGAAAATTAACAGATAAAGATGCTCCAGAAGTTTTAGTTCTTAGAGGAAATACAAAAACAATGCAATATATTCCGAGACCTTTGATTGAAAATATAGAAGGTGCTTTAGCTCACATTAAAGTGATTAACGATAAAATTGACGAAAACCTCGACATCAATTGGGCGGTAACCGAAAAAGAAAACGATAAATGCATTGGAATTATGGGGTTTTACAGAACACAACCTGAGCACTTTAGAACCGAACTCGGCTATATGATTATACCCGAACATTGGGGAAAAGGCTATGTAACAGAAGCGGTGAAAACGTTATTAGATTTTGCTTTCAATACCTTGGATTTTCACACGATTGAAGCAGTAATTGATTCGAGACATGCAAGTTCTGAACGTGTTTTAATAAAAAATGGATTTGTAAAAGAAGCGCATTTTAAAGAGAATTTTTATTACAACAATGAATTTACCGATACTGTAATTTATAGCATACTTAAACGAAATTTTATAAAATAAAAGATATGACCGAATTTGAAAAACAATTCCATGAAGTACAAGAACTTCTCGAATTTAACGACTTCAATCAAACCATAAAACGAGTAATCGATTTTACTTTAGACACAGAAAACATTGGTTTTTATACCAAAACCAATGCGTTTTTGAATTGGTTAGATAACAATGAACAAGAAGACGAAGATAAAAAAACACGGTTAAAAACCCTGTTAGATGAACTGCACGACTTTTTAAGCAAAAAAGAATGTCACAACCATCAAACCATTATTTCTGTTCATAATTTACAAAAAGTCTACAATGCCTCTTTTGGTTTAGGTCCAATAAATTTAGACATCAAAACAGGTGAAATTATAGGTTTAGTTGGTGAAAACGGAAACGGAAAAACTACTCTACTTCGTAGTTTATGTGGTGAATTACATCCAACATCTGGAAACATAAATTATCAATTTCAGTATGATGATGCATACGATTTACGAACCAAATTAGTCTACATTCCTCAAAGAACTGATACATGGCGCGGTTCTATGTATGAGAATTTAGAATTTACTGCTAGTTGTTATGGATATTCTCCAGAAGAAAACAACCTAATTGTCGATTTAGTTATTACTCGTTTAGGTTTACGAAAATTCAGAAAACATTACTGGAATAACTTATCATCTGGATATAAAATGCGCTTTGAATTGGCAAGGATGTTACTTCGAAAACCAAAAATTTTATTAATAGATGAACCATTGGCAAACTTAGATATTTTAGCACAACAAACCATTTTAGATGATTTTAGAAACATTGCCAATTCTGCCTTTAGACCTATTGCCATTGTATTAAGTTCGCAACAATTGTATGAGGTAGAAAAAACATCAAATCAGGTAGTTTTCTTAAAACGAGGATCTCAGAAAAATTTAAATACCGAAAATGATGTTGCTAAAAATTGTATTATTGAGTTTGAAAGTTCATTAAATTTAAGTGATTTAAAACAAGCTTTTGCTGCTGCAAATATGATTTCGCTAGAACAAAACGGAGGAACTTTTATTGCTACTTTTCCTGAAAATATTGAAATGAATGATTTCTTAAAAGTTGTTATCAATCAAGCAATTCCTTTAACCTATATGCGAAATATTTCAAACTCAACACGTCGCTTTTTTGTGAACTAAAAAATAAAATATCATGTTTAAAAATATACAAAAAACACTACTTCTTAAATATCCGTTACTTTGGAATACAAAATTTATTCCAATGATAGCAATTGGATTATTACTTCATCTTATCTTTTTTGGCTTAGGCTATATAGACGGAACTATCGACTTTTCTAATCGAAATAATATTGACATTAAGGCAACATCAATAATGTTTGGTGTTTTAATAATCATCGTGATATTTATTTTATGGTTAGTTAATTATCTAAAAAACAATTCTTTAAAATCTTTTTACAGCAAATCAAAATACAGTTTGTTTTATGAATTAATGCAAATATTCACAATTATTTTATTGCTTATTACATTTTATATTCCGTTTTCAGTTGCTAAACAATGGCATCAAAAAAGTTATTTTTCTTTAGAAGAAACAACAAAAAGATGTAAAACCATTAGTACTGCAGATTATTTTATTGATGGAAGTTTTGCTCAAACCGAATTAGATTCTTTAGCTTCTGGATTAATTGATAGTTTAGGAAATGTGATTCCGCAAGAAAAATCAAATCAAAATTATAACAATACTGAATATGCTGTTGAAGCTGTTGAAATGGACGGAAATGCATATGTTCGTAAAGATTACATCTTATTTAAAGGAAAAAAATACGATGAATATTCATTATTAAATAGAAATACATATGATTTTTCAGTAATTTCTAATGAACAAGATTCTTTAAATAGAATTGAAGTTAAAACTTGGTTATTTAATAACAATGCCGGTGCAGTTCAAAAATTACAAGCCGATTATTTAAAACTTATACAAGAGCATAACTTAGCAACTAATTTAACTGCTAATAAATGGTTTGAAATAACGTACAAAGCACCAGAATTTTATGAATATCTATTTATTCAGCCTTATTTAAGAGAGTACGAAACAGAAGATTCTTATTCCTATAACAATTATGATTATGCTGTAAAAGTGCGAGATGGTGAAAAAAAATATTCCAAATATTTTGTTCAACAAGATGTCTTAAAAAAGAAATACGATACTGTTTCTGATGCTCATACAGAAGACTTTTTTGATTTTGAAGCCATACTTGCATTTTTATATGGAGCTTTAGGTTTAGCTTTATTAGTTTTCTCATTTAGAGTAACTTCTGGAAAAAGTTGGCTAATAGCAATAGTAATTACAGGAGTTTTAAATATTATTTATGGCATTTTTGCAGCTTTAGCAAGCGGAGGTAATCTATATTTTTACTTAATGTTATTTACTATTATTGGAATTATATTGTATTTCTTTTTCATTTATTTCAGCAAAAAAAGCATTCAATATAGTAGATTAGCATTGAATTTATTTTTATGGTCATTTGTTGCTGTAATTCCTTTAATTTACTTTTTAATTCAAGATTTTTACAAAAAAGAACAATATAGATTTGACTATAGTTACTATGAATCTCCTGAATACAAATGGTTAAAAGAACATGTTACAGATATGTTTACCATTAACTTTATAGTGGCTATTATTGTATTGTTTATTTTATCAAAAATTATTAGAAACTGGAAAGGATTAGCAGAAGATTAATTATGATTATAACCATTTCAAATACTACATTTTCGGCATCAATTAATACGATTGGTGCCGAATTAATTAGTTTAAACAGCAAAAGTAAAAATTACATTTGGACAGTTGATGAAACGTACTGGAACAAAACCTCTCCTATTCTGTTTCCAATAGTGGGTCGATTAAAAAATGACACTTTTACATATCAGGATAAAAGCTACAATTTACCAAGACATGGTTTTGCCAGAAATTTTGATTTTAAAATAGTTTCACAAACAGAAAACTTTGTTAGTCTTTCATTAGTAAGTTCTAGAGAAACATTACTTTTATTTCCGTTTGATTTTGAATTACTTCTGAATTACAAACTAACCGAAAAAGGTTTAGAAATTACATATTCTGTTTATAATAAATCTGAAGATTCGATGCCTTTTTCAATTGGTGCACATCCGGCATTTGCAATCGATCATCCATTTTCTGAATATAGTTTGGTTTTTAATAAAACTGAAACCATGATTTCACATGAATTGAATAATGAGCAATTTGACAACTCAGTTCGAGAAATTGAAGCTAATAATGGAGAAATTAAATTGGATTATTTACATTTTGAAAAAGATGCATTGGTTTTTAAACATTTAAAATCGGATGAAATTATACTAAAACACAATAACGAATTTGTATTAAAAGTTATTTACGAAGGCTTTCCTTATGTAGGGATTTGGACCAAACCAAATGCACCCTTTTTATGTATAGAACCGTGGTGTGGTTTAGCCGATAATACAAACCATAATGGAAACTTAATTGAAAAAGAAGGGATTAATTTTCTAGAAAAAGAAGATTTGTTTCAAAGAAAAATAACTATACAGCTATTACAATAATCCATTATATTTTCTAACAAACCACTCTGTTGCAAGCGATAAAACTGTAATAATAAGTAACCAAACCCAATCGATTAGTGGCGATTTTTTAATGATTTCTTTTTGTGTGGGAATATAATTATCGTTATCAATTAACAATTGAACTAAATTATTTATTTGGTTAGGATAATAAACAGCTCCATTTGTATTAGCCGCAAGTTGTTCTAGTCGGGCTTTGTCTGGATTAACAAATTGTTTTTCGATGTCAAAATCTAAAACTTCAAATGTTCCTGAAAAGTTAGTATTTGATTGTTTTTCAGTAACTTTAAATGAATAATTCCCGGCTTCTAACCCGTCTAAATTTACTTTAAAGGAATTAGTTGCCTTTAATAAATCGTATTTTTTAGAAGCTTTTGTTGTTGAATTTATTACTTGAATAGTTAATTGTGCTTTGTCATCAAACTCGTAATTTTTATTAAAATACTCAGCTGTAATTTCAATATTTTCACCCGAATTATAAAAAGCCTCATAAGTAACATTCAAGTTTTTCTTGGATGCGTTAGAAACTAAATATTGAATAATCTTATCGGTAAATAAATCAAAATCATCAAATGATTTTTTAGTAAGATGATTTTCTAAACGCCATTTCCAAATATTTTCTCCAAGCAAAAATGCTTTTCTTTTACTTCCATTTTCGGTAAAAGTTAATATTGGATTTTGTATTTGAACATTTCTAATTCTTGCAGAAAGTAAGGTATTTACATTATTTTTTGCAGTAATTAGTCCGAATTTATGCTCCAATGGAGGGAAATTTTCAAAACCAATATTGGATTGAGAAAACAAATTAAAATTCGTTTCAAAAGTTGCTAAATAATCTTCTTTTTGAGCCGACATCTTAAAAAACAAATCGTCTTGAACCTGATTTAGAAAATTAAAATCGGTAGTAGTTCCTGTAATGATAAAAGTATTAATTTGAGCCACTTTATTTTGCTCAAAAATAGATTTAAAAGTAGCATTTGGCTGATACAAAATCAAAACATTGTAATCTTGTAACGACTTAACATCGTTTGGTTTTAGAATTGAAACTTTTCGTTGTTGATTGGTTTCTATACTTCTTTTTAAAACACTTAAATCGGGATGATTTATGTCTGATATTAAAGCAATTTCACTACGTTGATCAATAACTTCAACTGCAAAATATTTCGTGTTATTAAATGTATTTTTCTCTTTTATAGTAGAAGAAATTGTGGCTGTATATTTTGCAATCCCAACTTTATCTGCATTTAAAAAAACCGAAACGGATTGTGCTTTTTTATCTTTTGAAAAAGTTACGGTTTGTTTGTGAATGGTTTGATTGCCATTCTGAATGGAAAAAGTGGTTGAAATAGCCTGATTTCCATTGTATTGCAAAAACACTTCTACAGGAAATTTATTCTTTAAAAAAGCATATTTATTTACATTTATTTGATTTATTTTTAAATCAAACACAGCAGTAGTATCGCCCAATACAACCGGAAAAACACTTGTATTTTCCTGAAAACTAAACACATAATCATTTCCCATCGTTTGATTTCCATCGGTAAATAAAACAACAGGATAAGTTGTGTTTCTATATAACTGTTTTAAGTTTTTAGCTACACCATCAATATGAGATTGAGTTCCTTTAAAATCTAATTGTTCTAAGGATTGAAATTCATTATCAAACGAAAACAATTGCACATCATACTTTTCAGTAATTTGTTTGTTTTTAGCTATTTGTTTGTACAATTCTCCCGCTTCTTCCGTAGCTTTTAATTCGGAAATAGATTTAGAATTATCAATAACTATAGGTAAAGGCGTTTTATTAATTTCAGTAATTTTTCGACTAATTATTGGATTAATGAGTAATAAAAAGATAGAAAACAGACTAATAAAACGTAGAAAAGTCAAAAACCAATTCAATTTTGATTGATTTTTGACTTTATACAAATATTGGTAAAACGACAATAATCCAGCTATTAGTACTGAAAGAATTAGAAGAAAGATTGTGTTATTTGTCATTTATAGTTTAAAAGTTTAAAAGAGTTACTTTATATTTGCCAATTGAGATTTGTATAAACCATCTATAAGCATATTTACTTCTGTAATTTTTTCACGTATTAGATTATACTCATTTTCATTAATGTATTCAAAATCAAAACATAAAATTACTTGATTTAATAATTCTAAAGAAGAACCATAAGCTATTTCAGAAAATCGAGCTTTATCCTTAAATGAATTCCTACCAGAGCCTTCTGCTAAATTTGATGCTATAGAAATTGAGCAACGTCTCATTTGACTTATTAAGCCAAAAGTTTCATCTTTAGGGAATCGCTTCGTAGTTTTGTAAATTAATAATGCTAATTCTCTTCCTTTTTGCCATGCAATTAATTTTTCAAAACTAAAAACCCTCATAACGCAAATTTAAACTAATAAACTATAATTCTAAACGCAATACCTTTTAAACTTATAAACGTTAAACTTATAAACTATTTAAGTAAGCATTCCTCCATCAACATTAATAACTTGTCCGGTTACATAAGCACTCATATCAGAAGCTAAGAAAACACAAACATTTGCTACATCTTCTGGAGTTCCACCTCGTTTTAACGGAATAGCTTCTCTCCAACCTTTTACTACATCTTCGTTTAACTTAGCCGTCATTTCAGTTTCAATAAATCCAGGAGCAATAGCATTACAACGAATATTTCTTGAACCTAATTCTAATGCAATAGATTTTGTAAAACCAATCATTCCTGCTTTAGAAGCTGCGTAGTTGGCTTGACCTGCATTTCCTTTTACTCCTACTACACTACTCATGTTAACAATTGAACCTTTACGGTTTTTTAACATGATTTTTTGCACTGCTTTTGTCATATTGAAAACCGATTTCAAGTTGATTTCAATAACTTTATCAAAATCTTCTTCAGACATACGCATTAGCAAGTTATCTTTTGTAATTCCGGCATTATTAATTAATACATCAATAGTACCAAATTCAGCAATTACATCATCTACTAATTTTTGCGCTTCATTAAAATCAGCTGCGTTTGATTTGTATCCTTTTGCTTTTATTCCTAAAGCATTTAATTCATTTTCTAAAGACATTGCTGATTCTACAGACGAACTGTAAGTAAATGCTACATTTGCACCTTGCTCTGCAAAAACCTTAGCAATTCCACTACCAATTCCACGGCTAGCACCTGTAATAATAGCTACTTTTCCTTCTAATAATTTCATGAATATTTAGTTTAATTAGTTTGTTTCAAATAAAAGTCAAATATAGCACTATTTTAATATTCAAAAAAAAATCCTTTGCATTTAAACCTTTTTTGAAAAATAATGTCAAACAAAAATAAATTTAAATATGAACAACAATTCAATGCTTTTTATAACCATTTATAATCAATATAAAGTTTTGGTTTATAATGTTGCATTAAACTATGTTCAAAACATTGAAAATGCTGAAGAAATCACACAAGATGTTTTTATTAAAGTAAGCGAAAATGTATCTAATTTTAAAGAAAACTCAACATTTAAAACTTGGATTTATCGCATTACCATTAATCAATCTCTAGATTATATTAAAAAAAAGAATAGTAAAAAACGTTTTTTTGTTTTTGGGCGAAAGAGTGAAAATGAACACGAATTATTAAACACTTCAAACTTTGAACACCCAGGTATCCTATTAGAAAAACAAGAAGATGCTAAAATATTATTTCAGGTAATTAATTTATTGCCCGAAAATCAAAAAACAGCTTTTATACTTTCAAAAGTCGATGGTTTGTCAAATACAGAAGTTTCAGAGATAATGCAAATGAGTATTTCGGCTATAGAATCCTTAATTTTTAGAGCAAAAAACAATTTAAAAGAAAATTTATCAAATAATTTTGATGCATACCGCAAGAAAAAAAAATAAATTTCGTCTAAACTATTATGAAAGCAAAAGAAAATTGGATTGACGAGATACTAAACTCTTCAAGTGGAATTACTAAGGTAAGTCCAAATGATACTCTTTTAAATAAAATTCAATCTAAAATAAAAGAAAATAAACCTGCAGATAATTTTACAAAATGGTTAGTTGCAGCATCAATTGTAGTGCTTGTTACATTAAATACTACAATTTTATCGCAAAAAAGAAATGAAAATAAAAATAATACTGGTATTGCTGAAATAGTAAAAACTGTAAATAATCAATTATATTAAAAAAATGAACAAAATTAAAGTATTAACAATTGCCGTAATAGCTTTATTTGTAATAAATATGGTAACACTTTCTTTTTTGTTTTTTAATGATCAAAAAAACGATTCCAAAAAAGAACCAAAAGAAATTATAATTCATAAATTAGGTTTTAACAAAAATCAAATAGCTGAATATGAAATACTTATTAAAAAACATAAAGCAAATATTAGTCGACTTGATAATCAAATTAAAGATTCTAAAAACAAACTATATCAACAGCTAAATTTATCAGAAAATAAAGTTGTTACAGACAGTATTTTAAATAGTTTATACCTTTATAAATCTGAAATAGAGCTGGTGCATTACAATCACTTTTTAGAGATAAAAAAACTATGTAAACCTGAACAACTAGATAATTATAATGAACTAACGCAAGAATTATCTAAAATATTTGCTCCAAATAGAAAGCCTAAAAAAGATGAATAAAATTATAATTGGTTTTCTATTGCTTCTTTCCATTCAATCAAACGCTCAGAAAAATTCTGATAGTTTGTATTTGAATATTAATCTATTATTTGATAAACAGCCTATAGAATTAGATTCTAATTATATTTCAAAAAAAAATGACACCTTATGTTTTTCATCGATTAAATTCTATTTAACTTCTTTTGAATTTCATTTTGTTGATAATTCTGTTTTTAAAGAAGAATACAGTTACCATTTAATAGATATTGAAAACTCTAAAACGAATACACTTTCATTCCCTTATTCAAATTTTAAAAACAAAGTTTTAAAATCGGTTCAATTTAATATTGGAGTAGATAGCTTATCTAGTGTTTCTGGTGCTTTAGAAGGCGATTTAGATGCTACAAAAGGAATGTATTGGGCTTGGCAAAGTGGTTTTATTAATTTAAAAATTGAAGGAAAAAGTTCAAGTTGCCCAACTCGAAAAAATAAATTTCAGTTTCATGTTGGTGGCTATTTGCAACCTTACTATGCGATGAGAAACATCAATCTCTATTGCAATGATAATTTCAATAACAAATTTAAAAATCAAATAGAAATTGGCATGGATTTAGAGAAACTATTTTCTGAAATTTCTTTAACATCAACCAATAACATAATGATTCCTGGAGATGAAGCGATGAAAATAGCCAACTTATCAACTAAACTATTTTCTATAGAATGAAAAAAATAATAACCACATTAACTTTGGGACTAATGTTATTTGTTTTTTTTTCATTTTCAAAATGGAATACTACTCCTATTTATTTAGATATTACAAAAAATTGGCCAAAACCTGTTTATGATTTTTCTAAAAATCCTTTAACAGAAGAAGGTTTTCAATTAGGTCGAAATTTATTTTATGATCCCATTCTTTCTCGCGACAATACTATTTCATGCGCTAGTTGTCATTTACAACAAACAGGTTTTACACACGTAGACCACGATTTGAGTCATGGAATAGATGGTAAAATTGGAACTAGAAACTCTTTGACTTTACAAAATTTAGCTTGGAACAAAACGTTTATGTGGGATGGTGGCGTTAATCATTTAGATGTACAATATATTCATCCTATTACTAGTGAAGTAGAAATGGATGAAACTATGGAAAATGTGGTTAAAAAACTTCAAGAAATTCCAAAATATAAAGAATTATATAAAAAAGCTTTTGGAACTGATAAAGTTACTGGACAGTTGACTTTGAAAGCTTTGTCGCAATTTGTGGTTATGCTAACAACTTCCAATTCAAAATATGACAAAGTAGTTCGAAAGGAAGAAAAATTCACAGAAATGGAACAAAAAGGATACAACATATTTAAACAAAATTGTGCTTCATGTCATAAAGAACCTTTATTCACTTCAGATACATTTGAAAATAATGGATTATCTGTAGATCCAACATTAAATGATTATGGTAGAATGAAGATTACCCAAATAAAATCAGATTCTTTAAAATTTAAAATTCCTACGCTTCGAAATATCGAATTCACATTCCCATATATGCATGACGGAAGATTCAAAACTTTAAATGAAGTTATAAAACATTATAATTCAGGAATTAAACATAGCAATACACTATCTAAACAATTACAAAAACCAATGAATTTATCTGATAATGAAAGAACCGAACTTGTTGCCTTTTTAAAAACATTATCTGACAAAGAGTTTCTTTATAATCCAAAGTATTCATATCCAAAAAATTATTAAATGAATTAGTAAACATTAAAGCAAACTATTAATTACAATAAACTTAATAAACACTAACAAAATGAAAAAAACATTTACTTTTTTAGCCTTATTGACCTCGTTCATTATAAGTGCACAATTAAACCCAGCTATTACAAATTGGTTAGTTAATACTACTAATATTACTGGAAGACATTATGTTTCAGGAAATTCAACACCAATTACAGATGCTGTACTTGCAAATGTTCAAACTGTACAATATAACACTAATTATGTTTATGTTACAGCAACAGGAATTCCAGCTTATATTACAGGACCTTTTTTAGATGGAAACCCATCTCTTGCAACTGCACAAAATAAAATTTTTAGAATAACTTTAACTCCTACACAAAATACAGGCACTTTGACTGCAACAACTGGTGGAAACATAGGAATTTTTAAAAATGGGGTAGCATTATTTGATTATAGAGATGGGGTTTCATATAAAAATTCAACAGGCGCTGAAGCTGGTGGACCAATTGGTGGAACAGGTGATGGCGTTTGGAATAGAGATGCTATTGTTGCAGAAAGAGGTGGATTTGATTGTTCAAAAGCACATCCTGCACAAGGAAATTACCATCATCATCAAAATCCAAGTGCTTTTAATTTAGATTTACAAGTTCTATCTACAATTTGTGACACCTATCCTTCTGATGGGTTATATGTTATTAATCCATCTCAACATTCACCTTTATTAGGGTATGCATATGATGGGTTTCCAATTTATGGAGCATATGCTTATGCAAATACTGATGGTACAGGTGGTATAGTTAGAATGAAATCGAGTTATCAATTGAGAAATATTACTGCAAGAACACACTATGCAGATGGCACTGATGTTACTGACGGTCCTCCAGTTAATACAACATATCCATTAGGAAGATACAGAGAAGATTATGAATTTGTTACAAATTCATCTCCTGATTATTTAGATAAGCATAATGGTAGATTTTGTATTACACCTGAATATCCATCAGGAATTTATTGTTATTTTACAACTGTAGACGCTAATCATAATTCTGCTTACCCATATGCTGTTGGTCCTTACTTTTATGGTGTAAAAAACACTACAACAGGTGGTACAGTTACATCGATTCCAGGGGGAACAACTACCCTTTCATCAGATTCATTTGAAAACAACAACTTTGATATTACGATTGCACCTAATCCCGCATCTGAATTTATTGCAATACAATCTAAAATGACAGAAAGCGATTTAGATGTTGAATTAATATCTGAACTTGGCCAAGTTATCAAAAAAAGTAAAATTTTACAGGGTAGCACATTATCTATAATTGAAACTGATTCAGTTTATAATGGGATATATTTTGTAAAAATATCAAGTAAAAATAATAGTAAAACTTATAAAGTAATTATAAAAAAATAAAACAAAAAAATGAAAAAAACACTCAATTTTATTTTAATGTTTTTTATAGTACCATTGTATTCACAAACTATTGGATTAATTCAGCATGATATTGGTACTTTAGACGATGGCTATGTATTATTTGCTCCAATTTTAAGTACTAATACTTATTTAATTGATAAATGTGGTAAACAAGTTAAAAGTTGGCCAAGTACTTATAGACCTGGACAATCTTGTTATATTTTACCTGACGGAACTTTACTTCGTTCAGGAAATACTAATAATACGACTTTTAATGCTGGAGGAAAAGGAGGCATAATTCAAAAGATAGATTGGAACGGGAATGTGACTTGGAATTATACAATTTCTAGTACAACAGAATGTCAACATCATGATATTAAAGCATTACCAAACGGGAATGTTTTAGCTATTGTTTGGGAGTCTAAAACAAATACTGAAGCAATTGCTCAAGGAAGAAACCCAAGTTTAGTTCCTACAACAGTATGGAGTGAAAAAATTATTGAGATACAACCAGTTGGTGCAACAGGCGGAAATATTGTTTGGGAATGGCATGTTTGGGATCATTTAATTCAAGATTATGATAATTCAAAACCAAATTTTGGCACAGTAAGTAACAATCCGCAATTAATTAATCTCAATTTCAGCGCAAGTGCTACAAATTCTGATTGGATTCATTTAAATTCAATTGATTACAATCCTACATTAGATCAAATCATATTAAGTTCACATGAGTTTGATGAGATTTGGATAATAGACCATAGTACAACAACCACACAAGCAGCATCACATACAGGAGGGAATTCAGGAAAAGGTGGTGATTTATTATACAGATGGGGAAATCCAAGAGCTTATAACAATGGAACAGTTGCTGATCAAAAATTTTTCGGTCAACATAACGCCTATTGGATAGAAAATGGTTTTCCATACCAAAATCAAATCATGATTTTTAATAACGGTAATGGAAGAACTGGAGGGAATTATACAACCGTGGAAATTATTAACCCTCCAGTAAACGGATATCTTTATACCTCTACAATTCCTTATGGCCCTTCAACGACTTCATGGATTTATAATTCAGGTAATCCAAATAATATTTATGCACAAAATATTTCTGGTTCTCAACAACTATCAAATGGAAATGTACTTCTCTGTGAAGGTCCTACAGGGACTTTCAGAGAAGTAAATTCCACCGGTACAACAGTTTGGAAATACGTAAACCCAGTCAACGCGGGTATTATTAATCAAGGTACAACTCCAACTCAAAATTTAGTTTTTAGATGTAACTTCTATCCTAATGATTATACTGGATTTACTGGACATAATTTAACATCAGGAAATATTATTGAAAATTCAAATGCTATATCCGCCAACTGTAATTTAACATTATCTAATTTAAATAATTCAATTTCAGATAATATTTTAATCTATCCCAACCCTGCATCAGAATTTATAAATATTGAAACTAGACAAATTGAAAGTGATTTAAATATTGAATTAATAAATGAATTAGGACAAATAGTAAAAACCGACTACCTCATTCAAGGTGATATTTCTATTAATATAGACATCAATTCCGTTAGTAGCGGATTATATTTTTTAAAAATTTCAAATAATGATGGATTTATAATTAAAAAAAATATAAAAAAATAAAAAGGCAATTATAAATTTGATTTCAAAAACAACCTAGACACTAGATTAAGATCTGGAGGAATTGAACCATAATTGAATTTAATAGCAACTGAAATTAATGCTGTTATTGCTTTTTTAAAAACACTTTCAGTACAGATGTGTATACAAGTACAAAAGAGTATAATCCTTTTAATTATT
>AAXX01000006.1 GCA_000169355.1 Flavobacteria bacterium BAL38 | reverse complement strand
ATGAGGATTTAGAAGATACATTAAGTGCTTATTTATCAATCAGAGAGTTGAAAGTAATTCAGTAAAAGATGGACTTTTCATTTTACATACTAATTGTATGTTACTTAGAAATGAATATAATGTTGATGATTTTTTTTAAAAATATAAATTATCAGAATACGGATTTGGTCCAAACTATGAAAATAACCATAAATATCTTATACTTGGTGGAGATTATAAAATTATCAATAAAAGTTGTAATCAAATTATTATTCAAAAATTAGATTTCGATGAAATAATAGAAATAAATAACGATGATTTGGGATATTTTTTCGATGATTATAAATCCTTACATAATATTAACAAGATAAATATTGAAGATTCATTACAAATTTTTGTTTGCGTGAATAATGATTTCAAAAATTTTCTATCAAATCAAATAATGCAAGATATCAATAGACTAAATGAACTTTTTAACGAAATAGGGCTTAAAGAAAGAAATATTTTAATTAAAAATTAATTTTTTCCAAAAGAACCCTAATTTTTATATTGTATTTCGTACTCAATTGAGGGTACCAAACGAGAGTAGACTCCGCGGTGGTAAAACAATACTTGCCAGCCTGTCAAAATAAACGTTAGTTTACCCGAACACCTATTTATAGGAATGCAAAAAGTAATTTTAATTTAATATAAATTGAGAATATATTAAAAATTGTAGTAAGTGATTAAATTTTCCATAATTGTATGGTATAATTGAATTAAACAAATTTAGTAAAACCATGATTGATTCTTATAACTCTATAATATTATTAGATTTTTAACCAGATCATCAATTGATAGAAAAATATTTATATAATGTTGATTATAAATTTTATAACAAAGATTATGAAAGTACAATTAACAATATTATTCAGCTTTTAATTAAAATCCAAATGATTTTGTTTCATATTATAAAATAGCTGTTGTAAAAAGATTAAGGATGATTATTATGAATCAACCGTCAATTAAATACTTTAATAAATTTAACAATAAGATCTAAAAAGAATTTAATAATTTGATTTATAAATGGTTTGTTTCTTAGTTTATTAACTAATATTGGTGAGTATGAATAATAAAAGGTTATAAATTTTTTGCCAAGAAATGATTTATTCAAAAAATTATCTCTAAAACATCGTAGTTCAATTACTTTTGGATGATTAAAGTCTTCATAAATGTGGGTTGCAATAAAGCAATAATCTGCATTTTTTTTTTCTAAGGCATTAATTATTGCGTCTACAAAATCAAAAAGATCTTTATCATATTCAAATGATAAATTTTTCTTTTCTAAATACATAAAAATGGACGATAAAGTATTTACTTTTATTTCTTTTTTGTTAGTTATTAAATGATATAATATTTTAACAATTGTTTTATCTTTAAAGTCAGAAAGATAAATATTTTCCATTGACTCATAGGAGCTTAAATCTTTTAACGAAAGATAAGTTTGTTTTTCTAACTTAAAATTAACTATGTCGAATTTTAATTCTTTTTTTTGTTTTTCGAAATGATTAAGATCAATTTTATAATAATCATTCTGTCTATTTTTTTGTTTTACTAAAACTAATTTCGGGAAAGAGTACAATATCAAAAAATTATCCTTAAAAGTATATTTGTCATAACAAGAATTGATAAAAATGGTATTTTTTTGATTAATTAGTCCATATAATTTTAAATAACTATTCCGGTTATTAAATATAAAAAATCTGTTACCAATGGAGTTTCTCGTGTAAAAATTACAATCAACTTTATAAGTTACTATCCCAGATTTAAATTCTTTTATATTTTCTGCAAAAAAAATTTCCCCCATAGTGTATGAGAGAAAATCTTGATTGCCTATCATATTACCTTTTTTGTCAATATAAAAAACACTTTCTTTACTTTTAACTAGACAAGTGTCTTTTTCAAAAGGAATGACTAAACAATTATTATATAAGTCAAATTCAACATAATCAAATGTGTTAATTCTTCTTTTTTCATAATACCAATGACTTTGTTTAAAACAATCTGTATGGTATGGAAATAATTTTTCGCTTGAAAGATAATTCATTATAAAAGAAATATCTTCCATAGAAGTTATAAGGATGTAAAATGGCTTTTCAGATAATTTAGTTTTTGATATTTTATAAAAGTAAGGGAATGATAATGAAAATTTATGATGATTTATAAATTCATTTATTACTAATTCTTTTGATTTGAATCCAATAAGTTTAGATTTTTCATTATTAAAGATGTTGAAAAATTCTATGACAAATTCAAAAGTTAATTGTTCATCATTCTTTATTATATGTAAATTTTCATTATTATATTTAGCACTTGCAGTCCAATTATAAGATCCATTCAAAACTATTTTTCTGTCTATTATGCAAAATTTATTATGCATTAATTTAGTAGACTTTTTTACAATAGCACCTTCATGAATTAAATCTTTAAATATTTTTTCATTATTAATAAAGTTATCATAAATAATAATATTAATCTTTACTCCATTTTTTTGAATTTTTTTTAAAGCTGATATAATTGTTAAATCTGTAAACCAAGCAACAGCAATTAAAATTTCTTCTTCACACTGATTTATATGTTCTACTATTTTATTTTTTATGTCTTTAAAAAAAACTTCTTGGTTACTCATTGTATAAGTTTAAGATATTAAATATAATTACTTTGGTTTAATTTATATTGTTGAGAATAATGCGTATTAAAGTTTGATAAATTATTTATATTTAAGGTAAAATCTCAATTGTACAACCTACGCTAACAGCAGCATACAATTCATCTATTTCGGCATTCGTAACCGCAATACAGCCTAAAGTCCAATCTTGCCAACGGTGGAATTTACCTATATAACCCTTTCCATTTTTTAAGCCATGAATTTTAATATTCCCGCCTGCAGGTTTGCCAAGTCTTTTAGCTTTCGCCATATCATTTTGATTGGGATAAGAAATGCCTAAGTTTTTATGCCAACCACTGTTCGGATTTTTATCATGTATAGAATACGTTCCTTCAGGAGTTTTTTGATCACCTTCATATTCTTTAGCACCAACTGGATTTCTGCCTAATGATATCGTATATGTTTTTATTAATTTCCCTTTGCTGAATGCTAATAATTGATGTTTTGACTTATATACTATCATAGCATCTATTTTAGAATCTTTAGGTAATGGTTGTTCAGGATAAAAGTAATAAACGAGTAACCCTAAAAGAAATAAAAAAGAGAATACAAAAATTTTTTTCATGGTAACAAAAATAATTATTTAGTTAGTCTATAGTCAAATCCAATATCTTTTGGCATTTTATTGGGATTATAATCATATAGCCAGTAATTGAGTTCTTTTAAATGATGGATAAGCGCGCTGTATTTAATTTGATTTTTTTTAAGGGTAAAGTAATCAACACCTTCTTCAAAGTTCAGTTTCATATAATTGTCTAATGATAATTGACTTACTTTATTTTGAATTTCTCTGATACTTACCCCTTTTGTAAATATTCCTAATAAATTAATTTCGGAAATAATGAGTGAATAGGAGGAGAATACGCCTACTTTTTCACCCCTTTCATTATAGTAATGAATGGAGTGGATAGCTGTTTTCTTTTTTTTATAATGGGTGTTATACAACATAGGTTACGATGCTATAGGAACTAAAGTAATTAATCTAGCTGTTTCATTGATTGTGCCATATACGATTGCGTTTTGTTGGTATTTATTACCCAATGCAATCGCTTGGTCTTCCGAAATATTGGCTACAAAAAAACTGGGTTCTGGAGGCCAATTTCCAATAGTGTCTTTACCTTGTGCTTCAAGTATTTTATAATCTTTCAAATCCAATCTTAATGATTCGTTTAATGCACTATTTTCTTCGGTTGGTAAAGCATTAGAAAATGGATTCCAAGCGGTTATAAAGCACCAATTTGTAATTTCATTTTCTTTTAAAAATGTTTGTAGCGCTTCGTTTTCTTGTCCGATAAAAATTGCAACTTTAGGATCAATTATTTCATAACAAGTAGCTTTGTAAGCTTCTAATAGAGTAGTTGGTATCATAAGAGTATATTTTAGGTTTGAATGAAAGTACAGAAATAAATAAAATTATTTTCTTATACAAATTAATAATTATTTTTTAGCATTTTTAAAAAGTCTTGAACGAGTTGCTGTATTGCTGTAAATTGTTCTGATTTTTCATTTCCAGGCTCCAGTAAATACAATCCTCTATTAATTTCTAACATAATAGAATATACGTTTGGATTTTTTTGATAAAAATCCATTGGTACTATGGTACTACTATAAGGCCAGTCTACTCCTAAACTATATCCTTTTTCTTCAAAAAAAGCAACGGAAGCATCGATGAGGAATTGTGGCGTATGAAAAGGGTCAATCCCAATATTAAAATCAGGACGTTGAGGAGATTGATTTAAATCGCGAGTTATGGGTGTCGAAGGATAAGAGTGGCAATCAACGATTAAACAGGTTCCGTTTTTTTCCAATTCGTTAGAAACCGCAAAAGTAAATTCATTATGATGCTTCCAATAGTACTCTTGCATGATGCTATTTCTTAGATTTGGTGTAACTTCTCTCATTAATTCACCTGAATCAAAATGCGTATAAACAGCACCCATTCCGTATTTTGACATTACTTCATCAGCATCATTTTCAAATCGCTCTACGTCGCAAAAAATCCTAGAAAAAGGAGCTTTAATCAGGATATCCGATGACGAGAAAAACAATTGGTCGGTGTACCAATCGGTTAATTTTAATTGTTCCTTTTCAATTTTTAATTGGTCGTTGATATAACCATCATAGAAAGGTATAACAACAGAAGCATGTGGTATATGTAATAGTAATTTTTTCATTTTGATTTAGTTATAATTGATTTTATGATTGATAGTATCTGTTTGTTCTAACATAATGGTTTCATCTAGAAATTGAATGACTGTTCTATTTTGTTCTAATTCAATCATCATATCAGCTATTAGTTGTATAAAAGTTTCTTTTAAAATAGGTTCAGGTTGTGGAAATTTTGGATATTGGATGATTTCCAAAGAGATTGAAGGTTCATCCTGTCCTAGAAAAAAAATAGTACAAGGCGTTAATTGAATACTCAATCCTACACCAAATTTGTCAACTATCTTTTTTTGAGCTTTTAGTAAGTTTGTTTTAAAATCTTCGATACTAATTATTTTATTTGAATATCCTTTCTGTAAACCTAATACGGCTTTTGCATGAAATGTTTTTTCTTTTAAATTTTTCATATGCTTAAATTGTCTGTTTTAATGATAATAGGTTGTATCGCTTTTAAAATTATTTGTGTTTGTTGAATCAAACTTAGTCTTAGTGGCCATTTTATAATCATTTTTCAACTCCAATCTGATAAAGAATAGCCGAATAATTATCATCAGAAAATTGAGCACATTGTTGGTTGATGGTCGATATGATTTCAGTACAAGAATCATTAGATATAAACAGTGCCATTAAATCATCTTCAATGAAAGCTTCTAATACGCCATCTGAAATCAATAAAAAATAATCATTTTCTTGAAGGTCTGTTATTATATGATAATCAAATGGAGTAGGAGGTTGGTTCCCATTTATTATTCGTGTAACTTGATTTTTATTGGGATGAAAATACTGTTCTAGTGTTGTAATTTTTCCTTTTTCAATGGCTTCGTTGACCCAAGTATGTCCTTTTGTTTTATAATTACATTTTCCATCTCTGATATGGTAAACTAAGCTATCACCAATCCAAGCAATTTGTATTGACTTGGTTGTCAATCGAGTCAAAGCTATGGTGCTTGCCATTAGCTTCATGGATGGATTTTTCTTCTTAAATTGTATAATTGCATCCGCTATTATAACTTCTAAATTCGGTAACTCGAAATTAGGATTGTTTTTATAAAAGTTATTTACAGTTGCTGCCACTAATTTTGAAGCAACTTGACCATTCCCATTTCCACCCACACCGTCGCAAATCAGGTAAAATGCTTCTTTTTCAAATACCATAGTATCTTCATTTACAGCACACTGTCCTTTTTCGGTTAAATAAGCTTCTGATTTGATGTATATCATTTTTTTGGTTAGAAATGAGAATGATGGTTGCTTTTTTGTTCTTTGACTTTTTGTTTTTTGAAATAGTGTTTAACCTTACTTCTTTTGATTTTACATAAGCATTTGTTTTAAGTTACTAATTATAAATAATGTTGCACATTCATACCAATGACTTTGTTGTCTTGGGTAAGTAGAGTGCCACCACCTGGAATATTGGTACTAAATTGGATACCCTCTTCATCAAAATAATAAGATGTTTCTGGACCTTCCACCAAGCACATTTTGATAGGTTTACCTTTCTCTGTTTCTATTTTGTTTTTCATCCATAAACAATGTTCTATCATTTTTTCATGAAGCGGTGCGGAATACTCTTGTTCGTAATCTTTTATCTCTTGTTCAGAAATACTATTGATATGGGTGCCTGGATAGTTACTAAAATCATTGTTTTTATTAAAATGGATTGGAATTTGCATAAATAAAGCATAGCCCACTTTTAGAATTACATAAGGGAACTTGCCATAACCATCTTTAAACATTTTATGTTCGTGCCAGTTGGAATCTTCTATTTTTTGGATATTATTTTTCATTTAAACTGATTTTTAATACTTTAAAATTTAATTGTTTCTATTTAATCAAGAATGAAAACTATCATTTAACATAAGTGAAATGCGAAACCTCTTCCAACTTAAAAGATATGGGATAATGAAGGAAAAGTATTTTTTTGTATTGGGTATTGACAGTAAACGGTTTTTCAAATTCGTTTAAATTGAAAGTCGCTCCCTTAAATTTTAAAATTCCCGCTTCTTCAATAAAATACAATAATACAAAGGGAAACACTTTAGTGAGTTCTAACAGTGTGTTCACTTGTTGGTGTTCAATTTCAAGAAACAAAGGCAATGCCTCTTCTTGAAGTTCGTGCACTTTTAAGAAAGTGTCCTCCGTTTTTTTGACCACACCCTCAATTTGAAGGGAAGTGTGGTCATTAAAAAAAACGTTCAATACATTTTTCATACAAATAATGATTAAGTTAAACTATCGTTACTTGTATTTCGAAAATATGGTGTGTCTGGGTAAACTTACGTTTATTTTGACCGGACGGGCCCGTATTGTTTTACCACCGTGGTGTCTACACTCGGTTGGTACCCTAAATGGGTTCGAAATACTTTGCAGAGGTAAAAATAAAATTTGAATTAGCAAAATATTTTTACACTATTTTTTTGTAATATTATTTTTAATGGTTTTTAAATATATGATATTGAGTGTTTTATGATATGTTTTTTTGTAAAAAATGAAACTATTAATTTGGCTTGTTAAAAAAGCTAGTTTTATTGTGGTTTCATTTGATAAGAAAATATAATGTTTTGAAAAAAAAACAATTTTTCTTTTACAATTCGATTTTTTTATTTAATTATGCACCCAGCATCTGGAAGGAATTTATTTCCTGCCAACCGATCAACTCACGACACGGTGGCTTAGTATGCGGAACAGTCGTTCAAATGTGTTGAGAAATATTATTTTTTTACCGTTTTGATACGACATGACAATAAGTGTATAATTTTAAATTGTTATGTTATGAATCAGTTTGCCGAACAAAGAGAGCAGTGGATTAATCAATTCAAGAGTTATTCTGATGAAGCGTTAGTCAAGACTTTTAATGGAAATGTAGGCCTAAAAACTTTCGGGGTTTTACTTAGTATATACCTCAATACTTTGGAGCAAGAAATAATAAGTAGAGATTGGGATTATTCTGAAATTATTTCAATTTGTCCGAAAACGAATGCCTTACTTTCAGTCTCTTATGCATTTCCTGTTGAATTAATAGGTAATAAATTAGTGCCTATCAAAAATTACTTTTGGTTTAATAAACTAAAAGTATATATTAATTAAGCATCAAGATAATCCATTGGGTTAGCCAACCGATCAACTCACGACACGGTGGCTTAGTATGCGGAACAGTCGTTCAAATGTGTTGAGAAATCCCAATTCTTAGTTACATTTTGTCGACATAACAGTAGTTTAATTTTAATTTGTTATGTTTATGAAAACATCAGCTATCTCATTAATTGAGAAAAAACCACACCGCGATGGCGGTACGTTTGACCATTTAAAAAGTCTGGAAGTTTATTTAGTTAAAAATGAAGCCAGAACCATTCTCCTACAAGATTTAATCTTACAAAAGGAGCTTCTTGTATTGTTACAAATTGAAAACCAACAATTGACCACTTTGCTTGATTGCACAGGTGTGACACCCTATGAAATTTGGTATTTTGACGAAAAATTTCAATTTACAGGTAAAGCTTATAGCTTGCACGAAGGTTGCGGAACGTTTCAAATTCAAACCCAAGCCAAATGGGTGCTATTTGTTCATTTGCATACGAAAGAGTTTAAAGATTTGCAAGATTTCAACTGTTCAGAATTGGATATTGCAGATAAGTACAATATTATAAAAAGAAACTTTCCATACGGTTATGGGGTGTTTCCTTATGTGATTATAAATCAGGAAAAATCACCATGTTTTTCACAAATACCTATTCACATCAATGTCAATTCCAATTCATTACCTGGAATTTCTATAACTATAAAATTAGAAGACGAGATTTCAGCAGATGAATTAGAACAAATCATTATAGAACATGTTGCTTTGGTCCATCAAAAAGAAAGTGAAAGTCAAAACCGTGAGGTAAAAGTTGCCTTGGTAATTAATACCAACAAAGCGTATTATTTTGAAAGAGACACAAAGCCATCGGTAAGTAGTTTAATTCCTTCAGGTGGTGCGCTTTTAGATGTAAACGGTCAAATTATAGCTAAAAATACAAACCATTACCTATATTATGATGAACAATAATAAGATGTTAAGTTATTTTGATATTAAACTAAGGGAAATAGTAAATTCTAAAGGAAAAGATCCAGAAGTATTCAATCCAAAAATTATTTCAATTCATGAAGACAAAATAAAATTTGGAATGTGGAAACATCAGGGTGTATTGATTTTAAATCTTACTTGTTTTTTTGACATGAATTAAATTGTAGTAATGGAAATACAAAAAAACTCAAAGGAAACATATTTTAGTAATTTTTACACCCAAATAAAAAGCATATACTAATGAAAATTAAAAAATTAAAATCCATCGGATTCAGTATAGCTGTCTTTTTACTACCATTCTTATTCATGGTAATTGTAAATGAAACAATAGCCCTTAAAAAGAAGGAAAAAGGCTATCGTGTTAACACGATTGAAGCAATAAATAGTAATAAAGCAGATGCCAATCAATGTACGTGGATGTGTCATAACAACACGTTGTATTGTAAAGAACACCATACGAAATGGCTAAAAACCAGTTTTCCTTATACCGACCCAATTTATTTTGGAACCATTCAGTTACTAATGGCAACATGGAATTATGGAGCAGCAAATATATTGCTATATGTAGTTTTCTTTCCGTTAACAATTGGAGGACTTATTATTTGGAATCGTCATTTAACTATAAAAATTGCAACTCTAAAAAAGCAAAAAAATGGAAATAATTGAAAACTTAGGCGGGCAACTGTATGTGTATTGCACCGATTTTATTATTAACATGTCAAACCTAATAGGAATATCGTATTATGAATTTAATTTCATTATTTTTTGCATAGTGTTTCCATTTCTTACGCTGTTTTTAGGAATTAGGTTTCTTTATTTGAATTATAGCTTATATAAAATTAGAAAATCGACACTATAATGCAACACAAACACCATATCGTTTTTTTAACTGGAGCCGGCATCAGTCAAGAAAGCGGCATTAGTACCTTTCGTGATGCCAATGGATTATGGAACAATCACAAAATAGAAGAAGTAGCTTCTCCTGAAGGTTTTGAAAAAAATCCACAATTGGTTTTAGATTTCTACAATGCAAGAAGAAGACAATTAGATGAGGTAGAACCTAACGCAGCGCATCATTTGATTGCCCAATTAGAAACCAAATACAACGTAACCGTAATTACACAAAACATTGACGATTTACACGAAAGAGCAGGCTCAACAAACGTACTCCATTTGCATGGCGAATTAAGAAAAAGTAGAAGTAGCAACAATTCAAATCTGATTTCTGTTTGCACCCAAGACATAAAACTAGGTGATTTGGCTTCCGATGGTAACCAACTTAGACCTCATATTGTATGGTTTGGAGAAGCTGTTCCGGAAATTGAAAAAGCCATCGCAATAACCCAATCGGCCGATTTGTTTGTAATCGTAGGAACATCAATGGTAGTTCATCCAGCAGCTTCTTTGTTATTAGCGGTTCCTTTTGATGCGCAAACCGTTTACATCGACACGAATCCAGATGTTGATGAGGGGATTAACTTATTGGTCATTAAAGAGAAGGCTACTATAGGAGTTAGAATGTTAGTAGAAGAATGTTTACCATATTAATGAATATGAAAGATTTACCAAATGAACCAGTTATGAAAGATTTAATACAAACCATCACCACTTTTAACGTACAATTTTTAAAACCGAAAGACGAGAGATTGCCTGGACGCATTGTTTATAAAAAAAGTTTTGCTCTGAATTTTGAAATTGAGGGGAACGAATTAGTTGATTAGCTTGGTGTAATGCGTTTTTGGAGGATAAGGAAGTGGGTGAGTGCTTGCGGTATTTAAAATAAGTTTATACTTATAATGTTCGTCAATTTTTTATTGCAACTTAAAATTTATTTACCCTAAACTATATTTTTTTAGTTGCTTACAAGGTTGCAAGGAATTGTTTTTTGAATGCAGTGAAAATAGATTTGCATCATAATTTTAACAATCGATATTATGAAAAACAAAAAAACACTTTACCATTTTGTATTAGATAGAAGTGGTTCCATGTCAAACTGCACAGAAGCAACTATTAATGGTTTTAACAATCAAGTAGCAACTATCAAAAAATTACAAGAAGAATTTCCAGAACAAGAATTTGAAGTATCCCTGACAATTTTTGATGACATCATCGATCATGTGCAATCGCATGTTCGTATTAACAACTTTGAGCATCTAAGTCATTCAAGATATATTCCAAGAGGAGCAACAGCCTTATTAGATGCTATAGGTATGTCTATCAATCAAATAAGAATAGCTAACGAAACAAAAATTTTAAATAACGAAATGAGTATTGTGATGGTAATTCTAACGGATGGAATGGAAAATGCTAGTCGTGAGTTTACCTACCATCAAATTGCCAAAACTATTGCAGAACTTGAGGCTACTGAAAAATGGACTTTTACTTTTTTAGGTGCTGACATTGATGCTATTCATACTTCAAAAATGTTAAATATACGTTCAGAAAATGTTGTTTCATTCAACAAAGGTGACATGGATTATATGATGAATAATGTTAGTGAAGGCATGCGTCAATATTCGCAAAGTAAGTCAATTGGTATCACTAAAAAAAACTTCTTAGACTTTATAAAAAATAAAGACCAACGAAAATAATTGTCTGTAGATGAAAAATTACACGTTTAATAAAGAACAAGGCAACTGGTACATTGACTTGCCAAATTGGTATGGAACTAAAGCTGAACTTCAAATGGTAGCGGGTGCCGATAACCTACTTGACCAATTATCAGAAAATGGAACAACAGTAAATGTAACATTATCAACTGATAAAGTATTTAACACTCCAGGATTTCAAGCCCTTAAGCGAATTGTTAAAACCCCACTAAACGGCTGTATTTATCATTTAGGCTTCACTGCTGTTTGGTTGTGTAACGTAACTAAATTTGTATTTGTTAGCTTATTTCCAAGACAAATACATTTTAAATTAGTTTGCTAAAATATTAGAGTAATTATTATAAAGAAATTATCAAAAAAAGTTTAATTTAAATTTATGAATGTACATTTATTACGATCGCCGGAATTAAAAATTGAAACGTACAGGAATGTGCTACATTTATTGCAGCAATTTCCGGGTCCGATGCATTTTTTAGCCTGTGAAGAGGATGATTTAGATTTTAATGATGAGGTAAAAGATAAAATTTGGCTCAATAAAAAAAAGTTTGAAAAGGCGACAATTATTCGTGATCAATTAAATGAATCTTATAGTTTAAAGTCAACTAGTTTATCAGAGATTGAATTTCCGTATACTGAAAAAAGTAAGACGTGGGAGCAATTGTTTGGTGAATGTTACCAGTATAGAAAACTAAAAGAACTACCTAGTGATGACATAGTTGTTTTGCTGACGGACGTAGGAAATGATCTGAATTGGTTTGGAAGCGTTGCTCCTTCAATGAAAGATTTTTTTATTCAAACTTCAAATTGGGAACATTATTTTGGTAATACTATTGATATACGATTTCCAATTGCATATGAAGTCATTATCTGGGTAATGCGTTTTTATATGTTTTCAGATAGAGCTGCTATTTGGGAGGGTGTTCACAAAAAACCAATTGGTTGTATCATGGATTTTTGTGAAGATAAGTCTCAAATTATCTTGAAAATGCGAACGGCAGACGTTTGTGAAAGTTGTATGAATAAAATTGTTCAACGCGACATTTCACCCTTGTATTCTAGACAATTTTTTGATATTTTAGATGGGATACGAAACAGTATGACATTTAGAGGAAGAGCATCATTATTACAGCAGCCAAGCCGAATAGAGATTCGAGGTATTATGAAACGACTTTTTTTTGTTGATTTAGGCGGTTTGGAGCTATTGTTAAACCCTAAAGAAAAGTCGGTTTATCTATTGTTTTTAAATCATAAGGATGGAATTCAAATTTCACATTTACCTGATTATAAAGAAGATTTAGAGCAATTATATAGACAATTCAGTAATCAATCCGATCTAGATTTAATTAATAGGAGCATAGCGGTATTGATCAATCCACTAGAAAACAATTGTAATGAAGTAATTTCTAGAATTAATAGAAAGATTAAAAATGCCGTAGGCGATTCTTTGTATGACTTCTATTGTATTAAGGGAGAAAGAGGAGAAAAGAAAATGATTAAATTAGATAGAGAAATGATTGTTTGGGTTTAATTAAATGATTAAAGAAAAGATTTTATGAAATATTCAAGATTCTTTGATTTTTAGAAACTAATATTTTCGTATAATTGTAATATTTAATTGTAAAAAAAACCTACGCACTTAAAATGCATAGTTGAAATATAGTTTTGCTGCCAATATGAAAAAAATAGCATTTAGTAATTTTAGACGTTTTCAAGATTTTCCTCTTTTAGAATTAGGAAAAATATCTGTTATAGTAGGAAGAAATAATTCTGGAAAATCAACTATGGTGAAAGCTTTTTTGTTGTTTTTAGATTACTTGCAAAATCAACAATATAATGAGTTTTCTTTTTCAAATAAATCTTTAGAAGATGCTAATATTGTGACATTTGGAAGGGCTATTAAAAGCGGTTCATCTAAAGAACAAATTTCTTTTCAGATGCAAATAGATGATTATTTATTTACAACCAGCATTTATGGAAATAGTGATGATACAAATGCAAATGTTTCAAATTTATTGATTGAAGATTTCAAGAGTAAATTGAAAATTGAAATAAATTATTTTGAAAATTATTTAAATGTTGTAAAGTACAATTCGGAAATTGTTGAGAAATTCGATTCATTAAATGATCTAATCAAGGAAATGAACGAATTGGAGAAGGAAATCAAGAGCAAGGATTTTAATAATAAATCTTTAAGTGGGATTCGATTTCTTGATCGTTATAATTTTTTGCGTGATAAATTAAATAAGTTAAGCGATAATGTTGTTGAAGATTATCAAGAAAATGAAACTGATGAAGTTTTCAATATTTCTTATCCTTTGTTGTTCAGTGAATATATAAACGCAGATTCAAGAGTTGAAGAGTTTATAAATGATTTAATTTATCTTAATGAAATTGAATTAAAAAAAATAAAAGAGTTACGAAATGATTATGCTCATAACAAAATTTCTGATGAATCATTTGAAAAAATAGTTTCTGATTCGTTAGATAAAAATATGATAATTCGACAAGGTGAAAAATCAAATCTTGAATTGCTTGAAGAAAAAATACAAGTATTAGTTGATTTTGATAATTATAAAAATGAATTAAAAAGTTCTATCAGTAATGCATTTAAATCAATTACTAATACCAAAGTCTATTATTTGGGAGCCAATCCAAGTAAGCAATCTGCATTATTTTCCTTAAGAGACAAACAAAATAATTTAGCTCAAGCAATTCATGATTTTAAACAATCTAAAATTCTAAAAGGAGAAAAAGAATATGAGTTTGTAAAATATTGGATGAATGAATTTGAAGTTGGAGTAGATTTTCATATTGAGTTTTATGCAGGAGAAGCTTACGAATTTTATGTTTTTGACAAAGAGGGATTAAAAGCTCATTTAGCAGATAAAGGAATGGGATCATTGCAGGCTATGATGATTATTCTTCGTGTGGCTACCCTTTTAAGAAAGCACAAAAACAATTTGAATTATATTACGGTTGTTGTTGAAGAACCTGAACTCAATTTACATCCCGCATTACAAGGCGAATTAGCAAAGTTTTTTCATGATGTAAATAAAGAATATGGTATAGAATTTATTATAGAAACGCACTCTGAATATTTAATTAGAAAATCTCAGAATATTTTAGTTAAAGAGGAATACACTAACCATGAAGGGTTAAATCCTCATCCTTTTAAGTTGTATTATTTTGATATTGACAACGGTCCTTATGAAATGAAATATCAAGAAAATGGGAAGTTTGATAGAAAATTTGGAAAAGGTTTTTTTGATTATTCTGATGAACTTGAAGTTGAAACCTATAAGTTGAACTTAAAAAAGAATAAATAATGGCATATCAAAGAGCTTATTGTTTTTCTAATGAGTTTAACCAGTTGTTGGTAAACAATTCAAATGATATATTAGAGAAAATTTTGAATGATTTTTGCGATGTTTATTTAGACCTAGACGAAGAAGAAATTCTAAATTTAATCGAAGAAAATCCAATTTTTAAAAGTTTTAGCAAAAGAGAAATTGGCAGTGTTATTCCGGCCAAAGTAGATTTGGATAATATTAAAAACAACGATTTTATACCGTATTTGAATGATATATTAGTTTTAAATGAAAATTTTAAAACTGATGAAATTAGAGCTAATTATGGAATTTTGGCCATAAAACCAGATGAAATCCAATACCTTGAAAGTCTTGATTTTCATTTTGGTTATAGTTTTCAAAAAAACGAAATAAACGATTTTAATTCTTGGGAAGAAGTTTTTAGCTTAAAACCTCTAGAGCCTTTAAACTCTGCAATCTTAATTGATAATCACTTTTGGAGTAATTTAGAAAATTTTCACGAAGAAAACCTCGAAAATTTATATCCAATATTTGAAAATTTAATTCCTAAAACACTAAAAGTACCATTTCATTTATCAATTGTAACTTCTAATAACAAAAGTTTATTGAATAAAAAGTTTAATGAAAAATTGAACAAAATTGTAAAGAATCTAAGAACTAAAACAGGTGTTAATGTAGAAATTTCATTATCTACTCATACAGATATTGTAAAAGATGAATTGCATGAAAGAGTAATAATGACTAATTATCATTACATATATAGTGATAAAGGTTTTAATGTTTTTAAAGACAAAAAAATTATCCTTTCAACGAAAGGCGATAGAAATTGGGTATTTAAAGATGTGAAAAATTATTATGGCCAAATTAGAAAACATCAACATTTTCAAAATATTCAATTAGTAAAAAAACGAATTACTCAAAATCAGGCAATTGATAATGAGGTTATTTTTAACATTGGTAATACAAATAATTCATTATTAAACTAACTACGCACCAAACCCGCACACCAAACCCATATCTTTGCATAACAAAATTAAAACAAATTAATAATGAACAATAATAACACGAAAGTAGAAGTAGGATTCATTTGGCAAATTACCGATGACGTATTGCGTGATGCCTTTAAGAAAAATGAAATTGGCGATGTAGTGCTTCCTTTTGTGGTTATCCGTCGTTTAGATTGTATTTTAGACGGAGTGAATGAAAATGTTCGAGATACTTATAACAACTTTAAAGACAAAGTAGCGGAAGATAAATTAGACCCTATTCTTCGCAAAGCGGCAGGAGGATTGAAATTTTATAATACTTCTCGTCATACACTTCATTCGTTGAAAGACGATGCCCGTAATATTGAAATCAATTTCAACAACTATTTAAACGGATTCAATCAAGAGGTTCGTGACATTTTAGAGAACTTTCAGTTTGATAAAATTGTAGCGCGTTTGATTAAAAACAAGTTGTTGTATGAAATGATTGACGCAATATGCAAAATTGACATGCATACCGAAAAAATAGATAATCATGGAATGGGCTATGTTTTTGAGGAACTGATTCGTATTTCGAATGAGCAATCTAATGAAACGGCTGGAGAACATTTTACGCCTCGTGATGTAATTGCTTTAATGAATACTATTTTATTTGTTAATGAGAAACAAGAACTAGCACAACCAGGCATTATACGTACGATTTTTGACCCAGCCTGTGGAACGGGTGGTATGGTGAATTTGGGTAAAAACTATATTTTAGATACCTTACTAAAAGACAGTAAAAACAAACCGACTATACAAACCTATGGTCAAGAGTTAAATGAGCAGTCGTATGCTATTGCGAAATCAGAAGCGTTGATTACGGGTGAGGAAGCTAACAATATTAAACACGGTAATTCGTTCTCGGAAGACCAGTTTCAAGGGAAGCATTTTCATTATATGATGGCCAATCCGCCTTATGGGGTAACTTGGAAAAAAGACCAGAAGTTTATAGAGAATGAATCGTTAAACCCGGCTGGGCGTTTTTATGCTGGATTGCCTCGTACTTCTGACGGACAGTTATTGTTTTTACAACACATGCTTTCTAAAATAGAGCGTGAAGGTAGCCGCATTGGCGTAGTAACTAATGGTTCGCCCTTATTTACAGGTGATGCTGGCTCTGGCGAAAGCGACATTCGAAAATGGATTATAGAAAATGATTGGTTAGAGTGTATTGTGGCTTTACCTAAAGACATGTTTTATAACACGGGTATCAATACCTACATTTGGTTTTTAACCAACAAAAAAGAAAAGCAACGCAAAGGAAAAGTACAGTTGATTAATGCCGTTGACTATTGCCGAAGCAATAAAAAAAGTTTAGGCAACAAGCGTAATGAAATTACTGCTGAGCACATAACAGATATCTTAAAATTATACACCGATTTTAAACCTACGCAACATTCTAAGATTTTTGATAACGAGCATTTTGGTTATTTCCAATTAACGGTGGAACAACCGGTGTATGATGAAAAAGGAAAAAAGGTATTGGATAAAAACAAGAACCCAAAAGCCGACAGTAAAAAACGCGACAAAGAAAACGTGCCGTTAACTGCTGATATTGAAAAATACTTTGAAACCCAAGTACTACCGCATGTACCGGATGCTTGGATTGATTTTGACAAAACTCGTATTGGTTATGAAATCAACTTTACTAAGTATTTTTACGAATACAAAGGATTACGACCTGCTACTGAAGTGAAAACAGAAATTGTAAGCTTAGAAACAGAAATTACTTCTTTTTTAAATGAATTATTGAGCTAATGAAAAGTTATCCGAAATATAAGCCATCAAAAATAGTTTGGTATCCTGAGATTCCAGAAAATTGGGATTATTGTAAAGTAAAACATATTGCAAATACATATGCAGGAGGAACACCATCTACAGTAGTTGATAGTTTTTGGCATAATGGAGATATACCATGGTTACCTTCTGGTAAGTTACAAAATTGTGAAATAATCTCGGCTGAAAAATTCATAACAAATGAAGGTTTGATTGGTAGTTCTACTAAATGGATTAAGCCAAATACAGTATTGGTAGCTTTAACAGGAGCAACATGCGCAAATATTGGATATTTAACTTTCCAAGCTTGTGCAAATCAATCTGTTATTGCTGTTGATGAAAATCCTGAAAAAGCAAATAGTAGATTTTTATACTATATGTTTTTAAATATGAGATCTCAAATATTAACACATCAAACAGGAGGTGCTCAGGCGGGTATAAATGATAGTGATGTTAAAAATTTATATTTATTAAATCCTTCTTTGGAAGAACAAATAAAAATCGCGGACTATCTTGATTACAAAACCAATCTAATCGATGCTACTATTGAAAAGAAAAAGCGTTTAATTGAATTACTCAAAGAAAAACGCCAAGCCGTTATTAACGAAGCGGTTACTAAAGGCTTAAACCCAAACGCCCCTATGAAAGATAGTGGTTTAGAATGGTTGGGAGAAATTCCAGAGAATTGGGAGGTTAAAAAAGTTAAATACCTTTTAAGTTCAGAAAACGGAATTAAAATTGGTCCTTTTGGGAGTGCATTAAAATTAGATACTTTAACAGACAATGGAATTAAAATTTATGGTCAAGGAAATGTTATTAAAGACGATTTTACATTAGGACATAGATATATAGATCCTGAAAGATTCGAGAAAGATTTTAAACAATATGAAATACTTGATGGTGATATTTTAATAACTATGATGGGTACAACAGGTAAATCAAAAGTATTTAATTCATCATATGAAAAAGGTATTTTAGATTCCCATTTATTAAGGTTGAGATTTAATGAAGATTTATTTGATGGAAGATTATTTTCAATTCTTTTAGAACAAAGTGATTATGTATTTCAACAATTAGCACTAAATTCTGTTGGTTCTATTATGGCTGGTTTAAATTCTTCTATTGTAAAAGAGTTAATTATAATTACCCCAAAATTAGAAATTCAAAAAGAGATATTAAATTATATTGATGAAAATTGTAAAATTATAGATATTATTTCATCAAAAATATTATCTCAAATCGAAAAACTTCAAACCTACCGTCAATCCTTAATTTCAGAAGCGGTTACGGGTAAGATAGATGTTAGAGAGTGGCAAATAAAAAAAAATAATTAGTTATGGAAAAAAAAGCAGGCATTGTAATTAATGAAAATAAATTTGAAGCAGTATATTATGAAGGGAATAACCCTCCATTAAATTGTATTTTAGTAGCCCCAGATGGTAGCACTTGGAGTAATGATTATTTGTTAATCAATACTAATATTTCAGTTTCATGGAAAGACTATTATAGCCCAAGAAGATATAAAGTTTTAAAGTTATCATATAATGGAGCTGTGTTGTTTGAAAAAAACAGCATAACTAAACCACAACTTGTTTTAGATGTTTTAAACAAATATAGTTCTATGAGCCAAAGTCAACTTGAGGCACTTTCTGTTGAATCTCAAGAAAAAGAAAAAACAGCTATAGAGATTTCTATTGAAGAGCTCAAAACTGAAAAAGCTAATCTTGAAGAACAAATAAAAATTTATAAAGAGATTCAAACAAAGAAAGCAGAAATTAAAGAGTTGTTATCGAAATTAGAATAGAAATTGCTTTTTCAATAACATAATAGAAAACTATGGCAGGCGGTACAAAAGAAATACATGTAGAAGAACATATTGTTAAGTATTTAGTGGATCATGGAGGTTTTCATGAAGTTCACGCCAGTGCTTATGATAAAGAATTATGCCTCATTCCTAGTGAGGCTATTGCCTTTATACAAGAAACCCAACCAGATAAATATAACTTACTAAAGTTAGAACAATATGGCAATAAAGTAGATGAAAAAATTGTAGCCAATATTGCCAAAACCTACAAAGACAGTAAAGACAAAACTTTAGATTTGTTGCGCAACAAAGTCAAAGATAGAGGCGTACAATTTGATATGGTGTATTTTCAACCCGCTAATGATAAATCACCAGAACATCAGGAATGGTATAAGAAAAATCGTTTGGCTGTTGTACGTCAGTTAAAGTATTCTGCTAAAAACAACAATTCTATTGATTTGGTTTTGTTTGTAAATGGTATACCTGTAGTTACTTTAGAGCTTAAAAACGAGTTAACAGGTCAAAACCATCACAATGCCATCAAACAATACATTCAAGATAGAGATCCAAAAGGAGAACCGTTTTTAGAATTCAAGCGTTGTTTGGTTCATTTTGCTGTAGGAACAGAAAAAGTATTCATGACCACAGAATTAAAAGGAAAAGGAACTTTCTTTTTACCTTTTAATCAAGGTTTAGATAACTTTAATCCTGATGGTTTCGCTACTTCGTATTTATGGGAAGATGTATTGACCAAAGATTCCCTTTTAGATTTGCTTCAAAATTACATCAACATTCAAACCGATCTAGAAAAGGAATATGACACAGTTACAAAGGGTTTAAAAGAAAAAAAATCTACTAAGTTGTTGTTTCCTCGTTTTCATCAGCGTAGAGCAGTGCAACGCTTATTACACGCTGTAAAAGAAGAAGGAGTTGGGAAAAACTATTTAATACAACACTCGGCAGGTTCTGGTAAATCCAATACCATTACTTGGTTAGCTTATCGATTAGCGGGCTTTTATCAAAATGAGAACGATGACAAAGCCTTATATGATTCTGTAATAGTGGTTAATGACCGTAGAGCATTAGACAAACAAATACAAAACAACATTCGTCAATTAGATAATACGCCAGGATTAGTAGCTTATATTGACGAAAATAAAACGGCTCAAGACCTTAAAAAAGCAATTGAAGAAGGCAAGCGTATTATTATTACGACTATTCAAAAATTCCCAGTAATTTCTGAAACCATAGCCAGTATGCCTGAGCGAAAATATGCGGTTATTATTGATGAAGCACATAGTTCGCAATCAGGAGAAGCAGCAAGACATTTAAAGAAATCACTTTCACTTGAAGAAGCTGAAAAAGAAGACGTATCTGAAGATTTAGATGATATTATTGCAGACGAAATCAAACGAAAAGGGAAACAACCCAATATTTCTTTTTTTGCTTTTACCGCTACTCCAAAACCTAAAACAGAAGAATTATTTGGCCGTTTAATCGATGGAAAAATTAAGGCTTTTGACACGTATACTATGGAACAAGCCATAAAGGAAGGTTTCATTCGTGATGTGTTAAAAAACTATATGTCGTTTAAGCGTTATTATAAAATTATAAAACGTACTGAAATAGACGATAAAGAATACGAAAAGAAGAAAACAGTTCGTTTATTAGGTTCTTACGTAGATTTACAAGACCATGCTATTGAGCGAAAAGCCCGAATTATGATTGAGCATTTTGTAAGTAAAACACAAAATGAAATTCAAGGTAAGGCACGTGCTATGGTAGTTACTAAATCTCGTTTACATGCGGTACGATTCAAACGCAAGTTTGATGAAATTATGCAAGAAATGAAACTGCCTTATGGTGCTTTGGTTGCTTTTTCAGGAACGGTTAAAGATAGTGAAACTAACGAGGAATATACGGAAATAAGCATGAATCAGCTGCAAGGAAAAATAGCCATTCCTGAAGCTTTTAAATTACCTCAATTTAGATTTTTAATAGTGGCTAACAAGTATCAAACAGGTTTTGATGAACCAATGTTGCATACTATGTTTGTGGACAAGAAATTAGGAGGAGCCTCTACTGTACAAACGTTAAGTCGTTTGAACAGAACCATGAGAGGAAAAGAAAGTACTATGGTGCTAGACTTTGTGAATGACCCTGAATTAGTACAAAAAGATTTTCAGTACTATTACGGAGAAAATTTCATGGAAGAAGACAATCAAACCGACCCTAATAGTTTATATACAGTTCAAAGTAAAATAGATAGCTTTAACTTAATTTACCAAAATGAAGTTGAAGCCTTTGCGGATATTTTCTTTAGAAAAGGGAATAATTATGAAAAATTAAACCCAATTTTAAAAACAGTTACCAATCGCTATGAAGCCGAACTTAAAGAAGAGGACCAAATTAATTTTAAATCGGAAGTACAAACTTTTTTAAAACTGTATCGTTTTTTAAGTCAAATTATCACTTTTACAGATGTTGAATTAGAAAAATATTATGTTTTTTTAACTGCACTTCTTAAAATGCTTCCCTATATAAAAACTAATTTACCATTAGATGTTTTAGGAGAAGTGGAGTTAGATAGTTATAAAATTCAACATCAATACACCACAGATTTAGCATTGGTTTCTGAAAATGGCGAAATGTATGGTATGACACCAGGTGGTGCTTCTGGAAAAGAGGAAGATGAACTAGATATGTTAACTAACATTATCAAAGTTTTAAACGATACTTTTGGAATTGACTTAACTGATGAGGATAAAGTGGAATTTCAAAAAATGAAGGATAAAATATATTCTAATGAAGAGCTAATGAGTTTCTTTAATAGAAATAATTCTAGAGATAATATTCAAGATAAATTCAGTGAAGAAATTGATAATGAATTACTAAACTTCATAAACACAAAATTAGAGCTTTACAACAAACTTTCAGAAGACCGCGTAAACTTGATGTTTAAGAAAATATGGTTTAATGATTTGTATGATAAAAGAGTTAGGGGATTATAAAAAATGGTACTTTTAATTGACTTAGACGGCACATTAACGAATACTGCGCATCCTCAATTTAAAGGGATGAAAGATGGTGTTGAGGATACTGTTATTGCATCGATACCAGTATTTAAAGGTGCTGTTGAATTTATAAATCATCAAAAATCTCTAGGAAATAAAATTATTATTGTTTCTGATTCACATCCTAAATATGTTCAAAAAATAGCAACAGAACTTTTTCAATGTGATTTTGTTTTTTTAGCTGATAAACCTAACACAGAAAGGACTTTAGACTATATAAATGCAAATATAATTTTAAGAGAACTTTACATAGACCGGGATAATTTTATCTTTATTGGTGATAGTTTTCTAGATATTGAGTTAGGCAGAAGATTAAATATTAGAACCATTTTTACAGAATTTTATATTGCATCAGTAATAGAAGAAAGGGATGGTATAGGTCAAAGTTGGAAACCCTTAAAAATGGGACCTACCTATTATGCAAAATCGTATGATGATATTAATACTATTGTAGCCAATCCGCTTGAAAATTTGTTAGCCATTGAAAGTGCTTTTCAGAAAAAAAATTCAATTAAGGCTGTTCCTTTTAAATATATTAAATATCAAAATGGTTTTACTGCTTTTAGATGTTTAGCACGACAAGAAGATGGTGAATGCGATAAATATTCAAGAGCAGATAAATATTATCAAATAGATAATCCAAATAGGAGTTTTGATTTTTTAAAAACCCTTGCTACTGGAATTAATAATTATTTTAATGTTGTAGAAAATCAAAAGCAATTTAGCTGGGATTATTTAACTTATGTGTCGGACAAGAAGACAACAACACCACCAAATAAAATGAAAGAGATTTTTGATTTGGTAGAAAGCTCAATACCCAAAGTAAAGTTGTTTGAATGGCGTGATGATGTTGAGGGTTCTTTAAGAAATAGACCTGATTATACCTCTAGAAGAACTTTTATTAATAAATATTTATTTACTTTAGATACTGTTGATTTAGAAGGTAAATCTATAATTATAATAGATGATCAATTTACATCTTCAGCAACTGCTTATGAAATTGCAACTCAGTTAAGAAGTAAAGGAGTTAAAAACATTTTATTCATTGCTTTATTTTATTTAATTTTACCCATACACTCTAAAACCTGTCCGAGATGTAATTCTAATATGAGAATTAGTATTCGTAAAGAAGATGGCGTTAAATTTTATAATTGTCCTTACAATACTGGTTGTGGTTTATCAATACGCATAAGTTAATGGAAAAATATATTGAAAACATAATTGCATTAGCTAATATTAAAGGAATTGGAGCTTCCTTTATGAAACAGCATTCACATTTAATAAGTCTTTACAGAGATAATTTAGAAATGCTTTTAAGTTTAAGTAATAAAATTGATGAAAAGGATTTACAGGTAAATATTCTAAAAGCTAGAGATATCATTAGTGAATGTAATGCTAATGGTATAAAAATTATTTCCTATTTAGATGCAGATTATCCAAAACTTTTATTAGAGATTAAAGATCCACCACCTGTTTTATATGCAAAAGGAAATATAGAATTGCTTCACAAATCAATAGCTGTTATAGGGACAAGAAAGTCTACAGAATTAGGTAATAAAATTGCCAAAAAAGTAGGTCAATATTTTTCAGAGCACTGGGCAATTTGTAATGGACTTGTGGAAGGGATAGATAAACATAGTATTACAAATTCAGATGAGGTTTTTTCTAATGTAATCGGAGTAATCTCTGGTGGATTAAATTTTGAAAAAACATCTTCAAAAATCACAAAAGAATTGGCAAAAAAAGTTTTAGATAGAAACGGACTTTTGCTTTCTGAAAATGAACCAAATAAAAAAGAAGACCAATTTTCAGGCAGCAAGGCGAGTAGAATTCAAGCTGGTTTGTCAAGAGGTTTAATTCTTATTCAGAGTAGTAGTAATGGGGGCTCAAAGTATACCCTCAAAACATTCTCGGAGTTAAATAGACCTATAGGTATCATAGATTTTAAAACTAATTCTGAATATAATAATTCAGATGAATTTAGCGGAAATAGACTCTTGTTAACTGAATTAAAAGAAGGTCTGCAAAAGATGTGTGATATTAAATCAAAAGAATTAATTAAGACAAGAGAAATTATTTCGATTGCTGGAAATGAAGATTATAAGGCATTTGAAGATTCATTATCCATATAATTTAACATTATTTTCAACTCTGTTCTTTATTCTTTGCCTTAAATCCTTAGGCTCCATTACTTTTACACTATCTCCATAACTCAAAATCAAACGTTCTAATTCATAATTAGGAATTACTTTGATTTTGATTTCTAATGTTTCTTCATTTAGCCATTTGTGTTTTTGAGTTTCGTGTATAGGTTTGTTTTCCATGTATTTACCTGTCAATTGATTGAAATGTAAAACAATTTCTTCTAATTTGCCATCAATGGGTTTACTTACCCCAATCATATCTGAAAAATAATCTTGCCAATCAATTGTTGTGTTTGGGATGAATTTTACATTACTTGTTTCAATAGACACGATACGATCAATGGCTACATTCCAATCAGGTTTCATGGTTTCTTCATGAAGTCCAAAAAGGAACCAACGGTTGTTGTATTGTTTTAAATAGTAGGGATGTAGTGTAAACGTATAAGGTTGTTCTGCTTTAAAATCTTTGTAAGTAATCTGAATTGGTTCTTGATTTTGTGTAGCATTGTATAACTGACTGAAATATTCAATACCCTTTAAATCTTGATTAGTATCAAAACCTATAAAAGGTTGCTTGTTATTATCTGCTTTTAAATCGTATTTTAATTTTGCAATGATTTCTTGTATTCCTTCAAATTGGGGCATGCCTTCAAATTGTGATAATACATGAATAGCCGATTGGAATTCACTTATCTCAATTTCATTTAATGTTGCGTTGTTAATGGAAAAGTTGAGGTCTTCATAACGGAAAATTCTTTTTTTACCATCAAATTCTTCTGCTAATTCAATGCTCCACCCTTCAGCACTTTTCATAAAGGCAATATCGTCTTGCATTTGTCGTAATTTGATGCAGTGGGATTCATCATCAAATAATTCCATCAACTTTTCATTTAAGGTTTCTAGTAATAGTTCTTTGGTATATTTTTTATAAGGATTTCTAAAACAAGCATCTAAAATTTTATAGCGAATTAGAGGATTTTTTGTTACAGCCATTGCAGATTTTTTATATATTTACAAAACATTGAATAACCAAATATAAGAAATAAAATTGAATATGCAGTTAAAATGCATAGTATTGAAATACGTTTGCAGAGTCAAACAACAAGTTCTTTGAAAACCGTAGTAATAGTATTGAATTGTCTATCGAAAGATAGGCTTGCCTGCTGGAAAAAGTAGTTTTATTTTTTCAAATCGGTAGGTGGTTTTGGTTATATTTAGTTTCTAGGTATTGAAGTAGAGAAGTAAGACTTTACGAGCATTTTCAAAAAGATACCGCAATCAGCAACTTAATAGCCAAAACTGAATGTTAGTGGTGTTATTGTTGTGTTTAAGATCTTAGCGCAACACCCTTACTAATATATTAGATTTATTATTAATATATTATTTGAATAGTTATAAATTGATTATTTGAGTACATATAGAAAGAATAACAGCTACGGTTTTTTAAGACAACCATACAATTAATATGATACTAACTCCAGAATTTAAATTTCAAGTACAAACCGCATTTAAAGAAATGCAGTCAAAATCTGATTTTTTAGAGTTACTAAATATAGCCAAACAAATGATTTATGGTGATAAAACAGTTCCTTTTTCAGAAAAGCAATTGAATTATTTTATTACTAAAGATAGTCAAGTTATAAAATCAAGAGTGGATTTTAGAATTGATTTATCAAAGTTTGAACCTTTTATAGAAAAAAATGTAGTTATAGAAAAAAAGAACATCAACAGAAAAGATTGTTACGTACCTTTTATAATTAAAAAAAAATCTGGTCAAGATAGAACGATACATGCACCTATAAAAGGATTAAAAGAGTTTCAAAAAGCATTAAATATTATTTTACAATGTTTACATGAACCGCATACTGCTGCTACAGGATTTGTAATAGGAAAATCAATTGTAGATAATGCTAAGAAACATATTGGACAAACTTATGTTTACAATATAGATTTAAAAGATTTTTTCCAAGTGTAGATCGTTCACGTGTTTGGGGTAGATTGCTAGTAGCACCCTTTAATCTTGGTACAACAGTTGAAAGAAAAAATATAGCCAATTTTATAGCTACTCTTTGTTGTACTCCTATGGAAGTGGAACGATTTAAAGAGAGTAATTGGATAAAAGTTATAACTTCAGTTTTGCCGCAAGGGGCACCTACTTCGCCCACTTTGACTAATATTATTTGTGAAAAGATAGATAAGCGATTAAGTGGTGTTGCAAAGCGATTTGGTTTAAATTATTCGCGTTATGCAGATGATATTACGTTTAGTAGCAAGCATAATACGTATGAAGTTAGCCCTACAAAAGTTGAAAAAATATTCGCTTCAGGAACTACCTTTGATTGTGAAGTTCGTAAAATAATTATCGAACAAAATTTCCATATTAAAGAAAGTAAAGTTCGCTTACAAAAGAGAGGATATCGTCAGGAAGTGACGGGTTTAGTTGTTACTGATAAAATTAATGTAACCCGCCGTTATGTAAAGCAGTTACGTCAATGGTTGTATTTGTGGGAACGTTATGGATATGACAAGTCTTATGCTATTTTTCTAAATATTTATTTGGCTGATAAAGGTCATGTAAAGTCAGAACAACCTAACATGGCTATGGTTATTGAGGGCAAATTATTATATTTGAAAATGGTGAAAGGGGCGGATGATGGAACTTATTTAAAACTAAAGAAGCGGTTTGATTTGTTACTTGGAACAACATCTAAAAACAATTCTGAAGCAGTTAATATTTTAGATTTGATATTTGATGTTGGACTTGATGAAGCAATGACCCATTATAAAAAATAGTATGGCTAAATATAGTAAAGAGAGTTTAGAAAAGTTACTCCTTTTGATTGATGAAATATGCAGTCAGGAGGAGCATTTGTGGTTTAAGGAAATATTGTTAAAAAAAAATAATGAAAACATAAATATTTCGGATTTGAATGAACTTCATCAAGATTTGAGAAGAACTAAATCTTTTCTCAAATATATTGATGGTCAATATTGGAGGGAGGGTTTCAATTTTTACAAGAAAATCAAGGACTCTAATCTTAAAATTACTTTAACAAGTGACTTCAAAGAAATGAAAATTGCCGAAAATGAAAACAATATTTTGGAATATGTTCGACGTTTAATTCTTCAATTAGAAAACATTTTTAATTACTTAATTTTGAAATTTGATGCCTATACAATAATTATCAATAATCCAGACTTATATAGGGATAACCGTAATAATTTATTGGAGGGTCAATATGGTTTTTTTAATGAAGACAAAAGTCCAAAAGCCTTAAAAAATATTTCTTTACCAACTAAGTTGTTTTGGGTAAAAACTTTTTTTAATATAAATTATACTTACAAAATTTGGAATGATTTAATTTTCCTTAGAAATAAAGCCTCACATAGAGAAAATTTAAGGGGTGAAGAAAAAAATAGATTTGAACAAATAGAGAATGATTTGGAAGTAAACAAAGTAGAGTACAACAAATTTTTTAGTTTACTAGTAAAACAGTTAATTCAACATATATAAAAAAAAATACTCTGCACTTCATCTGCACACATGATTCTTTCCTTTGTATCGTTGAACAATTAAAACCAACATACTATGGAACCAACAATTACTATTTTAGATCATTTACAGTTTGATTGTCCTACTGCGCAACAAAGAGTAGCTTTATTGGCTATGAGTGATTTTGTGAGTGAAAGTAACAAAGATGATTTCTATATTTTATGTGGTGCAGCTGGAACAGGAAAGACCTCTATCACTACTGCTTTAATTGGTTATTTGAATGCTAAAGCAATTCATTATAAAATTGCAGCTCCAACAGGTAGAGCAGCACGAATTTTAGGACGTAAATCTAAAACATTAAATAGTACCATTCATTCGTTAATTTATAACGTACAAACGAATTCTGATACGGCTGAAATTAAGTTTGTTATTAAAGAAAATACAGTAAAAGATAGAACTATTTTTATCATTGATGAAGCTTCTATGATAGCTTCGACAGTTCAAAAGGAGGTAGGGAGTTTATTTATATCAGATAATTCATTATTAAAGGATTTGATTGATTATGTAAAAAATGGAAATCCTTTAAATAAAATTATTTTTTTAGGAGACAAAAATCAATTACCTCCTGTTAATGAATCAGAGTCTAGAGCCTTATCAAATGAATATTTACAGGCTAAATTTAATATTCAAGGGAAGTCTTATTTATTAACCGAGGTTAAAAGACAAGAAGATGGTAGTTTTATTTTAAAGAATGCTACAAATATTAGATTAGGAATAGAATCGAATGCTGAAAAAGTTACATTATTAGGTGTTGAAAAGAAAACAATATTGCAAGCATCTACAGACTATGTTAATGAATATTTGTCTCATGGTTTAGATAGTGTTATTTCAATTGGTGCTACTCATAAAATGAATAAAATGTTTAATGGTGTTGTTCGTGAAAAAATTTATGGATCGAATGCAAAAGTTATTGAGGTAAATGATTTATTACTCATTACAACTACATGGAAAAGAAATGATTATCAGCTTTATAGTGGTGATCATGTAGTTGTTAGTGAGGTGAATCATAATGCTATAGAAATGGTTGCGGGATTGCATTTTATTCCAGTTAAGCTACTATCAAAAACACTTCAAGGTGCAGAAGAAATTATTGAAGATTATATCTTATTAGAAAGTATTATACATCCAGAGGGATTACAGCTTGAACAAGAAAATCGTTTACGACATGAGCGATTTTCAAAAAACAAAGTGTACAGAGAATCACTTAATCCTTCGGATGATAGATACGTAGGAGCCATAAGAGCAAGTTATGGTCATTCTATTACTTGTAACAAGGCACAAGGTGGCGAATGGGATAAAGTATTAATAAATTCTTTTTATATGCCTACTTTAAAGTATCAATATACAGCAGTAACAAGAGCAAAGTCAAGTTTAGTCTTGTATTAAAATGTATTTTAATTTCTAAATTTCGGAAGTTAAACAAATAAAAAAATAAATAAATGATGAATCCAATACAATCCACCTCAATCCACGAGTTGTCTAATGAAATCATAGAAAACTTATTGAGTAACCGTGCCAATAAAAATAGTATACCTACAGGATTTCAATATTTTGATGAAGAGTTTGGTGGCTTATCTTTAGGTGAGTTGGTGGTTATTGGAGGTAGACCTGCAATGGGGAAAAGTTTGTTTGTAGTGAATTTGGTTTCAAATATTTGTGAACAAGAATCAATATTGTTTTTCTCTTTCGATTTAACACCTTCAGTTCTAACCGCTCGCTTGTTATCTGATAGAACAGGTATTTCAGTAACTAAAATTATTCAAAATCAATTAATTGATTCTGATAAAGCGTTGCTTAAAGATGCTGCCCAAATATTAGAGAAAAGCAAATTGTTTATTAGTGATGTTGGTGAAGCTAATGTAAATGAAACTATTCAAATTATTAAAGATCATGTTGCTGCTTACCAAACTAAAATAGTTGTAATTGATTATTTACAATTATTAGGAATTGGCAAGTACAATTCAGGTCGAGAAGCTGAAATTGGACATATTTGTAGAATGTTAAAAATGTGTGCTAAAGAATTGAATATATGCATCTTACTTTTAAGTCAATTGAGCCGTGCGGTAGAAGTTAGAGGTTCTAGTAAAAGACCTCAATTGTCTGATTTACGCGATAGTGGTTCTATTGAGCAAATTGCGGATAAAGTTTGGTTGTTGTATCGCCCTGAATACTACATGATAGATGAATTAGATGATGTAGATAGAACTCCTACAGATTCATTATTGATGTTGTTTGTGGCAAAGAACAAAAATGGTAAAATTGGAACGAGTTATTTTAAGCGAGATTTTCAATTTACTAGATTTACTTCTTTGAATAATTATTTTAAAAGTTTTGACATACATCCTCAACGTCTTTCAGAATTAGAAAAACCTTTTAATTTTAAAGATTTTGATGTAAATGAAGATGAAGCCCCTTTTTAAAATATAAGCCGTTGGCAAAAATTATGAAGTCAAACCTAAATTTAAAAATGACTTAGAGGTTGTGTTCCGCAATCCATTCAATACTATTGTTAGGTACTAAAGATTACTAGTGAACAAAGTTCACTAGTATATTTCAAAGATAATAACCAACGGCTTTTACTCATTTAATATGATATTAATAAATAAAATACACGCTAGATTAGAAGAATATAATAGTTACTATTATGGACCTTTTGAAGCTATTGATTTTCGATTTGATCAAACTTTTTTTGTATCAAAATTACTTTCTGTTGTTAAAATTGCTGATTTAAGTTTGTTATTTAAAACTAGACTTTTTGATATTGAAAATTTAATTAACCATCCACAATACGAAACTTTTCAAATACCCAAGAAAAGAGGAGGCAATCGCTTGATACAAACTCCAGAATCTCAATTAATGTACATTCAATCGAGATTGAATTTTTATTTACAAAATTATTATCATTTGGTTCGTCCTGAAGGGGTTCATGGGTTTGTAATCAACCCTAATAAAAAAGAAAAAGTATGCAATATTTTTGAGAATGCTAAAATACATGTTCAACAAAAATATGTACTTAATGTTGATTTGAAGGATTTTTTTCCTTCTATAAAAGCTTATCGTGTAAAAGAATTATTTTTATCCGATTATTTTAGATTTAATGAACAAATTGCTACTGCTTTAACTTTATTGGTTACCTATGAAGGAAAGCTTCCTATAGGCTCTCCAACATCACCAGTTATTTCCAACTTTATTTGTTTGGAATTAGATAGCGCTTTATCGGCATATTGTATGAAAAATGAGATACGTTATTCTCGTTATGCCGATGATTTAACCTTTTCATCTAATCAATCCATTTCAAAAGCTCAATATACTGAATTGAAAGAAATAATTGAACAAAATCAGTTTGAATTGAATGTTAAGAAAACAAGATTAAAATCCAACAATCGAAAACAAACTGTTACGGGGCTTGTGGTTAATGAGAAAGTAAATGTAGATAGAAAAATCATTAAAATGGTTCGTGCTATGTTGCATGATACCTTACAAAAAGGTATTTCAAAAGCTGCTAAAAATCATTTTAAAAGTAAAAATGAAATTAGAAATACTAGTGAAACTTATTTTTTGAATCGTTTAGAAGGCTATATAAATTTTATTGCTCAAGTTCGCGGTCATGATGATCCTATTGTTCTTAAGTTTAAGTATCACTATAAAATGATATTTCAATTGGCATAAGTTAAAGGATGCTGAATTATGTACCATATTCGCATACCTATAGTATTAATTTGTAATCAAATAGATTTCTTATGAATATAAAAGCTAAATTAATTCAATTACTCCCTTTACAAACAGGTATGGGGAAAAATGGACAGTGGAGAAAGCAAGATATTATTGTTGAAACGGAAGGGCAATATCCAAAAAAAATATGCATTAGTATTTGGGGAGATAAAATCAATGAAAAACAATTAATGATTGGGAAACAATTGGATATTGATTTTGAATTGGAAAGTAGAGAATTCAATGGGAAATGGTATACCGATATCAGAGCATGGAAGATAGTTTCTGGTGAGGAAAAAATTGTAAATTCCTTACATGAAAATTTGATGTCTAGTGAAGAACCTTTAGTCGAAGATGATTTACCGTTTTAAGAAAAATGACTCCAGAACAACAAAATATATTACATCAACTTGCTCAGATGGGTGATGTTGTTTTAGTGAAAAAAGATGGAAGTCGACTAATTTTGAATGAGGATGGGAATATACCATTACAAACTCAAGAGGATGCTATTTTGTACTTTTTGGAACGTTTAGATAGCAATATGATTCAATTAATTTTAGATAAAAAGCATTTAAGCAAGGAGTTTGATAAAAAAGCCTTTATTTATAAAATAACAGATGCATTTGATGAATTTTCAAAACGAGGTAATACTTTTTTGAATCGGTTTGAAGGTAAATGCACTTCAGGAGTATGTACTAATACAAATTGTATTGGATTTACATTTGTGGGTAATAAAAGCAATCACTACATGGATTTAATTTTAGAAATTAAAGACAATAAGGTTATTGATATTTATGAATGCAGTCAATTTGAAAATGAAAATCTATTGCTTTCAAAACCAAAGGATAAAAAAATTATGTTTAAAGATTATTAGATTAAATTACTATGAATCTATTCTTTTTTTATAAGAAGAATTTAGAAAAAAGTTAGAATCTCATTTTCTTGAGTTTGAAGATCATTTTTGTTGACTGCTTTATTAATTTTTTATTATCTATAAAAAGAAATCAGCTGTTATAAAACAGTTTTAATATAAGAATAATTACTTTTACTCATCGTTTTTTTATATTTTGCAACACAAATTTACGATTACTTTATAAAAGACAACAATTTAACTTCTTTTTTATCGATGTATAATGAATTGAAATAAATTATTTTTTAAAAAATTAATACAATATGAATAATATCCAAGAATTTTACGAGTCCCACCATTTTTTATTTTTCATTGTAACATTTATTTTTTTAATGTATAGTGTTATTTCAAGTAGAAAAGCAAAATCAGCTTCAAATAGCTCTAAACAGATTATAAATAGTGAATCTGAGTTAGAAAAAAATTCAAATTTAGAAGTAATTTCTGAAGAACAATTCGATGAAGTAATTAATGAACGTTGTACCTCAATAGGAAGCAAAGTAAAACTATATTACATAAAAGAAGATAAAATACTTTCTTTAATTTTATCTGAAAATACCCATAAAGCGGATAATAAAAATTTATATTATAAATTACCATTAGCAATTGCGCTTTATAATAAAGAAGCTGGAAGTATAATTAAGTTTAAAAAAAGTGAAACCGATTTAAATTTTGTTTATGTTGAAGTTTTAGATGTAGACAATTCAGAGGTAAAACAAACAGATGAATCAATTTTTAATTCAATAAAAATTGAAAAAGCTATTGATATTTTTAATGAGCCAATAGTTAATGACAGAATAGCATTATCAGACAATTATATTATTAATAATGTACTACCAATAACTTTAATTCCAGAAAACGCAAACGATTTTTTGAGAGATTTATTAATTACCAAAAAAGCAATAATAACAACTTATTTCTTCCATAAAGAAAAAGAAAGTAAAATTTGGTACGCAAATCAGATGAGAGAAACATCAGATGTTATTGGCAATTTAAGGTCAAGACCAGAGTTTAGACAAGGTAACTGGCAAGAATCTAGGATAAAAAAAGTTGAAGTAAGTATAAAATATTAATAAAATTTTAAGTGTATTTTTTTTTAAATTAATTTCTTTTAATTGAAACAAGTTGAAAAACATATAAATATGATGCCTTCAAAATTTTTATTTTTTTGCCAGAATACTTTAAGCCCATTTTACTTTCAAATAATATAAAGCACAAATCTTAAAAGTAGAAATAATTTTGCGAATAGTAAGTTTAAAAATAAAAAAGGTTCAACATTAAATAATTTTCAAACCTCATTATTTTTCAAATTATACAATTATTAAATTTTCTTATATAAATAAAATCCTTTGATTGGTTCTGAATCACTTCTATTAGTAATTTTATTCAATTTTCCTTTACTATTTGGAATTATTTTAAATGGATTGTTTTTATTTTTAATAAATTCTGAAACACCAAATTTTTTAGTATCTGCATTTAGATAATATGAATCTGAATTTATTTCTATTAATATTAATTTTGTGTTTCCAGTATATATTCTTAAATCACCAATTGTTATTTCATCAGATTTTTCCAACCACAATTCTAATAATTTATAAAAATCTTCTTCTTCCTTTAATTCATTTTTTCTTCCTATTTTTTTGATAAAATTTTTATCATCTGAAAGGTATTTCTCAATAAATTTATTTGTTTCCATAATATTAATTTTTGATTTCTTAAAATTACATTTTTTTAAAAAAGTTTGAATCATAACCACAAAATCTGATAGTAAACTAATTTTTTATTCATTTGTTAGTTTATTCATAGTTATATTTATTCAATAATTGTAAATATAACACTCAAATACCCTGCCCTCCTGCATTCTTAATTTTACGGCACTTCCTTCCAGTGTCCATATTTCAAAGTCAAAACCCTTCCCATGATGATGCATTCGAAATTTTTACCCTAAAATTTTTACAAAAATATTTTAAGCTTATTTCAAGTTCAAAAGATTAAATTAATCATATTGAATAAAATTTATATAAAATTCTTTAAAATCTATATCCTTTAAAGTTTCAATAAATTCAGTGTCGTGAACATTAAATAATAATCTAAAAACGTTTTTGTCATTTCTTGAATATAATTTTTCATATACTTTGTTATTTGCTGGAATTTTAAAAATATGAATTTTTTTCGAGTTATTATTGTTCAATAACAAATACAAATTTTGAGTTTCCCTCTCAAAATTTGGCTCTATTGACCAAATTCCATTTGCGTTAATATTTGACCAATTCGTATTGTAATTGTTTAAATTTAAATCAAACTTATTATTTATTAATCTAATTGCATTATCTTTTGTTATTGTATTTTCATTAAAATATTTATACGTATTAAATTGAACTGAGGTTTTTAGTGATAAATTATAATCAACCTCAACTACTACTTTTGAAATATTTTCCTTTTGCCAATTCCCGTTTCTAAACTCCTGTCTAGACCTTATATTGCCCAAAATATTAGAGTTTTGATTCATCTTTGATGCATTCCAAATTTTACGTTCATTATCACCATTATTATAATAAATTGTAATTGCCGCCTGTTTAGATTTTAATAGTTCTGATTTAAATAATTCTGAATCTGAAGGAATTAACTCAATAGGTAAAATACTAATATCATCTTGTTCATTCTTTATTTTTATGTCAGAACTTTCATTTTCGTCTAATAAATCCGATATCATCTCATATTGTATATTTAAATCCTTTTCCATTGCTAAAATTTGTAATTCATGTTTCTTTATTTTTTTACTTAAATTGTAAATAATCAAAATTATTATTATAAATACAATAATTAAAATGATTTGTAATTTAATAAATTCCATAGTTCATTTTTTTAAAATTAGTTAAATGTATAATTATTTTTCAAAAATCACATCACAATAATTATCTCAATGTTCAATTATATTTTGTAGTTGTTCATTTTGGTCTAAAAAATAACAATATTTATGTATCTCGCCATTTACTATCGGAATAATTGCTCTAATTTTCCCATTCGGATGATATGTAAAAACTACATCATTAATTTTTTTCAATTTATCATTCCAATAACATTCACCCTCTGGAACGATATTAAAGTCAAAAGCACATCTAAAAGAGTAATAGGCAGATTTATTTTTGTTTCTATTGAAAAACATTCTAAATCTTTTTGTGTTTGCTATAAATTTATTTGTTTCTTCATGAGTTAAATGGTTCTTTAAATATTCTTTTAGGGTTATCATATTTAATTATTTAGTTAATTGTGGAATATCCGAATAAAAATCACAGTTTGAGTTAAGCAACATTTTATAAATGTTTTTTTGATAAAAAATGTATCATTTGAAAGGTATTTTTCAATGAGTTCATTTATTTATATAATTTTGATTTAAAAAAAACAATTCATTAAAAAGTCTGAATCATAACCACATAATCTGATAACAAATTGATTTTTTCAACTTGAGTTAATTTATTCATTTTAGTATTTCTCTTTTTCAAAGTTAGGTTGGGTACCATATCAACTATGTTCTTTACAATATTTGATTTAATAGCATAATTCACATTTTCACTTCCATATAATTCTTTGTTTAGTTGTGCAACTACTACACCAACAATATTTCCATTTGTATCAAATAATGGACCACCACTGTTACCAGGTTGAACAGGTACAGTCATTTGATAACTAGTCACATCATTGTACATGCCGCAATTTGAGCTTATATTTCCTGATGTATATTTAACATTTTCACCTATTACATAGGCTAAAGGATATCCTAAAGTAAAAACATTACTTCCTAAAGGCGATGTTCCCGAAAGTATTGAATAGGGTATTTCTTTTAAGGTTTTAAAAGCTGAATCATTAATTTTTATTAGTGCTAAATCATTACTAACATCTTTTTGAATTATTTCTGCTTTAAATTTTTGATAAATGCCATCTTGTTTACATTTTACCCATACTTCATTGGCATTTTCAACAACGTGATAGTTGGTTACAATATATCCTTCATTAGACACATAAAACCCACTTCACTTCCTGTCCATTCAAATTTACCTGGTTCTAATCCATTTTCTACACTAGAATATTCTTCAGTATCTTTAAAAATGAAATTTTTTAAAATAATAGATTCGTCATCTAAACTTTCATTGTTATAAACAATAATTTTAAATAGGCTACCTTCAAAATTTGTGATTTTTTGAGTATCTACTATATCTCCATTTATAGAATAATATACTAGATTACCTTTGGTTGAAATTTTTAAAATATTTTCCTCACCAGGCTCTAAAAGAAGAGATTCTGTTTTTTCGAATTTATTTTCCATATAAACATTATCTACTAAATTATAAATTACAAATTCACCTAGGTTTGTAACCATAAATTGATTATATGTGTTTTCTATTAAAGTCTCATTCCAAACAAGACCATATTCAAGTGCTGAGTTTTCTGTATTTTTAAAAGTAACTTCAAATGAAATATCATCATATTCTTTCCAAGGAACTTCTAAATCAATATAAAAATTGCTATTCGTTACTTTGTTAAATGTTACTAACAATCCTTCATCTATTTGTGTATATGCCAAAGTATCATTACAAGTCCAATCACTTTGAATACTATTTTTATTAAACGGATTATTTATAACAGCTTTACATTTTTTGTATTCATTACAAATATGACAGATAGGTGTTACAAGGCTGTCTTTATAGTTATAAATGCTTTTTAAAGCACCATCATAATATTTGGAAACCCAATCACCGTTTTTCTTTCCATTTGTCATATTTCCCTTCTCATACAGTTTGTTATTATCATAATAGCGTGCATACATACCATTTAAAATGCCTTTTTCATAAACTTCTTCTGAAGTTAAGTTACCCGATTCTGAAAAATAGTTCCATTTACCATCTTTTAATCCATTTACATAGTTTCCTTGAATAATGGTTTTACCATTATTTGAATATTCTTTATATTCTGAGTCAAATTTTGATTTTAAGATATCCTCATAGTTGATTTCATTGCAGTAGAAATTAGATCGAATTTCTCCTGTAATATAATAAGTTGTATACGCACCATTTTTTCTATTCCCTTCTTTTATAATATAATAGTCATGTTCTGAAGAATTAGCAAGTTCCCAATTAGAATTGTAATAAATGGTGTCTTTACTTTGAGAAAACAAACCAATATTTATACATAAAACTAGAAATAATAACAATATTTTTTTCATACATTATAGTTTTAATTTTTAAAAATAAATTTGAAAATGTCGTCATAACTAACGAGTTTATTTTCATAGATATACATTTGGATAGATGCAGAATTGTTTGAAAGTTTATTTAAATCCTTACTTTTTATAAATGCCAGTTTATTATCAGCAGTAATTCCAATTAATATGTTTGTTTTCTTTGGATTGAATTTTATTTTGTTAGTGTATCTGTAAATTGCATTGGTTTCTTTTTCTATCAAAGCCACATTTTTTAACTCTAATTTTTTCCCATCAGCATCAACAAAATTTGGTTTTAATTCTACTCCAATAGGAAAGCTAGATTCATAATCTATATTCACAAAGCCAAACTGATTAACCTCTAAGGTTCTTGTTATTTTTTCATTTAAGTTAGATTTTAATATTGCAACTTTAGCTAAATCTAATTCATACTTATCCCACATCTTTAATATATCGTTTTTCTTTTGAATAAGTGGGCCGTATTTTTTTTGATATTTTCTTAAAGCTTCGTTATAATCTTTTCCTTCTTCAAATGCTAAATAACATAAGCAAGACCTTTCATTTCTATATTTACCAAGCTTAGTAATTGAAACTACTTCATAAATTCCATGTTCTCTTGGTATTACTTTCATTTCTTGTGCATTTGAAATTGCACAAGTATTCAAGTTTATAGGTGTGAACTTTACATTTTCATATTCTTTAATTTCTGGATATTCTCCTGTATCGTCCTTTATTGAAAAAGAATAAGGTTTTGCAATTTGCGGAATAGGAGGAATGCTTAAAGCAGTTAATTCTTTTTCTTTATTTTTAACATTAATGCTATCTTTTCCTTTTAATACCCATGTATTTGTTTTTTTATCTAAATCGTAAACATTAAAGTCTGTTGATTTTGATGTGCTTAACAAATCTACTTTTATTAAATTTTTTGGATTAACAGATGCATTCTTATTGTTTTCTGTAATAGCATTCATTTCAAACATACCACCAGATACAAAAACTTTTTTTTCACCATTATTTTCTAACTCCATTGGAATTCCTGCAATATAAAAATCAAGAGGATTTCTAAATTCTCGATATTCAATTTTAACTTTTCCAATTACTGGTTGACCATCTTCATCTAAAAATGCATTTTTTGGAATGCGAATTTGAGTTCCTTCATTTGTTGTTAATGTATTTTCTTTTTGAGTATCAACCTCAAATTGCTGATAGTGGATATCCAATCCTTCAATTGGCTTTGAATAAGTGTTTTTAGTTGTTGGTTTGTTAATTTTCGTATCTACTTTAGTGTTTGATTTACTCTCACATTTATAGGTCAAGATGAATATAGCTATAGTACTTATGATAGCTAAAATTAAAATTTTTTGATTTTTGTTTTTCATAATTAGTTATTTAATTTGGGTTAATATATTTTTATAAAAAAGATAACTTATTATTTAAGCAGCATCTATTTTAGATAATGAATTTACTTTATTGGTTAATTGATTTTTTGCACGATTGATAATTACTCTTACGTTAGCTTCTGATAATCCAGTTTTTTGAGCTATTTGATTGTTTTTGTAATTTTCAAGACGAAGTGTAATAACCTTTTTGTATTTTTCATTTAATTCATTTATGCTCTTCAAGAGTATGTTTTCTTTTTCTTGTTCCAATTCATTGAATTCATTTGCGTAAAAATCAGACATAGTTTCAATTTCAGAAATGTCCACAAATAAGAATGCCTTTGATTTATTACTACCATACAATGTATTTTTCGCAATCGTAAATAACCAAGTACTAAATTCATACTCAGGGTTGTATTGTTTAATCTTTAAGAAAGCTTTCATAAAAGTAGTGTTAGTAATTTCCGTTGAAAGATTTTCATTATGCGTCTTATTCAAGATAAAATAATAAACACTTTTATGATAATAATTCCAGATTTGGTAAAATGCAATTTGGTTTCCTGACTTAGCTTGATTAATAAGATTTAACATATGCAGTATGAATTAAAGGTTACTAAAAGTGATTTTGTCTAATGACGTAAAAAGGAATTAACTATTTGGTAATTACAAACTATTTATAGTAATCATCATCTGAAATTAATTTACCTTCTCTTATAGCTAGACTGTATTTTATTCTCGAGTTTGTTTCAATTTCAAACATATTTTTTATGCCTCTTCCATTTTTATCAAAACGAATTTTATTGTTAATGTTTAAGTCCATTGTAGTTTTATCTATATCGTGGTCTGTGCCTATGTAGGTAAATGTCCAATTTTCTGATTTTAGTTCTTCTATAATTCTTTTAATTGACGTTAATGAGTATTCTTTTGAAGCATTTTCTTCACCATCTGTTAGAATGGTTACCAGAACACTATAATTATTTTTATCGCTTAAAAAATTCTTTAATTTTAATATACTAAACCCCATAGCATCAAAAAGGGGTGTAGAAGATTCAGGATTATAGTTTTTATCATCAATTGTTTCTATTTTACTAACTGGCTCATTAAAATGAATTACATTATTTTCATTTTTACTATTAAAAGATATAATAGAAATATAATGCTCTTGTTCAGGAAATTCTTTTTCAATCGATTTTACAGAATTAATCAATTCGTTAAATCCATTTAGAATAGTTTTTTTGATACTATTCATGGAGCCACTTTCATCGAGAATAATTAAATTGTGTACTTGATGTTTTTTCATTTTTTAAGTTGATTGATTAGTTTGTAAGATAACGTTGCTTTTATACTTATACATTTACAAAAATGTTTTGTTACACTTTTTAAATAATTTATTTATAACGCAATGCTCTATACTATATGTGTTTTGTCAAGTTAAAAATCGATGAAAAACATACTTATTTTAAATTTATGTTGTTAAAACATTAAAATATATAAGAATTATGTGAATATTTAACATTTTTTGTATTAATTATTGTTAAATATTTAATCTAAAATTTAAAAAACAACACAAAATATTAGCAAAAAAAATAAACAAATAATTAAAAATTATGAAAAATATTATATTTTATAACATATATATAAACGGTAAATTATATTTGTTATAATAGTATTTTTGAAAATAGACTTAAAGGTTGCGCATATAAACAAGCTTTCATAGAGTTTTGGGATGCAATTCAAATTGATAAAGTAAGATCCAAGGGGTATTTTTTCAGAGCTTTTAAGGATGAAAAAAAATATAAAATAGAAAATTCAACAACATCGATACTTTATTACTTTGAGAATTACTCAAACCTAATTAGGAAAAAGATGTAACGTTTGCTAATAGCAAGTAAGCGCAATGTCCGAATTCTAATGGAAGGAACATTTTTTTCACCAAATATTCTATATTGCTAATAAATTTAGTTCTCATTCTTGGCTATTACACCATCTTTCCGACCTTAAATTTATTTATAAAATAAATTATTATAAATTGTGATTAGATAAAATCTGAATCAATCTAAATTAATTTAGATTGTGTTACATTTTTTTAAAGCTACCAAATCATGTAAATTATTATTTATCATAAGAAATATTATATTTAATAACGTTTATTATATATAATAAATTGTATTATATTAGTAATAAAATATTATATATGAAATACATAGCTTGTTTTTTCGTTTTGTTTTTTGCGTCACAGGTAAGTGCCCAAAAAGTCTTTAGTGCTCAGTATGCTAATCAGGCTGATGTTAAGGTTTATGTTGTACAATACGAAAACCAAGCCGATTTAAAAGTATACAAAGTAAAGTATGAAAACCAAGCTGGAGAGAATAACGGAAAATGGTTTTTTACGCAGTATCCTAATCAAGCAAAAAAGAAAATCTATTTTGTAGATTATCCTAATCAAGCTGATATTAAAATCTATTTTGTTGAGTATGAAAATCAAGCGGGTTGGAGAAATAAAGAGAAAATGCATTTGATGTATTAGTATGTTATGATATGCTTCTCAATAGGTATTCTTTGATTTTTTATTCTAATATTTACTTGACTGTGGATGCTTACAGTTTAAAAATCTATTGTATAAGAACAAGTATTTGCGTTTCTATTTGCTTTTAGTGTAAAAGGCTCATCGTTTTTCGAAACATGAATTTCTATTGATGGAGCTCCACTTATATAATCATTTATTTGTACATTACATCTAAAACCTCTATTAACCGGTCCATAAGTTTGATTCCAACTACGAACTTGAATACCATTATTAGTGTAGTTTCCATCAGGAGTTGATACTGTCCAATTACTGAAACGACCATAAGCCCCATTTCCACGAATTATGTACTTGATATAATAATTATCATTTGATTCAATTTCATCATTACATGCTGTCCCTAAATTTAAAATAAATAATGATGCTGTTAATGAAAATAATTTAATGAATAGTGATTTCATCTTATAGTATTTATTTTCAAAAATAATTAAAAAATAACTGATTCAAAAATTTGTTTTTTTAGAACCAAAACACTATTTTTACCTTGTATAATTTATACTTTAAAAAAGTAGTTACCCTATAGGTTACCCTATGGCGAATGACAAAACAGGAAGTACTGAAAACATTGATAGTTACAAAAGAGTTCGAGAACCTCTTTCTCCGCAGGCTAAAACCGGTTCAGAAATGAATCGGTTTTTTTTATGCTTTTTTTTTTAAAACACATAGCCAAAATAGTTTTACACCGAGCTTCACGGAGTTTTTTTGTAGTGGATTGCGTTGAGAGAGTTACACAGAGTGGACGTTTCACTTTTCATAGTTCACTTAAGCCTAAATGTATAGTTTGTTATGCTGGTAAGCATCTCTTGGACAAGTGATACTTAATTTTATATGTTTTACACCGAGCTTCATCGAGTTTTTTTTAATTAGATTGTATTGAGAGAGCTACACAGAGTGGACGTTTTACTTTTCATAGTTCACATAAGCCTAACCGCCTAGTTTGTTATGCTGGTAAGCATCTCTTGAATAAGTGATACTTAATTTTATATGTTTTACACCGAGCTTCACGGAGTTTTTTTTAGTGGATTGCGTTGAGAGAGATACACAGAGTCTGAAGCTTCGGACCGAAACTTCGGACGTTTTGCTTTTTTTGTTTCAATTTTTAACTAATTTTTTCTTTTTATTGGTAACTGAGTTATCAATAATTTTAATTAATAGTCATAAAACCAACACTATAAATTTAGTGTACATTAACTAAGCATCAAGTAAATAGAGTTGCTGTTATTCTTGTAAACTTCTGTTTATCTTGTATTTACAATCTTTTTTTTATTTTAAAAATAAGCAACTTTAGCAAATGGATATTCAACGATTAATTGTTAAAAACTTCGCGGAACTTTTTTTCAAGTTATCTTTGTTTAGATAGCTTTTTTTTAGATGTTTGTAAATGAATCATAATTTATAAGCCCTTGAAGACAGACGTTGAAATTTTAAAAACAGAAATTAACGATTTAAAAATGACCATTTTATCATTACAACAACAAGCTGTTGATGATGTATGGTTAGATGCTGCCGATGTAAAACGAATTTTTAATATCAGTGATTCGACATTGTATCGTTATCGCAAAGAAAATACTATTCCTTTCTCTAAACTTGGGGGTAAAATTTTGTATCCGAAAAGTTTCTTTACTAAGTCATTAATGAAAAAAGTTCAAAACAGTGAACTTTTATAAACTTTGAACCTACAGCAGGTTCTCGTGGGTTTTCCTTCCCTTTTTTTTACTTCTTTTCTTTTAAATTCATAATTCCACCTTCGTCATTTCGAGTGTTTTGTATTTGTAAAGCTTCGGATTTACAAATACAAAATGTATCGAGAACTAATGGATGCATTTTGTTTCAAGTATTAAGTTTGAACTTGATTTTTGCGCTTTCACTTTTCCCCCAGTTTGATTTTGTATTTATTGCTTCATTGGTCGTATACAACTATGTCTTTACGAAGCGCTTACGAACAACATACGAACCAATTACGAACAAAACCCCTATAAAAATAGTACGAACCAATCAAATGCTGTCAAAATCGGTCAAAAGCCGTCAAAACCATTCAAGTGTGGTTATTTTAGGTTATTCCATTTCATTACTATTTAAAACATTTTAAATCCATTCAAATCATTGTAAATCAATTTGTTAATTCAAAATCACTTGCTTTTTTAAGAAGGTCAAAATACCTTTGTAATGTTCTTTGATAGCGCGCATCAAAAACAAAAAATAAGTAACAATTTTAAATTAGTAAAGAGTATGGGTACATACAATAAAGGCATCTTAGGTGCATTTTCGGGAAAAGTAGGTCCGGTGGTGGGCGCTACATGGCGAGGTAAAGAGGTAATGCGTAGTTTACCAAAAAAGAGTAATCGTTTAGCAACGGCTTTTCAGCAACAGCAACGAAGCAAGTTTGCCATGACTACCGAATTTCTAGGGGGTGTTCAACCTGTGATTAAACGCTATTTTGGTAGTAACACTGGTTTGAAAACGCGACGCAATCAAGCGATGTCGTACTTGATGAAGGAGGCGATTGTGTTTAATGATCCTAACTACGAGTGGGATTACACCAAAATCTTAATTAGTAAAGGCGACTTGCTAGGGATTAATAACGGTGCCGTAACCGCTGGAACAGGGCAAAACCTAGACTTCACTTGGACGGACAACAGTGGGCAAGGGGAGGCTGCAGCTACTGACCAATTAGTAGTAGTGGTGTACGAACCCACCTCAAAAGCTACCGTGTATAGTTTGAACGCTGGTGATAGAAGTAGCGAAAGTGCTACCTTATCGTTGCCTAACTTTTTAAGTGGGCTAGAGGTACAGGTTTGGGCAGCATTTGTTTCAACGGATGACAAGTTGTTTGCTACCAGTTTGTATTTAGGTGCTGTGACTGTAGGTTAATCTTTCTATTTTTAGTGTTCTTTAGGAAGATTGGAAACGCCCTGCCAGTAATGGTGGGGCGTTTTGTATTTTAACACTTCTTGTACGGATTTACACATTTTTATCTCAATCCCTTTATTTACTTTCGCTAGGAAATGTATCTCCGTATTTTTGCATGTTTTGTAAATCAGCTGTTTTTATGGGTTGCAGAGGTACTTTTTTTTCATTATTTTTGAAGAAATGTTTTAAAAATGGATAAGTATAGAAACGTTATTGATGAACTTATTAAGTTTAGAGATGATAGAGATTGGGAACAATTCCATGATTCTAAAAATCTTGCGGTTGCTATTTCAATTGAAGCTTCTGAACTAAATGAACTTTTCTTATGGAAATCTCCTGAGCAATCTGATAAGGTTGAAATTGACCGTATAAAAGAAGAATTGGCGGATATTTTGTCTTTTTCCTTTTTATTAGCTGAAAAATATGGATTGGATCCATTTGATATTGTATCTGAAAAAATTAAGCGAAATGGAGAGAAATATCCAGTTGAAAAAGCTAAAGGTAAATCAGATAAATATGATCAGTTATAAATGAAAAATAGATTTTCGATTTCACGTTATAATTTTGATTCCAACTTAGAGAAAGAAATTATTGATAATCATCGGGACTACCTTTCATGGCCTTTGGTGTATTTTCTAAATGATCAACAAACTAAATATGCTTATGTAGGTGAAACAACTGATGTTGTAAAACGCATGAAAGCGCATTCAAAAACACAAAACAAAAAAGATTTAACAGCTGTCAACCTTATTACGAGTGATTTATTCAATAAATCAGCAACACTTGATGTAGAGGCCAATCTTATTCGCTACATCAATGCTGATGGACAATACCATCTTAAAAATGCAAACCTAGGAATTGCAAATCATCGTTTTTATCAGCAAAAAGAAGTTTATTGGGAATTATTTTCTGATATCTGGGATGAATTAAGAGCAATGGGAATTGCACGCCATTCATTAGAAAATATAGACAATTCTGATTTATTTAAATACTCGCCCTACAAATCTCTTTCAACCGAACAAGTTGCGAGTTTGAAATTAATTTTAGAATGTTTACTTGATGATAATACAAATGTCAGTTTAATTCAAGGAGGAGCAGGAACTGGTAAATCAATATTAGCAATATTTCTTTTCAAGTTACTTAAGACAAATCTTGATGATTTTAACTTTGCTGATTTTGATGAAGAAGATTTGGAATTATTCAATCTTTTGAAAGCAGTTAGAGCCAAATATGGTGAGTTGGAAATGGCTTTAGTTATTCCGATGGCTTCATTTAGAAAAACTATATCTAAAGTGTTTAAAAATATCCAAGGATTATCACCAAAAATGGTAGTAGGTCCATCAGATTTGGCAAAAAACAAGTATGATTTAGTAATTGTTGATGAAGGACATCGCTTACGAAGACGTGTTAATTTAGGACCTTATTTTAAGCCTTTTGATGATACTTGTAAAGCTTTAGGGTTAGATGAATCAGCGGCATCTGAATTAGATTGGTTATTAATTCAATCAAAAAAATCACTCATTTTTTATGACCGTTTTCAATCTATAAAGCCATCTGATGTTTTACGTTCTCGCTATGTTGCACTTGAAAATGCGCCATCGACACGTATTGAAACTCTTAAAACGCAATTTAGATGTAGAGGTGGTAATGAATATGTTAAGTTAATTCATGACCTACTGGATAATAAGATTGATTCTACAAATAAGTTTCAATCCTTAGAATACGAATGTTATTTGTTTGAAGATCTTCAACAAATGGTGGATGAGATTAATAAACGTGAAAAATTAGATGGCTTATCAAGAATGGTTGCAGGTTATGCATGGGAATGGATTTCTAATAAAGATAAATCAGCTTTTGATATTGTAATTGAAGATACAAAATTACGTTGGAATAGTGTTGCTATAGATTGGGTTAATTCACCAAAATCGATAGATGAAGTTGGTTGTATTCATACCACTCAAGGATACGATTTAAATTACACAGGTGTTATTATAGGACCAGAGCTTGATTATGATTTTGAAACGAAGAAGTTGGTAATTGATAAAAGTAAGTACAAAGATAAAGCTGGTAAAAACACTATCAAAGATATTGAAATTTTAAAAGATTATATTTTAAATATCTATAAAACAATTCTTTTGCGAGGTGTAAAAGGAACTTTTATTTATGCTTGTAATGATAATCTAAGAAAATACTTGAGTCAATTCATTGCTTTAAGAACCACAACTGAAGAAAGACCAAATTTAAAAATTGTAGATGAACCGAATAGAAAAACGATTCCATTCTACGATTTAGAAATTGCTGCTGGTTCTTTTTCTGAACTTCAATTAGTTGAGGATATACGTTATATAGAATTGGAAGATACCATTCATAATCAGGAACGTTATTTTGCTTGTAAGGTAGTTGGGGAATCAATGAATAAAATTATACCTAATGGTTCTATTTGTCTTTTTGAAAAATATACCCATGGTTCTCGAAATGGTTTAATTACTCTGGTAGAAATGACCGATTTTATTGATGCTGATTTTGGTTCTAATTACACTGTGAAAGAATATGGTAGTAAAAAAATAACTACTGAAGATAATTGGAGACACGAGGAAATAACCCTTTTGCCAAAATCAACTTTGGATTATACACCTATTGTACTTCGTGATGAGGAGACTATTAGTCTGAAGGTAATTGGTGTTTTTGTTAAAGTGATAGGTTTTTAATTTCTCAGCTCGTGTGAAAATACTCCGCACCTCAAATTCTCCCGACTTTAAAATATAACCCACTAGTAATGTTGGTAGTTTTCGTATATTTAGAAAATTCGAAAATTTTCTTTATATTTGTGATGGCTTGGTCTTGGCACGTTGTCATATCTTTAAGTTACCTAATGTTTCTTATACTGATTGCGTCTCTCTTTTTAAAATAGGTTGAATAAAAATTAAGGGATATGGTATACAACAAATTAAAAAAAAGTTAACATGCGCACAATTATTTCACTTTTACTTTTATTTTTTTGTATCTCACTATTTTCTCAAACTCAGATTTCACAAGACAATTTTGAAGGAAACAGTAGTATTCCTTCTTGGTTTGGTGATGATTGTATTATAGATACTAATTTTAACAACCCTTTTCCGAATGGAAGTAATCTCTCTACAAAAGTTTTAAGATATTCTGATGTTGGAGGACTGTATGCTAATGTAGGTTTTGATGCGGGATTTAATTTTAATTTATTAACAAGTAGTGTGTTTTCTTTACAAGTATATGTGCCTTCAAATGGAATTACTGGAAATCAAAACAATCAAATTTCATTAAAGCTTCAAAATGGAACTATAGCTCAACCTTGGTCTACTCAATGTGAAATTATTAAACCCATACTTTTGAACCAATGGCAAACAATAACATTTGATTTTGCTACAGATGCTTACATAAATTTAGATCCTAACTCACTTAATCCATTAAACAGGTGGGATTTTAACAGGGTTTTAATTCAACTAAATGGAGAAAATAATACCTCAAATGTGTTAGCTTATATTGATGATTTTTTATATTCTGGAGCAGTTTCTACATTTAACAATTTAGTTTGGAGTGACGAATTTGATGGAAATGGAGCTGTAAATAGTTTAAATTGGTTTCATCAAACTCAATTACCAAATGGATTTAGTTGGTATAATGGAGAATTACAGCACTACACAGACAGTGAAGATAATTCATTTATTTCTAATGGATTTCTGAATATAGTAGCAAAAAGAGAAGAATTTACAAATCAAGGACAAACGAAGCAATTTACTTCTGCTAGATTAAATTCGAAATTTGCTTTTAAATATGGACGAGTTGAAGTTCGTGCAAAATTACCTACAGGAGCTGGAACATGGCCAGCAATATGGATGCTTGGGAAAAGTATTATAGAACCAGGCGGTTTTTGGACTAGCACTCATGGGACTTTACATTGGCCTGCATGCGGAGAAATAGATATTATGGAACATTGGGGAACCAATCAAAATGTTATTTCTAGTGCGGTACATCATCCTATAAACGGTAATTTATCTGTTGGAGAATTTAGTTATAACGCACAATATAAACCAAACGTATCTAACGAATTTAATATTTATGCTGTTGAATGGAATGAACAAAGTATAACATTTAGCGTAAATGGAATCAATCATTTTAGTTATAATCCGGCTATTAAAAACCAATACACTTGGCCTTTTGACGCAGAACAATACTTACTTTTAAATATTGCAATAGAACCCAGTGTAGCACCAAATTTTGTTCAATCAACAATGGAAATTGATTATGTAAGAGTATATCAAGAAAACGTATTGAACCTTGATAATGTTTCAAATTTCTCTAAAATTAAATTATTTCCAAATCCTGTTACAAACGAATTAACTATAAATAGCAAAGAAAACATAAATACTACAGCAGAAATATATTCATTATTAGGACAAAAACTATATTCTTGTGTCTTGAAAGAAGAAAATACAAATATTGATGTATCTAATTTTCAAAATGGCATTTATTTAGTTTTAATAATTTCAGAAAAAGGGATTGATACTTATAAAGTATTAAAAAAATAATAACAATAAAAAAGCGGATTTGAAATTCAAATCCGCTTTTGCTTTATAGTTTATCAATAAAACTGCCCAAAGTATCTTTAAATTGGTAGCCGTTTTCAAAACGATCTTTAGATAGTTTATCATATTCTACTAATCCCCAAAGGATAAATTCTTTCAAAAAATAGATATCTTCTTGTAAGGTTTGTGGCTGGTATTTTTTAATTAAAATGTCTAAAGGCGCAACATCATCTAAAATTGATTGGTATTCTTCGTCAGAACAATCATCTAATAATTGAAAACCGCATGCGTAAAACCATTCTATTGTATCGGAAAATGCATTTTTTTCGCCTTGTTTTTCTAATTTTTCAATCTTAGGAAAATAAGCTGGAAAAAAAGTATGGATGGCATCTCCAATTAAATGTTGTGCAACTATGGCAGCTCCTTCTTGTTCTCCTTCATAAACCAATTCTACTTTGCCTGTAATTGCAGGAATTATTCCCATAAAATCGGATAGGCGTAAAGTGGTTTTTTCGTTCCCAGATTTCAAAGCTCTTCTTTCGGCAGTGCTTAACAAATTTTCGTAAGCGGTAATGCTCATACGTGCCGAAACACCACTTTTGTTGTCGATGTATTCGCTTTCTCGTGCCTCAAAGCTAATTTGTTCTAGCAAATCTTTGGCTAAACTAGGAACATAAACCAAATCTGATTGCGATTCGTCGAGCTTTGCTTCTTGTTCCGTGATGGCTCTTGCAATGGCAATAGTTTCTGGATAATGGGTTAAAATTTGAGAACCAATTCTGTCTTTTAAAGGGGTTACGATGTTGCCACGATTGGTATAATCTTCTGGATTAGCAGTAAAAACAAATTGCATATCGAGTGGCAATCGCAACTTAAAACCACGAATTTGTATGTCGCCTTCTTGCAGGATATTGAAAAGTGCCACTTGAATTCGGGCTTGTAAATCGGGTAATTCATTGATTACGAATATACAACGATTCGCCCTTGGAATCATTCCAAAATGAATTACTCGGTCGTCGGCATAAGAGAGTTTTAAGTTAGCTGCTTTTATAGGGTCAACATCACCAATTAAATCGGCAACCGTAACATCTGGCGTTGCCAATTTTTCGTAAAAACGTTCGCTTCGGTGCATCCATTCAATTGGAGTTGCATCTCCCTTTTCTGAAATTAAATCTTTTGCAAAGCGAGAAATTGGATTTAAGGGATCGTCATTGATTTCTGAACCAGCAATTACGGGAATATATTCGTCTAATAATTCAATCATTTTGCGCGCCATTCGGGTTTTTGCCTGACCACGAAGTCCAAGTAGATTGATGTTGTGACGTGATAAAATCGCTCTTTCAAGTTCTGGAACTACTGTATTTTCAAATCCGTAAACTCCTTCAAAAACGGGTTTTCCTGATTTTATTTTTTCTCTTAGGTTATGGCGCAATTCGTCTTTTATACTTTTTGATTGGTATCCAGATAATTTTAATTCGCCAAGTGTTTTTATGTTATTCATTTAATTATTATTTGAATTGAAAAGTTTAGGATGATTTAGTTTGTTCCTGATAATTTGTAAACTGCTTCTGCAAACTGAGACAGAACACTGCTTACTTAATTTTCTTCTTCCGATTGGCTTCATAATCCTGAAAAATCATTTCACCAAGTCCTTTTAGTCCCGTGTAAAATGCTTTCCCTTGATTAGCTTCCGTAAAATTATCTACAAATCGCTGTAAATAAGGATCATTTGCAATCATAAAAGTAGTGATGGGAATATGCAATTTTCGGGCTTGTTGCGCTTGGTTGTAGCATTTGTCAACGATATATTCGTCGAGCCCATTGCTGTTCATATAATAATCGCCATTTTTTTCTCTCACGCAACTTGGTTTCCCATCAGTTATCATAAAAATCTGCTTGTTGGTGTTGCGTTTTCTTCGGAGCAAATCCATTGCCAATTGCAATCCAGCGACGGTATTGGTATGATAAGGGCCTACTTTTAGATACGGTAAATCGCGAATAGCAATTGTCCAAGCGTCATTACCAAAAACCAATATATCGAGTGTGTCTTTAGGATATCGAGTTGTGATTAGTTCGGCTAATGCCATCGCTACTTTTTTGGCTGGTGTAATTCGGTCTTCGCCATAAAGAATCATGCTGTGTGAAATATCAATCATTAAAACAGTACTCATTTGCGATTTAAACTGCGTTTCTTCAACCACTAAATCATTTTCAGTAAGCATAAATTCTTCAACACCATTGTTGATTTGTGCATTACGAAGACTTTCTGTTAAAGAAATTCGTTCGAGTCCATCGCCAAAATTAAATTCACGTAACTCTCCTGTGTGTTCATCCCCAGTTCCCGTTTGCTTGGTTTTGTGATTTCCTCCAGTTGCTTTTTTAAGATTCCCAAAAATTTGGTCTAAAGCTTGTTGACGAATCGCACGTTCGGTTTTTGCGGTGATACCTATTCCACCAGAAGAGCCGTCCTCTTTGAATTCTTCTTGGATATATCCCTTTTTCTTTAAATCTTCAATAAAATCCTCGATGGTGTAGTTTTCATCGGTTAATTTGTATTCTACATCAAGTTCACGCAACCAATCAATGGCTTCGTCGAAATCTCCCGAAGTATGCGTTATTAACTCTTTAAAAACACCAAAAAGTCTATCAAAAGGGGTTTGATAGGGTGCTTCGTATTGTTTAAAATAAAATCCTTTCATCATATTTATAAAGGTAAATTATTTTAAAAATGAATTATAAAAACGTTTATTAATTTTTAGTTAAATATCAAACTAAAATGTTTGAAATTGAATTACCGTTATATTTGTTTTTTTAAATTATTTAGATACTATTTTGAATAAAAATTTATTTTTTATTCTATTAACCTGTTGCATATCTTGAACTGTGGTGTTGTTCTTGGTTTTGTTAACCATTATAAAGAAATAAGGAGTGAATGATACCCTATAATTTATATAATTATGTAAGATGTCTGCTTTATAAAGTATTTACATTTACCACATTATGAAAATTCATTCACAATGTAAATCAAAGTAAAATGAAAAATTTAAAAAGTTGTATTGAAGCTTATCTAGCTTGTTTAGTTACATGCGAAAAATGTATCACAGATTGTATTAAAGATGGCAATCAAGATTGTATCCTATTGTGCCGCGATTGTGCTGACATTTGTGCATTATTCGCAAGATTTGATACAAGAGGTTCTGAATACGCACAAGATCTACACGATTTGTGTGCTAAAATTTGTAAAGCATGTTCGGTAGAGTGTGCTAAACATGCATCTCATCATGAAAGTTGTAAAGAATGTGCTGAAGCATTTAAAAGATGTGCAGAAGTTTGCGAAACACTTACCTCTGTTAAAGCATAATATTTTTTAAATATAAAAAAGGGTATAGATAACTTAATCTGCCCATTTTTTTTATTCTGCATTTATTTCATTTTCTTCAGAAACGAAATTCAGCCAATAAAACTTCAACAAAAACAAAGGATACCAAAGGGTTAAATTTGATTTTTTTATATTTAATATAGTTTTCCAATAATTATATTGTACTATTAGGTACGGTTTAAAAAGTTAATTTAATTTTAATCGTAAAAAATTATAACTTTAAGCCTTACGAATTAGATTTTGAATAGCATTTCTTATTTACTAATCTAAAGTTGTTACAAATTATTATATAAAAAAACGATATGAAAATATTACTAACAGGTGCTACAGGCTATATTGGTAAACGATTGCTTCCGGTTTTAATTGAATTAGGTCACGAGGTCGTTTGTTGTGTGAGAGATAGTAATAGATTTAATCCGCCAGAATCTTTAAAAGCCAATATAACGGTGCTTCAGATTGATTTATTAGATAAAAAATCTCTTGAAAGTATTCCTGAAGATATTGATGGAGCTTTTTATTTAGTGCATTCTATGTCTTCGGCAGGAGATTATGAATCTATGGAGGAAATTTCGGCTATAAATTTTAGAAATGCGCTTCAAAACACCCAAGTGAAACATGTTGTTTATTTAAGTGGTATTGTTAATGAAACAGAACTTTCTAAACATTTAACTTCAAGAAAAAATGTAGAAGTTGAACTTAGTAAAGGGGTTTATAATTTTACTACTTTAAGAGCTGGAATAATTATAGGATCAGGTAGTGCTTCTTTTGAAATTATTAGAGATTTGGTTGAAAAATTACCTGTTATGGTGACTCCCAAATGGTTACATACCAAATGCCAACCTATTGGAATTTCAGATGTTATTGCTTTTCTTTCTAAAACTTTGTTTCATCCAGCAACCTATAATCAAAATTTTGATATAGGAGGTCCAGATATACTGTCGTATAAAAATATGTTGTTGGATTTTGGTAAAGTGCGTAATTTAAAACGTAGCATTTTTGTTGTTCCTATTATGACTCCGAAACTTTCTTCTTATTGGTTGTATTTTGTAACCTCTACATCTTATAACCTTGCCACTTCATTAGTACATAGTATGAAAGTTGAGGTGGTTTGTAGAGATAATAAACTGAATACGATTCTTGGAATTGAACCCTTGAGTTATACAGCAGCTCTTAAAAGAGCGTTTAGTAAGATTGAAAACAATGAAATTATTTCTAGTTGGAAAGATGCTTATTCTAGTAGTGGATTAAATTTTAATGTGTCCGATTTTATTCAGGTTCCTTCTTTTGGATGTTTTAAAGACAGAAGAACTAGTATTGTTGAAAACCAAGAGAATTGTATTAACAAAATTTGGAGTATTGGAGGAAATACGGGTTGGTATTATGGAAATTGGTTATGGAAAATTAGAGGTTTTTTAGATAAGCTAACGGGTGGAGTAGGACTAAGAAGAGGGCGTACTTCTGAGAACGAACTAAATACAGGGGATGCATTAGATTTTTGGCGGGTTTTATATGCGAATAAGGAAGAAGGACGTTTGTTGCTGTTTGCTGAAATGAAATTACCCGGAGAAGCTTGGCTGGAATTTAGAATTGTTGGCAATCAATTGGTTCAAACGGCTACTTTCCGACCTTTAGGGTTGTTAGGGAGGTTGTATTGGTATTCGGTTCTTCCTTTTCATGGTTTTATATTTAAAGGCATGATTACTAATTTAACAAAAAATAATTAAGGTATAAGAGGTTATTGGTTTGTTATGCTGATAAGCTTGTTGCATTTTTTTAAACACATAGGGATATAGTTTGTTACACAGAGATGCACCGAGTTTTTTTTGATATTGTTTGCGTTGAGAGAGCTACACAGAGTCCGAAGCTTCGGTCCGAAGTATCGGACGTTTCACTTAGTATAGTTAACATTAGACTACACGCATAGTTTGTCATGCTGTTAAGCATCTCTTGAATAAGTGATACTTTCTTTATTAGAAGTTTATACCACATAGGCACCTAGTTTTTTACACATAGCTTCACGAAGTTATTTTGAATTCTAAATTTGAAAATTAATTTATTCTTAATTCTGTAATTTTTTATCCAATTTTTAAGATATTTATTTATTTTTGTTAATAAATTCTTAAAATGAACACAGTTGTAATTGCTAATTTGAATAAAATTAAGCCTAGGTTATTTTTACTTCCCCTATTATTGATTCTAACTATCGTTCTATTTCTTTTGGTAAATAATGCATTTAATGTTCAAGGTTATGTTGCCATTCAAAAAGATTGGTTTTATTCAATTAATCATTATTTAGGACAATATCCTTCCACTGAATATAACCTTACACAATTTGGTGATGCTTCCATCTTTTTGTCTTTTTTAATCATTCTTGTAGTATACGCTCCTAAAATATGGGAGGCGCTTATTTCGGCTTTACTTGTTTCGCTTGTTTTTTCTAAATTTTTAAAAGATTTATTTTTAGTTCCAAGACCGGCACAAGTTTATGATAATGATAGCTTTATTATTGTTGGTAAAGTATTACATGGTTTTAGTAGCTTACCATCTGGACATTCCATTACCATTTTTACTATTTTTACAGTGCTAATGTTTGCTTTTATGCCCCAAAAATTAACCAATAAAGTAGTATGGGTTTTTTTAATTGTTACAACAGGATTATTACTTGTGTTTACCCGAGTGGCAATTGGAGCACATCATCCACTTGACGTTATTAGTGGAAGTATTATAGGCTATATCTCAGGTCTTTTAGGTATTTTTATTAGTCGAAAATATAAAATTTGGGCTTGGATTAATAATAAAAAATATTGTCCCTTTTTTATTCTTCTTATTATTGCCTGTGGTATTTCGTTACTCATTAAAATATTTAATGAAAATATTATAGTGTTTTATTTAGCATTAATTAGTTTATTTGTTGCTCTTTATAAATTTATTTATGTTTACTTTAAAAAATAACTTTAAGATTCTTTCTTTTGTTTTACTTATCAGTTGTCTTAACTTCTTATTTTTTCATATTCCTTTTTTTAATTTCGTATTTGAGAATATCAATTATAAAAGTTTTAGCGGCGTTTTTGTAATAGCGAGTTTAGTTGTGCTCATGATTGTATTAAATGCATTTGTGTTTTTTTTACTGTTGTATTTATCTCAACGAATAGGCAAATTTTTATTGGTGTTGTTCTTTTTAATGAATGCTATTGCCGTTTATTTTGTAGCTACTTATGGCATCATTGTAGATGAAAGCATGATAGGTAATGTATTTAATACCAATTACGATGAATCGAGCAGTTATTTTTCTTATAAAATGGTGTTATATCTTCTTTTTTTAGGAGTTTTACCAAGTTATTTTATTCTTAGAAGTAAAGTTGAACGCGTTTCTTTTAAGAGATTTTCAATACTTTCATCTCTTACTTTACTATTTGCATTAGTTTTAGTTTTTGTTAATGCAAGTAATTGGCTTTGGATTGATAAAAATTCAAAACGATTAGGAGGTTTAGCGATGCCTTGGTCCTATGTAGTGAATACCTCTCTTTATTATATTCATGAGAATAAGAAAAATGAAAAAGAAATTTTACTTCCTGATGCTAAAATTAAGGATAATGAAAAGGCAGTTGTGGTCTTAGTTATTGGAGAATCGGCTCGAAGACAAAATTTTTCGTTGTATGGTTATAGTAAAAATACGAATCCGTTGCTGTCTAAAACTCAAAATCTATTCCATTTTGATGCCAATTCTAGTGCCACTTATACTACTGCTGGAGTAAAAAGTATTTTAGATCATAAAGAAACAGGTGATTTATATGAAATTTTACCTAATTATTTATATCGCAATGATGTTGAAGTAATTTGGCGAACTTCTAACTGGGGAGAGCCACCTGTTCATATTAAAAATTATCAAGATAGAGCCTATTTACAGACTAATTGTAAAGAAGAGTATTGTAATTATGACGAAGTACTTTTATATGGTTTAAAAGAACAAATTTTAGCTAGTAAAAAGAACAAAATTTTGATTATTTTACATACAAGCACAAGTCACGGTCCTAGTTATAACAAAAAATATCCTTCACAATTTGAACATTTTAAACCGGTTTGTGAAAGTGTTGAATTGTCTAATTGTTCTCAAGCCGAACTTATAAATGCGTATGATAATACAATTGTTTATACCGATTATATTTTGCACAAAACAATAGAAGCATTACAAGAATTAGATTCTTATAAAAGCACCCTACTTTTTGTGTCTGATCATGGCGAATCTTTAGGCGAAAAAAACTTGTATATGCATGGTATTCCAATGAGTATTGCTCCTAAAGAACAATATGAAATTCCTTTTATTGTATGGCTTCCAGAGGATAGTTCTAAAAAGATTAAGAAATTTGACATGCTTTCTCAATATCATGTTTTTCATAGTGTTTTGAACTTTTTAAATATTGAGAGCCCTATTTACAATGAGGAAATGAATATTTTTAAAGAGTAGTTTCTTTTTATTACTTTTAAAATAATCTTTTAGCGTTTATTTATGTGTTTGAAGAGGAAAACTTCTCGATACGCTTCGCAGTCGAAGTGACGTGTACCGAATTTGTTATAAATGAAATTTGACTTGTTCTCGATACAATTTTCTATCGAAAATTACTCGAACTGACGTAAATTTCATTCAATGGGTATTAGATTTATTTTTGTGGTTTGAAGAGGAAAACTTCTCGTTACGCTTCGTAGTTTTAGTGACGAATAACGAAGTTGTTATTAATGAAATTTGACTTGTTCTCGATACAATTTTCTATCGAAAATTACTCGAACTGACGTAAATTTCATTCATCGGGTATTAGATTTATTTATTGTTTGATGAGGAAAACTTCTCGATACGCTTCGCACTTGAAGTGACGCTACATTTAATCTTAGGTTATATTAGGGGTAATACTCTAGTTATTTTTTTTTATTAATAAAAAAATATCAAAAGAAAATACTCGTAAACACGAAATATTTATTTCTTGATACTTCTTAATTTCCTTCGTATACTACAGCAAACAAACTATATTAATTTATTTTGCTTATTAGTTTAAATTAGTACAAAATGACTACTCCAAATTCGACACCGTAATTATATTGTCTTTCTGAGCCAATACCAATACTTGGATGAAAATACAACATGGTGTCTGGTGTAAATTTTGTGCCATACTCTAAAGCTAATGCATAAGGATTTGTCTCTGATTTAACATTATATCCAACAGAAAAATCTGTAGCTATCCAACTATTTAAAAAAGAATAAGTGATAGCGTTGTCAAAAGTGTAAGCGTTTATATTAGCTCTATCACTATTACCTGCAAAACTGAATTTGTTTTCGAGATAAGTTGTCCAAAGAATAGATCCTTTTTTATTTAAATATTGACCGTAAAAAACTGTTGGAGTAAACACCCATTTACCTGAACCAAAATCAGGATTATTACTTGAGTTCGAAGTAATTCTTGCTCTGAAAGAGATTCCTCTATTATTTGTTAAATATGGAATGTGGGCAATGCTAAAAGAGATATCGCCAATTGCTGTTTTGTTTATCGAAGAAGTATTACCCGATATTAGAGGGAGATCTGCACGGAAATTCCAAGAACGATTTTTAAAAGGATGTGTATATCGTAGATCTGTTGTATTGATAGATCCACTATCTGTATCTAAATATTCATTAAAAAATACGACGGTGTTTTTATAAAAATTTACTCGAGCAAAGTTGAGTGGATTTTTCTCGTCTTTTAATTCGCTAATTGATTTTTTTTTATGGACTTCTTGTGCATTAGTCATAATACTAAAAGAAAGTATCGAAAATAAGATTAAAAAAAGTGATTTTTTTGTCATAAAATTTAATTTTAAGTTGATTTATTCTGATTTTTGAATACTATTCACTTCAATTTTGACTTTCTTACTTTTTAAGTTAATTTCATTTTTTTTATGTGTGCGAAATTCGATTATAAATATAAAAATAAATATTGAAATACTATTATTAAATATTTAGGTGTAATTTGATAGGATATAATTGAAATAAAAAAAACGCTCAAGATATTTTGAGCGTTTTCTTAATATTTTTTCAGAATTTAATAATTCTTGTATTCCATAATTTCCAATCCGTAGCCAATCATTCCTACACGTTTAGTAGGAGCAGAGCTATTAGATAGTAATTCTATTTTGGTAATGTCTAAATCGTGTAAAATTTGTGCCCCAATTCCAAAATCTTTTGTATCCATTTTAATTTGAGGAGCTTTCATTTCGCCTTGACTTTGTAGCACTTTTAATTCGGTAATACGGTCTAATAATTCTAACGATTTTACCTCTTGGTTAATAAAGATAATAGCTCCTTTTTCAGCTTCGTTTATTTTACGGAAGATGTCATCTAGTTTTTTGTCGTTATCGCTTGTTAATGTACCTAATATATCGTTATTAACTTGTGTAGTATTAATTCTGGTAAGTACAGTATCGCCAGCATTCCAATTTCCTTTTGTTAAAGCTAAATGGACTTGTTTGTTTGTGGTTTGCAAATAAGCACGTAATCTAAAAGTTCCAAATCGAGTTTCTATATTAAAATCTTCTTTCTTTTGAATTAGACTGTCGTGTTGCATTCTATAAGCCACTAAATCTTCAATAGAAACTAATTTTAAGTCAAACTTTTTAGCTACTTCAACTAGTTGTGGTAATCGAGCCATTGTTCCATCTTCGTTCATAATTTCCACAATAACGCCAGCTGGTTTAAATCCTGCTAAACGAGCAAAGTCGATGGCCGCTTCTGTATGTCCGGTTCTTCTTAAAACACCTCCTTGTTTTGCAATTAAAGGAAAAATATGACCAGGACGCGCTAAATCGTATGGTTTTGTTTCGGCATCAATTAATGCCTGAATAGTTAAAGCTCTGTCTTTAGCTGAAATTCCGGTACTTACTCCTTTACCTTTTAAATCTACAGAAACAGTAAAAGCAGTTTCCATATGATCGGTATTGTTGCGTACCATGGCATGAAGATCTAATTCTTTGCAACGCGATTCTGTTAATGGAGCACAAATAAGACCTCTACCGTGCGTAGCCATAAAGTTTATCATTTCGGGCGTTACTTTTTCTGCAGCTGCTAAAAAATCACCTTCGTTTTCTCTGTCTTCATCGTCTACCACTATAATTACTTTTCCTTGTCGGATGTCTTCTATAGCTTCTTCAATTGTATTTAGTTGTATGTTTTTAGACATGGTGTTAGTTGTTGTCGTTGTTTTTATTTATTTTATTAATTATTTTCATGATCGGATCTGTTAACCAATCAAAATTAATCATCAATCCAATATCGTTTGTGGCTCTATAGGTAAGCAGTATGGCAAATGGTGTCATAATTATAGACGACATCCAAGCGCCAATAAAAGGAGTTATCGTACTTTCTTCAGCTAATTTTCGCCCAAATGTATTAATGAAATGAAAAGCTATAAATATTAGCATTGCAAAAACGATAGGTAAACCTAATCCTCCTTTTCTAATAATAGCTCCCAATGGTGCCCCAATAAAAAACATCAATAAACAAGCGTAAGCAATTACAAATTTTTCATGAATCGCCATCCAATGATAACCAATGTTTTTAGCTTTTATTTCTAAATCGGTTTTACTACTTTGAATGCTGAATTCGCTACTTGTAGCATTACTTTTTGCCATTTCCAAAATTTGTTTTAGTTCTGTTGGGTTGAACAGGCTTTCAATATTTTTTGGAGCTGTTTTTTTGATTGTTTTTGCTTGTACTGTAGTGGAATTGATTTGCCTTTTTTGGAAAATATTATCATTACGGGTAACGATATTTTCGGCATATGACTTTACGTCTTTATTATAATTTTTTTGAAGCGTATCTATTGTAAAACTAAGTTCTGGAATGGTTAACATTTTTTCAGAGGTTACATTACCATCGTCTATATTGGATTGATTTAATTTAGTTAAATCGATATTTATTACATATTTCTTGAAACTACTTTTAGTAAACGGTAAGCGTTTGCGTTCTTCATACTTTTTTGGATGTATATCTTCGTAATAATATCCATCATATAATTCTAATTGTAAGTAATTAGAATCGTCTTGACTGGTTAATACACCTCTTTTAGCTTTTATTATGGTATTAGCACCAAGTCCCATGTTGTTGTTTTTTACATGCATGGTAACTCCTTCTAGAAATTCGCCATTATCTCCCGTTTTTTTATCTACTTTGATATTGGATGTTCCTATAGTATTAAATTGACCTTCAACAATTGCCATAGCTGGTTTTTGTTGCACAATATCTTTTCGTAAGTTAATAAAACGAAACTGTGCATCCGGAATAACGTTATTGGCAAAAAAGAAAGAAACCAATGCTAAAATTCCGATGGTAATAGTCAGCATTTTCATAGCACGCTGCAACGATATACCCGAAGATTTCATTGCCGCAAACTCATAATTTTCTGCAAAACTACCAAATGTCATAATGGCTGCCAAAAGTACCGAAAGTGGAAGTACCATTGGAACAATAGTAGGAGCGTAGAAAGTAAGGAATTTAAAAATAGTAAATAAATCAAGATCTTTACCTGCTAGTTCAGCAATAAAAAGCCAAATTCCTTGTAAAACGAATATAAAAAACAAGATTACAAATACCGTAGTAAATGTAATCATGAAAGATTTTATTATGTATTTATCTAATATTTTCACCCGAACGAAATTAGTCTAATTTATTGATGTAGTAATTAGGATATTTTGATTTTGTAAAGGTAAAATGATTTTTCGATAAAGGTTGATTTGTTTTAAAAGAATTAACAGTTAAAGTAGTTTTTGAACCATTTTTACCCACTTCAATTACGGTATAAATGTGTTTTGTTTGAACATCAATCCCTACTAAAATTTCTTTGCGTTGGTCTTTACTACTATTTGGTGTTAATTTTACGTATTGTATTTTTCTTCCTTTTACGTTTTGAAGTATGTCCCAAGCGTATTTGTAACCTGAATTAAAAAAGGTTAGCATCTTGTTTGGCGTAATGGCATTTTCATCGTTAGCGTTAAAATTTGAAATAGAAATTTCTTCATCTTCTGGAACAATAGTATACACTTTTTTACCGTCAAAAATTTTAGTTACCCCCATAAAGTTAAGGCTGTACAAATTGCCTTTTAATGCGACATTTCCTTTACTTTCTTGATTGATGTTTTCTTTAGGATTGTTTAAAGCGTATTTAAAGTCAATCACAATATTGTCATACGATTTTACTTTGGAAGAGACTTCATCTAATAACTCTTTTGCTTTTTTAGCATCTTGAGCTTGAAGTGATAAACCAATTAGTAATGCAATTGCAACTTGTAAAAAACGTTTCATTTTGATATTAATTTTGTTCATTATTTAAAAAATGTTCTAGAGCAACTAAATCAGGAATTAAAACTGAACGGGCTTTACTTCCTTCAAAAGGACCTACAATTCCTGCCGCTTCTAATTGATCTATTAAACGACCGGCTCTATTGTAACCTAATTTTAATTTTCTTTGAATTAAAGAGGCGCTTCCTTGTTGAGCAGTGACAATTACTTCGGCAGCATCTCTAAACAAAGAATCTCTTTCGGAGATATCTATATCAAGTTTTATGCCACTTTCCTCACCCACATACTCAGGAAGAAGGTAGGCTTCAGGATATGCTTTTTGCGAACCAATGAAATCGCAAATTTTATCTACTTCTGGAGTATCTACAAAAGCACATTGTACTCTGACAATTTCATTACCTTGTGTATACAATAAATCGCCTCGTCCAATTAATTGGTCGGCACCACCAGAATCTAGAATGGTTCTCGAGTCAATTTTCGATGTTACTCGGAATGCAATACGCGCTGGGAAGTTGGCTTTAATCATCCCTGTAATTACATTTACAGACGGACGTTGTGTAGCAATAATTAAGTGGATTCCAATGGCACGAGCTAATTGTGCCAAACGTGCTATAGGCGTTTCTACTTCTTTACCCGCTGTCATAATTAAATCGGCAAACTCGTCTACTACTAAAACAATATAAGGTAAAAAGCGGTGTCCGTTCTCTGGATTTAATTTACGGTTTCTGAATTTCTCGTTGTATTCTTTAATATTACGCACCATGGCATCTTTTAATAAAGAATAACGGTTGTCCATTTCAATACATAACGAATTTAAGGTGTTGATTACCTTTGTGTTATCGGTAATAATAGCATCGCCACCATCAGGAAGTTTAGCTAAATAATGACGTTCAATTTTATTAAAAAGGGTTAATTCTACCTTTTTCGGATCTACTAAAACGAATTTTACTTCTGCAGGATGTTTTTTGTAGAGTAGGGAAGTCAACACCGCATTTAATCCAACCGATTTTCCTTGACCAGTTGCACCCGCCATCAATAAGTGAGGCATTTTAGCTAAATCGACAACAAATGTTTCATTAGAAATAGTTTTTCCTAGCGCAATAGGCAATTCCATTTCAGCGGTTTGGAATTTTGGAGAAGAGATTACGCTCTTCATAGAAACCATTGTCGGATTGTTATTTGGTACTTCAATACCAATAGTTCCTTTACCCGGAATTGGCGCAATAATACGGATTCCTAATGCTGCTAACGATAACGCAATATCGTCTTCTAAGTTTTTAATTTTAGAAATACGAATACCTGCTTCGGGTACAATTTCATATAAAGTAACCGTAGGACCTACCGTGGCTTTAATTTGCGAAATACCGATGCTGTAATTCTTTAACGTATCTACAATTTTGTTTTTATTTTCTTCTAATTCCGCTTGATTGATAGTAATACCGCCAGAAGAATATTCTTTTAGTAAATCAATAGGAGGGAACTGATAATGTGATAATTCTAATGTTGGATCAAATAATCCAAAGTCTTGAACTAGTTTAGCCGCTAAATTTTCTTCTACCAATACTTCTTCTTCAATTTTTTCAATTACAAAAGCATCTTCGGTTACAAAATCTTCTTTTGGAATGCTTCTGTCTTCGATAGAAAAATTGGTTACTTCAGGTGTTTCAACTTTTGGTTTTGGATCTAAATTTAATTCAGATGCTGAAGCAATAGTTGGTTTTAAGGCTTCTTTATCTATTTCAAACGTGGAAGGATAGGTTTTCAATTCGAAATTTCCCATTTCTTCTTCGTCTTCGGTTAAAATAAAATCGTCTTTAGTATTTGAAGGCGTTGTGATCGGTAAATCGGTATTGATTTCTTCGTCTTGTATTTCTTCTGCAATAGGAGATACTACTTTTGCTGCTGCAATATCTTCATTAAATTCTGCTTGTGGTTTTTCAAAAACTTTGGTAAAACTTTCAGGCGACATTTTAATTTTGAATACTAAGAAAAGTACAATCCCAAATAATAGCACCAATAATGTTCCTGTTTTTCCTATATAATCCTGAATGAAAAGATTCATTTCAAATCCGACAGTTCCGCCTAATTGAGGAAGGTATTCCCAGAAAAAGCCAAAAATTACCGATATAAAAATAATTAAATAAATGTCCCAAAAAAAGCTTTTCTTTAATTTAGATAAGGCCATATCTAAGATTAAATAGGCGCCAATTAAGAACAGAATTCTAACAAATATAAATGAGGCTACACCAAAACCTTTATATAGAAAGAAATCGGCCAAGTAGGCTCCAAATTTACCAAGCCAATTGTCGGCTTTAGCACTTCTGTTTGCTAATTCGTTTACTACGTTTTGATCGTTATTTCCTGTAATAAAATAGGAAATAAACGAAAGCAGTAGTGCAATTGATAAGAATATAAGTAAAATTCCAAGGATAAATTTTTGTTGACGACTTATGCGCCAAGAAAATTTTTCTTTGGTTTCTGTAGTAGAATTAACAGTGTCTTTGCTAGTTTTTTTGGCCATGTAAACGGAACAATTTTTACAAAAGTAGCTAAATTAAAACAAATACGGAAAATAAATAATACATCCGATTGCAATAGCTGTTAAGGCTGCAAAAAATACAGCACCTGCTGCAATATCTTTAATAAAACCGATACGTTCATGATAATCGGGATGAATAAAATCTGCAATTTTTTCAACTGCCGTATTTAAACCTTCAATTCCTAATACCAAACCAAAAACTAAGATTTGCATCATCCATTCAAAGCGATTAATTCCAAAATAGAATCCTGCAAATGTCATTAATACAGCCAAAGAGGATTGAACCATAACGCTATGTTCTGTAGTAATTAATTTAATTGCTCCTTTAAAAGCAAATACCATACTTTTTAATCTTCCGGTAAATAGGGTTTCGTCTTTTTCGAATTTCATTTTATAATTTTTTTTTTGATAGTCAAGTTTAATGCCAAATCAAAATGAGTTTGTCAAACAGAACTCGTTTAACTAAGTTGAATCTTCGATTTTAAAATCGATACGTGATTCTAAGTTACATCTAAATAGAAACTGAAACAAGTTCAGCTTGACAAAATCTTGTTTATAATCAATTATAGTACTGCTAAAGCCTCGTCATAATTTGGCTCATCAGCAATTTCATTTACTTGTTCTGCATGAAGAATGGTACCATTTTCATCTAAAACAATTACAACACGAGAATGCAAACCTGCTAAAGGTCCATCAGTGATTTCTAAACCGTAGTTTTTTCCAAAACTGCCGTCTTTAAAATCAGAAAGATTAATTACGTTTTCTAATCCTTCAGCACCACAAAAACGTTTTTGTGCGAAAGGTAAATCTCTAGAAATACATAATACTTTTGTATTTGATACTGTACTTGCTTTTTCATTAAATTTTCTAACAGAAGCTGCACATGTCCCCGTGTCGATACTTGGAAAAATATTTAAAACAACTCTAGAACCATTAAAATCTGCTAATGTAGCCGTTCCTAAATCTGTTTTTATTAAATTGAAATCAGTAGCTTTAGTTCCTACTGCTGGTAATTCTCCATTTGTGTGAATTGGATTTCCTCCTAATGTAATTGATGCCATACCTTTTTTATTTTATTAAAGAGCAAAAGTAAAGAATTATTGGTTAAAGTTTTACTTATAGTTTGCTAAAGATTGTTTTGTTATTTAGTACTCTAATTTTATTTTAGTAACCAGTTTTTGAAATCGAAGAAGTTTTTTGGAGAAACTCCATGTCCAATAGGATATTCTTGGTATTCCACTTCTAAGCCTAAGTTTTCTAAAGCTGGTTTTGCTTTTCTTGCCCATTCAACAGGAATTACTTGATCTACGGAACCATGAGAAATAAAGAATTTCAAATGTGATATAGCATTAGTATCGATATTTTCTGGAACAATTTCCTGATTGAAATAACCGCTTAATGCAACCACTTTTGCTATTTTTTCAGGATAAGTTAAAGCAGTAGCATAACTTAAAATCGCACCTTGACTAAAGCCTATTAAAGTTACATTTTTGCTATCTATTGGATATTGTTTTATGATTTCATATATAAAGCTTGCAATTAATTGCACCGATTCTTTTGCTTGTTCGTTATCTGAAAACTTATTTTCATCGGCATCAAAATGAATAGCATACCAAGCGTGACCATAAGGTTGTAAATCGTAAGGCGCACGAACCGAAATTACATAATGATCTTGTGGTAATTCTGCAGCAAAAGAGAATAAATCCTCTTCGTTACTTCCGTAACCGTGTAAAAGCAGTAATAAAGGGTTTTTATCGTGCTTAATTTTAGGTTCTTGGACTAAATAGTGTAAATTCATTTAAAAAAGGTTAAAAGTTTTGGTGTTTAAAAGTTTAAAAGGATTTGAATACTTTTTGAAATAATTCTCCTAAAAAAGGAACCATTTTAGTTTCATTATTTAAACAAGTTAAGAAACCATATATCCATAAAATAAATATAAAGATCCAAAAAGAAGCAGAAACCATCCAGTTATCAAAATACCCAATTGGATATCCTAATAAAAAGAAAGTCAAGAAAATTCCTAATGCTTGACGAATATGAAAACTTGCAAATTCGCTACGATTTTCTTCTTGATTCATAAATATTGCTATTATTGAACCTATTATAGTTAAATAACTTACGATTGCAGTTTGTTTTCCTTGTTCTGTTTCGTTCATGATTTAATGTCTTTTTATTTTTACTTTTTTCAGTTCCATTTTTTACACCCCAAAGTCCCCTCAAGAGGACAATCCGACTAAATAATATATTGTTTGTTCATAATTTAATTGAAGTAATCAAAATTTAAGGAACTTATTAATTGTTAATTATCAATTGTCCATTATTGTAAATTCCAATAGCTTTTCCTTTCATCTTTTGTGCTAAGAAAGCTGAATTTTTTGATTTTGAAAGTATGTTTTCTTTTCCAAAAGTCCAATTATCTTCAGTAGTAAAAAGCGAAATATCAGCTTTATTACCAATTGCAATTGATGGGTTATTTGTTTTGAAAATCAGTTTACTAGCGGTTAATTTATTAATTACTACTTCAATTGGTAAAACTGTTGATAAAGCACCAAATGCACTTTCTAAACCAATTGTTCCATCTTTAGCTAAATCGAATTCTAGTTTTTTAAGTTCAATATCTAACGGATTGTGATCTGATGTAATGCAATCAATTGTTCCGTCTAAAACAGCATCAATTAATGCTTTTCGAGTAGCTTCATCTCGTAAAGGAGGCAATACTTTATATCTCGAATCAAATCCCATTAATACTTCCTCGTTTAAAACTAAATTGTGCACCGCTACGCTACACGTTATATCTAAACCTTTAGCCTTAGCTGCTTTTATTAATGTAATGCTTCCTTGAGTTGAAATGGTAGGAATATGTAATTTTCCTCCCGTATATTCCAATAAAAATAAGTTTCTGGCAACTTGTAATTCTTCAGCTAAAGCAGGAATTCCTTTCATTCCTAATTTAGTACTGATTACTCCTTCATTTGCAATTCCGATCCCTTTTAATGTGTTATCCTGACAAAATGTTATAATTAAACCATCAAAATCTTGTACGTATTGCAACGCTATTTTTTGAAGGTTAGCGTTTTGTAACGCTTTCTTGTAATCACCAAACGCAATGGCTCCAGCATTTTTCATGTCGTATAATTCGGCTAAATCAGTTCCTTCACTTCCTTTGGTTAAAGCGCCAATAGGATATAATGAAGTCGCATGATTTTTTGCTTTGTCTAAAACAAATCTAACTTGTGATTGATTATCTATAGTTGGATTTGAATTGGGTTGTAACATTACAGCTGTAAAACCACTTTTAGCCGCTACTTTTAATCCGTTTTCTATGGTTTCGCGGTCTTCGTAGCCTGGTTCTCCAAACGAAACCGAGCTGTCCATCCAGCCTTGTGAAATATGTAAATTTGGAATTGCAACCACTTCAAAACCCGAAGAAGCTGATATTTCTTTTTCTATTTGCGTTATCGTTCCGTTTTCAATTTTAATGTCCATTGTTTGATTGTGAAACGGACTTGAAGCGTCGATAATTTTAGTTTGTTTTAGAATAACTTGCGTCATTTTACAAATTTTTGGATTAGTAGTTCTGTTATTAAAAATAGTAGTGTTGCGATAATAAACCATTTCCATATTTCATTACTTGTGCGTTCAGAAGTAATGTCATTTAAAACGGTAGTAATGTTAGTTGCTTTAGTGAAATTTTCAAAATTGGTAGTCGAAACTTGCGTTAAATCGCTTTCCGTTCTTGGATAGTTGAAACTGATTTTTTTAAGTGATTCTTTTCCTTTAGTTATATCAAAATTTCCAGCTTCTTCAGGATAATCGCCAAATGATAATTTGCATTTTGCATTTAAAATTTGTTGCATTGGAATAAAACTATAGCCTTCTTTTTGAACCGAAACCACTTCATCTTTTGCCAAAATAGTTTCTAAAATCAGGTTTTCGTTTTCTCCAATGGTATAAGCGTTAATTCCGGTTTTGCCTTGATTTTGTCCCATGTTATAAAAGGTGGGAACAATTAAAGGTGCATTTTGAAAGTTAGTATTTTGTTTGTTTATTGGTGCTGAAAAAACATAAAAAGTTCCCAATCGATTTGTAGTTGAACCTACGAAAACCGAATTGTCTTCGTATTGTAAAATATTAGTGCTTCCAGTTAAACCAAAGCTTTCTTTTACATTTGGATATTGAAAATTGGTTACTTTTTTCTCAAAAACCGTTTGATATAGTGGATGACTAAAATTGATTTTTGTGATTTGTTTTTCAGCAATTGTAAGTTGGGAAAAATTTAAGCCTCCAAAGTTTTTTGCAAAAGTATTCAATAGACTTGTTGTATTTTTTGCATTCGGAATTAAAATAATATTACCGCCTTTTTCGTAGAACGATTTTAGCGTTGTTCCTAATGCTACTGGTAAATCTTCTAACTCATTTAGTACAATCGCATCTTGATTTTCAATTTGATTGTAATCTAAAGTAGCTAATTCGGTGCTTTGGAAATTAAATTCATCAGCAGTAAAAATGCGACTTAAGAATTTATTCTTGTCTGAATTTCCAATGGCAATTACATTTGCTTTTTCAGGTTTTGAAATGCTTAGATAAAATTCGTTGTCATAGCTTAAGCTGTTGTCTTCGATACTTATATTTCCGTGAAAATCGTTTTTAGGAATTGTAATGAGAATTTCAGATTTAGTATTATCAAATTTTGCTATAGTTTTTGCAATTGCCTTTTTGTTACTAAAAACAGAAAGAGGCACTTCATTATCCCTTTCACCAAAAGCTTGAAGCGTGATTTTTAATTCGTAAAATTGGTCTAATACTTGCGAAATTATTACGTTGTTAATGCTGATGTTGGTTTTATTTTCGGCTTCTGGCTGAATAAAATAAACTATATTGTTTTCTGCTAAAGTACTCGCTTTTTTACTTTCCGATTGAATAGCATCCGTAATAATTACGTAATCTTTTTTTGTGTTTTTCTTTTTGGTTTCCACCTGATTAATCAAATAATCCAATTGGAATGGCATTGCTGAATAGTCTAGGTTTTGCAATTCTTTTTGAATGGATTTGATATCGGTATCCCAAAAAACTTCTGAATTGGTTAGGAGTGAAAATTGTTGGTTTTCTGGCAATTCTTCTAATAAATCTTGTATGCTTCTTTTAAGCAATTCGCCTTTTGCGCCTTTAGCTTGCATAGAAAACGAGTTGTCTAATAATATAATGAGTTCGTTGCCTTTATTAGTGGTGTCTTTGGCATCAAAAAAAGGTTGGGCAAAAGCGAAGATTAAACATGCTAGAAGGAACAGGCGAGTGGCTAATAACAACCATTTCTTAATTTTAGAACTTTTTCGGGTTTGAATTTGAAGTTCTTTTAGCAGTTTTACATTAGTAAAATACTCTTTTTTAAACTTACGTAATTGAAATAAATGCACCAAAATTGGTATAACCAACAGAAAAAGGAAGTATAGAATTTCTGGATGTTTGAACTGCATTTATAAATAGAATTTGTCAAAAGTACGAAATTCCATTTAGAATTTAGAATTTAGAATTCAGAAAATGTTTAGAAGGTTTTTGGAAGTGTAATTTCACCTTCGTCACTTCGAGTGTTTTGTATTTGTAAAGCCAAAGATTTACAAATGCAAAATGTATCGAGAACTGTTGGAATGAAATCGTTTCTATAGTTCTCGATACAATTTTTTATAGCAAAAATCAACATTTTTCCTTTAAAAAATCACTCGAAGTGACGGTAGTTTTGTATGTAGTTTAGAAGCTAATTGACAAAAAAATAGTTAAAAGTAAACGTAATTCCACATTCGTCATTTCGAGTGTTTTTTATAAAATTGCCTTAGCTATTTTATGAAAAATGTATCGAGAACTAATGAAAACTATTATTGTTCAAACCTTTTCTTTGCAAGATTTGGAAGTTCATCGAAGTCGCCATTTATTAAAGCTTCTTTTTTAGCTCTTGACCATTTTTTTATTTGTTTTTCTTTATCAATTGCGAATCCTATATTAGTAAATTCTGCATAAAAGACTAATTCTACTGGTCTTCTTGAAGCGGTATAGCAATCTGGAAAGTATGCGGAATCATGTTGGTACATACGTTGATTCAAATTGCTGGTTACTCCTGTGTAGTAGGAATCATCAGCGCATTTTAGTATATAGACGTATGAGATTTGCATAAGACAAAAATAGAAAAAGTTTTCAGTTGTTCTCGATACAATTTTAAATTTCAAAAACTAAGGTTTTTAAAATTTAAAATCACTCGAAGTGACGGTTGAGTTATATTGTTTCTATAGTTCTCGATACAATTTTAGAATATAAAATCTTAAGTTTTTATATTCTAAAATCACTCGAAGTAACGGTGGTGTTATATAGTTTCTATAGTTCTTTATACAATTTTATATTTCAAAAACTAGGTTTTTTAAAATCTAAAACACTCAAAACTCAAAACTGCCAACTCAAAACTGAACACTATTTTTTCTTTCTTTTCTCGTCTCTTTTACGTTCGATGTTTCTATTTCTCGATTCGGTTTTACGAGGTTTACGTTTTCCTGGGCCACCAAGGTTTACCTTAGCATTTTTATCTTTTTTCTTGTGAAAAGCTTCTCCACCTTCTTTTTTAGGAGTTTTCAATAAGAATTTCATTTTTTTCTTTTCCTTTTCGAAGTCTAAATAACGTTCTTCGATTTTTAAATCTTCAGGTAGTGGAAATTCTTTAATTTTGGTATCCATTAACAATTCTACCTCAATTTTACTTTCAACTTCACTTGGTGAAACCAAACTTATGGCAATACCTGTTTTATCAGCACGACCTGTTCTACCAATACGGTGCATGTATTTTTCAGGTTCTTCAGTGAATTGTAAATTAATAACGTGTGTAATATCAGAAATATCCAAACCACGTGCCATAATATCGGTGGTAACTAAACCTCTTAATTCACCCGCTTGAAAAGAAGCCATTGTATTTAAACGGTAATTTTGCGATTTATTCGAGTGAATTACGCCAAATTGTCCTGGAAATTCTTCGTCTAAGGTTTCAAAAACCAAATCAACAATACGTTTGTTGTTTACGAAAATTAAAACACGTTCCATGGTTTCGGTTTCACGAACCAAGTGTTTCAACATGTTTAATTTGGTAAGGAAATTTGGAACCTTATATACAATTTGTTCAATTTGTTCTAAAGGCGTTCCGCTTTGTGCCAAAGATACTTCCTCAGGAAATTCGAAATATTCATCTAACATGGCATCTACTTCTTCGGTCATAGTTGCCGAAAATAAGATGTTTTGTTTTTTTCCTCTCATCATTGATAAAATTGAAGTCAATTGGGTACGGAAACCTAAATTTAAGATTTCGTCAAATTCATCAATAACTAGTTTTTGTAATTCGTCAAAACGTAAAACACCATCAAGTCCTAAGTCCATTACACGACCTGGAGTTCCAACTAAAATATCGACACCTTGTGCTAATGCTTTTCTTTGTGTGTTGATGTTGACACCTCCATAAATACCAAGCGTTCTTACACTCATGTATTTGGTTAGTTTTTCAACTTCTTCGGCAACTTGTACTACTAATTCTCGAGTAGGAACTAAAATTACAATTCTTGCCGATTCGTTATTTTGAAATTTCCATTGTTTAAGGATAGGAAGTAAATAGGCAAAAGTTTTACCTGTTCCTGTTTGCGCAATTCCCATCATGTCTCTTCCTGAAAGAATTACAGAATGCGATTTTTCTTGAATAGGAGTGGCGTGAACAAAACCTAATTCGTCTAATGCTTTTTGTAATGATTTTGGTAAATCGAATTCTTGGAACGTTTTCATATGTTTGAATTGTATTTTTTATTGATGACCGATGTTATCAATTTTCTTAAGAATGTGTTTGCTTATGTAAACTCGCGTTAGTGGCGAATTCATGATGTAAATAAAATTGTTTGCAAAGGTACATAAACTTTTTGGAATGTATTTTTGTAGGATGTAACAGAATTTGTTACATTTTTATTTACTTTACAAACTTGTTTCCTTTTGGTTAACTAAATAAGGAATTTAAGTAAATTATGATTAAAAGAATAGTAGTTTGTTTTCTGATTTGTTTCTGTTTTTATAGTGAGGGCGCTTTTGCTCAAACTAAAAAGATAGATAGCACAACAACTATTTATAATGATATTCATGAGTTATCTCAAAAAAACAAGTTCAATAAATTTATTTATAGATTAATTTTTAGATCATCTGCACTAAAGGTTGAAAATTTGATTCCTGAAAAAAAACATATAGAAAAGCCTTTGATTACTAATGAAACGAATGGAAAAATTATTCGGAATATTTATATCGAAACTTTAGATCCGTTTGGTCAATCGGTTAAAAATGAAGCAAAAAAACCAAGAAATGGACTTGAGCGATTTGGAAATGTAACTCATATTAAAACAAAAGAGTTTACGATTCGGAATTTATTATTATTTAAAAAAAATAGCCTTTGCGATTCGTTACTTCTGAAAGAATCAGAACGTTTAATTAGAAGTCAGCGTTTTGTGCGTGAAGTTCTAATACAACCGATTGGAATTGAAAATAGTAAAGATTCTATTGATGTTAAAATTAGAGTTTTAGATTCGTGGACTTTAATTCCAACAGGAAGTTTATCTTCAAATGAAAGTAGTTTTAAATTAACGGAACGTAATATTTTAGGTTTTGGTCATTTGATAAGCGGAAATATTAAGAATCGTTTTGATACGAAAGAAAAAGCTACATATGCTCAATATTCAATCAATAATATTAAAAATACTTACATACGATTGGATTTAGAATACGCTAAAGAGTATAATAATGATAGTAGAAGAAGTATCAATATCAATCGTCCGTTTTATTCGGTTATAGCCAAAAATGCAGGAGGTTTTAATTTTGAAAACCGATTACAAACGGAACAATTTCCAACTTCGGCTATTTATATCCCTCAAGTAATTTCTTATGATTTTCAGGAATATTGGTATGGAAGATCTTTTAAAGTAAATGCTTTAACTAATCCTGAGCGTTATTTTAATAATATGATTTTAGCCATTACTTATAATCAAAAAAAATATGGTCTTGTGCCTGATGAAATTTTAGATCCTACAAACTTTTTTTCAACTGAAAAAAACTGGATTGGAATGATTGGTTTTTCCAAACAAAAATTTTATCAAGATAAGTTTATTTTCAATTTTAATATAACAGAAGATATTCCGTATGGTGAAAATATTTCCCTAATTATAGGACAACAACAAAAGAATAGTACTACACGAATGTATAACGGAATTAATATTTCTTATGGTAGAAAATTCCTCTTTGGTTATGCTAGTGGATTTGCAGAGTGGGGAAGTTTTTATAATTCGGGAATTACAGAGCAAACGACTTTTAAAACCGGATTTAATTATTTTAGTCCTTTATTGTTTTGGGGAAAATGGCGCTTTAGACAGTTTGTAAAGCCAACTTACGTTTGGGGAAATAATCGCGATGATTCGTTTAAAGATCGTTTGAGTTTGCTAAATGATGATGGATTGCCAGGATTTGATAACCGTTTAAGTGGTGTTCAAAAATGGACAGCCTCTTTTCAAACCCAATCTTATATTCCGGGAAGTTGGTATGGCTTTCGATTTAGTCCTTATTTTAATATGACACTAGGATCTTTAGCAGATACAAAAGCCTTATTTTCTAGTAAAGTATATTCGAAATTTAGTATTGGTGCTTTAATTAATAACGATTTTTTGGTTTTTAATAGCTTCCAAATTTCCTTTTCGTATTATCCTACTATTCCTTTTGATGGAGATGATATAACAAGATTTAATTCTTTTGAAAACAATAACTTATCGTTGTATGATTTTCAATTGTCTAAACCTGCTTATATTCGATATAATTAGTTTTTTGGTTTCAAGTTTCAAGTTTCAAGTTTTTGCACAGAGATACACAGAGTTTTTTTTTAACTTAGTTAACGTTGAAAGAGATACACAGAGACGTTTCACTTTTATTGAATTCAAAATACTTAAATCCTAAATCGTCATTGAAAATAGCTTAGTTTCTGGCGCCTTTTTAATTAGGCGTAAATCAAAAGCCATACAAATATTACGAACAAAAGGTTTTCCTTTTTCGGTAACTGTGATGCTTTCATTTTGAATTGTAAGTAAGCCATCGTCTTCCATTTCTTTTAAACTTTCTAGAACGGTTGTTAATTCTGAAAAATCTAACGATTTATCTTTCCAAGATGTTGAAAATTGACACATTAAATTTAAAATATGTTTTCTAATAATTAAGTCTTCGGAAGTTAATAAATGTCCTTTAAAAACAGGCAATTGATTGTCTGCTAAACGGGCATAATAATCTTCAATAGTTTTTTCATTTTGAGCAAAACTGTACCAGCTATCACTTATAGAAGAAACACCTAATCCTATCATTAATTGAGTTTTAGATGCGGTGTATCCCATAAAATTTCGATGTAGTTTTTCTTCTTTAAAAGAAGTGTACATACTGTCGTTTTCTAAGGCAAAATGATCCATTCCTATTTCATGATATCCGTTTTTAGCCAATTGTTTTTTCCCTTCTTCATATAATTCTCTTTTTTCATCATCTTTTGGCAAATCTTCATCATTAAAACCGCGTTGACCATTTCCTTTAATCCAAGGCACATGGGCATAACTATAAAAAGCCAATCGATCTGGAAATAAAGATTTGGTTTTATCTATTGTATCTTGAACATCGTGTAAATTTTGAAAAGGAAGTCCAAAAATTAAATCGTGTCCAATAGATGTGTAACCAATTTCTTTTGCCCAAAAAGTTACTTTTGCTACATTATGAAAAGGTTGTACACGATGAATTGCTTCTTGTACGTGTGGAGAATAATCTTGCACGCCAAAACTTACTCTTCTAAAACCGATATTGTATAATTTTTGTAAATGTTGTTTGGTTGTGTTGTTTGGATGTCCTTCAAAACTAAATTCATGTTCTGGTGCTTTTGTAGCGTAATCAAAAATGCCATTTATTAATCGTTCTAAGTTTTCAGGAGAAAAGAATGTGGGAGTTCCTCCTCCTAAATGAATTTCTTTAATAATAGGTTGGGTTGGAAACAATTCACAATATAATTTCCATTCTTTAATAATAGCTGTTATATAAGGATCTTCAACTTCATGACGCTTTGTTATTCTTTTATTGCATCCACAAAAAGTACAAAGGCTTTCACAAAAGGGAAGATGAATGTATAAACTAATTCCTTCAGCTGCATTTGATTCTTTAAAAGATTGTAAAAGTGTTCGTTTCCAGTCTTCTAAATGGAAATTTTCCTCTTCCCAGTATGGAACAGTAGGATAACTGGTATAGCGGGGTCCGGGAACATTATATTTTTGGACTATAGATACAGACATAGCGATAGAATTTTAGCACATTACAAACTTACTTTTGTTGCATGCAATAAAAAATGATAATTATCATGTAGCCTTTATGTAACATTTATTACAGATAAAAAAATGTTTAAATTGTATCTTTGAAGTAGAAAAAATAAATATTATGAACGCAAAATTTAATGAGATAATAAACGGGAATGATTTGGTTTTAGTGGATTTCTATGCTGAATGGTGCGGTCCATGTAAAATGATGTCGCCAATACTACAAGAAGTGAAAATAAATTTAAAGGAATCGGTTAAAATTATTAAGATTAATGTAGACCAGCATGAAGATTTAGCCAGTCATTTTATGGTAAGAGGTGTTCCTACTTTAATGTTATTTAAAACAGGTAAAATGCTTTGGAGACAATCGGGAGTTTTAAGTTCAAAAGATTTAACTGATATTATCAGTAATCATTTGAATTAATTTTTTTGTATATTTAGATTCGAAAACATAAAAAATAGAAAAATGAAGATAAAAGTATTGAGTTTAATGTTCCTTTTGTTAGGATTTACATCTTGTTTAAAAAATCAAGCTGATGGTGTGCAAGTTTTGGATGTAGCCACTTATGAGAAAAAAATGGCAGAGCCAGAGGTTCAGTTGGTTGATGTTCGAACTCCAGAAGAATTTAATGAAGGACATATTGAAAATGCGGTTAATATTAATTTTATGTCTGACGATTTTGACGCTAATGTAGCGAATTTAGATAAAGAAAAAGCTGTAATGGTATATTGCAAAGCAGGCGGAAGAAGTGCAAAGGCAGCAGCAAGATTAAAAGAACTAGGATTTAAAGCTATAACCGACTTAGAAGGAGGAATTTCTAACTGGACTAGTGAAAACAAGCCCACAGTAAAATAAATTTAATACTGTTATTATGAAAAAAAATGTAGGAACTGGTGACCGCTTTTTGCGTGTTATGATTGGAATTATTGTTTTAATTGTAGGTCTCTCTGGTATGTTAGATGGAACAATAAAATGGGTAGCATTAGGAGTAGGAGCTGTAATGGTTGTTACAGCATCGGTTCAATTTTGTCCACTTTATACATTGTTAGGAGTTAATACTTGTAAGGTAAAAACAAAAAAGTAAATTCGATTTAACGTCTAATATAAGTATGATTTACTTCGGTAAATTGTACTTTTTTATTTTATAAATATGATAACTTGGCATGATTTTGAAAAAGTAGAAATGCGCGTTGGAACTATCTTAGAAGTACAAGATTTTCCTAAGGCAAATAAACCAGCGTATCAATTAACGATTGATTTTGGTACTGAATTAGGTATCAAAAAATCCTCAGCACAAATTACAAAACGTTATTCTAAAGAAGAATTACTAGGTAAACAAATTATTGCAGTTGTCAATTTTCCTAAAAAACAAATCGCTGATTTTATGAGCGAATGTTTGGTGTTGGGTTCAGTAGGCGAGGAGAACGATATTGTTTTGCTTACTTCTGATATTCCGGTTGCAAATGGGTTGCGAATTGGATAAAAAAAATCCCAAATTCAATTAAGAGTTTGGGATTTGTATTTTTTTTCAAAAGATTAAATATCGTCAAAATCAATATTTGTAAAACTTTCTGCAGATTTCATTTCTTCGTTTCCTTCTGTATATGTTTCTCTTTTAAAATCTTTTTGGTGTCTTTCAGAAATTACTTCTTCTCCCTTTTGGTCAAGAACAAAATCAGTCATTTCGTCTAAAATTTCTCTGAAGGCAGCAAAATCTTCTTTGTATAAATAAATTTTGTGTTTTTTAAAGTGAAAAGAACCATCTTCATCGGTAAACTTTTTACTTTCGGTAATCGTAATGTAGTAATCATCTGCTTTTGTAGCTCTTACATCAAAGAAATATGTTCTTCTTCCTGCACGCAATACTTTAGAAAAAATATCTTCTTTTTCTAACATGTCATTTTCTCTCATAATTCTACTTTCAAATTAATTAGTGTTATAGCGTCTCAAAAATCTAAAAAAAAATTGGATAAAACAAAAGTTTAGTCAATTTCTTTTTCTGAAAGTTGTTTTACGTATAGCTCTTTATAGTAGCCATTTAGTTCTAATAGTTGAGAATGAGTACCTTGTTCTAAAATTTTTCCATCTTCTAAAATGATAATTGAATCTGCATTTTTAGCAGATGAAATTCGATGACTTACAATAATAGTTGTTTTGTCTTTACAATACTCGAGTAAATTATTTAAAATGGTTTCTTCGGTCTCCGTATCAACTGCACTAAGACAATCATCTAAAAGAAGAATTGGAGCGTTTTTAATCAGCGCTCGGGCAATAGAAACACGCTGTTTTTGTCCGCCCGATAAGGTAATACCTCTTTCTCCTAAAATGGTTTCATATTGTAAATTGAAATTCATTATATTATCATGAACCACTGCTTTTTTAGCGGCTTCTATCACTTCATTATCTGAAGCTTCTTCGTTACCAAATTTGATGTTGTTTTTAATACTATCCGAAAATAAAAATGCGTCTTGAGGTACTACACTAATTTGGTTTCGTAAATCAAACAAATTCAATTCTTTAATATCTTTATTATCAATAAAAACAGTACCTTTTTGAGTGTCGTATAACCTACTAATTAGGGTAAGTAATGTAGATTTACCAGAACCTGTTTTACCCAAGATTGCTAATGTTTTTCCTTTTTGAATTTCAAATGATACATGATCTAAAGCCATAATATTTGTATCTTCATATTCAAATGAAACATTGTCAAATTTAATAGTTCCTTCTATTGTAGAAGGATTGTTATTTGTGTTTTGAATTTCGGGCTCTTCATTTAAAAATTCATTTATTCGTTTTTGAGAAGCTTCTGCCTCTTGAACTAAGGAAGAAACCCATCCTAACGATGCCACAGGCCAAGTAAGCATGTTGATGTAAAGAACAAACTGTGCAATTACTCCAAAATCAGGAATAGTTTTATTAATATACATTGTACCTCCTACATAAATTACAATTAAATTACTTAGGCCAATTAGTAATATTAATAAAGGTCCAAATAAAGCATTTGTTTTAGCTAAATCCATTGCTTTATTTCTGCTATCTTTTGCTAAAACATTAAATTCGTTTTGCTTTTTTTCTTCAATTGCGTAGGCTTTTATTACCCTAATTCCTGAAAATATTTCTTGGGTAAAAGAGGAAAGTGTAGAAAGATTTTGTTGAAACAAACCACTTTTTTTATGAATTTGAGAACTAATTTTAAAAATTCCGTATGATAATAAAGGAAGAGGAAGTAACGAATAAAATGTTAATTGTGGAGAAATTAGTACCATTTGAATAATAACCACAATAAATATGATGAGCGTGTTAATTGAATACATTACTGAAGGTCCTACATACATTCTTACTTTACTTACATCTTCGCTAATTCTATTCATTAAATCGCCCGTTCTATTTTTTTTATAAAACCTTTGAGTTAAAGTTTGGTAATGTTTGTAGATATCATTTTTTAAATCAAACTCAATGTGTCTCGACATTACAATTAATGTTTGACGCATTAAGAACGTTAAAAAACCACCAATAAAAGCCACAATTAAAGTATAAATAAAGTTATTTAAAAGGATGGTTTTCGCTTCTGCTTTAAGAATTGAAGTATTTTCTATTGCTCTAATAGAATCTCCAAAAAACTTAGGAACATAAAGTTTAAATATTTGGGCAACGATAGTGATGACTATACCTAAAAGGAATCTATATTTATATTTGACAAAGTATTTGTTTAAATATTGCAGTTCTTTCATAATTTTTTTAAGAGTGATACTTATTCAACATCAAATTGATAAAAAAGGTAATCAATTGATAATGAACGATTATCTATTTTTATAGCATTTTATTGCTAAATTATTAAAATAAATATAATTTTTTGAATCAATTTAAAATTATTCGTAATATTGTAATTAAATAATGAATAATTATCAAATCAACTAAAATCACATGACAACAGAATTATTAAAAGCAAATGAGCTTCATAAAGTAGACCCAGTATTTGGTCAGGTTTCTTTTGATGGTCATGAACAAGTTGTATTTTGCAACGACAAAGATACAGGATTAAAAGCAATTATTGGAATTCATAACACAGTTTTAGGGCCTGCTTTAGGAGGAACCAGAATGTGGAATTATACAAATGAATGGGAAGCGTTAAACGATGTTTTACGTTTGTCTCGTGGCATGTCTTATAAAAATTCGATTTCAGGTTTAAATTTAGGTGGAGGTAAAGCAGTAATTATTGGCGATGCTAAAACTCAAAAAACTCCAGAATTAATGCGTCGTTTTGGACAATTTGTAGATTCTTTATCAGGAAAATACATTACAGCTGAAGATGTAGGAATGGAAACTAAAGATATGGATACTGTAAATGAAGTAACTAAACATGTTGCTGGAATTTCAGTAGAAAGAGGTGGTTCGGGAAATCCTTCTCCTGTTACTGCTTATGGTGTTTTTATGGGAATGAAAGCAGCAGCTAAATACAAATACGGTTCTGATAATTTAGAAGGTAAAAAAGTATTAGTACAAGGAATTGGACATGTGGGTGAAGTTTTAGTGCAACACTTATCAGAAAGTGGTGCTTTAGTTACCATTACTGATATTAACGAAGATAGAGTAAACCAAGTAGGAGCGAAGTATGGCGCTAACATTTTTACAGGTGCCGATTTGTATAGTGCTGATGTAGATATTTATGCACCATGTGCTTTAGGAGCTACTATTAATGATGCTACTATCAATAATATTAAAGCTAGTATTATTGCTGGTGCGGCTAACAATCAATTAGCAAATGAAGCTATTCATGGTAAAATTTTAAAAGACAAAGGTATTTTATATGCACCTGACTTTTTAATTAATGCTGGTGGTGTTATTAATGTGTATTCTGAATTAGTAAAATGGACGAATGCTCAAGTTATGGAGAAAACAGAAAACATTTACAATACTGCATTAGAGATTTTCAAATTTGCAGATGATAATAACATTACAACGCATCAAGCTGCTTTTTCAATGGCACAAAATCGAATTGATGATGCAAAAAATGAATTAAAGAAGTAATTCATTTTAAATAATATTGTATTTTTGCAGAGCGAAAGGAGTTATTCTTTCGCTCTCTTAATTTTATAAAGTTCTTAATTAGTATGTTAAACAGAAGACATATCCGAGTAAAAGTGATGCAAAGTATTTATGCCATGCACCAACATCAATCTGATAATTTGGATAAAGAAGAAAAATTTCTTTTTCAAAGTATTGAAAATACACAAAATTTGTATCTTTTATTGCTTTCAGTTCTTATTGAAATCAAAAAGAAAGAAACAGAATATATCGATTTGGCTTCAAAAAAGCATTTAGCAACTCAAGAAGAACGTCAGCCTAATTTAAAATTCATAAACAATCAAGTTTTAGTTTTATTATCCGAATCAGAAGCGCTTGAAACAGCTTTGGATGATAATAAAATTAATAACTGGAAATTAAACGACGATATTATATTAGCGTTAATTGATTCTGTTAAAGAAAGTGAGTTGTACCAAAATTACATGGAGAAATCCACTACAAGTTTTGAAGAAGATAAATTCTTTATTATTGATTTATATACTGAAGTTATAGCGCCTAGCGATCGATTATACGATTATTTAGAAGATTATAAATTAACTTGGGTTGATGATTTACCAGGAATTAATACTTTAATTGTAAAGCAAATCAAACAATTAAAATCGGAAAAAGATACCCTAATTGTTCCTAAAGTTTATAAAGACGAAGATGATAAAGATTTTGTAAAAAACTTGTTCAGAAGAACGGTTTTAAATGAAGTTGAATTATCTAAAGAATATATTGATAAAACCCCAAATTGGGATGTAGAACGTATTGCAGAAATAGATACTATTATTTTAAAAATGGCCATTTGCGAATTATTAAAATTTCCATCTATTCCTACAAAAGTAACAATTAACGAATATTTAGAAATTGCAAAAGAGTATTCTACACCAAAAAGTAGTATTTTTATCAACGGAATTTTAGACAACTTGGTTAAAGAATTTAATCGAGATGGTAAATTAAATAAAGCAGGTAGAGGTTTATTATAAAAATTTAAAAGTATGTTAAGAAAATCAGTTGGGTTATTGTCCCTTTCATTAGTTGTTTTAGGAACAGCTTGTAAACAGGAAAGTATAGCAGATAAAATCACAGAAGAGGATATGAAAGCTATTCAAACTGAAAATGCTATTGCTGGAAGATTAGCAAAAGTAGAATTTGATAAAGAAGTTCATGATTTTGGAACAATTGCAGAAGGTGCAATTGTAGAAACAGAATTTATGGTTAAAAACACAGGTGATTCTGATTTAATGATTTATGAAGCTAAAGGTAGTTGTGGTTGTACAGTGCCTCAACCTCCAAAAGAGCCAATTAAACCAGGAGAATCTGCACCTATAAAAGTGTCTTTTGATTCTAAAGGTAAACCAGGAGCGCAAGAAAAAACGGTTACTTTAAAAACCAATACTGCCAACGGACATGAAATGTTCAAAATTAAAGCAAATGTAACACCAGCTGCTAAGTAGTAGCTAAATAATAAACAACGTATGAATCCAAGTTTAGCAATACAAATTGTATTAATGATTGCCGTGTTTTATTTTTTATTGATAAGACCACAACAACAAAGAGCAAAAAAAGAAAAAGCATTTGAAACCGGATTAAAAGTGGGTGATAAAATTATCACTAAGGCTGGAATTCATGGAAAAATTGCAGAAATGAACGAAGAAACTATCGTAGTTGAAACTATGGCAGGAAAAATTAAAATGGAAAAATCTGCAATTTCAATGGAAATGAGTGCTAAATTAAAAGCATAATTTCATTATATAACTATTAATAATAAAGCCGAACTTTAAATTAAGTTCGGCTTTATTTATTATTAGAAATTATTAGATTAAAATTTCACTTTCATTGTTAAAGGTTTTCCATCTCTAATCACCGTTACTTCTTTTTCATCTCCAACGCTTAATTTTGATAAGCAATCCATATATCCATAAACTTCTTTGATTTCGCAATCACCAATTTTTACTAAAATATCACCTTCAACTATTCCGGCAGCATGAGCCGGACGATTTTCTGTAACTCCATCAATATGTAAACCATCTCCATGATCTGTATAATCAGGCATAATACCTAAAGTTACTTTGTATTTTGGAACCGTTTTACCAGCATTCATAGCTGTTTTAGTAAATTCAATTTTATCTAAAGTTGCCACTTCATTTGACACTCTAAACACATAATCAACAATGTTTCTTACGCCATAGTAATTGATTTTTTCTTCATCATCACTTGGTTTGTGGTAATCATTATGCGTTCCGGTGAAGAAATATAAAACCGGAATGTCTTTTAAATAAAAAGAAGTATGGTCAGATGGACCTTGTCCTGTATTGTCTAAAGTAACATTAAATCCGGCAGGTTTATTTTTTGTCACAATAGCAGAAAATTCTGGTGCAGTACCAATTCCGCCCACTACTAAGCTTTTATCTTTATCTAATCGGCCTATCATATCAAGGTTTATCATGGCTACTACATTTGGATAATATGTTTTTAAGGTTTCTGCCATGTGTTTAGAACCTATTAATCCATCTTCTTCTCCAGAGAATAATGCAAAAATATAGTTGACATTTTCTTTGGTTTTATTTGAGAATACATTCTGGCTAATTCTAATACAGCAGCTACACCAGAAGCATTATCATCGGCACCATTATGAATTTCTCCATTTGAATTTGGTTTCGAAGAATGATTGTGTTCGTTTAGCCCTAAATGATCATAATGCGCTCCAATTACAATTGTTTTTGAAGCTTTATTGTCTAAAAACGCAATAACATTTGTTCCACTATTTGATTTATCACCTGAAGCATCTGTGCTGTGTGGGTTTACTTTTACTTTATAATTAAAAGTTTGAAAGAAACTATTGTTTGCATACGGTTTTAAACCAAACGATTTTAGTTCTTTTACAATATAATCCGCTGCTTTTTTCTCTCCAACAGAACCTGTTAAACGTCCTTGTAATTCATCTGAAGACAAATAAGAAATGTGTTTTTTTAATGCTTTTGGTTGTGCAATTTCTGCTTTGTCTCCTTCAACCCAATCGGCAATAAAAACATTAGTTTCTCTTGGTTTGCTTTGCATTCTGTTGCTTGAGAATACTAACTTTTTTCCATCAGGTGAAAACATCGGAAAAGCATTAAACTCACTTTCCCAAGTAATTTGTTGTAAATTTTCTCCAGTAATATCAATCATAAACAATTGAAAATCATATCCTCTTGTAGAATGATGATTGGATGAAAATATAATTTTTTTATCAGAGGGGTGAAAGTAAGGCGCCCAATTTGCTTTTCCTAAATGTGTTATTTGTTTTAAATCAGATCCATCTATATTACAGGTATAAATTTCCATTTCAGACGGAGCAACTAAATTTTGAGCTAATAAATCTTTATAGTCTTTTACTTCTTCTGCCGTTTTTGGTCGAGAAGAGCGAAAAACAATTTTTTTACTATCATGCGAAAAGAAACAACCACCATCATAACCTAATCCGTAAGTGATTTGTTTTAAGTTGGTACCATCAATATCCATGGTATAAATTTCTAAATCACCACTACGAATACTTGTAAAAGCTATTTTTTTTCCATCAGGAGAAACTACTGCTTCGGCATCATACCCAGGAGTATTGGTCAATTGCTTTGTAATGTTTCCATTTAAATCGGCAATGTAAATATCAAATTCTGGATAAATCGCCCATAAATATTTTCCTTCAATAGGTTTAGGAGGAGCAGGGCAAGCATGATCTGATGCATGAGTAGAAGCGTATAAAATGTGTTTACCATCGGGCATATAATAAGAACAAGTAGTTCTTCCTTTTCCTGTTGAAACCAATTGTAAACTTTTTTCGTTGAATTCTTGTGCTTTTAAATCCAACATAAAAATTTGGTCGCAAGAAACGCCAAACGCTTTATTAGTAACTTGAAGCGTTAATTTATCGCCACTTGGGTTAAAATAAGCTTCTGCATTATCGCCTCCAAAAGTTAATTGTTTGATGTTTTTTAAATGTTTTTCTTGAGCAAAACTTGATATTGCTATTAATGAGATTAAAAGAAATAATACCTTATTTTGTTTTAAATTTAATGAGAACATATCGTTTTTATTTGTAATTATTAAGATAAGATTGCTAAGATACAAAAAAGACAAGTTAGCAAAAACTTGTCTTTATAATTGTTTTCTATACTAAAATAGATTATTTTGTAGTAGCAGTTATTTCGGCAATTTTCACAATTACCTCAGTAGCTTTAACCATACTTTCAACTGGAACGTATTCATATTTTCCGTGAAAATTATGTCCGCCCGCAAAAATATTTGGACAAGGCAATCCTTTGTAAGATAACTGACACCCATCTGTTCCTCCACGAATAGGTTTAATTAAAGGTTTAATTCCTAATTCCTTCATCGCTTTTTCAGCAATTTCAACGATATGGAATACCGGTTTTACCTTTTCTTTCATATTGTAATACTGGTCTTTAACTTCAGCGATTACAATATCATCACCAAACTGTTTTTTCCATTTTTTATTGAATTTATTTGCTAAATCTTGCACAAACTCTTTTCTTTCTTTGAATTTTTTAGCACTATGATCTCTAATAATTAATTCTACCACAGTTTCTTCAATACTTCCTGTAATACCAACCACGTGATAAAAACCTTCGTAACCTCTTGTTTTTTCTGGAATTTCGTTTTTAGGTAATTTCGAAATAAATTGATTGGCTAAAAGCATAGAATTGATCATTTTTCCTTTTGCATAGCCAGGATGAACGCTTTTTCCTTTAAAAGTAATTTTTGCACCTGCCGCATTAAAATTTTCATATTCTAATTCGCCAATTTGACTTCCGTCCATGGTATAAGCCCATTCGCAACCAAATTGTTCTACATCAAATTTATGAGCTCCACGACCAATTTCTTCATCAGGTGTAAATCCAACTCTAATTTTACCATGCTTAATTTCAGGATGTTGGATTAAATATTCCATTGCCGACATAATTTCGGTAATTCCAGCTTTGTCATCGGCACCTAAAAGCGTTGTTCCATCTGTAGTAATTAAGGTTTGTCCTTTGTATTGCAATAAGTCTTTGAAATAACTTGGAGACAAAATAATGTTTTGTTTTTTATTTAAAACGATATCGCCACCATCATAATTTTTTACAATCTGAGGTTTTACATTCGCTCCAGTAAAATCTGGAGTTGTATCGTAATGCGAAACAAATCCAATGGTTGGAACTTTGTGTTTTACATTGCTTTCTAAAGTTGCCATAACGTAACCATTTTTATCGATTGTTACTTCTGTCATGCCCATTGCTTTTAATTCTTTTACTAAGAGACTAGCAAGGTCTAGTTGTTTTTTTGTACTTGGAGTTGTATCAGAATTTGGGTCTGATTCAGTATCAATTGTTACGTAGCTTATAAAGCGATCGATTATATGTTGCATGAATTTTTAAAATTTATACAAATATAAGGAATGAAGTTTTGAAATTAAAATAATGCAGTGTTTAATATAAATTGTTTGTAAAGGTTTTGGAACTAATTTATATAAAACAAAAAATCCCACATTTCTGTAGGATTTAATTTTGTGGGCGATATTGATTTATCATCAAATCAAATGCTAGAATTTCTTGAATTTTTTAATAATGAAAAATGAGTTGTCCTAAAAAAGGTTGACTCGTTAATAATTCAAATATAGTTAAATCGTAACAGAATTAATTCTGTTACGATTTATTTTTTTCCATTGTTTTAAATGTATTATTTTTTGTTGATGTGCTTGGTTTGGAGTTATCATATTAATTGACATATGTATTCTAAAATTGTTGTATAAAGTAATGGCTTGTGTGACTTGTTTGTTTAAGTTTTGGTAGTTTTCAAAGATTTCATGTAAACCAAATTCTTCTTTTAAGATTCCATTTACTCTTTCTGCTATTGCATTTTCATATGGATAGTATTCTTGCGTCATACTAATTAAAATATTGTTTTTCTTTAACAAATCAGTATACTCTTTACTACAATATTGTAAACCTCTATCAGAATGGTGAAGGAGTTGATTTTTTGTTTTCCTGTCAATCAAAGCCATTTCTAAAGCTTTTACTGTAGTTGAACTCATTAAATTATCTGATAATTGATAACCAACGATTTTCTTGGAACAAGCATCAGTGAGTAAATGCAAATAATATGTTTTCTCTTTTGTTCGTAAATAAGTTATATCAGCAACCCAAACTTGCTCAGGTCTGTTAAGCACTAAATTGCTAATTAAATTTGGATAGCGTTTCATCCAATGTCTTGAGTTTGTTGTTTTGTAATATCTTCGAGCTTTAGGAACTTGTAAATATTCCGCTTTTAAAAAATCTAAAAAATTATCCCGACCAATTGATATATGATGTTTTATAAATTCATCTTGTAACATTACATGAAGTTTTTTACCCCCTGTTCGGGGTAATTGCTTACGAATATTAACTACTAAACTTCGTAATAATTCTGAGTTGTATTTAGGTGTTTTTACCTTTGACTTTCGCTTGTAAAATGCTTGTTTTGTGTATCCAAACAGTTCGCATAACTCATAAATAGTCAATGAACTATTTACATTTATTTCTTCGACTGCTTGGAACCAGACTTTTTTACAATATCAATTTTAAGTTCGCGTTCGGCTATTTCAATAAATCGTTTGAATACTTTTAATTCTTCTTCTTTTTGTACTAATTGAGCTTCTAGCTCTTTTATACGCTGTTGTTGAGGATCTTTCATAGGACGACCAATAGTTAATTTATCTTCATAGGTAAATTTACCATATTTTTTTAACCATCTTGGTATACAACTACTGCCTAAAATATTGTAGCGTCTTCGAAGTTCTGCTTTTGTAAATAAACCCCTTTCAAATTCACTTACAACTTGACGTTTAAACGCTTCGCTATAATTTTTTGGGGCACTTGGGATTTTTGAAATTTTCTTTTTTGTTGACATATTAAGTAATATTTAGTCAACTTTTTTCAGGACAAGACAAAACAATAAAAAAACCTCTAAATTTCTCTAGAGGTTTTTGGTTCTATTTTGTGGGCGATATTGATTTATCATCAAATCAAATGCTAGAATTTCTTGAATTTTTTAATAATGAAAAAAAGAATAAAAAAACCTCTAAATTTCTCTAGAGGTTTTTGGTTCTATTTTGTGGGCGATATTGATTTATCATCAAATCAAATGCTAGAATTTCTTGAATTTTTTAATAATGAAAAAGAATAAAAAAACCTCTAAATTTCTCTAGAGGTTTTTGGTTCTATTTTGTGGGCGATGAGGGGTTCGAACCCCCGACCCCCTCGGTGTAAACGAGGTGCTCTGAACCAGCTGAGCTAATCGCCCCAATAAGTTGCTTTACTATTACCGTATTACGAGTGCAAATATACAAGGAATATTTGTTTCTGCAAGAGTTTTGATAAAAAAATTACTTTTTTTCTATCTTTTCTAGAAGCACTTTGTTTGTGTAATTTACCATTGTAATGGTAATCTCTTCATTATTAGAAGTTTTCCCTTCAATTACATATATTTTCCCTTTTCTATATGATTCGTTACTTTTTGAAAAATCTACATCTCCATAGCGTAAACTTTGTTTAATATCTTCCATTGTAACCCATTTTTCTGTCAAAGATTTCTTGGCAAGGGTATCTATGTCTAATGATTTACTTCTTAAATCTTTTAAAACACGACAATTTGGGAAGTAACAAAATTCAACTCCTTTATCACTAGCTTTTGCTTTTAAAAACCACATAACAAAAACACCTCCTAAAAATAATCCAAATAAATAATAAGCTAAACGAAACTGAAACTTCATATCATTATAATTTGTGCAAATTTAGTTTAAATTAAACACATAGACACATAGTTTTTTATCTTTTGAAAGATATTAAAAAACAATCAAATTGATATCTCGGTATTCTAAGTTGAACCAATCACCAATTGCTTTGTTGGTTAAAACGCCATGATAAAAATAAATACCATTTTTTAAACCTCTATTACAACGAATAGCCGTTTCAATTCCGCCATCGTCAGCAATATGTAATAGAAATGGAGAAATTATGTTACTAATAGACATGGAAGCCGTTTTAGAATAACGAGAAGGAATATTGGGAACACAATAGTGAATGACTCCGTTTTTTATAAAGGTTGGGCGTTCGTGTGTTGTTACTTCTGAAGTTTCAAAACAACCTCCCGTATCAATACTTACATCAACAATTACAGCGCCTTTTTTCATGTGTTCTACCATAGTTTCAGTTACTACAATAGGAGCGCGGTTTTTTCCTTTCATTGCTCCAATAGCAACATCGCAACGACGTAAGGCTTTTAGAAGCGATTTTTCTTGAATGGTTGAAGTAAAAATTCTTTGATTTAAAGTGTTTTGTAATCGGCGTAATTTAGTAATAGAATTGTCAAATACTTTCACGGTAGCACCTAATCCTAAAGCAGTTCTAGCTGCATATTCTGCCACAGTTCCCGCACCAATAATCACCACTTTTGTAGGAGGAACTCCGGTGATGTTTCCGAATAATAAGCCTTTTCCGATATTCTCGCCAATCATTAATTCGGAAGCAATTAAAATTGAGGCTGTTCCTGCAATTTCGGATAGTGATTTTACAGCAGGATAAGAACCATCTTCATCTTTAATAAATTCAAATGCTAATGCTGTAATTCTTTTGGCAGCTAAAGCTTCAAAATATTCTTTTTTCTGAGTTTTTAATTGAATAGCTGAAATAACGATGGTTTGCTGATTCATCATTTCAATTTCAGTAAGAGTAGGCGGTTCCACTTTTAAAATCATTGGGCAACCCAATACTTTTTTAGTGTCTTGAGTAATTTCGGCACCAGCATCGCTATATTCTTTATCAGAGTAACTCGAACTTTCACCTGCGCCAGCTTCAAGCATTACTCTATGTCCATGAGAAACAAGAGATGAAACAGCATCTGGTGTTAAGCATATACGACGTTCTTGATAAGACGTTTCTTTAGGAATTCCGATAAACAACTCACTTTTATGTCGTGCCACTTCTAGCTTTTCTTCTTGTGGTAATAATTGTGATTTAGAAAATGGACTATAAATAGACATGGTGTGTTGTTTTTTGAGGTACCAATTTAGGAATTATTTTTAAATTAGAAAATAGGGATAAGATAAAAGAAGAAAGATTTTCTAATTCTTTAAAATCAATTCTCTTTTTCCATCGGCCATTACTTTTATTGAAATACTAGCATGGTCTATTGGAATTAAGTTGGGTGTTTTTTCTGGCCATTCGATAAAACACCAATTATCAGAATAAAAATACTCATCTAATCCCATATCATAACCTTCTTCTTCTGAATTTAAACGGTATAAATCAAAATGATACACGATTTCGCCTTCAAAAGTGCGGTATTCATTCACTAAAGAAAAGGTTGGACTACTTGAATTGTCTTTTACGCCTAATTCTTTTACCAATTCTTTAATTAAAGTTGTTTTTCCGGCACCCATTTGCGCATGAAATGTAATGACTTTTTTTAAGGAAGGCGTGGCTAATATTTGCTTAGCAACTTTTGTGATTTCGTCTAATGAAAAAATTATGGTCATACTAATTTATAACTTTACTGAACACTTATAACTGAAAACTGAACACTATTAACGCGGTTCTAGAACTAAAAACGGAATTACCATTTCTTCTAATGAAATTCCTCCATGTTGATAGGTATTTCGGTAATAACTCACATAATGATTGTAGTTATTAACGTAAGCCAAAAATAAATCGTTTTTCGCAAAAATAAAAGAGCTACTCATGTTGAGTGCAGGCAATCCAATTTTCTTAGGATCTTTTACCGCATATACGTCTTTGTCTTCATAAGTTAAACTTCTACCTGTTTTGTAACGAAGGTTTAAACTTGTGTTTTTGTCTCCAATAACTTTCGACGGATTTTTACAATTGATCGTTCCGTGGTCAGTAGTTATAATTAATTTAAAACCAAGTTGTTGTGCTTGTTGAATCATATCTAAAAGCGGAGAATTCTTAAACCAACTTGCCGTTAAAGAACGATAGGCTTTATCGTTTGACGCTAATTCTTTCACCACATCCATTTCGGTTTTAGCGTGCGATAACATGTCAACAAAGTTGTAAACAATAGTAGTTAAATCATTATTTTTTAATGATTTAAAGTTATCAGCTAATTTTTTTCCAGCTGTAAAATTGGTAATCTTATAATATTCTTGCTTAATATTTAATCCTAATCGCTTTAATTGTTCTGTTAAAAATTCGCCTTCGAACAAATTTTTCCCACCTTCATCTGGATCGTTTTTCCAATATTGCGGGAATTTCTTTTCCATATCCAAAGGTGTTAATCCTGAGAAAATAGCATTTCGAGCATATTGCGTAGCGGTTGGTAGAATAGAGAAATAACTTACCTCTTTTTCTAATTTATAATGGTTGTTTACAATGCTTTCAAAAGCTTTCCATTGGTCATAACGCAAATTATCAATGACAACGAAAAGAATAGGCTTGTCTTTTTTACGTATTTCAGGAGCTACTAATTCACCAAAAATTTCATGTGAAAGAAAGGGTTTGTCAGCTTTAGGTGTAAACCAATCTTCATAATTACGTTCAATGAATTTACCAAATTGCATATTGGCCTCAGCTTTTTGGCTTTCCAAAATTTCTACCATGCTTTGGTCTTCAATGTTTTCCAACTCTAATTCCCAGAACAATAGTTTTTTGTACAATTCAACCCAATCTTCATAGGTACGAACCATTGCCATATCCATCGCAATTTTTCGAAATTCTTTCTGATAATCTAAAGTTGTTTTTTCGGAAATCAAGCGCGAATGATCTAAATTTTTCTTCAAACTCAGTAAAATCTGATTTGGATTTACAGGTTTTATCAAATAATCTGCAATTTTAGAACCAATGGCCTCTTCCATGATATATTCTTCTTCACTTTTGGTAATCATGATTACCGGAACCGAAGACTTTTTTTCTTTTAATTCAGATAAGGTTTCTAAACCACTTAAACCGGGCATATTTTCATCTAAAAAAACTACATCAAAATTATTTTCTTCAAATAAATCAATAGCATCTTGCCCGTTATTACAGGTAGTTACATGATAATTTTTCTTTTCTAAAAAAAGGATATGTGGTTTTAATAAATCAATTTCATCATCTACCCAAAGTATTTTTATCTGGCTCATTTCTTCTTAATTTGTGTGCAAGTTACTATTTATTAAACGACGATTGTATTAAATTTAGTATAAAATTTCCCATTAGTTTTAAACAATTCTTTTTGTAAAAAATCCCTACATTTGTTACTCAAAATTTATACATGTGAGCCAAACCAACAAACTCAAAATATTTAACGATCCTATTTATGGTTTTATTACCATTCCAAATACTTTAATTTATGATTTAATTCAACATCCCTACTTTCAGCGTTTACGAAGAATTTCTCAAATGGGAATGTCTTATTTGGTTTATCCTGGAGCACATCATACCCGTTTTCATCATGCTTTAGGTTGTATGCATATTATGCAGAAAGCAGTTCAAACGCTTCGTTTTAAAGGAGTTTTACTGTCTGAAGAAGAAGAAAATGCTTTATATATTGCTATTTTACTTCACGATATTGGTCACGGTCCCTACAGTCACGCTATGGAACATAGTATTGTAGAAGAAATTCATCATGAAGAATTATCGCTCTTGTTTATGGAGCAATTGAACAAAGAATTTGATGGGAAATTAGCACTTGCGATTCAAGTTTTTAAAGGTGAATACCATAGAAAATTCATGTTGCAATTGATTTCAAGTCAGTTGGATATGGATCGAATGGATTATCTAAAACGCGATAGTTTTTACAGCGGTGTTGCCGAAGGTAATATTAATAGCGAGCGTTTGATTCAAATGATGAATGTGCAAGATGATTATTTGGTTATCGAAGAAAAAGGAATTTATTCAGTAGAAAAGTTTTTGGTTGCCCGAAGATTAATGTATTGGCAAGCTTATTTGCATAAAACTAGCGTTGTTGCGGAATTAATATTGACTAAAATTCTTAAACGTGCTAAAGAATTAACTCAAAAAGGAATCGTTTTGCCTTCTAGCGAATCGTTGCAATTCTTTATGCAGAATAAAATTTCATTGTCAGATTTTGATAAGAATGTTTTAGATAAGTTTTCATATTTGGATGATTATGATGTAATGGGTGCTATAAAATCGTGGCAATTTCATGATGATTTTGTATTACAATCTTTATGTAAAATGATATTGAATCGAGATTTACTAAAGATTCAAATGACTGATGATAAACCAAACAAAGAGAATTTATTAGCAATCAAGAATAAGTACATTGCTTATGCTGGAATTTCCGATAAAGAAGCTGATTATTTTGTTTTTAAAGGTAAATTAAAAAATCAGGCTTATAGTAAATCCAGTGAACCAATTCGTATCTTAAAAAAGGACAAAACGATTGAAGATGTGGTCGAAGCTTCAGATCAATTACATTTAAAAGCCTTATCAAAACCAGTTACTAAATATTTTATATGTTTTCCAAAAGTGGTCTTAGAAGTATAGCTTTTTAATTTAATTTCCTATTTTTGCCAAGATGAAGTGGAATCAATACGCAGTATTGAATGAAAAAGAGTATTTTTATATCCTAAAATCTATCTTTTTTGATAGTAATACAATTTTAAAATGAAGTTTACAGCAGCTCAAATAGCAGGTATTTTAGAAGGTGAAGTAATTGGTAATCCAGATGCAGAAGTTTTTAAACTGTCTAAAATAGAAGAAGGAACTAAAGGATCATTAACGTTTTTAGCGAATCCTAAATACAATAATTATATATATTCAACTCAGGCAACAATTACTATCGTAAACCATACATTTGAACCTGAACAAGATATAATAACAACTTTAATTAAAGTTGAAGATGCCTATCAATCTTTTTCGAAGTTGTTAGAGTATTATAATCAGGTAAAATTAATGAAGTCTGGTATAGAGCAACCTTCTGTAATTTCAGAAAACGTAGTTTATGGAACAGATTTATATTTAGGAAGTTTTTGTTATGTAGGTAAAAACGTTACAATAGGAAACAATGTAAAAATTTACCCAAATAGTTTTATTGGAGACAATGTAACTATTGGCGATAACTGTGTTTTCTTTGCAGGAGTTCGTATTTATTCGGAAACGGAAATTGGTCATAATTGTACCATCCATTCAGGAACAATCATTGGTTCTGATGGTTTTGGTTTTGCTCCTCAGGAAGATGGTACGTTTACAAAAGTGCCTCAAATTGGAAATGTTATAATTGAAGATAATGTAGAAATTGGCGCATGTACAACAGTAGATAGAGCAACTTTAGGATCAACGATTATTAGAAAAGGAGTAAAGCTGGATAATCATATTCAAGTGGCACATAATGTAGAAATTAGTGAAAACACTGTAATTGCGGCACAAACAGGAATTGCAGGTACTACTAAAATTGGTAAAAACTGTTTAATTGGTGGTCAAGTTGGTTTTGCAGGACATTTGGTAATAGGTGATGGCGTAAAAATCCAAGCGCAATCTGGTATTGGAAAAAATATAGAAGCAGGGGAAGTAGTTCAAGGAAGTCCAGCTTTTAACTATCGAGATTTCGCAAAGTCATTCGTGCATTTTAGAAATTTACCAAAAATTGTTTCCGATTTAGAAGAATTAAAAAATAAAAATAAATAATATAATAAATTTTTTATCATGGCGAAGCAAACGACAATTGCTGCAGAAATATCTTTAAAAGGTGTTGGTTTACATACGGGTCAAGAAGTTACAATGACTTTTAAACCTGCTCCAGTAAACAACGGATTTACATTTGTACGTGTAGATTTAGAAGGTCAACCTATCATTGAAGCTGATGCAAATTATGTTGTAAATACGCAACGAGGTACTAATTTAGAAAAACTAGGTGTTTTGATTCAGACTCCAGAGCATGTTTTAGCCGCGCTAGTAGGAACTGATTTAGATAATGTTATTATAGAATTGAATGCTTCTGAACTTCCTATTATGGATGGGTCTTCAAAATATTTTGTTGAAGCAATAGAACAGGTTGGAATTGTTGAACAAGAGGCTGAACGAAAAATATATGTAGTTAAAGATGTTATTTCTTTTTTAGATGAAGCAACAGGAAGTGAAATTACAATAATTCCATCAGATAAATATTGTGTAACTGCAATGGTTGATTTTGGTACTAAAGTTTTAGGTACACAAAATGCTACTATGAAAAGCATTAAAGAATTTAAAAAAGAAATTGCTGATTGTAGAACCTTTAGTTTCTTGCACGAATTAGAATCTCTTTTAAATAATGGTTTAATTAAAGGAGGCGATTTAAATAATGCCATTGTATACGTTGATAAAGAAATTTCAACAGAAACAATGGAAAATTTAAAAAAGGCATTTAACAAAGAAACTATTTCAGTTAAATCAAACGGAATTTTAGATAATTTAACTTTGCATTTTCCAAATGAAGCTGCTCGTCATAAATTGTTAGATATTGTTGGTGATTTATCTCTAATTGGAACACGTATTCAAGGAAAAGTTATTGCTAATAAACCAGGTCACTATGTAAATACACAGTTTGCTAAGAAAATTGCAAAAATAATTAAATTAGAAGAACGTAATAATGTACCTTCTTATGATATTAATAAAGAGCCTGTTATGGATATTCATGGTATTATGGATTTATTACCGCACAGACCTCCATTCTTGTTAGTTGATAAAATTTTAGAGTTATCTGATACGCATGTAGTAGGATTGAAAAATGTGACAATGAACGAAGATTTTTTCGTAGGACATTTTCCAGGAGCTCCAGTAATGCCAGGAGTTTTGCAAATTGAAGCAATGGCGCAAACAGGTGGTATTTTAATTTTAAGTACTGTTCCAGATCCAGAAAATTACTTAACCTACTTCATTAAAATTGACAATGTTAAGTTTAAAAATAAAGTATTACCGGGTGATACCTTATTCTTTAAATGTGATTTAATATCACCTATTAGAAGAGGAATTTGTCACATGCAAGCGTATGCGTATGCCAACGGAAAATTAGTTTCAGAAGCCGAGTTAATGGCACAAATTGTTAAAGTAAAATAAAATTTAAACATATGAAATCGCCACTAAAATAACTTTGCGTAAGCAAATACCAAAAATAAAGGCGATAACATATTTTTCCTATAAAAAGTAAAATATTAAAATATGAATCAACCATTAGCTTACGTACACCCAGGTGCCAAAATAGCAAGAAACGTTGTAATTGATCCTTTTACAACTATTCATAATAATGTTGAAATAGGTGAAGGAACTTGGATTGGTTCAAACGTTACCATTATGGAAGGCGCACGCATAGGTAAAAATTGTAATATTTTTCCTGGCGCAGTTATTTCTGCGGTTCCTCAAGATTTAAAATTTGGAGGAGAAGATTCTTTAGCTGTTATTGGTGATAATACCACGATTAGAGAATGTGTCACTATTAATAGAGGAACAATCGCTTCTGGTCAAACTAAAATTGGTAAAAATTGTCTTATAATGGCAACGGCACATATTGCTCATGATTGCCATATTGGCGATAACGCTATTATTGTAAATGGAGTTGCTTTAGCAGGACACGTAACAGTTGGAGATTTTGCTATTATTGGTGGTTTAGCTGCAGTTCATCAGTTTATTTCTATTGGTGATCACGCAATGATTTCGGGTGGTTCATTAGTAAGAAAAGATGTGCCTCCTTTTACAAAAGCAGCAAAAGAACCTTTGTCTTATGTGGGAATTAACTCTGTAGGATTAAGAAGAAGAGGTTTTTCAACTGATAAAATTAGAGAAATTCAAGATATTTATAGAATTCTTTATCAAAAAAACTACAATACTACACAAGCATTAAGTATTATTGAAGCAGAAATGGAAGCAACAACAGAAAGAGATGAAATTTTAGATTTCATTAGAAATTCTTCTCGTGGAATTATGAAAGGATACACGAGTTCAATGTAATTTTAGAATTTATAAAAAATAAATAACAAACATCAAATTAAAATAAAATGGCAAGTACATCAGATATTAGAAACGGATTATGCATCAAATACAATAACGATATTTATAAAATTATCGAGTTTCTTCACGTAAAACCAGGTAAAGGACCAGCTTTCGTAAGAACAAAATTAAAATCGTTAACTAATGGTAAAGTATTAGATAATACATTTTCTGCCGGACATAAAATTGATGAAGTACGTGTTGAAACACATACATTCCAATACTTATATGCTGAAGGAGATCAGTTTCACTTTATGAATAACGAATCATTTGAACAAATTACATTAGATAAAAACGCATTAGACGCACCAGATTTATTAAAAGAAGGTACTAATGTAATGATTCAAATTAACGCAGAAACAGAAGCACCATTATCAGTAGATATGCCAGCTTCTATTGTTTTAGAAGTTACGTATGCAGAACCAGGAGTAAAAGGAAATACAGCTACAAATGCTACAAAACCTGCTACAGTTGAAACAGGTGCTAGTGTAAATGTTCCTTTGTTTATCAATGAAGGTGATAAAATCAAAATTGATACCGCTACAGGAAACTACATGGAAAGAGTAAAAGAGTAATTTCAAAAATCAATACCAAATTCAATAACAATTTTCAACTTTTATGAAATTTCCAAAAACGTTTTCGCTCAAAGAAATAGCTCAAATTATATGTAGTGATTTTGTGGGCGATGAAAATTTTCCAGTTCAAGGTATGAATGAAATTCATGTTGTTGAACCAGGAGATATTGTATTTGTAGATCATCCTAAATATTACGATAAGGCATTGCAATCAGCGGCTACTATTGTTTTAATTAACAAAGAAGTAGAATGTCCGGAAGGAAAAGCCTTGTTGATTTCAGATGATCCTTTTAGAGATTTCAATAAACTAACCAAACATTTCAAACCATTTCAAGCTTCAAATGTAGCAATTTCAGATTCAGCTAAAATAGGAGAAGGAACTGTTATTCAACCAAATTGCTTTATTGGAGAGAATGTTCAAATTGGTAAAAATTGTTTAATTCATCCTAATGTTACGATTTACGATAATACGCTAATTGGAGATAATGTAATGATTCATGCTGGAACCATTTTAGGTGCAGATGCTTTTTATTATAAAAAACGTCCTGAAGGTTTTGATCAATTGTTATCTGGTGGTAGAGTAGTGATTGAAGATAATGTAGGGATTGGAGCTTTATGTACTATCGATAAAGGAGTTACGGGTGATACCACAATTGGTGCTGGAACTAAAATTGATAATCAAGTTCATGTAGGACACGATACAGTAGTAGGAAAAAAATGTTTAATTGCTTCGCAAACTGGAATTGCTGGTTGTGTAATTATTGAAGATGAAGTAACGCTTTGGGGACAAGTAGGAACAACAAGTGGAATAACTATAGGTTCAAAAGCTGTTGTAATGGGACAAACAGGTGTTACTAAATCTATTGAAGGTGGAAAAACCTATTTTGGAACTCCTATTGAAGAATCGCGAGAAAAATTAAAGCAATTAGCTAATGTGAAACGGATTCCTGAAATTATTGCAAAATTGAAACAAAATGAAAAATAAAAAACAAATTGAATTTTTGTACAAAGAAGATGGAATACGAAATGCGGCATTTCTTGACACTCTTTTGCACGATGATTTTATTTTAGAATGGGACAGTTCAGAAGGCAATCTTTTTCTTGAGAAAAGTGCTATTATCAATTTAGCGAATGAATTGAAACAAAATTATGAAGATTCATTCATGGAAATTTCACATTTTATTGAAGAAAATAATCAAATTGTAGTTAAATACAATCATAAGGTAACTACAATTGAAAATCCTAAAGAATTCTTTTTAATAGCTAAAGTTGTGGCTATTTGGGAATTTGAAGGTGATAAAATTAAAAAAGGATACCAAATTAGCAAACCTAATTAAAAAAACATAACAAAAAATATGTGATTATTTGGTAAAAAACTTACTTTTGCATCACAAATTTAAACACAATTTAATTCATATATCATGAGCGTTTTAGTAAATAAAAATTCAAAAATAATTGTACAAGGATTTACAGGTAGCGAAGGAACTTTCCACGCTTCTCAAATGATTGAGTACGGAACTAATGTTGTAGGTGGTGTAACTCCAGGAAAAGGTGGTTCAACACATTTAGACAGACCTGTTTTTAATACAGTAAAAGATGCTGTTGAAAAAGCTGGTGCTGATACTTCAATTATTTTTGTTCCGCCAGCATTTGCTGCTGATGCAATTATGGAAGCTGCTGAAGCTGGAATTAAAGTAATTATTTGTATTACTGAAGGTATTCCGGTAGCAGATATGATTAAAGCGTATGATTATATTAAAGGAAAAGATTGTCGTTTAGTTGGACCTAACTGTCCAGGTGTAATTACTCCAGAAGAAGCTAAAGTAGGTATTATGCCAGGTTTTGTTTTCAAAAAAGGAACTGTTGGAATTGTATCTAAATCAGGTACTTTAACATACGAAGCTGCTGACCAAGTGGTAAAACAAGGTTTAGGAATTACTACAGCTATTGGAATTGGTGGTGACCCAATCATTGGAACAACTACTAAAGAAGCAGTAGAATTATTAATGAACGATCCAGAGACTGAAATTATCATCATGATTGGTGAAATTGGAGGTCAATTAGAAGCTGATGCTGCTAAATGGATTAAAGCAGACGGAAATCGTAAACCAGTTGTTGGATTCATCGCAGGTGAAACTGCTCCAAAAGGAAGAACAATGGGTCACGCAGGTGCAATCGTTGGTGGTGCTGATGATACAGCAGAAGCTAAAAAACGCATCATGAGAGAAAACGGAATTCACGTTGTAGATTCTCCAGCCGAAATTGGTAAAAAAGTAAAAGAAGTTTTAGGATAATCCTTTAACTTTTAGATATAAAAAATCCCGCTATTTGCGGGATTTTTTATTTATATAATTTCAGCACTTAATCCAGCATCTAGTAATGCCGAACATTGTGGTTTTAATTGGTCAATCGGACCCGTTTTAACCGTGCATTTGCCTTTATAATGTACTAATAAAGCACATTGTTCAGCTTGTAACTCATCGTGTTTGCATACTCTCATTAATGTGTCTATCACATGATCAAAAGTATTTACATCATCATTATGTAATACAATTTCGTTATTTACTCCAACTGATTCTTCTACTAAAACTTCTTCTTGAATTTTTTCTATCGTACTCATTTTCTTTTCGTTTAAAAGTTCCTTGCAAAAATACTGAATCAAATTCAAATTCAAAAATCAAATTCAAAATTCAAGTTCAAATTCAGAAATCAAATTTAAGATTTAAAAAAGTTAAACTCCCAACTTCCATCTCCTAACTATTTCACAAATTTCAATGCTACCCAATTGTTGCGTTCGAATTGTTTTACATACGTTAATCCTTTAGAAGTACAACTTTCCGAAATGACCGGAATATCTTCGGTATAAAAACCACTTAAAAATAAAGTTCCATTTTCGTTTAAACAATCTACATATTGTTGCATATCATTTAATAAAATGTTTCGGTTAATATTAGCAATAATTATATCGTATTTTTTACCAACTAATAAAGAAGCTTCTCCTTCGTAAACTGAAATATGCTCGCAATTATTGCGTTCTGCATTTTCAATAGAATTTAAATAACACCAATTATCAATATCAATTGCATCGATAGGTTGAGCACCTTTCATTTCAGCTAAAATGGCTAAAATGGCAGTTCCGCAACCCATATCTAAGGTTTTTTTATTGGTAAAATCAGTTTCTAAAATATGTTGAATCATCATGTGAGTTGTTTCATGATGACCCGTTCCAAAACTCATTTTTGGTTCAATTACAATGTCATACTCAGCATTGGTTTTTTCATGAAATGGCGCTCTAACATGACATTTTCCATCTACTTCAATCGCTTCAAAGTTTTTTTCCCATTCTTCATTCCAATTTACTTGCTCTATTTCTTCAAAAGTATAACTGATATTAAATTCGGGATTATCTAAAATTTGAATATCTTCTAAAATTGCATCACTCCATAAATCCTTCTGAACATAGGCCGAAATTCCGGTTTCTGTTTCAATAAAACTTTCAAAAGCTTTTTCACCTAATTCAGCAATTAATATTTCACTTCCTAATTCAATAGGTTCTATTGTAAAATGATATCCTATGTATATATTTGACATGATTGTATATTTTTTGCAAAGGTAGTATTTAGTTCATCGTTAAATATTATTTTTACACAAAATATCCAGCAACATAACAAATGAAAAAAATAGTAACCCTTTTATTACTTATATTGACAACTATTACAGTGGCTCAAGACATCAAAGTAGAAACAAAAGACAATGACTTAAAATTGTCAGCACTACCTTATTATAGTTATGGAAAAGGATTAGGAATAACATCGCCTGACAGTTTATTTCAATTGAATATTCGATTTAGAATGCAAAATCGTGTAACCTTTATTCAAAATGAGAATGAAGATGCAGCATATTCAGGAGAAATTAGACGTTTGCGTTTGCGTTTTGATGGTTATGTTGGAAATCCACATTTTTTGTATGTAATTCAATTATCATTTGCTCCGGGTGATGTGGGCGAAATTCAAGATGGTGAAAATATCAATATTATTCGTGATGCGGCTATTTTTTATAGACCAAATAAAAATTGGAGTTTTTTATTCGGGCAAACAAAATTACCAGGAAATAGACAACGTATTAACTCTTCAGGAGCTTTACAATTAACAGATAGAAGTATTAATAATGCACGATTTACTATTGATAGAGATTTTGGTTTTCAAGCTTATTATTTGAATCAAAAAGCGAATCAATTTTCATATAACATAAAATCTGCTATTTCTACTGGTGAAGGAAGAAATTGGACAAAATCTTCTGATGACGGAGTTGCATTAACAGGTAAAATTGAATTAATGCCTTTTGGTTCCTTTAAAAAAGACGGAACCCATTTTGAAGGTGATGTAGCTAGAGAAGAAAAGCCAAAATTATTACTTTCAGGAGCTTTTAGTCAGAATAATTTGTCTAAAAGAACTCAAGGACAACTTGGTCAGGATTTATTTGAACAAAAAACAACGAAATCTTTTTTTTTAGATGCCATGTTGAAATATAATGGTTGGAGCTTTATGTCGGCTTATATGTCGCGTTCAGCAAAAAATCCAATTGCATTTAATCCTGACGACATTACAGAATTTAATTATGTTCCGGTAGGAAGTGGTATGGATTATCAAATGAGTTATGTATTTACTACAAACTACGAAATAATTGGTCGTTTTTCTACACAAAAAATGCATCAAGATATTCAAACTTTAACTCCAAATTCAAAACAATATTCAATAGGTGTAACCAAATATTTATGGGAGCATGCTTTTAAATTGCAGGGTGAAGTTACTTTATCCGATTTAGATTATTTTGACGGAAGCAATAAACAAAATTGGTATGTTCGTTTTCAATTAGAAATCGGAATCTAATTTCAATAATTTCAATTTTAAAAACCACATTTCATTAATTGATTTGTGGTTTTTTTTGTTTTCTGAATTTCTGAATTCTAAATTCTAATTTTTAAATTGCTTACCTTTGCAAAATATTTATTTTATTATGTTACATATAGGAGAGTTCAATACGTTAAAAATATTAAGAGATACTAAAGTAGGTTTATTTTTAGGAAGCGAAGAAACACAAGACGATGATGTTTTGTTGCCTAATAAATATGTTCCTAAAGAATTTTCTATTGGAGACGATTTAACGGTTTTTATATATTTAGATCACGAAGAACGTCCTGTAGCAACTACTCTTAAACCTTATATTAAACTGAACGAATTTGCGCATTTGAAAGTAAATTACATGAATCAGTTTGGTGCTTTTTTAGATTGGGGATTAGAGAAAGATTTATTTGTTCCGTTTAAAGAGCAAGCTCGTCCTATGGAAGTAGGAAAGCGTTATTTGGTTTACATGCACATGGACGAAAAAACAAATCGTTTGGTAGCTTCGAGTAGAACCAATAAATATTTGACAAATGAAAATGTTGATTTAGAACCCAACGAAGAAGTAAATATCTTAATTTCTCATATTACAGATGGTGGAATTAACGTCATCATTAACCAGAAATACAAAGGCTTAGCTTATAAAAATGAAGTATATACGGATGTAAAACCAGGAATGAAAACCGTTGGTTATATTAAAAATATTCGTCCTGATGGGAAAATTGATGTGATGCTTCGCAAAGTTGGAGTAGAAGCAATCGAACCTTCTTCACAAATTATTTTAGATGAATTAAAAGCCAATCGTGGTTTCTTACGCTTGACAGATAATTCGCATCCAGATGACATTAAAACGGTGTTGAAAATGAGTAAAAAGAATTTCAAAAAAGCCGTTGGTAATTTATACAAACAAAAGCTTATCGAAATCAAAGAAGACGGAATTTATTTGATTTAAATAGTATACTATCAAATGATATTAAATAAGAATATAATTTTAGTTTCTGTTTTATTTATTTTTTTATCATGTAATAATAAGACTAAATTAGAAGATAAAAGTGTTGATAAGAAGATTGATTCTTCATTGGTTTTGAATTCACAAAATTGGTATGATTCATTAGTTTATGATTATATAAATAATTCTGAAAATGAATTGATTAAGCTTGCATTAAAAGATAATGTTAAAGTTGAATGGATTTTGGATCAAATTGAAAAGACTGATTCAAAAAATTATTATATTTTCAATATTGGTCAAAGCGTATCCGATATTGATGGTACAAATACAAGATTCTCTTCCAATGGATGGATTTATATAGATAGTATTTCAAAAATAGTTTATGAATACGATTTGCCAAATGACAGTCTAATTGTTTGGAATAAAAAGTAATTAATTATTATGACAGCAAAAAACAAAATATATCTTTTATTAAGTATTTTAGTTTTATTACTAACGTTTGTTGCTATTTTTCAAAATTTTGAAACCATTCACTTCATTGGTTTTGAAACCGAAATCATTTGGATTCCAATTTGGATAGGAGTTGTGATTTTACCACTTTTAAATTTGTATGAAATCGCTATAAATACAGACGATTACAATAAATCTTATTGGCTATCTTTAGTATTAAATATAGTAACAATTGTGTTTATGTTACGATATTTTAAGATGAATTTATTTTAATTATTCTCCCTCTTCATCATTAAACTTAAACGGATAATCGCCAAATTTTGGAGCCAATCTCTTGGTTTGATAAGGTTTTTTTGAAAATTTATTTGAAATGGCAATTATCGTAACTGAATCTTTTTGAAGCGTTACATAAGCCGAAGTATTTCCGTGCCACCACCCGTTGTGAAAGAAATATTGTTGGCCCGTTTCAAATTCTAACATACGAATTCCTAAACCATAATTTCTGGTTCCTTTGCGTTCGTAACTATATCCTTTAAACATTTCGGCTTTCATTGCAGCGCTCAAAAATTTTTCTGAGTACAATGCCAAATCAAATTGAAGTAAATCGCGAGGAGTAGAGTAGATGTTTTTATCACCATACACCTGATCTAAATATTCAAAAGCCAATCGTAAATAATTGTTTTTGTAGGATTGACTTACGCTATCTTGCTTTGTTAAATCATCAAAAACAAAGGTGTTTTTCATTCCCAATGGATCAAAAATAAGTTCTTGAAGTACTTTTGGATAGGTTTTATTTGTTACTTTTTCAATGACTAATGCTAATAAGGCATAATTGGTGTTACAATATCCAAAGCGTGTTCCAGGTGTAGATTCTAATCCAATTTTTTTAGTAGCTAAAAGAGTTAATACATCTTGATTGGTTAGCGTTTTCTTTTTATCCCAAACGCCTTTATCATCAGTGAAGTAAGCATAGTTTCTTAAACCACTTCTATGATTCAATAGCATTCTTACGGTTGTTTTTTCGTGAGGAAATTCAGGTAAAATAGAAGTTACTAAATCGTCTAGTTTTAATTTTTTAGCATCAACTAATTTTAAAATGGTTACAGCTGTTATAACTTTACTTACAGATGCAATGTGTAATGGAGTATTTTGTTTTATCGAATCTCCTTTTTCTTTGTAAGCATATCCGCTATAATTTTCATATAAAATTTCGCCATTTTTTGCTACTAAAAAGGAACCACTATAGTCTTTAGAATTAAATTTAGCATTATAAAACGCCTCTAAATCATCAGCCGTTTTTTTCTTATATACCGTTGTTAAAGGAGTAAAGTTTACAGCATATTCAGACACATTACCATCAACATCTTTAACAGTAGATTCTTTATTTTCGTCGGGTTTATTTTTGCAATTAAAAAGTAGTAAACTTAAGCTTACAAATACTATTTTATTCAACATAAGGCGTATTCTTAAATGTAATATTTTGATTTAGGCGTTGCAATGTAGCAATAAATTCTTCTTGTTTTTCAGGTGAAATATAAATATCATCATATTTATTGTAAGTAATTATGATACCTATATGACTGAGTGCTGGTTTCCAAATAGTTGGTACAATAATTCCTTTGTGATATTCAATTTTATTGATTTTTTGAATATCAATTTCACCATAAAAAGGTCCAGATTTCCAATGTAAACAGGTGTTCTCAATCTTGTAAAAAGTGGTTTTATACGTCCAAATTATAAATAAAATAATTACAAAATGAATTGAAAATAATACTAAAAAAGGTTCATAAGTATCTTCAAAAAAACTCGGAATAGAAAGTAGTATCAAAAATACAATTGTTCCAATGTAAATGAATTTATTTGCTTTACTTACAGCCGATTTATAAACCATTTACAATCCTAATTTCTTTTTAGTTTCTTTTTGAATCCCATCTTTATGAACTAAAACAGAAATAGCTTTTAATTTCATATAAGCTACACTCATATAGACGTAACCTCCATTAGCAACTTTTTTTTCATCAGTTCCCCAAGAGTTTTTTACTTTATAATACATATTCCCTTTTTGGTCTTTTACTTTCCCCACAATATGCATTAAATGGTCATCGGTAGTAGAAAGATTTTCAAATTCTTGTTGACGGAATTGAGGTGTAATATTTTTTTCAGTGATAATTTCTCCTAAGCCAGTTTTTACATCTTCTTCTTTTTCTGGAATAAATGCAATACCATATTTTCCAGAGAATGTAGCTTCCGAAACATCACAATCTAAAGACAAAGAATAACCATTTGCTAACGCATTATCAATATTGGCGATAAATTCGTCTAAAGGCAAATTATACATGCTACCGTTTGAAAAATTATCTGGAATGTTTAAAATAAACGGTTTGTAATTTGCTTCATGTGTAAACGAAGTTAACGTCACATAATTTTCAGGTTTAATTTTTGCGAATTCAGCAAATGATTTTGGAGTATAATTTTTGCCTTCGTATTCAAATTTTGTCGGAATGCTTCCCAAATAAATATCTAAAACAGCATGAATCGCTTGTTTCCAATTTGTAGATAATTTTCTTCCCGGATTTTCAGCATACGTTTTTAACATGGCCTCTAAAACGGAAACCATTTCAGCGTGATTATGTTTCGATTCTCCATCGTTTAAGCCATCAAAAACACTATTCGGAACTAATCCAAACTTAGTTATACTATTCATTACATCATGTGCCAAAGCACCTTCACTAAAATTTGCCTTTCCTTGACGCATTACATAATTTTCAGCTTTTAAAGGATACGTAGTTCTCGCTTGATACATTTCCGAAAGGTCGATTTTCTTTCCTGTTAAACGAATGATTTCCGATTCTAAAAAAGAAGAAGTAGAGAAACTCCAACATGTTCCTGTAATATCTTGCGAGATAACAGGAAGTCTATCCAAGTCAATAACGTCTTGAAATTCATAGTTTTGAGCCGAAGCTGTAAATAACCCAGAGGCAAACAGCAATCCGATATATAGTTTTTTCATAAATCTTATTGTTTTGAACTTGCAATATAATGCAAAAAATGAATTATTTTTACCAAAACAAATACAAAAATCAAAGGCAAGTTCAAGTTCAATTTGAAAGATAAACATTTAAAACATTTATGGAATTAAACGAACCAACTGAAAGAATATTCAATTTAGATGAAAGATTAGTTAGATTTGCTGGTGAATCGATTTTCTTTGTTAGAAAATTAGCTAAGGCATATGAATTAGAATATTACAAAAATCAATTAATTCGTTCTTCTGGAAGTGCTTCTTTAAACTACGGTGAATCTCAAGGAACAATTACGGATAAAGATTACGTTTTTAAATTATCATTAGTTGTAAAAGAATTAAAAGAATCAAGAAATTCACTCCGAGTTTTAAATTACATCAAAGAAGGTGAAGAGAATGAAAGAAATTGGCTTTTGTCAGAAGTAGAAGAATTAATTGCTATTACATCAAGAATGATGTTAAATAAATTGAAATAATTTTAATCTTGAACTTGAACTTGAATTTGCCCTTGAAAAATAAAATAAATTTAAAAATATGAGTACAATCAACTGGAAAACAGTAAGAGAATTTGAAGATATTACCTATAAAAAATGTGATGGAGTAGCCCGAATCGCATTCAACCGACCAGATGTTAGAAATGCCTTTCGTCCGAAAACCACTAAAGAATTAATTGAAGCATTTTATGATGCTCAAGAAGACACATCGATAGGAGTTGTGTTACTTTCTGCTGAAGGACCAAGTTCTAAAGATGGCATTTGGAGTTTCTGTAGTGGTGGTGACCAAAAAGCTCGTGGACACCAAGGTTATGTAGGAGAAGATGGTTACCACAGATTAAACATTTTAGAAGTACAACGTATGATTCGCTTTATGCCAAAAGCTGTTATTTGTGTAGTTCCGGGTTGGGCTGTTGGTGGCGGACATTCGCTTCATGTGGTTTGTGATTTAACGTTAGCAAGTAAAGAACACGCAATTTTTAAACAAACCGATGCTGACGTAACTAGTTTCGATGGAGGTTACGGTTCTGCTTATTTAGCTAAAATGGTAGGACAAAAGAAAGCTAGAGAAATCTTCTTCTTAGGTCGAAATTACTCAGCACAAGACGCTTTTGAAATGGGAATGGTAAATGCTGTTATTCCTCATGCTGAATTGGAAGACACAGCGTATGAATGGGCGCAAGAAATTCTAGAAAAATCACCAACATCGATTAAAATGCTAAAATTCGCCATGAATTTAACTGATGATGGTATGGTAGGACAACAAGTTTTTGCAGGTGAAGCCACTCGTTTAGCCTACATGACAGACGAAGCAAAAGAAGGAAGAGATGCGTTCTTAGAAAAACGTAAACCGAACTTTGAAAAGAAATATTTACCTTAGTTGGTTGATGGGTGAATGGTGTTAGGTGATTGGTTGATGTCATTCCGAGCTTGCTAGGAATCTCCTACGAAGTTGGCTAATCCTTTAGCGAAGTAAAAGCAATTGCACATGTATTTGATTTTTGAACATGAATATTGTAATTATAACACAATGATAAACAAATTTTTAGCCTTATTTTTAGTTTGTACCAGTTTTTTATTTGCCCAAGAGGAAACTAATAAACCAACAAAATTTCAAGTAGGAGTTCATTACGTTGGGAATCTTCGTAATGATAATATCATTAGCGACGGCTTTAATGGAGTTGTTGGAGTTTCGTGTAATTATGCGGTTTATCAAGACGAAATGATTTCTGTTTTTGGAGGTTTAACGGTTGATTATTTACAAACTAGAGATTACTTTTTACAGAATGACATTCTTATTTGGAATCCAAATGTTAGTATTGAATTTGATGTTTTTAAAGGGAAATTAAAACCTTTCTTCGGATTAGGTTATGCTTTCTTTTATAATGAGTTTAAATTTGAAACTTCTAGTTTCGATCCTTCAGATCCAGGTTTTATTACACGAACGACAAAGTTTAACTTTAATGGCTTGACAATTAACCCGGGCTTAAAATATCATGTTTCCAATTTGCTTTTTATTGAAGGAAGCTACAAATATTTCCCAATAAATTCAAGCGACATAGATGGTAAAGCAAACACTCATTTTATTTATTTAGGTCTTGGTTTTAAAATATAAAATATGAATAACTTCTCAAATAATACAATTGATTTAGACACGCTTCCAAAGTTTGAAGAATTACATTTAAATGCTTTGCATTCAAATTATGTGAAGGTTTTACTGTTTAATTTTTTATTGTTAGTAGTTCTTGCAATTGGAGGATTTACTACTGTTTTTTTTGTTGAAAGAGAAGTTTTTTCTACAAAATATTGGCTACTAATTTTTAGCGCTCTTGTACTATTTTTAGTCGCTGTTGTTATTATAGCAAAGTTAAGTTTTAATAAAAAAGGTTATGCTTTTAGAGAGCACGATGCTATTTATAAATCGGGATTAATTTCTGAGACTACTACAATTATTCCTTTTAATAGAGTACAACATGTTGCTTTGCATCAAGGGTTTATTGCAAGAAGACTAGGCTTAGCTTCAATTGAGTTGTTTACAGCAGGTGGAAGTAGTTCTGATTTAGAGATTCCAGGTCTGTTGTTGGAAGAAGCACAAAAAATTAAAAACATGGTTTCTCATAAAATTAATCCAATAGATAAATTAGAAGAAACTGAAGTTATAGAAAATTCTTTACCAGAAAATTTAACGGCTGAAAGTAATGAGTAATTTGGTAGATTTCTCCATGCCTCAAAGGCAATCTCTAACAGGAATTCTTGTAATGTTTGCGAATAGCTTACAAAAATCTATTCGTGCGTTTTGGCCTATTTTAATTCTTTATTTTGTAAAATTTGAATCGTTAAATAAATTCCTTTTTTTTGGAAGTATTATAGGCGTTTTAATATTAATGGGCTTTTTTTCATATTTACAATATTGGTTTTTTACCTTTCATATCGATGAAGAAACTAATGAATTTGTAATACAAAAAGGCGTTTTGAATAAATCGAAAATTACAATTCAATTACATAAAATTCAGCAAGTAAATATCAATCAAAGTTTAATTCAGCGCTTAGTTGGTGTATATAAATTAGAAATTGATACTGCTGGAAGCGATAAAAAAGAAGCCTCAATTAGTGCTATTTCACATCAATTGGCTACACTTTTAAAAGAACGTTTAATACATTATTCAGAAATTAATCTTAATTCTAAAGTCGATACACAATCAAAAGAGTTTGAACCTGTTTCTTTTGTAAAAATTGGATTAGTTAGTTTAATTAAAATAGGATTTACTTCAAATTATGTAAAAAGTTTAGCCCTTTTGTTTGTTTTTTTAACGACTATAATTGAAAATTTTAATCAATTTCAAAGCGATATTATTAATGAAGATAAGGTTACAAATTATCTTGAATCTTTTCCAATAATTACATCCGTTTTAATGGTAGTTGGTTTTGTTTTTGCATTGGTTTTAATTGTTAATTTAGTTCGAACTATTTTTAGATATTTCGATTTTACCATTCAAAAAAACCAACAATCGGTTATTTTATCTTATGGTTTATTAGCTACCAAAAGTATCTTGTTAAATCCAAACAAGGTTCAAATTGTAAAAATTACTCAAAATTATTTTCAAAAAAAGTTAGATGTAACTACGATTGGAGTTCATCAAGCCTCAAGTGATGCTCAAAAAATAAAAGAGAAAGATAAAATTGAAGTGCCAGGTTGTTCACAACAAGAAAGTTTTGAGATTTTAAAATTGTTATTTTCTCAGGTGCCTAAAAAAGGTACTTTATATTTGCCTAATTGGCGAAAATTAGCTTTGAATTCTTTTTTCTTTTTATTAATTCCGATTTTAACAATGTTATTTCTAAATTGTAAAACAGAATTTGTAACATGGACAGAATGGAGCATTTACACAACTATTTTTTTCGTTTTTGCTGGAATTATAATTTGGTTTTCGTTTAAAAATTATAAGCTTTTTGTTTCGGATGATTTTATAATTAAACAAAATGGAGCTTGGGATATTGACACATCAATTATTGAACCTTTTAAAATTCAAACGATAAAAACCCAACAGTTTTTTTGGCAAAAGTATACTAACATTGGTTCCGTTACTTTATCAACAGCTGGTGGTAACATAAGTTTTTCAACCGGAAATTATTCAGAAATTAAACAATTAGTAAATTATTGGATGTATCAAGTAGAGACTTCGGAGAAAACATGGATGTAGAAGTTAAAATTAAATAAAAGAATAAATGAACATAAAACACTGGATTCAAGCCGCACGATTACGAACATTGCCTCTTTCCATTTCTGGAATTATTGTTGGAAGTGCCTATGCTTATCATCAAGGATTTTCTGATTGGAGAATTGTTATTTTGGCGTTATTAACTACCTTAGGATTACAAGTATTATCCAATTATGCCAACGATTACGGAGATGGCGTTAAAGGAACTGATGACAATAGAATTGGTGAAAAACGTTTAGTGGCAGCCGGAGTAATTACAGCTAATCAAATGAAAAAAGCCGTAATTATTACTTCAGTTTTAACGTTCACTATTGCTTTATTACTGATTTACATCGCATTTGGAAAGGAAAATTTTGCATTAAGTTTAATTTTCATCTTGTTAGGTATTGGTTCTATCGGAGCAGCTATCAAATACACTGTAGGAAAAAGTGCTTACGGCTATAGTGGTTTTGGCGATTTGTTTGTGTTTATTTTTTTCGGATTAGTTTCAGTTGTGGGGTCTAACTTTTTGTTTACCCATTTTATCGATTGGAAGTTGTTTCTACCTGCAACAGCTATTGGATTATTAAGTGTAGCCGTTTTAAATTTGAATAATATGCGCGACATTGAAAATGATAAAATTGCTGGAAAGAATACGTTGGTGGTGAAAATGGGTTTAAATTGGGCAAAAAATTATCATCAAATTATCTTAGTAATTGGATTGTTATCTTTTATGATTTTTTCAATTATTTTAAAATTCTCATTAATTCCAATTTTAATTGTTAATATTCCAATAATTGCTCATATGGGAAAAGTTAATAAATCTGAAAAATATGAAGACTTCGACCCAGAGCTTAAAAAAGTTGCCTTAAGTACATTCGCATTAAGTATCTTATTTTGGTTAACTTTAGCCTTTTTAAACTAATTACTAATCACTTTTCACTAAAATAAAAAACTATGAAAATCACATTCTACGGACACGCTTGTATTGGGATTGAAGTTAACGAGGTTCACATTTTAGTTGACCCATTTATTTCAGGAAATCCAAAGGCTTCTCATGTCGATATCAATACGTTGGAAGCCGATTTTATATTGCTAACACACGCCCATCAAGATCATATTTTAGATGTAGAAGCCATTGCAAAACGTACGGAAGCGGTTATAGTTTCTAACTACGAAATTGCATCACACTTCGGAAATAAAGGCTTTAATTATCATCCAATGAATCACGGCGGAAGTTGGGATTTTGAATTCGGAACGGTAAAATATGTAAACGCTATTCACACGTCTTCTTTTCCTGACGGAAGCTACGGAGGACAACCAGGTGGATTTGTTATTGAAGGCGAACACAAAAATATCTACATTGCTGGCGACACCGCTTTAACAATGGATATGAAATTAATTCCAATGCGAACTAAACTAGATTTAGCAATTTTGCCTATCGGTAGTAACTTTACTATGGACGTAGAAGACGCTATTATCGCTTCTGATTTTGTACAATGCGATAAAGTGTTGGGTTATCATTTTGATACATTTGGTTATATCGAAATCAATCATGAAGAAGCCAAACGCAAATTTTTCAACAAAGGAAAAGATTTGATGTTATTAGAAATTGGTGAAAGTATCGAATTGTAGTTTTGGTACAAAAATTGAATGGTTACTAAACACAATAGGCACATAGTATATTAAATTATGTTTTCTATGTAAAGTGAAACGTCACAACTAAACACACTGCAATGCTATGATGCTATGTGTTTAAAAAAAAATAAAATGAACAAACTTTTATATCTACTATCCGCAATATTAATTTCAGTATCGAGTTTTTCTCAAAAAGATGGTTTTTGGGATAAAGAGCGTGCTACAACAAAAGAAATTTCACTTTCGGCTGGTAAAAGAGCTATAATTAAAGCAGAAGATTTACCTATTGGAACCACTGAATTCGTATACCGAATAACCGTTTTAGATGAAAATCAAAAGTTAACTTCAAGTTTGGTTTCGGTATTAAAAGCCATTCCAGATCCAACCGGAATTAGTCAAGGAACAGCTGGAGCAATTCATTTAACATCCGCAATTTCGGGTGATGACAAATGTACATTTGCTTTGTTTCAGGAACAAAATTCAGCTAATTTATTTTTGAAAGAAGGAAAAACAGATAGAGCCTGTTGGGAACAAAAAGAAAAAGTAAACAAAGACGCCAAGTTGATTTCATCTTCTTCTTTATGCTTAACCAATTTACCTAATTTATGGTTCGGATTCGAAAGCCAGAACTGGGTTATGAATCAAAAAATTGTTTTAGAAGTGGTGCCATGGGTCGATTATAAAGCAAGCAGAGGTTGGACAAAAGAAACTAAAAATGAAGTTTTAGTGCTTGCTGAAAAATCAGATGTTGGTAAATTACTAAATTATAAAGCTGCTTTTTTAGCTACATTTATCGATTTGGTAACAACTAAATATAAGTACAGTGAGTTCAAGCAATTATTACCTGTTGAAAAAACGAAAATGATTGCATCTATTTCAGATGAAAGCTTGTTGAAATCAGGTAAAATAAATGACTATTTACAAGATTATAATGTTCATATAAGAAGACTTTCATTAACAAAACCTGAAGAGGCAATTAAGCAATTACATTATTTAATTACCGAAAGGAAATTAGGCAAGGAAAACGAATTTGATTTATTAGGTGCTTTGTATTTAAGAACAAAACAATATCAAAAAGCTGAAGATTATATTTTAAAGGCAATTTCGATGAACAAAAATGAAATAAAGTTTCAGTTGCATTTGGCTCATGTGTATTTGGTAACAGATAGGGTATCTGAAGCAAAAGACATTCATAAAAAATATAAAGATCAAAATATCGATGTAAATACAAGTTGGGTAAAAGCAACAAAACAAGATTTTGATAATATGAAACAAGTCGGACTACCAACAGATAATTTCAATAAAATTTTGAGAATTTTAGATTAACAATTTAGGTCTAGGCTTTTAAACTAGTAACCTTTTAAACTTTTAACCTTATTTTGCAATCAACCTACAAAAAATATACACTAAATTTTAAACGACCAAGCGGCACTTCGAGAGGAGTAATGACCGAGAAAGAAACTTGGTTTATACTTTTAGAAGAAAACGGAAAAACGGGAATAGGTGAGTGTGGGATTTTACGATCACTTTCAATAGATGACCGACCAGATTATGAGGAAAAATTACAATGGGTTTGCCAAAATATTCATTTAGGAAAAGATACATTGTGGGATGAATTAATGGAATTTCCTTCGATTCAATTTGGAGTGGAAATGGCGTTTTTGTCGATGCAATCTAAAACTTTGTTCGATTTATTTCCTTCGGAATTTACGAATGGCAAAAAAAATATGTTGATAAATGGTTTGGTTTGGATGGGTGAGGAGTCTTTCATGAAAACCCAAATCGAAGAAAAATTAGCACAAGGATTTTCGTGTATAAAACTTAAAATTGGAGCTATTGATTTTGAAAAAGAATTGGGTTTATTGCGATTTATCCGTCAAAATTTTGATAAAAAAACTATCGAAATTCGGGTTGATGCCAATGGAGCTTTTGAGTTAAATAATGCTTTAGATAAATTAAATCAATTATTTGAATTTGAATTGCATAGTATTGAGCAACCTATTAAAGCGAATCAAATTCAAGAAATGAAATCACTTTGTCTAAAAACGCCATTTCCAATTGCACTAGATGAAGAATTAATTGGTGTTTTTGGAATAGAAAAGAAACGAAAACTACTTGAAGAAATTCAACCACAATATATTATTTTGAAACCAAGTTTAGTCGGAGGTTTCAAAGGAACTTTAGAATGGATTTCTATTGCCGAAAGTTTACATATCGGTTGGTGGATTACTTCTGCATTAGAAAGTAATATCGGTTTGAATGCAATTACGCAATTTACTTTTACTTTAAATAATTCTATGCCACAAGGCTTAGGAACAGGTGGTTTGTATACTAATAACTTCGATTGCCCTTTGGAAATTGAAAACGGACATATTCAGTATAATACTGCTAAGAATTGGGATATTTCTAGTTTAGGAATTTAGGATGGCACGCGGATGATACGGGTCCGCCTAGGCGGAGCGCTGATGGTGACGGATTTTTAGGAACACAGATTTTAGAAATTTAAATTATTTTTAAAATTTAAATGCTTAGAAATCTTTGGAAATGTATTGACTTGATTGTCACCCTGAGCGAAGTCGAAGGCTAATGAAAAATTTACACAGAGATACACCGAGCGTTTTTTGATAAGGATTGTTTTGAGAGAGTTATACAGAGTCCGAAGCTTCGGACCGAAACTTCGGACGTTTCACTTTTCGTAGTTTACATTAGACTATCTTTAACGTTTGTTATCCTGAACTCGTTTAATTACGTTGAATCTTTAATTTCAGCATCTCTTTTTGTACTTGATTTTTGAATTTGAACTTGCCCTTAAACTTATTATCCGTTTAAAAGTATTATTTCCTAAATTTGCACAACTAAATCATTTATCAAATGTTTCGTTTAAAACTACCAACCGACCCAAGATGGGCCAATATTGCTGAAGGAAATTTAGAAGAAATTCTAACGGATCATGCGTGGTGCGAATTGAAAGCTTCCTCTAATGCGATTATGTTAATTAATATGTTGCCCGAATTTACTGAAGTAACAACAGAATTAACAAAAATTGCAAAAGAAGAAATGGATCATTTTGAGCAAGTGCATGAAATCATAAAAGCACGTGGTTGGGTGTTAGGTCGCGAACGAAAAGACAGTTATGTAAACGATTTATTCAAATTCATGAAACCCGGAAATCGCAAGCATTTAATTGTAGAGCGCATGTTATTTGCCGCTATGATTGAAGCCAGAAGTTGTGAACGATTCAAAGTACTTTCAGATAATATCCAAGACGAAGAATTAGCTGTTTTTTATAGAGAATTAATGATTTCGGAAGCCAATCATTATACTTCTTTCTTGCAATTTGCTCACGAATTAGCCGAAGAAGGTTACGACGTTAAAAAGCGTTGGGAAGAATGGTTAGAATTTGAAGCAAAAGTGATTGAAAGCTACGGAAAATCAGAGACGATACACGGGTAAAAGTTTGCAGTCACAGTCTCAGTGTTCAGTGATATGCTGTGACTGAAAACTGAGACTGTCAACTATTCTTCGCTTCAATCCACTTGCTCATATATTTAGTGCTTTGTAAACTTTGATGTTGCAAAATTTGTCCCAAGAAATTTTGATTTCTATTCGTTTTTAAATTCTGTTGAAGTTCTTCAATTCTATTCATAAAATCAATTGCAAATAATTCTTTCTTGAAACGTTTTTCAATGATTTCATAACCATTTTTTTGAGCGGTTTCCCAAAGTGATTTATTAGTATACAATTCGATTGCTTTTTCTACAAAATCATTTTCATTTTCTGAAATAAATCCGTTCCAATCTAAATTCCCGTTCATTGCTTCGGCTCCCACTTTGGTAGTTATTGAAGGTAATCCCAATTGCATGGCTTCAAATAATTTTCCTTTTAAACCTGCACCGTATGGAATTGGTGCTAATAACACTTTTGCTTTCGAATATACATTAACAACACTTTCGGCTCTTCCTTTAATTAAAAAACCTTCTTTTTCGTTGTGCAATTGCTTTGCTTTTTCCGAAACATAAGCGCCATAAACATGAAGTTCTGCTTCGGGAAGTTGTTTTTTAACGGCTTTCCAAAGTTGTTTTAATTGTAAAACGGTTTGCCAATTGGGTTCGTGTAAAAAGTTGCCAATACTTACAAAATGTTTTCGTTCTTCAAATTTTGGAATAGCTGTATTAATTTCTTCCGATAAAAAAGATAAGTAATACAAAAGGGAAGCATCAATTTTGAAGGTTTCGGTAGCCAATTGCATTTCGTATTCCGAAATCAATAAGGTCAAATCGCATCTATAAATCGAAGCCATTTCGCGCTTAAAAACATCCGAAATATAATCTTCAAAAACCAATTCCCGATGCTGTTTGAATGCCATTTCTCTGGCTTTTCGTAAAAAATGTAAATCTTCAGTGTCTAAAATTCGTAAAGCATTCGGGCAATTTTCAATCACACGCCAACCGTATTGTTCTTCCATCATAAAACGGTCAAATAGTACGACATTCGGATTTAACTCAGTAATTTCAGAATCAAAACTACTATCATTTAGTTGAATGGCTTTGGTTTTAACCGAAATCTGATTCAAATCAAACGAAAAATCTGATTTTGAAGCCGAACATAAAAACGTAATTTCATAACTTTGTTTTTGAAACAACGAAATGAGTTGCAACATTCTGCTTCCAGCTGCTGTTGAATTAGGTTCGGGCCAAACGGCTCCTATGATAACTAAATGCTTCATGTGACAAATATAGTTATAAAGAAAAGTAAAAAGTAAAAAGTAAAAAGTAAAAAGTAAATTTGCACTAATCACTAATCACTAATCACTAATCACTAATCACTAATAAATGTCATTTTTCAAATTCTGTCCAAGTTGTGCTTCTACACATTTTTCGTTTCCTGATAACCGTAGGTTTTTGTGTGATGATTGTGGTTTTACCTATTATCATAACATAGCGGCTGCTGTAGCGATTGTTTTTACATTTGAAGACAAAGTATTGTTTACAGTAAGAAATATAGATCCAGACAAAGGAAAATGGGATTTACCGGGTGGATTCATAGATCCGAATGAAACGGCTGAAGAAGCGGCTTGTAGAGAAATCAAAGAAGAATTAGGATTAGAAATTTCAACTAGCGATTTAAAATATATCACTACGTCTCCCAATAATTATTTATACAAAAATGTTCCCTACAGAACAATGGATATTTTTTACGAATGTAAATTAACTTCAGATGTTATTAGTGTTGAAGCTGAAGACGAAATTCAGGAATTGATTTGGGTAAAACGTAATGAAATTGATTTGAATCAAATAGGTTTTTTTTCGATTCGAAAAGTAATAGGTGAGAAATATCTTTACTAGGCACAATTAAAATGTCCGTTTGGCATTGGTCGATAGGCGTAATATTGCAATACTTCTTCAATCGCTAATTTGAGTGCATTATTTATTGGAACAATTACATTTCCCAATTGAAAATCGATTTGGGATAAATTCATGTAGTAATCTGTAAAGATAGGAACAGGTATACCTTTATTGATTAATTCGGTTGATTTATTGTATTTCTCTGTTTGTCCTTCCTTTATGATTTTACATGTAGCTAATCGCAATTGACCATATTTATCAGTGTTGGCACCAAATCCGAAAAGGCGACAAATTAAACCACGATATTGATAATTGCTACAATTTCCTTTATTTTTATCCAACAATGAAAGCGGATTATAAATATAGCAACGATTTTCAGTTGATTTGTTTAGTGTTAACAAAACTTTTTCTGCTTCACCATTTAAAAAAAGATGAAATGCCCATGGTAAAAACTCTAAAGGAGAAGCGTCAAGTTCGGGATGATTACAGCATTTTCCACAACCAGAAACACAACTTAACTTGGTTTGTGATTGGAATTCAGATATTTCTATATCTAATTTATGAAATAATTCTTCTACCAAAACAACACGTTGCTCGATGGTCATAATTTTTTACCGAAGGTAGACTATAATTTGGTAGTTTGTTTGATTTACTAGTTTTAATTCAACTACCTGAAAAAAAAGTGTTTTTATATGGAATTTTTGTAGTTATCAGGAAAAGGTCTGTAAGCATAATATTGCAAAACTTCTTCTAAAGCCGCTTTCATCGCTTTGTTTACTGGCAGAAAAACATTTCCAAGCTTAAAATCTGTTTGCGAAAGTTGCATGTAATATTCTGTAAAAATTGGCACAGATAAATCAGTATTTATAGCAATTGTGGCCTTTTCAAAATTTGTTGCTTGACCTTCTTTTATAATGTTACACGTTGCAATGCGTAATTTTCCGTATTTATCTGTTGTGGCACCAAAACCAAAAAGTCTACAAATTAAACCACGATATTGGTATGTACTACAATTTCCTGATGTAAATTCTGCTAATGATTTTGGGCGATATAAAAAGCAAGTAGCGGTTGTGCTTTGTTCTAATTCTAAAAGTGTATCTTCGGCTTGACCGTTTAAAAAAACATGAAAAGCCCATGGTAAGAATTCTAATGGTGACGCATCAATTTCAGGAGTTGAGCAACATTTTCCGCAGCCTGCAATACAACCTAATTTTGTTTCTTTTTGGAATTCTACAATTTCCACCTCAAGATTTTGAAACAATGTTTCAACTAATCTTACGCGATTTTCTATAGAATTATCCATGGTTTTTTGTTGATTTACACTGAGTTAAGATATAAAAAAAAGCGTTCAAAAATTGAACGCTTTAGTTTTTTTGTGACCTCGACTGGATTCAAACCAGTAACCTTCTGAGCCGTAATCAGATGCGCTATTCAGTTGCGCCACGAGGCCTTAATGCGGGTGCAAATATAGGAATTAATGTCTAATTTGCAAACTCAATTTGTAAAAAATAATAATAAATTTGAATTTATAATATTATATGTATGATATTCAGTATTTTCCAAATGTATAATATTTGATTTACTATTTTATTTTACTTAATATAGAAAACAATCAACTGATTTTTTGTTTTATAATTGTTCTAAATCAAGTTGATAATTGTAAACACAAAAATAAATAGGAGTAATGTGCTGTCTATTTTTAATTATTTTGTGACTAGTAATAAAAAACCATTCGCAATGCGAATGGTTTTTTTAAACAAACTAAACCAATTAATTACTGTATTAAAAAGCGTATTTATTTTCGCTAATAATTTTTGCAGCAATTTTTTCACGAAGACCAATTACATTTGGCATGTTCGTATATTTTGTAAAACGTTTTAATCCCATTAACATCATGCGTTGTTCATCGCCTTCAGCAAAAGAAACAATTCCTTCTTTTCCTTTTTGGTTTACGATATCTACAGCATGATATAAGTATAATTTTGCCATAGCAATTTGTTCTTGAACTTTGTCTTCGCCTTCTTTTTTAGCTAATTTCTCTGTTCTAAGAATAGTACTTTCAGCCATATAGATTTCGATTAAGATGTCAGAAGCGGCCATTAATAATTGTTGGTGTGATTCTAACTCTGGTCCATATTTTTGAACTGCAGCACCCGCAACCATTAAGAATACTTTTTTCAATTTGGCAATCATTTCTTTTTCTTCAGCAAATAATTCTGAATAATCAGGAATATCGAAAGAAGGAATTCCCATTAATTCTTCAGCTACAGCCATTGCTGGACCTAATAAATCAACGTGACCTTTCATTGCTTTTTTTACTAACATTCCAACTGATAACATTCTGTTGATTTCGTTAGTTCCTTCGTAAATTCTTGCAATACGAGCATCTCTCCAAGCACTTTCCATTGGTGCATCTTCAGAGAATCCCATTCCACCAAAAATTTGAATTCCTTCATCTGTACAAGATTGCACATCTTCAGAAACGGCTACTTTTAAGATAGAACATTCGATTGCAAATTCTTCTACTCCTTTTAACTCAGCTTCTTGGTGAGAATTTCCTTCATTAACTCTAATATTAATTCTGTTCTCAATATCAGATGCAGCTCTGTAAGTAGCACTTTCTCCTGCGTAAGCATTTGTTGCCATTTCAGCAATTTTAGCTTGAATTGCTCCAAAACTTGAAATTGGCGTTTTAAATTGAACTCTTTCGTTAGCATAATGAACCGCTCCAGTAACTGTTCTACGTTGTGCTTCCAAACAAGCAGCAGCTAATTTAATACGACCCACGTTTAATGCATTCATCGCAATTTTAAAACCTTCACCACGACCTGCCAACATATTTTCTACAGGAACTTTCGTTTCGTTAAAGAAAACTTGACGCGTAGAAGAGGAGCGAATTCCTAATTTGTGCTCTTCATCACCCATTGAAATTCCGTTTGAAGGATCATTTTCAACGATGAAACCCGTAATATTTTTATCGTCTTCAATACGAGCGAAAACAATCATTAAATTACAAAAACCAGCGTTAGAAATCCACATTTTTCCACCCGTGATTTTATAATGTGTTCCATCTTCTGAAAGAACTGCTTTTGTTTTTCCTGAATTCGCATCCGATCCAGCTCCAGGTTCCGTTAAACAATAAGCTCCAAACCATTCACCCGAAGCTAATTTTGGTACATATTTTTGTTTTTGTTCTTCTGTTCCATATAAAGTAATTGGCATCGTTCCAATTCCTGTATGCGCTCCAAAAGCAGTTGAAAATGAACCTGTTGCTCCTGAAATATAATCACAAACTAAAACAGTATTTACAAATCCCATTTCCATTCCGCCATAAGCAGCGGGAACAGCAACGCTTAAATAACCTAATTCACCTGCTTTACGCATGATGTCTTCGGTTAATGCGTAATCTTTCTTTTCGAAGCGTTCTTTATACGGCCAAATTTCTTTGTCTACGAATTCGATAACCGAATCACGCATCATAACTTGTTCTTCATTGAAGTCTTCTGGTGTGAAGATGTCTTTGCATTTTGTTTCTTTTACTAGGAATTGTCCTCCTCTGATGATATCTGACATAACTTTTATTTTTTAAAGAAAAGAAATCTTAATTTCTATTCATTATTGGTTAATTATTTTTGAAACACAGATTGAAGAAATGGATAAAATTTTAAAAACATCTCTAATTTTTCTAATCTGTGTTCCTTTTTTTATTTTAAAAATTCAAATACTCCAGCTGCACCTTGGCCTGTTCCAACACACATTGAAACGATTCCGTATTTGCTGTTTCTCAGGCGCATTTCGTCAAACAATTGAACGGATAGTTTAGCACCAGTACAACCTAGTGGATGACCTAAAGCAATAGCTCCACCGTTTACGTTTACGATTTCTGGGTTTAAACCTAGTTCTCTCACAACTGCTAATGATTGCGCTGCGAAAGCTTCGTTTAACTCAATTAAATCGATTTGGTCTTGTTTTAATCCTGCTTGTTTTAAAGCTTTTGGAATAGCAGTAACAGGACCTATTCCCATGATTCTTGGTTCTACACCTGAAGCAGCGTAGCTTACCATTCTTGCAATTGGTTCCAAGTTTAATTCTTTCACCATTTCTTCGCTCATGATTAAAACGAAAGCTGCTCCATCACTCATTTGAGAAGAGTTACCAGCCGTAACCGAACCATCAACAGCAAATACTGGTCGTAATCCTGCTAAAGCTTCAACCGAAGTTCCAGCTCTTGGGCCTTCGTCTTTATTTACTACATATGATTTCGTTTCTTTTTTACCATTTTCATTTACAAATGTTTGTTCTACTGTAATAGGAACAATTTGTTTATCGAATTTACTTTCAGCCTGTGCTTTTAAAGCTTTCATGTGCGATTGATAAGCAAATTCATCTTGGTCAGCACGAGAAACGTTGAATTGTTTTGCAACAGCTTCAGCCGTTAATCCCATTCCCCAGTAATAATCTTCGTGACCTGCAGCGGCAACTTTATAATCAGGTGTTGGTTTGTAACCTCCCATAGGAATGTAACTCATACTTTCGGCACCACCAGCAATAATACAATCTGCCATCCCTGACTGAATTTTAGCCGTTGCCATTGCAATAGTTTCAACGCCAGACGCACAATATCTGTTTACGGTAACTCCAGGAACATCGGTGATTTTTAATCCCATTAACGAAATTAAACGACCAACGTTTAAACCTTGTTCGGCTTCAGGCATGGCGTTTCCTACCATTACATCATCAATACGTGTTTTGTCAAAATCAGGCAACTCTTTCATCATGTATTCGATGGTTTCTGCTGCTAATTCGTCTGGACGTTTAAATCGAAAAACTCCTTTTGGCGCTTTTCCTACTGCGGTTCGGTAACCCGAAACTATATATGCGGTTGTATTTTTCATATCTAATATATTTTTCTATCAATATTTCGCCTCTACGAGGCTATTAATTACGTAAAGGTTTACCCTTAGTTAGCATATATTGAATTCTCTCTAAAGATTTTCTTTCTCCTGTTAGTGATAAAAATGCTTCTCTTTCTAAATCCAATAAATATTGTTCAGAAACTAAGGTTGCTTCTGACAAATCACCACCAGCCATTACATAAGCTAGTTTGTTTGCAATTTTCTTATCGTGTTCAGAAATGTATTTACCAGCTTCCATTTGGTCAGTTCCTACTAAGAACATACCTAAAGCTTGTTTGCCTAAAACTTTGATATCTTTTCTTCTTACAGGTTGCGTGTAACCTTGTTCTGCCATTTGTAAAGCCAATTGTTTAGCTGTTGCAATTTGGCGGTCTTTGTTTACCACTACGATATCTCTTCCTTTTTGTAAAACGCCAGTATCAAAACCTTCGTAAGCCGAAGTTGCTACTTTTGCCATTCCCACAGTTAAGAAATATTCTTGAAGCACATTTAATTCTACGTCATTTTTACGGAATAAATCAGAAGCTCTCAAGGCCATTTCTTTAGAACCACCACCACCAGGAATTACTCCAACACCAAATTCTACTAATCCGATGTACGTTTCTGCAGCAGCAACCGCTCTATCAGCGTGCATGGTTAATTCGCAACCACCACCAAGAGTCATTCCGTGAGGAGCAGCGATAACAGGAATTGCTGAATAACGACAACGCATCATTGTGTCTTGGAACATTTTGATAGCCATGTTTAACTCGTCATATTCTTGTTCGACTGCCATCATGAAAATCATTCCTAAATTTGCTCCAACTGAGAAATTAGCACCTTGATTTCCAATAACTAAACCATTGTAGTCTTTCTCAGCAATGTCAATGGCTTTGTTAATTCCTTGTAAAACACCAGCTCCAATAGAATTCATTTTAGAGGTAAATTCTAAATTGATGATTCCATCACCTAAATCGGTAATGATTGCATCGCTGTTGTTCCATATTTTTTTGCTTTCGCGAATGTTATTTAGGATAATGAAGGCATCTTGACCTGGAATTTTTTCCACTTTTTTGTTTGAGATAGAGTAGAAGTGTGTTGCTCCATCTTTAATCGAATAGAATGAAGTGCTTCCTGAAGCTACCATATCAGTTACCCAAGAAGCAGGTTGATAACCTTCAGCTTTCATTAATTCGATTCCTTTTTCAACTCCTATGGCATCCCAAATTTCGAATGGACCACTTTCCCAACCGAATCCAGCTTTCATTGCATCGTCGATTTTGTAGAAAGCGTCTGTGATTTCAGGAATTCTGTTAGAGCAATATTGGAACATAGAAGCGAAGTTTTTTCTGTAGAAATCTCCTGCTTTGTCTTTTCCAGTCACTAAAACTTTGAATCTATCGATTGGTTTTTCAATCGTTTTGGTTAATTCTAAAGTTGCAAAAGATGCTTTTTTATTCGCTCTGTATTCTAAAGTATCTAAATCTAAAGTTAGGATGTCTTTTCCTTCTTTTTTGTAGAAACCTTGTCCTGTTTTGCTTCCTAACCATTTGTTTTCCATCATTTTGTTAACAAATTCAGGAAGTTTGAATAATTCATGCGCTTCGTCGTTTGGACAATTTTCATAAATTCCGTTTGCTACATGTACTAAAGTATCTAAACCAACCACATCAACCGTTCTAAAAGTAGCCGATTTTGGTCGACCGATAACGGGTCCAGTTAATTTATCCACTTCTTCAACCGTTAATCCCATTTCTTTTACTTGGTGGAATAAACTTTGGATTCCGAAGATTCCAATTCTATTTCCGATAAAAGCTGGAGTATCTTTAGCAACCACTGAAGTTTTTCCTAAGAATTTTTCACCATAACCATTCAAGAAATCCAATACTTCATTTATGGTTTTTGGACCAGGAATGATTTCAAATAATTTTAAGTAACGTGCAGGGTTAAAGAAGTGCGTTCCACAGAAATGTTGTTGAAAATCGTCGCTTCTTCCTTCGCTCATGAACTGAATTGGAATACCAGACGTATTTGAAGTAACTAAAGTTCCTGGTTTTCTATATTTGTCAACTTGTTCGAAAACAATTTTTTTGATGTCTAAACGTTCTACTACAACTTCGATAATCCAATCGGCAGTAGCAATTTTTGACATATCATCTGTGGTGTTACCAGTAGTAATTCTTGAAGCAAAACTTGGATGATAAATAGGAGAAGGCTTCGATTTTAAAGCGTTAGCTAAATGATCATTCACTAATCGGTTTCTAACGGCTTTACTTTCTAAGGTCAATCCTTTTTTCTGTTCGGCTTCGGTTAATTCGTTTGGAGCGATGTCTAATAATAAGACTTCGACACCAATATTAGCAAAATGGCAAGCGATACCACTTCCCATAATTCCGGAACCAATAACAGCAACTTTTTTAATAGTACGTTTCATGTTTATAGGTTTGTTGTTTTATTTTCGTTATAGATTTTTTTATCAATAATTAATTCGTTGATGATTTCAGCTACTTCCATAAAATGGAGTAGTTTTTCCTCACTAATATGTTGTCTTACAGCTTCATTAAATCGAAGTACAGTTTCTTTAGAAAGTTCTCTTTTTTCTTTGCCGTCTTTGGTTAATTGTATAATTACCCCTCTACCGTCTGTTGGATTTTTTTTACGTGTTATTAATCCACGTTCTTCCATAGATTTTAAGGTTCTGGTTAAACTAGTGGCTTCCATTCCCATTTTTGGGCCTAAAGTTGTTGATGGCGAACCTTTTTCTCTATCAATACTTAACAAAGCAAATCCAGTTGCCATGGTAGCTCCATATTTTGCCGCTTCCTCGTTATACATTCTAGCAACAGCTTGCCAGGTTGTTCTTAATGCATAATCTATAGTTTTATCTTTCATAGTATATAATCAAAACTTTTTCAAATATAAAAAAAAAATACTATGCATGCATAGTATTTTTTGTGTTTTTTATAAAATTTAACATTTTAATAAAATAAAGCCCACAATTTGTGGGCTTTATAATTTTTATCCATAAATTTTTTGATATAAAACAGCATATTTTTCTTTAATAATTTTACGTTTCAATTTCATGGTAGGAGTAAGATGTCCGTCTACAATTGACCAAACATCTGGTGTAAGTTCAAAACGTTTAACTTTTTCCCAATTACCAAATTTTTCGTTACAATGGTCAATTTCTTCTTGAATTCGGTTAATTACCATTTGGTTAGTACATAACTCTTCATTGGTAGCACCAACATTTAAATTGTGATGACGATGCGCCCATTCTCTAACAAATTCAAAATTTGGCTGAATAAATGCTGCTGGCATTTTTTCTCCGTCACCAATTACCATTATTTGTTCAATAAAACGCGACTGTTTGAAAGTATTTTCTAAAACTTGTGGAGCCACATATTTACCACCTGAAGTTTTGAACATTTCTTTTTTACGGTCGGTAATTTTTAAGAAACCATCAGCATCAATTTCACCAATATCACCTGTATGGAAATAACCGTCTTTTAAAACTTCGCTAGTTTGTGTTTCGTCTTTGTAATATCCAATCATTACGTTTGGACCTTTACACAAGATTTCACCGTCTTCTGCAATTTTAACTTCAACTCCGTCTAATACTTTACCAACTGAACCTACTCTAAAACCTCCATTTCTCATATCGTTTACAGAGATTACAGGAGAAGTTTCTGTTAATCCATAACCTTCCATAACAGGAATATTAGCAGCGCAGAAAACTTTTGTTAAGCGAGATTGTAATGCAGCACTTCCTGAAACTAGTAATTCTAATTCGCCACCTAAACCTTCTTGCCATTTTGAAAAAATTAATTTTCGGGCAATTTTAAGTTTAAATTCATAAAAAGCACCATTTTGTTTGTAAGGTTTGTATTCCATTCCTAAATCTAAAGCCCAAAAGAAAAGTGCTTTTTTGATTCCTGTTAAATCCGCTCCTTTAGCATAAATTTTATCATATACTTTTTCTAATAAACGAGGTACAACCGACATAACATGTGGTTTAACCTCTTTTAGATTGTCAGATATTTTTTCAATACTTTCCGCAAAGTAAATTGATATACCATAATATTGGTATAAGTACGTCAACATTCTTTCGAAGATATGACAAATAGGTAAGAAGCTCAAAGCTCTTGTACTTCCTGCTCTTAAAGGTACTCTTGGAGCACTCATTAAAACATCGGAAACAATGTTTTGATGACTAAGCATTACACCTTTTGGTCTTCCTGTAGTTCCAGAGGTATAAATGATTGTTGCTAAATCTGTTGTTAATACATTATTTTTTCGGTCTTCAACGACGTCTTGATTGTCAGTATTTGCACCTAATTCTAAAACTTCTTTCCAACTTTTACAACCTGCAATATCATTATAACAATACACTTCTTTTAATAATGGTACATTAGATTTAATGCTTTGTAATTTCTCATAAACTTCAAGGTCAGAAACAAAAACGTATTGTGATTCTGAATGGTTTAAAATGTATTCGTAATCTTCGGCAGAAATTGTTGGATACATTGGAACGGTTTGAGCACCAGTTTGTAATACACCAATATCTGTAATATGCCATTCAGTTCTATTATTAGACGAAATGATTGCTATTTTATCATTTTTATTTACGCCTAATCGAAGTAGACCTCTTGAAATCGCATTGGCTTTGTCTAAATATTCTTGGGTAGAAGTTTTTACCCATTCATTTCCATATTTAGTTACTAGAGCATCTTTTAAATTATACTTTTCTAATTGGTAGTAAGGAAAGTCAAATAAGCGTGTGATATTGTTCATAATTCGCAATTATTATTTTATGCAAATTATAAAAATAAAATTAATAATACAATTTTTTATATAGTTGATAATCTTTAGATTATAATTTTAACAAAAACAAAATAGTATGCTTGCCTACTAATTTCTACATTATTTGTGAAAGTGTAATAAAAATTATTGAAACCATTGCTAAAAAGATACCAAAGTAGTTCCATTTTGTTATTTTTTCTTTAAAAATTAAAATCCCAGCAATACTACCTAAAATAATTACTCCCATATTCATACCAGCAAAAACAGTGGATGGATTTTCAGATAAAGCTTTGTGAGCTTTTAAATAGAATAAAATGTTTCCGAAATTTAAAATTCCTAAAGCTAATCCCCAAAGTATATTTTTGAATTCTAATTTTTCTTTTTGAACAAGTATTTTTCCGATTAGAAAAAATATGGAAATTACAAATGCACCACAAAAGATTATAAATAAAGAAGTAGTAAAGTTAAATTCTTTCAAAACCGCTACCTTTTTAAATAGAATATCAATGATTCCAAATCCCAATAAAACCAATAATGGATATACCCAATTGTTAGATTTATTATCTGATTTTTTATTTAATGTAAAAAATATAGCTGAAAATCCGACTATAAATCCGATAATTTTTAGTTGACTAAATGTTTCATTAAATATAAAATAGGAAGCAGTTAACGGAATAAACAAAGACAATCGTTGGGCAATATCAGTTTTAACAATCCCCGTTTCTTTGATGGATTTGGCTTGAATTAAAAAAACAATTGGTAACAAAATCGCTAATCCAATATAAAGCGAATAAGGGATTGTTTTTTCTTTGAAAGTCAATTCGGGTTGGTAAGTAAAATAGGTAAGGAGTAAAGCCGAAAAATAATTAAACGTAATAATTTGAAAAACAGATAACTGCATTTTTTTGGCTACTTTTAAAAATATACCAACAGTTACACTACAAATTACACTTAAAAGTACAAACCACATATTCTTTTATTTTGACACAATAGTACAAAAAAAGCACCTTAATTAAAAGATGCTTTTTTATAAAGTTTAGGTAAATTATTTTTTATTTTCAATCCATTTTCTAGCATTCACAAACGCTTCTAACCAAGGTGAAACTTCGTCTTTTTGACCTCTTTCTGGATAATTTGCCCAGTTCCAAGGGAAAGTCGAACGCTCAATGTGTGGCATCATCACCAAATGTCTTCCAGTTGTATCGCACATCATAGCTGTATTGAAATCAGAACCATTTGGATTCGCTGGATAACCTTCGTACGCATATTTAGCTACAATGTTATATTTCTCTTCCGAATAAGGTAATTTGAATTTCCCTTCTCCGTGCGAAATCCATACACCTAAAGTTGTTCCTTCTAACGTTGATAACATCACTGAATTATTTTGCTGAACGGTTACCGAAGTAAAGCCACTTTCGTGTTTGTTTGAAGTATTGTGATGCATTTTTCCATGTACTTCGTGTTCTGGATTGATCAATTCTAATTCCATTAACAACTGACAACCATTACAAATACCAACCGAAAGTGTGTCTTCGCGTTTGTAGAAGTTTTTTAAAGCTGTATTTGCTTTTTCATTGTATAAAAACGCTCCAGCCCAACCTTTAGCCGAACCTAAAACATCCGAATTCGAAAATCCTCCAACCGCTCCAATGAATTGAATGTCTTCCAATGTTTCTCTTCCCGAAATTAAATCGGTCATGTGGACATCTTTTACATCAAATCCTGCTAAGAACATTGCATTTGCCATTTCGCGTTCTGAATTACTTCCTTTTTCGCGAATGATTGCTGCTTTTGGCTTCTCGACTCTGCTCGAAATGACAGGTAATTTTCCATCAAAATGCGATGGGAATGTGAATTGTAATTTCTGATTTTTGTAATTATCAAAACGTTCCTGAGACATTCCGTTTTTAGATTGTTTCAAATCTAAAAGGAATGATGTTTTGAACCAAGTATCTCTTAAGGTTGAAACACTGAATGTTAAACTATCTTCACCATTGATAACGGTAAACGCATCACCATCGATAGCAGAACCAATTTTGAAAATTTCAATATTATGTTGTGCGAAAGTTGCTTCCACTTCAGTATTTGCTTGGAAAACAACTCCAATATTTTCATTAAATAAGGTTTTAACCGTATCTTTTTCTCCTAAAGAAGTCAAGTCGATTAACGCACCTAAATTAGCATCTGCAAAACACATTTCTAATAGTGTAGTGATTAAACCACCACTTCCAATATCATGTCCTGCTTTAATTTTTCTTTCTTTAATTAAATCTTGTAAAACGTTGAATGCTTTTTTAAAGAATTCCGAATTTTGAATCGTTGGAACATCATTTCCGATTTTATTCAATACCTGAGCAAATGAACTTCCTCCTAATTTGAAATTATCTTGCGATAAATTAATATAGTAAATATTACCGCCATTTCGTTGCAAAACAGGTTCTACGACTTTCGTGATATTTGAACAATTTCCAGCGGCTGAAATAATAACCGTTCCAGGCGCAATTACTTCATCATTCGGGTATTTTTGTTTCATCGAAAGCGAATCTTTTCCTGTTGGAATATTGATTCCCAATTCAATAGCAAAATCCGAACAACCTTTTACTGCTTCATATAAACGAGCATCTTCACCTTCATTTTTACAAGCCCACATCCAGTTGGCTGATAATGAAACCGATTTCATTCCTTCTTTTAAAGGTGCCCAAACTAAATTTGATAAAGCTTCACCAATCGCAGTTCTTGAACCCGCAACCGGATTTACTAAAGCCGAAATAGGTGAGTGCCCAATCGAAGTTGCAATTCCTTCTTTTCCTTTAAAATCCAATGCCATTACACCAACATTGTTCAAAGGCAATTGTAATGGACCAACACATTGTTGTTTAGCAACACGTCCGCCTACACAACGGTCCACTTTATTAGTTAACCAATCTTTACAAGCTACTGCTTCTAATTGTAAAACTTGACTCAAGTAGCTTCCTATATTTTCTTTTGAATATTCTAAATCTGAATAATTTGTTGCAACGGTTTTATCCGTCATGATTGTTTTTGGCGAACTTCCGAAGAAATCTTCCAAAGCATAATCCATTGGTTTTTCACCCGTAGATTTTGATTCAAAGGTAAATCTATGGTCGTTGGTTACATCACCCACTTGATACATTGGAGAACGCTCTCTGTCTGCAATTCGTTGTAATGTTTCAATATCTTTTTCACCAATCACCAATCCCATTCGTTCTTGCGATTCGTTTCCGATGATTTCTTTAGCCGAAAGCGTTGGGTCACCAACCGGTAATTTGTCTAAATCGATTAATCCACCAGTTTCTTCTACTAATTCCGATAAACAATTCAAGTGTCCACCCGCACCATGATCGTGAATTGAAACGATTGGATTGTTGTCACTTTCTACCAAACCACGAATAGCATTAGCTGCACGTTTTTGCATTTCTGGATTAGAACGTTGGATTGCATTTAATTCAATTCCTGAACCAAAAGCACCAGTATCTGCAGAAGAAACCGCAGCTCCACCCATTCCAATTCTATAATTTTCTCCACCTAAAATAACAATTTTATCGCCAGCAGTAGGTTTCTTTTTAATCGCTTGATCTAGTTTTCCATAACCAATTCCACCTGCTTGCATGATCACTTTATCGTAACCTAACTTTCTACTTGTCCCACTGAGCTTGTCGAAGTGTTCGTGCTCGAACGTTAAAATAGAACCCGTGATTAAAGGTTGTCCAAATTTATTTCCAAAATCAGAAGCTCCGTTTGATGCTTTAATCAAAATATCCATTGGCGTTTGGTATAACCAAGGTCTTTCAGCCATTCCGTTTTCCCATGGACGTTCATCATTAAGGCGAGAATAAGAAGTCATATAAACCGCTGTTCCTGCTAATGGTAACGAACCTTGTCCTCCTGCTAAACGGTCACGAATTTCACCACCAGAACCCGTTGCAGCTCCATTGAATGGTTCCACTGTTGTTGGGAAGTTGTGTGTTTCTGCTTTTAATGAAAGAACTGATTCAAACTCTTTTTCTTCATAAAAATCAGGTTTATCTGCACTTTTAGGAGCAAACTGTGTTACTTTAGGACCTTTTACAAAAGCCACATTATCTTTATAAGCCGAAACAATATCGTTAGGGTTTTCTTGTGATGTTTTTTTAATTAATTTGAATAAAGACGTTGGTTTTTCTTCGCCATCAATCACAAATGTTCCGTTAAAAATTTTATGACGACAGTGTTCTGAATTGGCTTGTGAGAAGGCAAAAATTTCAGAATCGGTTAACTTTCTTCCTAATTTCGTAGAAAGATTATCTAGATATTCCACTTCTTCCGGACTCAATGCCAAACCTTCCGATTTATTGTAAGCTGCAATATCTTCAATATCCAAAATAGGTTCTGGGTGGATATTAATCGTATAAATGTCTTGATTTAATTCGGTATACTTTTGCGAAAGCATTGGATCGAATCCCGAAGCTTCGGGAGTTAAATCAGCAGCTACTTTTTCAAATTCCTCGATACGAATGATGCTAGAAATCCCCATGTTTTGAGTAATTTCAACAGCATTGGTACTCCAAGGCGTAACCATAGCGGCACGTGGTCCAACAAAAAAATCCGACAATACGGATTTTTCTATTTTATGTGCGTTGCCAAAAAGCCAATTTAATTTGTTGATGTCTTCTGTCGATAGTTCGTTTTGCGTTTGAACTGCAAAAACCGTGTTGGATTGGTTTCCGAAGAAATGAATCATTTTAGTTGTGTTTTTAGAGACAAGTCATGACTTGTCTGTACGTTTTGTGTTGTTGTTTGAAAGTGCAAATTTATTCTAAAAAGTTAGAAGTTCAAAGTTTTAAGAGTGTATAAAAACAAAAAAAGCTGTTCTTTTTTGAACAGCTTAATATTTATTTGTTGATAACTACATTTTACGTTTCGAAACTACTTGCATCGACTTGAATTCTTTGCCATCTTCAGAAACATCAAACATTTCCATTTTTTGGTTGTTATCGTCAATGTAGGTAATAACTTCTTTTATTTTTTTAGCTTTTTTGGTTACTGGATCTACCATTTCGCCATAAAATGTAGATGTTTTTGTAGCTTCATCATATTTTCCTTTGGTTACCATCATTCCAGTTCCCATATTGTCAATCCAAGTGGATACAAATTCTTCGGTTGCATTATCATAGGCAACCATTCCTCTTCCTTCAAATGGCATTCCGAACATATCACCAGAATATGTTCCTTCTTGATATCTTCCGCCCATAATCATTTTATAGGTTACAGTAGCAGTTGATTTCATTTCCTGTGGATTATCAGGTGACCAAAATGTTAGTTCGGCATCCCAAGTTCCTGTATCTTTAGCTAACATTTCATGCCCTTTTGATGGAGTAGCATAGTCTGTCCAAGCTTTAGCAACGGTCGCAGAATCGGGTTTAGCTTCCGCTGTAATTTCTTCTTTCGAGGTGTTTTCTTCTGGTTTTTGTGCTTCTTCTTTTTTACAAGAAACGAATGTTAAACCAATAATTAAAAGAGATAAAGAGAGATTTTTCATAATTGTATAGTTTAATTGATTAGTCAAAAGTTGTCCAATTGTAAGCACCAATATCTGATGGATTAGTTCTGGATTGATTTAAAATATCATTAAAATTAGAGTAGGAATTGTTTGCAGTTCCTTTAGCTGCAGAATCTTCTCCAATGATTAAATCATTATTTTGGGGATCTCTAAAAAAAGGCTTGTTAATAGTCGTATTGGTTGCAATTAAGCAGTTTGCATATCTAGGGTTAACAGAAAATTGATATAAAGTATTATTTACAAACTGATTACTATAATCGGCAAACTTAATAAGGCAATGATCAAAATCATAATTAAAAGTTGTCCCTTTTTTTATTAACGAAAGACTAAAATTTGAAGAACCATAAATGATACAATTTTTAAAATCGGCTTTTACTAATGGTTCTATTAAATCACCTGTTTCGGTTCTAATGTAATCATCTAATGTAATACAAGTTTGGGTAGAACTTGTCCAATAATTTGCAAAGGTACAATGCGTAAATTCATAACTTCCTCCATAACTTCCTGAAAAAGAAGCTTGACCGCAATTATTTATCACTACATTTCTTCCTGCAATATTACCTGTACGTGCTAAAATTCCAACATTTGCGGAATTATAAATTTGAGTGTTATCTAAATTTAATGTTGGAGTAGATGTGCCATCGTTTCCTGAAACTAGAAAACCAACAGTAGCATTTTTTATCGTTAAATTTTTTATTTGATTGTCTGTACTTCCTTGTGTAAGCCAAATGGTTCCCCATTGTCCAGGAACATCAGAAAAATCAGGCTCTAAACGGTCGCCTTCAAAAATTACTTCATTTTCTAATGCATCGGTAGTTGAATTGTCTCCTTCTATATGAAGAGAAGCATTATTAGCTACTATTAATCCTGATTCGGCATGAAAATGAACTCTTGCACCAGCATCTACAACAAGTGTTTTGTTTGAAGGTACTGCAGCATAACCATAAATGACATAAGGTTTGGTATTGGTCCAATGCAATTCGTTTCCATTAGTTGCATCTGCTTCATCTAAGAAAAAACCGTAAATTTCATCATCTCCAATAGGTAAAGTTTCGGTTGTTCCATCGCCAAAACGTTGCGGGTATAAGAAAACAGCATCTTGAATTAAAGTTACCAATTCTACTTTTTGTTGATTCATTCCGTCTCCAAATAAAATTTGATCGGTATATAAAAAATCAGTTGGATTTGCATCTGCTACATCGGCTGTAACCGATATAAAAATATACATACTATCTTTTGCAAGCATTTCTACATTTTCAAATTCTTGCCCAGCCATTCCATCAACCATTAATCGGTACTTTGAATTTACTCCATTTGCTAATCGAAGAGTAGGAATAGCTATATTTTTATCGCTTTTATTGTAAACTTTTAAAGTATAAGTACTAGAACCTATGTTTGTAAAAACAGTATCTAAATAAACCGTGTCTTTTGAAAAACGCAAACTTCCTGTATTAGATTCAAAATCTAAATCATTTCTACAAGATGTTATCGAAACAGCAATTCCTATTAATAATAAAAGTAATAAACGACGCATGTATATAGTAATTTTTGTAAATATAATTATTAATTTAAATTTTTGAAAATAAACTTTTCGTTTTAACCACAGAGAAACATAGATAACCTTTTTAACTGAGTTTATTTTAGTTCAAATATTGAATTACTTAGCGCTATGTTTCCTAATGTAAAGTTTGAACGCCTTTAAATTCAATTTTAGGACTATATTTATATGTGGTAATTATTTTGTTTTAGTCAATTTTAGTTACGTACAAATATTTATAAAACGTTAAATAACATAAAATATTCTATTCGGAATGCTTAATTTTACAAAAAATAAAATAATGATGTTTGATAGAGAAAAAATGCTGCAGTTGTGTAATGATTGGAGCAAAAATACTTTAATGAATACTTTAGATATTGTATATACAGATGCTGGAGAAGATTTTTTAACTGCTACAATGCCTGTAAATCCAAGAGTACATCAACCTATGGGATTATTACATGGTGGAGCTACAGTTGCATTAGCAGAAAGTGTTGGAAGTGCTGCTTCATTAATGTTTGTAAATCCAGAAAAACAAGAAGTTCGAGGCATTGAAATTTCGGCCAATCATTTGAAAAGTAAAAGAGAAGGAATGGTTACAGCAACGGCAAAAATCATTCATAAAGGCGCAAGTATTCATTTGTGGGAAATACGAATTGTAGATGAACAAGGAAAGCTAATTTCATTATGTAAATTAACGAATATGGTCTTATCTAGAAGACAATAATGAAAGTTTTTGAAGAAATAAAACAGCTTATAGCAAATAAAAATCCGTTTGTTTGTTATGTAAAACCAAATGAAACCATTTGGAATTTACTTGTACAAGAAACCGATGAAATTGTCACGTTTTCCAATCAAGCCGGATTTGTATTTATGCCTTTTAATGATGGGATTAAAATAGTAATTCTGTTTGAAGGAAACCTTTTTTTAAAAGGGAATCTTGAAAATTTTGAAAAGAAATCAGCTGAAAAATTCACTTCAGAAAGAAATCAAAAAGAATCCTTTGAAAGTTTAGTTACTAAAGGAGTTTCGGCTATTCACCAGGGCGAATTTGATAAAGTGGTTTTATCTCGAAAAATTGTTTTAGAGCAAAAAATTGTCATTGTAGAAACATTTCAAAACCTTATAGTTTCGTATGATAATGCTTTTCGTTATTTATTTTATCATCCAGAAATAGGTTTATGGATGGGAGCAACTCCTGAGCAATTGGTTAAAATAAATGCTAATCATTTTGAAACAGTGGCTTTAGCAGGAACACAATTGTATTCAGAAAATGTTTTATGGGAAACTAAAGAAATTGAAGAACAACAATTTGTAACCGATTATATTGTATCTAAAGTAACTAATAAAGTAAACCAACTTACTGTTTCTGAACCTAAAACAGTCAAAGCAGCAGATTTAGCACATTTAAAATCAATAATAGCTGCAAATCTAACATCGGAATTTAACGTAAATGATTTGATTAATGCTTTGCATCCAACTCCTGCAGTTTGTGGTTTGCCTAAAGAACGAACAATTGATTTTATTCTAAAAAATGAAGATTATAATAGAAAATATTATGCTGGATTTTTAGGTGAGTATAAAAAAGACAATGAAACCGATTTATTTGTAAATTTACGCTGCTTAGAAGTGGATAAAAATACTTTGAATATTTACGTTGGTTGTGGTATTACTAAAGACAGCAATCCGGAAAAAGAATTTATTGAAACAGAAAATAAGTCCATGACAATGCGGAATGTTTTAGTTTCAAAATTAAAATGAAACACATAGTCACATAGAAAAATTTGAAAGACATTGTATTTTAAATAATTCAAATAGAAATGCTCTGTAAATTATGTTAAGTGAAACGTCCGAAGCTTCGGACAAAAAAAGCACAAAAAAATCTATGATTCTATGTGTTTAAAAATATAAAAGTTTAAAAATGAAATTAGACATATTAGCTTTTGGAGCTCATCCAGACGATGTAGAATTAGGTTGTAGTGGAACTATAGCAAAAGAGATTAGTTTAGGTAAGAAAGTTGGAATTATCGATTTAACTCGTGGCGAACTTGGTACGCGCGGTTCGGTGGAAATTCGAAATTCAGAATCAGCTAAAGCGTCTGAAATTTTAGGAGTAACTGTGCGTGAAAATTTAGATATGCGTGATGGTTTTTTTCTAAATGATGAAGCACATCAATTAAAGATAATTGAAATGATTCGTAAATACCAACCCGAAATGGTTTTGTGTAATGCAATATCAGATCGTCACATTGACCATGGGAAGGGAAGTAAATTAGTAAGTGATGCTTGTTTTTTATCGGGATTAGTTAAAATTGAAACCGAATTGAATGGAGAAAAACAAAAAGCTTGGCGACCAAAAGTGGTGTATCATTATATTCAATGGCAAACAATTGAACCCGATTTTGCGGTAGATATTACAGGGTATATGGACAAAAAAATGGAATCGGTGTTGGCTTACAGTTCTCAATTTTATGATCCAAATTCAAAAGAACCAGTTTCTCCAATCACTTCAAAAAACTTTTTAAATAGTGTAAAATATCGTGCTCAAGACCTTGGAAGACTCGTTGGAGTAGAATATGCAGAAGGTTTTACAACAGAGAGATATTTGGCTGTCAATAGCTTAGGTGATTTAAAGTAAATTTGTAGTAAAAAAGTAAAAAAAATCTTTGCAAAATTATTTTTTTACCTTATATTTGCACCCGTTAAACAAATGGTGATTGTAGCTCAGTTGGTTAGAGCATCGGTTTGTGGTACCGAGGGTCGCGGGTTCGAGCCCCGTCCTTCACCCTTTAAATTAGAAAGCTTCGAGGAAACTCGAAGCTTTTTTTATTACTCTTATTTTAAATCTCAATTTTTGCTATAAAGTAAATAAATAGAAAAAGCCCTGAATTTCTTCAAGGCTTTGCTTTACTATATATTGTTTAATAAACTTAATTAATTTACAATTATTTTTTTGGTTGCTACTGCGTTTTCAGAAGCCATTTGAACTAAATAAAAACCATTAGGTAAATTACTTACTTTATATGAATTGTTAACGCGAGTAGGGCTTTTAATTTCTTGAATAATTTGTCCATTTATGTTATACAATACAATAGATTTAAATTCAGCTTCCGAAGAAATAGATACTTCATTATTAACAGCTGGATTTGGATATATTGCAATCGAATTTTCAAACGCAAACGAATCAGAAGATAAGATGATGGTTGGCCATCTGTTTTCTGCAACAGGTCCGCCCCAAATAACAGTTGCTAAATACGGATTATCAATAAACGGATTTCTATTTCCTTGAGCATATGTATTTGAAGTATTTCCGTGATAGGTATTTCTGTTATCTTCATATTGAGATACTGGATCTTCGGCATTCCATTGTAAAAATAATTGTATCATATCTGTATCAGTAGCAACTGTTGCTCCAGTACCAACATTAATTGGTAAGCATTGTGTAGGATATCTCAAATACATATACATCATCATACGTGCTACATCACCTTTCCATTCATCACCTGGATACCAACCGCCAGAAACAGAACCTGCATTACCAGATCCAGCAGCAAATTTTAAATTTCCTCTTGAACCATTTTTATCGACATCGCTTGAACGGATATGATGCGCATCTTCACCAGCATCACTTACACCACCATCATCTAGTGCTGGAGTACCAAGAGCTTTAGCATAAACATGCTCTCTATTCCATTCACAAGAATTTCCACCACCATTAAGAAATTTATCTCTACTTCTATGATCATTACCGTCTGCAGGGCTTGCTGGACATGTATTATTACTGAATCCATAAATCAACAACACATTATTTGAGTTACTTGGATCTAAATCAGTTGCTTGTGCAGCATTCCAAATATATGGGATTAAGTTTGTGTGTGTAGTTGTTATTTTTGTAGACAATGCACTTTTCAAGCTCATTCCGGTTAAAGTCCAGTTAAAACCATTATAGTATGGGGCAGCAGGAGTTCCAGCTTGTGAAAAAACTAAAGAAACTATTGCTAAAAATAAAATAGTAAAGTTTTTTTTCATAGGTTTAATTTTGTTAGGTTAATTTGGGTAACGCATTTATTGGTTTTAATTTCCTCAAAAAAAACTGCAAAAAGCGATTTTATTTATTTAATTTTTCTTTCTAATAATGCCATGTAAAATCCGTCAAAGCCACTTTCATGCGCTAAAACTTTTTTATCTTGAACAAATGTAAACTCTTTTCCAATTTCAGTGCTTAAGAAATGCTTAATTTGTTCTTGATTTTCTGAAGGCAATACGGAACAAGTAGCATATACAAGTTTTCCGCCAGGTTTTACAATTTTTGAATAATTTTCTAACACTTCAGCCTGAATTTTTTTGATGTTTTCAATAAATTCGGGTTGTAGTTTCCATTTACTATCAGGATTTCTTTTTAAAACACCTAAACCACTACAAGGAGCATCAATTAAAACTCTATCTGCTTTTTCATGTAGTTTTTTAATTGTTTTAGTACTTTCTATAACACGTGGTTCAATGTTGAAAGCTCCATTTCTTTTAGCACGAATTTTTAATTGCTTTAATTTACTTTCATATAAATCCATTGCAATTAATTGCCCTTTGTTTTCCATTAAAGAAGCTAAGTGTAAGGTTTTTCCACCTGCACCTGCACAAGTATCAACAACTCGCATTCCTGGTTGAACATCTAAGAAATAAGCTACCAATTGAGATGATGCATCTTGAACTTCAAAAAGACCATCTTTAAAAGCATCTGTTAAAAAAACATTGGCTCTTTCTGTTAAAATTAAAGCATCTGGATATTCTTTATTAAACTCAGTAACAATATCTAAATCCATTAAGATTGCTCTTAATTTTTCTTTAGTAGTTTTAAGTCTATTAACTCTTAAAATAACTTTAGCTTGTTCGTTTTGAGCAGCCAGTTCTTTTGTCCAAATTTCCTCTCCTAATTCTTTAACTCCCAATTCATCCATCCAATCTGGAATAGATTCTTTGAATTTTCTAGTTTTAGTTAATTCGTCAAACTTTCCTTTAATTCTTCTAACTGGAGTTTCTTCAAAATATTTCCAATCGGGTAGGGTATAACCTCTTAAAACTGCCCAAACGGCAAAAATTCTCCAAATATTATCTCTGTCAAATGGTTCTTTTACTTCAGCAATTTCAACGTATAAACGTTTCCAACGAACTATTTCGTAAATTGTTTCTGCAACAAACTTTCTATCATGACTTCCCCAACGTTTGTCTTTTTTTAAAGCTCTTGCAACCACTTTATCGGCATATTCACCTTCATTAAAAATAGCCATTAGCGAATCAATGGTAGTAAATACTAAATTTCTATGTAATCTCATTTTAAATTTTAAATCATCCCGAGAATTCGGGACGCAAATATACGAATTAAAATAAAAAAAGCTGCCAAATTTGGCAGCTTTATCATTTATCCTCTTCCAGATGATCTTGAACTCGAATTTCTTGATTTTGATGAACTTCTTGAAGGACTACTCTGAGCATTAGAACTTCTTCCAGATGTACTTCCTCTAGTTTCAGAATTATTTCTAGTACTACTGTTAGAAACACTGCTTCTTTCTCTTGATGGATTGTTTCTATTTTCGGTGTAAACTCTTGTATTACTTCCTCTAGTACTAGTATTTCTATTTTCAGTAGTTACTCTAGGTGTTGTATTAACTCTTGTAGAAGTAGCCGTTCTAGTTTCATTATTTCTAGGAGTTCTAGTTTCTGTTCTTGTTCCACTATTTCCTCTTGTACTACTTGTAGACGTTCTGGTATTATTTGTAGCCATTTCACTTCTACTTCTAGGTGTTCTAACGGTTCTGTTATTGTCTAATTCCTGACGATTGCTGTATCCTGAATTTCTGTGAGCGAATGAACGATTAGGATGCATTCTTTCATAACCATTTCCTCTTCTTCCATAATAGGAAGCATAAGCAGTTTGGCATCTTCTATTGGTTACATAATGATAAGAATGACCAAAATTAATATGAACATGAATATGATTTCTGTATCTAAAAATTGGAAATGGGTTCCAGTAAGAGTAATAGCTTGGGTAAAAATTCCAATACCAAGATGAGTAATACGGGCGATAGTTTCTAACCCAAAATGTATTGTATATTATAGGATTATGAACATAAACAGGTTCGTAAATATAATTGGTTCCATACATATATACATCTCCCACTACCTGAACTTGAACTCGGTTATTGCTATCGCGTTCAACTTCAATTGTAGCAACATCCTGATAAACATCTTTATCTAAAACAGCTTGTACAATTACTAAATGACTATTTCCTTCAATAGATTCAATAACTCTTAAATAATCAACGTAGTTATCATTATTTAAATCTAAGTTTGAAATTTGTGTCTTAGGATCGTTTAATCTTCTTTCAAAGTCTTCTAAGTCAGAAGCATCACCAAAAACTGTAGCTACCGCTCTTAAATCTAAGTTTTCACTAATATCTGAGTTTTGAGCCGTTACCGTTGTTTTGTCTTGTGCGAAAAGCGTACTTATTGAAAATGTAGCCATAACGCTTAATGTTAGTAATTTCGTTTTCATAATATATCGTATTAGATTAAACATTTATGTGTTGTAATGTTACATTCAATATCTGTGCCAAAAAATATAAATATTTATAAACACTTGAATTACATATTATTAAAATTTATTTTCATTGCTAAAAATTAAAGAATTATATTTGAAAATAAATCAATACCTAATGAAGTCTGTAATAATTTTAATTGTCCTATTAGTTTCGGGTTGCTCCTCTATTTCGCATAAAAACACTAAGTATAGTCATTTTGAATCCAAAGTGATTTCAAATGAAAAAATCAGTTGCCGAGCTATTTTAGTAGACGAGACTAAAGTTTGGCTAGGAATGGATAAGGGTAGAATAGGAGTATATGAAAAGCAAAAAGACACTTTAGTAATAAAAACGATTGCAAATGTTTCTAATACAACCGAATTTAGAAGTATTGCGAGTACAAAAAATGCAATTTTTATTTTATCTGTTGGAAACCCAGCAATACTTATTAAAATTGATAAAAACACGCTTCAGGAAACAATTGTTTACAGAGAAGATAATGAAAAAGTGTTTTATGATAGTATGCAATTTGCCGATGAATTAAATGGTTTTGCAATGGGCGATCCTATTTTAGATTGTATGGCTATGATTAAAACTTCAGATGGAGGAACTACTTGGCAAAAAATTTCATGTAATATATTGCCTAAAGTTACTGAAGGTGAAGCGGCTTTTGCAACCAGTAACACAAATTTAATAGTGAAAGATAAAACTATTTTTATGGTTTCGGGGGGAAAAAAAGCAAGAGTTTTTGTTTCAAATGATTTTAGCGAAACTTGGAAAGTATATGAAACACCAATTGTGCAAGGTGAAGAAATGACCGGAATTTTTACTGCCGATTTTTATGATACTAAGCTAGGAATTATTGCGGGTGGAAATTATATGAAACAAACTCAAAACTCGTTAAACAAAGCCATAACAAAAAATGGTGGAAAGACTTGGGAATTAATTGCAAATAACGAAGCTTTTGGTTATGCATCTTGTGTGCAATTTGTTCCTAATAGTAAAGGAGAGCTGCTAATTTCAGTAGGAGGAACGGGAATGTTTTATTCATCCGATTTTGGTAAAAGCTGGATAAAATTCTCAGATGATAATCAATTTTATACCTTTAGATTTGAATCGGATACTGTGTTTTATGCTACTGGAAAAAACCAATTGGTTCGATTTGAAATGAAATAACTTTAATACACTGAACTTATTTGAGTTTTTAAATTGTAATAAAAAAAAGCTGAACATAGTTCAGCTTTAAAATGAGAAGGTTTAATTAACCTTTTCTTCTCTCTTTAATTTGTCGTAATAACGTTCTATTAAAATCTTCTTCGGCTTTTTTAAGCTTAATTATTTTTTTAGCGCTAATAACACCTTGTAAATCTTTAATAAATTTTTTGCGAAGTGCAAATAAACTTTCTTCTACAGATTCCATTTGTGTAAGTAGAGTAGAAGCGTCTTTTTCTGATAATTTTTCTACATTTCCTGGTTCAAATCGGTCTAAAATGGCTCTTATTTTTTCATGACGTAGTTCCGATTGTTTGTCATCAAAGGCATTATAAATAGGCCAAAACTTTTGCGCTTCTTCAGTAGTTAAATCTAATTGCTCTGTAATATAAGCTACTTTTAAAGCTTTTACTTTTTCTTTTTTTTCTTTAAATCCTTGAGAAAAGGATAAAGAAGAAATTAAAAGAAATACGATGGGATATATAATTTTTGTTTTCATAAGGATTGATTTTTTTTATTCGTTTAATAAATAATCTAAATTGGCAGTTTCTGATAAATAATTTTCAATAGTTTCATCTGTAACATTATCAATGGCTAAAGCATTTTGTAGTTCCGATATATCTTCATCGGTTAAATGTTTTATTAATTCTGTTGTTCCTACACTTTGTTGATCTGCTAAATAACTTTCGATTGTATTGGAATCTAAATTACTTTCTTTAGCCATATTAAAATATACCGGAATTGCAATTGCTAGTAAAAATAATGCTGCAATACTACTTATCCATACTTGTTTTTTATAGAATAAAGAAACCACTTTAACTTCTTTTTCTTTTGAAACACGTTCCATTATTTTGGCTTCAAATTGCTCAAAATAATTTTCTGGAATTTTAAATCCTGAATCTATTTTTTCTGTATTTTCTAAATCTATTTGTTTCATGATATATATTAGACAAAATTAAGAGTAAATGGTTTAATTGGTTTTTAAATATTCTTCAATTTTTTTTACTGCTATATGGTAACTTGCTTTTAAAGCTCCTACCGATGTAGTTAAAATATCCGACATTTCTTCGTATTTTAGTTCTTCAAAGTATTTCATTTTAAAAACTAATTGTTGTTTTTCTGGCAGTTGAGTTATCGCTTTATGTAATTTAAGTTGAATTTCATTTCCGTCAAAAAAAACATCACTTTCTAAT
>AAXX01000007.1 GCA_000169355.1 Flavobacteria bacterium BAL38 | reverse complement strand
AGGCAAATCGTAAAATTTCGGTATCAAAATCCGGATTTGTAGTAGTGTAAGCTGTGTAAGTTTCACTTTGAAAAGAAAGATAATAAGCTTCACCTCCATCCCATGGACGAATTTGAATTTTATTTAAACCATTTGAACGCTCTTCAACCACTAAATAATTTTTAAAAATATCAATTCCTTCTAATAAAACATCTTTTCTATGAGGAATTAAATCTTTCCAGTTTTCAGCCGAAGTTGCTGTTTCTGGCGTTTTCATTAACTTAAAGTTAGTTGCATTATCTTTATTAGTAACTATGTAAAAATTATCTCCAAAATGAGAAATACTATACTCTAATCCTCTTTTACGTTTACTAAAATATCTAAAAGAACCTTTAGGATTATTAGACTCTAAAATTTGATATTCAGATGTTAACGTACTTGTAGAACCAATAATTAAAAATTTCTTCGATTTATCTTTATAAACAAATGTGTAAAAAGTATCATCTTTTTCATGAAACACTAATGCATCTGTGGTTACATCTGAGTTTAATTCATGTCTGTAAACCATATCAGATCGTAGTGTTTTTGGGTCGTTTTTAGTATAAAAAAACGTTTTATTATCACTAGACCAAGCACAGCTTCCTGTAGTATTTTCAATTTTTTCTGGAAGAATTTCTCCGGTTTCTAAATTTTTAATTTGAATCGTGTATTGTCTTCTAGAGACTAAATCCACACCAAATGTCACCCATTTGTTATCTTCACTTACCGAAATTCCACTTAAATTAAAATACGATTGCCCTTTTGCCATTTCGTTACAGTCGAATATAATTTCTTCAGAAGCTTCTAAACTTCCTTTTTTACGAGCGTAAATAGGGTAATCTTTTCCCTTTTCAAAACGAGTTATGTAGTAATAACCATTGTAAAAGTATGGAACCGATGTATCATCTTCTTTAATACGAGATTTCATTTCTAAGAATAAAGCTTCTTGAAATTGCTTCGTATGTGCAGTTGATTTTTGGTAATATTCATTCTCTTTATTCAGATAATCAATAACTTCTGGGTTTTCTCTTTCGTTTAACCAATAGTAGTTATCAATTCTTTTATCACCATGCTTTTCTAATGTTTTTGGAACAATTTTAGCTACTGGCGGCTGTAATTTATCAGACATTTTTTTTGTTTTATTTTGACTGTGAACTGGAGCAAAAATAACACAACCTAAAAGGAAATACGTGATTTTTTTCATGAAGTTTTACAATAATTATTAACCGCTAATTTACTATTTTTGCTGAAATAAAAAAATTAAAATTATGTTTGGAGATATTATGGGTATGATGGGTAAACTTAAAGAAACCCAACAAAAGGTAGAAGAAACAAAGAAACGTTTAGACTTTGTTTTAATTGATGAAAAAAGTGCTGATGGCTTACTTGAAGTAACACTTACCGCTAACAGAAAAATTAAAAGCATTACCTTAAGTGATGATTTATTACAAGATAAGGAAATGCTTGAAGATTATTTAGTTAATGTTTTAAATAAAGCCATTGAAAAAGCTACAAACGTTCATGAAACAGAATTAGCAGCAGTAGCCAAAGAAGGCATGCCAAATATTCCTGGAATGGATATGTTTAAGTAATTCATTTTAGTGCAATAAACATTTTATATTATTGTTCATTATTTAACTTTCAAAAGATATATATCTTTTAGTCAAAAGATGTACAAAACTTCATTAAAAGATGTATAACTTTTATATAAAAGATATACATTTTTTTTTATATTTGTTAATATAAAAAAATAAAAGGTAACTCGTAAATAAAAAAATATGGCAGTACAATTTAAAATGATACCCAAGAAAAATAATTTAACATCACCTCCTGAAGTAAAATACTATCCATGCGCTGTTAGTCAAGGAGAAGTTAATTTAGATGATTTAGCTCGAATTGTAGCCAGCAGAACTACTATGAGTCGACCTGATTGTTTTGGAGTAATTATGGCATTAAGCGATGTTATTGGCGAATCATTAGCCAACGGAAATATTGTAAGAGTTGATAATTTAGGAACATTTCAACTTAATTTAACTGGAACACCAGCAGATTCAGATGCAGTTATAGGAAAATCAAACATTAAAGAAGCTAAAATTAATTATAGACCTTCTAAAGAATTGAAAAACAGAATGAAGAAAATTACTTATAAAAGGATTCGATAAATGTTTAAAAATTGGCTCCATAAAAAATCTAAACAAATAGAATCGCATTTATTTTATTCTAAGAAAGAATCTTGGTGGCTTATAGGCTTTTCTATGATTTTGTCTGGAGGATTGATGATTGAACCTCAATTAATTTGTGCAAGTTTACTAAACGGCGAATTATCGGATATGTGGTTGTATTGGAGCGCAGGAATTGGTTCTGCATTTAGTATTTCATTCTTTGCACATTTATGGCAAAATGTTCCAGTTAAAACCGAAAATGAATTTATATTTTTTAGGTTTTCGGGAAATGGTGCCAAACTATTACACACCTTTAGAAGTTTGTATTTAGGATTTATAATAATCCCTTTCATCATTAGTTTTAGTCTTCTTGCCTTTGCCAAAATTTGTTGCTATATATTAAATATAGAACTAACAACTACCATTCTATTATTAACCGGTGTATTAATTGTTTTAACATTTATAAATAGTTTCAGATTAAGATTACGAATGGACTTTCTATTGTTTTTATGTTTCATATTGATAGCATCAGGATTATTTATTGCTTTATATTCAAACACTGGAGGTTTAAACCAATTATCGAGTGTATTAAAAACGCCTAAATATAATTTTACTATTATTCCTACTATTGGTTCCAAAACGTTTAATGCATTTTTAGTTTTTTTATTTGTTCAATGGTGGTCTGCATCCATACTAGATTATCCAGACATGAATGGTCAAAAATTAATGGCTAGTAAAGGGAGTAATGACTTGGTAAAAAGTGTTTTTTTACCCACTTTGTTTGTCTTTTTTTTCAGAATCTTATTGTTTACCTTACCGTTTATGGCTGTAGTTTATGGTTTTGCTAGTCATGCTAGTGATCCTGAATTAGCTTTCACAACTTTGTTTGTAAAGGCTTTACCTTCTTGGATGTTAATTTTTGTTGTTCTTTTATTTATGATCCCTTTTCTTTCCTTTGTGCAAAATAATCAAAATTGGGGTGGTGCTTTATTAACCGAAAACTTTTATAAACATACCATAAATCCAAATTTAAGTGATGATAAAGGCAAAAAAATAGGAATTATTGCTATGCTATATATAATTACAGCCTCAGGTGGTATTGCCTTATATGCCGATTCATTAATTGGAATAACTAAATATTTATTTGCTATTACAGCGGGTGTAGGTCCTGTCTTTATGTTACGATGGTATTGGTGGCGTATTAACGCATGGTCACAATTATCAGCAATGATAGCTGCGTTACTCTACCCTCCTATTCTTGATGCATTATATGAATCTAATTTTATTATCCGTCAAACACTACTACAATGGCAACAAAATTATGCGCTAGAATATTATCCTATTAAATTAATAATACTAACTATTGTAGTTTGTATTACATGGATTACTATCACTTTTATTACTGCACCAACTGAACAAAGTGTATTACAAAAATTTGCAGCTACTGTGCAACCTGGAGGATTTTGGAAAGGTGTTCAAAATAGTGGTCAATCCTTTTCAAAATTAAGAGTATTAGCTTGGCTGCTACAAGTATGTAATGCGTTCTTAGTTTACTTTATTTTTTGGCATTTTTTAATTGGAAATTATATTATATTTATTATCCTATTACTCATTTTTATAAGCTTTTTTTTCGTTTCCTACCAATTACTTCAAAAGGCAAATGCTAAATATAGTCTAAAGCTGGAAAAGTAAATTTTACTTGAGTTTAAAGTTAACAAAGTCAAATAAATTAAAAAGGTAAGTTGATAATAAAAAGTTCAAAAATTGCCGTTTCAATAATCTGATAAGTAAAATAAACAACAACCAATAAAACAACAAAAAGAATTAATCCGAATGCACCAGCACCGTCCCCGCCTGTTCTAAAAAGTGCTCCAAATAATAATGGATAAACTACGAAAAGTACAATTAGTCCTAATATTGATATTACTATAACACCCATACTGTCAGCCCAATTTAAAGTAAAAAAACTAATTTCTTTTCTATCTGTTAGTTGGGAAGAAAAGTACACTTCTTTAATACTACTATTTTCTTCAAAATAAAATCCTTTTCTCCAGTTTGAGTTCTCATAATTATCATCCATGAGCAGTTCTTCTCCTTTTTCTAATTGACCAATTACATTAAACTTTTTTCCTGGACCAGAACGTAGATTTATTTTTTCAACTAAAATACTTGATAATTTTATGTTGTTTGAAATCGATTTTTCATTTAAATCCCAATCGAATTTTAGATATTCTTTACCATTCGCTTTTTTTACAAAAAATGTATCTACAATTTTAATGTCTGATAGCAAGTTTCGCTTGCTTTTAAAGTAGGTTAATAATTCTTCATTACCATTGCTGCAATTCAATGTTACTTTATAGCTTTCATCATTTAATTTTTCAATTGTTTCAATATCAAAAGATAGCAATTCATTTTCGCTTAAAAATCGTTCCTCAAAAGTGTAAAGGTTTTTATGGTCTTCCGGCCAAATGTATTTTGAAGCCGATGAAGTTTCACCTGCATTTAATCTGTTAAACGTTTTTTTGATGTTTCTTTCGTTAGAATCGCAGGAAATAAATAAAATGGATAACAGTACTATTTGTAGAATTTTTTTCATTTTTAATATCTTTTTTTAAATCAAAATAATAAGAAATAGGAGTTTTGCATTTTTAGCCTTATTTCTTTTAATTTACTATCTAATAACTATCTACTAATTTTTCTTTTAATGTCTTTGGCCTAGGTTTTTCTCCTAAAATTTCTACGGGATCTACACCTATTATTTTTAAATAATTTCGTCTTTTATCATCCCAAATTTCAGCCAACTTTTTGCATTTTGAGCCAGCACCAGCTGTTGTAGCGACATATTCCCATTTCATTTGTATACATATAAGCTTAGCATGCTCAATATTGTTTTGGGAAATGGTTTTATTTAGTTCTTTCTCTAAACTTTGTAATCTTTCGATTTCAGTATCAATATTTTTTTGTTCACAATTTGTAAATGTGTAAACAATTAAAAATCCAAATAGTAATTGTTTTAATTTCATATTGTATTAATTCAATTTAGTTTAAGAAATAAAAATAGTCTAACAAATTAATTCATTGCATTTCTAATATGTCTTACCAAAATGTCTTCGGTGTATTTGTCTAATCTACCGTACTGCCATGAACCACATAAAATTGTGGGGATTTTTTTATTATTGATTTCTGAATAATAAATACCCTTTTCGTCATCAATCTTTGAATTTTTAAGTATAATTTTACTGTAATATTCTGCAGCCATAGCATTTGGAATAATAATTACTTTGGGATTCAAATTGGCTATATGAATTTTCAAAATATTTATTTGTTCAATACCAAATCCATTTAAAACACCATCTGTGTTCTCTACCATTTTCTTTACAATTTTTGAATCTGTTTCTCTCATCAAGAACAAATCACAATGTTCAAAGCCATCCTCACCAAGGTTCTTAGCAAAATTATGAAGTATGTTAAAATATTTACCGTAATAATGGTCGCTTGAAGCATCTTTAGAATCGTTATTAATTTTTGTGAAATATTTTATATCTTCAATTGTAATTTCAGAATTAAAGGAATAATTAATAAAGTTTTTATGAGTTTCTTTTCTCTCTTGAAATGCTGGATTTAAACCAATAAATAATATTTTGTCTTTAGATTTTGGAATCGATAAATAACTAGGTACACGATTCATTACTTTCTTATGATAATCATCAAATTGGAGATTAAATTTATTCCATAAATCCGTGATTATATCATTTAAATCATAATGCTCCATCATTAATTGAATTTAATATAATATTTTTTATTAGTAAAACTTGAAGCAATAAAACCTCTGGGAGCGACAAACATTCCGCTACTAAAGTAGCAGTTATCCAGACAGCAATTTACCTTAAGGCGCTATATTCATTCGGCTTTAATTATAAAATCTATTGTCGTGAAGCATCACCAATTGTTAAATTATTATCAACTAGATTTTTTGCAGATTTGTCTTTTATTTGAACCGTTACGCCATAAAGAGAATCAAATAATTTTTCTGCATCTCCAACTTTCATACTAGCTTTTAATTTAAGCCCTTCTTTTGAAGTAGTAGCAACTTCTTTTGATGTTTTATTGTTTAACGCGGCCAATGTTAAACTGTCCTCTGCTATCATATTGCCTTTGTAAAAAACCAAACTCAATCCAAAAGCTTCTTTAAACTCTTTTGAAATTGTTTTTAATTTTTTATTTGGTGCAATTGTAAACTCTGCTTTATTGAAGTGATCTTTTATGCTGTTAAATAGTCCCATATTTTTTTATTTTATTAATTCCACATATCTTTTTTACAATCAGCAGCTTCTTTATCTCGGTTTAATTCTGTTAATGTTTTTTCGTCATCAGAACCAGTTGTATAAAAGCGTTCTCCTTTCGAGCTGGTATAACATATTTGTACATATAATCCGAAAATTTCGTTAAACTCATTTTCTATTGTTTTTACTTTTTTTCTTCCTGAAAATGAAATTGATCCACTTCCAGTTTTTTCTCTCACTTCAGTTAATGTTTTTTCTATATCTAAATGAGAAATTGTTTCCCCTTTCTTAGCTTTAAGAGCCATTTCTGATGAATGAATATTAATTCTCAAATAAGGAAAATGCTCATTAAACTCTTTTTTAAGTGTTTTTAGTTTTTTTGATCCTGTTGTAGTTACTTCTCTTGCCATTTTGTTTAAGTTTAAAAAGAGGGTAAAATTATAAATTACCCTCCTCTATGTTAATTTATAATTTTCCTGCTTGCGTTAAAGTCAATTCATTACCAGCCAATTTAGTATCATCTGCATTTGATATTTGAACTTTAATACCAAATGTTTCATTAAAATATTTCTCAACATTTTCAACTCTGCTTCTTGCGCCTAATTCTAAATCGCCTCCAGGATTATCTGTTTTGGATAAATCACTAATTTTCATTTTGTCGTCAGCGAATTTTATTCCGTTATAAATCCGAATGTTACAGCTAAATTCTTTGCTAAATTGTGATTTAATACTTTGTACTGAACTTGCTTTTGTTACTTTAATAGTTGCCATTTTATTTAATATTTAATTTTTCCTACTCTTTGGTTTTTCGGAATACACCATTATTTATTTTTTTTAATTACATATATTGAAATTCTATTAAAATATTATAAGTACATTTTCAACCCATTAGTTAAAACAATGTTTTTCTTGCTGACGTTGGTAGGTGAATAGGAATCATAGCCGTAATTTATACTATTAACAAACTGTACTTTAGAAGTAATGTTAAATGCCAAAGAGGCTTGACTTGAAAGCCTGTAATCTTTCCAGAGATTAATATTGGGTTGGTAATAGACCACCGCAGTAAACTCTAAAGTTTTCGCCTTGTTTTTTATGGCTAACGAAAGATAATTTGAAAGTCTTTGATAGCTAATGGTCTTCATATTATCAGAAGCTTTTTCAAATTCTTGCATAAGTAAACTTCCAATATAAAGTACGTTTTTTTCAGATTTATTTATTTTATATCTGGGTCCAATTCCAATTAAATTTCGACTTTCAATACCCAGAATTTTGTTGTATTGGTATTGAGTAAATGCTTCTAATCTTATTTTTTTATTGAGTTTTCGATTGTATCTAAAATGAATTAAACCTGAATTTGATAGTTCTTCCCCATTTGCTAACGAATAATCAATGTTTCCAAGAAGTAGAAAGTAATTCTTCAAATTCTTTGTTTTGTATTGATGGGTTCCAGAAAAATTCACAAGCGATAATTCCTCATTATTGTTATTTTGGTAACTATACTGCAAGTCTATAATTGTAATAGTTCTTATACTATCACTTTGAATTCGCTGGTTTTCAATATTAACAAGCTGTCCATAAGTAAAATTATGAACTATTATTAACAGAAATAACCCTAAAATTTTATTCATTACTTGTAATTTAATGTCAAAAATGCTTTGAATTCACTATAATTTAAATCTTTAGAAACTTTGAAAGCGACTTTTTGTTTCTTAGCATCTTTAACACCAACCGATATAAGACCTTTTGGCAAATTAGAATAATCTTTAAGTCGCATCAATTCTATACCTACAAGTTCTGTTTGTTTTGGCGGATTTTGTAAATAGCCAAAATCAAATTTCACCGAACTACTCATAATCTCGAATTTTGTTCCCATTTCGTCAGCAATTGCTAAACAAGTTTCAAAGAGATTTTGATAGGTTTTTAATTTGATTTCAATTCCATCTTTTTTGGCACCATTTTCAACGAGTTCTTTTCTAAGCGTATCAATTTTAGTTTTGATATCAGAAAAGACCGTTTTATTTCCTCTTTTTTCAACTACACCTTTAATATTTACATCATCGTCCACATTTGTAATAGAAGCAAATTTTAGAGCCATCACAATTTTTTCATCTAATACATCAGGTCTGTTTTCGAATTTATTTCTCAAATAGTTAAATAATTCCAAGATGTTGAACACTTTTGATTTTAAGTAAACATCATTTTGACAAGCTCCATATATGATTTGTTCCCAATCTTCGTCTAATTTATCATTATCACCATATTTTTGAATATCCGTTTTTACAGCTTCTAAATCAATGTTATTTTTATTAGCAAATCCCTTATCCCAATCATATATGTCAGATACTTGAGTAATTAGTCTAAATATTTTAGGGTATGAAATTTGAACACCAATCATGGCGAATAAGATTAAATCATCTTCAGAATCTGGAGCATTATCTCCAAAGTCCGTCGCATCTTCTTCAAAATCAGAATTTCGAAGACTACGCAATAGAGAAAATGAGTTTATATATCTTTTTAAACTTCTGGGATTGTAACCGATAGTATATTTTACAACATTACTATACGAATCATTCAAATCTTCAGGAATTTCGATATTAAGTGATATTAATTTTTCGCTTAAAAGATTGCCCATATCATAAGTTCCAGTTGGCATTGAAAAAGGCACTTGGATAATTTTATCAAAAAACGATCTAAATTCTCTTTCGTTTTCTTCTGTTTTTTTTCCAAATTTTGATTCTAAGCCTTTAACAACAACATCATAATCAATAGCTAGCACGAAAACACAGTTAGGCACATCAAATAGATTTTTTAAACTTTCTAATACTTCTACTGCTTGTTCAGGAGGTATTCTATCCAAGTCATCTACTAAGAATACAACTTTTTTATATTCGTTATTTGTATCTTCTATTAATTTGGTAATAATAAGTGCTATTTCTTTTTTAATTTCGGCTATTTCAGCTTGTTCTCTTGAAGCATCTTCATTAAAAGTTGCCCCTTTTATATCTACCCCTGTTTGATTTGATATAACTTGATTTGCAACATTTCCTAAAAACTTAAATACTTTTTTTACGCTATCTTTAGATTTCTCTTCGATAGTCCATTTTCCTTCACTTTCGCAACTCAATTTTAAATTAGTAAGCATTCCTTTTAAAATAGCTGGTGTAGTTTCACCTGGACTTCTAAACATACTATATTCCCAAGTATTTACCCACGATGTAGCTATATTTTGACTTTTAAAATGTTCTAAAAGCATATATAACATGGATGTTTTTCCAGTTCCCCATTCCCCTTGAAGCCCTACAGTTAATGGTGTATCACTTTCTTTAATAAAGTTTGATAATACATTTCCATACCGTGACATTTTTAATTTATCCTCTGAGTTATTTTCAATTGGTTTGTCTGTAATACATGATCTTATTTCCATCCTATTTACTTTTTATTTTTTTAGGTTAAAAGATAATTTAGTTAATTCTTCGTTTTTAATTACTTTATAGAAATCTTCTAAAAAAGCAAAAACGTATGTACTACGTTTCTAAAAACAATCACTCAACAATATTATTCAAAATAAATCTTAAAAATTGCTCATATTGTGTTCACTTAAATACATTTGTACTTTCAATTTAAAAGATATTTATAAATTTGAATTTGATTAACTTTTATGGATATTTTTCACGGACACTTACGAACCGATATAGAAAAAAAAGTAGGTTTTAAAATAAATACTACAACGGATGTAAAATCATTTCTTGCTATTCTGCAAGAACATACTAGTGATCCTATTAGCTTAAGTACTTTACGACGTTTTTGGAATCTGATACCAATGCGGAAGTCTAATAATGCCACTCTAGATGTTTTAGCTAAGTTTTTAGAATATGCTTCGTACCAAGATTATGTAAAGAAAAAAAATGAATATGAAAAATGGTATGCAGATGCCAAGTTGCAAAACCTTAAGTTAAAAAAAAATCTTACTGCAAATGATTTTCAATTTCTTAGTGAGTTAATAGAAAAATCAGAATCAAATACAATTTTTATTTCACTATTTGAACATGCTTTTCATAATCAAAAATGGGACTATTGTAATGCATTGTTCGATGAAAATAACATTAGTTGTTTTAAAAATAAACTACCTATAAATCATTTTCAAACGAATATTGCTTATATTCTTTTTATATTTTTATATGGAATTTCTAAAGAAAGCTTTGTAACTAGCATAGAGAAATTGGTAGCAAACAAAAACTTCAGAGAAAACGTAATCTATATTTATATAGATATCATGGGGTTAAATAAAAGGTACGGCATTATTCTTGAAAAAATAGAAAGTGAATCCTTGAGCATCGAAGAACAATTGTTTTTAAAACTTTTAAGTGGATTGAAACTCTATCTTAATATGAGAAAAGAATTACCTATGATTAACAACCTTACAGCAAACGAATTGCAATCGTTACCTGAGGTGCTTGTTGGTAGATATTATGGTTATCAAATGCTATGTGCTTCACAAAATCCCAACAAAGAGAAAGAAGAAATTGTCTGGAAGGATTTTTTATCTTACATAAAAAAAGAGACACATATTCGTCAATATTTTCATGAATTTGTTCATGCACTATTACTTTTAAAGAAAATACAAAAATTAAACTATTTACTAGAAAATTATTTTGAAAAAATTATAGATAAATTACACATGCATTCTTATTTGGATTTGTTTATATACAACCTTATTGATGTCATGATTAGTTATAAAAATAAGGATTTAAAACGAGCCCATCATATCTTTAAAAATTTAGATACTACGGTTTCTAAATATGGAGCAGCTTACAATGATTACTATCTAATTTTTTATACAATTACTGGGTATCACTTAGCCACAAATAATAAAGAAAAGCAATTATTTAAAGAAGAATACACTAAGTACGTTACTTCGGCTAAATTTAAAGTGTTTGATGAACTATATTTAGAAACTTATTTTAGATAATTTATTGAGACCATTATAAAGAGTAATCATTTAACACTAAGAAATCTGATTTTCTTTTTACTTCTTTGATGGAATTTTATCAAAAATTTTATTCTAATATAGACTTTATGTTTTCTTTGTTTCTTAAAATCTTATTCAGAAAACGAATACCAATTATGATTTGGAGTTGGATAAAATTAAGTTATCATTTTTAACACCCAATAAACACCTTTTCTTTCACAAAATTGTTTTAAATTATTTGTAATGATGGTTTTATTTTCTCCTGATGCAAAAAGGGATGCTGATGCAAATTCTAAAGCAGCTTTTGTATGGCTTTCATTTTGAAAAAGTAAGCTATGAATTCGGAATGGAGAATAAATACTTTTATTTCTTAAGAAAAACGATTTACTAATCCAGTACAATTGAATGCTATAAAGAGCAATGCTATGAACTTCTTTTTTTTGATTTTTAATAAGATGATCAACAATTGCATTAAATTCAGTATGAACAAATAATTCATTTCTTAAATCAAACAAAAGTAATGCTTTCAATACTCTAGAAATAAACCATGCTTTTTTAGCATCTTCATAATTATTACAAATTACTACTATTTCGTTTACATAGTGTTTCCATGTTTTAATAAGTTCGCCTTTAAATCCATCTATAAGAATTAAACATTCAAACCATCTAGAAAGCTCGTGAAAATGACACTCATTTTTATCCAAATTACCTATTAATGCTAAAAAATCAGAATGATAACTTGAAAGAGTCCCTTCTTTGTGTGCAGTTTGACTAATAATAAAGGAGTAAACAAATAGTTTTCTATACTCATTAGTAACATTTGGTAAATAATAATTTACTAAAGCTTCTGAAAAGTAATTATTTTCGTTGTCTTCATCAACATAACATTCATAGAAAAAAAAATGACCAATACTAATATCTGCCAGTAATTGAAGTAATTCTTTTTGCTTTTTACTTTTACGAACATAAGCACCTATGAGTTCAGCTGCGGTAAACAAAATAGCTTCGTTTTCATTTTTTTTAGCTTTCTCTAATATAAGTTGCAACGCCTTAAAATCTTCATTGGCTAATGCTAATTGCAAAATAGCCAAAGAAAAACCATCTGAAGTTTCGGTAAGAAAATAATTGGGGTCAAAAGGCACATTAGTTTGATTGGAACAAAAATCTTCCCAATCTATATATTTCAGATATCGGGCTAAAATATTCAAGGTATCCTTGTAAGGTGTTCTAAAGGGTTTTATTACACCATATATTCGAGCAATTGTGTGCATTGAAATATGTAACTTTTCTGCAGCCAATAAATCCGAACACTTTTGTGCCATTGCAATATTATTAATCTTAAAACCAAGTTGGTGTTCAAGTTGTTGACAAATCGCAATTAAATATGGACTAGGTTGATGCATGTTTAAGTTTTAAAACCTTGCAAATATAGTTGTAATCCTTTTTGAAAGTGAAGTTGCAATAACTTGCAATTTATTTTGGTTTGTGAATAATGTAAGTTTGAAAGAACTAATTAAAAAATTTTATGAGCAATAATCAAACTTACAAGGTAAAAGTATTTTTTAAACGACCAGGAAATTTTGGTGATTTATTAGAGACCCACTTGATGAGTCTTTCACGCTATGATGTAAATGACATTCGTGTATGGCTAGCTAATTATTATAAAGTAGGCCACTATGACATTAAGGTTTACAAACATGAAATAGTAAAATAACTTTAAAAAGAGGTTGAAATGAATCTAGTTATAATAAAAGGTAATAGAGCTGAACTAGTTAGAGAAAACGGTTCTTTAGTAAATATCATTACAAATGATGCTATATCTGGGCAGCTTAATACAAAAGGTGATTTAATTGTTATCACTAAAACAGATGGAAGAGTTGATCTACATAGGGCAAACGGTAGTTTCATAAGAAATATAGCTAACAATGCAAGAGATGCTAGATTCAATGGAAATGACATTGCTGTTACAAGAAATGATGGAAAAACTGATATAAGAAGAGAAAATGGAAGTTATATACGAACAATTTAAAATATGAAATTACAAATACGAACCAAAGACAATCTTGAAGATTTATTACGCCATAGAAATTCTCCTTCTTGGGTAATTTCAGAATCAAGAATACATCAAATTGAAGAAGTTGAAATTTATCAATTTGATGGAAAAAAAGTGATTAAAGGAACTTTTGATATTGACAATTCTTCAAGAACAGAATCAGGAAGATTAATTGTTGCATTTAAAAATGCTCATATTGAAGATTGTGATTATAAATGGATAGGACAAAATCCTATTAAATATGATAGAACAAAATACATTAATGATGAAAATAGTATGGATAGTTTATTAGGAAAAATAGGATTTTACGCAGGAAGGGTAAATGAAGATGATAATATTGAAGAATGTTGTAACGCTGGTGACCAACCTGATTTTATAATTTTAGGTGGTTTCCAAAACAAAGATAATAAAAAAGAATTCGTCGGAAGAATTATAACAAATTGGTGTGATAAATATCCTACAGATAGTTTAATGTATAATGGTCAAAGTGTTATTGATTCAGGAGGAGTAGCAGAAGATGAAGATGGTCATGATTTATGGGAAGATGTTTCAAATGAATTTCCAAACTTATTAAATGAAATAAATTCGCTCTATGAATATTTAGAAATTGATGAGGATGATGAGCATTATAATTTAAGTTCTGAAATACCTGATGAAATTAGATTATTCAATCTCTATGAAGGATATTATATGGATATTCAAGATGTTGAAAAAGGAAATGGTGAAAAATTAGGAATTGAATTTTATTTGTAAAAGGAGGTAAATAAAATAATACCATATTATGTTTTCCTACAATTTGCTTAAGAGCATGAATTTAAAAAAAACTTATAATTATATAAAAATAACAAAAAAATGGCAAAAGTATTTACATTAAAATTTATTAAAGGTATTTCAAATGTTGTACCATCAGGATTGATAATTCAAGTTTCATCAGGTAGCTCAAAACCTCAAGATAATGAAATAAGAAAAGCTCTTTAAGCTGCTGGATACAAAGTAGGAAGTATTTTGTTTTCGAATTCCTATTATACAATTGAATAATTTTTTTATTGAAAAATTATAAAAAGTAAAATTCTCATTTTAAATAATTAATTTATGTTCAATATTTTTAATGTCCTATCAGTTGCAGATAAAGAGTTAGTTCACTCCTCCATAATTAAGTTACTAATTGACGAGAAAGAATTGAATTTCACAAAAAATTTTTTGGATATAAATGCTTTCTTTGGCAATTCAAAACTAGAAGATGTAAAGAAAAATAGTATTGGAAAATCAATACGCCTCGATGTAGTTGGATTTGATGAAACTAATGAGAATAATTATGTATTTATAATAGAAAATAAATTTAAATCAACTCCTACAACAATTCAATTAAAAGAATATGATGCCATAAATGAAATAAATGGCGCAAAGAAATTTTTATTGGTTTTTAGCAAGGAACAAGTTCCTAGTGATGTTTTGCAACATTGCGAGGACAATCATTGGACAATTAAATCCTATTTCAATTTTGAATCTTCAAGGAAAGATTCATTATTAGAATTGCTGCAAGAAATGCCAAAACTTGAAGATTTAAAAAAACAGTATTTAATTACAGAATATCTGGAATACTTATTATCAATTAAAGAGGATTTAAATTTTTTATTTAACAATAATAAAATGTTAAACTCAAGTGATATCGAAAAATATTTAAAAGAAAACAGCATTCAAAGTTTAAAATTAAGAGAAGTTAAGTTTAGATATCTTATTCATATTCAAGCACTTTTATCAAAAAAAATAACGAATCTTGTTATATGGAAAGTTGTAACTTCTAACGATGGAGGCAGCAGACCCGTTCCGAGTGTTCCTTTTTGGAAAGGAAATTTCATGTATACAATTGATGGTGATAGTTTAAAAATAGGTTTTAGTTATAACCATTCAAGAGCTGAAATTGCTGAACAATTAAAAAATGTCCTATTAAAAAAAATTAATGATTCAGGAATTATTAATACTTTTGGTGGAAAACAAATTAAAAATACTATAAAAAACGATAAAATATCTAGTGTAATATCTTTAGTGAGTTACGATATAAAGAATTGGTATGATAAACCACAATTTATTGAAGATGCAACAGTAATATTTAATGCATACTATAAAATTTTTCATGAACAACAAAACTTAATTACCCAATTATAGATGGTAAAAGTAATTTCAAAATCTCGTTTCGTATCTGGTATTCAATGTTCAAAAAAATTATATTTTGATATCTATCGAAAGGATTTAAAGCCTGAAATATCTGAACAACAAGAGTTACTATTTTCTACTGGCCATGAGATAGGAGAATTGGCTCAAAGTGCTTTCCCAAATGGTAAAGATGCGTCTCCTGAAAATTATTATGATTTTTCTAAATCAATTCAAGACACTAAAGATTGGATTGATTCTGATGTAAAAACAATTTACGAAGCAGCATTTAGTTCTAATGGTGTCTTAGCGGCACTTGACATACTTCATCATACAGAGAATGAAAGATGGGCTATTGAAGTAAAAAGCAGTTCGGAAGTAAAAAAGTATCATTTAACTGACGCTTCCCTGCAATATTGGGTTATGAATAAATCAGGTTTCAAACCTGATAAATTCTTTTTAATGCACATTAATACTGCTTATATCAAAGACGGTGATATTAATCCGAAGGAACTTTTTACCCTTGCAGATATTACCAATGAAGTTATTGGAAATCAATTATGGGTCGAGGAAAACTTAGAGGATTTAAAAAATATTCTTTCAACTGAAATAGAACCAGTAGTTGAAATTGGCAAGCATTGCGGTTCTCCTTTTGAATGCGATTACAAACACCATTGTTGGAAACACATCCCAGAACAATCTGTTTTTTCGCTTTACAATCCTAGAGGATTAGACTGGAAATTATACGAACAAGGAATATTTAAAATAATTGACATTCCAGAAACCGTTTCTTTGAATCATAGGCAAAACTTACAAGTAAGTGGTCAGAAAATAGCACATAGTCATATTGACAAAACAAGCATTAGTGAATTTTTAAACAATTGGGAATTTCCATTATATTTTTTTGATTTCGAAACCATATTCCCAGCCTTACCAGTATTGAATGGAACAAGACCTTTTCAGCAAGTCCCTTTTCAATATTCTTTACATATTTTAGAACAATGTGGCGATAATTATACTCATAAAGAATTTTTAGCTGAACCAAAAGATTTTAATGAAATTTCTATAGACCCGAGAAAAAAACTTATTGAACAAATGAAACTTGATTTTGGCGAAATAGGTTCTATTGTTGCTTATAATGCAACTTTTGAAATTAGTAGATTAAAAGAATTAGCAATTGCATTTCCCGAAGATCGAGATTTTATTGAAAATATTATTAATCGTTTTGTAGATCTTTTAATTCCATTTAGAAATGCATGGTTTTATCATCCTGAAATGGGAGGTTCCGCATCAATAAAAGCAGTTTTACCTGCAATTGCTCCAGAATTTAATTACAAAGATTTAGAAATTTCTAATGGAGGTGATGCTAGCAATATCTTTTTGAGTATGATAAACAATAAATTTATTGGTGATGAAATTTTCACAAGAGAGTCGCTGAAAAAATATTGTGAAAGAGATACAGTTGGAATGGTAATTATTTGGGAAGAACTTATCAAACATATAAAATAGTAATATGGAAATACTTGCCTTATTAGGAACCGGTATAATTGCTTTAATTGGCTTTATTGTTGGTTGGAAATTTTCAGATTTCCTTATACCACCTAGAGATTATTGGACTAAAAGTGGTGCTGCAATGTGGGGAACAAAACTCAGTATTGCTGTAACGGGAGTTTGTGTTGCGATATGGGGTATGGCAGCTTTAATTGCTGCGCTTTTCGGATAAAATTTGTTTTTTTTCTCAAATAAATGAATCAAAAAAAAATCATCACTTGTTAAAAGAAACTAGAAAATTATAAATTGAATCTACAGGAAAATATTTAAATAACCCCCATTCCTAATCCAATTGCCACTAAAAGCAATAAAACAGCAACAAACACTTGGAGAAATTTAAGGGTAACTTTCTTTAAAAGTTGGTTACCCAAATACGCTCCCGTGATTGCACAAAGCGTTGCTGATATTAACAATCCTTTATTTTCATACAACGTATAAGTCGTTATTTTTGAAGCATAAACACTCAATCGGGTAAAATCGATAAACATGGAAACTACAATTCCTGTAGCGATGAAGCTTTCTTTTGATAAACCGGCTTTAATCAAAAATGCACTTCGTAGCGCCCCTTGGTGACCCGAAAGTCCACCAAAAAATCCGCTTAAAACACCTCCTAAAGGTAATTTATCTTTACCAAATTCCAATTTACTTAAAAACGGAATCAAATCTAAAAGCGCAAAAATCACTAATAATATCGCAATGATAAATTTCACAGGAAAAACATTTAATTGTTTTCCAAAAAGTGAATAACTAAACAAAGGTTCTAAATCGGAAATTTGTAACAACAACCACGAACCAACAAAAGCGGCAATGATTGCTGGAATTCCGAATTTCAATACAACTTCTTTGTTTGCATTTTTCCCAACCAAGAAAAACTTAAATAAATTATTAGCAAAATGTACAATGCCACACAAACCAATCGCAATATCAATAGGGAAAAACAACATAAAAACCGGCGTTAACAAAGTTCCCAATCCAAATCCTGAGAAAAAGGTTAAAATGGCGGTTAAAAAGGCTACGATGGATATGATTATGATTTCCATATATTATTCATAAAAAATTAAACACATAGATTCTGTGTTGATTTACAACAAAAATCTATATTTTTTTATAATTTTGTTTTAAGTCAGTTTAAAACTAGACTCTATAGCGTGTTAAGCCATTTGTGTTTGCACGCTATTTTTATATTCTTTATCGTATATGGTTTGATTTTTATACAAAACATAACTCATTTCTAATAATTTTCTTTGTATCGATACTAATGCTTTCATTTTTATTCCATGTTTTGATACTAATCTTGCATATAATTCTTTGAAGTTTTCATCCCATTTTACAGCTACTAAAGAAGGAAAATGCATTGCTTTTCTAATACTTCTGTTTCCTTTTTTTGATATTTTAGGCTTTCCTTTTATTGATGTTCCTGATTGTTTCTCTTTTACATCAAGGCCAGCATAGCTAGTTAGTTGTTTTTTGTTACGTATCAATTCAAATCCATTTGTTTCTGCTAAAATTATTACCGCAGTCAATTCTCCTATCCCTGGAATAGTCATCATTCTATCTGTTTCTTTTTTCAACTCTGCATTGTTTTTCAGAATTTGAGAGATGTCATTTTTAATTTCATTTTCTTGTTTATTCAGTAATTTCATTCTTTCGCTTATTCTTTTTAAAGTCATTAAGTTGGGCTCAGCTTCTATTTTTTCTGCGTGTAACTGATTTTTTACAATTACTCTTTCCGCTACAATTTGATCTCGCTCTCTAGTTAATTGTTGTAATTTTTTGTAAACCGTCTTTGGTCTTTTCCATAATCTATTTTCTTTCTAGACCAATCTTGCTATTACTTGAGAACATGTTTTGTCTGTAATAGTTTTTACTTCTAATGTTCTAAAATAATTACTTATTTTGTTTGGTAAAACGATACTAACTTTCAATTGATTGGTATCTAAAAAATAAGCAATCTTTTGGTGATAAACTCCCGTAGCTTCCATTACATAATGGACTTCTTTGGGATTTTCAACTAATTTAGCAACCCATTCAACCAAACTTAAAAATCCTTTGTCATTATTCTTGAAAACCTTATAAGAAAATAAATCAACGGATAAGTCCTCTAATAACCTTCCAATTGTTACCACCAATTCCTTTTGTGCAACATCAATTCCAACAACCTGTTTTAATTCCTTCATAACTTTAATTTTAAATAATAAAGTGATGAATCTTCCTTCGTCTTTTCTCCTTATTGGATATTCTGGATATTAAGCTAAACTTAATTCCTTACATTCTGTTCAGACTCTAAAAGATAAAAAAGAATGAGGATATTTCTATGTGAGAATATGTTTCTTTGAACTATTTAGACACATTTGTTCTCTCATTCTATTTCACTTTAAACTTGTAAAATTATTGACTTTAAATATTAAAATCTATAACTTAGCAAACATAGGAGACACAATAGCTCTACTTAGTCTTAATTTTAAGCGTTACACTTTTCATAGAAAACAAAGAAAACTTGGTGCATCTCTTTTTTAACATAACAAATATTAAAAAAAACTCTGTGTATCTCTGTGAAACTAAAACGTTAATTTAGAAAACACTTCCATTACATACTCGTGCATTACTTCCTTGTAATCCAAATGGGTAACAATACGAAGTTTTCCATGCCCCATTGAGCTAATTGCAATACCCTTTTGCTTCAATTTTTCCATGAAAAGCTTTTCATCAACTGATGGTTGCAATCCAAAAATCAAAATATTGGTTTCCACAGGTTCTACATTCGCAACCCAAGGCATTTTTTCTAATAAACTGCCTAATTCTTTTGCTCTTCTATGATCAATTTCCAAACGGCTAATATTATTTTGTAAGGCATATAAACCTGCTTCAGCTAAATAACCGGCTTGTCTCATTCCTCCTCCAAATATTTTTCTAATTCGTAACGCTCGTTTCATATCGGCTTTACTTCCTAATAAAACAGAACCAATAGGTGCTCCTAATCCTTTCGATAAACAAACCGAAATCGTATCAAACAATTCTCCAAACTGCTTTGGATGTTGTTTTTTAGCTACTAAAGCATTCCACAATCGCGCACCATCTAAGTGGTATTTTAATTTGTGATCTATACAAACTTGTTTAATTTCTTGCAGAGTTTGAATATCATAACAGGCACCACCTCCTTTATTAGTAGTGTTCTCAATACTTACTAACGAAGTTAAAGGCGCGTGATAAAACTCTGGGTCATTGATTGCGTTTCTTACTAAATCAGCTGTAATCATTCCCCTTTTACCATCTACTAAACAGCATGAAACTCCGCTATTAAAGGAAGCACCACCACCTTCATAATGATATATGTGAGAATATTTATCGCAAATTACTTGTTCACCTGGTTGTGTATGCAATTTAATTGCCGTCTGATTTGCCATAGTACCACTCGGAAAAAACAAAGCGGCTTCCATGCCAAATAAATCAGCTAAAGTTTGCTCTAATTCATTAACTGTTGGGTCTTGTTTGTACACATCGTCTCCTACTTTTGCGTTAAACATTACGTTCAACATTTCCACCGAAGGCTTCGTTACCGTATCACTTACTAAATTTATTTCCATAGAATAAAAAAGAATAACTATTTTTGTTGTGTAAAACTACAATATTTATGATAAATACAGAACAAGTCAGAGATATTATTGATCGCCTTGGTGCGTTAAGGAGGTATCTTTGACATTGATGCCAAAACGATTGAGATAACTAACGAAGAAGAAAAAACCTTTGCTCCCGATTTTTGGAACAATCCAAAAGAAGCCGAAATTATTGTAAGAAACCTACGTTCTAAAAAGAAATGGGTAGAAGACTACAATAAAGGCATAGAATTCTCTGAGGAACTTCAGATTATGATGGATTTTTACAAAGAAGGTGATGTTACCGAAGAAGAAGTAGAGACACAATACCAACACACTTTAAGTCACATTGAAGATTTAGAATTTAGAAACATGCTTTCCGATGAAGGAGATAGCATGAGTGCTGTATTGCAAATTACTGCTGGTGCTGGTGGAACAGAAAGCTGTGACTGGGCTTCTATGTTAATGCGAATGTATTTAATGTGGGGAGAAAAACAAGGTTACAAGATTAAAGAATTAAACTTTCAAGAAGGAGAAGTTGCCGGAATTAAAACCGTAACTTTAGAATTTGAAGGTGATTTTGCTTTTGGTTATTTAAAAGGTGAAAACGGTGTACATCGTTTGGTACGAATTTCTCCTTTTGATAGTAATGCAAAACGTCATACTTCATTTGCTTCTGTTTATGTGTATCCTTTAGTAGATGATACTATTGAAATTGACATTAATCCTGCTGATATTGAAATTATTACATCTCGTTCTAGTGGAGCCGGAGGGCAAAATGTAAATAAGGTAGAAACCAAAGTACAATTGTTTCACAAACCAACCGGAATACAAATTCAGTGTTCAGAAACGCGTTCGCAACAAGACAACCGCCAACGTGCTATGCAAATGCTAAAGTCGCAATTGTACGAAATTGAACTTAAAAAGCAACAAGCACAACGTAGTGATATTGAAGCTGGAAAAATGAAAATTGAATGGGGTTCACAAATTCGAAATTATGTAATGCATCCGTATAAATTAGTAAAAGATGTTCGATCAGGACACGAATCTAGTGATGTGGAAGGCATTATGAACGGTGAAATAGATAATTTCTTAAAAGCCTATTTAATGATGATGGGACAAAAAGAAGAATAATTCAAACAAATCTAAATCTTAAAAATCCGAGTTTCTATTATTGAAATTCGGATTTTTTTATAATTTCTCAAAAAAAATATTTTGTTTTTGTATATTCGATAATTATATCCAATCTAACTAAACAAATGAAACAAATAACAATCGAAGAAATCAATGAAGTAGTAAAAGGTACAATAGTTGGTTCCACTACAACAAAAATAACAGCCCCTGAACAATTAGAAGCAGCCAATGAAACCGAAATTTCGTTCATTGGAAACAAAAAATACGAAAAACTTTGGTCAACTTCTAAAGCCTGTGCAGCGATTGTAAATGAAGATATTTCAATAGAACCCGGAGAAAATAAAGCCTTTATTAAAGTAAAAAATGCCGATTTAGCAATGTCGCAAGTCTTAGCTCTTTTTGCTCCTCCTCCACCCGTTTTTAAAACGGATATTCACCCAACGGCAACCATTGATGAAACAGCGCAAATTGGTAACGGTACAAAAATTGGTGCCAATTGTTATGTTGGTCCAAATGTAAAAATTGGAGAAAACTCTATTTTGTATCCAAATGTAACCGTTTTAGACGAGTGTACTATTGGTAAAAATACAACTCTATGGCCAGGAGCGGTGGTTAGAGAGCGTTGTCATATAGGTAATGATTGTATTATTCATCCGAATGCAACTATCGGAGCAGATGGATTTGGTTTTCGTCCTGATCCTGAAAAAGGATTGGTTAAAATTCCTCAAATTGGAAATGTTATCATTGGGAACAATGTAGAAATCGGAGCTAATTCAAGTGTAGATAGAGGAAAATTCAGTTCTACTATTTTAGGTGATGGCTGTAAAATTGATAATTTGGTTCAAATCGGACACAATTCTAAATTAGGAATGTTCTGTATCATGGCAGGAAACAGCGGATTAGCTGGTTCGGTAACGCTAGGAAATGGTGTAATCATTGGTGGTAGCGCTTCTATTAAAGACCATACCACTATTGGAGATGGTGCAATGATTGGAGCTGGTTCTGGAGTTGCGGCAGATGTTCCTGCTGGTAAAACAATGCTTGGATATCCAGCAATTGAAGCTAAAGATGCTTTACGTCAATGGGCAATTTTAAAAAGAATGGTAAACGATTCTAAAAAATAAATATTCGTTAAAAATTTAGACGAAATCCATCTAAAAATTCAATTTTTCGGATGGATTTTGTATTTTAGCAACCCAATAAACAACAAAAACCCAAATGGACATAAATTTCAATAAAAACGAAGATCACAATAAACTTTTACTTTCCGATTTAAAAAACCGATTCGCTAAAGTTAAATTAGGTGGCGGACCAAAACGTATCGAAAAATTACATGCTGAAGGCAAAATGACAGCACGTGAACGTATCGATTATCTTTTAGACGAAAAAGCAAAAAGCATTGAAATTGGTGCTTTTGTTGGTGATGGCATGTATAAAGAACACGGCGGTTGTCCTTCTGGTGGTGTTGTAGTGAAAATCGGATTTATTTCTGGAAAACAATGTATTGTAGTGGCAAATGATGCGACAGTGAAAGCGGGTGCTTGGTTTCCAATTACTGGAAAAAAGAACCTTCGTGCGCAAGAAATTGCTATGGAAAATCGCTTACCAATTATCTATTTAGTGGATTCGGCGGGTGTTTATTTACCAATGCAAGACGAAATTTTTCCAGATAAAGAACATTTTGGGCGTATTTTTAGAAATAATGCGATTATGAGCAGCATGGGAATTACCCAAATTGCGGCTGTAATGGGAAGTTGCGTGGCTGGTGGTGCTTATTTACCTATTATGAGCGATGAAGCCATGATTGTAGATAAAACCGGAAGTATTTTCTTAGCTGGAAGTTATTTAGTGAAAGCCGCAATCGGAGAAACCATTGATAACGAAACACTTGGAGGCGCAACAACACATTGCGAAATTTCTGGTGTGACGGATTATAAAGCCAAAGACGACAAAGATGCTTTAAATAGAATTAAAAGTATCGTAGGCAAAATTGGTGATTTTGACAAAGCAGGCTATAATCGTGTGAAAGCCGAAAAACCAGCTTTAGAACCAAAAGATATTTACGGAATTTTACCAAAATCGAGAGCTGATCAATACGACATGTATGAAATCATCAAACGATTAGTAGATAATTCAGAATTTGACGAATATAAAGGCGATTATGGAAAAACCTTAATCACAGCGTATGCTCGAATTGATGGTTGGGCGGTTGGAATTGTAGCCAACCAACGTAAAATTGTGAAAAATGCCAAAGGAGAAATGCAATTTGGAGGTGCTATTTATTCAGATTCGGCGGATAAAGCAACACGTTTTATTGCCAATTGTAACCAAAAGAAAATTCCATTAGTATTTGTGCAAGATGTTACTGGATTTATGGTTGGTTCCAAATCAGAACATGGCGGAATCATTAAAGACGGAGCTAAAATGGTAAATGCAATGGCAAATTCTGTAGTTCCTAAATTTACTGTAATTGTTGGAAATTCATACGGAGCAGGAAATTATGCGATGTGTGGAAAAGCTTACGATCCAAGATTAATTTTCGCTTGGCCAAGTGCTGAATTAGCCGTTATGGGTGGAACACAAGCAGCAAAAGTATTAGCACAAATTGAAGCTTCTTCTTTAAAAGCAAAAGGTGAAGTAATTGATGAAGTAAAAGAAAAAGAGTTATTCGATAAAATAAAAGCAAGATACGACGAACAAGTTTCGCCATACTACGCAGCTTCTCGCTTGTGGACAGACGCTATTATTGATCCATTAGAAACTAGAAATTGGATTTCGATGGGAATTGAAGCGGCTAACCACGCTCCTATTGAAAAACAATTTAATTTAGGAGTGATTCAAGTTTAATTAATATTATGATTTCACGAATTAACACTAATTCATTTTTGTATTAATTCGTGAAATTCTTTTTTTTTACCAATTCATCTTAGTCGAATAAATATTGATAATCAAAATTCTATTTTCTTCTATACGATATACAATTTTAAAATTCCATTTTGGAAAATAGCGAATAGATTCGTCATTATATAAAGGTTCTCTAGGATTTCTTTCTGGAAACTTTGCTAAATCGTCTCCTAAATTTAACAAAGCATCAACTACCATTTCTGCGTTTTGAGGACTATTTTCGAAAATAAAATTATAAATTGTTTCTAGAGAATCTAACGAAGCTTTTGACCAAACAACAGATTTCATTTCTTAAAAATCTTATTTCTTATTGCTTCGGAATTATACACATCATTTTCTTCTGAAACTTTAAGAATATCCTCTATTTCTTGCTTATATTCTGAAACAGATAACAACTTTCCTGAAACATCATAAACATAGCCTTCTTGATTTAAAAGTTGGTCAATTTTATCTAAAACTGCTTCATTTTGGACATCTAATATCCTGTGAATGATGCTTTTTCTGTGCGTTTCGATATTCATAAGTAAACTGATTTACACAAAGATAAATATTATTTCAATTACTTTATCTTTGCATCATGTCAAAATCAATCTTCCAACCCTTCAAAACCAATATTTCAGGTATTTCATTACCCGAAAAATTTACGTTTCCATTTTATTACGAACCGCATGAGTTGAGCATCATTGCTTCAACTGAATTGCAAGCGTATTTAGAATCACAATGTGATTTTGAACATAATTTTGGTTTACAAGAACATCAAGAAGGTTTAGTGATTGGAAAAATGTTTGGGGTTTTAGTTTGTCAAAATCAAGTTGGAGAATTAGGCTATTTATGGGCTTTTTCTGGAAAATTGGCGGGTGTGAATCACCTTCCCCACTTTGTGCCAACGATTTTTGATATGTTGCAAGAAGATGGTTTTTTTAGAAAAGAAGAAGAAGTTTTGAATGCAATCAATCGTCAAATTGAAATTTTAGAAAATTCAGACGAACTTCGAGATAAAAAAAAGCAATTAGAAAATACAAAAAATGAAGCAGTTACTGACATTCAAAATCAGAAAGATAAAATCAAAAGATTGAAGGTTGAACGCGATGAAAAACGAATTTCAATCACCAATTTATCTTCAGTAGAAATTGAACAATTAGAATTAGAACTTTCCGAAGAAAGCAAAAAAGAGAGTATTTTACTCAAAAAAATGACTAAATATTGGAATTTTCAAATCGAAAAGGCTCAAAATGAAGTCAATTTACTTTTAGATGAAATCAATCAACATAAAGATGAACGTCGACAAAAATCGGGTGCTTTACAACAAAAATTGTTTGCTGAATATTCCTTTTTAAACCAATTTGGCGAACGAAAAAGTATTGGTGAAATTTTCAATAATAATCCGCCGGCTGGAGCGGGAGAATGTGCTGCTCCCAAATTATTACATTACGCTTTCGAACATAATTTAAAACCAATTGCTATGGCTGAATTTTGGTGGGGACAATCGCCAAAATCGGAAATTCGAAAGCACAAACAATTTTATCCAGCTTGTAAAAGCAAATGCGAACCGATATTATTATCACACATGCTAAATGGTTTGGATATGGAAGCAAATCCGTTTCAAGAAAATCCAGCGGAAGGAAAAAATATTAAAATCGTTTTTGAAGATGAAATTTTAGCCGTAATAAACAAACCTGCTGAATTTTTGTCGGTTCCTGGCAAAAATATTTCCGATTCTGTTTATCAAAGAGTTAAAGAATTATATCCAAACGCAACCGGACCATTAATTGTACATCGCTTAGACATGTCAACTTCGGGTTTAATGCTGATTGCAAAAGACGAAGAAACGTATGTAAAATTGCAAAGTCAATTCATTAAAAGAACTATAAAAAAACGCTATGTAGCTTTATTAGATGGTGTTTTGGAAGAAAAAGAAGGTTTTATAGATTTACCGCTTCGCGTAGATTTGGACGACCGACCTCGACAATTAGTTTGTTACGAACACGGAAAACCAGCGCAAACTAAATGGGAAAAAATTGAAGTTAGAAATAACCAAACTTTGGTTTACTTCTATCCTATCACGGGTAGAACGCATCAATTACGAGTACATGCTTCACATGAATTGGGTTTAAAAACTCCAATTGTAGGCGATGATTTATATGGAAAAAAAGCCAATCGATTACATTTACATGCAGAAAGTTTGACTTTTGAACATCCAGTAAGCAAAGAACTAATTACTTTAAAAGCTGAAATACAATTTTATAAAAAAGGATAGCTAAAAAGCTATCCTTTTACTAATAATTTAATCTTAAAATGAATTAAATTACTTCAGATAAAAAACTAACGCTATAAACTAATTTTATCCTTTCTTCTCTATTTCTATTTAATAACTTGAACACTCTGGTTCAAGGTCTCTGAGCAGTTGTCATTCTAGGTATAACCAATCCTTTGGTTTTAGTATCAAAAGCAATAAAACCAGAAGGAATTGAAGTTGGTGCTGATTTTAATGAATTACCTTTTTCACAATCATAACATCATTCGATAGTTTCAGACTTATCATTAAAGTTGAATTTGTTTTTGCTAAGCTTGAAATAATTTTTTCATTATTATTTATCATATTTCCAGTATATATTTTTTGTCCAAGTAAGTTATAAATATAAATTTCTTTAATATTTTTTGTAAATGACTTAATTGTTAAAATATTTTCATTAGAGATAACTAATATTTGAGAGTTATTATTAAATGTCTCACTATCTATAGTTTCATTATTATAACGCAGTACAAACCTATTATTAATTTCACCAGCAATTGTATTAAATGTATAAGTGGTTTGTCTTAAATCGTGTATAATTCCTGTTAATTTATCTTCTAAATAAATTTCTTGGTTATCATCAAACAATCCATCGACTGCGGCAATCCCTATTGAATAATTACCCGAACTTGGAGCATAATAACCTAAATTTACTATGTCATTTGAATCAAAAGGTATTGTTCTTCCTTGAATTGTCATTTTATCTTCATCAATAATTGAGTAAAAATGTATTACATTAGAGACAGAAGTAACAGCATCAAACAATCTATCCTTTGAATAAGTAGCGTCTGTCACATACCCAATTAAAGTTCTTGCAGCCAAATTGTTACTATCAATTAAATCCAACCAAATTCTGTTTTTTTGATTAGAGAAACTATTATCAATGCTCGAATTTCTATAAAATTGACTATTATCGTAATTTTTATTACGAAGTGAATTATTAAAAATCAAATTATCAAAACTAGAAGATCCATCTAACATATTAACCAAGAAACCTTGACCGCTTGCTATATAACCATTAAATCCTGACGGACCACTAACTGTGCCTGTTCCGTTGTATGTAATATAATCATTAGGCGTGTAATTTGCCTGATAAGAACCATAAAAAGGGTTAGTTATTGATGTTGAAGGTAATGTTCCATGTGTCCAAATTCTTACTGCTCCTTCGATATTGGTATTCAAGTTCAAGAAATCTTCTACATTAATTGATGAAGGGTAAGGATTTCCTACTAAATTCCAGTTATCACTAAAACGTGTAATGGTAATACCATTTGTTCCTGGATAATCTAATCCTTGATAAGAACCTCTTAGAATTGGAGTTGAAACAACACCATTATTAGGTACGCCGTTAAATACTGTAGTTGTAGCAATTGGAGTTGAGGAACCATTAGAGGCTCTTGCAATATATCCCTTTCCGGCTAACATATTTCCACTAGCCGAAACCCAATTGCCTTGACCTCCATTAGTATTTGCTATTGTTGTATTCCAAATATATCTGTTATTGTTTGGTAAATTATTTACATTAAAAGCCGCTACAGGCGAAGACCAATACACGTAATCTAAATTTCTTGCTTGAGCAATTCTTTTATAAATAATATTTCCACTATTTATTACATTGTTAACCTGTACTAAACTTGAATTATTTTCAAACGTACATAAGCCTCCTGTATTAATATATTGATTTTGAAGAAAAACAACTTTGTCTTCATTAATTTGAAAGTTGCCTGATTGTATAGTTAAATTAGCATTTATATTAATAACATTAGGATTTAATGTAATTGTATTTCCATTGTTAACAGTTAAGTTTTGTAATACACTATTTGCTATTGGAATTTCGACACTTGTATCATAACCACTTAAAAATGGACTATATATTACATTATAAGCTGTTCCTAAAGGTGTTTCAGAAATTGTTCCACCGCTTCTGTCAATTGTGGCATTAGAAAACATTGTTAAATTGCCATTAGTTGTTAAAAGTCCACTTTGAAGAAATAAATTTTCTCCTATTGATTTTGGACTTCTTAATGTTACACCAGTAGAATTATTTATTGTTAAAGATTTTAATAAATTCCCACTGGAAGGCCATTTCGAATAACCGACAGGTGCTGATGCACCACAAGAACCATCAATAGTCTCTTGAGGAGTTGTTCCATTATAAATTTCAGATAATCCTGTTGGACCTCCAATTGTTTTGTAATAAAACCTATCTCTTACACTACTGCTAGTACTATGGCTCAAAATTGTACTAAAGATTTGATTTCCTGTCCCTTCAAAAAATACTCCTGAACTACAATTTGTTGCGCTAACAAACCCTCCCCAACTTGCAGTTCCAGAAATTATGAAATTTTTTTCTACAATAATATTGGTTATACTTGTATTATCAGAAGCATTACTGTTCCATCCAAAAACACCTCCACTATGTAGTAAATTTCCTTTTACAATAATTGAATGAATGCCTCCAGTCAAGCCTCCATTTTTTAGATAAAAAGTTCCTCCTTTCAAATTAAAATCATTCCTAATTGTAATAGTTCTATTTGTACTATCATTTGAAAGTGTCGTCGCATTACCAAAAGTTTTGGTTACATTCCAAAAACTTTGATTCAAACCTGAAGAAATACTATTTGAAATTTTTAACAAAGAACCATCTTGCCAAGTTATTGTAGGTAAAGAACCTCCAGCAACATTATGATTATACACTCCACCAGATTCGCATGAAACAGATGCAGAAGCATTAATTGTCATAGTCGTAGTTGATGAAATTCTCTCATATTCGCCGAATATTTGCAAATCATTACCGCTTCCATTTGCTATGGTTATTGTTCCACTAGTTAAAACTAACTTTCCACCTACTTCTATTAGTGATTGATCTATTGTTACATTAGCAGTTACACTAATAACATGTCCATTCCTTATAGTTATTATATTATTAGTTGATGTAGGTGAGCCACTTGCTGCAACCCATGATGTTCCATTATATCGTTCCCATGAAGAAGTAACGTTCCAATTACCCGAAGTAGCACTTCTATAATCATCTGTAGTTTGTGAAAACAAAATGTTAACACTCAAAAAAAGAAATAATACTATTAAATTAGTTTTCATAATTGGTGAATTAAGTTAATTCTAATTATCGCTTCATCGTAAAATGCGCTTTAAACGTTTTAGCCACTCCATTTTCCATGTAATCTAATGAGAACCAATAATCCGTTGATGGTAATTGCTCTTGATTGTATGTTCCATCCCAACCTTCGCTGTCGTCTGTAGCGCTTAGTTGTTTTATTAATTTTCCATAGCGGTCAAAAATATACAACTTAGCTCCTGGTTGGTTTAATCCACTGATGTTCCAAGTATCATTGATTCCATCACCATTCGGTGTGAAATAATTTGGATAATCAATAATGGTTACCTCTTGAGTTAAATACGTACAACCCTCTGTGTCTACAACCGTGACCAAATGTTCGCCAGCACTAACTCCTGTAAATACATTTGACGATTGGAACGAACCTTCATCAATTGAATACAATAACGTTCCTGAACCTCCTGTTACGTTTACTGTGATAGTTGCATTATCGCTAAAATAATCACTTTGAACTACAGACATTGTTGTTGCTGGCATAGTCTCAGTAACTGTTGCAGTTGCCGTTGATAACGTTGGGTCTGATGAACATCCTGTTAACCAATTTGTTGCAATAACACTGTACGTTCCTGGCGCATCCACCACTAAAGTAGCATTGGTTTCTCCTGGGATGATATCTCCATTGCTGTCAAACCATTCAAAATCATAATCTACATCATTTAAACCAGTGTTTAATGTATATGTTTGATATACTTCTCCTGTTGCCGTGATACAAATGTTACCATCGGTTAATACTGGGCGTGGTGATGGGTTTACATTTACTCTATAATCTGTATAACCTCCTTGACAATCTCCTAAAGTAGATCGTACTCGGTAAATAACATACCCTTGTGTATTGGTTGTAGCTGTTAACACATCATTAATTGTTACTGGCGCAACTCCTGTTCCTGGATTAGCTCCTGTTACATTTACAACAGTTAACACTTCCCATGTCAATTGTGTCCCTGTAATAAGTGGAGAAACATCAACTATTAAATCAGTACTATTGCCACTACAAATTGTTTTTACTGGCGATGGAATTGGTAATCCTGGATTTGGATTAACAGTAACTATTCCACTTATCATTGGGTTACCTGCACATCCATTACGAACTGGAGTAACTACAAAATAAATAGTACCTGCTACTAATGGATTACTTGTTATTACTCGTAAATCTAGAGAAGCGGTAGTTGACGTTGAAGTTATTGTTCCTGATGTAGGACCTCCTATAACATTTACACCACTTGTAATAGCTGTCCAAGTATACGTAATACCACTTATATTACCTACAATATCAACATGTACATTATTCGTAGCATTTGTTGCCGAACAAACTGAGTTATCTGCAACACTTACACTCTCAACTACTGGAATAGGATTAACAGTGATAACAACCGTTTGTGGTGTTCCATAACATCCGCTTGCTCGTGGGATAATCACCATGGTAATGGTGCCTATTGCTTCTGGATTGGTAAGAGCCACTAAATTGTTTATATTGGATTCATCTCCATTTGTGGTAGTGCTGTAAAAACCTGAAATATTCGATACCGTTGCACTCCAGCTAAAGTTCGTGTTTGTTACATTACTATTAAGTACAAAATTTAGTGTACTTCCGTTACAAACTGTATTGGTTACAGTGTAATTTAAAACTGGAGTTACAGGCTGTGCATTAATTACGATGTTAGCAGATGCAACTGAAGAACAACTTCCATTTGATGCTGAAACAGTATAATTTGTGCCTGTAACCATTCCCGAAATAACTCCTCCAACAGCTACTGATGGTCCTGCAGGATTGAAAACATAAGTAATCCCTGCAACATAATTCGAAATACTTGAACTTCCTGATGAAGAACATGTTGTTGCAACTGATAAAATTGTAGGAGTTGCTGGAACCGTTAACTGTGCTACATTACTAAATGAAGCTGAAGCAGACGATGTACAACTTCCATTTGATGCTGAAACAGTATAATTTGTGCCTGTAACCATTCCCGAAATAGCTCCTCCAACAGCTACTGTTGGTCCTGCGGGATTGAAAACATAAGTAATCCCTGCAACATAATTCGAAATACTTGAACTTCCTGATGAAGAACATGTTGGTGCAACTGATAAAATTGTAGGAGTTGCTGGAACCGTTAACTGTGCTACATTACTAAATGAAACTGAAGCAGAAGATATACAACTTCCATTTGATGCTGAAACAGTATAATTTGTGCCTGTAACCATTCCCGAAATAGCTCCTCCAACAGCTACTGATGGTCCTGAAGGATTGAAAACATAAGTAATCCCTGCAACATAATTCGATATACTTGAACTTCCTGATGCTAAACACGTTGGTGCAACTGATAAAATTGTAGGAGTTGCTGGAACCGTTAACTGTGCTACATTACTAAATGAAGCTGAAGCAGAAGATGTACAACTTCCATTTGATGCTGAAACAGTATAATTTGTGCCTGTAACCATTCCTGAAATAGCTCCTCCAACAGCTACTAATGGTCCTGCGGGATTGAAAACATAAGTAATCCCTGCAACATAATTCGAAATACTTGAACTTCCTGATGAAGAACATGTTGGTGCAACTGATAAAATTGTAGGAGTTGCTGGAACCGTTAACTGTGCTACATTACTAAATGAAACTGAAGCAGACGATGTACAACTTCCATTTGATGCTGAAACAGTATAATTTATACCTGTAACCATTCCTGAAATTAAACCCGAGGCATTTATTGAAATCCCAGCTGTAGCAGGTGTAAATGTATAGGTATTTGATGCGCTATAATTTGAAATAGTACTAGTTCCATCAGCGAAACAAGTAGCAGCTGTTGTGCTTACTGTTGGTACAGCCAGAGTAGGCAATTGACATCCAACTATAAAACTAGTAGAATTAGCTGTACAACTTGATGCATTTGTTGCCGTAATTGTATAAGAAGTACCACAAGTAAATCCTGTAACTACTCCTGCTACACTTACTGTCAATCCTACTGGTGAAGAAGTTAAGTATTGGTCGCTAAATAATTCGTTACCGTTGCTGTTCCTGCTGCTGAACAACTAGCAGCTGTTATGCTTACTGTTGGAACTGCTGTTTCTGCTACAACAATAACAATCTCTTGAAATGGTCTGCAACCAACAACTGCTGGTGTTGGATTGGCAATAGCATAAACATAGTAAGTACCTGCTGTATTTGGTAACGAACCTGTTGTTCCTAGAACACCTGGATTAAAGGTTGCTATTCCAGCACTAGGTGTTGCATTTCCTATAAGCGTTCCAAGACTACTGTACATATCAGAACCCGTTTGTTGTGAATTGAAAAATACAAAAGAAATTGCATTATTACCTGTAAATGTTGTATTTACAGAAAATGCGGTTGGGTCTCCTCCTAAACATACATTTTGATCCGAAGAAGGAGATAGTATAGTTGGACAAGAATTAATTGTAGAACAGGAAAACGAAGTAGCTGTAAAACAATTAACAGATCCACCTAATGGAGTAACAGTAATAGTTACATTGTCTCCTGAATTTAAAGAATTGACAGTATAGGTTAATACATTTCCTATTGAACCAATATTGATAGGAGAACCTGAATTAACTTGATACGAAATCGAATATCCAGTAGCGAAATTTGCAAAAGTCCAATCAAATGTAACTGATGATGCAGTTGAAGTTCCACAACTTATTATGCTACTCCAAGAAGTATTAACATTTACCACTATAGCCGCTCTAGGACTTTCACATCCACCAATAGTCTGACTTACATAATAAGTTGTTGAGCCAACCGTTGCAGTACTTGGTGTAGGAGGTGTTGATGATGCTGTTCCGCCAGTAGCACTTGTTCCATACCAATTTAATGTACCTCCACTTGGAGTAGCAGTTAAAGGAACTGCAGTTGCTCCTTGACAGTAATCTACTGGTGATGTTACTGTGGGAGCAGCAGGGGATGCTGCAGGAGTAACACATGTTCCACCATTACAATTCCCTACTGTAGTATTATTGATAGATGGAGCTATATTTCGTTGCCAATTTCCGCCATCTGGTATTCTACTTAATGTTGATCCTGCATTTGGTGATTGTCCAGCATAAGATATGATGGTAGTTGGTATTTGATTTGCTCGAACTAAACTAGTTACAGTTTCACAAGTACCTAAAGGGACACACAAATCGCGGTTAAATTCAACTGCTGTATTTATTTTTGATGATTCATTAGCAGAAAATGTCCAATATACTGCATCTATTGGAATTCCGTTTCGATTATAAAGACCCACCCAGCCATCATTGTTTTCAAGAAACCAACGATTTCCATTCATGCATAGTTTTGGAGAACCTACGAAAGAGTTTAGAATAATGTCAATACTAGCTGCATTAGAACTAGCATTTGGACCACCAATAACGAGATGACCTAGGGGTTGAAGAATAGTATTATTTGGAATTACAAAAACTCCTATATTTAATGCATCAGTACCTGAGTTTCCAATTATAAAACAACTAATATCAATAGGATTACAAGGGTCAGTATTATAAAGCTCAATATACTCATTCCCACAGGTTAAATCGGTTTGAGCCATCGATTGAACACAGCCATTAGTAACAGCACCAGTAAACGGACTAGGCTTTAGCATTACCTCGTTAATCACAACTTGAGCTTTTATGTTTATAGAAACAAAAATAAATATTATTAAAACTTTTATTTTAGGTAAAAATATTTTCATCTTATATTTAATTGATTTATTTCTTAACAATTAAGAATTCACTTCTTCTGTTTTGTGCATGCTCTTCTTCTGTACATGATTTGCAAGCTACTTTTGGTTCACTTTCTCCAAATCCTTGTCCTGAGATTCTTTCTTTTGCTATGCCTTTGCTTAATAAGTATTGAACTGTAGCTTTTGCTCTACGATCTGATAATTTCATGTTGTACTTATCACTTCCTCGACTATCGGTATGCGATTTGGCGAAGATGATCATGTTTGGATTTTCGTTCATTACTATTATTAATTTATTCAACTCTGCCGCTCCATCTGCTGTAATATTGCTTTTGTCGTATTCAAAATAAATTGGCTGTAATATCACTTCTTTCTCTGTGATGATTGGCATAATTGGATTCAACAAGGCTTCTACAACAACTTGATCATTCTCTGCTTTTGCTACTTCAAATACTCCACTCTCATATCCTTGCTTTGAAACTTGTGCACTATAAGCTGTATTACATAATACACCGCTTAATGTTTCTCCATTAGAAGCTGTTGATTGATTTGTAATTGTTGTTTGCTTTTCATCCACTAACATAACTGTAGCGCCTTCAATAACATTACCTGTTTTTGCGTCTTTTACTCTTACTAAAGCTTGTACTTTACAAATCGGATCTGCTTTAAAGATATCATCGTTACCGTCTCTATTACTCGAAAAGAATCCAACTTTCTTTGTTGTATTATAAGTGAATGCAAAGTCGTCTTTTGATGTGTTTACTGGTTCTCCTACATTGATTGCTTCTGTACCTTTGTTTAAATCCATCTTAAATACATCCAATCCACCAAAACCTGTTTTTCCGTTGGAAGAGAAAAACAAAATATTGTCTTCGGTTATAAATGGAAAACTCTCATTGGCTTCCGTATTTACTTTTGCACCTAAGTTTTCTGGTGTGCCATATTCGTCTCCGTTTACAGATACTTTCCAGATGTCCTCACCTCCAAAACCGCCAGGCATATTTGATGAGAAGTATAAGGTTTTTCCATCTTTGCTAATGCTTGGATTTCTTACATCATACGCTTTATTGTTAAACGGAAGTGGTTTGCTGTTTACCCACTTATCGCCTTCTTTGGTTGCTTTATAAAGGTAAATTTTACCAAATTTTGATTTCTTAGCTTTATCTTTTACATATTCCTTTTCATTGAAACTCTCGCTACCGTAGTACATCGTGTTTCCATCGCTTGTAATACTTGCTGGTCCATCGTGCCATTTGGTGTTTAAGTTGTCTACCGCTACCGCATCGCTAATGGTTCCATTTGCGTTGTAAGTGGCTTTGTAGATATCTAAATAGGGCTCTTCGTTGAAGTTGCTGTTTCTTTTTGAGGTGTTTCTAGCACTTGCAAAATACACATTGTTATCATTGGTAAGTACAGCTCCAAAATCGGTTTTATCACTACTTACATCTGATTTTGCTACATCATATAATTTGGTTTGTCCTTGTAGTTCTGGTAGATAATTTGGTTTACTTACAAATGTTTTAGCTCTTTGGTCGTTAGGTGCCAATTGTGCAAACTGTTGCATTTGTTTGTCTGATTCGTTGAAGTTTCCTTCGGCTTTTAGCATTTGAGCGTATTTGTAATACGTTTCCGCATCTTGCTTCTGCTCTACTACTTTAGCATACCATTTTACTGCTTCTTTGGTATTGAATACATTGTAATAACTCTCTGCTAATTGTTTATAAACATAGTTATCAGCTTTACTGCCTTCTGCTAGTTTTAAATATTCTTTTGCAGCATCAACATATTCGTATCTATCGAATAACTTATCTGCTGTTTTGGTATATTGGTTTTGTGCACTAAGCATTCCACTTACCATCACAAAACTTAATGTAACATATAATTTTCTCATTGTACTTTGGTCGGTTTAGGTTAGAAGAATCTTGGTGAACTTGATACTTTCTTTGGAAAATTCAAATCAAACAACAATATTAACTCGTGAGAAGATGGCGTTGTTACTTTCAAATCCGAAACGATATGATCATATGCATAACCTATCTTAATTGATGGCGTTACTGCATAATTTAGCATCGCTCCAAAACTATCTTGTAAACGATACGTTCCTCCTACCTCAAATTTCTGATTGAATAAAAAATTAGCCGATAAATCTAATGATGTTGGTGCGCCAAAGGCCGATTTCATCATGAAAAATGGCTTGAACTTTACGGTTTCATTAATATCAAAAACATATCCTCCTGTTAAAAAATAATGCGACACCTCTGAGCCAAACTCTAACTCATCTCCAGTGCGTTGAATATCTAAGTGTTTCGACTTTAACATATTAGGAACCGATAATCCTAAATAGTACTTATTGGTATAATAGAAAAATCCTGATCCTAAATTAAAATAGGTATTGCTAATATCTTCACTAAAAGCAGGATCGGTAGGTTGTGGTAATGTGTAATTAATATCACTATACAATCCTACATTATGAAAAGTTAATCCCATTTTTAATCCAAAGGCCAACTTATGTTCGCCTCCTAAATTTAATGTATACGAAAAATCACCATAAACATTGTTCTCCTCAACAGGACCAATCTTGTCTGATATAAAACTCAAACCTAATCCTACATTCTTGCCAACTGGAGCGTGACCAAAAAAGGTACCTGTAGTAGGAGCATCCTCTATCTCAACCCACTGCTTTCTGTATAATAATCCCATAGATAAATTATCTTTACTACCCGCATAGGCCGGATTCATTACACTCATATTATACATGTATTGTGTGTAATGGGGATCTTGTTGTGCAAAAGCAACTACACCTATAAATAAAATAACAACTTGAATAATTCTATTTTTCATCTTACTTGCTTTTAATTTACTCTATTTAAATAAACCCATCCCGTTTTTACTGTGCCATTTGAAAATGTAAGAACATAATAATAAGTCGCTGTAGGTAATTCTTCTCCTGAATCTGTTCTTCCATCCCACTCATCTGTGTAATTATTCTTACTATAAATCTCCACTCCATAGCGATTAAAGATTTGGGCTTTCTCAACATTTAAATTCGAAAGATCCCAACTATCATTATCACCATCATTATTTGGCGAAATACCTTTTGGAATCATACAAAATGCATCGTCAATAGTCACAAAATCACTCACCGAACATCCATTTAAACTTACTCTAACTTCATAAGTATCTGGATTTGTAATCGAAATTGTTGGCGTACTACCTAAAGAAACCAGAGAACTATTAAACCATTCATATGTAGCAACACCCGATTCTACAATTGCACTTAATTCATAACTAATTCCATTACATCCATGAGTGATTGATACGATTGGAGACTCTAATTGAGCTGCAATACTGAAACTAACCGATGATAAAGAAGTACATCCGCCATTTGTAGCTGTAACTGTATAAATTGTTCCAACGGTCATACCTGATATTACTCCTGTTGCACCTACAGATGGACCTGCTGGGGAGAATGTGTAGGTATTTGATACATCGTAATTCGATATGGTTGAACTTCCTGCTGATAAACAACTAGCTGCTACTGAAGTAATAGTTGGTACTACAGGTGTTGATAATTGTGCTGCAATACTAAAACTTAATGAAGCTAATGATGTACATCCTCCGTTGGTTGCAGTTACTGTATAACTTGTTCCGATGGTCATAACTGAAATTACTCCTCCTGCTCCAACTATTGGACCTGCTGGAGTAAATGTGTAAGTATTTGAGGCATCATAATTCGATATGGTTGAACTTCCTGCTGATGAACAACTAGCAGCTACTGAAGTAATAGTTGGTACTGTAGGTGTTGATAATTGTGCTGCATTACTAAAACTTGCTGATGCTAATGAAATACAACTTCCATTAGTTGCTATTACCGAATAACTTGTTCCGACAATCATTCCTGTGATTACTCCTGCTGCGCCTACTATTGGACCTGCTGGTGTGAATACATAGGTATTTGATGCATCATAATTTGATATTATTGAACTTCCATCTGATGAACAAGTTGCCGTTACTGAGTTGATCGTTGGAGTATTGAGCGGATTATTAGAAATGGTAACATTAAAAGTTTGTTGACAACCATTTGCCGTATCAGTTACTATGACAGAATAATCACCCGCACAAAGTCCTGTAGCTGTTTGAGTAATTTGATTACCGGCTGCTGTGTTCCATAAATAATTAAATGGACCAATACCATTAATTGGTGTTACAGTTGCAGTTCCATCACATGAAGAAACAGCATTAGTGTCACACACCCCATTATTGCAATTATTAGTATCGATGGTACCTACAGTTTGACCTTGCCAAACTCCACCGTCTGGAATACGACTAAATGTTAGATTTGTTGGAGCTAAAGGATTTGGAGTTGAAATTCCTACATAATTCATCAATATAGGATTAAAAATATATATTTCACTAGCAGAAAGAAGTGTAATACCCGTTGTTGTACAAGAACCTACAGAGCTAGGAATACAAGGTCTATCATTAAAATCATCATCAGGTGTTGTGATTTTAGTTGATTGATTTACACCTACTGTCCAATATAAAGCATCAATTGCTGTACCTGAAGAATTATACAAAGCCAACCATCCATCTCCATTAGGCATCACAAAATTACCTGTCGAACAATAATTGGATAAATTCAAATCTGTTTTGAAATCAACCGATAAAAGATTAGAAGAAGTTGAACTTGTACCTATTACATAATGAGATTTTGGATGTAAAATTGTTCCTGATGGAATAATAATACTCCCTCCTGTTTGTAAAGGTCCGGTAGGATTAGAATCTGGAGCAGATCGAGTTCCTAAAATGAAACAAGAAATATCAATTGGAGAACATGTTGGATTATATAATTCAATATATTCTCTCCCTGTACCTATTAAACCTTGTCCACCCGATGGCCAATGCATAACTTCATTAATAACAACGTTAGTTCCTGTTGGGACACAAATAGGAGAAACAGAACATGTAGAATTATTTGTACCAGAAATTGTTCCTTGCAAAGGAGGTAATTGCGCACTATTACTAAAATTAACTGAAGCTAATGAAGAACATCCGCCAATAGCAGCTATAACTGTATAACTTGTTCCGATGGTCATACTTGAAATTACTCCTCCTGCTCCAACTATTGGGCCTGCTGGAGTAAATGTGTAGGTATTTGATACATCATAATTTGATATGGTTGAACTTCCTGCTGATAAACAACTAGCTGCTACTGAAGTAATAGTTGGTACTGCAGGTGTTGATAATTGTGATGCATTACTAAAACTTAATGAAGCTAATGATGTACATCCTCCGTTGGTTGCAGTTACTGTATAACTTGTTCCGATGGTCATAACTGAAATTACTCCTCCTGCTCCAACTATTGGACCTGCTGGAGTAAATGTGTAGGTATTTGAGGCATCATAATTCGATATGGTTGAACTTCCTGCTGATGAACAACTAGCAGCTACTGAAGTAATAGTTGGTACTGTAGGTGTTGATAATTGTGCTGCATTACTAAAACTTGCTGATGCTAATGAAATACAACTTCCATTAGTTGCTGTTACCGTATAACTTATGCCAACAGTCATTCCAGAAATTACTCCTGCTGCTCCTACTGTTGGACCAACTGGGGTAAATGTGTAGGTATTTGATGCATCATAATTTGATATGGTTGAACTTCCTGCTGATGAACAATTAGCCGCTACCGAATTAATAGTGGGTTCTGGTTGAACTAGCAACTGATCAAAATAACTAAATGAAGCTGAAGAAGTAGAAGAACAACTACCATTTGAAGCTATTAAAGTATAATTTACACCTGTGTTGATATTTGATATAACACCACCAACTCCAATTGTTGGTCCCACAGGACTAAAAGTATAATTCAATAATGCATCATAATTAAAAATAGTACTTATGCTATTTGATGAACAACTTGCAGGAGTTGTATTTACAACCGGGGTATCTACAAAACAGTTACAAGACTGATTAGCTCCTTCTATTTCTATATAAAATGGTGAAATTGCACCACCGGTTCCATCAACTAAAAAATAATAATCTTGTCCAGTAACTAATCCCGATAAATTCAGTTGATTATTTCTAGTTGAGCCATTAAGGTATTGAGGCGAAAAATAAGAATCATTTAAAACATCGTCTGGACAACCACCTGTAATAACTACATTATCAGCCGGTGTACAAATGTTATTATCTGAACCAGGAGAAATACCAAGAATTTGTATATTTCCTGAAATTCCGGAAATTGTTATTTTAGCACTTGTTTGAGTAGCCGTAAATCGAAACCACGAAGAATTATTTTGAGCTGCATTCCAACTACAACCTGTGGTATTTCCATTAAACATATCTGATACTTGAGGAGTAAAACCATCATTAGTAGCAATTGTAATTTCGTTAGAACTAACACATAAAGGCGAGGAACAAGAATCGTATGTTGTAGTAGAAATTTGTGAATTTATGCTTAACGGAACACCAAAAACTAAATCAATTTTGTTAAACTTTCCACCCGATGAAACTGAAGATTCGGTTATAGTAATTGTCCAATCTCCATTTGGATCAATTCCATTAAAAGCGGAAAAATCATCTTGAGAACGATAATAGCCTATATGAAAAGGCTGAGTTGTACCTCCATGCTCAAATAATCGTTTTAAAACATTATTGTATCTAAATTTAGTATCTATTTGTCGAATTATGGAATTTGGAAGTCCATTAGTAGCTACTAATTCGATAACTAAAGCACCTTTCTGTAAAACAATTCTGTAACTACTATAATTTCTAGTATTTGCATCATCACCTAAATGCAAATTAACTTGATTTAGCTCAAAAACACCGTTTTGAAGAATTGGTAATCCAGAAACTGTAATTGTTTTTGTCAATGACGCATTCCATGATCCTGCAGGTTCAACTACACTGTTTGTAAATGTTTGAGAAAAAAGGAATAAGGGGAAAAGTAGAAAAGCAAAAATAATTTTCTTAACCATAAAGATAGATTTTTGATGACTATCAAATGTATCTTTATGGTTAAGAAAAATTAAAAAAAATGATTAGATATAATTAAATGTAATTTTTTGTAATTATTAAAATTTTAATTATCAATTACTTAACAAAATAAAATCAAATACAAAGAATTTAAAATTTTAATAAATTTTCAATCAAAAGCATAGTGTTTTCTTTAAAAAATTTAATTTTCTCAGATTTTAATTTGGAATTATTATTACTTATAGCATCATATTTAGAAATATAACATTCTGCATATTTTATAACAATCTCTGAAAACGATTTTTTGGAACCAATAATATCTTTATCATTAATAATAATGTTATCTGAATTAATTAACAATGAATATTCTCCATTATCATTAGAAAACAATAATTCTTGCGTAATCTTATATGTTGAATATCTATTTAAATATTCTATCATTCTGAATTTAGCAACAGAAATATCATTATTAAATAGTGAAATATTATTTCTTTTTGAGATTGAAAAAAGTATCCAATATAAAAAAGGATGCAAAATTTTGTTATTATTTATAGTAACCGTTTCAATCTCTAAATTAGATAACTCCAATTGAACTTTTAAATATGAATTTAATTTATTTTGAAATCCAATTTCAATCGACTTAATAGATATGACATGAATTTCTGATTTTTCATTTTGAAAATTTACATTGTCTTCTTGGACTTGAATGGCTGAAATTAAATACTCTAGCGATAAAAAATATAAAAAGAATGAAATAACAAACCCAAAATAAAAAACTAGAAATAAAGCTAAAAATATTGGATAAAGGTGGTATAATAATTCTGGTAAAACCTTTGATAAGGGCAAAATGATTTGAGTTGTTGAAAACAAAATAAAACTAAACATTATAAATTTCAAAACAACTGAACTTAACTTAAATCCAGATAAAGAAAGCTTCATAATATAACCTAACAATAAAATACAAAAAATTGAAACTAAAGCATCTAAAATAACTATTATTATCCTTGACAATGTTCCAAAAGTTTCATAAAACTTGTCTAAAAATGTAAAAATTGAAATGATCGAAATAAATACAATAAAAACTATTGCAAACCATTTTTCGCGCTGTTTTATCAATATAGTCAATCTATTTTCTTCATTTAATAATGGAAAATAAGATATACTTAGTAAAAAAATTAAGTTACTTACCGAGGAAATCATTCTATCTACAACAACATAATCAAGACTGAAATCCTGAATGTCAAATAATTTATTTCCAACAATAAATGCTCTATGAAAAAAACTAATCGAAATTAATATTAATGCTATATTTGACTCCTTTAAAAAGGAATTTTTTGTTTTTTTTCTTATCATCCATAAATAAAACAAATAGAATCCACTTAATAAAGAGGTGCCAAATAATACTATTAAATAAAACGTTTTATATTGCATAAAAAATAATAGTTTAAACTTCTGTAAATTTAATTAATATTTATTCTATAAAAATATTTTCCCATTAATTAAATTAAAAAGCCGACAGATTGTATTTACATGCCGAAAGCTTACTGTTTATTCATCCTGTTCTAAATAAAGTAATAAGAATTAGTAATAAACCTGAATTTTAAATTAAGATGTATTCAAATACAATTCAATTTTCCCTACTAATTCTTTAAATGTAAAAGGCTTTCTAATATATGCTTTTACCCCTAAACTCAATCCATACTCTTCATCTTTTTGTTCAACTTTTGCTGAAAGTAAAATAACAGGAATTTGAGCATAATCAGAAATTATATGTTGTTGCATAAATCCATATCCATCTAAGTTAGGCATCATAACGTCGCAAATTATAATATCGGGAACAATCTCTCTTATTTTTTGCAAACCTTCTGCTCCATCCTGTGCTAAAAATACTTCGCAACCTAAATAAATTAACATTTCGGCTATAGTTTCCCTTAGATTAACTTCATCATCAATAATTAATATTTTTTTCATAAATGTAATTATTCTTTGTCGTTAAGAGGAAATTGTAATGTTACTTTTGTTCCTTTTCCTAATTGACTTTCTAATTTAACATTTCCTGAATTTTTTTCTGTAAAAGTTTTAATAATGTATAAACCTAATCCGGTACCTTGAATACCATTTGAATTACTAGCTCTATAAAAAGTATTAAATAACTTAGGCTGATCTTCTTCTGGAATACCAATTCCATTATCAATTATTTCTACAAAAACCTCATTTTGATTTGTAAAAAGGTTCAATTTTACATTTCCAAATCCTACTGAGTATTTAAATGCATTGCTTAATACATTGAATAGTGTGTATTTAATAAGATTGATGTCTGCAAAGATTTCAACTAAGGAATCATCAAACTTAATTTCTACTTTTCTATCTCCTTTTTGATGTGAAAAACTAGTTTCTATTACATCTAAACAAATTTCTTTTAAATTACAAACAACAGGATTATAACTTGTTTTATCTGCATCATCTTTTGAAATAGTTAAAACGGCATCCATAAGTTCTACAATTCTATCAATTTCTTTAGTTATAGTATCAATTCGTTTTTCTACAAGTGGTGCATTGGCAAATTCATTATTTCCCAAATACATTGAAATAAGTTCAGCACTTGTTCTAATAGTAGTCATTGGAGTTCTAAATTCATGTGAAATGGTAGAAACTAAATTTGTCCTCAATTCATTTAATTGACGTTCTTGAATTAAAGTATTTTCAATAATTTGTTCTGCATTTTTTCGCTGTGTAATATCACGCGAACTAGATTGAAAACTAACCGGAAGATTATTTTCAAATACTAGCGTAGCATTTGTTTCAAACCAAAAATACTGTCCATTACTATTTTTTAATCTTACCTGTTCTGAAATACGTTTATCTTCTTGAATAATATTTCCTATTTGATTTTTAAATTTATCTAAATCTTCTGGATGTATAAAATCTTGAGGAAATTTGCCAATTAAATCTTCAGGTGAATAACCCAATAAGACTTTTACAGAAGGGGAAATATATTTAAAAGTTGTATCTAAATTATGCAAACAAACCAAATCAATTGTATTATCGGCTAATAATCGATACCAATTTTTAGCATCAATAAGTTGCTGGGCTTTGTTACGATTATTTTCTTCAATTAAAATTCGATTTTCTTCTTCCATTCTTTTACGCTCTGAAATATCAACTACTTGGGCAACATAGTGTTGAACTTTTCCTTGGCTATTTTTTACAGTAGAGACAGATAAATGTACCCATACCAAAGATTGATCTTTATGAATAAATCGTTTTTCAAATTGAAAAGACGATATTATCCCATCATCCAATTGTTTTTTATAAGCTAAATCAATTTTAAGATCTTCATGAAAAGTAAACTCCTGAAATGTAAGTTTTTTGAATTCTTCTTTGGTATATCCTAGAATTTCAGTCATTCTCTTGTTAACAACTATCCAATTACCATTTATATTAACTAGAGCGGAACCAAAAGAAGAATTATTAAAAGCCCCCTTAAAACGTTCCTCACTTTGTTGTAATTCATGTTTAAGTAATTTTTCTTGAGTAATGTCTTGCATTGCCCCAATCATCCTTATAGGATTTCCTAATGTATCATATTTTATAATTGCCTTATCACTAACAACTGCATATGTTCCATCTGCTTTTAAATAACGATATTCATATGACCATTTTTGTTTTTCATCCGCAAAAGCATTTTCAATTGAGCTTTCGTATTCAAATTTATCATCTGGATGAACCAAATTTTCGCAAAATTCTCCAGGAATTATATTGTTTTTAAATTGATATCCAAAAAGAAGAGAATAACTTTCACCTACAAAAATTTCGTTTGTAATTATATTCCAATCCCATAAAGCATCCGATGTAGCTTCACTAACATATTTGAAACGTTCGTTACTTTCAATTAAAGCATCTTCGGCTTTTTTTCTAGCTGTAATATCATTAAAAGTACAAATTACATATACTAATTCTCCAGTATCTCCAAATACAGGAATAGCATCTACAAGTAACCAAACTAAATCATTACTAATTGGTCTATGAACCCCCATAAGAATATTATTTATGGGAATTAATTTACGTATTGCTTGTGGTACAGGATGTTCTTCTGCTTTAAATTCAGTCCCGTCTAAATGGACAACTTTCCAATGGGGATCAAAAGAAGATTTTCCTAACATTTGATCTTCTGTTAATCCTAACATTTCACAAGCCGATTTATTGTATTCTAAAAATTCAGATTTTGGACCTTGAACAATAATTCCAACTGCAGCATTTTGAATAACATTTGTAATTAACTGACGACTCTTAAGAATTTCTTCATTAATTTTCTTACTTTCTGTTATATCAATTCCATAGCCAGTCATTAAATCAAATTTTCCTTCTTCATTATAAATAGGCACAAATTTTCTAGTATAAAAAACCTTAACTCCATTTTGGGCAATAATTGTATCTTCCCATTCAACAATTTCTTTTGTTTTTAATGCTCTTAAGAATTTTTCACGACGACTTTTTGCAAAAGCATCATCTCTACCTGTATGCTTTGCGTAGTCAAAATCATCTTTTCCAATAATAAAATTTCGTAACTCATCATTCTTTATTGCTTCTCGATTTAAAAACATATAACGATGATTTTCATCCCAAACACCTAGATCAATTGGAAGTCGGTCTAATATTTTTCCGTAAAATTCTTTTTGATTTGAAATTTCTTCTTGAGCTTCAATAAAATCAGTTACATCTCTACAATTTCCAATATAAAATAATTTTCCATCACGCTCCACTAACTTTACATCAGATGAATGCCATATATAATGACCATTTTTGTGTTGTATTCTGTAAGTTATTGACTCTTCAGATTTTTGATTGAGTTCTAATTTACTTAAAAAAAAGGCAACTTTTTCAACATCATCTGGGTGAATATGCTCAGCAGTGTTTTTACCTAATACCTCAGAAATGGTATAGCCAGTTCCCGACTCCCAACTTTCTGAAATATATAAAATTTCTCCTGATTGATTAAGTTCATAAAAGATCTCTTTAGAATTTTTAGCAAATGAGTCAAACTTATTAAACAGGTTATTTAATTCTTTCGATAATTTTATATTTTTAAAAAATACTTTAAGTAAATATTGAATTTGATTTAAAGCAAACTCGATCAATTTTAATTCAGAACTAGTAAATATCTTACTTTCAAAGTGCAATAAACTCAAAGTTCCAATCACTGTATTTTCCTCTGTTTTTATTGGATAAATAGCTAAAAGGGTAACTTCTTTTGTTATTTTTTCTACAATATTATAAGACTTATTTTGTTGTGTAACTTTTTCTGAATATTCATCAATTTTAATTGAGATCGAGTTTAAATCAAAATCACCTTTTTTAATTATGAATGGTGAATTTTCTATTTCTAATGAAAACAAAGCGAATGCAATATTACATTCGTCTTTTAAATAGGTTAATATGGAAGCAAAAGAATCTTCCAAACTAACTAAGTCGATTGAATGTATTTTAGATTCTTTGTCATGAATTCTTGACATAGTCTTAATCATTTAAATTATTTAATTGTTCTATACAATAAATGAATAAAATTGAATTGTTGCAATATATGACATATATTTTCGAAATTAAAAAAGCTGAATATAAATTTAATACAATTTTATAAATAGTCTAAAAAAGATGTAGTGATAAAACTAACGAAACTATAAATATTTCATTGCATCAAAATTTTGTTAATTTATATCAAAATATGCTTACAAATTAAATTATTACAAACTAAGTTTTTTTAATTACAAATCTTATCTTTAAACTTTGAAATTTACACTCATGAAAAACAGTTTTTTAGTTATCTTAACTTTACTCAGTATTCAACAAATGAATGCGCAATTTACACGTCGTGATTCTTTACAAGGAGGTTTACGAGCCGAAAGAACAGCGTATGATGTAAAGCGTTATGATTTAAACATTACTATAAATCCTGAACAAAGAAGCATCAAAGGATTTAATGAAATTTCATTTGAAATTCTTGCACCTATCCAAAAGATTCAATTGGATTTATTTGAAAACATGAAAGTAGATTCTATTATTTGGAATTCCAAAAAATTAAAATTTACTAGAGATAATGATGCTGTTTTTGTTGATTTTCCTGAAAAATTACTTTCTAAATCCAACCATAAACTTAAATTTTATTATTCAGGAAATCCATTAATTGCTAAAAATGCGCCTTGGGATGGTGGTTTTGTTTTCAAAAAAGATAGTAATGGAAAAGATTTTATAGGTGTTGCTGTACAAGGAACTGGAGCTAGTTTATGGTACCCCGTGAAAGATTCTCAAAGCGATGAACCTGATAATGGCGCTTCAATAAAAGTAGCTGTTCCAAATGGATTAATGAATGTTTCAAACGGACGATTTTTAGGATCTCAAGATTTAAAAAATGGTTATACTCGTTGGGATTGGGAAGTAAAAAATCCAATTAACAATTACACCATTACAGTAAATATTGCTGATTACGTTCATATTCAGGATAAAATGCCTGATTTAGATTTGGATTATTATGTTTTGAGAGAAAACGAAGCCAAAGCGCGTGAACATTTTATGGAAGTAAAACCAATGATGGAATGTTTTCAATCTAAATTTGGTCGTTATCCATTTTGGGAAGATGGCTATAAATTAGTTGAAACTCCTTATTTAGGGATGGAACATCAAAGTGCTGTAGCCTATGGAAATAAGTACAAAAAAGGATACATGGGAATGGACTTATCTGGCACTGGTGTTGGAATGTTTTTTGATTTTATAACCATTCACGAAACTGGACACGAATGGTTTGGAAATAGTATAACTAGTACAGATATTGCTGATATGTGGATTCACGAAGGTTTTACAACTTATTCTGAAACAGTATTTATCGAATGCATTAAAGGCTATAATGATGCCATGAAATATGTAAACGGTCAAGCAAGAAACGTTAGAAATGACAAACCTATCATTGGTCAATATGGCGTAAACAACGAAGGTTCTGGAGATATGTATTATAAAGGTTCTTTGTTATTGAATACATTAAGACACGTTATTGGGGATGATGAAAAATGGTGGAAAATTTTATACAATTATTCAGAAACTTTTAAAAAGAAAATCATTACTTCAGATACCGTTATTGATTATTTCAATAAAGCCTCTGGCATGGATTTATCATCAATATTCCATCAATATTTATATACTAATCAGGTGCCTGTATTCTTGTATAAAATAAAAGGTGACTATCTCTATTTTTCATGGAATAATACTACTGATGATTTTAATATGCCTTTAGATATTGGTTTCGAGGATACAAAAATTAGATTACAGCCTACCATCAAAGAACAAAAAATTAAATTAAAAAAACTTAGTAAAAAGAGTTTTCAAATTTATGACAACCAGTTTTTTATAAAAATTAAAGAAGACAATTAGTCTTCTTTAATTTTTTATAACGTTTATACTTTTTAATGTTTGTATTCGATTTACTTTATTTGTGGCTGTCTCTGAAAATTGAGAAACAAAAAAGATGTGTTTCGGTTTTTCAAATTTAGATAGTGAATTAAAAATTTCAGCATCTATTTCATATTCATCACCCTCTATAACTAAAATAACTTTAGTTCCTAAAATTGCATCGGGTTGGCCAGAAATAAAAAATCTATTCGTTAATTTTGAAGTTAACTTAGCTTCAATTTGCTCTGGGAATAATTTAATTCCTCCACTATTAATTACATTGTCATAACGTCCTAACCACTTGAATTGTTTGCTGTTTTGAATTTCAACAATATCATTCGTTATAATTTTTTCAGTAGAAATACTTGGTGCATCTATAACCAAACAATTTCTAGTATCTGATGATACAGTAGCATGTGATAAGACATTAAAATAATCCTCCCCTATTTTTTTAGCTGCAATATGGGTTATCGTTTCGGTCATACCATATGTTTCGTAAATATCAGATTGAATCAATTGTAATTTATTAGCTAGTTCATCTGAAACTTTAGCACCACCAACAAGAATCTTTTTAAATTGGTGCAACTTAACTAAGCTATTTTCAGCTTGTAAAGGAACTATCGCAACAAAATCATATTTTTTATCTAATTGCAAATCGTCTAAATGCGAACTTGGAGTTAAAATATCTAATTCCAATCCAATAATTAAAGCTCTTACAATCATCATCTTGCCCGCAATATAGCGTGGCGGAAGACACAATAATGCTTTATCTTGCGGATGCAAATCAAAAAAATCTGCAGTTGCAATAGCAGAATGCACCATCGATTGTTTATTTATTGTAATATTTTTAGGTGTTCCAGTTGTCCCAGAAGTTGTTAATTCAATCGTTTCTTTGTCGTCAAACCAATCTAACAAGAAATTACCCAACTCCTTTTCAAATGCATCACCCTCTTTAATTAAATTATAAGAAAACAGAAAAACAGCCTCTTTGTCTATATGAATCCCATTAATTTTAAAGCGATTATGAATATTTTTATAATGAGGTATCATTTGATTGGGTGTTACTATCTATTAATTTACCTGTTAATTTTTGTTCCCAATTGGTCCAACTGTAAACTTTTGAAAAAACAAATAACAAAATTGGAAAAATTACAAACACAGGCATTAAAATATCAAAACCAGCAGAAGGTTCAGATAAATCTTTTAAAATAGAATTAGTTTGAAAAGCAGTCCAATCAGCTGTTAATAACAAAGCGCCTACTAAATTATTCGCCGCGTGAAATCCTAATGCTAATTCTAAGCCTTCGTCCATAAGTGTAATGATACCAAGAAAAAAACCTGTACCTATATAATACACCATAATAATGTAACCTATTTTACCAACTTCTGGATTAGCAATATGCATTAAACCAAATAAAACCGATGTAACAATTAAAGGTATTAATCTGCTGTTTGTTGCCAAGCCAATTCCTTGCATCATGTGAGCTCTAAAAAGATATTCCTCAAAACTAGTTTGCATTGGAATTAAAAATAGGGCTAATACTAAAAAAATAAAAAACTTTTCTGGTTTAAAATTCCAAACAAAATTAGCGGGTTGAGTATAATAAAGTGACACAATCATTAAAGTTGTGATACTTCCCCATAAAAAGAAGGAGAAAAAAACACGTTTCCAATCTATTTTTGCACGTGATGTAGTTAAACTTAAAATTGTTTGACCTTGTATGAATTTCACCCAAAATAAAACCAATAATAATCCAAAAGCTAATGGACCAACCAAAACAACAAAAGTTAAATTAACTCCTATCATACTAATAGTCTGCTGGATAACTTCATTGGTATCAACTCCATCAGACATTATATAATTAAAAATCATTAATAAAATAAATCCCAAAGGAATTGGAATATAACTTCCCAAACTGTATTTACGGTTTTTTAATTGTTCTATATACATAATTTTTAGTGTTCTTAAGTTTGCCACTAAAGTACTATTTTTTATTTCTTTGTAAAAAAGAAAATATGATAACTATTTACCACAATCCTAGATGCACAAAATCAAGAGAAGGTTTATGCAAAATTGAGAAATTAAACCAACCTTTTAAAATAAGGAAATATCTTGACGAACCTTTTACAAAAGTCGAGTTAGAAGAAGTTATCAAAAAACTAAACATACATCCTATCGAACTCGTTAGAACTAAAGAAAGTATTTGGATTGAAAATTACAAAGGAAAAGAATTAAGCGATATACAAATCATTCAAGCCATGCTTGAAAATCCAAAATTAATAGAACGTCCAATTATAGTTAATGGAAATAATGCCGTAATTGGAAGACCTATTGAAAACATTAACAAAATCATTTAGCAGTTTTAACAAAGATTTAGGAAAGTAAGGCTAAACCTAAAGTTACTTTTGCAATCATACTAGGAAAAATAACTATGAACAAAAAACTTCTTATTGCTGTAGTAACTTTATTTATAAGTTTAACTGCATTGGCACAAAGACCAGAAAGTAAAAAAATTACCGTTTCTGGAAAAGTAATCGAGAAAGGAACAGATCTTCCTTTAGAATACGCAACTATTGTATTTGAAAATATAAAAACAAAACAACTTTCAGGTGGAATTACCGATGAAAATGGTGTTTTTAAATTTGAAGTTGTTGCTGGAAATTATAATGTTAGAGCTGAATATATTTCATTTAAAAACGTAAATATTCCACAAAAAGAATATAATTCAGATATTAATTTAGGAATTATTCAGATGGAAGCTGATGTGGCTCAATTGAAAGATATTGATATTATCGCTGAAAAATCAACTGTTGAAATTAAATTAGATAAAAGAGTTTACAACGTTGGTAAAGACATGATGGTCAAAGGTGGAACTGTAAGCGATGTATTAGATAATGTACCATCTGTAACCGTTGATGCTGAAGGAATTGTTGCTTTAAGAGGAAACGAAAATGTAAAAATTTTAATAGACGGAAGACCTTCTGGCTTGGCCGGAATTAATATTGCTGATGCTTTAAAACTATTACCAGCTGATGCTGTAGAAAAAGTAGAAGTTATTACAAATCCATCAGCTCGTTATGATGCTGAAGGTGGCGGTGGTATTATTAATATTGTTTTGAGAAAAGGTAAAACAAACGGTTTAAATGGTTCTGTAATGGTGAATGCAGGTGATCCTGAAACCTATGGAACAAGTATAAACTTAAACAAAAAAAGCGACACTTATAACTTGTTTTCTACATTTGGATACAATTACAGAGATAATCCAGGAAATACAATGGTTAATTCTGAATATTTTAATGCTGATGGTTCTACAAGTCGTTTCATTGAAGAAAGAAGAACAAATAACAGAATTAGCGAAGGCTACAATGCTAATTTTGGTATAGACTTAAATTTATCTAAATCATTAACTTGGACGAATGCATTAACTTTCAGAGAAAATAATGGTAGAAATCCTGATAATGTAAATTTCTACAATTTTGATTCTGGTTATAATTCTACTTTTATTAGAAATCGTTTTAACGATCAAAAAAATGATGAGTTTAGTATTGAATATGCATCAAATTTTGTTAAAAAATTTAAAAAAGAGGATCATAAATTAACTGTTGATATTGCAGTTTCACAAAACAGAGAAAATCAATTTGCAACAATTACAGATCAAATTTTATCGGATCCGTCTTCTCTAACTTTAGAAGGAACTTCTAATATTAATCAGCAGCAAAGAAATTTAATACAAACTGATTATGTGTTGCCAATTGGTGAGAATGGAAGATTTGAAGCGGGCTACAGAGGAAGCTTCCAAAACAATTTAACTGATTTTGTTGTAACACCTATATCTGATCTTTCAAATAATTTAGAATACGTTGAAAATGTAAATGCTTTTTACACCCAATATGGATCTAAAATTAATAAATTTTCTTATTTCTTAGGCGTTCGTTTTGAAGACAGTCATATAGAAGTAAACTCTTTATCATTAAATAATTACAACACTAAAAAATACAATAACTTCTTTCCTTCAGCAACTGTTAACTACGAGTTTTCTGAAACTAGTTCGGTTAGTTTAAGTTATAGCAAAAGAATTAACCGTCCAAGAGGTCGATTTTTAAATCCAGTATCATCATTATCAAGTAACATTAATATTTTTCAAGGTAATCCAGATTTAGATCCTTCATTAACAGATGCAATAGATTTAGGCTATTTAAAAAGATGGAAAAAGCTTACTTTTAATACTTCTGCTTACATTAATGTAACAAATAATTCGTTTCAATTTATAACAAGAGAGTCTGGTCTTTTTGTTGAAGGTGTTCCAGTAATTTTAAGTACACCTATTAACTTAGCAAAAGAATACAGAGCTGGATTTGAATTTAATTTAAATTATACGCCTTATAAATGGTGGAGATTAAATGGTAATTTTAATTTGTTTAGAAACGAAACACAAGGCAATTATAGCTACGTAAATTATTTAGGTGATACTATTGAGCAAAACTTTGACAATGTTGCTTTAACTTGGTTTACAAGAATTAATTCTAAAATTACATTGCCATACAAAATAGATTTTCAGACAAACGGAACTTACAGCGCGCCTCAAACCAATGCCCAAGGTCGTTCACTTGGTGTAGCGTCAATGAACTTGGCCTTTAGTAAAGATATCCTAAAAGATAAAGCTAGTATTTCTTTAAATGTGAGTGATGTTTTTAACTCAAGAAAAAGAATTATGGAAAGAGAAATTCCAAATGTAGTAAGTTCGTATAGCGAAATGCAATGGAGACAAAGACAAATTATGTTAACATTCACATACCGTTTTAATAAAAAGAAAAACGAAAGAGAAACCCGTAGAGATGATAATGGTGGTGGCGAAGGAGACTTTATGGGAAGACCATAATACAAAACGACAATCTGAGTTGTCCTAAAAAAGGTTGACTCGTTAATAATTCAAATATAGTTAAATCGTAACAGAATTAATTCTGTTACGATTTATTTTTCCCCATTGTTTTAAATGTATTGTTTTTTGTTGATGTGCTTGGTTTGGAGTTATCATATTAATTGACATATGTATTCTAAAATTGTTGTATAAACTAATGGCTTGTGTGACTTGTTTTTTTAAATTTTGATAATTTTCAAAGATTTCATGTAAACCAAATTCTTCTTTTAAAATTCCATTTACTCTTTCAGCTATTGCATTTTCATATGGATCGTATTCTTGTGTCATACTAATTAAAATATTGTTTTTCTTTAACAAATCAGTATACTCTTTACTACAATATTGTAAACCTCTGTCAGAATGGTGAATGAGTTTATTTTTTGTTTTCCTGTCAATCAAAGCCATTTCTAAAGCTTTTACTGTATTTGAACTCATTAAATTATCTGATAGTTGATAACCAACGATTTTCTTGGAACAAGCATCAGTGAGTAAATGCAAATAATATGTTTTCTCTTTTGTTCGTAAATAAGTTATATCAGCAACCCAAACTTGTTCAGGTCTGTTAAGTTCTAAATTGCTTATTAAATTTGAATAGCGTTTCATCCAATGTCTTGAGTTTGTTGTTTTGTAATATCTTCGAGCTTTAGGAACTTGTAAATATTCCGCTTTTAAAAAATCTAAAAAATTATCTCGACCAATTAATATATGATGTTTTATAAATTCATCTTGTAACATTAAATAAAGTTTTTTACCACCTGTTCGGGGTAATTGCTTACGAATATTTACAACTAAACTTCTTAATAATTCTGAATTGTATTTAGATATTTTAATTTTTGATTTTCGCTTGTAAAATGCCTGTTTTGTATATCCAAACAGTTCGCATAACTCATAAGTAGTCAACAAACTAATTGTGTTTATTTCTTCGACTGCTTGGAACCAGACTTTTTTACAATATCAATTTTAAGTTCGCGTTCGGCTATTTCGATAAATCGTTTGAATACTTTTAACTCTTCTTCTTTTTTAGTTAATTGAGCTTCTAGCTCTTTTATACGTTGTTGTTGAGGATCTTTCATAGGACGACCAAATGTTATTTTATCTTCATAGGTAAATTTACCATATTTTTTTAACCATCTTGGTATACAACTATTACCTAAAATATTGTAGCGTCTTCGAAGTTCTGCTTTTGTAAATAAACCCCTTTCAAATTCACTTACAACTTGCCGTTTAAATGCTTCACTGTAAATTTGTGGAGTACTCTCAATTTTTGAAGTTTTCTTTTTTGTTGACATATTATGTAATATTTAGTCAACTTATTTCAGGACAAGACAATCATAAAAAAAGTCCCGATATAATCGGGACTTTTTATTTTTAAAATTAAAAGAAAATTATCCTTCTAATTCAGCTTGTCTTTTTGCTCTTTTCTCTTTAATCAATTCCATGATAGCTCCGCCCAACCAATAGTGAACAAATCCTACTAAGAATATCATTAACCAAAAACCAATAGTTAAAATGGTTAAGAAAAGTAAAAAACCTAGGTACTGTTGAAATTCAAACATAATATTTTCCGGAATTTATGAAATCATGTCAAAGATAATAGTAATATTTATTTTTGACAATAGAAACTTAATTATTTTTATTTAAAACCACTTTTTTACTTTAAAATATACAAACATTACCGCTACTATTGTTAACATAATTCCCCAAATTATAAAATAACCATACTTCCACTCTAACTCAGGAAAATATTTAAAGTTCTGACCATAAACCCCTACAATAAAAGTTAAGGGCAAGAAAAACATTGAAACAACGGTTAGCGTTTTCATCACTTCGTTCATTTTCTGATTCTGCGCAGAAAAAAAATAATTAGATGCACTTTCAAGCGTAATCAAATCTGACTCAATTTGTTCTAATAATTCTAAACACTTTTGATGTAATCTTGAAAAAAAAGAATAATTTTCGGCCTGAATATCATTAAAAACATCATCATCTTTCATACTTTTTATAGAATACAAAGAATCGCGAAGCGGAATAATCGAACGTTTAAGGAAATTAAAATTGTCTCTATGCTTTTCAATCAATTCTAAAACTTCTGGTTTTGTACTGGTTTTTGATAAATTTATTATTTGATCTACTTTATCTTCTTCGCTTTCTATGGTAATGTAAAAGTTTTCAATAATTGCATCTAATAAAAGATACAACAAAAAATCTGCTTTTTTAGTTCGTATCACACCCGAATTTATTCGAATGCGTTCGCGGATATAAGTAAAGAAATCACTTCTTTTTTCCTGAAAAGACAACAACATATTATCTTTTAAAATAAAACTAATTTGCTCATAACTAATCGTATTCGAATTTTCTATTGGTAGAAGTGATTTTACATTGAAAAATAAAATATCGTGATACTCTTCTAATTTTGTTCGCTTAGTGGTATTCAAAATATCGCCAATAATAAAACTATCGGCACCAAACTTTTCGCCAATTTCGGCAATAAGTTCTGGTTCATTTAAGCCGTGAATGTTTAACCAATTCACTTTAGATTCATCGATACTTTTACTAATATTGTTAGGAACGAGTTGTTGAAACTCTTTAATATCATGAGCGTCGTAAACAAACAACTGAATTTCTGTTCTTGTATCTTTATGAACTCCTGTATATTCTAGTGAACTAGAGTGAACTTTTCTTCCTTTTTTATACTTTATTTTTCTCAAAACAAACAAATTTTATATAAAGATAGGAGTTTTTAAAAATGAGAAGTATTTTTACTGAAATTTATTTTTTTGATGAAAACACTATTTATCAACATAAAAGAATTATTACAAGTAAGAGAAACCAATATTGATAAAATATCTGGAGCCGATATGGCTATTTTACCTAAAATAAACAATGCCTTTCTTTTAATTGAAAACAATATCATTGCTGATTTTGGTTCAATGGAAAATTGTCCAAAACTTTCTGATGCTAAAATTATTGATGCAACCGGACAAGTGATTTTACCCACATGGATTGATAGCCACACTCACATTGTATATGCAGGAAACCGAATTCAGGAATTTGTAGATCGAATAAATGGATTATCATATGAAGAAATTGCTAATCGTGGTGGTGGAATTTTAAATTCGGCTAAAAAATTAAACGAAACTTCTGAAGATGAAATTTACGAACAATCGAAATTACGTTTAGAGGAAGTTATGCAACAAGGAACAGGAGGAGTTGAAATTAAATCGGGTTACGGATTAACAGTAGAAGGCGAATTAAAAATGCTTCGTGTAATTAAACGTTTAAAAGAAAATTATCCGATTGCTATAAAGGCTACATTTCTTGGCGCTCATGCATTTCCAACAGATTACAAAGAAAATCATGCTGCTTATATTGATTTAATTATTAATGAAATGTTACCTAAAATTGCAGCAGAAAATTTAGCCGATTACATTGATGCTTTCCTTGAAACTGGCTATTTTTCAGTAGAAGAAACCATTAAAATTATGGAGGCTGGAAAAAAATATGGTTTAGAATCAAAAATTCATGTAAATCAATTTACAGCAATTAATGGAATAAAAGCTTGTGTAGAAAATGGTGCTTTATCAGTAGATCATTTAGAAATTGTTACCGATGAAGACATTGAAGTATTGAAAAATAGCAAAACAATGGCAGTAGCATTACCAAGTTGCTCTTATTTTATTAGTATTCCGTATACACCTGCTCGTAAAATGATGAATGCTGGTTTACCATTAGCATTAGCAACCGATTATAATCCGGGAACAACACCATCAGGAAACATGAATTTTGTGGTGGCAACAGCGTGTATTAAAATGAAAATGACCCCCGAAGAAGCAATTAATGCTGCCACAATAAATGGAGCTTATGCCATGGGAATTTCAGTCACTCACGGAAGTATCACGAAAGGAAAAAAAGCCAACATAATACTTACTAAACCTCTAACTAGTTTTTATCAATTACCCTATTCTTTTGGTACTAATTTAATTGATAAAGTTATGATTGAGGGAAAATTTATTTAAAATTATGCTAAAAACTATCCTTTTTATTGGTCTTGGAGGTGCTATCGGAAGTATCTTTCGATATTTAACTCATTGGATAACTACTAAGTATTTTCAAAGTTCATTTCCTTTAAGTACTTTTTTAGTTAATGTTATTGGAAGTTTACTAATTGGACTTTTTATTGGTTATTTAGGGAAATATTTTCCTGATAACAATCCATTAAAATTTTTCTTAATTGTAGGGTTTTGCGGAGGATTTACAACCTTTTCTAGTTTTGCACTAGAGAACTATAATTTAATGCAAAACAACCAGCAAATTATGGCTTACTTATATATGGCTGTTTCAATTATTCTAACAATAACAGCTGTTGGATTAGGGAATTATCTAGCAAAATATTTATAAAAAAAGTCCAATGAAATTATTTTCATTGGACTTTTAAAATATGATTAAAAGATTATTTTAATTCGAAACTTGTTTTAGAAACTAATTCAGAATTTTTATCGAATACATTAACAAAATAAGTTCCTTTAGCAAAATCTTTACCAGAAACTTCTTCGTTTACCTGAACTGTTTTATTTTCATATTTTACTGTTGAAACAAAACTATAAGTTAATGTTTTATCTCCAGCAGGAATTGTTTTCTTTTCTCCTAAAATATTGCTTTTACTATCAATAATTTGAACATAATATTCTCTTGCGCCTGTTTTTGCAATTTGATTTTCAGCTATTAAAAAACTTACTTTTAATTTATCTGCTCTTCCTGCTTTATCTGTTTCAATTTGTTTTCCAGAATTTTTTTGTTTAACTGCTAAAACCTTTAAGTTTAAAACAGCTAATTTAGAACCTTTTTCAACTGTTTTCGTTAATCCTTCGTTTTGAGTTAATAAAGTATCATTGAATTTCTTTGCATCAGATAAAACTACGTTTGTACTATCTAAACTAGATGTTAATGCAACATTTTGTTCTTTAAGAATTTTATTCTCAGTAATTAAATTATCCATTTCACGTTTTAAATGGAAATACTCATTTTTATATTTTGCCATTGCTGCAGCATCACCTTTAGATTTTTCAACTTGTTCTAAAAGTTCAACCATTTTAGCTTGTTCAGATTGTAATTCATCTTTTAATGCTGTATTATCAGCAATCATTAGATCATATTCAGCAATTTTCGATCTTAATTCATCTGATAAAGTTGCTTTTTCTAAAGTTACTTCAGATAATTTATTTTCAGTTTCATTTTTATCTGAATTTAGTTTAAAAATATAACCAATACTTCCTAATAAAAGTAATGCTAATACTACCACAGCAGCTTTTAATCCAGAGTTGTTCGATTTGTTTTCCATTTTTTTGTTATTGATGGGGTTATTGTTAAGTTTTTTCAAAAATACAATTTTTAAAGTATTTTCTAAATTTTAAACAGATTTTATTTAAAAATAGTACTTTTGGTTTGCATTTATATTGAATATGGAAAACATTATACTTTTAAGTCAAAACGAATTAGCAAAAATTACGAATCACAGAAGTGGCGAAATAAAATTTGGAGAAAAAATAATAACGGTGCCTAAAAACACTAACATTATTGATTTTATTACCAATAGCGAAGCTAAATTTGTTTTAATTGGTATTCCAGAAGATATAGGTATAAAAGCTAATTTAGGAAGAGTTGGTGCAGCCTCTGCATATGAAAGTGCACTGGCTAGTTTAGCAAATATTCAGCATAATAAATTTTGTAAAGGAAGTAATTTACTAGTTTTAGGGAAATTAAATGTAGCCGAACAACTAGAAAAAGCTCAAAATTTAGATGCTAATAACAAAGAACACCGAAAAGAATTATTCAAATTAGTAGAACAATTAGATGTAGAAGTTTCTCATATCATTCATAAAATTTGTAATGCAGGTAAAATTCCAATTATTATAGGTGGCGGACATAATAATGCATATGGCAATATAAAAGGTTTAGCTTTAGCTAAAGGAAAGCCTGTAAATGCTGTAAATTTTGATGCTCATACCGATTTTAGAATTTTAGAAGGAAGACATTCAGGAAACGGATTTAGCTATGCCTACGAAGATGGTTTTTTAAAGAAATATTTTGTTTTTGGTTTACATGAAAACTTCGTTTCTAAAAGTGTTTTTAATACTTTAAAAGAATTAACTTCAAGAGTAAAATATGTGACATATGAAGAAATTGAAGTTAAAAGAGAGAAAAACTTTGAAACAGAATTAGAAAACGCTTTAAACTTTGTTAAAAATGAACCTTTTGGTGTAGAATTAGATTTAGATGCTATTCCAAATATTCCTTCTAGTGCCATGACTTTAAGCGGGTTTAGTGTAGATAAAGCTAGGCATTTTGTTTACTATTTTGGAAAACATCAAAACGCATCCTATTTTCATATTTGCGAGGGCGCTCCTGATTTAGATGATTCTAATAACAATCATTTAACTGGTAAATTAATAGCTTCATTAATTACCGATTTTATGAAAGCTAAAAGCAGCTAAATACAACTTCCTTAAAATAACACTATCTTTGTACCCTTGCGAAACGTTTTCAGTGAGAAAATTTATATTATATGACATTTAACGATTTAAAATTATACAACAACATACAACAAGCTTTAGAAGAAGAAGGTTACACAAACCCTACTCCTATTCAAGAGCAAGCTATTCCTGAAATTTTATTAGGACAAGATTTGGTAGCTTGTGCACAAACAGGAACCGGAAAAACAGGAGCCTTTGCGATTCCTATATTAAATTTAATTCACAAAATTGTAGGTTCTGCAAAAAAAGCAAAACATATTAGAACTCTAGTTGTTACCCCAACTCGTGAATTGGCCATTCAAATTGATGAAAGTTTTAAAACCTACGGAAAATATACCAATGTAAAATCGCTAGTTATTTTTGGTGGTGTAAATCAAGTTCCTCAGGTAAATGAATTAAAAATGGGTATTGATGTTTTAATCGCTACTCCAGGAAGACTTTTAGACTTACACAAACAAGGATTTATTGATTTAGATCATTTACACCATTTGGTTTTAGATGAAGCAGATCAAATGTTAGATATGGGATTTATAAATGATGTAAAAAAAATCATTAAATTAACTCCAGATAATAGACAAACTTTACTATTCTCGGCAACAATGCCAATTGCAATTAGAGAATTAGCTGATACTTTTTTAACACGACCTAAATATATTTCGGTAACACCTATTTCTAGTACCGCTGAAAATGTATCTCAAAAAGTATATTTTGTAAATAAAGATGATAAACGTTTACTTTTAAAACAATTAATTATTGAAGAAAGTTTAAGCAATGCTTTAGTATTTACAAGAACAAAACATGGAGCAGATAATATTGTGAAAGTTTTAAAAAAAGCACATATTAAAGCTGAAGCCATTCATGGTGATAAATCTCAAAATGCACGTCAGCGCGTATTAGAGCAATTTAAAAACAAAGAAATTGATATTCTTGTAGCTACAGATATTGCCGCTAGAGGAATTGATATTGAGCAACTTCCTTTTGTAATTAACTTTGATATACCTAATATTTCTGAAACGTATGTACACCGAATTGGTCGTACAGGTAGAGCTGGAAATTCTGGTTTAGCCATTTCTTTTTGTGGAAAAGACGAAAAACCGTATTGGTTAGACATAGAGAAGTTAATCCGAATGAAAGTTAAAATCGTAACAGAACATCAATATACTTGGAAAGATGAAGAAGTAAATCCGGATGCAAAACCCGATTTAAGAAATAAAGACAAGAATAAAATGAATCCGAATTCAAACTCAAGAAAATCGGAAGCATCTAAGAAAAACAAAAAACGTTGGTATTAACCAGCGTTTTGTTTTTATATTATCGAATCAATTTTTTATATTTTATTCGGGTTGGAACAACATCTTTACCAAGGCGTTTTCGCTTATTTTCCTCATACTCAGAGAAACTTCCTTCAAAGCAATATACTTGAGAATCTCCTTCAAAAGCTAAGATATGAGTACAAACTCTATCTAAAAACCATCTATCATGCGAAATAATTACGGCACAACCTGCAAAGTTTTCTAAACCTTCTTCAAGAGCACGTAGTGTGTTTACATCCAAGTCATTTGTTGGCTCATCTAATAACAAAACATTTCCTTCCTCTTTTAAAGTCATTGCTAAGTGCAATCTATTTCGTTCTCCTCCAGAAAGTGTTGCTACTTTTTTGTTTTGATCACTACCTCCAAAATTAAAACGAGATAAGTAAGCTCTAGAATTTACTTGTCTTCCTCCCATCATAATTAATTCTTGTCCATCACAAAAATTTTCCCATAGCGATTTATTTACATCAATATTACTATGGGTTTGATCAACATAGGCAATTTTAACTGTATCACCAATTTCAAATGTACCAGCATCTGCTTGTTGTTCTCCCATTATCATTTTAAAAATTGTCGATTTACCAGCACCATTTGGTCCGATAATTCCAACAATTCCAGCTTGAGGCAATACAAAATTTAAATCATCATATAATAATATATCTCCAAATGCTTTTGCAACTCCTTTAGCTTCAATTACATTAGTTCCTAAACGAGGTCCGTTTGGAATATAGATTTCTAATTTTTCGTCTAGTTCTTTTTGGTCTTCGTTTAATAATTTATCGTAGTTCTGTAAACGTGCTTTTTGTTTGGTTTGACGACCTTTTGCTCCTTGACGCACCCAATCTAACTCACGCTCTAAATTTTTACGACGTTTAGAAGCTACTTTTTCTTCTTGTGCCATACGAGTCGATTTTTGATCTAGCCAAGAAGAGTAATTTCCTTTCCACGGAATACCTTCTCCTCTATCTAATTCTAAAATCCAACCTGCTACATTATCTAAGAAATATCTATCGTGCGTAACCGCAATAACAGTTCCTGAATATTGTGCTAAATGTTGTTCTAACCAAAGCACCGATTCTGCATCTAAGTGATTGGTTGGCTCATCTAATAACAATACATCTGGTTGTTGTAATAGTAAACGACATAAAGCAACACGACGTTTTTCTCCACCAGATAAAACAGAAATTGGAGTTTCTGGATCTGGAGTACGAAGTGCATCCATTGCTATTTCTAATTTATTATCAATTTCCCAAGCTCCAGAAGCATCAATTTTATCTTGTAATTCTGCCTGACGATCCATAAGTTTTTCCATTCTTTCTGGATTTTCATACACTTCTGGCAAACCAAAATCGTCATTAATTTTATTAAATTCTTCTAATAAAGCGAAAATTTCTGCAGCTCCTTCACGAACTACATCAATTACAGTTTTAGTTTCATCTAATTGAGGCTCTTGTTCTAAATATCCAACTGTATAACCAGGTTGAAACACTACATCACCTTGATAATTTTTATCAACTCCTGCAATAATTTTTAATAATGAAGACTTTCCTGAACCATTAAGTCCTAAAATTCCAATTTTAGCACCATAGAAAAAACTTAAATATATATTTTTAAGTACTTGTTTATCGGCACCTGGATAACTTTTACTCAATTTTTGCATTGAGAAAATTACTTTCTTATCGTCTGACATGATTTTTTGTTTGTTGTTAGTGGTTTATTGTTTCTAGTTTTATAATTAGGCTTTTAAGTTCAAAAATTCTTAATTCTTAATTCTTAATTCTTAATTCTTAATTTAATTAAACTCTTCCTTTTAAGGCATTAAAAACCCAGGCAATTGCAAAAAAGCCTACTCCTACTGCAGAAAATCCCCATCCTGCTACATCTGCATAACGGTAAATTCCTAAACCAATAAGTAATAATCCCATTAAAATCATTATAAAAGTAGCCCAAGCTAATACTGTATTTTTATTCATTCCCATTTTAGTTCGTTTTAAAAAAAATTAGGTTAATTTTTTAGGATTACAAAGTTACAACTTTTCAGAACTATATCAATTCCACTAACTAAAAATCTTAATCAATAATTCCTTTAATAAATCATGTTGCGACATTGAAGAAGCACCAACACCTTTACTTTTAACATCAATTTCACGTAAAGCAGCCACAATAGCACTTACTTTTTTCATTGGATAATTTCTAAAAGCCACTTCATAATCTTTAACAAAATAAGGATTTACCCTTAAAACTTTAGCTGCATTAAATTGTGATTTATCTTTTAATCCGTGATATTGCAATAATTGAGAAAAGAACCCAAAAACCAATCCTGTAGTAACTACTATGGGATTATCTTTTGGATTTTGCGAAAAATGATCAATTATTTTATACGCTTTCAATTGGTCTTTTTCTCCAATAGCTTTTCGTAATTCAAAATTGTTATAATCTTTACTAAAACCAATATTTTCCTCAATGTCTTTTGGTGTAAACGTATGTCCTTTAGGTAAAATAATTTTTAGTTTATCTAATTCGTTACTGATTTTAGACAAATCGGTTCCTAAAAACTCAACCAAAATAGCCGCTGCTTTTGGCTCAATACTATAACCTTGACCCGATAAAACTCTTTTAATCCAATCGGGAACTTGATTATCATAAAGTTTTTTACTTTCAAAAACCAATCCAACTTTATCTAAAAGTTTCGTGACTTTTTTTCGCTTGTCTAATGTTTTGTATTTGTAGGCAAAAACCAAAACCGTTGTTGGTTGTGGGTTTTCGGCATACGCTTCTAATTTATCTATGGTTCTGGATAATTCTTGCGCTTCTCTAACAATAACCACCTGACGATCAGCCATCATAGGAAAACGTTTAGCACTACCAATTACATCTTCCATTGTAACATCACGACCATATAAAATAGATTGATTAAAATCGCGCTCGTGTTCTTGTAAGACATTTTGCTCAATAAATTCTGTCAATTTATCAATATAATACGGCTCTTCTCCCATAAAAAAATAAATGGGTTTGATGTTTCCGGCTTTTATATCTTTTGTAATTTGAATTACTTCGTCCATTTTGTTGTTTATTGTTTTTGGTTTATTGTTTATTGTTAAACTTCAAACCTTTAATTTCAGTTGAATTCAAATATTTCATGAAAGCACCAATTTTATTTTTTACTAATTCAATTTTGACAGACAAATTATCAAATTCACTTTGAGAAATTAAATTTTTATCCAAAGCTCTATATAGCTGAGATTTCAATTCTCCACAAGAACCTTTTGAAAAACTTAGAAAATTTACAAACTCTCTATTTCCATTTCTTTCAAAACCTTCTGCAATATTATCCATAATAGACCCTGAACTTCTGTCCATTTGGTCTTTCATTGAAAATCTTTTCCCTAAATTTGTAGTTTCAAAAAATGTTTCAATATCAATACAAATTTCTCTTGATTTATTCCAAATTTCTAAGTCCTCGAATTTTTCTATTTTTGCCATACAACTACAAACAATTAACTATAAACTATAAACATTGAAAAAGTTGAACTTTCCAGTTTATTCCTTTCGGTTCAAAAATAGTGAAAATAAAGTGTCTATTTTTGATGAAATTAGAAAAAAATTTATTCTTCTTACTCCAGAAGAATGGGTGCGTCAACACGTAGTTCAGTTTATGTTACAAGATAAAAAGTATCCAAAATCATATATTAACGTTGAAAAGTTAATTAAAGTAAACGATTTAAGCAAACGATATGATGGCGTTGTTTTTCAACCTAATGGAGAAATATTTTTACTAATTGAATGCAAAGCTCCAGAAGTTCCCATTTCGCAACACACCTTTGACCAAATTGCACGTTATAATTTGGTTTTAAAAGCTAAATATTTAATGGTAACTAATGGATTGAATCATTATTTTTGCCAAATGGATTTTGAAAACGAAAAATATGTTTTTTTGAAAGAACTTCCTGAATATAAATGATGGCTGCCGGAAGATTGATGCTAGAAGTTAGAAGACAGAATTTGAAAGATTATAGAACAAAGAAAATAGATAAAAGATGACTCCAAAAATTCTAATGTCACTATTGGCAATATTTGTTCTAATCAAAACTTACAATTTAAAGACAAATTTCAAAAAAGAAGTTTCTCTTTTGTTGTGTTTTTCTATATTGGTAACTTGGTTTACGTCTGATATTTTTATTTCAATTGGAATAATCAGTTGTATTCTTGCTTCGATTTGGATTACTATAAAAGGATTTACCCTGAAAAATCTTTCTAAAATTGAAAAAGCAAATTTTATTATTTTAGGATTATTCAGTAGCGTCGGATTATTATTTACATTTATGAATTGGCCATTTGCTTCTTATATTAACATTACAATGGTCATCCCAATAATTTTATACCTTTACACTTCAATTAAAACAAAATTAAAATTTAACAAAGACTTTTTGTTTCTAAGTATTTTGGTTTTGGATTGTATTATTCGATTTCTAAGAATTTTTTAAATGAAAAAAATAGCAGTAGTCATATTAAATTGGAATGGAGCCAAATTGTTAGAACAATTTTTGCCTTCTGTGATTGCATTTTCTAATGAAGCTACGATTTATGTTGCGGATAATGCATCAACTGATGATTCAATAGAAGTGATTCAGAACCAATTCCCATTGGTAAAAATCATTCAAAATACCGATAATTTTGGTTTTGCCAAAGGGTATAACGAAGCGTTTAAATTTGTTGAAGAAGAATATTACGCTTTAGTTAATTCTGATATTGAAGTAACTGAAAATTGGTTGGCTCCTATTTTAAATATTTTTGAAACACAAGCTGAAACTGCAATCATACAACCTAAATTATTAGACTTCAAAAAGAAATCACATTTTGAATATGCTGGTGGTGCTGGCGGTTTTATTGATCAATTTGGTTATCCATTCTGCCGAGGTAGAATTTTTGATACAGTTGAAGAAGACAAAAATCAATATGATGATGAAATCGATATTTTTTGGGCAACCGGAGCTTGTTTCTTTATCCGAAAAGAAGTGTATCGTAAATTAAATGGTTTTGATGATGATTTCTTTGCGCATCAAGAAGAAATTGATTTGTGTTGGCGCGCTTTTAATTTAGGATACAAAGCAAAATACACATCAAAATCAATAGTTTATCATGTTGGTGGAGCAACTTTAAACGAAGGAAATCCAAGAAAGACCTTTTTAAATTTTAGAAATTCATTGTTGATGTTAACCAAGAATTTACCGAAAAATCAATTGTTTTCAATCATCTTTTCACGTTTGTGTTTGGATGGACTAGCAGGAATTCAATTTATTTTGAAAGGAAAATTCAAACATTTTTGGGCTATTATTAAAGCACATTTTGCATTTTATTCTCTTGTAAATCAGTTTTATAAAAAAAGAGCTAACAATCAAAACGAAAAATATTACAAAATAAAGAGTATTGTATACCGCTATTTTATAAAAAACGGCAAAGTATTTGCTGATTTGTTTTAACAATAGTTTAAGTATAAAAATTTCATTTACTTAAACTTCCACTCTAATTTTGTAAAAAATTATATTCATATGAAAAAAGTAATGTTAATCATCACAATTGTTTCAATGTCTTTAACTTCTTGTGTCTCTAAAAAGAAGTTTACTGAATTAGAAGCAAAAAACAAAGAAATTCAAGATTTATTAAACACCGCTACTGTAAAATTAAACACGTGTTTAACCGAAAGAGAAGCGTTAGCCAGTCAAGTTGATTTTCTTAAGAAAAACAATACTGACTTAATCAACAACATGGGAAATTTAACCACTTTAACTACAAAAGGGGCTGAAAATCTTGAAAAATCATTAGAAAGTTTAAAAGAAAAAGATTTAAAAATTAATCGTTTACAAGATGCGTTAACTAAAAAAGATAGCGTAACTCTTGCCTTAGTTACTAGTTTAAAAAGAGAAGTTGGAATTGACGATCCGGACATTAATATTAATGTTGAAAAAGGGGTTATTATGATTTCTATTGCTGATAACTTATTATTTAAATCAGGGAGTTATGAAGTTAGTGATAAAGCTAAAGGAGTTTTAGCTAAGGTAGCTAAGGTTATTAACAGCAAACCCGACTTTGAATGTATGGTAGAAGGTCATACCGATAATGTGCCAATTAAAAATGCTGTTTTACTAGACAATTGGGATTTATCTGTAAAAAGAGCAACATCAATTGTTAGAGTATTACACAAAGAATTAGGAGTAAATCCAAAACAATTAATTCCAGCAGGAAGAAGCTCTTATATTCCTTTAGTAGAAAATGATTCACCAGCTAATAGAGCAAAAAATCGTAGAACTAAAATTATCATTATGCCAAAAATTGATCAATTTTATGATATGCTTGAAAGCGAAATGAAAAATTTAAGTGGTAAATAAAAAATAAAAATTACAAATAAATAGCAAAACCGTTTCAATATTTGAAGCGGTTTTTTATTTTAAAAAATTTGTAGGAACCAAGTCTCCAATTCGTTTTGAAACAATTGCTCCAGAAAATATAATACTTTCATAATTTGTAAAAACTCCAAATGAATCAACATAAAATTCAGTAGTATAAAACTGAATTTTAGATTGATCGTAGTTGTCAAACAGAATATTAAATTGATTAACAAATTTTGTTTTTATGCCGATACTTTTTTTAGGAACAACTTCAATTTTATACATCCCATTTTCCATTTTGGCTTGTTTAAAATGCAATTGAGGATTGGTAATAAAACTACCTTCGTAAAGGGTAAATTCATTTTTATTCCAATTATTAGATATTAAATTTCTAAAAAAATGTAAGGTAGAACCTTCGTAAGAATTTAGTCTTCTTTTTAAAACTTTTTTAGTATTTACTAACTCTGTAAACAATGAATTACCTGCAAATTGAAATTGGGTAACAAATTCAGAATTCATGCTAAATTTTTGAAACTTACATTGAAAATCAATTAATTGGTATTCAATCTTGTACCCTAAATAGTTGTTAATAATGATTAATGGTTGGTCTGAATAAGCAATTAATGTCAGGGTTTTTCTGTCATAATCAAAATAAATCTCTTCTTCATTTTCTATTATACAATTTTTTCCTGCCACATTAATTCCTAAAAATTGTTCTCTAAATAGTTTTAGCATTTGCTTTCTTGAAAAAAAGTTTTGTCCTACAACAACTTCTTTCAATTCTTTGATTTCTTCTTTTAATACAACATTTAAAGTTGAAGTAATTTTGTTTATCTGATAGAACTCTGATTTAAAACCAATATTTCTAAAGACTAAAATTGAATTACTTTCCGATGAAATTAATAAAGAAAAATATCCTTTTTCATCTGTAATTGTTCCTATAGTAGAGCCATCAACATAAACTGAAACACCAAAAATAGATTCTCCTTTTTCATCTTTAACAAAACCATCTATTTTAGTTTGTGAAAATAAGAATAAGGGAAAAAGTAATATTGCTTGAAGAAGAATTTTCATTTTAAATATTATAAAACGTCTAAGCTTCCTTTTCCTTCACGAATAACTTCTGGTTCGTGACCGGTTAAATCGATAATTGTTGAAGCTACATTGTCTCCGTAACCACCATCGATAACCAAATCAACTTTATTTTGCCATTTTTCAAAGATTAGTTCTGGGTCGGTTGAATATTCAATTACCTCATCTTCATCACGGATAGAAGTTGAAACAATAGGATTTCCGAGCATTTCTACAATTTGTAAGGCAATATTGTTAGCTGGAACACGAATTCCGACGGTTTTTTTCTTTCTAAATTCTCTGGGTAAATCGTTATTTCCTGGTAAAATAAAAGTGTATGGTCCAGGCAAAGCGCGTTTTAAGATTTTAAAAGTCGACGTGTCAATTTGCTTCACATAATCAGACAAATTACTCAAACTCGAACAAACGAAAGAGAAATTTGCCTTTTCTAACTTAATTCCTTTGATTTTAGCTAATTTTTCAAGTGCACGAGAATTGGTAATATCACAACCTAAACCATAAACCGTATCGGTTGGATAAATCACTAAACCACCATCTTTTAAAACGGAAACTACTTTTTTAATAGCTGCTTCACTGGGTTTATCTTCGTATATTTTTATAATTTCTGACATAATTTTATGCTTTATGCCTTAAGCTTAATGCCTAAAGCTATTACCCAATCACTTCCAACTTCGCAAATCGCAACAACAACTTCTTTAATCCGCCAACATCAAAACGAATTTCTGCTTTTTTATCGGCTCCAATTCCTTCAATATTTACAATTTGACCTTTTCCAAAACGTTCATGCATTACGATATTTCCAACGGCTAAATTAGCATCTACTACATTGGAACTTCCTGAATTACTTGAAACTGGTTTTAATCGTCTAATATTGGCTGAAGAAACAGGTTCATCTTGCGTTAAATATTTTGGTGGTGTTCCTGCAGTTGGTTTTGCTAATCGTAATTTTGATTTATCAATATCGCCAAAAACATCTATATTCATAACCGGTTTGTAACGATAACCTGAATCGACTGGATTCAAATATTCTAAATATTGATCGTTGATTTCTTCAATAAAACGTGAAGGTTCACTATCTACTAATTTTCCCCAACGGTAGCGCGATTGCGCATAAGTCAAATACGCTTGATGTTCGGCACGTGTTAAGGCTACATAGAATAAACGACGTTCTTCTTCTAATTCGCTTCTTGTGTTTAAACTCATCGCACTTGGGAACAAATCTTCTTCTAATCCTACAATAAAAACATGCGGAAACTCTAATCCTTTTGCTAAGTGAATCGTCATTAGCGCTACTCTATCATCATCACCAGTATCTTTGTCTAAATCGGTTGCCAAAGCTACATCTTCCATAAATTCAGCTAAAGCGCCACGAGCGCCATCAATTTCTTTTTGGCCTTCGGTAAAATCTTTAATACCGTTAAGTAACTCTTCTATATTTTCAATTCGTGCAATTCCTTCTGGAGTTCCGTCTTTCTTTAATTCTTGAACTAAACCTGTTTTTTTTGTAACATGATCTGTTAAGAAAAACGCATCTTGATTTTCATTAATGACTTGAAAACTTTTAATCATGGTCACAAAATCATTCAACTTGGCTTTTGTTCCCGAATTCAGTTTCAAATCAATTTTATCAATGTGTTCCATTACTTCAAAAATAGAACGCTTGTAATGATTGGCCGCAACTGTTAGTTTCTCAACCGTAGTATCTCCAATTCCTCTGGCCGGATAATTAATAACACGAACTAAAGCTTCTTCATCTTTTGGATTAATCACCAAACGCAAATAGGCTAAAACGTCTTTAATCTCTTTACGTTGATAGAATGACAAACCACCATAAATTCGGTACGGGATATCGCGTTTACGTAACGCATCTTCCATAGCACGTGATTGTGCATTGGTTCGGTACAAAATAGCAAATTGTCCGTTTAACATTTGATTTTGCATCTTCTGCTCGAAAATTGTAGCCGCTACAAAACGCCCTTCTTCTCCATCGGTTAAACTACGATGGACTTTTATTTTGGGTCCGTCATCATTAGAAGTCCAAACGATTTTATCTAACTTGGTTTTATTCTTATCAATTACATTATTAGCCGCCTCAACAATATTTTTTGAAGAACGATAATTTTGCTCCAAACGATACATTTGTACATTTTCGTAATCCTTCTGAAAATTTAAAATATTATTAATGTTAGCTCCACGGAACGCATAAATACTCTGCGCATCATCGCCAACAACGCAAATATTATGAAATCTGTCAGACAACGCACGAACAATCAAATACTGAGAGTGATTCGTATCTTGATACTCATCTACTAAAATGTATCTAAATCTATCTTGATATTTTGCCAATACATCTGGGAAAAGATTTAATAATTCATTGGTTTTCAATAACAAATCATCAAAATCCATCGCACCCGATTTAAAACAACGTTCTACATATTGCTGGTAAATTTCACCCATTCGCGGTTTTTTACTCATTGCATCTGCTTCCTGCAATTCGGGATTATTAAAATAAGCTTTTACGGTAATTAAAGAGTTTTTATACGATGAAATTCGACCTAAAATTTGCTTTGGTTTATAAATATCTTTATCCAACTGCATTTCTTTGATGATTCCACCCAAACAACGCAAAGAATCTTGAGAATCATAAATCGTAAAATTTGATGGATACCCTAACTTATCTGCTTCACTTCGTAAAATTTTAGCAAATACCGAGTGAAAAGTTCCCATCCAAAGGTTTTTAGCTTCGTTATTACCAACAATATCAGCAATACGTTTTTTCATTTCACGTGCCGCTTTGTTGGTAAATGTTAAGGCTAAAATATTAAATGCATCTACACCCTGACTCATTAAATTAGCAATACGAACCGTTAGTACACGTGTTTTACCAGAGCCAGCACCAGCAATAACAATCATTGGTCCGTCTTTTTGTAAAACAGGCAACTGTTGTGCTTCATTTAACTGGCTGATATATTTTTGCATTTCCTTCATCTTTCCCAATAACTTTTAACTAATTTACAAAAATACGTTATGAAAAGGGTTAATACAAGTTTTTAAAAAATTTAGATGATGGAAGATGGATGATGGGTGTTGGAGTTTAGAAATTTGAAATTGAATTTGATTTTTGAATTTGATTTTTGATAATTTTAATCTTAATTTGTATTGAAATTAAATTATTTAAATCATGACAATCGAAGATAAATTATTAGAAATAGCGGCTTATACATTACCTGCTTTAATTACGGGTGGTGTTGCTTTTGTAATGATGCAAAAATTTTATAATAGCGAGGAAAGTAAACGCAAATTTGAATTATTAAGAGAAAATCAAAAACAAGCCTTACCTATTCGATTACAAGCTTATGAGCGAATGGTTTTGCTTTTAGAACGCATTAATCCTGCACAATTGCTAATTCGTGTTGCACCAACAGGAAAAAACAAGGATGATTATGCTACCTTATTATCGCATCACATTCAAACCGAATTTGAACATAATTTAACGCAACAAATTTATCTTACAGCTGAAACTTGGGATATTGTATTAAAAGCAAAAAATAGTACCGTTCAAATGATTCGAAAAAATGCTATTCGAGAAGATGTTGCTGATGCAGATAAAATGAGAGAAGCCATAATGATAGAATTAACAGAAACCGAAGCGCCAAGTAATATTGCTATTAGCTATTTAAAAGAAGAGTTGAAAAGAGTTTTTTAAATACAAACCTGACAGGTTTCGAAAACCTGTCAGGTTTAAACTACTTCTCATTCAAAAACTTAAAATATAATTCTTTCAAGGTTTCATCTGAAGTTGCTGCAAGTGTTTCAACCGTTTTTCGATATTCTGGATTTTTAAGAAATTCACGGATTTTTGTTCTTGCAAAAAGTGTAAACTGCCATTTGTGATGTTTTGTCGCTAAAAACAATTGAGTAATTACTTTTTTGTTCATGAAATCAATTGAAAGAAGAGTTTCAAGTGCATTTTGCCTTATAGAACTTTCATATTGAGCCGATGCATAATGCAACAATTCTAAATAAAAATCTAAACTTTGATTTTCAAACGCTGGAGTTTCGTAGGCTAACTTTAACCATGTAATACGTAAACTTTTATCGTTATTCCCTATTAAACGTCTAGTTTGAAATAAATACTTTTCTCTTTCTTCAGGAAAGTTTGTACATAAATTCACTAACGCAATTTCTTTAGTTACATAAGAATTATCATTTAGTAAAGATTCGTATTGCAATTTAAACGCTTCTGGTATAACAGCCGTAGATTCGGCAACCGCTCGTCTTACTAAAACATCATTTGTGGCTAAAGCAGTTTCCAAAATGACTTTTCTTTCATCAAAAGGAAGATGTATTGTTTGATATACAATGTATTGTTTAATAGGATAATATGCCTCTGATTTTAAAATTTCAGTTAATTCAGCCAGTGATTTTTTACTTTTTCTCAAAGCATAATACTCTTGAAGAAACTTATTTTTAAACAGGTATTTTTGAGCAATCTCCATTTCAAAACCTGCAGTCTCTAGCCAAACTTTTTTGAAATTTTCCACATCATAACCCGAAACCTCTTTCACAATGTTCAAGAAATCATCGGTATTGACATTCTTATATTTATATTTTTTTAAATACTTTTTTACGGCTTTTTGGAAATTCTTTGTACCAATGTCTTCACGTAAAACATGCAATGCCCAAGCTCCTTTTTTGTAAAACGATAACGAACTCGCCTTTTCGTTCATCACAGGAATCGAATCCGTTTTAGAGGCGCGTTTTAATTGTTGTGCATAATCATTTAACGCTTCATAGAAATAATCATCTCCAAACAAATGACGTTCTGCTAATAACGCATAATAAGTAGCAAAACCTTCTTGTAGCCAATGGTGTTTTCCTGATTGCGCCGTAATTAAATCTCCAAACCATTGATGCGCCAATTCGTGTGCATTGACATTCACATAATTTCTATCGTTAAAACCAATTGAATCCACCACAAAATCTTGTGCAAAAATCGTAGAAGTCGTATTCTCCATTCCCGCATACAAAAAATCACGTACTGGAACTTGTCGGTAAATTCCCCAAGGATACTTCACGCCTATTTCTTTTTCCAAATAATTAAACATTTCTTTAGAATAACGATAAGTAGGTTCAAATTTGGAAACATCGTTTTTATTTACATAAAATTCTAACGGCGTTCCCGATTTTGTTTTTGCAGTTTGTTTTTCGAAATTTCCAATGGCCAACATTACTAAATAAGAAGACATTGGTTTTTGCATTTCATATTCCCAAAATATTTTTTTTTCGTTTGAAAATTTTGGATTTATTTTATTAATAAGTTTACCATTAGATAAAACTTGATGTTTTTCATCAAAATAAATTCCTATTTTAAATATCACTTTCTCATTCACATCGTCAAAACTTGGTAACCAATGACTCGTGTATTTTCCTTGTCCTTGTGTCCAAATTTGCGAGTTTTCACTTTCGCCAGTAAAATAAAGCGTTTGTTTGGGTATTGCCTTATACTTAATTGTAATTCCATTTAAACCTTTTTTTAATCCATCATATAAAATTAAATGATCATTTGTAAACTTGTACTTTAATTCTTTTTTTTTATTATCATTTAAATAAATCGCTGAAAACTCCATATTTTTTGCATCGATTTTAACAGAATCTATATCATTCTTGATTTCAAATAAATAATGTACAGTTCCTGAAATTGATTTGGTTTTAAAATCTGGAAACAATAATGCTTCACAACTTATAAAATCAACTTTATCAGTTTGTTGTGCAAATGAAAAACTTATGAAAAATAAGAAAAAAAGAATACGATACATTTCTATGAATTTTAATAATTCACGAATATAAACATTTTCAATTTCTCCCATTTCTAAATTAACAAATTATAAACTATCTTCGCTTTTGCATTAGGAACACAGATTAAAGTAATTATATAAATTTTTAAAATTTCTTAAATCAGTGTTCCAAAAAATTGAATTTTGAACTTGTAATTGCACTTGAATTTGAATTTACTCGAAACTCCCATAGAATATCTCAAAGGCGTTGGTCCACAACGTGGTGATTTATTGCGCAAGGAGTTGGGCATTCATAAGTATGCCGATTTACTGAATTTATTTCCCAATCGTTATATCGATAGAACTCGTTATTATAAAATTAACGAACTACAAAACAGTAATTCGGAAGTTCAAATTGTGGGTAAAATCATCAATATCAAAACGGTTGAACAAGGCAAAGGACGTTCGAGATTAGTAGCCACTTTTATTGATGATACAGGTCAAATGGAACTCGTGTGGTTTCAAGGACAAAAGTGGATTCGCGAGAGTATCAAAATCAATGTTCCGTATGTGATTTTTGGAAAAGTAACCCAATTTGGCGCTACTTACAACATGGCGCATCCCGAAATGGAATTGTTAGAAGAACACAAAACCAGTCTTCGTTCGGCCATGCAACCGGTATATCCAAGTACGGAAAAGTTAGCCAATAAAGGAATTTCGAACAAAGTCATCAATAAAATGATGCAACAATTGTTTGTAGAAACGCAAGTTTTGTTCTCTGAAAATTTACCCAATTACCTTTTAGACGAATTGAAGTTAATTCCAAAAAATGCAGCTTTATTCAATATTCATTTCCCTAAAAGTCAAGATTTATTGGCAAAAGCGCAATTCCGATTGAAGTTTGAAGAGTTGTTTTTCATTCAATTGCAATTGATTACGAAGAATCTGATTCGCAAACACAAAATCAAAGGAATGCCGTTTGAAAAAGTGGGTGAAAACTTCAATAATTTCTATAAAAATCATTTGCCTTTCGATTTAACCAATGCGCAAAAACGAGTTTTAAAAGAAATTCGTAACGATTTAGGAAGCAACGCCCAAATGAATCGTTTACTCCAAGGCGATGTAGGTTCTGGAAAAACGATTGTAGCTTTAATGTGTATGCTTTTGGCAAAAGATAACGGCTTTCAAAGTTGTTTAATGGCTCCAACAGAAATTTTAGCAAACCAACATTTCAATGGATTATCTGAATTACTAAATCCAGAAACTTCGGGACTAAACATATCGATAAAAATTCTAACCGGTTCAACAAAAACTGCCGAACGAAAAATTATTCACGAAGCATTAGAAAACGGAACTTTAGATATTATAATTGGAACTCATGCTTTGTTAGAAGACAAAGTACAATTTCAAAATTTAGGTTTAGCTATAATTGACGAACAGCACAGATTTGGAGTGGAACAAAGAAGTAAATTGTGGGGAAAGGCCTCTATCCCACCTCACGTTCTAGTCATGACCGCCACTCCTATTCCTCGTACTTTAGCCATGAGTTTGTATGGCGATTTAGATATTTCAGTGATTGATGAGTTGCCTCCAGGAAGAAAACCGATACAAACGGTACATCGTTATGATTCGAACCGATTGAAAGTTTGGAAATTCTTGAAGGATGAAATTGCAAAAGGGCGTCAAGTATATATTGTATACCCGTTAATTCAAGAATCCGAGAAGATGGATTACAAGGATTTGATGGATGGTTACGAAAGTATTTCTAGAGATTTTCCGTTACCACAATATTCCATTTCTATCGTTTACGGAAAAATGAAACCAGCCGATAAAGACGAAGAAATGCGTCGCTTTTCGGAAGGAAAAACCAATATTATGGTGGCAACTACTGTGATTGAAGTTGGCGTAAATGTACCCAATGCTTCCGTAATGGTCATTGAAAGTGCAGAGCGTTTTGGTTTATCGCAATTGCACCAATTAAGAGGACGAGTTGGTCGTGGTGCCGAACAAAGTTATTGCATCTTAATGACAAGTCACAAACTAAGCAACGATAGTAAAATCCGAATGGAAACGATGGTGCGTACGAATGATGGATTTGAAATTTCTGAAGTGGATTTAAAATTACGTGGTCCAGGTGACATTATGGGAAAACAGCAAAGTGGTGTATTAAATCTTCAAATTGCGGATTTGGTTAAAGATAAAGACATTCTACAATTGGCTAGGCATCACGCCATAAAACTTCTAAAAGAAGATGCTCCAATGGAAAAACCAGAACATGCAAAATTGAGAGCAGCTTTTATCGAATTAAGCAAAAAGAAAATCATTTGGAATTACATTAGCTAAGCTGTATTTTTCAAACTATTATTCACTTAAACTTTTAAACTTCTTTAAACATTTGTACCTACAACTATGTTAAATTAATGGTAAGTTATATGGTTTTTAAAACGTAAAAGTTAGCTTTGTAGTCTATAAATAAAAACTCACATGAATTTAAAAAAATTTAGTATCTCTATTATAGTTATTTTGTTATTAGGATTGATTGTGTATCGAATTTTTTCTAATGTAGAAGAAGAATCAAAAAATAATGATAAAGGTGGAAAAAAATCACCAATGGCTGTAAATGCAATTGTAATATCTGAGATGGACTATGCTAATACAATTTCACTTTCGGGTTCAATTGAAGCAAATGAAACCGTTGAAATTAGAAGTGAAGTATCGGGAGTTGTAGAAAAAATATATTTTACAGAAGGCACAAATGTTAGTAAAGGTCAAGTTCTAGTAAAGGTCAACGATATTGAACTACGTGCTCAACTTTCGCAAGCACAAACCCGTCAGAGTTTAGCCAGTGAAAATGAAAGAAGAGCTAAATTATTACTTCAAAAAGAAGCCATTAGTCAAGAAGAATACGATATTGCTAGTGCAGAATTTAGAAGCTTAAAAGCGCAAACACAATTAATACAAGCGCAAATTGCTAAAACAACAATAAGAGCTCCGTTCTCTGGAAAAATTGGTTTACGAAACATATCACCAGGAACGTATGTAACTCCATCTCTTTTGATTACAAATTTGGTAAATACCAATCAATTAAAAATTACTTTTTCTATTCCTGAAAAATATGCTGCAAAGGTGCAAGTTAATTCTATTATTAAATTTAAAGTTGCCGGAAATTCAGAAGAATTTGAAGCTAAAATTTATGCGATAGAACCAAGTATCGATATTACAACTAGAACCTTGCAAGTTAGAGCGGCAACAGAAAATAAAAATAATTCACTTTTTCCTGGAACCTATGCAAATGTAGAATTGCCATTAGATGTTGTAAAAAATGCAATATTAATTCCTACCGAAGCTATAATTCCAATTCAGAATGGAAAAAAAGTATATGTTGCCGTAAATAATATGGCAACTGAAATAAAGATCAAAACAGATACTAGAACAGAAAACAATGTTTTAGTAATAGAAGGATTAAAAAAAGGCGACACTCTTATTACGAGTGGTATTATGAGTTTAAAAGCAGATACTCCTGTAAAAGTAACATTACAATAGATAGTATTTCTATTTAATAAAAAATAAATTCATGAGTTTATCAACCTTAAGCATAAAAAGACCGGTATTAACTATTGTACTAAATTTAACCATTATTCTTTTTGGTTTTATTGGATACAAGTTTTTAGGTGTTAGAGAATATCCATCAATTGATCCTGCTCAAATTTCTGTACGAACCAATTATACAGGTGCTAATGCCGATATTATTGAATCGCAAATTACAGAACCATTAGAAAAAGCGATTAATGCTATTGATGGTATTAAAAACATTACTTCTTCTAGTAATCAAGGGAGTAGCATCATTACAATTGAGTTCAACTTAGATAAAGATTTAGAGGCGGCTGCCAATGATGTGCGTGATAAAGTGTCACAAGCTGTTAGAAGTTTGCCAGAAGATATCGATTCGCAACCTATTGTATCAAAAGCAGATGCCAATAGTGAAGCCATCATTTCAATGACCGTTCAAAGTAATACAAAAAATGCTTTAGAATTAAGCGATTATGCAGAAAACGTAATTAGTCAACGCTTAGAAACTATTCCAGGTGTAAGTGGTATTCAAATTTGGGGACAAAAACGATATGCAATGCGATTATGGATTGATCCTGATAAATTAGCTGCATATGGCATTACAGTAGCAGATGTTAGAACCGCACTTAATACTCAAAATGTAGAACTTCCTTCCGGAAAAATAACAGGAAACAATACCGAATTAACAGTAAAAACTATTGGAAACTTAACTTCTGAAAAAGAATTTAACGATATTATTATTCGTTCTGAAAATGATAAAATTGTAAGATTAAGTGATGTTGGAAGAGCAACGCTTGAGGCTGAAAATATTGAAACTCAAATGACACAATCGGGTAAACCACTAGTTGGAGTAGCCATTGTTCCTTTACCTGGTGCTAATTATTTAGATATCTCAAAAGCTTTTTACAAAGAATTTGATCAATTAAAAAAAGAACTTCCAAAAGATATCGATTTAAATATTGCAATCGATACCACAACTTTTGTAAAAAGATCTGTTACTGAAGTAGCGGAAACGTTAGCTATTTCAATACTTTTAGTAATCTTAATCATTTATTTGTTTTTTAGAGATTGGGCCATTGCTTTTAGACCTTTAATAGATATTCCAGTTTCGCTAATTGCTACTTTCTTTATTATGTGGCTTTTTGGATTCTCAATTAATGTATTAACACTTTTAGCCATTGTTCTTGCAACCGGTTTAGTAGTTGATGATGGTATTGTTGTTACAGAAAACATTTATAAAAAAGTGGAAGAAGGCATGTCGCCTATTGAAGCGGCAATAAAAGGTTCAAACGAAATTTTCTTTGCGGTAATTTCTATATCAATTACACTAGCAGCCGTATTTTTACCTGTAATTTTTTTAGAAGGATTTGTTGGCCGATTATTTAGGGAATTTGGAATTGTTATTGGAGCTGCTGTATTGGTTTCAGCTTTTGTTTCCTTGACTTTAACACCTATGTTAAATGCTTATTTGATGAAAGGTGGCGAACAAAAAAAATCGAAATTTTATTTAGCAACTGAACCCTATTTTGAAAAATTAAATGCAACGTATGCTTCTAATTTAAAACGTTTTATTCCTAAAAAAGGATTCTGTATTGCCATTATAGTAGGTTGTTTTGGACTAATTTTTCTCTTTTTCTCTATTTTACAAAAAGAAACGGCTCCATTAGATGATCGAAGTGGATTTGTTATGCGAATGTCTACACCAGAAGGAGCTTCATACGAATATACCAATCGATTTATGCAAGAAATGTCGCAATTAGTTGATGATTCTATTCCAGAAAAACAAGTAAGTTTAGTAATCTCATCTCCTGGTTTTGGTGGTTCTTCATCTGTAAATAGTGGTTTTATTCGAATTTCATTAACGAATCCAGACGGTAGAGAAAAATCGCAAATGGAAATCGCAGACGAATTAGGAAAATGGGTAAAACGCTATCCTGATGCTAAAACTTCTGTAATTCAGCAACCTACAATATCAGTAAGTCGTAGAGGTGGTTTACCAATACAATATGTTATTCAAGCTCAAAACTTTGAAAAATTGCAAGAGAAGATTCCGGTTTTTATGGATGAAGTAAATAAAAACGGAACATTCTCTATGGCCGATGTTAATTTGAAATTTAATAAACCTGAAATTAATGTAACTATTAATCGTGAAAAAGCGGAAAGTTTAGGAATATCGGTTTTAGATATTGCACAAACACTTCAATTATCGTTAATTGGACAACGCTTTGGGTATTTCATGAAAAATGGAAAACAATATCAAGTTATCGGACAATTTGATCAACAAGATCGCTCAAAACCACTTGATTTAACCTCAATGTTTGTAAGAAACAACAAAGGAGAATTAATTCAAATGGATAATGTAGTAGAAATTGAAGAAAAAAGTAATCCACCACAATTGTATCATAACAATCGATACATGTCGGCAACTGTTTCGGCTGGTTTAGCACCTGGCAAAAGTATTGGAGATGGAATTGAAGCTATGAATGAGATTAAAGAACGTGTTTTAGATAAATCTTTTACTACCGATTTAGGTGGCGAATCGAGGGATTTTGTTGAGAGTAGCTCTAATACTTCTTTCGCTTTCGGTTTAGCTTTATTACTAATTTATTTGATATTAGCTGCTCAGTTTGAAAGTTTCATAGATCCGTTTATTATAATTTTAACGGTTCCAATGGCTGTCGCAGGCGCTTTATTTTCACTTTGGTTATTTGGACAAACTTGGAATATCTTTAGTCAAATTGGAACCATCATGTTAATTGGATTGGTAACTAAAAACGGAATTCTGATAGTCGAATTTGCCAACCAGCTTCGAGAACAAGGAAAATCGAAATACGATGCTATTTTAGAGGCTTCAGAAGCGCGTTTACGACCAATTTTAATGACGAGTTTAGCAATCGCTTTAGGAGCTTTACCCATTGCTTTATCACTTGGAGCGGCTTCGGAAAGTAGAATGGGAATGGGAGTTGTAATTGTGGGCGGAACGATGTTTTCATTAATTTTAACTTTATTCGTAATTCCTACCATTTATTTAATGTGGTCGAGAGCTAAAAAACACCGACCAGAATTTGATAATTTAGAAGCTTTAGAGAAATAAACTATGCGAAATTTATATACTTATCTATTCCTTTTTATACTTGGATTTTCTGCACAAGCACAAGAACTGCTATCGCTAGAAGATGCCGTTAAAATAGCGTTGGAAAATAATTACGATATTAAAATATCCGAAAATAATTCCAAAATAAACGCTACAAATAACAATTTAGCAAATGCGGGTATGTTACCTTCTTTGAATGCAAATTTTACCAATAATAACAGTCAATTAGACACCAAACAAACACAAGGCGACGGAACCGTTAGACAATTAGATGGTGCTAAAAACATGAACTTAAGCTATGGTGTAGGATTAGATTGGACCATTTTTGATGGTTTAAGCATGTTTGCAAGAAAAGAACAATTAAATGTTTTAGAACAGCAAGGAAAAGCGGAATTACAAGCTGCAATTTTAACCAAAATTAGCGATGTGTATTTAACCTATTTCGATTTGGTTCAACAACAACAAGTTATGGCTTCTATCGATACGGCGATTGTAATTTCTAACCAACGATTAACAACCGCACAAAATCGGTTTAGTATTGGTAAAGCATCTAAACTTGAAGTATTAAATGCACAAGTAGATTTAAATAGCGATTTAAGTTTACTTTTAAGACAAAAGGAACAATATAAAATTGCAAAAATTAGAATGAATGAATTGCTAATACGCGATTTACAAACCGATTTTGTAGTGGCTAATGAGGTTTCATTTGAGCAAAATTTAGATTACAACGAACTACAAGCAAGTGCAGAAAAACAAAATCCGCAACTGCAATCGCAAATCCTGACTAAAAAAATAGCCGATTTAAATTTAAAACAAGTTAAAGGCAATCGCTACCCAACAGTTCGATTAACTTCCGGCTATAATTTTACTCGTTCAGAAGCTTCTTTAGGATTCATTACACAATCTTCTGGACAAGGTTTTGTGTATGGTGTTACCGCGACAGTGCCAATTTTTAATGGCTTTCTTCAAAATAAAAATGAAAAAGCAGCAAAATACCAAGCAGAAAATGCTGGTTTACTTTTAGAACAACAAAAGCTGTCGTTATCTTCGCAATTATCTTCATTATTCACTAGTTATCAAACTAATTTAGAGCTGATTAAAGTGGAAGAAAAAAACTTAGAAATAGCCAAACAAAACTTAGACATTACAATGGCTAAATTTAAAATTGGAACCATAACTACAATCGAATTTAGAACGGCGCAACAAAATTTTGTTGAAGCTTCAGTTCGTTATTCCAATGCGCAATATGTAACCAAGCTTTCTGAAATTAACCTAAAAGAATTAGCTGGAACTTTAAATTTGAATTAATATATTTAGATTTGTTAAAATGTTTAATTGTGAAACTGTGAAATAGAGAATCCGCTTTTAACTAATCACTTTTCACTAATCACTAAAATATGATTCAATACAACCCAAAAGACTGGATTACTTTTATATTTCGTTTTCACAAATCGGATACTTTTCGTAAATTAATTCCTATGATGTTACTGATAGGATTATATTCTGGTGGAGTTGCATATTTGGAACTCGAATATTGGAAACTTTCTGAAACAAGTCATGTAAAAAACCTAAACTTAATGCATACAACAGTAGGTTTTGTATTGTCATTATTATTGGCATATAGAACCAACACGGCCTATGATAGATGGTGGGAAGGCAGAAAACATTGGGGAGCATTAGTAAATAATAGTAGAAACTTGTCTATTAAATTAGCGGCCTATTTAAAAGAAGAAAACGATAGAACATATTTTAGAAAAGTAATTCCGGCTTATGCCTCTATTTTATCAAAGCATTTGTCAAATGATGAAGTTGGCAAAATGTTATTTGAAGGTTTTGACTTTGATTTTGATCACAACAAACACAAACCCAATCAGGTGGCTAAAATGCTGTTTCAAAAAGCAAATGACTTATATACTTCTGGAAAAATTACGGGAGATCAATTCTATATCATTAATTCAGAATTACAATCGTTTACTGATATTTGTGGTGCTTGCGAACGTATTAAAAACACACCTATTCCCTACTCGTATAGTTCGTTTATCAAAAAATTTATCTTCTTTTTTGTGATGACATTACCGTTTGGATTTGTCTTTAGCTTGGGTTACTACGTAATTCCGGTTGTGATTTTTATTTTTTATGTTTTAGCAAGTTTAGAATTAATTGCCGAAGAAATTGAAGATCCTTTTGGAAATGATGATAATGATTTACCTACTCAAAAAATTGCTTCGAACATTAAAAAACACGTAGAAGAGATTTTATAAGGGTTTGGAGGAAATTTTGATATATTTGAGAATAATATTTTATTATTTATGAAAACACTTTTAATATTTATTTCAATTTTATTTTTCAATTCATGCCAAAAAAGTAACAATGAAAAATCAAATTCGATAGAGGGAGATTTTAATGGTGACGGAATAACTGAAACTGCAAAACTTATAAAGCTTGATAAAGAATCAAAAGATTTCAAATATTATTATGAAATTATTTTTTCAAACAAGGAAATAAAAAAAATAAATATTTCATCACAATCAGATGTTTATGGGATAAATAATGAAAACGATTTAAATAATGATAATAGTGATGAATTATCAATTATTTTTAATGATAGTTTGGAAAATAATTGTATTAATACAATGTTTATTAGAAAGTTTGAAAATGGGAAATGGAGTTTTTTAATTGACCCAATAACTATTTCATTAGAATGTGGTAAATTTAAAATGAACATCCAAGATTATGTAATAAAAGAGAATGATCATATTAAAGTTTTTTCTTACGAAAGTAATTTAACTACTGACAAATTAGGTAAAATTGACAATGTATCATTGCAAGAAAAAATAATAAGTTTGAAATAAAATCTTTTACAATAAAAATATCAAAAAAATGAAAAACCTATTCCACACAACACTCCTACTCTTCACCATAGCTTTATTTACCAACTGTAAACAAGAAACGGTTGCTACTCAAAACGAGTATTTTGCACAATCGTCAAACAGCATTCAAAATGGTGGTGTAAAAGTCATTCCAATTACAACTCCAAAAGGCACTTTTAATGTTTGGACGAAGCGCATTGGGAACAATCCGAAAATTAAAGTATTGCTTTTAAATGGTGGTCCAGGTGCTACACACGAATATTTTGAGTGTTTCGAAAATTTCCTACCAGAAGAAGGTATCGAGTTCATTTATTACGATCAATTAGGTTGCGGAAATGCCGATAATCCGAATGATATTTCCATGTGGGATTTGGCAAGATATGTAGAAGAAGTAGAACAAGTTAGAATAGCTTTAAATTTAAATAAAGACAATTTTTATCTACTTGGCCATTCTTGGGGCGGTATTTTAGCTATGGAATACAGCTTAAAATATCAAAATAATATGAAAGGCTTAATTATTTCTAACATGATGTCTAGCTGCCCAGAATATGGAAAATATGCAGATGATGTGTTGGCAAAACAAATGAATCCTGAAGTATTGGCTGAAATAATGAAAATTGAAGCCGATAAAGACTTTTCAAATCCGAGATATATGGAATTGTTACTTCCAAATTTCTATGAAAAACACATTCTTCGTTTTCCTGCAAAAAATTGGCCAGAGCCAGTAAATCGTTCGTTTGCTAAAATGAATCAATCGCTTTACCTAACCATGCAAGGTCCGAGTGAATTTGGTATTTCTGGAAAATTAGAAAATTGGGACAGAACAAACGAATTAAAAAATATTACTATTCCAAGTTTGGTGATTGGAGCAACTCATGACACTATGGATCCAAAATTCATGGAAAAAATGAGTACATTATTACCAAAAGGTTCTTTTTTATTATGTTCAAAAGGAAGTCATATGGCGTTTTACGATGATCAAAAAACGTATTTTAGTGGATTGATTTCGTTCTTGAAAAAGTAAGTTGAACAGCGTTTCACAAAACTTAATTTACACAACTATGTAAACTATGTAAAGTGCAAAGCTTAAAATATCAACACTTAGGCATTCTATTGTGCCTATGTGTTTTGTAAAAAAATACAATGTATATTTTCCTCAATGATAACCATATAGAGTATATAAGTTCTTTAAGAAGTTTTAAACATCCAGCTTCCCTCATCCAGCTTCTAGCAATTTAACAAAACTTATCACCAAACTACTGTTCAAAATTTCTAAATTCTAATTTCTAAATTCTAATTTTATAAAGTATCTTTGCCTTTTAAAATTCGATACAAAATGCGTATATCTTACAATTGGCTAAAACAATTTATTAAAACCGAATTAAAATCTGATGAAGTTAGTGATATTCTAACCGATTTAGGTCTGGAAGTAGAAGGTGTAGATAAATTTGAAAGCTTAAAAGGTGGTTTACAAGGAATAGTTGTAGGACATGTTTTAACATGTGAAAAACATCCTGATGCTGATAAATTAAAAATTACAACAGTAGATTTAGGAGACGGAAATGCTCCAGTTCAAATTGTTTGTGGTGCACCAAACGTTGCGGCAGGGCAAAAAGTACCAGTAGCAACTATTGGAACAAAATTGTACGATAAAGAAGGAAATGCTTTTGAAATTAAAAAAGGTAAAATTCGTGGTCACGAAAGTCATGGAATGATTTGTGCTGAAGACGAATTAGGCTTAGGCGAAAGTCATGACGGAATTTTAATCTTAAACGAAGATTTAAAACCTGGAACTTTAGGTTCTAAAGTTTTTAATATTGAAACCGATGAAGTTTTTGAAATTGGTTTAACTCCAAACCGTGCCGATGCTATGTCACATATGGGTGTTGCTCGTGATTTAAAAGCAGGATTATCTCAAAAAGGAATCATTTCAGAGTTAATAACACCATCTGTTAGTAATTTTAAAGTAGAAAAACGTACACTAAAAATTGATGTTAAAGTAGAAAATGAAAAATTAGCACCAAGATATTGTGGTGTTACTATTTCTGGAGTTACCGTAAAAACATCACCAGAATGGTTACAAAACAGACTAAAAGGAATTGGTTTAACGCCAAAAAATAATATTGTTGACGTTACTAACTACGTTTTACACGAATTAGGACAACCTTTACATGCTTTTGATGCAGCTCAAATTAAAGGTAATAAGGTAATTGTAAAAACCGTTGCGGGTGGAACAAAATTTACTACACTAGATGATATAGAACGTACTTTACACGAAGAAGATTTAATGATATGTGACGAATCTGGACCTATGTGTATTGCAGGAGTTTTTGGTGGTAAAAATTCAGGAGTTTCAGAAAACACACAAGCTATTTTCTTAGAAAGTGCATATTTTAATCCGGTTTCAATTAGAAAAACAGCTAAAAGACATTCCTTAAGTACCGATGCTTCTTTCCGTTTTGAAAGAGGAATTGACCCAACAATAACTGAATATGCATTAAAACGTGCTGCTTTATTAATTCAGGAAGTAGCAGGTGGAGAAATAACTTCTGATATTGTTGATTTATATCCAAAGAAAATAGAAGATTTTAGCGTATTTATCCATTTTGATAAAGTGAATAGAATTATTGGTGAGGAAATTAAACCCGAAACCATTAAGAAAATTCTAGTTTCGCTTGATATAAAAGTTAACTCTATTTCTGATGCTGGTTTAGGATTAACTATTCCCGCTTACCGAGTAGATGTAACTAGAGAAATTGATGTTATCGAAGAAATTCTTCGCGTATACGGATACAACAACATTAAAATTCCTTCTAAATTAAATGCAACTATTGCAAATTCCATAAGAACAGAAGAATTTAATGTTCAAAATATCATTGCAAATCAATTGTGTTCGTTAGGGTTTAATGAAATGATGGCCAACTCATTAACAACACCAGATTATGTAAAACTTTCAGAAAATTTAAAAGAAGAATTTAATGTATTGATGTTAAATCCGTTAAGTAACGATTTATCTGCAATGCGTCAATCTTTATTGTTTTCTGCTTTAGAAGCTGTTTCCTTTAATATCAATAGAAGACGAAGCGATTTAAAGTTTTTTGAATTTGGAAAAACCTATCATAAATTACCGGCAAGTTATGACGAAGAGAAACACTTAACATTAACTGTAACAGGAAACAGAAACAATGAAACATGGGTTAAACCTCAAGAAAAATCAGATTTCTTTTTGTTTAAAGGCTATGTAATAAACGTTTTAAGTCGTTTAGGATTAGACAAAAAAGTAGTTTCATTACCATTTGAAAATGATGTTTTTGCAGAAGGATTAGCTTTAGCGGTTGGTAAAGAAGTTATTGTGGAATTTGGAACCATTAAAAAATCAATTTTAAAACATTTCGATATTAAACAAGAAGTGTTGTATGCCGATTTTAATTGGGGGAAAATTCAAAAATATGTTTCTAATAAAATAAAATATATTGATATTCCTAAATATCCGGAAGTTCGTAGAGATTTTGCTTTGCTAGTCGACGAAAACATTCAATTTGAACAAATATTTAATATTGCAAAACAAACCGAAAAAAGCTTATTAAAAGATATCAATTTATTTGACGTTTACCAAGGAAAGAACTTACCAGAAGGAAAAAAATCGTATGCCGTAAGTTTCATTTTACAAGATAATTCTAAAACCTTGACAGATACTCAAATTGATAAAATCATGAGCAAATTACAAGGTAACTTTGAAAGTCAGTTGGGCGCGAGCTTACGCTAGAGTGTTCAGTTTACAGTCGCAGTTTAAAGTATAAAAAACGCCTAATTCAAATGAATCAGGCGTTTTTAATTACAAAATTTCCTCAAAATTCACTATTTTTACCCCATGATAAAAGTCGTTTTAATCGGTTCAGGAAATGTGGCGCAGCACTTAATTCAGGTGTTTTTGCAAGCTAAAAATGTAGATTTGGTTCAAGCATTTGCTCGTAATCCAAGTCATTTATCGCATTTACTTCCTTCAACTAAAATTACATCTGACTATCAAAAAATAACTGACGCTGATTTGTACATTATTTCGGTTTCAGATAATGCTATTTCAGAAGTTTCAACGCAGTTACCTTTTGAAAATCGTTTGGTGGTGCATACTTCGGGTTCGTCGGAACTTTCGATTTTGAATGATAAGAACAGAAAAGGTGTGTTTTATCCGTTGCAAACCTTCACGAAAGGTAAGGATATCGACTTCGCTCCTATTCCCATTTGCTTAGAAGCTGAAAATGAAGCTGATTATCAACTTTTAGAAAAATTAGGCAATTGCATATCGCAAAAAGTGGTTCACATTTCTTCGGAACAACGAAAAAGTTTACACGTGGCTGCCGTTTTTGTTTGTAATTTTGTAAATCATTTATACGAAATCGGAAATGAAATCTGCGAAGAAAACGACGTTCCTTTTGAAGTGTTGCATCCATTAATTCAGGAAACGGCTCATAAAATCATGGAACTTTCGCCAAGAGAAGCACAAACAGGTCCGGCCTTACGAAATGACACCAAAACCATTGCAAAACATATAGATTTCTTAGAAAATCCAGAATATAAAAACCTTTATCAATTACTTACACAATCGATTCAACATGTCAAAAAGTTATAAAGAACTCATGAACAATATTACTACGTTTATTTTAGATGTAGATGGTGTATTAACCGATGGAACTATACACGTAACTCCAACAGGCGAAATGCTTCGAAACATGAACATTAGAGACGGTTATGCTATGAAAGCAGCAGTTGAAAATGGTTACACGGTTTGCATTATTTCAGGCGGAAGTAACGAAGGAGTTCGCGTTCGTTTGAGAAATTTAGGAATTACCGATATTCATTTAGGTGTTCCAAATAAAGTAGAAACGTTTAAAGAGTTCACTGATATTTACAATATCAAACCTGAAAATGTGTTATATATGGGAGACGATATTCCCGATTATCACGTAATGCAATTAGTCGGATTACCAACGTGTCCTCAAAATGCAGTTCCTGAAATCAAAGGAATTTCTAAATACATTTCGCATGTTGAAGGTGGAAAAGGTGCCGTTCGTGATGTAATCGAGCAAGTAATGAAAGTTCAAGGCAAATGGATGGAACATTTTGATGCGAAGTTTGATTAATGATAAGTAATCAGTGGTCAGTGTGGAGTGGTCAGTTAAAAAAATTGTATATTAACTATTAATAATTTAGAATGATCTATCAAGATTTATTAGCTTATAAAAAAGGATTTGAAGTTGCAATGGAGATTTTTGAAGTTTCAAAATCATTTCCAAAAGAAGAAACCTATTCACTTACTGACCAAATTAGACGCTCATCTCGAAGTGTTTGTGCAAATATTGCCGAATCTTATCGAAAAAGAGTTTACCCAAAACACTTTCACAGTAAATTAACAGATTGTGATGCCGAAAACTCTGAAACACAAACCTGGTTAGAATTTGCTTATGCATGCAAATACATAAACGAAAACATTTTCAACGAATTAACCGAAAAGAATAAAGAAGTCGGAAAACTAATAAATTATATGCTATTAAATCCAGCAAAATTTGGTGTAAAAACCGAACACTGAACACTGAACACCGAACAATGAACACTGAATACTGAACACTGAATACTGAACACTGAACACCGAACACTGAAACATGAAATACTTAAAACTAATTCGATACCAAAACCTACTTATGCTTGCCTTTATGCAATTGGTTTTTCGCTACTTATTTTTAACAAAATCCTATATTTATTTAGCACTAACCGATTTTAATTATGCATTACTAATCATTTCAACAATTTGTATTGCTGCTGGTGGCTATGTCATTAACAATATTATGGATCAAGATACCGATGAAATTGCAAAGCCTCAAAATCGTGTGGTAGGAGTTTCTATTTCGGAAACGGTGGCTTACAATTGGTATATTGGATTAACAATAATTGGAGTTGGAATTGGTTTTTATTTATCAAATGTTATTTATAAACCTACTTTTGCTTCGATGTTTATTTTGGTGGCTACTTTACTTTATGTATATGCAACAAATTTAAAGCAAATTCCAGTTTTAGGGAATATCATTGTTGCCTTTTTACTATCAGTAAGTATAGTTATTATTGCGTTATTTGATGTTTTCCCTGCAACTGATTCCGAAAATAAAATAAGAATGGGAGAAGTTTTTGGAATTTTAATTGATTATGCCATTTTTGCTTTTATCATTAATTTAATTCGTGAAATTATTAAAGATTTAGAAGATATAGATGGTGATTATCAAACCGGAATTAATACTTTACCAATTGCCATCGGAATTAATAAAACTAAAATTATTGTAAGTATCTTAACGGTTTTTGCTGTTGTAATTTTAGCCTATTATGTAAAAACGTATTTATTTGAATTAGATTATGTTGTGTATTATGCATTGGCTTTAATTATTGGACCTCTAGTCTATTTTGGAGTAAAATTACAAACGGCAAAAGAGAAAAAAGAATTCCATCATTTAAGTTTAGTTTTAAAATTAATTTTATTCTTTGGAATTATTTCAATTGCAGTTATTGTATATAATTTAAAACTATCTCATGCTTAAAGAAAAATTAAATGCTTGCAACATCATTTTGGCTTCAGGTTCACCAAGAAGGCAGCAGTTCTTTAAAGAAATGGATTTGCATTACACCATTCGCTTAAAAGAAATTGAAGAAGTGTATCCTGAGCACTTAAAAGGCGCAGAAATCACCAATTTTTTAGCTGAATTAAAAGCCAATGCTTTTGAAAATGAATTAGGGGAAAATGATGTTTTAGTAACCAGTGATACAATAGTTTGGTTGCAAGGAAAAGCATTAGGCAAACCAAAAGATTATGATGATGCATTTAAAATGTTGCAACAATTAGCCAATCAAACTCACGAAGTGATTACCTCCGTTTGTTTGAAATCTGTTGCCAAAACAGAAGTTTTTCATTGCATTACCAAGGTTACTTTTTCTAGCTTATCAGACGAAGCTATTTGCTATTATTTAGATAATTACCAACCATTTGATAAAGCAGGAAGCTATGGAATACAAGATTGGATTGGCTTAATTGGGATTTCCAAAATTGAAGGTTCATATACTAACGTAGTAGGATTACCAACTGAAATGTTATTTCAAAAACTAATGGAATATGCTTGAACTAATAAATAATCCGTATTTACACGAAGAAATTGCAACACTAGTTGTACTCTTTGTCTATATCATTTTGCGAATAAGTATTGCTAAATTAGTGAGACGGTTTGCCCGATTAAACGAAGTTTTAGAACATCGTACAAACTTAATTATCAAGTACATAAATTTATTATTAGTTATTTTAGCACTAATTTCTGTGACTATTATTTGGGGAGTAAAAAAAGATCAAATTTTATTATTTATTTCTTCTGTTTTTGCTGTTGTAGGTGTAGCATCCTTTGCTCAATGGTCTATTCTTAGTAACATTACAGCCGGAATTATCATTTTCTTTTCTTATCCGTTCAAAATTGGAGATAAAATCAAAATTCACGATAAAGATTTTCCTATTGAAGGTGAAATAGATGATATTAAAGCATTTTATATTATTTTAAAATCATCTGATGGAGAAACCATTACTTATCCAAATAACTTATTAATGCAAAAAGGAATTTCGGTAATCTATAAACCAACAGAAGAAAAAGAATTTTTTGATTAAATCAACTTATAAAATAGTGTTAAAAAGGGGGTGTTTAAAACTTCCTTTTTTTTATTTCCTTATTTTTGAAACAAATCATAAAAAATGAACAGAAGAATTACTTCCATATTTATATTTTTAATTTCATTAGTTGCATTTGCCCAAGCACCACAAAAGCTAAACGCTGTGGAAATATATGAGCAAGTACAAAAACTTAATTTTTTAGGTAAAGTTTTATATGTAGCAGCTCATCCTGATGATGAAAACACAAAACTTATTACCTATTTTTCCAATTATTATCATGCGCAAACTGCCTATTTATCATTAACACGTGGCGATGGCGGGCAAAATTTAATAGGAACTGAACTGAGAGAAAAATTAGGAGCAATAAGAACACAAGAGCTTTTAGCTGCCAGACGAATTGATTGTGGCGAACAGTTTTTTACTCGTGCCAATGATTTCGGTTTTTCTAAAGAACCAAACGAAACTTTTGCTATTTGGAACAAAAACGAAGTAATGGAAGATGTAATTCAAGTAATTGAAACATTTCGTCCCGATATTATTGTGAATCGTTTTAGTCACAATACTCCTGGAACAACTCACGGACATCATACGGCTTCGGCTATGTTAAGTATTGAAGCATTTGATTTGGTTAAATATAAACCAAAACGTATCTTTTTTAATACCTCATGGTGGTTTTACGGAAGTCAGGAAGCGTTTGATGCAGCTGATAAATCTAAATTATTATCCATTAACTCTAACGTATTTTATCCGCTAAAAGGAAAAAGTAATAACGAAATTGCAGCTTTAAGCAGAAGTCAGCACAAATGCCAAGGTTTTGGAACTTTAGGTAGTCGTGGTGATGAAACAGAATATTTAGAACTGCTAAAAGGGAACTTGCCTAGCAACAACAATTTATTTGAAGGAATTGACACCTCTTGGAACCGAGTAAAAGGCGGAACTGAAATAGGAAAAATAGTAAATGAAATTGAAAAGAATTTCAATTTCGGGAATCCTGCGGTTCATATTCCAAATTTGATAAAAGCGTATGAATTAATTCAGAAATTAGAAGATACGCATTGGAAAGAAATCAAATCAAAACAAATTATTAAAATTATAGAAGCTTGTAGCGGCTTATTTATGGAAGCAATCGCTAATACAGAAACTACAACTAAAGATAGTAATTTTGACCTTAATATTGAAGTAATCAATAGAAGTCAATCGAATGTAAAATTAGTTGCTGTGAATGTTCTACATATTAAAAATGAAACTAAAAATACGGTATTAAAAAATAATGAAAAACTAAATTTTCAAATTAAAGATGTTCAAATTGGAGACAAAGCTGATTTGTCAAACTTATTTTGGTTAAAAGAAAAACAAACTGAAGGAATGTATCAAGTTCCTAATAAATCGATTCGAATTCTACCTGAAATTTCTTCTAATTTCCCAGTAGTATTTACAATTGAAATTGAAGGAAAAACCATTGATATTGTTAAAAACATTTGTTACAAATTCAACAATCCTGATGATGGTGAAACCTATGTTCCGTTTACTGTTTTGCCAGCTGTAACTTCAACTATTGAACCAAAAGTAATAATCTTTAATTCGACACAACCAAAAGAAATTACAGTAGAAATAAAAGCACATAAATCAAAAGTTTCCGGAAAATTGTCTTTAGATATTCCTTCCGATTGGAAAGTAATTCCAAAGGAAATTCCGTTTGAAATTGCATCAAAAAATGAAGATAAAAAATTTACTTTTACGCTTTATCCTACTAAAAATGAAATTACCTCTAAAATCGCAGCCAAAGTTCAAATAGGCAATGAAATTAATGATAAAGAATTAATTACAATTCAATATCCGCATATTCCAAAACAAACTATTTTAGTGAATTCAGAATCTAAAATTGTTAAACTTGACATTGAAGTAAAAGGAAAAAACATTGGCTATATAATGGGAGCTGGTGATGAAGTTAATACGAGTTTAGAAAATTTAGGATTTACTGTTACTACCATTAACCCAACTGAAATAACTGACGACTATTTAAAACGTTTTGATGCTGTTTTATTAGGAATTCGGGCTTTTAATGTAGTTGACGAACTAAAATATAAAAACAAAATATTGTTTAATTATGTATCAAATGGCGGCAATTTAATTGTGCAATACAATACCACTAATAATTTGGTTACAAAAGAGATTGCTCCTTATGAATTAGTGCTTTCGAGAGATCGAGTTACTGATGAAAATGCAAAAGTGACTTTCTTAGAAAAAAATCATAAAGTACTTAACGAACCAAATAAAATTACCGAAAAAGATTTCACGGGTTGGGTACAAGAACAAGGGTTATATTATCCAAACAAATGGAGTAACGAATTTATTCCTATTTTAGCATCAAGCGATGAAGGAGAAACATCTAAAACAGGCGCTTTAGTTATTGCAAAATATGGTAAAGGCAATTATATTTATACCGGATTAAGTTTTTTTAGAGAATTACCTCAAGGTGTTAATGGAGCGTATAGATTATTAGCTAATATGATTGCTTTAGATAAATAAACGAGTATGAACAAAGAAAAACATCAATGGAAAAAAAGTTATAGCATTGTTTTAATTTTGAATGCTATATTTATTCTTATTTTCTATTTACTAATGGAAATCTATACCTAATATGGAAATTTTAGATTGGATTGTATTATCCGCTACCCTATTTTTTATTGTTGTTTATGGTGCAATGAAAACCAAAGGAAGTGCAAATGTAGAAGATTATCTTTTAGATAATAATCAAACACCTTGGTTTACTGTTGGAATTTCTGTTATGGCTACACAAGCCAGCGCCATTACTTTTTTATCAACACCAGGTCAAGCCTATCATGACGGAATGGGATTTGTGCAGTTCTATTTTGGTCTTCCTTTAGCCATGATTGTAATTGCTTACACTTTTATACCTATTTATCATCGTTTAAAAGTTTTTACAGCATACGAATATTTGGAACAACGTTTTAATATTGAAACCCGAACTTTAGCAGCTATTTTATTCTTAATTCAGCGAGGATTAGGAACCGGAATTACTATTTATGCCCCTTCGATAATTTTATCTGCTCTTTTAGGTTGGAATTTAACTTTTCTAAATGTCATCATTGGAATATTAGTTATCATTTATACCGTTACAGGAGGAACAAAAGCAGTAAACATGACTCAAAAACAACAAATGTTTGTTATTATGACGGGAATGTTTATTATTTTCTTTTACATCTTAGCCAATTTGCCAGAAGATGTTGATTTCTCCAATGTGCTGCACATAGCAGGTGCTAATGGTAAAATGGATATTTTAGATTTTTCTTATAATCCAGAAACGCGTTATACGTTTTGGAGTGGAATTACTGGAGGATTTTTCTTAATGCTTTCCTATTTCGGAACAGATCAATCGCAAGTAGGACGCTATTTATCTGGGAAATCAATAAAAGAAAGTCAAATGGGATTAATTATGAATGGAATTTTGAAAGTTCCGATGCAATTTTTTATCTTATTGACAGGAGTTTTAGTTTTTGTTTTCTTTCAGTTTAATGATGCGCCTTTGCACTTTAATCCTACCAATGTAGAAAAAGTAAGAGCATCTGAACAAAAAGAGGCTTATGAAAATTTAGAACAAAAATTAGTTCAATTGAACACCGATAAAAAAATTGTAAACCAAATTTATATTGAACAATTAAAACACAATGAATACGACAACCCTATTCTAAAAAAACAAATGGTTGCACTTTCTTTAAAGGAGAAAGATTTACGAGAAAAAGCTAAAGTTGTCATTTCTAAAGTTGATGGAAAAACAGAAACGAATGATAAAGATTATGTGTTTTTATATTTCATTCTAAACTATTTACCTAAAGGCTTACTAGGATTGTTGTTAGCCGTTATTTTTAGTGCTGCTATGTCGTCAAGCGCTTCTGGATTAAATTCTTTAGCAGCTACATCTGCCATAGATATTTACAAACGAAACGTAAATGCAAAATCAGACAAACACTATGTGTATGCTACCCAATATTTTACTGTCTTTTGGGGCATTGTTGCCATTGGATTTGCTTGTATAAGTTCTTTATTTGAAAATTTAATTCAATTAGTAAACATCATAGGATCTATATTTTACGGAACCGTATTAGGAATTTTTTTAATTGGATTTTATATTAATTATATTAAAGGAAAAGCCGTTTTTATTTCGGCTTGTATTAGTCAACTTACTATATTTTATATTTTTTACTTAGATATCGTTGGCTATTTATGGTTAAATTTTATTGGAGCAATACTAACAATTGTATTATCACTTCTACTTCAAAAAACATTTAATAAATCAGACGAATAAAAACAAAAAGAGTGTTGAAATATATAAATTCAACACTCTTTTTTTCCCTATTAACAAAAAAACTTTATTAATGACAATTTGCTTCTGACTGAACAAATAAACTCATATTACTTGGTGAAACATAAGGAATATCTAATCCTAAACCACGAATAATAAATAACATTCCAATTATTACCGCAACAAAAGGAATGGCCTTTTGAATGGTTCCTCTAAAAGAAAAGGAAATTAAATTAGAAATATAAACAACGGCAGTTAACATTGGCATTGTTCCTAAACCAAATAGAATCATATACATAACTCCTAATGAAACACTTTGCATTGCAATTGCTCCAAAAATTGCAACATAAACCATTCCGCAAGGCAAAAAACCGTTTAATAAACCAATAGTAAATAACGATTTATAACTTTTGTTTTTAAACTGTCGTCCTAAATTAGATTTTACTTTTGTTATAATTTTATATACTGGTTTCGAAAAATTGTATTTAGCAAATACTTTTTCAGGTACTAAAGCCACAACAATCATTAAAACACCAACAATAATAGATAATTGCTGTTGCATTCCGGCTAAATAGAAAGTTTTTCCTAATAACCCAAATACCAATCCTAAAATTGCATAGGCAGTTAATTTACCAATATGATAGGTTATAATTTGGGTAATTTTTTTGGCTTCATTACTTCTATCTACAGGCAACATCATAGCTATTGGACCACACATTCCTATGCAGTGAAAGCTACTAATTAACCCAAAGATAAAAGCAGAAAATAACATAATTAAAAATATATTGTTTCTTTATTTAAATAATCTTTTCCTTCATAATTCCAATCTACAGAAATGTCCCAAAGACCGCCTACCAAATTACTTTTAGGTATGAGCAAATGTGGATTAGAAAGTGAAATCGGAATTTCAAAATCTAATTTTTGGCTTGACGGTCTATAAAAGGACACTTTTCCATTTATTTTTGAATAATCAAAATCAGAAGGGAACTTAATTTTAATTCCTTCTTTTGTGTTTTCAATAGTTACTTTATTTTTTAATGCCTTTGCATTTTCTTGTTTTTCTATATCTACTTGAACTGTTGTTTCTTTTTTATAATAATCTTCTACAACTAACTCATTGTCATATTTATTATTTGATTGTACTTTATATACATAAGACAAAATAAAAGTCATAAAAAGTGCAAAAGCAATAACAATTCCTGTTCCCCAATTAAATTTCATAATAGTGTAATTTTTATTTTAATTAAAATTTCTTGGTCCTTGAAAATTAGTTGATGTTTCTTCTATCAATTTATTTCCATTATACAATTCCAATTTTAAATGAACTTTTTCTTCTTTTAATAAGTTTTCGGGAATATCAATGTATAAAGTTCCGCTTGCTAATCCTTGTTTAGGTACTTTAATTACAGAACCTCCAACCAATTTTATTTTGCCTTTATAATTAACAATTTTAACCGTTACATTATCAAAATTTTGCTCTGTTTTGTTTACCACTTTAAAAGTGTAAAAATTTCTAATATTTTCTCCATTATGCTGAAACAATTGACCAGACATTGGTAAAAAATTTGCCTCAACATCATTTCGTAAAAATAACATTCCAATTAAAATTCCGATTAGTAAAATTAAAACTGCAATATAACCTTTCATTCGAAGTGTTAATTTAAACTTGTCTTTTTTTACAATTTCATCTTCACTTGCATAACGTATTAAACCTTTAGGCAAACCTACTTTTTCCATGATGATATCACATTCATCAATACAAGCGGTACAATTAATACATTCTAACTGAGTCCG
>AAXX01000008.1 GCA_000169355.1 Flavobacteria bacterium BAL38 | reverse complement strand
CTAGAAAAAGAGTGGGAGGGAAAGAAATAGTGCGACCAGCAAATTGGGGTGGTTTTTTAGTACGCCCAGTAGAAGTTGAATTTTGGCAAGGAAGACCAAATCGTTTACATGATAGAATTCGCTATCAATTAACCAATTCTTACGATTGGAAAATTGATCGATTATCACCTTAATTTTTTATGTTTTAAAGTTTAAATAGTTTTAAAAGAATGTTTTAGAGTAGACTTGTATTGAATTTCGCAGTTTACCTTCAAATTTTCAATAAATGAAACTAACACAGAATGTATTTCATTAAGTTGAGCTAAATTTTTGAGCTTTTCTTGTTTAGCGAAATACAACATAGATTTACCTTTACTTGGAACTTCTCCAAAGGATTCACCACTATTAGTTATTTCAATTCGTGTTGGGTTGAGGGTAATAATTTTCTCTAAAAGAGATTTATCTTTTAAAATTGATATTGTTTTTAATTCTTTATTACTAGTTATAAAAAAGCGTTTATCAAAAGTTTTATTTCTAACTTTTATTTCTTTCTTTTTAAAATTTTTGATAAAACTAGTAAACCAGTCTTCTTTAGTTATTTGAAATTCAAGTTGAGAAGGATTTATAAATTCGGCCATTCCAACCAAGTAACTAACACTAGTACTGCTTCCAGAAACATTGTAATTATAATTTTTAACTTTTAAAATAAAATTTAAATATTTATACTCAACAAATAAATCGCCACTTTCTGATTTAAGAATTCCATTTTGTTGTTTAGAAAACTCTTCCCAAATTGCTCTTTGATTTCCCCCAAAAATAGATTCAACTATTGACATTTTTTTTAATTTTATTATTTACTCGTTTTTTATTTTTTGACTTTTCTTCAAAGTAATGATTGGTTTAAATTCAACTTTTTCACAAGCGTAACAATTTTCTTTTTTATATTGTTCAAATTCACCAAACTTTGTTTTATAAAGTTCATAACCACTCTTCTCTATCTCAAAATTTGCATAACAATAAGCTATTGGTAAATCCAAAGGAGTATGAAACCAATCTATTCTTGATTTTTCTTGAAAATAGAAATTTCCATTTTTGTCGGTTTTAACACTTTCTGTTCTTAATTCTGTTGACTCATTAGAACCAATTTTTTCATCAATAAAATATTCTTCTTCAATTCTGTATACTGTTGCATTGAAAATAGGTTTTTTATTTTCATCAATTACTTTTCCAGTAATTTTTGCTTCATAGATAACCTTTTGAGGACGTATGAAAAGTAAAGTGATAAAAACTATAATTATTGCTAGGATTATTTTAAAAATTCTCTTCATTTTTAGTTTTCAGGTAAAATAGTGGCTAACTTAAAAATATGTTTCAAGATATTACTATTTATGTTACATTTTCATAACAATAAATTCGCTTCTTCTGTTTTTTTGATGGTCTTCTTCGCTACAAAGAACACCATCTGAACACTCGTTTACTAGTTGTGTTTCTCCATATCCTTTAGCGGTTAATCGGTTGCGATTTATACCACTTTTAACCATAAATTCTAAAGTAGCTTTAGCTCTTCTGTCTGATAGTAATTCATTATAGGCATGCGTTTGTCTGCTATCGGTATGCGATCGAATATCAATAGTCATTTCTGGATATTGATTCATTACCGAAATTATTTTTTCTAAATCTTCAGCTGCATCTTGTCTAATATCCCATTTGTCTAAATCAAAATATATAATACTAATGTTGAACAGCTTTGCCAAATCAGTTCCCACTTGTATAGGAAATACATTGCGTTTTAATTCAATGTTTATTTCAGATTTTCCTGTTTCTGTAACTGGACCAAATGGCTTTTCGCTAGTTTCATATTCTTCTTTAGAAGCTCTTACGAAGTAAGCTTTGTTACAGTCAATCTTAAAGGAATATACTCCTTTATCTGAAGAATAAGTTTCACTAATTTCATTCATTTTATCATCAAAAAGGACAACCTTTGCATTAACTAAAATTTCGTTTGTCTCGGCATCGGTAATAACACCATTCAGTAAATGTGTACAAATTGTAAAAGTATAAATATCATCAAAGCCAGATCCTCCGGTTCTATTTGAAGTAAAAAAACCTAAATTATCAGAATTTACCACATAACCAAAATCATCCATAGAACTGTTTATAGGTTTGCCAATATTTACAGGTTTTGCGTAGCCATTATTTGTAAATTTAGCTTCAAAAACATCTAAACCGCCTAAGCCTGGGTGTCCGTTTGACGCAAAAAATAATGTATTATCAGCAGCTACAAACGGAAAAGTTTCTCTGCCTTCTGTGTTAATGGAAGGACCTAAATTTTCGGGTTTGCCAAAACTTCCATTGCTTTTAATAGCTACTTGGTACAAATCGGCATTTCCTATAGTTCCCGGCATATTGGATACAAAAAATAATGTTTTCTCATCAGGACTTAATGCTGGGTGAGCTGTTTTATAATTATCGCTACAAAAAGGAAGTTCCTTAACATTAGTCCATTCTCCATTTATAAATTCTGCTTTATAAATTTTTTCCATGATTTCTTTATCGTCGCTCTTTCTTTTTTTACCATCATTGTAATTGTTTCGGGTAAAATACATTGTTTTTCCATCTTTAGTAAAAACTGGCGAAGACTCGTTGAATTTGGTATTAATGGTTGTAGAAAAATTGCTAACATTTTCTAATTTTCCAGTAGAATCAATTTGGGCAACAAATAAATCGGTAAAATTTTGTTTCGTCCAATCATGAATTTTAGAATATAAATTACCTTCACTTCTAGACGATGTAAACACAATTTGATTTCCAAAAAACGAAGGGCCGTAATCATAAAACTCAGAGTTTATGTCTGTTTTATTAATTTTATATTTTGGGGTAATAGCTTCAATGTCTTTTAAATAGTTTTTATTTTCGTTAAATAACTTTCCTCTAGAATCGGTTGTTTTCTCATTAAAAAGTTCCATGTAGTAATTCGACTTTTCGTAATTTTCCTCTGCTTTTAAGGCTTGTGCGTATCTAAAATAGTATTCGGGTTCTACCGTTTCATTTAAATTAAACAAAGCTCCGTACCATTTAGAAGCATTAGGAAGGTCACTATTAAAATAATATGCATTTCCTAATTTCTGAAATAATTCAACAGATTTGTATCCTTTTTCTGCTACTTTTTCATAAATTTCAATGGCATCTATATACGAGTATTTATCGTATTTTTTATCGGCTTTGTTTAGTTTAGTTTCCTGTCCGAAAGCATTATTTATAATACTTAAGAGCATTAAAAGAGAAAATATTTTTTTCATATTCTTACCGTTTAAAAGAATCTTGGAGCAGAAACTCGACTTCTGTTTGAAAATTCATATCTAAGAAATAGTTCATGTGAACCAGAATTATAGTTAGAGAGTTGAGTGGTTTCCATGTCATAACCATATCCAATAAACCATGATTCTGAAATTTGAAATCCGGCTAAACCGCTAAAAGCAGCATTCCATCTATAAGCACCACCAAGCGTAAGTTTATTAAAAAACAAAAAATTAGCGGTAATATCGGTTTGAAACGGAGCGCCTTCAACAATTTTAGATAAAAGTGCGGGTTTAAAATCGACACTTTCGCTAAGCTTAAATACATGACCAGTAATGAAATAGAAATGCATTTTTTGTTTTGTTATTTCAATATTGTTGTCATTATATCTAAAAGATTCAAAAAAACTAGGAACAGATAAACCAAAATAGGTTTTATCTGAATATAAATACAATCCGGCACCAATATTTGGAGAAAATTCGGTTTTAACGTTTTGAAATTGAGGATCAAGCGGGTCGTAAATTCTTAATTTATTAATATCTAAGTTGAATAAATTAGCTGTTCCTTTTAAACCTAAAGAAAGTTTGAAATTTTCTGAAACCTGAACCAGGTAAGCTAGGTCTACCGAAATTTCATTTTCAGTAACCGGACCAATTTTATCGTTCACAAAATTTAAACCAATTCCTAAATTTGAATCTCCTAAAGGAGAATTCACAGAAAAATTATTAGTAACAGGAGCACCATCTAAACCCACCCATTGATTTCTATACAATAAAAAAGCAGATAATGTTTCTCTAGTTCCTGCATAAGCTGGGTTTACTAGAGAGGTGTTGTACATGTATTGTGTGTATTGAGAATCTTGCTGCGAATAGCACAAAAAGCTTATAAAATATGTAAAAACTAAGACTACCGATGTTTTCATTTGACTCTTATTTTTAGCCTAAATCTTTTTAATATGAATAAATTGAATTGTCTAATATAGTAAATAAATCAATTATAGCTTTATTCCATGTACTAATTAAATGAAATAATGATTAATTATTCAATTTTAAAATATTATATGGTGATTAGATAAAATAAATTCATTAATTTAAGTGTTTCTAAACAAAGAGCTATGAAAAACTTATTTTTAATTAGACATTCAAAGTCAAGTTGGGATGTGCCTGTGCAAGATATAAATCGTTCAATTTCTGCACGCGGAGTAAAGGATGCACATTTAATAGCTTCAAAATCAGTAGCACTTGTGCCTAATTCTTATATTGTTTGGTGTAGTAAGGCAAAACGAACTACAGAAACGGCTTATATCTTTTCGCAATACTTATCGATACCCATAGAAACAATTTATTTTTCTGAGGATTTATATACGTTTGACGAAAAAAAATTACACGAAATCATAAAAAAGTGTAAAAATGAACATGATAATCTAATTCTTTTTGGACATAATGAAGCTATTACAAATTTTGTTAATAAATTTGGGGACCTTAATATAGAAAATGTTCCAACATCTGGTTTAGTTGCTATGCAATTTAACACAGAAGATTGGCAAAATATAGGAAAAGGAAAAACAATAGCAACATTATTTCCAAGCCATTTTAAAAATGAATAATACCATAAATAACTATACTGATAGAGAAAAAAGTTGGTTAACATTTAATGCAAGAGTACTTCAAGAAGCTAACGATGAAAGTGTGCCATTATTAGATCGATTTCGATTTCTTGGAATTTTTTCAAATAATTTAGATGAATTTTTTAGAGTTCGTTATGCTGCAATTCGTAGAATGAGTTTTGAAAGAGTAGAATCTGAAAAAATTCTGGGTGTTCCGGCGGAGCAATTACTAAAAGAAATTACAGAAATTGTTATTGAACAACAAGCTGAAAGTTTACGTATCTTAAGTGAAATTGAAAAAAAGTTAGAAAGTGAAAATATTTTCATTATTAATGAAAAACAAGTAACTAAAGAACAAGAAATTTTTATTCATGATTACTTTATTCAAAATGTAAGTCCGGCAGTTGTAACTATTATGCTTAATGACTTAGATGAATTTCCATTGCTAAAAGATACTTCGGGATATTTAGCAGTTAAATTGGTTATGAAATCAAAAAATAATTTTCCATTTTCGTCAAAAGAAATTCGTTATGCAGTTGTAGAAATTCCAAATACCGTGAATCGATTTGTAGTGCTTCCATCTAATTCAGGAAAGCAGTATATTATTCTTTTAGATGATGTTATACGTTGTAATTTAAATAATATATTTAACATATTTGATTACGAAAGCATATCGGCACATATGATAAAAATTACTCGCGATGCGCAGTTAGAATTTGATAGCGATTTGAGTAAAAGTTTAATGGAAAAAATATCCAATTCGGTTAAAGAACGAAGAGTAGGTGAGCCAGTTCGATTTGTTTACGATCAATCTATTGAAAATGACACCTTGTCTTTCTTCTTAAAAGGGATGGGAATTGATAGTTCAGATAGTGTTATTCCCGGTGGAAGATATCACAATCGTAGAGATTACATGAATTTTCCAAATTTAGGGCGCTATGATTTATTGTACAAAGAAAATCTACCGTTGCCTGTTCCCGGATTATCATTAGAAGGAAGTATTTTAGAAAGAATTAAAAAGAAAGATTATTTGCTTTACGCTCCTTATCAATCTTTTTCGTACATAATAAAGTTTTTACGAGAAGCCGCATTAGATCCTAAAGTAGTTTCTATTAAGATTACGTTGTATCGTTTAGCAAAGAATTCTCAAATTGTAAGTTCGCTTATAAATGCTGCTAAAAACGGAAAAAAAGTAACGGTTCAAATAGAATTACAGGCTCGTTTTGATGAAGAAAGTAATATTTCGTATTCCGAACAAATGCAAACCGAAGGAATTGAATTAATTTTTGGAGTAAAAGGCTTAAAAGTTCACAGTAAAATTTGCGTTATAGAGCGTTTAGAGGAAGGAAAAGTAAAACGATATGGATTGGTTTCTACTGGAAATTTCAATGAAAATTCGGCTAAAATATATACCGATGTTACATTATTTACTAGTAACAATGAAATTTTAAAGGATGCGGCTAAAATATTTGATTTTTTTGATGTAAATTACAGAGTACATCGATACAAACATTTAATCGTTTCGCCTCATTACACGCGTAGCCGATTTAATAAATTAATCGATCGTGAAATATCAAATGCCCTTTTAGGAAAAGAAGCTTATATAAAATTGAAAATGAACAGTATATCCGATTTTAAAATGACGGATAAATTGTATGAAGCGAGTAATGCTGGAGTAAAAATTCAATTGGTCATTAGAGGTATTTGTTGTTTAATTCCTGGATTAAAAGGAATAAGCGAAAATATTGAAGCCATAAGTATAGTAGATAATTATTTAGAACATTCTCGTATTTATATTTTTGCAAATGATGGAAATCCGGATGTGTTTATTTCTTCGGCTGATTTTATGACTCGAAATTTAGATTCTAGGGTAGAAGTAACTTGCCCAATTTATGATTCAGAAATTAAAAAAGAGTTAATTGAAACATTTGAAATAGGCTGGAAAGCTAATGTAAAAGCACGTATTCATTCTGCCGATTTATTAAATAATTACAGAAAACGTAATGATGATAAACCTTTTAGAGCGCAACAAGAAATGTACAATTTCTATCAAAATAAATTAGATGTAATTGCAGAAGACGTGCAATAATTAAATAACTAAATGATTACAATAAAAAAATATGCTGCTATTGATATTGGATCTAATGCCATGAGGTTGTTAGTAACTAATATTGTGGAGCAAGAAGGCCATCCACCTCAGTTTAATAAGAGCTCTTTAGTTCGTGTTCCAATTCGTTTAGGACAAGATGCTTTTACAGTGGGTGAAATTTCTGAAGAAAATATTGACCGAATGGTTGATGCAATGAAGGCTTTTAAACTATTAATGAAAGTACACAAAGTAGAACAATATAAAGCTTGTGCTACATCTGCTATGAGGGAAGCCTATAATGGTAAAGAAGTTGCCGATATTATTAAGAAAAAGGTAGATATAAAAATTGATATAATTGACGGAAAAAAAGAAGCTGCTATTATTGCCGCTTCTGATTTAAAACAATTTATTACATCTGATAAAGCGTATTTATATGTTGATGTTGGTGGAGGAAGTACTGAATTTTCTTTATTTCATGAAGGAAAAATAATTGCTTCTAAATCCTTTAAAAACGGAACGGTTAGGTTGTTAAATAATATGGTTTCCGATATTGTATGGCAAGAAATAGAAAAATGGATTAAAATAAATACAGAACCTTTTGAAAATATAACTTTAATTGGTTCTGGTGGAAACATTAATAAATTATTTAAATTATCTGAGAAAAATCAAGATAGACCATTGTCTTATATGTATGTGCAATCGCAATATCAAAAGTTGAATAGCATGACATACGAACAACGTATAGCCGATTTAGGCTTAAATCCAGACCGTGCCGATGTAATTATTCCTGCAACGCGTATTTATTTAAATGCAATGAAGTGGAGTGGAGCACGAAATATTTATGTACCAAAAATTGGATTATCTGATGGTATTGTAAAAGCAATGTATTATGGTAAAATTTAATACATTGCTTTTATAACTTTTATTCTAGTTATTAGTTTTAGGAATTGTAAAGTAAAATGTACTTCCTTCTCCAACAACTGATTCTAACCAAATTTTACCTCCTAAAAACTCAACATGTCTTTTAGCAACTGATAAACCTATTCCAGTTCCAGAATATGCTTCTTTACTGTGGAGACGCTGAAAAATAACAAATATTTTTTCATAAAATTGAGAATCGATTCCAATACCATTATCTTTAATAGAAAAGATCCATTCTTGATCATTTTCTTGACAATTAATTTCAATTTTTGATGGACTATTTTCTTTAGAATATTTTAAAGCATTGTCTAATATACAATGCATTATTTGCGTAATTGCAGCTTTATAGGTAATAAATGTTGGTAAATTTTTAAATGTTATTGCAGCAGATTTTTCTGAAATAACTTTTCGTCTTAACCGTTTATAATCAATAATTACTTCTTTTAAATCAATTTGTTCTCTGCCTTCTTGTGGTCTACTGGCTCTAGAATATTGTAATAAATCAAGCATAAGTTGTTTCATTCTTTTTGCACCATCAGTAGCTAAATGAATATATTTCTTTCCGTTTTCATCAATTTCATGACCATATCTACGGAGAAAAAGTTCCATAAAGCTAGAAATCATTCGTAAAGGTTCTTGCAAATCATGTGAAGCAACAAATGCAAATTGTTCTAATTCTTTATTAGAACGCTCAAGTTCAATTGTATATTTTTGTAGCGCCTCATTTAATTCACTTAATTCAACAGTCATTTGTTTTTGCTCAGTAATGTCAGTCATGGCGCCCACCATTCGAATGGCTTTTCCTTTAGAATCTCTAATAATTATACCTCTATCAATTACAAAGAGGACTTTTTTCTGCTTATTTATAACTCTAAATTCTAGCCACCATCTTGTAATTGAAGGATCTGCAACTGCTTCAGAAAGGCTGGTTTTAAAATTTTCAACATCATCTGGATGAAAATTATCATTCCAAAATCTATTATCTATTATTTTATCAGGAACTTTTTTTCCAAAAAATCGCTCAAAAGCTTTTGAACGATAAATTGTTTGATTTACAATGTCCCAATCCCAAATAGCGTCATTTGTAGCTTCGGTAACTTTTTCAAATCGTTCATTTGAAAGTAGTATTATTTCCTTATTTTTTTTTCGTTCAGTAATATCAAGAATATTTGCCAAGAAACGTTTAGCTTTATCTTCAATAACTAATTGTAAATGAACTTCAACAGGATAAACACTTCCATCTTTACGTTTATGATTTGTTATAAGTGTAATTTTTTCTTTTTCACCTTTAAGTAACGGAGATACAAGTTCATTAAAAGAATCTAATTTAATATCTGAGTTTATATCAAAAGGAGTTAATGTTTTTATTTCAGATTCTAAATAACCTAAATTATGAAGTGCACCTTTATTAACAAAACTATATTTATATGTTTCTGCATCAAAAATATAAATTTCATTCAAGCTATTTTCAAGCGTTAATAATAAACTGTTTTTTTCTTTTTCTATAGTAGTACGTTCTGTAATATCTCTAGTAACCGCTAAAATAGAAATAATAGCACCCAATTCATTTCTCATAGGAACTGCATGGGTTTCTAGCCAACGTTTTGTTCCTTTTAATCCTTTAATTTCAAATATAAGTTTTCGAGATTTACCTTTTAATACATCTTTTATTAAAGTTAGGAATGCAGGTCTATGTTCTGGTAAAACAATTTCATGTACTTGATTACCCAAAATTATAGCTTCATTATCTGCCTCAATCATTTCTAATCCAGCAGGGTTCATCATCAATAATTTACCTTCTCTATCTAACAATTTTATACATTCTGGCTCAGCTTCTAAAATAGTTTTAAATCTATTTTCGCTTTCATGTAATTTAATTTCAGCTTTTTTCCTTAAGTTAATATCTTGAAAACCACCAATAACACGAATACACTTTCCATTTTCAAATATGGTATGACCTACAGCACGAGTCCATAGTTCTTCATTATTTTTATTTACTATAATAGCTTCAAAATCAAATGGTTTTCCTGTTTTTATAGAATTTTTTATTTTTGATTTTACCATTTGGCGAAAATCTTTTCTGAAAAAATTTAATAAAATTTTTAAATCAGGTACAAATGATTGTGAATTTGTGCCATGTAATTCATGTACAATTTCGGACCAAAAAAGTGTTTTTTTAACAATGTCTATTTCCCAACTTCCTATTTTTGCAATTTCACTAACTTGACGATTTAATTCTCTAAGTTTTCTCTCTTCTGTAATGTCTCTTGAGTTAATTACAATACCATTTACGTATGGATTTTCTAACATATTGGTTAGTATCATTTCCATACAGCGCCATTCTAACTTATAGTTTTGAAAACGTATACTATCTAAAACAACTTTAGATTCAGAAATTACATTTTGTATACCAGTAGTAATTTTTTTAATATCATCAGGATGAATAAATTCATTTATATTTTTACCAATAAATTTTTCAGGCCCAAATCCAAGTATTGAAGTAGTTGTAGGATTGCAATAGCTATAATTTCCATCTGGATTTATTATAGCAATCATATCATGACCTTCGTGAATTAACGCATTGTATCGTTGTTCGCTCTCATTTCTTTGATTAACTAAGGTTGTTATATCTTTTGATTGGCAAGAAACGCCAAAAATTAAATTATCTTCACCAATTAGTGGTTCAATAGTAATTTGATTGTATAGTGGTTTGTTTGATTCAAAATGATTTAGTTGTTCTTCTATTTGGAAATATTCACCTTTAAGACATTTACTGTAATAGTTTTCCCATTTTTGAATATATTCGTCACTTAATCCATCAATCCAAATAGATTTATTTAAAATCATTTCTTCTCCTGTGAATTCTTTCATGAATTTTAAATAACTTTTATTAGCATATACTAATTGAAAGTTATTGTCAATCATCCAAATAAGGTCTTGAGTTTGATCTAGTAGAAGATTCTTATATTGATTTTCCCTCATTTATAGGTAGATTTATAGATAGATTTTTTTAGATTTAAATTGAAAACAAACCATAATCATTATAAAGATAGTGTTTTTTATAGTTTCTAAAAAAAATCAATTAAAAATGATTTAAATAGAACTATTTATTTTAAAATTTTATAAACTAAACATCTAAATCAAAAGTTTTTCTCAGTAATTCGATTGTTGGATTAATTTGTTTTAAACGTTCAAATTTTTCTTGTGGTGTAAATGCATATTTGTTTTCAGTGGCTTCATTTACAATTACTTCGATCGTAATATCGTGATTGTGTAATTTACCTCTTAAATAACCAATTAATTCATGGCATCCAGTTAAGAATTCTTCTTTTGTGCTTTGATTAGGAAGTTCTAAAGTAATGGTAGTTCCATTTAACGTAGGATCGTTCATTTGCATATAAGTTGCTAACAAACGTTTTCCTGCATCTGTCATTTTTTGAGCAAATTTATTCCATTGCAATAACATATCGGTTTCATTAAAAACTTCCGAAGGCAATTCTTCCTTGTGTTTTTGGTACTGATTTTGTTGGGCTTCTAAGTCTTTTTTTGCTTTTACACTAGCTAGCGATAGGGCAGATACTTTTGTTCCTGTTGGATTAAAATTAGGAAGACTAGGTTTTGAAATTTCCGGAATAATTGGAGCAACAACTTCATTTTGAACTTGCGTGATTTCAGCAACTATTGGTTCATTTATGACCATTTCAGTAATTACAACAGGTTTTGATTCCTCTGTTGGAATTTGCGTTTTAATTGCAGAAACTTCAGTAATAGAGTAGGAGTTGTTCTTGTAATAAGTAGCTGGAATTATTAATTTAGCTACTTTTTTTTTTCTCCATCAAAAGTGATAGAGGCTAATTGCATTAAACAAAGTTCAACTAAAAGTCGTTGATTTTGACTGACTTTAAATTTTAAATCGCACTCATTTGCTAATTCAATTCCTTTGATTAAGAAATCGTGCATAGCTTTATGAGATTGTGCAGCATACAAACTTTGTGCTTGTTCTCCTGCTTCTAATAAAGATAAAGTTGCAGGATTTTTGCACACTAATAAATCTCTAAAATGAGACGCTAAACCGGCTATAAAATGATGTCCATCAAAACCTTTGGATAATATATCATTATAAGCTAAAAGTAAATCAGGGATTTTATTTTCTAAAATTAAATCGGTTATGGTAATATAATATTCAAAATCTAAAACATTTAAGTTTTCAGTAACCGCTTGTCTGGTTAAATTTTTACCACAATACGAAACTACTCTGTCAAAAATAGATAAAGCATCACGCATTGCACCATCTGCTTTTTGAGCAATGATATGCAAGGCATCATCTTCAAAAGTAACACCTTGTTCATTTGCAATTTCAGCTAAATGATTTTTAGCATCTTTTATGGTAATTCTTTTAAAATCAAATATTTGACAACGCGATAAAATTGTTGGAATAATTTTATGTTTTTCTGTTGTTGCTAAAATAAAAATAGCATGCTTAGGTGGTTCTTCTAATGTTTTTAAGAATGCATTAAAAGCCGATGTAGAAAGCATGTGCACCTCGTCTATAATATAAACTTTATATTTTCCAGTTTGTGGAGGTATCCTTACTTGGTCAATAATACTTCTAATGTCATCAACACCATTGTTTGAAGCCGCATCTAATTCAAATACATTAAATGAAAAATCTTCATACGGATCATCATAACCTTCCTGATTTATTTTTCGAGCTAAAATACGTGCGCAAGTTGTTTTTCCTACACCTCTTGGACCTGTAAATAATAAAGCTTGCGCTAAGTGATTCGTTTCAATAGCATTTAACAAAGTATTGGTAATAGCTTGTTGTCCTACAACATCTTTAAATGTTTGAGGACGGTATTTACGAGCTGATACGATAAATTGTTCCATAATTCTTATTGAGTCACAAATATAGATTTAAAAATTTCAAATTTCAAATTGTAAGTTCTAAATTGAGTAAAATGTTGCTAAAAGTTATTCACAATTACATATAAGGTTCATTTGCATTTTTAATACTAACTTTAGCAAGTATAGAAGCGTTTTTATCTGTAGAATTTGCAGAAGTTCCTGTTACAAAAACTCCTTTTAAACCAAATTTATTTTTTATGCCATAAACAGCAGATCTATCTCCTGTTCCCGAATTCCCTTCATATTGATAAATTTCGTTTATGATATAATTTTCAGGATGTAAAATAATATCTTCAGGATTTAAATTAAAGTCATATGTATATCCATTAATTTTTAATTGTTTTAATGCTTCTGAAACCGATGCGTAATTATAAATACTTGACATAATAATTTGATTTTAAATCTTCTATAAATTTACATATTATTAAGTAAACAAATACAAGTTATTTTGTTAAACAATGCATCTAAATTGCTTAATAACTATTAATTTTATTGTAAGTTTGCAACGCAGACCGCCTTATCGTCGTCCGCCTAGGCGGATGGAGGAAAGTCCGGACACCAAAGAGTAGCATAGCGGGTAACGCCCGTCCGTTGAAAGGCGAGGACAAGTGCAACAGAAAGTATGTACAGATAATGCTGTAGTGAAACCAGGTAAACTCTATGCGGTGAAATGTCAAGTATATCAACAGTTTCTGAGTAATTAGAATAAGGGCTACTCGTCCGATGTTGAAGGGTAGACAGCTTGAGCTAAGCAGTAATGTTTGGTCTAGATAAATGATAAGGGTCCGCCATTGGCGCGATACAGAATCCGGCTTATAGGTCTGCTTTTTTATTCAATTAAAGGTATAGATTCATCAGTAATTTCAATACTTTTTGATTTTTCCATCTCAAATAAGTCATTTTCTACCACACTATAATTTTTGATTACTTTTATAATTATTAAGCAAAGTGGTATGGTGAAAATTTCGTTTATCAAATTAATTGTTGTGGCATTAATAATTTCATCTAAAGTTTCAGCTTTTAAATTTAATCTCATTCCTATTCTTTCTAGGAAAGAAGCAATTATCCATAATGTCCACCAAAGTCCAACAAAAGTTACATTTAATTTTTTTGTATAGTCTGGTTTAATTTTTGAGATATATTTTTCAGATTCTACATAAAGTTCCCTCATTATTTGGTAAGGTCTGAAAAAATTTATAAAAGGAACAAACCATGCGCCAGCAGCCCATCCTTCGCTATGTTCAAGATGTTTTACTACTTGATGTAAATTGTAATATGCTCTTCTAAACCAAAGTATAAATAAAACATAACAACAAACGTAAACGCTAAACATTGTTATTCCAATAATTGACTGTCTTAAATCATTTAATTCAGCCTCTTCCATAGAAAATCCCTCTAAGGAATTTAGCATTGAATATTGCATTAAATCAGAAATAATAGTAATGATATTTAAGATAAATATTATCAAAAATATAATGATTAAATTTCTAGCTCTTAATTTATTATTCTTTAGCATATTACAGAATTTTACCCTTCGTCTTCCTCTTCAATATTTTCTTCTTCGTCGCTTTCAAATTCATAAAACGAAAACACAGAACCACCATAACTCTTAGAAAAAGAAAAATTTGTCATGTGATCTAATTTCGTGTGCTTAGAATGCTCAACAATAAGCATTCCTTCTTCATCTAAAAGTTCGTTTTCAAATATTTCTTGAATAATTTTTTCAAAATTTTCTTGTCCAATATCATACGGAGGATCAGCAAAAATAATATCGTAGGTAGCTTTGCTTTTTTCTAGGAATTTAAATACATCGCTTTTTATTGCAGAAATATCTAAATCAAGTTCAGTTGCTGTTTTTTTAATAAAATTTACACATCCCATATCGCCATCAACACTTGTTATGGGTCCAGCACCACGAGAAGCAAATTCGTAACTGATATTACCAGTTCCAGAAAATAAGTCTAAAACTTTTAATCCATGTAAATTAAAATAATTGTTTAAGATATTAAACAACGATTCTTTACACATATCGGTAGTAGGGCGAACAGGTAAATTTTTAGGAGCTACTAAACGGCGACCTTTGTGTTTTCCGGAGATAATTCTCATGAATGATAGAGTATAAAATGATTTCTTAAGTCAGAAGGAGTAACGTCTAAAATAGAAGCTTTATCGATATTTTGAATAATGCTACAGTTTCTAATGTATTTATATGCAATTTTAAAATAGGCGTCATCTTCATTACAATTTCCTAAAATTTGTACTAATACAGTTTCTGGATTGAGTTGTAATTGCTCAAAAGTAAATAAAAGATAATAAATAAAATCTTCTGGAGTGTTGTATAGAAACGAATTAAAAAGTAGTAATTGCTGATTTTTAACTATAATTATCTCAAAGTGTTCTTTTTGAAGATGAACAAAAACTTGTTTTTCTTCTTTGTTTTTTGATAAATCGAGTAATTGTTTAACTAAAATAGAATTTGCATTTTGGTATTCAAAAGTTTCGTATTGGTCTAACAAGAAATTATTAATATTTACGAAAGGAACATAAACGTTATTTATTTCGTATGGAAATATTACATCATGTGTAAAAAAATCAGTCTCAAAAACTTTGGTATTGTATTGTAAGTAACTCGCTAAAAAATTAGCATCAAAAAGCGAATTAGGAACAAATGTATTTAAGTTATTATCGTGAATAATAATAACGTCATCGTAAGGTTTTGTTAGAATAGGATAATCTACAAATGTTTTCCATAACTGTTCTTCTATTACTTTGTTTTTTTCAAAGTTAATTGATTTAGTTAGGATTACTTTGTTTGATATTAAATCAAAAACACAAAAAGAAAGTCCATTCAAGGAAACCTGAATGGACAACTTTTTGTATGTTTTTTGAGTAATGTCGTTATTCGTTATTACCATATTTTTTTGGCCAGTTTCCAGTAAGAGAAACTTCTTCTAAAGATCCTAAGATAATTTTATCGCCATTAATTTCATCAATAGCTTCCACTTTATTTTCTTGTTTTACTAATTCTTGATCTAAATCTTTTAATAAAGCATTTTTATCAATGATAGCTTGAAAAACCGAAATATTCATATCATTTCTGCTAACTGTACTAGTTTTCATTTCCACAGGAACTTGAACACCTCCAACTTTTACAACATTTAATCTTTTGTAACTATCAGAGTTTTTAAATAATGAATCTTTTACAGAAACATTTCCTAATTTAGTTATAATAACTTCATCTTTAAAAAATCCACCAACACCATCAGCTCCAACTTTAATTCCAAATGCAGCATTTTTAGTAGCATCTATAACAGCTGTATCTTTTCTAGAAACGATTTCAAATTGTCCGTTTTCAACAAACTGAATAAGTTGTTCAAACGTGTCAGCATAAACTCCATTAACTGATTTATATCCAGTTTGAAGTTTTTTAATATCTAACATTGTTTTAACCGCAATTTCATAACGAGCTTCTTTTTCTTGTTTGAATTCAATAGGTTTCATAACGGAACCATAGATTAAATAAGCAAGAAAAATAGAAATTCCCCACAACAAAATTGTGAATATTTTTTTATTTCCTGGTGTAACAAATTTATCAATTAGTTTAACCAATGCAAAGATTAAAACAATTAATACGACTAAATAAATAGCAATTTCTAACATTTGATTAATTTATTTTTAGTTAAATAGGTACGCAAATCTACAATTTTTTTTTCTACACAAAAGAATTTCTTGTAAAAATCATCAGTATATTTGAAAAAAATAATATTGGCCAAATCAATTTTTATGACTTACAAGCTGTTTTACAATTTATTACAAAATAATTTTCCGCATCAACCTACATTAAAACAAGATATTTTTTTTCAGAAAATAGCTGATTTTATTTTAAATTCTACTTCTGATGATATTTTTGTACTAAAAGGTTATGCCGGAACGGGTAAAACAACAATAATTTCTACTGTAATTAATAATTTACAAGAAATTAATATGAAAGCCGTTTTACTAGCACCTACAGGAAGAGCTGCAAAAGTTATTGGAAATTATTCTGGAAAACCAGCGCATACCATTCACAAGCGTATTTATTTCCCAAAAAAAAATAAAACAGGTGGAGTAAGTTTTACATTGCAACAAAATAAATTTAAAAACACCATTTTTATTGTAGATGAATCCTCTATGATTTCTGATACGAGTCAGGATTCTAAATTATATGAAAATGGTTCTCTTTTAGATGATTTGTTTTTTTATGTAGAAGCTGGCAAAAACTGTAAGTTGTTATTAATAGGAGATACAGCTCAGTTACCACCAGTAAACATGACGATTAGTCCGGCATTAAATATTGATTCTCTTTCATTACACTATCAAAAAAACGTGCATCATATCGAATTGGATGAAGTAATGAGACAATCTGAATTTTCAGGTATTCTTTACAATGCTACTGAGTTAAGAGAATTATTACATTCTCAATTTATAGATACTTTTCAGTTTAAATTAAAAGGATTTAAAGATATTGTTCGTTTGCAAGATGGTTATGATATTCAAGATGCAATTCATCAAGCTTATGATAATTATAGTATTGAAGACACTGTTTTTATTGTTCGTTCAAACAAAAGAGCCAATCAGTATAACCAACAAATTAGAGCTTCCATTTTATCAAAAGAGAATGAAATTTCTACAGGAGATTATTTAATGGTTGTTAAAAACAATTATTTTTGGTTAAAAGAAGAATCAGAAGCAGGTTTTATTGCAAATGGAGATATAGTAGAAGTTTTAGAAATTAGAAAAATTCAGGAACTATATGGTTTTAAATTTGCAACGGTAAAAGTACGAATGGTAGATTATCCAAATCAGCTTCCATTTGATACCATTGTAATGCTAGATACCATTATGAGTGAATCACCTTCATTGACGTATGACGAATCAAATAAATTATATCAGGAAGTTTTATTAGATTACGAAGAAGAGCGTCAGCAATATAAAAAACTACAAAAAGTAAAAGAAAATCCTTATTTTAATGCACTTCAAGTAAAATTTTCTTATGCTATTACTTGTCATAAATCACAAGGCGGACAATGGAAAACGGTTTTTGTAGAACAACCTTATTTACCAGACGGAATTGATGTAGAATATGTAAGATGGTTGTATACCGCCATTACTCGTGCCGAAGAAAAATTATATTTAATTGGATTTAAAGATGAGTTTTTTGAAAATTAATACTTTTGTAACTAAATTAATTAAAACAACATGAAAATTATAGCTGTAATTCCGGCCAGATATGCCTCAACACGTTTTCCTGCAAAGTTAATGCAAGACTTAGGAGGAAAATCTGTAATCTTAAGAACGTATGAAGCTGCTATATCAACTGAATTGTTTGATGATGTTTTTGTAGTAACAGATTCAGAATTAATTTTTAATGAAATCATTTCTAATGGAGGCAAAGCTATTATGTCTGTAAAAGAGCATGAGAGTGGAAGCGACAGAATTGCTGAAGCTGTTGAAAACATGGAAGTTGATGTTGTAATTAATGTGCAAGGCGATGAACCTTTTATTAATAAAAAACCATTAGAAGAATTAATTGAAGTATTTAAAAACGATACTAAAAACCAAGTAGATTTAGGTTCGTTAATGTTTCAAATTACGGATAAAGAAGAAGTTAATAATCCAAATAATGTTAAAGTAATTACAGATCAACAAGGTTTTGCTTTGTACTTTTCCCGTTCTGTAATACCCTTTCCAAGAGATGAAAATGCAGGTGTTCGTTATATGAAACACATCGGAATTTATGCATTTAGAAAAGCCGCTTTAATGGATTTCTATCGTTTACCCATGTTGTCATTAGAAGCTTCTGAAAAATTAGAACAACTTCGTTATTTAGAATACGGAAAACGTATCAAAATGGTTGAAACATCACATGGAAGTATCGGAATTGATACACCAGAAGATTTAGAAAAAGCTAGAAAACTAATAAAGAATTAAATCTCGTCATCATCAAAATATCCTTTGCTTTTTATTTTTGTTGAAAAGAAATTCAAAAATAAAATTACAAACGATAAAAAGAACATGGCTTGTAAACTAACTAAAACTTTTCCAAAAGTTGTAACAGGATAATAATCCCCATAACCAATAGAATTAGAGCTAATTATACTAAAATAAACCGAGTCAAACCAATGTTCAAAAGGTTTATTCATGTTGTTCCCTAAAGTGTATAAAACAGCAAAAGAAACTACGATTTCTATATAGTTGAAAAACAGCAAAAGCATTGAACGTTTATACGATCGTGGTCTTGAAAATAAATCGGAAGCAAATATTAAAGTCGGAATATAAAATACGGTTTCTAGCAAAACATAAATTAGGATGTAAATTATGTAAGGCTCGTATTGAAGATGGTTTGTTAGAATTATGAGTGGAAAAATAACTTTTGCAAGAACATATAAATCCATAGCTAAATCTTCATATTCATACCCTTTTTTAGAGGCTAGATATTTAATATAAATTCCCGGAAATATCAATTGAGTAGAAGATAAAAATAATCGAACAATTTTTTCAATTCCATTATCTTCTTGATGGTCATTGTTCCAAATAGATTTTAGATTCAAAATTCTTTTTTGAATTGGGTTGTATTTTGGGGTATAATTTTTTGTTACCTTACCCAATAAAAGTTTTTTAAAAAAATTCATTAACTCAATTTTTTAATTGTAAATAATTCGTTGTGTTCTTCAATCTTAGGATATAATCTAACAGAATAATTACTTTCAAATTTGCTTTTATATATAGCGTTTCTTCTTCTATCGTTAAACTCTAAAACCATGGTATTAAATAATATAAACCCATTTATATTAAGTAAAAAATTAATACGATTTATAAAAAAATCTTCAAATAGAAAGTTGGGCATAACAGTATCTTGAAAAATATCAATTACGATTAAATCATACTTTTTTTTTGTTTTCAGCACATATTCAAAAGCATCATCTATTACAATTTCAACATTATCATACTTATTTAAACCAAAGTATTTATTAGCTAAATCTACTACAGTAGCATCAATTTCAACACCTGTAATTTTTCCTTCAAACTTTATTTCTTTTTTTAAAGTTTCTATTACACTTCCACCTGCAACCCCAAGAACTAAAATTGATTTAAAATTTTTAATCCTTTCATAACCAATATATTTCAATCCTTTCTTTAAAACACGTTGCAAACTACCAAACGAATAATTGGTGTTTTCTGAATCTAATACCAAATAACCATTATTCCAGGTAATTTCTAGATTTTTATTGTATTTCGACTTTTTTTCATGAATTTTTATAGGGAGTAAAAAACTCAATAATCTCTTAACCATTAACTTTTAGTTTGTAATCGTAAATATAATTTTAATTTTGTGCAAAATCTATCACATGAAACAAATTATTTATAAATTTATTTTTTGTACCCTATTAGGGTGGAAAGTTATTGGAACAATCGCTCCCGAGGTTAAAAAATGTGTAATAATTGCTGTACCTCACACCAGTTGGTGGGATTTTTTTCTAGGAATTTTTTCAAGAGGAATTTTAAAAATAGAAATTAATTATGTTGCCAAAAAAGAATTATTTGTATTTCCATTTAATTATTTTTTCACCTGGACAGGAGGAAGATCTTTAAATCGTCAAAAAAACGAAAACAAAGTAGATTCTATTGCTAAAATTTTTACAGAAAATGACATCTTTAGATTAGCAATTGCTCCTGAAGGAACTCGTAAAAAAGTAACCGAATGGAAAACGGGGTTTTATTATATAGCCTTAAAAGCAAATGTACCTATTGTTCCCGTTGCATTTGATTTTGGTAAAAAGCAAGTTGTTTACAACGAACCATTTTATCCAACAGGAAATATTGAAGCAGATATTAAATTTTTAGAATCGTATTATGTAGGAGTTGTTGGTAAAGTTCCAAGTTTAAGTTATATTCCTAAAAACAATAACTTGTTATAAAAAACAACTCAATTGTATAGATCTAAAAGGCTTTAAATTTATTTAAAGCTTTTTTTATGGTTTATAATTCTTAAAAGTTCCATTTTTAAAGAACACTACAATGCGCTCAATTTCTTCTTCAGCATTATTTTCTGTTTTAATAGATTCTACAGCATTGTTTTCTGAAAGAGTAGGAGTAGTTACTTTTTCTGCAGTGGAAAACAAATCAAGTTCCGAATTAGGGTTTTCTACAATTGGTAATGAAGATGTACTTTTTTCAATTTCTAAAACTGAATGAGCCACAATTTCTGATTTAGGAAAATTTCCTTTCCCATTTAAAATCCAATACAAATCTACTTCAGGAAAAACCTCAATTACTTTAATGATAAAATCTAAACTTGGCTTATTTCTTCCAGAGAGTAGGTGAGACAAACTCGAACGTTGCACATTGATTTTATCTGCAAAAGCTGATGCCGATAAATTGTAATAATCGAGTATAATTTCTAAACGTTTAATAAAATCATCTATGTTTACCATTGTAAATAGTAATTAAAATTAATTAATTACAAATGTAAACATTAGTAATGAAATACACAAGTTTACAAATGTAAATACGCAAATAAGTATTAAATTATTTATTTAGTATAAATAACTTAAATAAATGATAATCTATAATTTAGATATAATTATATCAATGTATTTAAACTTGTAAACATAAGTCATTCTTACGATCTAATAAAGACAAATAAGATGTTTACAAAAGTAAATTAAGGTTTGTTTTCACTTGTTTACAAATGTAAATTTAAAGTTGTTTACATTTGTAAATCAAATTTAAAGCATGGATTATTTACAATTAGCAACTCAATTTAAAGAGCCTTTATTAAAAGGAAAATATATTCATTTAGATATAATTCATCCTCTTTTAGAAAAATTGAAATTGGATTTTAAAATAACTGAAATAGGGAAATCGGTTCAAGGTAGAAATATACATCAAGTAAAAATTGGTACTGGAAAGATTAAAATATTGATGTGGTCACAGATGCATGGTAACGAATCTACAACTACTAAAGGGTTATTTGATTTTTTTAATTTTTTAAATTCGGATTCTGATTTTGCTAAACAAATAAAAGATAATTATACTTTATTATGTATTCCTATGTTAAATCCTGATGGTGCTTTTTTGTATACACGCGAAAATGCTAATCAAATTGATTTAAATAGAGATGCTTTCGATAGAACACAGCCTGAAATGCAGCTATTATATGCTGTTTATAGCGAGTTTCAACCGGACTTTTGTTATAATCTACATGATCAGAGAACTATTTTTGGAACTGAGGGCTTTAAATTGCCCGCTACGGTCTCGTTTTTATCACCTGCTTTTAATGATGCTAGGAAATATAATGAAACTCGCTTAAAAGCTATTTGTGTTATTAATAGAATGAATGCTGTTTTGCAAAGTTATCTTCCAAATCAAGTAGGAAGATTTGATGATAGTTATAATGTAAATTGTACGGGAGATTTTTTTACAACTCAAAATACACCAACTATTTTATTTGAGGCCGGACATTATGAAAATGATTATGATAGAGATTTAGTGCGTAGTTATCTTTTTATAGCACTTTTAAGTTCGTTTGAAGTAAATTACGAAAACGTTATAGTTGATAAAGAATTGACGAATTATTTGAATATTTCTCAAAATAACAAATGTTTTTATGATTTTATTTATAAAAATATCAAAATTATTGAAAATAGTGAAGAAAAAATAATTAACTTTGCAGCTCAATATAATGAAGAATTGCATGATGGTCAATTAAAATTTATTGCTAAAATCGCTAAAATAGATGATTTACAAAATTTTAAAGGACATATTGAATACGATTGTGAGAATGGTTTATATTCCTCAAATTGTTTGCATTTCCCAATTATAGGAGAAAATGCAGATTTTATTATTAATAATTTAACAAAATTTGACAATGGTTTAATTATTATTTAATAAATTTGTTTAAAAATAGATAAAAAAATAAAATTTTAACAATTATTATAAGCACTTATGAGTAAGTTTCGTTTAGATGAAGTAGATCATCAAATTTTGGACATGTTGATTGATAACACGAGAGTTCCTTTTACAGATATTGCAAAAAAACTATTAATTTCTGCAGGAACTGTACATGTTAGAGTAAAGAAAATGGAAGATGCTGGTATTATTCAAGGATCGTCATTAACTTTAGATTATGAAAAATTAGGATATTCGTTTATTGCTTATGTTGGAGTTTTTTTACATAATACATCTCAAACTAAATTTGTTTTAGAGCGTATTAATCAAATTCCATTTGTAACAGTTGCGCATGTAACTACAGGAAAATTTAATGTTTTCTGTAAAATTAGAGCTAAAGACACTAAACACGCTAAAGAAGTAATCTTCATGATTGATGACATCGAAGGTGTTTACAGAACTGAAACTATGATTTCTTTAGAAGAGAGCATCAATGATAAAAAGCGTTTGATGCATACCATTTTTAAAGAAATGTAAAATATTAAAGTCTCTTAGGAGGCTTTTTTTATACCTATTAGTATATGAAGAATTTAGAAATCAATGAGTTTTCGCCTTATTATGAAAATTATATAAAGTTAGTTCCGGGTTATAATATAAATAAAGAGTTAATTAGATAAAAAGAAGAACTATTACATTTTTATAAATTAATTCCTGTTTTTAAACAGGAATACAAATATGCGGAGGGAAAGTGGACTATAAAAGATATTATATTGCATCTTATTGATGCGGAACGAATATTTGCATACAGAGCATTAAGGATTTCTAGAAGTGATACGACACCTTTACCAGGTTTTGACGAAAATGATTATGTTGGTATGGCTAATGCTAACGATAGTGAATTTGAAAGTTTGTTATCCGAATTCGAAACTGTACGAGAAGCTACAATTAGTTTGTTTGCTAGTTTTACAGATATAGATTTATTACTCTTAGGAACTGCATCAAATGCTAGTGTTTCTGTAAGAGCTATTGGTTATATAATTCTTGGACATGAATTACATCATAAAAATATAATTTTAGAACGTTATTTATAAAAAAAAGGATTCAAAATTAATTGAATCCTTTTTTTTTATTCTTCGTCTTCGTCAGAATCATCTTCAGAATCTTCTATATTATCTGCATTGTCAGACATATCGTCATCGTCATCATCGTCGTCTTCTATATCTAAATCTTTTAGAGCACCAATTTTGTCGTCTACTACCACTACATCATCTTCAATAATATCATCTTCATCGTAATTTTCAATTCTGTCAGCTAATTTTGTACTTACTTTAACTAAATAAATAGTGTCTTCTGTACGAACTTCAACAGCTTCAACAGTTTCGTTTTTTGCATTCTTAAAACGGATAATATCCGAATCATCATAACCATCAGGAAATTTATCAACTAATAAGGTTAAGATTTCATTTGTTAATTTAGCGTAATCAACAATAACTCTTTTCATTGGGTAGGTTTTAATCTTGTATTTTTGTCAAATGTACTATCCTAAACTTATATTTTCAAGCAAAATTAATTTTTTTTTAATTTTTTTTACCATCCTAAAATGTAAGCAAACATTAAAGGCGCAACTATCGTAGCGTCAGACTCTACGATGAATTTTGGAGTATGAATATCTAATTTACCCCAAGTAATTTTTTCGTTTGGAACTGCTCCAGAATACGAACCATAACTTGTTGTTGAATCAGAAATCTGGCAAAAATAGCTCCAAAAAGGCACATCATGCATTTCCATATCTTGATAAAGCATTGGAACTACACAAATAGGAAAGTCTCCTGCAATACCTCCACCAATTTGAAAGAAACCAATTCCTTTTCCAGCACAGTTTTTAGGATACCAATCTGCTAACCACATCATGTATTCAATACCACTTTTCATTGTAGTAGCTTTGAATTCTCCTTTAATGCAATACGATGAAAAAATATTTCCCATAGTACTATCTTCCCATCCTGGAACAACAATAGGTAAGTTTTTTTCTGCTGCAGCTACCATCCAAGAATCAGCAGGATCAATTTCGTAATATTGTTTTAAAACACCAGAATTAATCATTTGATACATAAATTCATGTGGAAAATATCTTTCTCCTTTTGAATCTGCATTATTCCATATGTCAAATAAGTGTGACTGAAGTCTTCTAAAAGCTTCTTCCTCTGGAATACAAGTGTCAGTTACACGGTTATAGTGATTTTCTAACAAATCCCATTCTTCTTGTGGACTTAAATCTCTGTAATTTGGAACTCTTTTATAAGAATTATGAGCAACAAGGTTCATAATATCTTCTTCTAAATTTGCACCAGTACATGAAATAATATGTACTTTATCTTGACGAATCATTTCAGCTAAAGATTTACCAAGTTCAGCAGTACTCATGGCACCTGCTAAAGTAATCATCATCTTTCCGTTGTCTAATAAATGTTCTTCGTAACCTTTTGCAGCATCAACTAAAGCGGCAGAGTTAAAGTGAAGATAATGTTTTTCAATAAACTGACTAACTGGTCCTTTATTCATCTTATTTTGATTTATTGTTCTTTGTTTTTGTTATATCCTAAAATAGCTAATACATCTTCAGCTTTTTGTTGTTCAGCGAAAACTTCTGTAGCAATTATTCCGTTTTTATCTTTATCAATTAAAATATGTTTTGGCTGTGGTAAAATGCAGTGACTTAATCCACCAAAACCTCCAATTGTTTCTTGATAAGCTCCTGTGTTGAAAAAACCAATATACAATGGTTTTTCTTTATTGTATTTTGGTAAATAAACAGCATTCATGTGTTGTTCTGAATTATAATAATCATCTCCATCACAGGTTAAACCTCCAAGCAATACACGCTCGTAAGTATCATTCCAGCGATTTACAGCCATCATTACAAAACGCTTATTTATAGCCCAAGTATCTGGTAGGGTAGTAATGAAAGAAGAATCAATCATGTTCCAGTTTTCTCTATCATTTTGTTTCTTTTGATAAAGAACTTGGTATAAAGCACCTCCAGCTTCACCAACTGTAAATGAGCCAAACTCTGTAAAAATGTGAGGAACTTCTACTTCAGCATCGTCACAAGCAATTTTAATTTGATTTAAAATTTCATCTACCATGTATTGGTAATCGTAATCAAAAGCTAATGAGTTTTTAATTGGAAATCCACCACCAATATTTAAACTATCTAATGAAGGACATTCCTTTTTTAAAGCAATGTATACTTTCATACACTTTAATAACTCGTTCCAGTAATAGGCTGTGTCTCTAATTCCTGCATTAATAAAAAAGTGAAGCATTTTTAACTCAACTTTTTTATTATCAGCTATTTGCTTACGGTAAAAAGGTAGAATATCTTTGTATCCAATTCCTAATCTTGAAGTATAAAACTCAAATTTTGGTTCTTCTTCAGCAGCAATTCGAATTCCAATTTTAAATTTACCATCAATTTCTTCTTGTAATAAATCTAATTCTTCAAAATTATCAATTACAGGAATAGTATTCTTATGTCCGTTATTTATTAAACGTGCAATATTAGTAACATACTGAGCTCTTTTAAAGCCATTACAAACCACAAAGGAATTTTTATTAATTTTTCCTTGCGCCATTAAATTTTCAACAATATCGATGTCAAAAGCAGAAGATGTTTCTATGTGAATATTATTTTTTAATGCTTCATTCAAAATAAATTCAAAATGAGAACTTTTAGTACAATAGCAATAGAAATATTTGGCTTCGTAACCATGTTTTTCCATTGAATTTCTAAACCACATTTTAGCTCTATTAATATTCTGTGATATTTTAGGTAAATAGGTAAATTTTAAAGGAGTACCATATTCTTCTACTAATTTCATTAAGTCGATACCATGAAATTGTAATTCGTCTTTGTTTAAAGTAAATTCTTCTTGAGGAAAATAAAAAGTTTGATTTATTAAGTCTGAATATTTAGTGTTCATTTTGAAAATTTGAATTAAATTATTGAATTAAAAATTTGATTTAATAATTCAATTTCAAACTCTAATATTTGCAAATCGAATAGGAAGTTTTTCACTAAACGTCTTCGAAAGCATAAATAAATCGATTATATGAAAGCAAAAAATAGAAAAAAATAAAAGTTCAATAATAGATAAGTCGTTGCTTTTATTATTAAATTTTTTATTGTGATTATTCGAATTGTAGTTTTCTTTCATGAACGCAAAGTTAGAAAATAAAATGGCTATTATTTAAAGAAAATAAAAAAAAATAATCAGATGAAATAATCGTTAAAAGCCTTGATAATCAATTCATTATTTGTTTCTTGATTGATTTTTATTTTTCCTATTCCATCTAGGAGTGCAAATTGCACTTTACCAAATTCATTTTTTTTATCAAAAATCAAAAGTTTAATAATTTCATCTATGTCCAATTTGTTAAATTCTACTCGTTCAAAAATATCATTAATAATATATTTGATTTCTTGATATTCTTCATTGGTTATTAATTCTTTCTCTCTAGAAATGTAGCTTTCTAAAATCATTCCTATGGCAATTGCTTCACCATGAAGAAGGTTTGTTTTTTCTTCATTTTCTAAAAAATAACTTTCAATAGCATGTCCTAGAGTGTGACCGAAATTTAATGATTTTCTGATTCCGTTTTCAGTTAAATCTTCGCAAACAATGGTATTTTTTATTTGAATTGATTCATGAATTAATTCGTTTAAATCATCTGTACTTAAGTCTTTTAAGTTTTTAAATTTATTCCAATATTTTTTGTCGTAAATTAATCCATGTTTTAGCATTTCGGCTAAACCAGAACGCATTTCGTTATGTGGTAAAGTGGTTAAAAATTCTGTATCAATAATAACTGCTTTTGGCTCGCGAATAATTCCAATTTGATTTTTTAAGTTATCTAAATCAACTCCGTTTTTTCCACCAATAGAGGCATCCACCATAGCGAGCAAAGTTGTAGGAATGTTAATAAAATCGATTCCTCTTTTAAAAGTACAAGCCACAAATCCGCCTAAATCCGAAACAACACCTCCTCCTAAATTTAGAACAATACTTTTTCTGTCGGCTCCTAATTCAGATAAAGCAGCCCATACTTCTGTACAAGTTCCAATATTCTTGTGAATTTCACCAGCTTCTAATTCGATAATTTCTATTTCTATTTCAGTTGCCAAATTATTTAATAAATGAGGCAAACAAAATTGCGACGTATATTCGTCTACTAAAATAAATATTTTTGAGTAATTACTAGTAACTAAACTAGATGCTAAGAAGTTATATCCTGAAGTATCAAAGTAAACATTGTAATTATTGGCTTGAATTGTTTGCATGAAAAAAGGTTGAATATTATTGCAAAATAAGGCATTTTTTATTTAAAATTCGTAAAAACTACTGTATATTTGTGTCGCTTTTTATTAAAATCATCATGAACAAAATATTTGACAATACAGAAGTCGCTTTTTCATTAAAAAGTGATACAGAATTAGAAAGAGCTTATTTTTTATTCAAATTAATTGATAGTCAGCCTTTAGTAAAAATAGGTACTGCTGTTACAAATTTTGCTTTAAAGGCTCATTTGCCAGTTGAGGGATTAATTCGTTCTACAGTTTTTGATCATTTTTGTGGAGGTGTAAATGAAGTAGATTGTTTGCGTGTTGTTGATAAAATGTATACAAAAGGAGTTTCTTCGGTTTTAGATTATTCGGTAGAAGGTAAAGAAGAAGAGAAGCAGTTTGATGCTGCTTTAACAATGACTTTAAAAACAATTGAATTTGCAAAAGAACGAGATGCAATTCCTTTTGCAGTATTTAAACCAACTGGTTTTGGACGGTTAGCATTATACGAAAAAGTAGGAGAGAAGGCTTATTTAACCGAAAACGAACAAAAGGAATGGAACAGAGTAATCGAACGTTTTGATATTGCTTGTAAAACGGCATTTGAAAAAGATGTCTTATTGTTAATAGACGCTGAGGAAAGTTGGATGCAAGACGCTGCAGATGCTATTGTAACCGACATGATGCGCAAATACAACAAACAAAAAGCGATTGTTTTTAATACATTGCAAATGTATCGTTGGGATCGATTGGATTATTTAAAAAATATTCACGACCAAGCAAAAGCGGAAGGATTTTACATCGGAATGAAATTAGTTCGTGGAGCTTACATGGAAAAAGAAAACGATAGAGCAGCAGAGCGTGGGCAAAAATCGCCAATTTGCGAATCTAAAGAGGCTACCGATATTAATTATGATGCTGCCGTTTCATACATGGTGGAACATTTAGATATTATGGCTGTTTTTGCCGGAACTCATAATGAGGAAAGTTCGTATAAATTGATGCAATTAATGGAAGAAAAAGGAATTGCTAAAAATGATAAACGCATTTTCTTCGGGCAATTACTAGGAATGAGTGATAACATCAGTTTTAATTTAGCTGCTGTAGGTTATAATGTGGCTAAATATTTGCCATTTGGACCAGTTAGAGATGTTATGCCTTACTTGATAAGAAGAGCTGAAGAAAATACTTCAGTAGCTGGACAAACAAGTAGAGAGTTAACGCTAATCAAGAAAGAAAAAGAACGTAGAAAGTTGTAATTTTTTAATAGTATACTTTTAAAGCTAAAAGCTATTCTAATTTGTTTGAATTAGGATAGCTTTTTTATTACTATGTATTTTAGTAATGAATTTTGTACTTATTTTTTAAATATTTTAATTAAATAATTCTTGTTAAAAATTGCTAAATAGTTTATTTTCAAAAGAGTAAAACGTTAAAATTTCTTCTGAGTTCAAAAAAAAATGAAATTTTAATATTTATTTATGAAATTTAATTGCTAAATTTGGTCAATTATAAAAACCAATTTAAATATGAAAAAAACATTACTTTTATTATTAACATTTGTAGGTGTTAATGCGTTTGCTCAAGTAAATCTAAATTTACCTGGCCCAATATCTTTTAATGGTGCTACTTTTGGTTTACTTTATGATGCAGGAGAATTACAAGGTACTTTAACCAGTGTTACTATATCTGCAACACTAGATGCTTCTTTTGCAGATACTTATGCTGATGATTTGACAATTGCTGTTACAGATAGTAACGTTTTGAGCACAGCAAATTTATTATTTCAAGGAGGTGGATATAGTAATTTCGGAGCACCTGATCGTCAATTTTGGGCTAATGGTGGTTCAGCTACTATAGGGACAATTGTATCGGGAACAATTACTTTAGCAACTCCTATTGATTTTACAGCAAATCCTAATTATGCAATTTTTATAGGTAACGGTTATGCAGATGCTAATCCCGCAACAAATTCTGGAACTTGGAGTAATATTTCTATTACACTAAATGGTGTTACAGAAACTACTGCTTCTTCTTCAGACTTTAATTCAAACTCTATCTTTATTTACCCAAATCCTGCTACTAATGTTTTAAACATTTCTAATTCAAATAGTTTAGAAATTAAAACTGTATATATTACAGATGTTAATGGAAGAATGGTTAAAAACCAACAAGGAGTTTTAACTCAAGTTAATGTTTCTGATTTGAATGCAGGAGTATACTTTATAACTATTGAAGCTTCAGAAGGAAAAACTACTAAGAAATTTATCAAACAATAATTTCTTTAATAAATAAACTAAAAACGACCAGTATTACTGGTCGTTTTTTTTCTTTTTATCACTATTCATCATTAGCATTACTGCGCCAACTAAACCAATAATTACAACTGCAAATATTGCAATCATAATAAAAGCCCCATTTCCCCATGAATAAAGTGGTAATAATAAATTTGCCATAGTTACAAAGGTTAGATTTATACAAAGATAAATAGAACTAATGGTTTATTACCTGATAATTATCATATAAATCTATTCTAGAAACTTGGCTTTTAATTCAGGAGTTGGAATCATACACGCTTCTTTTTTTCCATACCATTTGTAGCGATTTCTTGCAACATAATCGTAAATAATATCTCGAATTCCTAAAGGTAACAACTTAAAAACAGTAGCTAAAGTAAATATTCCATTTAATCCTTTTGCGATTTCTAAAGCGGCTGTAGACTTGTAATAATAAGAGATTCCAGGTTCATACAATACAATGCTATCAGTGTGAATGGGATTAATTCCAATTTGTTTTAAAATTTTTTGACCTAATTCTGATTGCAAGGATACAAATCGAAAAATATCTTTTTTATCCTGTTTTATAATATATTGAACAGATGAATTGCAAAGGTTGCAAACACCGTCAAAAAGTATAATTTTTTTATCTTGTGGTAAGTCTTGTATTTCCATAAATCAAGTTCAATGTCAAGTTTAATGTCAAGTTCAATCTTTAATTTTTAAAAAAAGGAACACAGATTTTTAAAAAATTAAGTAATTGAAAAAACTCTGTATAACTTAAACAGGTTGCACGTATTCCAATTGCTCTAAACTCACTTTTGATGTGAAAATTCCGTAATTCACAGTTGCTTTTGTTTTTTCGATTACATCAATGGTTCCAATCGCTTTTCCATCTATCATTCTAACTCTGTCGCCAACTTTTAAAGTAACTTTTGGTTTGTTTTCTTCTTCAATTTTGGCTTTGATTTTTTTTTCTTTTTTAACTACTCGAATTTCCTCCACAATCACTTTGACTTCTTCTTCCACTTTTTTCTGGATGACTTCTTTTACTTTCTTTTCTTTAACCGAAAGTTTTTTACGTTTCGAATTTTCGATTTCAACCATTTTCAAAAACTCACCAATTAGTGTCTTTTTGTCTTTATTATTGAAGTAACTTTCCGATATATCATCAATTTTTTGCCCCATATAAATTAAACGCTGATTCGCATCATATAATTCCTGATATCGCTCTAATTTATCTTGAATTTTGGCATTAATGGATTCCATTTTTTTGCTTTCTTCACGCGCTTTGGTTTCTTCTTCTTTTAAATTTAAGGAAGTTTTTTCCAATTTAGAACGTTCCTTCTGAAGTGTAGCAATTGTTTTGTCAAAGCGTACTTTTCCGCCTTCAATTTTCTTTTTAGCACGATTTATTAATCCGAATGGAATTCCATTTTTCTGTGCGACTTCGAATGTAAATGAACTTCCGGCTTGACCTAAAATCAATTTGTACATAGGTTCTAATGATTTCTCATCAAACATCATGTTCGCGTTGGAAGCAAAAGGTAATTCGTTTGCTAATATTTTTAAATTGCTGTAATGAGTAGTAATAATTCCGAATGCTTCACGAGCATAAAATTCTTCCAAAAAGGTTTCGGCCAAAGCGCCACCTAATTCCGGATCGGAACCGGTTCCAAACTCATCAATTAAAAATAAGGTTTTATCGTTACATTTCTTTAAAAAATAGTTCATGTTTTTTAATCGGTAACTGTACGTACTTAAATGATTTTCAATAGATTGGTTATCTCCAATATCTGTTAAAATTCTGTCGAATAAAAAGGTTTCACTTCGTTCGTGAACTGGAATTAATATCCCACTTTGCAGCATTAATTGTAATAAGCCAACGGTTTTTAAAGAAATCGTTTTTCCACCAGCATTAGGTCCAGAAATTACAATAATGCGACTTTCGTTATGTAATTCGATGGTTTGTGGATACGTAATTGCTTTCTTTTCCTTATTATTTAAATACAAAATAGGATGGAAGGCTTCTCTAAAAAACATTCGCTTTTCTTCAATAATATTAGGAAGAATTCCGTTGATTTTATTGGCATATTTCGCTTTTGCAGCAATCACATCAACATCACTTAAAAAGTCTTGATAAGCCGCAATAGTTTCGGTAAACGGACGAATTTCATTGGTTAAACGTTTTAAAATGCGCATTATTTCTTCACGTTCTTCAAACTCTAAATTGTTCAATTCTCTTGAGTAACGTTTTGCTGCTTCGGGTTCGATATAAGCAATACTTCCTGTTTTAGAACTTCCTAAAATAGAACCTTTCACTTTTCTTCGGTACATGGCTAAAACCGCTAAAACTCTGCGATTTTCAACAACCGTTTCTTTAATATCGTCTAAGTAACCTAACGAATTATATTGGCTCAAAGCCATACCAAAACTTTGGTTGATTTTCCCTCGAACGACGTTTATATTTCGTCGAATATCAATCAAATCGGGTGAAGCGTTGTCTTTTATTATTCCGAATTTATCTACCACTTCGTCAATGCGTTGCAAAATCAGTTTTACAATGTCAATTTGCGAAGCTTTTTGATATAGATTTGGATAATAGTCTTCGAATTTCTTTAAAAACTGAATTAACGTAATAGCGGTTTCTGAAAGGTTCGCAATCTTTTTAAAACTTCCCACTTCCAAGAAACTATCTTCAATAGCTAAGAATTTTAATTCGTAGTTGATATTTTCAAATCCGTGATTCGGAATGGCGTTATTGTTAGAAAACGAAGATAAATATTCAGAAGTTTGCTTTAAGTTAAAAAGCAATTCTTCTTTGTTTTTAAAAGGCGTTATTGCCATTGCTTTTGCTTCACCAATATCAGTGTTACATCGACCAGCGATGGTTTCTAAAACCGTATTGAATTCTAAATCCTGAAGCGTTTTTTGGGTAATCGAAATCATTTTTCTTTTTCTGTTAGGTCAAAGTTACAAAGTAATAAAGGCATATTGCAACAGAAATTTATATTTTTGGTAAAAATTATAAAATGTTTATCAATAATAAGTCTTGGCACATAAAATTATCACCCGAATTTGAGAAACCTTATTTTGTTGAATTAATGAAAGAAGTGTATCAAGAATATGATACGTCAACTTGTTATCCGCCAAAAGAATTGATTTTTTCTGCATTTGAGCAATTTGATTTTCAAGAAACAAAAGTGGTAATTATAGGACAAGATCCTTATCATGGATCTGGAGAAGCTAATGGTTTGTGTTTTTCGGTGAATGATGGAGTAGCAATTCCGCCATCATTAAAAAATATTTATACGGAAATTAATAACGAATATGATCGAATTCTTTTTCCAACTTCGGGTAATTTACAACATTGGGCAAAGCAAGGGGTATTGTTATTAAATGCAGGTTTAACGGTAAGAAAAGACGAAGCTAATAGTCACAAGCATATAAAATGGAACGTTTTTACCGATGCTGTTATTAATGTAATTAATGAACAATCAGAAAATATTGTGTTTTTACTTTGGGGTGGTTTTGCACAAAAAAAAGGTAAATTAATAAACAGAACTAAACATTTAGTTTTAGAAAGTGGTCATCCTTCTCCTTTAAGTGCTAACAGAGGTTTTTGGTTTGGTAATGATCATTTTAAATTGACGAATGAATACTTATTAAAAAATAAAAAAGTTGAAATAGACTGGTAATCCGTTTCAATTTTTTTATAATAATTTTAAACAGTTTTATAAGATAGTAAATTCGATATTATTGGAACCAATAACGGTTGTTTTAATGGTTACAGTAACCGCATCTTTTGAATCTAAAGAAACGATTTCGTTATCTACTGATAATCTATATTGGCCTGCAGTATTTGGAGTTATTACACTTTCATACTGATAATCACTTTCTAGCGCATCTAATTGACAAATTGCTGATATATAACTACCTAGTTGATTGCTTCCTAAATTATTTGTAATGGTATAATTTGATGAACTTACATATTCCCAATTTCCAGCATCATTTTTCTTTTCTAAAGTATAATTAAAGAAAAATTCTTCAGAAGTAGATGTTAAGTATAAATCTAAAGGATTTGTATCTTGAGGAAGTAATCGAGCAAAATTACACGATACAGTAGCGTTACTAGTGGTTGTAATTACTTCAATTAAACCATTTGATGTTACATATTTAGAGGCATAAAATTCATCATCATTTTCTGTACATCCTGTAAAAATGATTGATATTAAAGCAATTGTAAGGAGTTGGATATATTTTTTCATTTTGTAAAATTTATTAATTAGCATTTATGAATGTTTTGCTTTTTTTTAACTAAGACTTACAAACACAAATTTGTTATAAAAACGATTTTATATTTCTTTAAAATCGGTAACCTAAATTAATTCCTAATCTTGAAATATCTTTTGGACTTTCTGCGTGAAATAAGTTTTTTCCCATTCCAATAGTAATATCAACTACAAAACTTTCTTTTATATAGAATTTATATCCTGCAGAGGCACCAATTGCTAAATCATTATAATCTTTAACAGAAGTTACAACATAATCAGCAACTCCATTATTTAGGGTAACTAACTCTTTATATTGTCCGCCATTAATAGAAGTAAAGGCTTCTAAATAATATAAGTTTACTGCGCTTTTAGATAAAGCATAACGTACATAAGGTATTATTTGATAATCTATTAATGTTCTAGTGTCGTCAGTTGAAAAGTTATCTTTTTTGCTTGATTTATTTAAGAACATTCCGGTAATTCCAACAGAGAAATCATTATTTAAAAAGCGTTCGTAAGTAATTCCTAATCTTCCATTTGAAATTAAATTTAAAACATCAATTTTAACTTCATTTTTTTTTGCTAAAATAGGAGAGGTTATTGAATCTGAATTCGTTTGGGAAAACGAAACCGCTGAAAGTAATAAACAAAATAGGACACTTATTTTTTTCATAAATAGGGGATGTTAATTTTCGTAAATATAGCAAAATTATCAATTAAAAGTAAGTGCTCCTAAAATTTCTTCACTCATAAAACGTCCACCAGGATACGTTGCTGTATAATCTAGATTTAACCAAATTTGACCACGCTCATCAATGTGATAGTGAATTTCTTGATTTTCACTCTCGTTAATAAATAATACTTCTTTTATTAAATATATGGCATATTCTAAATCATTTTTATTTCCAATTAACATTTCTGGATACAAATGACCTCCTGTATGAATAATTCTAGGAGTGCCTCCAATTGCTTTAATACAAGCCGACATTAAAATAGCATGATCATCACAATCGCCAGAAAAATGTTGTAAACTTTCTGAAGCATAAGCAATATATTCTCTTCCTTTAGGATCGTTTACATAATTCCAATGATTTCTAATTTCTTTGAAAATGGCAAAACACTGAATCATTCTTCTTTTATCACCGGTTTCATTACTAGTAGTAAAGTGTTTTGAAGTTGCATATAATGCAAAGTTTCTAACTTTTGGATTTGCAAAATCTACTGCATCTATAATTTTAGATTTATTAGGGAAAGGTAATAGTTTTTCAATAATAATATCCTGAGGTTTAGGGTTTTCACTCATAGAATATATCATGTATTTGTAATCTTCAAATACTCTACCAAAACCATATCCACCAAAAATAGTTCCATAAAATAAAGAGATTAAATACAAGAAAATGATCAAAATTAAAATTGTTTTTACCAATCTTAAAATTAACTGAATAATTACAACTAGTAGAATAAAAAGTAAAATTCTATCTATATGAATTGGCCAATTTAAATCGATTAGATTTTGATGAGCAATTATAAAAATAGGAATTGCAATAAGAATATTTAATAAAAAAATGATAACATTATCCCATGGCTTTGGTAAAGAAAGCTTTTCTTTAAGTTTTGAAATAGTGGGAATTTTAATTGTCATTATTTTAATAAAACGATAAAATTAAGTATTTATTTAATTATCATTTCATAAGGAACAATTTTTTCAATAATTTGTAATGATAATAATTGGTTTTGAATTTTATCTAATGTTTTTTTGTCGAGTTGTTTTTGAGACCAATTAGTTAGTTTTAACCATTCTTGAATGTCTTCTAGTTTTTGATTGTATTTAGAAGCTAAAGTTCTATCAATACTTGGTATTTGTTTGAATTCTTCGGTAGTTGAATTTATAATTTCTAAAATTTGAGTAATAATTTTAGGCTGATTTTTTAGAACTTCATTTCTAACTGCAATAACAAAACAAGGCCAATGAGTAGGGCAGTCAGCAACTTTTCTAAAAGTACCATTATCTACAAGTTGTTTTGTCATAAAACGTTCCCACATGAAATAATCAGCTTTTTCAGAAGAAAGACTTTCCACTGCTCCATCAATAGTATTTACGATTTCAAATTGTAAACTTTCTGTATTCCAATTTTGATTTTGTGCATTTACAATACTCATTAAATGAGAACCAGAACCCATTCGGGATATTGCTACTTTCTTGTTTTCTAAATCGGAAAGTGTTTCATATTTAGAATCCGCTGCCACATGAATTCCCCATATTAGTGGGCTTTTAACATAAACTTGAATAATTTTACTATTATTACCTGCAATAATATCTTTTACAATTCCTTCGGTAAGAATAACAGCTATATCTGTTTCACCATCTCGAAGCATTTGGCACATTTTACCTGTTCCTTCTGGAACATCTGTCCATTGTAAATCGATACCAACGGCTTCAAATTCACCATCTTCAATGCACATGTGCCACGGTAAATTGAAATGTTCTGGAACGCCAGCTATTTTTATTGTTTTCATTCTTAAGTTTATGAGTTTAAATGGTTAAGAGTTTAAAAGTCTTGATCATTAAATAGATAGTTTTTCTATACATTGCTCTCTAATTTCCCAAATTTCTTCAAAGGTATTATTTTGATTGGTTTCTTCAATCCATTTTTTCAAAAAAGCCTTGTGATATTCTACTTTAAAATCACTTACTTGATTTGGAATGATTTCAATTTCTTCAATAATCTCATTCTTTATCTTATCGTAAAAAGAATCAGATGTTGTAACATCAACCGGAATTTGATTAATCTTTAAATAACAATGCGCTTCTGGAATGTAATTGATATTATTTTTTGAGAGTAAATCGCTTATTTTTGGTGTGTTTACTTCATTCATTTTGAATATACCAATGTATAGCTTTACTTTTTCAATTTCATTTTTATCAGCAAAATCCTTTAAGAAAGCATGCTTAGAACTACAAGTTCCTTTGTTTTCAGAAAGTACTAATGAAAAGTCGAATCTATTAGCATTTCTTCCGTAAGGTATGTTTTTTACTTTATCAATTAGCTCTTTAAATTTCATATACCGAACACTAAATACTGATTACTGAGCTCTATTTAAAAGTTGCCACCATTTCCAAGTTACACCATTTTCATCAGGGTAATCTTCCATAAAATTGAAACCTACTTTTTGTAAAACATGATTTGAAGCCCCATTATTAGCATGTGTATAGGCATTCATTTCCTTAATCTTCATTTGATTGAAACCATATTCTAACCAAGCTTTTGAAGCTTCACTAGCATAGCCTTTATTCCAATATTTCTCATTTAAACGATAGCCGTAATCATAGAAATTGGTATTTCCGTTTTCTACATGATCTTTCACAAATTTTATACCAGTCCAACCAATAAGTTCTCCTGTTTCCTTTATAATAGTTGAAAAACGACCAATATTGTTTTCTTGATATTGTTTTTGAACCATTTCTATGTATGCATAAACTTCTTCAATAGCTATAATTGGTTTTTGCCATAGATATTTGTGAACATTAGGATTGCAATCCATTTCAAATAGAGCATTTGCATCTGATTTTTCAAATGGTCGAAGTATTAATCGTTCTGTTTCAATACTAAAATTCATTACGTAATTTTTAAATTAGAAATAACTATTCTATAACCATCAGGGTCTAAAATCATTTTGCCATTTTCATTCCAATATGGATTTTTAGCTTTTATAAATTCAATTTCAAAAAATTGAATTTTATCGATAATAGAATCAAACTCCATTTTACTATTTGGATAAAAAACTAAAATATCATCCTCATTAAAATTAAAATGAATAATTTCTTCTGATTTTGTAAATTCTAAATGCCAATTTTCATTTGATTTTCCAATAAAAATACCATCATAATCATTATGTTTTACAAAATTACCTAATAATTTAAAACCTAAAATATCGATATAAAAAGATTTAATTTGTTCTAAATCATTGGTATGTCTTGCAAAACGAAACGTCATTTTTTTGCTTTTAATTATTCAGATAACTTATTCAAAGTATATTTAATTAATTCATCCACAGCTTTGTATGGGTCTGCACTGAAAGTTCCAGTTGCACGATTTGCGATGATAGCATTTAACGATAAACAGTTGTGACCTAATAGTTTTCCTAAACCATAAATAGCACCTGTTTCCATTTCTAAATTCGTCATTCTAGTTCCATTGAAATTGAAACTATCCATTTTAGAATTTAATTCTGGATCTTGAATTCCTAAACGCACTACACGACCTTGTGGACCGTAAAATCCACCAGCTGTTCCAGTAAATCCTTTGAAAATTTTATCGCTTTCCAAACGTTGTTCTAAAGTTTTACTTCCAGAAATTACATAGGGACGCCCTTTTCTCATGTCCCAATTCGTTTGTTTGATGAACGCTTCTTCCATTTCTATTTCCGAAATTTCATCGATTAAATAGGAGCGAAGCATGTTGTCTAGACCTAATCCATACTGACTCATAACAAAGCTATCACAAGGAATATCCGCTTGTAACGAACCCGAAGTTCCGATACGAACTATATTCAACGAAGTCAATTCTGTCTTAACAGTTCTGGTTGCTAAATCCACGTTTACCAAAGCGTCTAATTCGTTCATAACAATGTCGATGTTGTCTGGACCAATTCCAGTTGACATTACTGTAATTCTTTTACCTTTATAAGTTCCGGTTTGGGTTTTAAATTCACGTTTTTGAGTCGTAAACTCAATAGAATCAAAGTGTTTTGTAATTTTTTCAACACGGTTTTGGTCACCAACGAAGATAATATCTTTAGCTACTTGTCCAGGTTTTAAATTGATGTGATATACACTTCCTTCTGGATTTAATATTAATTCTGATGCTGCAATCATTTTAGCCCCCTAACCCCCTAAGGGGGAATCCTATTAGGGGTCAATAGGTTTTAAATTCTCACAATTATTATAAATTAAAATATGAGATAGTTATTAATATTATTTTTACATTCTTAATTCCCCCTTTGGGGTAAAGGGCTTTAACCACCTACTCGTTTTGTTTTGAATCCTTTATCTTGTAATATTTTCATGATTTTATCACGATAATCGCCTTGAATAATGATTTCACCCTCTTTAAACGTGCCACCAACTGCTAATTTGCTTTTGATTTCCTTAGCTAAGATTTTAAAATCTTCGTCTTCACCTTCATATCCTGAAATTATCGTAGTTGGTTTTCCTTTACGTTTTTCATATTTGCAAATCATAGGTTCCTTTTGAACAAATAGTTCATGATGGGTTTCCTTGATTTCTTCTGGTTCATTTGAAACTTCGTGGTCTGGGAAAAGTTTTTTTAGTTGTTCTTGTAAGTCCATATTTTAGCACGCAGATAAAACGGATTCGCTGAAGCGAAGCGCGGATTAAAACTGATTTTTTCTATTCTTTCTTTTGTTTTCGTAAATTTTTCTTTTGAATTCAGGTTTCTTGCCAAAATTTAATAATAAACCAATTTCGCAATCAGTTCCTCTTAAATAATTGATTAATTGATTTTCAAACTCTTCAATAATATAATCGGCAGCTTTTAATTCTAATATAATTGTATCGTTTACAATTATATCCGCATAATAATCACCAACATTTTCTCCTTTGTAATAAACTTTAATTTTCTTACTTGGAGTTGCTTCAAGTCCATTTTTTCTTAACTCAATCAATAAGGCATTTTGATAAACTTTTTCAAGAAAACCAAAACCTAATTCGTTGTAAACTTCGTAAAAAGTTTTTAAAATTAACGATGTTAAATCTTTATGTAATAAGTGCATATATATTCATTTTTTATGGTTAAAATCTGTTTTAATCTGCGTTTTACGAAGTAAACCCGTTTTATCCGCGTGCTAATATGGCGTATATGTATTTCAATCTTTAAACAAAAAACCAAACCCCAATGTTACTTGGAATTTGGAATTTTATTATTTAGAATGTTTTATTCTTTATTTCTTAATTAAACCTAATTCCACCAAACGTTCATGTAAAAAATCACCAGCGGTAATATCTTCATATAATTTTGGATTATTTTCATCGATACATTCAGGCAAACAATTTAAACTCATATCACTTACAGGATGCATGAAGAAAGGAATTGAATAACGAGAAGAACCCCACAATTCTCTTGCCGGATTAACCACTTGATGAATAGTTGATTTCAACTTATTATTCGTATGTCTTGATAACATGTCGCCCACATTAATCATCAATTCGTCTGGTTGTGCCATAGCGTCAATCCATTCTCCATTGTGATTTTGTACTTGTAAACCTTTTCCTTGAGCGCCCATTAATAAGGTAATCAAGTTGATGTCTCCATGTGCTGCAGCACGAACGGCACCATCTTTAGGCTCGTCAGTAATAGGTGGGTAGTGAATTGGACGTAAAATACTGTTTCCGTCTTTGATGTATTTATCAAAGTAGAATTCGTCTAAACCAATGTAAATTGCTAACGCTCTTAACACATAAACCCCTGTTTTTTCTAACATTTGGTACGCTTCTTTACCTACTTCGTTGAAATTAGGTAATTCGGTTACTTCCACGTTATCTGGATATTCGCCAGCATATTTTGAATCTTTGCTAACGTATTGTCCAAAATGCCAAAACTCTTTTAAATCACCAGCAGAGCGCCCTTTAGCATGTTCTTTTCCAAAAGAAACATAACCACGTTGTCCGCCAATGCCTGGAATTTCGTATTTAGCTTTGGTTTCTAAAGGAAGTGTAAAGAAGTTTCTTACTTCAGAATACAAACCTTCTACTAATTTGTCATCTAAAAAGTGACCTTTTAATGCTACGAATCCGATTTCTTCGTAGGCTTTTCCGATTTCATTTACAAATTTTTGTTTACGTGCCGGATCATCCGACAGGAAATCACGTAAGTCAACACTAGGAATTTGTTGCATACTTAAGCTTTGTTATTAATAAATCATTTTGGGCTAAACCCAAGTATTGACAAATGTATAGAAATAATTTAAATTCAAAATAGTAAAGTTATTAACATTCTAATTTACTCAATATTAATGCGTTCAAAAAAAGAGTTAATTTTTTATAACAATTCACTTTCAAAATGTTATTTTTATTACTTTTGAGCAAAATTTAATTGTTCCAACATCATGAACTTTGAGAGAAAAGAATTAACGAATCCGCAATTATTAGATTTATATAAAAAAATATTGAAACCAAGATTGATAGAAGAAAAGATGCTTATCTTAATTCGTCAAGGAAAAGTCTCTAAATGGTTTTCTGGTATAGGTCAAGAGGCTATCTCTGTTGGAATAACATCTGTATTGGATAAAGATGAATATATTTTACCAATGCATCGTAATTTAGGAGTTTTTACTACTCGTGATATTCCGTTACACCGTTTGTTTTCGCAATGGCAAGGAAAGAAAAACGGATTCACAAAAGGTCGTGATAGAAGTTTCCACTTTGGAACGCAAGAATATAAGATTATTGGAATGATTTCGCATTTGGGTCCTCAATTAGGGATTGCTGACGGAATCGCTTTAGCCAATAAATTAAGAAAAAATGGAAAAGTAACTGCTGTATTTACAGGTGAAGGTGCTACTTCTGAAGGCGATTTTCATGAAGCGTTGAATATTGCGGCTGTTTGGGAATTACCGGTTTTATTTGTAATTGAAAATAATGGTTACGGATTATCAACACCAACAAACGAGCAATACCGTTGTGAAAACCTTGCCGATAAAGGTGTAGGTTACGGAATGGAAAGTCACGTTGTTGATGGAAACAACTTGTTAGAAGTGGTGCATTTGATTTCAGAATTAAAAGCATCTATGGTCGAAAATCCACGTCCGGTGTTATTGGAGTTCAAAACGTTTAGAATGCGTGGACATGAAGAGGCGAGTGGTACTAAGTATGTTCCGCAAGAACTAATGGATATGTGGGCAATAAAAGACCCGGTAGAAAATTATAGAAATTACTTAAAAGTTACAGCGGTTTTATCGGATGAAGAAGATGAAGCAATTAGAGCTGAAATCAAGAAAGAAATCGATACAGATTGGGCAAAAGTGCAAGAAGAGCCAGCAATCGTTGCTTCTTTAGAAGAAGAATTGGGTGATGTTTATGCACCTTATGATTTTGAAGCATTTAATCCATCCTTAGAAGTAGAAAATATCCGTGTGATTGATGCGATTTCGAATGGTCTACGTCAGTCGATGGAACGCCATGAGAATTTAGTCATCATGGGACAAGATATTGCCGAATATGGTGGTGCTTTCAAAATTACGGACGGATTCGTAGCGCAATTTGGAAAAGAAAGAGTTAGAAATACACCCATCTGTGAAAGTGCTGTCGTTTCAGCGGCTAATGGATTGTCTATAAACGGATTTAAAGCGGTAATGGAAATGCAATTTGCGGATTTCGTATCAACTGGTTTTAATCCTATCGTAAACTTATTAGCAAAGCAACATTACAGATGGAATGAAAAGTCGGATGTAGTGGTGCGTATGCCTTGTGGTGGTGGTACTCAGGCAGGACCATTCCACTCACAAACTAACGAAGCTTGGTTTACCAAAACACCAGGATTAAAAGTAGTGTATCCAGCGTTTCCTTATGATGCAAAAGGTTTATTGAATACCGCAATTAACGATCCAAATCCGGTATTATTCTTCGAACACAAGCAATTGTATAGAAGTGTGTATCAAGATGTACCAAAAGATTACTATACGTTACCTTTTGGGAAAGCGTCTTTAATTAAAGAAGGAACGGATGTTACGATTATTTCTTTTGGAGCAGGCGTTCATTGGGCTTTAGAAACTTTAGCTAAAAATCCAGAAATTAAAGCGGATTTATTGGATTTAAGAACGTTACAACCAATGGATTGGGATGCAATTTACGCTTCGGTTAAGAAAACGAATAAAGTAATCATTTTACAAGAAGACACTTTGTTTGGTGGTGTTGCCAGCGATATTTCGGCTATGATTATGGAAAATTGTTTTGAACAATTAGACGCTCCGGTTAGAAGAGTGGGAAGTTTAGAATCGGCTATTCCGTTTATGAAGTCGTTAGAAGATCAATATTTACCAAAGGTTAGATTTGAAACAGAATTAAAAGAGCTTTTAGCTTATTAGATTTAAACGCATAGCATCATAGATTATACACCGAGGGTCACAGAGTTTGTTTTGTCCCGAAGCTTCGGGATGGATTGTGTTAAGCGAGTTTCACAGAGACGTTACACTTTTATAGTATACACATCGTTTAATATCCTGAAATCGAAAAATTAAAAGAATTAAAAGACACTTTCCGGTGTCTTTTTTTAATCAAATACTATGATATATTAAAAATGTATTGTTTAAAAAATTCTCACGAAACTCTAATAAAGAAAAAATTTCTTACATTTACATTGTTACATTTTTAAATTAATGAAAAAATTTCTCACTTGTGTATTGTTCTTTTTTATAAGTCAATTGTATTCTCAAAATATAGGGTATAGCCTTAATGTTGACCATCTCTTTTTAGCCGATGAAATCAAATCGAGTAACGATGATAATCGTAAAATAAAATTAAAATTTACCAGCTTAGATAATGGTAAATATTTTGTTTTCAATAGATTACTTTATGGAAATAAAACAGGTAAAGTATTGGCCTATTTTAAACCATTTAATACTGTTGTGATTCGTTCGCAAGATCATTTGACGTATATGACTTTTAAAGAAGCCTTTCCAAAAGGAGGATTTTACAAAACGAATATCACTAAACCAATGTTTGGACAACCTGCCACTTTGTATTCATTTGACAATGATGTGGTGGATATTCAACTTTGGGTGGGGACTGGTACACGAACAGAAAGTGGTTTTGAAAGGTATTTGAACGATATGGGATTACTTCAAAATTTACCAGCAAATACAGCAATTTTTGCGGTTTCAATTATGGGTATTGAAGTAGAATTATCGCAATTTAAAGAAGATTCGTATAGCAATGCCAAAAGTAATTTGAATGATATTTTAATTAGTTTTAACGAACCAAAAGAAGCATTGTTGGAGTGTATTAAGGAAAGCCATCAAAATGAAACTCCATTGTCTTCAAACGGTGAAAAAATGGACATTGTATTTGAATATAAAATTACTTCAAAAATTTCTCAAACAGACAGTAAAGGAAAGTTGTTATATGAAGCAAATACAACACTGTATGCCAATAAAGACAATTCTGTTACTTTGCAAATTTTTGAACAACCTAATTCAGATGGAATTTCTTTTATTTACATTGATAAAAATTTAAATCAGGAAATTGAAGGAAGTTATGATGACAAGCAATTGTATATGGAACGAGGAAAACTCGTTTCTTCGCAAAATTGTGTATTTTTAAAAGAAAAGTTGTTATCTAAAAAATCAAATGTTTCCCAATTTATAGCAGGATATGAGCATGAATTTGGTTTGTTTTTAATTGAAAAGAATACCATCGATTATCCTAATTTTAAAAACATCACTACTTCAAATGGTTTAACATTGAAACGTACATTTTTGAATAAAGATCTAGAAATTCAGGAATATAGTAGTGAAATAGAAAGGGGACTGTATAAATTTAATCTTCAAAAATAATGAAAAAACTATTTCTTATTTTGGTGTTTTCATCTGTTTTGAGTAACGCACAAAATAGCGAATTAATTCCTTTTGTGTCTGCTTCAAAATGGGGATTTAGTGATCAAGCTGGAAAGATAATGATACAACCTGTTTATGATAGTGTTGGGTTTTTTAATACGAGTTCTGTAGGAGTGAAATATTTGACATTTGCTTATGTTTATCAAAATAAAAAAATGGGGGTAATTGATACTCAAAATAAAATACTATTGCCAATTACTTATCAGAATATAAAAAATATAGATGAAACGTTACATTTTATTGCAATAAATGAAGCTGGAAAGTCGGGTTTAGTATCGAATGAGAATCGAGTATTAATTCCTTTTGAGTATGATAGAATAGATGAAGTAGTTAATTTTTCCTTTGTTCTTAGAAAAAACAAAAAAATTGGTTTGGCAGATGTTAATGGTAAAATTGTCATTCCAGTAGTTTATGATCAAATAGTCTATATAGATGAAGATGAGGAAACTAAAAAATGCCGTTGGAGAGTAAATAATGAAAAGATTACGCAATATCTTTATACGGCTATTTATAATAATCCGAATGATGAAATTTATATGACTGTTCCAAGTGTTACTTATAAAGATAAAGCTGCTATATCCTATACTTTAGATGAAAACTCAAAAGATTTCGAAGAGAAAATTCCTATTCGTTACGAAAGTAATTTATTTCTATTACGAAAGAAAAATTTGTATGGTTTTATAGATGCGAAAGAAAAAATAGGATTCAAACCTAAATTTAGAGAATTGAAGTATTTTTTTAATTCCTACGACTTTAAATATGGAAAAAGACATTATTTATTTGTTGAGGAAAATGATAAAAAGGGTTTAGTTGATGGAAATGGGAATATATTGCTTGAAGCCATATATAATGATATCAAGAAAGAATATCAGTATTTAAAAGTAATTAATGAAACACAGTTAGGAATTTTCTTTTTAACAACAAATAAAGTCGTATTTTCTGATTTTAATAAAATAAAAACATCAATTGTGTTGGATAATAATTTTGTTATGGTATTAGTAGAAAATACTGAAGATAATTCATATTTCTACATTGGAGAAAATGGTGTGATTTTTAAAAATTAGTTTTTTATAATTGTTAATTCCATGTTTAATAGGTTTGCTTCAAACTAGGTTAAATTGTCTCATACCAACTAAATTTTGATTTTATAATTGCATCCTTTTCCTTTTTTAAGTAATCTAAATAGGCTAGGGCAGCAGGGTTGTGGTTTTTACCTTTTACCCAAATTAAACTCCAATTTGTTTTAATAGGCAATCCTTTTAAAGGTATAATTTGTAATTCTTTGTTTTGAATTTCTTTTCGAATACCTATTAATGGCATGATTGAATATCCTAATCCTGCTAAAATGGATTGTTTTACTGCTTCATTTGAAGTAAGTTCCATTTTCTTTTCTATTTTAATCGCATTTTTTTGAATAAAACGTTCCATAGTTTGCCTTGTACCAGAACCAATTTCTCTAAATAATAATGGACGTTTTTGTAAAATAGTTTCCATATCCTTTTTTGAAGTAAAATCTTCCTCCATATTACCTACAAAATAGAGTTTGTTTTGCATTAAGTCTATTTTTTCTACGTTTAATTTTTCTGGAAGAATGGATACTAAAGCAAAATCTATTTCATTTTGTTGTAAACTTTTAACCACTTTATTTTTATTGGTTACATCCATTTCGAGTTCAACACCAGGATGTAATTTTAAAAAATCAGATAAAAAATAAGGCATAATGTATTTTCCTGTAGATACAATATCAATTTTAATTTTTCCAAAAAGTTGCCCTTTATAGGCTAACGTTTTGTAATTAATTGTTCCTACTTGTTGAAGTATTTGTTCAGCTGCTTCTGCAATTTCTTTTCCAAAATCGGTTACATAAATTTTCCTTCCAATTACTTCAGTCAGTGGAATTTCAAATTGATCTTGAAAATTTTTCAATTGAATGGACACTGCAGGTTGTGTTAAATGTAATTCTTCAGAAGCTTTTGTTACACTCTGATTTTGAACAACTTTTAAAAATATACGCAATTGGTTTAATGTATAGTTCATAAAATATAATTATGTAAATGATTACAAATATAAATAAAAATATATGGAATAAAGGTTAGAAATTTGTAAAAAATATTAAAATCATGAAAAAGTAACCATTGCAAAAGGAGACGGAATTGTCCAGAAATTATGAATGCTGTTATTAAGATTATTAAAGCAGCTAATACGCCAATTGATTTTGAAGAAATTGAAATAGGTGAAAAAGTCTATTTAGCTGGGAATTCATCTGGAATTTCCGATTCAAGTTGGGATGTTATTCGAAGAAATAAAGTGTTACTAAAAGCTCCTATAACAACTCCTCAAGGTGGAGGTTATAAAAGTTTAAATGTAACCATGAGAAAAGCTTTAGGTTTGTATGCTAACATAAGACCATGCCTTGCTCTTCATCCTTTTGTAGCAACAAACTTTCCTAAATTAGATGTTGTAATTGTTAGAGAAAATGAAGAAGATTTGTATGCAGGAATAGAACACCAACAAACTGATGAAGTAGTTCAGTGCTTAAAATTGATTAGCCGACCAGGTTGTGAAAAAATTATTCGCTACGCTTTTGAATATGCTAAAAATTACGGTAGAAAAAAAGTTACTTGTTTTAGTAAAGATAATATTATGAAGCAAACAGACGGATTGTTTCATCAGGTATTCAAAGAGATTGCCATGGAATATCCAGAAATTGAATCTAACCATATGATTATCGATATTGGAACGGCTTATTTAGCAGATCATCCTGAAAAATTTGATGTTATTGTAACCTCAAATTTATATGGTGATATTATTTCAGATGTAGCAGCACAAATTGCGGGCTCAGTAGGATTGGCAGGTTCTGTGAATATAGGAAATGAATGTTCTATGTTTGAAGCAATTCATGGATCTGCTCCTGATATTGCTGGTAAAAACATTGCTAATCCATCTGGTTTACTTCAAGCTGCTATTGCAATGTTATATCATTTAGGTTTTTCAGAAAATGCTACAATGATTCAAAATGCGTGGCTTAAAACTTTAGAAGATGGAATTCATACCGCCGATATTTTTAATATCGAAAATAGTAAAATAAATTCGAGTACTTCAGATTTTGCAAATGCTGTTATTGCTAACTTTTCGCAGCAACCTAAAATTTTGAAAGCGGTAACTCCTCCACAAAATTCTGTTATTAAGTTACCTGCATATACAAGAAAACCAGCTGCAAATAAAGAATTATTAGGTGTTGATTTATTCGTTCATTGGACAGGAACCGATGCTAATATGTTAGCAAATCGACTAAATCAACTAATTAAAGATGATATTTCTTTAGTAATGATATCTAATAGAGGTGTAAAAGTATGGCCAAATGGATTTTCAGAAACTTTTTGTACTGATCATTGGCGTTGTAGATTTCAATCTAATGCTCCAATATCTAAAGGATTAATTGTAAATCTTTTAGGAGATGCAATAGAATTAGGTATCGATGTCATTAAAACTGAAAATTTGTATCAATTTGACGGAGCTAAAGCGTATTCAATGGGTCAAGGGCAATAAAAATACATAAAATATTTTTATACGTATGATTACAAATATAAATAAAAACAAATGATTTATAATCCGCAACTTTGCCCCAGTATTTAATTAAGTACCATTACGATGAAGAAATTTAGTATTCAAATAATATTAGTGGTTTGTACTATAATAGAAGTAATATTATTATTTAAAATTATAGATACGACAGATATAATTTATAATGGACTTTATTCTGGTTTAGCAATTTTAGTGATGCTTACAATGATTCGTTTAATTTACAATTTTACAGATACTATTTATGGAAACCATGAAAAAAATTAATTTAATCGACGGACATTTTAATTCTTTTGAAGCAAGAGAAATTTTAATGGATTTGTGTAATAAAAACCTAAATTTTAATCAAGTACAAAACTTTAGTTCTCAAATTCGATTTGGAAAAGACGATACAAATGCGCTTAAAAGAATTGATTCTTTAAACGAAAGTAAGTCTTCTATTTGTGAGATATTAAATGAAGCTAAAGCAACTAATAAAAAGTTAATTATTAAGTCTTTTATAGAAATTGAATATGAAGATTAGTCAAAATTTCTTTAAAAATAGAGATTTATTAATCGTAACCAAGCATAAAAAGGAGCAAGTAATTGCTCCTTTATTTGAAAAAGAATTGGGCGTTAATTGCTTTGTTTCTAAAGAGTTTGATACTGATTTGTTAGGCACATTTAGTGGTGAAATTTCTCGTAAATATGATGCTCTTGAAACCTTGAAACAGAAATGTTTACAAGCCATGGAACTTGAAGGGTATGATTTAGCAATTGCCACAGAAGGTTCTTTCGGAAATCATCCAGCTGTTTTTTTTGCACCTGCAAATGAAGAACTAATCCTTTTATTAGACAAAAAAAATGAAATTGAAATTATAGAACGCGTTATAAGTTTAGATACAAACTTTGATGCACAAGAAATTCATTCAAAAGAAATGTTATTTGCATTTTTAGAAAAGATACAATTTCCATCGCATGGTGTTATAATAAAAGATAAAAAACAAGATTGGAATAAAATTAAAAAAGGAATTACCTGTAAAGAAACAATTGAAAAGTGTTTTGAAGATTTTACAGAAAATAAAAATTCATGCTATGTAGAAACGGATATGCGAGCAATGTATAATCCGACTCGAATGAAAATAATAAAAGAAGTTAGTTTAAAGTTAATCAATAAAATTAATTCTTTTTGTCCAAGTTGCCATTTACCCGGCTTTGGAGTGGTTAAAGCCAAAGCCGGTTTATTATGTAGTTCTTGTTCTATGCCTACACGATCTGTTTATGCTCATGTATATAATTGCCAAAAGTGTAATTATGAAATAGAAAAAATGTATCCGAATGGTAAATCTATTGAAGATCCAATGTATTGCGATTTTTGTAACCCATAAAATATGATAAGTACTAATTTAGACCAAGCAGTTGCTCTTTTAAACAAGGATCAAATTATAGGTTTTCCTACTGAAACAGTTTACGGATTAGCGGGTAATGCCTTTAGCGATGTAGCTATTAAAAAAATATATGAGGTTAAAAAACGACCTTCTTTTAATCCACTTATTGTTCATATAAAATCATTTGATTTTTTAGACACCATTGCCACTGAAATTCCAGAAAAAGCCCATTTATTAGCTAATGCATTTTGGCCAGGTCCATTAACTTTACTTCTAAAAAAGCAACCTACAATTTCTAACTTAGTAACTGCAAATTTAGACACTGTTGCAGTTAGAATTCCAAATCACCCTGTTGCTTTAGAGTTGTTACACCAATTGGATTTTCCTTTAGTGGCTCCAAGTGCAAATCCATTTACACGAATTAGCCCTACCAAAGCAGAACATGTGGCTCAATATTTTGAAAATGAAATTGACATGGTTTTAGACGGAGGAACATGTACGGCAGGAGTAGAGTCTACCATTGTTGGCTTTGAATCTAATAAAGTAATTGTTTATCGTCTTGGAGCACTTTCATTAGAAGCTATAGAAAAGGTTGTTGGTCCGGTAACAATTATCAATAAAAATAAAAAAAATCCTAAAGCTCCTGGAATGTTTTTAAAACATTATTCTCCAAAAACAGAATTTATTTTAACTCGTAATCTTCAAAGTGAAATCGATTGGTTTCAGGATAAAAAAGTTGGTTTGCTTTTATTTAATACTATCCAACCTAATTTTGAACTAAAAAACCAGTTTGTTCTCTCAAAAGATAGTAATTTAAATGAAGCTGCAGCAAATTTATATGAAGCGCTACACGAATTAGATAAACTAAACTTAGATTTAATAATAGCAGAACGATTTCCAGAATATGGATTAGGAATAACAATTAATGATCGCTTAGAAAGAGCCTCTAAAAATTAATAACACAAACTAACAAATATGAATTTTAATTTATTACTCGAAAATTTAACAAATCCGGCATTATTGTATTTCATTTTAGGAATAGTTGCAGTCTATTTAAAAAGTGATTTAGAGATTCCTCAAAATTCTTCAAAATTTATATCGCTTTATTTACTTTTTGCTATTGGTTTTAAAGGCGGACAAGAATTGTCTCATGAAACGATTACAAGCGAAATTTTATGGTGTATGCTTTTTGGAATTTCAATCGCTATAATAATTCCTTTATATACTTTTTTTGTATTAAAACGTAAGTTAAATGTTTTTGATGCTGGTGCAATTGCTGCTGCCTATGGTTCTATTAGTGCAGTAACTTTTGTAACTGCAGTATCGTATTTAGAATCGCAACAAATTTCAATTCATGGCTATATGGTTGCTATTATGGCCTTAATGGAATCGCCAGCTATTATTGTTGGTTTAGTATTAATTACACTTTTCAATAAAGAAAAATCAAGTAAGTTTAATAAATCGGAAATTTTACGTCACTCATTTACAAATGGAAGTGTATTATTAATCTTAGGTAGTTTGATAATTGGGTTTTTAGCTAGTGATAAACAAGCAGAAGGAATTCAGCCATTTACTAACGATTTATTTAAAGGATTTTTAGCTATATTTTTATTAGACATGGGAATAACAAGTGGTAAAAAATTAAAATCTTTCTTTGACCACGGATGGTTTCCCTTTGCATTTGCATTCTTAATACCGTTAGTGAATGGAAGTTTGTTTGCTTGGTTAAGTGGTTTTATAACAGATGATGTTTCAAATCGTTTTATTTTCTCAATATTAGCAGCTAGTGCATCCTATATTGCAGTTCCTGCAGCCATGAAAATTACCGTTCCAAAAGCCAATCCAGGATTGTTTTTACCAATGGCACTTGCCGTAACTTTTCCTGTAAACATAACTATTGGTATGCCTTTGTATTTTTTTATTGTTCAGAATTGTTAATGAATGTAATTAATTGATTTAAAAACACTTAAAAATTAAAAATTTAGAAAACGTAATTTATTTTTATAATTCGATAGAAAATCATAAATTCGATAAACTTTAAAATTAAATTATATGAATTCAGAAAATAATGTAATTGTATCTTATGCTACTGATAGTGAAAGAGCTACATTTTTTAAAAAGACATACAGTCATGTCGCTTATGCTATTTTAGCCTTTATGTTAGTAGAATCTATTTTATTGAAGATTGTACCAGTAGATTGGATTTTAATGATGATGGGTGGTAAATTTGTATGGTTGTTTATATTGGGATTATTTTGGTTGGGATCAACATTATCAGACCGATTGGTTTTTCATCCTGATAGACAAAAACAATATTTAGGATTAGGTTTGTATGTTTTGCTTGAGGCTATTATTTTCTTACCAATGATTGCCATTGCGGTTATTTATTCGGGTAGCGAAATGATTATGCAAGCGGCATTAATTACCTTTTTTATGTTTTCTGGCTTAACAGCGGTTGTATTTATGACAAAAACCGATTTCTCTTTTTTAAGAACTGCAATTACAATAGGAGGTTTTGTTGCGTTAGGAGTAATTGTTGTAGGTGCTATTTTTGGTTTTAATTTAGGATTATGGTTTTCTGTTGGTATGGTTGTATTAGCTTCTGCTAGTATTTTATATCAAACTAGTCAAATTAAAGATAATTTTAGTACAGATCAATACGTTGGAGCTTCATTACAATTGTTTGCTTCAATTATGTTATTATTCTGGTATATTTTAAGAATATTAATGAGTAGAAAATAAAAAAAGGTTTTTAAATAAATCAAAAGCCCTGAAATATAGTATTTCAGGGCTTTTTTATAATAGATAGTTAAAAAGACATTCGTAATTAATTTGGAGTAAAATGAATTTAATTTAAAAAAAATATTTTTAATATTTACTCGTACAAACTCAACCTATTTTTCAAGTAATTAATCTCAGTAAGTAATTGATTTTCTTTATCTTGTAGATTTAGAATAATATCAATACCTTCTTTATTTATTTTTAAATCGTTGTGTAATCGAATTATTTTTTCAAGAGTGCCCAATTGATTTTTATTTAAATATTTATTTTCGTTTTGAGCCGTAATTTCAATCAAACCAAACGCTTCTAAATCATGAATAAAGTTAATTTCGATTTGAGATTCTTTGCAAAATAGATCTACAACAATTAAATCAGATGTTTCCATAATGTTAGTTTTTAGTAGCTTTTGATAATTCATTGAATAATTCAGTTTCTTTTTCAGAAAGATTGGTTGGAATGGGAATCGTAAATATTACATACAAATCACCAAATTCATTATCCTTTTTATAGATTGGGAAACCTTTTCCTTTTAATCGAACTTTTGTACCGTTTTGAGTCCCAGCGGTTACTTTTAGTTTTAATTTAGTGTTATTAAAATCAGTAATTGTAACTTCTCCACCCAGTACAGCAGTGTATAAATTTAAATCATGATGTAAGAATAAATCATTTCCAACTCTTTTAAATAAAGTTGTATTTAGTATTGAAAAAGTAATGAATAAATCACCATTTGGGCCATTATTAACTCCAGTTCCGCCAAAACCGCTGATTTTTATGGTTTGTTGATCTTCAATTCCTGCAGGAATAGTAATTCGAATGTTTTTTCCGTTTACCGTAAATTCTTTTTTATGTGCTGTATAAGCTTCATTGATGCTAATTTGCAATTGCGCTTGAATATCTTGTCCGCGGTATTTTACTTGTGCTCTTTGTCTATTTCCAGATTGATTACCAAACATAGAGGAGAAAAAATCTGAAAAGTCTTCTTCTTGATAATTTCCACCAGAATAGGATTGTTGAGCAGCCGAGTTGGAATAACTTTGTTGTTGTTTCTGTTTTTCATACGCTTCACCATTTTCCCAATCTTTTCCATACGTATCGTATTTCTTTCTTTTTTCAGGATTACTCAGTACTTCATTAGCTTCATTAAGTTGCTGAAACTTGGCTTGTGCTTCTTTATCGTTTGGGTTGATGTCTGGATGTAATTTTCTAGCTTGTTTTCTGTAGGCTTTTTTTATTTCATCATTAGTTGCACTTTTTGTAACGCCAAGAACTTTGTAATAGTCTATAAATTCCATAAGAATTGTGAATTAAACACTTTAAATAATCTTAGAGTGTTTATGTAAATTTACGGAATTTAAAAGGGTTGTGACTTTAAATCGTTTATTTCTTTGAAAATAAGAGTATTATAATGAAATGGATTAGATTCATAAAAATTTAATCCATTTCATTTGGAGCATTTTATTACAATGATATACAAACCAATTAATATTGGAATTATGAATACAAAATACAATCCAAATAGTCGTAATAAGGAGATGCCAATGACTATAAATAAAAAGAACAGTATTTTATATTGAAGTGACTTCATTAATATTTACCGCTCAATAATTCACCACCAATTGCTGATTTTGCTTCAATTCCTAATTTTTTCATCATTTCGTATGTGGTACAAACAGCTGCTGAAGTTACCGGAATGCCACATTCTGCCTGAATTAAATCAATTGCTTCTAACGATGGCATTTGAACACAAGCTGATGCTACTAAAACATCTACACCTGTTAAATCTAATTGTTTGTAGATTTCCAATAAATTCATTGGATTTTGAGCTGCCACTTCTAAATTATCTGGAATTTCTAAAGCAATACTTTCTTTTACTTTAATGCCTTGATGTTCAATATAATCTACGACTTTATCAGTTAATGGGCGCATATATGGAGTTATTATGGAAACCGTTTTCGCTCCTAATACTTTTAATCCGTTAATTAATGCTCCAGCAGATGTTACAATAGGAGTAGGGAAGTCGTTCGCCACCGTTTCTTGGTGTAAATTTACTTCTGAAACACAATGATAACCACGCCCCATACTCATAATCGCTACTAAACACGCATATCCCATAACGTCTACATGAGCATCAGAAAGTTCTTGAGCACATTTTAAACTCATCGCATCCATAGCTTCGAGTTCTTCTTTGGTTACTTTTTTCATTCGCATTCTACTGCTGTGAAACGTAAAACGTTCCGGAAGTATCGTTTCTCTTGAACGAAAAATTGCTGGTATTTCGGTTTCCATCGTTACGTTTGATGATGGAACTATTTGGCCAATTCTGTATTTCATTTTCATAAGTTTACAGTCTCAGTCACAGTTAGCAGTCTGAAAACTGAAAACTGCGACTGAATACTTTTATTATATTTCTTTAATTGTATTCACAATCGTTCCTATTCCTTCTACAGTTGCTTCAACTACATCTCCATCGTACATCCATTCTTGAGGATTTCTTCCGGCTCCAACGCCTGCAGGAGTTCCAGTTGCAATGATGTCGCCAGCTTCTAATGTGAAAACGGTGCTTAAATCTTCAATTAAATCGTTGATGTTGAATAGCAAAAATTTGGTATTTGAATTTTGTTTTTCAACACCATTTACTGTTAAAGATAAATTTAGGTTATGCGGATTTTCGATTTCGTCTTTTGTTACTAAATATGGTCCCATTGGAGCAAAAGTATCTTGTCCTTTAGATACAATCCATTGTCCTTCTCTGCGACAATCACGTGCCGAAATATCGTTAATTACGGTATAACCAAAAACATAATCTAATGCTTCAGATTTAGCAACGTATTTGCCTTTCTTTGAGATAATTACAGCTAACTCAACTTCCCAATCCAATTGTTCTGTTAACTTAGTATTTTTAATGATTTCTGTATTAGTAGCCGTAACGGTTGTTGGTGGTTTAGAAAAGATAATTGGTTTTTGAGGAAGCTTTCCTGTTGTATCTAATGTACGAGCGCTTTCTGCAACGTGTTCGGTATAATTTAAACCTATTCCGATGATATTTTTTCTTGGTTTTTCGATGGGTGCTAAAATCGTAACTTCATTCATCTCACAAGCGATTTCTTCAAAGAAATTCTCAGGAGTTTCTGAAATTAGTTCTGTAATTTCAGCAATGATTTCAAATCCCATATCAATTAATTCCAACATATCGTTTGGCAAAGGAAAATTGGATATATCTCCAAAATCTTGCATATCAATAACTTGGTTGTTATGAATAAAGCCTAAACGTGCATCTGTGTCTTGTGTTTTGTAGGTAAGTAGTTTCATTTAATATTAATTTTCTATTGCAATAGTAGTTATTTTGTTTTCTTTATTTTTTATTGTTAACGAGTAATTTGATTTATTTTTCCACTCTTTTTTTAGTTTCAAAATTTCACAAAAACTCATTTGGCTTACATTAAACGATTCTATACTGATGATTTCATCTGCAAAGCTAATCTCTTTAGCCAATTCTTTATCCCAAACTAATCCAACTACATATTTATCATCTACAACTGTTGTAGCGTATTTAGGAACTTTGTTTTCTAATGTTATAGAGGAATTAGATTCGAAATAAAAGTTTTTGTTTATAAAATCTAATGTAATATTGCCATGATCTAAAAATTCTAAACCAATTCTCGAATTATTATCATCTGTAGTATTTAAGATTAAGTTTTTAATTGTCACATTGTTTAAAATAGCGGTTTCTACTTGTAATAATGTTTGCAAAGTAGGATCACCCGCTCCAAAAAGACCAAGACTACTTATTCCTTCTGATTTTGAAAGTACATCAAAAATATTGTATTTTTCAAAAACTTGAAATGCTCTATTTGAAATTTCATACAATCCATCCATTCCAGTGTCAAACAAAACAACATCTGTTGCCTTTTCTTTGTTTTTACCAATAAAATTAATTTCAATGTAAGGTGCTTTTTGAGATCCAAATAATTTTACTTTAGATGGTTTTACTTTTAAGTTTAAAGCTTTAATTTGATCCGTAATTATAATTTCTTGTTGCGATTTGTTAATTTTTAGAATTGAATTTTTAAGTAGATTACTTCCTATAAATCCATCAATTTTAAAGCAACTCAATAAATTATGATTCTCTAAATCATATACTAATGCTACCTGATTTTCAAAAGTTAAATTTCCAATTTTTATTACAGGAATATCAACAGCTTGAATGTTTTGTACCAAATTATTTGCATCGTTTACAGTTATAGATTTTGACGCATCTAAATTTAATTCTTGTAAAACTTTTTTTGATATTACGTTAGGAGCACCCGTATCTAATAAAAAACGATATTCATTTCCATTTATGACAACTGGAATAATAATTTTATCATAAACAGATTCGAATTTGATAGCTTCTAAATATTTTTTTTCTTTAATGCTTCCAGCATCAAAATTAACATCTTGTGCTTTAGCAAATAAAGAAAGTAGTACAATTAAAATCGACCAATATTTTATTTTCATTTAAATATTATATTACATTTTGATGTCCATTATTCTCTTCTAATTCTCTTGATTGAAATAAACTTAAACTTTCAATTACAGGCAAATCGTTAAATTGAAATAAGCAAGCATCTTCAGTTTCAGATAAGTTATGATGCTCATGCCATGCCCAACTTGGAACACAGAAAATATCGCGTTCCTTCCAATCGAAGCGCTGTCCATTAATAATTGAATATCCTTTTCCTTTAGCACATTGGTACACAAATGAACCTGTATGTTTGTGTGCTTTTCCTTTGAATCCAGCAGGTAATAATTGCATGGCTGCTCCCATCGTTTGCATCACGTGCCCGCCTGTTAACGGATTCGAATATTGCATGAAAATCCCATCAAATGGATTGACTTCATTGACTTTTTGAGCTTCTAATAATGCTGGATACACATTTTTCCAAGAATATTTGAATAGAGGAGAATAAGGTTTATCCCAAGTTTTATCGGCTGGAATTAATCCCACACAACCATAAGTAATAGGCGAGTAGTTTAATGGAGCTGTCAAAGCTTGTTTCCCATCATAAACCGCATAATCATTAGCTTCTAAAGCATTGACTAACGGAATATCTAAACCATCTTGCCAAATGCAGGTTTTTCCACCTTCATTAACGCCATGTTCATGCCAAGTAGAGTTTGGTGTAATAACAAAATCGTTTACTTCTAACATGATCTTATTACCATCTACCACGGTATAACCACCTTCACCTTCCATAATAAAACGTAGGGCAGAAGCACGATGACGATGTGCAGACGTAAATTCACCAGGACGCGTAACTTGAATTCCGGTGTATAACCAACCCACAGCAGCCGAAACGTCTTTACGTTTGTCGTTTACCAAATATACTACACGTCTTCCCGCTTGTTCAGGCGTTACTAATTCTGATGATTTTAAAACCAAATCCCTTAAAGTATCGTATTTCCAAAGCATTGGAACAGATGATGAACGAGGTTCCCAAGGTTCGATATCATTAGCTACTGTCCATAATGCACCAGCGCCTAATGTTTCTAATTCTTTATAATACGCCTTTAGTTCGTCTGAGTCTTGTACTCGAGCTCTTCCGTATTGGTCGTCTGAATAGTTGTTTTCTTCCATGTTTTTATTTTTAAACTTCTACAGAGTTTAGAACTATGTAGGAATTGGCTGTAAAATTTATTCGATTATAAATTTAGTAATTTCATTTAAATTTTGAGATGATTTATGGTAATCTAAAAAGTCTAGCTTTGTTCCATATAATTCAATAACATCTTGTCTTTTTAATTTTGTTGGTTTGTCGGATACAATTGATTCAAATGAAGACTAAGGATATAAACTCATTTGTTGAACAAAACCATGTTGAACAGGATTGTTGTGAATATAATAAATAACATTTTGTAAATACCTTTCTGATGTGATTTGCTTTCGCTCAAAAGGTTTTTCAAATAAAGCGCCTGTTCTATTAAATTTTTTATTAATAGCTTGTGTATAAGCATTAAATAAATGTCCAAATTGTTTTGATGGATCTAATACTTTTGGTTTTTCTACAGTTGAATATTCTAATTTTGAGTAATCAATTTCATTATCTAATTTTATATAAACCAAAATATGAAAATGATTTTTTAACAAACACCAAGCATAAGTTTCGGCAATTGGTGAAATATACCTATCAAATAACCTTAAAAAATGATAATAACTTTCGGAGTCAAAAAAAACATCAATACCATTATTACCACGATTATAAATGTGGTAGTAATTTCCTTTTTCTAATGGTATTGGTTTGTAGTTTTTCATATTTTTATTTAACCCTATAAACTCCGACAGAGTTCAAAACTCTGTCGGAGTTTAACTATCTTTAAGAACTATTTTTTATTAAAATCTTCGTGATTATCGATAAACGTAATTTTTCGAGTAGGAGCGGTGTTTACTCGTAAATCGAAAATATCAAATCTATTGTAATGTCCTAGAATATCGTGCATTTGTTTGGGTTGGATGCATTTTGCTAAATCAATTTCGGCATACACCATTCCTTCTTCATCAATTAATGGTTGCCCAATTACAGCTCCATTTGGACCAATAAATCCTGAAAAAGCAGAACTTTTTCTATCCAATAATTCATCTACATTCGGAACATCAGCACGTAAAGCATCTTTGATTTCTTGCGAAACAGTCGAACAGGAAACAATTGTAAACAATTTTCCTTCAAACGAATGCGCTGCGGCACGAATTTTAATTGCTTCTGCCATATCGTAATCGGGTGGCGCTACTGGAAGTGAAATATAATTGGCGATGTGAATCAATTCGCCTTGAGAAAGTAGCGTAAAACGCGCTAAAGTATTGGTGTTTTCGCCACAAGCTAAGGTGCCGATTGGACCAATTTCTGTATTGTACACTTTTAACGAAGAACCATCGCCTGAAGACCAAGTTAGTTTTTCGGCCCATGTTGGGACTAATTTTCTGTGTTTTCCAACGAAAACTCCTTTGTTGTCGATGATTAAATTGGTATTGTAAATTTCGCCATAGCTATTGCCACGTTCGTTGATTCCCATTACAATATGAATATCATTGTCTTTGGCAGCTAAGCAAAGCTTCTTGATTTCTGGACCTGCTACGTCAACCGAATTTTTATATAATTCTTCGTACCATTTACTCCCTTGAACTGGCGTCATAATCCAATTCCAATAGGGATATCCAGCGATAAATACTTCTGGAAAAGCGATTAATTTTGCTCCGTTATTACTGGCTTCTTTAATAAAAGAAATGGCTTTATCTACTGTTTTTTCTACATTTAGAAATACAGGTGACGTTTGAACGGTTGCGGCTTTGAATTTTTTGAATTCCATAATAATTGTATTAAGATTTGAGTATTAAGTATTAAGACTAAATACTGAAATTTTATTCTTCATTCCTTCTGTAAAAGGTTCTGCTTTGATGCCGTTTCTTTCTGGGTTGAAAGCTACGTTTACTAAGGTAACTTCGCCTTCTAAAACGGTATTTTCTGCTTCATTTACAAACTGAAATCCGCAAAGAATAGAGGAGTTTTTTAATTCTTTTACCCACAATTTTTTGGTTAAGATTTCGCCTAATCTAGCAGCATTTTTGAATTGTATTTTTAAATCAACCGTTGGAATACCATTGGTTTCGTGCATTTTTGAAAAAGGACGATCTAAGGCTTCTTCAAACCAATCTTCTACTAAACAATTTAGCATTTCTAAAAATCGGGGATAGAAGACAATTCCAGCATAATCAACATGTTGGAAACGTACTTTTTCTTGTTTTGTGAATTGACTCATTATATATGTCTTGATACTTAATACTAAAATCTTAATACTTATTTTAACTTAAATCGTTGTATTTTTCCTGTTTCCGTTTTTGGCAAACAATCCACGAAATTAATCACTCTTGGATATTTATAGGGTGCAGCTACTTCTTTGAACCAGTGTTGAATACGATTTTTCATTACATCAGTTGCTTTAGTATTATCGTGTAATACAATATGCGCACAAACTAACATTCCTCGTTCTTCATCAGGTAAGCCAACCACAGCACATTCCAAAATATCTTCGTGGGTTAAAAGTACGGATTCTACTTCAATTGCCGCAATATTATAGCCAGAAGAAATTATCATATCATCACCACGTGCCACAAAATAGAAGTAACCTTCTTCATCTTGACGGAAAATATCGCCTGTGATGTTCCAACCTTTTTCTACGTATTCGCGTTGTTTTTCTTCTCGGTTTAGGTATTTACAACCTGTAATTCCACGAACCGCTAATCTTCCAGCTTCATTTCTTGGTACTTCGTTGCCTTGTTTGTCTATGATTTTTGCTTCGTAACCCGTAATCGCTTTTCCTGTAGCGCCAGGTTTCATGTTCTCTTCGTTAGAAGAAATGAAAATATGCAACATCTCGGTAGCACCGATTCCGTCAAATATTTTTAAACCTGTAGCATCGTACCAATCTTGCCAAACTTTAAATGGTAACGTTTCGCCAGCAGAAACACATTTTCTTAAGCTAGAAATATCGAAATCTTTAACTTTTATGGTGATAATACGCCAAGCGGTGGGTGCGGTAAAACAAATCGTAATTTTAAAATCTTGAATCGCTTTTAACAATAAATCTGGACTCGGTTTTTCGATTAAGAAAGTTGAAGCTCCAAAATACATTGGAAACAACACCAATCCACCTAAACCAAATGTAAATCCTAATGGCGGACTTCCTGTGAAAATATCGTTTTGTGTTGGTTGTAAAGAATAGTTTGGAAACGCTTCACAAATATTCAAAATATCTTTGTGATAATGTGCTGTCATTTTAGGTAAACCCGTTGTTCCAGAAGTGAAGCCAATCAAGGCCACTGAATCCGATTTCGAATGATAATTGTCGAAAGTTTTCGGTTTAGTAGCCATTAATTCCTCCAATTGTGAATTCCCATAAAAACACGTTTGTTTTAGAAAATCGTCCCGAAACTTCGGGATTACCAAATGAATTTCTTCTTCCAATTCTTTATCGCACAACACATGCGAAATTTCGGCACAATCGATAATCGTAGTCAATTCTTTAGAACGAAGCAATGGCATGGTAGCTACTACAATTCCGCCCGCTTTTAAAATAGCAAACCAACACGCAACCATCATGGGATTGTTAGCAGAACGAATCAAAACACGATTACCTGATTGTAAACCTAAATCATCCACCAAAACATGTGCAATTTGATTCGCTTTTTCAAATAAATCTTGATACGTCCAAGTTTCCTCAAACGTGCGAATACAACTATTATTTCCACGACCATTATGAATGTGACTATCTAACAATTTATCAACGCAATTCAGTATTTCAGGTTGTTGGAATTGCGGTAAATCCAAAAAGGTATACTCTGGTTGTAATTCCAGAGCTGGTAAGCTATTGTGAGCGAAATTATCTTGGTAATGTTTCATAATGATTAGTTTCTCGCAAATCCCTAAATTTCGGGAGCAAAAGTCGCAATTTTGTCTTAATACTTAATTCTACAATCTTAATACTACTTTTTATTACTTTTAGGTTTTAACGATTTTTTCATGCCTTCCACTTGTTTTTTTTCCGAAGCTTTTAGCGGATACAAATGCGAAACGCCCATTTTATATGGATTTGGAATATCATTTGCTTGAAATTGTTCGTAAGCTTGTGCGTTTCTAACGAAATTAGCATCCAACAATAAAGGTCGTCCTAAAGCGACTAAATCGGCTCTTCCGTTTAAAAGAATAGTATTGATTTGGTCAATATCCTGAATATAACCAGCGGTTATAGTTGGAATATGAACGGTATTTCGAACGGCATCTGAAAAAGGAGTTTGCCACATTCTACCCGTTAATGGTTTTTGACCTGCGACCGTATTTCCTGTTGAAACATTGATGATGTCAGCTCCAGCAGCTTTAAAAGCAGTTGCAATAGTGGTAACTTCTTGTTCTGAAATTCCATTTTCTGACCAATCTGTTGCTGAAATTCGAACTGAAATAGGTTTGTCAGTTGGAAATACTTCACGAATGGCTTTAAAAACTTCCAACGGATATTTTAAACGGTTTTCAATGCTTCCGCCAAATTCATCTTTACGAATATTAGTCAAGGGCGACAAGAAAGAAGCTAATAAAAAGCCGTGATGTGCTTGTAATTCGATCATATCAAAGCCTGCTTCGTCTGCATTTTTAGCAGCTTGAACAAATTGCCCTTTGATTTCCTCCATGTCTTCAAAAGTCATTTCTTTTGGAATAGTGAAATTGTCATTGAATGGGATAGGAGAAGCGGAAATTAAATTCCAAGGTGTTTCCATTGGTTCGTTACCTTTCCAAGGTTTTTTAGTTGCACCTTTTCGTCCCGAATGTCCTAATTGAATTCCGATTTTAGTAGAAGTATTATCATGAATGAAATCGGTAATTTTTTTCCATTGATTTACTTGTTCTGCATTGTAAATTCCAGCACAACCTTCGGTAATTCTTCCGGTTTCAGAAATGGCGGTCATTTCGGTAATGATTAACCCAACACCTCCAGTAGCGCGACTTCCATAATGTACCAAATGCCAATCGGAAACTAAGCCGTCAGTTGCAGAATATTGTCCCATTGGTGACATAACGATGCGGTTTGGGAGTTCTAGTTCTCTTAATTTGAAAGGAGTGAAGGCTGCCGAAACAATCTCGACTTCGCTCGATTTGACAACATTCTCGTTAAATTCTTTTAAAACTTTATCGGTGAAAGATTTATCTCTCAAACGTAAATTTTCATACGTTACTTTTTTCGAACGGGTCATACATCCAAACGCAAATTGTTGGAAGGAATGTTGCATGTGGCGATCCATATTTTCGAACCAATCTAAAGAAACTACTGCGGCATACTGAATCATTTCTACCGTATTTCTTCTTGATTTGTCGTATTGTTCAAAAGCGGCTTGCACGTTATTTGGATTTGCAATTACGGCATCCGATAATCCGATAGCACAATCCATGGCTAATTTTGTTCCTGAACCAATAGAGTAGTGGGCTGTAGCTTTGGCATCGCCTAATAAAACAATGTTGTTATGATACCATTTTTCATTCGTTACGTGCGGAAATTGACGCCAATGTGATTTATTTGTAATTAATGGATGGCCATCTAATTCATCTTTGAAGATTTCAGCTATTTTGGTCATGGTATCTTCTTTATTGGTTACTTCAAAACCATGTTTTTGCCAAGTTTCATCGCTACATTCAAAAATCCAGGTGCTCATGCCTTCTTCATATTGATAGCTATGTGCTACAATAGTTCCATGAGGAGTGCTTCTAAAAAAATAGGTAAACGCATCCAGTGGTTTTGTAGAACCTAACCAAACGAAACGATTTTTCTTTAATTCAATTTTAGTTCCAAATGCTTCTTGGTATTGCGTTCGGATAGCACTTGAAATTCCGTCAGAAGCCAAAATAATATCCGAATCGGAAAATTGTGATAAATCATCTACATTTTGTTCGAAATGTAAATTTACGCCTTCTTCAATGCAACGTTGTTGTAATAATTGCAACAATGTTTTTCGAGAACAACCACAAAAGCCATTTCCAGCAATAGTAACCGATTCGCCATCACGTGCGACAATAATATCATCCCAATACGCAAATTTGCTACGGATAAGTTCATACGATTGCATATCGCGTTTAAGGAATTCACCTAACGTTTCGTCTGAAAAAACGACTCCAAAGCCAAAGCTATCATCGGGTTTATTTCGTTCGTAAATATCGATTTGGCAATGAGGCATTGCTTTTTTGGTTAATATCGAAAAGTAAAGTCCGCCTGGACCGCCACCTATAATTGTTATTTTCATATTGATTAGCACGCGGATAAAACGGATTTGCTTTGGCAAAACGCAGATTTCCGCAGATTTTTAATTTATTGTCTTTTAATTGAGAAGATTTCTCCTAATTTACTGTAGTTTGAACCTGCTAAACGTGCCACAGGCTTGTATGTTTCTAAATTAATTCTGTGATTTTCCATTAAAATAGAATCATCAATATGCATGGTGATTATTTTTCCAATAATGATACAAGCGCCACCATTTTGATGATTTTCAATAAAATAATGATGCACCATTTCGCATTCAAAATGCACTAAGCTTTCTTTTACTCGTTTTGGTTTTATGTAAACAGCATCAATAGGAGTAACACTTGCTAGTTCAAATTCGTCGATATCTGATGCAACACTTTGAGAAGTTGTATTCATTTGTGCAACAACTTCTTCGGTAACTAAATTAACTACAAATTGTTTGTTGTCTAGTATATTATTTAAAGTGTCCTTGTTTTTATTACCGGTCCTAACGATTGAAAACATAACATGTGGTGGATCTTCGCTCACTACATTAAAAAAGGAAAAAGGTGCTAGGTTGTTACAATTATTGGAATCAATTGTAGAAATCCAACCAATAGGTCTAGGAATAACTGTACCTGTTAATAGTTTATATAAAGCAGAAGCTTCGGTATTTTGAATATCGAATTGCATAGTTTGTTGTTGTTTGCACAAATTAAGTAAATTAATTAAAAACATAACTATACTTTTTTTATAAAATTCAATAATTTTATAAACAATTTAAAAATTCAACTTTACTGCTATTTCGGTTTTATTGCATTATTTATAATATTTAATGAATAAAATTACGATATGTAAAAAAATACAAATGAAAAATTACGAACAATATTTTTGTATATCTTGCAAAATTAGTATATTTATGCAAAAATTATATATATGGAGATTTTATCATGTCCAAAATGCCAAAGTGATACAATTGTAAAAAGTGGTGTAATCAAAGACAGACAAAGGTATTTATGCAAATCTTGTAATTATTACTTTACAGTCAATAAGTTAGGAAAAAAAATAGACGATTACTATGTAACTAAGGCCTTACAGCTTTACTTAGAAGGATTAAGTTTTAGAGAAATAGAGCGTATTTTAGGAGTATCACACGTTTCCATTAGTAATTGGGTAAAAGAATTTAAAATTAAGAAACCACCCCATCCTAATTATCATCCTACTTACAAGATTTTTAAACATAATGAATTAGTAGAATTCCTTAAAAACAAAGATCAATTGTCTGGTGCTGGTATGATAATAACAGAACTTGGAGATAAATTTATGCTAATAAAATGGGAGCGTTTTAAAGATTAACTATACTATTTTACATTTATATATATCATAATTTTTTTCATTAACATAATTTAAGAATTTGGTCTCAGCAAAAAATTATAACTAACCAAATTTTAAATTATGAAAAAATTATTTGTAGCAGCTGCTTTACTACTTTCAGCTCTTTCATTTAGTCAAGGCTCTCCAGATTATGGAGGAGGTTTGAAAGTTAATATAAATGAAGATGGTTCTAAATACTTTAGAATTATATCATGGGCACAATTTTGGGCTCAAAACAATTCCAATCGACCTTTAGATGCTAATGGTAACGAACAATCTGATACTAATTTTAGTTTACGTAGAGCTCGTATTTTAATGTATGCTCAAATTAGTAAAGATTTTATGATTTTAACTCATTTTGGTCTAAATAGCTTAAATGGTGATAATATGAGTCCTGTTGGAACTAAAGATGCTTCACAGCTATTTTTTCATGATGTTTGGGCACAATACAGTTTAGGTAAAAATCATGCAATAGGTGGAGGTTTACATTATTGGAATGGAATTTCACGTTTAAATAATCAAAGTACTCTTAATATCATGACGTTAGATAATCAACGTCAGGCATGGGCAACTTTGGGTTTGTCTGATCAATTTGCAAGACATATGGGAGTTTATTTAAAAGGTGCTTTAGGGAAATTTCAATATCGAGTTTCTATAAATGATGCTATAACAAATAATTTACAAGCAACAACTGTTCCTGTAAGCGGTGGGGCTGCAACTTACACAGGAAGAAGATTACTAGGATCTAAAGATGCTGGAAGAACTTTTGCTGGTTACTTTGAATATGGTTTCTTAGATAGTGAAAGTAACTTTTTACCTTATAAAGTAGGAACGTATTTAGGAGGCAAAAAAGTATTTAATGTAGGAGCAGGATTTTTTGCTCATCCTAATGGATCTGTAGTTGCTGATAATTTAGGTAACTTAAGTGGTGAAGATGTTAAGATATTTGCTTTAGATGCATTTTACGATGCACCTATTGGAACAAATGGAGGTGCTTTAACTGCTTATGCTTTATACCAAAACAATGATTATGGTAAAAACTTTACTTTAGGTACAACTTACGAAACTGGGTCTTTATTTCATGGTCATTTAGGATATGTTTTACCTGTAAAAACTAAAGCTAAATTTCAACCATACGTTTCTTATGATAGCAGAAAAATTGAGGCTTTAAACGATAATGCAACTCAATTTGGAATTGGAACAAATATGTTTTTAAGCGGTCATAATGCAAAATTAACCTTAGAATATCAATCATTAAAATACGCTACAAGTGATGCCGTTAACACGCTTACACTTCAAGCAATGATTTATCTATAATAACCAATCAAAACTATAATTATTATGAGTGATCAAAAACACGCTACGGCTTATTGGAAGGAAAATTTAAAATACCTTCTAATTTTATTAAGCATTTGGTTTGCTGTATCTTATGGAGCAGGAATACTTTTTAAAGATGCATTAAACGAAATTAAAATCGGAGGATTTCCTTTAGGATTTTGGTTTGCACAACAAGGTTCAATCTATGTCTTTGTTATTTTAATTTTTGTCTATGTTCGTTTGATGAACAAATTAGATAAAAAATACGGATTTGACGAATAAAATAATTAATTAAAAACAAAAAAATATCATGGATGTATTAACTTGGACCTACATTATTGTAGGAATTACATTTGCCCTATATATTGGAATTGCAATTTGGAGTAGAGCTGGATCTACTAAAGAGTTTTATGTTGCTGGTGGAGGTGTTTCTCCTTTAGCAAACGGTATGGCAACTGCTGCCGATTGGATGTCTGCGGCTTCATTTATCTCAATGGCCGGAATTATTTCCTTTGCGGGATATGACGGAGCTGTTTACTTAATGGGCTGGACTGGTGGATATGTGCTTTTAGCCTTATTATTAGCACCTTATTTAAGAAAATTTGGAAAATTCACGGTGCCCGATTTTATTGGGGAACGTTATTACTCAAACACTGCCAGAACTGTTGCTGTAATTTGTGCATTAATTGTATCATTTACTTATGTAGCAGGTCAAATGCGTGGAGTAGGGGTTGTTTTTTCAAGATTCTTAGAAGTAGAGATTGAAACTGGAGTTGTAATTGGAATGATAATCGTTTTATTCTATGCCGTTTTAGGTGGAATGAAAGGAATTACTTATACGCAAGTAGCACAATATTGTGTGTTAATCTTTGCTTTTATGGTTCCAGCAATCTTCATTTCAATTCAAATGACGGGTAATCCAATTCCACAATTAGGAATGGGTGCAACTGTAACAGGAAGTGAAACTTATCTTTTAGATAAATTAAATGGTTTATCTACTGAATTAGGTTTTGCAGAATATACAAACGGTTCAAAATCAATGATTGATGTTTTTGCAATTACTTTAGCGTTAATGGTTGGAACTGCAGGATTACCACACGTAATTGTTCGTTTCTTTACCGTTAAAAAAGTAAAAGATGCAAGAAAATCTGCAGGATGGGCTTTATTATTAATTGCTATTTTATATACAACTGCTCCAGCAGTATCTGTATTTGCTAAAACAAACTTAATTGAGACTGTAAGCGGTAAAGAATATGTAACAATGCCTAAATGGTTTACCAATTGGGAAAAAACAGGTTTATTAAAATATGAAGATAAAAATGGAGATGGCAAAATCCAATATTACAATGATAAATCTAAAAATGAGGAGTTTTTAGCGGCACAAGAAGCTAAAGGTTACAAAGGAAGTGAGTTGACAATTGATAATGATATCATGGTGTTAGCAAATCCTGAAATTGCTCAATTACCTAACTGGGTTATTGCTTTAGTTGCAGCTGGAGCATTAGCAGCAGCATTATCAACTGCAGCAGGATTATTATTGGTTATCTCTTCATCAGTTTCTCATGATTTAATCAAAAAAATGATTAACCCAAATATTTCAGAAAAAGGTGAATTATGGTCTGCTCGTGGAGCAGCTGCAGTAGCAGTTGTAATTGCTGGATATTTTGGAATTAATCCTCCAGGATTTGTTGCAGCCGTCGTAGCACTTGCCTTCGGATTAGCTGCAGCCTCTTTCTTCCCTGCTATTATTTTAGGTATTTTCCATAAGAAAATGAATAAAGAAGGTGCTGTTTCTGGAATGATTGTTGGTTTATTATTAATGCTTTTCTATATGTTAAAATTCAAATTTGGAATATTTGACGGAGGAAAAGAAGCTGTTGATGGTTTAAAAGCAAGTTGGTGGTTTGGAATTTCTCCTGAAGGATTTGGAACTATTGCTATGATTGTGAACTTTATAGTAGCATTTGTTGTAAATAGTTTCACGCCGGCTCCACCACAAGAGGTTCAAGATATTGTTGAAAATATTAGAATTCCTTCAGGTGCAGGAGAAGCAACTGGACATTAATTTTATTAAAAATAAATATTTTACATCTCTGCTCTTGTTTTTCGAGAGCAGAGTTTGTATTTTTAAAACATTATAAAATATAAATAATGAAAAAAAGGCATCAGCAAAAATTAGTAGTATTTTCGTTAATATTAGTTTTGGTATTTAATTTACCAATAGTTTTATTATTTGATAGTGCAGATGCTTTATTAGGAATGCCAATAATTTATATTTATATATTTTCTGCTTGGTTGATTTCTGTTTTAATGTCTTGGATTGTAGTACAACGTTATTATGAATAGTGCTCTATTACTTTTAATCTTGTTAATTTATTTGGGTATTCTCTTTTTTATTGCACATTGGGCAGAAAATAAAGAAAACATCAAATGGATAAATAATTCGTATATCTATTCATTGTCTTTAGCTGTGTATTGTACTGCTTGGACGTATTATGGAAGTATTGGCGTAGCTGCAAATTCGGGTTTAAATTATTTACCTATCTACATTGGACCTATTATTATAATTCCAGCTTGGATCATTATTTTAAAAAAAATCATTAGAATTTCAAGAGTAAATAAAATTTCAAGTATTGCCGATTTTATTTCACTTCGATATGGAAATAGTCGTTTTCTTGGAGCAATTGTTACTGTAGTGTGTATGGCAGGAATTTTACCCTACATTGCGTTACAATTAAAAGCAATTTCAGAAACATTTCATATCGTTACTAAAACCAGTTCAAGTTCTTTAATATTTAACGATACTACTACATATGTAGCAATTGCACTTGCTTTATTTGCGTCTTATTATGGTACACGTTATGTTGATGCCTCTGAAAAAAGAAAAGGAATTGTTACAGCCGTTGCTATTGAGAGCGTTTTAAAACTTGTTTTCTTTTTAATTGTTGGGGTTTATGTTACTTTTTTTGTTTTTGATGGCTACGATGACATTTATGATAAGGCTTCGCTGTTACAAAATTTTAAAGAAAAGAACACGATTGGCGGACTTGAGCAAGGGATAAATTGGTTCTTTTTAATTATGGTTTCTCTTTTTGCTATCTTTTTATTGCCTCGTCAATTTCACACTTCTGTAGTTGAGAATAATAGAGAACGTCATCTTAAAACTGCTATTTGGTTGTTTCCTTTGTATCTATTACTGTTCAATATTTTTGTTTACCCAATTGCTTGGGGCGGAAATGTTTTGTTTGAAGGGCAAAATGTAAATGCCGATACCTATTCCCTTTTAATACCGCAATATTTCAATAATACATTTTTAACTGTTTTAGTTTTCCTTGGCGGATTTTCTGCAGCTATATCTATGATTGTAGTTTCAAGTATTAGTTTATCTACCATGTTGAGTAACAATTTATTAATCCCTTATACCTTTTTAGGAAAATTACTAAGTGAAGAGCAGGTTATCAATAATAAAAAGATTGTCAATATTAGAAAATTTGGTATCTTTTTATTAATTATTTCTGCTTATTTCATTTATCGTTTTTTTGCCTTAGATTATAATTTAGTATCTATCGGATTAATTTCGTTTGTCATCATTGCGCAATTAGCACCTTCTTTTTTTGGAGCTATTTTTTGGAGAAGAGGTTCAAGAATGGGCGCTATTTATAGTATTATCATCGGTTTTTCAGTTTGTATTTATACTCTTTTAATTCCTTATGCTACAGGACTTACAAATAGTAATAGTTCGTTTATTTCAGAAGGACTTTTTCAAATAGAATTATTAAAGCCATTTGAATTATTTGGGTTAAATTATTTGCAACCTGTTCCTCATGCTTTATTTTGGAGCATGTTGTTTAACACTTTAACTTATTTCGCTGTTTCGGTTAGTTTTAAAGGAAATTATCGTGAAAGAAACTATGCTGAAATGTATGTAGATATAGATAAATATAGTAATAACCATGAAAATGCTTTCGTTTGGAAAGGAACCGCTTATACCAGTGATATTGAAAAAGTATTAATTCGGTTTTTAGGAAACGAAAGAACTAAAAGAGCTTTAAATATCTTTAATTTAAAATATAATGTTGATAAAAATCAAGAATTAGCAGATGCTCGATTGGTAAAATTTGCTGAAAATCTATTAACAGGTCATATTGGAACAGCTTCTGCCCGAATATTAATTTCTAGTGTGGTAAAAGAAGAAAAAATTACACTTCCAGAAGTTTTAAAAATTTTAGAAGAATCAAAAGAAAACATCATTATTAATAAAAAGCTATTAGAAACTTCAAAAGAACTAAAAGAAATCACATCACAACTTCAAAAAGCCAATGAAACCTTGGTTAGAAAAGACATTCAAAAAGACGAATTTTTAGACACTGTAACTCACGAACTTAGAACACCAATAACAGCTATTCGTGCTGCAAGTGAGATTTTACATGATGATGATGAAATTCCAGAAGAGTTAAGAAAGCAGTTTTTGCAAAATATTATCTCTGAATCTGACAGATTAAATCGTTTGATTGATAAAATTTTAGACTTGGAGAAATTTGAGACCGGTAAACAAACCATTCATCCTAAACAAAATAATTTAATTGCAACGATTGAAAATTCAATTGAGCCATTAAAACAATTAATAAAAAATAAAAATATTAGTATTTACATCGAAAGTAAAGATACTGTTTTGGCTTATTATGATGAAGATCGAATTATTCAAGTAATTACTAATTTAGTATCAAATGCTATTAAATTTTGTCCTGATAATGATGGATTAATTTCAATTCAAGTTCTAATTAAAGACGAATTTGTCATTACTTCTGTTCAAGATAACGGAAAAGGTATAAATCCTAATGATTTTGATGTTATCTTTGACAAATTTTATCAAGCATCTAATCAAAATTTTAAAAAACCTGTTGGTAGCGGATTAGGATTAGCCATTTGTAAACAAATTATAGAACATCATAAAGGTAAAATTTGGGCAGAACCAAGTACTAAAGGAGCTTCAATTTCTTTTACATTACCTTTAAAAAACAATGAAAATACAGATTTATGAAGAAGATTTTAATAGTAGACGACGAACCTAATATTGTGATGACGCTCGAATATACCTTTAAAAAAAGTAACTACGAAGTTTTTATAGCGCGAGATGGTCAAGAAGCATTAGATATTTTGAAAACTAATTTTCCTGATATAATTATTTTAGACATCATGATGCCAATGGTGGACGGTTTTGCTACTTTAGAACAAATTAGAAAAGATGCTAATTTAACACACACCAAAGTGATGTTTTTATCTGCAAAAAATAAAGAAAGTGATATTGAAAAAGGACTAGCTCTTGGTGCCGATGCTTATTTAACAAAGCCATTTTCTATAAAGAAAGTGGTGGAGAAAGTAGAGGAGTTGTTAGCTTAATTTCTTAGCAATATCTAAAACTAATTTTTATTTTTATTACTTTTCCTATTTAAATAAAGATGTTACTAAACTAAAGAAATAGAATATTTATATTTTATCCTTTAGTTTTTACTTTTTCATTAAATAAACACTATTGAACTATACCTATTTAGCAAGATTAATTCATTTGGCTTTATTATATTCTTTAAATTTACTGAAGAAAAAATAATATAAATTCAATATAACAAATGAATTATCAAGAATTATATAAAAATAGTAAAGAATCTGCAGTAGATTTCTGGACAGAACAATCAAAAAAAATTGCTTGGTCTAAAAAACCGAGTTCAATCTTATCTAATGACGCTAACAATTATCCATTATGGTTTGAAGATGGAGAATTGAATGCTTGTTATTTAGCAGTAGATAAACATATAGAAGATGGATTTGGCGATGAAGTTGCTATAATTTATGACTCACCAGTAACACAAACTGTTAAAAAGTATACATTTAACGAAGTTAAATCAGAAGTTGCCAAATTAGCTGGCGGTTTACTTTCGCTTGGGTTGAAAAAAGGGGATACTGCTGTTATCTATATGCCTATGATTCCGCAAGCCGCTTTTGCAATGTTAGCTTGTGCTAGAATAGGAGTAACGCATTCTGTTGTTTTTGGAGGATTTGCGCCACATGAATTAGCTATTCGAATAGATGATTGCGAACCAAAAGTTATCTTAACTGCTTCTTCTGGAATTGAAATTGATCGATTAATTGCTTATAAACCTTTAGTTGATGAAGCTATAGCGCTGGCTAATCATAAACCCAAAAAAGTAGTTGTTTTTAATCGAAAATTAGGAGCTAAAGTACCATTTAAAAAATACGATGTCGACTATCATGCATTAGTTTATGGATCTGAAGAAGCTGATTGTTTACAAGTAAATTCGTCTCATCCTTTATATATTTTATACACCTCTGGCACGACAGGAAAACCAAAAGGAATCGTCAGAGATACAGGAGGTTATGTAACAGCACTTAAATTTTCTATGCAACATATTTATGATGCAAAAGAAGGAGAAGTTTTTTGGGCTGCTTCCGATGTGGGATGGGTTGTAGGACATAGTTATATTGTCTATGGTCCGCTTATTAATAGAAACACAACTGTTCTGTTTGAAGGAAAGCCAATTCGTACTCCAGATGCAAGTACCTTTTGGCGCGTAATTGCAGAACACAAAGTTAGCGTGATGTTTACGGCTCCAACAGCAATTAGAGCTATTAAAAAAGAAGATCCAAATGGCGATTTTATAAAAAAATACGATTTATCAAGTTTACGAATTCAATTTTTAGCAGGTGAGCGCTGCGATGTAGCTACTTTAGATTGGTATCGCGAACACATTCCAGTTCCCGCTATCGACCATTGGTGGCAAACCGAATCGGGTTGGCCGATGATTGCTAATATGATGGGAGTGGAGTATTTACCTATAAAACCAGGCTCAGCAGGTAAAGCAGTTACAGGTTACGATATCAGAATTTTTGGTGAAAACGGTCAGGAATTAGGTCCTAATGAAGAAGGTTATGTAGTAATCAAATTACCATTGCCTCCAGGAACTTTATTAGATTTATGGAAAGATAATGAACGATTTAAAGCGGGATATTTGAATAAATTTCCGGGTTATTATTTCTCTGGAGATGGTGGCTTTAAAGATGATGAGGATTATATTTTTATAACAGGTAGAGTAGATGATGTAATTAATGTTGCCGGTCACAGATTGTCTACTGCTGAAATGGAAGAAATTGTAGCATCACACCATTCGGTTGCAGAATGTGCTGTTATTGGAATAAATGATGAACTAAAAGGTCAAATTCCGTTAGCATTGGTTGTTGCAAAATCGGGAGAAGAAATTGAGCATTTTCAATTGCAACACGAAGTAGTTAAACTAGTTCGCGAACAAATTGGAGCTGTAGCTTCATTAAGAGATGTTGTTATGGTACAACGATTGCCAAAAACCCGATCTGGTAAAATACTACGTAAAATGATGCGAAGTATTGCCGATGGTGAGTCATTTCAAGTTCCATCAACAATTGATGATGAAGCTATTATAGATGAAATTAGAGCCGTTTTACAACATGATAAAATAGGTTGTTTCAAATAGCCTTTTGCTAATCACTAATTATTTTTGACTAATCACGTATCTATACCTATTTAGCAAAATAATATGGAATTCAAAAAATAGATTAGCTATATTTACATTATCAATATAAAAAAAACTAAAAAATGAGTTATTATAAAATACACGATTTAGAAAACTACTTTAAAATGTATAAGAAGTCGGTGCGAGAACCAAGAAAATTTTGGGATCGTATAGCCGATGAAAATTTCACATGGTATCAAAAATGGGATAAAGTTTTTGAAGTTGACATGCAGGAAGCTAATTTTAAGTGGTTTCTAAATGCGAAAGTAAACATTACAAAAAACTGTATTGATAGACATTTAGCAAAAAGAGGCGATAAAACTGCTATTATTTTTGAACCTAATGATCCAAGTGAAGTAGCTCAGCATATTTCTTATAACGAATTATACGTTCGTGTTTCAAAAATGGCAAATGTTCTAAGAGATCAAGGTATCAAAAAAGGAGATAGAGTTTGTATCTATTTACCCATGATTCCAGAATTAGCCGTTGCTGTTTTGGCTTGTGCACGAATTGGTGCTATACATTCTGTTGTATTTGCAGGATTTTCATCTTCGGCAGTTGCTAGTCGTATTAATGATAGCGAGTGTAAAATGGTAATTACTTCAGATGGAAGTTATAGAGGTAATAAATCAATCGATTTAAAAGGAATTGTTGACGAAGCTTTAGAAAAATGTCCTTCAGTTGATACGGTTTTAGTTGTTAATAGAACTAATACAGAAGTAACGATGAAAGAAGGTAGAGATTTATGGCTACAACCTTTATTAGATGCTGCTTTAGGAAATAATATTGCTGAAATAATGGATGCAGAAGATCCGTTATTTATTTTATATACTTCGGGTTCTACCGGAAAACCAAAAGGAATGGTTCATTCAACTGCTGGTTATATGGTGTATACCGCTTATACGTTTAAAAATGTGTTCAATTACGAAGAAAATGACGTGTATTGGTGTACAGCAGATATTGGATGGATTACAGGTCACTCTTATATTTTATACGGACCACTTTTAAATGGTGCTACCACAGTGATTTTTGAAGGAGTACCTTCTTATCCAGACTTTAGTCGTTTTTGGGAAGTGATTGAAAAACATAAAATTACTCAGTTTTATACAGCTCCAACAGCAATTCGTGCATTGGCAAAAGAAAGTTTAGATTTTGTTCAAAAGTTTCCATTAACCTCATTAAAAGTAATTGGTTCGGTTGGAGAGCCTATTAACGAGGAAGCTTGGCACTGGTATAACGATCACGTAGGAGGAAAGCGCTGTCCGTTAGTAGATACATGGTGGCAAACCGAAACGGGAGGAATTATGATTTCACCTATTCCGTTTGTAACACCTACCAAGCCAACGTATGCTTCATTACCATTACCAGGAATTCAGCCTGTTTTAATGGATGAATTACGTAATGAAATTGAAGGAAATCAAGTCACGGGAGCTTTGTGTATTAAATTCCCATGGCCATCTATGGCGAGAACCATTTGGGGTGATCACCAACGTTATAAAGAAACTTATTTCACAGCTTTTCCAGGAAAATATTTCACAGGAGATGGCGCTTTACGCGATGAAGTAGGGTATTATAGAATTACGGGTAGAGTAGATGATGTAATTATTGTTTCTGGACATAATTTAGGAACAGCTCCAATTGAAGATGCCATCAACGAACATCCAGCAGTAGCAGAAAGTGCAATTGTAGGCTTCCCACATGATATCAAAGGAAATGCATTATATGGATTTGTAATTCTGAAAGAAACTGGAGAAAGTCGTGATAAAAATAACCTTGCAAAAGAGATTAATCAACAAATTTCTGATCAAATTGGCCCGATTGCGAAATTAGATAAAATTCAATTTGTTAGTGGTTTACCAAAAACACGTTCGGGTAAAATCATGCGCAGAATATTAAGAAAGATTGCTGAAGGAGACTTCTCTAATTTTGGAGATATTTCCACTTTATTAAATCCTGAAATAGTGGATGAAATTAAAGATGGCAAACTCTAGTTTTTAGTTTTATTGGTTAAAAAACTGCTTCAGCAATGGGGCAGTTTTTTTTAGGTTAAATAATTTTCTAATATAACATTCATTTTTAAATAGCCTTTTTCATTCGGATGAACTCCATCATGACTATATTTCTTTGGTAAACCCTTTGTATGGTCTGCCATTTCTGAAAAATAATCTACGTATGGAATGTAATGAGCTTCAGAAATTTTCTTTAATCTATTATTTAATTCAACTACTTTATCAACCGGATTAATTTTATGATTCCAAGGAATTATATTTGCAGGAAGTAGCGAACACAATAAAACCTCAATCTTTTTTTCTAATGCTCTTTCAATCATAGATTGAATATTTATTACGACATCATCTAACGAAATAGGGCCCTTGTTTTCGGCAATATCATTAATTCCAGCTAAAATTACTATTTTTTGGGGTTTAAGGTTGAGAGCATCATTTTCAAATCGAAAAGAAATTTGTGTGGTTGTTTGACTACTAATTCCTCTATTAATATAGCCATTTTGACTAAAAAATGAGGCATCGTATTGTTTCCAATATTCCGTTATAGAGTCTCCAATAAACACAATTCTATTACCACTATTCACTTTTAAGTTTAGCTTTTCATTTTCTAATGCGTATTTTTCTAAATAAGCCCAATCGTCTTGCATTCTTTATTAGATTTCTAATTTTTTCTTTAGTTTCAAAAACAATAATGCCGTAATGAAAGCATCGCCACTGGCTGTATGTCGGTCCGATTTTCTTATTTTATAGATATCACATAATTCATCTAACGAACTGTGTTGTTCTTGTGGTAAATATTTCAATTTCTGATACATAACATCCGTATCCATTGCTTGATTTTTCAGTTTCCCAACTTCTAATCGTGCTAAGCCTTGATTGATCATTTCTATGTCAAAATCAACGTGATGACCAACCAATGTAGCATCTTTAATAAATTCTAAAAATCGAATAATGGCTTCGGCTTCCACAATTTTTTCTTCTTTACCTTCTTTTAAAATACCGTGAATAGGCACTGATTCAGCTTTAAACACATCTTGCAACAAAAAAACTTCCATGAAATCACCAACGATAATTTGATTATTTTCGATAGCCACCGCACCAATAGATAAAATTCGGTCTGATTTGTAATCTAAACCAGTTGTTTCGCAATCGAAAACAACATAACGTTTCTTTTTATTCTGATTTTCTTCAAAATATGAAAGGTAGCTTATCCAAAACTTTGGATGATCTTTAACTATTTTTTTAAACCAATTAAATGCCATAGTCTAAGTAAAATAAGTTAGTTGAAAACGATTTTTTATAACTTCTTGAATATTGTTAATTGGTTGAAAATCGTTCTTAAGTTTTACTTTATCTAACTTCGATAACTCACTTAAATTCAAATACCTACCATTAGACTGACTTTTTAAACCTTCTTCGGTTCTAAATTTTAATAATTCGGAAAAAGCATCAGCACATGCTTCATAAACAGACGCATTTTGTGGCTCTAATTCGGCTAGTTTTGCGTATCTGGAAATTGTGTTGGAAACATTTTTAATTCCTTTACTAAGAGAAATTATTCGGGCAGCATCTATCAAAGGCATTAAGGCTCTTCCTTTTAAATCAAAAGTATCTTTATGTTCGCCATCGTTTTCTACTAAAAACTGACGAAAAAAGCCTAATGGTGGTGGATTCTTTAGCGCATCTGCACCTAAATAAGCAAAAAATAATTGATTATCGTGTGTTTCTTCGTGTATGGTTTTGGTTATTTCATCAACTAACGTTTCATTTCCATAAACAAAGTCATAATCAAAGAAAATCGTACATAAAAGAATACCTTTTTCTCCTGGAGCAGTAATCCAACCTTTAAATTGATTTTTCCAGTCGGAGAGAGATTTACACCATTGCGTATTACTGGCCATCATTTCTGCGGGACAATATTCGTAACCCACTTTATTTAGTGTTTTAGTAACTTTTTCTGCTAATTCGATAAAATAGTGTTTTACTGAATCGTATTTTTCTTCGGCAACATCTTCAAAAACAATAGCATTATCTTGATCTGTTAATAATAATTGTTCTTTTCTGCCTTGACTTCCAATATTTAACCAAGCAAATTGGGCTGGAGGAGGAGAACCTATTTTTTCAATAGCCAATTCAATTGCTCTATTTGTTATGGCTAAGTTGATTTCACCCACTATAGAAGAAATATGTTGAATAGGTACATTTTTATCCAAAGAATGTTGAATTAAATCGGATAGTTTTTCTCTAACTTCTTTTAAATCAGCAGATTTTAAAGCTCTTTTACATTGCTTTAATAAAACGCCTGGGTTATTAGCTTGAGCAACAACAATATCATGTTCTGTAATAATTCCGGTAATTTCAGAATCTACAGAGCCTTCTCTAGTTACACATAAATGTGAAACATTATTTTTAAGCATCATAATTTGAGCTTCGGCAATAGAAAGATTATCAGCAACTGTAATTACAGGAGAAGACATAATTTTATCTATGGTAACTTCGATACTAAATAAACCCGTTGCAATTTTAGAGCGTAAATCTTTATCGGTAACAATTCCAATTGGCTTTCTGTCTTTATGAATTATTATACTGCCAATTTTGCTACTAGACATAGTTTGAGCAACAAACCGAACAATATCGCTTGGTGAAGCAGTTATTGGATTTGCTGTATACTTTATAGGTTGGTAATACTGAATTTCAGCATTTTGATCATTATAAATAACATTTTCTGAAATTAATTTTCCTTTATGATTTTTATCGTAAGGATTTCTTGTATTTGAAGCAAAGCTTTCTAATAGAAACTTAACACATTAGCATTCTCAGCAACAAACGGTTTAAAATTTCAATTGGTATAGCATAAATAATACTTTCTCACGAGCTTTTGCTGTCATTAAATAATTATCCTTTGCAAAAAATGGTCGTAAACCTAAAATATCGCCTTCGTCACATTTATCAATTAAAACATCATCCGTATCAGAAGTTACAGATAAACCAATTGCTCCAGAATGAACTACATAAAATAAGGAATGTGTAACATCATGTATTTTAAAAAGTGTTTCATTTTTTTCTAAATATAAAACATTACAATTTTTTGCTATCAGTAATAATTCTTGATAGGTTAAACTCGAAAAAGGAGGATAGTTTTTAAGAAAATCATTTATACGTTCTGCAATTGGATTTTTCATAGATACAGCATTTACTATACGAAGGTACAAAATTATAAGATGTTATAAATCCTGATATAATAAAAATTCTATTTTACATAATGTATATTATAATTCAATAAGTATGTAACTAAAAATAACTCATAAAAAGGTTTGTGTATAACTTATAGAAAGTTTATTTTTGTCGCTTATTACACAAATCATGGAAAACAAACAAGCCCTTAAATTGATTGAGAAAATTCAGAAAGATTTATTACAAAATAAATTTGAAGCTTCTGAGATTGTTGAAGATTTAAAAAAAATCAGAGAAATAACTTTAGAATTAAATAATCCGGTTGTAACAAAAGCTTTACGTTTAGCTTACGAACATTTGGCTTCGAATAATGCATTTTTTATTGGTATACCAGATGATGAACCAGTTGATGCAAAAGAAACTGAAGTTGAAGCAAATATTTCTGAAGAAAATAATTTAGAAAGCTTAAACTATTTCCTTTCCTTATTTACTGATTTAAGTAAGAAAAACAATGTTTTAGATTTAAAAGAATACAATAAGGCTTTTTTAGCTTATTAATTTAATTTTCTATTTTACATAATATAAATCGGTGAAATATTTTTACCGATTTTTTTGTTTTTCTTAACGCTACTATACCATCAAACTAATTAAATTTGCTTAAATTTTAATTTACATGTCAAAGCCTAAAAAATCTAGAGTTAAACTCTTACATCAATACTATAAATATACAGGTTTTTATTCCTTTATATGGCAAGGTGTCAAAGGTGCTATTTTACCAACAGCCATTATTGTTGCCATTTTATTTTATGTTAATTATAAAGTAATTAATTTGAATGAAGGTTTACTTTACATAACACAAAATTTTAGTGATTTTTTCATTTTTTCTATTTTTTTAGCATCAGAGAGTATTTTAGGTTTAATTCCACCTGATATTTTTATCGCTTGGACAAAAAACACTGATGAACCTCTACTCTATTTGTCATTTTTAGCTTTACTTTCTTATTTAGGTGGAGTTATCGCCTATTTTATGGGTATGACAATAGCTGCAATTCCATCTGTGAATAACTATTTATATGGAAAAATGTCTAAACACATTATTAATATGCAAAAATGGGGTGGATTTTTAATTGCTGTAGGAGCATTATTACCTTTACCTTTTGCTATTGCTTGCTTAGCTGCCGGAATGATTAATTTTTCTAGAAAACATTTCTTCTTGTTTGCCTTACTTCGTTTTGGACGCTTTATAATTTATGGATTCTTAATTTACTCTGCTTTATCATGATAAAATCTTTTAGAACAATCGCATTATTGGAAGGGCTTTCTCTATTAGCTTTATTGTTTTTTGCAATGCCAATGAAATACATTGCTGAAAATCCTATTTATGTAAAAAACATAGGAATGGCTCATGGTCTCCTTTTTATTCTGTATATTGCTTTTGCTATTTTAATTAAAAATGAACAAAAATGGACATTTAAAACATTTCTAATTGTTTGTTTGGCTTCTGTAATTCCTTTTGGAACTTTCTATATTGAGAAAAAATACTTGCAAAATACATAATGAAAATCTTTAACTGGGCATACGATATTTTTAAAAGTCTCGACTTTAATGACGCTATTTCTTCTTATTTAAATTTAGCTATCAATATTGTTGTTTTAGTTATTGTTACGTATTTATTGGATTACATTTTTAAAAAAATATTTATCATTTTTTTAGCTATTGTAGCCGCTAGAACAAAATCTTCATTCGATGATTTTTTAGTTGCAAATAAAACTGCTAAGTATCTAGCTCATTTAGTTCCTCTTTTTTTTATTTATAAAACGGTTCCTGTAATTTTAAATAAATTTACATATTGGGAAGGTGTTTTTGAAAAAGGAATTAAAATTTATATCATTATATTATCACTTTGGATTACAAGAAGTATTTTTAATTCGCTTAGAGACTATTTAAAACAAAAACCACGTTTTAGCGACAAGCCTATAGATAGTTACATTCAGGTAATTATGCTTTTTTTATGGCTTTTTGGAATTGTTTCATTCGTTTTAATTCTATTTGATGTTAGTAAAACAACTTTATTTACCACTTTTGGATCCATTTCTGCCATTATCATATTAATTTTTAGAGATACCATTTTAGGATTTGTTGCCAGTATATCAGTTTCGGTTAATGATATGGTACGAATTGGCGATTGGATTACAATGGAAAAATTTGGTGCCGATGGAGATGTTATCGAAATTAACTTAGCAACTGTAAAAGTTAGAAATTTTGATAATACAACGACAACAATTCCTACATATAGCTTAATATCGGATAGTTTTAAAAACTGGCGTGGTATGTTAGATTCTGATGGAAGAAGAATTAAACGTCATATACTAATTAAAGCAAATTCGGTTACATTTTTAGAATTAGATGCTATTGAAAAATTTAAAAAAATTCAACATTTAACTTCATATATAGAACACCGTCAAGCTGATATTGATAAATATAACACAAATAATAAGATAGATAAGTCGGTTATCGTAAATGGTAGAAACCTAACTAATTTAGGCTTGTTTAGAAAATATATTAACCAATATATCTTATCGCACCCCGGAATTAATAAAGACATGCTTTTGATGGTTAGATATTTACAACCTACAGAACACGGAATTCCACTAGAAATTTATTGTTTTTCTAAAGATAAAGAATGGATAAATTACGAACATATTATGGCTGATATTTTTGATCATGTAATGGCTTCACTTCCTTATTTTGATTTAGAAGTATTTGAAATTATTAGTACTCCAAGTACAAAATCTGATTTGCAATAAAAGAAATTAACAACTGATTCTTAATAACTTAAAGTGTTTTAATTTATACGAACGGATTTTTTTTCTAACTTTAGATAACTATAAAAAAGAAAAAAAATGAAAACGAAAGATGAAGCTATTTTAGAAATAAGAGGAGAATCTATTGGTACTATTTTTGAAAATTCTAGTATCGAAGAAAAGTTTCAAAACCAAACCTTACGCCCAATTTTAAAGTTTCAAAATGATTTGTTCATTGAAGTTTTTAAAAATTATGCAACTAAGCAGAAAGGCGTATTTTTTACCATATCTCCAGAAAAAAAACTCATTTATATTGAAAATGCTATTCAACGCGATATCAAATTTAGAAATTCATTAAAAGGTATTGTAATTGGAATGTTTACGATTTCCGAATATAAAGACTATATTCAAAATTCTTCGAATATTAATAAACGAATGATGAATTTATTAATTGAACGTTTAAAAAGTCAAATTCAAATTATTTAATGTGGCAATGAAACAATAAGTAAATGTGCCAATGAAAAGAAAATAATTGCCAAATCGTCACATTGACTCATTGTCTAATTATACAAAGATTCTCCATTCAAATCCGTACTCAAAACTTCGCTCATGTAATCAAAAAATGGTCGCATGGCTTGAAAAGTAGCTAAAACTTCTTCTTCAAAATTAGAAGATAAAACTTCTTTGTCCGAAAAACTTCGGGTTAGTAAATATTGCTTTTTACGTATCAAATCAATCGCTGGATGTGTTTTATCGAAACCTTTTGGAGCAGTTTTTAATTCTTCGCCTTTTAGTTCGCCAAAGAATTTCTTGAAAGTAGCTTCAGCAATTATTGTTCTAATTTCTTCGTCATCCATTTCAAATTCTTTACGAATGCGATTCAGATCAACAGGATTTGGTTCCCAAAATCCGCCACCAACAAAACTTGCTCCAGGTTCAATATGCAAATAATAACCGCCACGAAGCATTGGTTTTGTTCGAGTAAACCCAACGCTGAAATGATTTTTATAAGGTGCTTTATTTTTTGAAAAACGCACATCGCGATAAATTCTAAAAATCTGAATGCGCTCTATACTATCTATTTTACCCAACTGCTCACCTATCGATGTAAAAAATGTTTTAGCTAACTTTTGTTCGGTTTCAAAAGCTTTTTTATTAGCAGCAAACCAATCACGGTCGTTGTTTTCTTTGAGTTGTGTTAGAAATTCTAAGGTTGATATTTGTAGCATATTTTTAATTTTTAAACACATAGATATATAGTTTTCATAGCTTTGTCTTTAGACGTTTTACTTGACATAGATAAAAAAGTTCTATGTGTAAATAAAATGCTTAAAACTAACTTTAAAGTACAATATTTTTAATTTTCTATGTGCCTATGTGTTTTTAGAAACAATTATTTTTTTAATCGGTCTTCTATATATTCAATTTGGTTTTTACCATGAGGAGCAGGTTTTCCATCTTCACCCAAATTCACCATCGTAATGTTATCTATTGTGATAATCGTTTCTCTTGTCATCATATTTCGAACTTCACTTTTTAAAATTAATGATGAATTTCCAAATTTAACTACATCAATACCTATTTCCACAATATCGCCCTGCTTAGCCGAATTCATAAAATTAATTTCACTCATGTATTTGGTTACCACCCGCGAATTTTCTAATTGTACAATAGCATACAAAGCCGCTTCTTCATCTATCCAAGCCAACATTTTACCTCCAAATAAAGTGCCATTGGCATTCAAATCTTCTGGTTTTACCCATTTTCTGGTATGAAATCGCATCTTAAATTTTTATTTTAAAGGTAAGAATTTTTGAAGAAATTTGGATATATTTGAAAATTAAAAATTAAATCATGAAAACAGAAAAAGCACTATCAATCGTTTTTATTATTTCACTTATTTTTAAATTAATGCATTGGCCAGGTGCTAGTCCTTTGATGGTTTTATCCTTATTAGGTTTAGGATTATGCTATTTTCCATTTGGGTTTTACTTTTTTAGTGATAAAAATTTTAAATCTCAGAATATTGGAATTTCAGTGGTATTTGGTTGGTTACTTTCAATTTCTTTAATCGGAATTTTATTTAAGTTGATGTTTTGGCCTGGTTCTAGTCCTATGTTATTAATTGGAACCATGACAGCAGTTCCATTAACAGCTGTTGCTATCGTTTTATTTACAAAGTCTTCTGATGTTCTAAAAAACTATTATAAAAACTTATTGATCAGAACTGCTGTTATATTTTTACTATCATTATTGTGCTTTTTATTACCAAATAGTGTTTTGATAAACTATTATTATTCTAATGAACCTGAATTG
>AAXX01000009.1 GCA_000169355.1 Flavobacteria bacterium BAL38 | reverse complement strand
AAGGAAGATAAAACCGGTAAAGGGCACAGTTTAAACTGCGATTGTAAAGGTGGAGGTTGGTATTTTGAACAATCGTTTAATTTAAATTTCTCAGTTGAAATTATTGATGATAAATATATAGTAACCGTTTCTGATATCGTTTTTGATGGTGAAGGTGAAACAAACAACAATAACAGATTAGAAAACTATGTATTAAGAATAGGTCAAAGTAAATTTCATACCACTGAAAAAAATCTAATCAATTTAAAATGTTTAGAAAATTACTTTATAAAATTATTTCAAATTCCAGGTGCTGAAATTACAACTTGGTAGACACAAAAAAGCCCCAATTTAGACTGCACCCAAAAGTTTAGACAAATTTATAATTAATTTTGATAATAATGAGTTCGATATTTTATCGGACTCATTTTGTTTAAATTTGATTTAATTCTTTCGTTATTGTAATAGATAATGTATTTATCGATTTCTTTTTTTAATTGTTCTATTGATTTGAATTTTTGCGTGTAAAACATTTCAGATTTTAGTGTTCCAAAGAAATTTTCAATAATAGCATTATCTAAACAATTTCCTTTTCTTGACATACTTTGTAAAACACCTTTTTTCTTTAACAAATATTGATATTGCCTCATTTGATATTGCCAACCTTGGTCAGAATGGAGTAGTAAATTTGTATTATTTGGTATTTTTCTAAATGCTTTTTTTAACATCATAACTACTTGATTAAACACTGGTCGTTCAGTTAGTTCATAGCTGATTATTTCTTGATTAAACAAGTCTATTATAGGCGATAAGTACAACTTATCTCCAGACACATTAAACTCAGTAACATCAGTTGCCCATTTCTGATTTGGAGCTGTGGCTTTAAAATTTCTCTCTAATAGGTTTGGAGCTATTTTACCTTGTTCTCCTTTGTAAGATTTGTATTTTTTCAATCTTATTATGCTTTTTAATCCCAACAACTTCATCAATCGCAAAACTGTTTTGTGATTAATAATTATACCTTTATTTTGAAGTACATCAGTTATTCGTCTGTAACCATAACGACCTTTATGTCGTTGATAAATAGCTTTAATTAATCTTTAATTTCTTTATATTTATCAGGTAACCTGCTTTGTTTTTGATGATAATAAAAGCTACTGCGTGCCATATTTGTTAGATCTAGAAGCAATTCTAAATCAAATTTATGCCTTAAATCTATTATGGCTTGGGATTTCTCCTGGCTTGAATTAAGGCTTGTAACTTTTTTAGTAATTCATTTTCACAACGAAGTCTTTCGTTTTCTTTTAATAGTTCTTCTTCTCTTGTTAAAGGTTTGTCTGATTTGCTTTTTTTTCGTTTAAAATTGCCCATAGATTTTGGTTTGCCTTTAGGTTTTGATTCTAACCCTTCTAATCCAAAGTTAGCAAAATCTTTTTTCCATTTTAAAATCATCGAAATATTAGGAATATTAAATCTTACACCAGCCGCCATTAATGAAAGTGATTCTTTCTCAATAACTTTAAGTACTTTTAATTTAAATTCCTTAGAATAATTTTGATTTATTCTTGGTAACAAAGCTATTTCTCCATAGGTCTTGTAAAAACTAACCCATTTACGAATATTCCATCTTGGAATCTGCTTCAATTTTGAAACATATTCTTCTGAATAATGTTTCTTTAAAACTAATTCTACACATTCAAGTTTAAATGTGTAATCATACTTGACTTTTCTTTCCATAAAAATGCCCCAAATAGTGTCTAACTTTTTGGGGCATGTTCAATTTTGGGGCTTTTTTTTATGATTCTTCTGTAAATGTTTGTGCTTTTGAATACACACGCCATTTTTCAATACAATCTTGTAAATCTTGCGGAATTGGCGTATTAAAACGTAAAAACTCTTTTGTAATTGGATGTTCAAATCCTAATGTTTTTGCATGAAGCGCTTGTCTTGGCAACACTTTAAAACAATTATCTACAAACTGTTTGTATTTGGTAAATGTAGTGCCTTTCAAAATGGAATCACCACCATAACGTTCATCGTTAAAAAGTGTGTGACCTATATGCTTCATATGTACACGAATTTGATGCGTTCTTCCGGTTTCTAACTGACAAGAAACTAAGGTTACATAACCAAATCGCTCCAATACTTTATAATGTGTTACAGCAGGTTTTCCTTTTTCATCACTTTCATGAACCGCCATTCGCATACGATTGGTATCATGTCGACCAATATTTCCTTCAACAGTTCCTTCGTCTTCTTCGATATTTCCCCAAACTAAAGCAACATATTCTCTTTCTGACGTTTTCTCAGCAAATTGTTTCGACAAATAAGCCATTGCTAATTCTGTCTTTGCAACTACTAATAATCCTGTAGTGTCTTTATCAATTCGATGCACCAATCCTGGTCGTTCTGAACTGTTCATTGGTAAATTCTCAAAATGATAGGCCAATGCATTAACCAAAGTTCCTGAATAATTTCCATGACCTGGGTGAACTACCATTCCTGCTGGTTTGTTAATAACCAACAATTGATCGTCTTCATAAACAATATCCAACGGAATATTTTCTGGTGTTAACAATTGCTCATAAGTAGGATGTGCCAATACTAAACGTACAACATCACCTGCTTTTACTTTGTAATTGGATTTTACCGCAACATCATTCACTAAAATAGAACCATTTTCTGCAGCTTGTTGTATTTTATTTCGAGTCGTATTTTCAATCATGTTCATCAAAAATTTATCCACTCGCAAGGCAGATTGCCCTTTGCTTGCTTCAAAACGATGATGTTCGTATAACTCATCTTCGAGTTCATTTTCAACCTTATATTCCGCCATTATCTTCTTTAAATTCAATTGGTTTTACTTCTTCTGATGGAGGCAAAGTATCTGATGGTTCTTCTGAACTAAATGTATCTTCGTTAAAAATTTCTTTTCCGTCTCCTAAAACAAAATCAAGTACTGAGTTTTTCTTCACCTTATCTCCAGCTCTTAAACGTCTTCCATTTTGGTAAATTTGTAATACTACATCTTTTGCAATATGTGGTTTATAGGTTAGTTTTCCTTCTTTTAAAGTCAATGCCTTTACAGTTGCCGAAATTTGTCGGAATGTTTTGTCTTTAAATTCTGGAATCGTAATATCTGTAAATTCACCCGCATTTAATTTTACATAAACTTTTCGTCCATCTTTTACGGAACTTCCTGCTTTTGGATCTTGTTCCAAAATAGAAAAAGGAGGAAAATCGGCATTAAATTCTACCGTATCCAATAAAAATACTTCTAAATTAAGTTCTTTTAATTTTTCATCTGCAATTTCCAGTTTCATTTTAGACAAATCTGGTACTTTAATTTCCTGACCATGATTGGTTCTAAAATCTAAAAGCTGAACAACTAAAAAAGTAAAAACAACTACAATTGAAATAGCAATTGCTACTTGTGTAAAAAAGGTTCTACTGGTTAAATACTTAACTAAACTCATACAAAATGATATTTTGACAAAGATATAAAATTTGATTTTAGTATCACTTGCTAATTTATATGTTTTAAAAACGTAGATTATTAATAAAAATTTCAATTGTATCCTTTAAAATAGCATCAAAATATCAATAAATAATGTAATTTTGTGTAAGTCAATTATAACATAAGATGAAAAACGTTGCCATTATCATGGGTGGTTACTCTAGCGAGTACAAAATTTCGTTAACTAGCGGAAATGTAGTGTTTAACAACATTAATCGTACTAAATTCAATCCGTATCGTATTCATATTTTTAAAGAAAAATGGGTGTATGTGGACGAAAATGATGCCGAATTCCCAATTGATAAAAACGACTTTTCTGTTGTTATTAATGGAACTAAAGTTAATTTTGATGTCGTTTTTAATGCCATTCATGGTACGCCGGGTGAAGATGGTCTGATGCAAGCGTATTTTGAATTGCTACATATTCCTCAAACATCTTGCGATTATTACCAAGCAGCGTTAACTTTCAACAAACGTGATATGTTATCGGTTTTAAAACCATACGGAATCAAAACTGCTGAATCATATTATTTGAATTTGGGCGATGATATTAATGTAGAAACTATTTTAGCGAAAGTGGGTTTACCTTGTTTCGTAAAACCAAATAAATCGGGTTCAAGTTTCGGAATTTCAAAAGTAAAAACAGCAGCAGAATTCCTTCCAGCCATTGAAAATGCTTACAAAGAAGACGACGAAATCATCATAGAAAGTTTCTTGGATGGAACAGAAGTTTCTGTTGGAGTTATCTATTATAAAGGAACGATTACCGTTTTACCAATTACCGAAATCGTATCCGAAAACGACTTTTTTGATTACGAAGCGAAATATTTAGGCAAATCGAAAGAAATTACACCAGCCAGAATTTCAGATGAATTGAAAGTAAAAATTGAAACAGTTTCAAAAAGAGCTTACGAAGTGCTGAAAATGAAAGGTTTTTCACGAAGTGAATTTATAATTGTGAATAATGAGCCTTTTATGTTAGAGATGAATACAATTCCTGGTTTAACTACCGAAAGTATTTTACCGCAACAAGCTCGCGAAGCCGGAATCTCGTTACCTGAATTGTTTGAAAACGCTATTGAATTGGCTTTAAATAATTAGAGAATTATGTTAAAAAATATTTGGAGAGGAATCATTATAATAGGAATTTTTTGTTTAATCTTTTTTTCAAAATGGAATGATTATAAAAATAATGTTGAATTTTATAAAAAAGAAGCAAACATTTCTATTAAAAAAATAGTTGAATCAAGAGGCACAAAAGTATATTACAATAGTGAAGATTTTTTCTATTTAGAAACATATAATGGTGATAAATTAGAAGTTGGTGATTCTATTTCAAAGAAAAATGAAAAAATTGAAATTTTTACAAACGGAACTCTAACTGGTTACGGACAAATAAAAAAACCTAAAGAAAATTATTTTATATATTTTTTTGGATGGTAAAAAATAAAAACTATGAAAAAAGCAATATTTCCAGGTTCATTTGACCCTATTACTAATGGTCATGCCGATATTATTAAACGTGGTGTTTCATTATTTGATGAAATTATTGTGGCTATTGGCGTAAATGCTGAAAAAAAATATATGTTTTCGTTAGAAGAACGCATGCGCTTTATTGAAGAAACTTTTAAAGATGAACCTAAAGTAAGAGTTATTACGTATACTGGTTTAACTATTGATTTGTGTAAAAAAGAAAAAGCCGAATTTATTCTAAGAGGTCTTCGCAATCCGGCCGATTTTGAGTTTGAAAAAGCCATTGCTCATGCCAACAGAACCATGTCAAAGATAGAAACTGTTTTTTTATTAACCGCTGCTCGAACTTCGTTTATTTCCTCTAGTATTGTGAGAGATGTAATTCGAAATGGTGGCGATGCCTCAAAATTAGTTCCAAGTTCTGTATTGGAGAAATAGTCCTTCTTTTCTTAAAATAGAAAACCTTACCTTTGCAACTTAATTTTTTTCAAAGCCAAAATTAACATGCAAAAAGTACTCAATCTCTTCGATTTTAAACAAAAAGTAGCTTACAAAACCGAAATTTTAGCCGGATTAACCGTTGCTATGACTATGATTCCTGAATCGTTATCATTTGCAATTTTAGCCGGTTTTCCGCCTTTAGTAGGTTTGTATGGCGCTTTTATTATGGGCATTATCACCGCAATTTTTGGTGGTCGTCCGGGTTTAATTTCGGGTGGTGCTGGTGCAACAGTTATTGTATTGATTGCTTTAATGAAATCGCACGGATTAGACTATGTCTTTGGTGCTGTGGCAATTGCCGGAATCATTCAAATTATAGTAGGCTTACTTAAATTAGGGAAATTTATTCGATTGGTGCCCCAACCCGTTATGTTTGGTTTTGTCAACGGATTGGCAGTCATTATTTTTATGTCACAATTCGAGCAATTTAAAACCGTAATTGCAGGACAAACCGAATGGTTATCAGGCAATCCTTTAATAACCATGACGGCTTTAGTGGCGTTAACCATTGCTATCATACTTATTTTGCCAAAGTTAACCAAAGCTATTCCTGCTTCGTTAGTGGCAATTGTGGTGGTTTTTGCCGTTGTATTGCTCTTTAATATTGATACCAAACAAGTAGTGGATATTGCCAAAATTAGTGGCGACTTCCCTCCTTTTCATATTCCTCAAATTCCGTTTACGTTTGAAACGCTAAAAATCATTTTACCTTATGGTTTAATTATGGCGGCTGTTGGTTTAACCGAAGGTTTATTAACGCTGAATTTAGTTGATGAAATTACTGCCACTAAAGGCAACAGTAACCGCGAATGTTTGGCACAAGGAACCGCTAATATTGCAAACGGCTTTTTCTTTGGTATGGGCGGTTGTCCTATGATTGCTCAAACCTTAGTCAATTTATCATCAGGATCAAGAGCGCGATTGTCTGGAATTGTAGCTGCGATAACCATTTTAATTATTATTTTATACGGAGCGCCTATTATCGAATTGGTTCCAATGGCGGCTTTAACAGGTGTTATGATAATGGTAGCGATTGGTACTTTTGAATGGGCGAGTTTTAAAGCGTTTACCAAAATGCCAAAATCGGATATTTTTGTAATGGTAGTGGTTACGTTAATTACCATTTTATTACACAACTTAGCGTTAGCGGTTTTAATTGGTGTAATTATCTCGGCTTTGGTTTTTGCTTGGGAAAACGCCAAACGCATCCGTGCCCGAAAATATGTAGATGATAACGGTGTAAAACATTACGAGATTTTTGGTCCTTTATTTTTTGGTTCTACTACTGCTTTTGCCGAAAAGTTTGACGTACAAAACGACCCAGAAGAAGTGATTATTGACTTTGCCGAAAGCAGAATTGCCGACATGAGTGCTATTGATGCCGTAAACAAAATTACAGAACGTTATGCGGCTATTGGTAAAAAAGTACATTTACGACATCTAAGTGCCGATTGTGTTACGCTTTTAAACAATGCCGAAGCCATAATTGATGTAAACATTATGGAAGACCCGACTTATAAAGTAGTACCCGGAAAATAATAACAAATACATGTAAATAAGAAAGCTAAAAGTTACTCGTAATTTTTAGCTTTTTTTTATGCCCTTAGCGAAAAATCGTACATTTTTTTATACATTTACCATTGAAAATTTTAAAAATGTTTGTACTTATATTTACGAATTGTACCATATTATAAAACAATGATTACTACAAAACGAAATTTCTTAAAATTTTACTTATCAATTTCTTTTGCGTTTCTATTTTTTAATGCATTAGGAACTTTTATGATATACACATATTTTGATTTAATAAATAAAGGAAAATCAGAAATCAAAACTTTATTTATGCTTTTATTTGGTATTGCCGTAATCTTAATGGCTTTTTATACAGTTTGGCAATATTTTAGAAATTCACCAACTATAAAAATTGATAATCATAAAATAACATTTAATAAAAATGAATATTTAATTTCAGACATTAAAAAAGTATATCTAACGGGTAAAATGCCTTTTAAATATTTAATAACTTTTCCTATGGAAGGAACAAGAATTAAATTTAAGGATAATTCTGTAAAATATTTTTTTAATGATATGTACCAAAATAGTTGGGAAATAAAATATTTTCTTCAAAAAGTTGTAATTGAAAAGGGAGAATTTTCAAAACCTGAAAATAATAAAATTGATCCTAAATTAATTCGTTTTATAAAAACTGAAGATTTCAAAGGCAATCAATGGACAAGTTTAAGAGGAATAAGTCTTTGGGGATTAATTTTCTTTTTTTTATTTTTGGTATTTTCTAAAGGTAAAGTTCCAACTAATGTTAATTTTTGGATAGGCTTTTTGGCTTTTAGTTTCTTTTGGTTTTACTTTAATTCTTGGTTAATGCATTATTTTAGTCTAGATAAAGATTTCCTAATCATTAAAAATCATAACCTTATTTGGAAACAAGACATCTATAAAATAAGTAACATCAAAGAAGTAACATTCGAAACACAAGGAAAAATGCCGAATTGTTTGAGAGTTATTGAAAAGAATTTCAAAGAAAAATCATATCCTGCTGGAACATTAAGTGATGAAAAATGGATTGAGTTTAAACTGAAACTTGAGAAAAATGGAGTTAAAGTGAGGAATGAATGTATTTATGAAGAATAACGTGGTACAACAGCCGTTTGTAGCAATTGCTAGGCTTGGCTTGCGTTCGGAATTTTCTCCTAAAATTTCACGAGGAGTTATGTACTTGTAATCTTTTGTTATAAATTTACGCAACTGCCACAAGCAGCAACACGTTAAACCCCTTCAAACACAATCAATTTATCATATACCAAAACCTTCTGAAACGGAAGGTTTTTTTGTATCCAATGCAATGTAGCTTCTTGGTAAATAAACACATGCGTAAAATCGTCTTTGTAATACCAATCTTCAAACGGTTTTTGGTTTTTAAAAAGTTCGGTTTTGCAATACAATTTACCGTTAGGCAACAACATTTTATGTAATAATTGAAATTCTTGTAACGGCTGTTTAAAATGCTCCATTACTTCGCAACACGAAATGTAGTTGTACTTTTGGGTTAACAATTCGGGGTTATTTTCAAAATACAAATCGTAGTTTTCCATTTGAAACCCTTGGTCACGAAGCATTTTAGAAACCACTGGTCCAGTTCCAGAACCAAAGTCCAAACCTGTATCATTTGGCGTAAAATCGTGTAAAACATCGTTCACAATTGGCGAAACAAAGTGTTGGTAACGCACATCATTGACATCGTTATTGTGCAATTCGTAATGCGCTTTCTCTGCTTCTGAAGTTAAATAAGTAAATGCTGGTCTAAAAATGCCTTCACATACGTTGCATTTATAAAACAAATGCTTGGGTTTTTCGCAAAAAACCGTTGCAGAGGAATTACAAAGTGGGCAGTTTAGATTCATTTTACCCTAAATTTATTTTTTATTAGCTACGTCAGTTCGAGTATTTTTGTGCAGAGTAACGAAACAAAAATGTATCGAGAACAATTTATAGAAAACTTCTCGATACGCTTCGCACTCGAAGTGACATAATGTATAATTATTACTTATATCTTCTAATATTCTCTTTTTCTAGAAGTAAAATTCGATAGTTTTTCCTCGTCTTCCTCCTCTTTCTTAATCACCTTTCTTGCTACTTCAATTTTATACTTCTTCCCTTTCATTTTCTCCTCTTTAATGTTTTGCAATAAAGATTTTACTTTTGGATATTTCACGGCTACAAACGAAATAAAGTCTTTAACTTCGATCAATCCTAAATCGTCTTTTTCTAGTTTTCCTTTTTGCGAAAAGAAACCTACAATGTCAATTTTATTCAATTTGTTTTTCTTTCCTCCACTAATGTATAGCGTTTGATACAAAGGCGCTTTTGGCAATGATTTAGCTGCCGAAACATCTAATCTACGTTTGCCATAATCAAAATAATCAGCTTTCTTTTCGGTTTCATGAATCACAACATAAGCCGTTCCGGTAGCCAACATACGAGCTGTTCTTCCATTTCTGTGGGTGAATTCGTCTTCTTTTGCAGGTAAATGGTAATGAATTACGTGGTTCATTTCTGGAATATCCAAACCACGCGCACCTAAATCGGTTGTAATTAAATACGAAACACTTCCATTTCGAAACTGAATCAACGCTCGTTCGCGTTCGTCCTGATCTAATCCACCGTGATAAAAAGTAGAAATAATACCTTTTTCGGTTAACATATCATGAATGCGCTCTACTGCTTCTCTGTGATTACAAAAGATAATTGCGGCTTCAGAATTTAACGAACAAATTAATTGAAATAACGATTCTATTTTGTCTTTCGATTTCGAAAACACAATACGAACATCTAAATTATCGTTTTGTTTGGTATTCGGAATAAAATCCAACACCTTAGGATTTACAACTTGCGTATATTTTGGAATTTCAACGCCCGAAGTCGCCGAAACTAAAATACGTTTGTTCACTTTGGTAATTTTTCCAATAATGTATTTCATTTCTTCATGAAATCCCAATTGCAAAGATTTGTCAAACTCATCTAAAACATAAGTTTTAACGTTTTCAGTAGCAAAACTATTGCGTTCTATATGATCGGCAATTCTACCCGGAGTTCCAATTAACAAAGCTGGCGGATTGCTTAAATTTTTGAATTCGGTTTCTATCGAGTGACCTCCATAACATGTATTCACCTTGAAATGCGTTCCCATTTTTTTCCAAACTTGTTCAATTTGCAAGCCTAACTCACGAGATGGCACTAAAATTAAACATTGAACACCTTTTACCTCTTCTTCCATCATTTGGAAAATGGGCAATAAAAAAGCCAACGTTTTTCCAGAACCTGTTGGAGAAAGTAATAAAATATTGTTTTCTTTTAAGATAGCGCTTTCGGCTGCTACTTGCATTTTGTTTAAACTTTGAATACCAAGATTCAATAGTACATTGTTGGAATATGGATTTTGACTCATGTAGCAAAGATAAAGCCAATTATTTAAAAAAATATTCAATTGCCACAGATTACACAGATTTACACGGATTATTTCTAAAATACAACCTCAAATCCTTTTAATCCATTAATCTAAGGTTAAAAATTCTCAATATAAACGCCACGGATTACACAGATTTACACGGATTATTTTTAAAAAACAATATTTAATCCTTTAATCTGTGGCTAAAAATAATTATACCTCAAAAAGATTCTTTATTTTTGAAAATCAAATTCAATTCTGCTATGCGTTTTTTACAACTAAGTTTGCTTTTCTTTTCGATTTCCGTGTTTTCACAAAACAATTTCACCACGCCTTTTGAACGTGGAAATGGCAATCAATCTACAACATATGAAGAATGTATTGCGTTTTATGAAAAATTAGACGAAAGTTTTACCAACATACAAATGATCCAAAAAGGCATCACCGATAGCGGAAAACCATTGTTTTTAGTGCTTTTTTCGAGTGAAGGCAAATTTGATTTTGACGAATATTTTACTAAAAATAAAGCTGTAATTTTAATCAACAACGGTATTCACGCGGGTGAACCTGACGGAATTGACGCAACGATGATGTTAATGCGTGATTTAGCTATGGGAAAAATTAAAACGGCTAAAAATACATTTATTGCAGCTATTCCGGTGTATAGTGTTGGCGGTATGTTGAATCGGAATTCACATTCTAGAGCCAATCAAAACGGTCCGGAAGAATATGGTTTTAGAGGAAACGGCAGGAATTTTGATTTGAATCGCGACTTCATTAAATCGGACACTAAAAATTCGAGAAGTTTTCAAAAGTTGTTTACCGAGTTAAATCCGGATATTTTCTTAGACAATCACGTTTCTAATGGTGCGGATTATCAATATACGTTTACATGCATTGCCACCCAACATGAACGTTTGGGAAACAAATTAGGGAATTATTTTATCAACGAATTATATCCTTCGGTGGTAAAAGACATGAACAAAAAGAAAATCGATGTGGTTCCGTATGTAAACATTCATGGCGATATGCCTGATAAAGGTTTTGATCAATTTACCGATACTCCAAGATATGCGACAGGTTATTCCACATTGTTTCACACTTTAGGATTTGTTCCCGAAACACACATGTTGAAAGTCTACAAAGAACGAGTGAAAGTTACTTACGAATTTATGGTCAGCACGATGAATTTCGCTGATACGAATTGGCAAAAAATCAAGCAAATGCGAAAAGACGCATTAAACGAATATCAAGCTGGAATGCAATATCCATTAGATTGGGCAATTGACTCTACAAAAGTTTCTTATATTGATTTTAAAGGCTATCAAGGCGGATACAAACCAAGTGCTATTTCAGGAAAAGACCGATTGTTTTACGATAAAAGCAAACCGTTTACCAAGAAAATCCCATTTTATGGGAATTATAAACCTACGAAATTCGTAAACATACCGAAAGCGTATGTTATTCCGCAATCGCAATGGCAAGTTTTGGATATTTTGAAATTAAACAATATCAATGCACATCGCATCCAAAAAGATACTATTATTGAAGTAGAATCGTATAAAATTGAAAGTTATCAAACCTCAAAATCACCTTACGAAGGACATTACGGACATTACAATACGAAAGTGTCTAAATCGACTCAAAAAGTGAAGTTTTTCATGGGCGATTATGTGTTTTACACGAATCAACCAAGTGTGAAATATTTAGTTGAAACCTTAGAACCAGAAGCGGTGGACAGTTATTTCAATTGGAACTTCTTCGATCCTATTTTGCAACAAAAAGAATATTTTTCGAGTTATGTTTTTGAAGATTTAGCCAAAGAATTCTTAGATAAAAATCCAAAAATCAAAGCCGAATTAGAACAAAAGAAACAAAACGACAAAGCTTTCGCTGAAAACGGAGCTGCACAATTGGATTGGGTTTACAAACAATCGCCTTACTATGAAAAAGCGCATTTGCAGTATCCAGTTTATAGAGTGAATTAGACAATGTGTCAATTAGTCAATGTGTCAATTAGTCTAAATGAGAAATTGGCACATTGGCTTATTATCACATTGACACATTAGATTGCTCCTCTTCAAACAACAGCTTAATATTCTCGTACGAGTTTTCTAATAAAGTGGGAAAATCTTTTGGATGAATCCATTCTACACACTCTATTCCTTCTTCGGCTTGACCTTCTGTGATTCCCTCAAAATTAGTTTGCATTTCAAACCATTGGGTAATTTTAAGCTTGTAACGACCATTACGTTTGAAAATGTGATACGTTTTTTGAAGTTTTTCTTTAATCGATAATCCATTTACACCGGTTTCTTCTTCCACTTCGCGCATAGCGGTTTCTTCAATGGTTTCGTTTTTTTCGGTGCCGCCTTTAGGTAAATCCCATTTGCCGTTTCTAAAAATAAAAAGCACCTCGCCTTTGGCATTATAAACTAGTCCACCACCCGCTTTTTCAACAGGTAATTTCGCACGAAGCGTTTTCATGATTAACTTTTCATCAGGATGATATAGAAACGCTTTCTGAATTTTATTTTGAAAAATTTTTACAATTAACTTCTTGATATCAACACTTTCTAATAAAAAAAGTTTGAAATCAGTTTCTTTTTGAACCTGATTTGTTAAAAAAAGTGGCTTATCGTTCACAAAAACTTTATACATTTGCAATATGATTTTTAATAACAATACAGCACAACAAACAGCCGAATTGCTTTTACAAATAAACGCAATTAAATTAAATTCTAAAAATCCTTTTACATGGGCTTCAGGCTGGAAGTCTCCGATTTATTGTGACAACCGCATAATCCTTTCATTTCCAGCGGTTAGAAATTACATTCGTGATGAATTTGCCAAACATATTGAAGAAAAATTTGGTAAACCCGATGTAATTGCTGGTGTTGCCACTGGCGCTATTGGAATCGGAATTTTAGTAGCTGAAGCTATGGGATTGCCATTTGTTTATGTTCGTCCAGAACCAAAAAAACACGGAAGACAAAACCAAGTGGAAGGTTTCTTGCAAAAAGGACAAAATGTAGTTGTCGTAGAAGATTTAATTTCAACAGGCGGAAGTAGTTTGTTAGCAGTTGAAGCTTTACGTAACGAAGGCGCTAACATTAAAGGAATGGCAGCGATTTTTACTTATGGTTTTCCTGTTTCAAAAGAGCGTTTTGAAGCGGCTAATTTGGATGTTTTCACTTTAAGTAATTATGAAAACTTATTGCAAAAAGCAGTAGACAAGCAGTATGTTTCTGAAAACGAATTGGAAACGTTGAGTGCATGGAACGCTAATCCTGCAGAGTGGAACATAGAAGTTTAGTTGGGAGTTGGAAGTAAAAACTAACTTTTAAACTTGTTATTATAACCTTTTAAACCCTTAACCTTATAAACTTTTAAACAAAAAAATATGAACTTAGAAAGTCCAAAAGTAAACGTAGCAAAATCGGCTGAATATTTATTCAACGCTTTAACTGACGTTAAGAATTTCGAAAAATTAATGCCCGAAAATATCGCGAAATTTGAAGTAATCGACGAAAATTGCTTTGAATTTGGATTAAAAGGAATGCCAGAAATTAAATTGGTAAAAAAAGAAGCAACTCCAAACTCTAAAATTGTTTTAGGTGCAGCTTCAAGCAAATTACCTTTTACATTAACTGCAAACTTAACCGAAGTTAACGACACAACGGATGTTCAATTAGATTTTGAAGGTGATTTTAATCCAATGATGGCAATGATGATCAAAGGACCTATCACAAAATTTATTGAAACATTGGCTCAGAATATGGGAAAATTGTAGTTTCCTGAATAACTTATTGAACACGAATTGCATGATTTTATTGATGTAATTCGTGTTTTTTTTTGTTTTAAATCGAAATTCCACGGGCGTCATTTCGAGTGTTTTGTGTTTGTAAAGCCAAAGATTTACAAACACAAAATGTATCGAGAACTGTAGAAGGAAAAATCGTTGCTATAGTTCTCGATACAATTTTTAAAAGCAAAAATTAGCATTTTTACTTTTAAAAATCACTCGAAGTGACGGTAAAAGTTAAGCTTGTTTCAAAGCCTCAACCAACAAATCAATATCTTCTTTCGTATTAAAATGGCTGAATGAGATGCGTAAACTTGGTTTTTTAGCTTCTTCTGGTGATAAAAATTCAGCTAAAACGTGTGATGGTTTGACACTTCCACTTTGGCAAGCGCTTCCGCGAGAAACGGCAATTCCTTTCATATCTAACGTAAATAATAACATTGAAGTCTTTTCTTCCGATAGAGGTAATTGAACATTCAAAAGGTTGTAAAACGTATTTTCTCCATTGATTTTAACTTCTGGAAATACTTTTTTTAATTCTGAAAAGCAGTATTTTTTTAAATCGGAAATGTAATTGGTGTCGTTTTCTAAATGTTCACAAGCTAATTCTAAGGCTTTCGCTATACCCACAATCTGATGTACGGCTTCAGTTCCAGCACGCATGCCTTTTTCTTGTTCGCCACCAAAAATTATCGGTTGTAACATCGAATTCTTTTTCAAATACGCAAACCCGATTCCTTTTGGACCGTGAAATTTGTGTGCAGAAGCCACTAAAAAGTCGATTCCCAACTCTTGTACATCTAAATTCGTTTTCCCAATAGATTGCACCGTATCGCAATGAAAAAGTGCTTTTGCATACTTGCACAAGTCAGAAACGCGTTTGATGTCTAAAATGGTTCCTATTTCGTTATTAACATGAATTAATGAAACTAATGTTGGAACATCTGAATGTAATTTAGCCGCTAAGTTTTGATAATCGATATTTCCGTTTGGTAAAATGGTGATATATTCGACTTGAATTCCGAATTCCTTTGCTAAATGTTCAACCGTATGTAATGTAGCGTGATGTTCGATTTTAGTGGTAATAATGCGCTTAATTCCCAAATCTTTTACTGCACTGGTCAAAATCCAATTGGTCGCTTCGGTAGCACTTGACGTGAAAATAATCTCAGAAGCTTGTGCATTTAGTAATTTTGCAATTGATTTTCGAGACGATTCTAACAACGTTTTAGCACTTCGACCAAAACTGTGCGTTGATGAAGGGTTTCCGAAATCATTTTGAAGCACATCCATCATTACTGAAATCACTTCAGGATGAAGAGCAGTGGTTGCCGCGTTGTCTAAATACACTTTTTTCATTTGAGGCTTTTATTTTTTTTATTGGTCAACTGGAATTCGCACATCAAAATTGGTAAAAAAATCAAAAATGGTAAGTGCTCATTTTATATCGCAAAGATACAAATCATTTTATTTTGGAAATCTTAAATTCTAATCGATGTATAAATTAACAAACTTTAGTAAATTAATAAATTAAAACCTTTATTTTTGTTGCATAAATTCGATGAATAAATGAAAAAACTTTTTGTTTTAGTAGCTTCAGCTTTTATGCTACAAGCCTGTGATGATGGCGATATTACGCTAGAATCTTTCAATTTTGATACTGTAACTATTCAAGAATGCACGGATAATAATTTGATTTTTAAAATTA
>AAXX01000010.1 GCA_000169355.1 Flavobacteria bacterium BAL38 | reverse complement strand
ATCTCTATACGATTTACAAACATTTCAATGAATCACTAGATTGCAAAGGTCTTCTAAATTCTAATGCTTGAGATGCATTTAACAATTCAATGGCTAAAATTCGTTCTATATTTTCAACTATACGTAATGTTTTAGTAGCTGCATTTGCGCCCATACTTACGTGATCTTCTTGTCCGTTAGATGAAACAATACTATCTATACTTGCAGGTGTTGCTAATTGTTTATTCTGACTAGCAATGCTTGCCGCGGTATATTGTGGAATCATGAAACCTGAATTCAATCCTGGATCGTTTACTAAAAATGCAGGCAAACCTCTTAAACCAGAAATCAACTGATAGGTTCTTCTTTCCGAAATACTTCCTAATTCTGACAACGCTATTCCTAAAAAGTCTAAAGCTAAAGCCAACGGTTGACCATGAAAATTTCCTCCTGAAATAATTAAATCTTCTCCCACGAAAATATTTGGATTATCGGTAACTGAATTGATTTCAGTACGAAAAACTTTCTTTACATAATCAATTGTATCCTTTGATGCACCATGCACTTGCGGAATACAACGGAACGAATACGGATCTTGAACATGCACTTTTGGTTGTGCTATAATTTCGCTGTCTTCTAATAAATCTCTAAAACGTTCAGCAGTTTGAATTTGTCCTTTATGTGGACGAATTAAGTGTATCAAATCTGTAAAAGGTTCTAATCTACCATCAAAACCTTCTAATGAAACAGCTCCGATAACATCTGCTAAATATGAAATTTTATCAGCTTTTATCAAACAATATACGCCGTAAGCACTCATAAACTGAGTTCCGTTCAACAAAGCCAACCCTTCTTTAGATTGTAAAACAATTGGTTGCCATCCCATTTTTTCTAACACTTTTGCAGAAGGTTGTCTAAAACCATCTACATATACTTCACCTTCACCTAATAAAGGCAACGATAAATGCGCTAAAGGAGCTAAATCTCCAGATGCACCTAATGAGCCTTGTGTATATATTACAGGTAAAACATCATTATTATAAAAATCAATCAAACGTTGTACCGTTACCAACTGCACACCAGAATGTCCATAGCTTAACGATTGAATTTTAAGCAACAACATGATTTTTACAATTTCATGAGGCACTTCCTCTCCTGTTCCGCAAGCGTGCGATTTTACCAAATTCTCTTGTAGTTTTGATAAATTTTCATTCGAAATCTTCACATTACATAACGAACCAAAACCGGTGTTAATTCCGTAAATTGGATCGGAGTTTGATTGCATTTTATCATCTAAATACTTTCTACATTTTTCAATGTTTACGATAGCTTCCTCTGATAATGCCAAGTGTTTTCCTTGAAAAACAATCTCGTTAATCATATCAATAGACAATAAATCTGAACTTATATAATGTGTAGTTTCCATTTGGTTAATTTTGAAAGTCCAAAATTCCGCAAACAATTGTTAAAATGCAAGATTTATCAGCATTATTAACAAAAAATAAATAGTTCTCAAATTTTATGGTAATTCTGGCTACATTTTTAAGAATTTTCAATAAATTAGCGCTCTCAAATAATACAACAAATTATCATGAAAAATACAGCGTTAACGCACATTCACGAAAGTTTAGGGGCTAAAATGGTTCCGTTTGCAGGCTACAATATGCCTGTGCAATATGAAGGAGTAAATGCAGAACACGAAATCGTTAGAAATGGCGTTGGTGTTTTTGATGTTTCGCACATGGGAGAATTTTTCTTAAAAGGCGAAAATGCTTTGGCTTTAATTCAGAAAGTAACTTCAAATGATGCGTCTAAATTAGTTGACGGAAAAGCTCAATATTCTTGTTTACCAAATAACGACGGCGGAATTGTTGACGATTTAATCGTTTATAAAATTGCTGACAATCATTATATGTTGGTAGTGAATGCTTCTAATATTGAAAAAGATTGGAATTGGATTTCATCTCACAATGATTTAGGTGTAGATATGCAAAACCTTTCTGAAGGCTATTCGTTATTAGCAATTCAAGGACCAAAAGCTGCAGCAGCTATGCAATCTTTAACTTCTATCAATTTAACGAATATGGGATATTACACATTCCAAATTGGTGAATTTGCAGGTAAAAGCGATGTAATTGTTTCGGCTACAGGTTATACAGGTTCTGGAGGATTTGAAATTTACTTTAAAAACGAAGATGCAGAATATATTTGGAACAAAGTTTTTGAAGCTGGAGCCGCTTTCGGAATCAAGCCAATTGGATTAGCAGCTCGTGATACTTTACGTTTAGAAATGGGATTCTGTTTATACGGAAACGACATCAACGATACGACTTCGCCTTTAGAAGCTGGTTTAGGATGGATTACTAAATTTGATAAAGAGTTTACGAATTCTGAAAACTTGAAAAAACAAAAAGAAGCGGGTGTTGCTCGTAAATTAGTTGGTTTTGAAATGGTAGAAAGAGGAATTCCTCGTCACGATTATGAAATTGCGGATGCTAACGGAAATATTGTAGGAATAGTAACTTCTGGAACGCAATCACCTTCTATGGGAATTGCTATCGGGATGGGATATGTTCCAACGGCTTTAGCTACGCCAGATTCTGAAATTTATATTAGAATTAGAAACAAAGATATTAAAGCAAAAGTGGTTAAAATGCCATTTTACAAGAAATAGTCAATAGCAAGGATAAGAACAAAGTCAAGTTCAATTACAAAAGCTATTTGTCAAGTCGAGCGAAGTCGAGACTTTTAAAAATATAAGTCAAATAAGTTTTAAAGTTGAATTAGATTGTGAATACAAATTCATAAAAGATTTTTTTGATTGCTGGAATTTCATTAATCTGTGTTCCAAATAATTGAAATTTGAACTTGAACTTGAATTTGAATTTGAAATTATTATTTTTGCAACCTGAAACTTTAAACCAAAAAAGAAATGGGAAGAGCGTTTGAATTTAGAAAAGCCCGTAAAATGAAACGTTGGTCAGCAATGGCTAAAACGTTTACACGTATAGGAAAAGATATTGTAATGGCCGTTAAAGAAGGCGGACCAAATCCTGAAACCAACTCACGCTTAAGAGCGGTAATTCAGAATGCGAAGTCAGCAAACATGCCGAAAGATAACGTAGAACGCGCTATCAAGAAAGCATCGGATAAAGACACCGCTAACTTTAAAGAAGTGTTGTTTGAAGGTTATGCACCACATGGAATTGCAATCTTAGTTGAAACCGCTACCGATAACAACAACAGAACAGTGGCTAACATTAGAAGTTACTTCAACAAATGCAACGGAACGTTTGGAACACAAGGTTCTGTAGAATTTATGTTTGATCATACGTGTAATTTTAGAATTCCAGCAGAAGGACAAGATGTGGAAGAATTAGAATTAGAAATGATTGATTTTGGTGTAGAAGAAATCTTTGCAGACGAAGACGGAATTTTAATGTACGCTCCTTTTGAAAGCTTTGGAACCATCCAAAAAGAATTAGAAACGCGCGGATTAGAAATCTTATCTTCTGGATTTGAAAGAATACCTCAAATAACAAAAGAATTAACACCAGACCAAGTAGCTGATGTTGAAAAACTATTAGAAAAAATTGAAGAAGACGATGACGTAATGAACGTTTATCATACGATGCAAGAAAGCGCTGAGTAATCCTTTTTCTATCTTAATATTGAAATCCTCGCAAGAAATTGTGAGGATTTTTTTATATATTAGCGATATAGAAAAATGTACATTTTGATTACATTTCGAAAAAATATTTTCAAATAAAATATTATCAACAATGAGAATAAAATCCATCTCTATAAAAAGATTTAGATCTATCATGAATCTTAATCTTAATATTGAAGACATAAATGAAATTGTTACAATTTGTGGCGCTAATAATTCAGGAAAAACAAATGTACTAAGAGCTCTTGAAGTGTTTTTTAAACCTCAAAAATATAATCCTGAATACGATGCTCCAAACCATAAATTTAATGGTTCAAGAGGACAATCTGTATATCCTGAAATACAAATAATTTTTACTGATAACATCAAGACCTATGAAATTAAAAAAATATTTGACATTGGTGGATTAAAATCAACTTCTGGAAAATTAGATGGAAATGTACTACAAAATGATAAAATTGATCAATTTATTAATAAGTTCTCTTTTTTCTATATACCATCAATAAATATCAATTTCCCTGAATTAGTAAATAATTTGATAGAAGAAATATATGACTTAGAATATGAAAAAACCAGATTCACAGGTCTGAAAGGTCAATTGAAAACCGCATTCGACTCATATATTCAAGGAACTGTTGATGTATTAATAACTTAGCCCAAGATATTAATCCTACTTTCCAAGAGTTTAATCAAAATTGGGAAGTAGGATTCGAATTCCCGTCTGATGTGAAAAAATTCAGAGATTTAATTTCTAATGATATTGAATTTTATTTCAATGATAAAACTAATAGAAATATTGATGCAAAAGGTAGTGGATTACAAAGACTTGGATACATACTTATGCATAGTAAATTAATAGATAAAATATCAAATAAAAATATAATTTTATTAATTGATGAACCAGATATATATTTACATAATGGTTTACAAAAAAAGCTCTATAACCACTTAAAAACTTTATCTAAGAAATCTCAAATTTTCATAACTACACATTCTAAAGTTTTTATTGATGGATTTAATCTAAAAAACACTTTTTTATTAGATATTAAAATTGACGATGCAACATTTTATAAACGAACTAATAAAGAATTTCATCAAGTAAATACAATACTTATTAATTTAGATGAAAATTCAGGTAGTCTAAGAATTAAAGATTATTTAGGCATTGAAACTGAAGAGTATGATTTACTCAAAGAATTCAACATTCTCGTTGAAGGTAATTGTGATAAAAAATTTATAGAAGAATTTATAAATTTTTATTCTTTTGATACTCCTAACATAATAAGTGCAAACGGAGCTAATAATATTGAAAGTTATTTAGACTTTTATAACAGTTTTTATTATCAAAACTCATACAAACCTACTATTAAAGTTTTATTTGATAATGATGATGCTGGAAGAAATGTGTACAAAGAAATTAAAAAGAAATTTGATAAAAACATCTATAAAGATATTAATCTTATTTTAGAATTTACTCCTACCTACTTGGAAGAAAGACCTGATTTGGATAAAATTGAAAAAAATCAAATTAATGATAACCATGAAATAGAAGACTTTATATTTCCTGAATTAATTTGTCATTTATGCAATAAAATATTAATAACTAAAGGAATGAAACAAATTAAATCAACTTCTTTAACAAGTAGATTAAAATCTAAAGTTTATAAATCAAAAGGTATTTTATATGTTATTGAATCTTTAAAAAATGAAAATAATTTAGATAATGGCCATTTGATTTGTTTTGATAGTCCAAATATGAAAAAAGCTCTCGCAGAATCATTTAAAATAGAAGGTAACAAAACTATAATAAAAATACTTCAAGAGTGCGATTTAAAATACCCAACATTTAAACAACAATTTTCAAAAATAATAAATAAGATATAAAACAAGATTAAGCAGAATTGCATTCCGTGCCCACAAAACAAAAAAATCCTGAGCTCTCACTCAGGATTTTCTATATATAAAATCAAATTACTTGATAATTTCAATTTTTAAAGCTTCTTCTTGGTTAACCGAATCAAAGAACCCTTGTTCGTTCATCCAATCATCACTAAATACTTTACTCATGTAACGTGAACCATGATCTGGAAAAATGATAACCACATTACTGTTTTCATCAAATTCTCCTTCTTCAGCATATTGTTTCACCGCTTGAAAAGCAGCTCCAGAAGTATATCCTACAAATAAACCTTCTTTTTTAGCTAACTCTCTTGTAGTGTGCGCACTTTCTTCATCTGACACTTTGATAAATTTATCAATGATATCAAAATCAGTTGCTGTTGGAATTAAGTTTTTACCTAAACCTTCAATACGGTAAGGATAAATTTCAGCGTTGTCAAACTCTTTTGTTTCGTGGTATTTTTTCAAAACCGAACCAAAAGCATCAACACCTAATATTTTAATGTTTGGATTTTTTTCTTTTAAGAAACGAGCTGTTCCAGAAATAGTTCCTCCAGTACCACTACACGCCACTAAGTGTGTAATTTGACCGCCAGTTTGTTCCCAAATTTCTGGTCCTGTAGATTTGTAATGTGCATCTACATTTAATTCATTGAAATACTGATTAATATAAACAGAACCTTTTGTTTCTTCGTGTAATCTTTTAGCCACATTGTAATAAGAACGCTCATCATCAGCAGAAACATGTGCAGGGCAAACATATACTTTTGCTCCCATTGAACGCAACATGTCTATTTTATCTTTAGATGATTTAGAGCTAACCGCTAAAATACAATCATATCCTTTTATGATACTTACCATTGCTAAACTAAATCCAGTGTTTCCTGAAGTAGTTTCTACAATTGTATCACCATGTTTTAAGATTCCTCTTTTTTCTGCTTCTTCAATTATATATAATGCGATTCGATCTTTTGTAGAATGTCCTGGGTTAAAGGCTTCAACTTTAGCATAGAAATTACCTGTTATATTTGCTGAAATTTTGCTCAGCTTTACTAATGGTGTATTTCCAATTAAATCTAATACACTATTATAGGCTTTTATTTCTTCTTTCATATGAAGATACTGTTTTTTTTAATGTTTCCAAAATACTATGCATTACTAGCATTTATAGTATTTTATACTTGATTTTTTGGGTTATTGGTGTTTTTGACACCACTAAAACCTCGCAAATTTAACAAAAAATATTGAACTAATTCTTAATTTTTTCTAAATCTAATAAAAATGCAAATTCTTTAGCTAATTCTTTTAAGGCTTCAAATCTTCCAGATGCACCTCCGTGACCTGCATCCATGTTTGTATCTAAAAATAATTGTTTATCATTTGTTTTCATAAGTCGCAATTTTGCTACCCATTTTGCAGGTTCAAAATATTGCACTTGCGAATCATGAAGTCCAGTTGAAACATACATGTTAGGATAATCTTGCTTTTTAACTTGGTCGTATGGCGAATACGAAAGCATATAATCATAATATATTTTTTCATTCGGATTTCCCCATTCGTCATATTCTCCTGTAGTTAATGGAATGGTATCGTCTAACATTGTAGTCACAACATCTACAAACGGAACTTGCGCAATTACTCCGTTATACAAATCTGGCGCCATATTAACAATTGCTCCCATTAGTAAACCTCCTGCCGAACCACCTTCTGCGTATAAATGTGCTGCAGATGTATATTTTTCAGCAATTACAAATTCTGAACAATCAATAAAATCGGTAAATGTGTTTATTTTTTTTAACAATTTTCCATCTTCATACCATTGTCTGCCTAAATCTTCTCCACCACGAATATGAGCTATTGCATAGATAAAACCTCTATCTAACAAACTTAAACGAGTTGATGAAAAATAAGGATCCATTGATGAACCATAAGAACCATAAGCATAAAGTAAAAGCGGATTTTTACCGTTTAACTGCATCCCTTTTCTATAAAC
>AAXX01000011.1 GCA_000169355.1 Flavobacteria bacterium BAL38 | reverse complement strand
AACCTTTTGCTTGCAATAGAATTAAATAGTGAAATAATAAATCGGCACTTTCAGATAAGAACAAATCGTTGTTGTTATCTTTGGCTTCAATGACTACTTCAACGGCTTCTTCACCTACTTTTTGAGCAATTTTGTTAATGCCTTTTGCGAATAAGGAAGCTACATAACTCTTCTCTACATCGGCATTTTCTCTACGTGTTGTAATTGTGTTTTCTAATTTTGACAAAAACCCAAACTCTTGATTATTAGTTTCTTGCCAACATGTATCTAAACCTGTGTGGCAAGTTGGACCAATAGGTTTTACTTTCACTAAAAGCGTATCGTTATCACAATCTTCTTTAATGGTAATCAGCTCTAAGAAGTTGCCGCTCTCCTCGCCTTTTGTCCATAATCGGTTTTTAGTGCGACTAAAGAAGGTTACTTTTTTGGAAGCTAAAGTTTGGTCTAAAGCTTCTTGGTTCATGTAGCCCAACATTAAAATGTTTTTAGTTTCATTGTCTTGAATGATGGCTGGTATTAAACCATCTGGGGTTTTGTTGAAGTTTACTTTCATTATTTTTGTTACACAAAGTTGCACTAAGTTAAGCACGAAGTTTCACTAAGTTTTGTTTTAAGTTTATAATTATTCTTTTCTATGCTCTATAAAATATAATAGCCACTTTACGGATTATCTAATATTCAAATTCAATTCTTTTAATCCGTGCAAATCGGTGAAATCTGTGGAAAAAAATTATAATCGAATACTAATTTCTTTTTCCTTTAAATATTGTTTTAATTCTGTAATTTCGATTTCTTGGTAATGAAAAACACTTGCTGCTAAAGCGGCATCGGCATTTCCGTTGATAAATGTTTCCGCGAAATGTTCCATAGTTCCCGCACCACCAGAAGCGATAATGGGAATGTTTACGATTTCGGATAATTGAGCTAAAGCTTCGTTGGCAAAACCGTTTTTTGTACCATCATTATTCATGGAAGTGAACAGAATTTCACCAGCACCACGTTGCTCGACTTCTTTTGCCCAATCGAATAAATTCAATTCTGTTGGCACTTTTCCACCAACTAAATGCACTAGCCATTCACCATCGATTTGTTTGGCATCAATAGCCACAACTACGCATTGACTCCCATATTTTGAAGCAATTTCATTAATCAAGTTTGGATTTTTAACAGCTGAGGAATTAATCGAAATTTTATCAGCACCATTGCGAAGCAACACATCCACATCGGCAACCGATGAAATGCCACCGCCAACCGTAAACGGAATATTTATCGCAGCAGCAACCTTTCGAACTAAGTCGATTAAAGTTGCACGACGTTCTTCTGTGGCAGAAATATCTAAGAAAACAAGTTCGTCAGCGCCTGTTTCAGCGTATTTTTTTGCCAATTCTACGGGATCACCAGCGTCTTTTAAATCCACAAAATTAACACCTTTAACAGTTCGTCCGTTTTTGATGTCTAAGCAGGGAATGATTCTTTTTGTAAGCATATTTTTTTGTTTTAAACCTGACAGGTTTCAAAAACCTGTCAGGTTTATTATGTAACTTTCTAATTGTTTTAAACTAATTCTACCTTCATAAATAGCTTTTCCAATGATAGTGCCTTCGCAACCTAATTCGGCTAATTTTGGTAATTCATCGAAAGTGGAAATTCCCCCAGAAGCGATTAGTTTTAATCTCGCTTCTCGACTCCGCTCGAAATGACTTGCTCGATTTGACAAATCGGAATCTAAAATTCTTTGATACAATTCAAAACTTGGCCCTTCTAGCATACCATCTTTTGAAATATCGGTACAAATTACATATTGAATGCCTTCTTTCTGATAGCTTTGTATAAACGGAATAACTTCTTCTTTTGATTCTTCTAACCAACCTGAAATCGCCACTTTTTCATTCATTGTATCAGCTCCTAAAATGATTTTATCAGCTCCGTATTGCTGAATCCAACTCTTGAAAACTCCTGGTTGTTTGATAGCAATACTTCCGCCTGTGATTTGATTCGCGCCACTTTCAAAAGCAATTTTTAAATCGGCATCGGATTTTAAACCACCACCAAAATCGATTTTTAGACTCGTTTTCGAAGCAATTTGTTCCAATACTTTGTAATTCACAATTTGGTTTGATTTTGCTCCATCTAAATCTACTAAATGCAAATACTCAATTCCGTGTGCTTCAAATGATTTCGCAACTTCAAGCGGATTTTCATTGTATATTTTCTTAGTGTTGTAATCACCTTTGGAAAGTCGGACGCATTTTCCTTCTATAATATCAATTGCGGGTATTATTCTCATTTTTTATATTATTTTGGATCACTGATTGTTAAAATTGAAGAAATTATTATAATTTTTCAAATTTCTTAAATCTGTGTTCCTATTTTTAAAATTATAGGTTCAAAAAGTTTTTTAAAATTTGTTCTCCGAAGACGCCACTTTTCTCAGGGTGAAATTGGACTCCGAAGAAATTATTGCGTTGTAAAGCTGTGCTGTAATCTTTTTCGTAATTGGTAGTAGCAACAGTATTTACTGATAATGGTGCATAAAAACTATGCACTAAATACATAAATTCGTTTTCCTTAATTCCAATAAATAAGGGCGATTTCAGATTGTGAATTGTATTCCAACCCATTTGTGGCACTTTTACTTCTTTAGAAAATTTAACTACATTAACATCAAAAATTCCTAATCCATCAGTATTTCCTTCTTCCGAATGTCTACACATCAATTGCATGCCCAAACAAATTCCTAAAACGGGTTGTTTTAAAGTTGGAATCAACACATCTAAACCACTTTCTTGTAACATTTTCATGGCACTACTCGCCTCGCCTACACCAGGAAAAATAACTTTATCAGCCGATTTTATGGTATTCCAATCGTTTGTAACAGTTCCTTCAAAACCTAGGCGTTTCAAAGCGAATAAAACACTTTGAACATTTCCTGCTCCGTAATCTATAATAGCTATTTTCATATTTTTATTAGTCGCAGTATTCAGTCGCAGTCGCAGTTTAAATCGAGTTATTTCTGCCAACTGAGACTGTGACTGATTACTTTTTTTTATAACATTCCTTTAGTTGAAGGTAAAATCATTTTTTCTGTATCGCGTTTTATAGCCACTTTTATGGCTTTTGCGAAGGCTTTAAAAATCGCTTCAATTTTATGGTGTTCGTTTGTGCCTTCTGCTTTGATGTTTAGATTGGCTTTAGCACCATCTGTGAACGATTTGAAGAAGTGAAAAAACATTTCTGTTGGCATCTGACCAATCATTTCACGATTGAATTCCGCTTCCCAAACTAACCAGTTTCTTCCTCCAAAATCAATGGCTACTTGTGCTAAGCAATCGTCCATTGGTAAACAAAATCCATAACGTTCAATTCCTAATTTGTTGCCTAATGCTTTTGCAAAAACTTCTCCTAGAGCAATCGCTGTGTCTTCAATCGTGTGGTGTTCGTCGACTTCTAAATCTCCTTTCACTTGAATATCTAAATCCATTTGACCGTGACGCGCAATTTGGTCTAACATGTGGTCGAAAAAGGAAATTCCGGTGTTGATGTTGCTTTTTCCTGTTCCGTCTAAATTTAGAGTGATAGCGATATCCGTTTCATTAGTTTTTCTGGAAATTGAAGCTGTTCTTTCATCTAATTTCAAAAACTCATAAATCTTTTGCCAATCTGTTGTTTGTAATGCAATTACATTTTGTAATACTTCCAATGACGATGTGATTTCGTTTCCGCCCAAATTCTCTTCATTTTTAATTAAAATCGCTTTTGAACCAAGGTTTTTAGCCAATTCCACATCGGTAATTCTATCACCAATTACAAAGGAGTTTTCCAAATCGTATTCCGGATTATTCAAATACTTCGTTAGCATTCCGGTTCTTGGCTTTCTGGTTGGAGCATTGTCTTCTGGAAAACTTCTGTCGATAAAAATTTCATCGAACTTTATTCCTTCATTTTCAAATGCTTTTATAATAAAATTTTGGGTTGGCCAAAACGTTTCTTCAGGAAAACTGTCTGTTCCCAAACCATCTTGATTGGTTACCATTGCCAATTCAAAATCTAGTTCTTTGGTAATTTTACTTAAGAATTGAAATGCTTTTGGATAAAATTCTAATTTGGACAAACAATCTAATTGATAATTTTCTGGTTCTAAAACCAATGTTCCATCTCTATCTATAAATAATACTTTTTTCGGCATTGTTGAAGGTTTTTAATAGTTCAATAATTTGTTCGGTTTCTTCTTTGGTTCCAATGCTAATTCGCAAGCAATTTTCGCATAAAGGTTGATTACTTCTGTTACGAACCACTACTCCATAATCTATAAATTGTTGGTATCTAAAATTCGCATCGTCCACTTTAATCAAAATAAAATTCGCATCTGAAGGATATATTTTTTCAACAAATTCACATTTTGAAAGTGCTTCTACAAGTTTATTTCGTTCTACCAATATTTTTCTAACTTGCGTTGGCATGGTACTTTGCAATAATTTCTTGACAGCCGTTTCTTGCGATAAACCATTGATATTATAAGGAGGTTTAATTTTATTTAAAACCGAAATAATTTCTTTAGAAGCATACAAAATTCCTATTCGTAATCCCGCCATTGCATACGCTTTTGATAAAGTTTGCGTGATAATCAGATTCGGAAAATCTTTTAAAACACTTAACCAACTTTCATCTTTGAAAAATCGATATAAGCTTCGTCAATAATCACTAAACCTTTGAATTGATTCAGAATTTTGATTACTGATGAATCGGTAAAAGAATTTCCAGTTGGATTATTAGGCGAACACAAGAATATAATTTTTGTATTAGCATCTACAGCATTTAAAATTGCTTCAACATTGGGTTGAAATTCATCATTTAGCAACACTTCACGATTTTTAATAGCATTGATATTGGCTAAAACACCGTACATTCCGTATGTTGGAGGTAATGTGATGATATTGTCTTGATTCGGTTCACAAAAGGCTCTAAAAATCAAATCTAAAACTTCGTCGCTACCATTTCCTAATAAAATATTTTCTTTAGGAGTATTATTTCTATCTGCAATTATAGCTTTTAGTTCTTTTTGTTGTGGATCTGGATAACGATTCATACCATTTGAAAATGGATTTTCATTCGCATCTAAATAAATCATGGGTTTTGTAAACTGTTCAAATTCGTCACGTGCGGAGGAATACGGGCTCAGTTTTTTAACGTTTTCTCTGATTAGGCTTTCTAAATTCATTTGTTTTTATTTTTAAACACATAGTCACATTAGCTATTCTTTGTGTTGATTTTAGACGTTTCACTTAACATAGTTTACAAATTATAACTATGTATCTATGTGTTTTAATTATTTTTTAATCTTAATGTAACAGCATTTTTGTGTGCCTGCAAACCTTCTGCTTCTGCCATAGTTTCAATTGCTTTTCCAATGTTTTGAATTCCTTCATTTGATATTTTTTGGAATGTCATCGCTTTTAAGAAACTATCTAGATTTACACCGCTATAACTTTTGGAATAGCCGTTTGTTGGCAGAGTGTGATTGGTTCCTGAAGCATAATCTCCTGCGCTTTCAGGAGTATAATTTCCAATAAAAATCGAACCTGCATTTTGAATGCCGTCAACGAAATAATCTTCATTCTTAGAACATACGATAAAATGCTCTGGTCCGTATTCATTAATTAACGATAAAGCTGTTTTTTTGGTTTCAACAAAGATTAATTTGGAATTATTAATGGCTACTTGCGCGATTTCTTGTCTCGGTAGTTCTTTTAATTGTTTGTAAATTTCTTCTTCAACATCGTTCAAAATGTTTTTGTTAGTTGTTACCAAAATTACTTGGCTGTCTTTCCCATGTTCGGCTTGACTTAGCAAATCAGAAGCTACGAAACTTGGAATAGCAGTTTCATCGGCATAAACTAATAATTCACTTGGACCAGCAGGCATATCAATGGCAACTCCATTTTGGGAAGCAAATTGTTTAGCAATCGTTACAAATTGATTTCCAGGTCCGAAAATTTTATAGACTTGCGGAATAGTTTCAGTACCGAAAGTCATTCCGGCAA
>AAXX01000012.1 GCA_000169355.1 Flavobacteria bacterium BAL38 | reverse complement strand
ATCCTCTAAGTCTGGCACCATCGAAAATTAGATAAATTTTGGTTAATAAATGAACCTTTTAAATGAGTATTTTGAGAACAGTGCAACTAAATGGAATTTGTAATGAAAGAAAAAGATTATCAAGAAATTATTGTTGAAAGCTTTATAACTTTTGAAAGAGGGAAACATGGTCCAGTTCATATTAGACCATTGCCTGGTCAAGAACCATACTTAGAAACCATGTTTGTACAATGTACTAAAACTTTGTCAAATGATTTCCCAGTTGGAACAAAATTTAAAATTAGGGCTAAAATAATCCAGCCAGTTGATGGAAGAGCTTTTGCATCTTCGCATTATACTTGGCCTTATGAAGTATTAAAATAAATTAAAGTTATAAAGAACATTCATTTACACCAAAGCCTTTTAAAACAAGTTGATTATGAAAATTTTTAAATGGAAAAAAAAATAAAACAACCCTAACATCAGCTCCATATTTGTATGACCGTTTAAACGCTGATTTGAATTATTGCGGTTTAAGTCCTGAAATTCAAAAAGGATTTCTCTTTTATTTGGGGGCATCAATTAATATTGGAATTAACGAAAGCCCAGTTGATTTAAGTAAGTATATGTCAACTCCTGAGCTTCAGAAAGAATCGTATTTAAAGATTATTAATGCATATTCTCAATCTACTGGTAACTTTTCAGACTTCGGTGAACTAAATGATAGTGTATTTAGTGAGATGATTTATACCTGCAATTCTATTTTATTTCAAATTTCAGGAGTTGACACGAATGAAATTGATAATAAGCTAAGGTCAGTTACAATTGGAAAATCAAATTTACAGCCCTTATTAAAATCAGATGTTGATGAAGATTTACAGCAAAAATATACAAACCAGAAATGGAATCTAAATGTTTGCCATAATCTCATAGAAGACTTCTTTTTTAAAATGGGAGAACATTTAAATAAAACGGGATACGACAATAGAAAATCTTATGAAGCTGGGTATGCATATTTCTGTATGCAAACAATTATGGATATTAATGGTACACGATTTCTTTTGTCAACAATTTATAATTCCCTATCCCCATTATACAAAGCCTTCTTTAGTTATCCTATTTTAAATTTTGCTTATCAAGATGCTTTAAAAGCGAATCATATTTTCAGTAATACACTCCAAATGTTTTATGCTGGTATCAATCCTTCTATAATAAAACCCATTCATCGACTGCACCAATTGTTATTTTATATACCAAATAGTTCAGATTTCCGACTAAAATGGGATTTCGAAATACGAAATGACATAGAAAAACAATCTATGATATTTTTAAATGCAATTTCCATTCGTGATACAAATATTATGAGTTCAAAAAATGAATTTTTAGAATTTGATGATTTAATGTGTCCTGAACTAAAAAATGCAGTAATTGGTAGGGATGAGTTTTATAATTATATTCAGAAAGGAATAATTGAAAAATATGGCATTCGTCCCGCTGGAAAAGACATAGATGTATGGAATAATTTGGGGGACTTAATACAATATTTCTGTGTTCTTTTTTATGAGACATGTTTGCATGCTGTTGTATTGGAAAAAATAAAAATTGATGATTAGAATGAAATTAAATTATCAAAAAAATGTAAATAGTCATCTAAAGTGAAATTTTTTATTTTAAATGATTTTTAAAATAAAACTATTAGAATCAATAAAGTTCTAAGAGAATTTTATAAAAATTTCAAAAGTATTTGTGAACTCTTTGGGGGAATTAATCTTGAGACTAATATTAAAAATCTAAATTCAAAAATCTAAATTTATGAATACCAGTTTATTAAAAAATATTTAGGTATAAAATAATATTCAAAATAAATTTCTGGATTTCAATAAGATAAATTGATACAATATTTAGAAAACAAAACTTAATAAAAAAATCATGAAAAATGAATTAAAATCGCTTCTGGAAGAAATACTTAAAGAGCATGCAATAATCAAGTTTGATTTAGCTTATGCTGGAAAAGGTTGTGATGTAGAATTAGAAATTGGTGATAAAAAAAATGAATATTGTGGTATCATATATGATAAGTTATCTTATTGGTTAGCGTATGATGAATTCATTGACTATTTAATTGATAAGGGGGTATATCATAATTTTAGTGGTGAAATTTTCTTTGAAAATAGCGAAATATGTTTCTTTGTTATTTTAAATGGCAATTATTATGAATATGACGACTCGGAAATAAAATATATCGAATTCAGTGAAGATTTTATTTTGAATGAATTAAAAATAGATTTGTCTAATTTCGGAATGAATGACACATTTGAGGGCAATGAACTTAGTGTGAATTTTTATAAAGAAATGGATACATCAATTGAAAGATTGGAATTGATTAATAACAAAGATTGGTGTAAAATTGAACTTGACCAAAATCAATTGATAACATTGATTAATTTTCTTGAATCCGAAATAGAAAGAGCAATTCCTTCATTTAATATTAATTTTGAATGTGAAATTCTTTGGACTTTGGAGTGTGAAGATAATTGTTTAAATTTTTATTATAGTTCAACACCTATAAAATTAAAACTAAATGAAATTCTTTCTTAGTAAAATAAATAAGAAAACTTGGTTATCACTATTAAATAATATAGGTGTAGAGAAAAAATGGTTGCTATCCGTTAAAAATCAAGATAATACTGACTTTATGAGTTTAAATATTTTTTCAGTAAACAAAGACCTTATCCAAATTGGAGCAACTTCCTTTTCAAGATATGATGATTTTATTGATTGTTCTATTTTTATTTTTCCAGAATATTTAAGAAAAGGATTTGCTAAAAAGTATGTAATTCAATTAATTTCAGTTTTTAATAATATACAGTTTACAGTTTCAAAGTATAATATCAAT
>AAXX01000013.1 GCA_000169355.1 Flavobacteria bacterium BAL38 | reverse complement strand
TGTGCAGCGTTACTAAAGCTTGCTGATGCTACTGAAGTACATCCACCATTGGTTGCTGTTACTGTATAACTTGTTCCAACTGTCATGCGTGAAATTACTCGTGCAACTCCTACTGTTGGTCCTGCTGGTGTAAATGTGTATGTGTTAGAAGCGCTGTAATTTAATATTGTTGAACTTCCTGCAGCAGAACAAGTAGCGGCAACTGATGTGATAGTTGGTACTGCTGGCGTTGGTAATTGCGCTGCATTACTAAAACTTGCTGATGCTAATGAAGTACATCCACCATTGGTTGCTGTTACTGTATAACTTGTTCCAACTGTCATGCCTGAAATTACTCCTGCAACTCCTACTATTGGTCCTGCTGGTGTAAAGGCATACGTGTTAGATGCGCTGTAATTTGATATTGTAGAACTTCCAGCTGCTGAACAACTAGCAGCAACTGATGTGATAGTTGGTACTGCTGGTGTTGGTAATTGTGCCGCATTGCTAAAACTTGCTGATGCTACTGAAGTACATCCACCATTGGTTGCTGTTACGGTATAACTTGTTCCAACTGTCATGCCTGATATTAAACCTGTTGCTCCTACTGTTGGACCTGCTGGTGTAAATGTGTATGTGTTAGAAGCGCTGTAATTTAATATTGTTGAACTTCCTGCAGCAGAACAAGTAGCGGCAACTGATGTGATAGTTGGTGTTACTGGTGTTGGTAATTGCGCTGCATTACTAAAACTTGCTGATGCTACTGAAGTACATCCACCATTGGTTGCTGTTACGGTATAACTTGTTCCAACTGTCATGCCTGATATTAAACCTGTTGCTCCTACTGTTGGTCCTGCTGGTGTAAATGCATACGTATTAGTTGCACTGTAATTTGATATTGTTGAGCTTCCTGCAGCAGAACAACTAGCGGCAACTGATGTTATAGTTGGTGTTACTGGTGTTGGTAATTGTGCAGCGTTACTAAAGCTTGCTGATGCTACTGAAGTACATCCTCCATAGGTTGCTGTTACGGTATAACTTGTTCCAACTGTCATGCCTGAGATTACTCCTGTTGCTCCTACTGTTGGTCCTGCTGGTGTAAAGGCATACGTATTAGTTGCACTGTAATTTGATATTGTAGAACTTCCTGCAGCAGAACAACTAGCAGCAACTGATGTGATAGCTGGCACTGCTGGTGTTGGTAATTGTGCTGCATTGCTAAAACTTGCTGATGCTAATGAAGTACATCCACCATTGGTTGCTGTTACGGTATAACTTGTTCCAACTGTCATGCCTGAAATTACTCCTGCAACTCCTACTATTGGTCCTGCTGGTGTAAAGGCATACGTGTTAGATGCGCTGTAATTTGATATTGTAGAACTTCCAGCTGCTGAACAACTAGCAGCAACTGATGTGATAGTTGGTACTGCTGGTGTTGGTAATTGTGCCGCATTGCTAAAACTTGCTGATGCTACTGAAGTACATCCACCATTGGTTGCTGTTACGGTATAACTTGTTCCAACTGTCATGCCTGAGATTAAACCTGTTGCTCCTACTGTTGGTCCTGCTGGTGTAAATGTGTATGTGTTAGAAGCGCTGTAATTTGATATTGTAGAACTTCCTGCTGCTGAACAACTAGCAGCAACTGATGTGATAGTTGGTACTGCTGGTGTTGGTAATTGTGCCGCATTGCTAAAACTTGCTGATGCTACTGAAGTACATCCACCATTGGTTGCTGTTACGGTATAACTTGTTCCAACTGTCATGCCTGAAATTACTCCTGCAACTCCTACTGTTGGTCCTGCTGGTGTAAAGGCATACGTGTTAGATGCGCTGTAATTTGATATTGTAGAACTTCCTGCAGCAGAACAACTAGCGGCAACTGATGTGATAGTTGGTACTGCTGGTGTTGGTAATTGTGCAGCGTTACTAAAGCTTGCTGATGCTACTGAAGTACATCCACCATTGGTTGCTGTTACTGTATAACTTGTTCCAACTGTCATGCCTGAGATTACTCCTGTTGCTCCTACTGTTGGACCTGCTGGTGTAAATGTGTATGTGTTAGAAGCGCTGTAATTTAATATTGTTGAACTTCCTGCAGCAGAACAAGTAGCGGCAACTGATGTGATAGTTGGTACTGCTGGCGTTGGTAATTGCGCTGCATTACTAAAACTTGCTGATGCTAATGAAGTACATCCACCATTGGTTGCTGTTACTGTATAACT
>AAXX01000014.1 GCA_000169355.1 Flavobacteria bacterium BAL38 | reverse complement strand
ACTTCATAACTAGTTCCAAATGTCATTCCTGATATTAATCCAGTAGCATCAACTGATGGTCCTGTTGGTGTGAAATCATAAGTCATTCCTGCTACATAATTTGTAATAGAAGCAAATCCTGCCGCTAAACATGTTGGTGCCGTTTCTGAAACTACTGGTACAACTGGCGTTACCAACATTGGTAAATTACTAAATTGTGCTGATACCGTTGATGTACATGTAGCATTTGATGCTGTTACTTCGTATAAAGTATTTAAAGTCATGCCTGAAATTAATCCCAATGCATCAACTGTTGGTCCTGCTGGTGTAAATACATAAGTTAATGCACCATCATAATTACTGATTTCGCTAAACCCATCCGCCAAACAAGTTGGCGCTGTTGTTGCTATTGTAGGTACAACTGGCGTTACTAAAATATCTAGAATTGTAAATGCTGCCGAATTTGCTGACGAACAACTTCCGTTGTTAGCAGCAACTTCATAACTAGTTCCAAATGTCATTCCAGATATTAATCCTGTGCCATCAACTGTTGGTCCAACTGGTGTGAAATCATAAGTCGTTCCTGATACATAATTTGTAATAGAAGCAAATCCTGCCGCTAAACATGTTGGTGCCGTTTCTGAAACTACTGGTACAACTGGCGTTACCAACATTGGTAAATTACTAAATTGTGCTGATACCGTTGATGTACATGTAGCATTTGATGCTGTTACTTCGTATAAAGTATTTAAAGTCATGCCTGAAATTAATCCCAATGCATCAACTGTTGGTCCTGCTGGTGTAAATACATACGTTAATGCAACATCGTAATTACTGATTTCACTAAAACCATCTGCCAAACAAGTTGGCGCTGTTGTTGCTATTGTAGGTACAACTGGCGTTACTAAAATATCTTGAATTGTAAATGCTGCCGAATTTATTGATGAACAACTTCCGTTGTTAGCTGCAACTTCATAACTAGTTCCAAATGTCATTCCTGATATTAATCCTGTGCCATCAACTGTTGGTCCAACTGGTGTGAAATCATAAGTCGTTCCTGCTACATAATTTGTAATAGAAGCAAATCCTGCCGCTAAACATGTTGGTGCCGTTTCTGAAACTACTGGTACAACTGGCGTTACCAACATTGGTAAATTACTAAATTGTGCTGATACCGTTGATGTACATGTAGCATTTGATGCTGTTACTTCGTATAAAGTATTTAAAGTCATGCCTGAAATTAATCCCAATGCATCAACTGTTGGTCCTGCTGGTGTAAATACATAAGTTAATGCACCATCATAATTACTGATTTCGCTAAACCCATCCGCCAAACAAGT